>NZ_CM147868.1:890000-3465906 GCF_055808395.1 Oceaniglobus sp. K40-3 | reverse complement strand
AATTCTGCAACAACGCCGTTGCGCACTGGCATTCCATGGGCTGATTTGCCCGAACAATACGGCCCGTCCACGACTGTTTACAACCGCTTCAATCGTTGGAGCTATGCAGGCCATTGGGACCGAGTCATGGATGCTATCGCGGATGCGCACAACGTAAACATGGTGATGGTGGACGGGACGTCCATCCGTGCCCATCACGCCGCGACCACGCTCAAAAAAGACCCGCGCGGATGTTTAGGTCGCTCTCGGGGCGGATTAGGGACCAAGATTCATGCACTTACTAATCAAGTCGGCCTGCCGATCCGCTATGAACTGACGCCTGGCCAGGCCCATGATGCCCCCCTTGCAAGACGCTTTTGGACAATCTGCAACCCGGGCAATATGTGCTGGCGGACAAAGCTTCTTTCCGACGCATCGCGACACGATATGAAAAAACATCACGCAACTTCTTGTCGATGATCAAGCTGGCCTCGGTAAGACTCTGGATCGAGTTTTATGAGTCCGCTGCCTAGATCAAGCTGCGATCGAGATGCTGAACTCCAGCACAAAGAACCTGCGGAACATGCAGCCCTACAAGGATCTTCTCGCGATTGCTGTGGAGAGCATCGTAGGTAAGACCGAAGAAAAAGGTGTCGAGAGCCTGTTTGCCCGTGGCGGCACAACTTTGTCCGTCAGCGGCGGCGCTGGGTCTAAAGATTTTGAAGTAGTGAGTTTTTTGATCATCAAGGCTGCCGAATGATCGACATCTTCTTCGAACGCCTCCGGATCCCCGACAGCTGCCGCTCGGACAAGCCACTTTTCAAAAAGCTGTTTCTCGACAACGCGTACCTAAAGGCTGCGGACAAGAAGGCGCTGAGCGGGGATGTGTCGGGCATTCGTTGGCGCTATACGCTGAAGCCGAGTTCGATCAATATCTCGGCATTGAAGGACGACGAACGCGACTACGGAGAGGTGGCGATCCTGTTGGTTGAACTGTCCAGCCCCACCCGTGTGAAATGGCTCGCCAGCTTCATGCAGCAACCTGTTAAGATCATTGCCCCTCGGTTAGGCAGGCGGTGGCAATGGCGCGGTTACAGCTCAAAGCGCATCTGCGACGGATCGGGGTCAGAGCATTTACTGATGCGTTTGAAGCAATCGGACTGATCTGCGGCCTCTTCGATCCAAAAGAATGCTGGCATTACTTCAACGCAGCCGGATATGTCTCAAGTTGCGACCGAAAGGCTTTTAGGGGGTGTCGAAACCAATCCCCTGAGTTCTGCAGGTTTTGAAAGAGGCGATCAGACATATAAAAAGCCCGCCAAGTCTTTGACCTGGCGGGCTTTTGCGTGCTGTGGTTGTGAACGTTGGGTTACTGGCGGTTGCCAAACAGTGACAGCAACATCATGAACATGTTGATAAAGTTCAGATACAGGTTCAATGCGCCCATGATCGCGGCCTTGCCCAGCCATTCCTGATCCATCGCTTGTGCGTGCGCGATGTAGTCGGTCTTGATCCGCTGGGTGTCATAGGCGGTGAGACCTGCAAAGATCAGCACGCCCAGAACCGAGATCGCGAACATGATCGCCGGCGAGCCAAGGAAGATGTTGACGACCGAGGCCACAACCAAACCGATCACGCCCATGATCAGGAACGACCCCCACCCCGAGATGTCTTTCTTGGTGGTATACCCCCAAAGCGAAAGGCCCGCGAAGGCGATGGAGGTGACAAGGAAGGTCTGCGCAATGGAAATGCCGGTGTAGGCGGCAAAGATATAGCTGATGGACAGGCCCATCATCGCCGAGAACGCATAGAAGAAAAGCTGTGCACCGGCCGCCGACAGACGGTTGATCATTGCGCCAAAGGCAAAGACCATGATCAGCGGAGCAAACATCACCAACCATTTCAGCGGGGTGCCGAACACGGCCTGGACCATCGCTTCGTTCGTACCAACGCCCCAGGCAACGCCTGCGGTCAGCAACAGCCCGACGGACATTGTGCTGTAAACTTTGTTCATATGGGCGCGAAGCCCTGCGTCGATCGTGGCCGAACGGGTGCCAGCCCCGGAGCGGATCGTTTGATAGTCAGCCATGGAGCGCCTCCTGAAGGATAAAGTCAAAAGTCGGCCCGAAATGAAAAAGGCCGCCCTTACCCCTGAATATCGGTAAGGTCGGCCTCTATTTCAAGAACGCATTTGATGCATTCACAGTGTTATTGTCAGGATTTTGCAGCCAATCCCACGGCTTGCGCATTACTGGCGCCATTTTGCCGGAACATCCCACAGGGGGCGGCGCGATTCACGGTCGGCCTGGGCACGGGTCAGGCCCAGATCGGCCAGTTGCGAATTGTCCATCCGGCGCAGTTGGCGGCGCTGGCAACGCAGGGCGATCATTGCCGAAAGCGTGGCGAACAGGGTGGGGCGTGTGCGGCCGGCCTGAAGGTGGCGGGGGGCGGAGCGGGTCAGCGAGGTCATGGTCCTGTCCTTTCAGGTTTGTGAAGTAATGCTGTCGGGGCATCATTTATGTTGATGTATATGGGGCGCTGTGTTCAATATGTAAAACGAATGTTTTTTACGTCTGACATCAAGGATTGTGATATGCCCCGAAATCTCGACATGACCGCCCTGCGTTCGTTCGTGGCCGTTGCCGAGACTGGCGGCGTGACCAAGGCCAGCGGGTTCCTGAACCTCACGCAATCGGCCGTTTCGATGCAGCTTAAACGCCTGGAAGACAACATGGGGTTGAACCTCATCGACCGGAGCGCGCGGGCGGTGTCGCTGACCTCGACCGGCGAACAATTGCTGTCCTATGCCCGGCGGATGCTGGACCTGAATGATGAGGTGATGGCCCGGATGACCGCCACAGCGTTCGAGGGTGAACTTATTGTCGGGCTGCCCCCTGATATCGTGCATCCGGCCATGCCTGCGGTGCTGCAACGCTTTGCCAGCGATTTTCCCCGAGTGCGGGTGCATCTGAAATCGGCCCACACCCGGCGGCTGAAACAGATGTTTGCGCGGGGCGAATGCGATTTCATCCTCACGACCGAGGACGGAATAGAGCCGGGCGGTGAAACCTTGCTGCAACTGCCGCTGGTTTGGTTTGGTGCCCCCGGTGGCACTGCGTGGCGTGAACGGCCTTTGCGGCTGGCGTTTTGTTCCAACTGCATTTTCCGCGCAGGTGCGCAGCGGCGCCTTGATGAGGCCGGGATCGCCTGGGAAATGAGCGTGGAATCCGATTCCGAACCGGCGGTCGAGGCGACGGTCAGCGCCGATCTGGCGATCACCGCCATGATCGAAGGCACGTCGCGCGGGTATATGGAACAGATCGCCCACGGCGGGGCCTTGCCCGAATTGAAACGCCAGAACATCAATCTTTATGCTGGCGAATTGTCCCATGGCGCGGTGGCCGAAGGTATGGCGGCATTGTTGCGGCAGCATTACCGCCTGCTCTGATCCGAACGCCCGAACGCCACCCGCGCAGAGTTGTGACCGAAGATGGGGCTTGCCTGATCTTGACTCCCGGGTTGGCCCGCTCATGTAGCGCGGGCATAAACAACAAGGCGGGCAGGCAATGGCGGAAACGAAGGACGGTATCATGGAAACCGTAAAAACGGTGGTCTATGCCCTGTTGATCGCCGGTGTGTTCCGCACCTTGTTTTTTCAACCCTTCTGGATTCCGTCGGGCAGTATGAAAGATACGCTTTTGGTTGGCGACTTTCTGTTCGTCAACAAGATGGCCTATGGGTATTCCAAATATTCCTGCCCCTTCGCGATCTGCCCGATTTCGGGGCGGATTTTCGGCTCTGAACCCAAGCGCGGCGATGTGGTGGTGTTCCGCCATCCGGTGACCGGCAGTGACTTCATCAAGCGGCTGATCGGTTTGCCGGGCGACAGGATTCAGGTGAAAGAGGGTGTTCTTTACATCAACGACCAAGAGGCGGTGCAGACCCCTGATGGCACGTTCAGCGAACCGTTCGAGCAACAGGGACCGGTGGGCAATCTGCCCCAGTGCGAAAACGCCGGTGTGGGCATCGGCGGCACCTGCGAAAAGGCAAAGTTCAAGGAAAAGCTGCCCGACGGGCCAACCCATTCGATCCTGAACATCCGCGACTCGCGGCTTGATAATACCCCCGTCTATACTGTGCCCGAGGGGAATTTCTTTTTCATGGGCGATAACCGCGACAATTCGACCGACAGCCGGGTCAGCCAGAACGCCATGGGCGTTGGCTTTGTCCCCTATGCCAATCTGATCGGGCGGGCGGATCGGGTCATGTTTTCGTCGGCGGGCAAATCCATGCTGTATTTCTGGACCTGGCGTTCAGACCGGTTCTTCAAGGCGATCGAGTGAGGCTGTCAGCCGAACTTCTCGCCTTTTGCGGGCGCCTGGGGTATGATTTCGCCACCCCCGACCACTTGGTGCGCGCCGTGACCCATGCGTCGATTTCCTCGGCCACCCGGCCCGACAACCAGCGGTTGGAGTTTCTGGGGGACCGGGTGCTGGGCCTTGTCATGGCCGAAGCATTGCTCAGGGCCGATCCCGCCGCCGCCGAAGGGCAACTTGCCCCCCGGTTCAACGCCCTTGTGCGCAAGGAAGCCTGTGCCGCCGTCGCCCGTGATATTGATCTGGGTGCCGTGCTGAAACTGGGCCGGTCGGAAATGATTTCCGGCGGGCGGCGCAAAGAGGCGCTGCTGGGGGACGGCATGGAAGCCGTGATCGCCGCCGTTTACCTTGATGGCGGGCTGGATGCGGCCCAAGCGATCATCCTGCGCCACTGGAAATCGCGGATATCCAGCGTCGAATCCGATGCCCGCGACCCCAAGACGAGCCTTCAGGAATGGGCGCAGGCGCGCAAATTGCCGCCCCCCAAATACGTCGAAGTCTCGCGCGATGGCCCGGATCACGCGCCGGTGTTCACGATCGAGGCCCGGTTGCAGACCGGTGACACAGAACAGGCCCGCGCGACCAGCAAACGCGCCGCCGAACAGGCCGCCGCAAGCGCCCTTTTGGCCCGATTGGAGCAGACATGACCCCCGAAACCCGCGCCGGATTTGTCGCCCTGATCGGCGAACCCAACGCCGGCAAATCCACCCTGCTGAACCGCATGGTGGGCGCCAAGATTTCCATCGTCACCCACAAGGTGCAAACCACCCGCGCCCGCATTCGGGGTGTGGCCATGGAAGGCGATGCGCAGATCGTGTTCGTCGATACGCCGGGGTTGTTCAAACCGCGCCGCCGGTTGGACCGTGCCATGGTCAAGGCCGCCTGGGGCGGGGCCGGGGACGCCGACATCGTTATCCTGCTGATCGAGGCGCAGCGCGGCCTGACCGAGGGCGTCGCCGCAATTCTGGAAAATCTGGCCGAACACACCGAAGGCCGGCAGGTGGTTCTGGCCATCAACAAGATTGACCGCGTCGAGGCGCCGGTATTGCTGGCGTTGACCCAAAAACTGAACGCGGCGTTCGATTTTACCGAAACCTTCATGATTTCGGCCGAAAAGGGCCACGGGGTTGAAGACCTGCGCAAATGGCTGGCGGCGGAATTGCCGGTTGGCCCATGGCTCTATCCCGAAGATCAGATTGCCGATCTGCCCATGCGGATGATCGCCGCCGAAATGACCCGCGAAAAGCTGACCCTGCGGTTGCATCAGGAATTGCCCTATGAACTGACGGTCGAAACCGAAAGCTGGGAAGAGAAAAAAGACGGCTCGGCCCGGATCGAACAATTGATCTATGTGCAGCGCGACGGCCACAAGGGCATCATCCTTGGCAAGAAGGGCGAAACCATCAAGGCCGTGTCACAGGCCGCCCGGGCAGAGCTTGAAACCTTCCTTGGCCGCAAGGTGCATCTGTTCCTACAGGTCAAGGTGCGTCCCGGCTGGCTCGACGAAGCGGCGCGATACTCCGAGATCGGCCTGGATTTCAAGGACGGCGATTAACCCCTGCGCGGGCGCGGGGAAAAGAAAAGGCGGATATGCGGCTCACGGCAGAATTCTGGGTGCAGGCCTATCTCACGCGGCTGCGACTGGCCGACATCCCGGCCTTTGTGGTGGCCCACGGCGATGACACCGCCGGCGCGGTTCTGGTCAAACTGAACACGCTGGACGGGCAGGCGCAGGCCTTTCAGCGCCAGTTCGACCTGATGACGGATACACGCCAATGGGTCACCCTCATCGACGGCAATGAACCCGTGGTGGATGCCGTCATCACCCGGCAGCGCGGCTATGATTCCGATCTCTGGGTGATCGAGGTCGAAGATCGCGCAGGGCGCCACCTGCTGGACGAACCCGGGCTGGACGGCTGACATGGACTGGCGCGATCAGGGCGTGCTGCTCACTGTCCGGCGCCACGGCGAAACCTCTGCGATCATCGAGGTGTTCACCGCCACCCATGGCCGCCATGCCGGGGTGGTGCGCGGCGGGGCGGGGCGCCGCCTGTCACCGATCCTGCAACCGGGCGCACAGCTTGATCTCACATGGCGCGCCCGGCTCGAAGATCACCTTGGCGCCTTCACCGTCGAACCTCTGGCCAGCCGCGCAGGGCTGATGGCAGGGCGCCTGTCGCTGGCCGGGCTGAACGCGATCACGGCCCTTCTGGCCTTCTGCCTGCCGGAACGCGAAAGCCATCCACAGCTATACGCCCATTCCATCGCCCTGCTCGATTCTCTGGGTGAAAACGACGATTGGCCGCTGTCCTACCTTCACTGGGAACAGGCATTGCTCGAAGAAACCGGGTTCGGCCTCGATCTCACCTCTTGCGCCGCCACGGGCAGTTTCGATGATCTGGCCTATGTTTCCCCCGCACGGGCCGCGCGGTCAGCCGCCAAGGCGCGGGAGAATGGGCCGATCGCCTGCTGCCGTTGCCGCTGTGCATGTTGGGGCAGGGCACCGCCTCGGCCACGGAATTGCGCGCTGGGCTGCGCACCACCGGGCATTTCCTGCAAACCCACCTTGCGCCGTCCCTGGGCAACCGCCCCTGCCTGCGGCGCGGCAACGGCTGCTTGATCTGTTCGCCCGTCACTTCTGAGCGCGAAACACCATCTCGCGCTTGGTCTCGTCGCTCAGGATCAACACGTTGCCCGTCGCCTCAACCAGGGTCATCGCGCGCAGGGCTGCGAAAAACCTGTCCTCGGCCTCTTGCTCGGGGCAGGTGGCACGGGTGCTCAGAATATTTTCGATCTTCACCCATGGGTAGGGCAGCCCCTGTTTGGCCGACCAACGGTTGCACGGCGCCGCGCCCACCACCTTGCCTTCGCCCGGAAAGGTGATTGTCGCACGGGCGGAAAAATCCGCGCCGCCGATGCTTTGCAATGCGAACGACGTTTCAGGGTCGACAAATGCCGACACGGTTTCGTCGCTGGAACAGGCCGCAAGGGCCAGCAGGATCAGGAAATACTTCATGGCCCTGACATGACAAGCGCCCGCGCATTTCACAAGTCCGGCCCGGGCTTTTTACTGATAAAAATACTCTCGCCGAAGGCGTTCCACCCTCAGCCAAGCAGACGCCGGGCGATGACCTGCGCCTGAATCTCGGCAGCGCCTTCAAAGATGTTCAGGATCCGCGCATCGCACAGGATTCGCGAAATCGGATATTCCAGGGCAAACCCGTTGCCCCCGTGAATCTGCAATCCATTGTCAGCAGCAGCCCATGCAACCCGCGCCCCCAGCAGCTTGGCCATTCCCGCCTCCAGATCGCAGCGCTGGCCGTCGTCCTTGCGTCGGGCGCTGAAATAAGTGAGCTGGCGCGCCACCATGATTTCAACCGCCATCATCGCCAGTTTGCCCGACACCCGGGGGAATTCGATCAGGGCCTTGCCGAATTGCTGACGCCCCCCGGCATAGGCCATGGACACGTCCAGCGCCGATTGGGCCACGCCGATCGCGCGGGCGGCGGTTTGAATGCGAGCGCTTTCAAACGTTTCCATCAACTGCTTGAACCCCTGGCCGGTTTCCCCGCCCAACAGGTTTTCACCCTTCACCGCAAACCCGTCAAAGGCCAGTTCATATTCCTTCATCCCCCGGTATCCCAACACGCCGATTTCACCCCCGGTCATGCCCGGTGTGGGGAACGGCACCGCATCTTCGCCCGGTGTCTTTTCGGCCAGAAACATCGACAGGCCCCGGTAATCGCTGGTGTCGGGTTCTGTGCGTGCCAGCAGAGTCATCACATGGGTGCGCGATGCGTGGGTGATCCAGGTCTTGTTGCCGGTCACGCTCCAATCGTCACCGTCGCGCAGGGCCCGGGTGCGCAGCGCCCCAAGGTCGGACCCGGTATTGGGTTCGGTAAACACCGCCGTGGGCAGGATTTCACCACTGGCCAGCCCGGGCAGCCATTTTTGCTTTTGCGCTTCGGTGCCGCCACACAGGATCAGCTCAGCGGCGATTTCGCTGCGGGTGCCAAGGCTCCCAACGCCGATATAGCCCCGCGACAATTCTTCGCTGACGACGCACATGCTGGCCTTGGACAGGCCAAAGCCGCCGTATTCTTCGGGGATGGTCAGGCCGAATACCCCCAGTTCCGCCATTTCGTTGATGATCTCCAGCGGGATCAATTCATCTTTCAGGTGCCAATCGTGGGCATGGGGCGTGACCTTGTCCTGGGCAAAGCGGCGGAACTGATCGCGGATCATTTCCAGCTCATCGTCCAGCCCGGTTGCGCCCATTGTGCTGTGCGCCGTCTGGTCCTGCATCAGCGCCACAAGACGGCTGCGCGCGGCCTGGGTGTTGCCCCCTTGGGTCAGGGTCACAACGGCAGGCACCATCAGAGCGCGTATGTCGTCCTGGGTCAGGCCAATGTCTTGCGGGCGGAGGATTTCGCCCTGAGACATGGGCAGGCCACCATGGATTTGGCCCAGAAATTCACCAAAGCTGATTTGCAGCAACAAGTGTTCGATCTCGCCAAACCGCCCGTTGCTTTGCAATGCTTCGGCCCAGCCGTGCATCTGGCGCAGGGCCTGGGCATAGGTGGCCAGCCACGCCAGCCCATGGGCGGCCGTCTGATTTTCTTCGATCAGCCGGGGCGATACTTTGCCATTTTCGCTCAGGGCGGCGCGCAGGGTTTCGGTGGCCCGGGCGGTGAGGGTATCGACCGCCTCAACCGCTGGTCCGCACAGGGCCAGCAGGCCTTTCAGCAAGGCCGGGTTGTCGGTGGTGCCGGGGGATTGTGCATCTCGGGGCATCGGGCTCTCCGTGGTTGTGCGGTTGCAGCATGACATAATGCAGGCGCGGCACTCGCGCAACAACATTTCTTTTTTATGCCGTGTATTGAACATAAATAACCCAACGCTTCGCCGTTGGCGCGCTGGGGGCGCTGGGATAGACAGAGCAGGTACAACGCCGGGGGTATCAATTGGCCGATTTCACTGTAACGCTTTGGGTGTTCATTTGCGGCACGGCGGTGCTGGCCGGATTTGTCAAAGGTGCGGTCGGCTTTGCCCTGCCGACGATCCTGATTTCCCTGCTCGGCTCGGTTCTGCCGCCGGACCGGGCGCTGGCGGCGCTGATCGTTCCCACTCTGATCGCCAACGGTTGGCAAGCCACGCGCGGCGGGCTGGGCCCGGCGGCAGCATCGGCGCGGCTGCATTGGCGGTTTATCGCCATGGTGATGGTGTTTATCGTCCTGTCGGCGCAACTGGTTACGGTATTGCCGACGCGGGCCATGTATCTGATCCTCAGCGTGCCGATCGTGGTGTTTGCGCTGACGCAACTGGCAGGTTGGGCCTTGCGGATTGCGCCGGGCCACCGGCGGCGGGCGGAACTGGGGATCGGGGCGCTGGCCGGGGCCATTGGCGGGGTTTCCGGCGTCTGGGGGCCGCCCACCGTGATGTATCTGACGGCATTGGAAACACCCAAAATGGAGCAGATCCGGGTTCAGGGCGTGGTGTATGGTTTGGGCGCGGTGATGCTGTTGGGGGCGCATGTCCGCTCGGGGATTTTAAACCTGCAAACACTGCCCCTGTCGCTGTTCCTGCTGGTTCCGGTGGGCATCGGTCTGGTGTTGGGGTTTGTGGCACAGGACCGGCTGGATCAGGCGCGCTTTAAACGGATGACGCTGATCGTGCTGGTGCTGGCGGGGCTGAATTTGCTGCGGCGCGGGCTGTTTGGCTGAGGCCACGAAAAAAGGGCAGGGGGGTGCCCTGCCCTTGGTTGCGCACCATGACGGTGACCTGTCAGCCGATGGCGACCGCCTTAACGTCGTCGTCGATGTGATCGGCGTATTGGGCGAAGTTTTCCGAGAACATGGCGACAAGCTTTGCCGCCTGCCGGTCATAGCTTTCGGGGTTGTCCCAGGTGCGGCGCGGGTCCAGCAGGATGTCGGGAACGCCGATCACCGAACTTGGCACCTCAAAGCCGAAATTCTTGTCCTTGCGGAACGGTGCCTTTTCCAGTGACCCGTCCAATGCCGCGGTCAGCAGGGCGCGGGTGGCTTTGATCGGCATCCGCGACCCGGTGCCATAGGCGCCGCCGGTCCAGCCGGTGTTGACCAGCCAGCAGGTTGCGCCGTGCTTGGCGATCTTGGATTTGAGCAATTCGCCGTATGTCTCGGGGCGGCGGGGCATGAACGGGGCGCCGAAACAGGTGCTGAAGGTCGGTTCCGGTTCGGTCACGCCGCGTTCGGTTCCGGCCACTTTCGAGGTGAACCCCGAGAGGAAGTGATACATCGCCTGCGCCGGGGTCAGCCGGGCAATCGGGGGCAGCACGCCAAAGGCATCGCAGGTCAGCATGATGATATTCTTGGGGTGGCCCCCCAGCGCGCTTTGCGATGCGTTCGAGATATAGTGCAGCGGATAGGCACAGCGCATGTTGGCCGTCAGGCTGTCATCCTCGAAATCCAATTCCTTGGTTTCGGGGTCATAGATCATGTTCTCGATGACCGTGGCGAATTTTTCGGTGGTGGCAAAGATTTCCGGCTCGGCCTCGGGCGAAAGGTTGATGGTCTTTGCGTAACACCCGCCCTCAAAGTTGAAGGTGCCACGATCAGACCAGCCGTGTTCATCATCCCCGATCAGGGTGCGTGCCGGATCGGCGGACAGGGTGGTTTTGCCGGTGCCCGACAGGCCAAAGAACACGGCCGTGTCCACCGGATTGCCCGGCGCATGGTTGGCCGAACAATGCATGGGCATGATGCCCTTTTCCGGCAGCATATAGTTCAGCAGGGTGAACACCGATTTCTTGTTCTCGCCGGCATATTCGGTGCCGCCGATCAAGATCACCTTGCGATCAAAGTTGAGGGCGATCACCGTACCGGACCGGCAACCGTGCCGTTTCGGGTCGGCGGTAAAGCTGGGGCAGTTGATGATCGTGAAATCGGCGACAAACTCATCCAGATCGGTGCGCTCGGGGCGGCGCAGCAGGGTGCGGATGAACAGCGAATGCCAGGCCAGCTCTGTCACCACCCGCACGTCAAGCTGATGGGCCGGATCGGCGCCGCCATACAGATCCTGCACGAAATAATCGCGCCCCTTCATATGTTCCAGCATGTCGTCATACAGCCGGTCAAAGGCGTCGGGCGCCATTTCGGCGTTGTTGTCCCACCAGATGGTGTCTTCGGTGGTCGCGCTGCGCACCACATGTTTGTCATTGGGGGATCGCCCGGTAAATTTGCCTGTGGTGACCAACAAGGTGCCGCCGCGCCCCATCTCGCCCTCATTGCGGGTCAGGGCGTGGGTCATCAGGTCGGGCTCGGGCAAGTTGTAATAGACGTTTCCCAAACCGGTGATTCCGTTTTGTTCCAGCGTTTGTGTCGGGTTGACCCGTCCTGTGCCCATGGTGGCTCTCCTGTTTGTCCCGCTTTGGGGTGCCTGCACCGCCTGCTTTACGCGGTGTCACTTAGGCAAAACATTTGTACGCGGGGGCGCGCAAGTGGTTAGCGCAACCAGCCCCGGGTTTAGCGCAACCATGTCAGAATGGTGTTATCCACAGCCGCCCCGGATGGCGCGAAAACGCTAAAAGTGAGACAATTTAGCCATTGCTAAGACCTTTGAGGTTAAATTGTGGCGCCGATACCGGCCTGATCTCGCACTTAATTGTTGATTCTGGGACTCCGAGACAGGATTATGGTTTCAAAACAACAAAACAATAAACGAGCAGCACAAGGAAAACCTATGTCGAGGATCGCATTGGTGGACGACGACAGGAATATCCTGACGTCCGTGTCCATGACACTTGAGGCAGAGGGTTTCGAAGTTGAAACCTATAACGACGGGCAGGCCGCACTGGACGCTTTTAACAAGCGACTGCCGGACATGGCCGTATTTGATATCAAGATGCCGCGCATGGATGGCATGGACCTGCTTCAGCGGGTGCGCCAGAAAACCGCGATGCCGGTGATTTTTCTAACCTCCAAGGATGATGAGATCGACGAGGTTCTGGGCCTGCGCATGGGGGCCGACGACTACGTGAAAAAGCCGTTTTCACAGCGTCTTCTGGTCGAACGCATCCGGGCATTGCTGCGCCGCCAGGAGGTGATTTCAGGCGACGAAGTGACCGAGGCAGAGGCATCTCAGGTGATGCAGCGCGGCGAACTGTCGATGGATCCGCTGCGCCATGCGGTGGTTTGGAAAGGCATGGATGTATCGCTGACCGTCACCGAATTCCTGCTGTTGCAGGCGTTGGCGCAGCGCCCCGGCTTCGTGAAATCCCGTGATCAGTTGATGGATGTCGCCTATGACGATCAGGTCTATGTCGATGATCGGACAATTGACAGCCATATCAAACGGTTGCGCAAGAAAATGCGCAGCGTTGACAATGAGTTTTCCGCGATCGAGACCCTGTATGGTATCGGCTATCGCTATAACGAAGAGTAAGCAATGACGATGGCGTCGGGGATCGAAGTGGGCAAGGCAGCGACTGGCAAACAGCGCGGCGTGGTGCTGGGCGAAGACTGGACCAGTCCCGGTGCCGGCGTTGAACAAGAGTTGCGCGACCGGCGGCGGAAACGCGGGCTGATTTCGATCAACCGCTCGCCGCTGGCACGCAAGATCATCACGTTCAATTTGCTGGCAATTCTGGTTCTCGTGGCCGGGGTGCTGTATCTTAACCCATTCCGCGACAGTCTGGTGGTGCAGCGCGAAGCGTCGCTGGTGACCGAGGCGGGTCTGGTGTCCAATGTCTTTGCCGCGAAAATGGCGCAGACCGGCACGATGGACCCGGAAGCGGTGCTTGGCGGTCTGAGCTTTGCCAATGCGAACGAAATCTTTGTTTACGACCGGTCCGGCGCCCTGATCGGTTCGACCGTTGGCATTGAACGGGGTCGCCCGGAAAATCTGGGCGCGTTTGATTCGGGCGAGGGCAGCACGGCCATTACCGATTTTCTCAATACCCTGTGGGAAGGAATGTCGTCGATATTCGCGTCGGGTTCGTCTGACACGCCGCCCGCCGATTTCGAGGCGCAGGCGCGCAATCTGGTTCACCTAACCCTGTCAGGGGCAGGCCAGGTAAACACCGGCGTCGATGGGAACGGGGGCGCTGTTTTTGCCGTGACCAGCCCGATCATCCAGAATGATCAGGTGATCGGTGTCGTGGCGATCACCAGCGCGGCGGGTGAAATTGACCGTCTGGTGCGCGAAGAGCGTGAACAGGTTTTACAGATGTTCGTTATCGCTATCCTGGTCTCCATCGGGCTAAGCTTGGTTCTGGCTTCGACCATCGCCAACCCCCTGTCCGATCTGGCCGCAGCGGCGGAAATCGGGCGCGACCGCAATTCAAAAACCGTAAAGCCCAGCCGGGTGCGTATTCCCGATCTGACGGCCCGGCCTGATGAAATCGGGCGCCTGTCCGGCGCACTGCGGGGCATGGTGGCCGCACTTTACGACAGGATAGATGCGAACGAACAATTTGCCGCCGACGTGGCCCATGAGATCAAGAACCCGTTGGCGTCGCTGCGCTCGGCCGTGGGCAGCCTGCGGTTCGTCAAGAAGGACGAACAGCGCGAACGCCTGCTTGACGTGATTGACCACGACGTGCGCCGCCTTGACCGGCTGGTCAGCGACATCTCCAACGCATCGCGGCTGGACAGTGAGCTGGTCAAGGAAGACGAGGAAAGCTTTGATCTTTTGAACATGCTGGGCAATCTGGCCGAACATCTGGGCGAGAATGCCAGGGCCAAAGGGGTTGAGTTCATCTCTGATCTGCCGGCGGACCCGATCATTATTGACGGTCTGGAAAGCAGGCTGGCGCAGGTTTTTGTCAATCTGATCACCAACGCGATTTCCTTTTGCGAAGATGGCGACGCCATCCGTGTCTGGGCGCGCAAGCGTGAGAACCGGGTGCTGATCGTGGTCGAGGACACGGGCCCTGGCATCCCCGAAACGGCGCTGACCAAGGTATTCAACCGGTTCTATTCGGAACGCCCTGAGGGCCAGTTTGGCAACAATTCGGGCCTTGGGCTGGCGATTTCGAAACAGATCGTCGATGCCCATGGTGGTGTGATCTGGGCCGAAAACATCCGCCCCACCGACGCCGACATCACCTCTGATCCCCTCGGGGCACGCTTTGTGGTTGGCCTGCCGGTTTGAATTCGGAACACGGGGCCAACAGTATCGTTCTGCATGCCTCGTCCGTGGTGCTGAATGGCAATGCCGCCGTGATTGCGGGGGGCAGCGGGGCGGGTAAATCGGCGCTGGCGCTTGCGTTGATGGCGCTTGGATGTGGCCTGATTGCCGATGACCAGAGCAATCTGTTTTTGTGCCATGGTCGGCTGTGGGTGGGCGCCCCTGCGCCCCTGCCACCGCTGATCGAGGCACGGGGAATCGGCCTGATACCGGTCGCCCTTGCGCCAGCCGCGCCGGCATTCGTGATCGTCGATCTGGATGCAGCCCCGCGCGAACGCTTGCCCACCCCGCAGACCCGCCACATTCTGGGCTGTGATATTCCGCTGCTTGCCGGGAAGATCGGTTCGCATCTGGCTCCGGCGCTGCTATTGATTCTGAAAACCGGACAGGTGCCACACCATGGATGATTTCCACCGCCCGATCCCACCGGACAGCCCGGTTCGCGTGGTTTTGGTTACCGGGCCGTCGGGGGCCGGGCGCTCGACCGCGATCAACGCGCTTGAGGATATGGGGTTCGAGGCGATCGACAATCTGCCGCTTTCGCTTTTGCCACTGCTTTTGGACAGAGCACCCCCCAACCGCCCGCTGGCCTTGGGCCTTGATGCGCGCAACCGTGATTTTTCGACCCTCGGCTTGATCGAGGCGATTGACCGGATTGCCGCGACACCGGATCTCAGGGCCGATGTGTTGTTTCTGGATGCCAGCACCGAGGTATTGCAGCGTCGTTATTCCGAAACGCGCCGCCGTCATCCTCTTGCCCCTGCCGAAACCCCGGAAGACGGCATCGCACGTGAAATCGATCTTTTGGCGCCCATCCGTGCGCGCTCGGATATCGTGATCGACACCTCCGAGATGAGCGCCCATGACCTGCGCGCCGAATTGGCCATGTGGTTTGACGGGGCAAAGGGCGGCGATCTGGCGGTCTCGGTGCAATCCTTTTCGTACAAGCGGGGCTTGCCGCACGGGGTTGATATGGTGTTCGACGTGCGGTTCCTGCAAAACCCCTATTGGGAACCTGCCCTGCGCCCGTTGAACGGCACTGACCCGGGGGTGGCCGCCTATGTTGCCGCCGATCCGCGATATGACGAGGTGTTTGAACGGGTGCGCGATTTGCTGCTGATCCTGCTGCCTGCCTACCGCGATGAGGGCAAGACGCATCTGGCCATCGGGTTTGGCTGCACCGGGGGGCAACACCGCTCGGTCGCCGTTGCGGAAGCCATGGCGAAAGCCCTTGCAGAGGCCGATTGGCAAGTGTCAACTAGGCACCGTGAAATGGAGCGGCGGGCCGCAATTGCGGCCGGGGCGAAACAGGTTTGATGCCACGGGTCGCGGAAAATTGGCCGCTATGAGGCTGAATGCGGGGTGAATTCGCGTGATCGGTATCGTGATCGTGGCCCATGGGGGATTGGCGGCTGAATTTCAGGCCGCGGTTGAACATGTGGTTGGAAAACAGACAGGCGTGGTGTCGATTTCGATCGGTCCCGACGGCGATCGGGTGGCAAAGCAGGCCGAGATCTGCGGCGCCGCCGATGCGGTGGACGTGGGCGATGGGGTGGTTGTTGCGACCGATATGTTTGGCGGCTCGCCCAGCAACCTGTCCCTGCGTGCCTGTCGGCCTGCGGACCGGCAGATCGTTTACGGGGTCAACCTTCCGTTGCTTATCAAGCTGGCCAAATCCCGCCAGCGTTCCATGCCCGATGCCGTGCAGATGGCGCTGGCGGCGGGGCGCAAGTATATCGATGCCTTCGTGGTGCCCGGGGAGGACACAGAATGACAACGACAGTGACGCGCAAGCTGAAAATCGTGAACGAAAAGGGGCTGCATGCCCGGGCGTCGGCCAGACTGGTCGAAGTGGTCGAACAGCATGACGCCCGGGCGGCAGTGTCCAAGGACGGGCTGAGCGCGGCCGGCGACAGCATCATGGGGCTTTTGATGTTGGCAGCCTCCAAGGGAACCTTTATTGAGGTTCAGACCAGCGGCCCCGAGGCCGATCAACTGGCAGAAGCGATTGAAACACTGGTGGCCAACAGGTTTGGGGAAGAGATGTAGCGCCCCTCGCCCGGTCAGGAAGGGCGCGGCGCGTGGCACCAACGCCAACCGACAGCGGCACTGCGACGGTGGTGCACCCCCGTCTGACGCGCCGACGTCAGAACCGGAACATCCGGGCATTCTTGACGCGACTCGCCCCCTTGTGGGGCAGGGGGATGGCGGCAATCTGGCCGATCAGCCCTATGACCGGCGCCGCCTGTCCTATGCGGGGACGTTCACCAATCCATGGCAATCGCGCGCGATTCAGGGGCTGGAATTCCTCACTGGCAAGTTGCGGGTTCTGCATCTGATCCGCCGGTTCGAGGCAATGGGCGTGCCCCATGGACAGGGATTCTGGGCGCAGGCCCTTGGGGTGATGGGGATTACCCTGACCACCCCCGCCGATGAGATTGCCCGCATTCCCGCCACCGGCCCGGTGGTTATCACGGCCAATCACCCCCACGGTCTGGTTGATGGTATGGTGCTGGCCGAACTGGTGGGGCGGGTGCGCACGGATTACAAGATCCTCACCCGGTCGCTGTTGACCGGGGTGGGCGAGATTGAACAATTCATGATCCCGGTCCCGTTCCCCCACGAGGCGGATTCGTTGAAGCAAAACCTTGCCATGCGTCGGCGGGCAATGGCCCATTTGGCCGAGGGCGGCGTGATCGTGCTGTTCCCCTCTGGCGTCGTGGCGTCGTCGGCAACGATGTTTGGCCCTGCGATCGAGGCCGAATGGAACCCGTTCACCGCCAAGATGATTCTGCGCTCGGGTGCCACTGTGGTGCCGATCTATTTCCCCGGTCAGAATTCACGCTGGTATCAGATGGCAAACCGGGTGTCTGCCACGCTGCGCCAGGGGTTGTTGTTGCACGAGGTGGCCCATTCGACAAACAAGCCACAGGCGCCCCGGGTCGGCGTGCCGGTTTCGCCTGGCGAACTGGCCGAATGGTCGGCCAACCCCAGGGGGTTCATGGCGTGGTTGCGCGCGCGAACCCTGTCACTTGGATCATGACAGCGGATGCCATGATCCGGGCGTTCAAGGCGCCTTAACGGCGCCGGTCGCGGCGGGAACTCATCGGTTGAAAGGCGACACCCACGTGTGCCTCGCAATAGGGTTTTCCGGCTTGGGTGGACAGGCCACAGAACCAGAAATCATCGGTTGCCGGATCACCCACGGGCCATTTGCAGGTGCGCTCCGTCAGTTCCATGAGGCTGATTTTCTTGGAGGTCTTTTCCACTTCGCGCACGCTGGCCAAAGCCTCGGGCGAGATTTCGTTGGCCGAAGGTTGCGGTGGCAAAGGCTGCCCGGCGGGGATGATCGCCTTGCGCATATGGCTCGTCGTCGCCGGAACCGCAGGCGCGGGTGCCGGCGCAGGGGGCACCGGGGCCGCCGCCTTGGGGGCGGCGGGGGCCGGTTCGGGTGCCGGCGCGGCGGCGGGCGTGGGTTTGGCCGCCACTTCGGGTTTCTCCTCGGCGGGCTGTTCGGCCTTTACCGGTGCTGCGGCGCGGTTGGACAGGCCAAGGCGATGCACCTTGCCGATCACGGCATTGCGGGTGACACCGCCCAATTCCTTGGCGATCTGGCTGGCCGACTGGCCCTCGCCCCACATCTTTTTTAACGTCTCGACGCGTTCATCGGTCCAGGACATGGCGGCTCCTTGGCGGCAGGGGTATCTGGGCGGCACAGGCGCGACGCGGCACTGCGGCACCCACGGTATGGGTTGGGCACCCACTGGATGGGTTGGCCCTATTTTAATCACCCACGCGGCGGATACAAGGGATAGGCGACGCGACGTTGCATCGGGACGGCGGCAAAAAGGTTGGGTTGGCCGGGTGGCGGGGATGTGGCGCGAAAATTTACTTCACAAACCGCCCTTTCCGACGTATCCAAACCGAATGAGCATATTTACCCAGATCACGCTGCGACGCCGACGCTGATCCCGATTCCCGGGCGCGCCTTGCTGTGCCCGCTGCTCTGACCCTTCGCAAATTGTTGACAGCCCCGTGCCAAACGGCCACCAAAAGGGGCCTGTCTTGTCTTAAGGACCGATCCCATGATCCCTTCGATTCTGCCCACCTATAACCGCGCCCCCCTATCGTTTGAAAAAGGCGAAGGCGCCTGGCTGACCGAAGCGGACGGGACGCGATACCTTGATCTGGGGGCGGGGATCGCGGTGAATGCCCTGGGCCATGCCAACCCCGATCTGGTGGCGGCCCTGACGAAACAGGCGGGCGCGCTGTGGCATGTCAGCAATCTTTACAACATTCCGGCCCAGCAGAAGCTGGCCGATCTTCTGGTCGAACACACCTTTGCCGACACGGTGTTTTTCACCAATTCCGGCACCGAAGCCTGTGAATTGGCGGTCAAGATGGCGCGCAAGCATTTTTACGACGCGGGCCAGCCGGAAAAGACCGACATCATCACCTTTTCCGGTTCGTTCCATGGCCGTTCGGCCGCAGGGATTGCCGCAGCCGGATCGGAAAAGATGACCAAGGGCTTTGGCCCGCTGTTGCCCGGCTTCGTCAATCTGCCCTTTGGCGATCACGAGGCGCTGAGCAATGGGATCACCCACACCACAGCCGCCATTATGGTTGAACCGATTCAGGGGGAAGGCGGCATTCGCCCGCTGCCTGATCAATGCCTTAAAGGGCTGCGCGACCGGTGCAATTATCACGGCATCCTGCTGATTCTGGATGAGGTGCAATGTGGCATGGGGCGGACGGGAAAATTGTTTGCCCATGAATGGGCGGGGATTGAGCCGGACATCATGATGGTGGCCAAGGGTATTGGCGGCGGTTTCCCCCTGGGCGCGGTTCTGGCGAGCGAGGCTGCCGCGAGTGGCATGACGGCGGGCAGCCATGGGTCAACCTATGGCGGCAATCCGCTGGCCTGTGCCGTGGGGGCGCGGGTGATGGAAATCATGACCGATGCGGCGTTCCTGCCCGAAGTGAACCGCAAGGCGGCGCTGTTTCGGCAGGGGTTGGAATCCCTTGTCGCCGCGCACCCCGGGGTGTTCGAGGCGGTGCGGGGCAACGGATTGATGCTGGGGCTGAAATGCGTGGCCCCGAACACCGATGTGATGGCGGCGGGATATTCCGAACATGTGCTGACGGTGCCGGCCGCCGACAATGTTCTGCGCCTTTTGCCGCCGCTGACCCTGACGGACGCCGATATCGCCGAGGCACTGACCCGCCTTGACCGCGCCGCCGCCAGAGTTCAGGCGCACACCGGCTGAATTGACCACCTTTGCCCGACGCCTTCCCCCAAGAGACAGATTGTATGACCCATTTTCTTGATATCGACAAAACCGACCCTGCCGCGCTGCGGCAGATCATCGACAGCGCCATGGCGATGAAAAAGGCCCGCAAGGGCCAGTTGCGCGGCACGCCGGACGCAGAACTGCCACTGGCAAACCACATGGTCGCGCTGATTTTTGAAAAGCCCAGCACCCGCACCCGGGTCAGCTTTGACGTAGGGGTGCGGCAGATGGGGGGGCAGACGATGGTGCTGTCCGGGGCCGACATGCAGTTGGGCCACGGCGAAACCATCGCCGACACCGCCCGCGTGTTAAGCCGCTATGTCGATCTGATCATGATCCGCACATTTGAGGAACAAACCCTGCTGGACATGGCCGAATATGCCACCGTGCCGGTGATCAACGGGCTGACCAACGCGTCGCACCCCTGCCAGATCATGGCCGATATTCAGACGTTTGAGGAACATCGCGGCCCGATCAAAGGGCGCCGCGTTGTGTGGTCTGGGGATGGCAACAATGTCTTTGCCAGTTTCGCCCATGCGGCAAAGCAATTGGACTTTGAACTGGTCTTTACCGGCCCGCCGCCCCTTGACCCCGATCCGGCCCTGAGCGGGCTTTATAAGATCGAGCGTGATCCGCAGGCTGCCGTGCGGGGGGCCGATCTGGTGGTGACCGACACCTGGGTCAGCATGCATGATCCGCAATCGGCCCGGGAGCGGCGCCACAATCAATTGCGTGGCTATCAGGTGAATGAGGCCCTGATGGCCAAGGCAAACGAGGATGCGTTGTTCATGCACTGCCTGCCCGCCCACCGCGACGACGAGGCGACGAGCGCGGTGATGGACGGCCCCAATTCGGTGATCTTTGACGAGGCCGAAAACCGTTTGCATGCGCAAAAGGCGATCATGCGCTGGTGTCTCGGGGTCTGATCCAAAGGCGCGCTGCGCGCAGAACATTCCTTTGCCGCCCTTCGGGCGGGCGTGCCATCGTTGGCGGGATGTTGGGTGGCAAGTGTTGTATGAGTATTTTTATCAGTAAAAGCGGGGCGCGCCGCGATGTGGCGCGCCCTGATCACCAGGCCTCAGAGGGTCAGGCGGAAGCGGGTGAAGCCGTCGTCGCCATCGCCCATCGGAGTGAGCGTGACGCCGGGGACGGCATCTGCATAGGCCGCACCGCCGGGACCGGTATCGAAGGTGGCCGTGGTGTCGGGGAGGGGGCAAAGGACCAGTTGCCATCGGCCCTTGGGTTGATGGTGCCCTGTTCCACGATATAGCGCACGATCACGTCGCGGTTTGTATCGGGGCCTTCAAAAACGATGGTATCGCCCTTTGCACCCGGGAAATCACCGCCGCCCGACGCGCGGTAGTTGTTCGTGGCGACGATGAATTCCATCTCGTCGGTCACGGGTTCGCCCTGATATTCGAGGTTCACGATCCGCGATGCCCCGGGATTGAGCGGGGCGCCCTGGGGGGTAAAGCGCGATGGTTGGGACAGGTCGATCTGATAGGTGACGCCATCCATGACATCGAAGTTATAGCTGGGGAAATCGGGATTGAGCAGGGGTTGATCCTTGCCGCCTGCCGGGATCTGGTTGAACATCCCGGCACTGCGTTCAAGCCAGCCGTGCAACTGGGCGCCGCTGATTTTTACTGCCCGGATGGTATTGGGATAGAGGTAGAGATCGGCGACGTTCTTGATCGCCACATCCCCCACGGGCACATCGGTGTAATATTCCGGGCCGCCCCGCCCGCCGGCCTTGAACGGGGCGGCGGCGGACAGGATCGGCAGGCCCTCATATTCGGTGCCGGCCATCATCTGGGCGATATACCAGGTTTGCGCCTGGCTGACGATCTGCACCGAGGGGTCATCGGCCACCAGGGCAAAATAGCTGTAGAGGGGGCTGAGGTTTTGCCGACGCCGCGCCGGACATAGGCCAGTGTCGCGTCGTGATCGGCCTGAGCCGCCGCCAGGACCGCCGGATCGCTTTGGACCAGCGGCGTGACCGTGCGATCTTCGTTGCGTTTGACGATGGGGCGGGTTTCGCTGGCGTGGCTGGCAATCCGCCAGCCCGCGCCATCGCGTTCCAGCATCAGATCGACGACGCCAAGGTGGCTGCCCCAAAAGCCGCCCATGGTGGCGGGTTTGCCATGCAGCGTGCCCTTTGCGGCATCGACCCCGGCAAACCCTTCATAATTCGGCCCCGGGAAAACCAGGTGCGAATGGCCGGTCAGGATCGCGTCGATCCCATCGACGAGGGCCAGTGCCGTCGAGGCGTTTTCTAGGCCCTCGTGGTCTTCTGGTGCGCCGATGCCCGAATGGGACAGGGCGATGATGATGTCGGCGCCCTGTTCTTTCATCACCGGAACATGGGCGCGGGCGGCGGTCAGGATGTCGCGGGTGGTGACCTTGCCCTCAAGGTGCTTGCGGTCCCAGTTCATGATCTGCGGTGGCACAAAGCCGATCAGCCCGATCTTGATCGGGTGGGTTTCGCCGGCGCCGTCGGTCAGGGTGCGATCGAGGATGATGAAGGGGGGCAGCAGCGTTGTGTCTTTGGTCGGATCACTGCCCTGTTGCTTGACCACATTGGCCGAGACGATGGGGAACCCGGCACCGGCCACGGATTTCATCAGGAAATCAAGGCCATAGTTGAATTCGTGGTTGCCCAGGGTGCTGGCATCAAAGCCCAGCGTATTCATCGCGGCCATGACGGGATGCAGGTCGCCGTCTTTCATGCCACGCTCATAAGCGATGTAATCGCCCATGGGGTTGCCCTGAAGAAAATCGCCATTATCCAGCAGCAGGGTATTGGTTGCCTCGGCGCGGATGTCAGCAATATGGGCGGCGGTGCGGGCCAGACCGACGGTATCGACCGGACGATCCGAATAATAATCATAAGGGAAGACATGCACATGCAGGTCGGTGGTTTCCATCAACCGCAGGTGTGCCTGCCCTGCCGCGGCCTGGGCCGAAAAGGGGTGAACCATGACCAGCGCGCCGCCGGCCGCGGTGAGGTTAAGGAAGGAACGGCGGCTCATGTTGGGTACAGCTTTGACAGACATCCGGATCTCCTGAGTGGGGTGGCGGGATCATACGAGAGCATCATGACAGGAATTCCTTTGGCAAGGAATATTTCGCATATACGTTTCCGGGAGTGAATAGATTTAAGATCGCCTTTAGATTGAGAGTGTAAATATTTTCGTCTGTGGTGCATTTACCGCGTCGTGCTGGCGTGGCACCCAATGGGGGCAACCGGGCGGAGAGCGGAATGAAACTGGCGGAAACGGTGATCTTTGGTGGCGGTGCGTTGAACCGCGCGGCAGAGCTGCGCGGCGACGGGGCGGCGTTGGCGCGGATGCTGGACGATCCGGCGGCGCGGGTGCTGCCCATATGGCGGGGCAAGCCGTTGTTTTCCCTTGTGGGGGGCGCCCGACCCCCGGCTGGCTTTCCCCTGGCGATCCGGTGCTGAAGGATGGCGGGCCGCCGGTGTTTCTGGGGTTGGACAATGGCCCGCGTTTTGCCGTCGACCTGTCGGCATGGGAGCCGGAGGCGCTTCCCGATACATTGAATGATTTCTTTGATCCGTCGCAACAGCGCCACCCCGGCGTATCCGGGGATCAGGCATTTGCCGAGTTGCGCGGCGTGATGAGCGATCTGTCGCCGCAGGATGCCGAATTGGTTGCCACGGCCAAGGCCGTGCTGGGATGGCATGTGACCCATCGGTTTTGCGCCCGTTGCGGCACCGAATCACAGATGGCCATGGCGGGCTGGCAGCGCGATTGCCCGGCCTGTGGTGGCCATCACTTTCCGCGCACCGATCCGGTGGTGATCATGCTGATCACCCGGGGCAATTCGGTTTTGCTGGGCCGGCTCGCCCGGCTGGCCTGCGGGGATGTTTTCGTTGCTGGCGGGGTTTGTCGAACCGGGTGAAACCATCGAGGCCGCCGTGCGCCGGGAGGTGTTTGAAGAGGCGGGCATTCGCGTGGGGGACGTGGGGTATCTGGCGTCACAGCCCTGGCCGTTTCCCGCTTCGTTGATGTTTGGGTGCCAGGGGGTGGCACTGGACGATGAGATCACAATCGACCCGGCCGAGATCGAAGAGGCATTGTGGCTGTCGCGCGAGGATATGATGCAGGTTTTCGCCGGCGAACATCCGCGCATCAATGCCCCGCGCAAGGGCGCGATCGCCGGGTTTCTTTTATCCCATTGGGTTGCGGACAGTCTGGATTAGGTCAAAAATCCACACGCCGCCACGACACAACCAAAAGGGCAGGGCATGATCGAATTTTCGACCCGCAAGGATATCGAGGCACCGCAGGCTTATGTGTTCCGCGCCGCCTGCGATTTCACCGCGTTTGAGCGGCAGGCCTTGCGGCGCGGAATCGATGTCAGCCGCACCAGTGGCCCCGGCCCTGTGGGGCCTGACTCCACATGGGTTCTGAATGCCGAATATCGCAACCGGACCTGGAAGATAGACGGGCGCATGGTGCAGTTTGACCCCCCTTCGGGGTATGAATTGCACGGGGCGACCGCTGGCGTTGATTTGAACATCGCGGTGGATGTCATGGCGCTGGCGCGATCCGTGACGCGTCTTACGGTTGCCTTTTCCGTGGCGCCCCGCACCCTGAGCGCGCGGCTCTTGGTGCAATCCTTGCGGTTGGCGCGCCGCTCCATCGAGACACGAATGGAAACCCGCGTGGCTGTGTTTGCCAGCGATATAGAGGACAAGTTTCGCGGCATCGCCTGAGCGCGCGGGGCGTCAGAATTCCACGCCGATCTGCGCCTTGACGCCCGAACGGAACGGATGTTTCACCAATTCCATTTCTGTCACCAGATCGGCGATTTCGATCAATTCATCCTTGGCGTTGCGCCCGGTCAGAACCACATGGGTCATGGGCGGTTTGTCATCGCGCAGGAATGCCACAACCTCGTTTACATCAAGATAGTCATAGCGCAGGGCGATGTTGATTTCATCCAGCAGAACCATGGTGTTGGCCGGATCACGGATCAGTTCTTTGGCTTTGTCCCAGGCGGCAGCGGCCATTTCCATATCACGTGATTTGTCCTGGGTTTCCCAGGTAAACCCTTCGCCCATGGTGTGAAAGGCGCAGGTGTCGGTGAAGTGGCGCAGGATAAGATCACGTTCGCCCGTGCTCATCCCGCCTTTGATGAATTGAACCACGGCGCACTGCATACCGTGGGCGATACAGCGAAAGATCATGCCAAAGGCGGCGCTGGATTTGCCCTTGCCCTTACCTGTATGAACGATCACCAGCCCCTTTTGATCGGTCTTGGTCGCCATGATCTTGTCTCGGGCGGCCTTTTTCTTGGCCATCTTGGCATTGTGGCGATCAAGATCGGCCTGGGTGTCGGGCTTTGGCGTGTCGGTCATGGTCATATCCCCCGGTGTAGTCGCGCCCAGAGTGTCGCGCCTGTGAGGTGGGTGCAAGGGGGCTTATTTCAGGCGCACCGAAACGAGCGGGTATTTGAATTCGTCGGTTTGCGGGTTCGTCTGGGCGGCATTGACCGCGCCGATCACGATGGCGCCCAGAATGCCTGTGCCGATGGCGGCGTTTTGTCGCTGGGCCGAGGTGAAATTGAACGCGCTGACCGTGGACGATCCGGCGCGCCCGTCGGGGTGGGTGCAGCGCACAAAGATCGCCGGAGAGTTCGGACCGTAATCAGGCACCACCACATTGGCCGGAGTATTGAACCGGGCGGTGTAAAGCCCCGCATCCAGCACGCAGGGCACGCCGCTGATTTCCACATTGCCGCCGCCGTTTTCACCGGTGCCACGGGTGCGGATGGTGACGGTTTCCTGACCGCGGAACCGCGGCACCGGATTGCCCCGCGAACGATCACGGGCATAGACATCAATCCCCACGGCGTTGCCCGGGGTTTTGGGCGTGATCATGATTGGCGGCGTGGTGACATCGGCAACGTCACAGGCGGCGAGGGACAGAAGAACGAGAGGAAAGTAAGCGCGACGCATTGAATGGGGAACTCCGGTTTGCAAGTGATGCGATGATATTGTCCAGCCTGCGCTGTGGACAGCTGCCCGGCCAAGTATATCTTTTATTTCATCGGGTTGTGGCTAAAATACCGTTAACCAATATTTAACCTCGTTGTGGTGATAACGGGGTATGAAAAATTTATATCCTGCTTTTTTGGTATTTGCGGCAGTGGTTCTGACAGGCTGTGACAGCCCCAGCATCGCTTTTCAGGGCGTCCCGGCGCAGCAGATCACCGTTGGCCCCTCGACGTTCAGCGTCCGGGTGCGCGGCGATCGGGCCGAAGCAATGCGCATCAGCCGGGAATGGCGCCCAGGCGAGGCGGCGATCCTGGCCCGTGCGGAAACGGCGATTATGCAGGCGTCTGGCTGTGAGGTCGCCAAGAACGGGCTGACCGGGGATCAGGCGATAGTCCGGGCCAGGCTGAACTGTGATTACGGCACTTCTCGCAATACCTGAAACACTCAGTATCACCCAAGGCGTTGAAATCTCTGATTTCAGGCAGTGTTGGGTGATACAGGTTTTTGCGAAAGTGCTTTAGTGGCGCAACCGGTCGATCAGGGCGTGGGCCGAATTGGATTTCGGGGTCCAGAGGCCACGTTTGATCGCCTCGTCCAGCCGCTGGGCGATTTCGCGCAGGGCCGGGGCGTTGTGTTCGGCGATGAATTCGCGGGTGGCGTCGTCTTCGAGAAAGGCGGCATGGACCAGATCAAAGTGGTGGGATTTCACCGCGCCGGTGGTGGCTGCAAAGGCAAACATGTAATCCACGGTCGCGGCGATTTCGAAAGCGCCTTTATAGCCGTGGCGTTTTACCCCATCAATCCATTTCGGGTTGACCACGCGCGAGCGGACAACCCGCCCGATTTCATCGTCCAAAGTGCGGATGACCGGGCGTTCGGGGCGTGAGTGATCGTTGTGATAGATCGGGCGTTGCTGCCCTTGCAGGGTTTGCACAGCGGCGGCGGCACCGCCCTCGAACTGGTAATAATCGTCGGAATCCAGCAGATCATGTTCTCGGTTGTCTTGGTTCTGGACGATCGCCTCGGTTTGTTTCAGGCGGGTTTCAAATGCTCTTCGGTCCTGACGTCCCTCATCGCCCCTGCCATAGGCATAGCTGCCCCAGGCGAGATAGGCGTCAGCCAGATCGGCGGTATTGGCCCAGAGTTTTTCGTCGATCATGGCTTGCAGGCCCGCGCCATAGGCCCCGGGTTTGGAGCCGAAAACCCGGGTCGTGTCGTTTTCGCTGCGGGCACGATGGGCGGCGGGGTTCATATCCTGTGGTTCGTCCAGCGCCATGACGGCGCGTGCGGCGCTGTCAATCAGATCAATCAGTTGCGGAAAGGCGTCGCGGAAAAAGCCCGAAACGCGCAGGGTGACATCGACCCGGGGGCGGGCGAGGGTGCTGGCGGGAAGGATCTCAAAGCCGGTCACGCGGCGGTTGGCGGAATCCCATGTGGGTTTCACCCCCATGAGGGCGAGGGCCTGGGCGATGTCGTCGCCGCCGGTGCGCATGTTGGCGGTGCCCCAGGCGGTGATCAACAGGGTGCGGGGCCAGTCACCGTGATCCTGGAGGTGTTTTTCGATCAGTAGATTGGCGGATTTCCACCCCAGCGCCCAGGCGGTTGGCGTGGGCACGGCGCGGCTGTCGACGCTGAAAAAATTGCGCCCGGTCGGAAGCGTGTCAAGGCGGCCCCGTGTGGGGGCGCCGGAGGGGCCGGGCGGGATGGCACGGCCGTCAAGAGCGGTGAGCAGGGCGGTGGATTCGGCGGGGCCGCATCGGGTGACGGTCTGGGTGATGGTTTTGAGTTCGTCGAGGACTTGTGTTGTTGCGGGGCCGGGGGACGGCGCGCGGCTGTCGCCGACGCCCCGCCCACCGTCCCATAGGGTTTGGGCCAGGAGTTCGAGGCGTTCGATTGTGTCGCCGGTCGTGCGCCAGGGCTCATTGGTGAGGTCAAGCGCTGTTGGGCGCGGGCCGCTCCAGTGGGCGGCCATATCGGCATCGAGTGGGTCGAATTGCAGATCGAGATCATGGGCCAAGGCGCGCAGGAGCGATGCGTTCTTTCCTTTGCCGTCGCCCCGGGGGATGCGGGCGAGGGCGATGGCGAGATCGCGCAGCAGGGGGCCGGTTGGGGATTGGCCGAAGATGTGCAGGCCGTCACGGATCTGGGCCTCTTTCAATTCACAGAGGTAGGCATCGAGTTTGGCAAGGTCGCTGTCGGTGTCGCCGGTGAACTGCGCGTCCTTGTCGAGGCCCGATATGGCCGTGAGCGACAGGATTTCCCGGCGCAGGTGGGTGATGCGCCGGGGATCGACGCCTGCCGCCTCGTAATATTCGTCGACCAGCGCTTCGAGGTCGCGCAGGGGACCATAGGTTTCTGCGCGGGTCAGGGGCGGGGTCAGGTGATCGACGATCACCGCCTGGGCGCGGCGTTTGGCCTGGGTGCCTTCGCCGGGATCGTTCACGATGAAGGGATAGATGTGGGGCATCGGCCCCATGGCCGCCTCGGGGAAACATTCATCGGAAAGCGCGAGGGATTTGCCCGGGAGCCATTCGAGGTTGCCGTGTTTGCCCATATGGACAAGGGCGTGGGCGCCCCAGTGTTCGCGCAGCCAGATGTAGAAGGCGAGATAATTGTGCGGCGGAACCAGATCGGGGGAATGGTAGGTTTCGGTCGGGTCGATGTTATAGCCGCGCGCCGGTTGCAGGGCGACGACCGCGTTGCCGAACCGGTGGATGGAGAGTTTGAAGCCTGCGGTCGGGGCGGTGCCGGATTTGAGTATTTGAGTCAGTAAAAAGGGGTCTTGTTCGGGTTTGCCCCAGCGGGATTCGATCTGGTCGCGCAGGGCGAGGGGGAGTTTTGCGTAGTGCTTTTCGTAGGTGGCGAGGGGGAGAGTTTGCCCGCCCTTTTTGTCGGCGTGATCGGTGAGCCAGTTGGTGGGACCAGCGAGGAGGCTTTCCATCAGGGATTGGCTGTCGGCTGGGGCATTTTCGATGGTGTAGCCTGCGTTTGACAGGGTGCGCAGGGCATGGGCGGTGGCGGCGGGGGTGTCGAGGCCGACGCCGTTGGCCAGGCGCCCGTCCTTGTTGGGGTAGTTGGCGAGGATCAGGGCGATTTTGCGGTTTTTTGGTTTCGTGTTGCGCAGGGTGGCCCAGTTTTTGGTCAGGCTTGCCACGAAATCTATCCGTTCACCGTTGGCGCGGTAGGTGGCAATGGGGCATTGGGTGGCGTCGTCGAAGTAAGCCTCGCCCTTGAAGCTGATGGCGCGCGACAGGATGCGGCCGTCGACCTCGGGGAGGGCGACGTTCATGGCAATGTCACGCCCCGACAGGCCGGTTGTGCCCTTGGCCCAGGATTCTTCGGTGCCCGAGGCAAGGACGACCTGAAACACCGGGGCATTGTTGGCGGTGGGCATCGCCAGAGGGTTGGTGGTTTCGCGGTCGCCCTGATGGGGCGAGCCGGTGGCGAAGGCGGTGGTGTTGAGGATTACGTCCGGCGGGGCGGCGGTGAAGAGGTGATCGAGGGTGGCGGCGGATACCGGATCTTTCAGCGAGGCGACAAAGACGGGCAGCGGGTTCAACCCGGCGCGCAGCAGGGCGCGGGTGAGGCGGTTGATCGGGTGCAGCCCGGCGCCCTGTACCAACGCGCGATAGAATATGATCGGCACGACGGGCGCGACATCCTGCCAGTGTTCGCGGAGCGTGGCGAGCGGGGTTGGGCCGCTGCCTGGCCAATAGGCGCCCGCGCGCAACAGGGGCGCGGCGGCGGGGGTTTCGGCGCGCCGGGAGGGCGCGTTCAGCATCGCATCGGCGTAGCGCAGCAGGTTGGTGGCGTTGGCGGGGCCGCCTTCGACGAAATAGGACCAGAGCGCGTCATAGTCTTCGTCTGAGACGGTTGAAAGCGCACGGATTTCGGCATCGGGTTTGTCATCACCGGGCAGGGCGGCAAAGGGGATGCCCGCCGCATGAAGGCGGGCGGCATATTGGGTGAACCCGTATTTCCAGTATCCCGCACCGCCCAGCATCCGGGCGATGACCAGCCGGGATTTCGTGGCGCAGTTGTCCAGATGCAGATCAACCGACATGGGGTGGATCAGGTGGGTCAGGTTGGCCAGCCGCAGGGTGGGCGCATCGGCCAGTTCGGCGCGCGCCTCGGACAGGGCGGCCAGTTCGGTGTCGGCGGCCGAGATGAGCACGATATCGGCGGGGGTCTGGCCCAGATCGACGGGCTCATTTCCGTCGTCCACGGTGCCGGGGGTGGCGGCAAGAAGGTGCATGTCAGTCCAGCCGCTTTTCCAGGAAAATGCTTGTTGTGTTGGCGAGGTAAGCGCCGAAGGGGCCACAGGCGGTAAACCCGTGGCGCGCGTAAAGGCGATGGGCGGCGTGCAGGATGTTGCCGGTTTCAAGACGCAGCAGGGGCAGGCCGAGGGCGCGGGCGTGATCCTCGATCTGGCGCAACAGGGCGCCTGCCACGCCGCGCCCACGGGCGGTTTCAGAGGTGAACATGGATTTTACTTCGCCGTAGCCGTCCTTTTGTGCCAATGCGCCGGTGCCCAATGTTTCGGCCCCGTCGCGGGCGACAAAGAACGCGATTTCGGGGGATTTCAACGCGTCGAGCGAGAGGTAATGATTGTCCTCGGCGGGAAAGGACGCCTCCATCAACGCGTGGCTGGCGGCCAACAGCGCGGCGGGGCCGGGCGCAAGGGGGTCGCCCGGTTCGACAATCAATGTCACGCCAGCGCCTTTTCAATGGCGGCGCGGTTCAGCCCGGCCTGTCCGATCACCACAAGGCGGGTTTCGCGGGGTTCATTTGCGCCAAGGGGGCGGTCAAAATAGCTGTCGATGCGGGGGCCGACGGCCTGCATGGTCAGGCGCATGGGTTTGCCGGTGACGGCGGCAAAGCCTTTGAGGCGCAGGATGTTGTGGGCCTTTATCGTTTCGACCACCCGGGCCGAAAACGCCGCCGGATCGCTGAGTTCTGGCAGGGTGAGCACGAAGGATTCAAATTCGTCGTGGCCATGTTCGTGTTCATGGTCGTGATCATCATCTTCGTCGTGGTGATGGTGATGATGCACCTCGTGGCGGGCCTCAAGGCTGGCTTCGGCGGCGGCGTTCTGGCCCAAAAGCACACCAATGGGCAGGGCACCCATGGTGGCGGTGACCACCTGCACGCCATCGCGGCTGTCGGATTTCAGGCGGCTGGCCAGTGCAGTGGCCTCGTCTGTGCCCAGCAGATCGGCCTTGTTCACCACGATCATGTCGGCACAGGCGATCTGATCTTCGAACAGCTCGGACAGGGGCGTTTCGTGATCGAGGTTTTCATCCTGCGCGCGCTGGGCATCCACAGCGGCGATGTTATGGGCAAACTGGCCCGTGCTGACCGCCTTGCCATCCACCACCGTGACCACGCCATCGACCGTGACACGGGTGTTGATGCCGGGCCAGTTGAACGCCCGTACCAAAGGTTGCGGCAGGGCAAGGCCGCTGGTTTCAATCACGATGTGATCGGGCGGGTTGGGACGGTCCAGCAGCTTTTCCATGGCGGGGATGAAATCATCGGCCACGGTGCAGCAGATACAGCCGTTGGACAGCTCCATCACGTCGTCATCGGTGCAGGTTTCATCGCCGCACCCTTTCAGGATGTCGCCATCCACGCCAAGGTCACCGAATTCGTTGATGATCAGGGCAATGCGCCGTCCTTCGGCGTGTTGCAGCATGTGGCGGATCAGGGTCGTCTTGCCAGAGCCGAGAAAGCCGGTAACGACGGTGGCAGGGATTTTTGCGGGCATGGGGTATCCTTTGGGCGGGGCTTGATCGGCGGGCACACCTGAATTAGGGGCGGGCGATGAGCCATGAAATTGTGATATGCGCGTCCTGTCGGGCCGGGACCACGGCCAAAGGGGCCGCGCTGATTGCCGCGCTGGTGGTTCCCGTTGGTTTCATCCTGCGGCAGGTCGATTGCATGACCATGTGTGGCGAACCGGTGAGCGTGGCGTTTCGGGCGCCGGGCAAGGCGACATATCTGTTTTCCGGGGTGGATGCCGGCGATTGCGCCGACATCCATGGATTTGCGGCGCTGTATGCGCAGGCACCAGATGGCTGGATCGAGGATGCGCGCGCCGCCGGGCGGTTGCGCCTGTGCCTCAAGGGAAGGGTGCCTGCGTGATCGTTCATGCGGGGACGGGATTGCCCTGTTCGGCCAGCCGGGAATAAAAGAACCCGGCAAGATACCCCAGAATTGCCCATCCGGCGGCGGCTGACCCGAGGCTGCGGGTGGCAAATTCGGCAGACAGTTCCGGGGGGCAATGCCAAAGTATGTGTCAAGCATCGGCGCGCCGAATACCTGCGGCAGCAGGATCAGAACAATCCCCACCAGCGGCACCAACGACCGGCCAAAAGCGATCAGCGCGATGCCGCCCCCCGTGGCAAGGGTCGTTGCGGCCCACCAGATCTGGCGCGCGTCCACATCCGCGGCGATCGTGCCGGGCAATTCTGGCGGCAGGCCAAAGGCGGGCGCCAGTTGCACGGCAAAGAACCCGCACAGCCCCCAGATCAGCCCCGAACGTGGGGTGATTGTATGGCCGCGCAGGGCCGCCAGTGACATGCCCGCCAACAACAGAAACGCAAAGCCGGTATAGGTGACGACGTTGAACGCCACGGTCAGGCCATGGCGTGCCCAGTCGGTGCCAATGGCAGGCGCGGCGGAAATGCTCTGGGTGGTGCCGTCGATGGCGAAATGCACCCGGGCGCCGGTTTCGTACAATTCGCCTTCCAACAGCAGCGGAATCACGAACTGAAACTGGATCAGCGCGGCGCAAACGCCTGCCGCCAGCCCAGCGAACACCGCGCTGGTCAGTACAGTTTTGAACATGTTTTCGGCCTTGGGATCAGTGGCAGGGAAATGCCATGGCGTGGCGTTGGTCATGGGCGGCGTCATGCATGACGCTGGCCTGCGCAAGACCCGAGGCACAGATCAAAAGGATACCGGCAACCACCGCGAACAGGATCACGGCAGGGGTCGCCGTTTGTGTGCGGGGCAGGGTTTGTGTTTGTGTCGTCATTTGGTTCATCTCCTTGGCCCGTCACACCCGACGGGAGGGTTGCATCGCCGCATGGCAGGTCTCCTGGCTGGCGGGTCATCACATGCGCTGGCCTTCCCGGATCGCTCCAGTGGCATTCTCAGCGCAGGCTCGCCGCGGACAGTCGCGGGGGCGGCTGTGGTGGCAGGCCCCGGATTGGGTCACCTGTTCCACATTCCCAATTATGCCCGGCGTGTGGATCACGGGTTTGGGCACCATGCTGTGCCATTTGGCACCGGCGGCGGGTCCGGGTCAAGGTGATTTGCGACAATCATGGGCATGGCTGCGCCACCGGCTGCGGGCATTTTGCGGCCTTGACCGGCGCGGGTGAATCCCCCAAACAGGCGGCGATGGTTCCCGGCAGCCTAAGGCGTAAACCGGGATGAAAAGGGAATACGGTGAGGAAGAGCCAAGGCGCGCCAACTCCGTAACTGCCCCCGCAACTGTAAGCGGCGAGCGACCCCGAGGATCACCACTGTGCCCCGAATGGCACGGGAAGGATCGGGCAAGCAGCGACCCGCGAGTCAGGAGACCTGCCATCACGGGTGCCGATGTTCGGCACTTTGATGCAACCAACCCGGGCGGGGTGTCCGGTCAGGAGATCATGATGCGTTCACGGATTGCGCCGTGCCCCATGCGATGTTCGCCGCCTGCCCCGCCATTGCGCGGAGGGCGACATGGGCCAGGAAACCAACACGACCACACACAGAATAACCGTCTGCCTGTCGTGCAGACACACCGGGGCGCCTTGTTGGTCCGGTTATGAACTGATCACGCGATTGCGTGCGGCCATTGCGGCGGCGGGCGATCTGGTCGATGCCGATTTCGCCATTTCCGGCGTCGCCTGCATGACGTGCTGTTCGCGGCCCTGCACTGTGGCCTATCATGCCACGCGCAAGGCGACCTATCTGTTCGGGGATACCACACCCGAGGATGACATCGACGATCTGGTGGCTTTTGCGCAAACCTATGCCCTGCGGTACAATGGCGGGTGTTCGTCGGTGGAGCGCCCCGGCACATTGCGCAAATCGACACTGGCGCGGGTGCCGTCGATGATGATCGTGACCGAAGAAGATGACAGGCGCCTGTCATGAGCGCCGCCCATCTGACAGTTGAAAATGCCACCTGGGCGCCGCGTAAACGCGCCCCCCTGGTGCTGCATCCTGTGCGTTTTCACGTCGCTGCGGGGCGGGTTCTGGGGGTGGTCGGACCGAATGGCGCGGGCAAATCCACCTTGCTGCGCCTGCTGTACCGGTTTCACGCGCCGCATTCGGGCCGGGTTCTGGTGGGGGGCGATGACCTGTGGCAACTGCCCGCCCGCGCCGCCGCGCGCCGGGTGGCGGCGGTGTTGCAGGAACAGCCCGCCGGCCTTGGGTTGAGCGTGCGTGAGATTGTGGCGCTGGGCCGCACCCCCACCGCGCCGCGCTGTCCATGTCGGGGGCGGGGGATGGGGCGGTCGTTGATGGCATTCTGGCGCGGCTGGACCTTGCGCAATTACAGCACCGCGAATTCGCCACCTTGTCGGGCGGTGAGCGGCAGCGCGCCATGGTGGCCCGCGCCCTGGCGCAGGGCCCACAGATTCTGGTGCTGGACGAACCGACGAACCATCTCGATATCCGTCACCAGCTTGAGGTGCTGGCCCTGATCCGGGATCTGGATCTGACCATCGTGGTGTCGTTGCACGATTTGAACATGGCCGCCGCGATCTGTGACGATATCCTGATCCTTGATCGCGGACATATGCGCGGCTTTGGCCTGCCCGATACCCTGCTGAGCGAACCTTTGGTGTCTGACATCTTTCGTGTCAATGCCCGGCGCGAACGCCTGTCGATCAGCGACACCAATCATTTTTCCTTTCACCTTCCCACCTGAGAGTATTGCAATGAAAACCATCGCAGCCGCCGCTGCCCTGTGCCTGTTGGCCAGTGGCGCCATCGCCCAGACCACCGTGAAAAGCTGTGATCGCGTGGTGACATTTGATGCCCCGCCAAGGGCCGCCGTATCGCAGGATGTGAACATGACGGAAATGATGCTGGTTCTTGGGCTGGCGGACCGGATGGCGGGATACATCGGTATTTCCGACCGCCGAAAGATGAACCCTGAAATGCGCGAAGCGGTGGCAAAACTACCCGAACTGGCGCCGAAATCCCCCAGCAAGGAGGTGCTGATCGGGGCGGATGCCGATTTTTACTTGGCGGGGTGGAATTACGGCATGAAAGTGGGCGGCGAAGTGACCCCCGAAACAGCTCGCCCCATTCGGGATCAAGGTTTACGAACTGTCCGAAAGCTGTATCCACATCGGCCCCAAGGCCCCCGCCAGCATGGAGGACATGTATAACGATCTGCGCAATCTGGGCGCGATCTTTGGTGTGTCTGACAAGGCCGCCGCGCTGATCGAGGGTTACAAGGCCGATCTGGCCGGTTTCCTTGCCACCCAGCCGCCGCTGAGAACACCGCCCCGGGTGTTCGTCTATGACAGCGGCGAAGATGTGCCCTTCACCGCCGGGCGCTATGCCATGCCCAACGCCCTGATCCAACAGGCAGGCGGCATCAACATCATGAATGATTTTGAGAAAAGCTGGGCGACCGTCGGGTGGGAGGCCGTGGTGGAACGAAACCCCGAGGTGATCGTCATCGTGAATTATGGCAGCGTCACCGCCGAACAGAAGGCCGATTTCATGCGCAATAATCCCGCCTTTGCCGGGATCGACGCCGTGAAAAACGACCGCTTCGTCGTGCTGGATTATATCGAGGCCACGCCGGGGCCGCGCAACATTGCCGCGGTGAAAACCCTTGCCGCCGCCTTTCGCGCGCCCTGAGCCATGAGCGGACAAACTGACGATCACGCGCCCCGGCTTGGGCGCACATTCGGGCTGAGCCTTACTCTCTTTCTGGGGACGGTTGCCTTGCTGCTGTCGCTTTCGGTGGCGGTCAGCGTGGGGGCCGTGCAGGTGCCGATGCAAACCGTCTGGGGCGTGGTGATCAACCGGATCGTCCCCGGTACCATGGATGTCACCTGGAGCGCGGGGCGCGCCGCCATCGTGTGGGATATCCGCCTGCCCCGGGCCGCGCTGGCCTGTCTGGTGGGGGGTGGTTTGGCCGTGGTGGGGGCCAGCCTTCAGGCGGTCACGCGCAACCCTTTGGCCGATCCGCATCTGTTGGGCATTTCGGCGGGCGGGGCGTTTGGCGCCATATTGGCGCTGCTGCACACGGGGTTGTTCATCGGGTTCCTCACTGTGCCACTGATGGCTTTTGGCGGGGCGCTGGGCGCGACATTGCTGGTGCTGGCGGTGGCGCGGCTTGCCTCGGCCACCAGCGCCGATCGCTTGGTTCTGGCCGGGGTTGCGGTGTCGTTCATCGTGATGTCGGCGGCCAACATGCTGATCTTTCTGGGCGATCCGCGCGCCACCCACACGGTGGTGTTCTGGATGCTTGGCGGGCTGGGCCTGGCCCAATGGGGGCAGTTGGCCTATCCGCTGGTGGTGCTGGCCCTTTGCGGGGTCTGGCTGTTTCTGAACGCGGGCAACCTGAACGCAATGACCGTGGGCGATGAAACCGCCTCGACCCTTGGCATTCCCGTGGCGCGGTTCCGGCTGTCGGTTTTTGTGGTCGGGGCGCTGATCACCGGGGTGATGGTGGCCTTTTCCGGGGTTATCGGGTTTGTCGGACTGATGGTGCCCCATATCGTGCGGATGATCGTCGGCGGCGATCATGTGCGTCTGTTGCCGGTGTCGGCGCTGTTCGGGGCGCTGTTCCTGCTTTGGGCCGATATTCTGGCGCGCACAGTGATGGCGCCCGACGATATTCCGGTGGGCATTGTGACGGGCCTGATCGGCGGGGCGTTCTTTGTCTGGCTTTTGCGCCGCAAGGTCGGATGATCCGCGATATATTGTGGATAACTGCACTGATCCGCCGATATGCAGGGGCGGCGCGTTGACTCTGCCCATCCGGATTGGCCAAAATAGCGCCTGATCTTGCAACAGGGGCCACAGCGACGTGCGATTCACCCGTCTGAAACTCAACGGTTTCAAATCCTTTGTCGATCCGACCGACCTGATCATCGCCGAGGGGCTGACCGGGGTTGTCGGGCCGAACGGTTGTGGCAAATCCAACCTGCTTGAGGCGCTGCGCTGGGTCATGGGGGAAAACCGCGCCTCGGCCATGCGCGGCGGCGGGATGGAGGATGTGATTTTCGCTGGCACCTCATCACGCCCGGCGCGCAATTTCGCCGAGGTCGCGCTGCATCTGGACAATTCCGAACGGCTGGCGCCCACAGGGTTCAACGATGCCGATGTTCTTGAGGTGACGCGCCGGATCACCCGTGATGCCGGCTCTGCCTACAAGGCCAACAGCAAAGAGGTGCGGGCGCGTGATATTCAGATGCTGTTCGCCGATGCCTCGACCGGCGCCCATTCGCCCGCCTTGGTGCGGCAGGGGCAGATCTCGGAACTGATCAACGCCAAACCAAAATCCCGCCGTCGCATTCTGGAAGAGGCGGCAGGGATTTCCGGCCTGTATCAGCGCCGCCACGAGGCCGAGCTGAAGCTGAAAGCCGCCGAAGCCAACCTTTTGCGCGTCGATGATGTGGTCGAGGCATTGGCAGGGCAACTGGCGCAACTGGCCCAGCAGGCCCGTCAGGCGGCGCGCTACCGTGAAATCGGCGCTGAATTGCGGCGCGCCGAAGGGTTGCTTTTGTATCGCCGCTGGCGCGAGGCAGACGTGGCGCATCAGCGCGATCAGGCCGGGCTGCGCGACCGCACCGCGCGCGCGCGCGAAGCCGAACGCGCCGCACTGGCGGCAGAACAGGCGCGCGACGTGGCCGACGCCGCCTTGCCCCCCTGCGCGAGGAAGAGGCAATCGCCAGCGCGGTATTGCAACGCCTGACGGTCGAGCGCGAGGCACTGGCCGAGAGCGAGACCCGCGCCCGCGCCCAGATCGACACGTTGCAAAAACGCATCGGTCAGCTTGAACATGACGCCGAGCGGGAAGAGACCCTGAACAGCGATGCCGGTGAAACCATCGCCCGGCTGGAGGGTGAGGCGGCAGAGCTGGCCCACGCGATGGAAGGGCAGGCCGAGGCACTGGCCATCGCCGCCGCCGCCGCGCGCGAAGCGACCGAGGTTCTGGCAACGCGCGAGACAGCCCTGGGCGCGCAGACCGAAGAGGTGGCGCGCCTGTCCGCCCGTCACCATTCGGCCCAGCGGTTGGTCGAGGATTCCCGCCGCACCCGTGATCGCGCCATGGGCGAGGCCGAAAGTGCGCGCGCCGCTGTGACGGCTGCCGAAGCGGCATTGGCCAGGGTTGCCGCGAATTTCGACACCGCCGCCGCCGCCCAAACCGCCGCCGCCGATCTGGCCGCACGGGTCGAGGCGGCGCTGATTGCTGCCGATGAGGCGCGCAGCGATGCCCAATCGCGCGAGGCCGACGCCCGCGCCGAACGCAGCGCCGCCGAGGGGGAACTTGGCGCGCTTCGGGCCGAGGCGGCGGCGCTGTCCAAACTGGTGGCGCGTGACACCGCCGAAGACGGTCAGGTGATGGATCTTTTGTCCGTCGCGCCGGGCTATGAAAAGGCGCTGGGCGCCGCACTCGCCGATGATCTGCGCGCCCCGGCCATTGGGGTGGCGGGGGTGTCGGGCTGGGCGCCCTTGCCCGGTTACGGCGTGGCACAGCCCTTGCCCGAGGGTATCGTTTCGCTGGCCGATCATGTGCGCGTGCCGGATGTGCTGACCCGCCGGATCGGGCAGATCGGCCTTGTCGCGCCCGAGGAAGGCGCGCAGATGCAGGGCACCTTGCTGCCCGGTCAGCGGTTGGTCAGCACCGAAGGCGATCTGTGGCGCTGGGACGGGTTTCGCGCCGGGGCCGAAGATGCGCCCTCTGCCGCCGCCCTGCGGCTGCAACAGATGAACCGGATCGAGGGATTGAAGCAGGAGATGGAGCGCGTCAGCGCCCGTGCCGAAGGGGCCGCGACGGCCCATGACATGCTGAAAACCCGGCTTGAGGATCTGACCCGCACCGACCGCGAAGCGCGCGAGGCGCGTCGTGATGCCGACCGGCAGGTGTCTGAAACCAACCGCGCCCTGTCGCGCCTTGAGGCCGATCGCAACATTGCCGATGGCAAGCTGGAAAGCGCCCGTCTGGCCGTGACCCGCCACGAAGAAGAGGCGATGGCCGCCCGCACCCGGGTGAATGAGGCCGAAACGGCACTGGCGGGACTGCCCGATCTGGGCGGGCTGCGCGCCGAGGTCGAGGACGTGAAAATGACGGTTGAGGCATCGCGCATGACGATGATGCAGCGCCGCTCGGCCCATGATGAATTGCGCCGGGACGGCGAGGCGCGCAGCCGGCGCGCACAGGCGGTGAACAAGGAACTGACCGGGTGGCAGAGCCGTCTGGAAACGGCGGGCAAACGCATGGCCGAGCTTGAATCGCGTCTTGCCACATCGCGCGGCGAACTGGCGGCGGCCAGTGGCGCGCCCGATGAAATCGCGGCGAAACGGGCCGATCTGGACCGGGGATTTGAGGATGCGACAGCGCGCAAGGGCGCGGCGGCGGAGGGTCTGGCCAGCGCTGAAACGGGTCAGCGGATGGCGGTGATCGCCGCCCGTGATGCCGAACGCCAAGCAAGCGAAGCGCGCGAGGCCCGCGCCGCCGCCGAGGCCCGGGCCGAGGCCGCCGGTGCGGCCGTGGAACAGACGGCGGCGCGGATATTCGAGGCCCTGGAGGTGACGCCGCAGGTGTTGCTGGACACGCTGGATGCCGACCCCGAGGCGATGCCTCCGGCGGAACAGATCGAAACCGAGGTAAACCGCCTGAAACGGCAGCGCGATGCATTGGGCGCGGTGAACCTGCGCGCCGAAGAGGATGCGCGCGAGGTGCAGGGCGAGCATGACCTGCTGATCACTGAAAAGGCCGATCTGGAAGAGGCGATCAAGGCCCTGCGCACCGGTATTGCCGGGCTGAACCGCGAAGGGCGCGAACGGCTTTTGACCGCCTTCGAACAGGTAAACGCCAATTTTGCACAATTGTTCACCCACCTGTTTGGCGGCGGCGACGCGCGGTTGGAACTGGTGGAATCCGACGACCCGCTGGATGCGGGGCTTGAGATCATGTGCCAGCCGCCGGGCAAGAAACTGTCGACGCTTTCACTGCTGAGCGGCGGTGAGCAGACCCTGACGGCAATGGCCCTGATTTTTGCGGTGTTTCTGGCCAATCCGGCGCCGATCTGCGTGCTGGATGAGGTGGACGCGCCCTTGGACGATGCCAATGTGACGCGGTTTTGCGACCTGTTGGATGAAATGACCCGCCAGACCGAAACCCGGTTCCTGATCATCACCCACCACGGGGTGACGATGGCCCGGATGGACCGTCTGTTCGGGGTGACCATGGGCGAATTGGGGGTGAGCCAGCTTGTCTCGGTCGATCTGAAAAAGGCCGAAGCGCTGGTCGCCTGAGGGCTGAACGCGAAACGGGCCGGTGCGTTTGCACCGGCCCATCGTTGTTTGCAAGAAAGGTTGGGGGCGGATTATTTGTCCGCATCTTTCCATTCGGGCATATCCTTGAGCGCGTCACCGCTGGCGGCGATATGCACGCTGATATCGTCGGCATCGGCCTCGGGGTGCATCAGCGTCAGCTCATCCATGCTCACGGCGACCGGGTGTTCGCCCATCCCAAGAAAACCGCCGATGTCGAGCACGACTTCGTTCACCTTGCCTTCGTCCGAAATCAGCAGTTTGGACACATCGCCGATCCATTCGTTTTCGGCATCATAGACCCGGGCGCCGATCAGGGCATCACTGTCCACCTCGGTTGCGGCGACTTCGACGCGTTTGTCCATGTCATCCATCTTGGCGGGCATGGTGGTGTCAGCCTGGGTTGTGGTGGCGACAGTTTCCGGCGCGGCAGGGGCCGTGGTGGTTGCCGGTTGCGTGGCGTTGCCCATGGTCCAGCCATCTACGCTTTTGGCGTCGAATTCAGGGGCGCTGTCCAACTGCGCCTGAGAGGCTGTCACGACGATGAAATAATCATTCGCGTCGTTGCCATCACGCACAAAATTCAGCTTGTCCATGGTAACGGCCACGGTGCGTTCGCCAATTCCCAGAAAGCCGCCAATGTCGAGCAGGACTGCTTCGGTGCTGCCGTCGCGCGCCATGAGGATATCGCTGATTTCGCCTACATCGTTCCAGTCGTCGGACACGTCCATGGTTTCGGCGTCGGCGAATTTGACTTCGGACGTATAGAGCCGTTTGCCGATCAGATCCGAGGCGCGCAGCTCAAACGGGGTTGCTGCGGTTTGGCTGTCGGTGGGGGCCGTATAGAAGGGGCCGTCGCTCATGTTGTCCTGCGCCAGCACGGGGGTGGCCAGAAGGGCGACGAGTGCGGTTGTTGTCATGAACTTTTTCATGTCGAAGGTTCCTTTTGTTGCGCTGCGGGGAAGGCCCCGCCGTTGGGCAATCAATGTTTGTCGGGCCGCGTTGTTCCGCGATATCCGGGAAAAACTGTGTCTTTTGGCGGCAAGGGCAGGGCAAAGGATGACAAATCGCTTCATCCGGGGGGCGGCGTGCGCGTGCCGCTTGACCCAGAGGCAGGCAGTGAGGTTAACTTGGATGATTGAAGGGCGAGGAAACAACATGAACCGAATTCTTATTGCCGCCTGTGCGGTCGCGATCGGGGTTGGTGCGCCTGCGCTGGCCGAGGGAATAAGCAAGGGCGTGGGCAGCTTTCCCGTCACTGACACGCCAGAGGCCGAGACGCCGGCACCCCCGGCACCGGTTGCAGGCGGCTTGCGCAAGGGGCTGTTGGCGTCGGACCCGGAATCGATTCAGGCGGCGATGCTGTCCGAAGGGTATCAGGCAAAGCTGACCACCACCAGTTCGGGCAATCCGATGATTACCGGTAAGGTGTCAAGAAGCGATTACTGGGTGTATTTTCTGGATTGCAAGGACGGGAAAAACTGTAAGGGGATTCAGTTTCACAGCGCGTATATCCTGAACCGTCCGATTGATGCGGCCGAAATGAACGATTTCAATTCGCGCTATCGCTATGTGCGGGCCTGGCTGAGCGATGAGGGAAACCCGCGGATGCAGATGGATCTGTTGATGCGCGATGATGGCATGGGGCCGGAAACCTTTGCCACCTATCTGGATCTGTGGCGCCAGTTGGTTGTGCTTTGGGAAAAGCAACTGGGTGTCTGAGGGATGGGGGCGACGCGCGGCTGCGCCGACGCCCCACCCGCCATCCCGCAGGGTCAGAGTTGGTTGAGAAGCGTCGGCGTCGGCCAGGCATCGGCGGGCAGGCCAAGACGCTGTTGTTCGCTTTGCACCGCTTCACGGGTCTTTTCCCCAAGGATGCCGTCGATACCGCCCACGTCATGGCCAAGGGCGACCAGTTTCGTTTGCAGGGCTTTCATGCCGTCACCGTCCAGCCCCGGATCGGACGTTCCGGCGGAGAAGACTTTTGCGCCTTCCAGCCGGGTGGCGAAATAGGCGGCGGTGGTGACGTAGACGAAACTTTGGTTCCACTCAAAGTAGACGTTGAAGTTTGGATAGGCCAGAAAGGCCGGTCCCTTGCGCCCCTGGGGCAGCAGGACCGAGGCCATCAGCCCATCATCGCCAAGGGCGCCGTTGCGGGGGGTGACCCCCATGGCGCGCCATTCGGCCACGCTGCGTGGGTGGTTGAGGCCGGTTTTTGACCAATCGAGCGTTTGGGGCACCGTGATTTCGTGCAGCCAGGGTTCGCCCGGTCGCCAGCCGAGGGTTTTGAGCATGGATGCCCCGGACATCAGCGCATCGGGGGGCGAGGTTTTCAGGCTGATCTTGCCATCGCCATCGCCATCCACACCGTTGCTAAGGATGTCCTCGGGGAGCATCTGCACCATGCCGATTTCACCGGCCCAGGCGCCGGTGGTGGTGTTGGGGTCAAGTTCACCCTGTTCAAATAACGTGAGCGCGGCAAAGACCTGGGGGCGGAACAGATCGGGGCGGCGGCAATCGTGGGCCAGGGTCATCAGCGAGTTGACGGTGTTGAAATCGCCCTGCACCGCGCCGTAATCGGTTTCCAGCGCCCAGAACGCCAGCAGAACGCCGGGGCTGACGCCGTATTCGGCTTTTACCCTGTCGAACACCTTGCCCCATTTGCGCAGGTTGGCGCGGCCGTTGTCGATGCGGTTCTGGCTGATCACCCGGCGCGAGAATTCGACAAAGGGCAGTTGAAACACGCCCTGGCGACGGTCGGCGCGCAGGGTGCTGTCATCCTGACGGGTGTTGCGGAAGAAGGCATCGATGCTGGCCGGGTCGTGGCCGCGGGCCAGGGCCTCGGCCTGCATCCGGGCGCGGAAATCGGCAAAGCTGCCGCCGCAGGGCACGGCGGATTGCGCCGTGGCAAGGGTGGTGCCCAGAGCAAGGGCGGCCAAGGTTGCGAGGGGCAGGTTCATCAATGGATCCTTTGGTGCGGAGCGTCTGGGTTGCAGGGTAACAGGTGGCGCCGGTCAGGCAATGGCCAGCAGTGTCACGAGGATGAGAGCGGCCGCCCAGGCGCGCCACAACAGGCCGACGGCGGCGTCGATGTCAGAGGCGCCGGGGGTGCGGTTTCCGTCGGGGTTGACGAAAGGGAACTGTGTCAGCTTGCCATCATAGCTGCGCGGGCCGGCGAGGGCGATGCCAAGGGCGCGGGCCATGGCGGATTCGGGCCAGCCGGCGTTGGGCGATCTGTGCAGGGCGGCATCGCGGCGGATATTGGCAAACTGGTACAATTGGCCCGAGGTTGCGGCGATCAGCAGGGCGGTCAGGCGGGCGGGAACCAGGTTGAGCAGATCGTCGAACCGGGCGGCAGCCCAGCCGAAGTCTTCGTGGCGCGGGGTGCGATAGCCGATCATGCTGTCGGCGGTGTTGGTGAATTTGTAAATCAAGAGGCCCGGCAGACCGGCGACAGCAAACCAGAAGGCCGGGGCGATCACCCCGTCGCTGAGGTTTTCGGAGGCGGATTCGATGGCGCTGCGGGCGATGGCGGCATTGTCCATGTCGCGGGTGTCGCGGCTGACGATCAGGGCGACGGCGCGGCGGGCGGCACTGCGCGATTGGCGCATGGCATCTGCGACAGCACGGACATGGTCAGACAGGCTGCGTTGGGCCAGCAGGATTGCGGCGGCGATCAGTTCGGGGAAGGGGCCGAGGGGCAGGGCGGCGATCAGCGCGGCGCAGAATAGCGCGAGGGCGCAGAGCAGAACAAGGGCGAGTATGCCCTTGGCGCGGCGGGCTGTGCCGGTGTTGAGGTGTGTATCGCAGAAGGTAACGGCGCGGCCCATGAGGACGGCGGGGTGGGGCAGGCGCGCCCAAATCCAGCGTGGTTCGCCCAGCAGGGCGTCGAGCAGGAAAGCGACGGGGAGGATCATGGCTGGTGGGTGACGCGCGGCTGCGCCGACGCCCCACCCGCCATCCCACAGGCCGTTTCAACCCGGTGCCAGTCGCCGGGGGCGGGCAGGCCAAGGCGCAGCCAGCCGGGGGCATAGTGGAAAATGCGGGTGAGGATGTGGTGTTCGGCAAAGGCGACGTGCCAGCGGTGGGCATCGGGGACAGTATAGAGGCGGAACAGCGGGCAATCGCCCTGCACGGTAGCGCCGGCGCTGGTCATCAGGCTGTCAAGGCGGGCGGCATCGGTTGTGAGCCGTGCGCGTGTGGCATTGGCCCATGTGTCATCGGCCAGCGCCGCCGCGCCGATGCGCAGGGCCGGGCCGCTGACGGGCCAGGGGCCAAGGCGGGCACGCAATTGTCCGATCACCGCCGGATCACCGATGGCAAAGCCCAGCCGCAGCCCCGCCAGCCCCCAGAATTTGCCGAAGCTCTTGAGAATGACGCAGCCCGGCCCAGACATTGGCATATGGCTGTGATCGGGGGCGGTGTCACAGAAGCTTTCGTCGAGCACGGTGAAGCGGGCGAAAGGGCCGCCCCGGAATTCACCCGTAGGGTTGTTGGGATGCACCACCACGCAGGTGTCGGCGCGATCCGGCCCCACGTCCCAACCGGCATGGCGGAATGCGGCGGCATGTTCGTTATAGGTGTCGTCGCGGATCTGCACCTGCTGGCCGCTGAGGCAATAGGGAAGCGCGGCGATCAGGGCCGAGGCACCCGGCGCCGCCAAAAATGCGGCACCGTCCGGCACGGCCCAGGCCCTGCGCGCGGCCTGTTCCAGCGCGTGGGCGGCGGCGCTGTCGGGCAGGGCGCCCCAATCGGCGGGGGCCAGGGGCGGCAGGGGATAGGGAACAGGGTTGATCCCGGTTGACAGGTCGATCCAGTCGGACCGTTGCCCGCCCCATTGCGCGATTGCGCCGTCCAATGCGCCGCCGTGATCGCGTTTCGGGGTCATTCCCCCTCCGTGGGAAGTGGCGGATGGCGCGTAACGAAATGGCCTTTAACCCCTTGGGGCCACTGACGATAGGGCACCTGCCCGGTTTCTGTGGCCGCATGAAGGGCGGCGTAATCGGCGATCGCCTCGGCGGCCTCGGCATCGGGGGTGAACCGGCCCAAGGTATAGTTCAGCTTGCCCGCCCCCTGAACCGCCACGTTGCAGCCGTGGGTACACCCCATGAGGCAGGACACCCGGCGCGTGCGCACGCCGGGACGCGGAACTGCCTCGATCAGGGCGGCAAGGCGGGCGCCGTCGGTGATTTCGGCGCCGGATTCTTCCCACCCCTCACGTTTGCAAGTGTCGCAGATGGTGATCCAGGTGGTCATTGGGCGTGGTTCCCGCTGTTGGGTGATTTTCCGACCCTGTCACGGATCGGCGCGAAAATTCACCGCTCGGGCGGAAACTGCAAGCGGAATATCGCCAGATTGGCGAAGCTGATGCCGATCCCGCGATTGTGAGGTATTTGCCGGGTTTCGTTAACCGTTCGTTAACGGTTGGGTTGGAAACCTCCAGACGACAGGCACGCGTCGCCGATCTGATGGGTGGAGGCAGTATGAATGTGCTTTTGGTACAAGAGAATCCGGCGCTGGCCGATCTCTGGGCCGGTTGCCTGCGGCGCAAGGGCGCGCGGGTGTCGGTGGTGCGGTCGCAAGACGCGGCGATCAGGTTTCTGAGCTGTGGCAACGCCGAAATCGTGATCCTTGATCTTGGGCTGCGCGATGGCTCTCCTCTGGCGGTGGCGGATTACGCCAGCTATCGCCATCCGGGGATCAGGATCATTCCGGTGACCGCCGATTCATTCTTTTCGGACGGGTCGGTTTTTGCCCATGTCCCCAATACCTGCACCACCATGGCACCGGGCATCCTGCCCGAGGATATGGCCGCCATCGTGCAGCATTACGGCGCCAGCGCCGGAGGGTGAGCGCGGGTCGCTTATGCCGGAAGGGACAGCAGGATCTGGATGTCGGCCACGTTGGTGCCTGACGCCCCGGTGATCAGCAGATCGCCGGACAGGGCCAGCGCGGCGTTGCTGTCGTTGTTGGCCAGCAGGGCGGTGGGATTGCCCGCAGCGGCCATGCGCGCCCAGCTTTCGCTGTCGGTGATCCCGCCGGCCGCTTCGGTGGGGCCGTCGCGCCCGTCGGTGCCGCCGGACAGGAACACCCAGCGCCGGGTTATGGGCGCATCATTTGCCAGGGCCGCAACACGCAGGGCCAGTTCCTGATTGCGGCCACCAAGGCCGTCACCGGTCAGTTTTACCGTGGTTTCCCCGCCCCAGAGCAGGGCCGTGGCCGGCGCATCGGCAGGCAGGGCGCGGGCGGCGGCGTGAATGGCGCGGGCGGCGTCGGCCACATCGCCGGTCAGGTTGTCGCTGACGATGCGGGTGTCGAAATCAGTTTCAGCAGCTTTGGCCACCGCGCGCAGGGATTGGCCGTTTGACCCGATCAGGTGGTTGTCGGCCTGCACCGGTTCCGGGGCGTCGGCGGGGGCCGAAAGATGGGTGCGCAAGGGTTCGGGCAGATCGTCCCATACGCCGGCGCGGTGCAGGGTTTCGGCGGCTTGCGCCCGGGTGCCGATGGGCGCGACCGTCGGCCCCGAGGCGATGGCGCGCAGATCATCCCCGATCACATCGGACAGCAAAAGGCCCGTCACCGGTGCGGGCATGGCCAGCCGTGCAAATCCACCCCCTTGAGGCGCGAAACCTGTTGGCGGATCAGGTTCATGTCCACGATATCCAGCCCGCTGGCCAACAAGGCGCGGTTCAGCGCGATCTTGTCATCCAGTGTCAGCCCCGCCACCGGCGCCGGAACCAGGGCCGAACCACCCCCGGAAATCAGCGCGATCACCTGATCGTCGGCGCCGGCCTGTTCCAGCAGGGTGATTACCGCCTGTCCGGCGGCCTCTCCGGCGGCATCGGGCACCGGGTGGCCCGCGCGCATCACCGTGGCGCCCGGACAATCGGCGGTATTTTCGTGATGGGTGACGCAGAGGGCCACATGCGGCCCGCTGACCCGCGTCAGTGCGGCGCGCATCATGGCGGGGGCCGCCTTGCCGATGGCGATCAGGATGGTGCGGCCCTTTGCCCGGGGCAGGGGGTGAGGTCAAGCTGACGGGCAACGGCCGCCGCCGGATCGGCCTGGGCAATTGCCTTTGCGAACAGGGATTGGGCGCTGTCGCGCAGATCTGACAAATTGCTCATGGGTGTGGTTCCGGGGCAGAATATGAATTGCGGACAAACAACGGGCTGGGACTCTGAGTGTCAAGCGCGGTGGTGGAGTATTCGTCGCACCCCGCATTCCCGGTGTGGCATTTTGTCCGGCAATTTTCGGGGGCTTCGATCCCGGTGCCGCCTTGTCGGCCAGAGGGGGCGTGGGTAAGTCAGGCCGATGAAAAACACTGCCATCTCCTCGCCTGTTCCGCAATTGCAAGAGGGCAGCCTTTTGTCGGGCGATGTCGGCAAATGCTGTGCCTGCCCGATTCGGACCAGGGCGATCTGTTCGCGCTCGGGGGCGGATGAATTGTTGCAGCTGGAACAAATCAAATATTATCGCACCTTCGCCCCGGGTCAGCCCATCGTCTGGCGGGGCGACCGGATGGAGCATGTGGCCTCGGTGGTCAGTGGGGTCGCCGCGATCAGCCAATCCCTTGAGGATGGTCGCACCCAGATTGTCGGGCTGCTGTTGAGCAGCGATTTCATCGGGCGCCCGGGGCGTGAAATCGCGCCCTATGATGTCAGCGCGATCAGCGCGGTGACCCTGTGCTGTTTCCGGCGCCGCCCGTTTGAACGGTTGATCGCGACCTCGCCCAGTGTTTCCAAGCGCCTGTTGGAAGTGGTGCTGGACGAATTGGACTGCGCACGCGACTGGATGCTTTTGCTGGGGCGCAAGACGGCGCGCGAAAAGATCGCAAGCCTGCTGGCCCTGATCGCCCGCCGTGCGCGGCTGGCCGATACGGGGCCTTTTGAATTGCCACTGACGCGGGAAATGATGGGGGATTATCTGGGGCTGACGCTGGAAACCGTCAGCCGCCAGATGTCCGCGCTCAGGGCCGAAGGGATTATCACGGTCGATGGCAGCCGGGCGATTTCGGTGCCCGATATGGTCCGGCTGCGCCGCGAGGCCGGGGATGACGACGGGATGATCAACGCCCGGTAAACGCCGTGTGGCGGTCAGTGGGCCATGAGAACCGGCAGGGGGCAATGTTCCAGCATGCGCCGGGTGGTGCCGCCAAGGAAATACTGGCGCATCCGTGAATGCCCATAGCCGCCCATGACAATCATATCCGCCCCCTGGGCCGTGGCTTCGGCGACGATCACCTCGGACACCCGCGCCCCTGCCGACGGCACCACGCTGATGCGCACCTTGGCGCCGTGACGGTTCAGGAACGCCGCCAGCGCGCCGCCCGGGTCCGACCGTTCGGGGCCTTGGCCGGGCGGGTCAATGACACAGATCACCACCTCTTTTGCCTGTGCCAGAAACGGGATCGCAGCCCGCGCCGCCGTAAGGGTGGATTTGCCCTGATCCCAGGCCAGCAGAATGCGTTCCGGTGTGTCCAGTGTTTTAGTGCCTTCGGGCAACAGCAACAGCGGCGCATCACTGTCCAGCAGCGCCGCCTCGACCGCGGCGATATCGACCTGGCCGCGCCATTTTCCATAGGGCTGCGGCAGGATTGTCAGATCAGAGAACCGCGCCTGCTGAGCAAGGACATAGCCAATGCCCGCGCTGGGGGCGACCACGGCGATGTCATCCCAGCTTACGTCTTCGGCGGCCATGCGTTTGGCCAATGCCTCGGTCATTTCGGCGGTGGATGTATCGGCATCCGCCAGCGATGTCGTGATCAGCGTGGTGTTTATGCCGGCATAGCTCAGCCCCGGATCGACAGAATTGACCCCCACCAGAACGACACTGAGGTGCGCCTCGAGGCGTCGCGCCAGATCTATTGCCGCATCCAATGTGTCGGTGTTCTGCGATTCACTGTGCAGAAGCGTCGTGATTGTCTTGAAACTCATGGGTGGCCTCCTGTTTCGGGGATATGCGCAGCGGACGCTGTGAACTGCCGTCGCGTGTCATGATCCTTGTCATGATAAATGTGGGCAAGTGTTGATTTAGATCAAGGCGCCGCCGTCACGTTTGCGAGATCAGCCCTGTCGACAGAACGGGCACGACGCATTGCCCGGCAACGATGGGAACGGGGCGCGGGCCATGGTCAACACATTCAAACTTGTCCTTTTGGGGGAATCGCGCTTTTGGCGGCGATTGCTGCCAATTACGGGCGTGATCTGGCGTATCAGGTTCATGCCATCATCATCATGTTCGTTGCGGCGGGAATGTTCATCTGGGTGCTGCGCCGCTTTGGTGACGCAACGCCACCGGCCGATACCTCGGGGTATATGGACGGGGTGATCCGGTATGGCGTGGTGGCCACAGCGTTTTGGGGGATCGTCGGGTTTCTGGCCGGGACGTTCATTGCGTTTCAACTGGCGTTTCCGGCGCTGAACCTTGAATTCGCCCAGCCGTTCGTGAATTTCGGCCGCCTGCGCCCCCTGCACACCAGTGCGGTGATTTTCGCCTTTGGCGGCAATGCGTTGATCGCCACCTCGTTTTACGTGGTGCAACGCACCAGCAGTGCGCGGCTTTGGGGCGGGAACCTCGCGTGGTTCGTGTTCTGGGGCTACAACCTGTTTATCGTGCTGGCGGCGACCGGGTATCTTCTGGGGTCGACCCAATCCAAGGAATACGCCGAGCCGGAATGGTATGTGGATATCTGGCTGACCATCGTGTGGCTTGCCTATCTGGCGGTGTTTATGGGAACGCTGATCGTCCGGGCCGAAAAGCACATCTATGTCGCCAACTGGTTTTACATGGGGTTCATTCTGACCGTGGCGATGCTGCATGTGGTGAACAACCTATCGATCCCGGTGTCGGTCTTTGGCTCCAAATCGGTGCAGGTGTTTTCCGGGGTGCAGGATGCCATGGTGCAATGGTGGTATGGCCACAACGCCGTGGGCTTTTTCCTGACCGCCGGTTTCCTGGGGATGATGTATTACTTTGTTCCGAAACAGGCGGGGCGCCCGGTTTACAGTTATAAACTGTCGATCATCCACTTCTGGGCGCTGATTTTTCTCTATATCTGGGCCGGTCCGCACCATTTGCATTACACCGCCCTGCCTGATTGGGCCGCGACACTGGGCATGGTGTTTTCGATCATCCTGTGGATGCCCAGTTGGGGCGGCATGATCAATGGCCTGATGACCCTGCAAGGCGCCTGGGACAAACTGCGCACCGATCCGATCATTCGCATGATGGTGGCCGCGCTGGCCTTTTATGGCATGTCCACGTTCGAGGGGCCGATGATGTCGATCCGCGCGGTGAATTCGCTGAGCCACTACACCGACTGGACCATCGGCCATGTGCATTCCGGTGCTTTGGGCTGGAACGGGATGATCACCTTTGCCGCGCTTTATTTCATGACGCCGCGGTTGTGGGGACGTGAAAGGATGTATTCCATGGCGGCAATCAACTGGCATTTCTGGTTGGCGACAATCGGCATCGTTCTTTACGCCTCGTCCATGTGGGTCAGCGGTATCATGGAGGGCCTGATGTGGCGCGAGGTGGATGCGCAGGGGTTCCTCGTCAACAGCTTTGCCGACACGGTTGCAGCGAAATATCCGATGTATGTGGTGCGCGGGCTGGGCGGGGTAATGTATCTGGCCGGTGGTCTGATCATGGGATGGAACATGTGGATGACGATCCGCGGAGGTGCCCGCGTCAAGGCCCCCGTCGCCGTCCCGGCAGAATAAGGAGGCCGCAGATATGGCCAAGACCCCGAACTCCCCCGAAGACAGTGCCGCGCCGCGCCGCAAGGCATCGTTTCTCAGCCGTCACCAGATCCTTGAACGGTCCCCCACCCTGCTGCTGGTGGCGTCGCTGCTGGTGGTGTCGGTTGGTGGCGCGGTCGAGATCGCACCGCTGTTCTATCTGCAAAACACCATCGAGGATGTGGAGGGCATGCGCCCCTATACCCCGCTGGAGCTGACCGGGCGCGATATTTATGTCCGCGAGGGGTGCTATCTGTGCCACAGCCAGATGATCCGCCCCATGCGCGACGAGGTCGAACGCTATGGGCATTATTCGCTGGCGGCGGAATCCATGTATGACCACCCCTTCCAGTGGGGCAGCAAACGCACCGGCCCTGATCTGGCGCGTGTGGGCGGGCGGTATTCCGATGCCTGGCACGTGGATCATCTGAAGAATCCGCAATCGGTGGTGCCTGAATCGATCATGCCGAAATATGCCTTTCTGGCCGATACGCAGATCGACGGCAGATATGTGGCTGATCTGATCGGCACCAACCGTTTCGTTGGTGTTCCCTACACCGATGAAATGGTCGAACAGGCTCGCGCGGATTTCACGGTACAGGCCGATCCTGACGGTGATTATGACGGGTTGCAAAATCGCTATCCGGGGGCCGTTGTCAGCAACTTTGACGGGCAGCCACAGTTGACCGAAATGGATGCGCTGGTCGCTTATCTTCAGATGTTGGGCACGCTGGTTGATTTTTCGACCTTCACCCCCGACGCAAGCCGATAGGGGGCTGCGATGGAACGCTATACCTTTCTGCGCCACTTGGCCGATAGCTGGGTTTTGCTGGCCTTGACGCTGTTTTTTCTGGCTGTGATCGCCTGGGCCTTTCGCCCCGGCAGTCGCGGAATGCACGACGATATCTCGCAGATCCCCCTGCGGGACGACACTGAAAGCCTTGCAATCAGGGGGCGAAAGAAATGAGTCGGAAGACCACCGATAAAGCGACCGGCGTTGAAACCACGGGCCATGAATGGGACGGCATCAAGGAATTGAACAACCCGCTGCCACGCTGGTGGCTGTGGACGTTGTACGGCACGATCGTATGGGCCGTCGGCTATACCATCGCCTATCCCGCCTGGCCGCTGATTTCGGGGGCGACCTCGGGTGTTCTGGGCTATTCCACCCGGGGCGAAGTGGCCAGAGACATCACAGCCGTGGAACAGGCCAACGCCGCCCTGACCCGCCAGTTGGCCGATGTCGACCTTGCCAGCCTTGAGGGCAACGCCGAGTTGAACCGCTTTGCCTCGGCGGCGGGGGCGGCGGTGTTCCGCACCAATTGTTCGCAATGCCACGGTTCGGGCGCGGCGGGGGCTGTTGGGTATCCCAACCTGCTGGATGATGACTGGTTGTGGGGCGGCAGCATCGGGGCGATTGCCACCACGGTGCGCCACGGCATCCGCAACGACACCGATCCTGACGCGCGCTGGTCGCAAATGCCCGCGTTTGGCGAAATTCTGGAAAAGGGCGATATTCCGGCGCTGGTTGCCCATGTGCGGCAAATCTCGGGGCAGGATCATGACACGGCACTGGCCGGTCGGGGGGCCGCGCTGTTTGCTGATAATTGCGCCTCTTGTCATGGCGACACCGGCAAAGGCGACCGGGAACAGGGCGCGCCCGACCTGAGTGACGCGATCTGGCTTTATGGCGGCGATGCCGACACGCTGACCCAGACAATCACCGATGCCCGGTTCGGGATCATGCCCGCCTGGGCCCCGCGCCTGAGCGATGCCGAAATCAACGCCGTCGCCGCCTATGTCCACCAACTGGGTGGCGGCGAATAACGAACGGGGCGCGCGCCCCATGCCCCCGCCCGGCTTTGTGCTGGCAGGGGCGGGGAATGGCGGGTCTGAACCCGTTTTGACTATTCGCCGGATCCGGCTTAGAAACGCCCGACCGATTTCTTTGCATGCGCGATCAGGCACGAAGGACCGCACCAATGGATCACTTGGCGTCAGGAAGCTGTCTGTGCGGCGCCGTCCGGTTTCACATCAATGGCGCATTCGAGAGCTTTTTCTTTGTCATTGCGCGCGTTGCCGCAAGGATACTGGTTCTGCCCATGCGGCAAATCTGTTTTCGTCCAAGGCAGAGATTACCTGGCTGGCGGGGCGGGAAAATATCAAGACGTTCCAACTGCCTGAAACGCGACATGCAAAAAGCTTCTGCATGGAATGCGGCTCTGCCCTGCCAATGTGTCAGATGAACGGTGCCTTGCTGGTCGTGCCTGCGGGGTGTCTGGACAGCCGGATCGGCCTGCGGCCCGATGCGCATATCTGCTATGGCGACCGCGCGGATTGGGCCTGCGCGGTTGCGTCTGCAACGAAAATCGACGGCCTTCCCGGCTAGGCTGATCCATATAAAGTCTGGCCCGTTGATCCGACAAATGGGGCCGTCGTTCGCAATGCCCAGCCTGGCGGTTGATGCCTCGTTTCGCGCAGCGCCCTGCGCGCCCCCAGAGACCCTTGGTCGCAGTTTGATCTGCATCAATTTCATGTTTGATTGCCTGCGCTAGGGTGCATTGCCCAACAGCACCGGAGCCACAGCATGGCATCAGAGTCCTCAACGCCGCTTTATACGCCGCGCGAACCGATTTTCCCGCGTCGGGTGAACGGGGCCTTTCGCCGTGCCAAGTGGTGGATCATGATTTTCACCCTCGGGATTTATTATCTCACCCCGTGGATCAGGTGGGATCGTGGCCCCGCGCTTCCGGATCAGGCGGTGTTGATTGATCTGGCCGGGCGACGGTTTTATTTCTTCTGGATCGAAATCTGGCCCCACGAATTCTACTTTGTTGCCGGTCTTTTGATCATGGCAGGGCTGGGGTTGTTCCTGTTCACCTCGGCGCTTGGTCGGGTGTGGTGCGGCTATGCCTGCCCGCAAACGGTGTGGACCGATCTTTTCATCCTTGTCGAACGCTGGATCGAGGGCGACCGCAACGCCCGCATGCGCCTGTGGAAGGCAAAATGGGATGTCCGCAAATGGCTGTTGCGCCTTGGCAAATGGGCGGTCTGGCTGCTGATCGCCGTGGCCACCGGTGGGGCGTGGGTGTTTTACTTTGCCGATGCGCCTGCGCTGGCCGGTGATCTTTTTACGCTGAATGCCGCCCCCGTGGCCTATGCGACCATTGGGGTGCTTGCGGCGACCACGTTTGTTTTCGGCGGGTTCATGCGCGAACAGGTGTGTATTTACATGTGCCCATGGCCGCGCATTCAGGCGGCAATGATGGACGAAGGCACCCTGACCGTCGGCTATCGCCACTGGCGCGGGGAACCCCGGGGCCGGCACCGCAAGGGGGCACGGGCCGCCGCCGCCTTGCGACAGGCCACGCCCTATACCGTGGCGGAAAAGGATCTGCCTTCGGATGTGACGGGGCAGATGGGCGATTGCATAGATTGCATGGCCTGCGTCAACGTCTGCCCCATGGGGATCGATATTCGGGATGGGCAGCAGATGGAATGCATCACCTGCGCGTTGTGCATCGACGCCTGCGACGATGTGATGGCCAAGATCGGGAAACCGCGCGGGTTGATTGACTATCTCGCGCTGGACGACGAGCCGCCGATGATTTCCATGCCTGCGGCGACGGTTGCTGGTGGCCCCGGGGTGCCGCCTGTCGCTGCCCGACCCGCGCCGGGCTGGCGACCCAAACCCTGTGGAAGCATGTACTGCGCCCGCGTACCATCATCTATACCACCCTTTGGCTGCTGATCGGGGTTGGGTTGGTCTGGGCGTTGTTTGTGCGGTCGGATATCGGGCTGACCGTGGCGCCGGTGCGCAACCCCACCTTTGTCACCCTGTCTGACGGGGCGGTGCGCAATGCCTATGTGCTGCGCCTGCGCAACATGCAGGGCGAGGACCGGCGGTTCCGCCTGCTTATCACCTCTGATGCTGCCATGCAGATCGCGTTGGAGGGCGCAGCGGCAGGGGATACGGTGACGGTTCCGGCCAATGCAATCCTGCAACAGCGGGTCTATGTGACAGCCGGGCCAAACGATCCGGCCAGCACGCGCGACCATACCGATCTGACGATCTGGGTCGAGGATGTGCACGGCGGCGAACGGGCTGGCCGCGCCACGACATTCAACGGAAAGGGCAAATGATGCAACGGGAACTGACCGGCTGGCATGTGCTGTCAATCATCGGGGGTGGTTTTGCGATCATCGTGGCGGTCAATCTGACCCTTGCCTATCAGGCCGTGGCCACATTTCCGGGGCTGGAGGTTGAAAGCTCTTATGTGGCCTCCCAGATGTTTGACACCGACCGCGCCGCGCAAGAGGCATTGGGCTGGGACGTGTCGGCAAAGCTGGATCAAGACGGCTCGCTTTATCTGACGTTCGCCAAGGGGGATGCGACAGTGCAACCCGAAATCGTTTCCGCCACCCTGGGTCGGGCGACCAACATCAGGCAGGACCAGACGCCGGAGTTTCACTTTGACGGGCGCAGTTTCGTGTCCCACGTCAATCTGGGGCGTGGCAACTGGAACCTGCGGTTGGTGGCCCGGGCCGGGGACGGTACGCTTTTCAAGCAACGTATCATCGTCGAGGTGTCGCAATGACCACAGCCTGCCCTGCGTGCCCGCCAATGGCCGATTCCGGCACCACAGCGCCCGCCGAGGGTGGATTGCAGATTTCGCTGCCAACGATCCATTGCGCGGGCTGCATGTCGCGGGTGGAAAAGGCGCTGGCGCAGGTTGACGGGGTGATTTCGGCGCGGGTCAATCTGGGGCTGAAACGCGTGCGGATCGAAACCGCGCCGGGGGTTGGTGCCGCGCCCTGCCTTGCGGCGATCCGCGCCGCCGGGTTCGACGCGCTGGAACTGGACAGCGCGGCCCTGGGCAGTGAGGTTGACAGCACCGGGCGCGCCTTGCTGATCGCAATGGCCGTGGCCGGGTTCGCGATGATGAACGTGATGCTGTTGTCGGTTTCGGTCTGGTCGGGGGCGCAGGATGCGACGCGGGATCTGTTTCACTGGATTTCCGCGATGATCGCCCTGCCTGCCGTGGCCTATGCCGGGCGGCCGTTCTTTTCGTCGGCCGTTTCAGCGCTGAAGGCGGGGCGGCTGAACATGGAGGTGCCGATTTCACTGGCGCTGATCCTTGCCTGTGGCATGTCCCTTTATGAAACGCTCGAAAGCGGGCGACACGCCTATTTTGACGCGGCGCTGTCGCTGACGTTCTTTTTGCTGATCGGGCGGTATCTTGATCACCGCACCCGCATTGCCGCGCGTTCGGCCGCGCGGGAACTGGCGGCGCTGGAGCCCTCGCGCGCCGAACGGATTACCGCCAATGGCGTGGAAACCGTGGCGCTGGCACAGATCGCCGTGGGGGATATGTTGCAGGTGCCCGCCGGAATGCGTGTGCCGCTGGACGGCGTGCTGATCCGGGGCGAAACCACGCTGGACCGCGCCCTTGTGACCGGCGAAAGCGCGCCGGTGACGGCCGGGCCGGGGGATCGGCTGGCGGCAGGCGAGGTGAACCTGACCGGCGCCCTGGAAATGCGCGTCACGGCGGTGGGCGAAGACAGCACCCTGCGGCGCATGGCGGCGCTGATCGAGGTGGCCGAAACCGCGCGCAACAAATATTCCGGGCTGGCCGACCGGGCGGCGGCGATCTATGCGCCGGCGGTGCATCTTTTGGCGCTGTTTGCCTTTGTCGGTTGGGTCTGGGCCAGTGGCGATCTGCGCCTGTCCCTGAATATCGCGATTGCGGTGCTGATTATCACCTGCCCCTGTGCGCTGGGGTTGGCCGTTCCGGCGGTCAGCACAGCCGCCTCGGGGCGGTTGTTCCGGCGCGGCGTGCTGTTGAAAAACGCCACGGCGCTGGAGCGGCTGGCCGAGGTCGACTGCGTGGTCTTTGACAAGACCGGCACCCTGACCGATGGGCGCGCCCGGGTGCAGGATGGGCTGTCGGCAGAGGCGCAATCGGTGCTCAAGGCGCTGGCGCTGGCCTCGCATCACCCGGTGGCACAGGGCCTTTTGGCCGGGTTGCCGCGTGATGTGGTGGCTGCCGACCTGAGTGATGTGACCGAGATAAGCGGCGATGGCGTGCAGGCCCTTTGGCGCGGGCAACCCGTGGCGCTGGGGCGTGCCGCCTGGCTGGGGGGCGACAGCAACCCGACGCTGAAAATTGATGAAACCCTGCATTCTCTGGCCACGGGCGAACAGATGCGCCCCGGCGTGGCCGCTGCGGTGACAGGGCTGCACGCCATGGGCATCGACACGATCCTGTTGACCGGTGACACCGCGAAGGCCGCCGATACCATCGCGGATGCGGCGGGCATTGCTCAGGTGCAGGCCGACATGCGCCCCGAGGACAAGGTGCGCGTGCTGGACGGGCTACGCGCGCAGGGGCGCCGGGTGCTGATGGTGGGCGACGGGTTGAACGATACGCCGGCATTGGCCAGCGCCTTTGTGTCGATGGCGCCGGCCAGCGCGATGGATGTGGCGCGGGTGGTGTCGGACATGGTGCTGCTCAACCCCGATGTGTCGGTCCTGCCTGATGCGGTGACGCTGGCGCGCCGCGCCAAAAAGCGGATTGTCGAAAATTTCACCATGGCGGCAGCCTATAATGTGATCGCCGTTCCATTGGCCGTGGCAGGGTTTGCAACACCGTTGATGGCGGCGCTGGCGATGTCGGCCTCGTCGATTACGGTGCTGCTGAATGCGCTGCGGATACGGGCATGATGATCGGGGGCTTTCGGCGCCGGTTCCAAAGGGGGTGCGCGGTGTGGCCAAGGGTTGACGCGCGGCGCGATCCTGCCACTCTTGCGGGTGTAAAACGGGAGGGCGGCGATGTTCACGGCAACCATGAAATTCGACCACGGCGAAGACATCGACGCGCTGCGCGACATGGTGCATCGCTGGGCGCAGGACCGGGTCAAACCCATGGCCGCCGAAATTGACCAGACCAACGAATTTCCCCGGGCGCTTTGGCGTGAAATGGGCGATCTGGGCCTGTTGGGCATTACGGTGCCGGAACAATACGGCGGCGCTGACATGGGGTATCTGGCCCATGTCGTGGCGGTTGAGGAAGTGGCCCGCGCCAGCGCCTCGGTGTCGCTGTCTTATGGCGCCCATTCCAACCTTTGCGTCAATCAACTGGCCCTGAACGGCAGCGATGAACAAAAGGCGAAATACCTGCCCAAGCTGGTCAGCGGTGAACATGTGGGCGCCTTGGCCATGTCCGAAGCGGGGGCGGGTTCGGATGTGGTGGGAATGAAACTGCGCGCCGAAAAGCGCAACGGATATTACGCCCTGAACGGCACCAAATACTGGATCACCAACGGTCCCGACGCCGACACCCTGATCGTCTATGCCAAAACCGACCCCGAGGCTGGCAGCAAGGGCATCACCGCCTTTATTGTTGAGCGGGGGATGAAAGGATTCACCACCTCACCGCATTTCGACAAGCTGGGGATGCGCGGTTCCAACACCGCCGAACTGGTGTTCGAAGATGTCGAGGTGCCGTTTGAAAACGTGCTGGGGGCCGAAGGCAAGGGCGTGCGCGTGTTGATGTCGGGGCTGGATTACGAACGGGTGGTTCTGTCGGGCATCGGCACCGGCATCATGGCCGCCTGTCTGGATGAAATCATGCCCTATCTGTCGGAACGCAAACAATTCGGCCAGCGGATCGGGGATTTTCAACTGATGCAGGGCAAGATCGCCGATATGTACACCAAACTCGGCTCGGCCCGGGCCTATGTCTATGCGGTTGCCGGGGCCTGTGACCGGGGGCAGGTGACGCGCGCCGATGCGGCGGCCTGCGTGCTGTACGCGTCAGAAGAGGCGATGGTGGTGGCCCATCAGGCGGTGCAGGCCATGGGCGGTGCCGGATTCATGAATGACAGCGCCGTGTCGCGCCTGTTCCGCGATGCCAAGCTGATGGAAATCGGCGCGGGAACGTCGGAAATCCGCCGGATGCTGATCGGGCGCGAAATGATGGGCGCCATGTGATGCGCGCCGCGCCCCGGTTCCTGCAAGGTGGGGCGCTCCTGCCGCGTCCGGTTCTGTGGGTGATCGTGGCGTTGTCGCTGGGCGCGGGGGTGTTGGGGTTTGTCAGTGGCCGCAGCGTGGCCGACCTGACCGAAAGCGAAGTTCTGGCCATATATGGCGCGCTTTACGCCCAGCAGACCGGCGCTGCGCCGGATCGATGCGTTGCCACGCCGGGGCGTGGCAAAGTCTGGTTGATCCTGCGGTGTGGCACCGGCGACGGGGCGCGCCGTTACCATGTGGCCCGCGATGGCGGGCTGATCACGCAGGAGGACGGGCCGTCGGCCTAGCGGCTGTATAACCCCTCATAGATCGGCCCAAGGGTTTCGGGATCGAACAGCGAGGAAACGCTGGTGCCGTTCCAGATGTTCAGGATCGCCTGGGTAAACATCGGCGCTGTGGGGACGATGCGGATGTTGGGGGCGGCCTGAACGGCGGCGGTGGGTTCGATGCTGTCGGTGATGACCAGCGATTTCATGACCGATCCGGTGATCCGTTCAACGGCCGGGCCGGACAGCACGCCGTGGGTGATATAGGAATGCACCTCTTTTGCGCCGGCTTCGATCAGCACTTCGGCGGCTTTGCACAGGGTGCCGGCGGTGTCACACATGTCATCGACGATCAGGCAAACCTTGTCTGTCACATTGCCGATCACCGTCATTTCGGCCACTTCACCGGCCTTTTCGCGCCGCTTGTCGACGATCGACAGCGGGCAGCCGATCCGTTGGGCCAATTCCCGCGCCCGGGCCACGCCGCCCACATCGGGGGAAACGATCATCAGATCATCCATCCGGTCGGCAAACTGGTGCTTGATATCCAGCGCGAACACCGGCGAAGCATAAAGGTTGTCCACCGGAATATCAAAGAACCCCTGAATCTGTGCCGCGTGCAGATCCATGGTCAGCACCCGTTCAATCCCGGCCTCGACGATCATGTTGGCAACCAGTTTCGCGGTGATCGGCGTGCGCGCCTTGGTGCGGCGATCCTGCCGGGCATAGCCGAAATAGGGGATCACGGCGGTGATCCGCGCGGCGGACGACCGGCGCAGGGCGTCGGCCATGATCAACAGTTCCATCAGGTTGTCGTTGGCCGGGTTGCTGGTGGGCTGAATGATGAACATGTCCTCGCCGCGGACGTTTTCATAGACTTCGACAAAGATTTCGGCGTCGTTGAACCGTTCGACACGGGCATCAAGCAGATTGACGCTCATCCCCCGGTGCAGTGACATGCGCCGTGCGATGGCGGCGGCAAGGGGGCGGTTTGAATTGCCCGAGATAAGCTTGGGTTCAGACATGGCAGGCATTTTGAGGGGTTCCCGTGGTGGCGCAGTAACGGAATCGTCACGTTGACACCGCTTAGCATGGGGCTAGGGTGCCGCAAACCTTTTGCCCCCTGCGGAGACGCCGAAAATGGCCAATATCGATTATTTCCTTGCGACAATTTCGCCCTATACCTATCTCGTCGGCAACCGGCTTGAGGAAATCGCGGCAAAACATGGGGCCAGCGTCACCTATAAGCCTATGGACATCATGCAATTATTTTCCCGCACCGGGGGAAACCGCCCAAGGACCGGCATGTGTCGCGGCAGGAATACCGCCTGATGGACATGGAGCGTTCGGCAAAGATGCTGAACATGCCGTTCAATGTGAAACCCGCCCATTGGCCCACCAACATGGCGCCGTCGTCCTATGCGATCATCGCGGCGCAGAATGCCGGTGGTGGCGATCTGCCCAAACTGGTGGCGGCGATCACCCACGCCTGCTGGGCCGGGGACAAGAATATCGCGCAGGATGATGTGATCCGGGCCTGCCTTTCAGATGCGGGGTTTGACCCGGCCCTGGCCGACAGCGGGTTGCTGAGCGGGGCCGAAACCTATGCCGCCAATCTGGAAGAGGCGGTTGCGCGCGGAGTGTTCGGGGCGCCATTTTTCCTGACCGAAGACGGCGCGCGGTTCTGGGGTGTTGACCGGCTCGATCATCTGGATGCCCATCTGGCCGGCTGATGACAATCAGCGACCGGGCGGGTCATGCCATCCATTGGCAGCGCCATGGCGATGGTGCGCGCAATGCATTGTTCATCCACGGCGCGCTGGCCCATTCCGGCATCTGGCGTGACATTTTGCCGGGCCTGCCCGTTGCCGCGACAACGTTTGATTTGCCCGGTCACGGGCGCAGTGCCGATTGGCATGGCGCTGATTATCACGGCACCTGCACCGATATCGCGCGCAGTTTTTGCGCAGGCCCAACCGATCTGATCGGCCATTCCTTTGGCGCCACGCTGGCCCTGCGCCTTGCGGTGGAGCGGCCCGAATTGTGCCGGACCCTCACCCTGATCGAACCGGTGTTCTTTGCTGCCCCCCGTGCCGACATGGCGCCCGAGATTGCCGCGCATGACGCGCAGTTTGCGCAGGTTTTCGCGGCGCTGAAGGCAGAGGATAATATCGCAGCGGCGCGCCTGTTCACCGAGGTGTGGGGCGATGGCCGCCCATGGGCGGACCTGCCCGAGGGGGCGCGCAGGGCAATGGCGGCGCGGATGCCGTTGATCGCCGCCGGTGTGTCGGCCCATGACCGCGACGGAGCGGGGTTGCTGGCACCGGGGCGGATGGAGCGGCTGACGATGCCGGTGCTGTTGATCCGGGGGGATCGTTCGCCACCGGTTATCGCCGCCGCCCACCGCGCCCTGATGGCCCGCATTCCGGGTGCGAGCGAGCAGGTGATCGCCGGGGCGGGCCATATGGTGCCGCTGACCCATCCGGGGGCGGTGCGGGCGGCGGTGCTTACAGCAGTGCGATAAAGCGGTCGATCTGATCGGCGCCGATGGACCAGTCACAAACAAGGCGTGCAGAAAAATCGCCCGCCGCATTCCGTGCGCCGAAATATTCCGCCCCCGCGTCGCGCAAACGGGCGTGGGTGGCGGCGGGCAGATCGGCAAAGATCATGTTGCCCTGCACCGGATGATTTGGCGTGATGCCGGCACCTTGCAGCCCGGCGGCCAGACGGGCCGCGTTGGCATTGGCGGCGCGGGCGGTTTGCAGCCAAAGATCATCGCTCAGATAGGCCTGCATCTGCGCGCTCAGATAGCGGTGCTTGGAAAACAGATGGGCGCCGCGCTTGCGCCGTAGCTCGAATTCCCACGCCTTTTCCGGGTCGAAAATCACCGCCGCCTCAACCCCCATCAACCCATTCTTGGTGCCGCCGAATGACAGGGTGTCAACGCCCAGCCGCCATGTCATTTCCGCCGGCGTGGTGTTCAGCGCGGCGATGGCATTGGCAAAGCGGGCGCCATCCATATGCACAGGCAACCCGTGGTCGCGCGCCACCGTGGTAAGGTCTGACAGTTCGGCCAGGGAATAAAGCGTGCCGAATTCCGTCAGTTGGGTGATGGTCAGCGGCCCCGGCTGCACCCCATGCACCACCCCGCGCGGATGGCGCGCGATGGTGGCGCTCAGGCTTTCGGCTGTCATCTTGCCGTGGGGGGCCGGGACCGGCGACAGTTTGGCACCGCCGCTGAAGAATTCGGGCGCGCCGCATTCATCCACATCGGCGTGGGCCGCTTGGGCGCAAAATATCGTTTCCCATGGCTGGGCCATGGTGCCCAGCAACAGGGCATTGGCCGCCGTTCCGGTGGCCACCAGATAGACCGCCGCCTCGGGGGCCTCAAACAGATCGCGGATCTGTTGGCGCACCCCGTCCATCAGGGTGTCGGTGCCATATCCGCGTGCAAACCCGGTGTTCGCCGCGCCCAGGGCCGCCATCACGGCAGGGTGGACAGGGCCGGTATTGTCAGAGGCAAAAAACATCAGCTAGGCTCCTCGATGATATACTCTTCCCATTCTTCCTCGGGAACTTCGAATTCGGGTACGGTGATTCCCTGAACCGAGACACCGGCATCATGCACCGATTGCGCATCGCCCGAGATGAGCGGGTGCCAGTAAAATAATTGTTTGCCCTCATGCAGCAGGCGATAGGCGCAGGTGGTGGGCATCCAATAGGCGTTCTTGGCGATATTGCCCGGGGTCAGGGTGATGCATTCCGGCACGAATTGATGGCGGATCGGGTATTGCGAACAATGGCAGCTTTCCCCGTCCAGCAGCCGACAGGCCACGCGGGTCAGGGCGACCTCGCCGGTGTCTTCGTCCTCCAGCTTGTTGAGGCAACATTTGCCACAGCCGTCGCACAGGGCCTCCCATTCCTTCTTGCTCATGTTTTTCAGGGGGATACGTTCCCAGAACCGGGGGCGCAGGCCGCTGCGGTCAATCGGATCACTCATGGTGCGGCCAGAATGGCGCGGGCGCGGGCGCTGTCATCATCCATCTGGGCGATCAGCGCATCCAGACCGTCGAATTTTTCTTCGCCGCGCAGATATTCGACCAAGGCAACCGAAAGATGGGTGCCGTAAAGATCGCCTTTGAAATCGAAGAGAAAGGTTTCGATATTGGGTTGGTTTTCGCCAAACATCGGGCGCACGCCGACCGAACTGACCGCATCATAGGTGCCCGCGTGCGGGCCGCTTAAAACATCGACGCGCACCGCGTAAACGCCAAATTTTGGCGGGTGCAGCCCGGCGATGCTCATGTTGGCGGTGGGATAGCCCAGATCACGGCCCCGCTGATCGCCGTGAATCACCTCGCCCTCGATGCGGTGCATATGGCCCAGCATGGCCGCCGCGTCGCGCGGGCGGCCGTCGGACAGGGCCTCGCGGATGCGGGTGGAGGATACGGCGCCATCCTGCGCCTGTAACAGGGGCGCGATGCTGACCCCGAACCCCATGGCGGCGCCGAATGTTTCCAGATCGGGCGCGGTGCCGGCCCGGCCCTTGCCGAAACAGAAATCAGCGCCCACCACCACATGGGACAGGCCCAATCCACCCGCAATCACATCGCGGGCGAATTGTTCGGGCGTCAGCGATGACAGGCCCTTGTTGAACGCAATCTCATACAGCCGGGTGATGCCCAGCTTGGCCAGACGGTTTGCCCGGGCCTCGGCGTTCATCAACCGAAAGGGCGGCGCGTCGGGGGCGAAAAACTGTCTTGGGTGCGGTTCAAACGTCAGAACCCCAAGGGGGCAGTTCAGCCGGGTGGCGTGGGTGCGGGCGATGTCGATCACCGCGCGATGGCCCCGATGCACCCCATCGAAATTGCCGATCGCGACGCTGGCGCCGCGATTTTCGGGTGACACAAACTGATAGTCCCGGATGATCCGCATAAGGATCGGATAGCGGGGCTTTAATGGCGGTGCAAGGGTCAGTCGAATTTGCGCGAGGGGGCCAGCACCGTTGCATCGCCCGCCAGCACGGGTTTGCCATCAATGGTGCAGGTGGTGCGCAGCCCCACGCGGCGTTTGGCGTGGTCGATATCGGTCACGGTCACTTCGGCGCGCACCGTATCGCCGGGGCGCACGGGGGCCAGAAATTTAAGCGTCTGCCCCAGATAAACCGTGCCATGACCGGGCAGTTGTTCACCGATCACCGCCGAAATCAGCCCGGCGGTGAGCATCCCGTGGGCAATGCGCCCTTCGAAAATCGTGTCCCGGGCATAGGCATCGTCCAGATGCACGGGGTTGTGATCGGTGCTGACTTCGGCAAACAATTCGATATCGCGGTCGCTTATCTGTTTGGTCAGGTGGCGCGACATGCCCATTTCGATGTCTTCGATACAGATCGTGCCGCGCGGCTGATTATCGAGCATGGCGAAATCCTTTTGAAACAAATCACCCTACGCGGGTCGGATTTCGCAATAATATTACTTTGCAGGTGCAGAAAGCAAGGGGATTCCGCAGCGTGCAGCCCGATCAGCGCAACTGGCCAATGGCAAAGGTCGGCGTGGCGGGGGCGGTTTTCAGGAATTGCGCCAGCGCGTCGGGTTCAGGCTGATGGGCGGTTCCGGTTTCGGCAAGGGCCAGCCCGCCGGTGATGAACAGGGAATCCAGATCTTCGCCCATGGCACCCAGTATATCGGTGGCGATGCCATCGCCGATGCACAGGATGCGCTGGTCGGACATGTCGCGCCCGAGTTCGGTGATGCGGCGGCGCGCCAGATCATAGACCGCCGGATGGGGTTTGCCGACCATCAGCGTTTCACCGCCCATGTCGCGGTAAAGCCGGGCCAGTGCCCCGGCGCACCATTCACGTTTGTCGCCCCGGTCAACCACGATATCGGGGTTGGCGCAAAGCAGTTTCAGACCCCGGGCAATGGCCGACAGGAACTGTGGACGCATCTCGGACGGGTCGGCATATGGGTCGAACGGGCCGCAGCACAGAATGCCCGTGGCCTCGTCCAGTTTCACCCGTTCAATCGGCACCGGATCGGTGACGATCCTGATCGGGTCAAAGAACACCTCGTCGTGGGGCTGGCCGATGAAATACACCTTTTCGCCAATGGCCCCCTGAAACATCGCAACGCGGGCAGAATCGCCCGAGGTGGCGATGGAATCCCAGCAGTCGGCGGGGGTGTTGAACCGCTCCAACTGTTTGACAACGCTGGCCCTTTGGCGCGGTGCGTTGGTCAGCAGAATCACGGTGCCGCCTTTGGCCTTGAAGGCGCGCAAAGCCTCGACGGCGGCGGTATGGGCGGTGATGCCATTGTGCAGGCAGCCCCAGAGATCGCAGAACACGGCGTCGTAGTTTTCAGAAATCTCGGCGAGGGATTGGATGATGCGGGTCATGATGCTCGGGTGTTTGAGGGCGGGTTGCCCCTGTGTAAAGGCTTGCATCGGAACTGACCATAGCAGAGCCCCTACGCCCCCTGCGCCAGCCGCGCGGCCAGCCGGGTTTGTTCGGCCATGGCGGCGGGCAGGTCAAGCGTGGTGATATGCCCGTCGCGCACCACTTGGCGGCCTTCCACGAACAGGTCGCGCACCCGGGTTGGCCCGGCCAGCAATAACGCCGCGCTGTCCCAGCTTCCGGCCTGTTCAATGCCTGTGCTGTCCCACAGGGCAATATCGGCCCGCATTCCCGGTGCGATCTGGCCGATGTCGTCGCGCCCCAGCACGGCCGCACCGCCGCGCGTGGCGATCCACAGGGCCTCGTGGCCCGCCATGGCATCGGCGCCATTTGCCACCCGTTGCAGCAACATCGCCATCCGCGCCTCGGCCATCAGGTTGCCCATGTCGTTACTGGCCGACCCGTCAACCCCAAGGCCCACCCGCACCCCGGCATCGCGCATGGCGCGTACCGGCGCGATGCCCGATCCAAGACGGCAGTTGGAACAGGGGCAATGGGCCACACCGGTCAGCGAACGCGCGAACAGCGCGATTTCATCCCGGTCCAGTTTCACGCAATGGGCGTGCCAGACATCATCGCCGGTCCAGCCCAGATCTTCGGCGTATTGGCCGGGGCGGCAGCCGAAATTGGCAAGGGAATAGGCGATGTCTTCGTCATTCTCGGCCAGGTGGGTGTGCAGGCGCACGCCCTTGTCACGGGCCAGCAGGGCGGCGTCGCGCATCAATTCGCGGCTGACGGAAAAGGGCGAACAGGGCGCAACACCGACCCGGCACATGGAGCCGGGGGCGGGATCGTGAAACGCATCAATCAGGCGGATCGTATCGTTGAGGATGTCCGCCTCACGCTCGACCAGGCTGTCCGGGGGCAACCCGCCCGCGCTTTGCCCGATCGACATGGCGCCCCGTGTGGGGTGAAACCGCAACCCGATGTCGCGCGCCGCGTCGATGGTATCGTCCAGACGGGCGCCGTTGGGATACAGGTAAAGGTGGTCAGAACTGGTGGAACACCCCGACAGGGCCAGTTCGGCCAGCCCGATGGTGGCGGATACGCGCATTTCATCAGGGCCAAACCGCGCCCAGATCGGATAGAGCCGCTGCAACCAGCCAAACAGCAGCGCATCCTGCGCCCCCGGGACCGCACGGGTGAGGGTCTGAAACAGATGATGGTGGGTGTTGACCACCCCGGGGGTGACAACCACCCCCGCGCCGTTGACGATTTCGGCGCCGTTCAGGGGCAGACCAGTGCCGATTTCGGCAATCACACCGTCGCGCAGGCGAATATCGTGATCATGCAGAACCCGCCCAAAGGGGCCGGTGTTATCCATGGTCAGGATCGAACCGGCAGATTGGACAAGGGTATGGCTCATCCCGTGACGCCGCGCAAAAGCGCCAGCGCCTCGGCGTGGATTTCGCGGTTGGCGGCCGCCAGAACGCGGCCACCCTGATGCACCGGCCCGCCCGTCCAATCGGTTACGATGCCCCCTGCCGCCTCGATCACCGCCAGAGGGGCCTGAATGTCATAGGCATAAAGCCCCGCTTCGATGACCAGATCAATCTGACCCGCCGCAATCAGGGCATAGGCATAGCAATCGGTGCCATACCGGGTCAGCCTCGCCCGGGACGATACGGCACGAAACGCCGCGCCTTCATCCGCGCTGCCCACTTCGGGGAAAGTGGTGAACAGGATTGCATCGGACAGGGGGCGGGCAGGGCGACAGCGCAGGGTGCGCCGCCCCTGCGGCCCCTCGCTCCACGCCTGACCAAAGCCGCCGACAAAACGTTCACCGATATAGGGTTGGTCAATCACGCCAAGGGCGGGGCCACTGGCTTCGCCCACGGCAATCAGCACGCCCCAGGTGGGGGTGCCCGACAGAAACCCCCGGGTGCCATCAATCGGATCAAGCACCCAGGTCAGCCCGCTGGTGCCGGGGGTATGGCCGAATTCTTCGCCATGGATCGCATCATCCGGGCGCTGCTGGGACAGCACGGCGCGCATCGCCTGTTCGGCGGCGCGATCGCCTTCTGTAACCGGGTCAAACCCACTGTCCGCCTTGTTATCGCTCGTCAGCTCTTCGGTACGAAAATACCGCAGGGTTTCGGGGCGGGCCGCATCGGCAAGGGCCAATGCGCAGGCAATCAGTTTCGATTGAGTGTCTTGATCCATTCCGCCGTCCCCTAAATGCTTTCCCGAACGGGTAAGGGGGCGGCGCGACGGGTCAAGAGAGCGACGTCACCTCAGGCGGCGTCGCTAAGCACGCGGGCCAGCTCAAACAACCGGCGACGCTGATTTTCGGGAATGGCGTAATATGAACGCACCAGTTCCAGGGCTTCGCGGTCGGCAAGGATGTCTCCGCGAACATGGCCATCGGCGGACACTTCACCGACGCTGTCTTCAACCATACCCTCAAAGAAATAGGCGACCGGCACATCAAGCGCCGCCGAGATATCCCAGAGCCGCGAGGCGCTGACACGGTTCATCCCGGTTTCGTATTTCTGTATCTGCTGGAATTTGATCCCGACAAGTTCGGCAAGCTGTTGCTGGGTCATGCCCAACATCCAACGACGGTGGCGTACCCGCTTGCCAACATGTACATCTACGGGATGTTTCATAATCACTACTCCTGAACTCACGCTTGTATGCCAATGAACCCAGAAACGAACATCAACTCAACCTAGCTTTTAAGACAGGTTCGTTATGAATTCGTTAAAAGTGTTTATCAACAGTGGGTTAATGACGGTGTTGTGAACGGCTCGGCGTCTTGGGTGGGTGACAAACTCGCCTCTAGGGTGTTTTTGTTGACTTTCGCGCCCGATATTTCGGCCTGCGACCTGTGGGAGACTAAAAGAGACTCGGCCTTTCGCTCAGGTTGTTCACGTTTTGGCGCCCCTACGTACGGAGTAAAGGATGCAAGCCTTTCAGGTTACTGATCACGAATCACCCCCGGCCCTGGCCGAAATCCAACCACCCGCACCGGGTCCGGGGCAGGTGGCGGTGCGAATCGCGGCCTGTGGTCTGAATTTTGCCGATCTCTTGATGGCACAGGGCAGGTATCAGGAACGCCCGCCGCTGCCGTTTACCCTGGGGATGGAACTGGCCGGGACGATCACGGCCCACGGCCCGGATGTGGACGGCCCGGCCATTGGCACCCGGGTGGCGGTGTTTTCCGGCCATGGCGGGTTGGCGCAGGAAGGGGTGTTTGAGGCCGCGCGCTGTGTGCCGCTGCCCGATGCGATGCCCTTTGACCACGGGGCCGCTTTTCAGGTGGCCTATGGCACCGCCCATGTGGCGCTGGCCCATCGTGCAAATCTGCAACCGGGTGAAACCCTGCTGGTGCTGGGGGCCGCCGGTGGTGTAGGCTTGACGGCGGTGGAAATCGGCAAATTGATGGGCGCGCGGGTGATTGCCTGCGCCCGGGGCGCGGCAAAGTTAGGGGTGGCGCGGGCCGCCGGTGCGGATGTGCTGATCGACAGCGAAACGAATGATCTGCGCGGCGCCCTGAAGGATCTTGGCGGTGTCGATGTGGTCTATGATCCGGTTGGGGGCGATTTGTTTCGCGCCGCCATGGGGGCCTGCCGCCCCGAAGCGCGGATTGTGATTGTGGGCTTTGCCAGTGGCGATATTCCCCAGGTGCCGGCCAATCATCTGCTGGTCAAGAACATCACGCTCATGGGGTATTACTGGGGCGGATACATGCGGTTCAAACCCTCGGTCCTGACCGACAGCCTGCAACAGCTTTATGCGTGGTATGGCGCGGGCCGCCTGCACCCCCATATCAGCCACCTTCTGCCGCTGGAGCGTGCCGCCGAAGGGCTGGAACTTCTGCGCAGCCGCGCCTCGACCGGCAAGGTGGTGATCACCACCGATTGACGGCCTGCCTCAGCCCCCGCGCCCCAGCCGCGCAAACAAGCGCAACCCGTGCGCCGCATCATCCGCCGCCACGGGCAACAGCGGATCATAGGCGGCGCGGATCAGATCACCGATTTCGGGGCGCAGGATGGTGGCCCCGCCCGGCGCCACCGCCAGCGGCGAACGGTCGCCAAAGGCGCGATCCGACCACAGCAAAACCGCCTGCACCGCCTGTGACAGCGCCAGCGTTTCCGCCGGGATGTCGGACAAATGCCGATCCATGCGCAGGAACACAAAGGCAGCCTTGATGCCGCCGTCGGGGTCGAACCGGAAAATCCGGTATTGGTTGGCGTCGGCGTCGCTCAGCCGGTCCAGCAGAGGCATCAGATCGGGGATCATCCGCTCCAGCCCCGGCAAATCGCGCAACTCATCCCAGTCGCGCAGAAAGAACACCATCAGATTGGCGCCCAGCTCAGGGTCCGTTTCGGCCATCTTGTGGCCGGCCAATGTCACCACTGCCTCGATCGCGCCCTTGATGACGGGCAGGGTCGCATCGTCTACGCCGAAAACCACCGGCACAATGGGCCGCCCCCAGCGGGCAAAGGCAAAGCGCCCGTCACCGCGGGTGAACAGGGCGTCCACATCTTCGGGGGTCAACGCCGCGCCGTCGCTCACAGGGCCGCCGCGACCTCGTCCGAAAAGTCGAAATTGGCGGTGACGGTCTGCACGTCGTCGTCATCTTCCAGCGCCTCGATCAGCTTCATCAGCTTCTGGGCGTCGTCCAGCTCCAACTCGGTGCGGGTCTGGGGTTTCCAGACCAGCTTGGTGGATTGCGATTCGCCCAGGGCCGTTTCCAGCGCGTTTGACACGTCATTCAGATCGGTGTCGGCGCAATAGATGTAGTGGCCTTCGTCGTCATGCTCGACATCCTCGGCGCCCGCTTCGATGGCGGCCATCATGATGTCATCTTCGCTGCCGGCCTCGGCGGGATAGGTGATTTCACCCTTGCGGTCGAACATGAACGACACACTGCCGGTTTCACCCAGATTGCCGCCGTTCTTGGTAAAGGTCGACCGCACGTTGCTGGCGGTGCGGTTGCGGTTGTCGGTCATGGTTTCAACAATAACCGCCACACCGTTGGGGCCATACCCCTCATAGCGGATCTCGTCGTAATTCTCGGCGTCGCCCCCGCTGGCCTTGTTGATCGCGCGCTGGATCACATCCTTGGGCACGGAAACCGATTTGGCCTCTTTCACGGCAAGGCGCAGGCGGGGGTTCTTGTCGGGATCCGGGTCGCCCATCTTGGCGGCGACGGTGATTTCCTTGGACAGCTTGGAAAACAGCTTTGCGCGCTGGGCGTCCTGGCGCCCCTTGCGATGCTGGATGTTCGCCCATTTTGAATGGCCTGCCATGGTGCCTGCTCTCCGCTTGCGTCTGAGGATAATCGTTGCTCTTTACCGCAGGTCCGGGGCGGCGTTCAAGCCTCCATGCTCACGCAACGGCGCGGTTGCGTGCCAGCGGGCCCCGCCCCTGCGGATGCAGGGGTGGGGGCTTGGGGTGGCGCCGCACGGCGCCTCCGGCGGATCAAACGCCGTCGGGTATGCCAAATCGGGCGGTTTCGATGGCGATAACCGAGGTGCCGCCATCCGCAAGCCGCACCAGAACCCGGCGCGCGGCCAAAACCCCGGATGGCAGGGTTACCTCATATCCCAACAAATGCGGACAGCCCGACAGCCGCCCCTGCCACACCCGCGCCGTGCCGGGACGGGGCGCCACGCAAAGCGTGCCATCGCTAAATTGCACCGTCACCGTATTGCGATACAGGATCGCGGTGCGCGGCCCCGCACCCGTGGTGTCAGGGGCAACCAGCGGCCCTGACGGCGCGCATCCGGCCAACCCCAAAACCGCAGCAATGACCAGCCCGCGCATCACAGGGGCCAGATCAAGGGAATCATTACACATGCACTCAGCCCCAACAGAATGTTCAGGGGAATCCCCACCCGCATGAAATCGGTAAACCGGTATCCCCCTGGCCCATAGACCAGCATATTCGTCTGATACCCGATAGGGGTCGAAAACGCCGCCGACGCGGCAAACATCACCGCCACCACAAGGCCCCGGGGGTCCAGCCCCAAAGCATTGCCCAGCTCAATCGCGATCGGCGTAAAAATCACCGCCACCGCATTGTTCGACACCAATTCTGTCAGGGTCGAGGCCAACAGATAAACGCAAAGGATCACCGCCAGGGGCGGCAGCGCGGCCAGCCAGGGTTCCAGCGCGCCCACCAGCATGGTAACAGCGCCCGAGCTTTGCATGGCGGCCCCTACGGCCAGCATGGCAAAGATCAGCGCCAACAATCGCCCCTCGACAAAGGTAAACGCCTCATCCGCGTCGATGCAACGCGACAACAGGATCACCGTCACCGCCAGCACCGCCAGCGCAAAGATCGGCGCGACGTTGAAAGCGGCCAGAATCACCACCGCCCCCAGCGCGCCAATGGCAATGGGCGCCTTGCCCCGGCGATACGCCTGAGCGGCCGGCTTTGCCACATCCACCAGGTTCATGTCCTGCGCGATCCGGCGAATATCTTCGGGTGTGCCCTCCAGCAAAAGCGTATCGCCCACCCGCACGACCACTTCGTCCAGCTTGCGCCCGATGTTCTGGTTGCGCCGGTGAACCGCCAGCGGATACACCCCATAGCGCCGCCGCAGACGCATGGCACCAAGGCTGCGCCCGACCATCCGCGCGCCGGGTGTGATCAGCACCTCAACCGTTTCCGTCGCAACCGAGCTGAGCTTGTCGACCGGGCGCAGGTTCGGATCCTGTTGCAGGCCCAAAAGTTCGGCCATCTCGGTGCGCAGCACCACCCTGTCGCCCGCTTCCAATGTTACATTGCCCAGATCGCGCCGCAGCGACGCGTCACCGCGCAGCACATCGATCACCCGCACGCCTTCGCGCTGGAACAGCGCCACCTCCGAAGGTTTCTCGCCGATCAGGTCAGAATCATGGGGCAGGGCGACCTCGGTGAAATACTTCATCCGCCGCCGGTCGCTCAGCATCACCCCCATGGATTGACGGTCGGGCAACAGCCGCCGCCCGATCAACGCCATATAGGCCCCGCCAAGACAGACCTGCAACAGCCCCAGCGGCGCGATTTCGAAGATCGAAAACCCCTCCATCCGGTTTTGCCGTGCCACCCCGTCAACCAACAGGTTGGTCGAGGTGCCGATCAGGGTGATCGTCCCGCCAAGGATTGCCGCATAACTTAGTGGAATCAACAGTCTGGATGGTGAAATGCCCATCCGCTGGGCCAGTTGCATGAACACCGGAATCATCACCACCACCACCGGGGTGTTGTTCATGAATGCGCTGCCGATGGCGACAATGACAAGGCTCAGAACCACGGTCAGAACCGGGCGCGTTTCGGCGTTGCGGTCGGCCTGCTGGGTCAGCCACAGCAAGGCGCCAGTGCGCACCAACCCGCCCATGACAAGGAACATCGCGGCAATCGTCCAGGGGGCCGGGTTTGAAAAAACGGCAACGGCATCTTCATAGGGCAACAACCCCAGAACAAACATCACCGAGGCCCCGGCAATCGCCACGACTTCGGTGGGATAGACCTCGCTTGCGAACATCACCAGCATGACCAGGATGATCGCAAAGCACAGGATCGCCTGCACCATTGGGTCGAAACTGAACAGTTCCATCAATATCGCCCTTCCGGCCCCGCCACCCGTGCAGACTCTAGCGGTCTCGGGGCTGACGACAAGGGCGCTTTTCAATCGCGGTTGAACCAGAAATACACCCATCAGCAAAATTGCAAGGGCCAGCCAGATGCCCCCCGTATATCGCTCACCCAGCAATGCCATCGACCATCCGATCCCGGCCACCGTCACGATATAACTCATCTGCGCCGCAAAGACCGACCCGGCCTGCCCCACCAGCCAGAGACATAGGTGGTATAGACAATCGTGTTGACGCAGGCCGACAGGATCAGCGCCAGATCGGGCGCCGGTAGTGGCTCAGCCCGGCCAGCCGCCGCCAGCTAAACCGCTCATTGCCAAGGGGCAGGGCAATGGGAAAGGCAAACATCGGCACCAAAGACATCAGAATGGCCAGAACCCCGCCCGGCAGACGGATCGCCGCCGTGTAGGATGCGGAATTGGGCAGCACCGTCCCGACCAGCGCGATCACGAAATACAGGCGCCGATGCACAGCCCCCAGCGGCAGGCGCCGCCGCCGCGCCAGTGTCACACTGCCCAACAAGAGAATTCCAATCACCTGTTGCCAGAAGATCAGCCCAAAATGGCGATACCCTTCGCCCACCGCGACCTTGCCCAAGGGAATGGAAAGCCCCCGGCCTGCGCCAAGACACACCAAAACCACAAACAGCCCGGCCCGGCTGGTCACGCCGCGCCCTGCTTTTTACTGATGAAAATACTCCCGCCGGAGGCTCCGCCGCCTGCACCGCGCCGGAACGTCGCGCTCAGGGCGCTGCCCCCTGCAACCGCCCGCCTTCGCGCACCATGGCCACCTTCACGGCCTTGCCCGTGGCATCGTCGGTTTCCACAAACAACCCCGACAGGGTGGCCGGTCCGGCGGCAGGGGTAAAACGGCCCTTGCTCATGCCGGTGATGAACCGGTTCAGGGGTTCGGCCTTGTCCATGCCGATAACCGAATCGTAATCGCCGCACATTCCCGCGTCGCTTTGAAAGGCGGTGCCCCGGGGCAGGATCATCGCGTCGGCGGTGGGCACATGGGTGTGGGTGCCGACAACCACGCTGGCCTTGCCATCGCACCAATGGCCCATGGCCATCTTTTCGCTTGTGGCCTCGCAATGCATGTCCACCAGCGCGGCATTCACCTGCACCCCCAAAGGCGCGGCCTTCAGCACCGGTTCGATGGCGGAAAACGGATCGTCAAAGGGGCGCTTCATGAACACCTGCCCCAGAACCTGCGCCACCAGAACCTTGCGCCCGCCGGGGGCCGGAAACACCCGCGCCCCGCGCCCGGGCGCCGCCTTGGAAAAATTCAGCGGCCTAATGATCCGCGGTTCCTCTTCCACAAAGCGCAGCATGTCTTTCTGATCGAACGCATGATCGCCCAGGGTCAGAACATCGGCCCCCGCCGCCAGCAATGCCTTGGCGTGATCCGCCGAAAGCCCGGCCCCGTTGGTGGCGTTTTCACCGTTGACCACGACAAAATCCAGCCGCCAGGCGTCACGCAGCCCGGCCAGCCGTTCGGTGATGGCGGCGCGCCCGGCGCGGCCCATCACATCGCCCAGAAAAAGTAATCTCATGGCGCAGCCCTAGTGCGCGCCGGGGGCAGGGACAAGAGAATTGCTCCTGCCCGCGCCGCCCAAACGCTCAGCCTTCGACCTGATCCGCCGGTTTCGCGTTCAACTGGCCGTATTTCTCGGCACCGATATCGTCAAACAGGGCAATCTGGGTTTCGAGGAAATCAATATGGCCCTCTTCATCGGTGATCAGCGATTCGAACAGCCCCTTTGAGGTGAAATCACCCACGGATTCGCAATGTTTGCGGGCCTCGATATACAGGGTGCGCGCGTCATGTTCGCCTGCCAGATCTGCCTCAAGGGTTTCGCGCAGGGTTTGGCCAATGCGCAGCGGGTCCAGTTTTTGCAGGTTCGGATGGCCCTCAAGGAACAAAATCCGTTCGATCAACCGATCGGCGTGGTTCATTTCCTCGATGCTTTCGGCGCGGGATTTGGCGGCGATATGGCCATAGCCCCAATCCTCTTGCAGGCGGTAATGCAGCCAGTACTGGCTCACGGCGGTCAATTCGCTGCGCAGAGCCTTGTTGAGATATTCGATGACTTTCGTGTCGCCCTTCATGAGGAATTCACCTGTGTCTTGGCGCGACGCAAGCCGCGCAGTTGCATGGGTACTTCGAATGTGTCGGAATTTCTCATGGTGTCAAGGAACAGCGGCAGGCACCCGCCGCAATCGGCGCGTTTGCCAAGGGCGCGAAAAATTTTTCCGGCGGTGATGACGGTTGCCGGGTCCGAGGCGCGCATCCAATCAACGGCGCTGCGAATCTCGGTGTCGGAAATACCGTTGCAGTGGCAGATCATCATGTGCGGTGCAAAACCTGTATCTGGTATGGCTTGCGTCAACACCTGACAAAATCTCTCGGATTTGTCAATTCCGATAAATTCACTCTGATAATGCCTGTCAGGGGACAATAACGCCGTGTTCGGTCACGATCATGTCAAGGGGCTGATCGGTGGGTTCCAATGGCAGGTCATCGGCCTCTTGCGCGGCAAAGGCAAACCCGATGGCAAGGGTGGGGCGCTGGTTGCGCAGGCCCTCAAGGGTGCGATCATAAAACCCGCCGCCATAGCCCAGCCGCCCGCCAGTGCGGGCAAAGGCGACAAGCGGCACGATCAGGATTTCGGGACTCATCCATTCGGGATTGGCCGGGATCATCGCGCCGAACGGGCCTGCCACCAGATCGCAATCGGGGGACCACAGGGCAAATCGCAGGGGCGCCCCTGCGCGCTCGATCACCGGCACGCCCACGGGGCCATGGGCGGCGGCCTCGGCCATGGCCGGGGTCGGGTCAATCTCGGTGCGGATCGGCAGGAAACCAGAGACAGGCACCCCGCGATACCCGGCCAGAACCGCGCTCAGATGCCCTGCCGCGCCGGGATGGGCGGCGTCAAAGGCGGCCTTGCGCCGGGTGAATGCGGCGCGGCGGGCCTCGCGCTTGCGGGTCTCAAGCGTCATATGAGCAGGGCTGCCGCCAGCCCGAGAAAGGCGAAAAAGCCGACCACATCGGTCACCGTGGTCACAAACGCCCCCGAGGCCAGCGCCGGATCGACCCCGACCTTTTCCAGAACCATGGGAATTGCCACGCCCGCCAACCCGGCCACCACCAGATTGATCACCATGGCCATGCCCAGCACCACGCCCAGCATCGGCGTGCCGAACCAGACAACCCCGACGATCCCCATGATCAGCGCGAACATGCAGCCATTCAGCAGCCCCGCCACCACCTCGCGGCGTACCACCCGCAGGGCGTTGGAGGATGTAAGGTCGCGCGTGGCCAGGGCGCGCACGGCCACGGTCATGGATTGCGTCGCCGCATTGCCCCCCATAGAGGCAACGATGGGCATCAGAACAGCCAGCGCCACCACCGCCGCCAGCGTCGATTCGAACTGGGCAATCACCAGCGATGCCAGAATCGCCGTGACCAGATTGACCGCCAGCCAGGGAAAGCGGCGGCGCACAATGGCAAGGGTGCTGTCCGACAGGCTTTCGTCGCCCACACCGGCCAGACGCAGGATGTCTTCCTCGTTTTCTTCACTCAGCACGATCATCGCGTCGTCGATGGTGATAATCCCGACGAGGCGTCCATCATCATCCACGACGGGGGCGGAAATCAGGTGATACTGGTTGAACGCATAGGCCACGTCGGCCTCGGGTTCGTCCACCTCGAAGGTGCGGAAACTGTCCTCGATGATATCGGCCAGCTTGATCTGGCGGCGCGATGACATGAGTTTGCCAAGGGTGACATATCCGGTGGGGCGCAGGCGCGGATCGACCAGAATCAGGTGATAGAACTGATCCGGCAGGTCGTCATGCCCGCGCATGAAATCGATCGCTTCGCCCACGGTCCAATGGGCGGGGGCCATCACCACCTCGCGTTGCATCAGACGACCGGCGGAATATTCAGGGAAGGACAGGGCGCGTTCGACGGCCAGCCGGTCTCCGGCCTCCAGCACGTCGAGAATCGCATCCTGCTGGGGCTTTTCCAGATCCTCCAGCAGATCGACCACATCGTCGGATTCCATCTCGCGCACAGCGTCGGACAGAACCTGTGGCGACAGGGCCGCGATCACCTGTTCGCGGATGGCTTCATCAAGTTCCGACAGGATTTCGCCGTCGAATTCCTTGCCATAAAGGATAATCAGCCGCTCTCGGTCGTCGGAATCGATCTGTTCCAGAAGGTCGGCGATGTCGGCGGCGTGCAGCGGCTCCATCAGCGCGGTCAGGGTGACGGCATCGCCCGCTTCGACCGCGTCAAGAATTGCCGCAACCGCGCGGCGGTTCAGTACATAGGCGTCTTCATCATCCCCGTCGATGTCTGTGGTCACGTCCTGATCGCTCATGGGCTGCCCTTTATGCTGATTTCCTTTTCTTAGGGCAGGTGACGGTGCGCGACCAGTGGTCAGGGGCAATTTACCTTACGCCAGCATCGTCCTAGACAGGGCGGATGAACAGCACGTGCCCCACCGCCCAAACCCGTTTGATTCTTGGTCAGACATTGGAATTGCCAAACGATCCGTTCGGCGGCCCGCCCACCGACGGGGCGCGCCACGACAGCCACGGCGCGATTGCGGTGGCCGGGGGGCAGATCATGGCCATTGGCAGTGCCGACAGCCTGCGGGCGGCCCATCCCGACGCGCCGATCGAGGATATGGGCGATGCACTGTTGCTGCCCGGGTTCATCGACGCCCATGCCCATTTTCCCCAGACGGCAATGATTGCCAGTTGGGGCAAGCGGCTGATTGATTGGCTGAACATCTATACCTTTCCCGAAGAAATGCGGTTTGACGATCCGGCCTACGGCGCAAAAATCGCCGGGCGCTATTTCGATCTGACGACGGCCCATGGCACCACCACGACCTGTTCCTTTGCCACGTCGCATCCCGCCTCTGTCACCGCTTATTTCACCGAGGCACAGCGGCGCGGGCTTCGCGCGGTGGCGGGCAAGACCTGTATGGATCGCAACGCGCCGGATGGCCTGCGCGACAGTGCCCAATCGGGGTATGACGACAGCAAGGCATTGCTGGAACGCTGGCATGGGGTGGACCGGCTGGAATATGCGATCACACCGCGGTTTACCCCCACATCGACGCCAGGACAGTTTGCCGCGCTGGGGGCGCTGTGGGGCGAACACCCCGAATGCCTGATGCAGACCCACCTGAGCGAACAGGTGGATGAAATCGCCTGGGTGCGCAGCCTGCACCCCGAGGCGCGCGATTACCTTGATACCTATGAGGCCCATGGCCTGTTGGGGGCGCGGGGGGTTTACGGCCATTCCATTCACCTTGAGCCGCGCGAGGTGGACCGCATCGCCGAGGTGGGCGCGGCCCTGGTGCATTGCCCGACATCGAACACCTTTATCGGGTCCGGCCTGTTTCAGATGGCGGCGCTGAAAGGGCGGGGCATTTGCGTCGGGCTGGCCACGGACACCGGCGGCGGGTCTTCGTTTTCGATGCTGCGCACCATGGCGGCGGCCTATGAAATCGGGCAGTTGGCCGGCACGGCGCTGCATCCGGCGCAATTGTTGTGGCTGGCCACTGCGGGATCGGCCCGTGCATTGCATATGGGTGATCGGATCGGCACGCTGGCCCCGGGCCACGAGGCGGATATCGTCGCGCTTGATCTTGGGTCGACCCCGGCGATTGCCCAAAGACTGGCCGAGGCGGATGATATCTGGGAGGCGATCTTTCCCACCATCATGATGGGCGACGACCGCGCCATCGCGGGTGTCTGGATTGCCGGAACGCGGGTTTGATCCAGCGGAGCGCCTGCGGCGCATTCCATATTTTGCGGGCGCCCGTGGTGGCGGTCACGTCAAAGTGTCAGAGTTGGCGCGATGTTGAGGGACAGCATGACAGAGGGTGAGCATCGGTTTTCCTGTCGGGTCTATTACGAAGAAACCGACATGGCGGGCATCGTTTATCACGCCAATTACCTGAAATACATTGAGCGGGCGCGCAGCGATTGGGTGCGGGGCCTTGGGGTGGATCAGGGGGCAATGCGCGACGCGGGAATGTTTTTTGCCGTGGCACGGATCGAGGCCGATTACCTGCGCCCGGCGCGCTTTGACGACGGGCTTGAGGTTGCCACCCGGGTTCTGCGCAAAACCGGTGCGCGGGTGGTTCTGGCGCAAGAGGTGACGCGCGATGGCGTTGTCCTGTTTGCGGCAGAGGTGACGCTGGTGGCGTTGGACCGGGCCGGTCGGGCCTGTCGCCTGCCGGCAGAGATTCTGCCGAGGCTGACACAGATCGCGGCAAATTTACGGCGTGGTGGTGATGATATTGGATTTCCCTCTTACATTGCTATAACGTCGCCCCCTAGGGAAGGCCGACGCAGAGCGGTCGAATGAGTGAGCAGGTCATATGGAAACGGAAACCCTTGCGCTGGCGCAGGACATCGATTTTTCGTTGCTGGGGCTTTTTGCCCGGGCGACACTTACCGTCAAGCTGGTGATGCTGATGCTGATACTGGCCTCGTTCTGGGGCTGGGCGATCATCATCCAGAAGCATATCGTCTTTGCCCGCGCCCGGCGTGAACAAAAGCGGTTCGAAGAGGCATTCTGGTCGGGCGATCCCCTGGATGAGCTGTATGACAAGATCGGCCCAGAGCCTGCGGGGCGGGCCGAGGCGGTGTTTGCCGCCGGGATGACCGAATGGCGGCGCAGTCACCGGGGCGATGGCGGGCTGATTCCCGGGGCGCAATCGCGGATCGACCGGTCGATGGATGTGGCAATCACCAAGGAATCTGACGGGCTGGAAAAGGGCCTGCCGTTTCTGGCCACGGTCGGATCGACCGCGCCCTTTGTGGGGCTGTTCGGCACGGTCTGGGGCATCATGCACGCCTTTATCTCGATCGCGCAGCAACAGAACACCAACCTGGCCGTTGTCGCCCCCGGCATCGCCGAGGCGCTTTTGGCCACCGGTCTGGGTCTTTTGGCGGCGATCCCCGCGGTTGTGTTCTATAACAAGCTGAGCAGCGATTCCGACAAGATCGTGCGTGGCTACGAAAGCTTTGCCGATGAATTCGCCACCATCCTGTCGCGCCAGTTGGACGCCTGAGCATGGGAAGCGGAGTTCTTCAGAGCGCGGGTGGGGGCGCAGGCCGCCGTCGCCGTCGCGCCCGGCGCAAACCCATGAGCGAGATCAACGTCACGCCCTTTGTCGATGTGATGCTGGTGCTGCTGATCGTGTTCATGGTCGCGGCGCCGCTGCTGACTGTGGGCGTTCCCATCGAGCTGCCCAAAACCAGCGCCGAGGCGCTGCCGACCGAGCGAGAGGAGCCTTTGACCATCACGCTCACCGCCGACGGGCGCGTGCTGTTGATGAGCAATGAAACCGAGAGCGAAGATCTGATGGGACAACTGCGCGCCATTGCCGCCGAGCGGACCAGCAAAAAGGTGTTCCTGCGCGCTGATGGCTCCATCCCCTACGAACGGGTGGTGCAGGTCATGGGCGCCCTGAATGCGGGCGGTTTCAGTGACATCGGCCTTGTCACCGACACCGGTGGCCCCACGCTCGACACCCCGGGAAACTGAGGAGCGGGGCGTGAAGACCGGCACCTATATCTCGGGCATCGGACATCTGGCACTGATCGGCTTTGCGCTGTTCGGGGGCATGTTTTCGCGCGACGCCGTGCCGCCCCCCGACGTGGCGAATGTCACGGTGATGAGCGAAGAGGACTTCGCCGCGCTGACCCGCCCCCAAGAGGCCCCGGCCCCCGCCACCGTGCCACCTGAAACCGAAAACCCGGCCCCCGAGCAGGCCCCGGCCATCGCGCCGGAACCGCCGGTGCAACCCACGCCCGACCCGGCCCCCGAGCCGACACCGGAACCAGAGCCGGTACGCCCCCCGATCCCGAACCGGTGATCGCGGCGCCCGACCCTGTGCGCGAACCCGATCCGGTGCCCGAGCCGCCCACGGCGCCCGAACCTCTGCCGCAACAGCCGGTGGCGCAAACCCCGCCCGAACCAACACCGCCAGTTGTTGCGCCGCCCCCGGTCGCGCCCACGGCGACCCCGCGACCGGCCCGCCGGATTGCGAACGAGGCTACGCCGCCACCACCGCCCGATGTGGAAACCGCCCCCGAACTGGTCGAAACCCAAGCGCCCGAGCCAACGCCGGACCCGCCTGTTGAACCCGCGCCCGAAGAACGCCCGACAGCGCCCGAGGAAACCACGACCGAAATCGTGACCGAGGCTGAAACGCCCACCGACGAACCGGCGCAACCACCCGCCGCGCCGCCCGTCAGCGCGCCCAAAACATCGCCCCGCCCGGCCAACCGGCCACAGCGCCCGGCTCCTGAAACACCCCGCACCCCGGCAAGCACGGCCGAGGCCAGTTCCGACAACGCCGCGAAACCCGCCGCGCCCGAGGCCGAGCCGGGCGAAACCACCAAACCCGACGCGGCCCCTGTCGTTGCCGCGCCTTCCGGGCCGCCCCTGACCTCGGGTGAAAAAGAGGCGCTGCGCGTGTCGGTGCAAAAATGCTGGAACGTCGGTTCGCTCAGCTCCGAAGCCCTGCGCACCACGGTTGTGGTGGCCCTGTCGATGAACCGCGATGGCACGCCTGTGGCGTCATCGCTCAGGATGCTGTCATCATCGGGCGGCGATGCCACGGCGGCGCGTCAGGCCTATGAGGCGGCACGGCGCGCCGTGATCCGCTGTGGCACGTCGGGCTTTCCGCTTCCGGCGGAAAAATACGGCCAGTGGCAAAACATTGAAATGACGTTTGACCCCAGCGGCATGAGGCTGCGATGACTGCAATGCAGCATACTCCAGCCGCGAATGGGCTGTCATCGCGGGGATCATCGCACCGTGCGCGTGTTTTTTCGAACCAATCACGGCCCGACCGCGTTGACAGGCCACGCGCCCCCGGCCCCCGGATTTGCCAAGATGAGGATTGCCATGACCCGTTTCCGTCTTCTGAGCTGCGCGCTGGCGCTGATGCTGGCCCCGCTTGCCCTGCCTGCCCAGGCGCAGGATGGCCCGCTGCGCATTGATATCACCGAAGGCGTGATTGAACCGCTGCCCGTCGCCATCCCCGATTTCATCGCCGAAAACAGTGGTGGCAGCGAATATGCCGCGCGCCTGTCCCGGGTGATTGCCTCTGATCTGGTGGGCACAGGCCTGTTTCGGGAAGTCCCGAAAGAGGCGTTCATCGCCCAGGTCACCAGTTTCACCCCCAGTGCCGATTATGCCAGTTGGAAGGCAGTGAATGCCCAGGCTCTGGTCACTGGCGCCGTGACCGCCAGTGCCGATGGGCGGCTGACGGTGAAATTCCGGGTGTTCGATGTGTTCTCCGAGGCGCAACTGGGCGAGGGGCTGCAATTTGCCGGCACCACCAACAGTTGGCGGCGAATGGCCCACAAGGTGGCCGATGCAGTCTATTCCCGGATCACCGGCGAGGGCGGCTATTTCGACAGCCGGGTGGTGTTCGTGGCCGAATCCGGCCCCAAGAACGAACGCAAGAAACGCCTGGCGGTGATGGATTACGACGGCGCCAACATCCAGTATCTGACCGACAGCTCATCAATCGTGCTGGCTCCGCGCTTCTCCCCCACCGGCGACCGGATTCTGTACACCAGCTATGAAACCGGCTTTCCCCAGATCTATCAGCTCGACGTGGGCAACGTCAGCCGCGTGCCCCTGCCGGTGCCCACCGACAGCATGACATTTGCACCCCGTTATGCACCCGACGGTCAGACGGTTGTGTTTTCCGCGTCCCAAGGCGGCAATACCGATCTTTATCGCCTGCGCCCCGGCGGCGCGCCGGAACGCCTGACCAACAGCCCCAGCATCGAAACCGGCCCCTCCTATTCCCCCGACGGCAGCAAGATCGTGTTCGAAAGTGACCGCTCCGGCGCGCCCCAACTCTACATCATGGACGTGAACGGAGGAGAGCCGACCCGGATTTCCTTTGGCGCGGGGCGCTATGGCACACCGGTCTGGTCGCCCCGTGGCGATCTCATCGCCTTCACCAAACAGAACGCCGGGCGCTTTCACATTGGCGTGATGCGCACCGACGGCTCCGAAGAACGCCTGCTGACGGCGTCATTCCTTGACGAAGGCCCCACTTGGGCGCCCAATGGCCGGGTGCTGATGTTCATGCGTGAAACCCAGGGGGCAGGGGGCCAATCGGCACTCTACTCCGTTGATATTTCAGGGCGAAATCTGAAAAAAGTGCCCATTGATACCGCCGCGTCCGATCCCGCATGGTCGCCGCTTCTGAAATAACCACGGCGTCTGGCTTTTTACTGATGAAAATACTCACTTTTCCGCCACTTGCCCCGTAAACCGACGCCGCCGTTTCCAAATCCGAAACAGGGTGCTAGAATCATCGGCAAACGGGCAGTCGCACAGACAGGATATAAAAATGATCAAGATCGGCATTGCATTGGCTTTGACTCTGGCAATTTCCGCCTGCACCAACGCTGACCGCTTCGGCGGCGGGGGCGCGGATGGCATGGGGCAAGGGGGCCTGCCGGGCAGCGAAACCATCGGGCAAGGCGCGCTCGATCCGGCCTCGCCGGCTTATTTCCAACAGACCGTGGGCGATCGGGTGCTGTTTGCCGTGGATCAATCGACGATCTCCGAAGACGGACGCGCCACCCTTGCGGGACAGGCGCTCTGGCTGACCCGCAACCCGGAATATACCGCCATCATCGAAGGCCACGCCGACGAACAGGGCACCCGGGAATACAACATCGCCCTCGGCGCCCGCCGGGCCTCGGCGGCACGCGATTATCTGGTGTCACAGGGCGTGGCATCGGGGCGGTTGCGCACCGTTTCCTACGGCAAGGAACGCCCGATTGCGGTCTGCTCCACCGAGGAATGCTATGCCAAGAACCGCCGCGCCGTCACCGTGATCGCGTCGGGGGCCACGTCATAATATGATCCGTGCCGCCCTTGCCCTGTCGGTTGCCCTGTCCCTGCCCATTGCGGTGCAGGCGCAGGACAACACGCTGGCCGACATTCGCCAGGAACTGTCGATCCTGCTGGTCGAGGTGCAGAAACTGCGCCGCGAACTTTCGACCACCGGCACACCGGGCGTTAATCTGGCAGGCACCTCGGCCCTGCAACGGATTGACGCGATGGAGGCAGAGCTGCGCCGCCTGACCGGCGATACCGAGCGGTTGGAAAACCGGGTGAACCAGGTGGTCAGCGATGGCACCAACCGGATTGGCGATCTGCAATTCCGGGTGTGCGAACTCGAACCGGGCTGTGATATTGGCGCGCTGGGCGAAACCAAACCCATCGGCGGCGAAGCGGCGCCCGTTGCCACGCCGCCGCCCCCGGCCAATTCCAGCGAAACCGAATATGCAATCGGTGAAAAAGAAGATTTCGATCGGGCCCGGGCGGTGCTCGATCAAGGTGACTTTCGCACCGCCGCTGACCTCTTTGCGACCTTTGCCCAGACCTACACCGCCGGTGCGCTGACCGGCGAGGCGCATTTTTATCGCGGCGAGGCGCTCTCGGCCCTGGGCGAACGGGAAGAGGCCGCGCGCGCCTATCTTGAATCCTTCTCCGGCTCGCCCGACGGTGCCATGGCGCCACAGGCCTTGCTGAAACTTGGCCTGCTGCTGGGGGATCTGGGCCAACCTGCCGATGCCTGCGCGATCCTTGGCGAAGTGACCACCCGCTTTCCGTCCAGCCCCTCCAGCATCGAGGCCCAGACCGCCCGCGCCGGTCTGACCTGCGGATGAGCGACGGCGCCCTGGCGCCGAGCGAAGACGCGCCCCTGTTGCAGGCCATCGCGACATTGCCGCAAAATGCCCCACTGGCTGTTGCGGTTTCCGGTGGCGGCGATTCCATGGCGCTGTTGCATCTTCTGGCCACCCGCCCCAACCTGCGCGCCGTCACCGTCGATCACGGATTGCGCGCCGCCGCACGGGACGAGGCGGCGATGGTTGCGCGGTTCTGTGCTGACAGAAACATCCCGCACACCATCCTCAACTGGCACCGCCCCGACACCCCCGGCAATCTGATGGATCAGGCCCGTCGCGCCCGGTATGGGTTGATGGCGGATTGGGCGGCGGGGCAGGGGGTTGGCCACATTGCCGTTGGCCATACCGCCAACGATCAGGCCGAAACCTTTGTGATGCGTCTGGCGCGCAGCGCCGGGGTGGATGGGCTGTCGGCCATGGCGCCCCGGTTTGACTGGAACGGCACAACCTTTCACCGCCCGCTGCTGGGCGAAAGCCGCACGGCCCTGCGCGGCTATTTGCGCCGCCACGCCACCCGATGGGCCGATGATCCCAGCAACGATGACCCAACGTACGAGCGTGTCCGCGTGCGTCAGGCGATGGCCCATCTGGCGCCTCTCGGGCTTGATTCTGAAACCCTTGGCGCCGTGGCGCGGCATATGGCATCGGCGCGTGACGCCCTGCGCCAGATCACCCACAAGGCCGCAGCGCGGATTGTGGTGCAGGATCGCGGCGATCTGATCTTTGCAAGCAAAGCCTTCCTTGCCCAGCCGGTCGAAATTCAGCGCCGCCTGATGCGCGATGCCCTGCGTTGGATCACCGGCGCCGATTACCCCGAGCGCAGCACAAAGATTGACCGCCTGTTGCGCGCCGCCGGCGCAAAACAGCAGGCCACCCTTGCCGGCTGCCTTTTGGGCGTGGGGCCGGAGGCGCTGCGCCTGACCCGTGAACTGGCCGCTGTGCAGGGGCAAACCTGTGCCACGACCGCGCTTTGGGATGGGCGCTGGCGGTTGACCGGCCCCCACGACGATGGGTTGCACATTGCGCCGCTTGGCCCCGCCGGCCTGCCCCGCTGCCCCGATTGGCGCGGGTGCGGCCTGCCCCGCCAAAGCCTTCTGGCCAGCCCGGCGATCTGGCGGGGCGATACTCTGATTGCGGCGCCTCTGGCCGCATTCGGCGAAAATTGGCGCGCCAGACTGGAAAAACCCCGCGACGATTTCGCCGCGACGCTGTTATCGCATTGAACAAATCGCCATGACCTCTATCTTAGGGGGAACCGTCGCACCGGCGACGATCTGACCTGTGACAGGAGAGTTTCCTTGGGGAATGCGCGCAATCTGGCCTTTTGGGCCGTCCTGATCCTGCTTGTCGTGGCACTGTTCAACCTGTTTTCAGGTGGCCAGTCCTCGATCAACTCGCGCTCGATCAGCTATTCGGAATTTGTGGAATCGGTGAAAGCGGGCAATGTGACCTCGGTAACGCTGGATGGCGAACGGGTGATGTTTCGCGGAGCCGACGGCAATGATTATGTCACGATCCGCCCCGACAACGGCGATGCCCTGACCCAGGAATTGATCGACAAAAAGGTGACGGTCAATGCCAAGCCACAGGAACAATCGGGGTTCACCACGATCCTGATGACGTTCCTGCCGTTCCTTTTGCTGATCGGCGTGTGGATTTATTTCATGAACCGGATGCAGGGTGGCGGCAAAGGCGGCGCCATGGGGTTTGGCAAATCGCGGGCGAAACTGCTGACCGAAAAGCATGGCCGCGTGACGTTTGACGATGTGGCCGGCATTGACGAAGCCAAGGAAGAGCTTGAGGAAATCGTTGAATTCCTGCGCAACCCGCAGAAATTCTCGCGCCTTGGCGGCAAGATTCCCAAGGGGGCGCTGCTGGTTGGCCCTCCGGGCACTGGTAAAACCCTTCTGGCGCGCGCCATCGCGGGCGAGGCGGGGGTTCCGTTCTTCACCATTTCGGGTTCCGATTTTGTGGAAATGTTTGTTGGTGTCGGTGCATCGCGCGTGCGCGACATGTTTGAACAGGCCAAGAAAAACGCCCCTTGCATCGTGTTCATTGATGAAATCGACGCGGTGGGCCGTTCGCGCGGGGTTGGCTATGGCGGGGGCAACGACGAACGCGAACAGACGTTGAACCAGCTTCTGGTTGAAATGGACGGGTTCGAGGCGAACGAGGGTATCATCATCGTCGCCGCGACCAACCGCCCCGACGTTCTGGACCCGGCGCTGTTGCGTCCGGGCCGCTTTGACCGTCAGGTGCAGGTGCCCAACCCCGATATCAAGGGCCGCGAGAAAATCCTTGGGGTTCACGCCCGCAAGGTGCCCCTTGGCCCCGATGTGGACTTGCGGATCATTGCCCGTGGTTGCCCCGGGTTTTCCGGTGCCGATTTGGCCAACCTCGTGAACGAGGCGGCGCTGATGGCGGCCCGTGTGGGGCGCCGGTTCGTGGTCATGGAAGATTTCGAGAACGCCAAGGACAAGGTGATGATGGGCGCCGAGCGTCGTTCCATGGTCATGACCGAGGACGAGAAAAAGCTGACCGCTTATCACGAGGCAGGCCATGCCATCGTGGGCCTGAACGTGCCGCAGCATGACCCGATCCACAAGGCCACGATCATTCCGCGTGGGCGTGCATTGGGCCTTGTCCTGTCGCTGCCCGAGCGCGACCAGCTCAGCGTGAGCTGGACAAAATACACCAGCAAAATCGCCATGGCGATGGGCGGGCGCGTGGCCGAGGAGCTGATCTTTGGCAAGGAAAACGTGACCTCGGGCGCGGCCAGCGATATTCAGCAGGTCAGCAAGATCGCCCGCGCCATGGTGACGCAGTTTGGCTATTCCGAAGAGTTGGGCTTTGTCGATTACGCCAATGAACAACAGTCGCATCTGGGGTCTTACGGCGGTGGCACGTCGCATTCTGCCGATACCCAGCGGATCATTGACGAGAAGGTGAAAGAAATCATCGACACCGGATATGAAACCGCCAAACGCATTCTGACCGAAAAGGCCGATGATCTGGAACGGCTGGCGCAGGGGCTTCTGGAATACGAAACCCTGACGGGCGGCGAGATCATGAAGGTCGTGCGGGGCGAACCTTTGAATCGGGGCGATGACAACGACAACCGCCCCGATCAGGGCAATGCGCCGTCGCTTACGGCTGTTCCAAAGACGAAAAAGCCCAAAAGCGACGATTCAGGGCTAGAGCCTGAGCCGATGGCCTGATGACGCGCGATCGTGACTGGAACCCCGGGGCCTATGACAGGTTCCGGGGTTTGCGTTTGCGCCCTGCGCTGGATTTGCTGGCGCAGGTTCCGGCGCTGCCTGATGGGGATGTGATCGACCTCGGGTGTGGTTCGGGGGCGGTCGGCCCGGCGTTGGCAGAGCGGTTTCCTGACCGTCGCCTGATCGGCGTTGATTCCTCTCCGGCGATGCTGGAACAGGCGGAACAGACTGGCGCCTATACGGCGCTGATCCGTGCCGATGCCGCCACCTATGCGCCGCAAACCGCGCCTGCGCTGATCTTTTCCAATGCCCTGCTGCATTGGCTGCCGGATCATGGCGCGCTTTTCCCACGTTTGGCGCAGATGCTTGCGCCCGGCGGTACGCTGGCCGTTCAGATGCCTGACCAGTTGGACGCCCCCTCGCACCGTCTGTTGGGCGAAACTGCGCGCGCCCTGTCACCCGACCACGGCGATCCGGCGGCGCGTCACGTTCTGCCGCTGACCGGTTATTACCGCCTGCTTGCGCCTCTGGGGACGGGTAATCTTTGGCACAGCGCCTATCTGCAATCACTTGCCGCGACACCCGACGGGCATCCGGTGCGTCATTTCACCCAATCCACCGGGATGCGCCCACATCTCGCGGCCTTGCCTGATACCTTGCATCCGGCGTTTATTGCGGCCTATGACACAGCCCTGAATGCCGCTTACCCTCTTGAGCAGGATGGAAGCGTGCTGTTTCCCTTCCGCCGCCTGTTTGCGGTGCTGACGAAAGACGGATGATGCCTGCCCTGATTGCCACCCAATACAGCGCCACCATCACCTGGCTGGGTTTTGTGCCCCACCGGGAGGATCGGATGATCGAAACCGGGGCACTGTCGGAAATGCCGCTGACATGGGCGGGGTACGGCCCGGATTGTCACAGTGGCGAAACCCGCCTGTCCTGTTCGCGGGTGGTGCAACAGCACAAGCGCGATACCGAAATCAGCAACGCGCGGCAGCTTTCACTGCTGTGCGCCGCCGAACTGGCACAGGTTGCCGCCACCCTGGGGATTGCGGCCATTGATCCCCGCTGGGTGGGCGCATCCATCGTGTTGGATGGTATCCCCGATTTCACCCATATCCCGCCCTCCAGTCGCCTTCAGGCCGCCGATGGCACCACGCTTACCGTTGATATGCTGAACCAGCCCTGCCAGTTTCCGGCGATGGCGATCGAAGCGGCGCATCCGGGCCATGGCAAGGGGTTCATCGCGGCGGCCAGGGGGCTGCGCGGGGTTACGGCATGGGTGGAGCGCCCAGGCACCCTGCGCCTTGGGGATCGCATGACGTTGCACATCCCCGGCCAACGTGCCTGGAATGAAACGACCCCCCAGACATGAAAAAACCGGGCGAGGGAGCCCGGCTTTTTCCAACCTTCTGAGAAGATGGTCTTAGATCAGCATCAATGTGGCCAGAGCGAGGCCCAGAAACAGGCCGGCGTGGATTGTCAGTGTTGCGGTGCGCATTGGAATTTCTCCTTGCTGTTGAAATTATAACGCCGCCGTGCCGCTTGGGTTCCCGAAAATCCGCCGGTTACGCACAAAAGTTTCCGATCTGCCTTGCCGGACTGTGCGATCTGGCGATTCCGCCGTGCGGAATGTCGTAATATCCCTCTGCATTGTGCCCGTCGCACGTTATGACCGAGGGCAGTAAGGCCCACAGGGGCACGCAGGGACAGGGACACAGTTACATGAGCTTTAAATCCGACATCGAAATCGCCCGTGAGGCCAATAAACGCCCGATTCAGGAAATCGGCGCCAAGCTGGGCATCTCGTCGGACGACCTGCTGCCCTATGGTCACGACAAGGCGAAGGTCAGCCAGGATTTCATCAATTCGGTGCAATCCCGCGAGAATGGCAAGCTGATCCTTGTGACGGCCATCAACCCGACCCCGGCAGGCGAAGGGAAAACGACCACGACTGTCGGTCTGGGCGATGGTTTGAACGCCATTGGCAAAAAGGCCGCGATCTGTATCCGCGAGGCATCGCTTGGGCCGAATTTCGGGATGAAGGGCGGCGCCGCGGGCGGTGGCTATGCGCAGATCGTACCGATGGAAGAAATGAACCTGCATTTCACCGGTGATTTCCACGCCATCACCAGCGCGCACAACCTGCTGAGCGCGATGATCGACAATTCCATCTATTGGGGCAACCCGTTAGAGATCGACACCCGCCGCGTGGTGTGGCGCCGGGTGCTGGACATGAATGACCGGGCGCTGCGCACCATAACCGCCTCGTTGGGCGGTGTGGCCAATGGGTTTCCGCGCGAGGCCGGGTTTGACATTACAGTGGCGTCCGAGGTCATGGCCATTCTCTGTCTGGCGAAAGACCTCAAGGATCTGGAAAAGCGTCTGGGCGATATGATTGTCGCCTATACCCGCGAGAAAAAGCCGATTTTCTGCCGTGATATTCAGGCCGATGGCGCGATGACGGTGCTGTTGAAAGACGCGATGCAGCCCAATCTGGTGCAGACGCTGGAAAACAACCCGGCCTTTGTGCATGGCGGGCCGTTCGCCAACATCGCCCATGGCTGTAATTCGGTGATCGCCACCACGACGGCCCTGAAACTGGCCGATTATGTGGTAACCGAGGCGGGGTTCGGGGCCGATCTGGGGGCCGAGAAATTCCTTGATATCAAGTGCCGCAAGGCCGGATTGGCGCCCGCTGCGGTGGTTCTGGTGGCCACGGTGCGGGCGATGAAGATGAACGGCGGGGTGGGCAAGGCCGATCTGGGCGATGAAAACGTCGCGGCGGTGAATGCGGGCTGCGCCAATCTGGGGCGCCATCTGGAGAACCTCAAATCTTTCGGGGTGCCGGTGGTGGTGGCGATCAACCATTTCGTCACCGACACCGATGCCGAGGTGCAGGCGGTAAAAGATTACGTCACGACCCAAGGATCCGAAGCGATCCTGTGCCAGCATTGGGCGAAAGGCAGCGAAGGCACCCGCGATCTGGCCACCCGGGTTGCCGAGGTCGCAGATGCGGGTGTGGCCAATTTCGCCCCGATTTACCCCGACGAAATGCCATTGGCCGACAAGATTGAAACCATCGCCACCAAGATCTATCGCGCCGACGGGGTGGTGATTGACGCCAAGATCCGCGCTCAGTTGAAAGAGTGGGAGGATCAGGGATACGGCAACCTGCCGGTCTGCATGGCCAAAACGCAGTACAGCTTTACCACCGATCCGACCGAACGCGGTGCGCCCACCGGGTTTACCATTCCGGTCCGCGAAGTGCGGCTTTCGGCAGGGGCCGGCTTTGTCGTTGCCATCTGTGGTGAGATCATGACCATGCCGGGCCTGCCCCGCACACCTTCGGCCAATTCAATTCATCTGAACGAGGCGGGCCAGATCGAGGGGCTGTTCTAGGAAAATGCGTTAATATCGCATAAGCAATATTCAGGCGGGGAAATGTGGGTTTTTTTCGCCTGAAATGTGCGAATTATATAAGTTAAGGAATGACATGACCGCCAAGATCATTGATGGAAAAGCCTTCGCCGCCAAGGTTCGCGCCCAGGTTGCCACTCATGTGGAGCGCCTGAAATCCGACCACGGCATCACGCCCGGGTTGGCGGTGGTTCTGGTGGGCGAAGACCCGGCCTCGCAGGTCTATGTCCGTTCGAAAGGCAAGATGACGGTCGAGGTTGGCATGGCCTCGTTTGAACACCGCCTTGAGGCTGACACGTCGGAAGGCGATCTTCTGGCGCTGGTTGAGCAGTTGAACAATGATCCGGCGGTGCACGGTATTCTGGTGCAATTGCCGCTGCCGGATCACCTGAATTCCGATCTAGTGATCAATTCGATCGACCCCGCGAAAGACGTGGATGGGTTTCACATTTCCAATGTCGGGCTGCTGGGAACGGGGCAGAAATCCATGGTGCCCTGCACGCCGCTTGGCTCACTCATGATGCTGCGCGATCACCTTGGGGCGCTCTCGGGGCTTGAGGCTGTGGTGATCGGCCGCTCCAACATTGTCGGCAAACCCATGGCGCAACTGTTGTTGAACGACAGTTGCACCGTCACGATTTGTCACAGCAGAACCAAGGATTTGCAAGAGGTGGTGCGCCGCGCCGACATCGTCATCGCCGCAGTGGGCCGCCCCGAAATGGTGCCGGGAAGCTGGATCAAACCCGGTGCCACGGTGATTGACGTGGGCATCAACCGGGTGCCCAACGGTGAGAAAACGAAACTGGTCGGAGATTGCGATTTCGCCTCTTGCGCCGAGGTGGCCGGTGCGATCACGCCGGTCCCCGGTGGTGTCGGGCCGATGACCATCGCCTGCCTTCTGGCCAACACCATCACCGCCTGTCGCCGCGCCAACAACCTGCCCGAACCCGAGGGGCTGACCGCCTGATCAGCGCAGCGGCGGGGTGCGATACAGCGAAATGCGCAAGCCGCCGTGTTGGACCGGCGGCAGGGCGGGCATGAAGGGCAGGGCGGTTGCCTTGGCCAGCCCCGGGTCACTGGTCACGATGCCGACACGCCAGCCCTTGAACCGTTCCAACAACACCTTGCCCAGTGAACCATAAAGCGCGAAAAGCAATTTGCGCTGCCCGATCCGTGCCCCGTAGGGCGGGTTGATGATGACAAGGCCGGGGGCGGTGTCGGGCGGTGTCAGGTCGGAAATTGCCGCGCGGGTGAAGGTGGTGAACGGGGCAACCCCCGCACGATCAGCGTTGGCGGTGGCGGCGCGGATGGCGCCATCGTCGCGGTCACTGCCGAAAAATACCGGCGCAGGCGGTCGCGGCGATCCTTGCCGCATCGCGCGCCATTGCGCCGGATCAAAGGACGCCAGTTGTTCAAACGCGAAAGACCGGTCGCGCCCGGGGGCCAACCCCGCGGCGATTTCGGCGGCCTCGATCACAAAGGTGCCAGACCCGCACATGGGGTCAACGACCGCCTCATGGCCGTCATAACCACATTGGCGCAGGAATGCGGCGGCAAGGTTTTCGCGCATGGGGGCCTTGCCGACCTGCAACTTGTGGCCGCGTTTGTGCAAAGGCTCTCCGCTGGTGTCGAGCGAGAAGGTGCAAAGATCATCCTCGATCCGGGCTTTCAGCGTCACCGGGGCATCCTCGGCCAATGCAATGCCTTGGGCGGCAAGCGCACCCTCGATCCGCTGTTTCGCGGCCTTGGCATGGTAAATGCGGGATTTGTGACAACTTGCCGTGACATTTACCGGCACATCAGGGCACAGAATGTCGGAAAAGGGAAACTTGCGCGCCCGTTTATCAAGCTGGGCGATGTGCATCACGCGGAACGATCCGATCCGCGCCAGCACCCTTGCGGCGCAGCGCAGATGCAGATTGGCGCGCCACACATCGGGCCAACCGCCGGTGACAGTGACTCCACCAACGCCGATCTCTGGGGTGAACCCCAGCGCGCGTGCCTCTTCTGCCAAAGGCTGTTCCAGACCCGGGGCGCAGACCAGAAAGATGTCGAGTGATTCCATTGGCCATGCCTAGCGGCAAAGCCCGCCGTTGTCAGTGCAAGATGTCTTCTTCCGCAACGAACATGTTGGCCCAGGCACGGTCCATCAATTCAGGAGTCATCTGATAGGGCAGGCCCTCAAACTCGCAAATCGCGATCATCTGGTCGATCAGGAACACCGGCTGATAATTCGCATAGATGTTGTCGATGGTCGGGTATTTCTTCTTGAGCAGATGCACGAGCGTCTTTTCATCCAGCGGCATTTTCTTTTTCTTCGCGACCATGGCAAAGATTTTCAGGTAATCCGCCTGTGACGGCCCGTCGATCTTGATCTTGTAGAAAATCCGCCGCAACGCCGCCTGATCGAATATCTTGTTCGGGTGGAAGTTGGTGGAAAAGATCACCAGCGTATCGAATGGCACAGTGAATTTTTCGCCCGATTGCAGGGCGAGGATGTCTTTGGATTCTTCCAGTGGCACAATCCAGCGGTTGATCAGCGCCTGCGGCGACGACGCCTGTCGCCCAAGGTCATCGACGATGAACACACCGCCGGAGGACTTGAGCTGCAACGGCGCCTGATAGGTGCGCGACGTGGGGTTATAGACCAGATCGAGCATTTCCAGCGTCAGTTCCCCGCCCGTCACCACCGTCGGGCGCAGACAATAGACATAGCGCGTGTCATAGCGGGTGATCCGGCGCAGGGCGTTGGGGTCTTGTTCCGGTTCGGCGACACGGGTGTGAATGATCGGATCGTAAACCGTGATGACCTGGCCGGAATATTCAATGGCACGCGGCACATAGATGTTGTCACCGATGGCATCGCGTACCCCGTTCGAGATCGAGGATTTACCGTTGCCGGGGGGACCATACATCAAAACCGACCGCCCCGACCCAACGGCAGGGCCAAGATTATCAAGCAGGTCATCGGGCAGAATCAGATGCCCCATGGCGCCGGTCAATTGCTGGCGGGTGATCTGGATATTGCGGATGGATTGCCGCTTCATCTGTTCGGAGTAGACATCCAGCGGCACCGGCATCGCCCCATAATATTCGGATTGGGATAATGCGTCGAGCGCGCGGGCCTTGCCGGCCTCGGACAGGGTGTATCCCATTTCGGAACCGGACGAGGCATGCAAGGTGCCCGTCGCCTCGACCATTTTTTGGGTGCGGGCGATATCGACCAATTCCTGCGCCACGTTCACCGGCAGGCAAATCTGGGCGGCAATTTCGCTGACGTGTTCCAGGTTCATGCGGAACATGGTTTTCAACAGGATATCCCGCATCATCACGCTGGGCAGTTGCATCTGTTCCAACGTACGGGGCGGCGGCGGGGCCATGACGGCCGTGGTCTGCATGTTCATTTTGCGCCTCAACTCAATTGTCGATTTCCTGCCTTTTCCACCGGGTTGCCCGATTTTGGTCACCATGGTGGGGCATGTCTGTGGAAAAAGAAGTGCCAGAGTATTGTGGCCAAATGATGGAAAGAGGCAGAGATGAACAGAGCAAAGCCGATCGGACTGTTGGCGCTGGCAATCGGGATGATCGCCGTTCTGGGCGGGCTGAGCCTGTGGAAGGGCGGTCTTTACATGAACTGGTACGAAGGTGACGTTCTGCATCTGGTGGAAATCGTCATGCGCATGGCCGACGGTCAGCGGCCCCACCTTGATTTCATGACGCCCCTTGGTGTGCTGGCAACCTGGCCGATTGCGGTGTTCGTCAAGGCGGGATTGGGCATTGGCATGGCCATTCATGCGGCGCAGATCATGGTGGCGCTGGTTTTGCTGGGGCCGGTTTTGCGGGCCGCGCACAGCCGGTTCTCGGGTGGGTTGGCCTATCTTTTTGTCGTTCTGATGATGGTGCTGCCTCTGGCGCTGGTTCATGGGGGCACCGAAGCAAATATTTCGCTGTCCATGCATTATAACCGCTGGGCCTGGGCGCTTTCGCTGGTGGCGCTGACGCTGGCGGCGTTGCCCCCGTTGGGGGCGCGGCGGCAGGTGTTGGACGGGGTGATCATTGGGGCGCTGCTGGGGGCCGTGGTGTTGATCAAGGTGACCTATGTTGTGGCGCTGGCGCCGGCGGTGATTGCCGGGCTGCTGATCCGCGGCGCAGCGCGTACGCTGATCGTCGGGTTGATCGCCGGAGTCGTGACATTGGGGGTGGCCACGGTGTTTCTTGGCGTGGCGTTCTGGCCCGCCTATGCGCAGGATTTGCTGACCACGGCGCATTCTGAACTGCGGCCATTTCCGGGAAAGCCACTTGGTGAAGTGTTGACCGCGCCGATGTTGCTGGGGGCGCACTTGTTGGCCTTGCTGGCGATTGTCCTGTTGCGGCAGGGACGGCGGGCGGGGCCGGGGTTGCTGTTGCTGATCCTGCTGCCGGGGCTGGTCTACATCACCTATCAGAACTTCGGCAACGACCCGCAGTGGGTGCTGTGGTTGGGGCTGGTGCTGCTGATGTGCCGCCCTGACCCCGGGTTGAAAAACGCGTGGGGATGGGAACTGCGCCCGGCGCTGGGACTGGTGGCGATCGCATTGATGGCGACCGGCTCGGCGTCCTTTTTCAATCTGGCTTACAGCCCGTTCCGCCATGCCTCGGTTGCGACGGAAACCTATGTCGATCTATTCCCGCGTTCCGCGGAGGAGGGGGGCTGTTTTTCCCGCAGGCACGGGCGTCAAAAGTTGGCCTGATGTTCGATGGTGACGCGCGCTATCCGCAGTTTTCCTATGCGCCCAGCAATCCGGAAGATGCCGAGAAACCCACCGTACTTGCTGGCGAAGTTATCGAGAAATGCACGGTTCAGGGGGAATGATCAAGTGGTTCGATCAAACCGCACTCGCCCTTGAAACGGCGGGTTACGCCAACGGATCACAGATCATGGTCGCTGATCTTTTGTCCAACCTGCCATTGTTCAGCGATGGCATCAATTGGGTCAAAGGGGGGCACCATGGCGCTATGACGGGCTTCCGGGGATTGGCGCGGCGGATTATGTGCTGGTGCCGGTTTGCGCTGTGATTCCGAAGGTGCGGCAAATGATCGTGGCGGAATTGACTGATGAAAATATTCCCCTGCACGAGGTGTTTCGTAACGATATGTTCATCCTGTTAGAGAATGGTGCCAAGGGTCAAAGGATCGCCAGCACCAGATAGAACAACAGGGTGCCGCCCAGCGGCAGGCCCATGGGGAATTTCCGGTTGGTCCAACTGGCCCAATCGGGTACCCGGCGCCGCAGGGCGGGGAAATGTTTGGCGGTGCGGTGGGTGGCAAAGGCGGCAAGGATGACGGCGCCAAACAGGAACAACAGCGGCCCGCCGTCCTGTACCAGAACAAAGGGTGCGGCGGCGGCGGCGAATTTTGCATCCCCCGCGCCCAACCCCCGGCCATGTTCATCACAAACCCGATAACCAGAACAACGACAAGGTTCAGCCATTGCCACAGCCAAATGTCCAACGGCAGGGCGATGGGGCCGATCACCAGAAAAACCGCAACCAGGGCCACCACCGCCTTGTTCGGGATTTTCATGAACGCCATGTCATTCCACGCCACCCAAAGGCAAATGGGGGCAACAAAGGGCAGGAACCACCAGGCGGCACTGGCGGGCAGGTGAAACACCACGACCCTAGTTCTGCACGTTGGCTTCCAGGGCCCGAAGGGACCGGACGGCAGCCTCGAAATATTGCGGATGGGTGTCGATCGCCTGTTGCAGCAGGCCCTTGCCGATGGCGACATCGCCTTGCTTGATGGCGGTCAGGGCCATGGTGTGCATCAGTTGCGCCTGTTCGATCTGGGTCATCGGAACGACGGGCATATCATATTTGCGCTGGGCTCCGCGCGCCAGAACCAGATTGTTCTTGGCGGTGAACAGATCCTTGTCATAGGTCAGCGCCTGGGTGAACAGCTTTTCAGCGGCCGGATAATCGCCCCGGCTCAGCTTGGAATAGCCCCAGTTGTTCATCACGCCCGCGGGTTTTGTCGTCAGGCCCACGGCGGTTTCATAGAAACTGTCGGCCTTGGTCCATTCCTTGTTGGAATCCGCGATCATCGCTTCCAACCGATAGCGTTTGTAGGATTCAAAGGTTGGCGGAACGCGGTCCAGCTCGGCTTCGGCCTTGGCCCAGGAACCGTTGCGGATCATCGCATCGGCCAGATCCACGCGGTCGTCCTCGGTGGCGCCGGGCAGGGCGACAACCTTGGTCCAGGTGGTGACGGCTTCGCCATAGCGTTTGGCGCGGATCAAAGATTGGCCCAGTCCCCGCATCAGATCAATCCGGTCGGGATTGTCGTTGGAGGCGCGGCGGAAATAATCGACCGCCTCATTCGGGTCGCCCACGGTCAGCATGATGTCGTTCAGGTTGCTTTCATCAATCACATTGACGTTCTTGATGGCCCGTTCCACTTCGGCGTCGCTTGACCTGTCACAGGCCGACAAGGCCAGCGCACCGCCAATGCAGAGCGCGAAAGTAATGGTGTGGCGCATGTGCCTGCGTCCTTTTTCCTGCTCGTTCGTGCCTTTGCTTTCAGATGCGCGACAGGATCCGATAGTCTCCGGTTCCGCGCCGCACCAATGCAAAGTTGCTTATCTGTTCAGAATCATATGTGGCATTTTCGATTTTGGCGAGGGCCAGGGCAAGATTTGCCCGAATGTCGTCACTTTCGCCACTATCCAGCGCAAAGGCGGTGCGAAACACCCTTTCGGCCTCGGGGTAATTGCGCCGTTCCATCAGAACCACGCCAAGGTTGTTCCAGGCCGGCACAAAGGTTTCGTCCTTTTTCACCGCCTGGCGCAGCAGGCGTTCGGCCTGTCCCAATCGCCCCAGCCGCAGGTTGGCCGACCCCAGCGCCGACAGCACATCAACCGTGGTGCCCTGGGTGCCTGCCGCGCGGTAATAGGCCTTGAGCGCCAGTTCATATTCACCCGCCGCCATAAGGCGATGCCCCACCAGCAACCCGTCAACGCTCTGTTCGTCGCCCGCCACCTGTGGGGCAAAGGGGCTGTCTTTGTCACGGCCAAGGCCGCCGGTGTTTCCACAGGCGGCCATCGCGAGGATCAGAAGAAACGGTATGGCGCGCATGGCCCCTACATTTTGAATTTGCCGAGCGTTTCGGCGATCGTATAGATCGACGGCCCCAAGAGGATGATCAGCAGGGGCGGAACTGTCAGCATCATTGTGGCAAGGGTCATCTTGGTGGGCAAGGTGTTTGCCTTTTCTTCGGCCCGCATCACGCGTTTGTCACGCATTTCGGCGGAAAAGACACGCAGGGCCTCGGCCACCGAGGTGCCGAAGGTGGCCGATTGGATCAACACGGTTACGAAACTGGCCACATCGGTCACGCCGGCGCGTTCGGACATGTCGCGCAGCACGCTTACCTTGTCTTTGCCGGCCTTGATTTCGTGGCTGACGATTTCGAATTCATCGGCCAGTGCCGGAAAACCCGCGCGAATCTCTTTGCTGACCCGCACGATGGATTGATCCAGGGATTGGCCCGCTTCAACACAGACCAGCATCATGTCCAGACTGTCGGGAAACCCGTTGGTGATTTCCTCGCGGCGTTGTTGCTGACGTTTGGTGATCCAGTATTTCGGCGCCATATAGCCCACGGCACCCGGAATAAGCACCGACAGGATAAGGGCCTGGGTGCTGGGCTGGCCTGTGGTGCTGGTCAGGATGGCGTAAAATACCCCCAGAACCAGCAACAACAGACCAAGGGCAAATTGCGCAAAATGGAAGGTGCGCACCGCATCCTTGCTGCGATATCCGGCCTGCATCAGTTTCAGTCGGATCGTGGAATATTCTTCGGCGTTCTGCGGTTCGAGAAAGCTGGAGTATTTTTCAAGCTTGTCATTCTTGTTGCCTGACCGCAGGCTTGGCCCGGCGGTGGCGCCGCTCGTGCGGGCCTCTTTGCGCAGCCGCGCCAGTTTATCCAGCGGATCGGCCCGGCGTTTGAACAGAAACGGCAGTGTCAGCAGGACAAGGGCAACCCCAAGCCCCCCGACCAACATCAGCGGGCCAAGGGGGCCAAGCTGTGCGACGATCATATCATTCAGCATTTCCATGATGTTACCCCCTTATACCTTGATGTTCACAAGGGCCTTCATCACAAAGATGTTGACCACAAGAAACGCGGCAACAACCAGGCAGGCCGGAATGAAATAGGCGGTTTCCTTAACCTCGTCATAGTAATCGGGCGACATCAGGTTGATCATGACCAGCGCACCAAGGGGAAAGACCGACAGGAACATGCCGCTCCATTTTGCCTCGGCGGTGATGGCCTTGACCCGGCGAAACAGCTTGAACCGCGACCGGATAACCGCCGCCAGACCGGCAAGGATTTCGGCCAGGTTGCCGCCCGATGTCTGCTGAATCGTGACCGCCACGGCCAGAAACCGAAGATCCTGCATATCCATGCGTTCGGCCATGGATTTCAACGCCTCGCCCACGTTGCGCCCATAGGCGGCCTCGTCAGAGATCACGCCCATTTCGGTGCCCAGCGGATCGGGCACTTCCTTGGCCACGATGTTCAGCGCGGCGTTGAACGGATGCCCCACCCGCAGCGACCGCACCATCAGTTCAACCGCATCGGGAAGCTGTTCTTCCATCAGCCCCAGACGTTTCTTGGCCTTGCCGTTGACCCAGACATAGACACCGCCGACGCCCATCCCGATGGCCACGGCAATTCGGATCGGGGTGCTGGCGCTGGTTTGCAGGGTCAGGCCCACATAGGCGATCACGCCCAGAACACCCATCACCATCATCATCTGCGCGGGCGTGAATGCGATATTGGCCAGCTGCGCCTTTTTCGCCAGCATGGAATAAAGCGGGATCTTCTGGCTTTTCATGTGCTGGCCCATCTCCTTGCGGAGTTGTTCCAGAACCTGTTCGCGGCCCTTGCCCTTTTCCAGCATGTCCAGCCGCCGGTTGACCCGGTTGTTCAGGCTGATTGATTTGCCGAAAACGGTCAGATAGATGCCTTCGACCAGAACAAGCACGGCCACGAAAATCAGGCCATAGATAAGCGGTTCTGCACTGATGACCATGGGCTTTATCCTTTGGTGGGTTCAAAGATTTCGGCAGGCAGGTTCATGCCCCACATGCGGAACCGTTCCGAAAAGTGCGACCGCACGCCGGTTGCGGTGAAATGGCCGATGATCTTGTTGTCGGGGGTCAAGCCGACACGCTGATATCGGAATACCTCCTGCATCGAGATGACATCGCCTTCCATCCCGGTGATTTCTGTGATGGAGGTCATGCGGCGCGACCCGTCCTGAAGGCGGCTGGCCTGAACGATCAGGTTGACGGCGCTGGAAATCTGCGAGCGCACGGCCTTGATCGGCATTTCCATCCCGGCCATGGCGATCATGTTTTCCAGGCGCGACACACCATCGCGCGCCGAGTTGGCGTGGATCGTGGTCATTGATCCGTCGTGACCGGTGTTCATGGCCTGCAACATGTCGATCACTTCTTCGCCACGCGTTTCCCCGACGATAATCCGGTCCGGGCGCATCCGCAGGGCGTTTTTCAGACAATCGCGCTGGGAAACCGCGCCCTTGCCCTCCACGTTGGCGGGGCGGCTTTCCATCCGGCCAACATGGGTTTGTTGCAGTTGCAATTCCGCCGTATCCTCGATCGTCAGGATGCGTTCGTCGTCGGCGATGAAGGATGACAGCGCGTTCAGCGTGGTGGTTTTACCCGACCCCGTACCGCCCGACACGATCACGTTCAGCCGGGTTGAAACCGCCGCCTCAAGATACAGCGCCATTTCAGGGCTGAACGCGCCGAAATTCACCAGATCCTGAATGGCCAGCTTTTCTTTCTTGAACTTCCGGATGGAAACCAGCGACCCATCTACGGCAATCGGCGGCACCATGGCGTTGAAACGGCTGCCATCGGCCAGACGGGCATCGACATAGGGGTTGGATTCGTCCACCCGCCGCCCCACCGCCGACACGATCTTGTCGATGATGCGCAGCAGGTGCTTTTCATCCTTGAAGGTGATTTCAGTAAGGGACAGTTTGCCGTCACGTTCAACGAAAATCTGCTGTGGGCCGTTCACCAGAATATCGTTCACGCTGTCGTCTTTCAGCAGCGTTTCCAGCGGGCCGAGGCCCTTTACCTCGTCAAACAATTCCTGATTCAGGGTCAGACGCTCATCGCGGTTCAGAACGATGCCGATTTCGTCCAGCGCCTCGCTGGTGATCTCCATGATTTCGGATTTCAGATCGGATTCGCTGGCCTGATCCAACGCAGCAAGATTCAGGTTGTCCAGAAGGCGGCTGTGCAGTTCGACCTTGATTTCGCCCAGGCGTTCACGGCGCTTCTTTTCCTTGTTCTCGGGGGCCGCTTTTGCGGGCACGGGCTTGGGGGCCGGGCGCAATGTGGCGGGTTTGGCGGCAGGGACGGGGGCCTTGGTGGCGGCACCACCGGCGACCTGAGCCAGTGGTTTGGGGGCGGCGTTGCCAGCGACCTTGGCGGTGTCCTGTTTTTTGTAGCGTGCAAACATGGTCTGGCCCTTACTTGGCTGCTGCGGCTGCGGCGCGGTTCAATTCATGGGCCGAGACGGCAAGTTTCTGAATTTCCCGACGCAGGGGGTTCTTTTTGGCGACTTCGACCAGTGGCAAGCCATGATCGCAGGCCTGCACCACCTGCGCACCGCCATCGGGCAGTTGTACCTCGATCGAGATGTCCAGATTTTCGGCCAGCCGCTTGACCCGGCTTTTACCGGTAAGATCGGTGAACTTGGGCGCGCGGTTCAGGATATAGCGCAGCTTTTCCACCGGCAGATCCTCGGCCTTGAGCGCACGGATCAGGCGCAGGGCGTTCTGGGCGCTGCGCATGTCCATTTCCAAAAGCAGAAAATAAACATGGGCGGCGTTCAGCACGGTTTCGGTCCATTGCACCACGGTGGATGGCATGTCGATCACGACATAATCGAAATTGCTGCGCGCCTGATCAATGATCCTGCCCACATCTTCGCTGGTGATCAGGTCAAGCGGCAGCATGTCGACCGGGCTGGTCAGCACCTGCAATTTGTCGTTGAACGGCATCAGCGCCTGAAGAAAGCTTTCGTTGTCCATCGTGTCGGTGTTGGTCAGCATCTCGAACACGGCTTCGCGGCGGGCCAGATCCAGATAGGTGGACACGGCCCCATATTGCAGATCGAAATCCAGAAGACAGACACGCGGCGCGTCGTCCTTGCTCATCGTGGCCAGTTCCCAGGCCAGATTGACGGCAAAGGTCGTGGCGCCCACGCCCCCTGACAATCCATGTACCGGCAGAACCACACCGTCGCGGTCGCCCTTGGGTTTGGTCGGCGTCGGCGGCTCAAGCTCCTGGATGGGTTCTGGTTCTGGTGTGCGGATGCGTTCGATCGCTTCGTGCAGGGCGCCTTCGGGCAGGGGGTAGGGGACGAATTCCTTGGCCCCGAGTTTCAACAGCTGATGCAGCACCATCGGGCTGACCTCTTCGGCGATCACGATCACCCGGATGCCGCGGTTCACGGCAGTCTTGATCAGTTCGGCAATGGTTGATGCGTTGGTTTCATCCTCTTCGTCGATGGCGACGGCGATGAATTCCATGGTGTCCGCTTCGGGCTGCGCCAGAAAAACGGTGGCGTCGGCAAAGCTGAGATCGCCCCAGCGTTCGCCAAGCTCGGCTTCCATATCCTCGATCAGAAGGTCGAAATTCTGCACATTCCGGCAGATGGTGCAGGCCAGGATCGGTTCGGGATCTGCCTGCTGCGCCGCTGTGTTCGTCATGCCTCGGTCCTTCCGTTGCCGAACCCGTCGGGGATTGGGCAACCGAAATGGGTTGCCAATATTGCCTGTCCCTGAGGTTCCGTGCGCGTATCGAGAATCGCGTCAGTTCCGTTGTCTTAAGGGATATTGACCGGCAATATTGGCGACATTGAGGCTAGAAAATCATAATTATCCGTCACTGAGAGACATTTTTGCGGCCATTTTGCGAACAATATGGCCGCGTTTACGGGCATCGTTGACGGCTTACTGCCCCGCAGTCGCGGCGATTTCCGCCAGACCACCCTGATCGCCGGGCGGAAGTTCGGTCGCGCTTTCGACGTACTCTTCGAAGATCACCTGAGCGTATTTGCCGTTCAGATCACCCGAGCAACGGACGCGCGCGCGCCGATATGTTGCCGTATTTTCCTGAGGCGGGCTTTTCGGATCGGGGTTCAGCACGACCACGTGATCGGGCACAATATAGCCTTTGGGCCGACCCACGCACTGGGTCATCGCCTGCGTATTGCGCATGGTCGCGTTGCCAAAGCCGCCTTCGTCGATGAACGCGCCGGCGGGCTGGTTTGCTGTGGTGCAGGCGCCAAGGCCCAGTATTGTTCCGGCCGCGAGAAGCGATTTGATGTGCATTGCCATTGTCCTCACTCCATCACATAGCCGTAGGAGCCGCTGAAATCCTGCTTGGCGACCTCGCCCGCAGCGCCCCGGGTGGGGCGGCGGCTGTTTTTGCTGCCGACCGTCTTGCCGAACAGAAACAATTCGGATTCCGTGGGGGGCGTTATCCGGTCAGTTGGCAGGGCCAATGCCTCGCCCCGGGTGGGGGTAACGAGATGGGGGGTGACGATGATCACCAGTTCGCTCTGGCGGCGTTCGTAATCTGCACTGCGGAACAGCGACCCCAGAATTGGAATATCGCCCAGCCATGGAACCTGACCCGACAGATCCTGAAAATCATCCTGAAGCAGGCCCGCAATGGCGAAACTCTCACCGTCACGCATTTCCACCACAGTGCTGGTTTCGCGGCGCTTGAAGGCGTTGATGGAAAACCCATTGGCCTGATACGTGACGGTATTGTCCAGCCCGGAAACCGCAGCCTTCATTTGCAGGTTGATCAGATCCTTGTCCACCACGCGGGGTGTAAAGGTAAGCTCGACCCCGAAAGGTTTGTAATCAATCGAAACTTTCCCGTCACCATCGGCGATCGGCACCGGATATTCGCCACCGGCCAGGAACGACGCCTCTTGACCGGAAAGGGCGGTCAGGTTCGGTTCGGCCAGGGTGCGCACGACCCCCTTGCTTTCCAGCGCCTCCAGAAGAACCGCAAATTGCAGGCTGCCTGCGCCGAACCCAATGGCCAGCGCGCCCTCGCTCTCTTTGCTTGACGTATACCCGTTGCCCGTCAGAATGTTGGTGGCATTGTTGTTGCTGCTCAGCGTTCCGGTGCCAAGGGTGATGCCGGTGCCGCCGGTGGTTCCGCCCGCGGCAAGCGAGGCTGACAGGCTTTTGCTGACCGATCTGGCCATTTCGGCAAACCGCACCTTCAACATCACCTGTTGGGTGCCGCCCACGCTCATCAGATTGCTGACGCGTTCGGGGGCATAGCGTTGGGCAAGGTCCAGTGCGCGATCCAGTTTGGTCATTGAGCTGACAACACCCGACAGAACAATCCCGTCGTTTGCGGTGCGCACCTCGATCGGCTCGCCGGGCAGAATCTGGCGCAAGCGTTCCTTGAATTCGGCAATGTCGGGGGTCACCTGCACCTCGACATTGGTGATTAACCGCCCCTCGGCGTTCAGCAAGGTTACCGTGGTGCGCCCCGGTGCCTTGCCCAGCACATAAATCGTGCGGTCGGATAATGTGGAAATATCGGCAATCGAAGGGTTGGCAACCGAAAGTTCCGCAAAAGGAACATCGGATTCAACAACCACCGCCCGGTTCATCGGCACATTCAGCGAACTGGATGCCGAACCGTTCATCACCCGCAACGTTTCGGCCCCGGCTGCCGGCGCACTGGCAATCGCCACGGAAAAGCCCAACAGCACGGCTTTCAGAAATCTGTCAATCTGCATGTGATCTGCCTCTCTGATCACGGATGGGATCGGATCTTTTGCCCGAATTTTGAGCCACCATGAGCGAAAAGCAGTTTTTTTGCAATAATCAAGGTGTTGAGCCTCACTGCTTATGTGGATAAGGCGCAACACCGGGATAGGGATAGCGGCAAACACCGGGGTCAGGCCCCAAATGGGGTATTCCTGCCCGGTTTCACATTTCGATCAATTGGTGCAGGGGATCGGAATTTCCACCACATCGGCACCCTTGCGGGTACGCACAGTGCAGACCTTTTCTTTCTCGACTTCGACAACCTGTTCTTCGACGATGCCAAGCAGATCGCGCTGATTGATTTCGACCGCTTCCGAGATCGTGGTGTCGGACGAGCCAACCAATGCCAGTGAAAGGCGCCCTGTCGATTGCGCCTGGGCCAGGGCCGCCACCTGACGACTGGTTGCCTCGACGGTAACGGTGCGCGCCACCGTGGGATGCGAACGGTCCTCATCGGCAGATTGGTCGATGGCCACGAGGCGCACGGCGGTTTCGATCAGCTTGGTCACTTCCTGGCGCCCCCCACGCGAGGTGGGCAGATCGCCGCTCCAGAACACGTCAACGCGGTCCCCCGGGCGCAGAAACCCCGACACACCCGACGACACATCGACCCGGATTGCAAACGCCCGCATCCCCGGCGAAAGACGTGCAGACACGCCGGCATCGACGCCCGGTTCGGTCACTTTCGTGGCCATCACGGCCTCGTCTTTTTCCATGGTCCGCAACACGGCGCGCGGCTTGCTGTTGTCATCGGGAAACAGGACCGCGATGTCAGTGAACGTGCCTTCCGGGATGGCATCGACCGGCCAGTTGACAGCGCGCACATCCTCGGGGGCCAGACGCTCGCCATAGCGGGCGGGGCGGGTCATGACGAACACCTCTTGCGTCGGTATTGCCGGAACGCGATTGGCCTGCGCCAACTCGGCGGCTGCCTGATAATCACTGATGTATCCACGGGCCAGATAAACAGCGAAACCCGCCAACCCAAGGCCCAGGATCAGGACCATTCCGAATACCAGACGCATTGTATATCCTTTCCAATGTCGATGACCTGTCCCCGCCGGGGGCTCGGTAACTCATGCACAGCATCGCCCAGCTTTGCGGCAGAATGATGCTGATATTGCGCAATTGTTGCGATTACACGGCGAAAGCACCGGATGCCCATGCAAAAAAGGGCGCGTGGCGCCCCGATCAATCGCACAATTGATGCCTCAGAACGTCGTGGTGATGGGGCGCGCGATGGAGGTGCTCACCGTTTCCGAAATGGCTTGGGCGCCGTTGCCGTACATGCTCATGACGGCCAGGGTCAGTGACATGACGCCTGCCGTCAGCAACACCCAATCAACCGTTGTTGCGCCTGATTCTTCGTTGAGGAACTCTTCGATGCTGTAGCGCATATCTGTCACCTGCTCTTCAGATTTGGTATGTTCCATACAGGTCAGGTTCCTTGGGATGGTGCATTCATTCCAGGCCCTTGGGGCAATGCCGGAACAGTGATCGTCAGACACGGGAGGGCGCCGGAACGGCACCCTCCCAGATCTATCTTAGAACGTGGTCGTCACGGTCGTGCCGCTCAGGTGGGTCGAAATGGCGCTTGTCACGGTCGAGGTGCCGGAGCGAACCGAAGTCAGCACGGCAATGCCGAGGCCAACGATGGCGGCGGTCAGCACAACCCAGTCGACGGTCACGGCGCCGTCTTCTTCGTTGCGGAATTTCTTGGCGATTTTGAACAGTTTCATTTTATGTCCCTTCAGGTTTCACTCGGTTCAAACGCTTCGGGTGTCCATGCAGCGCGGCCCGTTGGCTGCGTTTGCTCCGTCGCGATATTCCTGTTGTGGTGTTCAAATCAGGCGGGAATGGGGCCAATCTGGTCAGATTTAAAGGTTCTTTCGTGGAATGTTTGGGCTCTAAACGGTGTTCGCCGTGTTTCCGAAACGAAAAAGGCCGCACTCGGGGGTGCGGCCTTTCGACGGATCTGTGGATCAGCTTAGAACGTGGTCGTCACGGTCGTGCCGCTCAGGTGGGTCGAAATGGCGCTTGTCACGGTCGAGGTGCCGGAGCGAACCGAAGTCAGCACGGCAATGCCGAGACCAACGATGGCGGCGGTCAGCACAACCCAGTCGACGGTCACGGCGCCGTCTTCGTCGTTGCGGAATTTCTTGGCGATTTTGAACAGTTTCATTTGATGGTTCCTTTGTTTGATCTTGGTTCTGTCAGCGTCCGATCCGATTTTTGGCGCGGATCGGTCTGCTTTGTGACCGGCGCTTCTTTCGGAATGTCGCCATTAGGGGGGTAAACTGGGCATGAATTGGGCAACGGCAGGGCATTGTTGGATTGAGGTAAATTTTAGCGTTATTTCTTCGTTAAGGTGTTGAATATAATGAGATAGTAAAACTGAATATTTTTCAGTGCCGCTTGTGAACGTTTCAGAAAGGCGACACTTTTGTACGATTCGCGACCGCAAACATGCTTAAAACTGGCGGTGGCGATGTTTCTTTGCAACAAAGGACAAAACACAAAACGGGGCGGAGCAGTCACCGTATGAGGCAGAGATTTATAACGTCGATCACGGTCGCGGCCCTTTTGGTTGTGACGCCGGCCTTGGCCGATGGGCCAAAGCCGTTTCCTGAATTCACCTTCAAACGGATCAAGCCGCCCAAACCGGGCGTCAAGAAACGGATCACGGTGCAGGTCGAACCAAAGACAGTGCGCATAACGGCCCGCCCGGTGGGTGATGCCGCGTTGCCGACCAAGGGGCCGGATACTGATGAATACGGTTGGTTCTGGCAACAGGTAACAGGCGGTTCGCCGGCCGTGCGCGTGTCCAGCGCCCTTGCGGCATTGCAGAACGCTCCGGGGGGGCGGCATCGTCAGCCCACGGTTGCAAAAGCTGCGAGATATTGCCGATCACCACGGAACGGAAATCCTCAAGGCGACGGTGGGCACCCGTATTTCGCCGGCCTTCGCCCTTGCGGTGATCGCAGTTGAATCGGGCGGGCGCAGTGATGCCTTGTCGCGGGTGGGGGCGCAGGGATTGATGCAACTGATGCCGGCCACTGCCGAACGGTTCGGCGTGCTGGACCGCACTGTCGCGTCCGATAACATCCGTGCCGGTGTCACCTATCTTGACTGGCTCATGGGGGAATTCGGCGGCGATCCATTGCTGGCCCTGGCCGGATACAATGCTGGTGAAGGCGCGGTCCGGAAACACGGGGGTATCCCGCCTTTTGCGGAAACCCGGGGGTATGTGCCCAAGGTTCTGGCGGCCTGGGCGGTGGCCAAGGGATTGTGCCTCACGCCGCCGCAGTTGATCACCGACGGCTGCGTCTTTGTCGGCAATCGCGCAGCGACAAATGGCTGACCGCAAACCGCTGGTCCTGGATGTCGACGGGACGTTCCTGCGAACCGATCTGTTGTACGAAACGTTTTGGGCCGGATTGGGCCGTGACCCGCTGACGGTGCTGCGTCTGACGGCCCGGCATTTTCGCCAACCCGCTGTATTGAAAGAGCGTTTGGCCGAAATCACCCCCCTGCGGACCGATCTTTTGCCGGTGAACCCGGAGGTGGCCGAACTGGCCGCCGGTGCGCAGGCCGAAGGACGCGAGGTGATTCTCGCGTCGGCGTCGCACCGTACTCAGGTGCAGGATCTGGCGCGTCATCACGATCTGTCGCCGCGCGTTTTCGCCAGTGCAAACGCCTACAATCTGAAAGGCCAGGCCAAAGCCGATACCCTGGCCGAGGCGTTTGGCGCGGGCGGTTTTCATTATGCCGGAAACGAAGTGGTTGATCGCGCGATCTGGGAGGTTGCGGATGGCGCGATCATTGTCGGGTCGCACGACGCGATCACGCAATCATTGCGCCAGGCCGATCATCCGGTCACAAATATTGCCGCGGGTTGGCAATGGCGGGACATGAAACGCGCTTTGCGCCCGCATCAATGGGTTAAAAACGTGCTGTTGATCCTGCCGATGATCGCGGCCCATGATTTTGAAATGACGACGCTGTTTCTGGTCCTGGCCGGGATCTTTGCCTTTTCCGCGGCCGCCTCGTCAATCTATATCGTCAACGACCTGCTGGATCTCGAAGCGGACCGGCTACATCCCACAAAATGCCGCCGCCCTTTTGCCACGGGTAAGGTGCCCATACGCGCAGGCATGATGGCCTGTGTGATTCTGGGGGGGATTGCGTTGGCGGTTGGCGCCGCGCTCGGCGGTGCGATGCTGGCGATTGTGGGTATCTATATGATGATTTCACTGGCCTATTCGCTGAAGCTGAAAAGAATGCGCTGGGTCGATATCTTTACGCTCGCTTCCCTTTACACGATCCGGGTTGTGGCTGGGGCGGCAGCATCACGGGTGGATGTTTCGATCTATATGCTGATCTTCATCTTTCCGGTGTTCCTCACGCTGGGCTGCGTGAAGCGGATGACCGAACTTGCGCTTGCCACGGGGGATGAACCCCTGCCGGGGCGGGGTTATGGGCGGCGCGACCGGGGGGATCTGCTCAACATGTCGGGGCTGGGAATTGCCGGGGCGCTGGTGATTTTCGCGCTATATTCCGTCAGCGATCAAGGCAGGGCGCTGTACCCGACCACATGGATATTATGGCTGACGCTGATTCCCATAGCGGCCTGGTTGATCCGTATGGTGGCCCTGGGTTTTTATGGAAAACAGGATTACGATCCGATCGTTTTTGCGTTGCGTGACAAGATCGGCATCGGAATCCTGCTGTTGATCCTGTCGCTGATGTTCTGGGCCGCTGGATTGTGGGCGCAGTGGTTTGGTTGACCCAAGCGCTCATCGGTCCTTCGTCCCTCTTCGCTTTGACAGACGGCGAAGAGGGACGAAGGACCGATGAGGGGGCGTTTCAGATCGACATCTTCTTGAAAACCCTCTCGGGGATCGAGCGGATGATCAGCATTATATAGCGCCAGAAAAAAGGCGTATAAACCACATCGCGCCGCCTGTCCGCCGCCTTCAGAATATCTGCTGCCACATGTTCCGGTGCAGCGACCAGAAACATGCCATCAATCCCCCAGGTCATCGCAGTATCGACGAACCCGGGTTTTACCGTTACCACATGCCCCCCGGACCGGGTCAGACGGTTGCGCAGGCCCGACAGATAGGTGTGAAATCCGGCCTTGGCCGCGCCGTACACATAATTGCCCACACGCCCCCGATCCCCGGCGACCGATCCGACGCCAACCACCACTCCGGCGCCGCGGGCCTCAATTTCCGGGGCCAACAGTTGCAGAAAACGGGCCGGGCCGGTGAAACTGTCCATGATCGTGCCATCCACCAGCGCCGGATCGGCGTCGATTGCGCCCTGTTCGGGCATCGAGCCGACAAAGACGGCGGCGTTGACCACGCGATCATCAAGCGAGTCGAGGATCGGTTGAAATGTTTCAGGCTTGCGGGCGTCGAACGTTATTGCACTGGCGAAAGCGGCGCCGCGCGTTTCGCAATCTGCTGCGGTGGCGGCCAGATCTTCCATATCGCGGCCTGCGAGAATCAATGCGTCGCCCCGCGCGGCCAGCATGCGCGCCGTGGCCCGTGCCATTGTCGAGGTGGCGCCGAGTAAGATCCACAGCTCAGTCTTGCGTGCGGCCATCATAGGTTCCTCAGATCAAGTCGGCGGATCATATCCGTGGCCATGGTGGCGCCAGGATCGGCGGTGTTTACGGCCTGCACCCAATCGTGGTGCTCGGGATACATCGCGCGCACTGTTGCCGCCTTTGCCAGAGAATCCTTGGCGAGATAAATGCGCCCACCCGCCGCGAGGGTGTCGCTCTCTAGCTCGGCGATCAGCCGCAGGGCGCGCGCGCGGTTGGGGAAATCAACGGCCAGGGTATATCCCTCCATCGGAAATGACATCATGCCGGCACGTCCTAGCCCCATCCGTTTGAGAACCGCAAGCGGTGAGGCAAGCCCAGATCCGGCAATTCGGGCAAGCATGTCGCGCAGGGCAGGGGCCTGTTCCACGGGCACAACGCATTGAAATTGATGAAACCCTTCGCGACCATAAAGCCGGTTCCAGTTCTGAATGCGATCCAGCGGGAAAAAGAAATCCTGTATCGGCTTGACCGAGGTGCGCCCCTTTTCCGGCACACGGCGAAAATAGGCGGCGTTGAACAGCCGCACAACCGGCGGTGCCAAAGCGAACCCCGGCGTATTGAAAGGCACCGATTTGGCCCGGCCCGGCGCGGTGATCAGGCCTGAACCGGTTTCCGCCTCTTCCAGAATTCCACGGCCCAAGGCATCGCCCTGGGCCGTCGCATCAATCCAGCCCACGGTATAGCTTGCCTCGGAGCCATCGAGATGCGCCAGAAACGTGTCCCATCCGTCGATCCGCCGCTCGGTCACGACAATCACGTCGCCCTTGCATTTGAGCAGTTGCAACTCGGCGCTCGCGATTATGCCTGTCTGACCCAACCCGCCGATGGTTGCGCGGAACAGGGGATCGTCAGAGGTGATCCGGCGTGTCGTACCATCGGGACCGATCAGGGTGATCGCGCGGACATGCTGGCCGAATGACCCGGCGATATGGTGGTTTTTACCATGCACGTCATGGGCAATGGCGCCGCCGACCGTGGCAAATCCGGTGCCCGGCATCACAGCGGGCAGCCATCCGCGCGGGGCAAAAATCTCGGCCATCTCGCCCAACTGCATTCCTGCCTCGACCGTAACAATGCCGCTGTCTGCGTCAAAGCCCAGAATGCGGTCCATTCTCAACATCTGCACCGCCCGCCCGCCGCCGTTCAGGCAGGCATCGCCGTAGGATCGACAGTTGCCGATGGCGGGCGCGGGGCTGTTGGCCATGAGGGCATTCAGGTGCGAGACACGCTCGGGCCGGGCCAGTTCGCCGGTCGCCCGCAAGGCGCGGCCCCACCCGGAATATTCAGTGGTTTTCCAGCGCATCGGCACCCTTTCGTGAAAGACGTTCGGCCAGCGGAAAGGCGATCAGACCCAGAGCAATGGCGAACCACAGGGTGGTCAGTCGAATGATCGCAGTGGCCGGAACGGACACGGCCAGGGGCACGCCTTCGAGGCTGAGCAAGGCAATCATCGCCGCTTCGGCCCCGCCCACACCGCCGGGCGCGCCCGTCAATCCACCCGCCAGTGTGGCAAAGACAAATATCGCAATGGCACTGGCAAACCCAACGTTTTGCCCCATCCACACCAGCAAAAGGTGAAACGAAACACCCTCGGCCAACCATCCGGCCAGCCCGAGGAACAGGGCGGTGCCAATGGTCGCGGGGTTTGAAAAATGTGCCAGCGATCGCGCGGCGCGGCGCAACCGGGCAAACAGCCGGGGCAGGCGCCCGGTGATGCGGTACAGTGTGTTTGCCAGCCCGGACAACAGGGCCGGGCGCGTGGCCACAAAGGCGCCGATCAGGGCCAGTATCGTCACCGGCAGCCCGCCGGCGATACCCGTTGCCGACAGCGAAAGCGCGACAGCCAGCAGAACACCCATCGCCGCCAGGTCCGACGCGCGGTCGATCAGGGCAAGGGGGGCGGTGCGCTCAAAGCTCCAGCGGGTTTCCCGGCGTAACCAGCGCATCCGCACCAATTCGCCCAGCCGTCCCGGGGTGACAGACATGGCGAAGCCGCCAAAGAAATGCAGAAAATTGTGGAAAAATGCGGTGGGCAGGCCCAGACGACGGGCAAAAACATGCCACCGCAGGGCGCGCAGGGCGTAATTTATCAGGCTCAGCCCCAAAAGTGCGCCGATTTGCCAAGGCGCGATTCGGGCGATCTGTGCGGCGATTTCATCCCAACCGGTACCAGCGCCCAATCCGATCAGCCCGCCAATCAGCAACACCAGCAGGCCCGCCATAATCAGGCGGTCGCGGGTCAGATGGGCGCGGGGCGCGGTATTTGTGCTGCTCATGGTCATTGCCCGCCGATTAGCAACGGAATGGGGCGATTCTGTGGTGTTGTTTCTGTTCTCGCGACAAAAACCGCGCGAAATCGCGGCCTAACCGGTGAAAACATCGGCCCATTCGGGGTGTCGTTGCCGCTGTGCCACGACGTAAGAGCACAGCGGTGTGATTTTCACCCCTTCGGCGCGGGCATCCTCGACCATCCGTGCCACCAGTTTGGCGGCAATCCCCTGCCCGCGAAACGCATCCGGCACCCCGGTGTGATCGGCGCTGATCCTGCCGGGCGATTGGATCGTATAGGTCAGTTCGGCCTCGGCATCGCCGTGGGAAATCACGTATCGCCCACGGTGATCGCCGGTTTCGCGGCGGATGGTCGGCTCAGACAATTGTGGCCTCGGTTGCGGCACGCAGGTCGTCCTCGGTTACCCCATCGGCGCATTGAACGATTTTCAGCCCGCCGTCCACCACATCCAGAACGCCCAGATTGGTGATGATCCGGTCCACCACCTGCTGGCCCGTCAGGGGCAGGGTGCATTCCTTCAACAGTTTGGAATCGCCATGTTTATTGGTGTGGTCCATGACCACGATCACCCGGCCAACCCCGGCCACCAGATCCATCGCGCCGCCCATGCCCTTGACCAGCTTGCCGGGAATCATCCAGTTTGCCAGATCGCCGTTTTCGGCCACTTCCATGGCGCCCAGAATGGCGGCGGCAATCTTGCCGCCCCGAATCATGCCGAAACTGGTGGCGCTGTCGAAATAGGCGGTGCGGGGCAGTTCGGTGATCGTCTGTTTTCCAGCGTTGATCATATCCGGGTCTTCGTCGCCCTCAAACGGGAAGGGGCCCATGCCCAGCATCCCGTTTTCGGACTGAAGCGTGATGTCCTTGTCGCCGACGTAATTGGCCACCAGCGTCGGAATACCGATGCCGAGGTTTACATACATGCCGTCTTCCAGTTCCTCAGCCGCCCGCGCGGCCATCTGATTGCGATCCCAGGGCATTATGCGCCCTCCCTTTTCCGCGTTGTTCGCTGTTCGATCCGTTTTTCATGTTCGCCCTGAATGATTCGATGCACATAGATGCCGGGCAGGTGGATGCTGTCCGGCTCAAGGCTGCCGGCGGGGACGATTTCCTCGACCTCGGCGATGCACAGTTTGCCGCACATTGCAGCGGGCGGGTTGAAATTACGGGCCGTCTTGCGGAACAAAAGGTTGCCGGTTTCGTCGGCTTTCCATGCCTTTACGATGGAAATATCCGCGACAAGGCCACGTTCGAGGATATAGGTCTGGCCGTCGAAATCCTTGTGTTCCTTGCCCTCGGCAATCACCGTGCCAACGCCGGTTTTGGTGTAAAATCCGGGAATGCCACAGCCCCCGGCGCGCATCCGTTCGGCCAGGGTGCCCTGCGGGTTGAACTCCAGTTCAAGCTCGCCGGACAGATATTGCCGCATGAATTCGGCGTTTTCGCCAACGTAAGAGCTGATCATCTTTTTCACCTGCCGGGTCTGCAACAGGATGCCGATGCCAAAATCATCGACCCCGGCATTGTTGGACGCAAAGGTCAGATCCTTCGTTCCGGCTTCTTTGATCGCGGCCAGCAAAAGCTCGGGGATGCCGCAGAGGCCAAAACCGCCCGCCGCGATAAACATGCCGTCAAACAGTTGACCTTCCAACGCTTCCTGCGCCGAACCGTAAACCTTTTTCATCCCACGCTCCTTGCCGGTGTCATTACCCATGTTTTGGGCCGCGCCACCGGCGAAGTCAATCAGCCCTGCGCGATCAATCGGCCGCCTTTGGTGTCGCCTTTTTGGCGGCGGGTTTCTTTGTGGTCGCCTTTTTCGCGGGTGCCTTTTTGGCAGCCGGTTTCTTGGCGGCCGCTTTTTTCGGCGCAGCCTTGCGCCGGGTGCCTTTCTTGGCCGCCTTTTCGGCGATCAATTCCAGCGCCTGTTCCAACGTGACCTTTTCGACCTCGCTGTCCTTGGGCAGGGTCGCGTTCACCTTTTCCCATTTCACATAGGGGCCGTATTTGCCCTCCATGATGTCGATTGCACCGCCCTCGTCCGGGTGATCGCCCAGACTGCGCAGGGTTTTCGCCGCCCCGCGCCGTGCGCCGCGCGCCGCGACCTTTTCCGCCAAAAGCTGCACCGCGCGGTTCATGCCGACGGTGAACACTTCATCAATGCCGTCCAGATTTGCATTGGTGCCGCCCCGTTCGCTCGTGCTGGCGGCGTGTTTCAGATAGGGGCCATAGCGCCCGATATTGGCCCAGACCATCACCCCGTCTTCGGGATGTTCGCCAATGGGCCGGGGCAGCGACAGCAGCTTGAGCGCCTGGGGCAGATCCACCTCTTCGGCGGGCCAATCTTTCGGGATCGACTGACGCGGCGGTTTCTTGTTCTCGGTGGTCACTTCACCGCGCTGAACATAGGGGCCAAAGCGGCCCTTGAACGCATAGATTTTATCTTCGCCATCTTCGCCCAACAATTTGCCCTCGGGGGGAATGCCGCCAAGGTCTTCGCCATCTTCGCTGGGGGGGCCGAACGCGCGGGTATAGCGGCACTCGGGGTAATTCGAACAGCCGATGAATGCCCCACCCGAGCGTGCCGTGCGCATGGAAAGCCGCCCGGCCCCGCAGTGGGGGCAAAGGCGCGGATCGCTGCCGTCTTCCTTGGCAGGAAACAGGTGCGGCTCCAGTACCTCGTTGATTTTGTCCAATACTTCGCCAATCCGCAGATCGGCGGTTTCGGCGATGGCGGCGGAAAAATCACGCCAGAACCGGCCCAGAACTTCCTTGTAGTCTCTTTCACCGGCGGAAACATCGTCAAGCTGCGCCTCAAGATCGGCGGTAAAGTCATATTCAATATAACGGTGAAAATAATTCGACAGGAACGCCGTCACCAAGCGCCCTTTATCCTCCGGGAACAGGCGGTTGCCGTCTTTGCGCACATACTCACGATCCTGAATCGTGGTGACGATGCTGGCATAGGTCGAGGGGCGCCCGATGCCCAGTTCCTCCATCCGTTTCACCAGTGTCGCTTCGGTGTAACGGGGGGCGGTTGGGTGAAATGTTGCAGCGCGAGCGTGGCCTGATCGCCCGACAGGATGGCATGGCCGTTCGATTGCGCGCTGCCCGTGGCGGTGGGGCCGTCGTCGATGACATCGCCGCCGCCGCCCCCTGCCTTTTGGAATTCCTGAACCAACGCGGATTTGGCAAAGGCCGCCGGTTCACCCTGCATGATCTGTGGCAGGATCTTGTCGTCGTCCTCGGCAATGTCGTCGCGCCCTTCGACATAGACCTTGAGAAAGCCGTCAAAGGCGATCCGTTGTCCGCTGGCGCGAAACCCGACCTGTTTGTCCTGGCTCAGAATTTCCACCGTCGTCCGCTCAAGCCGGGCTGCCGCCATCTGGCTGGCCAAGGTACGTTTCCAGATTAGATCATAGAGTTTGCGCTGATCGCCATCGCTGATTTTTGCGGCGCTCGCGTCCAGGGTCATGTCGGTGGGGCGAATGCATTCGTGCGCTTCCTGCGCATTTTTCGCCTTGTTCTTATAGATGCGCGGGCTGTCGGGGATGTATTGTTTGCCATAGCGGTCGGTGATCGCGGCGCGCGCGGCGGTGACGGCCTCGGGGGCCATATCGATGCCGTCGGTCCGCATATAGGTGATGTGGCCCGCCTCATACAGACGCTGCGCCGTGCTCATGGTGGCGCGGGCGCCCATGCCGAATTTACGGCTGGCCTCTTGTTGCAATGTCGAGGTCATGAAGGGGGGCGACGGATTGCGCGTGCCGGGCTTGGCCTCGACCGAATCGATGGTAAAGCTGCGCGACGATACCGCCTGCACGGCCAGATCGGCGGCGGTTTCGTTCTCGAGCGAGAAACGTTCCACCTTATCGCCGCCCTGAAGGGTCAGACGCGCCTCGAATTCCTTGCCGCGCGGGGTGGTGAACACCGCCTTCACGCTCCAGTATTCCCGGGGGCGAAAAGCTTCGACTTCCATCTCGCGCTCGACGATCAGGCGCAGGCAAACCGATTGCACACGCCCGGCCGATTTCGCACCGGGCAGCTTGCGCCACAGCACTGGCGAAAGGTTGAACCCCACCAGATAATCCAGAGCGCGGCGCGCGAGATACGCCTCGACCAGTGGCCCATCCACCTGACGCGGGTTTTTCATCGCCTCGGTCACGGCCGATTTGGTGATGGCGTTGAATACCACGCGGCTGACCGGCGTGTCTTTCTTGATTGACTTGCGCTTGCGCAGGGTTTCTTCAAGGTGCCAGGAGATCGCTTCGCCTTCGCGGTCGGGGTCGGTCGCGAGGATCAGAACATTGTCGCTGGCCAAGGCATCGGCGATCGCCTTCACATGCTTGCGGCTGTCGCTTGCGACCTCCCATGACATGTCGAAATCGTTTTCGGTATCGACCGATCCGTCCTTGGGCGGCAAATCGCGGACATGCCCATAAGAGGCCAGAACCGTATAATCGGGGCCGAGATATTTGTTGATTGTCTTGGCCTTGGCTGGTGATTCTACGACGACGACTGGCATAAATTTCCTTCCGACTCGGGGCGGTCCCGCACCGCCGCTAGATGTGGGGTTGAAGCCGGGGTTGTCAATCGTGGCTCTTGGGTTGTCGGCACCCGAGTGGAAAAAACGTCGTGAATTTGGGGGATTAAGGGCGGTGGCAAAAATTTCGGTGCGTCAGAGTCTGGTCAGCAGCCCCCCGGGCTGACGCGCAATCCGTCCTTCCAGTTCCAGGCTCACAAGTTGCGGGCCGACCTCGCCCGCCGAAAGTGACAGATCGCGGATCAGTTGATCTTCGGCCAGTGGGCTGGGGCCAAGCCGGTCGAGAATCTGTTGATGCAGGGCGTTTGTGTCACGCAGGCGGCTGGCGGGTTTGGTGGGGCGCGTGGCGGTGGTAACGGCCACGGGACGGGGCGGCGCGGTGTCGCTTTTGGTGTCGGGGATGGGTGCCGGTGCGTTGCCAAGCGCCAAAAGCACATCGTCGGCACCACGCACCAGCGTTGCGCCATCACGGATCAGCATGTTGCAACCCGACGCGCGGGCATCAAAGGGGTGTCCGGGCACGGCCATGACCTCGCGCCCCTGATCCAGTGCATCGCGTGCCGTGATCAGGCTGCCGGAACGCGCTGCCGCCTCCACCACGACAACCGCGCGCACAGTGCCGGAAATGATCCGGTTGCGGGCCGGAAAATGCCGCGCCTGAGGTTGCAGGCCCATGGGCTGTTCGGACAGGCGCAGACCGCGTTCGGCGATTTCCTGTGCCAGAACGGCGTTTTCCGCCGGATAGATCACATCAACACCGCCGCCCATCACCGCGATTGTTCCATGGGGCAATGCGGCCATATGTGCCGCCGTATCAATGCCCCGGGCCAGGCCGGAAACAATGACATTGCCCGCCTGGCCCAATTCATCCGCCAACCGGCGCGCCATGCGGGTACCAAGAGATGAGGCATTGCGCGCGCCGACCATGGCGATGGCCGGTCGGTCAAGCAGGGTCAGATCGCCAATCGCCCAGAGAAGCGGCGGCGGATCGCCCAGATCATAGAGAGCTTTGGGATAATCCGCGCTGCCATAGGCGATGAGCCTTGCGCCCGCCAATCGCCCCGCTTTCAGTTCCGCCTGTGCAACCCCTGCGGGGCACACCTTGTAATCTTTAACGCCGGCCGCTCCTGCGACATCGGGCAGGGCATCCAGCGCGGCCCTGGCCGAGCCATGTTCCGCCATCATCCGAAAGAATGTCGCGACCCCCACACGGCGAGAGCGCAAGAGACGAAGCCAGTCCAACCGAACTTCCTCGGAGTGGGGTGGGGTGAGGGGGGTGAGGGAAGGGAAAAATCCACCGGTCAATCTGCCTCCGTCTACTTGCGCCTCCAACATGTCGTCAGAATGGTTAAGAGTTGATGAACAAATACCCGGGCGGCGGTGTCATGTTTTAAGCCGTTGATAAATAGTAGTAAATACTGGGGCATAAATCTGCCGTCGCGCATCGTGACACGGGATCTGACAAGAATCAGCGGCCCCGTCGCCCGTTCCCGTGACGGTTTTTGGTGCGGACGGTGGGAATCGAACCCACACGCCTTGCGGCAAGGGTGTTTAAGACCCCAGCGTCTACCGTTCCGCCACGCCCGCACGGATTTGTGCTTAGGTGAGGTTCGGGGCGGGGGTCAATGGTGGCCGGACAGAAACGCGCGGTTTCCCTGCGTGTCGGGATGATCCCTGCAATACCCCGCGTGATGGGGCGGAATGGATTGCCTGAACTCCGTATTGAGGTTAGAGTTCTGACATTCCAAGTCATGTAGTTTCCTTGAAAGAGCACCCCATGGCGATTTTAAAACGAATGGCATTAAAGGTTTCCGCCGCCCTGCTGGTCGCAGCCTGTCAGGTTGAAACCAACGCTTATGACGGCAAGGCCGCGCCCAAGATCAAGGCGGCACAGGCGTCGTCATCTTCGGGTGGTTCGCATTACTGAGCGGCGCTGACATGAGCCGCCGATGATGGATTTCGACGCGGTTTATATTGTCGATCTGCGGTTTCCCGGTGGCACCTCGACGGCGCTGATCCACGAGTTGCGCGCTGCCGTGCGTGCAGGGCTGAGCGTTGCGGTTCTCCCTATGCAGAGCGGGCTGCTCACGCCACGGCGCCCGCCAAATGATGCCGTGCTGGCCTGTCTTGGGGTGCTGAACATTCCCGTCATACCGCCCGACACGCCGGTGCGCACGCCGCTGACGCTGATCTATCATCCGACGTTGTTGAACACACCGCCCACCCGGCGGTTGCCTGTTGTGGCGGGTCGCGTCGCACTGGTGGCCCATCATCCCCTGCGCGACGGCACGGGGGCGGCGCAATTCCGCTATGACGCGCTTTGCCGGATTTCGCAGCATATGCTGGGCCAGGCGCCAGTGGTTTTGCCGGTTGGCCCAAAGGTGCGCGACAGTTTCGTGCAGATGGGCCACGGGGGCGATCTGGCCAGGGCGGATTGGCACAACCTGATTGATGTGGCCGCGTGGCCCCAGGTGCAGGGCAGCGGTCAGAGCGATCAGTTGCACATCGGTCGTCATTCCCGGCCCGATCCATTGAAATGGCCAGAGCGGGATACGGCGCTGTTGGCCTATCCTGCGGCTGCGGGGTTGAAATATACCATGCTCGGGGTTGATGGGGCCGTGCGCGCGGCGCTGGAGCCATGGCCGACCCATTGGCGGGCGCTGCCCTTTGCCCCCGACGGGGCGGGGCGGTTTCTGGCTGAAATTGACGTTTTCGCCTATTTTCACCACCCCGCGTGGATCGAGGCGTTTGGCTATACCATCCTCGAAGCGCTGGCATCGGGGGTGCCGGTTGTTCTGCCGCCGGATTTTCGCCCATTGTTCGGGGACGCGGCCCTTTATGTTGCCCCTGAGGGGGCGGGCGATCTTTATCACGCGCTGCGCCGTGACCCTGCACGCCGGGCCGCGCAGGGGGCACAGGGGCGGGCCTGTGTGGCGGCGAGGTTTGGCTATGATACCTTTGCGGCGCGCTATGAAACCTTGGCGGGCGGTCCTGCGCGGGCACCGAAACCGGCCCGTGCGCGGATCGTGCCCACCCGGCCTTTGCGGCTGATGACGGTCACCTCGAACGGGGTGGGGGCGGGACATATGGTGCGCCAACTGGCCATTGCCGGGGCGGCGGGCGTTGGCGTTGAAACGACATTCTTTTCCCTGTCGAAATCCGTGCGCTTTGCAGCCGAGGCGGGATATGGTGCCGAATACCGCGCCTTTCACCGCCAGACCGGCAGCGATGTTGCGGCGTGGAACGCGTGGCTGTGCGACGAAATGATGGAGGCGCTGGCGTTTTATCGCCCAGATGGCGTGATTTTTGACGGGAACATGCCCTATTCCGGGCTGCTGAACGCGCTGCAATCCCACCCCGAGGTCGCGCGCATCTGGGTGCGTCGCGGCATGTGGCGCGCCGCCAACCCCGACAGCCAGCGGCGCGCCGGTCTGTTTCATCTGGTGCTGACCCCGGGTGAGATCTGTAGCGCCGGCGATCCGGGCCACGGTGCCGCCGATGACCCGATGGCCCAACTGGTGGCGCCGATCCTGCCCCTCCCCCGGACGAGCGGTTTTCAAAAGTCACGGCGCGGCGCCTGCTGAACCTGCCGCCCGCCGCCACCCTGTGCCTGCTACACCTCGGCGCGGGGAGCAATTTTGACATGGCTGGCGCGCGTGAACGGGCCTTGGCACGGGTGCTGGCGCGCCCTGATTGCCATGTTGTTGAACTGGTATCGCCTGCCCGGCTGGACCGGGTGGAATGTGCCGGTGACCGCCACCATCTGCGCACGGTGTTTCCGGCGTTTCTTTATTCAAGCGCGTTTGATTTCGCCGTGGGTGCCGTGGGCTACAATTCGTTTCACGAGGCGGTGGCAGGCGCATTGCCCACGCTGTTCGTGCCAAATTCCGCCGAAGAAATGGATCTTCAGGAGGTCCGTGCCGCTTACGCCGCCCAAGCGGGATGGGGGCTGTGTGCGCGGGCGGATGATGTGTTCGGGCTGGACGATGCCTTGACGCGGATCATTGGCGATGATGCCCTGCGCGCTGGCATGCGCAGGGCCATGGGGGCGGTTGCGCAGAAATGGGATGGGGCAGGGCAGGCGGCACGGCTGATTGCCCTGATGGCGGCGACCATGCCCGTGGCCCGCCCCGTGGTGGCCACATGAGGTGGGGGCGCGGTCTGGGCCGCCGGTTGGCCTTTGGTCTGGCGCGGCTGGCCAAGGGGACGCGCCCGGAAGATGGCCCGGCAGGGCGGCTGTTGGCGCCCGAATCGCGCGATGGGGCGGTGGTGTTGATCTGGGCGCTGGATCAGCCCCCCGATGCCCCTGCGGTGGTCGAAACGCTGAACCGGCTGGCCGGGGTGGCGACGCGGGTTCTGGTGATCACGTCGCTGGACATCCGCAGTGCCGGACAAAACGGCGCGATGATCGAGGTGATCCCCGATGCCGCGATCCGGGCGCGCCACCGGGGGCAGGACTGGCACAGTTACATCACCCGGCGCATTGCACGGATTCGCGAAAGCTGGGACGCTGATCTGGAAGTGACCGTCGGCCCCGGCCCTGCCGATTTTCTGACCGCACTGAACGGGGCGACGCCATCCAAAACACCCCCTGCGCGCGATCCCGGTGTCACCGACGCGCCAATGGAATAGCCGATCTGGCCCGACCGCAGGGCGAACATCAACATGACGGCATCGTGACTGGCCCTGTCTGCGCAACATGTGGTTTTTTGCGTTAATCCGCCCCGGAAAGGAAATCCGATGTTCATGCGTATCCCTGCCGCCTCCCTTGCCCTTGTCGTGGCACTGTCTGGCCCGATGAGCGCGGGGCAACTATCGTTTTCGGGGTGGAAAGAGCAGAAATTCCACCTGTTTTCCAAGGTGGATTATACCCAGGGCGGAAACACTTTGGCGTTTCGTTCGAACGGGGCGGCGTCGCTGGTGTGGCAGCAGATGGCACAGGCGGATTGGGCGACACGGGGGGCCACCTGGAATTGGGCCGTGTCGCAATCGGTGCCTGCCACGGATCTCACCCGCAAGGGCGGCGATGATCGCAATGCGGCGGTGTATTTCGTGTTCCTGCCCACAGCAGTGGCCGCTGCCAATGCCGGGTCTGGCAACATTCGCAAACTGTTGGCGCGCAAGGACGCGCGGGTTCTGGTCTATGTCTGGGGTGGGGTGCACAAACGGGGTGCGCGGCTTGCCTCACCGTATATGGGGCCGCGCAGCCAGACGATTGTGTTGCGTGGGGCCGGCACCGGATCATTTACAGAAAACGTCGATCTGGCGCGCGATTACAGCCGGGCCTTTGGCGGCAGCCCCGGCGCGCTGGTGGGCGTGGCCGTTTCCGCCGACAGCGACGATACCGACACAAGACTGGCCGGCCAGATCAGCGGCCTGACCCTGCGCTAACGCACTTTCGTAAAAACCTGAATCCCCCAACACTGTCTGAAAACGGCGATTTCAACGCGTTCGGTGATGGTGAGTGTTCAAGGTATTGCGTTTCTCGGCTAGCTGCAAATGCCCCGCGTTTGCGCCCCCTTCCATGGCAGGATCACCCCGGTGCGCGGTACGCGGCTGTGGCGTTCCAACGTCGGGAAATAGGGCTGCAACAGTTCATAAAGCCGCTGGGTGCGTCCTCCCTCGGGGTCAAGGGCGCGGCAACAGACATATTCCTCGACGATGCCGCCCTGTTGTTCATAGCCAAAGCTCAGAAACCCCTCTCCCCGCCCCAGATCGAACAGATAAGGATCGCCACCGGGGCGATGCTCGGCGGCGGCGCGCAGGGGGTGATAACCGGTGATCGCCCGGTTCTGCCATTGCCACACATGGGTCAGTTCATGGGCGATAAACATGGCGCGGGCCAACGACAGGGTTGCCGGATAGCCGCGCAGGTAATTGTCGCGATACACCTTTTGCGCCGCAAACATGTGGTTGAACAGCACGAACGCGGCGGTGGAAATGCGGACATCGCCGGTTTCGGGGCGGCGAATCCGTTCGCGGCAGGTGAGCGCCGGGCGCGGCGGGCGGGTGCGGGTGACGTTGCCGATCAGCGCGCCATTGGTGATGCGCACTGGCGCCGGGTTCAGGGCTGGCCCCTGAATAGTGGCGGCAAAGGCCCGTTCATCGGGGCCAAGCGGGCGGGCGCAGGTGGCAAGAAACAACAGGCCAAGGGGCAGCAGGACAAGGCGGATATGACGGGGGAATTTGCCCATGGCAACGCGCTCAGGATGTGGCAGCGAGAGGGCGGCGATGCGGCGCCCGGGCCGGGCGATCAAACCCGACCAGCGCGGCAATCCCGGCCCGGCGGGCGGCAAAATAGAACACGACCGGCCCCATCACCCCCGCAAGCGTGCCAATCACCAAATGCGCCGTCAGATCGTCGATTCCGGCCCGGCCAAGGGCGATACGGATGCCGGCAGTGAACAGGATATGGGTCAGATAGATTGGCATGGTCAGACGCCCCAGCGCGGCAAACGCGGCGCACATGCGGGGGGCAGAGGCAGGTTGGCAAGGCAAAGGACAAATCCAAGCGTGGCCAGCACCATGGCGCTCTCGCTCCAATAAAGGGCGGTTTGGGCCAGCCCGGTGGCAAGAATACCCTGACCGGCAAGAAACAGGCCCAGCCCCGGCATCACCCGCCACGCCCCCAAGAGGCGCGGGCGCGCACCAAGGCTGGCCAAGGCGATTCCGGCAAAGAACTCGGGCATGTGGATAAAGACCGGCCACAGGCTTTCGAATGGTCCGGCGCCGATCCACCCCATGAGTGCGGCCAGCGCAAACCCCGCCATAAGCCCAAGCTGCACCGGGCGGTCGAACCGGGCCAGAACATAGGCCAGAAGGGACAGAAAAAACAACGTCCAGAGAAACCAGAAGATACCCGTTGTCGGCTCCCACGGGATGAGGATTTGCAGCGGCGTGACCGGGGCGCCGTTCACCGATGTTCCGGCGGAATATTTCGCCAGACCATCGACCGCAGACCACAACAGCATTGGCCAAAGCAGCGTCTGCACCCGTCGTTTCAGAAACGTCAGAGCGGGCAACGTGGCCGAGAAGAACAGGCCGGACAGAAAGAAAAAGACAGGCATGTGAAAAAGATAGATCGCCTGATCAACCCGTTGAAACAGGGCCTCATTCGCGATCATTCCAGCCGAATCCAACCCGCGCCAGACATGGCCGAACACCACCAGGATGATGGCGCCCCCTTTGACCACGTCAAACCCGATGAACCGCTGCTGCATCCGTCATTCTCCGTCTTGTCGGGCAGGCTGCATGACGGGGCTATAACTGTCAAATGCGGCAGGGCAATGGCAGCGCGCGGCGTGCAGGAACGGCCGATGTGATATTGTCGGCCGGGCGCATGCGGGCCGGCCCCAAGCGACACTTCGCCGTTCTCCCCTTAGGGTTGAGCGAATTGTCGCCATTTTATTGCGGTTGCCATCTGACACCAGTGTGATGCAACTTTAAGTTGCATTTTAGGCTTGCGCGGCGTCATCGCCCATGCGTAACTGACCGGGCAAGCAGCAAGGCCTGGTTGTCGAAGTTCCTGCTTATTACCCACCCCTCGCTCACCCTGCGGGTTCTTCGGCAACCAGCGCTTTTTGCCTACTATCGCGCTTGCTTTTCAGCGAAGCTTGTCCAATAACCCAAGGCGCATCACAGTGGGAGTCAGGACATGAGCGCACGCATTTTCAAACCTGCAAAAACGGCGATGTCCTCGGGCATGGCGCGGACCCATGCCTGGGTTCTTGAATTCGTACCGGACGAGGCGCGCCAGGTCGATCCGCTGATGGGCTGGACCAGCAGTGCCGACACCCAGGCCCAGGTGCGCCTGCGTTTTGAAAGCGAAGAGGCGGCGCTGGAATACGCCCGCGACAATGGAATTGAAGCCGTGGTCGCGCAACCGCGCAACCGCAGCACCAACATCCGCGCGGGCGGATACGGCGAAAACTTTGCCACCACCCGGCGTGGTGTCTGGACACATTGACGGTTGTAAACCGGGGCAAAATCACTTTTGTAGTGATGTGAAGGGCGGCCTGTTGGGCCGCCCAAATCGTTTTTACCGGCTGGAGCCTATCCCTATGACCATCACCCATCTTGTCACCCATTCCGGTGGCTTCCATGCCGATGAATTGCTATCTTCGGTCATCCTGACACGGTTGTTCCCCAAGGCCGATCTGATCCGCACACGGGACAAGGCATGGATGACGCCAGCCGCGGATCGGATCATTTATGATGTCGGCGGCGATTTTGATGCCGGGGCACAGATTTTCGACCACCATCAACGGCCCAACCCGCTGCGCGAAGATGGGCAACCTTACAGCTCATTTGGTTTGATCTGGGCGCAATATGGCCACGCATACCTGCGCGCGATGGATGTGCCCGACCATGATGCCGATGCGATCCACGGGTCGTTTGACCGTGGTTTTGTGTTGCCGGTTGATCTTGTCGACAATGGCGCGGTGAACACATCAGAGGCCGGGCCGCTGTTTTCCGGCATGACATTGCCGGTCTTGCTGGAAAGCCTGAAAACCGTGTTTGATGACCGCGACGAGGGCGCAGACGACCGCGCCTTCATGGCGGCTTTGCCGGTGGCGCGTTCGTTCGTCGAGGCCCAGATCAGACGCAAAGCCGCGAAATTCCGCGCCGAAACCATGGTGATGACCGCCATTGAGGCCGCAGGCGCGGGCCGCATTCTGGAACTGCCGATGGGCATGCCGTTTCGCGCGGGCGTGGAAAAGGCGGGGGCCGATCACCTGTGGTTCGTCATCCATCCGCGCGGCAGCGATTGGGCCCTGACCACAATCCGTGTGGGCGACGACACGTTCGACAATCGCGCCGATCTGCCCGCCGCATGGGCGGGGCTAACCGACGGGGCGCTTGCAACCGCCAGCGGCGTTGCGGGCGCAAAGTTTTGCCACAACGGCCGGTTTATTGCGGTGGCTGCGTCCCGCGAGGCGGTGCTGAAAATGGCCGACCTGGCCGTGGCAGAGGCTTTGGCTGAAAAGGCCTGAAATCTGAGGGTCTGCGGCGATGGCGCGCTTACATATCGCCCGGCCCTTACGCAAGGTCAGGATTCCCATACTTTCCGTCAGCGTCCGGGCGCGTCACATTTGCGGTGGTTTACGAGTTCGGATTGTCTTCCGAAAACCCAGACAGCCGATGCCGTGATGAGCCTTCAGACGGTTCGGCTGTCTGGACCTGTTCAAGATATATTGCGTTTCCTCTGTCGCCCGCCCCATGGGCGGACAGTTGATGGGGACCGGGCCGCAGCATTCTGTGGATGGTCTGTTGCGCCGATACCCCAGTGCCACCTTGCCTGTGCGGCGCGGCCCGTCTAAACCGAGGCGCAACAATCCTTGTCACAGACCGAGTGAGCCCACATGCGCCTGTCCCGTTATTTTCTGCCCGTCCTCAAGGAAACGCCCTCCGAGGCGCAGATCGTCTCGCACCGCCTGATGTTGCGGGCGGGAATGATCAAACAGGCCAGCGCCGGGATATATTCCTGGCTGCCTCTGGGGTATAAGGTGTTGAAGAACATCGAAAATATCGTACACGAAGAACAACAGCGCGCGGGCCACATCCCGATGCTGATGCCCACCCTGCAATCGGCTGACCTGTGGCGCGAATCCGGGCGCTACGATGCCTATGGCCCGGAAATGCTGCGCATCACCGACCGGCACGGGCGCGATATGCTTTATGGCCCCACCAACGAAGAGATGATTACCGATATTTTCCGGGGTGCCGTGGGCAGCTATAAGGATTTGCCGCTCACCCTTTATCACATCCAGTGGAAATTCCGTGATGAAATCCGCCCCCGGTTCGGGGTGATGCGGGGGCGCGAATTCCTGATGAAGGACGGGTATAACTTCGACCTGACCAAGGACGACGCGCTGCACGCCTATAACCGCCATCTGGTCAGCTATCTGCGCACCTACGAACGCATGGGGCTTCAGGCAATTCCCATGCGCGCCGATTCAGGCCCCATTGGCGGCGATGACACCCACGAATTTCTCGTGCTGGCCGATACCGGCGAAAGCGAGGTGTTCTATGACAGCGAAATCACCGATCTGAAATTCGGTGATCGCGAGATAGACTATGACAACGTGGAACAATGCGCCGCGGTGCTGGATGAATTCACCTCCCGCTATGCCCGCACCGACGAAACCCATGATGAGGCCGAGTTCGCCAAAGTCCCTGAAGAGCGCAAGCGCACGGCACGCGGCATCGAGGTGGGGCAGATCTTTTATTTCGGAACCAAATACTCCGATGCTTTGGGTGCCACTGTCGATGACGGTAAGGGCGGCAAGGTGCCGGTTCATATGGGCAGCCACGGGATCGGCGTTTCGCGGCTTCTGGGCGCGATCATCGAGGCCAGCCACGACGACAAAGGTATCATCTGGCCCGAAGGCGTAACGCCGTTCCACTGTGGCATCGTCAACCTGCGTCAGGGCGACGGTGATTGCGATGCGGCTTGCGAGGCGCTTTACAGCGCGCTGACCAATCTGGGGCTTGAGCCGTTGTATGATGATCGCAACGAACGGGCCGGTGGAAAATTCGCCACGATGGATCTCATCGGCCTGCCCTGGCGGATCACGGTGGGGCCACGGGGGTTGAAAAACGGTGTGGTCGAACTGACCTCGCGGCGCACCGGTGAAAGCGAAGAGATGTCATCCGAGGTGGCTGTGGCGCGCATCGCGGCGATTTACAACAAAGACTGAAACTGCGGGACGCCTCCGGCGGGGAGTATTTTGATCAGTAAAAAATAGATCGCTTTTTACTGACTGAAATACTCCCGCCGGAGGCGGCGCATCATCAGCCCCAAGCGCCCCATCTGAAACGGCGCGTATTCACAAGAAGGCAGGACATTCCGTGACAGGCCGCACCGCCCCGTTTTCCCGTTTCGAATGGATGATCGCCTGGCGCTATCTGCGCGCCAAACGGGCCGAGGGCGGGGTCAGCGTCATGACCTGGATTTCGCTGGCCGGGATCACACTGGCGGTTTTCGCCCTGATTGCCACATTGGCCGTGCGTTCGGGATTTCGTGAAGAATTCGTAGATACGATTCTGGGGGCCAATGCCCATGTGACATTGTATTCTTCGGCGCGCGTCACGGACACCGGGCAGACGACCCGGACGATCCCCGATTATATGGACATGGCCAAACGGGTGCGGGCGGTTTCCGGCGTGACCCGCGCCGCCCCATTGATCAAAGGCCAAGTCATGGCCACCCATCGGGGCAGCAATGCCGGGGTTGAGGTGTTCGGTATAAGCGCCGCTGATCTGGCCACCATCCCGCGCATTGCCCATCCTCTCGACTCTCGGGGCAATCTGGCGGATTTCGATCAGGGTGTTGCTATCGGTTCGGGGGTGGCCCGTGAACTGGGCCTTGGGGTGGGCGACAAGATCAGGCTGATTTCGCCCGATGGGGTGAAGACCGCCTTTGGCACCTCGCCCAGGGTCAGCAATTACGAGGTGACTTATATCTTTACCGCCGGGCGCTATGACATAGACCGCACCCGGGTTTACATGCCCTTTGCCGAGGCGCAGTCCTATTTCAACCGCGAAGGCGTGGCGGACGAGCTGGAGATCATGGTGGAACATCCTGAAGCGGTGGATGCCATGACCCTGCCTCTGTTGGCCGCCGGGGGCGAGGGCGCGCTGCTTTGGACATGGCGCGACGCCAGCGGCGGGTTTTTGCGGGCGCTGGATATCGAAGACAATGTGATGTTCATCATCCTGTCGATCCTGGTGCTGATTGCGGCCATGAATATCGTTTCGGGGTTGATCATGCTGGTCAAGAATAAAGGCCGGGACATTGGCATTCTGCGCACCATCGGATTGTCCGAAGGGTCGGTTTTGCGCGTGTTTTTTATCTGTGGTGCCGCCACCGGGATCATCGGTACGGTGCTGGGCGTTGCCTTCGGCTGTGCCTTTGCGATCTGGATTGATCCGATCTTTTCCTTCGTCAACTATGTGGCCGGGGGCGGGGTGTGGGATCCGTCGATCCGGGGCATTTATGCCCTGCCGGCCAAGCTGCAACCGGGCGATGTAATGTCGGCTGTTGTGCTGTCGCTGGGGCTGTCGTTCATCGTTACCATCTTTCCGGCCCGCCGCGCGGCGCGGATGAACCCGGTCGAGGCGTTGCGTTATGAGTGATCCGGTGCTGGTGCTTGAGGGGATCGACAAGACCTATAACAAGGGCGCCGTCAACGCCGTGCAGGTTTTGAATGGTGCGTCCCTGTCGGTTGAGCGGGGCGAGGTGGTGGCGATCATTGCGCCGTCGGGGGCGGGCAAATCGACCCTGCTGCATATCGCCGGGTTGCTGGATACGCCTGACGCGGGGCGCGTGCGGTTGAGCGGAGAGGATATGACCGGCCTGTCGGATCGCCGCCGTACGCGGGCGCGGCGCGGCGATATTGGGTTCGTCTATCAGTTCCACCACCTGTTGCCCGAGTTCAGCGCGCTGGAGAACATCGTGCTGCCGCAACTGGCCAATGGCGTGGCCGATGGGGCGGCGGCGGAGCGGGCGCGCGATTTGCTGGACAAGGTCGGCATCGCCCACCGCGCCGATCACCGGCCTTCGGCGCTTTCGGGGGGCGAACAACAGCGTGTGGCGGTCTGCCGGGCCTTGGCCAATGGCCCCAAGGTTTTGCTGGCCGATGAGCCGACCGGCAACCTTGATCCGGGCACATCGGATGCGGTGTTCGCCGCGCTGATGGATCTGGTGCGCACCACCGGATTGTCGGCGGTGATTGCCACCCACAACCTGGAGCTGGCCGCGCGGATGGATCGCACATTGCATCTGAAAGAGGGCCAGCTGGTCTGAGGGTTTTCCGCTTGCGCTGCCCGTAAATTTGCCCGTATTGGCGACGGCAATTTTCCACAGGGGTTCTCGACAATCCGGTTACCGTTTCCTAATGATAACGGTAACACTCTTGTCGGCGCATCCAGTGGAGCCCCATGACCCACGCCCAATCCATTGTCATTCACGGCCCCCGCGATCTGCGGATTCAACCCGTCGAGGTTGGCGTGCCGCAGCCCGGAGAGGTGCGGTTGCGCATGGCGGTGGGGGGGATCTGTGGGTCGGATCTGCATTATTATCAGGATGGCGGCTTTGGCGCCGTGCGCCTGCGCGAGCCGATGATCCTTGGTCACGAGGTGTCGGGGCATATAGAGGCATTGGGTGCCGGAGTGAGCAGCCTGAAGGTGGGGCAACTGGTGGCAGTGTCACCATCGCGGCCCTGTTACACCTGCCGGTTTTGCCAGGAAGGCAGCCATCAGCATTGCATGAACATGCGGTTCTATGGCTCGGCCATGGCGTTTCCCCATATTCAGGGCGCGTTCTGTCAAAGCCTGATCGCCGATGCCCGCCAATGCGCCCCCGCCGATGGCCTTACCCCGGCGCAGGCCGCGATGGCCGAGCCGCTGGCGGTGTGTCTGCATGCGGTGCGCCGCGCCGGTGAAATGTTGGGCAAGCGGGTGCTGGTCACCGGGTGCGGGCCAATCGGGCTGCTGTGTATTCTGGCGGCGCGCCGGGCCGGGGCGAAAGAGATTGTCGCGACGGATCTGTCGGATTTCACCCTTGGCATCGCGGCGGCCAATGGGGCCGATTTCACGGTGAATATGGCCGATACGCCCGATGGCCTGGCCCGCTGGGAGGCGGACAAGGGGCAGTTCGATGTGCTGTTTGAATGCACCGGCGCGCAGGTTGCCCTGAGCGGGGCCATCGCGGCCTTGCGCCCGGGGGCGGTGATCATGCAGATCGGGCTTGGGGGTGATATGACCCTGCCGGTGCAGTTGATGACGGCCAAGGAATTGCGCTGGACCGGCTGTTTTCGGTTTCACGGTGAATTTGGCACCGGCGTGGCGTTGATGCAAAAGGGGCTGATTGATGTTGCCCCCCTGATCACGCAAACCCTGCCCCTTGATCGCGCCATTGAGGCATTTGAACTGGCCGGGGACCGGTCGCGCGCCATGAAGGTGCAGATTTCCCTTGGCTGATCCTGGTTCATTTCTGTGCGGGGTGCGCTGGAATGTCACCGTTTGTAATTCCCCTGATACCGCCCCAAAGATAGCTGTGAAACCGCGCCCTCCGGGAGATATGCCATGACATTCTATACCGCCGATGACCCCCGCTTTGAGCGATTTGTGTTGTTCAATGCGCCGCTCAAACGCCTTGCCACCGGGTTTGACTGGGCCGAGGGGCCGGTGTGGTTTGGTGATGCAGATTGCCTGTTGTTTTCCGACATCCCGAATAACCGCATTTTGCGCTGGAACGATGAAACCGGGATCACCACTTATCGCGCGCCATCGAATTTTTCCAACGGTCACACCCGTGATGGGCAGGGGCGGTTGGTGTCGTGCGAACATGGAACGCGCCGGGTCACGCGCACCGAACACGACGGCAGCATCACCGTGATTGCCGACGGGTTTGACGGCAAGCGTTTGAATTCGCCCAATGATGTGGTGGTGAAATCCGATGGCACCATCTGGTTCACCGATCCCCATTACGGGATCATGACAAATTACGAAGGTTTCGCGGCCAAAGAGGAACTGCCGCTTCAGGTGTATCGTGCCGATCCCAGGACGGGCACCCTGACCCATATCCCGACACCGCGCATCAATGCGCCCAACGGGCTGTGTTTTTCGCCCGACGAAACCCGGCTTTATGTGGTCGATACGGGCCGGATGTACAGCGATGATGCGCAAAACGTGCGTGTGTATGATGTGGCGCCTGACGGGGCATTGACCGGCGGCGATGTGTTTTGCACCGTTCCGGTGGGGTGTTCGGATGGTATCCGTTGCGATACCGATGGCAACCTGTGGTCATCGGCAGGGGACGGCGTTTATTGCTTTGCCTCCGATGGCACTTTGCTGGGCCGTATCCATGTGCCCGAGATCGTGTCGAACATCTGCTTTGGCGGGCGGGGAAAACATCGCCTGTTCATCACCGCCACCACCAGTCTTTATGCCATTTCACTGAACCGCCAAGGGGCCCAGACACCATGACTCAACCTCGTATCGGCCTGATCGGCCTTGGAACCATGGGCCGCGCCCTGGCCCTGAACATCGCCGAAAACGCCGAGCCGCTGGCGGTTTACAACCGTACCACTGCCAAAACCGACGATTTCATCGCCCACACCCGCGCCAGCGAACCGGCCCTGGCCGAACGGCTGACCCCCTGTGAAACGCTGGAATCCTTCGTCGCCGCGCTGGCCACGCCACGCGCCGTGATCATCATGGTTGATGCCGGCGCGCCGGTGGACAAGGTGATCGCGGCCCTGCGCCCGCTGTTGAACGATGACGATCTGATCATCGACGCGGGCAATGCCAATTTCCACGACACCAACCGCCGCGCCTCCGAGGCCGAAGCGGCAGGCGTGCCGTTCATCGGCATGGGCGTTTCGGGCGGCGAAGAAGGGGCGCGCCACGGCCCCAGCATCATGGGCGGCGGTCCAAAGGATCACTGGGATCGCGTCGCCGGGGTGCTTGAGGCGATTGCGGCGAAATATCAAGGTGTTCCCTGCGCCACCTGGATGGGCACCGGCGGCGCGGGCCATTTCGTCAAGGCGGTGCACAACGGTATCGAATACGCCGATATGCAGATGATCGCCGAAACCTATGGCATTTTCCGCGATGGTATGGGGCGCGATTCTGCCGCCATTGGCGAAACATTTGCCAAATGGAACGACGGCCCGCTGCAATCCTACCTGATCGAGATTTCCGGCAAGGTGGCCTCGACCGCTGACCCCGACACCGGCAAACCCATGCTCGACATCATCCTTGACCGCGCGGGGCAAAAGGGAACCGGGCGCTGGACGGTGATCGAGGCGCAACATCTGGGCGCGGCCATCCCCGTGATCGAGGCGGCGGTGTTTGCGCGCAATGCCTCATCCCGGCTGCCCCTGCGCCAGCGCGGGCAGGATGTGTTTGGCGCCGCACCCATGACATTGCCCGAGGGCGTGCTGTCTGACGAGGTGTTGGAAGGCGCGATGATCGCGGGCAAGATCATGTGCTATGCGCAGGGGTTTGAATTGCTCAACGCTGCCTCGGCGCAGTTTGACTGGGGCCTGCCCATGCCCGAGGTTGCCCGCGTCTGGCGCGAGGGGTGCATCATCCGCTCTTCCATGCTCAATGATATGGCCAGCGCGCTGACCGAAGCGCCGGACGATACGTTGATTTTCGCCCCGTTCTTCCGCGAGCTGATCGAGCGTCACACCCCCGCGTTGCGCAAAACCGTGGCGACGGCGTTGTCCCACGGGTTGCCGGTGCCCGCACTTTCGGCGGCGCTGAATTGGTTCGACATGATGCGCACCGGGCGCAGCACCGCCAACATGATTCAGGGCCAGCGCGATTTCTTCGGCGCCCACGGGTTTGAACGGACCGACCGCGACGGCAAGGATTATCACGGCCCCTGGGCATTGAACCTCTAGGCCGTCTTTGGCGCTTCTGTGGCCGCTCCTGCCGATTCCGGGCGGGGGTGGTCGGCCCAGCGCGACCTTGATTGTCCCGCCAACTTACCGGCCGGAACAGCGCCGCGCGCCCCTATTCCCCTTGCAAATCCCCGGATCAATCGCCATTCACGGCATCTGAACCTCGCGACGGGCCCTGATCAGATGACCAAGCTTTCCAATATCCGCAATTTCTCCATTGTGGCGCATATCGACCACGGGAAATCCACCCTTGCCGACCGGCTGATTCAGCTGACCGGCACAGTGGCGGAACGTGACATGAAAGAGCAGATACTCGATGCCATGGACATCGAGAGGGAACGGGGAATCACCATCAAGGCCAACACCGTGCGCATTGATTACCCGGCGCAGGATGGCGAAATCTATACGCTGAACCTGATTGACACCCCGGGCCACGTCGATTTCGGGTATGAGGTCAGCCGCTCCATGCGGGCGGTTGAAGGATCGCTTTTGGTGGTGGACGCCTCGCAAGGGGTTGAGGCGCAAACCCTGGCCAACGTCTATCAGGCCCTTGATGCCGACCACGAAATCGTTCCGGTTCTCAACAAGGTCGATCTGCCCGCTGCCGATGTTGAACGGGTGTCCGAACAGATCGAGGATGTGATCGGCATTGATGCCTCGGACGCGATCCAGATCAGCGCGAAAACCGGCCTTGGCATCCCCGAGGTTCTTGAGGCGATCGTGCATCGCCTGCCAGCGCCAAAGGGCGACCGCGACGCGCCTCTCAAGGCGATGCTGGTGGACAGCTATTATGATGCCTATCTTGGGGTTGTCGTTATTGTGCGGATCATCGATGGGGTGCTGCGCAAGGGCGACAAGATCAAGATGATGAAAACCGGCGGCCTTTATGCGGTCGACAATGTCGGTGTGTTCCGCCCCAAGATGGAAGACGTGCCCGAGCTTGGCCCCGGTGAAATCGGATACCTGAACGCCCAGATCAAACAGGTGCGCGACACCCGGGTGGGCGATACGATCACCACCGAGAAAAAGGGCTGCACCACAGCGCTGCCGGGGTTCAAACCGTCGATTCCGGTGGTGTTTTGCGGGTTGTTCCCGGTGGATGCCGCCGATTTTGAAGATATGCGCGACGCGATTGAAAAACTGGCGTTGAACGATGCCTCCTTCTCGTTTGAAATGGAAACCTCTGCCGCGCTTGGCTTTGGCTTCCGGTGTGGTTTCCTTGGCCTGCTGCACCTTGAGGTGATCCGCGACCGGATCGAACGGGAATACAACATCGACCTGATCACGACTGCCCCGTCGGTGGTCTATAAGATCTTCATGCGTGACGAGAGTGAGCAAGAGCTGCACAACCCCGCCGACATGCCCGATCCGGCGAATATCGACCATATCGAGGAACCCCGGATCAAGGCGACGATCCTTGTTCCCGATGAATATCTGGGCGATGTCCTGAAACTGTGCCAGGATCGGCGCGGAATCCAGCTTGACCTGACCTATGCCGGGTCGCGCGCCATGGTGGTTTACGATCTTCCTCTCAACGAAGTGGTGTTCGATTTCTATGATCGCCTGAAATCCGTAACAAAGGGTTACGCCAGCTTCGATTATCAGATGCTCGGCTATCGCGAGGATGCGCTGGTGAAAATGTCGGTGCTGGTCAACGATGAACCGGTCGATGCCCTGTCGATGATGGTTCACCGGGACCGCGCCGAAATGCGCGGACGAGCCATGTGCGAAAAGCTGAAAGAGCTGATCCCACGCCATATGTTCAAGATCCCGATTCAGGCTGCCATCGGCGGACGGGTTATTGCGCGTGAAACGCTTTCGGCCATGCGCAAGGATGTGACCGCCAAATGTTACGGTGGTGACGCGACCCGCAAGCGCAAGCTGCTGGACAAACAGAAGGCGGGTAAAAAGAAGATGCGCCAGTTTGGCAAGGTCGAGATTCCGCAACAGGCGTTTATCAACGCGCTGAAGATGGACGACTGACAGCGCACCGCACAGCGCCATCAATCGGCGGCATCTGTGCGACACCGCTTGACTTTCCGCGCGCAGGGGCCGATATGGCCCCCAACCGCCGCCCTCTGCCGCGTGAGCAGAGCTGCCCGAACCGGGCCGATTATGGGGCCGCGACGATTTACAGTTTCCCACATCACGCAGGGGGGCAGCGCTTTGACGGCTTTTCGGGGCATCCGGCCCCCAAGGTCAGATCGCGGCGCAACCTGCACGACGCCCGGGCAATTCCCGGCGCGTAATCGTATTCATGCGCTCGGCTTTCTGGCGGGCGCAACAAAGGACATCCTATGGATTTCGACATGCTGGGCCTTGCGCCCAAGATCGTTTCAAACCTCACGGCCCTTGGCATCACCGATCCGACGCCGATTCAGAAACAGGCCATTCCCCATGCCATGAACGGGCGCGATGTGATGGGCCTCGCGCAGACCGGCACCGGCAAGACGGCGGCGTTTGGCCTGCCGCTGATTCACACGCTGAGCAAACTGGGGGTCAAACCCAAGCCGCGTTCGGCCCATGGTCTGATCCTTGCGCCGACGCGCGAATTGGCCAACCAGATCGCTGAAAACCTGCGCGCCTATACGGGTGGGTCGCACCTTTCGGTGGCCATCGTCGTGGGCGGCGTTTCCATCAACCGACAGATCAACCGGCTGGAGCGTGGCGTTGATTTGCTGGTCGCCACTCCGGGCCGCCTGATGGATCTTCTGGACCGGCGCGCCGTCACCTTGTCGGACGCTAAATTTCTGGTGCTGGACGAAGCGGATCAGATGCTGGACATGGGGTTTATCCACGCCCTGCGCAAAATCGCGCCGCTGCTGGCCAGGGATCGCCAGACCATGCTGTTTTCGGCCACCATGCCCAAGCAGATGAATGAAATCGCATCCGCCTATCTGACCGATCCGGTCCGCATCGAGGTCGCCCGACCGGGGCAGACCGCCGACAACATCAGCCAATCGGTGCATTTCATCGCCCAGTCCGAAAAGCAGGGGCTGTTGATGGAATTGCTGAAAAAGCACCCCGAAGAACGGGCGCTGGTGTTCGGGCGCACCAAGCATGGCAGCGAAAAACTGATGAAAAATCTGGATCGTGCCGGGTTTTCCACCGCCTCGATCCACGGCAACAAAAGCCAGGGGCAGCGCGACCGCGCCATCGCCGATTTCAAATCGGGCAAGATCAAGATTCTCGTCGCCACCGATGTTGCGGCCCGTGGGATCGACATCCCCGAGGTGATGTTTGTCTATAATTATGACCTGCCCAACGTGGCCGAAAACTATGTTCACCGGATCGGGCGCACGGCGCGCGCCGGGGCCAGCGGTCAGGCCATCGCATTCTGCGCGCCTGATGAGATGCCCTATCTCAAGGACATCGAAAAGGTTGTAAAACAAAGCATTGAAGTGGCTTCTGGCCGCCCGTGGGAGGTGGTGGGCGCCGCCAAACCGGCCCGTCGTCGGGGGGGGCAACGGCGGTAAACCGCAGGGCAATCGTAAACCGCAGGGCGCCAAGCCCGCAGGCAACAGCGGCCAGCGCCGCCGCCGCCGCGCCGCATGATGCCGCGCCCGCCCCGATGCACCGGGGCGGGCGTTTTTCAATAGCGTTTCGACTTAACCTTGAATCGCTTGTTCGCTGCCTCTCCCTTCGGTCGAACGCGAAAAGCGATCTGTGATGTTTCAGTGCAAAGTCGAAACGCTTTAGGCAGGCTGCGGGGCGTTCATCGCCTCAACCCGCACCAGCCACAGGGACGCCCCAAGGATCATGATTGATCCGATCCACATGGCCCCCTCGGGCAGAAACCCGAACACCAGCCAGCCAAGCCCCACGTTCATCGGCAGTTTCAGATGATCGAAGGGTTGCAGATAGGCCGCATCCGCCACCGCATAGGCCCGCACCAGCGCATATTGCGCCACCGCCGTCAGGATGCCCGCAACCAGCACCAGCCAGATCGCATCACCCGACAGGGCAAACCCGTCACCCATGGCGATGGCGGCGTTGATCGGGGTCAGCAAGACCAGCAACCACAGGGTCAGCGCCTCGGGGGTTTCGCGCCCTGTCAGGCTTTTCGTCACCAGCGACGATCCGGCCCAGAGCAGCGCGCCACCCAGCGGAAACAACACGGCAGGGCCAAACCCGTCGGACCATGGCGCCAGAATGACCATGCCCCCGGCAAACCCCGTGGCGACCGCGCCCCAGCGCGCCGCGCTTAACCGTTCGCCCAGAAACAGCCCGGCACCGGCGGTTACGAAAAACGGCGATGTCATGACAAGGGCGATCGCCTGCCAGATCGGCACATGGGCCAGCCCCAGCACCCAAAGCTGCACGCCCCCCGCCGCCAATGCGACACGCAACAGATGCCAGCCAAGATGACGCCCGCGCAATGCGCCGCGCATCTGAGTGGCGACAAACGGCAGCACGATCAGCAGCGCGATGAAATATTGCCAAAAGGCGACGGCGGTTGAACCTTGGCCCAGGGCCATCGTCGCGCCCTGCACGGTGATATTGATCAGCGCGAAAATCGCTCCGGCCCCGATCATCCACAGCGCACCCGCCAGTGGCCGGTTCATTTCAAGTATCTGAGTCATGGCGTTGTCCTTTTTCCTTACGCACAAGACCCAAGGCAAAACAGGACAGGGCGCCGCTGATGCGACGCCTGAAACCCGCTCTCTTTCATCCGGACTGTGACCGTCGGCCCCGGAGTTGCACCGGATCTGCTGACCCCGCCAAGGCGGGCGCTCGCGGGCTTTCACGTTCTGTGATTTACCGCCGGTGGGGAATTTCGCCCCGCCCTGAGAACATCGCCGCACCCCATGGTGCGACCGGAAATTCCTAGCAGTGGAAAACCCGCCGCGCAATGGCGCGTGTTTGGGTCAGAGGCGGCGCATCCGCAGAACAAAGCGCAGCATCAAAAGCATTCCGGCCACGCCCAGCCCCACAGCAAGCCCGAGCCAGATGCCGACCCCGCCAAGCCCCAGAGGAAACCCAAGGGCATAGGACGCCGGGGCACCGATGACCCAGTAAGAGATCACCGCGATCACCATCGGCCCCCGGGTATCCTGCAAGCCGCGCAACAGGCCAAGCGCCATGACCTGCGCCGCATCCATGAGTTGAAACAGCGCCGCAGCGGCCAGCAGGCCAACGCCGATCACCAACACCTGCGCACGGGCCGGATCGTCCGGGTCAAGGAACAGCCCCAACATCGGGCGGGGCAGGGTGAGGAACAGGATCACGGTCAGCACCACCACCGCCATGGACAGGGCAATTGCCACCACAGCGCCGCGGCGCAAGCGCCCAACATCGCGGCGCGCCACCGCCTGACCGGCGCGTATCGTGGCGGCATTGGACAGCCCGATATGGACCATGAACGTCAAGGATGTGATCTGAAGCGCGATCCCATGGGCGGCCAGGGTGATTGGCCCGATCCAGCCCATCATCACCGACGAGGCGGCAAACAGCCCCACCTCGGCCAGATTGGTCAGCCCGATGGGCCAGCCAAGGCGAAACACCTGACCGAACGCCTCCCAATCCGGGCGCCACAGGCGCACGAACAATTGATGTTCCGGCGTGGCCCAGCGGGCATAGGCCGCCAACCCAAGCAACGACACGATGTTCACCGAAAGCGAGGCATAGGCCGCGCCTTCGATCCCCAGTTCGGGCGCGCCCCAATGGCCGAAAATCAGCACATAGTTGATGATAATATTCACCCCGACGGCGCCTATGGTCACCCACATCACCACCCGCGTGCGCTCCAGCGCGGCAAGATAGCTTTTCAGCACCATCACCCCAAGGGCCGGAAACTGTGCCCAGGCCACGATGTCGAGATATGAGGACGCCAGATCAACGATCAGCGGATCCTGCCCCATGGCGCCGAGCCAGACGTTGGAGACCAAAAGAAACGGTGCCGCCAGCCCGGCGAAAATCATCGACACCCAGATACCCATCCGGGTGACACGGCGCACCTGCACCCCGTCACCCATTTCGTTGGCCTGTGCCACCATGGGCATGACCGCAAAGGCAAAGCCCGAGCCGAACAGGAACAGCACAAACCACATGGTGCCGCCCAAAACCTGCGCGGCCAGCGCATTCACATCATACCACCCCAGCATGAGCGCATCGGTCAGCGAAATGGCGAACTGCGCCACATGGCTTGCGATCAGGGGCAAGCCAAGGGTCATGATTGCACGGGCGTGGCCGGCCCGCGACAGGGGGGTGGGGGTGAGTCGGACATCACCAACCGGTAGCCGAGAGCCGCACCCCCGGCAAGCGGCGTGTCAACCACTGCAGGGAATGATGCCTGTGGTGTGCGGTTCATTGCCCAGAGGATTGCGCGCGGCGATTTTCGTGGACAAGCCAACATCCGGGGCAGCACCCAACCGGGTAGAAAACATTGGAATCCCCCCGCGGTCCCGTCTAGGGTGCGGGGCAACAACTGGGGGCATTCATGACGGCGGTTTCGATTCGGATGGGCGTGGACATTGGCGGGACTTTTACCGATGTCGTTCTGGAACATGGGGATACCTCGTTTTCGACCAAGGTTCTGACGACCTATGGCGCCCCCGAGGATGCGATCATCGACGGGATGGGGCAGGTTTGTGCCAAGGCGGGGGTTGCGCCGTCGCAAATCGGGCAGATCATCCACGGGACCACCCTGGCCACCAATGCCCTGATTGAGCGGCGCGGCGCGAAAACCGCGCTGATCACCACCGAAGGCTTTCGCGATGTCATTGAAATGCGCACGGAATCGCGGTTTGAACAATATGACCTGAACCTTGAACTGCCCCAGCCCCTTTTGCCCCGGCAGATGCGGTTTACCGTGGCCGAGCGGATGGATGCACAAGGCGATGTGTTGATCCCCCTCAAGCGCGCGGATGTTGAAACGCTGGTCGATCGGATCGCCGAGGGCGGTTATGAAAGCGTCGCGGTTGGATTGATCCACTCCTATCTGAACGACGCCCATGAACGCCTGATCGGTGAGGTGCTGGCTCAGCGGATGCCGGGTGCCATGGTGTCATTGTCCTGCGAGGTCAGCCCGCAGATGCGCGAATACGAACGGTTCAACACGGTGGTTGCCAATGCCTATATCAAACCGCTGATGAAATCCTATCTGGGCCGTCTTAAGGGGCGGTTAACGGACGAAGGCGTGGGGTGCGATATTTTTCTCATGCACTCGGGCGGCGGGATTATCTCGCTTGAGAATGCTGCCGAATTTCCGGTGCGGCTGGTGGAATCCGGCCCGGCAGGCGGGGCGGTATTTGCCGCCGACATTGCGGCGCGCCATGGGATCGACAAGGTGCTGTCGTTCGACATGGGCGGCACCACGGCCAAGATCTGCCTGATCAAGAACCAGACCCCGAAAACCAGCCGGGTGTTCGAAGTGGCGCGCACTTATCGGTTCAAGAAAGGGTCGGGGATGCCGATTTCCATTCCGGTGATCGACATGGTTGAAATCGGCGCCGGGGGCGGATCATTGGCCCATGTGGATGCCATGCGCCAGATCCGGGTCGGGCCGGAAAGCGCCGGTTCGGAACCGGGGCCGGCCTGTTACGGACGGGGCGGCACCCGTCCGGCCGTGACCGACGCCGATCTGGTGCTGGGCAAGCTGGACCCCGACAATTTCGCCGCAGGTTCGATCCGCCTGTACCCCGAAAAATCGCGCGCCGCCCTGACCGAACATCTGGGCGCGCCCCTGTCGATGGAGGGGGACGAGGCGGCCTTTGGTCTGGCCGAGGTGGTGGATGAAAACATGGCCAACGCCGCGCGGGTTCACGCGGTGGAAAACGGCGAGGATCTGTCAGGCTATACCATGATCGCCTTTGGCGGGGCCGCCCCGCTGCACGCCGCGCGCCTGTGTCAAAAACTGGGGGTGGATCGGTTGCTGGTGCCGCAGGGGGCCGGGGTCGGTTCGGCCATCGGGTTTCTGCGCGCCCCGTTCAGCTTTGAATCCAACCGCTCGGTTTACATGAAACTGTCGGATTTCGACCCCGTGCGCATTGCCGCCCTGCTGGCCGAATTGCGGGACGAGGCGACGGGGTTTGTGCGATCCTGCGACGCAAAAAGCGAGATCATCAGCGAATACAAGGTCTACATGCGCTATTCCGGGCAGGGCTGGGAAATCCCCGTGGTGCTGAGCGCGGCGCAGGCCGAAGCCCCCGACGCGGCCACCTTCCTGCGCCTGTTCGAGGCGGATTACGAAAAACTGTTCGCGCGCACTGTGGCGGGCATGGATGTGGAAATCACCGTCTGGTCGGTCAATGCCACCACACCGCCCGCGCCGGTCACGCCCGCGGCCCCGGTGGCGGTCGGCGCGGCGGCCCCGTCCGGGGGCAGCCGTGCGTTGTTTGATGCAGCCATGGGCCGTGTGATGGATGCACAGGTGGTGGCCCGTGCCGCCATGGCCCCGGGGGCCACTGTCGCGGGGCCGGCCCTGATCGTCGAGGATGAAACCACGATCGCTGTTCCCGCCGGGCGGCGCGCCATGGCCCAGTCTGACGGCACCCTTGACGTGACCCCAACCAAAGGAGGCACCCAATGACCCAGCCCAGCAATGTCGCCTATCAGGTCATGTGGAACCGCCTGATTTCGGTGGTCGAGGAACAGGCGCAGGCCCTGGTGCGCACCGCCTTTTCCACCTCGGTGCGCGAGGCGGGCGATCTTTCGGCGGGGGTTTATGACGTTGAGGGCCGGATGCTGGCCCAGGCCGTGACCGGCACCCCGGGCCATGTGAACGCCATGGCCGATGCGGTGGCGCATTTTATCCGCCGGATCGGGCGCGACAATATATTCGAGGGTGACGTCTATATCACCAACGACCCGTGGGAGGGCACCGGCCACCTGCATGATTTCACCATGGTCAGCCCGTCATTTCTGAACGGCACGCTGGTGGGATTCTTTGCCTGCACCGCCCATGTGGTTGATGTGGGCGGGCGCGGGTTTGGGGCCGATGGCGCCAGCGTCTATGAAGAGGGGCTGTATGTTCCGATCATGAAATTCGCAGAGCGCGGGACGGTCGATCAGACCCTGCTGCGCCTCGTGCGGGGCAATGTGCGTGAACCGGGGCAATTGGTCGGCGATCTTTACGCGCTGGCCAGTTGCAACGAAATCGGCCACCGCCGGCTGGTCGAAATGATGGGCGAATTCGGGCTTGATGATCTGACCGGGATTGCCGGGTTCATTCTTGAAAATTCACGCCGCGCCACGCTGGAACGGATCGCCGCCCTGCCGCGCGCCAGTGCCACGGGTGAAATGGTGATCGACGGGTTTGACACGCCAATCACTCTGCGTGTGACCCTGACCATCGAGGGCGACCGGATCATCTCGGATTTCGCAGGCACCTCTGGGGTGGATCGCAAGGGGATCAACTGCCCCAAAGTCTATGCCAAGGCCTATGCCTGTTATGCCCTGAAATGCGCCATCGCGCCGGAAATTCCCAACAACGCGGCGTCATTGGCGCCGTTCGAAATGGTGGCCCCCGAAGGGACCATCGTAAACGCCGTGCATCCCGCGCCGGTGGCATTGCGCCATATCATCGGCCATTTCGTGCCCGACACGGTGTATGCCGCGCTCGATCAGATATTGCCCGGCGTTGTTCCTGCCGAAGGGGCCGGGTGCCTGTGCAATTTTCAGGTTTCCCTGCGCCCGCGCACAGATGCGCCCGCGCCGGATGATGCCCTGCGATCCGAGGTTCTGGCGTTCAATTCCGGCGGATCGGGGGCGCGGCCCGGGTTTGACGGGCTGAACGCCACGGCATTCCCGTCAGGGGTGATGACCATGCCGATCGAGGCCACCGAACATGCCGGTCCCGTCATCATCTGGCGCAAGGAGTTGCGCCCCGACAGCGGCGGTGCGGGCCATCGGCGCGGGGGGCTGGGCCAGTTCATGGAGGTGGGCGGGCGCGAAGGTCACGAGTTTGATTTCCAGGCGATGTTTGATCGGGTGGATCACCCGGCGCGGGGGCGTCAGGGGGGCCACGACGGCGGCGCCACGACCATCGCCCGTGACGATGGCGCTGCCATGCGCGGCAAGGGCAAACAATTCGTCCCCCATGGGCGGCGCGTGTTGCTGGGCCTGCCGGGCGGCGCGGGATACGGCGATCCGAAACTGCGGCCCATGGCCGAGGTGAAACGCGATCTGGCGCGTGGCTATATCTCGGCCAAGATCGCTGCCGGGGTCTATGGGCTGAGCGCGGATGACATCGCCGACGTGGCCGAGGCAGTGCGCCGGGGCGACCCGGTCGAGTGATCCGGGGGTGCCATCCTGCGCGAAATGCGGGATAAGGCCCCATTCAATGCCGTGCAGGAGTGCCCATGTCTGAATTATTGCTGTTTTTCTTCGCCGGTGTTGTGGGGGGTATTGTCAATGCCGCAGCCGGGGGCGCGAAACTGTTCGTCTTTCCCATGTTGCTGGCCACGGGAATGCCCCCCTGATGGCCAATGCCACGGGGGCGGTGGGCATGTGGCCAGCGCAAATCGCGGCGGTCTGGGTCAATCGCAAAGGGTTATTCGAGGCACCGGGCAAGATGTTCGCCCAGATGCTCCCGGCGCTGATCGGCGGGTTTCTGGGGGCGGTTGCGTTGATATTTTCGTCGGAAAAGGCGTTTTTGGCGGTGATTCCGGTGCTGTTGGTGCTGTCGGTCGGCGCAATCCTCATGGGGCGACGCCTGACCACGGTGATGCAGCGGGTCTTTCCCGGTGGGCGGTTGCAGAAAGTATCGCAGATTTTGATGTTTGCGATGGGCCTTTATGGCGGCTATTTCGGCGCGGGTCTTGGGTTCATGCTGATCGCGGTGCTGTCGGTGGCGGGCGGTCTGACCATGCAAAAGGCCAACACCCTCAAGAATCTCACGGCATTTTTCATCTATTCGGTGGCGATGGTGCCTCTGTCATTTTCGGGGCTTGTGGAATGGCGCGCCGCCGGAACGGTTTTGGTGGGCGGGTTGATTGGTGGTTATCTGGGGGGGCATCTGACGAAACATCTGCCTGAAACCCCCATGCGCATCGCTGTGGCCGGAATCGGGCTTGTACTGGTGGTGTCGTACCTTTTCACCTGAGTGTTGCACCTGTGGTGGGTGCGGGACGCCTCCGGCGGGGAGTATTTGGATCAGTAAAAAGCCGGGCGCTGATGCCAGGTCACCGTTCGCCGCGCCGGTAGGGTTTCATCAAGGCCTGTGGCACCCGGGCGCGGCGCGACATGACAACCAGCGCGACGATGGACAGGACATAGGGCAGCATCAGGAAAAGCTGATAGGGCACCGCCTTGCCAAAGATCGTTTGCAGCCGCAGCTGATAGGCATCGAACAGCGCAAACAGCAGTGCGCCCAACAAGGCGCGCATGGGCCGCCATGTGGAGAACACCACCAGCGCGATACAGACCCAGCCGCGCCCCTGCACCATGGTCGGGAAAAAGCTGTTGAAGGCTGCAAGGGTGAGGAAACTGCCCCCCACGGCCATTAATGCCGAACCAACCACCACCGCGCCGATACGGATACGGATCGGGTCAAGGCCCTGCGCCTCGGCGGCATGGGGGTTTTCCCCGGTGATGCGGATGGCAAGGCCGAGTGGCGTGCGCGCCATCACCCAGGCAAGAAGCGCGACGCAGACAATCGCCAGATAGGTCAGCGGTGTCTGGGTGAACAATGTAGGGCCGAGGATCGGCAGGTCAGACAAAAGCGGCAGGGGATAGTTGGCAAACGCCTCGATCGTGGGCGGGGTGCCTTGCACCGGCACCGCAAGGCGAAAGATGTAATAGCTGGACGAGGAGGCAAAAAGAGTGATGCCAAGGCCGGTCACATGCTGAGAAAGCCCAAGATTGACGGTCAGCAGGGCATGCAGCAACCCGAACAGCGCCCCGCAGGCCGCCGCCGCCGCCACCCCGGACCACAGATCACCGGTGTGAAACACCGTGAGCCAGCCGACCATCGCGCCGAAGGTCATGATCCCCTCGATCCCGAGGTTCAGCACCCCGGCCCGTTCGCACACCACCGCGCCGAGGGTGCCAAAAATCAACGGCGTGGCAATGCGCAGCACCGAGACCCACAAACCGGCGGTCAGCAGAATATCGAAAAGGTCGCTCATCTGGTGATCCGGTATTGGGTGAAAAACAGTGCCACCAGCATCGCCAGCAGGGCAAGTGACGTGGTGACATCCGCGATAAAGCTGGGCACTTCCAAGGCCCGGCTCATCCCGTCGGCGCCCACGAACATGGCGGCAACGAACAATGCCGCAAAGATCACCCCGATGGCCGACAGATTGGCCAGCATCGCCACCACGATTCCGGTGTATCCGAACCCCGGCGACAGGGCGGTTGAAACGTGGCCCTTGACCCCGAGCACCTCGATCGCGCCGGCCAACCCGGCCAACCCACCCGACAGGCAGGCGACCTTGATCAGGGTTGCGTTGATCGGCACCCCGGCAAAGCGGGCCGCCTCTGCGTTGGTGCCGGCCGCCTGGGATTGCAGGCCGAATACGGTAAACCGGTGGATCGCCCAAACCACCAGCGCCACAACCACGGCGATGATCAACCCAAGATGCAGGCGGGATTTGGGCACCAGCTTGGGCAGGCGCGCCTCGGGTGGAACCGGAATGGATTGCGGCCACCCGAACGCAAGCGGATCGCGCAGGAACCCTTCAATGGCGAGCGAGACAAACAGCAGCACGATAAAGTTGAGCAACAGCGTCGTCACCACCTCATCCACCCCGAAGCGCAGGCGCAGCATCACCGGAACGACCAACAGAACAACCCCCGCCAGCGCGCCAATGATCAACAGCGCCGGAATGGCGATGACGCCCGGAACCACGCCCCCCATGGCCGCCACGGCCAGCGCCCCGATATAGAATTGCCCCTCGGCCCCGATGTTCCAGACCTTGGCGCGAAACGCCACTGCCGCCGCCAGCCCGGTCAGGATCAGCGGCGTGGCCCGGGTGAGGGTTTCGGTGATCGCCAGTTTGCTGCCAAAAGCGCCAACCCCGATGCGCCAATACGCCTCAAGCACCGGCGCGCCAGACAGCGCGATCAACCCGCCTGCCACGATCAGGGCAAAGGCCAGCGCCAGAACCGGTGCGCCAATGGTCAGCAGGGCAGGGCGGGTGGTGCGTCTCTCAAACCGCATCCAGGCCCTCCCATTCGCCAGCCATCATCAGGCCCAATCGCTGTGAGTTCAGAGTGTCGCCCGACACCGCAGGCGATAGTTGCCCCTTGACGATGGCCTGCACCCGGTCAGCCAGTGCCAGTGTTTCGTCCAGATCCTCGGAAATAAGCAGCACCGCGCAACCATTGGCGCGCGCTGCCAAAATCTCGGAATGGACAGCGGCGATGGCGCCTTCGTCCAACCCCCGTGTCGGTTGCGCCGCGATCAACACCGCGGGACCGTCGGACAGATTACGCCCGAAGATCAGCTTTTGCATATTGCCCCCCGACAGGTTGCGGGTGACCGTATCAGGCGTGCCACCCCGCACATCGAACCGGGCAATCACATCGGCGCAAAACGCCCGCGCCGCTGCTGCGCGCACAATCCCATGCCGCGCGAACCGGGCATCGCCCAACCGCTCCAGCACCGCGTTTTGCCAAAGGCTGAAATCACCCACGGCACCCTCGGTGTTGCGGTCTTCGGGAATGCGCGCCACGCCTTTCGCGATCAGATCGCCAGGGGCGGCCCCGCCAATGGGCGTGCCAAACAGCTCCAGCGTGCCGCCGCTGGGATGCGCCAGCCCCGATAACAAATGGGCCAGCGTGGTCTGGCCGTTGCCCGACACGCCGATGATGCCCAGAACCTCGCCCTCGTGCAGGGTAAAATCCAGCCCGCGCAGCACCTTGCGCCCGTCCACCGCCACATCGACACCCCGCGCCTGCACGATGGCCGCGCCCCGTGTCACATCGGTGCGCCGCGGGCGTTCCACCCGGCGCCCGACCATCAGCTCGGCCAGTTCCTCTTTCGAGGTGGCCTCAGTCAGACGCTCGGCGCTGACCCGCCCCGCGCGTAAAACCACAACCCGGTCCGCGCCCTCGATTACCTCGTTCAGCTTGTGGGAAATAAAAATGATCGACAGCCCCTCAGCCGCCATTCCGCGCAGGACAGAAAACAGCTTATCCGCCTCCGGACGGGTCAGAACGGCCGTGGGTTCATCCAAAATCAGGATTTTTGCATTGTTGTACAGCGCCTTGAGAATCTCGACCCGCTGCTGTTGTCCCACCGACAGATCGCTGACCCGGGCATCTGGGTCCGCCGCCAGCCCGAACCGATCACACAATGCCTTCAGCCTGTCCCGTGCGACACCACTGCGTGATTTTACCGCAAACAGGGGTTCTGTCCCTGTCATCACGTTTTCCAGAACTGTCAGGTTGGGGGCCAGCGTGAAATGCTGATGAACCATGCCCACCCCCGCCGCGATGGCGTCGCGCGGGCGCCCCAGGGTCAGGGCGCGCCCGTTCACCGAAACGGTGCCGGAATCCGGCATGTAATGGCCAAACAGAATGTTCATCAGCGTGGTTTTGCCCGCGCCGTTTTCCCCCAACAGGGCCAGAACCTCGCCCTTGGCCAAATGGACCGACACGTCTTCGTTGGCGACCACCGGACCAAACCGCTTGGTGATCCCCTCCAGTGATAAAACACAAGAGGAAGAAACCGCGAGACCCTGCTTTTTACTGATAGAAATACTCATTCAACCTTGCCGAAAGGGGCCACGCCGCGTTGGCACGACCCCGTGAAAATCAGGTGGGTTCTTCCATGTTTACGGCCACCTCGAATGTTCCGGCCTTGATCGCGGCGCGCACCTCTTCCATTGGGCCGATGGCATCGGCAGGAACCATGCCTTGCGCGAAAACGATGTCGTTGCCGCCCTCTTTCATCAGGCAATAGGGGGTGTAATCCCGTCCTGTTGCGTTCCCGGCCAGCTTGTCAGCCACGGCGGCGTTCAGCAGCGGGCGGAAATACCACATGGCGTTGGCAAACACCGTATCGGGATAGCGCGGCGTATAGTCGATAAGCGATCCGATGGCGTGAACACCCCGTTCCTTGGCCGCGTCCGCCGTGCCGATCCGCTCGCCGAACAGAATGTCCGCGCCTGCGTCGATCTGGGCCAATCCGGCCTCACGCGCCTTGGGCGGGTCGAAAAATGTGCCGATGAACCCGACCAGATGCTCGGCATCCGGGCGCACGGCTGTAACCCCGGCGCGATAGCCGTTGATCAGCAGGTTCACCTCTGGAATGGGAATGGCCCCGACGGCCCCGAATGTGCCCGTCTTGCTCATGGGGGCGGCCAGCATCCCGGCCAGATAGGCGGCCTCGTGTGTCCAGGTGCCGAAGGTGCCGAAATTATCGCCCGACGGGCCGCCCGATGAGCCGAGCAAATAGGCCACTTCCGGATAATCGGCTGCGATTTCACGGGCTTCCTGCTCCACCGCATAAGCTTCACCGACGATCAGATCGACGCCCTGTTCGCCGTATTCCCGCATGGCGCGGCCATAATCGGTGCCGCTGACCCCTTCGGAAAAGACATAATCAATGCTTCCGTCGCTGGCCGCGTCCAGCAGGGCGGCGTGCAACCGGCTGTTCCAGGCGTTTTCAACCGGGCTGGCGTGAATACCTGCCACTTTCAGTTTCGCCTGCCCGATGGCGGCGGGGGCGTAAAGCCCGGCGGCGGTGGCGGCCGATACGGTTTGCAGGAACGTGCGTCTTTTCAATCTCATAGCGTTTCCTTTCCCTGTTTATTCTGTATTTTTGGGGGCATAACTTGCCGGGTTTACCTGATCTGGTCGCCCATTCAGACGCAGTGTACTGATCTGGGGCGCGCTTTGGGCGATCAGTTTGCCGCCTTTGATGACCGTCAGGCGCGTGGGGCGCAGGCGGATCGCCTCGATCGTGTTTTGTGCCTGCAACAGCACCATATCGGCGGGATTTCCCACGGCGATTCCATAGCCGGGCAGGCCCATGGCCCGCGCCGGGTTGGCCGTAACCGCGTCAAACGCCTGCCGGATTGCGGCGCGCGAGGTCATCTGCGCCACATGCAACCCCATGCTTGCCACTTCCAGCATGTCGCCCGAGCCCATGGAATACCACGGGTCCATCACGCAATCATGGCCGAACGACACATTCAGCCCCGCCGCCATCAACTCCGGCACACGGGTTTGCCCCCTACGTTTCGGATATGTGTCGTGGCGGCCCTGAAGGGTGATGTTTATCAACGGGTTGGCGATCACCTGAATGTCGGCCTCAGCCATCAGGGCGATCAGTTTCGAGACATAGTAATTGTCCATGGAATGCATCGATGTCAGATGGCTTCCGGCCACGCGCCCCTGCAATCCGAAACGCACAGTCTGTTGCGCCAGCGTTTCGATGTGGCGCGACATCGGGTCGTCGGATTCGTCGCAATGCATATCCACGGGCAGGCCCCGGTCGGCGGCAATGCGGCACAGGCGTTCCACGCTTTCGGCGCCATCGCCCATGGTCCGTTCGAAATGGGGAATACCGCCGACGATGTTCAACCCCATATCAAGGCTGCGTTCCAGCAGGTCAACCGCACCGGGGCTGCGCAGGTATCCATCCTGGGGGAAAGCCACAAGTTGCAGATCTATATAGGGTTTTACCCGCTCTTGCACCTCCAGCATCGCCGTTGCGGTGCGCAGGGTCGGGTCGGATACATCCACATGGCTGCGGATCGCCAACAGCCCCCGCGACACGGCCAGATCGCAATAGCGCAAGGCACGTTCAACCATGGCATCAACGGTCAGTTGCGGTTTCAGTTCGCCCCACAAGGCGATCCCTTCCAGCAACGTCCCGCTGAGATTCATCCGGGGCATTCCCAGCGAAAGCGTGGCGTCCATATGGAAATGGGAATCGACAAAAGGCGGTGTAACCAGTTGGCCCGCACAGTCGATCACATCTTGGGCTTCACCGCCAAGAGACTGCTCCAAAGCAGTTATTTTTCCAGATTTGATACCAATATCCATGCCGGCCCGGTCATCTGGCAGGGTGGCGTTGCGCAGGATCAGGTCAAACATTGAAGCCGCTCGTGTGAATCATCATCAATTTGACCATACAGACAAATTTGGCAAGTTGGACTCTGCACAGCGAATTGCGGCGGGAAAACTGCCCAGAGCGCGGGCGATGCCTGAAAATTAGGCGCTGTCTAATCGTGGGGGGCCGGGGCACCGCCTTCGAACAGGTTTTCGCCCTGATAATCGCAGGGTGCCTCTTGCGTCTGAAGATGCAGATCACTGCCACGATAGGGGTGCGCGCGGGCCAGGGCTTCGTCCACTTCGATGCCGAGACCGGGGGCGGTTGGCGGTGTGATGAACCCATTATCAACGGAAATAGCGTTTTTTATCAATGCACTGTGGAACGGTGTTTCGATGGTCTCGCACATCAGAAGATTGGGAATACTTGCCGCCAGCTGGATATTCGCCGCCCATTCCACTGGCCCTGCATAAAGATGTGGCGCCAGTTCGGCGTTCCACGGTTCGGCCAGGATGGCGATTTTTTTCGCCTCCCAAATGCCGCCCGCACGGCCAAGGGCCGGTTGCAGGATTTTGACACCGGCGCGCAGAAGGGCGGCGAATTCCACCTTGGTGGTGTGGCGTTCCCCGCTGGCGATGGGAATGCCAACGGAATTGGCAACCCTCTGGAATTCCGCGATATTATCAGGCGGTATCGGCTCTTCGAACCACAAGGGATCAAACGGTGCGATGGCGCGGCCCAGCCGGATGGCCCCGTGGGTGTTGAATTGACCATGGGTTCCGAACAACAGATCGGCGCGGGTGCCGACGGCGTTGCGGATGGCATCGCAAAAGGCGACCGAACGCGCAATATCCGACAGGGCGGGTTGATGGCCTGTGCGAATGGTATAGGGGCCGGCGGGATCGAATTTAACAGCCGTATAGCCACGCGCAACACAATCTGCGGCAGCTTCGGCCGCTTGATCCGGGGCGTTCCAGAATGCGGGGAGTTTATGGTTTTCAAGAGGATAGAGGTAGGTATAGGCGCGAATGCGGTCGTTGACCCGCCCACCAAGCAAGGCATGAACCGGGCGATCACGATCTTTGCCCAGAATATCCCAGCAGGCGATTTCCAGCCCCGAAAAGGCGCCCATAACGGTCAGATCGGGGCGTTGGGTGAAACCTGACGAAAACACCCGGCGGAACATGAGTTCGACATTTTCGGGGTTTTCCCCGGCCATGTGGCGCGCGAACACGTCTTGGATCACATGTTGCATGGCCTCGGGACCAACCGAAGAGGCGTAACATTCGCCCCACCCGATGATACCGGTATCGGTCGTGACTTTGACCAGAATCCAGTATCGCCCGCCCCAGCCGGGCGCCGGGGGCGGTGACGATGATGTCCAGATCGGTGAGTTTCATCGGCTGATCCCTTTGCGTGACTTATACAATACGGACAATTCAGGGGGGTGAGCTGTTTCGTTCTATGAATAATCTTGCAGAATTATAACATTCCGCCGGGCCGCCCCGGTTTTTGTATCGGCGATCGCTTCGTTGATCTGCGACAGGGACCAACGGCCTGAAATCAGTTCGTCAAGTTTCAGCCGCCCCTGACGATAAAGATCCACCATCCACGGTATATCCCGGGCCAGCACCACATCGCCCATTTTAGACCCCACTGCGCCCTGGCCATAGGCGGCCATGGTACCCGGGTCGATTTCGGTCAACTGGCCCGATGGCGGCATCCCGACCATCACAATCCGCCCCCCTCGCGCAAGGTAGTTTGGCGCTGTGGCATAGGCCGCCCCGACGCCCACGGTGACGATCACCGCGTCGGCCAGCCGACCGATGGACTGCGCCATTGCCGCCCAAGGGGCCGGATCGGTCGCCAGGATGGCGTCGGTCGCGCCAAAACTGCGGGCGATGTCGAGCTTTTCGGCGCTCATGTCCACCGCAACGATGCGCCGCGCGCCGGCGATGCGGGCGCCCTGAATGGCGTTCAGGCCGACGCCGCCCGCCCCAATGACCACCACATCCTGACCCGGGCGCAGGCGGGCGGTGTTGACCACGGCACCGACCCCGGTGATCACCCCGCAGGACAACAGCGAAGCCGCGTCCATGGGCATTTCTTCGGGGATCGCGGCAATCTGGCTCACATCCACCACCACCTTTTCTGCGAAGGCCCCGCAGGCCATGGCCTGATGCAGCGCCGTGCCGTCAGGCAGGGACAGGGGGCCGTGATCGGGGTGAGGTGTGGCGCAGGCCACGGGCGATCCGGTGGCGCAGGGCACGCAGGTGCCACAGGCACGGATCAGTGTGGCGATCACCGGCTGGTTCAGGGCATAGCCCCGGGCCTCTGGCCCAAGGGCGGTGATCCGGCCTGCGGCCTCGTGGCCATAGACGGCGGGCAGGGTGCCGCCCCAGGCGCCCTCGGCATAGGAAATATCCGAATGACAGATCGCAACGGCGGCAAGCGTGACTTCAATCTCGCGACCGACAGGCGCGCGCAGATCAACGGTTTCAACAGAGAGCGGGGCGCCGAAGCGGTGACAGACGGCGGCCATGATCTGTGGCATTTGCGGCTCCTGTGATTTGGGTGGGACTTGAGAATAAATGACATTTCGGGCCGCATCTGGCCTTTAGCCAGGGCGAAAATATGGGTTTTGCGACAATCCAGGCATTTCGGGGCAGATGTTCCCGCCCATGTGAAACCTGTGCTCAGACATGGCCAATGGAGGCTAGAAACGCACTGAGGATCTGGGCGAATTCGGCAGGCTTTTCCACGCAGGGCAGGTGGCCCGCCCCCCGGATCAGGTGAAACTGGCTGCCGCGGATCAACGCGGCGGTTTCGCGCACCATATCCGGGGGCGTTGCGCCGTCTTCACTGCCTGCGATGGCCAGTGTGGGCAGGGTAAGACTGGCCGTGGTGGTCAGGAAATCACTGCCCGAAATGGCCGCACAACAGCCGGTATAGCCCTGCGCAGGGGTGCGGGTCAGCATGTGACGCCATTCCAACAGGTCAGGGGTGGCGCGGAAGGCGGCAGAAAACCAACGCTCCATGGTGCCGTCGGCCAATGCCTCGATCCCGCCCTGTCTGACGGCGGCGATCCGGTCCTCCCACATGGCAGCAGTGCCGATCCGCGCGGCGGTGTTGGACAGCACCATGGCACGCACGAGGTCGAGTCGTTTCACCGCCAAGCCCTGCGCGATCATTCCGCCGATTGACAGGCCGACGAAGACGCAATCGCGGATTTGCAGATGGTCGAGCAGCCGTTCCGCATCCGTCACCAAAGCGCCCATGTGATAGGGCGCGTCAGGCGCATCGCTTAACCCGTGGCCGCGTTTGTCATAGCGCAAAACGCGCAGGGTATCGGGCAGATGGGGCAGGATCGGATCCCACAGCCGCAGATCGGTGCCGAGCGAGTTGGAAAATACCACCACCGGCCCTTTTTCGGGGCCATCAAGGCGGTAATGCAGGTTCAGGTCCGGCAGGGCGGCGATGGGCATCGGGCGATCCTTTGGTCAGAGGGCAAAGCGGGACAGGGCGGTGGCAAAGATGTCGGCATCCACATTGCCCCCGGACGCCACGGCGACAACAGCATCGCCCGCAATCTGTTCAGGGTGGAACAGGGCCGCCGCCAAGGCAACGGCGCCCCCTGGTTCAAGTACCAGTTTCAGCCGTTGAAAGGCGAGCGCCATGGCGTGCAGCGCCTGATCCTCGGTCACGCTCAGGCCCGGGCCGCACAGACGCAGCATGATCGGAAAGGTCAGGTTGCCGGGTTGCGGGGTGATGATCGCATCGCAAATCGACCCGGACAATCGATCATTGCGCTGGATCGCACCGCTGGCCAGCGACCGCGCGGCATCGTCAAACCCTTCGGGTTCGGTCGGGCGGGCGCGCAGGCCGGGGGCATGCGCCTCAAGCGCCAGGGCAATGCCCGAGGTAAGCCCGCCACCGCCGCAGCAAACCAGCACATCGGCGGTGTTCACCCCCACCGCCGCCGCCTGTTCGGCGATCTCAAGGCCGGTGGTGCCCTGACCTGCGATCACCTGTGGATCATCGAAGGGTTTGATCAGGGACAACCCACGTTCGTCGGCCATGCGCGTGCCGATTTCATCGCGGTCTTCGGTGGCGCGGTCGTACAGCACCACCTCGGCCCCGAGCGCGCGGGTGTTGTCGATTTTCGTCTTTGGTGCATCCGAGGGCATGATGATCACGGCCGAGGTGCCATGTTCGCGCGCCGCATGGGCCACCCCCTGGGCGTGATTGCCGGATGAAAACGCGATAACCCCTGCCGCGCGTTGGGCCGGGTCCAGTGCGGAAACGGCAGACCATGCGCCGCGCGCCTTGAAGCTGCCGGTGTGTTGCAGGCATTCGGGTTTTACCAGCACCCGCCGCCCGGCGATATCGTCCAGAAAGGGCGAGCTGAGCAGGGGCGTGCGCCGGATATGGCCGCGCGCCCGTTCGGCGGCGGCAGTGATCATGTCGATGTTCATAGGTGGGTTGTCCAGTCGTGCAGGGCGGCAAGGGCCTCGGGTTCATCAAGAAAGGGGATATGGCCGCGATCCGGCACTTCGGTGAAAATCATGTCGGGGCGGCGGCGGCGCATTTCGGCGGCTGTTTCGGGGCTGAGTAAATCCGAGTTCGCGCCCCGGATCAGCGCCAGGGGCAGACCGTTCATCGCGTCGAACAATGGCCACAGATCGGGCGTGGGCTGTGCGCCGGAATCGTCCATGGTGCGGGCCAGCGCCGGATCGTAATTGATGGTCAGGCCCTCGGCGGTGGCGATATAGTGCTTTGCCGCCTCTTCGGCCCAGCGGGTGGGCGGGACATTGGCAAAGCCGCTCATTCGTTGCGCCATGAGGTCGGCGGCCTCGGCGTGGGTTTTTGCCGCCGGATTGCGCCCGAGATAGCCCTTTATTGCCGCAAGCCCGGCGGGCGCGATTTCGGGGCCGATATCGTTGAGGGCCACACCGGTCAGGCGGTCGCGCGCCGTGGCGGCCAGAAACATGGCGATAAGCCCGCCGCGCGAAGTGCCAAGGACAGCGGTTTTCTCAAGGCCCAGATGATCGAGAAGTTCCAGAGCATCCCGCGCCTCGACCGGGATCGTATAGCTTTGCCACGGCGCGCGGGCGGAACGGCCACGCCCCCGATAATCAAGCCGGATCAACCTGTTATCACTCAGGTGAGGCAGGACGTAATCGAAATCGGTGGCGTTGCGGGTAAGCCCGGCAAGGCACAGGATCGGCGGGCCGCTGCCGTGATCGTCATAATGCAGCGCAACGCCATCGGATGTGGTGAACCGCCCCATCAGATCAGCCCCGGGATGGCGGCCAGATCGGACAAGATATGGTGCGGCGTTGCCGGCAGGCGGTCAACCGGGGCGCCCGCGCGGTTGACCCACGCTGTGGTGAACCCATAGTGCGCCGCGCCCGCCGCATCCCAGCCGTTGGACGAGACAAACAACACCTGATCGCGGGGGCAGCCAAAGCGTTGGCCAACCAAATCATAAACCCGCGCATCCGGTTTGAACACGCCCACGGATTCCACCGACAAGGTATCATCAAGCAACCCGCCAATATCGGCAGAGTTGACGGCCCCGGCCAGCATTTCGGGTGATCCGTTGGACAGGATCGCAGTGTTCAGCCCGGCGGATTTCAACGCACCCAGCATGTCGGGCACCTCGGGATAGGAATCCAGCTCCCAATACAGTGCAAGCAGCCGTTCGCGCAGGGCGGGGTCGTCGATCTTTGCGGCCTCAAGCGCCCAGTCCAGACCATCGCAGGTGACCTGCCAGAAATCGCAGTGGTCGCCGGTGATGGCGCGCAGCCAGGTGTATTGCAATTGCTTGTCGCGCCAGTCGGTGGCCAGCTTTTGCCACGTCATGCGCAGCACCCCGTTGCCCGGTTCCTCTGCTGCCGCCCGGGCGGCGGCGGTCACATCAAAGAGCGTGCCATAGGCGTCAAAGATACAGGTGGTGATGGCCATGGATGCCCCCGTTGTTCGCGTTGGTGCGACCGTCGCACAGCTTTGCGCCAAGGGAAAGAGCGTGAAAGAAAGTGTAGGGGGGCGGGGTTTACTTGGACCGTATGGTTTGGCAGGTTGCGCGGGAAATTGGCGCGCCGACCCCGGCGCGCCTTTAGTTTTATAGAGGAAGGACACATCATGGCCACTGCAACCGCAGGCAACACGATCCAGATGCACTATACCGGCTCGCTTGAGGATGGAACGGTGTTCGACAGTTCCGAAGGGCGCGACCCGCTGCAATTCGAGCTTGGCTCGGGGCAGATCATTCCGGGGCTTGATGCCGCTGTGACCGGCATGGCGCCGGGTGAGGAAAAGACCGTGACGATCCCCGCCGACGAAGCTTATGGCGCCCATCACCCCGAGCGGGTGCAGTCGGTGCCACGCGCACAATTCCCCGATCATATTCCTGCCGAAGTGGGCACCCAGCTTCAGGTGCAGACGCCCGAAGGCCAGACATTGCCGGTGGTGATCGCCGAGGTGAACGAAGAGGCGGTCACGATTGATGCCAACCATCCGCTGGCAGGCAAGGATCTGACCTTTGCCGTGTCGATTGTTGAAATTTCGTAAGAAACCATGCTGTTTGCGCCGATGATCGGCGCGAAAATGTTTGGTTTGTGCAATTGATGGCCGGGGTGGTTTTGCTGCCCCGGCTTTTTCATACCCCGTTCAGGTGGGGCAGGTGACGGGCAGGATGACGCCGGAAAACAGCGCGTGCAGAGTTTTCAGGTGGCCCGCTACGGTGGCTGGTTTGCCCGAGTCAGAGGTGATGCAGACCGTCAGTTTACGCTCTGGCACCACATAGATCATCTGCCCGCCATAGCCGCGCGCATAATTCACCCGCACCCCATCCACATCCCATAAAAACCACGTCAGCCCGTATTGATGGCCCGGCACATCCGCCATGGTGCGCGGCTGCCAGCAGGTTTCGATCCAATCGGGGGTGGTCAGGGTTTCGTCCTGCCATGTCCCCCCGGTGCGATAGGCCTCGCCAAAGCGGAACATGCCCATGGGCGAAATTCGCATGTCATTGCCACCAAGGTAAAACCCCTGCGGGTCTTGCGTCCAACCCGAAAACGCAATGTCGAGCGGATCGCCAATGCGTTCGTTCGCCAGTTCCAGAAGGGTTTTACCGGCGGCATTGGCCAGAACAACGCCCAGAATATGGGTGTTGGCGGTGGAATACAGCCGCGTGGTGCCCGGATCGGCCAGCATCGGCGCCTCAAGCGCGTCGAAAACCCAGTGTTTTCCCGACACCCAGCCCCCATAACTTGCCCCCGCATAAGGTGTGAGGCCCGATTGCATGGCCAGCAGGTTTTCCACCGTGATCTGGCGCACCCGTTTGTCGGCGCGCCGGGGAATCAGACGTTTGAGATATGGTGCAACCGGGGAATCCAACGCCGGAATTTCACCCTTTTGCAGCGCTGCTCCCGCAAGGGTGGAGAGCAGCGTCTTGCTGACAGATTTGACGTTGACCGGGGTTTCCAGATCGGGGCCGCGAAAGGCGCGGGCGTCAATGATTTGCCCATCCACGGCGATCAGCAGGGAATGAAGCTGTTCCACCTCACGCGCGAGGGTAAAGGCATCGTCAAAGCGGGGGGTGGCGCGGGCGGGCAAGGCGATGCCCGCCCCCAGCAGGGCCAGTGCGTTGCGGCGGCTCAGGCCGCATCGCATCAGAGGTTTTCGGGCTGGGGCATTCCCAACACATGATACCCGCCATCAACGCGCACAATTTCACCGGTGGTACAGGCGCCCGCCTCGGACGCCAGATAGACGGCAGTGCCGCCCACGGCCTCAAGTGTGGCGTTGGTGCCCAGTGGGGCGTTGGTATCGGTGTGTTTGAACGTCTTGCGCGCCCCGCCGATGGCCGCCCCGGCAAGGGTTTTCATCGGCCCCGGTGAAATGGCGTTCACCCGAATGCCATCGCGCCCCAGATCGTTGGCCAGATAGCGCACCGAAGATTCCAGCGCCGCTTTGGCCACGCCCATGACGTTGTAAAACGGCGTCACCCGGTTGCTGCCCTGATAGGTAAGCGTCAGCAGGGTGCCGCCATCGGGCATCATTTCAGACGCACGTTTGGCGACGTCGATGAAACTGTAACAAGAGATCGTCAGCGAGTTTTGGAAATTGGCGCGGCTGGTGTTGATGAACCGGCCCGTCAATTCATTCTTGTCGGAAAAGGCGATGGCATGAACGAGGAAATCCATGGTCCCCCATGTGTCTTTCAACTGGGCAAAGGCGCCATCCATCGAGGCATCATCGGTGACATCCACATCAATCAGAATGTCACTGCCCACGGACGCGGCCAGGGGCTGCACCCGTTTGCCAAATGCCTCGCCCTGGTAAGAGAACGCGAGTTCCGCCCCCGCCCCGGCCATGGCACGGGCGATGCCCCAGGCGATGGAGCGGTCATTGGCCACGCCCATGATCAGGCCGCGTTTTCCCTTGAGATCAAACATTTGTGCTTATCCGTGAAATTTCGACAATAGCATTGAACCATTCGTTCCACCAAAGCCAAAGCTGTTGGTCATGACCGTATCAAGGCCCGCGTTATCCACCCGCACCGTCGCAATCTCATCCGGTTTCAGGGCCGGATCAAGGGTTTCGACATTGATCGAGGGGGCGATGAAATCATCGCGCAGCATCAACAGGCAAAAGATTGCCTCAAGCGCGCCGGCGGCCCCCTGGGCGTGGCCGGTCATGGATTTCGTGCTGCTGACGGGGGGCGTTGTGCCGGCGCCGAACACCCGGCGCACGGCCTCGATTTCGCCCACATCGCCCACCGGGGTACTGGTGCCGTGGGCGTTGATATAACCCACTTTGCGCCCCTCGGGCAGGGTTTGCAGGGCGATGCGCATGGCGCGTTCGCCGCCCTCGCCCGATGGCGCAACCATGTCATGGCCGTCGGATGTGGCGGCATATCCTGTCACCTCGGCATAGATTTTCGCGCCCCGCGCCTTGGCGTGTTCCAATTCCTCAAGCACGACAATGCCGCCGCCACCGGAAATCACGAACCCGTCGCGCCCGGCGTCAAAGGCACGGCTCGCGCGCTCGGGGGTGTCGTTGTATTTGCTGCTCATGGCGCCCATGGCATCGAACAGGCAGGACAGGGTCCAGTCCAGTTCTTCTCCGCCGCCCGCGAACATCACGTCCTGTTTGCCCATCATGATCTGTTCCGCCGCGTTGCCAATACAATGCAGCGAGGTGGAACAAGCAGAGGTGATGGAATAATTGATGCCCTTGATCTTGAACGCCGTCGAAAGGTTGGCGGAAATCGTCGAGGACATGCATTTTGGCACGGCAAAGGGGCCGATCCGCTTGGTCGCCTCGGTTTTCAGAACCGTCTGATGGGCGGCGAACATGGCGCTGGTGCTTGGTCCGCCCGACCCGGCCACAAGGCCCGTACGCGGGTTGACGACATCGCTTTCCGCAAGTCCGGCATCGGCAATCGCCTGTGACATGGCGATATGGGCATAGGCCGCCCCCGGCCCCATGAACCGCAGGGTGCGTTTGTCCACATGTTCGGCGGGGTCGATTTTCAGCGTGCCGGCGATGCGGCTGCGGAACCCATTTTCGGCCATCTCGGGGCTGGCGACGATCCCCGATGTGCCTGATTTCAGAGAGGCAAGCACCTCTTCGGCGTTGTTTCCGATGGATGAGACAATTCCCAATCCGGTGACGACGACTCGTCTCATGGGCAAACCTCGGGTTTGACGCGGCGCATTGGCGGCTCCTTTCAGGTGGCGGTGGCCAGACCCACCTTCATATCCTTGACGGCATAAATCTCTTCGCCATCGGCCACAACCCGGCCATCGGCCACACCCATTTTCAACCGCCTGTCAATGACCCGGGTAAAATCAATGTGATAGGTCAGCATCTTGCGGTCGGGTTTGACCATCCCGGTGAGTTTCACCTCGCCCACACCCAGCGCCATGCCCTGACCCTGCCAGCCGCGCCAGCCAAGGTTGAAGCCGGTCAACTGCCACAGCCCGTCAAGGCCCAGACAGCCGGGCATGATCGGGTTGCCGGGAAAGTGACACTCGAAAAACCACAGATCGGGGGTGATGTCGAATTCGGCCACCACATGGCCCTTGCCATTGGCACCGCCATCGGCGGAAATATCGGTGATCCGGTCCATCATCAGCATGGGCGGCAGGGGCAGTTGCGCATTGCCGGGGCCAAACAATTCGCCCCGGGCGCATTTCAGAAGGTCGTCCTTGTTAAAGGTGGTCGGATACTCGGCCATCTGGCGCCCCTTGCAGTGTTATCAGTCCGGTAGCAGGACATATCACCCCCCATCGCAGGCTGGCAACCCTGATGCGCGCCATGGATTACAGGATTTGCAATTGAAACAGTGGCCGTGGCGCTATTATATGTGGGGTAAGGGAGCGGACAGATTTATGAACACCGATGCAATCACCAGAGGCACCCATTGGCTGGCCAAGGCCGAACTGCGCCCGACACGCCAGCGCGTTTCGTTGGCGGCGCTGTTGGTGGGCGACGGGCAAAACCGCCACGTCACGGCCGAAAGCCTGTTCGCGGCGGCCTCAACTTCGGGCGAGGCAGTGTCGCTGGCCACGGTTTACAACACCCTGCGCGCCTTCTGCGATGCGGGATTGATGCAAGAAGTGACGGTGGACGGCTCCAAATCCTATTTCGATACCCGCATGGACGACCACCCGCATTTTTACTGGGAAGACACCGGGCGTTTGACCGATGCCCCCGCCGATGCCTTGGAAATATGCGCATTGCCCGAGGCCCCGGAGGGGACAGAGATTTCCAAGGTGGATGTGGTGATCCGGTTGCGGCGGGTTTGAGGGGCCACCCTATGGCGACAGGAAATTCGAAAGCATCGAACTGTCATTCGTGCCCACGCGCACGCGCCATTCACTGGTGAACTGGCTGTATTGAACAGCAGATTTTCCGACGGCGCTGATCTTTGGCGTGTCGTCGATGATCGTCTTGAACCAGCGTTTCGCCGTTCGTTTGGCCAGATCCTTCACCAGCTTTTGAACCGAGTGTGACGGCGCGACAGACATGAATGATGACCATACGTCGAAAAGATAGCCCGCCTTTTCGCTTTTATCGATCGCGATAAGCAGGGCAGCTTGGATGAATGCGCGATCACGATCGGTGAACTGATCGGGGCCAATGCTGGTGGTGCCCCAAAAATCCTTGGCAACCGCAGCACATTCTTCGCCGGACAGAAAAAGTTGAGCTTGGGTAAACGTCAGCCCTTTGAATTCTCCCATAAGCTTCATTGTAAAATCCTCAGTGCAGATAAATCCTCACAAGTAAAGGATAATTTCTTGCGAGATTCAATGATAGATGGGCGCCCTTCAAAACCACTGGCCCGGTTCCATCAGGCCCAAATCCAGTAACTGCTGGGATTGCCACGAAAAGGCGACCGAGTTGCGCCAGCGGAAGTTGTCTATTTCATGCATGCTTCCGGGGTTGGCGCGCAGGGCTTTGGCGGTGCGGAACGAACAGATGGTTGCGGTAAGGTTGTTGTGCCAGGGGCAGGCGAATGTGTTCATTTCGGCGTCGTTCAGGGTGAAATCGGGGTGCAGTTTCAGGCCCGGTTTGGCGCGGAACAGGGAAATCCGGTCGATCTTGCGCTTTTTCCACGGAATGTGCTCCTCAAACCGCCAGCGCAATCCGCCGAAGAAATCCAACTGCCGCTCCAGCGGGCGCCAGCCATCATCGGGGTTGCCGCGCGCCAGGGCGTAATAGCCGGATTTGTCGAGCCAGGCATCGTTGATGGCCACGGCATCCGGGTGGGTGGTCAGGTCGCCTGCGTAAAGGTCGATTACATAGGTCAGCATCGCGTCGCGGCGTTCTTCCGCATGGAAGGTCAGCATTTCATTCACGCTGCGGGATTCGGTGAAGGGGTGGAACAGGTATTCGGCGTTGAAACAATAATAAATCCAGCGCCCCGGCGCCATTGTGATCACGGTGTTCACCGCCTCGACACCGGCATTTTGCGCCTTGGTGTTGAAATCGACCCGCAGCACGGTTTTTTCCAGATCGGCGGGCAGGGTGCATTCGGGCAGGGCAAACAGGATGATGGCGCCAAACCCCCGGTTGATGTGATGGCGCAGGGTGCTTTCCACCTCAACCAGATCTTCGGCAACGATCAGGGCGATGGGGCCTGTCCCAAGGGCGGCGCCGCCCCGGGTGGCAAAATCTTTCAGTGATGCAAAACCCATGGTCCGCCTATCTTTGAGCAACGATGTTAAAATCGGCTGAAACGGCGTCGGATTGCAAGCGGCGCAGCAATCAGATAGGACGCGCCCTTGGGAATTCAGTGCAGGACCGGTACTATGGGCGAGGCGAAAAAGCTGTTTATCAAGACCTACGGGTGTCAGATGAATGTCTATGACAGCGAACGTATGGCCGAGGCGTTGGGCGGGCAGGGGTATGTCACCACCGACCGGGCCGATGATGCCGATATGATCCTGCTGAACACCTGTCATATTCGCGAAAAAGCCGCCGAGAAGGTATATTCCGAACTGGGCCGCATGAAACCGCTGAAAACCGCGCGCCCGGATTTGAAAATCGGCGTGGCGGGCTGTGTCGCTCAGGCCGAGGGCGAAGAAATCATGCGCCGCGCGCCGCTGGTCGATCTGGTGGTGGGGCCGCAGAGCTATCACCGTCTGCCAGAGATGGAAGAGGCATTGGGGCGGGGCGAACGGGCGCTGGACACGGATTTTCCTGAAGAAGACAAGTTTACCCACCTCAAGGCGCGGCCCAAGGCGGCCCGTGCGCCAAGCGCGTTTCTGACGGTGCAGGAAGGGTGCGACAAGTTTTGCGCCTTCTGCGTGGTGCCCTATACCCGGGGCGCCGAAGTGTCGCGCCCCGCTGCAAAGGTGCTGGACGAGGCGCGCGATCTGGTCGAACGGGGGGTGCGTGAAATCACCCTGCTGGGTCAGAATGTGAACGCCTATCACGGGCACGCCGGCGGGCTGGCCGGGTTGATCCGTGATCTGGATGCCATCGACGGGCTGGCGCGGATTCGCTATACCACATCGCACCCCAACGATATGGACGATGCCCTGATCGCGGCCCATGGCGATTGCGAAAAGCTGATGCCCTATCTGCATTTGCCGGTGCAATCGGGCAGTGACAAGGTGTTGAAGGCGATGAACCGCAAACACACCGCGCAAAGCTATATCAAGCTGATAGAGCGTATTCGCGCCGCGCGGCCTGACATTCTGCTGTCGGGGGATTTCATTGTCGGGTTCCCCGGTGAAACCGATGCCGATTTCGAAGATACGCTCGCGCTGGTGCGGGCTGTTGAATATGGCCAGTGTTACAGTTTCAAATATTCAACCCGCCCCGGCACCCCCGCGGCCGAGCGTCCGCAGGTTGACGATGCTGTTGCCGCCGAACGGTTGCAGCGGTTGCAGGCCCTGCTGGGGCAACAACAACGCAGCATTCAGGATGCCATGGTGGGCCGGGTGGTGAATGTGCTGTTTGAAAAGCCCGGGCGCCAGGCCGGTCAGATGGGCGGCAAATCAGATCATCTGCACGCGGTCCATGCCCACGCGCCTGACATGGCTGTGGGAACGCTGGCCCCGGTGCGGATTACCGACAGCGGGCCAAATTCGCTGGGTGGCGAATTGGTGTAAGATACGGCGCGCCCCTCCCGCGTGTGGGGGCCGCGCCGGAATTGCAGGCTCAGCCGTGCGCCCTGTGGTGCGGTGCGGCGCGGACGATGCGCTTAACTTCTTCAATCATGTTTTGCAGGTTGCCCACCAGGCTTTGATCCCGGCAGATCCGGTTGCCCACGGCATCGGCGGTGGACGGAGAATAGCCGGCCGCGACCAGGCTATCATAGAACACCGGATTCGCGCGGTCCCAGATCACCTCGTGCCAAGGGCCACGATAGCAGCTGACCACGATCGTGATATTGCTGATCGTATATGTGCCATAGGCGTGTTTATGGTGGTGTTTGCCCCCGGCCATGGCCGTTGTTGTTCCGGCGGCGAGAATCGCCGCAGCCAAAATCAGTTTCTTCATCTCGCCACTCCACTTGAAAAATCTCACCCGTCGCGCGCCGCGTGACTTCTGTTCGCTGGATTGGCGAGACTCACACTCGTGCCGCAAATCCGCCGCGCATTCGTCACAAACTATCGGAAGATTTTAGCGGTTTGGCAAGAAAACCCTTGAGAAGGTGGGCAACTGTCGCCCCAGGCGAAACGAAGCGGCGCGAGGCGTCGGATTGGTGACGCAACGACAGGCGCAACTGGCGGTGGTCGGGGAATCAGAGTCGCCGCTGCCCTTGCCAGCCCGGGCAGGTTTGCCGCTATGTTGCGGGTTTCATTGACGCACAGGCCGGAATGCGGCTTCACAAGTTGGTGAAACTTGCTAGAGTTTGAGATGACAGAATGACGAAGACTGCGCGGGTGCTGCCAATTGCCCGCCGCGTGTAATTTTCGAAGGAGACAGGGTGTGTTGAATATTTCCAACGCCGTTCGCGCCGCGCTTGGTGGTGCGGTCGTGGCGGTCGTGACGCTGATCTGGGCGGGTGCTGCGGCCGCGCAGGCATCGTATGTTCCGGGAATCTGGGTCGATCCCGATGGCTGTGAACATTGGGTGATGGATGACGGCTGGGAAGGGTACATGACGCCCCACACCAACCGGCAGGGTATTCCGGTCTGTCGGCGGGGCAACACCTGTGCGGTGATGAACAGTGATCAGTTGTTCGCGACGGACAGCTATCGGATCAGCGCCAATGGCCGCCAGCTTTTGCAACAGTTCTTTCAGTCGGCGGGCGCCACCAGCTATATCATCGCCGGGCATACCGACAGCCGCGCCTCGGATGAATACAACATGCGCCTGTCGATCAACCGCGCCAATTCGGTGGCCCGGGTCGCCCAAAGCGTGGGCGCGCGCATTGCCGATGTGCGCGGTTATGGTGAACGTCTGCCCAAGGCATCCAACAGCACCCGTGCCGGCATGGCGGTAAACCGCCGTGTCGAAATCATCTGCATTCGCTGAGGAGAGCGGTCATGAACATCACGAAAATCGCGCTTCTCGCTGTTATCGGCCTTGGCGTTGCCGGTTGTGACGAATTGCTGGACAAGCAGGACAAATCCGTGGACCGGTTCATTGACAGCAAGGATCTGTCGCAGTTGAAGGCCGGTATCTGGATTGACCCGAACGGCTGTGACCACTGGATCATCGACGACGGCATCGAAGGCTATCTGTCACAGCGGCTGGATAAATACGGCAAACCCGTGTGTTCGGGCGCCGGGCCACCCAATACCGCCGTTGGCCCCTTCAACAAGGGCACGACGATCCCTGATCCGATCTGATTGCGGGAAGGTAAAACAAAAGGCCGCGGCACATGCTGCGGCCCTTTTGCATTGCCTGGGCGTTGGTCAAAAAGGCGATAATCGGCCATTGCCCCGTGATATTTTCATGACAGGCGCAGCTTTCCCTTGCGCCTGTCCGGGCATGTTGGCACCATCCCTAGTGTAACCAACTGTTGGAGCATTATTTGGGCCTTATCCCGCCACCCCCGCACCCGGCAACGACGCGACCAGCGAAATTCTGGTCGAATTTCAGGACAATCGCCTGTTGATCGACCTGTGCGGCGAATTCGACCGCAATCTGGCGCGAGATCGAACAGGGGCTTGAGGTGCAGATCCTGCGGCGCGGCAACGTGCTGGCCGTGATTGGCGACCCTGCCGCGCAAACCCGCGCGGTTGATGTTCTGCACGCCCTTTATGCCCGGCTTGAGGGGGAAGGCCCCTTGAAACCGGCGACATCGACGCAGAGTTGCGCATGGAGCCTGCGGCCCGCAGTGGCGAGCAGATGGAAGTGATTCACGGCGGGCGGGTGGAAATCAAGACCCGCAAAAAGCTGGTCGAACCGCGTACAGACGCCCAGAAGGCCTATGTCAAATCCTTGTTTTCCAATGAGCTGGCCTTTGGCATCGGCCCGGCGGGGACGGGCAAGACCTATCTTGCCGTGGCCGTTGGCGTGAACATGTTCATCGAGGGGCATGTGGACAAGATCATCCTGTCCCGCCCTGCCGTTGAGGCGGGCGAAAAGCTTGGCTATCTGCCCGGTGACATGAAGGACAAGGTCGATCCCTACATGCAGCCGCTTTATGACGCGCTGAATGATTTTCTGCCGGGCAAACAGGCCGCCAAGCTGATGGAGGAAAAGCGGATCGAGATCGCGCCGCTGGCCTTCATGCGCGGGCGCACCCTGTCCAACGCCTTTGTGGTGCTGGACGAGGCGCAGAATGCCACGTCAATGCAGATGAAGATGTTTCTGACCCGGCTTGGCCAGAACAGCCGCATGGTCATCACCGGTGACCGCACGCAGGTGGATCTCCCGCGCGGGGTGCAAAGCGGGTTGCAAGATGCCGAACGGTTGCTGAGCGGGATCGACAGGATCGCCTTCAACTATTTCACCTCCAGAGATGTCGTGCGTCACCCGCTGGTGGCAAAAATCATCGAGGCCTATGAGGCCGATGGCTGACATCATCTGCGATGTGTTGATCGAGGATCACCGTTGGGCCGATCTGGGCCTTGACGCATTGGCGCAGCGCGCCGTCGGGGCGGCGCTGGCCCATTTGCCGCCCGCCCCGTGGGAGGTCAGCCTGCTGGCCTGCGATGACAACCGGATTGCCACGCTGAACGCCGATTTCCGGGGCAAACCCGTGGCCACCAACGTGCTGTCCTGGCCCAGTGACGAACGGGGGGGCGATGTGGCGGGCGTGGCTCCGGCCCTGCCAGACCCGGCTGGTGATACCGAATTGGGCGATCTGGCCATCGCATTTGAAACCTGCCGCGCCGAAGCCGAGGCAGGGGGCATTGCAATGGGCGATCACGTGACCCATCTGCTGATCCACGGCACGCTGCACCTTTTGGGCTATGACCACGAGGACGACGCCGACGGCGATCTGATGGAGGCGCTTGAAACCCGCCTGTTGATCGGGCTGGGCATTGCCGACCCCTATCGGCCCGTGCCATAGAAAAACAGCGGCCCCGCTTGGGCCGTGCAACACAGCATCCGCCGCCATGGGGGGTGAACCGGAAAGGTAAGATGGGCGATACGGACGACGGGTCCACGGGGGCGGCGCAGAGCGCGCCGGACGAAGACGGACAAGACCCCCACCAGAACCGCGGCTTTTTTGGCCGTCTGATCGAGGCGCTTAGCCCGGGCGAAGATGCCGACGACGACGAAGGCAATGACAGGCGCAGCACACCTCAGGGCCGGGCGCCTGCCGGACAGCCGCTGGGCCTGTCCAATCTGCGCCGGATGCGGGTCGAGGATGTGGCGATTCCCACGGTCGAAATCGTTGCGGTGCCCCATGACATCGGAAAAGAGGCGCTGGTCGCCGTGTTCCGCGAAAGCGGCATGACCCGCCTGCCGGTCTATCGCGAAACGCTGGATCATCCGGTGGGGATGATCCACCTGAAGGATTTCGCGCTGCAACACGGGTTCAACGGCACCAGCGCGGTCTTTGACATGGCGTCGATGCTGCGCCCGCTGATCTATGCGCCGCCGTCCATGCCCATCGGGGTGTTGCTGCAAAAAATGCAAAGCGACCGGATGCATATGGCCCTGGTGATCGATGAATACGGCGGCGTTGACGGGTTGCTGACCATCGAGGATCTGATTGAACAGGTGATCGGTGAGATCGAGGACGAGCACGACATCGACGAGGGACAGTATTGGACCGAGGAGAAACCCGGTGTGTTCCTTGCGCTGGCCAAAACGCCACTGGATGAATTCGAGGCCCTGATCGGGCTGAAACTGATCGACCCCGAGGAAGACGAGGAAATCGACACCCTGGGGGGGTCGCCTATGTGCTGACCGGGCGGATTCCGGCGCGCGGCGAAGTGATCGCCCATCCGTCGGGCGCGCAGTTTGAAATCGTCGATGCCGACCCGCGGCGGATCAAGCGTATCCGTGTGCGCCTTGCAGGGGCCGAGCGTGGCGCGGCACCAGCAACAGGCGAACAGGCCGCCGGTGACTGATCTGCGCGGTTGGCGGTTCGTCGCGCTGAACCTTGGCGCCGGGGCGGTCACGGGGTTGGGGCAGGTGCCTTTTTCGCTGGTGCCGCTGGCGCTGATCGGGCTGGCGATGTGCTGTTGGCTGGGGCTGCGTGCGGCAAACTGGCGGCGCGCAGCGCTTGCGGGATGGCTGTGTGGTGCGGGATATTTTGCCGTGACCCTGCACTGGATTGTCGATCCCTTTCTTGTGGATGCGGCGCGCTATGGCTGGATGGCGCCCTTTGCGCTGCTGTTGTCGGCCTTTGGGTTTTCCCTGTTCTGGGCGCTTGGTTTCGGTCTGGCTCATGGTGTGGCGCGCCCCGGCTGGCCCCGGGCGCTGGCCTGGGCCGTGGCAATGACGGGGGGCGAGCCTGCTGCGGGGCTATATCCTGACCGGGTTTCCCTGGGCGATGCTGGGTTATATCTGGAGCGAAACACCGGCGGCGCAGCTTGTTGCCTTTATCGGCTCTTACGGGCTGACCCTTTTGACGTGCCTCGGCTGCGCCTCGGCGGCCAGCCTCTGGCCCCGCCGGGGCCTCTCGGCCGGGGCGCTGGTGGCGAGTGGCGGTGCGCTGACGCTGCTGGGGCTGTTGGTGCTGGCGCCGGAACGCAACGCGCCGGCCGGTGCCCCGGTGATCCGCATTGTCCAACCGAACGCACCGCAGGATCAGAAATGGGATCCGGCGTTCGCCTATGGTTTTTTTGACCGTCAGATTGCCTTTACCGCAGCCCCCGGCGCGCCGGATCTGACCATCTGGCCGGAAACATCGATCCCATGGGCCGCCGCGCCGAGGGATCCTGCGCTGGTGCAGATATCCCAGGCGGCAGAGGGGCGGCCAGTGGTGATCGGCGCGCAGCGTACCGAGGGGATCCGGGCCTATAATTCCCTGTTGGTTCTGGGGGCGGGCGGGGTAATCAACACCATCTATGACAAGCACCATCTGGTGCCTTTCGGCGAATACATCCCCTTTGGCCGGTTGGCACAGGCCATCGGGCTGCGCAGCTTTGCCGCGCGTGACGGATATGGGTTTTCACCCGGACCGGGGCCGCAACTGATTGATCTTGGCCGCTTTGGGCGCGCCCTGCCGCTGATCTGTTACGAGGCGGTGTTTCCCCAGGATTTACGCGGCACCGACCGGCCCGGCTGGTTGTTGCAGATCACCAATGACGCCTGGTTCGGCACCTTTGCCGGACCACAGCAACATCTGGCGCAGGCCCGCCTGCGGGCCATTGAACAGGGATTGCCGATGATCCGGGTGGCCAATACCGGCATTTCGGGGGTGATCGACGCCTATGGCCGGTTGCGCCGCCATATCCCCTTGGGGCAGGCGGGTTTTCTGGATGTCACACTGCCCCCGGCGCGCGCCGCGACCCCTATTCCCGCACAGGTGATCTGCCGCTTGCGGTGTTGCTGTTTGTCTTGTTGGGGGGCTTTTCCTTGGGGCGCGACGGAATGGCGATTGAACCGGCGGCGCGACGGGTGTAATCGCCACGCCTAATGCCCGCGCAACGGCTTCCTGGCGCGTCGGGTGCAATTTGAATGGAGCACGTCCCATGACCCGTCAATCCTATACGTTCACTTCGGAATCCGTGTCCGAAGGCCATCCTGACAAGGTGTGCGACCGCATCTCGGATGCCATCCTCGACGCCCTTCTGGCCGAAGAACCCGAAGCGCGCGTTGCCTGCGAAACCTTTGCCACCACCAACCGTGTGGTGATCGGCGGCGAAGTGGGGCTGAGCGATCAGGCCAAGCTGAACGATTACATGGGGCAGGTGGACAGCATCGCGCGGGCCTGCATCAGGGATATCGGGTATGAGCAGGACAAGTTTCACCACGAAACGGTGGAAATCACCAACCTGCTGCATCAGCAATCGGCCCATATTGCCCAAGGCGTGAATGCCGCCACCAACAAGGATGAAGGCGCCGGCGATCAGGGAATCATGTTCGGTTTCGCCACCCGCGAAACGCCCGAATTGATGCCCGCGCCGATCCATTACGCCCACGCGATCCTGCGCCGTCTGGCCGAGGTTCGCAAAGACGGCACTGAACCGACCCTGCGCCCCGACGCCAAATCCCAGCTTTCCGTGCGCTATGAGAACGGCAAACCGGTGGGGGTGAGTTCGATCGTCCTGTCCACCCAGCACGCCCATGAGAGCCAAAGCAGCGCCGACATTCGCGCCATTGTCGAACCCTATATCCTTGAGGTGTTGCCCGAAGGCTGGGTCGATGCCAACACCGTCTGGCATGTGAACCCAACCGGCACATTCGTGATCGGTGGTCCCGATGGCGACGCGGGCCTGACCGGGCGCAAGATCATCGTCGATACCTATGGCGGCGCGGCCCCCCATGGCGGCGGCGCGTTTTCCGGCAAAGACCCCACCAAGGTGGACCGTTCAGCGGCCTATGTGGCGCGCTATCTGGCGAAAAACGTGGTGGCGGCGGGGATGGCCGACAAATGCACGATCCAGCTTTCCTATGCCATCGGGGTGGCGCGGCCCCTGTCGATCTATGCCGATACCCACGGCACCGGCGATGTTGACCCCGAGGTGATCGAACAGGCCATCACCCGGGTGATCGACCTGACCCCCCGTGGCATCCGCAGCCATCTGAACCTGAACCGCCCGATCTATGCCCGCACCGCCGCCTATGGCCATTTCGGCCGCGCGCCTGACGCCGATGGCGGATTTTCGTGGGAACGGACGGATTTGGTCGAGGCGCTGAAAAAGGCGGTCTAACATTTCGACTTTACATCGAAACATCACAGATCGCTTTTCGCGTTTGACCGAAGGGAGAGGCCGCGAACAAGCGTTTCAAGGTCAGGTCGAAACGCTATAGCCTTCAGAGCATGGGGATCAGGTATAGCCCCAGCAGCATCAGGCAAAACAGGCCAAGACAGAGATTGAACCCGCCGCGCCATGACGGCGCGGTGGCAAGCCCCAGATAGCGCGCCAGAATCAGCCGTGCCTTCAGGAACGCCAGTATCAGAACCAGCGCTCCGGTAAGTCGCCGGTCAAATCCGCCAGTAACCAGTTCGGCCACAAGGGTTGTCAGACCGCTTAGCACCAAAAGTGCGATCCAGGCGCGGGTGAGGGTGTTGAGGCGCGTCATCATCAGGCCAGCAGATAGATCACTGGAAACAACAACACCCAGACCAGATCGATCATATGCCAGAAGGCCGCGCCGGTTTCGATGTTTTCAATGGAATCGCGCCAGGCGATCAACAGCAACACGACGATCCCGGCAATCACATGGGCCGCGTGGAACCCCGTCAGCAAGTAATAGAACATAAAGAACGGGTGGGTGTCGTAATCGATCCCCTGCGCGGCCTTGTCGGTGTATTCGATCCCTTTGATGACAAGAAACACCACCCCAAGGATCGACGCGCCCACAAGGCACAGCCGCGCGGCGGTGCGCCGGGCCGCCATGCGCAGGTGCAGAGCCTGCGCAGCGAGATATCCGCTGGTGATCAGAACGACGGTGTTCAGTGCGGCACCAACCCGGTGCAGGTGGGTTTGGGCCTCGGCAAACCCTGCCGGATCGGTAAGGCGCACGGCCAGAAACGCGGTCAGACCGGCGCCAAAAATCAGCAATTCGCTGACGATCAGCACCCACATCATCAAATCGCCGGGCAGTTCCTCAAGCAGGCTGGGGGGTGTTTGTTGGCTCATGGGGGCTTTGCGTTGCTGGCTGGAAGGAAGGGGTGCCACCGTGCTTGCGGCACCCGATCGTGGTTTGGTCAGTTCTTTTTGTCGTGGGCCATGTCCATCCCGTGACCAGAGTGATCCATCGCCTTGCCGTTCGCAGGGCGGTCTTCGACGTTGAACACAACATCCACCGAACCGGCCTTTTCAAACACGAGGGTTGCGGGGATTTTTTCGCCGGTTTCAAAGGGTTTGCCGTTCAGACCCATGAACATGATGTGATACCCGCCGGGCGCCATGGTGATGGTTTCGCCCGGGGCGATATCAATGCCATCCACATGAATCATGCTGGCCACGTCGTTGTTCATTTCGGTGGTATGGATCTGGATACGGGGAAAATCGCCCTTTACCTCGATCAGGCGGTCGGCGGTATCGCCGTTGTTGGTGACGCTCAGATACCCAGCCCCGGTCTTGGCGGTGATCGGGGTGGCAAAGGCCATGGGGTGGCCGATGGTAAGATCGCCAACAGTGAATTCATGGGCGGTTGCCGGGCCACCAAGGGCGACGGCGGCAAAAAGCGCAGCAATGCGCAGGGATTTGGTAATGTTCATGTCATGTCTTTCTGCGGTTGGCCAATGTCGGCCGGATTGATCTGTTTGAACGCGATGTCAGATCAATCCGCAGGGGGCGCGCGGGGCGTATGGCGCAGCCTGCGCGGTGCAGGTTTGAGACGAGGCCGGAACGGGCGCTGCGTGATACGGCGCAACGTAACGCTGTTGCGGACTGTCAGAGCAGGGGCTTGCGGCATCAATGCAGCACCCACCAGACGGCAGGCATCACAGCCCTGCGTGCGCAAATGGTGGGGTGATTTCGGATCACCGCAGAAATCATCGACAGAGCCGCCTGCCGCCACAAAAGCGGCAAGGGCCAGATCGTCGGTGGTGATCGGGGCGCGGTGGGCAAAAGCCGAGGCCGCCAACGCCAGCGACACCACAGCGGCCAGCCAAAGGCGCAGGGCAACACGGGCGATATGGGCCACAGGGTGTTTCATGGCCGTTGGTCTAATGTGGCACCAGGGGGCGCGCAAGCCACGACCGCATGGCAGAGTGCCGCAGCGATTGCATCCTGCTGCGCCGCCCCCTATCACCCCGCCCCATGGAAAATCGCAAACACCCCTCAGGCGCGCCCTGGCGCAATTTTTATGGCCGGTTCAAGGGCAAGACCCTGCGCCCCAGTCAACACACCTATCTGGCCGAAGATCTGGCACCGCTGTCCCCCGGCGCGGTCAGTTGGGAGGACAACCCCGAGCGCACCTGCCTTGATCCCGCTGCCATTCTGGAGGGGCGGCCCCTGTGGCTGGAAATCGGCTTTGGCGGCGGCGAACATCTGGTGCATCAGGCGCAGGGCAATCCCGATATTGGCCTCATCGGCTGTGAACCGTTTGAAAATGGCGTGGCGATGGCCCTTGGTAAAATCCGCAAGACCGGTGTGGGCAATATTGCCATCCACCCCGGCGATGTGCGCGACCTGTTCGATGTGTTGCCCGATGCCTGCATCGAACGTGCGTTTCTTCTGTACCCCGACCCATGGCCGAAAAAGCGCCACCACCGGCGCCGCTTTGTAACGTCCGAGCATCTGCAACCCCTGGCCCGTGTTCTGACGCCGGGGGCGATTTTCCGCGTCGCCACCGATATTCCCGATTATGTGCGCCAGACCTTGCAAGAGGTGCCGCGCGCCGGGTTCGAATGGCTGGCCGAGGGGCCCGAGGATTGGCGCGAACCCTGGGCCGACTGGACCCGGACACGCTATGAACAAAAGGCCCTGCGCGAAGGTCGGGTGCCCCATTACCTGACCTTCCGGCGGAAACTGGCCGAGGGCACCGGGGCGGGCGAAATCTGACTTTGTGATTTGCCGGGGCCGGGGTAATTTGGCGCTATTCAAAGCTGCCATTTTATCAACCCTTCTTTTTACGGATTCCCGTCATGCGTCGTCACCTTCCGTTTGTTATCTTTGTTTTCCTGCTGCTGCCTCTGGCCGCACTGATCTGACCTGTCAGCCCATGGGCCATTTGCGCCTTGCACCCCCGTGGCGCGGGGATAGTATCCGCGCGATTTCAGCGAGCGGATAAAGGATACGGCATGGCAGGCCACGGCGCGGCAATTCCAATGACATCACACCCTTGCGGGGCGCTCGGCGGCACGGCGCATGTGCCGGGGGACAAGTCGATCTCGCACCGGTCGTTCATTCTGGGCGCGCTTTGCGTGGGCGAAACCCGGATCACCGGCCTGCTGGAAGGGCAGGATGTGTTGGACACCGGGCGCGCCATGCAGGCCTTTGGCGCCGGGATCACGCGCCACGATACTGGCGATTGGTCGGTGCATGGCGTGGGCGTCGGCGGCTTTGGCGAACCGGACAACGTGATTGATTGCGGCAATTCCGGCACCGGTGTGCGGCTGATCATGGGGGCCATGGCCACCACGCCCATCACGGCCACGTTTACCGGCGATGCGTCATTGAACGGGCGGCCCATGGGGCGGATCACCGATCCCATGGCGCTGTTCGGGGCGCAGGCCTTTGGGCGCAGCGGCGGGCGGTTGCCGATGACGCTGGTGGGGGCACCCGAGGCGGCCGGGGTGGAATATACCGTGCCGATGCCCTCGGCGCAGGTGAAATCGGCGGTGTTGCTGGCGGCGCTGAACGCCCGGGGCGAAACCCGCGTGATGGAACGCGAGGCGACCCGCGATCATACGGAACGGATGCTGGCGGGATTCGGCGCCGACATCAGCGTTGAAACTGCGCCCGAGGGGCGAGATCATCACCCTGCAAGGCCAGCCCGAGTTGCGGCCGCAGGCTATCACCGTGCCGCGCGATCCCAGTTCGGCCGCTTTTCCGGTCTGTGCCGCGCTGATTGTTGAGGGGTCCGACGTGCTGATCCCAGGCATCGGGCTGAACCCCACCCGCGCCGGGCTGTTCACCACCCTGCGCGACATGGGAGCCGATCTGACCTATGAGAATGAACGGATCGAGGGCGGCGAACCCGTGGCCGATCTGCGCGCCCGGTTTTCGCCCGATATGAAAGGCATTTCCGTGCCCCCCGACCGGGCCGCCAGCATGATTGACGAATACCCGATCCTGGCCGTGGTGGCCTGTTTTGCCGAAGGGCGCACCGAAATGCGCGGGGTGAAAGAATTGCGCGTGAAAGAATCCGACCGGATTGATGCCATGGCAAAAGGCTTGCGCGTCTGTGGCGTCGAGGTTGAGGAAGGCGCGGATTGGTGGATCGTGACGGGGCGCGGCCCCGGCGGCGTGCCGGGCGGTGCCACAACCGAGGCGCGGCTGGATCACCGGATCGCCATGTCGTTCCTGATTTTGGGCATGGCCGCGCAAAATGCGGTGTCAGTTGATGACGCCGGGCCGATCGCCACCTCATTCCCGATCTTTGAAACGCTGATGGGGGATTTGGGCGCGCAGCTTGTGCGCGCAACCGCTTGAACCCACGCACGGTTTGGCATAGCAATAAAGACCCGAAAGCGGAGCGTTTCATGGCATTCACGGTGGCAATCGACGGCCCGGCGGCCAGCGGCAAAGGTACAGTGGCGCGCCAGATCGCGGCGCGTTATGGCTTTGCACATCTGGACACCGGGTTATTGTATCGCGCGGTTGGCCAGCGGGTACTGGAGGGGGCCAAGCCGGTAGAAGCGGCCGAAACCCTGTCGCCGGAAGACCTGAAGCATCCAGGTCTGCGGGGGGCCGATGCGGCACAGGCAGCCAGCCGTGTGGCGGTGGATCCGCAGGTGCGTGCGGCGCTGCTGACGTTTCAGCGCGCCTTTGCGCGCCGCGCGGGCGGGGCGGTTCTGGACGGGCGCGATATCGGTACGGTGATCTGCCCTGATGCAGACGTTAAGCTGTTCATCACCGCCAGCGACGCCGTGCGCGCGCGCCGCCGTTACGACGAACTGCGCGCGGGTGGTGCCGATACATCGTTCGAGGTCGTGCTGGCCGATCTGCGCCAACGTGACACCCGGGATCAGGCTCGCGCCACGGCACCTTTGCAGCCCGCCGATGATGCGTTTCTGATTGACACCTCGCAGATGGATATCGCTGCGGCCATCGCGAGCGCAATCGCCGTGATCGAAAAATGCCGGGCCGATTGAGGCCGCCCCTTAGTATTGAGCGCAGGACCGGGGCGCTGCCCCGGACCCCGGAGTATTTGAATCAGTAAAAAGCCGGGTCCGCACCTTTCACTTTTTACTGATCCAAATACTCAAATCGGTTCATCGGCGCCGGGCGCGGCGTTTGATCGTGGGCTCTCCCTTGCCATTCCGCCCGTCGTGGCCTATACGCGCGCCTGTCGAAGGGGCGATCACAGTCCCGGGCAGAGGAATGCAGGGTCGGGTTTGCCGGCCCTTGTTTTTTTGCATCTGACCAATGGAACCCAAAGACCGGCGGAGACAACCGTTCGGCCAGCAAAATGACCCAAAGGACCATACGCCACATGAGCGCATCCGCATCCATGGAGGAATTCGAAGCCCTCCTGAACGAAAGCTTCGAAATTGACACGCCTGACGAAGGTTCGGTTGTCAAAGGCAAGGTTATAGCCATCGAGGCGGGCCAGGCCATTATCGACGTCGGCTATAAGATGGAAGGCCGTGTCGAGCTGAAAGAATTTGCAGAACCCGGCGAACAACCCAACGTACAGGTTGGCGACGAAGTCGAAGTGTTTCTGCGTCAGGTTGAAAACGCCAAGGGCGAGGCCGTCATTTCCCGTGAAATGGCCCGTCGCGAGGAAGCCTGGGATCGTCTGGAAAAGGCATATGCCGACGAGGACCGTGTCGAAGGCGCGATCTTTGGCCGGGTCAAGGGCGGTTTCACCGTCGATCTCGGTGGTGCTGTTGCCTTCCTGCCCGGCAGCCAGGTCGATGTGCGCCCGGTGCGCGATGCCGGTCCGCTGATGGGGCTCAAGCAGCCGTTCCAGATTCTGAAAATGGACCGTCGCCGTGGCAACATCGTTGTGTCGCGCCGTGCCATTCTTGAAGAATCCCGTGCCGAGCAGCGCGCCGAGGTTATCGGCAATCTGACCGAAGGTCAGGCGGTTGATGGTGTGGTGAAGAACATCACCGAATACGGTGCGTTTGTTGATCTGGGCGGCGTTGACGGCTTGCTCCATGTCACCGACATGGCGTGGCGTCGGGTGAACCACCCGAGTGAGATTCTGTCGATCGGTGAAACCGTCAAGGTTCAGGTCATCAAGATCAACAAGGAAACCCACCGTATCAGCCTTGGCATGAAGCAGCTTCAGGATGATCCGTGGGATTCGGTCGAGGCGAAATTCCCGCTGGAATCATCCCACACTGGCCGCGTGACCAACATCACCGACTACGGTGCATTTGTTGAACTTGAGCCGGGCGTTGAAGGCTTGGTCCATGTTTCGGAAATGTCCTGGACCAAGAAGAACGTGCATCCCGGCAAGATTGTTTCGACCTCGCAAGAGGTTGAGGTCATGGTTCTGGAAATCGACCCCGCCAAGCGCCGTGTTTCGCTGGGTCTGAAACAGACCATGCGCAACCCGTGGGAAGTGTTCGCCGAAACCCATCCCGAAGGCACGCAGGTCGAAGGCGATGTGAAGAACATCACCGAATTCGGTCTGTTCGTCGGATTGGACAACGACATCGACGGTATGGTTCACCTTTCCGATCTCAGCTGGGATCAGCGCGGCGAAGAGGCGATCCAGTCCTATCAGAAGGGCGATGTCGTGCAGGCGGTTGTCACCGAAGTGGACGTTGAGAAAGAGCGGATTTCGCTTTCGATCAAGGCGCTGGACGACAGCTTTACCGGCGCAACCGAGGGCGTGAAGCGCGGCTCGATCATCACGGTCACCGTGACCTCGATCGAAGATGGCGGCGTTGAAGTGGAATATGAAGGCGCGAAATCCTTTATCCGCCGCTCTGACCTGTCGCGCGACCGGGCCGAACAGCGCCCCGAGCGTTTCGGCGTGGGCGATCACATTGACGTGCGTGTCACCAATGTCGATCAGAAAACCCGCCGTCTGGGCCTGTCGATCAAGGCCCGCGAGATCGCAGAAGAGAAAGAGGCCGTGGAGCAATACGGTTCTTCCGACTCGGGCGCATCGCTGGGCGATATCCTTGGTCGTGCGCTGAAAGGCGAAGACTGATCCATCGCTGATCTGACCATTTGAAATGGCACCTCGCGGCGCAGGCCGCGGGGTGTTTTCGTTTCGTCAGGGTGCGAGATCATCGGTGCCGCAGGGGCGGATCGACCGGCATCAATCGGCACATCTGTGCGGATCACAGCCGACGTATGGGCAATTTCCCACTTGAAACAGCCCGTTAGCCCGAAATTTTGGCGCAACCCGGGCAAGGCTTTTGTTCCCCGCGCGAAATTTATCTCTTATAGTCCAGGGGCAGGCGCCAAATGCGCAGGCACGGCCAAACGACGCCACAGGGGGAAACCGTATGATCCGATCCGAGTTGATTCAGAAGATTTCGGATGACAATCCGCATCTCTATCAGCGTGACGTGGAACGCATCGTAAATACAATCTTTGAAGAGGTGATTGCCGCCATGGCCCGGGGCGACCGGGTGGAACTGCGCGGTTTCGGGGCCTTTTCAGTCAAGAAACGGGATGCCAGAGTGGGGCGGAACCCACGCACCGGAGAATCGGTGCATGTCGAGGAAAAGCACGTGCCGTTTTTCAAGACCGGCAAGCTGCTTCGCGACAGGCTGAACGAGGAATAGATCCGTTATGCGTTACATCCGTTATGCTTTTTTGCTCGCTCTGGCGATTTGCCTTGTCGTTGTGGCGCTGGCCAATCGGGGCATGGTTACGCTGCACCTGTTGCCGGTGGAAATGGCGGGGTTTCTGGGGCTGAGCTGGACGGTGACGCTGCCGCTGTTTCTTGTCATTCTGGGCGGGATTTTGGTGGGCGTTCTGGTTGGGTTCGTTTGGGAATGGCTGCGCGAGCATAAATTCCGCGCCGATGCCCGGCGCCAGCGTCGCGAGAAGGAAAAGCTTCAGCGTGAGATGAAACAGATGTCGACGCCTCCGGCCCGCAATGGCGACGATGTGCTGGCACTGCTGAACCAACCCAGCACGCCGCGCTGAGCGATGGCGGACAGGAGGGTCAAGATCTGCGGGCTGACGCGGCTTGCCGATTTGCGTGCGGCGCGTGATGCCGCCTATGTTGGCTTTGTGTTTTTTGCGAAATCGCCGCGCAATATTTCCCTTGAGGATGCTGCGTCCTTGGCCACCGACGTGCCGGTCGGGCAATGCAAGGTGGCGCTGACGGTTAATGCCGACGATGATATGCTGGATGCGCTGTTGGGTTCGGTTCCCATCGACATGTTGCAGCTTCACGGCGCTGAAACGCCTGAAAGGGTGGCCCAGGTGCGCGCGCGGTTTGGTCTTCCGGTGATGAAAGCGGTCGGCATCGCGGATGAGGCCGATCTTGCCGCGCTGAGCGAATATGGCCGGGTGGCCGATCAGGTGCTGGTTGACGCAAAGCCCCCCAAAGGCGCGGCCCTGCCGGGCGGCAACGGGTTGTCGTTTGACTGGCGGTTGCTGGCGGGGCGGCGTTGGCCTGTGCCATGGATGCTGGCCGGTGGGTTGACCCCGGCCAATGTGGCCGAAGCGGTACGCCTGACCGGCGCGCGGCAGGTGGATGTATCGTCCGGAGTCGAATCAGCGCCCGGTATAAAAGCCCCGGGCCTGATCGCGGAATTTATCGCGGCGGCGGGGTGATCGGCGATGCCGAGGCGTGCGCCCGTACCCTGTTGTACCTGACCACCAATGCCAGCCGCCCCCGTGGCCGGTCATTTTATGAAAGGCTTGGCTTTACGCCTTCGCGCATAGGCTTTAAACGCGATCTGACTTAGGTTTTGGGGGTGCGGCATGGGCGATCTTTTTAACAGTTTCATGAAAGGCCCCGACGAAAATGGCCGGTTTGGCGATTTCGGCGGTCGGTTTGTGAGCGAAACCCTGATGCCGCTGATCCTGTCCCTTGAGGCCGAGTATGAAAAGGCCAAGACGGATGACAGTTTCTGGGCCGAAATGGACGATCTGTGGGAACATTACGTGGGCCGCCCCAGCCCGATGTATTTCGCCGAGCGCCTGACCGACCATCTGGGCGGCGCCAAGGTGTATTTCAAACGGGACGAGCTGAACCACACCGGGGCGCACAAGATCAACAACGTGTTGGGCCAGATATTGTTGGCGCGGCGCATGGGCAAGACACGGATCATTGCCGAAACCGGCGCGGGGCAGCACGGGGTTGCCACGGCCACTGTTTGCGCGAAGTTCGGCTTGCAATGCGTTGTTTACATGGGCGCCCATGACGTTGAACGGCAATCGCCCAATGTGTTCCGCATGAAGTTGTTGGGCGCCGAGGTGGTGCCGGTGACATCCGGGCGCGGCACCCTCAAGGATGCGATGAACGACGCCCTGCGTGATTGGGTAACCAATGTGCGCGATACGTTTTACTGCATTGGCACGGTTGCCGGGCCGCACCCATACCCGGCCATGGTGCGCGATTTCCAAAGCATCATCGGCAAAGAGGCAAAGGCCCAGTTGCAGGCGCAGGAAGGCCGTCTGCCAGATACGATCATCGCGGCCATCGGTGGCGGGTCCAACGCCATGGGGCTGTTTTACCCTTTCCTTGATGACCAATCGGTTAACATCATCGGGGTCGAGGCGGGCGGTAAAGGCGTGAATGCCAAGATGGAACATTGCGCCTCGCTCACGGGCGGTCGGCCCGGGGTGCTGCACGGCAATAAAACCTATCTGTTACAGGATGATGATGGCCAGATCCTTGAGGGATTTTCAATCTCGGCGGGGCTGGATTATCCGGGGATCGGCCCCGAACATGCCTGGCTGCATGATATCGGGCGGGCGCAATATGTGGCGATCACCGATGCCGAAGCGTTGGAGGCGTTCAAACTGTCCTGCGCGCTGGAAGGGATCATTCCGGCGCTGGAACCCTCGCACGCCTTGGCGCATGTGATGAAAGTCGCGCCGGAATTGCCCCGGGATCATATCATCTGCATGAATATGTGTGGGCGCGGCGACAAGGATATTTTCACCGTCGCCAAACACCTCGGCTGGGATATGAACGCCGGCGGTTAAGGTGCGATGGGCAGGGTGAGAAACACCACCGTGACCATGCGGTTGCCATCGGCGGTGGGGCCATAGATTTCATCAAGGATGCGTTTCAGCCCCGCATGGGTGCGGGCATCGGAATCGTGCTCAAGATCCAGAATGCCCTGCGGAATATCGGGCAGATCGCAATAGAACATCCCGGTGATTTCAGCGGTGATCGGCCCGTCGCGCCCGTCGATGGCCAGACTGTCACCGATCCGGGCCAGCTTTGCCCACTTGTCGCCATGGCGCACGGTGATGTTCAGACCGGCGTGAAAGGTGGGGTTCACGAATGTCATATTATGAATGTTTGACATGGGTTTAGGGCCTTGTCCGGAGTGTTATTGTCGCATTTTTGCAAGTGCATTGCGAGGTAAAGCGCCCGCGCGGTCAAGGGAAAACCGACGACCGCCATTGATGGTCAGTTTCTGGCGCGTCCCGGGGTGGTGGAAACGTCAGGATATTAAATAGGTATTTACAATACCTATTAAGGGGTTTAGTCAAAGCCTCACGCAGCATACCGCAGGAGGCGGCTATGGATGGCACCACCGCAGACAACCCCACGATCAATTCTGCCCGCCCCGAGATGACCCGCGCGATCATGGCCGAAACCGGGCTGAGCGAGCCGGTTCTGCACGATTTGGTACACCGTTTTTATGCCAAAATCCGCGCCGATGACGTGCTTGGCCCCATTTTCAACGCCCGCATCGCCGATTGGGCGACGCATCTGGACAAGATGGTGTCGTTCTGGTCGTCCGTTGCCCTGATGACGGGGCGCTATCATGGGGCACCGGTGGCGGCCCATACCGGCCTGCCGGTCGCCTGGGCGCATTTTGACCGCTGGCTGATGCTGTTTGATCAAACGGCCCACGAGGTATGCACCCCCGCCGGTGCCGATCATGTGACCGAGCGGGCCAGGCGGATTGCCCGCTCGCTGCATATGGCGGTGCAAGACACACTACCAGATGTGCCCGAGCTTTGCTGATTCATGAGAGAGACCCGATGACTGACCAAAATGACACCCCCGGCAGCTTTGCGTCGCCCCCTGCATGGCCCACGAGGTGGACCCGACCTATTTCGACCCGCTTGCCGTTGACCCGGATCAGGCGCGTGATGTCGCCCGGTGGCGCAAGGCCGAGCGGAAACGCCTGCGCGCCGCCCGGATCGAAATGACCGTTGCCGCGCGGCACGAGATCGCGGCGCGGTTGGCAGATCATCTGGCCGATCTGCTGACCGCGCGCTTTGATGGCGCACGAGGACGGATCATGTCGTTTTACTGGCCGATCAAGGCCGAGCTGAACCTGCGTCCGCTGATGGTGCAACTGCACGAACAGGGGGTGCAGATCGCCTTGCCGCTGGTTGAAACCAAGGCCGCGCCGCTGGTTTTTCGCCGTTGGACCCCGGACACGCAGATGGTGCGCGGCGACTGGGACATCCCCGTTCCCACCTCGGAATCCGAGGCGGTAATCCCCGACATCACCCTGGCGCCGCTGGTCGGCTGGGATGCTGCGGGATTTCGCCTGGGGTATGGCGGGGGGTATTTTGACCGGACGCTGGCGGCGTTGGCGCCCCGGCCTGTTGCCATCGGCGTGGGGTTTGACGCGGCACGCCTGCCCACGATTTTTCCGCAACCTCATGATATTGGGCTTGATTTCATCGTCACCGAGGCGGGTGTCAGGGTCGAGAAAGACAGATCATGAGCAGCACGGCAGAATTGATGCGCGAATGGCGCGGCCCGGCGATTTTCAGCTTTGGCTTTCGCCCGTTCTTTCTGGGGGCCGGAATATGGGCCGTGGTTGCCATGGCGCTGTGGGTTCCGATGCTGGCCGGGGCGGTGGACCTGCCGACGCGGTTTGATCCGGTCAGTTGGCACGCTCATGAATTTCTGTTCGGCTATCTTGCGGCCGTGGTGGGTGGGTTCATCCTGACGGCGGTTCCCAACTGGACCGGGCGGTTGCCGATTGTTGGCTGGCCTTTGGCCGGGTTGTTCGCACTGTGGGGCGCGGGGCGGTTGGCGGTGTTGTGCGGGGCGCTGATGCCGCCGCTGGCGGTGGCGCTGATTGATCTGTCGATGCCCGTCGCCCTTGCCGCAGTGATCGCGCGTGAAATCGTGGCGGGCAAAAACTGGCGCAACCTTATGGTGCTGGCGTTGATCGGCGTGTTCACTGTGGGCAATGGGGTGTTCCACTGGGAGGCGGCGCGGGGCGATTATGCGGCGCATGGGTTTGGGCTGCGCATCGGGTTGGGCGCGGCGATGATGATGATTTCGGTGATTGGCGGGCGGATCGTACCATCGTTCACCCGCAACTGGCTGGTGAAACAGGGGGGCGGGCGGTTGCCGGTGCCGCCGATGCAGAAGTTTGACAAGGTGGCGCTGTTGTTGCTGTTGGTGACATTGCTGACCTGGGTCGTGGCCCCCGAGGCGGCGTTGACCGGCGTGCTTTTGCTGGCGTCGGGTGTGGCACAGGGTGCGCGGTTGGTGCGTTGGGCGGGGGATCGGACGTTGGGTGATCCGTTGGTCTGGGTGCTGCATCTGGGTTTTGCCTTTTTGCCCCTGGGGGCGCTGGCCATTGGCGGTGAGATTCTCTGGCCCGGTCTGTTGGGCGCAGCGGGGGCGCAACATTTGTGGATGGCGGGTGCCGTTGGCCTGATGACGCTTGCGGTCATGACCCGCGCCACCCTTGGCCATAGCGGCGCCGCGCTGCGCGCAGGGCGTGGCACGTTGGTGGTTTATCTGCTGGTGGTGGCAGCCACGCTGACCCGCTGCGCTGCCGGCATCTGGCCCGCCGGGGCCGAGCATCTGTACCACCTGGCGGGGCTGGCGTGGATTGGGGCTTATGGAACGTTCGTGGTGCTTTATGGCCCGCTTTTGATGCGGCTGCGCCCGGCGCGGTTCTGATCGCCATTGATCTTGTCGCGGGCCTGCGCGACACATGGGCATGGCGGATCGGGATCACAAAGTGTTGCGCGGGGACAGTGGCGTTTTGCTGCGGGTCGGCAATGGCACCGCTATAGGATATGATGGCACGGGGTTGATCCTGCGCCTGTCTGACACCGTGGTTGATGAATTGCGCGGTCGCATCGGCGTGGCGCCTGCGGGTGACGCGCCGTCGTCGTGGATTGATCCGGCGCAGGTGGGCGACATCGACGCCTGGAATGTCACCCGACAGGGCGAGTGGCATCACTTTGATGCACAGCTTCCCGGCTATCCCCATCCCCGCCGGTTTCGCCGCCCCGTCACCGGGGGCCATGTGGTGGCCGAGGCGGCGGGGCCGCTTTTGGCGGTGCTGTCCATTGGCGGCGCACGCCGGGCTTGGGCGATATCGGGGCAGGCGGCCATGGCGGCCCATGTGCTGTGCCCCGGTGATGATGTGGGGCCGGTGGGCGTGGCCGGGGTGGAACCGGCACAGCCCACGGCGGCGCTGGAACGGGTGCGCGAGGTAACGCTTGATACGCTGGTGGCCGATGCAATGCTGGCCACGCGCCGCGCACAGGGCCGCGCCTTGCCGTTGATCGTGACCCGCGCCGAAACCGATTGCAGCATCACCGCGATGGCGCTGGCCGAAGGTGCGGCCATGGGCAATCTGGAACAGGCCATCGACAATGTGGTGGCGGCTGCGGCGGCACTGGGTGTGGCCCCCCGGATTGCGGCCATCGCCATTGATTATGGCGCCGAGGACGTGGTGAGCGATTTTGACGCCTATGTTGCAGGCATTCGCGCGGTGATGACCCGGATTTCCCGCAAACTTGCCGCGCTTGACCTGCACGAACCGGTGTTCGTCATGCGGGCCGATGAAACCGGGGCGCGGGTGCGTGAACATTGGCATCTGGCTGTGTTTCCGGGCGATCACCGGTTGGTGTTTTCGGCCCCCGGCTATGCCTTTGCGTTTGATGAAAATCACCGCCCCACCCTCGCCGCAATGCCCGCCATGGCCATGGCCGAGGCACAGGCGATTGACGCCACTTTGGCGCGCGAGCTGTGGCATTGCCCCCGGTTGTTGCTGGCCGAGACCGAGGCGCCGGGGCGGGTGCGGGTTATCACCGATGCGCTGACCCCACTTACGTTGGACAATGGCGCGGATCATGGGTTCACCATGGGCGACGCAGGGGCGGTCACCGGGGTGCATGTCGCCGGGGATGATGACCGTGCGCTGATTGTGACCCACGATGCGGACCCGGGTGCATTAACCCTTCAGTATGCCGTTGGCCGCCCCGGTGCGCTGCGCGATGAACAGGGTCGTTGGGCGCTGCCCGCCATTTTGCCGGTTGGCCGATGCTGAGCCTTGAGGGATATCTGCCGCAGGGGGCGCTGTTAAATGGCGCGACACAGCCGATCTCGCAGGTGATGGAGGCGGCTGGCGCGCTCTGGTTCAGTTTTGACGCTGCGCTGGCCGATCTTGACAGTGACATCATCACCGGATTGCACAGCCGCACGGGCCAAAACCACGCCCGCCCGACCGAGGCGAACACCGGGAATGGCCGCCTGACCCGGCACCGGGGGGCGGATGTTCTGGTGACACAGGCGCGCACCAACTGTGGTTTCGTGCTGAGCGAACGGGTGGATTGCGCACTGATGGGCGTGGCTTGTGTGTTTGATGCGCCGGGGGGCAATGGCGAAACCCTGTGGTGTGTCGATGCCAAAAAGGGCAACAGCGGCATCGTGTTATCCGAACAGGGCGGCGTTCTGCGCCTGAGCGACCGGCGTGGCGAGGATGAGCTGACCTGCCCCCTGCCCCCGGGCAGCGGAATGCAGGTGGCATTTGCCACAGTCACGCCCGGGGATCTTTCGTTGCTGGTGGGCGAAGGGGCGCCCGTTACCGGCCCGTTGCAAGGCAGCTTTGCGCCGGGGCCTTGCGATGTGTATCTCGCCTGTCGACGCGGGCGGCAGGGGTTGTTGAACACCTTGGGGGATCTGCGGCTGGGCGATGTGATTCTGTTTCCGGGGCGCGATATTTGCGCCTCCGATGCGCAGCCTCTGCGCGACCGGCTGCGCATCTATGCCAACGAGGTGTTTCATGGGGTTTGATCGCGAAAGCGTGGCGGGCGACAACATCGTGGTGATCTGGATCGACGATCTGATCGACGTGTTCACATGGCGCAATGCCTACGGTGTGCCGATCCTCACTCCGAACCTTGATTCGCTGATGGGGCAGGGGGTGCGGTTTTCCAATGCCTATGCCACCGTACCCCTGTGCGCCCCTTGTCGAGCCGAGCTGACAACCGGGCTGTCGCCGTTTCGCACCGGGCTGGTCGATCTGAACCGGCTGTGGCGCGATGTTCTGCCCCCGACCGAAGCCTGGCAATATGACCTGCGCCGCGCCGGGTTTCGCACCTTTACCACGGGCAAGACCGACGGCAATTATAACCCCATGCCCGAGGAATATCGTCGGGTTCTGTTTCATCACGATCCAAAGGCGCAGGCCTTTGGCAAACGCACCGGCCATCGGGTGTATCTGGAAAAAGGGCCGGGGGTGCGCAGTTTCAACGCCCCGGACGATGATGGCAGCCTCGATCATAAACTCTATGATTATTGGGTGGCGCAGAACGGGATTGACCATCTGGGCACGCTGGACCCCGGCGAGCGGCACCTGATCCAGCTTGGGTTCAAACACCCCCATTACGATCTGGTTTGCCCTGACCGGTTTTACCAGATGTATGACGTGGATAAAATCCACTGGCCCCGCATCGCCGCGCCCGAAGATTTCACCGGGCCGCAGGATGGCATGGCGATCTATGAAAACGCCTATATCGTGACCGGGCAATTCACCCCCGAAAAGGCCGGGCCAGAGGCGTGGAAACAGGTGGTGCGCGGGTATTTTGCGGCGTGCAGCCACATGGATCATGAATTGGGCCGGTTTCTTGATGCCCTGCGCGGCTCATCCATCGCCGATAATACCACGGTGGTCTTGCTGTCGGACAATGGGTTCAACCTTGGCACCCATGACAGTTTCCACAAGATGAGCCAGTGGGACAGCGCCGCCCATGTCCCCCTTGGTATCTGGTCGCCCCGGATGGAGGGCGGGCGCGTGATCGACTTGCCGGTGTCGCTGCACAATCTGCCGAAAACCATCCTTGATCTGGCCGGTTTGCCACCGCGCAGCCACTGGGCGTCTGGTCAGAGCATGCTGCCCCTGCTGGATAAGAGTTTCGGGGGCTTTGACAGCACGAAATCCCCGGTGACCTGCGTGTTCGGCACGCTTTCGGTGCGCCCCTCGGTCGAGGGGCTGACCCATTTGCGATACTTCCGCTATCCCAATGGCGAAGAACACGTTTACGACGTGGTCAGCGACCCGGGCGAAACGCGCAATCTGGCCGAAACCACCCCGTTGGCGCAACTGCGCGATGAGTTGATCCGCGGCGCGCTGGATCTGGGGCTGGATCTGCGCGGGCTGGCCGACCCGGCGAATGGCGTGAATGCAATGATGGCGGTGGATGGCACCGTGGTGATGCAGGGCGGGGTGCGTGACAACGATTACTGGGCTTACGGCGCGGATGCGGAAAAGATCGACGAACAGGCCGATGGCGGCCATGACACCCTGTGGTATATGGGCGGGCCGGATGATTATTTGCTGCGCCTGCCTGCCAACGTTGAAGCGGTGCGCATCGCCACGGTGCAATCGCGGCTTGAATCCGACACAACCACCCAGAAAACCATCCGCATCGTCGCGCATCCCGACAGCCCGATCCATTTCGAAACCTCGGAACGGGTGACGGTGGAAATGGTGGGCAGCAACGGTGACGATGTGATGATCGGCCCGAAATACGACGGCGCCACCTTTCATGGCGGGGCAGGCAACGACCGGCTGATCGCGCGGTCGGGGCGGGGAAAATCGGTGCATCACTTCTATGGCGGGGCGGGCGACGATTATCTTCAGGGCGGGCAGGGCAAGGATATTCTGGACGGGGGCACCGGTGATGACACGATCATCGGTGGGAACGGCAAGAACCGGATTTTCGGCGGCCACGGCAATGATCAAATCACCGACGGCGAGGGCAATTCGCAAATCCACACCGGCCCCGGGCGCAATTCTGTTGTGTCCCTTGGCGGCGATGATACGATTCATGTGGGTAGCGGTGAAAATGATCTGACCGGCGGCCCCGGGGCCACCTGTTACCGGGTGGCCTATGGCGGGGTGGTGCGCATTCACGATTTCGGGGCAGGCGACCGGATTGAACTGATTGACTGGCCGGCCCCCGCGCAAACCACGCAGCGGGGCGATGATTTCGTGATTGCGCTGGGGTTGTCGCGGATTATTCTGATTGGCAATTCGGGTATCACCGAAGGGCAGTTGAGCCGTGGGGCAGGCGCCCTTGTGTGACCGCCCGTCTGCGCGCTAAACGGCCCATGAACAGCGCGGCACCGGAACCACCCATGGTGCTGCCGTGTTAAGCCAGAACAGGCCAAAGGACGCGTTCATGATGCCACCTGCATCCCCGATGCCGGACGAATGTAGCAATGCCAAGGATGCCGATGGCTCCGCCCCGGATACAGGGGGTGGGCCGCAGCGTCCGGTGCGCCTGATCGTCGAACAACTTGACGGGCTAAGCGGCGGCGAAACAGTATCGCTGGGCGAGATCATACATACATTCGGGCGCACGTCGTTTCTGCCGATGATGTTGGTTCCTGCACTGATGCTGGTATCACCCCTGAGCGGAATTCCCTTGTTTTCCTCATTTTGCGGGCTTTGGATTGCGGCTGTGGCCCTGCAACGGGTGGCACAGCGTGACCGGCTGTGGTTGCCCGGCCTGCTGACCCGGCGCGAGATCAGCGGCGCGGCCCTGCACCGGGCGGCCAAGCGGCTGCACCGGGTGGCCGATTGGCTGGATCGCAATTCCCGGCCCAGATTGCGCCTGCTGGTCATGCCGCCCTTCAATGTGCTGGCCTATCTGCTTTGTGCGTTGGCGGGGCTGACTATTCCGTTTTTTGAACTGGTGCCGTTTTCGTCGTCGGTTCTTGGTATGGTGGTGGCGTTGGTGGTGGTGGGCCTGTTGGTGCGCGACGGGGTCTATCTGATCGTTGCGCTGGGGCTGGTGGCGCTGGCGGCCAGCATCCCGGCCTTTGTGATGACACAGGTGGTCAACTAGGCCCGAACCCACACCCTGCACGTCACGCGGCCCTTGTGATAAAGGGCTTTGCGCGTTATGCTGCGGCGCAGCAACGCAAGGAGTGCCTGAGCATGGCCGGGAAAGTCATTACTGTCGCCCAGCAAAAGGGTGGATCGGGCAAGACGACCATCGCGGCCAACCTTGCCGTCGGGCTGACCCGGGCGGGGGCCACGGTTGCCCTTCTGGACACCGATCCGCAGGGGTCGCTGGGGCGCTGGTTCATGGCGCGGCGGGGCGATGGCATTGAAGACATGGAATTTTCCACCGCCAGCGCTTGGGGCGTCGGGTATGAATGCGAAAAACTGAAGAAGGTCAGTGATTTCGTCATTCTGGATACACCGCCCAAGGTCGATGCCGATTTACGCCCGGCCCTGCGGATCAGCGATCTGGTGATCGTGCCGGTGGCGACAAGTCAGGTCGATGTCTGGGCGGTGGAATCAGTGCTGGACCTGGTCGAACGGGAAAGCCGCACAGCGTTGGTGGTGTTGAACCGATTCAAATCCGGCACCCGCGTGGGGCAGGATGTGACGGCGGCCGTGGGTGAGATGAACGTCGCGCTGGCCGAAACCACCCTGGGCAACCGGGTGGTGTTTGCCGAAACCCTGGGCCTTGGGCGCGGGGTGCAAGAGCGCGGCAAGGGGGCAGCGCAAGACGAGGTTGATCGTTTGGTTGCCGAGGTGCGCCGCCATCTGGGATAGGGCGGCGCAAAAGGGCGCGCAACAGGATGCGCGCCCGAAACTCTGTTTCCGGTCAGGCGTTTATGCCAGTGCCAGATTGATCGCGCTTTCGCGGCCGTCACGGCCGGCTTCGATGTCAAAGGTCACTTTCTGATCGTCGCGCAGGCCGGTGAGACCCGAGCGTTCGACAGCCGAGATATGGACAAAAATGTCCTTTCCGCCGGTGTCGGGGGCAATGAAACCATAGCCCTTGGTAGTGTTGAACCATTTCACGGTGCCGTTGGCCATACCGTGTTCTCCTTCAGCTTTCTTATGCTGTTCGCGGAAGTGCAACAGCGTGGCTAAGTCAGTGCTGGATCGAATGCGCTGTAGCCGTGGCGGAAAGCAGGCGGGGTCGATATAGATGACGTCGCAACCCCATTTTATGCCACCTTTCGAATTTTCGGTAAAGATGTTTTCGTGATATTTTCCCTGCGACCCATCGTCCTGCCCCTTTGCGCCGGGACGGTGCAACAAAAAACCGGCCCAAAGGCCGGTTTGATGTAATTCATGGGCGGGGGTGACCCCCACCAAGGCGGTGAGGCTTACGCCAGAGCCAGATTGATGGCGCTTTCGCGGCCATCACGGCCAGCTTCGATGTCGAAGGTGACTTTCTGGTTGTCGGCCAGGCCGGTCAGGCCGGAACGCTCAACTGCCGAAATGTGAACGAAAACGTCCTTGCTGCCGCCTTCGGGCTCGATAAAGCCGAAACCCTTGGTTGCGTTAAACCACTTCACGGTGCCATTGGCCATCGTGTGTACTCCTGTCTATGCCACCCGCAACATGCGGTGGCCCGGCTTGGTCAGTGCTAAATCGAGTACTGTGCCGTGCGTGCAGAGAACAGTGGCCGAAAGAGAAAGAACGTTCGCAAAGGCCATATGGGGCCTTTGGGCCAGAATTGCAATCATTTTCGTGTGACGGACCCGGGCGTTCCGGCACATTTCTGCCGCGTTTCTGGCGGTTTTGCGCGCCGTGCGCTGCGTTGCCTGCCGGATATCGGGCGCTGTTTCATTGTCCGGCCTGATAAAGCGGCACGGTGGAAATGGCCATTTTGGCCGATCCATCCTGTACGTCGCGGGCATGCGAGATATAGATCAGCGTCTGGTTTTCTTCATCGAAGATGCGCTTTACCTTCAGGGATTTCCAGATCACCGAGCGCCGCTCGGAAAACACCGATTCGCCTTCTGCGCTGCGATCAATATCACCGATCTCGATCTTGCCGGTTTGACGGCACGAGATTGACGAGTTCGACGGATCCTCAAACCAATTGCCTTTTTGCAACCGGTCAATCAGCCCGCGGTCGAAATAGGCCACGTGGCATGTGACGCCCTTTACCTCGGGATCGGAGAACGCCTCGATGATGATATCGTTGCCCAGCCAATCAACATCGACATTGCCCACCTCTTTTGCGTGGGCAGGCAGGGCGCAAATGAACAACAGCAAACACAGGTGGCGCATGGGAAATCCTTTTGTGGGTCGAGGCCTAACGCGACGACCCACGCCCGGGTTCCCCGGCTTTTGCAAAGGTGCGTTAGCTGATCTCCTGGCCATCAATCTTGTATATTTCGATCGAGACATTGCCGTTTGCCAATTCGTGGCGCAAGGCGTTCACCTTGCGGCCCACGGACCATTCCCCGTTGGCGACACCGCCCACTCCGCCGCTCAGCCCCTTGGAGATGTTCGCCGGCCGCTCCAGTTTCTGCCAGATGTGGTGGGCATCGCTTGACCCCAGCCAGAGCGCCTTGGTGTCGCTCATTTTGGGGTTCGCATAGGCGGTGTCGGCGGCGATTTCCAGATATCTGTGGGGCGGCAGCCCGGCCCGGTTGGCCGGGGGATTGCCTGCGATAACACCGGTCAGAATTTGACGCGACGCGCCGTTCCAGCCGATCGCGGCATGGGCAAGGGCCGTGACGGTTGCGCCCATCTTGCTCTGAAGCGCATCGTAATCCTTGCGCTTTATATCGTAGATGAAAAATTGACCGGCCATGATATTTCCTTTGGTTCGAAGGGGCAGTCGCGAAAGATTTGAAAATACAGAAACCCGCAGACTGGCAATGGCGCAATGTTGGTCGCATTTGCGGCGCCGATCAAGGCAGGGAAACCTGACCCAAACCAAAACCGCCGCGTAATTGCGGCGGTTTGGAAGGCTCTCTCACATGCACTGACGTTGAGGATATACCTGATTTTGAGGTGCTGCGGTCTGGCCTTGCACAACCCATAGCACATTTCGCCCGAGTCGGAAATAGCCGAAGCAAAGCTCACGAACTTTGTGATTTTCACCGGCGCAGGCGACGGCGCAGGGCGTGTTTGATCCGGTTGGCCAGAACATCGGGGCCGAACCGAAGCAAGGCCAGCGCCCGATCAGACATGTCCCCGGCCCGTGGCAGTGCGTGCAACACGACATTTTCGCTGAGGCAGGAATAATGCGGGCGATAGCGGGGCCTTACATCCGCCTTGCGGGTGCCGCCGGTGAACTGAAACCCGATATCATCAGGCCAGAGAAACGCGACCTTTGTGGTGGCGGGCGATGATGCAATCGCGCGCGTAAACATCTTTGGCCCGGTTACATTGAACACACCCGATGACCCGATTCCCTCGTGGTTGGCCCGATAGCCTGCAATGCGCGAAATCATGGAGGCCGCGATATGCGTTAGCATTTTATCGCCGGCAGGGGCGGCAAAGAAGCATTGGGAAATCAGGTTCTTGTTGCGCGAGCGGAATTGCGCAGGTGCCAGCGCGCGAAAATTGTCGACGGGGAATTTTTCGGGGCGCAACACCGACAAACAGCGGTGATGCGATGTAATGGTCGAAAGCGGCACGGTTATTCTGCTTTTGGCATCAAGATAAATGCCACCGTGCAACAGTACCGCATAATAGCGAAAGAAATCGGCCTGCGCGACACCGTAAGAAGGATTGAGCGCGTCATAGGCGGCAATCACATCGGCGCCGAAATTGTCGGCGATCAGACGCCGCCGCGCCCCTGCATCATAGAACCGACAGTCGAAATCGGGATTCCCGGCCTGCATGAAAAGAACGGAATCCTTTATCGATTGAGGTAAAGGATCCCATTCTTCTTCGGTCTGATGCAGGATTTTCGGTATCATCGGGGATACGGCTAGCGGACGAATTTCTTGAATTTCACCCGCTTGGGTTCCAGGGCATCGGCGCCAAGACGGCGTTTCTTGTCCTCTTCGTAATCCTCGAAATTGCCTTCGAACCATTCCACATGTGCGTCGCCCTCAAACGCGAGGATATGGGTGCAGATCCGATCAAGGAAGAACCGGTCGTGGGAAATGACCACGGCGCAGCCGGCGAAATCGACCAGCGCATCTTCCAGCGCACGCAGGGTTTCGACATCAAGGTCGTTGGTTGGTTCATCCAGCAGCAACACGTTGCCGCCCGCCTTCAGCAGTTTGGCCATATGCACCCGGTTGCGTTCGCCGCCCGACAGCATCGCGACCTTTTTCTGCTGATCGCCGCCCTTGAAGTTGAACGCCGAACAATAGGCGCGCGAATTCATCTGCGCATCGCCCAGTTGGATGATCTCGGCGCCGCCGGTGATTTCCTCCCACACGGTCACGCCGGGATCGAGCGCGTCGCGCGACTGATCCACATAGGACAGATCGACCGTTTCGCCGTATTCCACCGTGCCTGCATCGGGCGTTTCCTGCCCGGTCAGCATCTTGAACAGGGTGGTTTTACCGGCGCCGTTGGGGCCGATCACCCCAACGATGCCACCCGGCGGCAGGGCAAAGGACAGGTCTTCGACCAACAGCTTGTCGCCCATGGCCTTGGTCAGGCCCTCGACCTCGATCACCTTGTTGCCCAGACGCTGACCATTGGGGATGATCATTTGCGCGCGGGTCAGTTTGTCACGCTCGGATTGACCGGCCAGTTCGTTATAGGCACTGATTCGGGCCTTGGATTTGGCCTGCCGCGCCTTGGCGCCCTGACGCATCCATTCCAATTCGCGCTCAAGGGTTTTCTGGCGTGACTTATCTTCTTTCGCTTCCTGGCTCAGGCGTTTGGCCTTTTGTTCCAGCCAGGAAGAATAATTGCCTTCCCATGGCACACCGCGCCCACGATCCAGTTCCAGAATCCAGGATGTGATGTCGTCAAGGAAATACCGGTCGTGGGTGACGATCAGGATTGTGCCTTTGTAATCAATCAGGTGGTTTTGCAACCAGGCGATGGTTTCGGCGTCAAGGTGGTTGGTCGGTTCATCGAGCAACAGCATATCCGGCGCTTCGAGCAGCAGTTTGCACAGGGCGACGCGGCGCGCCTCACCACCGGAAAGCGAACTGACGGCGGTATCGTCGGGCGGACAGCGCAGGGCCTCCATGCTCACGTCGATCTGGGCGTCGAGATCCCACAGATTCTGGGCGTCGATTTCATCCTGCAAGGCGGCCATCTCATCGGCGGTTTCGTCAGAATAATTCATCGCCAATTCGTTGTAACGATCCAGAATCGCCTTTTTCGGGGCCACGCCCAGCATGACGTTTTCACGCACGTTCAGCGCCTCGTCCAGCTTTGGCTCCTGGGGCAGATAACCGACCTTGGCCCCTTCCGCCGCCCATGCCTCGCCGGTGAATTCCTTGTCCATGCCGGCCATGATTTTCATCAGGGTCGATTTACCGGCGCCGTTCGGGCCGACGACACCGATTTTCACACCGGGCAGGAACGACAGGCGAATGTTTTCGAACAGCTTCTTGCCGCCGGGGTAGGATTTGCTCACGCCGTCCATGTGATAGACGTATTGATAGGCTGCCATGGGGGTGCTCCGCTAATGGGGTTTTGCCGTGGTTTACTTGGTCCGGCGGGCGGGGGCAACGGGATGGTTGGAATACGGGAACGCAGGTGGCGGCCTGCGGTTACCCTTGCGCGAAACGGCTCGATTTTCCGGGCGCGATGGGATAGGCGCGATCACACAACAGTGGGAGCCACCGATGTCAGAAATTATCGCCACCGTCACGCCGTCGCCGCTGCGCCGCCTGGTGGGTGTGACCGTCGTGGGCGCATTGGGGTTCCTGCTGATCTGGATGGCGATAAGCACGGCGCCGCCCCTTATCTGGCGGATCGTGATTCTGGCCCTTGGGGCAATGGCGCTGGTCGGAATGATGCGCCTGTGGCAGGCCACCCGATCACGGGTCGAACTGACGGCGACCGAGCTGCGCGATTCCGCGGGAACACGCCTGGCGCTGGTGGATGACATCATCGGGATCGACCGGGGGGCGCTTGCCTTCAAGCCGTCAAATGGTTTTGTGATTATCCTGTCCACGCGCCATGCCCGGGGCTGGGCGCCGGGGCTGTGGTGGCGCACGCCGCGCCGGGTTGGCATTGGCGGGGTGACGGGGGCAGGCGAGGCCAAGCTCATGGCCGAACTTTTGGCCGCGCGCATCGTCGCGCGCAGCCACGAGGCCTAGCTGACCGGCGTATCGCTCCACAACAGTTGCGGTACGAACCGGGGCGACGACACCACACGGTTGTTGAATTCCGACGCGGGCAGCCCGATCGAGAACGGAGGGGTGTAGTCCATCCAGGTTTCCACGATCACGGCCGAATCGGCATTGGCCAGCACAGGCAGGGTCGGGGCAAGCTGTGCCAATGTGGCTTTGCTGATCTTGGGCCGTTTGGGATCGCTGGTATAAGACCAGACCAGCACATGTTCGTCGGGGGTTACGACAGTTGTGTTTGTGTCCTCGTCATATTCGGATTTGCCTTCCTTGAAATAAACCACGGTGACCCGCATGGCGGTATCGTGGTGGGTCTGGGTCAGAAATTCGTGGTATTTTTCCAGACCGTCCAGGAATTCTTCGTCCACCGGGTTCCACTGCCGGGTCAGAAGGTCGCTGATCGTGTAGGTGGCGCGCAGGTTCAGAGATTGCATGCGATACGCGTCGACAAACGTATAGGTGGCCAGCATACCCCAAAGCAGGATTGGCAGGATCAGGACGGTTTCAACCGTATAGCTGCCGTCGGTATCCCGGGTGAAGGCGCGCAGCTTTCTGCGCAGATGTGTCATGATGTTCATGTCGGTTCATTCACAAAAAAGGTTGAAGCCATCATCTTGTATCCGCCCCCTACGACCGGGGGCAGGATCGCGCCGAGGCCGACGGCAGGGAAAATTGGGTCGTGCAGATAGCAGAACCGGATCAGCATCACCTCGTTGTTGGCGCCCGAGGTGTAACTGATCACCGGCTTTGACGTCTGGGTGCGGTCAACACAATCGCCGCCCCCTTCCCAATAGGTAAAGCCGCGGGTTTTGACCGGCCCCATCTCAAGTTTCATGTTGGTCGCACAATCGGTCAGCAGCAGCGCCTCTTGGCACACGGCGGCCTTGAGCACTTCGGGATCGCGATATTCCGGTTTGCCAAGGCGCAGTTCGCGCACCACGATGTCCATGCTTCGTTCCAGCATCGCCTGACGCAACTGGACCACGCCCATTTCGGCCGAGCACATGAAGATGGCCATCACCAGAGGAAACATCAGGGCAAATTCGACAGAGGCGACCCCGTCTTCACGGCGCAGAAAGGTTTTCAGCATCTTGATCATTGGATCAGCCTCAGTTGGTTGATGGTGGATGCGATGGCCGAAAAGGCATAGACGATGTCTTCGCCGTCAACGTCGAAATAGTGGTTATCGGACGAGGCGCATTGTTTCATCAGCGGCACATCCGCGCTGTCAATTTCGAAGGCGACGCTGAACACCAGGATACCCTTGGATTTCGCTTCGGCACAGATGTTGGCCATCCGCCTGTCCTTGACCGAGCCCGAAACGTAGTCGGTGGGTCCATTCAACCAATCGTAATAGAGGTTGGAATTGTAGTCCTGACGATACCACATGTAATAGGCGTTATACCCGAGCGAGGCAGCGGCCCAGAGTTCCTGATAGCTCAGCCGGTGGGATTTTGAATTCCCGCCATCACGGGCGTCGTCCCAACGGTTGCTGCGCGGAATATACCAGGTTTCCCACCAGTCATCGTCGTCATCCTTGTCGCGATATTCCTGATGATCGACGCTGAACCGCCAGCTGCCATCGGAATATTGGCGTCCCCAGACATCGGACATGCCCTGATTATACTGATCGCGCAGCGTGTATTGGGTTGTTTGGGCGCCGTCGGTCATGACCACCAGCACTTTCATGCTGTTGTTGCGGTTGTATGCGTAGGGCCGGTCACTGAATGTGTTTTCCACTTTGCCGGCGGTGATCAGATCGTCGGTGATGCTCTGGAATGACGGGTCAAGCATGGCGACGCCCCATTTCACGCCGATATCGGTCGAGGTGTTGCCGTCGGCGGTCAGGCCATTGATCTGGGCGATCAGCTTGGTCTTGTCCTCGGTCAGGGGTTGAACCTTGAAGGATTCATCGTCGCGGCACACCGGGGTGGTCGGGGGCTGGTCCGGCTCCAGGGATCAAAATGACCGGTCTGTTTGCGGGTGCCGTCGGGCATCGCGGTGGTCTGAAAATCGTCGGAGTCGAAATCCACGCAGTGCGAATAATCCTGGGTAAAGCTGAGATCCATACCGTCGGCGATAACCTTGCCCACGTTCACCTGGGTCGAATAGGGAACGATCGAGATCGAAACCTCGCCATCGCCGGTAATGCCGCGTTCATCCGACAGCACCGTGTTCACGAAACTTTTGGCGGCGTTTTTCATGTCGCGCAACCGGTTGTCGTTCCCCATGGAGCCGGATACGTCAAGCACCATGGAAATCTCGATATCGCTGATTTCTTCGCGGGCGGTGCCTTTTGCAACGGCAGGCATCGAATTGATCCCGAGGGCGTTGATGAACATCGTGCCCACATCAACCGAAGATGTGGCCGTGACGGTACGCGAGTTGATGTTCTCCACCACGTTGATTGAATCAAGGTATTCGGCCATCCCCGCCTTGTCGAAATAATCGGTTACGACTGCGGCTGGGTCCAGTTTCTGGTCCAGGTCGGCGGCGGCCAAAACGGCGGTGTCCACCGTATTCTGAAGGCCGAGACGCGAGAATTCGTTGCGCATTATGTCAACCGAAATTCCCCCGATCAACAGAATTGCCATGAACAGATACAGCCCGAAAAGGATCATCGACCCTTCTTCGTTCCGTGCGAATCGTTGGGCGACGTTGACAGGGGAGCCGTGATCGGGGCCCCTGGCGTGGCCATTTTTTGTCTTTATTTGGGGCACAAACCAACTCCTGAATGCGGTCGCGACGCAATTCGCACGTCGCGGTACGCAATCTATGGCAGATGGATTCGGCGGGAATTGGGCCAGATTGAGACAGATTGCGATGATTTGAGGTAACTTTTTGGCGTATGTATCCGGGGCGTCTGGCCCCGCCACATTTCGTGCCGGGCGTAAACGGTCCATGCAGAAACGAAACGGCGGCGCCCTTTTCGGGGCGCCGCCGTTTCGGTGCATCGGGGCGGTGGGTCAGGCTGCCGGGGGCGGGGTGGTCTGCCATTGCAGTTGCGGGGCAAACCGTGGGCTGGTGACCATGAAATTGTGCAGGGTGGTATCCGTCAGACCCATCACAAAGGCAGACCGATAATCCATCCATGTTTCCACAGTGATCACGATATCGCCGTTTGCTGTGGTCGGCAGGCGGTCATTTACTGCGGCGGCATCCACAAAGGCCGCCTTGCCGCCCCGGGCTTCGGACCAGACCAGATCAAAATGCTGATCTTCGCCGTCATAGCGGAATACGGAAACCCGCAGGGATTTGTGGTAACTGCGGTTGACCAGAAACGCGAATAATTGTTCGATCCCATCGATATATTCGTCGTTGATCGGCGCGGTTTCCCGCGACAGGATATCGCTGATCGTATCGGTGGCCTTGACGTTTACATTGGCCAGCCGGAGCCCGTCGAAATAGCTGAACATTGCCAGGATCGCCCAGGCCAGCATTGGCAACATGAGGATCGTTTCAACGGAATAGCTGCCTTCGCTGTTGCGGCCAAAGCGACGCAGAAGGGGCTTGAGGCGCAGGGTCATTGTCACTCTCCTCTCAGGGTTCGTTCACAAAGGCGGCGGTGGAAATGGCCGCATAATCGCCGGCGCCGTCCTTGGGCAGGACCAGCCCAAGGCCGGTCGTCGGAAAGATCGGCTGCACCTTCACGCAGGCCCGCACCAGCATCAGATCGCTTGGCGCACCGGGAATGAACCGGGTGACCGGCCTGATCACATCGCTGCGGTCGCTGCATTCGATGGCGGCATTGATCGTGTTCCAGGCGGTGCGCGGCACGCTGCGCATTTCGACCCGCAGCGCATTCATGCAATCGGGGATCAGCATCGCCTGATCGCAGATCATCTGTTTCACCTGTTCGTGGGTCGGCGGGGTTCTGGGGTTGATGCGCACGGCACGCATGGCCATGTCGGTGCCACGCTCTAACATGACACTGCGCATATTCAGCAGGCCAGCCTCGGCGCCGGACATGAACATCCATATTACCGGCACCACCAGGATCACGAATTCGATGGTGGGGCCGCCGTCCTCGTCCCGGCGAAAGTGGCGCAGGGGGGCGGTGATGGCGTGCAGAAATCGCTTGATCGGGCGGTTCATTGGGTCAGCCTCAGCTTTGAGATGGAGTTGGCGATCTGATCGAAGGCCGACTCTAGGTCATTCCCCACCACGCGGATGAAATAGTTCGGCGTGCTGGCACATTGGCCCATGACATCGGCGGAATGGTTGGTAACTTCGAACCCGATGGTAAAGATCGTGGCGCCCTTGGTCCGCAGCTCACTGCACAGATCCAGAAGGTTGGCATCCTTGGTTGGCGCGCTCACGCCCTCCCAGACATTGTTATAGAAGGTGTTTCGTGCGGTATTTGAGTTACGTTGACCATACACATAGGTGTTCGCAAAACGACGCACCGGCATTTCATTCCACAACTCGGCAAAACTCAGCGAAACCGGCGCGATCGCGTTGGATAATGCGCCGGGCAAACGCGCGTCGATCGCCCCAAGATTGTCGCCAAGACGGTCGTTCGACCATCCGGCGGGTATCGTGATGTTGGACAATCCGGTGACGGAACGGGGCAGGGTGATGCGCGGATTCCAATATTGTTCGTTGGCGATGCCGTCACCATCCTCATCGCCGACCTCGGGCGAATTCCAGGAATAATACACGTTCGAACGGGCCGAATTGGGCACCCAGCGCGACATCCCCGATGGCCCGGTGGCAAAGGCATCGTTGATTTCCTGCTGTTCGGTGTTCACGCCATCGGTCAGCAGGACGATGAATTTTTCGGTGTTGGGCCGGTCCCAATCAAAGGGCCGGTCGTTAAAGGCGTTGTCCACGTCACCTTCGGAAATCAGGCGCCGGGTGATATTGCGGGTGCTGGGATCGACAAAGGCGGCGCCCCACTTCAATCCGATCTCGATCGAGGTATTGCCGTCCGCGCTCAGGGCATCGATGTCCTGTTTGATTTCAGTGGGGTCATTCAGCACCGGTTTGACGATCAGGGCCGGTTCGGGGCGGCAGACATAAAGGCGGGGCGTTGCATTGGTGTACCATTGGTCAAAGTGCATCGTCTGGTTATAGGGCGACACGCCAAAAGCGTCGGGGCCGCGCAACTCGGAACTGTCAAAATCCGCGTCGGCAAAGTTGATGCAGTTCGAATAGGCATGGCGCGGCGTGACACCCATTTCATTCATGATGACCGGGCCGGCGTTCACCTGGGTGGAATAGGGCACCAGGCTCATGGTGATCCGCTCGGGGCTGTCGGTATTATAGATTTTGTCGACGAACCGCTTTGCCGCTGATTTCAGATCGGCCAGTTTTGACGTGCTTCCAGGGGCCGAACTTGCCCGGGCCATGGAACCGGACACATCCAGCACCAACGAGATTTCAAGATCGGTCCGTGCCTCGGTGGCGGCAGATACCGACCGGGGGGTCAGGGTGTCGATTCCTGTGTGGTTCCAGAAATTCATGAACATCGTTCTCTGGACCTTCTCGGTGTTCACCTTGACCGAGCGCTGATTGAGATTCTGGTTCACCTCGATGTCGCCAAGATATTGCTGCATCCCGGCCTTGGCGAAATAGCTGTTCACGACGTCCGTGGCGGGAACGGTCTGATCGAGATCGGCGGCGGCCAGAACGGCGCGGTCCGACAGGCTTTGCAGGCGGGCGCGGTTGTTTTCAAACACCATGATATCAATCGAGATGCCGCCGATCAGGATCATGCAAATGAAAAAGAACAGCGCCAGAATCGTCATTGATCCGGCCTCGTCCCTGCCAAAGCGCGCATTTACATTCGAAAATAGCTTAAACTGTTGCAGCATTGTTAACCTCGATTCAGTCGAGAACGCCCCCGGTTCCGCTCTCGGGTGGCAGATTGACGCCTGGATTGAGGCAGGAATGTGGCGCCCGGGGGCAAAGGTGGGGTCATAGGTGCGACGCTGGAACCTATGGGGGAGAGTGGCGGAAACTGTTGAAAAACAGGCGACAGTGGTATGGTTAATATTGCCGCCCGAATTTGCATCACGTCGAACCTGCGCCGACGGTATGGTTAATTCGGCGACAATAGATCAGCATCCAAAGGCGCGATCTCGCCGCACCGTTACCCAACAGGAGAGCCATGGCCCAGGATTTGAATTTCACTTGCCGATGTGGGGCGCTGCACGGGGTGTTGCGCGATGTGGGGCCTGGTTCGGGCAGCAATCTGGTGTGCTATTGCGCCGATTGTCGGGCCTTTGCCCGTCACATGGGCGTGGCCGACCAACTGACCCCCGGCGGCGGCAGCCCGCTTCATCAAACCGTGCCGGCATCCATCAATATCACCGGCGGGGCCGAGCATATCGCCTGCGCAAGGTTGCGCCCCAAGGGGTTGTATCGTTGGTATGCGTCGTGCTGCAACACGCCGCTGGCCAATACCGTGGGCAGTTCGCGGATGCCGCTGGCAAGCCTGTGGCAACCCTTGTTCGCTGATCCTGTCGCGCTGGGCGCGGACACGGCACAGGTGTTTACAAAATACGCGCAGCGCCCGTCGGCGGCTCCGGCAAAAGACCGGGGGGTGGTTTCATTGATGCTTGGATTGATCCGTCGCATCTTTTCCGCCTATGTTTCCGGCACCGCCCGTCAAACCCCGTTTTTTGACGCAAACGGAATGCCTGTGGTCACACCTGTGATCCTGACCGAGGCCGAACGGCGCGATGCCTATCAGGAAGGGTCGAAACCGGCCAATGGGATATAACGCACTTCGTCTGCTGAAAGAGGGATTGACCGGCAACACGGGCTGGAACCCGGTCTGGCGCGATCCGACACCCAAGGATGAATACGATATCGTCATCATCGGTGGCGGCGGGCATGGGTTGTCCACGGCCTATTATCTGGCGCGCGAACACGGGCTGCGCAATATTGCAGTGGTGGAAAAGGGCTATATCGGCGGCGGCAACGTGGGGCGCAACACCACCATCGTGCGCGCCAATTATTTTCTGCCCGGCAATTCCGAGTTTTATTCCCATTCCATGAAGCTGTGGGAGGGGCTGGAGCGTGACCTGAATTATAACGTCATGCATTCCCAGCGCGGGCTGATCAATCTGTTCCATTCCGACGGGCAGCGCGACGCTTTTGTGCGGCGCGGCAATGCGATGATCAATCAGGGCGATGATGCGATCCTGCTGGACCGCGACGGCGTGCGCCGCCATCTGCCCTATCTCGATTTCGACAATGGCCGCTTTCCGGTCCATGGCGGGCTCTTGCATCCGCGCGGCGGCACCGCGCGTCATGATGCCGTGGCCTGGGGCTATGCCCGGGGGCTGATCGGCGCGGCGTCGATCTGTTGCAACAATGCGAAGTCACCGGAATCGACGTGAAAGACGGAAAAGTGCAAGGCGTCACTACAAGTCGTGGGGTGATAAAGGCCAAAAAGGTGGGAATTGTGACAGCCGGGCGTTCAGGGCAGGTGGCCGCAATGGCCGGTTTGCGCCTGCCGGTGGAAAGCCATGTGTTGCAGGCGTTTGTTACCGAGGGGCTGAAACCGGTGATTGACCATGTGGTCAGTTTCGGGATGGGGCATTTCTATATTTCCCAATCCGACAAGGGCGGGCTGGTCTTTGGGGGCGATCTGGATTTTTACGCCTCTTACGCCCAACGCGGCAATCTGCCCATGGCCGAGCATGTGATGGAGGCCGCGATGACCCTGATGCCGGTGATCGGTCAGGCCAGGGTGCTGCGGTCCTGGGGGGGATCATGGATATGACGCCCGATGGATCGCCGATCATCGACCGCACGGGCATTGACGGGCTCTATATTGATTGCGGCTGGTGTTATGGTGGGTTCAAGGCGGTGCCCGCGTCGGGGTTTGCCTTTGCCCATCTTCTGGCCACCGACCGCCCTCACGAGACGGCAGAACGGTTCCGGCTGGATCGGTTCCGCGATGGTGTGACCCTGATGGATGAGGAGGGCACCGGTGCGCAACACAATCTGCATTAGGCGCGGGGCGCGGCCGGGGATGCCTGCGGCGCGAGTATTTATGTCAGTAAAAAATCAGGGGATGTGTCCATGCGGCTGACCTGTCCCCTGTGTGGCGAACGCGATTTGCGCGAGTTTTCCTATACCGGGGATGCGGTATTGGTGACGCGCCCCGCGCCTGACGCCGGTGCGGCGGCCTGGGGTGAATATTTGCATTTGCGTGATAACCCGGCGGGGGTGACCCGGGATTTGTGGCATCACGGGGCGGGGTGTTCGGCCTGGTTGGTGGTGACGCGCAACACGGTCAGCCACGCGGTGATTTCGGTTGAACTGACAGGTGGCAGATGAGGATTGCGGGGCGCGGGCTGGTCGATCACGCATCAACCGTGGGGTTCACCTTTGACGGGCGACCCGTTCAGGGGGTGGCGGGCGACAGTCTGGCTTCGGCGTTGTTGGCCAATGGTCAGCGGCTTATGGGGCGGTCGTTCAAATATCACCGGCCGCGCGGGGTGGTGACTGCGGGATCGGATGAACCGAATGCCCTGGTGACGATCGGGCAGGGCGCGGACCGGAGGCCCAATGAACGCGCGCCCATGGTTGAGATTTTTGGCGGGTTGGAGGCGGTGAGCCAGAACCGGTGGCCCACGCTTGGATTTGATGCCATGGGGGTGAATGACCTGTTGTCGCCGTTTCTGTCGGCGGGGTTTTATTACAAGACCTTCATGTGGCCCCGGGCGTTTTGGGAACGGGTATATGAGCCGATGATCCGTCGCGCTGCCGGTCTGGGGGCGTTGTCGGGTGTGGCGGCGCCTGATGTATCGGACAAGGTGTTCGGGTTTTGCGATCTGTTGGTTGTTGGTGCCGGGCCTGCGGGGCTGATGGCGGCACTGGTGGCCGGGCGGGCCGGGGCGGATGTGATTGTCGCGGATGAACGCGACCGTATGGGCGGGCGGTTGCTGGACGAGGACGAACAGGTGGGCGGGGTGGCCGGGCACGACTGGGTTGCGGCGGCGCTGGGCGAGCTGGACAGTATGCCCAATGTGCGGCGCATGGTACGCACCACGATCACCGGGGCCTATGACGGCGGCACTTATGGCGCCCTGCAACGATGTGCGCCGGGGGAAAACCACCAGACATTCTGGCGCATCGCTGCGCGCCGCGCGATCCTGTGTGCGGGCGCGTTGGAGCGGGGCATTGCCTTTCCAGGGAACGACCGGCCCGGAGTGATGATGGCCGGGGCCGTACGCAGTTATCTGCATCGTTATGGTGTGGCGGCAGGTCAATCGGTGGCGGTGTTTGGCAACAACGACAGCGCCCATCGCACCGCCCGCGATCTGTTGGCGGCGGGGGTGAAGGTGACGGCCCTGATCGACACCCGCCCCGAGGTGGCAACCCACGCCGATTTTCCCACCTTTGCCGGGGCCGAGGTGGTGGCGACGCGCGGGCATTTAGGCCTGCGCGGTGTGACCATCCGACAGAATGGGCGCACACGCCGGATTGCGGCCGATACCCTGGCGGTTTCGGGGGCTGGAACCCTTCTGTGCATCTGACCTGTCACATGAACGCGCGGCCGCTCTGGAATGAGGGCATCGCCGCCTTTGTGCCGCCCGACAATGCCGTGCGGGGGCTGGCTGTGGCGGGGGCCGCGGCGGGGGTGTTTTCAACCCATGGCGCGTTGGGCACCGGCGCGGCGGCGGCACAGGCGGCGCTTGGCGATCTGGGGATCAGCGTCCCCGCGCCCGATCTGCCCGAGGTCGGGGATGTGCCCTTTGTCATCACCCCACACTGGCAGGTGCGCGCCAAAGGGCGTGCCTGGCTGGATTTGCAAAACGATGTGACCACCAAGGATGTCGCCCTGGCGGCGCGGGAAAATTTCCGCAGTGTCGAGCATATGAAGCGCTATACCACCCAGGGCATGGCCACGGATCAGGGCAAGGGCAGCAACGTGAACGCCCTGGCGGTGCTGGCCGATGCCACCGGGCGCAGCATTGCGCAAACCGGCACCACCACGTTTCGCCCACCTTATACGCCGGTGGCGATTGCGGCCATGGGGGCGGGGGTGGCGGCGCGGGCTTTGCGCCGCAACGCTTTACCACCTCGCATAATGCCAGCGTTGAAAAAGGCGCGCCGATGATCGAAGCAGGGCTGTGGTATCGGCCCAGCTATTTTCCACGCCCGGGGAAACCACATGGCGCGAAAGCTGCGATCGCGAGGTGGCGATGGTGCGCGGCGCCGTGGGGATTTGCGACGTGTCGACCCTTGGCAAGATTGACATTCAGGGGCCGGACGCCGCTGCCTTTCTTGATTTCGTCTATACCAACACGTTTTCCACCCTGAAACCGGGGCGGGTGCGCTATGGGCTGATGCTGCGCGAGGATGGCCATGTCATGGACGACGGCACCACCGCCTGCCTTGCCCCCGACCATTATGTGATGACGACGACAACCGCCGCCGCCGGGCCTGTCATGAAACATCTGGAGTTTGTCGCGCAGGCCCTGCGCCCTGACTGGAATGTCCGCTTTACTTCGGTCACGGAACAATGGGCGCAATTCGCCGTGGCGGGGCCAAGGGCGCGCGATCTGCTGAATGGCCTGCTTGACAGCGCAATCGATGATGAGACTTGGCCGTTCATGGCCTGCGGCGCGGTTTCCGTCTGCGGGATCGTGGCGCGCCTGTTCCGCATCTCGTTTTCCGGCGAACAGGCCTATGAAATCGCCGTGCCGGCACGCTTTGGTGACAGTCTGTTCCGCCTGCTGGTGGCACAGGCCGAGGGGCTGGGCGGGGGCGCTTACGGGATGGAGGCGCTGAACGTCTTGCGCATCGAAAAAGGCCATATCACCCACGCCGAAATTGACGGGCGCACCACCGCATCTGACATCGGAATGGGGCGGATGGTGTCGGTGAAAAAAGACTGCATCGGTCAGGTGATGGCGGCGCGCCCGGGGCTGTGCGATCCGGCGCGCGAGCGGCTGGTGGGGCTGCGCCCGGTTGATCCGGCGGCACCGCTCAGCGCCGGGGCGCATCTGTTCAATCCCGGCGACAGGGCCGAACGGCTGCGCGATCAGGGCTATGTCACGTCGGCCTGCTGGTCCCCTACGCTTGGCACCAACCTTGCTCTGGCATTCCTGAAACACGGCCCCGCGCGCCACGGCGAACGGATCAGGCTGGTCGATCATCTGCGCGGCTATGATACCTTGTGCAGCGTCACCGATCCGGTGGCGTTTGACCCGGAAGGAGAGCGGTTGCGTGGTTAACCTTGTCGTCAAAAGCCCGGCCAACGGTGCGTTGCCCGTCACCATCGGCCCCCTGACCCTGAGCGAGCATTCGCCAGAGGCGATCACCGCTGTCATGCCCTTTGCCGGGCAAACCGATGCCGTTTCCGCGGATATGGGCCAGATGTTCCCGGCCCCCAATTGCACCAGCGAAAGGGGCGGCACACTGGCCATCTGGGCGGGGCTGGATCTGGCGCTGGTGTTGGGCACGCCGCCCCGGACACAGCACGCCGCGCTCAGCGATCAATCCGATGCCTGGGCGGTATTTGATCTGAGCGGCCCCGGGGGCGATCAGGCCCTCGCGCGGCTTTGCCCCATCGACACGCGCCCGGCGCATTTCGCCCCCGGCGACACGGCGCGCAGCTTGCTCGGCCATATGAACGCCAGTATCACGCGCCTGGACGCAGATACGCTCAGGCTCATGGTGGTCCGGTCCATGGCGCACACCGCCCTGCACGACCTGACCCGCGCGATGGAGCATGCGCAGCGCGGCTAAACCTGCTCCACCGTCACCTTGTGCGAATGGAAGGCCAGATGCCCGGCGATCGACCCGGCTTCGGTGCGGGGGGTTTCATAGCTCCAGGCGGCATCGCGGATCAGTTCGCTTTTGGTCTGAACCGAATAATAGCTGGCATCGCCCTTGCGCGGACAGTGGGTTTTGCTGTCCGAGAGTTCCAGAAACGCCATGGCCAGATCAGAGCGGGGAAAATAGATCACCGGGGCGTCAGCGCCCTCGGTCAATTCCTGCGCCGCGGTGGTTTCGCCGATGACGGCCCCGCCTGCGCGCACCACCCATGTGCCGCCCGCCGGACGGATCGAGATTTGGTCGGCCATGCTGTTCCCCCTGTGATGTCGTTGTTGGCAATGTTTTATACCAACGTATGCGACAGCGCCATGTGCCATGATACCGCAAACAATGCTGCGGTGAAAATCACAGGGGCGCCGTTGCCCTGGTCAGCCACCGCGCGACATCGCCACTCACCAGGGGGGCGATCTGCGCGGCAACCTCGGCATGATAGCTGTCGATCCATGCGCGTTCCGCCGGGGCCAGAAGGGTGGTGTCGATCAACTGCCGGTCAATGGGGGCAAAGGTCAGGGTCTCGAATGACAGCTGATCGCGCCCATCGCCGCCGGGCAGGGCCGGGGCCTGTTGCACCACCACCAGATTTTCGATGCGGATGCCAAAGGCGCCATCGCGGTAATATCCGGGCTCATTGCTCAGGATCATCCCGGGCTGCAATGGCACCTCGCCCAGGCGCGAAATCCGCTGAGGCCCTTCATGAACACTCAGGTAAACCCCCACGCCGTGGCCGGTGCCGTGATCAAAATCCAGCCCCGCCACCCACAGGGGATAGCGCGCCAGCGGGTCGAGATCACGCCCCGCCAACCCCCGGGGCCAGCGGGCGCGCGACAGGGCGATCATCCCCTGCAATACCCGGGTGAAACAGGCCCGCTGTTCCTGCGTCGGTGCACCAATCGCCATGGTGCGGGTGATATCGGTGGTCCCGTCCAGATACTGCCCGCCGCTGTCCACCAGCAGCAATTCACCCAAAGCCAGATCGCGGTTGGTGTCCTCGTTCACCCGGTAATGAACGATGGCCCCGTTCGGGCCTGACCCCGCAATGGTTTCGAAACTGATATCGCGCAACTGGCCGGTGTCGCGCCGGAACCCTTCCAGCGCGCGAACCACATCAATCTCGGTGATTGTTTCGCCGCCTTCCACCCGGCCCGCCACGCCATCGACCCAAGCCAGAAAGCTGCATATCGCCGCCCCGTCGCGCAGATGCGCGGCCCGGGTTCCGGCAATCTCGGCCTCGGTTTTGCAGGCCTTGGCGATGATGCAGGGATCGGCGTCAAAAGCCACCGCAATACCTGCTGTTTCCAATGCCTGCGACACCGCAAGGGGGGCCGTCGCCTTGTCCACCCGTACCGGCCCGGCAAGCGCGGCCAAAGCCCCGACAAAACCCTCGCCAGACTGTACGCGCACGCCAGCCCCCAGATGCCCGGCCAACCCCGCAACCTTGGCAGGGTCGCAAAACAGATCGACCCGCCCGTCATCATGCAGGATGGCAAAGCCATGAATCACCGGGTTGCGCTCAATATCATGGCCCCGGATGTTCAGCAGCCAGCAGATGGAATCGGGCAGGGTGAGGACACAGGCGCGCTGGCCGGCATCGCGCAAAACGCCGGCCATATCGCCACATTTCTGCGCCCCGCTGCGCCCCGCCAATGCGTCGGGCCAGGCCTCGGCACTGCCCGCGGGCGCGGCGGGCTGATCCTCCCAAACGGCATCCACCAGATTGTCAGTGGCCACAAACGCCAGTGCGGGCGCCGCCGCGCGCAGGGTTTCAATCTCACGCGCCGTGTGCAGCCAGGGATCAAACCCCACCCGCGCGCCACTCTCCACCCGCGCCGCCAACCACGGGCCAAGGGTTTCGCCGGGCCAATTCACCGGGGTAAACACATCCGCCACCTGGGCGCGCACCTGCACCCGGTATCGCCCGTCCACGAACACGCCCGCCACATCCCCCAGCACGGCGCAAAACCCGGCCGAGCCGGTAAACCCACTCAGCCAGGCCAGCCGCGCGTCGCGCGGCGCCACATATTCCCCCTGATGCACATCGGCGCGCGGCACCAGAAATCCGTCCAGCCCCGCATCGGCCATGGCGCCGCGCAACAGCGCCAACCGCCCCGGCCCCTGCTCGGGCGATGTGGTCACGTCAAAGCTCTGAAACATCACCACTCCCCGCGACGCGCCTGTCGCTTTTTACTGATCCAAATACTCAAAATCCGACGGGCAGCCAAACCACCTCAGCCTGCCCGTTTCATCCCCGTCACCCGCGCCCGGGCGCGGGGATCGGTGTCAAACAGGGCGGCCAGCTGTTCGGTCATTGCCCCGGCCAGTTGCTCTACATCGGTGATCGTGACCGCCCGGTCATAATACCGGGTCACATCATGGCCGATGCCGATGGCCAGCAATTCAACCTGTTTGCGCCGCTCCACCATGGCGATCACATCGCGCAGGTGTTTTTCCAGATAATTCGCCGGATTCACCGACAGGGTTGAATCGTCCACCGGCGCGCCGTCGGAAATCACCATCAGAACCTTGCGCGCCTCGCTGCGCGACGAAAGCCGCCGGTGCGCCCACTCCAACGCCTCGCCGTCGATGTTTTCCTTCAGCAGGCCCTCTTTCATCATCAGCCCCAGATTGGGCCGCGCCCGCCGCCAGGGTGAATCCGCGCCCTTATAGATAATGTGGCGCAGATCATTCAGGCGCCCGGGGGCCGCAGGCCGCCCGGCGGCCAGCCAGGCCTCGCGCGCAAGGCCCCCTTTCCAGGCACGGGTGGTGAACCCCAGAATTTCGACCTTGACCTGACAGCGCTCCAGGGTGCGGGCCAGAACATCGGCACAGATCGCGGCAATGGAAATGGGCCGTCCGCGCATGGAGCCGGAATTATCCAGCAGCAGCGTCACACAGGTATCGCGAAATTCGGTGTCTTTCTCGCGCTTGAAGCTCAGCGGCGTGGTCGGGTTTGCCACGACGCGCGCCAGACGGCCCGCATCCAGCGTGCCTTCCTCAAGGTCGAATTCCCAACTGCGCGATTGCTGGGCCTGAAGGCGGCGCTGCAATTTGTTGGCCAGCCGTGACACCGCGCCTTTCAGCGGCTCAAGTTGCTGATCCAGATAGGCGCGCAGGCGTTCCAGCTCGGCCGGTTCGGCCAGATCCTCGGCGCGGATTTCCTCGTCATGCTCGCTCAGATAAACCAGATAATTCGGATCAGCGGCCGACGCGGGCGGCGGGGCGGGTGGTTCGAACGGGGCGTCGCCCTCGGGCATTTCCGCCTCTTCGCCCATTTCGGTGTCGGCCATGTCATCCAGTGTCACCTGCGCCTGACTGGGATCCTGAGTCTGATCCTGCGATTGTTCCGGGCTGGCGTCGCTGTCTTCGGAATCGTCCTCTTCTTCGCCCTGGCTGTCGGAATTTTCGAGATCGTCGCTGTCGCTTTCGGCGTTCTCTTCGGTGTCGTCTTCGGCGTCCGGGTCATCGCCCAGTTGATCGCCATAGCCCAGATCCTCGATGATCTGGCGCGCAAACCGGGCAAACGAGGCTTGATCGCCCAGTTTTGCATCCAGCCCTTCCAGGGTGTCGCCCGCCTTTTCCTCAAGGAAACCGCGCCACAGGTTCATGATATTGTCCGCGCCCTCGGGCAGGGGGCGGCCCGTGGCCAGATGCCGGATCAGATACCCGGCCGCCACCGACAGGGGCGCATCGGCGGCTTTGCTCACCTGGGCATAACCCTTGCGCATTGCTTCATTGGCAATTTTCGCGTCGATATTGCCCGCGGTGCCCGGCATGGAGCGCGCGCCCACCGCCTCGCAGCGGGCCTCTTCCATCGCCTCATACAGATCGCGCGCTATCTGCCCCTGCGGTGCATAGCGGTTGAATGTTCCGGCATCATGGTGACGGCGGCGCAGGGCATAGGCATCGGCGGTGCCACGGGCCAGCAACACCTCATCGCGGGTCATCCGGCGGGTGATTTGGGGCAGACGCACGCTTTCATTCGTCATTCCCGGGGGATCGACGGAATAGGTGATCGTCATTTCCGAATCGTTGGCCATCGTCTTTGTGGCCTCGGCGAGCGCCTTCTTGAACGGATCTGCGGGGTTGTCTGTTTGCTTCATGTCCGAATGGCCTGACTTGCGACGGTGTGCCGGATGGGTCTGGCACGTTCCCGCCGAATGGTCAAAGGGGGCGTGTGAATCGCATTTTTGTCGGGAACCGTTTTGCCCCGCCGGGGATTGATTGGGCAAGAGGCGTTGATTGGATGTCAAGACACATGATTGGGATCGTGTGCGCCAAAACGCCGCATTATATTGGAGAGCCCCATGACCAACATCTTTCACACCGCAAGCCGCCTGGCCCTGGTCGCAGCACTGGCCGGTGCACCCGCCGCCGTGATGGCGCAAACCGCAACAGTTGATACCACAACCAAGGCGGAGGTCACCACCAACACCGAATCCGCAACGGAAACCATGAAGGGCGCGGCGGACAAGGCTGGCGGAGCAATGGAAAAGGCCGCTGACAAGACTGGCGATGCCATGGAAACGGCTGCGGACAAGGCCGAGAACGCTGCGGACAACGCCGCCGTTGAAACCGAGAAGGCGGTCGACAAGATGGGCGATGCCGTTGAAGGCGCCGCCGAAAAGACCGGTGAAACCGCCGAAAAGGCTGCGGCCGAGGCAGAGGCCGCCGTAGACACGCCGCCCACGGAAGAGATGGTCAAGCCTGTCGAGGGCCAGATCATTTTGCAGAGCGAAAACACGATCATGGCAAACGACCTGATTGGCAGCAATGTGTATTCTTCCGACGGTGAATCGATCGGTGAGATCGACAACATGATCGTCAATCTTGATGGCAAGATTGATGGCGTCGTGATCGGCGTCGGCGGTTTCCTGGGCATCGGCGAAAAGGACGTGGCCATCGCCATGGATAGCCTGTCGACCACCACCGATGAGAACGGGAACATCCGTCTGCTGACGAGCGCGACCCAAGCCGATCTGGAAGCGGCAGAGGCGTTTGTCACGAAGGCCGCCCAAGATCAGGCTGACCGCGCCAAGGAGCCCATGCCCGCCGCCGGTGCCACGGCCCCTGCCACCGGAAACTGATCCTCTGCATCAACTGAAAAGGCCGCGCTGGTTTGGCGCGGCCTTTTCATGTCAAGTTGACTGGCATCTCATCCGAGCGAGATGCTTGCCGCGCTTTCGGGCAATTCCTCATCGAAACAGCGCTGATAGAATTCGGCCACCGTTTCACGCTCCAACTCATCGCATTTGTTCAGGAACGTCAGGCGGAACGCATAGCCCACGTCGCGGAAAATGCTGGCGTTTTGCGCCCAGGCGATCACGGTGCGCGGCGACATGACAGTGGACAGATCGCCGTTCATGAATGCCGTGCGGGTCAGTTCGGCCACCGTTACCATCTGGCCGATGATCTTGCGACCTTTTTCGGTGTTATAGGTTGGCGATTTGCTCAGCACGATGGCAGCTTCGGCATCGTGGCGCAGATAATTCAGGGTGGCGACCAGCGACCAGCGGTCCATCTGACCCTGGTTGATTTGCTGGGTGCCGTGATAAAGGCCGGTCGTATCGCCCAACCCCACGGTGTTGGAGGTGGCGAACAGGCGGAAATAGGGGTGCGGCGTGATCACTTCGTTCTGGTCCAGCAGCGTCAGTTTGCCGTCCACCTCCAAAACCCGCTGAATCACAAACATGACATCGGCGCGGCCCGCATCGTATTCGTCAAACACGATGGCGGTCGGGTTGCGCAGGGCCCAGGGCAGGATACCTTCCTGAAATTCGGTGACCTGCACGCCGTCGCGCAATTTGATCGCATCCTTGCCGATCAGGTCGATCCGGCTGATGTGACTGTCCAGGTTCACCCGCACACAGGGCCAGTTCAGCCGCGCGGCCACCTGTTCGATATGGGTGGATTTGCCGGTGCCGTGATACCCTTGGATCATCACCCGCCGATTGTGGGCAAAACCGGCCAGAATTGCCAGCGTGGTGTCGGGGTCGAATTTATAGGTCGAATCGAGTTCCGGCACGCGGTCGGACCGTTCGGCAAAGCCTTTGACATGCATTTCACTGTCGATGCCGAAGGTGTCGCTCAGCGAAATATCCTCGGTCGGTTTTGCCTGAATGTCGATGGTGCCGTCTGCCATGGTGTTCGTCCTTTCCGCGCGGCGCCGGATACGGGGCGCCAGCCAACCCCGAGGTGGTGCAACATATCTATCCCACGCGCAAGGGGAAGGCGCCGGGAAAGCAGTAAGGAACTGGTCATACGCCCCTGCGTTTGATTTAACAGCCCTGACAACCAGGAGTGACCATGAGAACCGCGCAAGACGTTGAACAAATGATCCTGGCCATGGCCAAAGGTGACAGGGCGGCGTTTCTTTCGCTCTATGATGCGACCAGTGCGAAACTTTTTGGTATCTGCCTGCGTGTACTTAATGACAGGGCAGAAGCCGAGGATGTGCTGCAAGAGATCTTTCTCAAGATCTGGCGCAACGCGGATCGCTACAAGGCGAACGGATTTTCCCCCATGACCTGGCTGATCACCGTGGCGCGCAATGGCGCCATTGATCGGCTGCGCGCCCGCAAGGGACGAGGCGAATCGCTGGATCTGGCCGAGGAATTGCCCGATCACGGCCCCACGCCCGAGGCTGCGGCCGTGGCCTCGTCCGAGCGCGCGCAGGTGCAGGGGTGCCTTGAGGAGTTGAAACCCGAACGGGCAGGGGCCGTTAAAGGCGCCTATCTCGAAGGGCTGACCTATCAGGAGCTGGCCGACCGTTACGGTGTGCCGCTCAATACAATGCGAACCTGGCTGCGCCGCAGTCTGCAAAACCTGAAAGAGTGCCTGAGCCGATGACCCAAGAGATGGACCCGGACAAAGATGATGAAGTGACAGTGGCGGAATACGCCCTGCATCTTCTGTCATCCGAGGAGCGCACAGCGGTGGAGCAGCGGCTTGAGGTCGATGGCGCCCTGCGGCAACGGCTCGCTTGGTGGAGTGACCGATTGGCGCCCATGGCCGATGAAATTGCCGATGTCCCGCCCCCCAAGGGCCTGCGCGCGGCGTTGGAGCGGGCCATTGTGGCCGAAACTGCACCCGTCGCGGCCCAAAAGCCCGCGCGCCGCGGTGGTTTTCCGCTGTTCGGGCTGCTGGGGGGCGCAGGGTTTGCCATTGCGCTGGGGGTGGTTGTGATGACGCAACTTCCCAATATCCGCCCGCCCGCCGCCTTTACGCCCGATTTCGCGGCCAGCATCGCGGGGCAGGAGGGCGCGCTGTTGCTCAATGTCAGCTATAGTGACGAAACCGGCGAATTGCATGTCGAACGCACCGCCGGACAGGCGCCCGAAGGTCGGGTTCTGGAGCTGTGGGTGATTGCCGATGGCAGCCCCGGGCCGGTGTCGCTGGGCGTGTTGCCCGACGCGACCCAAGCGGTGCTGCATGTTCCCGAACCCCTGCGTGTCGATATGCCCGGCGCGACCCTTGCCGTCAGCGAAGAGCCGCCGGGTGGTTCGCCCAATGCTGGGCCAAGCGGTGCCGTTCTTGGAGCCGGGGCGCTGAGCGACATCTAAGTTGTTAAAGTTTTGCAACGAATACCCCTGCCGCCTCTGTCGGCAGGGGTATTTTGCTTGCTGAGGTGGGGTTTCCCACGTTCGGGAAAATAAACTGGTCCTCGCCTGAAACTCTTGCCTTTGCGCTGTCGTGGGTTCGTGTGACCGGGACAGACCCGGATGACACAAAACACGGAGATCAACATGATCCGCAAGACATTTGCTGCCGCGACCCTCGCCTTGTCCACCATTGCGACCGGCGCCTTGGCCGACAACCCGATGGTCGGCGGTGCCGAGATGCTGCCAACCCGTAATATCATCGAAAACGCTGTAAATTCGCCGATTCACAAAACGCTTGTTGCGGCGGTGAAAGCGGCGGGTCTGGTCGACACGCTTCAGGGTGAGGGGCCGTTCACCGTTTTTGCCCCCACTGACAAAGCGTTTGGGATGATCAAGAAAGAATCGCTGGATGCGCTGATGAAGCCTGAAAACAAGGCGCAACTGACCAAGATCCTGACCTGCCACGTGGTGGCCGCCGATGCGATGTCGATGGCGATCAAGGGTATGATTGATGATGATGGCGGTGCGCATCCCGTCCCGACGCTCGGCGGCTGCACTTTGATGGCCCGCTATGAGGGGGACAAGATCACGCTGACCGATGAAAACGGCCGCACGGCCAACGTGACCATCGCCGATGTGGACCAATCCAACGGTGTGATCCATGTGATCGACCGTGTGATGTTGCCCAAGCAGTAAGCACCGCCACATTTGATTTCGAGGCGCGCGGCACATGTCGCGCGCCTTTTGCGTTGCAAAGCGGCGCCAGAGGCCGCGCAGGAAGTTGGCAATCGTGTTCAACAGGGCGCCTCGGGGTCATCCGGTGTCATGCCAACAGATGACCCAAGGACATTACCATCCCGTTAAGCGCGACGTGGTTCAGCCGGTGAAGCTGCGGCTGTCCTTGATCTGGTCCCAGGCCCAGACGACCTCTTGCAATTGTTCCTCATGTCCCCGGTCGCCGCCGTTCATATCCGGGTGCAGCACCTTGATAAGTGCCTTGTACGCCTTGCGGATTTCGGGTTTTGTCCAATGATCCTTGGCCTCGAGGATATCCAGCGCGCGCCGCTCCGTAGGCGGCAGACGGCGGGTTCCGGTGATGGACCGGCCCGGATTGCGCGTGGCGTTTTCCCCCAGCACCTGATGCGGATCATCCACCCCGAGGCGCGACCAGGCGCGCTGTTCCTCGGATTTCTTGAACGGCTTGGTTTCGCGGTTCCAGACCCGGTCACTCTCAAGCTGGGCGTCCATTTCCTCTTCGGTGGTGCCGTTAAAGAAATTCCATTTCAGATTGTATTCGCGCACGTGATCCTTACAGAACCACAGGTATTCATCCAGATGATCGGGCGATTTCGGCGCACGATACTGGCCACCCTCTTCGCATCCGGGGTGTTCGCATACCCGGGTCGAGGTTTCGAACGCGCCGGACATGCCCCGCTTGCCACGGGGATTCTTTTTCTTGGCTGCGGTTACGCGCATATCGAAACCGAAGGGGTCATTTTTCGCCATCATCGCACCTTTCCGACTCGGGCCTAGGAGTTTAGAGATTTGGGTCTGAGAGTGAAGGGGAGATTGCACAAAAATGGCGGTAAGTGACGAAATCCATGCGCGGCTGCAACAGGCGTTCCAGCCAAGCACGTTGCAGGTGATCGACGAAAGTGAGGCCCATCGTGGCCATGCCGGGTATCAGGACGGCGGCGAGAGCCATTTTCGCGTCACAATCACCGCATCCGCCCTTGTTCCCCTGTCGCGCCTTGCCCGGCACCGGGCGGTGCATGCCGCCATCGGTGCCGATCTGATTGGCCGCATTCACGCGCTGGCACTTGACATTCGCACCTGATCGTTACTCGCCGCGCCCCTCGAACCGATCCGCCCCTGAACGCGGAAAGGGATGCACCCTTGTGCCCCCTCCGCCGCCGGGCCAAGTTTGGGTGCCGGGCCGGTGGCGCCATCGCGTGCCGCTGCGCCCAGGCGGGGGGCAGCGGCAGGCTCTGCCGGTTTGTGGCTGAACGACGGCGCAGGCTGGGGCGCAAGCTCGGCGGCCAGTTGCTCGGGCGTTTCCACATGGTCGGCCTCGGCCATGGCGTGGCCCACCGCATCACGGGCCTCGATGGCGCGACGAAACACCAGCATGTTCTGATACACGGTTTTCGTCCCCGTCAGCCCGCTGCGTTCCTCACAAGGGAGCGTGTCACACCGCAGATATTCCCACCCTTCGGCGCCATAGGCATTCATCACCTCGGTCAGCGTATGGGCAAACCGCGCCTCGCTGGTTTTGGCCCCCTTGACCTTGGGCGCCTTCTTCGGCGCCGGCACCACCACATATTCGAAATTCATCATTGCACTCTCCAGCACCCGTTCCAGATCGCGCTTTTATCAAAGCCGACAGCCGGGGGAAAGCCCACCTGAACACCTCGGCCAAACCGCGCCATCAGAGCGCGGCGAGGTCAGAGAGGATTGTGTCGCGCAAATTGCTGGCTTTGATGTGATGATATGAGAAATGTTCGGGGGCGAAAATCTCAAGCGCCAGATCGGCATGACGCAATGCCGCTTCCAGATGTTCGCGTGCATTGGTCGTGTCGATTTTTGAAAACGTCCCGTGGGCAATCGCCAAATTCTCCTGCGTCATCGCCCAATCCACCGGATGTTCGGCGCGGGTGCGCACACCCAACGCATAGTGATAGCGAGCTATAGCTTCGACCAGCAGAGCGATGCTGCCAGACCCGTTGATGCGTTTGGCCTGATCTTTCAGCGTGTTGGCGAGGTCGTTTTGCGATGCCGCCCAATACACAGGATGTTCGGCGCGGGTGCGTACCCGCAGCGCATTACGATAACAGTCCACAGCCTCGGCCAGTAGAGCGATGCCACCGGGGCCTTGGGCGCGGTTTGCCTGACTCACCAGCGCGATGGCGAGGTTGTGTTGCGTTGTCGCCCAAAGCTCGGCGCTGGTGCGTACCTGTAGCGAATTGCGAAAGGAGTTGACGGCCTTGACCAGCACGGCAATGCCACCGGGGCCATCGGTGCGGTTAGCTTGATCCGTCAGCGCGATGGCAAGATTGCTTTGCGTTGTTGCCCATTCGACTGGGTGCTCGGCGCGGGTGCGCACCTCCAGCGCGCTATGATAGCAGTCCACAGCTTCGGCCAGCAGAGTGGTGCCAGCGGGGCCGTGGGTGCGGCTGGCTTGATCTCGCAGTGTGATGGCAAGGTTGTTTTGAACCATGCCCCAAAGGGTAGGATCTTCTGCGCGCAACCTGTCGGTGACGATTGCGCGCAGCATGTCGGTAGCGCGCAACAGACCGCGCTCATCAAAGCGCAGGCCATGCTGATGGACCATGTATGAGTATCTGTCCCGCCGTCGCACCCGCTCCAATGTGTCCACGCCTGCAAAACTGTCCGCCGCTGCCGCATACAGCCCAAACGCCTGATCCACCCGGCCGCGCAGCAGGGCGTTGCCGGCGCGCAGTTCAGCGGTTTCCGCAGCGATGTCCAACTCCACCGTCTGCACCCGCGACAACAGCACCTCGACCTCTTCCAGATCGACCCGCTCCATCGCATCTCGCGCGGCGGCCTTGAGGTTGCCCAGCCCCGCAACCCGTTCGTCAATCGCCTCGACCTCGGCCTTTAGCAGGTCATATTCCACGGCCTTGTCACCCAGAAACGACAGCAATTTTTCGCGCGACAGAGCCTCTTCGAGACCAAACCGCGCGGCCAGTTCCTGCAACGCGGCCAAGGGCAGGTGATCGGCCTGCTCCACCACCCCCGCCACGCCGCCCTGTGCCAAGATCTGTTGAACCATCGCCTTGGTTTCAGCCAACTCCGCCTCGATCCGCCCCAGCGTCGGCAGGATCAGGTTCACGTCCCGGGCGGTTTTCTCGACAAGCGCCAGGGTCAGCCCACCGCGAAACGTCTCGCTGCTGTGACAGGCGGTGAGGGTTTCGACCAGAATGTGGCGCACCAAGCCGCGCAGAGCCGTCTCATCAACGCCAATCGCCAACCCATCGATCAACACATCGGCGCAATGTTCGGAAAATCCGTCTGCCTCCCACGTGCCCACCAGATGGTCGAGCGATACGACCTGCAAAGGGTTCACCCCCTCCAGCACAGCCTCGGCCGCCGCAATCACATCGTCGGGATATTCCCGCGCGAGATCACTCAGCAACCTGTCACGCGCTTTTGCCAGGGCGCGTTTCGCGCAGTCCTCCCGCAACGCCGCACCAAAGGCCAGCAGACCCGTCACCGCGCCCGCCGCCACACTCGCCCCGGCGGGCAATGCAAGCGCCAGCGCCGCCCCCCGATGCACAGGTTTCCACCCAGCGTGATGACTTTTTCCAGTTTTCTCATCTGCGCCCTTCACCGCCCATGGGCATGTGACGGGCGCAAATCGGGTTCGTCAAGCGGCGCAAGATCATATGCTGGGCCTGCGCACGTTCGGCGCACCGGCGGTGCAGGGCGGTTACAGGCCCAGTTTGGCGCTGACGATCTGGTTCACGGCGGCGGGGTTTGCCTTGCCACCTGTCGCCTTCATCACCTGCCCGACGAACCATCCGGCCAGCTTCGGGTTGATCTTGGCCTTTTCCACCTGCGCCGGATTTTCCGCGATGATCTTGTCCACCGCGGCCTCGATGGCGCCAGTGTCCGTGACCTGTTTCATACCTTTTTCTTCAACGATTTCAGCAGGGTTTCCGCCGGTGGTATAGACGATCTCAAACAGATCCTTGGCGATCTTGCCGCTGATGTCGCCCTTGGAAATCAGCGCGATGATGCCGCCCAACTGATCGGGGGAAACCGGGCTTTCGGTGATGCTCAGGTCGTCCTTTTTCAGACGACCGAACAATTCATTGATCACCCAGTTCGCGGCCAGCTTGCCATCGCGCCCCTTGGCGACCTCTTCAAAGTAAACGGCATTTTCCACATCCGCCGTCAAAACCGACGCGTCATATTCCGTCATTCCAAAGTCACCAACAAACCGCGCCTTTTTCGCATCGGGCAGTTCGGGCAGGGTGGCGGCGATGTCATCGACAAACCCCTGCTCAATTTCAAGCGGGAGCAGGTCAGGGCAGGGGAAGTACCTGTAATCGTGCGCTTCTTCCTTGCTGCGCATGGACCGGGTTTCGCCCTTGTCCGGGTCGTACAGCCGGGTTTCCTGCACCACCTTGCCGCCATCCTCGACAATCGCAATCTGACGCCGCGCCTCGACTTCGATGGCCTGCTGGATGAACCGCATGGAGTTCATGTTCTTGATCTCGCAGCGCGTTCCGAGATGGGAAAAATCCTGCGTTTCCTGATACTTCTCATATTGCCCGGGGCGGCAGATCGACACGTTCACATCGGCCCGCAGGTTGCCGTTTTGCATGTTGCCATCGCAGGTGCCAAGATAGCGCAGGATCTGGCGCAGTTTCACCACATAGGCCGCCGCCTCTTCCGGGCCGCGAATGTCGGGGCGCGACACGATCTCCATCAACGCCACGCCGGTCCGGTTCAGGTCGACGAACGACATGTTCGGGTCCATGTCGTGAATCGACTTGCCCGCGTCCTGCTCAAGGTGAATCCGCTCGATCCGTACCCGGCGCGCAATGCCCGGCGCCATATCGACGATCACTTCGCCCTCACCCACAATCGGATGATAAAGCTGGGAAATCTGGTAGCCCTGCGGCAGGTCCGGGTAAAAATAATTCTTGCGGTCAAAGGCCGATTTCAGATGAATCTCGGCCTTCAGGCCCAGCCCGGTTTTCACCGCCAGCGCGACACAACCCTCGTTGATCACCGGCAGCATCCCGGGCATCCCGGCATCCACAAAGGCGACGTTGCTGTTGGGTTCGGCCCCGAATTGGGTTGACGCCCCCGAGAACAGCTTGGCCTTGCTGGACACCTGGGCATGAACCTCAAGCCCGATCACCAGTTCCCAGTCGTGTTTCGCACCCGAAATGACGCGGGGTTTCGGGGTGTCGAAGGTGAGATCAAGCATGGCAAACCTGTTTGGCTGAGTGACGTTCGCGGTTCTAGGTCAGGGCGCCACGCCACGCAAGGGGCGCGGGAATCCGCCGAGTGGCGGGCGGGGCGATGGCAGGTCTGTGTTTTTGCGCTATGCCAGCCTCGCCGGGGCAGAATCGCCCGGTGCTGCCAAGTTGAGTCTCATGATACGTACCATCGCACTCGTTTGCGGGCTGGCGCTGTCTGTCAGCGCCTGCGCCACGACGGACACCACCGACGAATCCACAACACTCCCCGCCATGCGCTGGGATCATCGTCCCGAAGCGCCCCTCTGGACTGCGGCAACGCTGACCGCGCTGGAAAGCAACACAACCGGATTGCCCAGCCTGGTGCCCGCCGACATCGCGGCCTATTGCCCCGGATATTCCACCGCCGACACAAATCAACGGGCTGCGTTCTGGGCCGGTTTGTTCAGCGCGCTGGCCAAACACGAAAGCACCTGGAACCCCAACGCGGTTGGCGGTGGCGGGCGCTGGTTCGGACTGGTGCAGATTGATCCGCGCACGGCGCGTGCCTATAATTGCGCGGCGCAAACGGGCGATGCCCTCAAGGATGGGGTCAGCAACCTGCGCTGCGGGGTCAAGATCGCGACCGTTCAGGTCACCAAACGCGGCACCGTCAGCCGCGGGATGCTGGATTGGGGGCCCTTTCACAGCAGCGGCAAACGCGCCGACATGAAAGCCTGGACCAGCCAGCAGCCCTATTGCAAAGCCCCTGCATAAACAGCCTTGCCCGGGCGGCGCACAATTGGCAACTTGGCGCGATGTGCTGCCGCACCCTTTCATACCTGCGCCGAATCGCCCGGTCCGCTGCCCTGTTGATGCTGTGCCTCGCTGGGGCTGCGTTCGCGACCCCAGATCACAGCCAGCGGCCAAAGCCACGCCCGGCCTTCGCGCCCGAGGTCATTCCCGATACCCGCTGGGATCATCGCAGCGAAGGCACGGCCTGGACCCGGGCCGCGCTGAGCGCGCTCAAGACCCACGGCGCGCCTTTGGTAAACACCGTACCCCATGACATCGCGACGTGGTGCCCGGGCTATCGCACTGCCCCGGCGCCGGTGCGCCGGGCGTTCTGGGTGGGGTTTTTGTCGGCGCTGGCCAAATACGAAAGCACCTGGAAACCGCGCGCTGTCGGTGGCGGCGGGCAATGGTACGGATTGTTGCAGATCCTGCCGTCGACCGCGCGGGGATATGGCTGCCGGGCGCGGTCGGGCAATGCCCTGCTGACCGGAGCGGCCAATCTCGCCTGTGCGATTCGCATCATGGCGGTCACCGTTCCCCGGGACGGCGTGATCTTTCGCCGTGAACCCCGCTGGAGCGGGGTCGCCGCCGATTGGGGACCGATGCGGTCAGCCCGAAAACGACAGGAAATGGCCAACTGGCTGCGCACGCAGGATTACTGCCAACGGGCCACCAGCCCGCGTCCGAAACCGCGCCCCGGGGCACTTGGCGTCAGGACACCGACACCAAACATTCGCCCCCGGGCGCGCGAAGTCGCCCAAAACGATCTCTGATCGGGCGCCCTGTCTTTTTACTGATCAAAATACTCCCGCCGGAGGCTCCGCCCTGTGCCGCGACCCGGCCAATGCCGGTCGGGCGCAGGGGGTCAGTATTGCGGTTTTCACGATCAGCCCAGAATACGGCTTACCATTTCCGTGCAATCGCGTGACAGGCCGGGCGTGGCGGCGATTCGCTCAAGGGCGCCACGCATCAGGGCCTGACGGTCGGCGTCATAGCGGCGCCAGGTTTCAAATACCGTGGTCATCCGCGCGGTGGTTTGCGGGTTCAGCGCGTCCAGCCGGATCAGCCAACCGGCGATCAGATCATAGCCGGCACCGCTGGCGTGGTGCAGCCCCGCGTGATTGCCCGCCAATCCACCAATAAGCGAACGGAATCGGTTGGGGTTCTTCCAGTCGAAATCGGCGTGACGGCCAAGCGCATCCGTGACCTCTGCCGCCTTGGCCGGGCTGGCCTGCATCGCCTGCAACATGAACCATTTGTCCATGACCAGCCGGTCCTTATGCCACTGACGGTAAAACGCCGACACTTCCTCGCCGCCTAGCCCATTGGCCAAAAGTGCCGAAAGTGCGCCCAGTTGTTCGGTCATGTTATCGGCCTGCGCGAACTGGCGCGCGGCCCGTTTGCCGCCATCCACCCGGGTGAGAAACCCCAGCGCCGACAGCCGCAGCGCCCGCGCCCCTGCCGCCCGGGCATCGGGCGTATAGGGGCCGGGAATCGCCATGGATTCATAAAGGTCGCCAAAAGCGTCGCGGTGGGCATGGGCGATGGCATCGCCCAGTTTCTGACGGGCCGCATAGATCGCGTCGGGGTCGGGGGTGACGCCGCCGTCAAACAGGCTTTGCGCCAGATCGTCGTCCGATGGCAGCGCCAGCGTAAGGGCACGAAACGCCGGATCAAGGGTTTCATCGCGCAACACCTGCGCCAGCGCCGACAGGTAATCCGGCCCCGGCGCCGCGCCATCGGTGATCATCGAGATCAGAACATCCTTGGCCAGGGCGCGCCCTGCCTCCCATTTGTTGAAGGGGTCGGTATCATGGGCCAGCAGAAAGGCGCGCTGCTCGGCGCTCAGGCTGCGTTCAACAATGACCGGCGCGGAAAAACCGCGCAGGATCGACAGGATCGGGCGCACGCCTTCGGAATCGAACGTCAGCGTGGTTTCGGCCTGATCCATCACCAGCATTTCGGTGCCGGTCATTTCATGGCCATCGGGGTGCAGCAGGCCAAAGGCGATGGGAATGACCTGGGGTTGCTTGTCGCTCTGGCCCGCAGAGGGGGGCGTCGTCTGGCGCAATGTCACGGTCAGCCGGTTGTCGGCAAAGCTTTCCTCGACCCGCAGGCGGGGTGTGCCGGGTTGTTGATACCAACGTTTGAACTGGCTCAGATCCTGGCCGGTGGCATCCGCGAACACCTGCAACCAATCCTCGATGGTGCAGGCCTGTCCGTCGTGGCGCTGAAAATAAAGATCCAGCGCGCGGTAATACCCTTCATCCCCGACCAAGCGTTTCAACATCCCGATCAGCTCGGCGCCTTTTTCGTAAACGGTGGCGGTATAGAAGTTGTTGATCTCGATATAGCTTTCGGGGCGCACCGGATGGGCGAGGGGTCCGTTATCCTCGCGGAATTGCCGCGCGCGCAGTTGCAGCACGCTTTCGATCCGCTTTACGGGGGCCGAGCGCATGTCGCCCGAGAATTGCTGATCGCGGAACACGGTCAGCCCCTCTTTCAGGCAAAGCTGAAACCAGTCGCGGCAGGTGATCCGGTTGCCGGTCCAGTTGTGGAAATATTCGTGGGCGATGATGCCCTCGATCAGTTCATAATCCCGGTCGGTTGCGGTTTCGGGGCTGGCCAGAACGTATTTGGAGTTGAAGATGTTCAGCCCCTTGTTCTCCATCGCGCCCATGTTGAAATCATCCACCGCGACGATGTTGAACACCGACAGATCATAGGCGCGGTCGTAAATCTCTTCGTCCCATTTCATGCTGCGGATCAGGGCGTCCAGGGCGTAGTCGCATTTGCTTTCATCGCCCGGGCGCACCCAGATATTCAGCGCCACATCATCGCCGTTCATGGTGGTGAAGGCCCCGGAACGGGCCATCAGATCACCGGCGACCAGCGCGAACAGATAGGCGGGTTTCGGCCATGGATCATGCCATTCGGCCCAGCCGTCGCCGCGCTCGCCCGGGTTGCCGTTGGACAGCAGAACCGGCTGATCGCCTTCGATACGCACATCGAAGGGGGCCATCACATCGGGGCGGTCGGGGTAATAGGTGATCTTGCGAAACCCTTCGGCCTCGCATTGGGTGCAATACATGCCGTTGCTCATATACAGCCCCTCAAGCGCGGTGTTGCTGGCGGGGGCGATTTCAACCTCGCATTCCCAAAGGAATGGGCCTTCGGGGACGGCGCAGGTCAGACAGGAATCGCCAACATCGGGGCTGACGGACGTGCCGTCGATGCGGGCCGAAATCAGGCGCAGGTTTTCCCCGTCCAGTCGCAAGGTCCGGCTGTTATCGGCGGCAGGGTTGGGGCGAAACCGGATGCGGGTTTGCACCCGCGTCGCATCGGGCGAGAGGCGAAAAACAAGCGAGACATTGTCGATCAAATGGCTGAACGGGCGATAGTCGGACAGGTACACGGCCTGGGGTGCGGCGTCTTTCATGGGGGGCCTTTCGGGGAAGCTGCAATGAACTTTCTGCTGGTTCACACGTTAGGCTGTTGAATGCCGGGCTTCAATGGCCGGGCCCAACCGACGTCAGGAGGCGCCCATGTCCCCACCCGATACCAATATCGACAAACAGAAAAAGCAACACCGCCCTTCCTTGTTTGGCATAGGGGGCGGCATGGCTTTCATCTTTGTGTTGCTGCTTGTGCTGATCGGCTGGGTGATCGTGAACGGCGGCAAAACCGAGGGCCCCTCGGTGCAAACCGATGACACAGTTACCGCACCCGCAACGACAGAATAAGGGTTTATGCCTCTGGCGTTGCCGGGCCAAAGGGGCTGTTGCGTGACCGCACAACGAACACATTGCAGTCGCTGTGGCGCACAATGCGCGCCGCATTGGGGCCGAGGAACAGATCGGCGATCCCCGGTTTGTGGGCGCCGATAACGATCAGCCCGCAATCGCTCTCTTTGGCCAGTTTCAGCACCTCGTCATAGGCGCTGCCGGTCGCCACGATGTGGCGCACCGCGGCGTTGATTTCGGCCCCCAGCAGGGTGGTGATCTGATTGTTCAGCGCCGCCCGCGCGGTATCAATGGCCTTTTGATGATAGCTGTCCTCAAAATACCCGCCGACGACGCTTTGCCCGAAATCGGGCAGGACGGTGATGACATCCAGTTGCGCGCCGTCCAGTTCGGCCAACCGGTGGGCCATTTTCAGGATATGGTTGTCCTGTCCGGGGTTGCTGATGTCGATGGCGCAGAGAACGGAACGGGTCATGCCGGTACTCCTTCTTCGTCTTTCGCAGCACGGCTGCGTTGCAACATGTAAACCATGATCAGCAGCAACAGCGCCGGAATAAAGACAAGTTCCTTGGGCAGTTGGCTGGCCGGGGCGTTGACGGCGGTGACAGTCACCGGGTCGTCGCCATAGAAATCATAACTTTGCAGGGTTTCCGAAAAGGGCGTGCCGAACAGCGGCTCTTCCAGGGCGATGGTTTCGCCCTCACTCAGCAGGGTCAGTCCAAGCGCGTCAAGCCGCGCGCCCGCAGGTTCATCGCCAACAGGCAGAACCAGCGTTGTTTCCTTGCTTTCGCCGGTGTCAAAATCCGGGCCGGTTACCTTGATGCGGATTTCGCTGCCTGGTTTCGCGTCATCCACCGCCTGAGCCAGGGCCGCCGGTTCGATGTCGTGGTATGGTGGTTGAATGCGGTTCATAAAGTAATCGGGCCGGAACAGGGCAAAGGCGATCAGCACCAGTGCCACGCTTTCATAGATGCGGCTGCGGGTGATGAAATATCCCATGGTGCCGGCGGTGAAGACCAAAATCGCGATACTGGCCGAGATGAACACCAATATTCCCTGCGCCCAATTCACATCAATCAGCAACAGGTCGGTGTTGAAGATGAATACGAACGGCAGGGCCACGGTGCGCAGGCTGTAAAAGAACGCCACGAACCCGGTCTTGATCGCATCGCCCCCCGACACGGCGGCGGCGGCGAAACTGGCCAGCCCCACAGGGGGCGTTACATCCGCCATGATCCCGAAATAGAACACAAAAAGATGCACCGCGATCAGGGGCACGATCAGCCCGTTCTGCGCGCCCAGTTCCACCACGACCCCCGCCATAAGCGAGGACACGACGATATAGTTCGCCGTGGTCGGCAGCCCCATGCCCAGAACCAGCGACAGCAGCCCCACCATGATCAGCATCAAAATCAGATTGCCACCCGACAGGAATTCAACCAGATCAGCCATCACCTGACCCACGCCGGTCAGGGTGACCGTGCCCACGATCACGCCTGCGGTGGCGGTGGCCAGGCCGATGCCGATCATGTTGCGCGCGCCATCCACCAGCCCTTGCAGCAGGTCAACGACACCATCCTTGAACTGTTCGACCATTTCGTTTTCGCCCCGGAAAATCGCCTTGAGCGGTTTTTGGGTCAGCAGGATCACGAACAGCAGCATGGTGGCCCAAAAGGCCGACAGGCCCGGCGATTTCTGCTCGATCATCAGGAAATAAACCAGAACGACGATCGGCAGCAGGAAATAAAGCCCGGCCTTATAGATTTCCCCCACCACAGGTAGTTCAACTTCGGTGGCGTTGGGATCGTCGGGTTCCAGATCCGGCACCTTGGACGCAACCCAGAGCAGGCCAGCATAGGCCAGAAACACCAGCGCCGACAGGATCAGCCCGGAATTGGGCAGGGCGGCGGTGATTGCCTTGACCGGGTATTGCACCCCGTAACACAACAGCGCGAAACCGACGAAAAACGCCGCCATCCCGCCAATGGTTTTTCCCATGGAAACAACGCGGTTGCCCAGAACGGGCATGTTCCGTTTTACCGCCTCAAGGTGCACGATATAGACCAACGCGATGTAGGAAATCGTCGCGGGCAGGAACGCGTGGGTGATGACCTCGACATAGGAAATGCCGACGTATTCCACCATCAGGAAGGCCGCGGCGCCCATGACGGGGGGCATGATCTGACCGTTGACAGAACTGGCCACCTCAACCGCGCCGGCCTGTTCCGAGGTGAAACCGACGCGTTTCATCAGCGGAATTGTAAATGTGCCGGTCGTCACCACATTGGCAATGGACGAGCCGGAAATCAGGCCCGTCGCCGCCGAACCGACAACAGCCGCCTTGGCCGGCCCGCCCTTGAGGTGGCCAAGAGCGCCAAAGGCCATCTTGATGAAATAATTCCCCGCCCCGGCCTTATCCAGCAACGAGCCGAACAGCACGAACAGGAACACGAATTTGGTGGACACCCCAAGGGCGATGCCGAACACCCCTTCCGAGGTGATCCACATATGGCTCATCGCCTTTTTCAACGATGCCCCACCCCAGCGGATCACATCCGGCACAAGGGGCGACGAGCCGAAAAAGACATAGAGCAGGAAAATCGTGGCGATGATCGCCATGGCCGGGCCAAGGGCGCGGCGCGCACCTTCGAACAGCAGGATCAGGCCGACAAGGGCAAACCATTTGTCCACGTCATCGGCCAACCCCCCCGAGGCCACGACCTTGGCATAGAAGATATAGCCGTAAAGCGCGATGAATACCCCGGCAAACCCCATGATCCAATCCTGAATGGGGATATAATTGCGCGGGCTGGATTTCAGGGCGGGATAGGCCATGAAGGCCAGGAAAATGGCAAAGGCCAGATGCACCTGACGGGCGTTGTTGATAACCGACCCGGGCAGAATGTAATAGGAGATGGGTGAGGCCAGGATCACCTGAAACACCGACCAGGCGATCGCGACGATGGCCAGAAAGGTGCCCACAGGGCCAACCGGATTGCGCGCCCCCGCATCTGACGAGGACACCAGATCCTGGAGCTCCTCTTCGCTCAGGGCGCGGCCCTTGGTGGGTTGGTCGGTCATTTCATGTCCCCCTGTCGCCGCGTCTTTGCGCCGCGTTATTGTTTTTGCAGGTCGTTGGTCGGGAAAGGCGGCGCCCGCCTTTCCCATGGGTCAGGGCAGGATTATTCCATCCAGCCTTTTTCCTTGTAATATTTCACAGCACCCGGATGCAGCGGGGCCGACAGGCTGGCGCTGATCATTTCTTCGGGGGTGAGGTTGGCAAAGGCGGGGTGCAGCTTTTTGAAATCGTCAAAGTTTTCAAACACGGCGCTGACCAGAGTATAGACCGCCTCGTCCGACACATCGGCGCTGGTCACCAGGGTGGCACCGACGCCAAAGGTGTTGGTGTCGTTATCGTTGCCGCGATACATGCCGCCGGGGATGACAGCCTTGCGATAGAACGGGTTGTCGGCGATCAGCTTGTCCACCGCTTCGCCCTCGACGCTGACCAGGTTGGCGTCACAGGATGTGGTTGCCTCTTGGATGGCGCCCGACGGGTGGCCAACGGTATAGGTCATCACGTCGATCTGGTTGTCGCACATGGCCGAGGCCTGCTCGGCGGGCTTCAGTTCGGTCGCGACGGTGAAATCATCCATGGTCATGCCCATGGCGTCCATCAGCACTTCCATGGTGCCACGGCTGCCGGAACCCGGGTTGCCGACGTTTACGCGCTTGCCTTTGGTGTCTTCGAAGGTTTTGACGCCTGCATCGGCGCGCGCAACCACGGTAAATGGTTCAGGGTGCAGCGAAAACACCGCGCGCAGCTTTTCAAACGGGCCGGCATCGGCAAAGGACGACGTGCCGTTATAGGCGTGGTACTGCCAATCAGACTGGGCAACGCCGAATTCCAGCTCGCCTTCGCGGATGGTGTTGATGTTGTACACAGAACCGCCGGTCGATTCGACCGAACAGCGGATGCCGTGTTCCTTGCGGCCCTTGTTGACCAGACGGCAGATGGCGCCGCCCGTGGGGTAATACACGCCTGTGACACCGCCGGTGCCGATGGTGATGAATTCTTCGGCCATCGCGGCCGGAGCCAACAGCGCCGTCAGGGCAAGCCCGACAGTTGCGCTTTTCAATCCAGTGAACATAATGTTCTCCCTTTTCCTTGGATGAGTGTTTTTGGTCGGTGCGCCTGCCTCATTGGGCAGGGGGCGACTGTGGTGATACTGGCACGGCAATGGATGGTTGCCGTCGACATGGCGCGGGGCGCTGTACGCACCGTTTGCCACAGACCCCCAAGAATCGGAAACGCCAACCCTGTCCGCGATGTTCGCGCCATCGTGATTGGTGTATCCTTGGGGTTGTGCAAATGACATCTCCGCAACGCCGGTAAACGAACCTGACTGTGGCAATTTGCCCCGATGGTTGTCAACGCGCGATTTGCAGATTTGCAGCCGCCCTCTGGCAGTGGTCAAACCGTATCGAGATACAGTTCGACCTGTTCGTCGTCGCTCAGTTCCGCAAGATAATGCAGTTCCTGGCGCTTGGTCATGACGAAATTGGTGATCAGCGCCTCGGGAAGAATGCGTTTTATCAGTGGATCGGCGGCAAAAGCATCAATCGCCGTTTCCCAGGTGGTGGGCATTCGCGGCAGATCCATGAGATAGGCGTTGCCGGTGATCGGTTCGGGCGGCATCTGCGCATCTTCCAGACCGTTCAGCGCCGCGCCAAGGATGGCGGCGATCATCAGATAGGGGTTCACATCGCCCCCGGCCACCCGATGTTCAATGCGCCGGGCCTTGTGATTGCCGCCGGGCACGCGAATCGCGGCGGTGCGGTTTTCATAACCCCAGGCAATGGCGGTGGGGGCATGGGCGCCCGGCACAAACCTGTCATAGCTGTTGCCGTGGGGGGCAAACAGCAGGGTCGATCCGGGCATCGCGGCCATACAACCGGCGATGGCGTGGTGCAGCGCCTCGGTGCCGTCAGCGCCACCGTTGTCGAAAATATTGTTGCCGTCACGATCCAGCACCGAGAAATGCACATGCATCCCGTTGCCCGAATGTTCGGCATAAGGTTTGGCCATGAACGAGGCGGCAAAACCGTGTTTGCGTGCCAGTCCGCGCACCAGCAATTTGAACAGATAGGCATCGTCGGCCGCCTTCAGCGGGTCGGCCACATGGTTGAGGTTCACCTCGAACTGACCCTTGCCCGCCTCGGAAATAACGGTTTCCGCCGGAATATCCATGGCATCGCAGGCGTCGTACAGATCGGTAAAGAACACATCCCAGGCATCCAGCGCCCGCAACGACAGGATTTCGGCACCCTGGCGCCGCTTGCCGGAACTGGGCGATTTCGGCACCCGAAGATCCTTGCCCGAGTCGTCGATCAGATAGAATTCCAGCTCGGTCGCGACCACGGGCGTCAGCCCGCGTTCGGCAAAGCGGGCCTGTACCCCGGCCAAAGCGTGGCGGGGATCGCCGGGAAAGGGCGTGCCATCCTCGTGAAACATCCACAGGGGCAACAGGGCCGTGGGCGCCGCCAGCCACGGCATGGGCAAAAGCCCCCGCTCGGTGGGAAACAGCACGCCGTCCGGGTCGCCCGCGTGATGCACCAGCGGGCTGTCGTCGATGTCTTCGCCCCAGATATCCAGAAACATCACCGACAGGGGAAAGCGCGTGCCATCCTCAAATACCTTGGATGCCAGATGGGCGGGCATCCGTTTGCCCCGCGCCTGACCGTTCAGGTCTGATGCGGCAACGCGGATGGTGCGGATTTCGGGATGGTCGTCGAGGTTCATCTGATCACCTGAGGGCGGATGCGCATTTTCTGGCGCCGCTCTTGCGGCAAATGCCGGTTCAGCCGGGCGTTTACAAGGCCGAAAACGCCAATCACCGTGAGGGTCAGCAAAATAAAGAACCCGGCCAGAATCGGATAAGGCACAAAGGGGTTGAATGTCTTGTCCGCAAAATAATTGGCGTAATACAGGGCATCGCCCCGCTGCTGCCATGCCGGAAAGCCCGAAAAATAAACCAGCGTGGTGGCATGAAACAGAAAGATTGCCTCGTTCGTGTACGACGGCCAGGCCAGGCGCAGCATGGTGGGGAAGGTGATCTTGCGGAATTTGGTCCAGCCGGAAAACCCATAGGCATCGGCGGCTTCCATATCGCCCTTGGGAATGGCCCTGAGCGCGCCATAGAAAATCTCGCCTGCATAGGCGGCGGTGTTGAGAAACAGCACGATCAGCGCCCCCGCCCAGGCCCGGGTCAACCACCGGGTTTCGACGGTTATGTCGGTGAACCCGAGGTTCAGATCAAACCCCAGCTTGGGCAGCATGACAAAGGTTTCATAGGCAAGGAAAAACTGGATGAACAGGGGCGAGCCCGCGAAAGACAAAGATGAACCATTCCGCCGGTTTGCGCACCCATGGGTTGGCGGTGTTCTTGGCCACGGCGACAGTCACCGCCAGAAAAAACCCAAAGCTGAGCGCGAGCACCCCGAAATAGATGTTCCAGATCATCCCCGACCCGATCAGCGTGACCTGTTCGCACAGGGTGAAATCGCTGCGCGGCAAAAGACGCTCGCCCATGCCGATGGAGCGGAAGGCATAGGCCTGAAAGGTATCAAAACAGCTCATGCCGCCCGCCTTTGTGCTTCGCCCGCCACGGTGGCCTGTCCGTGTGACAGGCGGATGGTCAGACGGTCCAGTACGATTTCCGAAACCCGGGTAAGGCAAAGGTAAAACACCAGCAGGCCCAGGAAATAATAAAGCCGCCAATCGGGATGGGGATAATCGTAAAGCTGAATTTTCGACCCGCCCAATTCGCGCGCCCAATAAACGATGTCCTCGACCCCCAGCAAAAACAAAAGCGGCGTTGCCTTGACCAGGATCATCCAGAGATTGGACAGGCCGGGCAGGGCGTAAACCCACATCTGCGGCACGAGGATACGCCAGAATGTCTGGCGCTGTGACATGCCATAGGCCTCGCCGGTTTCGATCTGCGCCCGGGGCACCGCGCGCATGGCCCCGTAAAGAACATTGGCCGCAAAGGCGCCAAACACGATGGAAAAGGTCAGCACGGCGATGGAAAAACCATAGGCCTCATGCACCCACTGGGGGCTGGACGACAGCGGCAGTTTGGCCTGGGCGCAGACGACAAAATCATTTCCCTGACGGATCGGCTGATCCCAGTCGGGGCATTTCACCTTGTGACGCAGCCATTCAAACCCCTGATCCAACGCAATGACAAAGAACAGGAAAAACGCAATATCCGGCACGCCGCGCACGATGGCGGTATAGCCCTTGCCGAACCAGCGCAGGGGCGCGAAACGCGACCGCGCCGCCATGGCCCCGCCAAACCCGAACAGCAGGGCAGATGGCGCCGTTACCGCCAACAGCAACAGAACAGTGCCGAAAGAGCCGTAAAACGCCAGATGCTTGCCCGTGCTGAGATAGCAGGCAAGCCAGTGCAGACCTTCAAGCGTCTTTGGATCGGTACAGGTGAAGATGGGCTGTCACCCTTTTCGGTGGCGTGGCATCGGGGACGCGCGCCGGTGAGGAAGGGGCAAAGGCCGCGCTGTGGCGGCCCTTGCCGAATGGTGGATCAGTAAGTCGTGGCGTCGTCGCCAAACCATTTCTTGATCATCGTGTTCAGGGTGCCGTCGGCCTTCATCTCGGTGATGACGGCATCGAAGGTTTCCTTCAACTCGGGGTCGGATTCGCGCACGCCCATGCCGATACCGCCGCCCAGTGCGATGTCGCCACCCAAAAGCGCGACATCGGACCCTTCGTCCGCCACGGGAACAAGGAACGCCTTGTCGGCCAGCACGGCATCGGCTTCGCCATTGCGCACGGCGGCAACGGTTTCATCGGGGGTGGCGAATTCCACCAATGTCTTACCTTCCATCGAGGCAACATGGGAGGCCTGAATCGTGCCGGTCTGGGCGGCGATCACTGTCACATCGTCCATGGTCATGCCAGCCATGGCCAAAAAGGCCGATGGTTCAGGCGGGAGATAGTTCTGGGTGAAATCAATCACCGCGTCCCGTTCGTCGGTGATGCTCATCCCGGCCATGATCGTGTCATAGTTGCCGGAAACGAGGTTGGGGATGATGCCATCCCAATCATTCGTAACCCATTCGCAGGTCAGCTTGGCGCGCGCGCACAGCTCATCACCCAACTCGCGCTCGAACCCGTCTACTTCGCCGGAATCATTGATGAAGTTATAGGGGGTAGGCGCCCTCGGTGCCCATGCGGATGGTATCGGCCATGGTCATGCCGGCCGACAGGGCCAGCGCGGCAGTGGCAAGGATCAGGTTTTTCATTTTGGTTCTCCCGTGGTCAGTTATGGGTTTATTGCGCCTGCCCGGCGTTCAGAAACTGTTGCAGGCGTTCGGTTTTCGGCGCCCCGAACAGCGTTTCGGGTGCGCCTTGTTCTTCGATCCGGCCCTGGTGCAGAAACACCACATGATCAGAAACATCATTGGCCAGCCGCATATCGTGGGTCACCAAAAGCATGGTGCGCCCCTCGTCGGCAAGGGCCTTGATCACCTTGACGACTTCTTGCTCAAGCTCGGGGTCAAGGGCAGATGTCGGTTCGTCGAACAACAGGGCGCGCGGCTCCATGCACAGGGCGCGGGCGATGGCGGCGCGCTGTTGCTGCCCGCCCGACAGCATGGCGGGGTAAACATCGCATTTGTCGCCAATGCCCACCTTGGCCAGATATTCGCGCGCCTTGCCCTCTACTTCGGCGCGGTCACGTTTCAGCACTGTTACCGGTGCCTCCATGACGTTTTGCAAAATCGTCATGTGGGCCCAAAGGTTGAACTGTTGAAACACCATCGACAGGTTGGTGCGGATGCGCGTCACCTGTACCCGGTTGGATGGATGCCGGCCAAGCCCCTTGCCCCGCCATGTGATGGGTTCGCCCTCAAACAGGATTTCGCCCTGCTGGCTGTCCTCCAACAGATTGGCACAGCGCAAAAGCGTGGATTTGCCCGACCCCGACGACCCGATAAGTGAAACCACATGACCGCGCGGCGCCACCATATCGACGCCCTTGAGCACCTCAAGCGCGCCATAGCTCTTGTGAAGGTCGCGGATTTCGATAACGGGCGGATTGGGTATATTCACGTGGCAATCATTATTGGCAAGGTCGGTGCGAGTAGGGCGGATTAGCCCGCCGATTGCAACGTTGAATTTTCGCCTGACGTGGGGGAATGGCCCGTTTTTGCAGCATTTGCCAGGGGCGCGGGCGGAATTGGCAGGTCAAGATGCGCGCCAAGGGGCAGTTTGACGACCCCGGCAAGGCCCAGTGTGGCGCGGTGTTGCGGCGGGAGGGCCTTGATGGCGCGGGTCAGGGCGCGCGCCAGTATCGGTGCGAGATCGCCAAAGGCGGTGATATAGGGCAGGGCCGGCGAAGCGGCAGTGCGCCCGATCACCTGCAAGCGGTCGGTCACTGATGGCTCGTACATCGAAAGGGCGCGCCATGTGTGGGCGTCAATCGCCGCAATATCGGCGCGTCCGTCGGCAATGGCGATTGCGCTGGCCCTGTGCGCGCCGGTTTCCAGGGTGTCGTCAAAGGTAAACCCATGGGCGCGGGCCTGTTCCTGCGGCGCCGCCCAGCCCGAATGCGACAGGGCATCGTTCAGGGCAAAGCGGCTGTTGCGGTAATGGCCCAAGTCGCGCGGGGCGCCTTTGCGGGTCACAAAAACGCTGTGGTAATGACCCGGCGGCGTGTCGGGCAGGGCAAAATCGGGGTTCGCCACCAGCGTCACACGCGGGTGCAACCGGGCGCGAAACGGCAGGCTGCACGTCTGGCCCAGCAACAGATCGCCACTTTCCCATTCGGCCCACAGATCGCCGCCCCGGGTCAGGCACGCGGGTGCATCGATTCCGCGGTCGTGCAGATCGTCGCGCAGGGCCGCCCACAGGGCATCATGGGCCGCCGCCGTTTCGGGGCGGTCATACATCGGCAGGCTGGCGATCATGCGCGGCGCGCCTCGACCCTCTGGCGGGCCAGATTGCTGTCACGGTCATTCAGGCCCAGCATCGGCGCGACAAGGCGCAGCAAGGCATTCTCGTCCTCGTCGCGCACACCGTCGGCCAGCACGATGTCCCACAGGGCCTCGATCACCTGCACGCGGTCCTCATAGGCGACGGCCTCTTTGATGGCGCGGGTGAACCGCACGGTGTCAGGCGCCTCGGCCTCCACCGCCTCGGCATCCCGGCGCAGGGCCGCCGCCTCGAACGGGGACAGCCCGTGGCGGGTGGCCAGCACGCGGTCGATCCGGGTGATTTCAACGTCGGAATAATCGCCATCGGTGCGTGCGATACGCACCAGAAGGGCGGCCAGCGCCAACCGTGCGTCCGGGTCGGGCAGGCGTTCGGGGTCGGGCGCGGTGAGGCGGCGGAGGAGATCTGCAAACATGGGGGGAGATATACTGCGCCGTGGGGCGAGAGGGAAGAGGGCACACCCTATGGTATAAATACCATGCCCCACAATCTTGTGTGTTGGGGCCTGCGCCGGGCGCGCTATGGTATTATAGAGAGAATAACTGCCATGTCTGCAACTTGGAATCACCGGATGAATCTGCTGCCCCGCACCCTTGCCGCCCTTGCCCTGATCGCGCCGTCCGTTGCGTCGGCTGGCGATCTTGCTACCCCTACGGTCGAAAGCGCCCCTGTTTATCAGGCGGTGCCTCAGGCCAGCCCCGATCTGATCTTTACCGTGCGCGGTGGGGTTTCGGCCGCGCCTGAATATTTCGGATCGGACGATTACAAACTGGGCCCGGATTTTTCGCTGGGGGTGAATTTTCTGCGTCTGCCCGGTGGGCGCAGCTTCGGCACCACCGACGCCAGTGATCCGCGCTATGGGTTCGGGTTGCGCGGTGCGTTCCGCTATATCGGCAAGCGCGACGCCGCCGATTACCCTGAACTGCGCGGCTTGAACGATGTCGATACCAGTGTCGAACTGGGCCTTGGCGTTGGCTATACCTCGCGTTATTTCGATGCCTTTGCCGATCTGCGCTATGGTGCCATTGGTCACCACGCCTTTGTGGGTGAAATGGGCGCGGATGTGAAAGTTCAGGCCAGCGACCGTCTGACCCTGTCGGCCGGGCCGCGGCTGTTCGTGGGGTCTGATCGCTATGCCCAGACGTATTTCGGTGTCAGCGCCGCCGAAGCCGGGGCCGCGGGCAGCAACTTTGCCGGGCAGGCGTATAACGCCCAAGGCGGTCTGCTGAGCGCGGGAATCGAACTGGGCGCGACATATAAAATCAATGATGATTGGGGCGTTGAGGGGGCCGTGACCTGGGATCGCTTCACCGGCGATGCCGCCGACAGCCCCATCGTGCAACAGGGCGAGCGTGACCAATACGGTGTGCGCATCGGGATCACCCGCCGCGTCACCCTGGATTTCTGAACCGCCAGCCGATCACAGTTTCGCGAAAAGGCCGTCCAATCGGGCGGCCTCTTCTTTTGTGCCCCATGGCGGGTTGACGATGAACATGCCGCTGCCCTGCATTCCGTGGCCCGGACGGGCCGGGACAAACCCCACCTCGTGGCGCAGGGCATCGGGCAGGGCGCCACACAGGGCGCGCAGCATGGGCCGGTGGCGCGCGTCGGGCAGGATCGGATACCACAGCATAATCACCCCCACGTTCCATTTGGCGTGCAACTGCGGGATGAGCCGGGCAATATCGGCGTATTCGGTTTTCACCTCATAACTCGGGTCGATCAGGGCCAGCCCCCGGCGGGGCGTGGGCGGCAACAGGGCATGGGCCAGCGCCAGCCCATCGGTTTTGTGCAACGTCGCGCGCCCGGCCACCTGCGCCAGGGCGGCGTGTTCGCCGGGGTGCAGTTCGGCCAGATGTTGGCTGTCACCAGGGCGCAAAAAATGCTGGGCGATCAGGGGTGATCCGGGATAGGCCGCCGCCCCGTGTTGTGCGCGCACTGCGCTAAGCGCCGCGCGATACGGGTGATCATCGGGCAAAAGTGGTTCGGCCCGGGCAATCCCTGCCGCCGCTTCGCCGGTCTTCAACGCCTCGGGCGCGCCCAGATCATACAGCCCCCGTCCGGCGTGGGTTTCCAGATAAAACAGGGGTTTACCCTTGGCAGTGAGATAGCGCAGCACCCACGCCAGCAAGGCATGTTTGTGCACATCGGCCAGATTGCCCGCGTGATATCCGTGTTGATACGACAGCATCTTTCGCTGCTATCCCGGAACGGGGCCGGGGAAAAGGGGCTTAGCCGTCGTAACCTTCGACAATCACCACCCGCCCTTCGGATACCGGCACACGAATGGCCTTGGCCGCCTGATAGTCCGGGTCATCATAACAGGCGAGCGCATCGGCGTAGCTTGCAAATTCGATGACAACCGAACGTGGAAACGGATCACCCTCAACCGATTTCTGCGTCCCACCGCGCACAATGAACCGCGCGCCATACCGGGCAAACACCGCGCCGTTTGCCTCTTTATAGCGGTTATAAGTTTCGGCATCGTGAACGATGTTATTGGCGATCCAGTAACCTTTGGGCATATCAGTCTCCGGGTAAGGGGGGCGTCAAACCAGCCGCGATACGTCTTTTGCGGCGCGCACGAAATCCTTGAACAAAGGGTGCGGATCGAAAGGTTTGCTTTTCAGCTCGGGGTGGAACTGCACGCCGATGAACCAGGGGTGGTCCTTGATCTCGACGATCTCGGGCAGGCGGCCATCGGGGGACATGCCTGAAAACGCCATGCCTTTTTCCTCCAACGCGGCGCGATAGGCCAGATCCACCTCATAGCGGTGGCGGTGGCGTTCCTCGATCACCTCGCGGCCATAAATTTCGGCCACCTTTGACCCTTCGGTCAGATTGGCGGTATAGGCCCCAAGGCGCATGGTGCCGCCTTTGTCATCGCCCAGCTTACGGGCGACGGTGTGATTGCCCTGCACCCATTCCTTGAGGTGGTAAACCACGGGTTCGAAACGCTTTTTTCCGGCCTCGTGGTCAAATTCCTCGCTTCCGGCGGTGCTGAGCCCGGCCAGATTGCGGGCCGCTTCGACCACTGCCATCTGCATGCCCAGACAGATGCCCAGATAGGGAATGTTGCGGGTGCGGGCGTATTCGGCTGCCTTGATCTTGCCCTCGGTGCCGCGTTCGCCAAAGCCGCCGGGCACAAGGATGGCGTGGAACCCTTCCAGCGACGAGGCGGCATCGCCCCGTTCGAACAATTCGGCATCCACCCACTGAATCCGCACCTTCACCCGGTTGGCCATGCCCCCGTGGGTCAGGGCCTCGGCGATGGATTTATAGGCGTCCTCAAGTTGGGTATATTTGCCGACGATGGCGATGCGCACCTCGCCTTCGGGGTTATAGATGCGGTCAAACACATCTTCCCAGCGGGTCAGATTGGGGCGCGGCGCGGGCGAGATGCCAAACGCATCCAGAACCGCCTGATCCAGCCCTTCGCGGTGATAGGCCAGCGGCGCCTCATAGATGGATTTCAGATCATAGGCGGCGATCACCGAATCCGGGCGCACGTTGCAAAACAGCGCCAGTTTTTCACGCTCTTTCTGCGGAATGAGCCGTTCTGACCGGCAGACCAGAATATCCGGCGCGATACCGATCGAGCGCAACTCCTTGACGCTGTGCTGGGTCGGTTTGGTTTTCAGCTCCCCACTGGCCGCAATCCAGGGCAACAGGGTGAGGTGCATGAAAATACATTCACCACGGGGCCGGTCCTGGGCGAACTGGCGGATTGCCTCGAAAAACGGCAGCCCCTCGATATCGCCGACCGTGCCGCCGATTTCGCAGAGCATGAAATCCACCTCATCGGCGCCAATCTTGAGGAAGTCTTTGATTTCATTGGTCACATGGGGAATGACCTGAATGGTTTTTCCCAGATAATCGCCCCGCCGCTCTTTCTCCAGAACGGTGGAATAGATACGTCCCGACGATACAGAATCGGTGTTGCGCGCCGCCACCCCGGTAAAGCGTTCGTAATGGCCGAGGTCCAGATCAGTTTCGGCGCCGTCGTCGGTGACGAAAACTTCGCCGTGTTCAAACGGGCTCATCGTGCCGGGATCGACGTTCAGGTATGGGTCAAGTTTGCGCAACCGCACGGAAAAACCACGGGCCTGCAACAACGCCCCCAAGGCAGCCGAGGCCAGCCCTTTGCCCAGAGATGAAACCACGCCGCCCGTGATAAAAACATACCGTGCCATGATCAAAGGCCCCCGTGAGTGATCGCTGCGACGCGTCGCAAATGCAAATGGAATGCGGTGCGCAATACGCACCACCACGGGGTTTAAGCCTTACAGGATTCGCGCTCTGCCCGCAACCAAAGCGCAACATCTTGGGGCGCTAAACTGCGCGCCCCCAATCGGGAGGGTTCAGTCCGCGCGCGGCGGCGTCAGGGGCGAATCGTCAGCCGCGGGCGGCAACAGATCGCTGCCTGCGGGCAGGGCGGGTGTTTCCGCAGCCGGCTCTGGAACGCCCAACCGGTCCACGACCGAGCTTCCCGCCGATTTCTGCGCCGCGATCACCGTCAGCCCGATGGAGGTGCCGATAAAACAGATGGCAAAGATCCAGGTCAGCTTGGTCAGCGCCGTCGCGACGCCCCGGGCTGAAATGGCGCCACCACCGCCGCCACCGCCCATACCCAGCCCGCCACCTTCCGAGCGTTGCAGCAACACAACGCCAATCAGGCAAAGCGCCAGGATCAGATGAACGATAAGAACGATGTTTTCCATGACGGCGGCCTTTGGCAATGGGACAGGCGGTATCTAGAAGCCAAAGCCATGCGCTGCAACCCCAAAGCGTGGCCGAATCCCCGAGGTTATTCGTCGACGTCGTCCATATCGGCCTGACCCGACAGTTTGCGCCGCACCAGGCTCCAGCTCAGCCCGATCCCGAGGATCAGCGACAGGGCAAACAGAGCCAGCCAGATATTCATGTCGCGGTTGTCCAGCCGCAGGATGCCATAATCGTAAAGCACCCAGATCACGGCCCCGACCAACGCCGCGACAAGGGCCATCCCGATCGGACCGATCGAACGGAACGTGGCGCGCAGATAGACGATATATCCAACCAGCAGGACAAGGCCCAGAAGCACCGTCAGCGGCATCTGTAAATCCCAGTTGGCGCGCGCCCAGCGGATATAGTTCAGATCAGTGGGGTTGAACGTCGCCGCGAGAAGGACAAAGGCAAACAGCCAGCGCAGTAAAAACCCCATCATATCCCTCCAACTTCTGTCCTTATTGGATGCCAGAGGTGGACGCGTGATGTAAAGCCCCGGGTCGGGTGCGAAATCCGTTTGTCCTGTCCCGGTCGGGCGCGTATATGGGCGCGGGCCGCACGGAACGCGGCACCGGGATCGGGAAAGGAAGCCTTATGGCCAATGTCGTCGTCGTCGGAGCCCAATGGGGGGACGAGGGAAAAGGCAAGATCGTGGATTGGCTCAGCGAAAGGGCCGATGTCATCGCCCGGTTTCAGGGCGGCCACAATGCGGGCCACACCCTTGTTATCGACGGACAGGTGTTCAAACTGTCGCTGTTGCCCTCGGGCATCGTGCGCGGTGGCAAACTGTCGGTGATTGGCAATGGCGTGGTGCTGGACCCATGGCATCTGCTGAGCGAGATCGCCGCGTTGCGTGAACAGGGGGTCGAAATTTCGCCCGAAAATCTGATGATCGCTGAAAACGCGCCGCTGATCCTGCCAATTCATGGCGAGCTGGACCGCGCCCGCGAAGCCGCCACGTCGGTTGCCAAGATCGGCACCACGGGGCGGGGCATTGGCCCGGCCTATGAAGACAAGGTGGGGCGCCGTTCCGTGCGGGTGGCCGATCTGGCCGATCCCGCCACGCTGGAAATCCGGGTGGATCGTGCGTTGGTGCATCATGATGCCCTGCGCCGTGGGCTGGGGCTGGAGCCGGTGGACCGTGACGCGTTGTTGGCATCCCTGCGCGAGATCGCGCCGCAGGTTCTGGAATACGCGGCCCCCGTCTGGAAGGTGCTGAACGAACAGCGCCGGGCGGGCAAGCGGATCTTGTTCGAGGGGGCGCAAGGTGCGTTACTGGACATTGATTTTGGCACCTATCCCTTTGTCACGTCGTCCAACGTGATTGCCGGGCAGGCGGCCACGGGCACCGGTATTGGGCCCGGGGCCATTGATTTCGTGCTGGGTATCGTCAAGGCCTATACCACCCGGGTGGGCGAGGGGCCGTTTCCGGCAGAGCTGAACGATGATATGGGCCAGCGTCTGGGCGAGCGGGGTCATGAATTTGGCACCGTGACCGGGCGCAAACGGCGCTGTGGCTGGTTTGATTCGGTGCTGGTGCGCCAGACCTGCGCCACATCCGGCGTTAAGGGGATCGCGTTGACCAAGCTCGACGTGCTGGACGGGTTCGAGACGCTGAAAATCTGTGTCGCCTATGATCTGGATGGAACGCGGCTTGATTATCTGCCCACAGCGGCAGAGCAACAGGCGCGCTGCGTGCCGATCTACGAAGAGATGCCGGGTTGGAGCGAATCGACCGAAGGCGCGCGGTCATGGGCCGAATTGCCCGCGAATGCGATCAAATATGTGCGCCGCGTCGAGGAGTTGATTGATTGCCCTGTCGCGCTGCTGTCCACCTCGCCCGAGCGGGAAGATACGATCCTCGTGACCGATCCGTTTGCCGATTGAGGGGGTGATATGGCGCTGAGTTATCGGGCCAGACGGCGCTGGTCGCTGGTGATTCTGCTGGTGGGGTTGCCGATCTATATTCTGGTGGCCAGTTGGGCGGTCACGCTGTTGACGCGCCCGAATATTCTGATCGAAGTGGTGATCTATCTGGCGCTCGGGGTGGTCTGGGCGTTGCCGTTCCGCGCGGTGTTTCGCGGCATCGGTCAGGCCGACCCGGACGCGCCGCGCGACGATTAGGGCGCGGTGGTACACCGGTCTGGAATGCAAAAGGCGGCCCCGTGATGGGGCCGCCTTTTGGGTCTGTGCAGGTGCCTTAATGACCCGAGGCGCGGCTTTGTGGTTCGCGGGCCGTGTTGCCCAGGGCGAACTGGCCCTGGCCGACCTTACGAATCCGCCCCGAGCGCAAAAGTTGCCCGAAGCTTTGCAGGCCCTTTTCGCGACTGTCGGTCAGGTCGGGGCGCAGGGTTGCTGCGCGGCGCAGGATTTGCGGGCGCGACAATTCCGCCTGTCCTTCGTATTTGGAGGAATACGCAACCGCCGCTTCGAGAAGATCGGGCAGGTCTTCGGCGCCGCGTTCGGCGGCGAAATCCGAAAAGCTGATTGCGTCTTTTTCGATGGAGGCGGGTTCTGGCGCGGCACTGGGGCGGTTGGCCGACACCCGGCGGGGGCGAATGACCGCAGGGCGGGCCGTGCCTTCGGCGGGGGTGTCGATCCGCTGTTCGGACACCAACACCAGAGGTGCGGGGCGCGGCGCCAGCGGATCGGTCGGGCGTTCGCGGGTTGACGCGGCTTCGCCCGATGTGGCGGGGGCCATCATGGGGCGGCGCGGGCGCACCACCTGAGCCAGATCATCGCGATAGCGATTCAGGCTTTCGTCTTCGGCCGGTTCACTGCGATCCCCCTTGAGCAGGCGGTCGGCCTTGGTTGCCGCGACGGCGGCTTTGAGGTGGGCAATGGCCGAGCGGCGGCGGGAGCCTTCGGTTTCGTTCAGCTTGGCATTGGTTTCGTTCAGCAGCCGGTTCAGCGCCTGTTCGTCCCCATCCTCGGCCGGCGCCTCATCGGACGCTTCGCTTTCCTCTTCGGGGCTCTCCATCAGATCGGCATAGCGCATCTTGGCCTTGGCAGCCTTGGCTTCGGCTTCGGCGGCCTCGCGTTCGACTTCGGCCAGTTCCGCGGCCAGCTCGGCCTCGGCGTTCTGATCCAGGCTGGTTTGCCCGATCAGATCGCGGATGCCTTCGGTCAGCGAATCGTCGGCGTCTGCTGTTTCGGGCTGCGCGTCCTTGTCGTCGGCGGGTTCGGCAAAGACGTTTCCGGGGGCGTCGGCATCATCTGCCAGGACTGCCGCGATGGTATCGGCAAGGGTGTCACCCTCATCGTTGTTCTCGTCGGTGTCGGACAGGTCGTCGGACTCGCCATCGACTTCGATTTCGGCGACCATATCATCGTCGTCGTCGGTCAGGTCGTCGTCATCGCCGACTTCTTCGATTTCGCCAGCGGCCAAAGCAGCCTCAAAATCGGTCCGCTTCAGTTTGATAACGCGAGCAATGGGCTGGAGTGGCTGGTTGACAGGCACGGCAGCCTCGACCGTTTCCTTCTCGATGCGGGCGTGCTCGGCGGCGACCTCTTCGGCCTCCTTCTCGATGCGGGCCTGCTCGGCTGCGGCGGCCTCTTCGGCCTCCTTCTCGATGCGGGCCTGCTCGGCGGCGGCGGCCTCTTCGGCCTCCTTCTCGATGCGGGCCTGCTCGGCGGCGGCGGCCTCTTCGGCCTCCTTCTCGATACGGGCTTGCTCGGCGGCGGCCTCTTCGGCCTCCTTCTCGATGCGGGCCTGCTCGGCGGCGGCGGCCTCTTCGGCTTCCTTTTCGATGCGCGCTTGCTCGGCTGCGGCGGCCTCTTCGGCTTCCTTCTCGATGCGGGCGTGCTCGGCGGCGGCCTCTTCGGCCTCCTTCTCGATGCGGGCCTGCTCGGCTGCGGCGGCCTCTTCGGCCTCCTTCTCGATGCGGGCCTGCTCGGCGGCGGCCTCTTCGGCCTCCTTCTCGATACGGGCTTGCTCGGCGGCGGCGGCCTCTTCGGCTTCCTTCTCGATACGGGCCTGCTCGGCTGCGGCGGCCTCTTCGGCCTCCTTCTCGATGCGGGCTTGCTCGGCGGCGGCCTCTTCGGCCTCCTTCTCGATGCGGGCGTGCTCGGCGGCGGCCTCTTCGGCTTCCTTCTCGATACGGGCTTGCTCGGCAACCGTATCATTTTCTGCTTCGTTCGCCAGCATGTCGGCCAAGCTTACGGGAGGTTCGGAATCGTCGTCGGTCAAAGATTCCGTGGCAAAATCGTCGGTGTCGTCCTGCAATGGGGCGTCACTGTCATCCACGGGCGCGATGGGATCGTTCAGATAGGCCTCGACCGGCTCATCCTCGACGAACGCGGTGTCGGCGTCGCGGTTGGCCCGGGCGCGGGCGACGACGGCGCGGATGCGTGACAGTTTGGCGGCCACACTGTCGCCGTCAATATCGACCTCAAAAGGCGTGTTGTCGCCGGCATCGGCCTTGGGGCCTGAGGGCCGGCGGTCGTCGCCGGACGCGGCTTTGGCACGATTGGCCGGGCGTTCGGGTGGCTGATCGGTATCGCCTGTGATCGCGTCTGCCGTTTGGCGCAAGACCACACCGTTTTTCTGAACCTGGGTTTCGACCCGGCGGTTCACCTCGCGTTCGGCAATCTGGTGGAGCATCTGGGCGTCGGGCTGTGGCGGCTCGGCGCCGAAATAACGGTCGTCCGCAGCCAGATCACGAAAGTACTCCGCGATTGATTTCATCGTCTCGAACGGTTGGTCGAACCCTTCGAGTGTGCACGAGAACGTGCCATATGAAACAGTCAGAATCTTACTCGATCCAACCATGGTTAACTCGCTTTCTCCCCCGATCCAGCAGGGGTATGTTTACCACGGATTGGTTCCCAAATAAGAACAGAACTGCGGGAAATCCGGTATCTTTTCGCGGCCAGAATGTGGTCAAAATCCTGAGATAGAGTTAATATCGCCATGTTTGAGAATATAGGCGCCGACAGGTCCGGCGCAACTTTGGTGGGTGGAGGCCCTGTTTTATCAGGGGATCTGGACGAATCTCTGGCGATCGCGCCGCTTTTGGTGGCGGCGGATGGCGGGGCGGACCGGGTTTTGGAATTGGGGCACACGCCCGACTGGGCCATCGGTGATCTTGATTCAATCTCGCAATCAGCACGGGGCAGAATCAGTGCGGCGCGGGTGATTCACGATCCCTGTCAGGAGACCACGGATTTTCAGAAATGCTTGTCGCGGTTGTCGACGCCACTGATTCTGGGGCTGGGGTTTCTGGGGGGCAGGTTGATCACGAACTGGCCGCGCTCAGCACATTGGTGCGGGCGCGCAATCAAAAAGTCGTGCTGATTGGTGCGCAGGACGTGGTGGTTCATGTGCCCGACGCGATTGATCTGTCGCTGGAGCCGGGAATGCGGTTTTCGCTGTTTCCGATGAAGCCGGTGACCGGGCGGTCCGAGGGGCTGAACTGGCCCATAGACGGGTTGGAGTTCGCGCCGGGGGTGCGGGGCGGCACGTCAAACCGGGTTACGGGGCCGGTGCGGTTGTGGTTTGATGCGCCCGGGATGTTGGTTATCGTGCCGCGTGCTGCACTGGTGCCGCTTTTGGTGGGGCTGCGCTGAGCGCGCGTTCACGCAGCACGATATAAAGCCCGGCAATGAGCGTTACGACAATGCCAAGCGCGGCCAGCCCGTTGGGCAAATTGCCAAATACCGCCCAGCCGATCAACGTGGCGACCGGGATTTCCAGATATTGCATAGGCGCCAATGTGGCCGAAGGGGCAAAGCGCAACGACCAGGTCATCAACAGATGTGCCGCAGTGCCCAGCAAACCAAGAAGGCCAAGCAAAGGCCAGGCGCGGCCTTCGGGCATCACCGGATCGAGGTGGGGCAATCCGGTGCCGTCCAACAGGAACAACACGGGGACCAACACGACCGATGCCATGAGTCCGCTGACGAATTGCAGCCCGATGGGATCGACATCCTTGGCCATGGTCCGGGTCACCAGCATGAACAGCGAAAAGACGACGGCAACGATCAACGGCAACAGCGCGGGCGCGCCAAAGGCGGCAAAGCTGGGTTGCACGACCATCAACGTGCCGATGAACCCGACCGAGCAGGCGGCCATGCGGCGCGGGCCGATCTCTTCGTGCAGCACGAATTTTCCGAGCAGCAGCAGCAGGAATGGCATGACAAAGGCGATGGATATTGCCTCGGCCATTGGCAGATAAAACAGCGACAGAAACATCGCGCCAATCCCGGCCATATGCAGCGCCGTGCGCAGGGCCGTCAGCAGCAGCATCCGCCGGCTCAGGCGCACCGCAGCCGGCGCCATGGCGACAAGGGGCGCCAGAATGATCACCTGAAGGACAAAACGCACGGTCACCAGTTGTGCCACGGGCAGGGTGTGGCCCAAAAGCTTGGCCGTGGCATCGCCCATGGGGGCCAGAACGCAGAACCCCAGCATCAGGGTAATGCCCAGCAGCGGGCGGTCTTCGGCGCGCAGGATTGTTGTCATACCGGCGGACGCGCAGCAAGAAGGGCGGCGCGCTCTAATCGCCGTTCGCGCAGGAAGACATAAAAGCCCGAGCTGATGATCAGGGCGATTCCGGCAAAGGTGGGCAGATCCGGCAGGTCGGAAAAGACGAAATAGCCAAGGGTCGTGGCAGCCACGATCTCAAGGTACTGCAAGGGGGCGATGGTGGCGGCAGGGGCGACCTTCAGCGCGAAACTGATGAACAAATGCGATATGGCGGCAACCAGCCCGACGCCGATCAGCCAGACCCAGACAATGCCCTGGGGGCGCACCGTCAGCAGGGGGGCGAAATCGCCGTCGCGCGCCAGCCAGAGCGCCGGAAGGATCAGCAGCGTGGCCCCGAATGCCGTCCAGAATTGCAGGGCCACGGGGGGGATGCGGCGCGCGATCCGGCGGGTCAGGACCATGTAACTGGCAAAACAAAGGGCCGTCACAAGGGGCAGCATTGCGACGGGGCCAAACACGGCCAGGCTGGGGCGGATCACCAACAGCGCCCCGGCAAAGCCCACACCACAGGCGGCAATGCGGCGCCAGCCGATGGTTTCGCCCAGAAACACGGCGCCCAGCAGGGTCAGGATGAAGGGTTCGACAAAGAAAATCGCGATGGCATCGGCGATGGGCATCACCCGCAGTGCGGTAAAAAACGCCCCCGTGGCCACCAGAATCAGCGCCGCGCGCAAAAAGTGCAGCCCCCAATCCCGCGCCGTTGGCCGGGCAAGCTGCGCCAGCAACAGCGCGACGGGGAACAACAGCAACGCCTGAAGGCCAAAGCGGAATGCCACGATCTGCCCCACCGCCACACTGGACGCGGCAAGTTTGGCGAACGTGTCCATCACCGGCGCGGTGACGGTGAAACCGATCATCAGAAGGATGCCGAGCAGGGGGCGGTCGTTGTTCATGGCGCGACGCTAGGGTGCAAATTGCGCCTGTGCAATGGCCTCGGGGGCGTTGGGCGCGCAGGCGGCCCCCAACGCGCGTTTTTATCGTTTGAACAAAAGGTCCTGCGCGGCCTTGTTCGTTTGCAGGTCAGACCGGTTTTCTGCCGCCACAGCCCGCCCCGCAACCACGCCGGGGCGCGCGGCAACGGCATCGAGCCAGCGGGCTATGTGGGGTTTGTCTTCCAGGGTTTGCTGTTGGCCTTCCCAAAGCGACGCCCAGGGCCAGATCGCCATATCGGCAATGGAAAAGAAATCTCCGGCCACATATTCATTTGCGGCCAACTGCCGGTCAAGAACGCCGTAAAGCCGCCCGGTTTCGGCGCGATAACGGTCTTTGGCATAGGGCAGGTCATTGGGCGGGTCCATCGCCGGGGCGTATTTCAGAAAATGGTGCGCCTGACCTGCCATGGGGCCAAGCCCGCCCATCTGCCACATCAGCCATTGATCCACAGCGACCCTGTCGCGTTCGGTCGCGCCACAGAACTGCCCGGTTTTGCGGGCAAGATATTGCAGGATTGCGCCAGATTCGAAAATTGAGATCGGCGCGCCGTCCGGGCCCTCAGGGTCGGTGATGGCAGGCATCCGGTTGTTGGGTGCGATTTTCAGGAACGCGGGGTCGAACTGGGCACCTGCGCCGATGTCGATCAGGTGCAGGTTATAGGGCAGGCCCATTTCCTCAAGCGCGATAGAGATTTTCCATCCGTTGGGGGTGGGCCAGTAAAACAGATCAATTGGGGTGGTCATAGGATTCTCCGGTTGCCTTGCCCGACTGTGGGGGCGCAGGCGCCGGGGTGCAAGGCCGCCTCACGCAGGGGTGTGTGCGGTGCGGGGCAGGGCGCGGAATGGCGCCGCAGGTTCGGCCAGACAGGCGGCCAATGTTTCAAAAGGCAGGGCGGCGGGATCGCTCAGCCACCGCCGATAAAGCGCAAACAGCCCCGGGCGCAGATAACCTGACCAGTGGCACACCCGCCGTACCGGGCGCGCGATCGGATGGCCAAGGCTGCGCAGGGCGGCGCGGCTGGCGTGGCTGTCGATCGGCAGGTCTATCCAGCGGGGTGCCGCGCCGTGCAGGCCACGCCCGACCGCCCGCCGCCCGCCGCCGACGGTCATTTCGATCAACGCGTCAAAGACAGCGTTTTCGCGGCTGGTGATGTTCAGCACCTCGGCGGTGGCGCCTGCCGGACTGGCCATGGCGCCCCGTGCATCACCGCGAAACGCCGCCCCGGCCAGCAGAATGACCCGCCCGACACTGCCCGCGCGGGCAGCTTTGATTGCCGACAGGGCGACGCGCGCGCCAAGGGAATGGGCGATAATTCCGGCAGGGCGGTCATGTGTCTGGTGGATCCGGTTCAGCACTGCGGCCAGCGCCACCCCGGCAATGCGCGCCCGCCGCCACGCGCCCCAGATTGTCCCCCTGGCATTCCACCCAACGGCAATGCACAGCGGTTCGGCCGTGGTGCCACTGCGCCCGACACCCAGATGCCGGGGCCATGAAACGGCCCGGGCGCGGCGCACCGGGGTAAGCGACAGGATGTCGCGGAACGGGCAGGCGCCGGTGATGCCCGGCGCAAATTTGAACCCGTGGATCATGACGATCACCGGTGTTTGTGGGGCAAGGCTGTGCAGGGCCGCGTCGAGGGCTGCGGCATCATCGCGATCCGGCGTGAAGTGGATCAAGGGCATCGGGAATTCTCCCCATAACTTGTGACCTGACGTTAACCAATCAATACGGCGAAAGAGTGAACCTGCGGTTACAGCAGTGTGACGGTGCTTGACCGGCCCGGGCAGCGGCGCTATGCCCGCCAGCATCGTGGCGATTTGTTCACCGGATTGCGGGCCACGTTAAATATTCCGCTAAAGAGGTCGGAACAAATGTCTCCGGCGTTTTACGGTGGGGGTTTTTGTAAAAGAGGCATCCATGACGAAAGACTGGAACACCCGCACCAAACTGGTGCATTCCGGCAGCCGACGCAGCCAGTACGGCGAAGTGTCCGAAGCGATTTTCCTGACCCAGGGCTTTGTCTATGACAGCGCCGAACAGGCCGAGGCGCGATTTCTGAAATCGGGCGAAGATGAGTTCATCTATGCCCGTTATGGCAACCCCACAGTGCGCATGTTCGAAGAACGAATCGCAGCCCTTGAAGGTGCCGAGGATGGATTCGCCACCGCCAGCGGCATGGCTGCGGTGAGTGGCGCGCTGATTTCAATGCTCAGGGCGGGCGATCACGTGGTCAGCAGCCGGGCGTTGTTTGGCTCTTGCCTTTATATTCTCGAAAATGTGCTGGGGCGTTTCGGGGTTGAGGTTACATTTGTCGACGGCACCGATCTGGACGCATGGCGCGCCGCCGTGCGCCCCGACACCAAGGCGGTGTTCCTGGAATCGATCAGCAACCCGACGCTGGAGGTGATTGATCTGGGCGCTGTCGCTGAAATTGCCCATTCCGTGGGGGCCACGGTGATCGTGGACAATGTGTTTGCCACCCCGATCTGGAGCCGCGCTTTGGAACTGGGTGCCGATGTCGTCGTCTATTCCGCGACGAAACACATCGACGGGCAGGGGCGGTGCCTTGGCGGGATCATCCTTGGCAGTCGTGAATTCATCCGCAAGACGGTTGAACCCTATGTGAAACATACCGGCGGCGCGCTGTCGCCCTTCAACGCCTGGGTCATGCTGAAAGGCATGGAAACCCTTGATCTGCGGGTGCGTGCCATGACCGATGCCGCAACCACCATCGCCACGGCGCTGGAAGGGCATGACAAACTGGCGCGCGTGATCTTTCCCCATCTGCCCAGCCACCCCCAGCACGAGGTCGCCTGCCGGATGATGGAAAGGGGGGTACGGTTCTGTCGCTGGACATCAAAGGTGGCCAGGCCGAAGCGTTCCGGTTTTTGAACGCCCTTGAAATCATCACAATCTCCAACAATCTGGGCGATGCCAAATCCATCGTTACCCACCCGGCGACAACGACCCACCAACGTCTGGGTGAAGACCAGCGCGCGACACTGGGCATCACCCCCGGCCTTGTGCGGGTCAGCATCGGGATCGAAGACCCCGACGATCTTTTGGCCGATATCCGCAATGCCCTTGATACGGTCTGAGCGCTGATTCGGGCGGCGCCTGTTCGGGTGCCGCCTGTACGACCCATTCGCATTCATCCATGTTACACTCCTGTTCGGGCCGCGCATTTCACCGAAATCTGTCTTCACCGTTGCAGCAATATCTTTATTTTCTGTGAAATTCCGCCATGGTTGCCTATCTATTCTGCATCCGTCACCTGCCCCGAAAGGGTTAAGCATGAATGTCCGTATGGCCAAGGTTAACCGTGATCCTGATCGTGACGATGCCGCGCGCGCGCTGAAATTGCTGCGTGACTGGGCAGGGCAGGCCAGCGCGAAAGAAATCAACGCCGTCGATCCGGTCCTCGCCGATCTGACTGCGGGCAGTCTGTCGCGGGAGTATCCGTCGGAATTTCGCGCCGATGCGGCCTATCGCGCCACCCTGCCTGATATTCAGAATGGCCCTGCCGGCCTGATTCGGGGCGCACAGCGCCAGATTCAGCATGTGGGGATCAGCAATTTTCGCCTGCCGATCCGTTATCTGACCCGGGATGGCGCGCCTTTGATGCTGGAAACCAGCGTCACCGGAACGGTATCGCTTGAGGCTGACAAAAAGGGCATCAACATGTCGCGCATCATGCGCACATTCTATGCTCATTCGGAAAAGACATTCAGTTTCAATGTGATCGAGGCAGCGCTGGATGATTATAAAACCGATCTTGAGAGTTTTGACGCCCGGATACAGATGCGGTTTTCCTTTCCGATGATCCTTGGATCACTGCGGTCCGGGCTGTCGGGGTATCAGTATTACGATATTGCGCTGGAACTGGTCGAACAGGACGGGCTGCGCCAGCGGATTTTGCATCTCGACTATGTATATTCCTCGACCTGCCCTTGTTCGCTGGAATTGTCCGAACATGCCCGCCAGACCCGGGGGCAGCTGGCCACGCCCCATTCACAGCGTTCGGTTGCGCGCCTGTCCGTGGTGCTGGCCGAGGGGCAGCCCTGCCTTTGGTTCGAAGACCTGATCGACCTGTGCCGTATCGCCGTGCCGACGGAAACCCAGGTGATGGTCAAGCGCGAGGACGAACAAGCCTTTGCCGAGCTGAACGCCGCCAACCCGATCTTTGTCGAGGATGCGGCGCGGCTGTTCGCCAGGGAATTGCAGGGTGATGCCCGGATCGGTGATTTCCGGGTGGTGGCCAGCCATCAGGAAAGCCTGCACAGCCATGATGCGGTGTCGGTCCTGACCGAAGGCCCGACCTTTGCCCAGGCCAGCCTTGATCCGCGGCTTTTCGCAAGCCTGAGCCATGGCGGCTGAGCGGCAGGAGCACAGGAACAGTTGACACCCAAGCGTCCTGCGGCCAAGCCTGCGCCATGATCGACCCGCGCCCCGTTGGATATGTCATTGGCCTGCTTGTGGCTGCCCTGGGTGTGACCATGGCGGTGCCGATGACCGTGGATATTGCGGCGGGCAACGGCCATTGGCCGGCGTTTCTGGAAAGTGCCGTGATCGTTTCACTGACCGGCGGGCTGATCGCGCTGGCCTGTTCCAATGGCGTGGTTGAACGGATTTCGATCCAGCAGACCTTTCTTCTGACGGTCGGGGTCTGGGTGGCGCTGCCGGTGTTCGGCGCCTTTCCCTTCGTTCTGGGCGCAACCGATGCGAGCCTGACCGACGCGATGTTCGAGGCCATGTCGGGCATGACGACCACGGGATCAACCGTGTTTACCGGATTGGAAAACCTGCCGCGCGGAATTTTGCTGTGGCGGTCGATGCTGCAATGGTTCGGCGGTATCGGGATCATTGTCGTCGCGATGGTGTTCATGCCTGAATTGCGGGTCGGCGGGATGCAGATTTTCCGTTCGGAAGCATTTGAAACCATGGGAAAAATTCTGCCGCGCGCAGCCGAAATCGCGGCGCAGATTTCATGGATCTATGTGGCGCTGACGTTCGTGTGTTTCCTGTGCTATCTTGCCCTTGGCCTGCCCAGTTTCGAGGCGATCAACCACGCGCTGACCACCCTGTCGACGGGCGGATTTTCCACCTCGGACGCATCATTCGGTGCCTTTCAGGGGGCGCCGGAATACGTGGCGTCGATTTTCATGATTTTGGCGAGCATGCCGTTTGTGCGCTATGTCCAACTGATCGCCGGAAGCGCGCAGCCACTTTGGCGCGATTCGCAGATACGGGCCTTTATCACCGTGATCCTGGCGGTTGTGATGGTGATGTGCATCTATCAGATGCTGGCCGATGGTCGCGCCGTTGAACCTTCGCTGCGCGAGGCGCTTTTTAACGTCACTTCGATCATGTCGGGCACCGGATATGCCAGTGTCGATTATCAACTCTGGGGCAGTTTCCCCATGGTGATGTTTTTCCTGATCGGGCTGGTGGGGGGCTGTGCCGGATCGACCTGTTGTTCGATCAAGATCTTCCGTTATCAGATTCTGCTTTCGGCGATTTCATCGCAGATCAGGCGCATCCATTCGCCCCACGGCATCTTTACGCCCCGCTATGACGGGCGGCCCGTGGGGGATGATGTGCTGAGTTCGGTAATCGCCTTTCTTGTGCTGTTCGTGGTGTCTTTGGGCGCACTTTCGGTGCTTTTGGCGATGACCGGGCTGGATTTCGTGACCGCGCTGACAGGCGCGGCCACGGCGATCGCCAACATCGGCCCTGGTCTTGGGCCGATCATTGGCCCCTCTGGCACCTTTGCAACGATCAACGACACGGCCAAATGGCTGTTGGTTGGCGGCATGTTGCTCGGCCGGCTTGAGGTGATGGCGGTTTACGTCCTGTTTACCTCGATGTTCTGGAAAGGCTGACGGTCACTGCCAGCAACTGACCAGAACGGTCATATCCGTGGCCAGATCGTTCAACACGCCCGCCTTCAATGCCCCGCCCCGTTCGGCCGCTGTGGCGGTAATTCCGTTGTCGGACAGGAACCCGGCGATGGTTTCCACATCCACGGCGAATGACACCTCATCGGGCAGAGCGCGCCCGTCTTTTGCAACGGTCGGCACCAACATGCCCAGAACGGCGCCGCTTTTGTCCAGAACCGGCCCGCCGGCATCGCCGGGCTGTGCATCCAGATCCAACCGTTTGATTGCGTTTTCGCCGTTCAGCCCGCGCAGATCGGCAAGGGTGCCAAACGTAAGGGACGGCGCGCCCAGAATGCCCTCATAGGAATAGCCAGACAGCACGACCTCGGATTTCAGGCGCGGCACAGCTGGTTGGAAATGGGCAAAGGCGCGGGGGGCAAGGGCCTGACCGGGGGTCAGAATGGCCAGACCGCTGGCCGGGTCGTTGACGGTCAGGCTTGCCTCGATTTCTTCGTTCAAGGTGATGCGCTTGCAGGATTCAACCGCCGTGCTGGTGGTCAGGATATGCCCACGCGGGTCCACATAGAATCCGCTGCGCGACACCTCGGGCTGGCGCACCTCAAGCCCGGCCAGAAGGTCGATCCGCTGATCCTCGGTTGGTTCGCCCACCAGATCGTCCATCACCTGGCCGGGGATGGCGGTAAAGCTGTCGGTCATTTCGTCAATCACCCGCTGGCGGCGCTTTTCATCGCCCGTGGGCCAGATCAGGGTAAACCCCTTGACCGTGCCATCCTTGGCCACCGCCTCGGTCTGGCTGATGAAATCGCGGCCTTGGCCAATCAGGGTAAAGGAATTGCGCCGCTTTTCCCGTTCCCCCTGTTCGGGAACAATCTCAAGGGTTTGCATGATGTCATACAGCCCGAACAGGGTGTTTTCATCACCCCGCTGGGAAATCAGAAGAACCTTGGGGAATTTGCCATCCTTATGGGGGCCGTAATGGGCAAAGGGGGGCTCATAGCGGTCAAACCCCACAAGGGCCAGCGGCAGCTTGATCTCAATCCCTGCCACATCGTCACGCACGATTTCCATGCCCAGCCCGTTGAGAATGGCGTTATAGGCGGCCAAAAGTTCGGTTCGCTGGCGGGTGGTCAGGATGCCCGTCACGTCATAACCTTTGGCGGCCTGCCAATCGGCCATGCTGGCACGGGTGCCACGGCCAAAGGCGCCGTCGATGGCGGCGTCGTAAAATCCCTCCCATTGCAGGGCGACCTGCAAATCGCGCCGTTCTTTGCCGCTAAGCTGTGCCTCGCTGCGCCGGGCTTCGGCCGGGGTTTCATCGATTGGCTCGGGCGTGGGAAGGGGGCTGCGGTTTCGGTTTCTGGTGTGACAGGGGTGGCCGGTGTGGCGGTGGGTGGCGTGTCGGGCGCGGCGACAGCAGCACCGCCGATGGGCCAGAACTGTGTACCGAACGACTGCCCGTCGGTGACGAAACTGTCAGCGGGGATTTGCCTGTCGCGGCGCAATGCCCGGCGTTCGAACTCGGCGGTTGCCTCATCGAAGGGGCCGATCACGATGGCGTACCAACTGCTCGAGCCCAGCCGGAATCCCCCGACTTTTGCGATCCTCTGGGCATAATCCGCCGCCCGTTCCTGTGCGGCCTGCAAACGCGGCTGCGCCTCGACCTGGATCCATGAATTCTGCTGGGCATTGGCGCCCGCCGCAACAAAGGCGGCCACAACCACCACAAGACTTCTTATAAAACCAAACATTCTTATCCGCTCAACCCTTGCATTTTCTGCCGTACCCACAGCCCACCTTAACAGCGATATATCTTGCACGGCGTCAAGAAACATCGAACAGATGGCCGGGTGCAATTGACCCTTGTTGCCCATGTGCCTATGCAGAACGCGCTTTTCCCGCCAGATGTGAGGCCCGCAGTGGACACGCCCCAGAGCTTTCAAGAAATCATCCTGAGGTTACAGACCTATTGGGCGCAGCAGGGTTGTGCCGTGCTGCAACCCTATGATCTTGAGGTCGGTGCTGGCACGTTCCACCCGGCCACCACCCTGCGCGCCCTTGGGCCAAACCCCTGGGCCGCCGCCTATGTCCAGCCCTCGCGCCGCCCGACTGACGGGCGGTACGGTGAAAACCCCAACCGGTTGCAGCATTATTACCAGTTTCAGGTGCTGATCAAACCCTCGCCCCCCGATTTGCAGGATCTCTACCTTGGCTCGCTTGCGGCCATCGGCATCGACATGGCGCTGCACGACATCCGCTTTGTCGAGGATGATTGGGAATCCCCGACGCTGGGCGCCTGGGGGCTGGGTTGGGAGGTCTGGTGTGACGGTATGGAAGTATCGCAGTTCACCTATTTCCAACAGGTCGGCGGCCATGATTGCCGCCCCGTCGCGGGCGAGTTGACCTATGGTCTGGAACGTCTGGCGATGTATATCCTCGGCGTCGATCATGTGATGGACATGCCGTTCAACGCCCCCGATGCGCCTATTGCGCTGACCTATGGCGATGTGTTTCGCCAGACGGAACAGGAATATTCCCGCTGGAATTTCGACGTGGCCGACACCGACACCCTGTTGCAACATTTCCGCGATGCCGAGGCCGAAGCGGCGCGCATTCTTGCCGCCCCGGCGGATGATCCGAAAACCGGCAAGCGGATCGTCATGGCGCACCCCGCCTATGACCAGTGCATCAAGGCCAGCCATCTGTTCAATCTGCTGGATGCGCGCGGCGTGATTTCGGTGACCGAACGTCAGGCCTATATCGGCCGGGTGCGCGCCCTGGCCAAGGCCTGCGCCGATGCCTATCTCGACACGCCCCAAGGTGGCCGTGCCCCATGAATGGCAAGTTTATCGGAGGGTTCCTTGTGATCACCGCCCTGATCGCCGGTGCGGCGATGTATTACCTTCAGGTCTATGCCTATTATGACGAGGTGAAATTTTCACCCGAAGACGTGGAACTGACCGTCCTTGTCACCGACACGCCCGAGCCGATTCTGGCCGAGAATTTCCAGGGCATCGACGCGGCAAGCTCGCCCCTGCGTTATCGCAGTTGTTTTACCACACCGATGAGTCAGGCCATGCTGACCGAAACCTATGTCACCTATGAAAACGCCCAACCCCTGACGGCGCCGGGGTGGTTTGATTGTTTCGATGCGGATGCCATCGGTGATGCGCTGGACACCGGCGAGGCGATCGCCTTTCTGGGGCAGCGCAACATTGAATACGGCGTTGATCGCGTGGTTGCCGTGTTCGGCGATGGCCGCGCCTATGCCTGGCACCAGTTGAATCACTGCGGCGAGCTTGACTATGACGGCAGCGCGGATGGCCCGGAATGCCCCCCGCGCGACTGACCCTCCTTTTGCGAAAAGAACCCTGACATGGCACATCTCCTGATCGAACTCCTGTCCGAGGAAATTCCCGCGCGCATGCAGGCCCGGGCCGCCGAGGATCTGAAAAAACGCATGACTGACGCACTTGTCGAGGCGGGCCTGACCTATGCCTCTGCCGGTGCCTTTCACACGCCGCGCCGTCTGGCCCTCTCGGTCGAAGGGCTGCTTGATGCCGCCCCCGCCAAGCGGGAAGAACGCAAAGGCCCCCGCGTCGATGCGCCCGAAAAGGCGGTTGCAGGATTCCTGCGCGCGACCGGCCTGACCCGCGATCAATTAACTGTGCGTGACGAGAAAAAAGGCCAGGTCTATTTCGCCGTGATCGAAACCCCGGGCCGCCCTGCCGACGGGATCGTGGCCGAGGTGCTGGAGCAGGTCGTGCGCAATTTCCCCTGGCCCAAATCCATGCGCTGGGGCGCGGGCGATCTGCGCTGGGTGCGTCCGCTGCATTCGATCCTGTGCATTCTGTCTGATGATACAGGCCACCGCATTGTTGATCTGGATATCGACGGCATTCGCGCGGGCGATATGACGCGCGGCCACCGCTTTCTGGCGCCCGAGGTGTTTTCCGTCACCGGGTTCGATGATTACGCTGCCAAACTGAAACGCGCCAACGTTGTGCTGTCGGCGCAGGAACGGGCCGATCACATCTGGGCCGATGCCACCACCGCCGCCTTTGCCCAGGGGCTTGAGGTGGTCGAAGATGCTGCCCTGCTGGCCGAAGTGGCCGGTCTGGTCGAATGGCCCGTGGTTCTGATGGGGCGGATTGATGAGGGTTTCCTGCATCTTCCGCCCGAGGTGCTGCAAACCTCAATGCGGGAACATCAAAAGTTTTTCAGCGTTCGTGACCTGAAAACTGGCCAGATTGTTCGATTTGTGACAGTCGCCAACCGCACCACGGCGGACGACGGGGCGACGATCCTGTCGGGCAATCGAAAGGTTCTGGCCGCCCGCTTGTCCGATGCGCGGTTCTTCTGGGACAATGACCTGCGCGTGGCCAAATCCGACCTTGGCCAATGGGTGAAGGCGCTGGAAAACGTGACCTTCCACAACAAACTCGGCACCTTGGCTGACCGTGTCGCGCGGGTGCAGGCCCTGTCCCGCGAAATCGCCCCGATGGTCGGCGCCGACCCGGAACAGGCGGCCCTTGCCGCCGGGCTGGCCAAAGCTGATCTGACCTCGGAAATGGTCTATGAATTCCCCGAACTTCAGGGGCTTATGGGGCGATATTACATTGAGGCGGCTGACCACCCGGCAGAGGTGGCCGCCGTCGCGCAAGATCATTATTCGCCGCTCGGGCCGTCCGATGACGTACCGACTGCGCCGCTTTCGGTGACGGTCGCGCTGGCGGACAAGCTGGATGTTTTGGCGGGTTTCTGGGCCATTGATGAAAAGCCGACCGGGAGCAAAGATCCGTTTGCGTTGAGGCGAGCGGCGTTGGGTGTGATCCGGTTGGTTTTGGTAAACGGGATGTCTGGGAGGCTGATAGAACTAATTGTTTCCCATCTGCTTCATCCCGGCAGAGACGACGCAAACTGGATTGAATCTCTTTATCGGCAGGAAATCGATATCTTTGATGCGAACAAGAGCAACGAAGATATCTGGCAGGAGGCCGCCCAGATTATGTCGCTTGACCTCCTCTCCTTCATCCATGACCGCCTCAAAGTCTATCTGCGCGATCAAGGCATCCGCCATGATGTGATTGACGCCTGCCTTGCCATGCCGGGCAATGATGATCTCACGCTTTTGGTCAATCGTGCCAATGCCTTGTCCGGCTTCCTGAAAACCGATGACGGTGAAAACCTGTTGCAAGGGTTCAAACGGGCCAACAATATTCTGGCGCAGGCCGAGGCGAAGGATGGGGTGGAATATTCCTTTGGGGCGGATGTGAAATTTGCCGAAACCGACGCGGAAAAGGCCCTGTTTGCTGCGCTTGACACAGCCGAGGCGCAGATCGCGCCAGCCGTGGAGGCCGAGGATTTCGCCGCCGCCATGTCGGCCATGGCCGCCCTGCGGGCCCCCATCGACGGTTTTTTCGAAGCGGTGCAGGTGAATGCCGAAAGTCAGGTGATCCGGCGCAACCGGTTGAACCTGCTCAGCCGGATTCGCACCATCTGCCTTGGCGTGGCCGATCTGACGCTGATCGAAGGATAGACGTCCAATGTAAACCTTGCATGACATTGCAAGGCGGTTATCCTGCGCGCGACATCGGAGTGCTGCAGTGCAGAAACATAGCCAGATCGACGCCTATACTGTGATCACCGCCACCGCGGCCATATCGGCTGCGTCCCATGGCGGACGGGCGAAATGTTTGCAACGGCTGATCCGTATGGGCCTGCCGGTGCCGTCGACTGTTGCGCTTGGCTTTGATCTGGTGCGCCGGATTGCCAAGGGCGATCTGCCCGATCTGGGACAATTGTTTGAACAGTTGGGCCGCGACACTCTGGTTTCGGTGCGCCCCTCGGGCGAGGTGGCCGATTGGGGCGGGCCGGGGGCGATCCTGAATATCGGGATGAATGATGCCCAGCACCTGCGCCTGACCAATCTTATCGGGCCACAGGCCGCAGATGCACTTTATGTTCGATTTATACAATCTTATGCGGTTCTGGTCGCCCGCCTTGACCCGGATATGTTCGAAATATCCAATACGCCCGATGCCGATTCAATTCGCGCCCTGCTTGCCAGTTACGAATCCGAACTGGATGAGCCGTTCCCCCAAGACCCCGAACGCCAGCTAAGTGATGTTTTGCGCTCCATGGCCCGCGCCTGGGAAGGGACATCGGCGCGCCTGTTGCGTCAGGCCAAGGGCGCGCCCGCCGATGCCGGGCTGGGGCTGGTGGTGCAAGTGATGGCGCTGGGGGTTGGACAGGGGCGGCGGGGGGAATGTGGCTCGGGCGTCATTCAATTTGTCGATCCGATGACGGGGCAACCCCAGATCACCGGGCGCTATCTTGGCCAAAGTCAGGGGCGCGAGGCGCTGGTGGAAGGCGCGCGCGCGATCTATCTTACCCGTGACGCGCGCGGCGGGTCGCTGGAAGATCTGTGCCCCACGGTCTTTGCCGAGCTTCTGACCTGCGGCGCCTTGTGCCGCAACCGGCTGCGCGAAGAAATGCAGGTGGAATTTACCATAGATGCCGGGCGGTTATACGTTCTTGACGCCGTGCGCGTGCCGCGCACAACCCGGGCTGCCGTGCGCATTGCGGTGGCACTGGCCGAGGATGGAATCATCCCGCACTCCGAGGCTGTGCTGCGGATCGACCCCATGGCGCTTTCCGATCTGCTGCACCGTCATGTTGACCCGGACGGGCCGCGCGACAGTTTCGCCAGCGGCATCGCCGCCAGCCCCGGCGCCGCCACCGGGCGTTTGGTGTTCACCGCCCACGCCGCGCAGGTTTCTGCGGCGCGTGAGGAACCCTGCGTGCTGGTCCGGCGGGAAACCAAACCTGACGACGTGCGCGGCATGTTGGCCGCCGCCGCTGTCCTGACCCAAAAGGGCGGGGTCACCAGCCATGCCGCCGTGATCGCCCGGGGGTTGGGCCTGCCCTGTGTCGTCGGGGCGTCGGGCGTTGCCATCAACGCCCGGACGCGCACCCTGACCGGCGATCATGGCCGGGTGTTCCGCGAGGGTGATATTGTCACCATTGACGGCAGCCGGGGCATCGCCCTGGTCGGCGCGGCGCGGCTGTTGGAACCGGCGCTGGATGATGCGTTTCAGTCGCTTTTGGGGTGGGCGGATGAGTTGCGCGACATCGGCGTGCGCGCCAATGCCGATACCCGCGCCGAGGCGGAAATGGCGCACCGATTTGCCGCTGAGGGAATCGGGCTGTGCCGCACCGAACATATGTTCTTTGACGCTGATCGCCTGACCGTCATGCGCGAGATGATCTTTGCCGCCCGTCCCGAAGATCGCGCCGCCGCTCTGGAGCGGTTATTGCCGGTGCAGCGCTCTGATTTCATTGATTTGTTCCGCATCATGGAGGGGCGCCCGGTTTGCATTCGCCTGCTTGATCCGCCGTTGCACGAATTCCTGCCCGAGGGGCGCGAGGGGCTGTTGGGGCTGGCCGAAGCCTTGGATCTGCCCCTTGCCAATGTGGTTGCCCGGGTCGATTCCCTGCGGGAGGTCAATCCGATGCTGGGGATGCGCGGGGTGCGTCTGGGCATCGCCGTGCCGGAAATATACGATATGCAGGCCCGCGCGATTTTCGAAGCGGCGGTCGCCGTGGGGGGCGCGTGGTGCCCGAGGTGATGATCCCGCTTGTGTCGGCCCGGCGCGAGGTTGAACTGGTGCGCAAGCGGGTCGATGGGGTGGCCGCAGCGGTGCGTGCGGAATCCGGGGTGGATTTCGAATATCGCATGGGCGTGATGGTTGAAACGCCCCGCGCCGCCCTGCGCGCCGGAGAGATCGCGGAAACCGTGGCGTTTCTGTCGTTCGGCACCAACGATCTGACCCAGATGACATATGGGTTGTCGCGCGACGATGCGGGGCGGTTCATGGGGCCCTATGTGCAACAAGGGGTGTTTCCCGACGATCCGTTCCTGCGGTTGGATATCGACGGGGTGGGCGAATTGCTGAGCCTCGGGGCCGAGAGAGGGCGCGCCGCCCAGCCCGACATCACCCTATCCGTCTGTGGCGAACACGGGGGCGACCCGGACAGCATCGCGTTTTGCCGCGCGGCAGGGTTTGATTACGTGTCGTGTTCGCCGTTCCGGGTGCCCATGGCACGCCTTGCCGCGGCCCACCTGGCGATCCGCGACAGGGTGAAAACCGAGCCGTGCGATTGACCGCTCTGGGCGCTTTTCGGCAGGAAACCGCCTGAAACCGGCGTCGCACCTCAAGAGGGTTTTCAAGCGGTAGCTGCGGACCTAGACCAACCGCCGCTTGCTGCTTTGGCAATTTTCGCCGAATCCGCCCCTGCATTTTGTTGTCCGGAGGCCGAATGAAACACTCGCGTTTAACGTGGGTCGTGCTTTTTTGTGCGCTCACTACATTTGCCGCCCCTGCCGGGGCTGATATCATATTTTCGCAATCCAACGACCCCACCGTCCAGCTTGAGCATCGCCTGAACGGCCTGCTTGGCCCCGACAGTGCGCAATTGCAACCTCAACGGGGCAACCGGCTCAGCCGCCTTTTGGCGCCGGCGCCCAAGGCTGCGCCCACTGGCGCGCTGCCCGAATATTCGGCCCGCGCCCTGGCGCGATTGCCAAAGGCCGCGGGCGGTGCCGAGTGGTCTTGTCTGTCCGAGGCGCTTTATTTTGAGGCGCGCGGCGAGTCGGTCAAGGGCATCTTTGCCGTGGCCGAGGTGATCTTGAACCGGGTCGATAGCCGCGCCTTTCCCGGGTCGGTCTGCAAGGTCGTCAATCAGGGAACCGGCCGGCGCAACCGGTGTCAGTTCACGTTCACCTGTAACGGCAGTTCGCGCAAGGTGTACGAGAGGAAAGCCTGGGTGAAGGTCGGCAAGATCGCGCGGCTGATGCTGGATGGCGCGCAGCGCAAGCTGACCCACGGTGCCACCTATTACCACACCAACGCCGTGCGCCCCCGCTGGAGCCGCAAGTTTGACAAGACGGCCAGCATCGGCGTGCATCTTTTCTATCGCAAGGGCTAACGCGTTCCGGCCCGCTGCGCTAGGGATGGGCCAAACCATGACAGGGCCACCATGCCATCCGATCTGACACAGGCCTTTGGCCATCTGGAACAGCGCGCAGCGGCCACCGCGCCCACGGGCATGGCCGATCGTATTTCCTTGCGCGATCATATCGTTACCGTTGAAATTGGCGCCTTTCAGCAAGAGCGCGACACGACCCAGCGCCTGCGGTTCAGTCTGGTGGTCGAGGTGGCGCCCCATGACGGCGCGGACGATGATGACGTGGACAAGATCCTGTCCTATGACACCCTGACCGAGGCGATTTCAACCGAGCTGGCGGCAGAGCGGCTGAACCTTCTTGAAACTCTGGCAGAGCGAATTGCCCAGCGGGTGCTGGTTGCGCCGCAAGCGCTGCGGTGTTTCGTTCGGATCGAAAAGCTGGATCGTGGTCCGGGTGCCTTGGGCGTGGAAATCGTGCGCAGCCGGGATGAAGGGGTGGCGCGCGATCTTGCGCAGTCCCGGGTTTCGCCTCTTGTGGTTTATCTGTCGAATGCGGCCCTTGGGGCGGCTTATCTTGCCGGTTGGATCGACGATCTGCTGGCGCGTAATGCGCCGGTCATCCTGTGCGTCGATGTGCCTTGTGGCGCGACAATTACCGCGCCAACCGTGGCGGCACAGCGGCGGATTGATCTTTTGGCGATAGAGCAGAACGCCTGGGCGCTGCATGGGCGCGATCCGCGCTGTGCGGTGGTTGGCACGCGAACCGAACTGGACTGGGCCATGAAACAGGGGGGCTGGCGGTTTGGGCGCCGTCAAAAATGGTGCTGGACAGTGTTGACGGGCCGTCTGCTGACGCATCTCGCGGCGCGACGCTGGCGGCGTGGTTTGCCCACAAGATCGGCGCGCACAGTTTGATCGTAATCGGCGAAACGCCGCCCGAAACCGGCGACCTGCACGTTCTGGGCCACCCGATACCCGGGCGGGATCTTCCCACCACTTGAAATCCGGCGCCGGGCATTCGATAGAGACCCCATGACCCGCTATTTCCGCCCTCTTGTGCAGACAGGCCCGCGCCGCCCCGATGATGCCGTGTCGTTGGCCGGGGGGCGCAGTGGTTCACCATGGCCGAGGTGTTGGAGCGCGGGCAGCCCGCGCATTTTGTCGCCGCCTGCGACATCCCGCCCGATACATTGACCCGGCTTACAGCGACCCGCGCGCCCATTGCAGGCCTGTCGATGGATCGCCCCCGGCTTATGGGTATTCTCAACACCACCCCCGACAGTTTTTCCGATGGTGGCCTGTTCGCGGCCCCCGAGGCGGCGCTGGATCAGGCGCGCCAGATGGCTAGGGATGGGGCCGATATCGTGGATATTGGTGGCGAATCCACCCGGCCAGGGGCCGCTGTCGTTCCGATTGACGATGAAATCGCCCGCACCGTGCCAGTCATTGCGGCCCTGCGCACGGGGTTTGACGGTGCAATCTCCATCGACACGCGCAAGGCGGGGGTGGCGCGGGCGGCTTTGGCGGCGGGGGCCACGATTCTGAATGATGTGTCGGCCATGACCTATGATCCGGCCATGGCACCGCTGGCGGTGGAAAGTGGCGCACCGATTTGCCTGATGCACGCCCAGGGCACCCCCGATGTGATGCAGCAGGCGCCCCATTACGATAACGTTCTGCTTGATGTCTATGATGTTCTGGCCGCCCGTGTCGAGGCGGCCTGCGCGTCGGGAATTGCCCGCGAGCGTATCATCGTCGACCCCGGCATCGGTTTTGGCAAGACGCTGGACCATAACCTGACCTTGCTGGCCGGACTGTCACTGTTTCACGCCCTGGGCTGTGTGGTTTTGCTGGGGGCGTCGCGCAAGAAATTTATTGGCACGCTAGGTGGCGGCGATCAGGCGCGCGACCGCGCACTTGGGTCCGTCGGCGTAGGGCTGGCTGCGGTGGCCCAAGGTGTGCAGATTTTGCGGGTACACGATATTGCAGAAACAAGGCAGGCCCTTACCTTGTGGTGGGCCGCCGCACATGGGACCGGATAGTCGCGCGAACATCAGAGCCCAGAAAGAACCGTAAACTGTTTGGAACCGACGGGGGGCGTGGCACCGCCCACACCTGTCCGGTGACGGTTGAACCGGCGATGAACCTGGGCGCAGGGGCGGTGTCAGATCACATCAGGAATAATTCAACTGACCACATCCATGCGCGCCGACGTGGCGGTGATGATTTTGGCCAGCCTCGATCCGGCGGTGGACAACGGAATCAAATTCATTGGCCCGTACGGGTTCAAACCCGGTGATCAGGCCAGTGCGGTATCAGATCTCAGAGCGGATCAGACGGCACCCCACCGGAGTGGGCGACCGCTACGTGGTCGCCGCGATGCGCAATCCGGGGTTCAACCGTGGCGGCGAACAATCAGGCCATATCGTGCTGAGAGATTACGCCACCACCGGCGATGGTTGTTGGTCGGGGACGGGCGGCGTCTGACCCGCACATCAGGCACCGAATCCCCGATCCGGGTGATGTCCGAATGCGGGGTGAAGCCAAGCTGGCACAGATCGCGACCGGGATCATCGATCAGGTGAAGGCGGCGGCATGATTATCAGAAAAGGTATAGTATCAGGCCTTATCTCTTCGGAATCCTGCCTGCTAATGTCACATTCTGATAAGTTTGCGCAGGCTGGCCCATTGGCTGATCGCCAGCCCGCCGAGGATCAGCAGCAGCGCGATAAAGAACCGGAACGGTAGAGCCTCGGACAGGACGAGGGCGCCGAACACCATCGACCACAGGGGCACCTGATAATTCACCAGCGTCATGAACACCGACCCTGCCGTGCGGATGACCTGCACGCGCAAAACCGCCGCCATGGCCGTGGGCACAAGGCCCAACAGGATGATTGCCCAGCCAGAGATGCCGGGCTGCCAGGTCGGAACGCCTTCGATGGCAAACATCAGCGGGATCAGCACGACAGCCCCGACAATCAGCGAGATCGCAGAAAGCGCGACCGGATCAACCGGCGGGCAGCGTCGGGTCAGGATTGACGCGACCGCATAACATATCGCCGCGCCGATGCAGGCTGCCTGCGCCAGAGATTCCACCGCCCCCGCGCCAAGCCCGCGCAGCCCGGGCCCCATCAGGACCAGCGCGCCGATAAACCCGAGGATCACACCCAACATCTTGCGCAGGCTCATTTTTTCATCCGTGAGCAAATGGGCGAGGGGCAGAACGAACAATGGCAAGGCGGCCATTGACAGCCCGGCAAAGGCAGATGGCACGTATTGCTGGCCCCAACTGAGCAACAGAAACGGAACCGCCGATGAGAATACCCCGATCGGCACGGCAACCACCCAAACCCTTGGGGATCGTGGAAAAGCCCGCCCCAATGACAGGGCCATCGTGGTCAACGCCACCGCACCCAACCCGGTGCGCGCCGCCGCCACGGTGACCGGGCCATAGCCGCGCAGGGCAAGCGAAACAACCATGAAGGTGCCGCCCCAAATCACACCCAACACCAGAACCGTCAGCCAGTTCGCAAGGGTCGGGTCTGCGCCGGTGATGGCCGGTTCGCTGCGCAGGGTTGTGATCTGAAGCGGTCGCATGAACATTTTCCCAAAAGGTAAAAAGGCACCGCCAACCAGCGGTGCCTTATGTATTGCAAGAACTTGAAAACTATCAGTTCTTTTCTTTATCAACCATGCGCCCTTCGGAAATCCAGGGCATCATCGCGCGCAGTTTTGCGCCCACTTGTTCGATCTGGTGTTCGTCGTTAAGGCGCCGGGTGGCCTTGAACGACGGTTGGCCAACGGCGTTTTCCTGCATGAAATCACGCACGAATTTGCCGTTCTGGATGTCCTTCAGAACCGCCTTCATCCGCGCCTTGGTTTCGTCATAGGGCAGGATGCGCGGGCCGGAAACATATTCACCATATTCAGCGGTGTTGGAGATCGAATAATTCATGTTGGCGATGCCGCCTTCATAGATCAGATCGACGATCAGTTTCACTTCGTGCAGGCATTCGAAATAGGCCATTTCGGGTTCGTAACCGGCTTCGACCAGGGTTTCAAAGCCCATACGGATCAGTTCGACCAGGCCACCGCACAACACGGCCTGTTCGCCGAACAGGTCGGTTTCGCATTCCTGACGGAAGTTGGTTTCGATGATCCCGGAACGCCCGCCACCAATGGCCGAGCAATAGGACAGGCCGATTTCCAGCGCCTTGCCCGAGGCATCGTTATCGACCGCCACAAGGCAGGGCACGCCGCCGCCTTTGGTGTATTCGCCGCGCACAGTGTGGCCGGGGCCTTTGGGCGCCATCATCAACACATCGACGCCGGGCTTTGGTTCGATCAACCCGAAATGCACGTTCAACCCGTGAGCAAAAGCAATCGCGCTGCCCTCTTTCAGGTTGTCATGCACGTATTTCTTATAGGTTTCGGCCTGCAATTCGTCGGGCATGGTGAACATGATGAGATCACACCAGGCGGCGGCCTCGGCGATGCCCATGACCTTGAGCCCCTGTCCTTCGGCCTTCTTGGCCGAGGGCGAGCCTTCGCGCAGGGCGACAACAAGGTTCTTCGCGCCCGAGTCGCGCAGGTTGAGGGCGTGGGCGTGGCCCTGGCTGCCATAGCCAAGGATCGCGACCTTCTTGTCCTTGATCAGGTTGATGTCGCAATCGCGGTCATAATATACGCGCATGATGTTCTCCGGTCTGGTTTGGTTGTGCGGACCATAAAAGCGCAGGTTGCGCTTTGCGAGGGGTGTTTCCCAAAGATTTCCTCTGATAGTGATAAATTCATTCGCACGGGTAAGGTGGATTGGCAAATTCATGCTTGACGATATCGACCGCCGCCTTTTGCGGCATTTGATGGCCGATCCCTCCATCGCGACGTCGGCCCTTGCGGTGCGCGCGCAGGTCAGTGGCGCCGTTGCCACCCGCCGCCTGGAGAGATTGCGCAGCATAGGTGCCCTGAAAGGCACCCATGGGGTGATTGATTGGCGGGCGTTGGGGTGGGCGGTTGAGGTTTCGCTGCGCTTTACGCTGGATAAAACCGTTCCCATGGCGTTTGACGATTTCCTTGCAGCCGCGCGAATGGTCCCGGAAGTTATTGAAATTCAGACGTTTCTGGGGCGTGTCGATGTTCGTCTGTCGATTGTGGCGCGGGATATGCCCCATTATCAACAAATATATCGCAGCAAAATCCTCGGGCTGCCACATATCGCCGATATCGAATCCCTGATGGAGGTGGCGCGGATCAAAACCGCCGGCCAGTTGCCCATATGACCCCTGACAGCACAGATTGGGCGCTGTTGCGACTGTTGGAGCAGGACGCGACCCAACCGGCCAGCGCCCTCGGCCGCGCTTTGGGGCTCAGCCAGCCTGCAACATGGCGGCGCATTCAACGGCTGGAACAGGCGGGTATTCTGACCGGGCGCAGGCTTGATCTCGATCTGGAAAAGCTGGGGTTCGGGGTTTCTGTCTTTTTGGGGGTAAAGCTGGCCACCAAGGGCCGGGTCAGTCTGGATGATTTCGAACGCGCGGTCATCGCCATTCCCGAGGTGCAAAGCGTGAGTCTGGTTCTGGGCCTTTATGATTACCGCCTGCGGGTTGTCGCCCGCGATCTGGCCGATTTCGAACGGGTGCTGCGCCGCCGGATCATGACACTGCCCGGGGTGGGAGATGTCGAGGCGAATGTGCTGCTCAGCGAAGAGCGGCTGCCGGGGCCGCTGGGATAGGAGGCGATGAAAATTGCCTTTGCCACCGGGCCGCGCGCCCGTTACCCCATAGGACAGATAAGGAGAAATGCCATGACTGCCCTTTTGCCCGATGTCGATCCCGATGGCCTGATGGAGTTTTCCGTCGTCTTCACCGATCGCTCGCTCAACCACATGAGCGGCGCGTTCCAGACGGTGATGCGCGACATTTCCGGCCTGCTGAAAGAGGTCTATAATGCTGATGCCGTGGCGCTGATCCCCGGTGGCGGCACCTATGCGATGGAGGCCGTGGCCCGGCAACTGGCCGTCGATGCCCGCGTGATGGTGATTCGAAACGGTTGGTTTTCCTATCGCTGGAGCCAGATTTTCGAGGCGGGCGTGCCCGTGGCCGATGAAACGGTGATGATGGCGCGCCGCACGGGCAATGCGCCCGATGCCCCATTCGCCCCGGCCCCGATCGATGAGGTGGTCGCGAAAATTGCCGAAGAACGCCCCGAGGTTGTCTTTGCGCCACACGTTGAAACCAGTTCGGGGATGATCCTGCCTGATGATTACCTCAAACAGGTGGCCGATGCGGTTCATGCCGTGGGCGGGTTGTTCGTTCTGGATTGCATCGCGTCGGGCTGTGCCTGGGTTGATATGACGGCGACCGGCGTTGATGTGCTGATTTCGGCGCCGCAAAAGGGCTGGTCGGCGTCGCCTTCGGCGGGCTGCGTCATGCTGAGCGCCGCCGCGCTGGAAAAGGTGAAGGTGCGCAAATCCACATCTTTTGCGGTGGACCTGGGAAAATGGCTGTCCATCATGGAGGCCTATGAAAATGGCGGTCACGCCTATCACGCCACCATGCCCACCGACGCATTGAAAGGGTTCCGCGACGCCATGCAGGAAACCCGCGATCTGGGGTTTGCCAAACTGGCCGAGGCGCAATGGGAACAGGGCCGCGCCGTGCGGGCGGCTTTGGCGCAGCGCGGGCTGAAATCGGTTGCCGCCGATGGGTTCGGCGCGCCCGGTGTCGTGGTTGCCTATACCGACCGCGACGATGTGCAGACCGGCAAGGCATTTGCCGCGCTGGGCATGCAGATCGCCGCCGGTGTGCCGCTGCAGGTGGGCGAGGGGGCTGATTTCAAAACATTCCGTATCGGGTTGTTCGGGCTGGACAAATTGCGCGACGTTCCGGCCAGTGTGGCGCGGTTGGAACAGGCCTTGGATCAGGTATTCTGAACCCGGCCCATCCCGGCGCGCATCACCCCGCGCCGGAGTGGGGCCAGATCATGCACCCCGCGCAGCCCGCTCAGGCGCAGGGCCTGAATCGCCGTGCTGTCGGATTGGCAGATCCGGTTGAACAGGTCGATCACCGCCGCGCGATTGCCCAGATCCCGGGCGCGCGCGGCCTCATACCGGGCCAGGCCCTCGGGCGCGCCGGGATCGTCGGATATTGCCTCTAGCAGCGCGATCACATCCTGCAACGAAGTGTTCAACCCCTGCGCCCCGATTGGCGGCAACACATGGGCGGCCTCGGCGACCAATGCCGTGCGCTTGGCCGTGATCCTGTCGGCGGTGCGGGTGATCACGGGCCACAGACGCCGCGCGCTGATCGGGCGCATGTCGCCCAACAGACCGCAGGCGCGCAGGGTCATTTCGGCCCCAAACGCCGCGTCATCCATCGCCAAAAGCGCCTTGGCGCGCGGCCCGTCGTTCATCCAGACGATGGCCGAAGTGGGGGCGCCCGCATGGTCGGGCAGGGGGACGGTGGTGAACGCGCCGCCCGAGTTGTAAATTTCGGTTGAAATCTCGTCATGGGGCAGATCGTGACGGGCCACCAGCGCCAGCGCCTTTTGCCCATAGCGCCGTACCCTGGCGCCAATGTCCGCCGCCCGCGCCACGGGCGAATCACGACCATCGGCGCCCACCACCAGTTGCGCATTGATCCGGCTGCCATCGCTGAGCGTGACGCGCACCCCGGCATCCCGACGCAGCATCCCGGAAAACCCGACGCCAAGGCGCAGATCGACCCCCGGCATCTGGCCCAGATGATGGGTTAGCACCGCACGACAACGCCAGTTGGGCAGGTTCCAGCCAAAATGTTCCGCGTCCACGTCCCGCGGCTCGAACTGTCGCCGCGCCCGTTCAACCGGCGGCCAACCGGTGGTGTCGATCACCTGCAAGGCGCGCAGGGGTGTGGCGTAATCGGCCAGCGGCGCCCAAAGATTCAGGCGCGCAAACAGGGCGCGCGCCGGTTGCAGGAACGCGGTCGAGCGTAAATCGGACCCTTCGCTTTGCGCATTTTCCGAAGGGGCGACCGGATCGACGATCATCACCCGCAGCCCTTTGGCGGCCAACCCGGCCGCGGCCACCAGCCCGGCAATCCCGGCGCCTGAAATCAAAACATCTGTATCGGTGTTGGTCATGGCATCATACCTGCGGGTTTGCCCGGGCTTGGCAAGGGTCAGGCACCGAGGTGCGACAGAAAGTCAGCCAGATCGACAGCATGAAACTGCACATGCGCGCCCGGGTCGCGGATGGGCGCCACATGCACTGTGCGCAGGCCCATGGCGTGGGGCACCAAAAGATTGCGGGCGTCATCCTCAAACATCGCTGCTGACGGCCCGTGCAACCCGTCGGCGGTGAACACTGTTTCAAAGGCCGCGTGTTCGGGTTTGGGCAGGAAATTTGCATGTTCCACCCCATAGATCGCATCAAACAGCCCGGTCAGCCCCCGCGCCGCCAGCACCCGTTCCGCATAGGGCGCGCTGCCGTTGGTATAAACGATCCGTCGGCCGGGCAGGGCGCGGATATGAGAGGCCAGCACCGGGTCGGGGGCCAGAGAATCCATGGAAATATCATGGACATCAACAAGATAGGGCGCAGGATCGACGCCGTGTTCGCGCATCAGCCCGGCCAGCGTGGTGCCATAGCGGCGCCAATAGTCGCGGCGCAGGCGATCCGCCTCGTCGCGGGTGACGTTGAGGGTCTGCATCACCCAGGCGATCATCCGCACTTCGATCAGCGCGAAAAGGCGCGCTTCGGGCGGATAAAGCGTATTGTCGAGGTCGAACACCCAGGTGTCGACATGGGAAAAGGCATCACGGTGCATGGGCCTGCCTACTCCGGCGCGGGGAGGGTTTGCAATGGGGCAGCGCGCCGCTAGGGTCGGGCCGAAAATGGATGGGGGGCAAATGGCAGAACACCGCAGCGGACAAGGGGATGCCTATCGGTTGATTCTCGAGGCAATCGACATCGGGACGTTCCGCCCCGGAGATCGTCTGGTCGAAAGCGAGCTGGCCGAGCGGTTTGGCGTGTCGCGCACCCCAATTCGCGAGGCTTTGCAACGGCTTGAGACGCAATCCATGCTGACGCGCGATGGCCGGTCGCTGATCGTGGCGTCGCTGGATCACAACCAGCTGGCCGAACTTTATGTGGTGCGCAGTGAACTGGAAGGGTTGGCCGCCCGTTTGGCGGCGCGCCATGCCACCGAAGAAGAGGTGCGCGTGTTGCGTGCCATGGTCGAGGATGATCGCGCCCTTTTGGGCGATCCGTCGGCGCTGGCCCGCGCGAACCGGCGTTTTCATAAACAAATACATCTGGCGTCGCATAATCGGTATCTGGTGCAACAGTTGGATCTGGTGCACCGTTTCATGGCTTTGCTGGCCACCACATCCCTGGCGGTCGAGGGGCGGGGCGAACGGGCCTTGGCCGAGCATGGTTCGATCGTTGCAGCGATCGAGGCTCGAGACGGCGATGCGGCCCACTTGGCATTGAAGACGCATATCTCGAATGCATTCGAAACGCGGCTGAAGGTTGTCGCTGTTACGTCTGAGTTGGGTTAACGGCCTGTCCGGGGTCGGACAGGTGGCCATGGCTGGTCTTGTCCCAAAAGAAAGGCCGGGTGACAAGTTCAAGCGCGGCCTTCAAAGCCGCCGCGGTGGCCAGCGCATGATAAAGTGAAAGCGTCGGCGCCCAAAGCGCCAGCCCCCGGTCCCCCCGTGCCAGTGCCCCGAGAACCCATACCCCCCAGTGAACCAGGGCCGCCCCGCCCATGACACAAGACAGCACAGTGCCCCCGACAGCTTGCACCGCATCGGACCAGGGATGGGGCAGACCAAAGACCATAAGGCCAAACGCCCAGAGAAACGGCGCCGTCAATACCCCTAGAAGGTTGCCCAGAAACAGGATTTGCACGCCCCAGAACCGTCGCGCCCCCAGATCCCGCCAGAGCGCAACCGGATCGCGCATATGAACAAAATAGGTCATCGCATACCCCTTGAGCCAGCGCGAGCGTTGCCGCACCCAAGACCAGGGGCGACAGTTTGCTTCTTCCAACGTATCACTGTCGAGCAGATCGGTACGATAGCCACGCCGCGCCAATCGCAGGCCCAGATCGGCGTCTTCGGTGACGTTGTGCGCATCCCACCCGCCCAGTGCAACCAGCGCCGATTTGCGAAAGAATAACGTTGTGCCCCCAAGGGGAAGAACCAGCCCCAGCCGTGCCAGACCGGGGAGCATGACCCGGAACCAGGTTGCATATTCGATGGTAAAACAGCGCGCCATCCAGTTGGCGCGGGGGTTGTAGTAATCCAACCGCCCCTGGAGGCAGGCCACCTGCGGTGCGGCCCGCTGGAACTGGCGCACAACCGCGCGGATTTGGCCGGGATCAGGCGCATCTTCGGCGTCGTACACCCCGACGATCTGACCCCGGCAGAAATCCAGTGCATAGTTCAGCGCGCGGGGCTTTGTCTGCACCTGGCCCCTGGGCACGATGAGACATCCCATGTTGGCAGGCAGATCACATGTAGCGAGAGTGGCGCGGGTGACGGCATCGTCCTCTTCCACGACCAGCAGGATTTCCAGTTGTTCTGTCGGATAATCCAGCCGTGCGAGGCGCTGAATCAGCCGTTCAGCAATGTGTTTTTCGCGAAACAGGGGCACCAGAACAGAAACCGGAACGATCCGCGGCACATCCGGCCCGGCGTCGTTGGGTGGGGCACTGCGAGCGCGCAGCCACTGAACGGCCATGGTGGCCGCAAAGACGGTATTCACGACCAGAATCAGCAGCGCCAACCTCGTCATGACAGAGAAAAGGGCGCTCCCGGCAAAAAGAGCAGCAACAATCAGCGCGCTGCATACCGCAAGCCCCCACCCCACGAAGGCGCGCCCGGTAAATGCGCGGCAACTGTCGTCGGCGGCGACCCGGTGTTCGGCGTCATGGGCCATGGAACGCTGGCGCATCCGGCCAAGGGCGCAATGCAGGTCGGCCTTTGTGGCCAAAACCATCGCAACACTGCCCAGGGTCTGTTCCAGCAGTGGGCGAATCAGATGAAATCGATCCGGTTCGCAGGTGGCAACCAGGGTAAGTGCGCCGGCCCGTCGCAACGGCAGGACATTGTGGGCGGCACAGCGCGGCGCACCGAACCGGTCAATCAGCGCGGGGTCAGGCGGATAGTCGGCCGGATCAACCCGCAACGTGCCGAATTGTTCGGCAAGCACATCGAACAGCGCCGCGTCGGCAATGGCCCCCTGCGTTGTGAGAATCTGCCCCAAGGGGGCCGATGATACTGCCTGATGGGCCAGCGCCAGGTGCAAATCCGACGGCCCGATCCGCCCACCGCCGAGCAACAGCGCGCCCAACCGCCCACCGCGCAGGGGCGCCCCTAGTGAAGGCACGGTTGTGGCCGTATTGACAGCGCGAAGCGGTTGAAACCCCATGGCCCGATCCAGAACAAGAAATGACCATCCTGTTCTGGGGCAAAGAGGTTAACCCGCCATTAATGCAGATCAGGCAGCGGTATCCATGGCGCGGGCAAAGCGTTCGAACAGGTAATAGCTGTCTTGCGGTCCGGGGCTGGCCTCGGGGTGGTATTGCACGGACCAGACCGGACGATCAGCCATGCGGATGCCGCAGTTGCTGCCATCAAACAGCGATACATGGGTTTCTTTCACCCCGGCGGGCAGGGTCTGACCATCCACGGTAAACCCATGATTCATCGACGTGATTTCGACCTTGCCGGTTTCCATGTCCTTGACCGGATGGTTGGCGCCATGGTGGCCGTGGTTCATTTTTACCGTCCGCGCGCCCAGGGCGAGGGCCAGCATCTGATGCCCGAGGCAGATCCCGAAGACGGGGATCCGTGATGTTTCCAGCACCTTCTGAATCATCGGCACGGCATATTTTCCCGTCGCCGCCGGATCGCCCGGACCATTGGACAGGAACAATCCGGCGGGGTTTTGCGCCAGCACATCTTCGGCGGTGGCCGAGGCGGGCAGGACCGTGACATCGCACCCCGAACTGGCCAGACAGCGCAGAATGTTGCGCTTGGCGCCATAATCGATCGCCACCACCTTGTGGCCCGGCGTTGTGCGTTTCTGATAGCCGTGCGGCCAGGCCCAGCGCATTTCATCCCAGCGATAGGATTGCGCGCAGGTTACTTCGCGCGCCAGATCGACACCTTCAAGGCCGCCGAACCCACGGGCGGCAGCGACGAGAGCCTCAATATCGAAATTGCCGTCGGGATCATGGGCCAGGGCCACATGGGGCGCGCCCTGTTGGCGAATGGCGCGGGTCAGGCGGCGGGTATCGACGCCACCGATCGCGATGCGACCGCGCCGCGCCAGCCAATCGTTCAGGGTGCCGACACTGCGCCAGTTGCTTGGCTCGGTCGGATCCCACTTTACCACCATCCCTTGCGCCACAGGGTCGGCGGTTTCATCGTCTTCGGGGGTGATGCCGGTGTTGCCGATATGGGGGAATGTGAATGTCACGATCTGGCCCGCATAGGACGGGTCGGTCATGATTTCCTGATACCCGGTCATCGCCGTGTTAAAGCAAAGCTCTGCCACAGTCTGACCGGCGGCCCCGAAACCGTGACCATAGAATAATGTACCATCCGCCAGGGCAAGACAGGCGGTTGGGCGAAGAGAAGTGGGCATGGGGGAACCTCAGGCAAGATGATAGTGCAGCGGGCAAATCTGTCGTAACCTAAGGGGCGGCGCCGGGGGGGTCAAGGGCGCCAGTCAAATGATTAATACTTTGAAAACAATAGGTTGCCAGATGATTGGATGGTTGTCACATTGGCGCGATTGCGGTACTGTCGGCATCTGTGCAATTTGACCTCTGGCAGGTGAATGATGGATCTTCGAACCCGTGTTTCCGATGCGCTGAAAGCCGCAATGAAAAACAAGGAGGCAGACCGTCTTTCGACCCTGCGCCTGATCAATGCGGCCATCAAGGACCGTGACATCGCCTTGCGTGGCGCTGGCCAGAGCGAGGGCGAAGACGCCCGGGTGGGTGACGGCGAGGTGCTTCAGATTCTTGGCAAGATGGTGAAACAGCGCCAGGAAAGCGCGCGCGCCTATGAAGAGGGCGGTCGTCTGGAACTGGCCGAGCAGGAGCGTCAGGAAGTCACCATCATCGAAGATTTTCTGCCCCGGCAATTGTCGGATGCCGAGGTGGACAAGGCGCTTGATGCCGCAATTGCCGAGACCGGCGCCAGCACGATCCGCGATATGGGGCGGGTGATGGGCGCACTCAAGTCGAAATACACCGGCCAGATGGATTTTGGTGCTGTCGGTGGCAAGCTCAAGGCGCGGCTGGGGTAAGGCCGCGTCAAGCCGAAAGACGCGCCAGAATTTGTTTCAGGTCGCGATAGAGCGTTTCGCGTTCTTCCGGCGACAGAAACGCGCCCAATTCCACCTCACGCCCGGCGCCGTTCAGGGTGACATAGCTTTCGACCGGGCCGCCGGTTTCGCGCAGTGACACCCGCACCCAAAACGGATTGGCCGCCCAGCGTTGCAATTGTCCGCCAGGGTTGCTGCGCTGAATTTCGATGCAGTCGGTCCAGATCGTGAGATCCTCGCGGGTCTGAGCGCCGACATAGCTGCGTTCCAGAAAAAACCACAAAAGCCAGATTGCCCCCAGCGTGAACGGCAACAGCCCCCAGAGTGCGGGCGAGCCGAGCAGCGGGATGGTGGGAATCATGATCATCACAAAAGCAAAACCGATCACCCCGACCATGCCCTTGCGTGGAAGAGATCGGTGCGGCCACAGCACCGCACGCCCCAGCGGCGCCCCGGTGTCATGTAAAAAGGCCCCGGTTTCTACCGGGGCCTTTTGTGGGTCGATTTCCCATTTCAGGGGCATGGATCAAGTCCTGTTGTCGTGGCCCTGCCGGGTCAGTGGGCGGGGTGTTTATCCCAGTCCGACTGCTTGGGCAGCGTTTCGAACGTATGTTCGGGCGGCGGGCTGGGCAGGGTCCATTCCAGGGTGTCGGCCCATTCGTTCCATGGGTTGGCACTTGCGGTGCGTGGCACCTTGAACATGACGTAAAAGATCACGCCGATGAAGAACAGGAACGAGGCGAACGACAGGAAGGCGCCCAGGCTGGACACATAGTTCCAGGTGGCAAAGGCGTCAGGATAGTCGATATAGCGCCGCGGCATGCCCTGACGCCCCAGGAAGTGTTGGGGGAAGAATGTCAGGTTGGTGCCGATGAAGAACGCCCAGAAATGGATGCGTCCGGCCCATTCCGGGATCATCTTGCCACTAAATTTGGGAAAGTAGAAATAGATCCCCGCAAAGATGGCAAAGACGGCGCCAAGGCTCATCACATAGTGGAAATGCGCCACGACATAATAGGTGTCATGGTACGCCCGGTCGATGCCGGCCTGGCTGAGCACGATGCCGGTCACGCCACCAAGGGTGAACACAAACAGGAAACCAAAGGCCCAGAGCATGGGCGTCTTGAATTCCACCGATCCGCCCCACATTGTCGCGATCCAGCTAAAGATCTTGATGCCTGTGGGCACCGCGATCACCATGGTCGCCATCATGAAATAGCTTTGCTGGCTTAACGACATGCCCACCGTATACATGTGGTGCGCCCAGACGACAAAACCCAGCGCGCCAATGGCGATCAGGGCCCAGACCATGGGCAGATACCCAAAGATCGGTTTGCGCGAGAACGTGGCGATGACGTGGCTGATGATGCCAAAGCCCGGCAGAATCACGATGTACACCTCGGGGTGTCCGAAGAACCACAGGATGTGCTGATAGAGAATCGGATCACCGCCCCCGGATGGGTCAAAGAAGGTGGTGCCAAAGTTGCGGTCTGTCAGCAGCATGGTGATCGCGCCGGCCAGAACGGGCAGGGACAGCAGAATCAGCCAGGCGGTGACAAAGATCGACCACGAGAACAGCGGCACCTTGAACAGGGTCATCCCCGGCGCGCGCATGTTCAGGAAGGTGGTGATCATGTTGATCGCCCCAAGGATCGAACTGGCGCCCGAAACGTGAACGGCAAAGATCGCAAGGTCGGTCGAGAACCCGCCCTCGGTGGTCGAAAGCGGCGGATAAAGCACCCAGCCGATTCCCGATCCCGGTTGGTCATTGCCACCCGGTGCCAGAAGCGAGGCGATGGCGAGCGACGTTCCAGCAACATAGAGCCAGAATGACAGGTTGTTCATCCGCGGGAACGCCATATCCGGCGCGCCGATCTGCAATGGCATGAGATAGTTGCCAAAACCGCCGAACAGGACGGGAATGACGACGAAGAACATCATCAAAATCCCGTGTCCCGTGATCAGCACGTTCCACAAATGCCCGTTGGGCGTACATTCACCCGCTGCCGCGGCCGTAAACCGCGCCCCTTCAAGGCACATATACTGTACACCGGGGTGCATCAGCTCCATCCGCATATAGACCGTGAAGGTCACCGAGATGAGGCCGACAAAGCCGCCAACGAAGAGGTAAAGGATACCGATGTCTTTATGGTTTGTGGACATGAACCAGCGGGTAAAGAACCCCCGCGTGTCGTGCCCATCGTGACCATGAACGGCTGCGTCCGCCATGTGGTGTCTCCTGGTTCCCGAATTTTTGTTGTCCCGCCCGTTTGCCGGGCAAGGTTGGAAAGGTTCTAATGCCATTCGGGGGGCGGGGGCAATGTCACCAACTGCCGCAGGGACGGAAAATTTCACCTGGCGTGTCTTCCCGGTGCGGAAAAATCGGGATCACGCCGCGCAGAGAATCACAGGAAGGTCAGAGAGGCCGCCGCCATGCCAAGGGCAAGCGAGGCGAGAAAGACCGAAATCGTGTAGGACATGACAGGTTCCTCAACAGGGGGTAACGGGAATGACGCTATCGCGCCCCGCCCATTGCCCCTATGGCGGTATTCCCTACCTGTCGGCCTGGCCGCCGAAGACCTGATCGAAACTGCGCCGCAGGGCCAGATCAACGTCGTCCATGGTGACCGGCAGACCCAGATCGACCAGGCTGGTCACGCCGTGATCGCGGATGCCACAGGGTACGATACCGTCGAAATGCGAAAGGTCCGGTTCGACGTTGATCGACAGCCCGTGGAACGACACCCATTTGCGCAGCCGGATGCCGATCGCGGCCACCTTGTCTTCGCGCATTGTGCCATCCGGGTTCGGCGCCTTATCCGGTCGTTCGACCCAGACACCGACGCGGCCATCGCGCACTTCGCCACGGATGTTGAATTCGGCCAGTGCGGCGATCACCCAGGCCTCCATATCGTGGACGAACCGGCGCACATCGCGCCCCCGTGCCGCCACGTCGAGCATGACATAGGCCACCCGCTGTCCCGGACCATGATAGGTGTATTGCCCGCCGCGCCGGGCCTCATAGACCGGAAACCGGTCGGGCGCGATCAGATCTTCGATGCGGGCGCTGGTGCCTGCGGTATACAGGGGCGGATGTTCCACCAGCCAGATCGTTTCGGGGTGGGTGCCGGCGCGAATCCCCTCGGCGATCTCCTCCATCCGGGTCAGCGCCTGAGGATAGGGCACAAGCCCGGGCGAGGTGATCCAATCGGTCATATTCGGGGTCTGCCGTGCAAGGGGCGGGAATTTCTTACCATATACCGGCCGCGCCCTGCGATAAATCCCTTAGGTTTGGACGCGAATGTGTTAATCTTTTCTTCAATGAACGGTCCTATTTTTATCAGCGGAGCCCTTATTATGATGTACAGATCCCTTTTGACGACCAGTGTAGCTGCCTCACTTGTGCTGTTTCCGGTCAACCGTGCGGCGGCGGATGCGGGTGATTTTATCGCCGGTGCGGTCGTTGGCGCCATCGTCAATCACGCCGCCAGAAACCAGTCGCGCAAAAAGGTCTATCGCTCCACCAAACGCAAAACCTATTCCAGACCGGGTATCCCTTCGACCCAGACCGGGCGCCAGATTCAATCATCGCTGAATTACTTCGGGTTCAATGCCGGGTCTGTCGATGGGCAGCTTGGCCGCCGGTCCCGCGACGCCATTTCGCAATATCAGATCTATCTCGGCTATCCGGCCACCGGGCAGCTTTCGTCGTTTGAACAGGATTTGCTGATCAATTCCTATAACCGGGCGCAGGCTGGCGGATATATGACCCAGCAAAAGGTCGCCGCCAATCCAGATGGTGTGCGCGGGCTGCTCAAGGAATTCCGTACCGAACTGGCCGGGGGTGTGCCCGGTGCGGCGACCGCGCCGCAAACGACAGTGGTGGTGGCCCCTGCGGCCCCGGCAACCACAACGACGACGACAACCACGGTCACCGCCGCGACGACAGATGCCCCGCTTTCGGATGGTGCGTTGCCCAACCTCTTTGGCGGCAAGACGACTCAGGTTTCGCTCGCCTCTCATTGCAATACTGTCAGTCTGCTGACCAATACCAATGGCGGCTTTACCACGGCGGCCACCATGGGGGATCCCAACGTGGCCCTGAATGAACAATTCTGTCTGGCCCGTACCTATGCGATTTCCGAGGGAGAGCAATTGGCCCAATCTCTGGGCGCCACGGCCGCACAGATCAGCGCCAATTGCGATGCTTATGGCACGCGTATGAAACCCTATGTCGCGGCCCTGTCGCTAAAGGATCGCGACGCCGTGGTGCGCGATGTGTCTTCCTTTGTGCTGGGCACGGGCATTCCCACTCAGGATCTGGCCGCGACGGCAAAAGTGTGCCTTTCCGTCGGCTATCGCACGGATGACATGGACGAGGCGATCGGGTCGGCGCTGATTCTGGTCACGCTGGGCGAGGCTGGCTATGGTGAATTGCTCGGCCACCATCTGAGCCAGGGGTTTGGCGCATCCAAACGCAACGATCTGGCCGCGGCCTGGTATGAAACCGGCCTTGAAGGCGCCACCACCCGCGCCGTCTTTGCCCCCGGTCAGCCAGAGCGTCTGGATTTGCTGCGCAAGGCCTCTCATGCATTGCAAGATGGTGATCGGGCGGGGCTTGTGCCGCAAGTGGTGCCGCAAAAGGCGTCGACCCTGCCATCCTTCTCGGTCAGCCAATAGAGTTGGGCAGACCCTGAAAAAGGGGCTTCACAATGGCGGCGGTGTTCATTACACCGCCGCCATGCCAAGACGTGCGGTCGTGGCGGAATGGTAGACGCGCAGCGTTGAGGTCGCTGTGGGGTAACACCCGTGAGAGTTCGAGTCTCTCCGACCGCACCACTATCCTTCATTGATATTGCTAAGCTTTTGTCTTAACAGGCAAATATATCGCCGTCTGTGTTAACAGAAGGTGTCAACATGGCGGTTCTAAAGATGGCCTCACCAAAGCGCGACACGCGAACTGGGATGATTTATCTGAATGTCCGCGTCCCGGCTGACCTTGTGGGGCGCTTGCAAGGGCTTTCCGTACGTTTGCCAGTTGCGGGCGAATATCACGCGGTCAAAGTTGGAACGCAGGCGGTGAAGGTCTCGTTACGGACCCATGACCCCGTTGAGGGCCGTGCAAGGTTCGCCGCTGCACATGCCGCGCTGTTGTCCTTCTGGGAAGCCCAGAGGCGAGACCCAGAGCGCCTTACCCATAAGCAGAGGGTGGCATTGGCAGGGGAGGTTAGGCGGCGCGTGACGGCCCGCTATGACGATGATCCGGTTTCACCTGAGATGTGGCGTGACGTGATCCGGGTGAATGAATACATCAAAGGCGGGGTGGGGTTCTTGCCGTCCAGTCATGGCAGTGATCCAGCCTCACCAGACGACCTTGCAGAGTACCGTTATGGGGCTGCCTTGGATGAACTGTTGGCCGAGCGCCCGATGCGGTTGGACCCGGAGGACAGAGCGCCATTGATTGCCTTGGTCGCTGACGCGATGGCAGAGGCCGCTGAGGTCAACCTCAAGAAAGCAGAGGGCGACTATTCCCCGGATCACGGTGCTGCCCGCTATCCTGCTTTTGAAGTGCCAACGCCCGTGAAGACCATGCTGGCCCCGAAGTGGACCTTTGAGGGTGTCGTGAAGGAACAGGCCAAGCTGCTATCCTTGGGGCTGGATGCTGCGCCCTTACGACCCGCCACGGTGAAGAAGTATCTGCGGGTTGCACAGCTCTTCACGGATCATCGGGGCAGTGCTGACATCGAAACCTTGGCCACTCAAGAAGTGAGCGGGTGGGTCAGGGCGATGCAGGAAGCTGGTGAAGTCAGAAACAGGACAATCAAGGATCGGCTGGCGTCCCTAAAGACCATCATAAACTATGCGATTGAGCAATCTGACGCGCCCATGTTTGGTGGGATGAACCCGGCAAAGGATGTTAAACCGCCGAGAGTTCTGGCGAAAGCGCCCGGACACTTCACCCACACCTTAGACGAAGCGAGGCGGCTTTTGACTGCGGCACGTCTGCAAAGTAGGGCGGAGTTGCGGTGGGTCTGGTGGATTGCTGCTTACAGCGGTGCGAGGGTGGGCGAGATTACTCAGCTAAAGAGGTCCGATTTCAGGACCGTTGAGGGGCGAGTGTTCTATGTGATCGGCGGGGAGGGTGGTCTGGCTGTTAAGAACCGCTCATCCCTGCGGACCCTGCCTGTCCATCCCGATCTCGTTGCAGAGGGATTGCTTAGGTTTGTCGAGGATAGTGCGCCCGGTCGCTTGTTCTCTAAATCGTCAGGCGACTATCTGGGCGAGTTTGCCCGTGATGATCTGGGAATGAGGCGCGAGGGATTTAGGCCCAACCACGGCTGGCGTCACTTATTCGAGGACAAGTGCATGGGGTCAGGCATCAGCGAGAAAGCGCGGTTGTACATCGCTGGTCGCTCGTCCGGTAAGTCGAGTGACGGCTATGGTGGCAGTGATGCGTTGCTTTTGGGCCTTGCCAGTGAGTTGGACAAGTTTCCCGGCTATCTGACCGACTAGGAGCGGCGCTGTGGTGCCACCTGAGGCGCTGGGCAGGGTGTACCCGTCAAGACCTCAAGACGGGACTCAGCGGGCTTCTCTGGGGCTGTGGTGAGGGAACGCTGATACCTGCCCCACCTATGCTTAGATCAGCTTGCCGCGTGGCTTTTTCGGGGCCATACACGTCCCGTCAAAGATGCCGGGTTCTGGTGGTAGTCGCTTGCGCCAATCAAAGACCATGACAAGACCAAAGAGATTGACCCACAGATCGCGGGGTCGGGTGCGGTCGATCCACGCCCACGGTTCGCCCTTGAGGTTCTTTCGGTAGAATATGTCGAAGTGCATGATCTAGGTTTTCCTGCATTGTTTCAAAGTCATTGCAGTAGTGGGCAGACCCTACCCCCTGCTACGAGGGAAGACCATACGACGAACACGGGGCCAACAGGTGGCAGTTGATCCAGACCCTTGAAGGGGCTTTCAGCTTGCATCAGACCACGATTGTCTAGGGGATCGTGATAGCGGATCAATGACGGTCACAACCACTCACCACTCCTTCTCGCCCCTACCTTGAAAGCCACCGACCCGGACCCCTTTCGGAGTGTTCATGTCTTCCGGGTCGGTGATGCCTTTAAGATTGGTTTGGAGGGAGTGGTGGTGGGCGGCTGTACTTAGGACACACCCCTAGACAACCGCGCAAAGTCGGCCCATGCCCCCCCAAACGTAAACTTATATATACTGGTGGAGGGTGGATTGTCTTCGTTCCGTTACTTGCGTGGGCCAGCTCACCCCACGGTGGAGGGGAAGCTTGTGCCGCCGGTCAAGACTTCGCCCGTTGGGGGTTCATCTGCTCGGCCATTCACCCACTCCCAAACACGACACCAGAGCAAGCGTTTACAGAACTGGTTCGCAAGGTATGGCACAGGGGGATATGCGCGGCTGGATCGAAAGCAGAGCCTCTTGTCCGGCCTTGGATTGTAAAAATCGGGCCGGGACATGACAGCCCTCAACTGAACGCTGCCATCGCGGGCCATATCCAGCCAAGTTTTGAGCAACCCCAAGCGTTCCTGCGGCGGTGTGCCATAGTAGGTCTCATTCATCCAAGCGAGTGTCGCCCGTTGCCTACGTTTCTCTGCCCGCACATCTAAATTGTCAGTTGCATTGCGAGGGCCACGGGCAACGTTGCGGGACGCTGCTTTCTGACATGCGGTAGCGCAGTATCGCTGGTTCTTTCGCTTGCGCTGAAACGTGATACCGCAGCGTGGACATTCAGGGTGAATTGAGAGGGCGCAGTTGCCCGCACCCTCTCTGGCAATTTCGGCCATCGCGTTCATTCGCCGCGCCCTTGCTGCTTGAGCTGAGCAACGGCGGTGCGATTGCGCCGGACACGCCTAAGCTCGGTCAATGTATCGGCTCGTGCGGTCCCGACCCTTCCTTCTGCGGTCACTGGATTGCCGACTAACGATACGTTGGCATGGCGCAGGTTGAAGGGATTGCCGTCCACAATTCGCGCTTCCTGATACTTGCCAGCGCCGACAACCACGCGGGCAACGGCAATCTGACTGGCACCTGTGCGCGGGCCACCCTGAGCCAGCTTGGTCAGCACCTGAGGACGTGACCTGTCTTTGCCCTTGTATCCGATGATCCATGCACCATCTGCAAAGCGTTCGGTGACATTCAGGAAGGTCTCAAATTCGGTTTTCACCCCGACAATCTTGCCTGCCCGTCGATCTTTGACAGGGATTTCGATGATCAAGCTACCAGCGTCAAAGGTGAACCGCGCACCGCGTCTTTGTTTGCCGGTGGTCAGGTGAACATGCCTAGCCTGCCCGATTGTTAGGTGGTCAGTGGTGCGGTGGTCGAGGTGGTCGAGATATTGTTCAAGAGTGAAAATGCCGTATACGCGACCAAAACGATCAGCGATAATCTGGTCAGCGTGGGCTTTGGCGAAAGCCATGGTGTTGGAGTGTTTCATGGGAATTGTTCCTGAGATATGAGTACGGCCCTGAGGGGCGTGAGGGGTCCGCCCGTCCAAGCGGAAACTTGGCGGGTGACGGCGAGGGAAAACTGAAAAGGGTTCTCCATTCATGGGCCACCTTCAAAGTCAGCCCGAAGACCCGCCCGGTTCTGGGCAGCCTGAGCGATTGAAGCGCCAGCCGGAAAACCGAAAGGGTTCTCCAAGTAGGGCGACATTCAAAGTATATTGAGGAAAAGCGCAGGTCCGAACGACGAGCGAACGGCTCAAGGGCGCTGCTTGCTCACTATCAGCGGCATCTCAGCAAAACAGATGGCAGACACGACCCCGCACAGCGCAGAACGGGCCTCTAACGCGCCCCCGTGGCGTCCAACCGCTGCAACACGCGCTGGACCTGTGACGCTTGCCACTGCCCGCCCCGTGCCGTTGGTACACCGGACTTATTCAAGGACGGTGCAATCTCTCTCAAGGTCAGACCTTGGGTCCGCAGCGGAACAATCAGACCCACCACCCCCAGATCGGAGACACAGCCCAGAACCAACATCATGCGGCGTCTTTGGTCGCCAATATCCGGTAGACCGATGCCCGCCCGATGCCCAGCTCTTTGGCAATCGCGGTCGCGCCCATGCCAGCGGCGCTCAACCGGACCACCTCGTCACTCTTGGCCCGTGCCGTGGGCTTGCGCCCCTTGTATTTCCCGTCAGCCTTGGCCTTCGCGATGCCTTCCCGCTGGCGCTCCAACATGATGGACCGCTCAAACTGTGCGATGCCGCCCATGATCGTCAGGATCAACTCCCCCGCCGCTGTCCCGGTGTTGAGGTCAGGATCAAGGATGCGCAGGTGGCCACCCTTCGCCTTGATCTCGTCAAGGATCGTCAGGAGGTGCTGTGTCGAGCGGGCTAGGCGGTCCATTCGGGTGACGACCAAGGTATCACCGGCCCGCATGAAGGCCAGCGCCTCGGCCAGCTTGTGGCGTTCTTTCACATCGACTGACGATACTTGCTCTATGAACAACCGCTCACAGCCCAGCTTTTCAAGGTCACGGCGCTGGGCGTCCAGTCCGGCCTTCTGGTCCAGTGTCGAAGTGCGGGCGTATCCGATGGTCATGGGGGTGTGGTGTGTCATGGCGTCTATTTCCGTCCCAATAGGTTCTAAGACTTGATAGCTGGATCGCCCCAAAACATCAACACCAATTCTATTGAGACAAAAAGTAAGGGGAGATGAGACGTACCATACGACCAAGCCCTATTGAGAAACACCACTCACCCCCGCCCCCTCCATTCGATCCATCCCCGCCTTTGCCTGTGGTTGGATGAATGACCCGCCCCGCGCTCAACTGCCCTGCGCCTTGGTCTGTCGTGACCCGTGTACGGCGTAGGGGGAAATCGCAGACCGCGACATAGTGATAAGGGGTTTCAGAAATCTGACCCCAAAATATCTCGCTTTGCAATCGAACTTAACCGTTCAGTCTCCAACCCAAAAACCACATGTTGATCGCGTTAGGGAGTTGAATACAAGATAGGTCTCGACTGTACACGATTGCCGATTTATTCAATATAAACCAAAAACACTGAGAATTATCAGAAGTCGCGAGATCTGAGACGCGACCAGTTGAGCGGAGCATGGCATGAACAAGGCAGTTAGTCTGAGAGAAGTTGAGAACGAGTATCTGCACCTTCTTGGGCAACAGAAGCTGCCTACCAAGAAACTTGGCCTCAACTACGCGTCCGTTTTTTGTGGCGGTGGTGGCTTGGACCTTGGCTTCTCTCTTGCTGGTTTTTCCCCGTCCTTCTCTAGCGATGTTGTTCCGTACTACTGCGACACGCTGGCGGCCAACCTTGGCGGCGGGAAGCATGTTGTTGAGCCACATGACATCTCAAGCCTCACTGGTTCGCACGTTACTGACGTTACAGGTTGCGATATGGACATTGTTATCGGCGGGCCACCTTGCCAGTCATTTAGCATCCTTGGCTCTCGCGGCTCTACCGAAGACCCACGAGGTCAACTCGTTTTTGACTATGCCCGCTTTATTCGAGAATTGGCACCACGCGCCTTCCTGTTTGAGAATGTTCCAGGGATTATGACTCTGAACAAGGGTGCAGATTGGGCGCAACTCGTTGACTGCTTCAAGGTAGAGACTGGATTTCACCTAAAAATTGGGAAGTTGAACGCGGTTGATTTTGGCGTTCCTCAGTTTCGGCAGAGGGTCTTGCTGATAGGCTTCAAAGACTTGGAGTCTGCCAACGCTTTCAACTGGCCTGTTCCGACCCACGGTAAAGACGCGCTTGAGGGGATCGAGCCTTACCGAACCGCTTCTCAAGCTCTGCAAAATGTTGAAGGAGTGCCTAACCATATCCTCCGCAAGCACTGTAAGCGGGTCAGGGATCGGTACAGCCTAGTTGATCAAGGCGGTCGGGATCGCAAGGACCATACAGACCGTATCCATGCTGGGCGACCATCTGGGACAGTTCTTGTTGGATCGGGCGCAGGTGGTGGACGCCCCTTCATCCACCCTACTGAACATCGGCACATTACTGTTCGAGAAGCCGCAAGGTTGCAGTCTTTCCCAGACTGGTGGGTCTTTTGCGGAGGGCCGACAGCCGCGTATCGGCAGGTCGGCAACGCGGTTCCGCCACTGATGGCAAAAGCTGTCGCTAAGGAGATCGCAAAGGTTCTTTCTTAACATGATAGTTAGGCCACTTCCGCATCCCGGATATGCTTGGAGCCTGTCGCAACATGCCGCTGGCTTTGACGAAGAAACGATTCGTGGCATGTTGGTATGCGCCTTCCCTTTTCAGGGGCAATCAAGAGTTGGACCTAGGATAACCGACCTGATGGTGAGGGCCGATTTGCTGACCTCGAACCAAAGGAATGGAAAAGCAGATGCTTGGCGCGATTACCAACAAATCCTCTCTGAATTGGGCCTTATCGTTTCCACCAAGCTAAGTGGCGAATTGCGGCTGACAGAGGTATCAAAGGCCTTCATTGCGGGCGAATTGCCGTTCGGCCAAATGATGGCGATGCAAGTCCTGCGATACCAATATCCTAACGGACAAAAACATGATCGCTCACCTGCATTAAAGGCAATATTAGAGGCCAATGGGCAAGCTGTACCAGACAGCCTGATTGAGCTACATTCTAACTCTGGCGTCTTGGTAAAGCCCGGTCTCTTAATTCTTCAAACTCTGCTGGGACTGATGGAGTCAGGAGACGACCCGAGCATTTCCGCTGATGAATGTCGTGCAATTCTCGTACCATGCAAGACTAATGCAGATTGGCAGATAGCGGTCGTAGATATTCAATCTGTCCGTAAAAGCAACTCTGACATCACTACACTTCACCATGATGGCAGGTTGCGGCGAAACATCCAAGACTGGTTCAAGCTCGTAGCAGTAACAGGACTTTTTGAGACGGATGGCAGCTCATTTGTCAGATTGACAAAGTACGCAAAAACGATTGCTCCCTCGTTACGAGAGCTATGTATTGACCAGTCCGAGCCGCAGAGTTTCTGGTTTCCCAAAGGCCATGATGCGGCAAGCCGACTGACTTGGTTTTCCCATTTCGGCAGTTATGATGTATCTTTTGAGGCATTGGCCCTCCCACTTGGCACTGTAACCAGCCCGGCGGAACTTGATGAGAGTGACGACGATGAGCGCCCACTCTTTACTGGTCCAATCAGGCTGGCAATTTTCGACAAAGACAAACTTTTCAAGAATGATGCCCCAAACCTTTCACAAAACATGGACGAGTTGGCGGCAAGGGTGAAAGCTGGGGCTATCAAGAGGCATGCAAAGACGGTTTTGCACGACGAATTAGTGCTACATTACGCTGAACGGTTTCTGGCTCAAGGGGCTGAGGTCAAAGTCGATCCAAATTCAGTAGACCTATTCGTGTCATGGTCGCCGCAAGAGACAGCAATTTTTGAGGTAAAGACAGTCTCTCAGCGTTCTCTGCCGCAACGCATGAGATCAGCGGTCGGACAAGTAAAGGAATATGCTTTTCGTTTGGAGCTAGAAACTGGGAGTGAGCCTGAACAGGCAATAATCGTTGATCGTCCAATCAATCCGCTGGGTTGGCAAAGAGCTTTCCTGAACGACTATATGGATATTGGCTTAATTTGCTTTGTCAATCCGAATGAGACGATATTTTCCCCTGAGAATTCTGCTACATCAGGTCACTGGCATGAACACAGGCGTTAATATCAAACAAGCACTGATTGCGACCAGAAGACCGTGAACACCTGTGCGGACAAAGCTAGGACGCATCCTTGACGTACAGTAACGCCGTGTGTTAACATCGCTGGAAATAAACGGCGGTAACGCATTGTTATTGAACGATTTGGTCTGCGCTGGGCAAGAGTTCGAGTCTCTCCGACCGCACCACTATCCTTCATTGATATTGCTGGGTTTTGTCTTGACCGGCAAATATGGCGGATTTGACGCCGGCGTTCGCGCACCAAAGGCCCGTGTCAGGGAATGCCGTAAATGAACACCGCGCCCCTGATGCCCTTGGAGTTTAACATACACGGCTTGCTGACCGGACCAAGTTCCCGCCCCTGAGGAACGAGACGAAGGTTCGGCAACCGAAACGTGGCTCACCCCACCAGTTTCGGACATCGGCGGTCTCAGTCGGCTCGCTGAAAAATATGGTAGGCCCGGCAGGCAGAGCACAAAATCACGAAAGCAACAAGTTAGCCTGACGAACCGCAAAAACGCGGCCTTTGATTTCATTGCGATAATTCGGCAAGTGACGAACCTTTTATCGCAATCGTTCGGTAGCTCAAAGCCATGAGCGGCATGGCGTTGATCTGGGCCGCGAATGTCAAAGGGTTGAAACCAGCTGCCAAGATTGTACTGATTCAGGCTCGCGGATTTTCACAATAAGGAATCCGGCCAGTGTAACCCAAGCGCACAGCGGTTGGCGGACGAATGCGAAATGGGCCGCGCAACGCTGTTCCGACACATGACGACGCTGGAAGAATGCGGCCTTGTCACGCGCCATGCCCGTGGTGATGGCGATGGCGGGCGCGGGTCCAACCAATATGAGTTGCACCTTGATATAACCCTTGGCCCAAGCGCCCGCCCGAAGAGCGGCGGCGGTCCCAACGGGGTTGAGTCTCAAAATGAGACGGGGGGAAACGTCTCAAAAAAGCGGGGGAAAAGTCCCAACGGTGAGACGGGGGTAGTCTCAAATCGGGACAGGAACCTTACCATTGAACCTAAGAAAGAACCTCCTTCGCGCGAGTGCGAGGCGGGGGAGGCTGAGAAAATTTTGGCGGCTTATCCGCTCGACCGACTGCGCAACAAAGCGGCCTGTCTTGCCCGGATCGAAGAGGCCATGAAGGAAGGGATCTCGCCTGAAGACTTGTTGCAGGCAGTCCAAGCCTACGCGACCGAAAGCGCAGGGTTCACCCGCTCCAAGGTCTGCTTTTCCGACAACTGGTTCCAGTCGCAGCGCTGGCAGGCCTATGTTGAGAAGCAGGCGGAAGACCGAGAGAAGACGGCGGCGTTGCAAGCCGATCACCACAAACGGCTGGCGTGCTGGATCAGTGATCGCAGCCCGATGTGCAAACACATCACGGCCCCGCAGGTCGCTGCGTTGCTTGCCGCAAAGCTGGTGACGCAAGCCCAAATCCAAGCCGCTGGCCTCGGATCATGACCGCACCCGATCCGACGACAGAGCAAACAGCAAGGTTACCCACCGATTACATCGGCGGGACTTGTGAGGGGCGGCGTGCCTCCCCTTCAAACTCCAACCAGACGCGCGAGGAGCGCGTCAAAGAAGGCCTTTCCGAGACTGTGATCTTTCGATGCACCGTTGCGGAGAAGGCCGCGCTTGTAGCCGAGGCGGACGCGGCTGGACTGCCCAATGCCACGCTGATGCGTGAGGCCTTGGGGCTGGTCCAAGCGCGGCGGCGCAAGCCCTTGCCGCGCGTTGACCCATCGCTGACCTTGGCCGTTGCCCGTGTAGGCGGCAACCTCAACCAACTGGCATGCTGGATCAACGGGGCCGTCAAATCTGGCCGCGCGAGCCACATCGACGCCCTCAAGGTCAGCGTGCGGCTTGTCGCGATTGAGCGCCAACTTGCGCAGATCATCGGCCAGAACAGCGATGGCCAGCCGTGATAATCTCGTTCTTTTCCTCTGGCACCAGCGGTGGTGCGGCCCCCGTTGACTACCTGACCGCCCGCGAGGTTTTGGCCTACGACGAAAACCGCAACCTGATCCGCGACGAGCACGGCCAGCCGCAAACCAAACTCCGCGACCCGCTGCCTGAAGTGCTGCACGGCAATCCCGAACGGACGCGCGATTTGATCGACGCCAGCGCGAACAAGTGGAGCTACACCGCTGGCGTGATCAACTTTGCGGATAGCGATCAGCCCAGCGAGGACGCCCAACAAGAGGTCATTGAGCAATTTGAGGCTCTGGCCTTTGCGGGGCTTGAGGCGGATCAATACGACTGCCTTTGGGTGCGCCATGTCCACGAGGGAAATGTCGAGCTGCACTTTTGCACGCCGCGCGTTGAACTGGCGACGGGCGTTGTTTGTGAATCGGCATGCGAAATTGCCCCACTTAGGTGGGTTATGAGCGAGTAAAATTGACCCACCTGTTTCGTTAACATCGGCGCTTCAAGTGCGGAGGGAAGAGCAGGTGTTATTGATGGAAAGTGTATCGAAGATCCGTCTGTGGGTGCTGGTTGAAGGGCGCAGTATCCGGTCTGTTGCGCGGGCGACGGGATTATCGCGCAACACGATCAAGAAGTATCTGAAGGATGAGAGCCCGCCGAGCTACCAGCGCCAAGCCCCGCCGGTTCGGCACAAACTGTGCAACGGGTTTGATCTTCGGCTTCAGGAGCTGTTCGAGCAGGACCAGAAGCGACCACGCCGGGAACGGCGAACGGCCGTGAGGCTTTACGAGCAGCTTGTCTCGGAAGGTTATCCTGGTTCCTATTCGCCGGTTCAGCGATTTGTCCGCGATCTGAAGCAGGCCGGTGCCGGTTCGGGCGAGGCTTTTATCCCGCTTTATTTTGCGGCAGGTGACGCGCTGCAATTTGACTGGAGCGAGGAACGGGTTGTCCTGGGCGGTGTCGAGCGATCGGTGAAGGTTGCCCACTTCCGCCTGTGCCATAGTCGCAAGCCCTTTGTCGTCGCCTATCCCGGCGAAGCCCAAGAGATGGTGCTGGATGCCTTTGTGCGGGCGTTGTCCTTCTACGGCGGGGTCCCGCGACGGGGTGAACATCGACCCACCGAAGGTGGCAAACCGTCCGGGGGACGGTTTGAGATGTGAACGGGCGGAGCCCCGGGATTATCGACCCACCGAAGGTGGCAAACCGTCCGGGGGACGGTTTGAGATGTGAACGGGCGGAGCCCCGGGATCATCGACAATCCCAAAACGATGGTGACCTATGTCTCCCGCTCGAAGGATCGGATATTCCATCCGCGGTTCCTCGCGTTGATGAACCACTATGTCATGGAGCCGCCGTCCATTGGGCTTGAACCAATGGCGCCCTTCTGGACGGCCCTGCCCCCCGCGTCGGGCTGGGAGAAGGGTCAGGTCGAGAACCAGGTCCAGTTTTTGCGAGGCCGGTTGTTTGCCCCAATGCCAGCCTTCGATGATCTGGATGGGCTGAACGACTGGTTGCGCCTGCGCTGCGAGGAGCTGGCAAATCGCGCTCATCCTGAACATTCGACCCGCACGGTTGCAGAGGTTTTTGAAGATGAACGCGCCGGGCTGCGCCCCCTGGGGCGGGCTTTTGATGGCTATGTGGAGAAGACGGTGCGTGTCCGCTCCACCTGCCTGGTTCAATATGCCAGCAATCGCTACAGCGTGCCGTCCCGGTTTGCAGGCCAGCATGTCTCCTTGCGCGCCTATGCGGGCCGGATCGTGCTGGTGTCAGGCCAGGATGTCATTGCCGAACACAGGCGCCGCTTTACCCGCAACGTCAGCTACTTTGAACCGTGGCATTACGTTCCTCTGCTGGATCGCAAACCCGGCGCCTTGCGCAACGGGGCACCCTTCGTGGACTGGCAACTGCCCGATGCCATGCATCGGATCAGGGAACATTACATGGCCGGCAAAGGTGGGGATCGGGAGTTTGTCGATCTGCTTCTGCTGGCCCAGGATCACCGGATCGAGGTCGTCGAGATTGCGTGTGATCTGGCGGTGGAGCAAAACACCCTGCGCCTGCCCGCCATCATCAACCTGATTAACCAGCTGGTCGAGCCGGTCATCACCTCCTTGAGCGAAACATACGTCTATCCACAGCTGACCCTGCGCCCGGAGGCCGATTGTAAGCGCTATGAAACGCTGTGCTCGGCAGAGGGGGCCGTCATATGAACGCTCTCATTGATCAACTGACCGCCCTGAGGCTGCATGGAATGGCAGCTTGCGCACATGATTTGCTGTCCGCGCGCAAGCCGCCCAGTCTGACCACAGCGATAAAGCAACTGATCGACGCAGAAACTGTAGAGCGCCGGGTGCGCTCCATCTATTAGCTGACAGGCGATGCTTTGCATCGCCGAGAGGCCAGTATCAAATGCGCATCGCGAAGTTCCCGCATCACAAGGACTTCGCCACCTTCGATTACGGCGCGGCAGCCGTCACCAAGGCCCGGATCGAGCCCTTCTGCTCGGGCCAGTTTACCGAAGAGGCACACAACCTCATCCTGGTGGGTGGAACCGGAACAGGCAAAACCCACATCGCCATCGCGCTTGGAACCGCCTTGATCAACAACGGCAAAAAGGCCCGCTTCTTCAACGCCGTCGATCTGATCAATGCCCTCCCTCTCATGCATGTAAACATGCACTGCCGGGCAGTGGATCAAGGAACAGGCCGATGGCAACGCCGGGAAGATCATCCGGCAACTGTCGGCCCTGGATTGCGCCATCATCGACGAGTTGGGCTACATCCCCTTCCCGAAATCCGGCGGCGCACTGCTGTTCCACCTGATCAGCAAGCTCTACGAGAAAACCAGCGTCATCATCACCACCAATCTGGAGTTCGGGGAATGGGTCGCTGTCTTCGGCCCCTCTCATCGCTGCAAGCAGCGACTGCCGGGCAGTGGATGCCAAGATGACAACCGCGCTCTTGGATCGCGTCACGCACCACTGTGCCATCATCGAGACCGGCAACACCTCATACCGCTTCGCGCAGAGCAAAAGCCGCAGAGAAGAATAACCGCACCGCAAGCAAAGCCCACAGACGGACTCGCTATATGAGGGCGGCCCGCCTGAGGGCTTTGCCTCCCAATAGGCGGGTCAAAATCAAATGCTGAAACCGGGTCAGTTTTGAACGCTCATTGACACTCAAGTGGAATACATCGTCTTCTGACTTCTTCCAGAAGCTTCGGAAGGTCTTCCATAGCGGCTGCCAGGATAGCATCTTGGTTCGCGTCATCCTCGGTCCGCTTCAGAACCCTCTCGAAGTTCTTGGCAACCTCGATGCCGAAGTATTTCCGGCCGCAATCAATACCGCAAAGAGCAATTCTGCCATCTTTCATCTCGGCAGTGAAACCGCGCCGGTGCGGGGTGTGATTGTCGCAGAATGCACATCGCACATCATAGTCTGTGTGATATCGGTTGATATACTTGATCGGGATCTGACCGGCTTCGATTACATCCGTCAGATCTGTCTGTAATTCCGGGCTGGCGATCGATAACGGCCTCGATGTGCCTTCCGCCTCGATTTTCTGATACTGGCTCATGACCTCGTAGATTCCTTCTACATCGGATTTCCCATCGTCGTTGTGGGTCCGATATACACCCTTCGTTCTCTTGTGGGAAGGAGTGACGGGTGCGCAATATGTTGTGGTGACGATCAGGCAAAAAAGGCCGATCCGAAGACCAGGGGGTGAGCTGATACAGGTTCCGGCCCGTCACCCGGCCGGCGGGTATGTCATTCTGCGGCGACGGACCGAAGATACGCTTGTGTATACCTGACCGCGCCAACCTCGCCGTTGGTCCAAACTGATTCTACGGGTTAATTTGCGAAGGGTGAGCAGTTTTGAACAGGTATGAGCCAAATTCTGACGGCGTTGTGTGCTAATACCCGAAGTAACACATTTTCCTTTGGCTGTGTTTTAGCACAGTCGAATGTCACGATTGGTGACAAATAAAATCGACGTCTTAGCCTTTTCAGGAGCTTGCGAATTTGTCAGCCTGTGATGACTCGTGACATGTTCCTTTTGAGGGTCTTAGCTGGTTTAGCTTATGAAAACAAAGGGTTGATTCAGGGTGTTTGAGAGTTCTAACTCGGATGCAGAGGGTCGCTCCAGTATGTGGGCAGCCAAGAAGCGTTAACGTAGGAGGCCCGTTGTGCCAGAACAGAATTTACCCAAAATCAATATTTCCGCTCAAGCACGCAGATTGGAAATAGATGTCGATTTATTCGATTCGCTGCTTGAAGAAAGTTCGATATCAGATGAAGCCAAACGTGAGTTTCTCGACAGTCTTTGGGCGGTAATTACCGCGTTTGTAGAAATTGGATACGGTGTGCATCCAGTTAATCAAAGTGGAAGTGAAAGCCAAGAGGTTGGTAGTGCCGATTACATGTATGCGGCAGAATAGTGGGGAATAGGCAATATGAAAAATATCAAAAAGAACGATATCACTGGTGCAGTGATTTATTGCCGGGTGTCTTCACATAAGCAAACCGTGCAAGGTCATGGGCTAGTTAGCCAAGCTACGAGGTGCCGTGAGTTTGCTAGGTCAAAAGGGTATGACGTAATTAAGGTCTTCAACGATGATATCTCAGGAGGGAGTGCTGATCGCCCTGGTATGACGAAAATGCTCGAAGAGATTTCTTTGAGAGGCAATGGTGAAACAGCAGTAATAATTGATGGCATCTCTAGGTTGGCTCGGGGACTTGAGGCTCACATCACGTTGCGAGCCAGCATCAGCGCTGCTGGCGGTGTTTTGAAAAGTCCGTCGATAGAATTCGGTGATGATCCGGATGCAATGCTGGTTGAAAACATGATGGCATCTGTCTCCCAGCATCATCGTCAAAAAAATGCATTACAGACGCTTCATAGAATGCGAGCGCGGCTACGAAATGGCTTTTGGCCCTTTCGCCCTCCACAGGGCTATCGCTTCGAGCTACGGAAAGGATCAGGAAAAATCATCGTTTTACATCAAGATAAAGCAATGATCATTAAGCAGGCGCTTGAAGGCTTCGCGAACGGCAGGTTCCGGTCGCAAGCAGAGGTTACTCGGTTCTTGAACTCGGCAGGTCCGTTTCGTATGAAGCGGGGAAAGAAATTTACGCGCAGTAACGTTCAGGCCCTTTTGGTGAATCCATTCTACACAGGATACTATTCCAAGCTCGATTGGGATATTCCATTTATGCGTGGGAACCACGATCCAATTATATCTATGGAGACTCATAAGAAAATTTTGAGAATGCGAGATGAACATTCCAATGGAGCAGCTCGCAAAGACATAAACAGAGATTTCCCGCTGCGCGGGTTCATCTTTTGCGAGGGCTGTTCGAGACCCCTAACTGGATATAGCGCGAAGAGCAAAACTGGTAAGTATCATCCGTATTTTCACTGCTACTTCAAGGGATGTAAATACTACGGAAAAACGATTAGACGTGCGATCATTGAAGAGCAGTTCAGTGAACTGTTGCGCAAGCTGACTCCCTCCAGGACTACCTGTGGGATTGCTGAGAAACTTCTTAGGAAGGCTTGGGATCAAAAAGCTGACGAGGTGGAGAAAGATCGAAAGGCTTGCAAGCAACAAATATTGGCGGTCGAAACCCGTATCGAAAGCTCGATTGACCAGATGGTAGAGATGGAAAGCCAAAATGCCATTAGAGCCTATCAACGGAAGCTGGAGGCATACGAGATCGAGCGTGCTGAGCTGCTCGATAGACTCACGAAGATGAATGAGCCGGTCATGGGTTTCGACGAAACGTTAGAACTCGCGTTGAGCTTTCTCCGAAGCCCTTGGAATGATTGGAAAAATGGAGACTATCGGACTAAGATCACCGTGCAAAGATTGACGTTTGTCGAACCCCTCACGTTCTACCGCGAAAGCGGACTTAGAACCCCAAAAGTAGCCTTTTCGTTCAAGGCCTTAGACGACATTTCAGTCGCCGATGGGGAAATGGTAGGCCCGGCAGGACTTGAACCCGCAACCAAAGCGTTATGAGCGCTCTGCTCTAACCAGTTGAGCTACAGGCCCGCCTTGAGAGGGATTAGCAGAGTCAGCCCGCCGGTCAAGACCCGAAGTTCGCCAATTCGGGTTGCGGTGTAATGGGGGAGGCGCCAAGAACCTGTTGCAGCAGGCTGAATTTGCGCTGCTCTTCAATGGTGAACGTGGCTGGATCGTGATCGATTTCTGCCAGGGCCCGCACCGATGCCGTGTCGTCGTTCGCCGGGGTCGCAGGAACAATCAGCGCGACGGAATCTGCGGCGGTCAGGCCCAGGCAAAAGGCAATAAGGATGGCAAAATTCATTGTATCGGTCCCTCTTATGTCATTGGTTTAAGCCTTTGTGACGGGTATCGGTTCCATCTGCGTTGCGCGCTTGGGGTGGATCGTTTATCCGGCTGTCAGTTCATGAAAGGCGAAATGGCATGACTTCGGGCAAGAACGGGCTGACCTATGCGGCGGCGGGTGTGGATATCGACGCGGGCAATGCGCTGGTTGACCGGATCAAACCGGCGGCAAAGCGCACCAACCGCCCGGGGGTAATGGCCGGTTTGGGCGGATTTGGCGGGCTGTTCGATCTGAAAGCAGCGGGATTCACCGATCCTGTCCTGGTGGCGGCGACGGATGGCGTTGGCACCAAACTGCGGATTGCGATCGACACGGGCCATGTGGATGGCGTCGGGGTCGATCTGGTGGCGATGTGCGTCAACGATCTGATCTGTCAGGGGGCCGAGCCTCTGTTTTTCCTCGACTATTTCGCGACTGGCAAGCTGGACGTTGACAATGCGGCGCGGGTTGTCGAAGGCATCGCGGCGGGCTGTGCGCAATCGGGCTGTGCGTTGATCGGCGGCGAAACGGCCGAAATGCCGGGGATGTATCACGGCGGTGATTTTGATCTGGCGGGGTTTGCCGTGGGCGCGATGGAGCGGGGCACCGCCCTGCCTGCCGATGTGCGGATGGGGGATGTCTTGTTGGGGCTGGCCTCGGACGGGGTGCATTCCAACGGTTATTCCCTCGTGCGCCGGATTGTCGAGCTTTCGGGGCTGGGCTGGGAGGCTGACGCGCCCTTCGCCGACACATCCTTGGGCGCGGCATTGCTGACGCCAACGCGGCTTTACGTGCAGCCGGTGCTGGCGGCGATCCGCGCCGGGGGCGTTCATGGGTTGGCCCATATCACCGGCGGCGGGCTGAGCGAAAACCTGCCCCGGGTCCTGCCCGATGGTCTGGGCGCCGAGGTTGATCTGGCCGCCTGGGATTTGCCACCGGTGTTTGGCTGGCTTGCGCAAACCGGCGGCATTGCCCCCGAGGAGATGCTGAAAACCTTTAACTGCGGCATCGGCATGGTTCTGGTGGTGCAGGCCGATCACGTCGAAACCCTGACCAACATTCTGACGGACGCGGGCGAAACCGTCTGTGTGCTGGGCGAAGTCTGTGAAGGGCAGGGCGTGCGGTATACAGGCGCCTGGGCGTGAGCAAACGGGTTGCCATCCTGCTGTCAGGGGGCGGATCAAACATGGTCAGGCTGGTGCGCAGCATGACCGGCGACCACCCCGCGCGCCCGGTTCTTGTCGCCTCGAACGATCCCACCGCTGGCGGGCTGGTGCGGGCGCGGGAAATGGGCATCGCAACAGCGGCGGTGGATCACCGGCCGTTCAGGGGCGACCGGGCCGCGTTCGAGGATGCGCTGCATGACCAATTGATCGCGGCGCAGCCTGATATCCTGTGCCTTGCCGGGTTCATGCGCATCCTGACGCCCGGTTTCATTGCCCGCTGGCAGGGGCGGATGCTGAACATTCACCCGTCGCTTTTGCCCAAATACCGGGGGCTGCACACCCACGCCCGCGCGATCGAGGCGGGCGACAGCATGGCCGGCTGTACCGTGCATGAGGTCACGACAGAACTGGACGACGGCCCGATCCGGGGCCAGGCGCAGGTGCCGGTACAACCGGGTGACACCCCCGAAACCCTGGCCGCGCGGGTGCTGGGGGCTGAACATCGGTTGTATCCTGCGGTTCTGGCCCGGTTCGCGGCGGGTGACCTTACGCCTGTCACATTGGCCTGACCTTTTCTTTTGCCGCGCGATTGCCTATCAAGAGGGCAGGCGGGGCAAACAACAACGGAAAACACATCACCCCAATGATCACCATCACCACCACAGACGGGCTGACAGACTTCTGCACCCGCGCCCGTGCGCACCCTTACGTGACAATCGACACCGAGTTCCTGCGCGAACGCACCTATTATTCCAAGCTGTGCCTGATCCAACTGGCCGTACCGGGCGACGCCGAGCAAGACGCCGTTCTGGTCGACCCTCTGGTTGATGGCCTGTCGCTGGAGCCGCTTTACGATCTGTTCCGCGATACATCAGTCGTAAAGGTGTTTCACGCGGCGCGTCAGGATCTTGAAATCTTCTTTGTCGAGGGCAACGTGTTTCCACAGCCCCTGTTCGACACTCAGGTTGCCGCCATGGTATGCGGTTTTGGCGAACAGGTTGGCTATGAAACCCTTGTGCGCAAGATCGCCCGCGCGACGGTGGACAAGACATCGCGCTTTACCGATTGGTCGCGTCGGCCCCTGAGTGATGCCCAGAAATCCTATGCCCTGGCGGATGTGACCCATCTGCGCGGCATTTATGAATTTCTGGCCGCCGAATTGCAGAAATCCGGCCGCACCGAATGGGTCGAGGAAGAACTGGGCGTCTTGACCGATCCGGCTACCTATACGGTCGTGCCGAACGAGGCATGGCGCCGGGTAAAGACCCGCACCAATTCGGGCCGGTTCATGGCCATCGTCAAAGAGCTGGCGCAGTTCCGCGAATCCTATGCGCGCGACAACAATGTGCCGCGCACCCGGGTTTACAAGGATGACGCGCTGCTGGAACTTGCCTCGACCAAACCGGCAAATGTGCAGGATCTGGGCCAGCTCGCGCCTGTTGCTGCGCGAGGCGCGTCGCGGTGCGATTGCCGATGGTATTCTTGCGGCAGTGGCGGCAGGGCAGGCGGCCGACCCAAAAGTTTTCCAAAGGTCGAGGCGGGCCGCGACAAGGCGCAGGTCAATCCGGCCATCGCCGATTTGCTGCGCGTGCTGCTCAAGGCGAAATCCGAAACCGCCGGCGTCGCGACCAAGCTGATCGCAACCTCGTCGGATCTTGATGCCATTGCAGGCGGCGATCGCGATGTGCAGGCCCTGCGCGGCTGGCGCAAAAAGGTGTTCGGCAGTGACGCCCTGCGCCTGTGCAAAGGCGAAGTGGGCCTTGTGGCCAAGGGCCAGAGCGTGGACGTGTTCGAGATTTAAGGCGTCGAGGTGCGCCCTCAGCGGCGCACCGACCGCCGGTTTCTCTGGGCCACCACGCGGATTTCGCGCACCCCGTTCAACCCTTGATTGGTGACGAACAGCCCCACGATCACCTCACGTGATTGCGGGGTCGAGGCGCGGTTTTGTTGCCGGGGCGGGCGGATGCGGAACTGATATTCCAGCACGCCGTCCACGGGTTTGTCATCGCTCAGCGACACAAGTTCACCGTCATAGAACCCCTGTTCCGGGGGCAGGCCGGTGGCCCGGATAACCGCACCGCCGGGGTTTTTTCGACGCGCAGTTCCGTCACCTGATCCACCAGATGGCGCAGATCCTGATCGATGGCGGCGTATCCCTCTTCCGGGGCGAGGGTTGCCACGGATCTCGCTTTTGCCGAACCAGTTGAACGGGTTCAACCGCGACCCTGCTATGCGGCCACATCCCGTCATCATTCCCAGGATCAGAACCGTCGCAATCAGCGCACGTGTCATGGCGTTTCCCTTTCCCAACCTGCCAAGTGGGTTAGCACCAAAGTGGCGGGGTTGAAAAGCCTTGTCCCCGCTGCGCGCGACGCTTACCCAAGGGTGTGACATGAGAGGACAGCCATGGCCACCGCCGCATTTGAAGACATCGCCGAAACGTTTGAATTTCTCGACGATTGGGAAGACCGCTATCGCCACGTGATCGAGCTGGGCCGCGCCCTGCCGCCCATGGATGAATCGCTGAAAATTCCGGCAACCAAGGTCGAAGGCTGTGCCAGTCAGGTCTGGCTGGTGCCATCGGTTGACGGCGAAGGGCGCGCCGCGATCCTGACGTTTGATGGCGACAGCGACGCGATGATCGTCAAAGGATTGATCGCGATTCTGCGCGCGCTTTATTCCGGGCTGACGCTGGATCAGGTGCGCACGGTCGATGCCGTGGCCGAACTGGGCCGTTTGGGCCTGAACGAACACCTGTCGTCGCAACGCTCCAACGGGGTGCGCGCCATGGTTGAACGGATTCGCACCCTCGCGGCCTAGGTCTCTGATTCGCGCCATCCTTTGCCATCGCGCACCAGCAACGGCGAGGTGAACGCGCCCCGCACCCTTGCGGGCATGCCGGGCAATGCGCCCCCGATCCGTTGATGCCAGCGCCGGGTCTGTAACATGGCCGCGCCCAGAACCACCGGTGTCACCCCGATCAGGGCCAGCGCCGACAGCCCCGCACAGATCGATGCACCGCTGCTGATCACATCGTCGATCAAGGCCACCCGCCGCCCGGTCAGCAGCGGCACCATGCGCGGATCGACATAAAGCCGCTTTTCCGTACCGGGACTGGTGATCGATGACATCGGCACCGACAGCGCGGGATCGTACCAGAACTTGCGCGACGTTCCCAGCGCGACGAATCGGGTATGCCCCAACCGCTGCGCCACCAACCGCGCCAGGGACAGGCCCAGCGTGGGCAGTCCGACGATCACCTCTGGTGCCTCGGGGCGCAGTTTGTCGGCCAGAAAATCGGCCAATGCGCCTTCCACCGCAAAGCTGCTCTGGTTCAGGATCAGCGAGGCAATGGCGTTTCCCGTGTCGCCCAAAGGCCGGATTGGCAGGGTCAGGATGCGCCCGTCCGGCAAAGGCGCCGGAAACTGATCGAAAAACGGTGGCTCTGGGGCATGATCGCTGAATTCCTGCCAGAAATCATGGGGCTGCATGGTCTGTCCTCTTGTTCCGTCCATCCCACCAAGGTTATCATCCGCCCCATGCAACAACCAGCCCAACCCGACATCGCCGCCCTGACCGAACTGCGCCGCGATCTGCACCGTCACCCCGAACTGGGGTTCGAGGAACACCGCACTGCCGCTTTGGTCGCTGACCACCTGCGCGCCCTCGGGCTCGACGTGACGACGGGCATCGCCGGCACTGGCGTGGTTGGCACCCTGCGCGGCGAAGGGCGCGCCGTGGGGTTGCGCGCCGATATGGATGCGCTGGCCATGCCCGAACACACCGGCCTGCCGTGGGCCAGCGAAACGCCGGGCAAGATGCACGCTTGCGGCCATGATGGCCACACCGCGCTGCTGCTTGGTGCGGCCGGGGTTCTGGTGGCCGATCCGCCCCCCGGCACCGTGCATTTCATTTTCCAACCCGCCGAGGAAGGGCGCGGCGGGGCAAAGGCGATGGTCGAGGCGGGGCTGTTTCAACAATTCCCCTGTGACATGGTGTTCGGTCTGCACAACATGCCGGGGCTGGCGCCGGATCAGATGGCGGTGGTCGCGGGGCCGCAACTGGCCAGTTCTGATTCCTGGCGGCTGACCTTTACGGGCGTTGGCACCCATGGGGCCAAACCGCATCTGGGCCGCGATGCTGTTACGGCAGCGGGGCAGTTTCTGGCCGCGCTGCAAACTATCCCGGGCCGGGTGGTTGACCCGCTGCAACCCAGCGTCGTCAGCGCCTGCTCCCTGCGCGCCGGTGATCCGAACGCACTGAACGTGATCCCGGATCATGTGGAAATCGGCGGCACAGCGCGGGCCTATACGCCCGAGGTGCGCGACCAGTTGGAACATGAGATCGGGCGCCTCGCTCATGGAATTGCCAGCGCCATGGGCGTGACGGCGAAGTATGACTATATCCGCCGAATTCCCCCCGTGGTGAACGACCCGCATGCAACCGCCGTTGCCCTGCGGGCGGCGCAGGCGGTGAGTGGCAATGTGCTCACCGATTTTCCGCCCTCGACGGCGGGCGATGATTTCGCCTTTTTCGCGCAGGAGGCGCCGGGCGCCTATGTCTGGCTGGGCAATGGTCCGGCAGTTGATGGCGCGCTGCACCACAATTCGGGGTATGATTTCAATGATCTCGCGTTCCCCACCGGCATCGCATTTTGGGTTGCGGTGGCGCGTGAAGCATTGGCCTAAGGCAGCCCATCCTCAAGGATCGCAGAGCGCAACAGGCGCCCGGCCAGTGGATCGGCGGTGCCCAGATCGGTCTGGTGTGGCCCGGCGTTGCAGGCGAGGGTGGCCCCGACAAGCGCCTTGAATACCAGATAGGGCGGATTCCAATCCACCACGCGGTCCATCGCCGCGCGTACGGCGGCAAAGGCTTCGCCAACTTCGCCCAAGGGTCGGTCCGACACCAGGCCTGCGACGGGTAAAGGCAGCAATGCCAAAACCTTACCGCGCGATGTTGCCACCATTCCGCCGCCCGTTTCGATCAGGGTGTTCGCGGCCAGGGCCATATCTTGGGGGTCGTGGCCGAAAACGGTGAGGTTGTGGCTGTCATGGCTGACTGTGGTGGCGAAGGCGCCGCGCCATGTGCCCCAGCCGCGCAGCACGCCCAGCGACGGGGTGGCAGGGCGCAGCCCGTGGCGGTGAATCACGGCAATGCGGGTGTGGTCGGGCGGCAGGGTGACGGTGCCGTTTTCAACAGGCAGCATGGTTTCGCCCCAGCGGGTGAAACGGGGTTGGTCGATGGTGGCGATGCGGGCCGTTGGGCCATTTGCCCTTAACTTGAAATTTTCTGCTGAAACGGCAGGGATTGCGCAGGTTTCCATTAGTTCCGGGGGCGTATCGCTCGTTTGTGTTGATGGGGTGACGATGGCGCCGTCCCGGATCACATGACGGGCGCAAAACCCTTGCAGATCCTCAAACAAAACGATGTCGGCGCGTCGGCCCGGGGCGATTGCGCCAAGGTCGGCGCGGCGCAGGCGCAAGGCGGCGTTGTGGGTGGCGGCGCGCAGGGCGAGAAGCGGCGCCATGCCATAACGGGTGAGGCGGCGCAGCACGTCGTCAAGACCGCCGGAACGGTGCAGATCGTCGGGGAAAACATCGTCGGTACAAAGGGTTATGGTCGATGGCAGATGCGCAAGATTTTGCAATACCTTCACAAAGTCCGGCAAGAGATAATCATGCGAGCCGCGCATCTCGATCCACAGCCCGGCGCGCAGTTTTTCGAGCAAATCATCGCCCGATGTCAGCTCATGATCCGAAGAAACGCCAGCAGAAACATAGGCTTGCAGGTCAGGCCCTGTCAGGCTGCGGGCGTGGCCATTGATGTTCTTGCCCGCGCCAAGCGACGCTTGCAGGATCGCGCGCATCCGGGGGGCGCGGGTGGTGACGGCGGCCATGTCCATCACTTCGGCCAATCCATGAATGCTGTATTCTGACAACAGATCAGCGAGTGTTTCTGATGTGAAATCCGCGCCTGCGGTTTCATATCCGGGGGCGGACGGGACGCAAGACGGGGCAAGGGTAAGGATGCGAAGGGGGATTTTGCAGCGGAAACAAGGGCGTATTCCATGCCCTTCAACCCCGCGACATTGGCAAATTCATGGGGATCCCAGACCACGGTTGTCACGCCCCGGGGTAAAACGGCTGCGGCATAGGTTGCGGGTGTAACCATGCTGGATTCGATGTGCATATGCGCATCTATCAAACCCGGGGAAAGGAATAATCCTTTTGCATCAACAACCTTTGCGGCGTCCTTATGTTCACCCGCGCCATGGACCGAGGCGATTATCGCGCCGATGCACCCCACATCGGCGGCGCGCAATTCGCCTGTTACCACATCCACAAGGGTTGCACCGGTGATCAGCAGGTCAAACGGGGCATCGCCCCGTGCGGCGGCGACGGCGCGGTCGCGCAGGGCGGCGTCGTTCAGGTCGTTTGGTTCAACTCTCATGATGTGAAAACCGACATGCACAGGGCATGCACCGCTTGGGCATCAGAGGTGCAAAGCACCCGTGTGGGTTGGCCGGTCGCGTTGCGCCGGTCGGTCACGGTGCGCCCGCGCGTGTGCTGGCCGCACAGTTCGACCGACAGGTGAACGGGAACCGGCTCAAACAGATCGGGGCGGAGAAGCGCGGCGGCGGCAACCGGATCGTAAAGCGCCATGGAGGGGCGGCCCCGGCTGAGAGCGATGTCGAGGTAGCCGCCCAACAGATCGCGCAACAGCGGATCGGGGGTGGCGGTCACGTCAGCCTCGGTGATTTGCACCTGACGGCAGATGTCGAGATCGACCATGGTGAGCGGCACGTCACGGGCCAGAAGGATGGCCAGCGCCTCGGGGTCGGCAAAGGCGTTGAATTCGGCGCTGGCGGTATGGTTGCCCGCGCCCACAGCGCCACCCATCCAGGTGATCCGCCCGATGTTGGCCAACAGGTCAGGCGCCAGAAGGGCAAGGGTGGCGAGATTGGTGAGAGGGCCGAGCGCGAGGATTTGCGCGTCGGTTTGCCCGCTCAGCCAGCGGGCCAGCGCGGGCACTGCCGGGGGAATTGCGCGCTGACAGAGGGCAGGGCCATGCCGCGCGTGGGCATTCCGGTATCGCCCAATATCCGCTGGGCCGTTTCGATCCCGCCCAGCACGGCGCGGTCGGCGCCCATGGTGATCGGGGTGGACCAGCCGAACACGGCCATGGCTCCGGCGGCGTTGCTGGCCACCTGTGGCAAAGGCGCATTGCCGAAGGTCAGCGAGATGCCGTCAACAGCGGTGTGTTTCATCGCCAGCAGGACGGCGAACAGATCGTCAACGCCCATGTCGGTGTCGATCCAAAGGCCCATCAGCCAACCTCGGCCAGTTGCACGGCGCGTTCGCGCGGCAGATCAAACGGCACGCTTTGGCCGATATTCAGGGGCGGTTCGCTGGCCGGGGTGTCGGCCTTGATGATGCCAAGGGGGAGTCGAGAACATATTCCCGCCGTTCCCCCGCAAACGACGCGCCGCGCACGGTGCCGGTATTGGGGCCAGACCCAAGGACCACCGCAGAGGGGCGCCATGCGTGACCGCCGCCCTGACCATCGGGAAGGATGGTTTCAAACCCCACAAAATCGGCGGCAAAGCCGGTGCGTGGCGCAGTATAGATTTCCTCGGGGGCGCCGATCTGTTCGATGGCACCGTCACGCATGAGGACAATACGGTCAGCCAGGGCCATTGCCTCGGCCTGATCGTGGGTGACGAAAATCATCGTGATGCCGGTTTCCTTTTGCACCCGTTGCAGCTCCATCCGCATTTCAAGGCGCAGGCGGGCGTCGAGGTTGGACAGGGGTTCATCCAGCAACAGCACCTTGGGTTGCATCACCAGCGAGCGGGCCAGCGCGACGCGCTGTTGCTGGCCACCGGACAGATCGGCAGGTCTGCGATTGGCGAAATCCGACAGCCCGACGGTGGCAAGGCCATCGCGCACCTTTGTGTCAATATCCGGCGCGCGTTTCAGGCGCAGGCCAAAGGCGACGTTGTCATAGACGCTGAGGTGGGGAAACAGGGCATAGGATTGAAACACAAGGCCCACTTCGCGTTTCGCCGGGGTGGTGCGGGTCACGTTGCGCCCGTCGATGAAAACACGCCCCGCATAGGGCATGAGCAACCCGGCAATGGCCCGCATGGTGGTGGTTTTGCCACAGCCGGAGGGGCCAAGCAGGGTGATGAGTTCGCCCTTGGCAATATCGAGGTTCAGCCCGTCCACGGCAATGGTTTTGCCATAGGTGAGGGTGAGGTTTTGCAGGGAAACATAGTCAGACATATTTCGAGAACCCCAGAAATTTTTCAGCGGCAAAGATGATGGCGATGGAGAGGAAAGCGAGCAGGGCCGACAGGGCCGCGACCGACGGGTCATAGTTGATTTCCATATAGGCGATCATGTCGATGGGCAGGGTGCGCAACCCGGGGCCGGACAAGAACAGCGACACCGGCACCTGATTGAACGAGGTGACAAACCCGAGGATGAACGCGGCGAGGACACCGCCCCGGATATTGGGCAGCACAATGCGCAGGAAGGCGGTGAACCGGGTACAGCCCAGCAAAAGGGCCGCTTCCTCCATGTCGACGCGCAGGTTTTCCATGCTGGCCGACACCACGCGCACGGCATAGGGCAAAACGAGGGCCGTATGCGCCATGAACAGGGCCGGACCAATGCCCACGCCAAAGGGAATCACCATATAGCGCAGCAGGGCAAGGCCAACGATGATGCCCGGCACGATGATCGGTGAAGACACGATAAGGCGCACGAATTCGGCCCCCGGCACCTTGTAACGGGCCATGCCATAGCTGGCGGGGATGCCAAGGATCAGGGCGGTGATGGTGCCGAAGATCGCCAGAAACATCGACACACCGAACGAGGCGCGGAAACTGTCGACCTGAAACACCTTGATGAACCATTTCAGGCTGATGCCCTGGGGTGGAAAGGCCATGGTGTTGCCGGCCGAAAGGGCGGCGGCGATGATGATCAGGAACGGGCCGATCAGAAAGGTGAGCGTCAGGCCAAGGATGGCCCATGTGGCAAAGCGGTTGGTCATGGCTGTTCCCTGACGAAACGGTGGATCGTGCCATCGTCGGCGGCGAATGTGGTGTGGCTGGTGATGCCGGGGGCATCTGTGGCGCAGGCCCAGAAGGCGCGCCCGGGGGCGTTGGCATCGGCCACCCACAGTTCCCATTGACCGGGATGGGCGGCAAAGGTGGCCCGGGCGGCGGCAAGGCCGATATGGGCATGCCGCGCGGCGGGTGCGACATAGAATTCGGCCATCGCGGCATCAATGGGCCGACCAGACAGGGCGTGTTGGTTGACCATGGCAAACCCCGCGTTTTCGCCCCGGTGACGGATCAGATAAGGGTGACGGCCCGGCTCGCTCCAGTAAAGATCAAGAAACCGCGCAGGATCACCGATCACGCTGTCGATCGCCAGTTCATCGGAATAGGGCGCGAACAGTGCAGCAAGCGCCGGTTTGTCGGCGCGGCTGGCGCGGTGAAGTGTCGTGGTCATGCCCGCGTCTTTCGAGCCGTGGCGATCTGTTTCAACAGGATGTTGGCGGAGAATGCCATGACGATCAGGATCATGGCAATTACACTGGCGGCAACGAAATCATTGGCGACGGTGACACGCTGATACAGCAAAGTTTCCAGCATCAGCACCTTTGACCCCCCAAGGATCGCGGGGGTGATATAGGCGGTCATCGACCCGGTGAACACCAGCGTCCCCCCCACAACCAGCCCTTCACGGGTCAGGGGCAGGATCACCTTGGTAAACACCTGAAACCAGTTGGCCCCAAGGATGCGGGCGGCGGGAACGGCATCGCGGGGCATGTTCTCCATGGCCGAGACAAGCGAAATAATCATCAGCGGCATGAACAATTGCAACAGCCCGATGAACACGGCGGTTTCGGTGAACAGGATGCGCGCGGGGCTGTCCATGATCCCCAGATCCACAAGGATCGCGTTGACGAAACCGGTGCGCCCCAGGATCACCAGCCAGGCATAGGTGCGCGCCACGGGCGAAATCATCAGCGGCAGGGTGACAAGGCCAAACATCCGCCCCCGTGACGTGGGCGGCAGCGATACGATGCAAAAGGCCGCGGCGTATCCGATCAGCGCCGATACCCCCGCCACCAGCGCGGCCAGTTTCAGGGTGCGGAAAAACACCGTCTGGTTGCGCGCCGAGGCAAAGAAATCGACATAGGCCTGCACGGAAAAACCGCTGGCGCCCTGAAACGCCTCGGATAACAGGATGCCTACAGGCAGCAGGAACAGCGCCGCCGCGAACAGGGCGGCGGGCAGGGTCAGGGCAAGGCCGATGGCGCGGTTTTCAAACATGATTTCTTGTTTTTATCTCGCAGATGTTGGCGGGCTGCCCGGCGTTCCCGCCGGGCAGATCGGTCCGATTTTGACAGGGCGCGACTTACTGCAACACCTTCGCGTTCCATTCCCTGAGCCAGTTTTCGCGCTGATCCAGAATGACATCGGCGGGAATCAGATCAAGGCTGTTGGCGGTATCTGCCCCATAGGTCAGGTTATCTGCCACATCGTCGCTGACCGTCACTTCGGAATTTGCCGGGCTGTCAACCAGCGCATTGGCCAGGGCGGTCTGAATGTCGGTGGACAGCCAGAAATCCATGAATTGCAGGGCCAGATCCTCGTTGCCGTTGTCCTTGGTCATGACCATGACGTTCATGCCGCCGGTCTGCCCCTCTTTCGGGGTGGCCCAGGCCATGGGCAACCCGTTGTCCTTGAACTGACCCCAGGCAAAGCGGCCAATGGGGGCGGCCCAGATTTCCTCTTGTTGCATCAGTTGGGCCAGTTGCGAGGACCGGACATAGAAGGTGACAATATCATCCACATGGTCGGCCACCGCCTGAATCGGACCGGCCAGCGACGGATCGGTGTCGCCCATGGCCTTGCCGATCATATGCAGGGTGGGCGGGCCTTGATTGGTAGTCACATCAGGCAGGGCGACATTGCCCGCCAGTTCGGGCGAAAGAAGATCGGCCCAGCTATCGACGCTGTCGATCTTGTCAGACCGGTAAACGATGGACGTGGCATAAAAGGTGTATCCCACCGCCATGTGATCACCGATGGGGTCTTTGGCCAGATCGTACAGCTTGTCATAATTTTCCAGCTTGGACACATCCACTGGCTGCAACAGCCCCTTGCGCGCAGCAGCCAGCGCATCGTGGGTGGACACCACGGCCATGTCGATCACCGGGCTGGCGGCGTTGGCCTCGATCTTGGCCATGCGTTCAACGGAATTGCCGGTTTCCACCACAAGGGTGCAATCGCAGATCGCCTCGAACGGATCATAGACCAGTTCCTTGAATTCATCCTGGGCAAAGGAATAGACGGAAATCGTCAGGGTTTTGTCCTGCGCCTGTGCGCCGGTGGCGATCAGGGCGGCGGCAGTGGTCATCAACAGTTTCTTCATGTCTTGGCTCCATGTTGGGGGTGCGGTGGTTGCGCGGTTGAATCGCGCGTTATCAGGGTCATGGGAATGATGGTTTCAGGGGGCGCCGGGGCGCCTGCCAATTGCGCGGTCAGGCTGGCCATTGCGGCCCGGGCGATGCTGTCGGTATTTTGCGCCACGGTGGTCAGGGCCGGGGTGATCGCGCGGGTAAAGGCGTGGTCGTCAAAGCCGATCACGCTGACATCATCGGGAACGCGCCGCCCCACCCGGTGCAGGGCCGTCAGCGCCGTCAGCGCGTGCAGATCAGAGGTGGCGATGATCGCCGTTGCGCGGGCGGCGGTGATGTCGCCGCCCTCCTCAAGCCACAGGGTGTCGGCCCGCATGGCCGGGGGCAGGGCCGATTTCATCCCGGAAATCCGGTCGTTCTGGACCAAAGATGTGCGGCTTTCCCCGATCAGCAAAAGGTGGCGGTGGCCAAGGCTGGCCAGATGCGCAACCGCCAGCGCCCCGCCGCCCCGATGGTCGGCCGACACAGAATTGCCGGGCGTTGACGGTGTGTCGATCACCGCGATGGGCAGGTCCATCGCCATCACCCGTGTGCCGCGCCTTGGTACAATGACAATCCCGTCGGCGCCTTGCCGCATCAGCCGTTGCAATGCGGCGGTCTGCGCGCCGGTATCCCCGCGCGAATCCGCGATCAGCACGCCATATCCGGCAAGGGCGGCGGCGGCTTCGATGGCCTGGGCGATGGCGGGAAATAGCGGGTTGGAAATGTCGGGCAGTACCAGGCCAATCACCCCGCTGCGCCCGGTACGCAGGGCGCGCGCCTGGGCGCTGGGCCGGTATTCCATGGCCGAGGCGGTGGCGCGAATGCGATCGCGCAATTCGCGCGAAACCCGCCCCCGCCCGGTCAGGGCGTTGGATACGGTGGCGGCGGAGACCCCCAGTTCGCGCGCGATATCTTGCAGGCGTGGCTGCACGATTCCCCCGGATTAATCGTTAAAGCAACCTGAAGTGGCGCAGGCGATTCTGTCAAGGTCGGAATGTGGGGTGTTCAGGGTTGTATCAGCAGGGTTTTGACGCCCGTGCGCCGCTGGGCCAGGGCGATGGCCCTGGGGAAATCTTCCAGTGTCAGGCGGTGGCTGATGATCCGGGCCGGGTCAAGCGCGCCGGTTTCGATCAGCCTGATGGTTTCGGGCCAGAGGCCAGGGCTGCCCAGCACGCCGCGCAGGGCAAGATCGCCAACCACCAGTGGATCGAAATCCATATCCGTCAGAGTGCGCCCGCCGAACAACCCGAGCAGGGCGAGGGTGCCACCGGGCGAGAGCGCGCCAAGGGCGGCGCGCACCGCCGCAGGTTGGCCCGTTGCCTCGACCGCGTGGTGGTGTGGCGGCAGAGGGGCAGGGCCGTGGCGGATGTCAAAGGTTTGCGCGGCGCCCAGATCACGCGCCAGGGCCAGACGTGCGGTATCGGCCCCCACCACGCTGACCGGCCCGGCGCCCAGGGCACGGGCCACCAGCAGCGCCAGCAACCCGATCGGCCCGTCACCATGAATGACCAAAGGCGCGCCCGGTTTGACCCCGGATTTGCGCACGCCGTTCAGGGCCACCGCTGTGGGTTCCACGAGGGCGGCGGTGGCGACCGGTACGTGATCGGCCACAGGATGCAGGGCGCGGCGGGGCATGGCGATATATTCGGCAAAGGCCCCGTCGCGGTTCAGAATGCCGGTTTCCGTCAGATCGGGGCAGATGTGATAGGCACCGGCCCGACAGCGCGCACAATTGCCACAGCCGACCGAACATTCGCCCACCACTTGTTGGCCCGGGGCCAGATCAGTGACGCCTTTGCCGAGGGCCACCACATCCCCGGCCCATTCATGGCCGGGGATGATGGGAAACCGCGCCCGCCCGCTGCGCAGATAGGGGGCGGTGCCCTCGGCCAGTTCCACATCGGTGCCACAGATGCCGGTGGCGCGCACCCGGATCAACACCATGCCCGGCGCGGCGTCGGGCATGGGGATATCAGCAAGTGTCGACATGTGGGGCGCGTCAAGGCGTATGGCGCGCATGGTATCAGTCCTTTTGGGCCACGCGACCAAGGGCGCCGGCCAGATCGCCATAGCCGGTAAAACGCCGCTCGAACTCCAGCCCCAGCCGCTCGGCGCAGTCGCGGGCGCGGGCAGTCAGGTCTTCGTTTTCGGTCTGGGCCTGATAGACGAGTTTGGTGTAATTGCCGAAAATCATCTCGCGCAGTTGCGGATAGCGGTCCAGCCCGAGGGGACGCCAGACAAAGGCATCAAACTGGCGCACCAGAAAATCGGTGAGATAGAAACAGGTGATTTCATCTTCGGCCCGGGCGACAAACCCGTCAACGCCTTCATAAAACGCATAGCAATGGGGCCCGGCGATCATTTCGACGCCCATTTCAGCGCAGGCCGCCTGAAGCAGCCCGCCAGTTCCGCAATCGGCGTAAACCACGAATATTTCACCATAATCGGCCCGGTGCTTTGCGACGGTTTCGCGTACAGCATCGGTGATCTTGTCGGGGTGATTGTGCAGGATGGCCGGCAGGCAGGTGAGATCAAGATGATCCCAACCGTTCAGCCGTTTCAGGGCCATGATTTCGCGCGCCAATGCACCGCAGGCAATCAGCAGAACACGGCCCGTGCCACTGGCCGTCAGGCCGGTTTTGGTCAGGGTGGCGTCATCGGGGAGCGTTGACACAATTCTAACCTTTCTGTGGTTGAAATGAACTATCGCCCAGGGGCGCATCGCGTCCGACACTATGCTTGTTGTCGGAATGTTCAACCGCAGACAGGGGGAAACCTATGGTATCAAAAATCTATTGTCGCATTGCTCAGCGCAGGCGCACCGCAGTGCCGTAAAACACGACCTCGGAGGCGGCCTGCATGATGGTTGAGGTTTCCATCCGGGTGGCAACGATGGCATCGGCGCCCAGGGATGCGGCCTCGTCTATCATCCGGTCATAGGATTGTTCGCGTGCGGCCGCCAAAAGCTGGGCGTATTCCTTGACTTCGCCGCCCACCAGATTGCGAAGCGAGGCCACGATATCCGACCCAAGGTGTTTGGCGCGCACGGTCGAGCCACGCACAAGGCCGATGATTACGACCACTTCGCGCCCGGGAACGCCATCAGTGGTGGTGACGATGATGTCACTTTTCGATCTGATCATAATGATCGTCCTCGCGGTTGTTCAGGCGTTCGGCAATCACCCGCCAGATGACCCAGATCACCAGCGCAACGGGCACCAGCAGAAAAAGCGCGGGAAAGGGCAGGGTGACGACAGCGGCCAGAAAAACCCCCAGCCAGATCGTGCCCCCCGCCGCAGCGGCGACGCAGACAAGGATCAGCACAAGTCGGTCAAGTGGCACGGTGAACACTCCTTTGCCCACAAGATGGCGATGGAAGGGGCGCTTTGTAAGGGGTCAGTCGATGCGATGGGCGGAACGGCGTGCCATGCGCACCAGCAGCAGAATGACGATGCCGGTCGGCAACAGAGCCACAAGGCCGTTCACCATCAGCGCCTGGTCGGCACCGAGGATCGCCTTGAACAGGACGGCAAAGCCGAAGGCGGCAAGAATGGTGACAACGCGCTTGAGAAACAGGGAGAAGGTCATTGGCAGCTCCGGTCATGTGATTGCGTTTCGTTACACAACCTATGGCGGATCGGTGTGACGTAAAAAGGGCCGGGTTGGGGTAAGGATAAGGTTAATTCGGGCAGGCCCGGGGCGAAGTGCCCCAAGCCTGCCGCATTTCCCACGGCTCAGCCGTGCAGGGATATCGCCCGCCGCACTGCCGGGCGGGCAGACATGGCGGCGAAATGGGCGGCGACCTTCGGGAATTGCGCCAGCGCCACGCCGTCGCCTTCCAACCAGCGGGTCACGGCATAAAGATAGATATCGGCGGTGGAATATTGGGCGCCCAGCACCCATGGCCCTTCGCCGAACCCCGCCTCGATCACCGTGAAACCATCGGTCATGTTCTGCGTCACCTTCGCTGCCATCGACGGCCAGCTTGCCGGATCGTCAGACCAGCGATGGCCGCGCATCTTGTGGGCGTGACTGATATGCACGGTCGCGGCAAGGTAATACGAAAGTTCGTCCAACCGCGCCCGTTGCAGTGGATCGGCGGGGGTAAGGCCCGCCTCGGGGTGAAGGGCCGACAGGTAATTCAGGATCGCGCCGGTTTCGGTCAGTCGCCCGGCAGGTGTGATCAGCACCGGCACCCGCCCTTTCGGGTTGAGTTTGCCAAAGATTTCACCCCGCTGTTCGCCGCTGGCGAAATCAACCCAGATCAGATCGAACGGCGCACCGGTTTCTTCAAGCAGGATATGCGGCGCGAGCGCAACGGTGCCTTTGGCAAGGTGCAGGGTGAGGGGCATCGGCGAAACCTTTGTATCACAGGGAAAGATGAATCGTCGCGCGCAGGGGCGGAATGTTCAAGCGGTTGATCGGGTAAATGTGTTATCAGATCCCATGATCAGACGTATTCAACAGCTTATCGAACGGCAGATCCAAAAAGCAAAGCTGCAAGGGCAGCTTGAGGGGCTTGAGGGCGAGGGGAAACCTTTGCCCGACCGCCCCGGCGATGCCTTTGTGGATGCCGGCGACGCCGTGGGATTTCGCGCCATGGCCCAGGCGGGGGTTGTCCCGGAAGAAATCGTGATCAAGAAGAAGCTTGACGCACACCGCAAACATTTTGCCACGTTGGTGGATGAGGATGCCCGCAAAGATGCCATGGCCGAACTTGCCCGTCTTGAATTGCGCTATAATATCGCCCGGGAAGCGCGCCAAAGATTCATGCGCTGAGTGCGGTCTTGCCCTTATGGCGTTTTCTTTACGGGGAACACTGCCATCAGATAGGCGGTGAAGGTTACACACCAGGCCAGGAGCGCGATCCACGAAAATGCAACCGGAAGGGGATCGAGGAAATCAAACCCCATTGCGTGGGCCATCTGAAGCGTGCTGACCGCATACATGCCAAGGGGAAAGACCGCGCCCCAATAAAGCGGATCATAGGTCAGGGGAAACCGTTTGTAGACATGTCGCCAGATCGCAAGGATAACCAGCATCGGAATCCACCAGGTGCCGGTGACCCAGTAAAAGATCGTGAATCCCTTGATGAACGGCAATATGGACTGCAAAAACGGGGCATCCTGCGCGTTGACGATCAGCAGTGACCCCGCAAGCGTTGAAATCGCCATCGCCCCCATATTGATCCAATAGGGTGGTGAATGATCGCCGGGGGAAAACCGGAAGAACGTATAACGGTAAAAGATCAGCGACATCATCCAGATGTACAGCATCCCCCCCAGAGCCACATGGACAGTGCCAGAAAATTCAGCTCGACCCGGTAAGGTTGATCAATCTGCGCCGTCACAAGCGATGACAGAACGGCAATGGATTGCGTCGCCACAACCGCGAGCAGCCAGGCGCCGCTGATGCCCCGATCCAGTGTGGGCTTTTCCGCCTTGATCGTAAAAGCGGTGAATATCGTATAGGTCAGGCCAAACCAGAGGATCACAGCGATCACCCCAAGGATAATCCCCAACGTCAGGTTGTCCGCAAGGATCAGGAATTCACTGCCCAGAATGCTGGACGCGGCGACCATGGTGAAAAATCCGGGGCCGCGCAGGTGGTCGATCAGATCCAGAAATACCCGGTCGCGATGGCGCAGGATGCGCAGCCCCGTGAGCGCCCACAGCACCAGATAGGCGATGGCCGCAATCACGAACAGGCCCCATGCCGCCATCTCCAACCCGATCTGATGGGCGGCAAGGGATACGATGCCGGTGGCCATGACCATTCCGAAATAGGCCGGTGACAGAGTTGTCAGGTCAAATGACAGTGCCCGGGGCGAAAAAGGCGCCTGGCGTGGTTTGTCGGTTCGGATGGGCACGGTCTCGATCCCGGTTCAGGGTTTCCTGCGTCGTCTATGACGGTATGGCGGAAACGCTGCAAGGGATGGGGCGGCGCGGCAGGGCGGAAACCGGGCGCGCAGGGCAGCCCCCGGCGCGCCCGATGCCTGTTACATCTGGTTATGTTTGCGCGCCATGTATTGCTTGGCGGTTTCCACGGTAACGGCGGCGTCGCGGCAATAGGCATCGGCGCCGATGGCTTTGCCGAATTCCTCGTTCAACGGCGCGCCACCGACCAGCACGATATAATCGTCGCGGATGCCGTTGGCGACCATCGTGTCAATCACCACCTTCATATAAGGCATCGTGGTGGTCAGCAGGGCCGACATGCCCAGAATGTCGGCTTCTTCGGCGGCCAGCGCGTCAAGGTATTTATCGACGGCGTTGTTGATGCCAAGGTCGACCACTTCAAACCCGGCGCCTTCCATCATCATCGCGACAAGGTTCTTGCCGATGTCGTGAATGTCGCCTTTGACCGTGCCGATCACCATTTTGCCCATGCGCGGCGCGCCGGTGGCAATCAGCAGCGGTTTCAGGATCGCCATGCCGCCTTTCATGGCGTTGGCGGCCAAAAGCACCTCGGGGACAAACAGGATTCCATCACGAAAATCGTGGCCAACGATGGTCATCCCGGCAACCAGGGATTTCGTCAGGATGTCATAGGGTTCCCAGCCGCGCTCAAGGAAGATGTTGACGCCTTCCTCGATTTCTTCTTTCAGGCCGTCATACAGATCGTCGTGCATTTGCAGGACCAGATCGTCATCGGACAGATCCGCCAGGATGATATCGTCGTCGTCGGCCATGTGTATTCCTCCGGGGCGCGCGCGGGTTAAACACGCTGCTGGTTTCGTTGTAGGGTCAAAAGGCTGGCTGCCACACGGCGGATTGCGACACTGGTGATGCAACAACCGACGCGGGGGCGGTGGGGGCTTGGCAAATGTTCTCTTTATGTTCTATTCTTGTGCAATGGATCACGATTCTGAACACAATCTGCCGGGCACGCGGCGCAAGGGGCGGGGCGCCGGCTTTAACCCGGCGGTGCGGTTCGATCCCTATTTGCGTACAGTTGAACATGACGGTTGGGCCGGCGGGTGGGAGCGCGACGAAGATCTGCCGCCCCTGCGCACCACGGTGAGTGTCGAGGTGCCGCGCAAGGTTATCAGTCGCAACACATCGCCCGATTTGCCGTTTGACCGGTCGATCAACCCCTATCGCGGTTGCGAACATGGCTGTATCTATTGTTTTGCGCGGCCATCCCATGCGTTTCTGGGGTTGTCGCCGGGGCTGGATTTTGAAACCCGGCTGATTGCGCGCCCCAAGGCGCCGGACCGGCTGGCGCGTGAATTGTCGGCCAGGGCGTACCGGGTGGGCGATATTGCCATCGGCACCAACACCGACCCCTATCAACCGATCGAGCGGGATCGCAGGATCATGCGCCGGGTGCTTGAGGTGCTGTCCGAGTTCCGCCATCCGGTGACGGTGACCACCAAGGGCACCCTGATCGAACGGGACGCGGATATTCTGGGCGAAATGGGGCAGGCGGGGCTGGCGCGGGTGGGAATTTCGATCACCACCCTTGATCGCGATCTGGCCCGCCGGTTGGAACCCCGGGTGCCGTCGCCCGCCCGCCGGTTGCGTGCGATCGAGGCCTTGGCGCAGGCCGGGGTGCCGGTGCGTGTCATGGTCTCGCCGGTCATTCCGGGGCTGAGCGATGGGGAAATCGAGGCGATCCTGAGTGCCGCCAGGGATGCCGGGGCGGTTGCCGCAAGCTGGATCATGCTGCGCCTGCCCTATGAGGTGTCGCCGCTGTTCGTGGCCTGGCTGCGCGAACATTACCCGGATCGTGCGGGCAAGGTCATGTCGCGCCTGCGCGAAATGCACGGGGGCAAGGAATACAGCGCCACATGGCATCACCGGATGCGCGGCGAGGGACCGCACGCCGAGATGATCGGCAAGCGGTTCGATCTGGCCGTTGCGCGGTTGGGGTTGGATGTGAAACTGCCGCCGTTGCGGTGTGATCTGTTTCATGTGCCACCGCGCCCCGGCGACCAGTTATCATTGTTCTGAGCCTTTCGCGCCAAGGCCTGCACCGTGTTGCGGTTGCGCATGGTGCCACGGGAAAAGGCCGGCAGGTTGAGGCGGGAGGTTCCCATGCCCGAGGGGTAGTGGATGACGATATGATCCTGGGACAGCACGATGTCCTCATCTCTCTGGCCTTTGGCCAGTCGATCTTCGGACCTTGCCGCGTCGGGCAGGAACAGCACGCTGACCTTTCCACCTGACGCATCGCCAAAAGGCAGGGCATCGGCCAGTGACGCCATTTCGGCACCGCTGCGCAGGATGACGCCGGGGGATTTTCCCATAAGCCGGGTCAGCCCGTCGTTCAGCCGGTTCAACAGGGCATCGCGCCCCAGATCCGAGGCGAACAGCAGGTTGCCGGTGGCAAGGTGGGTCTGGGCATGGTGCAGGCCAAGGGCATCGCCCAACGCGCGCAAATCGGCCATGGGCAATCTGCCGGTGCCCCCGACATTGACCGCGCGCAGAAGGGCGATCCAGATATTCATGGGGTCAGCCCCGCTGACGGCCGCGCCGTTCACGCACCGGTCCGGTCGTATCGCCGGTGCCATCCCCGGGCGAGGAAAAGCCCCCGAGCAGCGCAGTGATCTGATCCAGCGTCGGGCGGGTGCCCGTGGGGCGGGTATCAAGCGCCGCGCGCATGTGGCGCAGGTGTTCGGGGGTGGTGCCGCAGCAGCCGCCAATGATCCGCGCGCCGCAATCCCGGGCCAGAACCGCGTATTCGGCCATCAGTTCTGGGGTGCCGTTATAATGGATGTGGCCGTCGTGAAATTTCGGGATGCCCGCGTTGCCCTTGGCGATCAGGGGGCGTTCGCTCCCGGCGGCGGCAAAGCCGAGAACGGTGCGCAGCAGATCCGAGGCACCAACGCCGCAGTTGGCCCCGAAAGCGAGAGGTTTTTGCTCTTTCATGTTCTCGACCAGTTCGACCATTCCGGCGCTGGTCAGCCCCATCATCGTGCGCCCGGCGGTGTCAAAGCTCATGGTGCCGCACCAGGGCATACCAGCCAGTTCGGCGGCGGCACCCGCGGCGCGGTATTCATCGGGGGCAAAGATCGTTTCAACCCAGAGCACGTCTGCGCCGCCCTCTTTCAGGCCTTCGGCCTGTTCGTGAAACATTTCGACAGCGCTGGCATAGGTGAGCGGGCCCATGGGTTCCATGATGTCACCGGTCGGGCCGATGGACCCGGCGACGATCACCGGACGCCCGGCCTTGTCCGCCACTTCGCGGGCCAGTTCGGCGCCCGCGCGGTTCAACTCGCGCACCCGGTTCTGGCCGTTGTGCAGTTTCAGGCGCGATGCGTTGCCGCCAAAGGTGTTGGTGAGAAACAGATCGCTCCCGGCATCGACCGGGCCACGATACAGATCGCGGATCTTGTCGGTGTGGTCGACGTTCCAGAATTCGGGGGCATCGCCCGATTGCAGGCCCATGTTGAACAGGTTGGTGCCCGTCGCGCCATCCGCAAGGATGAACGGCTTTTCGGCAAGCATGCGGGACAGGGCATCGGTCATCAGGGGCGCTTTCGGGCTGGGGCGTTTTGGTGCGTCCTGTTGCCATGGATCGCTGGCGGGCGCAAATGCAGATGCCTCATGATCATCATGCGGTGCAGCGATGTTTCGCCGTTGCGTTGGGGCGCCGCCCCGTTCCCCTGTCGGGTGGGGCGGCACCAATGGCGCGGGATCAGTCGTTGATCTCGGTCATCAGCTGGGCTTTCGCCTCGGCCATCAGAGCCGTCATCCTGGTACGGATCGTCGTTTCGTCGGCCTTGTCGCCCAGATCGCCCGACACCTTGCGGTAAACGTCTTCGTCGCCGGCCTCTTCGAAATCGGAATTGATCACCTCTTTGGCATAGGCATCGGCATCGGCGCCCGATTTCCCCAGCAGGCCAGCGGCCCAAAGCCCCAGAAGCTTGTTGCGCCGCGCCTCGGCCTTGAACTGCATTTGTGCGTCATGGGCGAATTTGTTTTCAAATGCGTCCTTGCGGTCGTCAAATTGAGTCATTGGAATATCCTTTGTAGGGTCGGGCGTTGCGCCGGAGATATATCCGATATGCCCATGGCGGGCCTCTGGGGCAAGAGGGTGTTCTTGCCGGGGGCGACGGTTTGCCCTATAGGCTGAGAAAATGCGCACGGGTTTCGCCCCTGCGCCCCTTTTCGTTTCTGGAGCCCCGCAATGGCACGTCGCAAGAAGATATACGAAGGCAAGGCCAAGATCATGTATGAAGGCCCCGAGCCGGGTACCATGGTTCAGTATTTCAAGGACGATGCCACCGCGTTCAACGCCGAGAAAAAAGCGGTGATCGAGGGCAAGGGCGTGCTGAACAACCGGCTGTCGGAATTCTTCATGACAGGGCTGACCCAGATCGGCGTGCCGAACCATTTCATCAAGCGGCTGAACATGCGCGAACAGTTGATCCGCAGTGTGGAAATCATCCCGCTGGAGGTGATCGTGCGCAACTTTGCCGCCGGGTCGATGTGCAAGCGTCTGGGCATGGCCGAGGGCACGCCGATGCCCCGCCCCATCGTCGAGTTCTGTTACAAGGACGACGCGCTGGGCGATCCTCTGGTCAGCGAAGAGCATATCATCGCCTTCGGTTGGGCGGCGCAGCAGGATCTGGACGACATGATCGCGCTGGCTCTGCGGGTGAATGATTTCATGTCCGGCGTCATGTTGGCGGTCGGAATCAAGCTGGTGGATTTCAAGATCGAGATCGGCCGGATCTGGGAAAACGATTTTCACCGCCTGATCGTGGCCGATGAGATTTCACCGGATTCCTGCCGGTTGTGGGATATCGAGACCGGTCAGAAGCTGGATAAGGATGTGTTCCGCCGGGATCTGGGCAATCTGACCGATGCCTATACCGAAGTGGCGCGGCGGTTGGGCGTTTTGCCCACCAATGTGACCCATGCGCCCAAACCGACGCTGATCAACTGAGGCCGGCGTCGGAATTTGAGTATTTTTGTCAGTAAAAAGATGGGGGTTCGGCCATGAAGGCACGGGTACATGTGATGTTGAAGGACGGTGTTCTGGACCCCCAGGGCGAGGCGGTGCGCCATGCTTTGGGCGCGCTGGGGTTCGACGGTGTGAACGGCGTGCGGCAGGGCAAGGTGATTGAGCTGGATCTGGCGGAGGGCGCGGATGCAACCACCGTCGGGCAGATGTGTGAAAAGCTGCTCGCGAATACGGTGATCGAGAGTTACCGCGTCGAGATGCTTTGATGCGGGCGGCGGTGCTGCGCGCGTATAACGCCGATCTGCTGATCGAAGAGGTGCCCGATCCGGTTTGCCCGGAGGACGGCGTGGTGCTGAAGGTGCTTGCCTGTGGGGTGTGCCGGTCTGACTGGCACGGCTGGACGGGGGAACATCCGCGGGTGAAGCCGGGGCAGATCGGTGGCCATGAATATTGCGGTGAGGTTGTCGAGGCGGGGCCGCTGGCGACCCACGGGGTGGGGGCGCGGTTGGTGGCGCCGTTCATTCTGGCCTGTGGGTCGTGCCCGTCCTGTCAGAGCGGCGCGCAGAACACCTGCCCCAATCAGCGGTTGCCGGGGTTTGTCGAGCCCGGCGCCTTTGCCGAATATGTGGCGGTGCCGTTTGATCACAATCTTTCGCCCTTGTCCGACAGTCTTTCGCCGGTTGTGGCGGCGGGTTTGGGATGTCGTGTGACCACGGCATGGCACGCCCTGACCGGGCGCGCGGCGGTGCAGGGGGGCGAGTGGCTGGCGGTGCATGGCACCGGCGGGATTGGTCTGAGCGCGCTGATACTGGGCCGGGCTCTGGGGGCGCGGGTGATTGTGGTGGATGTGGTTGCCGAAAAGCTGAGCCATGCTTTGGGCCTTGGCGCCGAGGCGGCGGTGGATGCCCGCGAGGGTGATGTGGCCGCGCGTATCCGCGAGATCACCGGTGGCGGCGCCCATGTGAGCATCGAGGCGCTGGGTATTTCCGAAACCACCAATGCCAGCATCGAGTGCCTGCGCCCCCTTGGGCGGCATGTGCAGGTGGGAATGCCCGTGGGCCATACCGCGAAGATGGAGATCAACATGAGCGCCGTCTATCAGGGCAATCTTGCGCTTTTTGGCACCCGGGGGATGCCGGCCTGGCGATACCCGAGCCTGTTGAGCCTGATCGAGGCCGGGCGGGTGGATGTTTCGCCGATGATCGCGCGCGAGATCGCCCTGAGCGGTGTCAGCGCCGAACTGGCCGCCTTTAACGGGCCGACGCCGCCGGGTGTGGCCGTTGTTTCCGATTTTCTGAACTGAGGGGCGTGATATGAAAGCTGCCGTCATCGTCTTTCCCGGGTCGAATTGTGACCGGGATCTTGCCGTCGCCTTTGAGGGCGCGGGCATGGATGTGTCCATGGTCTGGCACAAGGAAACCGGCCTGCCCGAGGGGATTGATATTGTCGGCATTCCGGGTGGATTTTCCTTTGGCGATTACCTGCGTTGTGGGGCGATTGCGGCGCGTTCGCCCATTTGCCGGGCGGTGATCGACCATGCCGGGCGCGGGGGCTATGCCCTTGGTATTTGCAATGGGTTTCAGGTGTTGACGGAAACCGGGGTTCTGCCGGGGGCCTTGATGCGCAACGCGGGGATCAAATTTATCTGCCGCGACGCGGAATTGCGGGTGGCCACCACGGACAGCGATTTCACCGCAGGCTATGAGGCGGGGCAGTCTGTGCAGATCCCCATCGCCCACCATGATGGCAATTACACCGCCGACGCCGACGTGCTGGAGCGGCTGGCGGGGGAGGACCGTATCGCGTTTCGCTATGGGGAAAATCCCAACGGCTCGGCGGGGGATATTGCCGGGGTGCTTTCGGTCAACCGCCGGGTGCTGGGCATGATGCCCCACCCCGAGCGCGCCTGTGACGCGGCCACCGGCGGCATCGACGGGGTGGCGATGTTCCGCGCATTGGCGGGGGTCATGGCCGACGCCTGACGCTTGAGCCGGGGGGCGGGGCGGCGTATCCTGCGCTGATGAACAGTGTACCCACAGATCGCCCCAAACGTTCCATCCGCCGCTGGTGGGTGCGTGGCGTGTTCCTTGGGCTGATCGCTGTGGCGCTTGGGGTGGTGTGGTACACCAATCAATTCCTGACCGAACGCTTTACCGAAAGCACCCGCAACCGCGCCGAAGTGCGCATGGCCCTGTATATCGGTAACCTGCGTTCGGAATTGCAGCGGGCCAGCATCGTGCCGCTGCTGTTGAGCCGCGATCCGGCGTTGATCGGGGCGTTGAATTCGTCGGATTTTTCGCAATCCACGCAACGGTTGATTTCCTATCGCGATGAGATCGGCGCGGCCTCGCTCAAGCTGCTGGACCGGGATGGGCGCACCGTGGCAGCGACCGACCGGGAGGTTCTGGGCAGCCAGTATCGCAACGAGGCGTTTTTCGTCGAAGCCCTGCGCAGCAATGACACGGTGTTTACCACGGTGCGCACCGAGGCGGGTGGATTCATTTTTTCCTATTCCCGCAAGATTTCCGTTGGGGGCGAGGTGCGCGGCGTGATCGTCGTGGGGGTCGATCTGGCCAAATTCGAAAGCAGCTGGGCGGGATTTTCCGACGCGGTTTTCGTGACCGACAGCGAAGGCACGATCATTCTGGCCACCGAAAGCCGTTGGCGCGGACGCACCGAGGCCGAGGCGCTGGCCGTGCGGTCCGCGCCCAATGCGATCGAGCGGGCGTTGCAGGCCACCGCCGACTGGGCCGCGCTGCCGGCCGATGCCTATCTTCTGGGCGAAGCGGTGTTGCGGCAAGAGGCGCGCATTCCGTTTCAGGGCTGGCGCATGGCGTCTTTCACCACCTACAGTTCGGTGCGCGAGCAGGTGAACGGTGTTCTGGCGATCGAGATCATGGTGTTTGCCCTGCTGCTGGCCGCCGGATTCTATCTGGTCAGCCGCAAGGCCCTGAGCCGGGTCGTGCTGTTTCAGCGGGAATCGGCGGAATTGCGCCAGTTGAACCTTGCCTTGCAGCGGGAAATCGCAGAGCGCGAGAAGGCGGAAAAGAACCTTGAGGTGGCGGAACAGACCGTTGCACAGACCAGCAAACTGGCGGTTCTGGGGGAAATGTCGGCGGCGGTCAGCCATGAATTGAACCAACCTCTGGCGGCGATGAAAACCTATCTGGCGGGGGCGCGATTGTTGTTAAAGCGCAAGCGCCCCGACGAAGCCCTGAGCAGTTTCGCGCGGATCGACGATCTGATCGACCGGATGGGCGCCATCACCCGGCAGTTGAAAAGTTACGCCCGCCGTGGTGGCGAGGCGTTTGAGCCGATGGACCTGCGCGCCTCGCTCAGCAGTGCCCTGGCGATGATGGAACCCCAGTTGAAACAGCGCGATATCGAAATCACCAAGAGTCTGCCGCGCGAACCGGTGATGGTGAACGGCGACCGTCTGAGGGTGGAACAGGTGATCGTCAACCTGCTGCGCAATGCTTTGGATGCCACCAAGGATGTGGAACAGCCCCATATCGAATTATTGCTGGCCGCCGGTGAAACAGCCACCTTCAGCGTCCGTGACAATGGCACCGGCATCGCCAATCTGGATGATCTGTTCGAACCGTTTTACACCACCAAGGCGCCGGGTGATGGTGTGGGGCTGGGGCTTGCCATTTCGTCGGGGATCGTGTCCGACCTTGGCGGGCGTCTGACCGCGCGCAACGGGCGGGCAGGGGGGCTGTATTTGAAATGCAGATCCCCATCTTGGAAGAAACAAATATCAAGGCAGCAGAATAGGAACCGCAATGGCTCAGGCAATGAAGATCGCGATTGTTGACGACGAAAAAGACATGCGCCAGTCAATCAGTCAGTGGTTGGCCCTGTCCGGTTTCGACACCGAAACCTTTCCCTCGGCCGAGGATGCGCTGAAAGGTATCAGCGCCGATTACCCCGGCGTGGTGGTCAGCGATGTGAAAATGCCGGGCATGGATGGCATGGCGTTCCTGAAACGATTGATGACCGTGGATTCGTCCCTGCCGGTCATCATGATCACCGGCCACGGCGATGTGCCCATGGCGGTGGAGGCGATGCGCGTGGGTGCCTTTGATTTTCTGGAAAAGCCCTTCAACCCTGACCGCATGACCGAATTGGCCAAAAAGGCGACGGGCAAGCGGCGGATGACGTTGGACAGCCGGGCGTTGCGTCGGGAATTGTCCGATGGCACCGGGATCATGCGCAAGGTGATCGGCAGTTCCCAGGTGATGGAGAGGCTGCGCGAGGACATCCTCGATCTGGGGCAGGCCGATGGCCATGTGTTGATCGACGGGGAAACCGGCACCGGCAAAACCCTGGTGGCCCATGCTTTGCATGCGGTGGGGGCCAAGGCGGGGCGCAAATTCGTGCTGGCGTCCTGTTCGGGGCAGGAACCCGATGCCATGGGCGAACGCCTGTTCGGCCAACCGGGCAGCGAACAGATGCCGTTGTTGGAGGAAGCGCGGGGCGGCACCCTGGTGCTGGAAGATATCGACGCCCTGCCCACCGCTTTGCAGGCGCGGCTTTTGACATGGATCAACGATCAGGGCACGCCCGCCGAAACCCGGTTGGTGGCGATTTCAAACCTTCAGGAACAGGGCAAAACCTGTGAAGACGTGCTGCGCCCCGATCTTTTTTACCGGCTGGCGGCGATGAAAATCACCCTGCCGCCCCTGCGGGCGCGCGGCGAAGATATTCTGACGCTGTTTGCCCGGTTCTCGGAACAATTCGCCGAGGAATACGGCTGTGACGCCCCCGAGGTTTCGGCGCAAGAAGCGGCGCAATTGTTGCAGGCCCCCTGGCCGGGCAACATCCGCCAGTTGGTGAATGTGGCCGAACGCGCGGTGCTGCAAAACCGGCGTGGCACCGGCACGATTTCCAGCCTGCTGATGGCGGATTCCGAAGAAAATGAACCGGGCATGACCACCGAGGGCAAACCCCTGAAGGAATATGTCGAAGCGTTTGAGCGGATGCTGATCGACAACACCATGCGCCGCCACAAGGGCAGCATCGTCAATGTGATGGATGAATTGTGCCTGCCGCGCCGGACCCTGAACGAAAAGATGGCCAAATATAACCTGAGCCGGTCAGATTACCTGTGATCGGGCGGGCGCGGCGCGGAATTCCTGCGTCGCGCGATTTTGGCCATTGTGTTTGTTGCCCCGCGCCCCTTACTATGAACACTGGACGTGTGTTCGCCTTGTGAACACCGCCACCATGAGATTCACTGCGCCGAAGGCGCCGTCACGATCGTGACGGCAGGTATTTTCGGTGCAAGCTGATCGGCCTTCGGGCCAACCGATTGCCCGCGTGCCTGCAAAGGCCGGGTGTAAAATGGGCACCCCGCAGGGTGTCGGAGCAAGAAACGCGATGACGCGCGACGCATTACGCAGGCGAAAGGCAAGGGGTTCACGACCCGGCTTTTTTGCGTCTGAATGCCCGCAAATCGCCCTTACCAGACAACATCCGCTGATGCCGCCCCCCACAAGAGGGCGCCTTGGCGCGGTGCGAGATATAATAACATGCCAAAAAAGATGCTTATCGATGCCACCCACACCGAGGAAACCCGGGTTGTGGTGGTGGACGGAAACAAGGTTGAGGAATTCGATTTTGAATCGGAAAGCCGCCGCCAGCTTGCCGGCAATATCTACCTTGCCAAGGTAACACGGGTCGAACCTTCGCTTCAGGCGGCCTTTGTGGATTACGGTGGAAACCGCCACGGGTTCCTCGCCTTTTCGGAAATTCACCCTGATTATTATCAGATTCCGGTCGCTGACCGGCTTGCCCTTCTCGAAGAAGAGGCGGCCTATGCCAAGTCTCTGGAAGAAGAGGAAGAAAAGCCCAAACGCCGCAGCCGGTCGCGCAGCCGTTCCAAACCCAAGGCCGAAGATGTGGTCAGCGATGACGCCGTGCTGACGCAGGAAACCGACGGCGACGACGGCAAGGTGATCGAGGGCATGGATGTCGTCGATCTGGACAGTGACGACGAGGGCATCTCGCCCATGGAACGGGTGACCGAAACCCCCGTCGAAACCCCCGAATCCGATGAGGACGACGCGCCCGAAACCAACGCTGACCGCGACGACGACATCGAATCGGTCGCGGATGAGGACGTAGCAGAGGAAATCAACCGTCCGCGCAAGCCGCGCCCGCGCAAATACAAGATTCAGGAAGTGATCAAGGTTCGCCAGATCCTTCTGGTGCAGGTCGTGAAAGAAGAACGCGGCAACAAGGGCGCCGCGCTGACCACCTATCTGTCGCTGGCCGGTCGCTATTGCGTGCTGATGCCCAACACGGCCCGTGGTGGTGGTATTTCGCGCAAGATCACCAATGCCGCCGATCGCAAAAAGCTCAAGGAAATCGCCAACGGCATCGAGGTGCCCCAGGGCGCGGGCCTGATCATCCGCACGGCCGGATCACAGCGCACCAAGACGGAAATCAAGCGTGATTACGAATATCTGCAACGGATGTGGGAACAGATCCGCGAACTGACCCTGAAATCCATCGCGCCCGCGAAGATTTACGAAGAAGGCGACCTGATCAAACGCTCGATTCGCGATCTGTATAACCGCGAGATCGACGAAGTGTTCGTCGAAGGGGTTGAGGGCTATCGCACGGCCAAGGACTTCATGAAGATGATCATGCCGTCCCATGCCAAGAACGTGAAGCAATATCAGGATCAGATGCCGCTGTTCGCGCGCCATCAGGTCGAATCCTATCTGTCGGGCATGTTCAACCCCACGGTGCAGTTGAAATCAGGCGGTTACATCGTGATCGGCGTGACCGAGGCACTGGTGGCGATCGATGTGAACTCGGGGCGGGCCACCAAGGAAGGCAGCATCGAACAAACGGCGCTGAACACCAATCTTGAAGCCGCCGAAGAGGTCGCGCGCCAGTTGCGCCTGCGCGATCTGGCTGGTCTGATCGTGATCGATTATATCGACATGGAAGAGCGCAAGAACAACACCGCCGTCGAAAAACGGTTCAAGGACAAGCTGAAAACCGACCGCGCACGCATTCAGGTGGGCCGTATTTCCGGCTTTGGCCTGATGGAAATGTCGCGCCAACGTCTGCGCCCGGGCATGATCGAGGCCACAACCCAGCCCTGCCATGCCTGCCACGGCACCGGGTTGATCCGCTCGGACGACAATCTGGCCCTGAACATCCTGCGCCAGCTTGAGGAAGAGGGCGTGCGCAAGCGGTCCAAAGAGGTGCTGGTCAAGGTGCCGATCGGCATCTGCAACTTCCTGATGAACCAGAAACGTGAACATATCGCCAATATCGAGGCGCGCTATGGCATGTCAGTCCGGATTGAGGCTGATCCGGCGCTGATTTCCCCCGATTTCACCGTTGAAAAGTTCAAAACAGCCACCCGGGTGGTGGAACAGGTGGCGCCCGTGGTGTCGGTCGATGCGTCGCATATGTCCGACGCGGTGAACGAGGATGCGGTCGAAGAGGCCGTCGAGGCCGATGAGGCCCCCGCAGTGGTCGAAGCCGCGCCCGAGCCGCAGCCATCCGATGACGAAGGCCAGCCGAAAAAGCGCCGTCGTCGGCGGCGGCGGCGGAAATCGGGCAATGGTCAGAATGGTGACACTCAGTCCAATGATGATCAGAACGGCGAGGCGTCAGCCGAGCCTGCACCACAGGCCGAGGTGACAGCCGAGGCTGACACCACCACCACCGAGCCGGAACCAACCCCCGAGGCGGCGCCCGCCGCCGAGGAGGCGCCGAAAAAACGCACCCGCGCCCCGCGCAAACGCAAGACCGCCGCCGAAAAGGCCGCCGAGGCCGAAGCGGCAGCAGCGGGTGAAGAACCGCCCGTGGCCACAACCGTCGAAGAGGTCGCGGAAAAACCGGCGCCGAAAAAACGCACCCGCAGCCGGGCCAAGCCAAAGGCGACGCCCGAACCCGAGGCCTTGGCCGAGGCCCCGGTTACAGAACCTGCCCCTGAAACACCCGAGCCGGTGGCAGAAACGCCCACGCCTGATGCCGAGGCGCCAGTGGCCGTGGACAGCATGATCGATGCCCCGGCAGCGGCGCCCGAACCTGCACCCGAACCGGAACAGGCTCGTGAACCGGCCCTGGCCGAGGAAAGCAGCGATGAACAGGCCAAGCCAAAGCGGCGCGGCTGGTGGTCTCTGGGCCGCTAAACCGGCCAATTGGCTGTGAAAATGACAAACCGCGCCGTACTCCGGCGCGGTTTTTCCGTTTCGGCCTCGCTCAGCTGCGCCGGATCAGAAATTCCAGCACCGCACCTTCGCTTTTCATCTCCAACAGGACATGGCCCGATTCGGCGCAGAAATGCGGCACATCCACCACTGCCGCCGGATCATCGGCCAGCATGTGTAAAACCTGCCCCGGGCGCAGGGCATTCAGCCGCTTGCGGGCCTTCAAAACGGGCAGGGGGCACAGCAGGCCCAAAGCGTCGAGATCGTCATCAGAGCTATCCATGAGCTGAAGCTAACCAATTGCTACAGATTGTCCACGAGGATGTGAGCGGTTGTCGCGTGACCTTGGCGCCGCGTTGCCCTAAGCCAATCCCATGTTTGGAATCGAAATCATCGACGCGGGCCTGATCCCCGCCATGGCCGTGGCCCTGCTGGCGGGGCTGCTGTCATTCCTCAGCCCCTGCGTTTTGCCCATTGTGCCGCCCTATCTGGCCTATATGGGCGGCATCACCATGAACGAAATGAAGGAACAGACCGGCGCCCACCGCCGCGCCATCATTGCCGCGGTGTTTTTTGTCATGGGCCTGTCCACGGTGTTCCTGATCCTTGGGTTCACCGCGTCGGCCTTTGGCGCGTTTTTCCTGCAAAACCAAGAGATTTTCGCCAAGGTCTCGGGCGCGGTCGTGATCATTTTCGGCCTGCATTTCATTGGAGTGTTCCGCATTCCCCTGCTCAACCGCGAGGCGCGGGTTGACGCGGGCGACAAGGGCGGATCGGCCTTTGGCGCCTATGTTCTTGGCCTTGCCTTTGCCTTTGGCTGGACGCCGTGCATTGGCCCGCAACTGGGCGCGATCCTGTCTTTGGCCGCGAGCGAGGCAAGCGTGGCACGCGGCACAACCCTTTTGGGGGTTTATGCGGCCGGGCTTGGCATTCCGTTTCTGTTGGCCGCAGTGTTCATCCAGCGGTCGATCGGGGTCATGAACCGGATCAAACCGTGGATGGGCGTGATCGAAAAGGCCATGGGCGTGTTGCTGATCCTCGTCGGCCTTGCCCTGTTGACCGGCGCATTCAGCGCGTTTTCATGGTGGTTGCTTGAAACCTTCCCGGCGCTCGCCACGCTGGGCTAGGGCGGCTTAATTTCGTCAAACTGTCCTGCTATGCTGCGTTACAACGCAACAGGATGGCACCCATGGCCCAGGACAAATCGCGCGTCACCCGGCGGCGGGTGTTCTATATCCCCGGGTATGACCCGATTCACCCCCGCCGCTATCGCGAACTGTATCGCAAAGAGGGCGCGGCACAGGCGGCGATTTCCGGCTATGACATCGGGCTGAAACCGCGCAAGGGCGCGCTTTATGGCTGGGAGGTTGCGGCGCGAATTGACGGCGCCGATGTGCACGCCGATATTGAGGTTCTCGTCTGGTCCGACATCGTGCGCCAGTCCATGAAAACCGGCATCCTTGCCACCTATGGCCAGTTGGCGCGCACGGCTTGCACCTATATTGGCTCGGGCGCGTTGCGTCGGCTTATGTGGCTGCGCAAAGGGCCGGTGATTGCGGCGCTATATCCCGTGGGCATGTTGCTGTTGCAGCTTGGTCTGGCCATCGGTGTCATGTGCGCCATTGCGGCCCTTGGCGTTGCGTTGGCTGGGGGGCTGGGGGGCATTGGCGCTGGCCGCCCGCCTTGTGGCATGGGGCGCCGGGGCGGCGGCGGGCATTGCCCTGCTGCGCTGGTTCCGCGCCAAGGATGGCAAATTCTTTGCCTATTATCTGATGCATGATTATGCCTTTTCCGCCGCCACCAAAGGGGCCAACCCGCCCGAGTTGGAACGCCGCATGGCCGAATTCACTGCCGCCGTGGCCCATGCCATGGCTGATGATGTGGATGAGGTGCTGATCGTCGGCCATTCCTCGGGGGCCCATCTGGCAGTGTCGATCCTGTCAGATCTGATCCGTCAGGGCCTTGTGCCGGCCAATGGCCCCGCCCTGTCGTTCCTGTCCCTGGGGCAGGTGATCCCAATGGTCAGCTTCCTGCCCGATGCCACCCGTTTGCGGGCCGATCTGCATTTTTTATCCGCCCGTGATGACATCACATGGGTCGATGTGACGGCCCCCGGCGATGGCTGTGCCTTCGCCCTGTGCGATCCGGTGGCGGTGTCGGGCGTGGCCCCGGCGCGGCAAAAATGGCCGCTGGTCTTTTCCGCAGCCTTTACCCAAACCCTGAAACCCGAAACATGGAAGGCCCTGCGCTGGCGGTTCTTCCGGCTGCATTTTCAATACCTTTGCGCCTTTGATGCACCGCGCGATTACGATTACTTTCAGATCACCGCCGGGCCGCTTACCCTTGGCCAACGCTATGCCAATCGCGCGCCCAGCAAATCGCGCATCGACATAGCCGCCTCGTGCCACACGACGATGGCCGCATGATTCCGCCCAAACCTGCCGCGCGCCCTGAAAAGGTATCTCTCTGGCGTTATCTGAAACTGTTCCGGCAGGACATCCTGTCGGCGCAACCGGCCAAGCTTTACCGCGCATGGATGGCCGAATTCCGCACGCCGTTCTTTCGCAGCTATCTGGTGAATGATCCCGCACTGGTGCGCCGGGTGCTGAAAGAACGGCCGATGGATTTCCCCAAGTCCAACCGGATTGGCGAGGGGCTGCGCCCGCTGCTGGGCAATTCGGTGTTTCTGACCAACGGTGAAACCTGGCAAAAACAGCGCCGTATCATCGACCCGGCGTTCGAAGGCGGGCGCCTGCGCGATACCTTTCCGGCGATGTTGGCGGCGGGGCAGGCGGCCAGTGCGCGCCTTGCCGAGGGGACGCGCGACATTGAACCCGAAACCAGCCACGCCGCCGCGGATGTGATTTTCCGCACCCTGTTTTCGATCCCCATTGAACATGAAATCGCCGCGCAGGTGTTTGACCAGTTCCGCGCCTATCAACGCAATCAACCGATCCTGAATTTGGCGGCGTTCCTGCCCATCCCCGGCTGGTTTCCCCGGTTTCACCGCCGTGGCACCAAACGCACGGCGCGGGCCATCCGCGCCCTGATCACCGATCTGACCGCCCGTCGCATGGCCGAAATCAAGGCAGGCCGCGCCCCCGATGATCTGGCGACAAAGATCATGACAACGGCTGATCCGCAGACGGGCGATACCTTCAGCACCGCTGAGATGGTCGATCAGGTGGCGATCTTTTTCCTCGCGGGTCATGAAACCAGCGCCTCGGCCCTGGCCTGGGCGTTGTATCTGTTGGCCACCCACCCCGAGGCACAGGATAGGGTCGCGCAAGAGGCGCGAGCCTTCATGAAAGACCCGCAGTTTTCCCGCCTCTCGACCCTCAAATTCACCCGCGATGTGTTTCGCGAGGCTTTGCGCCTCTATCCCCCCGTCCCGATGATGGTGCGCGAAGCGAAATCGCCCGAGGAAATGCGCGGCCGCACTGCCCCGAAAGGCGCGCAGATCGTGCTCAGCCCATGGCACCTGCACCGCCATACCCGGCTGTGGGATAATCCTGACGGGTTTGATCCCACCCGCTTTGCCACGGATAACGGGCGGCAATGCCTGCGCAACGCCTATATCCCGTTTTCAGCCGGCGCGCGGGTCTGTACCGGGGCAGGGTTTGCCATGGTCGAAGGGCCGCTGTTGCTGGCCACCATGCTGGCCGATTGGCAGATCGCGCCCGAACCGGGCCACACCCCGGTTCCCGTTGCCCATCTCACCGTGCGCAGCCGCGATGGCATTCGCCTTACCTTGAAAAAACGCGCCTGAACGCTGTCACGCCAACAGCCGAAAACCGGGCGCAACCGATGCCACAGGCGCCAGCAAAATATGAAATGTGCCGCAGGCACGCCTTTGGATCAAACCCCGCCAAGGGGCGGATCAGTTGACGTAGGGTTCCGGATCGACGCTTTCAAAGCCTTCGCGCACCTCAAAATGCAGCCCCGGCGACGCACCGCCGCGCACCTTGGCCACCTGTTGGCCGCGTTTCACCTTCTGGCCCTTTTTCACCGAAATTGCATCCACCCCGGCATAGACCGTCAGAATATTGTTGGAATGGCGCAGCACCAGGATCGGCACCTGATCGGTGTCGCGGGTGATGGCGGCGACGGTGCCGGCATCGGCGGCATGTACCGGCGCACCGGCGCTGGCTGAAATGTCGATCCCGTCGTTTTTGCCTTTCTTATAGGTGCGAATGATCGGCCCGCTCACCGGTAACACAAAGCGGGCGCTGCTGCTGGCCTTGGTCTGACCTGCCGCAAAATCCGGCGAGGGCGGCGTTTCCTTGGGCTTGGCTGCGGTCGCCTTTTCATCGGGCAGCGGTTCGTCCGCGCTTGGCGGCACCGGTGCCACACTGCCGGCGCCGGGGGCGGATTCGGGCAGGGGCGCAGGGGCCGACAGGGCAACCGGGATCAACAGGTATTGCCCTTCGCGGATCGCCAGTTCTCCGGTCAATCCGTTCCACTCGGCCAGGGCGTGAACCGGAATGCCATAATGGCGGGCGATGGAATAGGCGGTCTCGCCCCGGGTCACCTTGTGGCGGATCGGCTCTTTGCCCGATTGGGTGGATTTGGCCGCAGGCGTGGTTTTCGGGCGCGCCGGCTGAATCACGGAATCGTCCAGCGGCGCGCTGGAGATCGGCGCGTTGGAAATTGCGGCAGGGGTGGGCAGGATCGGGCCGGTGGTGGTGGATCCGGTGGCGGGCGAGGGTTCGGCCACACGGCGCGGCAGGGCGATGATTTCACCCCTGCGCAGGGTCAGATCCGGCGACATCCCGTTGTAACGCCCCAATTCATCAGCAGGCAGCCCGACGCGCCGCGCCACCCCCGCCAGCGTATCGCCGCGCTGCGCCACAGCCACCTGATAGTTCGGATAGGAAATCACGCCGCGATTGTCGGGGCGGGGCCGGTCGGCGGTGCGCACGGCAAGCGCGGCATCGGAGGTATCCAGCCCGTTGCCCAGCGTGTGGCGCAAATCCAGATCAAAGCCCGAATTGGCACAGGCCCCAAGGGCCAGCAAGGCCGCGCCGCACATAAGGGTGCGATGCCCGCGAAAGGTGGGAAATACTGCCATCTGTCGTCCTCAACTCAATGGCGGCACCTTCTTTGGGTGCGCGCCTTACCGCGAAAATACCAGGGTCGTTGCCCCGGTTTATGTCATCCGTCCTGTGTCATCCGTCTTGTCCCAGCCCTTCAAGCAAGGGCACGAACCGCACCGGGCGCAGTTCGTGATAGTCAAATCCGGTTTCGTGTCGCGTGACCTTGATCAGGCTCTGCACCGTGTCCGATTGGCCAACCGGCAGCACCATGATACCCCCAACGCGCAATTCCGCCAAGAGGGGGCCGGGCGGATCTTCGGCGGCTGCGGTCACAAGGATACGGTCAAAGGGGGCCTGATCGGGTAATCCGTGACTGCCATCGGCGGCAAAGGCGGTGACGTTGGCCAGCCCCAGCGTGTCAAACACCAGGCGCGCCTCGCGCACCAGACGTTTGTGCCGGTCCACCGTATAGACCCGGCGCGCCAGATGCGACAGGATCGCCGCCTGATAGCCCGAACCAGTGCCAATTTCGAGCACCTTGTCCCGGGGCTGAACGTCAAGGGCCTGGGTCATCAGGCCGACAACCGAAGGCTGGCTGATTGTCTGACCACAGGCGATGGGCAGGGGCATATCCTCATAGGCGCGCTCGGCAAAGATACCGCGCACGAAAGCGCCACGGTCGACCTTTTCCATGGCATTCAGAACGCGGCTGTTCGTCACCCCGCGCGACCGCAGCGCGAAAAGGAACTGCATCTTGCGTTCCGCGTCATATATCATCCAAGGGCAACCCTGAGGTCGGCAATCTGGTCATGGGCGGTCAGATCGGCGCGCATGGGGGTGATCGAGGTATAACCCTCAAGGTTGTCATGGGCATCGCTGCCCGGCGCGCTTGGGGTCTGCGCGCCGCCCTTGATCCACAGAAATTTGCGCCCCGAGGGGGAATGATGGGGTTCGGTCGAAAAATAACTGTCGCGCCGGAACCCTTGGGTGGAAACGCGCAGGCCGCGCACATCACGCCCGGCGACAGGAGGGAAATTCACGTTGTAAAACAGCCGGTAATCGGTTTCATCCCAGGCGCCCTTTTCCAGCAGGGCGCGTACCGTGGCGGCGCCGGTCAGGGCGGCGGCATCGAAGGGATCATCCAGATCGCGGTTGTCGGGGCCGAAAAACTGCGACAGGGCGATGGCGGGCAGGCCCTGAAGGGCGGCTTCCATGGCGGCCCCGATGGTGCCGGAATACAGCGTGTTTTCGGCGGCATTGTTGCCCCGGTTCACGCCGGACAGCACCAGATCGGGGCGTTGGGGCATCACATCGTAAAGGGCCGCCAGAACGCAATCAGCAGGCGAGCCTTCGGCGGCGACACGGCGCGGGCCGAGTTCGGCGATCATCATCGGGTGGGTATAGCTGATGCAATGGCCCACGCCCGATTGTTCAAACGCGGGGGCGACGATCCAGACTTCGCCGGTTGGCCCGGCAATTTCAGTGGCGATGCGTTCCAGAACCTTTAGCCCCGGGGCGTTGATACCGTCGTCGTTCGTGATCAGAATGCGCATGGTTTGCCCTTTGTCCCTTGGATATTTCATAGGGGACACAGCCGTGAGCGGCAAGCGGGGCAGCCCCCTTTCGGGCGCAAAGGCGCCCTCAAGGTGCGCTGTTGCCACGGATTTGCGGCTCAGACGGTGAGAGAGGCCAAAAGGCGGGCTGCTTCGGTGTCGGGGGCAGAAAGAAGGGCGCGGTCTTCGCCGGGGAAAAACCGGGCGCGCAGGGCGGTGGGCATCGGTTCCGGTGTCAGGATATGCACTGTCGGGCCGGTTTTGATCGTTTCACGCTGCCAGCTTTGGGCCAGTGCGATTTGCGCCGCTTTGGTGGCGCCGTAGCTGGCGAAGAATTTTTCGCCCGGGCGGGGATCGTCGAAAAACAGGGCCTGACCGGCGGGTGCGGCCAGAAGCAGGGGGGATACCATGGGGATGAGCGTGGCCGTTGCGGTGGCATTTGTGGCGGCGGATTTTTGCCAGTCTTTGGCATCGACACTGCTGGCCGGGGTCAGGGGCGCGGCATGAATTGCCGTGTGCGCCCAGAGATCCACGTGGCCCCAGCGATCATAGACCGAACGGCAAAGATGGGCCATGGCCCCGGCATCGGTAATGTCAAGGGGCGCGAGGGTGGCGGTGCCGCCCATGGCCTGAATCACGTCGTCCACTTCCTCAAGTGCGCCGGTGGTGCGGGCAACGGCGATGATGTGGTGGGTTTTGGCCAGTGCCTTGGCCAGGGCGGCGCCGAGGCCTCGGGAGGCGCCGGTGATGAGGGCGATTTTTGTCATTGCGTCACTTCGGGTGCTGGGGTGCGCGGAGGGGGCTGGAGCCTCCGGCGGGAGTATTTTTGTCAGTAAAAAGCCGGGTTATTCAGCCGCTTGCAGGGGGAAGCCTTTTTCGATCATATCCGAGGGTGCGACCGGGTATTGGCCCGAGAAGCAGGCATCGCAATATTGCGGTGCGGCTGGGTCGCGCCCCTTTGATTCGCCCACGGCGCGGTAGAGCCCGTCGAGCGAGATGAAGCGCAGGGAGTCGACCTTGAGGTGGTCGCGCATTTCCTCTTCGCTCATATGTGAGGCGAGGAGTTTGTCACGTTCGGGGGTATCGACCCCGTAAAAGCAGGGCCATGCCGTGGGTGGGCTTGCGATGCGGAAGTGTACCTCGGCGGCGCCGGCATCGAGGATCATTTCGCGGATCTTGATCGAGGTGGTGCCGCGCACGACGGAATCGTCGACCAGGATCACCCGTTTGCCCTTGATCAGGGCACGGTTGACGTTGAGTTTCAGGCGCACCCCCATGTTGCGGATCTGTTCCGTGGGTTCGATGAAGGTGCGGCCCATGTATTGGTTGCGGATGATGCCCATGGCATAGGGGATGCCGCTTTGCTGGCTGAATCCGATGGCGGCGGGGGTGCCGCTGTCGGGGACGGGGCAGACCAGATCGGCGTCGACCGGGGCCTCTTTGGCCAGTTCGACACCGATGGCGCGGCGGGTTTCATAGACGCTGCGGCCCCCAAGGATGCTGTCGGGGCGGGAAAAATAAACGTGTTCGAATATGCAGAACCGCGATTTTTGCGGCATGAACGGGCGGTGGCTGTGGACTTCGCCGTTTTCGATCACCACCATTTCGCCCGGTTCGATTTCGCGGATGAACTGGGCGCCGATGATGTCGAGGGCGCAGGTTTCGCTGCTGAGTACCCAGCCGCCGTTCTGATCGGGGCCAAGCTGGCCCAGCACAAGGGGCCGCACGCCCAGCGGGTCGCGCACGCCGATCAGTTTGGTGCGGGTCATGGCGACGATGGAAAAGGCGCCTTCGACCCGGCGCAGGGCATCCTGCATCCGGTCCGGCACCCGGCGTTGCAGGGAACGCGCCATCAGGTGGATGATACATTCACTGTCGCTGGCCGATTGAAAGATCGAGCCGGCGCCGATCAACTCGCGGCGCAGGGCGTCGGCGTTGGTGATATTGCCGTTGTGGGCGATGGCGGCCCCGCCGATGGAGAATTCACCAAAGAAGGGTTGCACGTCGCGGATCTGGGTGTTGCCCTTGGACCCGGCGGTGGAATAGCGCACATGCCCGATGGCCAGCGGCCCGGGCAGGGTTTCCATCAGCGACACCTTGGTGAAATTATCGCGCACATAGCCAAAGCGACGGGCCGAATTGAACCCCTGTTCGGCGTCATGGCTGACGATGCCGCCCGCCTCTTGTCCGCGATGTTGCAGGGCGTGCAGGCCGAGGGCGACAAAATTGGCCGCATCGGCCACGCCGGTGACGCCGAAAACGCCGCATTCCTCCTTCAGCTTGTCACTGTCGAAATCGAACGGGTGGGCAGGGGGCATCTCGGGCATGGCGGGGGCGCTCCGAATCCATTGGGCAACTGCGCCATCACATAGAGGGTCTGACGCCGGGTGTCACCAAAGGATCACAAATTGCCGCAGCGCGGCGTGCTTTGCAGGTCACGCCAGTTCATTCCGGGGCCAGGGCCAACCCGAGCTTACAAAATACCGCTCATGTGGTTGTGGGAGCGCCCAAGCACATGCGTGCACCTGACATTCCCGTGAGGGGCCTTGGCCCCGCGCCGCGGTGCAGGCATATGTTGCAAAACAACAAGCCGACCGAAATGAGGACAGATATGGCAGGCATTCCCCCCACCCGGCGCCGGATATTGGCCGGTGCAGCCGCGTTCATGGCCACACCGCAGATTATTCGCGCGCAAGAGCTTCAACCCAACATCCGCGCTGATGAAATCGCCCGGCGCAATGCGTCGGCCTTTGTCACCCAGCGCTGGGAGGATCACTTTGACAAACTGGGCCGGGTGACTCTGGTGGCGGATACAACGTCGCGGGCGCTGCATTATTGGGCGGCGGATGGCAGCGATTACCGTATGTATCCCACTTCGGTTCCGCTGAGCGATGAATTGACCCGCCTTGGATATACCGAGGTGGTGCGCAAAAAGGTTGGCCCCACATGGACCCCGACATCCAGCATGCGCGAGCGTGACCCCACCCTGCCCACCTTTATGCCGGCAGGCGAGGGGAATCCGCTTGGCACTCATGCGCTTTATCTTAGCTGGCCCGCTTATCTGATCCACGGCACCCATGACACCCGCAAGATTGGGCGCCGTTCGTCGTCGGGGTGTATCGGGCTTTATAATCGCCAGATTGCAGAGCTGTTCAAGATGGTGCCGATTGGCGCGCAGGTGCGCCTGATCTGATCGGTCAGCAATGATAAAACGCGCCCCGTGTCCGGGGCGCGTTTTGCTGTCAGGCGGCCAGTTCCGCCTTGACCAGATCCTCGATCTTGTCCACCGCGTGATTGGTCAGGGTCTTGGGGATTTCGCCAATTACCCGATCCGCCACTTCCTTGTGAATCGCCTTGCGCAATTCGCCCAGCACTTGCGGGGCTGCCACAATCACCAGATGGTCAAAAGCGCCGCGATGGGCCTGTCGGTACAGGATTTGCGCCAGATCGTCGGCAAACCTTTCCTTGGCCAGTTGATGCCAGTCGGTATCCTGAAACGCCGAACGCGGCCCCGAGGTGGAACTGCCGGGGCGCCCCTCTTGCATCCGGCCGGGCCGGTTGGCCGATTGGTCGATGTCTTTGGGGTTTTCCTGCTCTTCGATGCGGCGCACCTGCAAATATGGGTCTTCGCCGTCGGTGACATTTTCCAGAAACAGGGCCTTTTCGCCATCGGCAATCAGAACCCATGTGCCGTTCTTCAGCTGGGTCATGTTATTTGCCCCCCGTGCCGTGATGTCCGCCCAGATTGCCTTTGCCCTCTTCGTCGGCCTTGGTGACGCGGGTTTTGCCGGCGTTTCCTTCGGCTTTCTTCAATTCATCGCGGGTGCCGACCTGGCGTTCCAGATTGCCCTGGGACCGCCCTTGTTGCGTTGGCGTATCTGCATCGCCGATGAACTCCTGGGTTTCGCGGGTTCCGTCATGTGATCTCTTGCGCTCGGCCATTGTCATGTCCTTTCACTTGTGCTGTGAAATCAACACGTGGGGCACGGGTAAGTTCCCGCTTTGCCCGCTTGGCTTTTCCCCATGTTCAAGAAACGATCCCGGCGCAATGTGGCGGGCGCAACATCGTGCGCAACGCCAGTGGCGAATGGCCTGCGCTTGCCACGGGCGCCCGCAAAATATGGAATGGCGCGCTTGCGCGCCGCCTTTGGATCAGGCGCCGCAGTCACCGACCAATTGTTCATAGCGGGCAACGATCCAGCCGGGGGCGTCGTTGGGGATCTGTTGGTCGATGCTTGCCTGACTGCGGGCGAATATCTTGGCGGTGCGGCTGTTGTCCACCATCGGGATCGAATCCGTGGTCACCAACCGGTCATAAACCACCAGCGCCACCGCCACGAGAAGCACACCGCGCGCCACCCCGAACAGGAACCCGATCGCCTGATCCACCCCGCCAAGGGCCGAGCGTTGCACCGCACCGGCAAAAAGCGGCGTAAAGATCGAGGCCAGCACCAGCGCCACCGCAAAGACGGCGGCAAAGGCGGCGATGATCGACAATTCGCAACTGTCGCCCAAAAGATCCTTGAGGATCGGGATTTCGCGCACAAGGGGTTCAGCTTGCGGTGCGAAAATGAACGCCAGAACCGCCGCGGCAATCCAGCCGACAATCGCCATTGCCTCGCGGATGAAGCCCCGGGAATAGGCCAGAACCGCCGAAATCACGATCACCGCCGCGACCACACCATCAATGATGGTAAAACCTTCCATAGCTCTGCCTTTCCTGATGCGGTGCCGTGGCGCCGCCGCTGTTATCCTGCGCCGAACAGATCGCCCACAAGGCCGGTCAGATCGCCGTATTGTCGCAGGGACAGGCCGAACGTTCCGGATGTCTTGCTGCGCTCGGGCGCAATCGCCGCTGTGAAACCAAGTTTTTGCGCTTCTTTCAACCTGTTTTCGGTCTGCCCCACGGGCCGCAGGGCACCAGAGAGGCTGATTTCACCGAAAACCACCGATTGTGGCGGAAGCGCCGTATCTTCGCGGGCACTGAGCAGGGCCATGGCCACCGCCAGATCAGCCGCCGGTTCGCTGACGCGCAATCCCCCGGCGACGTTCAGATAGACATCAAGCCCGGTGAACGGGATGGCGCAGCGGGCCTCAAGCACCGCCAGGATCATGGCAAGGCGCCCCCCGTCCCAGCCCACCGCCGAACGCCGCGGTTGGCTGTGCGGCGACGGGGCCACAAGGGCCTGAAGTTCGCAGAGCACCGGGCGGGTGCCTTCGATGCCGGCAAACACCACCGATCCGGGCGCGGGGTTTTCCCGGTCACTCAAAAACAGCGCCGAAGGGTTTGTCACTTCGGACAGCCCGTCACCGGTCATTTCAAACACGCCGATTTCATCCGCCGGGCCAAACCGGTTTTTCACCGCGCGCAGAATGCGGAACTGATGGCCGCGTTCGCCCTCGAAATACAGCACGGTATCGACCATGTGTTCCACCACACGCGGCCCGGCGATCTGGCCATCCTTGGTCACGTGGCCCACCAGAATAACCGCGACGCCGTGGCGTTTGGCGAAGGTGGTCAATTCGTGGGCCGCCGCGCGCACCTGACTGACCGAACCGGGCGCGCTGCTGACCTGATCGCTCCACATGGTCTGAATCGAATCGATGATTGCCAGCGCGGGCTTTTCCGCCTCCAGCATGGTCAGAATATCGCGCAGGTTGGTTTCGGTGGCCAGTTTGACCGGCGCGTCAGTCAGGTTCAGGCGTTGCGCGCGCATGCGCACCTGTGCGCTGGCCTCTTCGCCGCTGACATAGACCGATTTCAACCCGGCGCGCGCGAAACTGGCCGCGGCCTGCAACAGCAAGGTGGATTTGCCGATGCCGGGATCGCCCCCCACCAGAATGGCCGAGGCCGGGACAAGCCCGCCCCCCAGCACCCGGTCAAGTTCGTCAATTCCCGAAGACGTGCGCGGTGGCGGGGCCTCGTCGCTGGACAGATCCGACAGCACGATCCGGTTGCCCCGTTTGGCCCCCAGGGATTGCGCCGACGGGCCAGATGACAATGGCACCTCTTCGACGATGGAATTCCACGCGCCACAGGCATCGCAGCGCCCCGACCATTTGGTATGGGCGGCGCCGCAGGCGTTACAGGTGAATCCGGGTGATTTGGCCATGGCGTCTTTTGCCCCCATGGCCCGGGCTGTGCAAGGTCGGGTGTTGCGGTCTTTGCCCTTGGGGGGCTCAGGTATCGCGCCCCTGTGGTTGGTTCAGGGCGGTCAGACGCTGGGCCTGTTCACCAATGTGGCGGTTGAGCGGGATAACGGTTTCGCCACGCCTTGCGCGATCTTCAACCAGGATTTCAAACCCGAGTTGCGGCAGAAGCTCCTGTAAATCGGCCTCAAGCCGGGCAAGTTGCCGATTTACCACCGCCTCTTCGGTCTGGACCTCCAACAACCAGTGGCGCAGTTGGTCGCAGGTGCTGCGCGCCATCTTGATGGTGTCTTCCATGCGCGCGGCTTCTTCCTGACGTTGGCGCAGGAAAACGCGGGCGCGCTCAACTTTTTCGCTGGAATAGACCTGTGCCAGTTCACGCGATTCGCGGCTCATCTGGGCGGCGATCTCGATGACGCCGGGTTCCAATGCGCCCAGATCAGGATGATTGCGCAGGTGGTTGATGCGTTCGCGCACCGAATCGAATTCTGACGCCGCCTTGAACAGGCCCGCCCGGTCGGCGGCGTGGCTCACCCGATAGGCGCGGGCCACATCCTCCATGTTCAGGTGAAATTCGCGGTGCGATTGTTCAAGCCGCAGAATGCGTCGGCTGGCGGGCAGGAAAAAGCAAAGCCCGATGCAAAACACCGTGAACCCGACCTGAAGCGCGATTCCCCACCAGGGCAGGCTGACCCCACCATAGCGGGCCTCCAGTTCAAGCCAGGGCGCGATTCCGGCCATGGACAGCAATGTCAGTCCGCCCATCAGCCCTGCAAGAATTGCGATCGCGGTTAACGCCATTGATTGCGCCACGGCGCCGATCCCCATTGCGGGGGGCGGTTTCAAATTGTTCATGTGTGTTCACCCATTTCACCCATCGGTCCCCGGCATCGCGGCTGGGGGCCGAATGTGTCAAGTATAAGGCAGATTTTCGGGTGTTTAATCTGTTGATTTGGTTACAATTGGTGAGCTGCCGGGGTTTTGTTAACCAAATCGTAACAATGCCGGGGGTATTGTGGCAGAAATGGGGCGGTCGCGGAATCAGCCGCCACGCTCAGGCGGTGCCGGAATATCGACGCTGATACCTCGGCCCGAGAGAGGTAAGAATTTCATACCCGATGGTGCCCGCCGATTCGGCCAGATCGTCCACCGTCTGCACCGGGCAGAGGATATCAAGGTGGCTGGGAACGCGCGTCAGATGGGTGATGTCCACGGTCAGCAGATCCATGGATACCCGGCCCACAAGGGGGCAAGGGGTGTCATCGGCAAACACGACGGCCACGTTGCCCATGGCCCGGATCAACCCATCGCCATAGCCCGCCGACAGGGTTGCGATGACCGAGGGTTCCTCGGCCACCCAACTGCCGCCATACCCAACGATTTCGCCGACACCCACATCGCGGGTCTGGATCACCGGCAGCGACAGGCGCACCACCGGTTCCGCATCGCCAAAGGGGGCGCCGCCATAAAGGCCGATCCCGGGGCGGGTGATGTCGAAATGATACTCGGGGCCGAGCAAAATTCCCCCGTCGCGGCCAGTGACCGGGGCACCCCCAGATCATCGGTCATGTCCTGAAATGTCGAAAGCTGTGCGGCGTTCATCGTGCCTTCGGGATCATCGGCGCAGGCCAGATGGCTCATTACCATCTGGGGTTTCTGCGCCATGACAATGGCCCGCGCCGCGCCCCATTCGGTGGGTTCAAGGCCCAGTCGGTTCATCCCCGTATCCAACTGCACGCCAAAGCCATGGCCGGGCAGGGATTCGAAATGGCGGGTCATCTGTTCGATACTGTTCAGCATGGGCGTCAGGGCCAGATCATGCAGAACATCGGCATCACCGGGCATATGGCCGGAAAACACACAGATTTTGGCGTCTGGTCCGATATCCTGCCGCAGGGCGGCGCCTTCTTCTGCGACGGCGACAAAAAACCGTTTGACCCCGGCCCGTTGCAGCGCGCGCGCCACCTTGCCGGCGCCCAGGCCATAGCCCCCCGCCTTGACCACGGCGGCGGTTTCCACCCCGGGGCCGGACAGCGCGTTCAACGCCCGCCAATTGGCCACGAGGGCATCAAGATCAATATGAAGTGTTGCAGTTCCCATGGGCTGTTTGTGACCAAGCCGGGCGGGGCTGGCAAGGGGCCGCGACGGGAAAACTTTGCCGTCGGCGGATACCGCCCGGTTCACCGGTGCACGGCCGGATCAGCCATGTCCTTTGCCGGCGCGAGGGGCAGCAGCATCGCCACCTCGGCGCCTTGGCCACGGCCCGCGTTGGCAATTTGCAATGCGCCGCCCGATTGTTCGGAAAACCCCCGGACCATGGGCAACCCCAGACCCGACCCCTGACCGATCGCCTTTGTGGTGAAAAATGGTTCGGTCACGCGGTTGATCAGATCAGCGGGAATGCCCGGCCCGGTGTCGCGCACCACGATTCGGGCATAGGCACCAGCGGCCAGTTCCTGCATGGCAATGATCCGCGCGCAACGGATGTTGGCCTGCTCGATGCGGATCGAAATGCGGCCACGCCCCCCATGGCATCGCGCGCATTGATGACCAGATTCAACAGCGCCGCATCCAGCGAGGCCCGGTCGCACAGAATGGGCGGATGGCCGTCTTGCACCTCATGATCCAGAGTGATGGTCGCGGGCAAAACCCGCTGCATGGCGCGGGCAAATGTTTCGATCACGTCAACCGGATCCTGCGGCGTCGGGTGCAACTGCGCCCGGCGCGAAAACGCCAGAAGCTGCGCCACCAAAGATGCCGCACGCTCGGCGGCGTGCTGTGCCTCAGAGAGGCTGGCATCGGCATCGCTGGGGTTGTCAGACAACCGGGCCAGTTCAATATTGCCCAGAACGACCGTCAGGATATTGTTGAAATCATGGGCAATTCCTGTGGTCAACTGACCGATCGCCTGCATTTTCGCGCTTTCTCCGGCGTTGCGTTCATTTTCCAGAACCCGCGTGCGCAGTTTCAACCCATCCATATGGGCATAGGCGTAATAGCCCGCGCTGCACAATGTCCCAAGGCCAATCAGGATCGCTTCGGTGCCCATGCCCCGTTCTGTGATCCAGAAAAACCCCATGAACAGGATCGACAGGCTTACCATTACCATATCGACCCGGGCGATGTTGCCCACAAACGTGTGGCGGGTGAGGTTCACCATTGCCATGCCGAATATCCCGCAGACGGCAACAAAATTCAGGACCAGATCGGGCAGCGTCCAGAGATACAGCGGCAGGAACGTGTAAAATGTCGTTCCCGCCACATTAAAGGCAATGGCAATCCGATAGGCGCGCCGACTGCCCGGGGCGCGCAGGCCCGACATGAACAGGTAATAGCCAATGACGATGGCCTCATAAAGAATCACCCAGACGAACGCCCAGGCAACACCGCCGCCAAACCCGACCGCCAGCGCGACAATCACCACAAGACAGTTGCGGACCACGAATTCCTCAAGGCGGCCGATGTCGGTCTCGCGGATCTGCTGGATGCGCGGCCAATAATCCGGGGGCGGGCGACGGGGCATGTCGCCGCTGTTTCGTCTGGTCTGAGCAGGGCCGCTGCTCTGGCCATCGTCCCCGATCATTCAAATATCCATCAGTTGATGCGTGTCGACCGGGATTGGCCAATCGTTTCAGTTCCCGCAAGGCCGGAAAACCAGACCCTAAAACCCCGTGTCATTCTGTTGTTGCCAAGGTTGAATCAGATTGCCAAACCGGGTGAAGCGGCCCTCAAAGCTCAGATCGACGGTGCCGATGGGGCCGTGACGTTGTTTGCCGATGATGACTTCGGCGCGCCCATGCAGGCGCTCCATTTCTTCCTGCCAGGCGGCGACCTTTTCCAGCTCGTGATCGCCGGGCTTTTCGCGTTCCTTGTAATATTCCTCGCGGAACACAAACATGACCACATCGGCGTCCTGCTCGATCGAGCCGGATTCGCGCAGGTCCGAAAGTTGCGGGCGCTTGTCGTCGCGGTTTTCCACCTGACGCGAAAGCTGTGACAGGGCGACCACCGGAATATCCAGCTCTTTTGCAATCGCCTTCAGGCCCATGGTGATTTCGGAAATTTCGTTCACCCGGTTTTCGCTGCGCCCGGTGCCGCGCACCAGTTGCAGATAATCCACCATCAACACATCCAACCCATGGGTCCGTTTCAGCCGCCGCGCCCGGGCGGCCAACTGGCTGATCGGCAGGGCAGGGGTGTCGTCGATGAACAGCGGGCAAGCCTCCAGCGATTTTGCCGCCTCGACGAACCGGCGGAATTCGGCCTCGTTCATGTCGCCGCGCCGGATCTGTTCGCTGGGCACTTCGCTGGCCTCTGACAGGATGCGCGCTGCCAATTGCTCGGCGCTCATCTCAAGGCTGTAAAACCCGACAACGCCGCCATCCACCGCGCCCTCGCTTCCGTCATGCAACCGCCCCCGCTTATAGGCTTTGGCGATGTTGAAGGCGATATTGGTGGCCAAAGATGTTTTGCCCATGGACGGCCGCCCGGCCAGAATCAACAGGTCGGATTTGTGCAACCCGCCCAGTTTCTTGTCCATGTCCACCAGCCCGGTAGACACGCCAGACAACCCGCCCTCGCGCTGATAGGCGGCATTGGCCACATTGACCGCGTCGGTGACAGCCTTGAGAAAACTCTGAAACCCCTGGTTGGTCTGGCCCGACTCGCCCATGGTGTAAAGCCGCTGCTCGGCCTCGACGATCTGTTCTGCCGGTTCGCTGGCCACATCCACCTTGGCGGCCTTGGCGCTGATGTCGCGCCCCAGTTGGATCAGTTCGCGCCGCACCGCCAGATCATGAATCATCTGGGCATAATCGCGCGCCGCAAAAGACGAAATCGCCGCCCCCGCCAACCGCATCAGATACGATGGCCCGCCCAATTCCTTCAGCCCCGGATCATCCTCCATGAATGCCTTGAGGGTGACGGGACTGGCCAGCGCATTCTTGGCAATCCGCGCGGCAGCGATCTCATAGATCCGCGCGTGAACCGGATCGTAAAAATGACCGTCGTTGACGATGCTGGCGATCCGGTCAAACACATCGTTGTTGGTCAGGATCGCGCCCAGCAATTGCTGCTCGGCCTCGATGTTGTGGGGCAAAAGATCGGGGCCTTCTCCCCCTCGCTGGAAATTTCACCGCTGCGGATCGTTGCGATCTCGTTCATGCCTGCCCTCGTCCGATTGTCCTGATGCCATGCCCGGGGTCATAGAACCTGCACCTGCACAGGTGCAAATTGTATGTTTCTGTGGATAGAATCCGGCCCATGGATACACACCGCATATTGCGGCAATTCCCCGTCACCCGTCAATATAAGCCCGGATTACAGCCCGCGCTCCGGGGATTCTCGCCTACCGATCCCGTAACGTCAGCCGCGCGCATCCTGCCAGGCCCGCGGTGCGCGCAAAAAGGATTCGACCTCATCAAGGGTGGAATCGTCAAAACCCGCGCGCCGCCGCGCTTCGGCCAGAACATCCCACCAGGTACACAAATGGTGCAATTGCACCCCATGCCCGCTCAGGGTCTCGATGGTGCCCGGAAAGATGCCGTAATAAAAAATCACCGCCGTGTGGCCACAGGTTGCCCCGGTCTCGCGGATCGCATCCACAAACGACAGCTTGCTGCCCCCGTCCGTGGTCAGATCCTCGACCAGCAGCACCCGCTGGCCCTCGCTCATCATCCCTTCGATCCGGGCATTGCGCCCATAACCTTTCGGCTTTTTGCGCACATATGTCATGGGCAGGGCCAGCCGTTCAGCCACCCAGGCCCCGAACGGAATGCCCGCCGTTTCCCCGCCCGCGATATTGTCAAAGGCTTCGAACCCGGCTTCGCGCATGATCGTGACGGCCAGAAAATCCATCAACGTGCTGCGAATTCGCGGATAGGAAATCAACTTGCGACAGTCGATATACGTGGGCGATGGCAACCCCGAGGCAAGCGTGAACGGCTCATCCGCGTTGAAATGCACCGCGCCAATTTCCAACAGCATTCCCGCTGTCAGTCGCGCAATCTCGTCTTTGGCCGGAAATCCGCTCGGGATCATGGCACTTCCCCTTTTTACTGATCAAAATACTCAGGCGCCGCAGGCATCCGAACTCTCACCGCGCGACACGCCAATGCAGCGGCATCATCGGATCAAACACCGTCACCGACCCGTCATCGGTGGCAATCGCCGCCGGATATTCCACCGGTTCACCCTTCACCAGCGTTATACTCTCCTTGTTGACCGGCAGGCGGTAAAATGCAGGCCCATTGCGCGAGGCAAACCGCTCCAGCTGGTCCAGCGCACCCTCGCGCTCAAACACTTCCGTCAGAATCGACAGCGTATTCGTAGCGGTGAAACAGCCCGCACAGCCACAGGGCAGCAGTTTGGCCGCGTCCAGATGTGGCGCGCTGTCTGTCCCGAGAAAGAAGGCCGCCTCGCCAGAGGTGGCCGCCGCAACGAGGGCGCGCCGGTGTTCCTCGCGTTTGGCCACGGGCAGGCAATAATAATGGGGTCTGATCCCCCCGGCCAGAATGTGGTTGCGATTGATGATCAGATGATGCGTCGTGATCGTCGCCGCCAGATCATCCCCCCCGGCGCGCACATAGTCCACCGCATCGCGTGTGGTCACATGTTCCATCACCACACGCAGCCCCGCCACATCACGCCGGATCGGGTCCAGCACCCGGTCGATAAACACCGCCTCGCGGTCAAAAATATCCACGTCAGGGTCGGTCACCTCGCCATGGACGCAGAGGGGCAGGCCGATCTGCGCCATGATCTCCAGCACAGGCTTTACCTTGGTGAAATCCGAAACCCCGCTGGCCGAATTGGTCGTCGCCCCCGCCGGATACAGTTTTACCGCCGTGATCAGCCCGCTTTGCGCCGCCGCGCGCAGATCCTCCGGATCGGTGTTTTCAGTGAGATACAGGGTCATCAGCGGCTGAAACTGCGCGCCGTCTGGCAGTGCCGCCATGATCCGCGCGCGATATGCCTCTGCCTGGGCGCGCGTTACCACGGGCGGCACCAGGTTGGGCATGATCAGGGCGCGCCCGAAATCACGGGCAGTTTCGGGCAAAACGGCGCGCATCATCGCGCCATCGCGCAGGTGCAGGTGCCAATCGTCGGGGCGGGCAAGGGTCATGCTGGTCATGGCGCTGGCTTAGCGGTTCGTTGCGCCGGTTTCCAGTGGGCAAATGGTGCGCAGACGCGGCCAATGGGTGGCCCATCAGCCCCGGTCCTGGCGCGCAATCCTGGCAAAGTCAGACGGGCCCAGACCATGGCTTGCGCCTGCTGCATTGCGGCATTGCGCAATTGGCCCTCCTGCTCCAGCACTCGGGCGGCTATCTCTGAAACAACGAAATACTGTGATTTCAAGGAATAAAGGAGCGGAAAGATGGCCGTTGCAGCACTTACTCCCATGAACGACGCACCCGCAGCACAAACCGTCTGGGGCAAGCTGGGCGAGTTCTTTACCGTTATAGGTCAGGCGGTGATCGCCAGCCGCGAGTTCGATGAGCGTCAGGGCCAGATTGCCGCGCTGAACGCGCTGAGTGACCAGGAACTTGCCGCCCGCGGCATTGCGCGCGAACGGATTGTTCACCACGTTTATCGCGATATTCTGGCCGCCTGAACAGGGCGGTTCGCAGCGTCGAGATCAGTTCAGATTGCCGACAATCGTGGTTATGCCGTTTTTGCGCTGTACGGTATATCCGGTAACGCCGCCTTGGGCAGTGGCGCTGGGTTGGATGGCATCTTTGGTGACTGCGACCGTCGGTGTTTCAACACAGGCGGCCAGACCAAGAAGCAAGGTCGGGAAGATGAATTTCATGATGTCTGCTCTCTTTATTATTTGCGGTGGCGTATCATGGACTGTGGAATCCGATCCAGTCAGGAATACGGCACTTGCCAGAGAAAATGATTAGAAGTTGAGGAAATACAACAAAAATTACTGGTTGCGCGGAACCCTGCCGGCGATTGGCTGATCGATAGCGGAGGCGCGCCTGCCGGCGCGCCACGACAAGCCCCCCACCACGCCCATCCGGGCGCGGCGGGGCCCGTTGGCGCCCGGATCAGGCGCCGTGTGCCGCCGGAATGGTGATGCCCTGTTGCCTGAGGTCGGCCTCGATCTGTTCGAATCGTTTGGTGAACCGGTGACGCCCCGTGCGTTGGGCCACATTGCGCACGGCCAGCGCCTCCAGCACGGGGCGCTTTTGTTCAATCAAGCGCCCGATCAGGCGGCGCAGCCAGGCCGGATCATCGCGCCGTGCCCGCAGCGCGCGGTAAAAATCGGTTGCGTCCAGATCGCCCTCCATGGCGCGCACGACCATTTCTTCCAGCAGGCCGAGTTCCGTTAGCCCCGCTTCGATATCCGAACCCATATTGCGGCAATAGAGCGTGCGTGCTTCGGCGATGGCCTCGGCATGGGCGCGATCCTGCCGCTGGTTCGGGTCGTGCAGCACCAGAATCGATTGCGCCGCCGACAGGTATTCCGCCTCTATCCCATAGCGGGTGGTGAAATCCACGCCTTCTGCCTCGGGAAACCGATCATCCGCGGGGGCACTGGGGCCAAACCCGACATGGGGGGCCAGCGCCATCACCCGTGCGCCGGGCGCGGTCAGGGCAAAGGCCAGCGCGGCATGGGCGCCAGATCCCTGACCATAAAACAGCACATCCCCGAACTGATCCAGCAGGGTGCCATCGACCAGCGCGTCGAAAAAGTTGATCACTTCGGGGGCGCGAAACCAGGTATTGCCCCGTGCCACGAGGGTCAGGGTCGACCATTCCATTTCTTCGGCCAGATCCTGAAACCGCGACATCCGCTGGGCCAGTGCCACATCGCCGGTTTCTACTTCAAAGCTGACCAAAAGGGCGGGGCCGCGCCGTTTGAACCGGATATAATGGGCCGGATTCAGACCATAGGCGAATTCCCCCAACGCCCCGGGGTCCATCGAATCTTCGTCGTCATCATCATCGAACGCGGTAGATTGATCCTGCGTTTTCATCGTTCTAACACCTTTCGAGCCAGTCGTGCCCACGTCCCTCGCACTATCGTTTAACGATCAAATGGTCTCGTTTTGTGCAGAGAATAAGTCTTTTTCTGGCGGGGGAAAGGAATGTTGCGTTTCAGATCCAGTCGAGGTTGACGTGACCGGGGGCAAATCGTGCGTTGATTTCGGCCCTGAGGGCACGGAAGCGCGGGCGCAGATCCTTGAACTTGCGCTCATGGGTTTCGGCGACCAGACAGCGGACATGGGTGAACAAATCCTGCTCCAGCATGGTTTCCAGAATTTCCAGCTCGGCGCCTTCGATGTCCATTTTGACAAAGGCAAGGGGGCGTTCCGCGCTGGCCAAATCGCGCAGGATGTCGAGGAACGACAGGCATTCGACGTCGATTCCGCCCTGGGCGGCAATCGAACGTCCCCCCGACAGGATGGTGGATTTCACCGAGGCTCCCTCGGGGTTGTCGTCGAAATTCTCGGCCCGCATCAGGCGCACGGTGCCGGGGGTGGCGGCGACGGCGGCATTCATCAGGGTCACGTTGGGGGTGTCGGCAAAGCGGGTGGTGAGCCGTTCAAAGGCGAACGGATCGGGTTCATAGGCGATGACCCGGGCCGGGCTGCGGCGCAGTTGCTCGGTGATCACGCCCATGTTGGCGCCACAATCCAGCACTGTATCGCCGGGGCGCAGCATGGCGCAGACCCCGGACAGAAATCCCTCGGCTCCCGCCTTGCGCAGATTACGTTTCTGGCGGCGAATCAGCTTTTCCGCCTGCACCTCAGCGGCGGACTTTTCGGGGGGATCGTCAGACATAATGGCCCTGAATTGGAGGTGTGTAAGGGGGCGCATCCAGTGGTTTTCGGCAGGCATAAAGAAGCATCTGTGGCCCTTCAAAAAACTGCTCGCCGCCGCGCGGGCGGCCTGTGGGATCGGGAATTTTCACCACATTGCGCGGCGTCTTGCGCCCGACCACGGATACTTCCAGCATTTCGCAGCCGCGCGCGTGGTGCCAATATCGCCAGGGCACATCCGGCCCGGTCTGGAAAAATCCATGGCCGAACCAACCGTCACAGGCCACATAAGACAGCATCAGGCCGCCGGGTTTCAGCATGGCATAACAATTGTCGAGGGCCTGACCGATATAGAAAATATGTTCGGTGGTGCCGCCGTCAATCACAATGTCGAACTGTTCGTGCAGGGCGTCCGGCACCGGGTGGTTCAGGTCGTGGATGTGCTGGGCGCCCTCGGAATCGGTGAAATCCATCGCTTCGATGGCGGGGTATCCAAGGGCGGTGAACAGCGATTCGGTAAACCCATCGCCCTGGGTGATAGCGGCCTCGTCCACCGCGAAGCCCATGGTGTTCAGCAGCCCGACAAACCGCACCATCCGGCGCGGCGGCATGTGGAATTTCTGTCGGCCGAGAATGACGCCATTTTTTGCCCCGGCGGCGTGACGCGCGTTGCGGGCCATGAACAGGCCCGGGATCAGGGAAATCCCCATCAGGCGTTTTCCTTGCGGGCCTTGCGCACATTGCCCTCGGTCAGGCGGCGCACGAAGGGCACGCCGGTTTTATCCTGCAACATGCGGCGTGCGGTTCCCAAAAGCCCGGATTCCTTTAGCACGCCGTTATGCCGGTAATGCACTGTAAACACGTCGCGATCATCGGGAAGAGGCGCGCCGCGCAACTGGCCGCCCATGATGAAATGCTGTTCCTCGGGCAGGGGATTCCACGTCAGCCCCGCGCGCGAGATGGCCGCAGGCAGGGACATCTGATCAAGATAGGGGCGGCGGTTTTCAAGGGTTTCGATCCGGTCGATCCGGCGCGCGGTATCATACCAGACATCGGGAAACCGCTGTGTGCCGGTTTCGGGAAACACCACCAGACCGGCACTGTAATAGGGCATCACCGGGCCGACGGGGCGGCGCATGTATTCGATCCGCTCATCGGGCAGGGGCATGTCGAGCGCGCCGTAAATCTCGGGCCAGATTTCTTCACCGCTCCAGATTTTCGAGGCGGCGACGGAACAGGACACATGACCGGCGCGGATCAGGTTTTCCGGTGAATTGGGCCGCAGAAACAACACGTCAGAATCCACAAAGGCGCTGTATTCGCTGTCGCGCGGTTGCATCGCTGCGATGATCTTGTTGCCGTGGGGATAGTCGGTTTCCCACATGCCCTTGGTGCGCATGGGGCGGATTTCGCCGTCCATCATCTCGTGCGCCTTGAACACGGCCGGGTGCAATTCATCCATCCGGTGTTCGGGGCAATATCCGACCGCCGCCACGTCATCGCCAAACTGCAACCGGATGCTGGCCAGCAGGGTGCAGGCGTAAATCTCATACTCTGGCGGTTCGACAATATAGGCAAAGGTCAGGCGCGCGGTCATTCCAGCGCATCCTTTGGATTGACCCCGATCTGTTCGCACATCCGCGCCACATAGGAATTTTTCAGGGGCGCATGTTTACGCCACCATGGCCGGGTGCCGTTGGTATAAAGATGCACCGACAGTGTGTTATCGGTGAACCAGCCTTCCACATGACCGTGAGGATCGAAGAACACATCGTTCAACTGGAACGGCACGGGGTACAGCACATCGGCCCCCATGGCGCGGTCGATATCACCGGTGACCTTGGCGAAATGGGTAAACGCCTGGGGGCCAAAGGCCGTGCGTTCGGCGCGATAAATCCGCGCGGCGTGGGGCAGATCGTCGGGTTGGCGGGCCAGACGGCGTTTTTGCCGGTCGTTGAACCATGGCGGTGCAGGGGGCAGATTGTCGTAATAATCCAACAGGGCGTCGATCAGCGCGCCTTTTTGCGGAATTTTCACCACCCCACAGTTCAGCGCACCGCGCATTCCATGCCCGGCATAGATATGATCCAGGTCGTCGGGAAAGGGTTTGTGACAATAGGCATCGCAGTCGATCCAGATTTCATCGGTCTTCTGGATCATCTTGTAGCGGAACACGTTGCTCAGGAATGACGCGCTGGTCTGTTCGACGATATCCATGGGGATATCCATGATCTCATCCGCCCGGCGCACCGTGACGCCCTCTGGGACGTTTTCAACCGTATCGGTGCAATAGAGCGTTGTCGGATGCCCCTGCTGTATATGGGAAAGCAGGCACAATTGATTGATATATTGTAATCTTTCGCCGATCCAAAGCGATGCAACGGGACGGTGTGCCATTCCTGCCTCTTTCTGCCCTCGGTGTGAAAGCGCCCAACAATCAGCGGGACGTTGCACGTTTTTTTACCATTTTGGACACAATGCCCCAAGCGATCTCGCCCTGTCCAGTCTGGGCCGTTGTGTGGTGTTGTCGGGTTGGGGTATGGTCGGGAAAAGTGAATATTTCGCGGCAAACAGCGAAAAAAACGGCAAGCAGAGGCATAAAGTGAGCGTTTCGCAGATCATCACCGGGCTTCCGGCCAAAAACACCAGCCGCCATGGCACTTTGATGGCGGTGTCGATGATGAAGGACGAAGGGCCGTACCTGCTTGAATGGGTGGCCCACCACATGGCGGTCGGGTTTACCGATATTCTTGTCTATACCAATGATTGCAGCGATGGCACCGACGACATGCTCATCCGGCTGGAGGAGCTGGGCCTGGCGCATCACCGGCGCAACGTCATTCCCGAGGGGATCAAGCCACAGCCTTCTGCGATCAAATACGCCACCAAAGAACCGCTGGTGCAACAGGCCGATTGGGTGCTGGTGTTTGATGCCGATGAATTTCTCTGTCTGCGTCACGGCGATGGCACCCTTGATCCGATGCTGGACGCCGTGGTCGCGCAGGGGGCCAACGGTATGGTCATCACCTGGCGGATTTTCGGGTCAGGCGGGGTGGTGGATTGGTCGCGCGCCCCGGTGACGGAACAATATCTGATGGCCGCGCCGCCGATGTGGAACAAGGGCTGGGGGTAAAGACCCTGTTCAAATATGACCCGGCCCATTGGCGGCTGGGCATCCACCGCCCCAAACTGTTGAACAAGACGCTGGACACCGAATTTCCCGCATCGGTCAAATGGCTGAACGGGTCGGGGCGCGAGATGGAGGATTATTTCAAATTCCGCGGTTGGCGCAGTATCACCCGTACCGTCGGTTATGACTGGGCGCAGATGAACCATTATGCGGTCAAATCCATCGACAGCTATGCAATCCGCAAATTTCGCGGCAACGTGAACAACAAGAAAAACAAGTATAACGACGATTACTGGAGCCTTCAGGACCGCAATGAGGTGCGCGACGACACCATGTTGCGCTATTCCGCCCGGCGCCGTGACATTTTCAACGCTCTGCTGCGCGACCCTGAATTGAACCGCCTGCACCACGCCGCCCTTGATCAGGCCGAGGCAAAGCTGGCCCGTTTCAAAGGCACCGCAGAATACGCTGATTTTGTTGCAAATCTGAAAGCCGCCAGCGCCGTACCAATCACCCGGGTCGAGGCCAAGCCCCCGAAAGAACGCAACGCCGCCGAGATTGCCAAACTGATGAGCGGGGTCGAAAAGCGCGCGGGGGACACGGCAAAGGCGGAAAAGAAAAAGCCCCCCAAAGCCGCCAGGTGCAGCCCCTTGATATGCTGGTGCGCGGGGCGGTGGATGTCAGCGCGCCGGTGTCGCTGGATTGGCACGTCAACCACAGCGTGGCACTGCCCGCCGATCCGCGCCTGTTCACCCCCCGGCGTTGATCAACATTGCCGAGGGGAAATTCGCCCGCAATCTGGCCCGCAATATCGGTGGGGTGATCCCCGACAACGGAACGATGCTGGAACTGGGCGCGACCACCGGGTTTCTGGCCCTGCAACTGGCCATCACGCGCCCGGATGTCACCCTGCGCCTGCATCAACAGGAGGCCGGCTGGCGCGGCGCGCTGGCGATGATTGCGCAAAGGAACGATGTTGATCTGCCTGTCTCGTCTGATCCGGTCAACAATCTGGCCGCGATTGCCCCCGATCTTGTGATCCTCGAAGATCCGGCGATCACCCCCGATACCCTCGGGAATCTGCTTGCCACGCATGTGCCCGCAACTCTGGTGCTGACCGGCCGGTTCTGGTGTGATCGGCACGGCGATCTGCGCGCATATGAGCGGGTACTGCACCGGTGCGGATATGATGAACGGCTGCCGTTTGATCCGTTGCTGGCAGCCGGGTATCGCAGAAAGGAACGCGCAGAATGAACGATACCGCATTGTTCTTTATTGCCGATGGCGATCACCTGACGGCGCAGGCGATCCTGCTGGCCGCCAGCCTGCGGTTTCACAACGGGCGCGATCTGCAACTGATTGCCTATCTGCCCGATGGCGATGCCGCCGATTTGCCCGGGCCTGCGCGCGCCGCGTTTGATGCGCTGAGCGTCGACCTGTGCCCGCTGGCCACTGATCCGTCCCTGTGGAAACGGCCCTTTCCCCATGGTAACAAATTATTCGCCTGTGCCGCTGCGCGTCGTGCCACGCGGCAGGTGTTTCTTGACAGCGATATGGTGTGTGTTGCGCCGCTTGATCTGTCGCATATCGGCGCCGATGCCGTGGCGCTGGTGCCCGAAGGGACGCCGACATGGGGCAAGGGGAATGACCGCTGGGATCGGGTGTATGGCCATTTCGGCCTGCCCATGCCCAGTGACCGCGTGCGTCTGGTGCGTCGGCGCCGGATCGAATTCCTGCCTTATTTCAATGCCGGGATGGTTGGCTTTCACCGTGATTTCGGGGCTGACGGGCGCAGTTTTGGCCAACTCTGGCTTGAAACGGCCCAAGAGATTGACCAGAATGTCGCGGTGGCAAAGAAACGCCCCTGGCTGGATCAGGTTGCGCTGCCGGTGACGCTGAAACGGTTTGGCCTTGAATATGCGGTGCAGGATGAGGCGTGGAACTTTTCGATTTCGGATCGTGAATTTGAACCCGAGGCAACGCCCAGGCTGATCCATTACCATTCGTTCCGTTATGCCGCCCATTGGCCGCAGGTGCGGGCCGAGCTTTCCCGCATGGCCCATACATTGGGCGCGGCGCAAATGGCCGAGCTTGCGCCGCTGTATGGCGCACATTGGGCGCGCAGGCCCGAGCCTGTCACATGAGCCGACCCCGGGTTCTGGTCATTGCAACCCTGCGCGATGAGGGGCCGCACCTTGTGGAATGGGTGGCCCATACACGCGCCGCCGGGGCCGACGATGTGCTGGTGTTTTCCAACGATTGCACCGATGACACCGACGCCCTGCTGGATGCCCTGGCCGGGGCTGGGGCGCTGACCCATGTTCGCAATGTGGTGCCACCGGGGCGCACGCCGCAATGGGCGGCCCTGAAACAGGCTGCCGATCATCCGCTGACCCGGGCGGCGGATTGGATCGCGGTGCTGGATTGCGATGAATTCATCAACCTGCGCGCCCCTCTTCGGTCGTTTCACGCCCTCATCGGGGCCGTTGCGGGCGCCGATGCGGTTGTGCTGCCATGGCGGTTGTTTGGTCACGCGGATCATGTGACACGGCCCACCGGCCTGAGCATCGACAATTACACCCGCGCGATTCCGTCAGATGCGTTGTTTCCACCCCTGTCGCGGTTTTTCAAAACCCTGTATCGCCGTGATGCCATGCAGAAACCCGGTGTCCATCGCCCGAAACAGCGCAAGGGCAGGGTGCCGGTCTGGGTTGATGGGTCTGGGCGCGCGCTTGACCCCGGTTTTGCCGCTGATGACGGGCGTATCCTGTTGTGGGGCGCTCCTCTTGCCAGTGATCTGGTACAGCTTAATCATTATTCTGTCCGCTCGGCCCATGATTTTCTGTTGAAGCGCGCCCGTGGCCTGCCCAATCACACCGATAAACCGGTTGATCTGACCTATTGGGTCGAACGGAATTTCAATACGGTCGAAGATCGCACCATCGCCGCCATGGCCCCCGCCACCCGTGCGGAACACGCCCGTCTGATGGCGCATCCGGACGTGGCCGCTGCGCAAAGTGCCAGTGATAAACGCAGCGCCGCGGCCCTTGAGGCGGCGCTGGCCCGCCCCGACGCGGTGGCGCTTTTGGGGCGGTTGATCCTTGCGGGGGCAGCACGCCGCCCCCCATGTCAGTTGCCCATGACCTTGTGCGGGCCTTTCGCGCCGCCTCGGGGGGTAAACGGTGGGGCGTCAGAAAAACGCCTGAAGCCCGGTTTGCGCGCGGCCCAAAATCAGCGCGTGAACATCATGGGTGCCTTCGTAGGTGTTCACCGTTTCAAGGTTCACCATATGGCGAAACACCTGAAATTCCTCGGAAATGCCGTTGCCGCCGTGCATGTCGCGGGCCATCCGGGCCACATCGAGCGCCTTGCCGCAATTGTTGCGCTTGAGCATCGAAATCATCGCCGGTGCGGCGCGCCCCTGATCCATCAAACGCCCCAGCCGCAGCGACCCTTGCAAGCCAAGGGAAATTTCCGTCTGCATGTCCGCCAGTTTTTTCTGAAACAACTGGGTTTGCGCCAGAGGTTTGCCAAATTGCCGCCGGTCCAGCCCATATTGCCGCGCCGCGTGCCAGCAGAATTCAGCGGCCCCCAAGGCACCCCAGGAAATGCCATAGCGCGCCCGGTTCAGGCAGCCAAACGGCCCTTTCAACCCTTCGACATTGGGCAGCAGGGCATCTTCGCCCACCTCAACCCCCTCCATCACGATTTCGCCCGTGGTCGAGGCGCGCAAGGACAGCTTTCCGCCGATCTTGGGGGCGCTTAACCCTTTCATTCCCTTATCCAGAATAAACCCGCGGATCTTTCCGCCATGGGCGTCGGATTTTGCCCAGACGACGAACACATCGGCAAAGGGGCTGTTGGAAATCCACATTTTCGAGCCGGAGATGACATAGCCATTGGCGGTTTTCTTAGCCACGGTTTTCATGCCCGCCGGGTCTGACCCGGCGTCGGGTTCGGTCAGCCCGAAACAGCCGATCAATTCCCCCGAACACAGCCCCGGCAGATATTTCTGCCGCTGCTCTTCCGAGCCATAGGCATAGATCGGATAGATCACCAGACTGGTTTGCACCGACATCATCGAGCGATAGCCGGAATCGACCCGCTCTACCTCGCGGGCGATCAACCCATAGGTCACATAGCCTGCGCCAAGGCCGCCATATTCCTCGGGCAGGGTGGCCCCCAAAAGCCCGGCATCGCCCATTTTGCGAAACAGCCCCGGTTCGGCCTTTTCGTCGCGATAGGCGTCGATCACCCGGGGTTGCAGCACCGTCTGGGCAAAGGCGCGCGCCCCATCGCGCAGCATCCGCTCATCCTCGTCGAGCTGATCTTCGAGCAACAGGGCATCCTCCCAATCGAACCGCGACATATCGGGGGCATCCTTGGCTGAAATTTTCGGGCTGGCGTTCATGGTAAATCCTCTTGTCCGGGTTGGCTGATTTCTTACGCTGATCCTGGCAACCGCGCAATCTTAGCCGACATTCCCGCACCACAACCTGCTGTGTTTAGTGTTTTGACCGCCCTGTCTGCTGTTGTTAAGGTCGCGCGCAACACGCGCCCGAGAGCGGCGTGTCCGGGGGAAAGACGAATATGATCAAGCTGGCAGGCATAGGTGCGAGCGGCGGCGCTGTTGTGGGGGCGGTGGCACTGGCCGGTGTTGCCGCGTTGGGGTATTTTACCCAGCACCCGGCCCCGGCGCCGGTGGCCCCTGTCGTTGTGCCACAGGCGGCGCCGGTCGCGGCGCCCGATGCCCCCAAACGCCCGAACCCGTGGCGACCCCCGTGGCCGCTCGGCCGGTTGTCGAGCCAACCCCGGCGCCGCCCAAGGACCCAGGCCAGGGGCCCATGCGCGCGCCCAGCTTTGATATCGTGCGCTCCGAAGCCGACGGGACAACCCTGATTGCGGGCCGCGCCGCGCCAGAGTCACAGGTTTCTGTCCTGCTGGATGAGGCCGGAATCGGCAAACAGACGGCAGACGGCGACGGTGGGTTCGTTGCCTTTCTTGATATCCCACCGTCGAACGCGCCGCGCATCCTGTCGTTGTCGTCTGAACGTGACGGTGTGGTTGTCGTATCGCCCCAGACGGTGATCCTGGCACCAAGTGCCGAAACCATGCTTGCCGCTGCCGCAGTGGCGCCGGACGACCCACTTGCGAGCGGCGCGCCAACGCCCGATACGGCGCCTGCGAAACGTGGCGTCCCGGCGGAACCGGTCAGGGTTGCGACCGATGCTGCGGTGCCTGATGATCCCTCCGGCGTCGGCCCTGCGCCTGCCGCTGCCACCTTGCCGCCAGCGGGGCTTGTCACCATGGCCCGGCCGGCCACGGAAACGAACCTGCCCGGTAATCCGCCGTCACTGTCCGGGGGCGCGGTGCCTTCCGGCCCTGTCGCGCCCGCCGCACCGGACGGCACCGCGCCGGTCGCTGCGCCGCCCGATCCGGTGCAGGTGGCGGCTGTGCCACAGGCCCCCGCGCCGGGCACGCAATCGCCCGGCATCCCATCCGCCCCGGCCAAAGTGGCCCCCCCGGTGCATCGCCGGCGCCCGCCGCCCCCGTGTTCTGGTGGCCGATGATACCGGCATCAAGGTGTTGCAAGAACCGGGGCCGGAGCCCGAGGTGATGGGGAATGTTTCGCTTGATACGATCACCTATGATGCGGTGGGCGAGGTGGTGCTGGGCGGGCGCGGACGGCCCTCGGGGTTTGTCCGGGTGTATCTCGACAACACCCCGATTCACACCAGCCAGATCGGCGCCGATGGCCAATGGCGCGCCGAACTGCCCCGGATTGACACCCGGGTTTACACCCTGCGCGTGGACGAGATCGAGGCAGACGGCGATGTGGTGTCGCGGGCCGAAACCCCGTTCCGCCCCGAAGCGCCGGAAACCATCGTCGCGGCGGCCAGTGCCGACACGGCGCCGCTCACCGTGGTGACAGTGCAGCCGGGATTCACCCTCTGGCGGATCGCACAGGAAAATTATGGCAAGGGCGTACTGTATGTGCGGGTGTTCGAGGCGAACTCGGATAAAATCCGCGATCCTGACCTGATTTATCCCGGACAGATATTTACCGTGCCGCAATAACACCGCCGCCACTGGTCAATCGGTGGTTGGCGCCCTAAGTTCTGGTGTTCCCTGCACAAGCCCCGAGATTTCCATGCCAGCCACACCAAAGCCCGCCGACCCCAGCACCAGTGGGATCAGCGTCATCCGCCGCGTCGCGCCCTATCTCTGGCCCGATGACCACCCCTGGGTGAAACGCCGTGTGGTGCTGGCGCTTGCGGTGCTGGTGCTGTCAAAACTGATCGCGGTGGGAACACCGTTTTTCTATAAGGCGGCGGTTGATGCCCTGTCCGGCGAAGGCACCGCAGATGCGGCCTGGACCCTGGGCATGGGGGCCGTGGGGCTGACCGTGGCCTATGGGATCGCGCGGCTGATGAACGTGGGGTTCCAACAGTTGCGCGATGTGATTTTTGCCGCCGTCGGGCAGCGCGCGCTGCGCCAACTGGCGCTGGAAACCTTCACCCACATTCACCGGCTGTCCATGCGCTATCACATCACCCGCAAGACGGGTGGCCTGAGCCGGATCATCGAGCGGGGCGTGAAGGGGGTGGAATTCCTGCTGCGGTTCCTGCTGTTTTCCATCGGGCCGCTGGTTCTGGAGCTGTTGATGATCGCGGTGGTGCTGGCCTGGGTGTTTGACATCTGGTATCTGGTCGTCGTTTTCGTGACCATCGCGCTTTATACTTGGTTCACCTTTGCTGTCACCGAATGGCGGGTGAAGGTGCGCCGCGTGATGAACGAACAGGACACCGACGCCAACCAGAAGGCGATCGATTCCCTGCTGAATTTCGAAACGGTAAAATATTTCGGCGCCGAGGCCCGCGAGGCCGAACGCTATGACAGCGCCATGGAAAAATATGTGGCGGCGGCGCTGACCACGTCCTATTCGCTGGCGTTTCTGAATTTTGGCCAATCGGTGCTGATCACCGGGGGCCTTGTGACCGTGATGGTCATGGCGGCGATCGGGGTTGGAAATGGCGCGCTGACGGTGGGCGATTTCGTCATGGTCAACGCCTATATGATTCAGATCACCATGCCGCTGAATTTTCTTGGCACCGTGTACCGCGAAATCCGTCAGGCGCTGGTGGATATGGGCGAAATGTTCGGCCTGCTGGAACAGCCCGCCGAAGTGCAGGACAAACCCGGCGCGCCCGAATTGCAGGTGAGCGGCGGGGCGATTTCCCTGAAGGATGTGCAGTTCGGCTATGACGCGGCACGCCCGATCCTCAAAGGCATTTCGCTCGAGGTGCCGGCGGGGAAAACCGTGGCGATTGTCGGATCGTCCGGGTCGGGGAAATCGACAATCGGGCGGCTGCTGTTCCGGTTTTACGATGTGAATGACGGCAGCTTTTCCATCGACGGGCAGGATCTGCGCGATGTGACCCAGGACAGCCTGCACGCGCAGATCGGCGTGGTGCCCCAGGACACGGTGCTGTTCAACGATACGATCCGTTATAACATCGCCTATGGGCGCCCCTCGGCCAGCCACGCCGAGGTTGAGGCGGCGGCACGGGCGGCCAAGATTCACGATTTCATCACCGGATTGCCCGATGGCTATGAAACCACGGTGGGCGAACGGGGATTGAAACTGTCGGGGGGCGAAAAACAGCGGGTCGGCATCGCGCGCACCTTGCTGAAAGATCCGCCGATCCTGTTGCTGGATGAGGCGACATCGGCGCTGGATACGGAAACCGAACAAAACATCCAGACTGAGTTGAAGGGGCTTGGGCGTGGGCGCACGGTGATGGTGATTGCCCATCGCCTGTCGACCATCGCCGATGCGGATCAGATTGTGGTGCTGGAGGATGGCGTGATCGTCGAACGCGGCACCCACGACGCGCTGTTGGCGGCGCAGGGGCGCTATGCATCGCTCTGGTATCGCCAGGAAGCCGAAGAAGAGGCCGCCTGATCCAACAGAGGCGCGCTGACGCGCGCCACGAGATTATGTGTTTGGCGCCTGTGTTTGGCGTTTCGCGCCGTTGGGGGAGCGGAAGAGTGGGGATGTGGGATGCCTCCGGCGGGAGTATTTGTGTCAGTAAAAAGCGGGGCGTATATTTTTTACTGATCCAAATACTCAATTCCGGCGCTGGCCACGGGCGCGCCGGTTATTCGGCGGCGCGCAGTGTCGGGGCAGGGGGGCTTCGGTCTCGTCGGTGTCCCAGATGATTTCGGGCGAGCGGATTTTGCGCGCTGCGCGGTGGGTCGAGACGTCGCGCGCCGATTGACCGCGCCGCCGGGCCAAAGCGCCGAGGCCGCGCATGGAGCGGTAGGCGCCTTCGGACAGCCAGACCCGAAGCGCCAGCGCCGAGGGGGTGAAGATGAGTGTCAGCACCGTGGCAATCCCGAGGCCGAACACCACCGCCGTGGCCAGTTGTTTCCACCAGAGCGCCGTGGGGCTGTCGATGGAATAGCCGCCGCCGATGAAATCGAGGGACAGACCGAACATCATCGGAGCCAGACCCGCCATGGTGGTGATGGTGGTGAGCAGGACCGGGCGGATGCGGTCTTCGGCGGTGCGCACGATGGCCTCGATCCGGGGCATGTATTGTGAATATTCTTGATAGGTGTCGATCAGCACGATATTGTTGTTCACCACGATTCCGGCCAGCGCGACGATGCCCGTGCCGGTCATGATGATGCTGAAGGGTTGCCCCATGACCAGCATTCCGATCAGGCAGCCGGTGGTGGACAGGACCACCGCCAGCAGCACCAGCACCGAATTGTAAAAACTGTTGAACTGGGCAAGCAGGATGATGAACATGAGGCCGAGCGCGCCGGCGAAGGCTTTCATCAGGAAGGCGCCTGATTCTGCCTGATCTTCCTGATCGCCGGTCCACTCCCAACTGACCGAAGGCGGCAGGGGGGCGTCATCCTTGAGCCATTTGGTGAGGGTTTCGATCCGTTCGTTGGCGTTGATTGCTATCTCGCGCGCCTTGCCATCGGCATCGGTGACTGTGGTGGTCAGCCCCGGCGCGACATCGGCCTTTACATCGAAGTACCGCGATTGATCGACGCGATCGATCTGGCCGAGTTTGCGCACCGGTTTGCGGGTGATGAAGTTGGACAGGGGCACAAGGCCATCGCGCGTGCGCACCTTGAGGTTGTCGAGGGTTGACAGCACCCGGTCCTGTTCGGGCAGGCGCACGCGGATTTCGATCTCTTCATCGGACGATGGCACCCGCATGGTATCAAGCAGGATGCCGCGCGTGACCAGTTGCACCATCCCCCCCACGGTCAGCACATCGGCGCCATAGCGGCCGGCCTTTTCCACATCCACGTCGATCTGCCAGTCGATGCCGGGCAAGGGGCGGCTGTCTTCTACATCGGTCAGGCCGGTGGTGTTCTGGAATTTCGCGCTCACCCGGGCGGCGGCGCTTTGCAGATCATCCCAGTTGTTGCCCTTGAGGCGCAGATGCACCGGTTTGCCCGATGCCGGCCCCATGGCAAGGTTCAGCACCTCGGTTTGTACGCCGGGGACTGTGGCCAGGCGGGCCTGAAGATCGGCGATGACGGCGTCACCGTCGAGATCGGTCAGTGTTACTTCATCTGGGTGGGTGCGGGCATAGTCCGGGCGATCCTCCCATGGGATCAGTTCGATCTGGATCTGGCCGATGGCATCAAGCGGGGCCTGTCCGCCGCCGGTGTTGGCATTCAGCCCGCCCTTGCCGGCAAAGGCAAAGGCGCTGTCAATGCCCTTGGTGGTAAGGGTGATCTGTTCGACCTCGCGCAGCAGGGCATCTTTTTCTGTCAGCGACAGGTTGCCCCGTGCCTTGACATAGATGATTGCCTGTTCCGGTTCGGATTCCACAAAGAATTCAACGCCGTTGTTGTTGGCCGCGAAATAGCCGAACACCGACACCACAAGAAAGATCACGGCACCGATCGACACCAGCGGCATCACCGGATTGCCGGTGATGAATTTGATGAAATAACCAAACAGGGTGCGTTTGCGCTTTGCGTCGATCCGTTTGGGTGCGCGGGTGATCTTGACCGATCCCAGCGTGATCGCGCTCAGCACTGTCCCCAGCAGGAACAGTGCCGCACCGGGCAGGATGCGCGCCGGGGCGGGGAGGGGCGAGGGGCCGGAGAAGATATAATCGGGATTCAGAAGCTGCATTGCGGCGACGAACACCAACAGCCCCGCAGGCACGACCAGCGCGGCGCGCACCACCCATGGCAACAGGGCGCGCAGCATGTCTGACGCGCCCTGAAAGCTGCGGCTGATCCGGCCCGCCACGCCGCCCATGACGGGCAGATAGACCAGCGCCACCAACAGCGACGCTGACAGTACATAGATCAGGGTGACAGGCAGCATTCCCATAAATTCACCCGCGACGCCGGGCCAGAACAGCATGGGCAGGAAGGCACACAGGGTGGTCGCGGTCGAGGATACAATGGGCCAGAACATCCGCTTGGCCGCTTCGGTGAAGGCCTGCATCGGGCCTGCGCCTTCGTCGATCCGGCGGTCGGCGTATTCGACCACGACGATGGCACCATCCACCAACATGCCCACCGCCAGAATCAGCCCGAACATGACGATGTTGGAAATGGTGATTCCCATCACGCCGAGCAACACAAAGCACAGCAGAAACGAGGTGGGAATTGCAAACCCGACCAGCAGGGCCGAACGGATGCCAAGGGCCGCCAGCACCACGATCATCACCAGCGCGATAGCGGTGAGCACCGATCCTTCGAGCTGGCTGACCATGGATCTCACCTGACGGGACTGATCGTTGCTGGTGCCGACGGTGATCGCGTCGCGCAGATCCTGGGGCCATGCGGCGCGGGCCTTTGCCACCTCTTCCTTGATCAATGCCGAGGTGTCGATGAGGTTGAACCCTTTGCGTTTGACCACTTGCAGGGCCACCGTGGTTTGCCCGTTGAACCGGGCCGTGCCGGTGCGGTCCTCAAATGTCAGGCGGATGTCGGCCAGTTCGCCCAGTGTGACCACGCGGTCGCCGTCCACCTTGACGGGCAGGTTGTAGATGTCCTGCTGTTCGTCAAAGGACGACGGGATCTTGACCGAAAAGGCGCCGTTGTCGGTTTCAACCTCGCCTGCCGCGATCAACTGATTGTTGTTGCGCACGACGTTGATCAATTCATTTGCGGTCACGTTGTAGGCTTCGAGGCGCAGTGGGTCGATGGTGACTTCAAGCATCTCATCGCGGTGCCCGGCCAGCGCCGCCTCAAGCACCGGGTCCAGACCCTCAAGCCGGTCCTGAAGGCCCTTGGCGACCTTCAACAGGGTGCGTTCGGGCAATGCGCCGGTGAGGTTGACGATGATGATCGGGAATTCGGAAAAGTTGATTTCGTTGATCGAATATTTGTCGGCCCCGGCGGGGAAATCTGCCTCGACCGTGTTCATCCGGTCGCGCACATCGGCCAGAACCTTGGTCTTGTCCCAGCCGAATTCGAATTCGAGCGCAAGACCGGCGTAGTTTTCCGCCGCCGTGCCGGACATCTTTTTCAGCCCGTCCAGATCGGACAATTCGGTTTCCATTGGTTTGACCAACAGTTTTTCGCTGTCTTCGGCGGAAATGCCGGGGAAGGGGACCGAAACGAAAAGCGCAGGGATTTCAATGTCCGGTTCGCCCTCTTTGGGCAGCGAGGCATAGGCCAGCCCGCCCGCCAGCAGCGACAGCAGGATAAACGCCAGAACCATCCGCGCCCGCGAGGCGGCCCAATCGACGATACCGGTCATTGGCTGTCACCCGCGTTGTCCGCACTGCGATAGGTGGGCCTGACCCGAACGCCATCGGTGACATATTCCTGCCCGACCACGATGACGGTGACCGTATCGTCCAGCCCGGCCAGCCAGACGCCATTCACCGTATCGCGCAGCACGCTGACGGGGGCGAATTTTGCGGTGTCGTTGTCGGTGATGGTGCGCACGCCCAGATTGCCGTCATTGTCCAGTGTCAGGGCCGACTGGGGCAGAAGATGGGCCTTGCGCCCGTCCGATTGAATGATGATTTCAACAGTTTGGCCGTCGCTGATGGCGCGGTCGGGGTTGGCGACCGTAACCTCGGTTCGAAAGGTGCGGGTCGTGTCATCAGCGCTGCGCGACAGGAATGTGACCTTGCCTGTCACCTCTTGCCCGGACACCAGCCGCGCACCTGCCAGCGCGCCGAGCGTCACTTTTGCCACCTCGGTTTCCGGCACGAACCCCACCAGTTTGATCGGGTCAAGCTGGATCACTGTGGCGCAGAGCGCGCCGGGCTGCATCAGGGTGCCCAATTCAGCGGAATCGGTTTCCAGCAATCCGGCGAATGGCGTGGTGATCGTCAGTTTGTCGATCTCGCTTTGGGCCGCGGCCACGGCGGCTTCGGCGGCCTGTACCCCGGAACTGGCCGAGTCCAGCCCCGATTTTGCCGCCTGTACCGTCGCGCGGGCCGATTCGACCGCCGCCGCCGTTTGCGCGACCCGGGTTTGCGAGGCAAAGCCGTCTTGCGACAGTTTGCTGGCGGCGTTGTCGTTGATCATCGCTTCGGACAGGCGCGCCTCGGCCTCGGCCACCCGGGCCTGTGCTTCGGGGCCGCGGGCGCGTGCCTCGACCAGCCGCGCTTGTGCTTCGGCCAGTTGGGCGGCGCGGATGCCGGGGTCGAGTTTGCACAAAAGCTGTCCCTGATCGACAAACTTGCCCTTGCGCAGCGGGGCCGAGATGATGCGCCCGCTGGTTTCCGCGCTGACCGTAACCTGACGCGCCGCTTCGGTGCGCCCGCGCAGCAACACCGCGCTGTCGATCACCTGGGCGCTGGATTTCAGCGCCACAACCGATACCTGGCTTTTTTCTTCGGCTGTGTCGCTGCCCGGTGGTTCGGTGTGGTCGGTCGTCGTCCCCGCCGCAAATGCCAAAAGCGCCGGGCGCTCGAACACCAGAAGATAAAGGCTGGCGGTGACCAGCAGGGCGGTAATGATCGAAAAAATGCGCATAATGGCCTCGTTGCAGTGGCGGCGTTGGTCGTCATCTGCCCTCGGGGGCACATTGGGGTGCGATTTATGGGCGCGGGGCTTGTTTTGAAAGGTCTGATGGTGAACTAATCGGTTCAGTTTAAACTTTTTGAATCCTGACGCAAGTTGGTCACGCCCGGGCGCGCTGTGCCCTTGGCATTATGCCCCCTGACAGGGTAAGAGGGGCCAAACCGAGATGGGGAAGTGGCGTGAGCGATACCGACAGTTTTATCGACGAAGTCAGCGAAGAGGTCCGGCGCGACCGGTTGTTTGCGCTTATGCGGCGCTATGGCTGGATCGCCATCGCCTGTGTGGTCCTTCTGGTCGGGGCGGCTGCCTATAACGAATGGCAGAAATCGCGCACCGAAGCGGCGGCGCAGGCCTTTGGCGATGCCTTGCTGGGGGCGATGGCCGAAAACGACCCCGCCGACCGGCGCGCGGCATTGGCCAAGATCAGCGGCAATCCGCGGCAAGACGCGCTGGTCGCGATGCTGAGCGCGCAAGAGGCCGACGACAGTGACACCAACGTGGCGCAATCGCTTGAGGCCCTGTCGAACGAGGCCGAGCTGCCGCAGGTTTACCGCGAGCTGGCGCTGCTGAAATTCGTCATGCGCAACGACAACGGGCTAAGCGCGCAAGACCGCATCGACCGGCTGACCCCGCTGACCATTCCCGGCGCACCCTATCGCCTGTTGGCGCTGGAACAAACCGCGCTGGCCGAGGTGGAGATGGGCAAAACCGACGCCGCACTGAAGCGGTTGCAGGATATTCTGGGCGAAGATCAGGTAAGCCAAGGCTTGCGCCGCAGGGTTTCTCAGTTGATTGTGGCATTGGGCGGTACGCTGGATGCGGCATGACCGAAGGCCCCGCAAAGGGGCCGCGGTGTTACCGAGAGGGCAGGAGGCACGGATGGGACTGAGCAAACCGGTGATCGCCGCCATTGGCGGCCTGGCGTTTCTGGCGGCCTGTGGTGACCCCGAACTGATCCTGACGGGTGAACGGCTCGATCTGCGCGCCGATCTGGATGGCACGGCGGCGCCCGAGGTTGCGCCCCCGTCCGATGCGATCACCCTTCCTGCGCCCATTGCCAATGCCGAATGGTTGCAAAAGGCCGGTGGCGCGACCCACCATATTACCCATCCGGCCCTTGGCACCGCCCTGACACAGGTTTGGAGCGCGTCAGTGGGCGAGCCGGAAAACCGCCGTCACCGGATCACTGCCGATCCCGTGGTGGCCAACGGGCGCATCTTTACCGTGGACAGCCGCGCCCGGGTCATGGCTCATTCAACCAGTGGCGCGCCGATCTGGTCTGTCGATCTGACACCGCCCACCGACAATGCGGATGATGCCTCTGGCGCCGGGCTGGCCGTGGCGGGCAACCGTTTGTTCGTGACCACCGGGTTTGGCGATGTTGTCGCGCTGGACGCGACCACGGGCGCGCAACTGTGGATTCAGGAACTTGATGCAGCGCCGGCGGGCGCGCCCACGGTTGTTGATGATCTTGTCTATGTGGTGACCCGCGATGCCACGGCCTGGGCGATCAAGGTGGACGATGGCCGCATCGCATGGACACTGCCCGGCACCCCCAGCCCTTCGGGCGTGGTGGGGGGCGCGGCGCCTGCCGTTGGCGATCGGCTGGCGATTTTTCCCTTTGAAAACGGCGAATTGGTTGCGGCCCTGCGCGATGGCGGCACCAGAGTCTGGGGCAGCAATGTCGCCGGTCAGCGGCTGGGCAAGGTATATGCGCAGGTGTCGGACATTTCCGGTGATCCGGTGATCGACGGTAACCGCGTCTATGCCGGGAGCGCCTCTGGCCGCATTCTGGCGGTGGATCTGGCCACCGGTGAAACGCTCTGGTTGGCCCGCGAAGGCGCGATGAGCCCGGTCATTGTGGCGGGCGGTTCGGTGTTCACCGTGACCGACCGGGCCGAACTGGTGCGCCTTGACGGTGCAACCGGCGCCCGGGTCTGGGGTACGAAACTGCCGTTTTTCGTCAATGAAAACGCCCGCAAGCGCAAGGCGGTCTATGGCAATTATGGCCCGGTTCTGGCCGGTGGGCAGTTGTGGGTGGCGTCAAGCGATGACACCCTGCGCGCCTTTAGCCCCAAGACCGGCCTGTTGCAAAGCAGCGTCGATTTGCCCGGTGGTGCCGCGACAAACCCGGTCGTTGCCGGGGGCACGCTGTATATCGTATCGTCAAATGGACAGCTTCACGCTTTCCGTTAGGCGCAATAGGGTGTAAGCGGCATTTTTCCCATCCCGCGTGAGGGCAATATGAGCTTTACTCTGGCCATCGTCGGCCGCCCCAATGTGGGCAAATCCACGCTGTTCAACCGACTGGTGGGCAAGCGACTGGCGCTGGTCGATGATCAGCCGGGCGTCACCCGCGATCTGCGCGAAGGTGCGGCGCGGCTGGGCGATCTGCGGTTTACCGTCATCGATTCCGCCGGTCTGGAAGAGGCGAGCGACGATTCGCTTCAGGGGCGGATGCGCAAGCTGACGGAACGCGCGGTGGAAATGGCCGATGTCTGTCTGTTTCTTGTGGATGCGCGGGCCGGAATCTTGCCCCAGGATGAGGTGTTTGCCGAAATTCTGCGCAAGAAGAACAGCCATGTGATTCTGGCCGCGAACAAGGCCGAAGGTCGCGCCGCAGATGGTGGCGTGATCGAGGCATATTCCCTTGGCCTTGGCGAACCGATCCGCCTGTCCGCCGAACACGGCGAAGGGTTGAACGATCTTTACGAACAGCTGCGCCCCCTGTCCGATGCCTTTGCCGAACGGGCCAAGGCCCATGCCGATGAGGCCCCGGAAACCGATGTGGACGTCGATGAAGACGTCGACGCGCCGCGCGTTCCGACCAAGGCCAAACCGTTGCAGGTGGCCGTGGTGGGGCGGCCCAATGCCGGGAAATCCACGCTTATCAATCAGTTTCTGGGCGAAGAACGCCTGTTGACCGGTCCCGAGGCGGGGATCACCCGCGATGCGATTTCAGTGACCATGGATTGGGCTGCGGCAGACGGGGCAAAGGTGCCGGTGCGCCTGTTTGATACGGCAGGCATGCGCAAAAAGGCCAAGGTTCAGGAGAAGCTGGAAAAACTGTCGGTGTCCGACGGGCTGCGCGCGGTGAAATTCGCCGAGGTCGTGGTGGTGTTGCTGGATGTTGCCGTGCCGTTCGAACAGCAGGATTTGCGCATTGCCGATCTGGCCGAACGTGAAGGGCGCGCGGTGGTGATTGCCGTGAACAAATGGGATATCGAGGACGACAAGAACACCAAAATCAGGCTGTTGCGCGAATCGTTCGAGCGGCTTTTGCCGCAGTTGAAAGGCGCGCCCCTGGTCACGGTTTCGGCCAAGACGGGCAAGGGGCTGGACCGGCTTGAGGCGGCAGTGATCAAGGCCCACGAGGTGTGGAACCGCCGGGTGACAACGGCGCATCTGAACCGCTGGCTGACCGGCATGGTCGAGGCCCATCCGCCCCCCGCGCCCGGTGGTCGGCGGATCAAGCTGCGTTATATGACACAGGCAAAAACCCGGCCACCGGGGTTTGTGGTGATGTGTTCCTATCCCGACAAGATGCCCGCGAGTTACGAACGGTATCTGGTCAACGGATTGCGGCTTGATTTCGATATGCCCGGCACGCCGATCCGGTTGTGGTTTCGCGGGCAGGGCGATGATAACCCCTATAAAAACCGGACCAAATCAACGCCGTCGCGCCTGCGCAAACATCTGGGCAAGGGCCGCGCAGACGATTGAGCTGCGCCACTGTTGTGTGACCTGCCCCATGGGGCAGGTCACACCTCAGACGTCCAGCTCTTCCACGAATTGCGCGTTTTCGGAAATATACTGAAACCGCATTTCGGGTTTCTTGCCCATCAGCCGTTCGACCAGATCGCCGGTTTCGCCGGGTTCGTCCTCGTCGATGGTGACGCGGATCAATTTCCGGGTTTCGGGGTTCATGGTGGTGTCTTTCAGGTCTTTGGCGTCCATTTCGCCAAGGCCCTTGAAGCGAGACACGTCGATTTTCCCCTTGCCGCCCAGCCCCTTATCCAACCACATGTCACGCTCGGCCTCATCAAGGCAATAGACCCGTTTGGCGCCTTGGGTCAGCCGGAACAGGGGCGGACAGGCCAGATACAGGTGCCCGGTGTCGATCATCGGGCGCATCTGGGTAAAGAAGAAGGTCATCAACAGGCTGGCGATATGGGCACCGTCCACATCGGCGTCGGTCATGATGATGATCTTGTCATAGCGCAGATCATCAAGGTTGAATTTCGTCCCCATCGCCACGCCAAGGGCCTGACAGAGATCGGAAATTTCGGCGTTCGATCCGATTTTTGAGGACGCGGCCCCCAGCACGTTGAGGATCTTGCCGCGCAGGGGCAACAGCGCCTGTGTCTTGCGTTCGCGCGCCATTTTGGCCGACCCGCCGGCAGAATCACCCTCGACGATGAACAATTCGGTGCCGACCCGATCTGTGGCGGAACAATCGACCAGTTTTCCGGGCAGGCGCAGCTTTTTCGTCGCCGTCTTGCGCGCGGTTTCCTTTTCCTGGCGGCGCCGCATCCGCTCTTCGGCGCGCAGCACCAGAAAATCAAGGATGGCACCCGCCGCCTTGGTATCGGCGGCCAGCCAGTTGTCAAAGTGATCGCGCACCGCGCCCTCGACCAGACGCCCCGCTTCGGTGGTGGCAAGGCGATCCTTGGTCTGGCCGACAAATTCCGGTTCACGGATGAAACACGACACCACCGCGCAACCGCCCCCCATCAGATCATCGCGCGAGATGTCCTTGGCCTTGCGGTTGTTGATCAGATCGCCGTAAGCGCGGATGCCTTTCAGGATTGCGGCCCAGAACCCCGCCTCGTGGGTGCCGCCTTCGGGGGTGGGCACGGTGTTACAGTAAGATTGGGTGAACCCGTCGCGCACCGGGGTCCAGTTGATCGCCCATTCCACAGAACCGGGCGTGTTGAATTTTTCTTCGAACGACACCTTGCCGGAAAAGGGCCGTTCGGAATAGGTGACCGCGCCGTTCAGGGTTTCGTTCAGGTAATCGGCCAGCCCCCCGGGAAAGTGGAACACTGCCTCGGTCGGGGTTTGGCCGTCGTCAATGGCGGATTTCCAGCGAATTTCAACGCCCGAAAACAGATAGGCCTTTGAGCGGATGGATTTGAACAGGCGCGCCGGTTTGAACCGGTGATGGCCGAATATCTGTTCATCCGCGTGAAAGGTGGTCGTAGTGCCGCGCCGGTTAGGGGCGGCGCCGATTTTCTCGATTGGCCCCAGAGGGATGCCGCGCGAAAACCGCTGTTCGAACAATTCCTTGTTGCGGGCCACCTGCACGACCATAGAATCGCTGAGCGCGTTGACAACCGAGGCTCCGACCCCGTGCAAGCCACCCGATGTCTGATAAGCCTTGCCGCCAAATTTACCCCCCGCGTGCAGGGTGCACAGGATCACCTCAAGGGCGGATTTGTCGGGGAATTTCGGATGCGGGTCCACCGGGATGCCCCGGCCGTTGTCACGGACGACAATGGAATAATCGGCCAGCAATTCCACCTCGATCCGGTTGGCATGGCCTGCCACCGCCTCGTCCATGGAATTGTCCAGCACCTCGGCCACCAGATGGTGCAGCGCCCGTTCATCGGTGCCGCCGATATACATGCCCGGACGTTTGCGCACCGGCTCCAACCCTTCAAGCACCTCGATCGAAGAGGCGTCATAGGTTGGGGGCTCTGCCCCGGACAGAAGATCGTCGTTGGCCATTATGCTGCTCATTTTTATGTTACCGCGCACAGTATGGCATTTGCGAACGGGCCGGGAAAGGGGGCGTGGCGTGTGGGAATTCACGCAATCGCCGACTGCGCGGCACGGTTTGGCCGCAATCCACAGGCAAGGTTGGCGATAACGTCGGCAATGCGAAGGTTTGACCATGAGCAGTGGACCATTTTTTGATCTCGCCCGCAACGGCCGCAGGCGCGCGCTGTTGTCGCTGGCCGCGCGGGATCTGATCTGCGATCCGTTTCAGGGCCGCAACCGCCCGCCGCGCGTGACCCGTGCCGCTATCTCGCGGCTCATGGGGCGCCAATAAACCTGTCGGGCGATGGCAAAAGGCGGGGCGCGCCAATATCTTTGCACAGTCTTGTGAGCGGAAAACCCTTGATCGGGGCGCGAAACAGCCGCAGGCTCGCGTCATTGGTTGCGGTTTCGACCGTAGTGACGGAACGCGCTCCTGAACGTCTTGACGTGACATCGTACAGATGAGGGTTTGGATAAATGGCCGTTACAACTGAAACCACCGATGCTGCGGGCATCACCAGCGCAGGCGTGCGCCCCACCGATCCAACATATGATCTGGCCCCCGGAGGCACGTTTCAGGGCAGTTTGGATGGCTTTGGCGACAGCGATTTCATCGCGACCGAATTCGAGGCGGGCTATGGGTATTACGCGACGCTGACCCCACTGGCCGGATCTGGCATCACCGGCGCCTATTTCAATATGTTCGATGCCCGCACCACCGATCTCTATGCTGAAACCTACAGCTATACCGAGGGCGATCTGCCGGTGCGGTTGGTTTTTGCCGTCAACCCGACACGCATTCCCAGCGAATATCGCAAGGAAGGCCCCTGGCACATGGAGGTTCGCGCCAACGGAACCCCGACAGGGACCGGGCGCTATTCTGTCAGTCTGGTTCAGGAGGTTGGCAACGATCGGTTTACCGAGGCGACCGCCGATATTGGTGTCGCGTTCCACAGCCGTCTGGATTACGCCGCCTATACCCGATTGTACGCGCGGTCCTACGCCGATGTGGATGTTGTTGCCTTCGAACTTACGGCGGGGGTGACCTATACGATTTCGGTGACGGGGGCGAACCTCGGGTTTCGTCTGGAAGACCATCTGGCCTCCAGTCACGCCCTTGGTACCGATGACACCAGCGGCGACGGGCGGGCCGAGGTTGTCTATACGCCCACCGAAACGGGTCGCTATCTGGCGCGGATCGAAGGGCTGACCGATGATGTGACCGGGGCCTATACCCTGTTGGTGAGCGAACCGGGCCAGAATCTGCCCGGTGACGCGGGGCCAAACAGCATCCCCGGTGGGGCCGGTAACGATACGATCCTTGGGTATGGGGGTAATGACACCCTGTTGGGGAACGGCGGCAATGATCTGTTGGGCGGCGGTTCGGGGAACGATCTGTTGGGCGGTGGCGATGGCAACGATCAGATTTTCGGTGGCTCCGGGGCCAACAGCATCTATGGCGGTCTGGGCAACGATACGGTTCAGGGGGGCGGCGGGGCGGATTTGATTGTCGGCGGTGGCAATGGCACGAACCGGTTGTTCGGAAATGGCGGCAACGACACGATCCATGCGGGGGCGGGTGGCGATTTCATCGGCGGCGGTACCGGCAATGATCTGCTGCTTGGCGGTGCCGGCAGCGATACGATCTATGGCGGGCAGGGCGCTGATCGCATCGGCTCGGCTGGCGGCAACGATCTGATCTATGGTGTGTCGGGCAACAACCGGATTTTTGGCGGTCTTGGCAGTGATACGATTCAGGGCGGCGTCAATAACGATCTGATCTATGGCGAAGGATCGACCCGTAACATTCTGTATGGCAACGCTGGCAATGACACGATCCATGCCGGATCGGGCACTGATTTCATGGCCGGTGGCACGGGCAACGACCAGATTTTCGGCGGGGCGGGTGCCAACAGAATTTATCTGGGGAACGGCAATGATTTTACCGGCGGAGGGGCGGGTAACGATGTGATATTTGCAGGCGCGGGCAACAACCGCATCTATGGCGGCGCGGGCAACGACACGGTTCACGCCGGATCAGGGCGTGACGTGATGACGGGCGGACCTGGCGCCGATGTGTTCGTCTTTAACGCTGCGACCCAGACGGGGACAGGGGCCGCGCGGGATGTGATCACCGATTTTCAGCACGGGATCGATACGATCAACCTTGATCCGGGCAACGCGTTGAACCTGACGTTCATCGGCAATGCACCGTTCAGCGGTGGCGCGCAGATTTCGTATCTGACAAATGGCGGTTCAGGGTTTCTTCAGGGGGACATCAACGGCGATCATATCACCGATTTCACCATCGAGTTGAGCGGCGCGCCAGCACTGACGGCAGGGGATATCATTCTCTGACGTGAAACGGACCCGGTCAATCGCCGGGGTTTCTTCGATGGCCAGTTCGCTGACATCCTTGAACTTGATCGATTCGCCGCAGCCGCAGGCATCGGCGACGTTGGGGTTGCGGAATTTGAAGCCGGATTCCAGCAACGACACCTCGTAATCGATCTCGGTGCCGAAAAGGAACATCTGCGCCATGGGGGCAATCATCACCCGGGCGCCGTCCACTTCGACCACTTCATCCAGCTTGTTGATCTCGGTGACGTAATCCATGGTATATTCCATGCCCGCACATCCCCCTTTTTCACGCCGATGCGCAGCCCCTGATGACCATCGCGGGCCATCAGCCGGGCGATTTGCCGTTGGGCGGTGGGGGTCATGGTGACGGCCTGTTTGCCGGGAATGCCGAACATGCTGTGATCCTTTCGGGTGTCATGAGAAAGGTAATGCCTTTGGCCCGTTGTCTCAAGGGCCGGGGCGCGGGGATATTTTCGGGACATGGGGGTGGCACGCAAAAAGGGGAGGGCCGGGAACCCTCCCCTCTGGTGCTGAAAATGCGCTTGAGGGTTGATGCGCCCCTGATCGCCTTTTTCTGTAACACCGGGGTGACGCCCCCGTGACGGTTGTGTGAAACCCTACATGAACCCCAGTTCAAGGCGGGCTTCGTCGCTCATCATCTCCATGCCCCAGGGCGGATCCCAGACCAGTTCGACGCTGACGGTTTTCACCCCGGCCAAAGGTTCGACCGCATCGGCAACCCAGCCGGGCATCTCACCGGCAACCGGACAGCCGGGGGCGGTCAGGCTCATCAGCACCAGCACTTCGTTTTCGGCGTTGATGTCGATGGTATAGACAAGGCCAAGGTCATAGATATTCACCGGGATTTCCGGGTCATAGACGCTGCGGCAGGCCTCGACGATCTGTTCGTGAAGCGGATGATCGGTAGAGGAAGGGCGGATCAGTGGCGCACCTTCCAGGGGGGCTTGTTTCGGGGGTCATCTTGTCCTCGCGGCAATAACTTACAAAACATATAAGGTTTGTGGTCGGGGGCGTAAAGGGTGCCCGCCCGTGTCACTTGCGCGCGGGGTGCGCCGTGCGGGGCCGTTTGGCGGGCGGGCGAAGACGCTTTTCCAACAGGTCCATCACCAGCGCCGCAATATTGCGCCCGGTCGCCGTTTCAAACCGCGACAGCCCCGGCGTGGCGCTGAGGGACAGCACCCTTGGCCCCTCGGGGGTGCGCAGCAGATCGACACTGGCCAAGCCCAGCTTGAACGCGCGGGCGGCTTTCTGGGCGGTGTCCCGCTCGGCTTTGGTGGTTTTGGCCAGCTTGCTATGGGCGCGCCGGTCAAGATCGCCGGTGTCGGTGCGCGCCGGACGTTCCAGCGCGGCGATGAATTTACCGCCCAGAACCAGGCAGCGGATGTCGCGCCCCGCCGCGTCGGGCAGGAAATCCTGTATCAGGAAATTGGCGTTCAGCCCGCGAAATGCAGTGATGACCGAGGCGGCGGCGGCTTTGGTATCGGCCTTGACCATCCCGTCGCCCGCCGCCGAGTCGAGCAGTTTCAGAACCAGCGGCGCGCGCCCCACAAGCCCGATCAGATTGCCCGTATCCTTGGGCGATGCGGCAAAGGCGGTGGCAGGCATCCCGATGTGATAGCGCGCCAACAACTGATGCGCATGAATGCGGTCACGGCTGGAGGTGATGCCGTCAGACCCGTTCAGGCAATGGGTGCCGATGGTTTCAAACTGCCGCACAAGGGCGGCGCCATAGCCGCTCATGGCCGCACCGATGCGGGGAATCACGGCATCATAGCGGGGCAGCGGCGCGCCGTCGCAATGCACCTCGGGGGCCAGCGCGTTCATCGCCATGTAACAGCGTGCGGTGTCGATCACATCAATCCGGTGGCCCCGTGCGTGGGCCTCGTCCACCAGATGGCGGGGGGTATAGGCATCGGGTTCGCGGCTGAGGATGGCGATGGACAGGGGGCGGTCGGGCACGGCGGCATGGCGCCGGGCGGCGGGATAAACATCATAGGACAGTTGCGGCTGACAGAAACTTTCCCCCGGGGCCACCACCGCCCCCCGTCAAGGGCCTGACGGCCGAGCAACATCCGATAGGCCATGGCACCCCGGTCGGTCAGGGTCAGTTCAACCGGCCAGGTGCGCGGGCCGATGGTGATCGGGGACAGTATGACATAGCGGTATTGGGTTTCGCCATTGCTTGACGTAACTTCCCTCCGGTCATGAACAGGCGCGGTGCAGCGCACCACCACATCATGCCGCCCCGGAATTGGATGCACGGCGAAACGCACCATGGGGGCCTCGGGCGGGCCGAACCCTTCGATATCAAAGGCATGAAGCGCCGAGGTGCGCGCCCCGGTATCCACCTTGACCTTGAGGGCGGGCAGGCTCAGCGCGGGCAGGGCGCACCATTCCTCCCATCCCAGACGCAGATCAACAGGCTCGTTCATGTCAAAGCTCCTTGCGGCGGGGGCCGGGTTCGGGCCAGAAGAGGCCAATTGCAAGAGGTGAGACAGATGGCACAACGCGTCGCATTTCAGTTGAATGGCACAGATGGGGCCGCCCGCACAGGGGTGATTTCAACGCCCCGGGGCGATATTCGCACGCCGGCCTTCATGCCCGTGGGCACCGCCGCCACGGTCAAGGCGATGCTGCCCGAAAGCGTGCGTGACACGGGCGCCGACATTCTGTTGGGCAATACCTATCATCTGATGCTGCGCCCCACGGCGGAACGGATCGCCAATCTGGGCGGGTTGCACCGGTTCATGAACTGGGATCGCCCGATCCTGACCGACAGTGGCGGATTTCAGGTGATGAGCCTGTCGGATTTGCGCAAGATGAGCGAAAAGGGGGTCACCTTCAAATCCCACATCGACGGGTCGCGCCACGAATTGACGCCCGAACGCAGCATGGAGATTCAGCGCCTTTTGGGCAGCGATATCGTGATGTGTTTCGACGAATGCCCCGCCTTGCCCGCCGAGCGTGACCGCATCGTCGACTCCATGCGCCTGTCCATGCGCTGGGCGCAACGATCGCGCGATGCCTTTGGGGATCGTCCCGGCCATGCGTTGTTCGGGATACAGCAAGGTGGGCTTGAGCGGGATCTGCGCGAGGAAAGCGCCAAGGCCCTGAGCGACATCGGTTTTGATGGCTATGCCGTGGGCGGTCTGGCGGTGGGCGAGGGGCAAGAGGCGATGTTTTCCTGTCTTGATTACGCCCCCGGAATGCTGCCCGCTGACAAACCCCGGTATCTGATGGGGGTGGGCAAGCCCGACGATATTGTCGGTGCGGTGAAACGTGGCATCGACATGATGGATTGCGTGCTGCCATCGCGATCCGGGCGCACCGGACAGGCGTTTACCCGCCACGGTGTGGTGAATATCAAGAACGCCCGCCATCAGGATGATCCGCGCCCGCTCGATGAAAACTGCCGCTGCCCGGCTTGTCGCAGCTATTCCCGGGCCTATCTTCACCATGTGTTTCGCGCACAGGAAATGATTTCCGGGATGCTGCTGACATGGCACAACCTGACGTATTTTCAGGACATCATGCAGGAAATGCGCGATGCCATCGCCATGGGCCGCTTTGCCCCATGGGAGGCCGGATTTCACGCCGCCCGCGCCGAAGGGGATATTGAGCGGTTGTGATACGCGGCAATTTTATCGTGGCTCAAACCTGTTGGGCCACACAGCTTTTGCCTGTGGGTATAATTTGCAACGAAATTGCCGGGGATTCCACCGAAAGGGGCGAAAAATAAACCGGATGGGAAGGGTAGGGTGCCATAACACCCAAGATCATCTTGCCCCGGGTGGGCCGGGCAGGCACAATATGCAGCAACAGTGATAACAGGCCGTGGTTGACGGCGGGGGGCAGGCACCCCACTTTAAACAGCTATGACCGGAGAAGGGGCGTGTTGCCGCAAAGCGGGACCGATGCCTTCTTGCCAACAAAGGAAAAAACATGACCGAGCAACTCAGCCAGTCCTATCCCGTGTTGCCCCTGCGCGACATCGTGGTGTTTCCCCATATGATCGTGCCGTTGTTTGTCGGGCGCGACAAATCGGTGCGTGCCCTCGAAGAGGTGATGGCCGATGACAAGCAAATCCTGCTGTCCTCGCAGACCGACCCGAGCATCGACGACCCGACAACCGACAGTATTTATGAATACGGTGTGCTGGCGAATGTTCTGCAACTGCTGAAACTGCCCGATGGCACCGTCAAGGTGCTGGTCGAGGGGCGGTCGCGGGTGCGGATCACGGAATACGTTGAAAATGAACGGTTCTTTGAAGCCCACGCCGAAGTCTTGACCGAAGTGACGGGCGACCCCGATACCGTTTCCGCCCTCGTTCGTTCGGTCGGAGAAGAGTTTGAGCGTTACGCCAAAGTCAAAAAGAACATCCCCGAAGAGGCGCTGTCGTCGGTTTCCGACACCCGCGAGCCGGAAAAGCTGGCCGATCTGGTGGCCGGGCATCTGGGCGTGGAAGTGAACCAAAAGCAGGAGCTTTTGGAAACGCTCAGCGTGGCGGAGCGTCTGGAAAAGATTTTCGGTCTGATGCAGGGCGAAATGTCGGTGTTGCAGGTCGAACGCAAGATCAAGACCCGGGTGAAATCGCAGATGGAGCGTACCCAGCGCGAATATTACCTGAATGAACAGATGAAGGCCATTCAGAAAGAGCTGGGCGACGGCGAGGAAGGCCAGAACGAAGTGGCCGAGCTTGAGGCACGGATCGCGGACACCAAGCTGTCGGACGAGGCGCGCGAAAAGGCGGATGCCGAGATCAAGAAGCTGAAGAACATGTCGCCCATGTCGGCCGAGGCCACGGTGGTGCGCAATTATCTGGAATGGATGCTGTCCATTCCATGGGGCGTGCGGTCGCGGGTGAAAAAGGATCTGACCCGTGCGCAGAAGGTTCTGGATGACGATCATTACAGCCTTGAAAAGGTAAAGGAGCGGATCGTCGAATATCTGGCCGTGCAGCAGCGCAGCAAGAAACTGAAAGGCCCGATCATGTGTCTGGTCGGCCCTCCGGGCGTGGGGAAAACCTCGCTTGGCAAATCGGTGGCCAAGGCAACGGGACGCGAATTTATCCGTATCTCGCTTGGCGGCGTTCGGGATGAATCCGAAATCCGCGGGCACCGGCGCACCTATATCGGCTCCATGCCCGGCAAGATCATTCAGGCCCTGAAAAAGGCGAAAACCACCAACCCGCTGATCCTGCTGGATGAAATCGACAAGATGGGTCAGGATTTCCGCGGTGATCCGGCCAGTGCCATGCTTGAGGTGCTGGACCCGGAGCAGAACTCGACCTTCGTCGATCACTATCTTGAGGTGGAATACGACCTTTCCGATGTGATGTTTCTGACCACGGCGAATTCGTACAACATGCCCGGGCCGCTGCTTGACCGGATGGAGATCATTCCGCTGTCAGGCTATACCGAGGATGAGAAATCCGAGATCGCCAAACAGCACCTGATTGCCAAGCAGATCAAGAACCACGGTCTGAAAAAGGGCGAATTCGAACTGACCGATGCAGCGCTTCTTGAGATGATCCGCACCTATACCCGCGAAGCGGGCGTGCAGGAATCTGGAGCGTGAGATCGCGAAACTGTGCCGCAAGGCGGTGACGCGGATCGTGCGCAAGGCTGAAACGAAAGTGGTGATAACGCCGGAAAACCTTGCTGAATATCTGGGGGTTACGAAATACCGCTATGGTCTGGCCGAACAGGAAGATCAGGTTGGTGTCGTCACGGGCCTGGCCTGGACATCGGTGGGCGGTGAACTGCTCTCGATCGAGGCGCTGCGCCTGCCGGGCAAGGGCCGGATGAAAACCACCGGCAAACTGGGCGATGTGATGAAGGAAAGCATCGACGCCGCCGCCAGCTATGTCCGGTCGATCAGCCCCAGCATCGGGGTGAAACCGCCGAAATTCGATGCGGTGGATATCCATGTTCACGTGCCGGATGGCGCGACGCCCAAAGACGGGCCAAGTGCGGGCCTTGCCATGGTGACCAGCATCGTGTCGGTGCTGACCCAGATTCCGGTGCGTAAGGACATCGCCATGACCGGCGAAGTGTCCCTGCGGGGCAACGCCATGCCCATCGGCGGATTGAAGGAAAAATTGCTCGCCGCTTTGCGGGGGAATCAAGACGGTGCTGATTCCGCAGGAAAATGCCAAGGATCTGGCGGAAATCCCCGACAATGTGAAAGATGGGCTGACGATCATTCCCGTCTCTCATGTTTCCGAGGTGCTGGAGCAGGCATTGGTGCGCAAGCCCGAGCCGGTGGAATGGGACGAAGCGGCAGAGGAAGCCGCCGCCGCCAAGGCCGCCCTTGAGCGCAGGAACGAAGGTGCAGGGGCCACGGCCCACTAACGCCACCGAAACGCCATCAAGATAGGGGCGCCGCGTGCAAACGCGGCGCCCCTTGTGGTTTTCGGACAGCCGCGCGGGATGCCAGAGGCGCCGTCACGAGGGCGGTAAACGGGGCGGTGTCGGCTGAAATCCAGAGACACCTGTCGTTGGCCCAGGGCATTCCACCTCAATGTCGTCAATTTTGTATGCCGCGATAGTGTAGCAGTAGCCCATTGACCTGCCCTGCAACTGCCTGTCTAGTGGGTCCATGCCAGTGCTTAGCAACATGACGCCGACGAAAACACGAAGCGTCTTGTCATTTTCCGACCATTCCCCAATGGCCTTGGTCGTTTTGGCCACGCTCAAACGTCGTGTTTTTACCGGAACGATCATTGCGTCCTCAGACGAAAAGGGGAATGCACGGCCTTCCCGAACGGGAAAGCTGCCGCAGGTTCATCTTTGGTGCGCAGGTCGCTTTTTGGCATTCATCAACAATGGTGTAGGATGAAGACCTCAAGGAGGGAAGCTAAGGCACAGGCCAAATAAACTAACATACTTAGGGAGACGACATGACAAATCGAAAAGATCAGTTTATTCTCGACCGGCTTGCGGAAGCCGCCCGTCAGGGCAAGGTTTCACGGCGGTCTTTCATGCATTACGCAACGGCTGCGGGTGTGACGGCGACGACGGCCACCGGCCTTTGGACAACGAAGGCTTCGGCGCAGCCGAAATCCGGCGGGACGTTCCGCTGGGGCGTACATGACGGCAATACCGCCGACAGCCACGATCCCGGCACCTATGTCACCCGTCAGATGATTTTCCTGGCGCATACCTATCGCAGCTATCTGACGATGATCAATGGCGACGGTTCACTTGGCCCGGACCTTGCCACCGGTTGGGAGGCAAGCCCCGATGCGTCGATCTGGACGTTCGAGCTGAACCAGAACGCATCGTTCCACTCGGGCAAGAAATGCACGGCGGATGATATCATTGCATCGCTCAACCACCACCGGGGCGATGAAACGACCTCGGCGGCCAAGGCATTGCTGACAGATGTGACGGACATCAAGAAAGACGGTGATTATACGGTCATCGTCGAACTGAGCCGTGGCAACGCCGATTTCCCATGGCTGATGACCGATTATCACATGGCGATCTGTCCGGCGAACGATGACGGCACGATCGAGTGGAAATCGGGCGATGGCACCGGCCCATACAAGATTGATGCCGGTGAGTTCGGCACCCAATGGAGCCTGAGCCGCCACGATGGTTGGCATGGGGAAGGCGCGTATTTCGATAAGGTCGAATTGCTTGTCCTGAATGACCCCAACGCACGCCAGACGGCGCTGGTAACCGGCGATGTCGACAGTGTCTCGCTCATCGAGCTCAAGACAATGGCGCTGTTGCAGCGCGATCCCAACATTGTCATCGACAATGTTCCCTCGGCTGCGGCCATCACCCTGCCGATGCATTGTGACACAGCGCCGTTCGATAACGTCGATGTTCGCAACGCGTTGAAACTGGCGATTGACCGCGACGAGATCATCGAGAAGATCGCGTTCGGTGCGGCGACCAAGGCCAATGATTTCCACCATTCGCCGGCGCAGCCTTACTGGCCCGACGACATTCCCCAGCGGGAATATGACCCGGATCAGGCAAAGTCGCTTTTGAAAAAGGCCGGTGCAGAAGGGCTTACCGTCAGCCTGTCGACAGCCGACAGCGTTTATGCCGGCGCGGTCGACATGGCCGTTCTTTATGCCGAACAAGCCAAGGCGGCGGGCATCAATATCAACGTCGTGCGCGAGCCGAACGACGGGTATTATTCCGATGTCTGGCTGGTGAAACCGTTCTGCCTGGTGTCCTGGGGCGCGCGTCCGACACCCGACGTGATGTACACGTTGGCCTACAAGGATGATGCGGCCTGGAATGAAAGCCGTTGGCAGAACGAGGCCTTCAACAAATTGTTGCTGCAAGCCAAATCAGAACTGGATGACACCAAACGCGCTGAAATGTATCACGACATGGCGTTGCTTGCCCGTGATGACGGCGGAACGGTTATCCCGTTCTTCAACAACTTTGTTTATGCCCACCGTTCCAATGTCGGTGTTCCCGATGCGCTTGCCGCAAGCTGGGAATGCGACGGTGGCCGCGCGGCCAGCCGTTGGTGGTTCAACAGCTAGGCCCTGCGCCAGTACATAAATTTGACGTGTCCCGGCAAAACGGGGCGCGTCGCTGCCCGCACAAAAGACGGGCACTATCAAGGTCGGCGATACAGACCGGCGAATGACGACAGGAGGGGACGAAATGGGAGACATCCTGGGGCTCGTTGCGAAACGGCTCGGGCTGGGATTGGTGACGCTGTTTGTCGTCTCGATCCTTATCTTTTTCGCGGTTGAGCTGCTTCCGGGCGATATTGCTCAGGCGGTTCTGGGGCAAAGCGCGACGCCCGAAACGCTGGCCGCCTTGCGCGAGAAACTGGGCCTCGATCAACCGGCGGTGTTTCGATACCTGCAATGGTTGGGCGGAGTTGTCCAAGGGGACTTTGGCGTATCGCTTGTCTCGGGTGAATCGGTGACCGATGCGATTACCGGACGGTTCATCAACACTCTCTTTCTTGCGAGTTATGCCGCTGTCATCGCCGTACCCTTTGCGATCGTGCTCGGGGTCATCGTTGCCCTGCTGCGCAACTCGATCTTTGATCGGGTCGCCAACGTGCTGACGCTGACCTCAATTTCATCCCCGGAATTCTTTCTCGGGTACGTTCTGATCCTGTTTTTCGCGGTGAAATGGCAGATGTTTCCGGCCATCGCGAGTTTGCGGGAAGGCATGAGCTTTTTCGATCTGCTTGATCGGGCATTCCTTCCGGCGCTGACACTGGTTCTTGTTGTGACGGCGCATATGATGCGCATGACCCGGGCGGCCATCATCAACCTTCTGGCGTCCCCCTATATCGAAATGGCCCGCCTGAAAGGCACGCCGCCGTGGAAGGTCATTGTCCGCCACGCCCTGCCGAACGCCTGGGCCCCGATCATCAACGTCGTTGCACTGAACCTGGCGTATCTGATTACCGGCGTTGTGCTGGTCGAAGTGGTGTTCGTTTATCCGGGCATCGGGCAGCTTCTTGTTGATGCGGTCGCAAAACGTGACTTCCCGATCGTGCAGGCCTGTTGTCTGATCTTCGCGGCCACGTTCATCCTTCTCAACCTCGCGGCGGATGTGGGAGCAATTCTCACAAATCCGCGTCTGCGGCATCCGAAATAAGGGGGGCATATCATGAGCGTCTTCGTCATTGGCTACTACGCCGCCCTCATCGGGGCTTCCTGTCTTGCGGCATATTTCAATCGCCGGTCATTGTTCCTGCTGTTGTTTTCCCTGACACTCGTGTCTTTCGTTCTCGGGATCATCGGCGGTGTGTCGGCCTTGCGCTTTGTCGCGGTTTCTGCCGGTGCTTTGGCGCTGGCTGCGGGCACGTCCTATGCTTTCCGCGAGTTTTTGATCGCGATATCGTCCAAAAACATGGCAAAAGAGCTGCGCACAGCGCCGTTGACCGCTGCGTTTGGCATGTTCGTGATCTTTACCTATGCGATCGCCGGGTTCTTTGCGCCGTGGATCGCCCCGCATGGGGAAAGCGAGGTGATCGCCTCGGCCTTTGCACCTGCGGATCAGAATATGATCCTGGGCGCCGACCAGCTTGGCCGTGACATGTTTTCGCGACTGGTTTACGGCGCGCGAAACACCGTTGGCATCGCCCTTGTCGCCACGATCCTCGCCTTTGTGATGGGCGCGCTGGCAGGCCTTCTTGCGGCCACCAAGGGCGGCTGGTTCGATCAGATCATGGGCCGCGCCGCAGATGTCATCATGTCGGTGCCGTCCCTGATTTTTGCGCTTCTGATCCTGTCGATTTTCGGCACCAGCATCCCGGTGATCGTTCTCGTTGTCGCGATCATTTATTCACCGCGCATCTTTCGCCTGACGCGGGCTGTCGCGGGCAATATCGTTGTCATGGATTTTATCGAAGCCGCAAAACTTCGGGGTGAGGGCGATTGGTATCTGATCCGCAAGGAGATTTTGCCAAACTCGACCGCGCCGCTTATTGCCGAATTCGGTTTGGAGTTCTGTTTCGTGTTCCTGTTGATTGCCGGTCTGTCGTTCCTGGGCCTCGGCATTCAGCCCCCGACTGCCGACTGGGGCTCGATGGTACGCGAGAACGCGACCCTTATTTCATTCGGAGACGTAACCCCACTGATCCCGGCGGCGGCCATTGCGCTTTTGACTGTCTCGGTGAATTTTGTCGTGGACTGGATGCTGTTCAGGTCCTCAGGCCTGAAGGAGATGTAAAGTGACCAATAAAAATGACGTTATACTGAAAATCCGCGATCTCAAGATCGAGGGCTATTCCGATGAAACCTGGGTGCCCATCATCAAAGGGGTCGATCTGACCCTTCATCGCGGCGAGGTCATGGGCCTGATCGGCGAATCCGGGGCGGGGAAATCCACGATTGGCGCCGGGGCCATGGGCTATGCCCGCGACGGAACACGCATTTCCGGCGGCTCGATCGAGTTTGACGGGATGGAACTGACGACGGCCACCGAAGGCGAACGCCGGGCGCTGCGCGGGTCGCGCATTGCCTATGTTGCGCAATCGGCAGCGGCGTCTTTCAACCCGTCGCACCGGATTATTGATCAGCACACCGAGGCGCCGGTTCATTACCGCATCAAGAAACGTCTTGAGGCGCAGGAAGACGCGATGGAGCTTTACGAGCGTCTGCGCCTTCCCAACCCGACCGAGATCGGCTTTCGCTATCCCCACCAGGTGTCTGGTGGGCAGTTGCAAAGGGCCATGACGGCGATGGCGATGTCCTGTCGGCCGGACCTGATCATTTTCGATGAACCGACCACGGCGCTTGACGTTACAACCCAGATCGAGGTTCTGGCGGCCATCCGCGATATTGTAAGTCAGTTCAATACAGCGGCGATCTATATCACCCATGATCTTGCGGTGGTTGCGCAGATGGCCGACACGATCAAGGTGCTGTTGAAGGGCCGCGAGATCGAAGAGGCCCCGACCGAAAAAATGCTGTCGTCGCCCAAAGAGGAATATACCAAATCGCTCTGGGCGGTGCGCAGTTTTCAGCGCCCGCAAAAATCACGGCCCAAGGACGACACAAAGCCGCTCATCTCGGTTCAGAATGTGGACGCGGCCTATACCGGCGGCGTGAAGGTGCTGGATGACGTGTCGTTTGACATCTATCCGGGCATGACCGTCGCCGTCGTGGGGGAATCCGGGTCGGGGAAATCAACAACCGCGCGGGTTATCACCGGCCTTTTGCCACCGTCAAACGGACAGGTTTTGTTCAACGGTGAACCGATGCCACCGAAATATGGGGATCGCAGCCGGGATCAGTTGCGTCAGGCGCAGATGATTTATCAGATGGCGGACACCGCGTTGAACCCGAAGGTTCGGATTTCCGATATCATCGGGCGCCCCGCACAATTCTATTCCGGTCTGAGCGGGTCGGCCCTCAAGCGGCGCGTTGATGAACTTCTTGATCTGATCGAACTTGAACCGTCGCAATATTACAGCCGCTTTCCGCCCGAACTGTCGGGCGGGCAGAAACAGCGGATCGGTATCGCGCGGGCGCTTGCTGCGGAGCCAAGTTTCATCATCTGTGATGAGGTTACATCTGCCTTGGACCAACTGGTCGCCGAGGGCATTCTGAGGCTTCTTGACCGGCTTCAGAATGAGCTGGGTCTGGCCTATATGTTCATCACCCATGATCTGGCGACTGTGCGCTCCATCGCGGATGAAGTCGTGGTCATGCAGTACGGCAAAGTGGTAGAGCAGGGGCCAAAGGATGTAATGTTCACCCCGCCGCACCACGAATACACGGATCTGTTGCTGTCCTCAGTGCCGGAAATGGACCCGAACTGGCTGACGACCGTTCTGGAGGAACGCGGCGTGGATAATATTGGCGAGGCGGCCGACGTTTAAGGCCGCCCCTTGCCCAATCAGGTAATTGCCATACCCGAAAGAACCATCGCGCCGACGATGATGGCATAGACGAAAGCGATCGTCGGCAGCGAACCACGGTTGGCACGGGTCTGACGAATTAGGGTGTCGCGTGAAATCATTGTGTGTCCTCCGTGCCTGGTTGCGCTCTGGCCGTGTTTATAACAGCCGACTAAAGGCACTACTACATTGTGGGGCTTTGACCAAGCCTTCAATGCCATGCCAGGTATGCGATTTCGGCAAGCCTCGTGCGCCGTGATTTAGGATGATTGCGTCGTTTGACGGGGGGCAGTCCCATTTTTCGTGGCAGGTCAACCCCATAGTGACCGAACCCCCAGCGCCCCACCTGCCGCGTGCAGGCTGTCATGTGAATTTCGTTACGGCGGCAAACGCATAGCGCCGCCAAAGTAATTTATGTGCGTCCAGTAAAATAGGACGAGATCATTCCGCCCTGGATGGTTTTTGTCGTTCTTTCCGGTGATCAGATCAGAACTGATTCGCTGCGTGTTCTGATCGTCGGGCGGCGGTCCCAGAGCCTTGCCGAATGTACCGCAAAGCCCTGGGGTGAAATGCCGCGTTACTCGAACTCGATCAGCAAATCCTTGGCGTCGATCTGGGCGCCGGCGGTGACGTGAACGGCCTTGATTTTGGCGGCGCGTTCGGCATGGATACCGGTTTCCATTTTCATCGCTTCGATGGTGAGCAGCAGATCGCCTTCTTTCACCTTTTTGCCCGGTTGCGCGGCCACGGTGGCAACGACCCCCGGCATCGGGGCGCCTACATGGGCCGGATTGCCCGGCTCGGCCTTGGGGCGTTTGGCCGTTGCCGCGCTGACCTTGCGGTCTGGCACACGGATCAGGCGGGGTTGGCCGTTGAGTTCAAAAAACACCTTGGCCTCACCCTCATCCGTGGTTTCGCCAATGGCCTGACAGCGGATTTCAAGGGTCTTGCCCGGGTCGATTTCGGCGGTGATCTGTTCGCCGTCTTGCATCCCGTAAAAGAAGGTATGGGTGGGCAGGGTGCGCACGGGGCCGTATTCCAGATTGCGCTTGCGGTAATCGACGAACACCTTGGGATACATCAGGTAGCCGTTCAGATCCTCGTCGTCGATGGTCACGTCACCGCCGATGGCTGCGGCAGCCTCGGCGCGGGCTGCTTCCAGATCGACCGGTTTCAGATGCTTGCCCGGGCGGTCGGTGAAGGGCTTTTCCTCCTTCAGGATCTTTTTCTGAATCGCCTTGGGCCAGCCGCCCGGGGTTGCCCGAGCGAGCCGCGCATCATGTCGATCACGCTGTCGGGGAATGACACGTCAACCTTGGGGTCTTCGACCTGCGCGCGGGTCAGGCCCTGCGCCACCATCATCAGCGCCATGTCACCCACCACCTTGGAGGAGGGCGTGACCTTGACGATATCGCCGAACATGCGGTTCACATCGGCATAGGTTTGCGCCACCTCGTGCCAGCGTTCCTCAAGCCCCAGAGAACGCGCCTGCGCCTTGAGGTTGGTAAACTGGCCACCGGGCATTTCATGCAGATACACCTCAGACGCGGGGGCCTGCATGCCCGATTCAAACGCCGCGTAATGGCTGCGGACCGTTTCGAAATAGTTGGAAATCTCGCGCACTGCGCCGATGTCGAGGCCGGTTTCCCGGTCGGTATGGGCCAGCGCCTCGACGATGGTGCCAAGGGTCGCCTGCGAGGTGTTGCCCGACAGCGAATCCATGGCGCAATCCACCGCATCAACGCCTGCCTCGGCGGCTGCCAGGATGGTGGCACAGGCGATGCCGGCCGTGTCGTGGGTGTGGAAATGGATGGGCAGGCCCACCTCGTCTTTCAGTGCCTTGATCAGCATCGTCGCGCCGACCGGTTTCAACAGGCCCGACATATCCTTGAGCCCGAGAACATGGGCGCCCGCCGATTTCAGCTCTTTGCCCATGCCGACATAATATTGCAGGTCGTACTTGGACCGCTCTGGGTCGAGCAGATCGCCGGTGTAACAGATCGTGCCTTCGCACACCTTGTTTGCCTCGATCACCGCATCCATGGCCACGCGCATGTTTTCGACCCAGTTCAGGCTGTCGAACACACGAAACACATCGACACCGGATTCGGCGGCGCGGGTGATGAAACTTTGCACCACGTTGTCGGGATAATTGGTATATCCCACGCCGTTGCTGGCGCGCAGCAACATCTGCGTCATCAGGTTCGGCATTGCGGTGCGGATATCGCGCAGACGTTGCCATGGGCATTCCTGCAAGAACCGGTACGCGACATCAAACGTGGCGCCGCCCCAGCATTCAACGCTGAACAATTGCGGCAGGTTGGCCGCATAGGCCGGCGCCGCTTTGATCATGTCGATGCTGCGCATCCGGGTGGCCAACAGGGATTGGTGCCCGTCGCGCATGGTGGTGTCGGTGATCAGCAGTTGTTTCTGCTCGCTCATCCAGTCGGCCACGGCGGCAGGGCCGAATTCTTCCAGAATCTGGCGGGTGCCGGGGCGTGGGGAATCGGTGCGCAGATCGGGGGCCTTGGGGGTTTTCACATCAGCGGCAGGACGCGCGCGGCCCTCGGTTTCGGGATGCCCGTTGATGGTGATGTCAGCGATATAGGTAAGAATTTTCGTCGCCCGGTCACGCCGTTCCTTGAAATCAAACAGTTCGGGCGTCTGGTCGATGAATTTGGTGTGGTATTCATAGTTGAGAAACGTCGGGTGTTTCAGCAGGTTTTCCACAAAGGCGATGTTGGTGGAAACGCCGCGAATGCGGAATTCCCGCAACGCGCGGTCCATCCGGGCGATGGCGGCCTCGGGGGTTGGGGCCCATGCGGTGACCTTTTCCAGCAGGGAATCGTAATACCGGGTAATCACCGCACCACTGTAGGCCGTGCCGCCGTCCAGGCGGATGCCCATGCCCGTCGCGCTGCGATAGGTGGTGATGCGGCCATAATCGGGGATGAAATTGTTTTGCGGGTCTTCGGTGGTGATCCGGCATTGAATCGCATGGCCACGCAACACCACATCGTATTGCGAGGCAACGCCGGTGGCTTCGACCAGGGATTTGCCCTCGGCGATCAGGATCTGGGCGCGCACGATGTCGATACCGGTCACTTCTTCGGTGACGGTGTGTTCGACCTGCACACGCGGGTTTACTTCGATAAAGTAAAATTCGCCCGAATCCATATCCATGAGGAATTCGACCGTCCCGGCGCATTCGTAATTCACATGTTCGCAAATCTTCTTGCCCAGCCCGCACAGCTTTTCACGCTGCGCGGCGGAAAGATACGGGGCCGGGGCGCGTTCGACCACCTTTTGGTTGCGCCGCTGGACCGAACAATCACGTTCCCACAGATGATAGATCGCGCCGTGTTGATCGCCCAGAATCTGCACTTCGACATGGCGGGCGCGCAGGATCATCTTTTCCAGATACCCTTCGCCGTTGCCAAAGGCGGCCTCGGCCTCGCGTCGGCCTTCGCGCACCTTTTCCTCAAGCTCTTCAGGGCCTTCGATGGGGCGCATTCCACGCCCGCCGCCGCCCCATGACGCCTTGAGCATCAGAGGATAGCCGACCTCTTCGGCCTGTTTGGCGATCTTTTTCATATCCTCGCCCAGCACCTCGGTGGCCGGGATGACCGGCACACCCGCCTCGACCGCGACGCGGCGGGCGCTGGCCTTGTCGCCAAGGGCGCGCATGGTTTCCGCCTTGGGGCCGATAAAGGCGATACCATTCCTGGCGCAGGCATCGACGAAATCGGGGTTTTCCGACAACAGGCCATATCCGGGATGAATGGCATCGGCGCCTGACATCTTGGCGACACGGATGATTTCATCAATGCTCAGATAGGCGGCCACGGGGCCAAGCCCTTCGCCGATCCGGTACGCCTCGTCTGCTTTGAAACGGTGCAGGCACAGCTTGTCTTCTTCGGCATAGACGGCGACCGTTCGCTTGCCCAACTCATTGGCGGCGCGCATGACGCGGATGGCAATTTCGCCGCGGTTGGCGATCAGGATTTTTTGGAATTCGGCCATGTCTGTCGGTCCCCTTGTTTGCAGGCGCAGCATAACCAGATGACGGGCCTGTGAAAGCGGTTTTTCATATCGGGAGAATGTGGTGCGCTGCTGTGTGTATTTATGATTTTATATCATAAGCTTAGGTTTTTTCAGAGAGTGACGTCAGTCCGTTTCAGGGGCCAGCCCCGCGCGCAAACACCCCAGGCCAAGCTGCCCCATGTCGGCAATCAGCCCGGCCCTGAGCACATGGATCACGTGATCCACCCCTGCCGGTCCGAAGGCGGCAAGGCCCCAATGGGGGGCGCGCCCCAGCATCACGAAATCGGCACCCCGTGACATAAGGCGCAGTAAATCGGTGCCGTTTCGCACCCCGCCATCAGCGATCACCGGATAGTCCGGCCCCACAGCGGCCCGGATTGCAGGCAGGGCGGTGATGGGGGCGGGGCCGGCGTCAAACTGGCGCCCGCCGTGGCCCGACACCCAGACGGCATCGGCGATGGTTGCAATGCGCGCGGCATCGCCCGGATGCAGCACGCCCTTGACCACCAGCGCGCCGTCCCATTCACCGCGCAGGGTTTCCAGATAGCCCCAATCGGGTGCCGTGCGCAGTTGATATCCGATGTGTTCGGTCCCGCTGCGCGCAGTGCGGGTATCGCCGTATTTTTCCAGGGTTTTCAGGGTGGGAACCCCACTGCGGGCCATGGCCAGCGCCCAGGCGGGCCGCATTGCCACCTGGGCCAGAACCCGGGGCGTCAGGCGCATGGGGTTGGTCACCCCGGCCCGGTGGAGCCTTTCCCGGCGGCTGGGCACCGGCACATCGGCGGTCAGGATCAGGGTGTGAAACCCGGCATCCCGGGCGCGGGCCAACATATCGCGCCGGATGTCCGGCTGCCCGGGGGCGTACAGCTGAAACCAACCCTGATTGCCGATATGGGGCGCCAGATCCTCGGGCGTCTGGGTGGCCACGGTGGACAGGCCAAACGGAATGCCGTGCTGCACCGCAGAGCGGGCCAGGACCCCCTCGGCGTCGGGCCAGACCAACCCCGACATTCCCACCGGCGCAAACCCAAAGGGCAGGGGGTAATCGCGCCCCATCATATGCACGGACAGGTCAGGCGTGGGCGCCCCGCTCAGGGCGCGGGGCGTCAGGGGGACGCCATCCAATGCGGCAACCGCGCGGGCAATGGCCGTTTCGTCGCCGGTGCCGCTGTCCAGATATTCCCACACGAAACGGGGCAGGCGGCGGCGCGCGCGCTGGCGCAGATCGTCAAGGGCGGGAAAGTGATGATCAAGGGTCATGCGCCTTCATCGCGCGCAACGCGGGCGTCGGCAAGGGGGCGTTACAAAACCATCGGAACATTACGCGAACAATGCTTTTCCTCTCGGGGGCACTATACTATAGTCCCGCCCATGAGCAGTTTTGACGAAAGCGATGCCTTCGAGGCCGCCGTGCCGCTGAGCCAACAGGCCATGGCGGCGCGCCCCGTTCCCTATCTTGATGATCTGAACCCGGCGCAACGGCAGGCCGTTGAAACCATGGACGGCCCGGTTTTGATGCTGGCCGGGGCCGGAACCGGCAAAACCAAGGCCCTGACGGCGCGGATTGCCCATCTGATGATGACAGGCCGGGCGCGGCCCAATGAAATTCTGGCGGTGACGTTTACCAACAAGGCCGCCCGCGAGATGAAAGATCGCGTTGGCCGTCTGCTGGGCCAAACGGTTGAGGGCATGCCATGGCTTGGCACCTTCCACGCGGTTTGTGTGAAACTGCTGCGCCGCCATTGTGAATTGGTGGGGCTTAAATCGAACTTTACCATTCTTGATACGGACGATCAGATCCGCCTGTTGAAACAACTGATCCGAGCCGAGAACATCGACGAAAAACGCTGGCCCGCCCGGCAGTTGGCGGGAATCATCGACAGTTGGAAAAACCGCGCCTGGACGCCCGACAAAGTGCCCGCCGCCGAGGCGGGCGCGTATAACAACCGCGCGACCGAGCTTTATGATTATTACCAACAGCGCCTGAAAACCCTGAATGCCACGGATTTCGGTGATCTGTTGCTGCATGTGGTGACGATCTTTCAGAATCACCCCGACGTGCTGGAACAATATCAGCGCTGGTTCAAATATATCCTCGTGGACGAATATCAGGATACCAACGTGGCCCAATATATGTGGCTGCGGCTTTTGGCGCAGGGGCATCGCAACATCTGTTGTGTGGGCGATGACGATCAGTCGATCTATGGCTGGCGCGGGGCCGAGGTGGGCAACATCCTGCGGTTTGAAAAGGATTTTCCCGGCGCCCATGTGGTGCGGCTGGAACAGAATTACCGCTCGACCCCGCATATTCTGGCGGCGGCCTCGGGGGTGATCGACGCCAATACCGGACGGTTGGGCAAAACCCTGTGGACCGCCGAAGAGGACGGCGAAAAGGTGCGCCTGATCGGCCATTGGGACGGCGAGGAAGAGGCACGCTGGATTGGTGAGGAAATCGAATCGCTGCAACGCGGCACAAGGGGCCTTGCCCCGGTCAGCCTTGATCACATGGCGATTCTGGTGCGCGCGTCGCACCAGATGCGCGCGTTCGAGGATCGGTTTCTGACCATCGGCCTGCCGTACCGGGTGATTGGCGGGCCGCGATTCTATGAACGGCTCGAAATTCGCGATGCCATGGCCTATTTCCGCCTTGCGGTGTCACCTGACGATGATCTGGCATTTGAGAGAATCGTGAACACCCCCAAACGCGGGCTGGGTGACAAGGCCCAGCAGAATATCCAGATCACGGCGCGCAATCATGGGGTTTCTCTGGTCGATGGGGCGCGAGATCCTGTTGGCGGACAAGGGAATCGGCGGCAAGGGCGCGGCGCAATTGCGCATTCTGGTCGATGGCCTTGCCCGCTGGCATGATCTGACCCGCCCGAGCATGGCCGCCGGTGGCGACGATGACGTGATCGAGGTGGAAACCCCCGCCCAGCCCCCGATCAGCCACATCGAACTGGCCGAGCAGATCCTTGAGGAATCGGGCTATGTCGCCCATTGGCAGAACGACAAGACCCCCGAGGCGCCGGGCCGTCTGGAAAATCTCAAGGAACTGATCAAGGCATTGGAACAATTCGAAAACCTGCAAGGGTTTTTGGAACATGTTTCGCTGATCATGGACAATGGCACCGAACAAAGCGGTGAAAAGGTGTCGATCATGACGCTGCACGCCGCCAAGGGGCTGGAGTTTCCGGTGGTGTTCCTGCCGGGTTGGGAAGACGGGCTGTTTCCCTCTCAGCGCAGCATGGACGAGATCGGGCCTCAAGGGGTTGGAAGAAGAACGGCGGCTGGCCTATGTGGGCATCACCCGCGCCGAGCGGTTGGCCACCATCAGTTTCGCGGCCAATCGCCGGATGTATGGCCAGTGGCAATCGGCGCTGCCCTCACGGTTTATTGATGAATTGCCCGCAGCCCATGTGGATGTTCTGACGCCGCCCGGCCTTTATGGTGGCGGTTATGGCGCGGCGGGCATGGCGGCACAGGCCTCGCCCGGGATTGATACAGAGGTGCGCAGCGATCTGCACCAAAAGGCGGCCGAGGCGAATGTCTATAATTCGCCGGGCTGGAAGCGCCTGCAAGCGCGCAGCGCTGCACGCCCCACCGGCCAGCCGCGCGATAATCGCAATATGGTTATCGATTCGACGGCAATCGCGGCCCACACACAGGGCGACCGGGTGTTTCATACCAAGTTCGGCTATGGCACGGTGATGGGCATTGAGGGCGACAAGCTCGACATCGAATTTGACAAGGCCGGCGCGAAAAAGGTTGTCGCGCGGTTCGTTGTGGATGCCGCAAGCGCGGATGACGTGCCGTTCTGAACACTCCTGTAGGCCGCGTTTGCGATTGCTTTACCCTTAGCTGCTACGCCGCTGAAAGGGCCGGACGGTTGTTCTCGGCGGATAGAGTGCATTGCATCATGCCATGATGATCAGGTTCATGTGCAAGGAATGGTTGCGTTGGATGCGGGCAGGCACAAAAAAACGGCAGTGCCCGGGAGGAGGTGGACACTGCCGTTCTTCGATGCGCGCACCCTTAAGGGAGGAGGGATGCGCGAACTCGGTGGGGCTGTGGCCCCGAAACTTTGCGGTGACACCCGGGAGGAGGTGAGTGCCACCGCTGGTATCGCGCAAACCCCAATTGGGAGGAGAAGGCCTGCGGATCACGGTTGGGATGGGGGTGCATTGCACCCGAACCCCGGAAAGACGCGGTGACACCCGGGAGGAGGTGGGTGCCACCGCTGGTATCGCGCAAACCCCAATTGGGAGGAGAAGGCCTGCGGATCACGGTTGGGATGGGGGCGCAATGCGCCCGAACCCCGGAAAGACGCGGCGACACCCGGGAGGAGGTGAGTGCCACCGCTGGTATCGCGCAAACCCCAATTGGGAGGAGAAGGCCTGCGGATCACGGTTGGGATGGGGCGCAATGCGCCCGAACCCCGGAAGAAAAGTGCGGCGACATTCGGGAGGAGGTGAATGCCACCGCAAGAAACAGATGACCCCGGGAGGAGGTGGAGCCCTCTGATCTCTGAACCTCAGGCGCCGTAGGCGGCTTCGGTTGCGATACTGTTGATCATCGAGCGGTTGATGCCCAGATCGGCCAGTTCCCGGTTGCTCAGCATTGACAGCTCGGCCAGGGTGCGGCGGTAGGTGCGATATTGCTCCATCCGCTCGCCGGTGTGTTTGAAGAAGGCGGCCAGACGACCCAGGATGTCGGAACGGGCGGCGCCGTGTGTATTAGTGATAAAAGCCATTTCTCTACCTCGATAACTTCTAGCGTCGGTACGCTGTGTGTTCGTTGTGATTGAAGATAGGGAAATGCTGCGGGTGCGCAATACCGCAAAGGATCAATGCTGCTATGCAGCAATTGCATACGTATTGTTGACGTAAAGTCAGTCACTTAGTTCAATCTTTGACCATTTGGAAAACACCCTTGCTGCTATGGGGCAAAGGTGCATGGTAGAGACGGTCTACGACGGAGGCACCATGTCAACCACGCGCGAAGATGTCCTTGCAACCCTGTCGCGGCTGGGCCTGCCCGATGGGCGCAGCCTTGTTTCCGCTGATATGATCCGCGCTTTGGCCGTGGAAAACGGCGCGGTGCGGTTCGTGATCGAAGCGCCCAGCGCCGAGGTGGCGCAAAAGATGGGCGCAATCCGCGATGCCGCCGAAAAACTGGTGCGCGACATGCCCGGCGTCACATCAGTGTCGGCCGTGCTGACCGCCCATCAACAGGCGGCTGCGGCACCCAACCTTAAACTGGGGCGCCATCCCACGCCATCGCAGGGCGGGCCGCAAAAACTGCCCGGGATTGCGAATATCATTGCGGTCGGGTCGGGCAAGGGCGGCGTCGGGAAATCGACGGTCGCGTCAAATCTGGCCGTGGCGCTGGCCCGGCAGGGGCGGCGGGTTGGGTTGCTTGACGCGGATATTCACGGCCCCTCGCAGCCCCGGATGATGGGCGTGAATGCGCGGCCGGCCTCGCCAGACGGCAAAACCATCGTACCGCTTACCGCCCATGGGGTGACGATAATGTCGATTGGCCTGATGCTTGACCCGGACAAGGCGGTGGTCTGGCGCGGGCCAATGTTGATGGGCGCGCTGCAACAGATGTTGGGGCAGGTGGAATGGGGCGCGCTTGACGTTTTGCTGATTGATCTGCCGCCCGGCACCGGAGATGTGCAACTGACCCTGTGTCAGCGGTATGACGTGACCGGTGCGATTGTTGTCTCGACGCCGCAGGATGTGGCGTTGCTGGACGCGCGCAAGGCGCTGGATATGTTCCGCACGCTGAAAACGCCGGTTCTGGGCCTGATTGAAAATATGTCGGTCTTTGTTTGTCCCCATTGTGGGGGCGCGTCCCATATTTTCGGTCAGGACGGGGTGCGCGCCGAGGCTGAAAAGCTGGGTCTGCCGTTTCTTGGCGCGCTTCCCCTGACGCTCGATGTGCGGCTGGCGGGGGATTCCGGCACGCCGGTGGCAGCCGGAACAGGTGACGCCGCCCAGGCTTATGGTGTGCTGGCGGCAAATCTGGTGGGGCAGGGCGTCGCCTGAGATCTGATTTGGGAAATCATGGGTGCGGGATGGGCGCATCGTTCTGATTTGGGAAATCATGGTACTTTGGTGGGGGCGGCGCCGGTTCCGGTGGTCGCCCCCGTCGATCTCCGGCCCGAATCCACGAATCACAGACCCGTGATTCTGACGATTCCGCGTCGCGCGCTGGCCTGGCCCGGTGTTGAGCAGAGCGGCGCGGGGGATTCCGGGAAATCATGGGTCAAAAGCGCCACTTGGTGCCGATTTTCTTCTATACTACATCTTGTGTTTGATATGGCGCCCTTAGCCTAGGTTGTGTGCGCTTCTGCACGCGGGTGCCAAAAAATGTGCCAAAACCGCCACAGCCATCGGGCTTAAGGTCACCGGTTGAGGCGATTTTTTGTTGCGTCCCATGAATTCCCATGGCATCCCTTTGTTCATCGAAGAGCAGGCGGGACGGAGCGACCAAAGACTTCAACCGCACAATAAAAACAGAGGCTTAGCTTCATACAGGCAAACACTTTTCTTCGTGACATAGTCCGGTAACGGACAAACGAGATCCGGCGCGCGGGCGAGCAGACATCCCCCCAGGTGGCGCGCGCAGTCGGACAACCCCGGAAACGGGTAGAAGGCGGCGAACCGTGCAGTGGCAGCAGTACGGTTCGCCGTTTTACGTTTCACGGAACAGCATACACCAGATCTGGGGCGGGACAAAGAAGGAAACGGCACGTGTTTGGAGTGTTCATCGGCGAACACGAGAACAAGATCGACAGCAAGTTCCGCTTGTCGATCCCGGCCGATTTCCGCCGCGAACTTGAAGAGGGCGACCCCAAATGGGAACCCGGCAAGAACGCCTCCATGGCCATCGTTTACGGCGATCAACGCCGCAATTTCCTGGAAGTGTTCACGATCAAGGATCTGATGGGCGTTCACAAAGCCATCTCGAAAATGCCGCGTGGTTCAGCCAAACGCGCCGACCTTCAGAAACTTTATGCACGCCAGGCCGTTCCCGCCACGCTGGACGACACCGGGCGGATCGTTCTGTCGGCCAAGCTGCGCGAAAAGCTGGGCCTTGACGGGTTGGCGGCGGTGGTGGGCAACGGTGAGACGTTCCAGATCTGGAAACCCGAAACCTATGGCGAAGACGCCGCCGCGCCCCTGCTTGAGGAAGAGGATTACGATCCCAATCTTGATCCGTCCGTCTATCTTCCGGGCGAAGAGGATTGACCCCCATGGTCGCCTCTGATTCCGCCTCCGAACCCCATATTCCTGTCCTGTTGCGCCCGCTTCTGGCGGCTGTGGCGCCGGTGTCGGGCGTCTGGCTGGATGGCACATTCGGCGCGGGTGGGTATGCGCGCGGGTTGCTGGCGGCGGGGGCCGACACGGTGATCGGCGTTGATCGCGATCCGATGGTGTTTGACATGGCCGCGGCCTGGGCTGGCGCACATGGCGACCGCCTGCGCCTTGTGCAGGGTATGTTTTCCGAGATGGATGATCTGGCGGGCGAACCCTTGGATGGCGTGGTTCTTGATCTTGGGGTCAGCTCGATGCAGCTGGATCTGGCCGAACGTGGATTTTCCTTCATGAAGGACGGCCCGCTTGATATGCGCATGGGCGACACCGGGCCAAGCGCCGCCGATCTGGTCAACCACGCGCCCGAGGCGCAGCTTTCCGATATCCTGTTTCACTATGGCGAAGAACGGGCGGCCCGCCGCATTGCCCGCGCCATTGTCAAAATTCGGGCCGAGGGGGTGATCGAAACCACCCGCCATCTGGCACGGATCGTCGAAGGGTGCCTGCCCCGTCCCAAGCCGGGGCAGAGCCACCCGGCGACGCGCAGCTTTCAGGCGCTGCGCATCGCCGTCAACGACGAATTCGGTCAATTGGTCGCCGGGCTTGAGGCCGCGGAACGGGCGCTGAAACCTGGCGGGCAACTGGCCGTGGTCAGCTTTCATTCACTGGAGGACCGTGTTGTGAAAAGGTTTTTCACCGCGCGCAGTGGCGGGGGCGGCAATGCCAACCGCTATGCGCCAGAAGTCATCACCGAACAGCCCCGGTTCGAACGCCTGTCCAAAGGTATCAGCGCGGACGAACAGGAATTGTCGGAAAATCCGCGCGCCCGGTCGGCCCGGTTGCGGGTGGGGCGGCGCACAGATGCACCGGCGGGCGCGGTTGATCGCGCCGCGCTTGGATTGCCACGTTACGATCATCAGGGGGACGGCACGTAATGCGTTCGGTATTTTTCATCATGTCTGCGCTGGCCGTCATGGGGCTGGCGTTCTGGGCCTATCACGAAAATTACAAGACCCAGCAGGCCCTGAAAAATGTTGAACAACTGCGCCGTGACATTGGCCAGCGCCGCGAATCCCTTGCTGTTTTGCGGGCGGAATGGGCCTATCTCAACCGGCCAGAGCGGCTGAATGAACTGGTGAACATGAATTTTCAACGGCTGAGCCTGCTGCCGCTGGCGCCCGAACAATTCGGGCGGGTGGATCAGTTGAATTATCCCCAGACGCCGAGCATCGGGATCACCAATTCCGTCAGCGTTCAGGGAGAGCAGCCATGACCCGCACCCCCTGCGCCCCCTTGCGCGCATCCTCAAGGCCCGGGAAACCGGCGAAAACCCCGACGCGATCGAGGCCGAAAACCTGCGTTTGCGTCATGAGGAAATGCGCGACAAATCTCGTTATCAGGCCGAAGGGCGCCTTTTGGTGCTGGTTCTGTTCTTTTTCTGTGCATTCCTGACGGTTGGTGCGCGCATGGGCCTGTTGTCGGCCTCTGAGGCGGAAGAGCCGCGCGCGCGCGCGCCGGGGGCTGCGATCGTTGCGCAACGGGCGGATATTGTTGATCGCAATGGCCGCATCCTGGCCACCAACATGTTTACCCATTCGTTGTATGCCCAACCGCCAAACATGATCGACAAGGCGAACGCGGCGCATAAACTGGCCGAGATATTCCCGGACCTTGACGAAAAGAAACTGCTGGCGGATTTTACCGGAAAGCGAAAATTCCTGTGGATTCGCAAAAAGCTAAGCCCCGAGCAAAAGCAGGCGGTGCATGATATCGGCGATCCGGGCCTGTTGTTTGGGCCGCGTGAAATGCGCCTCTATCCCAATGGTCAACTGGCCGCCCATGTTCTGGGGGGCCAGCTTTGGGCGTGAAGGTGTGCATTCCGCCGAAGTGATCGGCGTGGCCGGTGTGGAAAAACAATTCGACAGCTATCTGCGCGACCCGGCAGAGGGCGGCAAGCCGTTGCAATTGTCCATTGATCTGACGGTGCAATCGGCCATGCGGCAGGTGCTTTATGGTGGCATGAAGCTGATGAATGCCAAAGGCGTTTCCGGGGTTTTGATGAATGTCCACACCGGCGAAATTGTCGCCATGGTGTCGCTTCCCGATTTCGACCCCAACGACCGGCCCGCGCCCCTGCTCAAGGGCGATCCGGCGGACAGCCCGCTGTTCAACCGCGCCGTGCAGGGGGTGTATGAGCTTGGCTCGACCTTCAAGATTTTCACCGTTGCACAGGCCATGGAGCTGGGCCAGGTCACGCCGACAACCATGGTGGATGCCGATGCGCCCCTGCATTGGGGCAAATTCACCATTCACGAATTCGAACGCCACAATTATGGCCCGCTGCTCTCCGTGACCGATGTGATCGTGAAATCCAGCAACGTCGGCACCGCGCATATGGCGATGAAAATCGGCGGCAAGCTGCAAAAGGAATTCTTCCGCAAGCTTGGCCTGCTTGATCCGTCCCCCGTTGAACTGGTCGAAGCGCCGGGGGTACAGCCGCTTTATCCCAGCAATTGGAGCGAAATCACCACGATCACCGCGTCCTATGGCCATGGGGTTGCCTCGTCGCCGCTCAATCTGGCGGCGGCCTATTCGTCGCTGTTGAACGGCGGAACCTTGATAAAACCCACGTTGCTGAAACAGGATACGTTTACGGTTGGCCCGCGCGTGGTGTCAAAACGCACCTCGGCGGCGGCGCGCGATATGCTGCGCGCGGTTGTTGTGCGCGGCACGGCCAGTTTTGGCAAGGTGCCCGGGTATGAGGTGGCGGGCAAAACCGGCACGGCGAACAAGCCCAAACATACGGGCGGCTATTACGAGGACAAGAACGTCAACACCTTTGCCTCGGTCTTTCCGGCCTCTGATCCGCAATATGCGCTGATCGTATCCATGGATGAGGCGTCGGACAATTCGTCGGACAAACCCCGCCGCACCGCCGGCTGGACAGCCGTTCCCGTGGCCGCCGAGGTGATCCGGCGCACCGGTCCGCTGCTGGGCCTCAGACCGATCATTGAAAAGGTCGATGTACCTGCGGTAACACTCACCTCAAGCGAATAATCAGGGGCGAGGCATGGGCAAGACGGCAACGCTGGCAGATCTGGGTCTGACGGCGCAATTCGGGCGTGAGGCGCAGATCACGGAACTGGTGGTGGACAGCCGCGCGGTGCATGAGGGCGCGCTGTTCGCCGCATTGCCGGGCAGCCGGGTGCATGGGGGCGAATTCATCCAATATGCCCTGCGTCTGGGCGCAAGCGCGATCCTGACCGACCGTGAGGGCGCGCGCATCGCCGCCGATGATCTGGCCAGTTCCTCGGCTGCCGTGGTGCTGGCCGAAGATCCGCGACAAACGCTCGCCATGGCGGCTGCCCTGTGGTTCGAACAACAACCCGAGGTGATCGTCGCCACGACCGGCACCAACGGCAAAACCTCGGTGGCCACCTTTACCCGCCAAATCTGGATGGCTTTGGGCCACCCTGCGGTAAATCTGGGGACAACCGGGGTCGAAGGCGCGTATGAGGCGCCGCTGAGACACACGACCCCCGAACCGATCACCCTGCACGCCATGTTGGCACAGATCGCCGGGGCGGGCGCGACCCACGCGGCGATGGAGGCGTCCTCGCACGGTTTGGCGCAACGGCGGCTGGACGGTGTGGCGCTGAGCGCGGCGGCCTTCACCAACTTTTCCCAGGATCATCTGGATTACCACGAAACCTTTGACGATTATTTCGAGGCCAAGGCAGGGTTGTTTGCCCGCGTCCTGCCCGAGGATGCCATCGCCGTCATCAACATCGACGATCCGCGCGGCCCCGATATGGCGGCCGTGGCCGAGGCGAGGGGGCAGGACGTGCTGCGCGTCGGTCGGGCCGGGGATGCTGCGCTGCGCATTCTGGCGCAGCGGTTTGATGCCACGGGGCAGGATTTGCGGTTTTCGTGGAACGGGCAGGCGCGCCTGGTGCGCCTTGGCCTGATCGGTGGGTTTCAGGCCGATAACGTGCTGGCGGCGGCGGGGCTTGCCATTGCCTGTGGCGATGACCCGGCGCAGGTGTTTGATACATTGCCGGGCCTTGTCAATGTGCCGGGCCGGATGCAACTGGCCGCAACCCGCGACAACGGGGCGGCGGTGTTTGTTGATTTCGCCCATACGCCCGATGCGCTGGCCACAGCACTTTCCAATCTGCGGCCCCATGTGATGGGGCGTCTGATCGTTGTCTATGGCGCCGGGGGCGACCGTGACCGGGGCAAACGCCCGTTGATGGGCGCGGCAGCGGCAAAATACGCTGATGTTCGAATAGTGACAGATGACAACCCCAGAACCGAGGAGCCGGCCATGATAAGGTCGGAAATCCTCAAGTCTGACCCCGACGCAACCGAGGTGGGCGACCGCGCCGAGGCGATTCTGCGCGGCATTGATGCCCTGCAACCGGGGGATGCCCTGCTGATTGCGGGCAAGGGCCATGAAAAGGGCCAGACCATCGGCGATGCGGTGTTTCCCTTTGACGATGTGGAACAGGCCAGCGTTGCCGTTGCCGCCCTTGACGGGCGCGTCGCATGAGCGCCCCGGTGCTGTGGACCTCGGCCGAGGCGGCCGCGGCGACCGACGGCATGGCGATGCTGCCCTGGCAGGCCACGGGCGTTTCCATCGACACGCGCACCCTGCAACCCGGTGATCTGTTTGTGGCCCTGTCGGATGTGCGCGATGGCCATGATTTCATCCTGCAAGCCATGGAAAAAGGGGCCGCCGCCGCCATGGTGTCGTATATCCCCGAGGAGGTGGACGAAACCGTTCCGCTTTTGGTGGTCGAGGATGTGCTGGACGCGTTGGAGGATATGGGCCGTGCTGCCCGCGCCCGCACCTCGGCACAGGTGATCGGGGTGACGGGATCAGTCGGGAAAACCTCGGCCAAGGAAATGCTGCGCACCATCCTGTCGGGACAGGGGCGCTGTCATGCCTCCGAGGCGAGCTATAATAACCATTGGGGCGTGCCGCTGACCCTTGCGCGCATGCCGCGCGACACCGAATTCGCGGTGATCGAAATAGGCATGAATCACCCCGGCGAAATCGCCCCGCTGGCCGAAATGGCCGCGCCCCATGTGGCGCTGATCACCACGATCGCCGCCGCCCATCTTGAGGCATTCGACGATATTGACGGGATCGCGCGGGAAAAGGCGGCGATATTCGACGGGCTTGAACCAAACGGCGTGGCGGTGATCAACGCTGATCTGTCCACCACCCCCATTCTTGCCCAGGCGGCGCAAAAGGCGGGCGCGCGGATTGTCCGCTTTGGCATGGCCAAGACCGCCGAGTACCGTCTGACAGATGCCAGAGTGGGCGATGAGGCCACCGTGGTGCAGGCCGCGCACGGCGATCAATCCCTGTTGTTCAAGGTAAAGAGCCAGGGCCGCCATTTTGCCATGAACGCCCTTGGTGCGCTGGCAACCGCCGAGGCCGTGGGCTGTGATCCGGCGGTTCTGGCCTGTGATATCGCTGGCTGGACGCCGCCAAAGGGGCGCGGCACCCGCGAAACCATCAGGCTCGATTCACTTGATCCGGCGATGTCGGTGTCGCTGATCGACGATGCGTTCAACGCCAATCCCACCTCCATGGCCGCCGCGTTTGATGTGTTGGCCGCCAGCCAGCCGGTGCAGGGCGTGGGGCGGATTGCCAAGGGCCGCCGCGTGGCCATTCTGGGTGATATGCTGGAGCTGGGGCCGGATTCGGCGGCGCTGCATCTGGCCATTGCCGATCTGCCTGCATTGCAGTGCGTGGATGTGGTGCATTGTGTCGGCCCGCTGTTGAAACCGTTCTATGACGCGCTGCCTGACGAAAAGCGTGGCCATTGGGCTGTGGCGGCAAGTGATCTGGTCAACCGTGCCCACAGTCTGATTGATGCCGGTGATGTTGTGCTGGTCAAGGGCAGCAAGGGGATCATGGTCAGCCTGATTGTTGACGCCATCCGTAAATTGGGCCATCGCGACGCCCAGGCGGGCGATGCGCCGGCCAGAGAGGGCGCAACCCGCGCCCACAGGGGGACAGAATAAGTGCTGTATTGGCTCACCGAGTTTTCTGACGGCGGCGACGTCTTCAACCTGTTTCGCTATATCACCTTTCGGGCAGGGGCGGCGTTTTTCACGGCGCTGATCTTTGGGTTTCTCTTTGGGCGCCCCCTGATCAACCTGCTGCGCCGCCGTCAGCGCCACGGTCAGCCGATCCGCGATGATGGTCCGCAAAGCCACATTGAAACCAAATCCGGCACCCCCACCATGGGCGGTGTTCTGATTCTGGGGGCGCTGATCGTGTCCACATTGCTTTGGGCGCGGCTGGACAATCCCTATGTGTGGATGGTGCTGATGGTGACGGTGGGGTTTGGCCTGATCGGGTTTGCCGATGATTATGCCAAAGTGACCAAAAACAGCCACGCGGGCCTGTCGGGCCGGGTGCGGCTGGCCATAGGGTTTGCCATCGCTGCTGCTGCCGCGATCTGGGCATCGCATTTTCACCCACCCGAGCTGAGCTATAATCTTGCCGTGCCGATCTTCAAGGATGTGCTGTTGCACATGGGGATTTTGTTCATTCCATTCGCGATGTTCGTGATCGTGGGCGCGGCGAATGCGGTGAACCTGACCGACGGGCTGGATGGTTTGGCGATCATGCCGGTGATGATCGCGGCGGGTACGTTAGGCGTGATCGCCTATGCGGTCGGGCGTGTCGATTTCACCGATTATCTCGATGTGCATTATGTGCCGGGCACGGGCGAATTGTTGATCTTTACCGCCGGGCTGATCGGCGGGGGCCTTGGGTTTTTGTGGTACAATGCGCCTCCGGCTGCGGTGTTCATGGGCGATACAGGGTCGCTGGCGTTGGGCGGCGCGCTGGGGGCCATCGCGGTGGCGATCAAGCACGAATTGGTGCTGGGCATCGTTGGCGGGTTGTTCGTGGTCGAGGCGCTGAGCGTTATTATTCAGGTTCTCTATTTCAAACGGACCGGCAAACGGGTGTTCCTGATGGCACCGATCCACCACCATTTTGAAAAACGCGGCTGGGCCGAACCGCAGATCGTGATCCGGTTCTGGATCATCTCGCTGATTCTCGCGCTGATCGGCCTTGCGACGCTAAAACTGCGCTGAGCCGGCGCGTCAGTCCAGGGCGCGCCAGCCGATGTCGCGCCGACAGAACCCGCCGGGCCAATCCACGGCATCGACCAATGCATAGGCCCGGTCGCGCGCCCTGCGCAGATCGCTGCCCCGCGCCGTGGCGCCCAACACGCGCCCGCCAGCCGAGATCACCCGACCCTCGCGCCGCGCCGTACCTGCGTGAAACATCATGGTGAAACTGTCGGCTTCAAACCCATCCAATCCGCCGATTTCTTCGCCCCTGGCATAGGCCCCGGGATAACCGTCGGCGGCCATCACCACACAAATCGCGTGATCGTCGGCCCAGTTCACCCGCGCCTCGCGCAGCCGCCCTTCGGCGCAGGCCAGCAGCAGATCAAGCGCCTGCGCCCCCAGCCGCATCATAAGGCACTGGCATTCGGGATCGCCAAAACGGACGTTGTATTCCACCAGGCGCGGCTGGCCATTCTGGATCATCAGCCCGACAAACAGCACCCCCTGAAACGGGGTGCCACGGCGCGTCATTTCGGCCATGGTCGGGCGCACGATCTGTGCCAGCGTCGTTTCAACCACCGCATCCGTCATGATCGGGGCGGGGGAATAGGCGCCCATGCCGCCGGTGTTGGGGCCGGTGTCGCCCTCGCCCACACGTTTGTGATCCTGCGCCGTGCCGATGGGCAGCACCGTTTCGCCATCGCAGAGCACAAAGAACGACGCCTCTTCGCCCTCCATGAATTCCTCGATCACCACCTCGGCGCCCGCTGCCCCGAATTCGCCGGAAAACATGTCGTCGATGGCGGCCATCGCCGTTGCCTCATCCATGGCCACGATCACGCCCTTGCCGGCGGCCAGACCATCGGCCTTGACCACGATCGGCGCGCCCTGTTCGCGGATATACGCCCTGGCCGGTTCTGCGCTGTCAAACCGCGCCCAGGCGGCGGTGGGCGCATTTGCGGCGTCGCAGATTTCCTTGGTGAACCGTTTTGAGGCCTCAAGCATCGCCGCCGCTTTGGACGGGCCGAACGCCAATATCCCGGCATTGCGCAGATCGTCTGCCACCCCGGCGGCTAAGGGTGCCTCGGGGCCGATGATTACGAAATCAATGGCGTTTTCCTCGGCGAATTGTACCACCGCAGCGCCATCCAGAATATCGAGGGTCGCGCAATCCGCGATCATCGCGATTCCGGCATTGCCGGGGGCCACGATCAATCGGTCGCATTTCGGGTTCTGCATCACCGCCCAGGCGATGGCATGTTCACGCCCGCCACTGCCCAGAATAAGGATGTTCATGTCGCCCCTCGCTTTGCTTTGCCGCGCTTGCGTTCTAGGGTGGCGCGAAACATGACACAAGGCCGCCCCATGTCTGACCTGATCGACGATCCCGCCCCGGGTGAAAATTCGCACGAATATACCGTTTCCGAAATTTCGGGGGCGGTGAAACGGGTGATCGAGGGCGAATTTGGCCGCGTCCGCGTACGTGGTGAGGTGGGGCGCGTGTTCAAGGCCCGTTCGGGGCATCTCTATTTCGATATCAAGGACGAGCGCAGCGTATTGGCCTCGGTCACATGGAAGGGGCAGGTCGGCGCGCTGTCCACCCTGCCGGAAGAGGGAATGGAGGTGGTCGCCACCGGGCAGCTCACCACCTTTGGGTCGCAGTCGAAATATCAACTGACAGTGGATGATTTGCGCCCGGCGGGGGTGGGTGCACTGATGGCGATGCTGGAAAAGCGCAAGAAACAGCTTGAATCCGAAGGGTTGTTTGCCAAGGGGCGCAAACGCCCCCTGCCGTTCCTGCCCGAGGTGATTGGCGTCGTCACATCGCCCAGCGGCGCGGTGATCCGCGATATCCTGCACCGCTTGCGCGAACGGTTTCCGCGCCGGGTTCTGGTCTGGCCGGTGGCGGTACAGGGCAAGGATTGCGCGCCCCAGGTGGCGCGGGCGATTCGCGGGTTCAACGCCCTGACGCCGGGGGGGCCATGCCCCGTCCTGATCTGATCATCGTGGCGCGTGGTGGTGGCAGTATCGAGGATCTGTGGGGCTTTAACGAAGAAATCGTCGCCCGCGCCGCCGCCGAAAGCGACATTCCCCTGATTTCCGCCGTGGGCCATGAAACCGACACCACGCTGATTGATTTTGTGTCCGACAAACGCGCCCCCACCCCCACGGCGGCGGCGGAATTGGCGGTGCCGGTGCGCGCTGATCTTTTGGCCTGGGTCACAGGGCAGGGCGCGCGGATGAGCGGCGCGTCGGGGCGGATGTTGGCCCAGCGGGGCCAGCGGCTGCGCGATGTGGCGCGGGCCTTGCCCCGGCTTGATTCACTTTTGGCACCGGCCCGTCAACGGCTGGATCTGGCGGCGGCGCGCCTGCCTGCGGCCCTGATCCGCCACACCCAGGCCGAGCGTGGTCGGTTGACCCAGGCGGCGGCGGTGCTGCGCCCGCGCACCTTGTCGGTGCGGTTGGAAAACGGCGCGGCGACAATGAACAGTCTGGCATCGCGGCTGACCCCGGGCCTGTCGCGGGCCTTGGCGGTGCAGCGTGACCGGCTGTCGCAACGGGCGGGGCGGCTTTCGCCGCAATCCATTGCGCGGGCGGTGGACACCGGGCATCGCGACCTTGCCCGTCTGTCCCAGCGGATGGAGCGCGCAGAGCGCGAGCGGATCGACACCGCCACCAAACGGCTCGCGGCACTGGAACGGTTGCGCGCAACGCTGGGGTATCAGGCAACCTTGCAGCGGGGCTATGCCGTGGTGCTGAGCGGCGAAGATGTGATCACGTCGAAAACAGCCGCCGCCAGGGCCGACAATCTGACGATCCGCTTTGGGGATGGTGATTTTGCCGTCGGCGGGGCGGCCCCAACGCCCAAGCGCCGCAAAACGCCCAAGGCACCGCCGGAACAGGGCGAATTGTTATAACCTCAGCGCACAGGCCTTGTGCGGCCATTCCTGTTGGATATGGGTGCAAAACGCGATAGATACGAGACAAAACAGGCAACAGGACCAGACAGCATGGCACGCCCCATTGTTGGGATCATCGGCAATCAGAACCTTTTGAACGATCAATATCGCGTCACTGCCGGGGGGCTGATGAACTCTGAAGCGATCGCCGATGTCGCGGATGCGCTGCCCCTGATCATTCCGGCCGATCCGCGCCTGGTGTCGGTGCCCGATCTGATGGCGGCCTGTGATGGGTTTCTTTTTACCGGGGGCGGCCCAATGTTCACCCTGCCGAATATGGCGAGGCCGAAACCGAGGCCCACGGCGCCTTTGACCGTGCGCGCGATGCCATCACCCTGCCGCTGGTGCGGGCCTGCGTGGAATGTGGCCAGCCGTTTCTGGGCATTTGCCGGGGTTTCCAAGAAGTAAACGTCGCCATGGGCGGCACCCTTGACCCCGAAATCCGCGATCTGCCGGGGCGCACCAACCACCGGATGCCCCCAGACGGCACCATCGAAGAAAAGTTCGCCCTGCGCCACAGTGTCACTTTCACCCCCGGGGGCGTGTTTCACCGGCTGATGGGGGCGGAAACGGTGATGACGAACACGCTGCACGGGCAGGGCATTCGCACCCCCGGCGCGCAGATCGTCATCGACGGGCGCGCCCCCGATTCCACCCCCGAGGCGATTTTTATCGAAGGGGCGCCCGGTTTTGCCCTGTCGGTGCAATGGCACCCCGAATGGAATGCGGCGAATGACCCAGTGTCGCGCCCGCTGTTTCAGGCATTTGGCGCGGCGGCAGAACGCTGGGCGGCGGGCAAACGCACGCCTGCCATGTCGCGGGTGTCATAACAGCCGGGACATTCGGAAATTTTCCAATGTCACCCCATGGCGTTCCACGGTTTGGGCCGCGTCTTCCTGCCAGCCATGTTTCAGGAAAAACCGCCGCGCCAGATGGCTGGCGTCAGTGGTCAAACGGTGCATGTTTTGTGCGGTGGCATGGGCGAGCGTCCGATCCAAAAGCCGCTTTGCCACCCCCGTGCGCCGGGCATCGGGGTGGACAAAGGCCAGATCAAGATACCCATCCGCGCGCAAAGACATGAACCCGGTAATTGCCCCGTCCTTTTCGGCCAAGGTGGTGTGCATCGCGGCCAGCCTGTTGCGCCAGGCCACATCCATCGGCCCGGTGCCGGCCCATGCCGCCCGCTGTTGCGCGTTATAAAGCGGCCCGGCCCCTTCGAGAATCGCCAAACGGAACAGATCGAAACAGCCCTGTGCATCACCGGGTGCAAAGGCGCGCAAAATCATGTGACCGCTGCGCGCACCTTGTATTCGGGCCTGTCCCACAGGGCGCGCTCCATCACTTCGGCCAGGTGGGCGATGGCGGCGTCCACATCGCTGTTGTCGATATAAAGCGGGGTGAAACCGAATCGCAGAATGTCAGGCGCACGGAAATCACCGATCACGCCGCGCGCAATCAACGCTTGCATGATGGCGTATCCTTCGGGATGGCGGAACGACACCTGACTGCCCCGGGTGGTGGCATCGCGCGGTGATGCCAGGGTCAGATCGGGGCAGCGCGCCTCGACCCCGGCGATGAATTGCTCGCTCAACTCGATCGAGCGCGCCCGCAATTCAGCCATATCCACGCGGTCCCAGATGTCGAGCGCCGCATCCAGCGCCGCCAGTTGGATCACCGGCGGGGTGCCCACGCGCATCCGTTCAATCCCCGGGCCGGGGCGGTAATCAGGATCAAACGCAAAGGGCGCATCATGGCCCAGCCAGCCCGAAAGCGCCGGATCAATCGCATCGGCGTGGCGGGGGGCCACATGAATAAAGGCCGGGCCGCCGGGGCCAGAGTTGAGATATTTATAGGTGCAACCGATGGCAAAATCGGCGTTGCACCCGGCCAGATCCAGTGGCATTGCCCCCGCCGAATGGGCCAGATCCCAGATCACCAGCGCGCCCGCTGCATGGGCGCGGGCGGTCAGATCGGCCATGTCGTGCATCCGTCCGGTGCGATAATCCACATGGGTCAGCATCAGCACCGCGACGCTTTCGTCTATCGCGCCCGCCACATCCTCGGGGGCCGGGGTGCGCAGTTCGTGTTGCTTGTCCAGCGCCCGGATCAGCCCGTTCGCCATATACAGATCGGTCGGAAAGTTGCCGCTGTCGCTGACCACCACCCGGCGATCAGGGCGCAGGGCCAGGGCGGCGGCAAGGGCCTGAAACACCTTGATCGACAGGGTGTCGCCCAGCACCACACTGCCCGCAGGCGCGCCGATCAGCCGGGCGATGCGATCCCCCATCGCGCTGGGGGCGGCCATCCAGCCGGCCTTGTTCCACCCGGTAATCAACAGCTTGCCCCACTCGGCGGTCATCATCTGTGCCACCCGGTCGGGCGCCGCCAAAGGCAGCGGTCCGAGCGAATTGCCGTCAAGATAAATCATGCCTTCGGGCAGGTGGAACATCGCCTTGGTGGCGGCAAAATCGGTCATGGGGGTCCTTTCAGATCTGGCCACCTGAAATTTCGATGGCCTGTCCATTTACACTGCCGGATCCCGGCCCGCAAAGCCAGAGGGCAGCGGCGGCCACTTCATCACATGTGACCAGTCGTTTGTGGGGGTTGGTTTCGGTCATCAACGTCGTGGCATCCGTGGCACTGATGCCTGCGTGGGTGGCGATGGTTGCGGCGTTGCGGGTGACGATGTCGGTGTCCACATAGCCGGGGCAGAGGGCGTTGAACGTGATCGGCCCCCCGCGTAATCGGTGGCCAAGCCCCGGATCAGCCCGATAACCCCATGTTTTGACGCGGTATAGGCCGTTGCGCCCTTTAACCCCTTGATCCCGGCGACCGATGACACGGCGATCACCCGGCCCCATTCCTGCCCCCGCATGGAGCCGAGCGCGGCGCGGATGGTCAGGAAGGCGCCATCAAGGTTGGTGGCCATGATCCGGCGCCAAAAATCCATGTCGGTTTTATGCAGCGCGCGGCCCTCGGCGATGCCGGCATTCGCCACGCAGATCGACAGCGGTCCCCGCGCCGCGACGGCCTGTTCCATGGCGGTGCTCAGCGCGGCTTCGTCGGTGACATCGGCCACGGCGGGGTGCAGGCCGCGCGTGGCGGCTGCGGCCTCCAATGGCGCCGGGCGGCGCCCGGTGATCGTGACCTCGGCACCCGCCGCGGCAAGGGCCCGGGCAATGGCCAGCCCGATTCCGCTGCCCCCGCCGGTGACCAACGCATGTTTGCCTGCAAGTGTCATGGGAGCCTCCGCTGGGATGGCACCAGAGTGCGGGGCGCGGCGCACCTGCGCAACCCGCCAATCGTCATCAGACGCCGATCTTGGGGCCGAGACAGACCATGGGTTTATCGCCCTGGCGCGCTTCGTAAAGTTCACTGGCGGGATCGTCGCCTTGAAATACGGCGCGTAACCCGCTGTTTCCCTTGTAAAACGTCCAGCATTGCGGGCCGGTGCCGTCTTCGTATTCAAAACAGATCTGCGGCCCGGACGTATACCATTCGCCGTCCTTGCATTCGCCATCCATGAAGGACCAGCGCACCTTTTGCCCCGGCAGATATTTCTCAACCCCGTAAGACACGCCGCCCGAATTGAAATAGAGCGTCTTGCCCTGCGTATAGGCGTCGAATTCGGCACCAGACATAGGGGTCTGCGCGGTGGCCTGAGTGGCGCAGAGCGCCATCACGACGAGAGAGAGCAGGTATTTCATCGGCCAACCTTGCCACAGGCTCGCGGTGGGGGAAAAGCGGGTGCAGGTCGTAAAGGGGGGATGGCCGCTCACTTCTTTGTCAGGCGGCGGTGCTCTGGGGCGGGTGGCGCCATTTTTTCGCGCGTTTGTCCATGATCCGATGCCAGGCCGGTGGATAAAGGGCAATGGTCGCCATCACCGGAAGCGAGCGCGGCAGCATCGGCACATCCCCGAGTTCCAACGTTGCAAAGGGTTTGGAGGGATGGGCGTGATGGTCGGAATGGCGCGGTGCGTTCAACATCATTGCCCCGGAATAGCGATGGGGCGCGTTCCAGCTGTGATGCGGTCCCACCGGTTCCAACCGGGACGGATCGGTCCGGTGCCGCACCAGGCCATAGTGTTGCACATAGTCGGATAACAGCAGTTGTGCCTGCGCAAACCCCGCAAGCGCGAGATACCACAACAGGCCGACCAGCCCGCCAATCACCAAAGCCAGCCCGGCAAAGCCGATTCCGCCAAGGATATAAACCACATAAGGGTGGCGCAATATGCCAAGGCGCAGCCCGCGCCGGGCAATCAGCGCGGTTTCCATATCGCGCCCGGCGACAAACCCTGCGGGCCAGGCGCGGGCGGCAAAGGCATAAAACGATTCGCCCAGTTGTGCGGTGTTCGGATCGTCGAGAGAGCCGACAAAGCGGTGGTGCACCTTGGGATGTGCCGAGGTGTGGTGGCCAAACAGCAGCGAGATATAGAGCCATTTCCCCACCCGAAACAGCCGCCGGTCACTGCGATGAATCAGTTCGTGAGCGTTGGAATTGCTGATCTGGCCCAGCCACAGGCCAACCCCGAAAAACACACCGATATGTTCGAGAGGCGAGAGCATGCCACCCCGGCCAAGGGCATAAATGGCGGAAAATAAAAGAAGAACATGCGCCCCCGCCAGAACCAGGGACAGGGTGTCGCCCGCCGGGAATTCAGCGGAATCGTCGGGGTCATGGGCCACCAGTCGATCCAGCACAGCCACCAGCACCGTCATGCAGATCAACCCCAGCCAGAGCGCAGGCCCGCCCAGCCAGGTGCCCAGCAGCAAAGGCAGGGCAGGCAACAAGGTTGCGATGGCAAAAAGGCGGTGCGACCCAATCATCATGGCTGTCATCCTAACAGGAATTTTCCGAATAATCAGTGAACAAGATGGCGCAAGTTGGGCGCGCTTGTTTCCGATTGGCGACACACCAGGCCGAATGATGCCTTGTTGGGCGCGCCGGGTGTCGCATTTGGCGTGGGCGCAGATACGCCCGAGGGGTAGGCTGCGGAAGAATTGACAAGGGCAGGACGTGAGATGGCACTGGATGAACGCAAGGGAGTTTGGAAATCAGGCAAGGGGCGGGGGCGCAAAACCCCCAAGGGACGGCAGATTGACGACAGCGCCCACGCGCGGGTGCGCGATCTTTTGGGGGAACGGCCCCGGCGCCGTGATCTGTTGATCGAACATCTGCACCTGATCCAGGATGCCGAGGGGTGCCTTTCGGCGCCGCATCTGCGCGCCTTGGCCGAGGAAATGCGCCTGTCCATGGCTGAGGTCTATGAAGTTGCGAGCTTTTATGCCCATTTCGATGTGGTGAAAGAGGGAGAGGCGCCGCCGCCTGTCCTGACGATCCGCGTTTGCGATTCACTGTCTTGCGAATTGGCCGGGGCGCAGGCGTTGAAATCGGCGCTGGAAGGGGGCGTTGATCCGGGACAGGTGCGGGTGCTGCGTGCGCCCTGTATGGGGCGCTGCGATACGGCGCCGGTTTTGGAAATCGGCCACAATCATATTGACCATGCGACCCCGGAAAAGGCGCTGGCCGCGATTGCGGCGGGCGATACCCACTGTCACATTCCCGACTATCAGGCGTTGGATGCCTATGTTTTCGACGGCGGATATAGCACTTTTGCCACATTGCGCGAGAATGGCGATTGGCAGGAGGTGCAGGAGAGGATCGCGCAATCGGGGCTGCGCGGGTTGGGCGGTGCCGGGTTTCCGTCGGGCAAGAAATGGGGCTTTGTGCGGGCCAATGCCGGGCCAAGATATCTGGCGGTGAACGGCGATGAGGGCGAGCCGGGAACCTTCAAGGACCGGTTTTACCTGGAGCGTACGCCGCATCTGTTTCTGGAGGGGATGCTGATCGCCGCCTGGGCCGTCGAGGCGGAAACCTGTTTCATCTATATGCGCGATGAATATCCGGCGGTGCTCGAGATTCTGCGCCGTGAAATCGCGGCGCTGGAGGGCGCGGGGATCGTAAAACCCGGGTATATCGATCTGCGCCGGGGGGCGGGGGCCTATATCTGTGGTGAGGAGAGCGCCATGATCGAAAGCATTGAAGGCAAACGAGGAATGCCGCGTCACCGCCCGCCCTATGTGGCGCAGGTCGGGCTGTTTGACCGTCCGACGCTGGTACATAACATCGAAACCCTGCATTGGGTCGCGCGGGTCTGTCGCGAGGGGCCTGAGATTCTGTCGTCGGTGGAAAAGAACGGGCGCAAGGGGCTGCGCAGTTTTTCTGTATCTGGGCGCGTGGCACAGCCGGGGGTTTACCTGCTTGCGGCGGGGGCGACGATTCTGGATATCATCGAGGCGGCGGGGGGCATGGCCGGGGGGCATGTGTTCAAGGCCTATCAGCCGGGCGGGCCGTCTTCGGGCATCCTGCCTGCAAGTGTGGCTGATGTGCCGCTGGATTTCGACACGTTGCAACCTTTGGGGACGTTTATCGGCTCGGCCGCTGTGGTGGTTCTGTCGGATCAGGACAAGGTGCGGGATGCGGCGCTGAACATGCTGCGGTTTTTCGAGGATGAGAGCTGTGGGCAATGTACGCCTTGCCGGGTGGGCTGTGAAAAGGCCGTCAAGTTGATGCAGGCCGAGACCTGGGATGTGGGGCTGTTGGAGGAGTTGTGCGACACCATGGCCGACGCATCAATCTGCGGCCTGGGACAGGCGGCGCCGAATCCGATCCGCCTGACCATCCGGCATTTCCCCGACGAGGTGTGATCCAAAGGCGCGCCTGCGGCGCATTCGATTTTTCCGGTTGGCGCCCGGCTGATCCGTTGGTGTGCCGGGGTCAGGGGGCGGCGAAGGTGGCAAGGGTGATCGGTATCGCTTTGAATTCTTTTGCTTTTCCAGGGCCGCGCATTTGGATCGGTTTGGTTGCCCAATTCACCCAGCGCATCCGGTGGCACCAGGTGCGGGCGCGGGGCCAGATACCGCCGGGATCATTGGCGCGATAGGTTTCGATAGCCGCGGCCATTTCCGGCGTCATGCCGCGCCCCACAGTCAGGCCGTTGAACACGAACATCACCAGATCCTTGGCGTGGCCGTCGGGCGTATTGCGGTGGGGGGCGTAGCGTTCGAGATCGAGAAAGGTGATTGCCGCCTCGTTCCAGCAGATATCCTTGAGCGAGGGGCGCCCGTGGCTGAGGCCGCTTTGATGCAGGTTGGCAAGCGCGCGCCCTGCGGCGCGGAACGGGTGAAGATCGCCGTTCCCCTTTATGAGCAATGTGTTGAGCGGCTGGCCGCTATCGGCCATGGCGAAGAAATCGGGGCCTTCGGCGAGGATGCGGGGGGCAGGTGCGCCCTGTCGCGCCCATTCGTGCAGGGCGGCGCGTTCGGCCTCGAACGCCTTGGCGGAATCCCCTTTTGCAACCGGCGCAGTGGCCCCAATGTTTCGGGCCGTTTGAGCCAGATCACCTGTCCGCGATGGTCCACCCGCTGCACCCGCGCGGGGGTGGCGGCCAGTGCGGCGCGCAAAACGGGCAAGAGCGTGTCATCAACCATGGGGCAGATATACGTCGCCGCGCCGGGCGATACAAACCCCCGCCCTTCCATCCGGGCCCTAACTGGCCTAACTGGAAGGCAAGGATTTTGAAGGGGCTGACATGTCATTTTTCAACAAGCTGAAAAGCAAGTTGTTCAAGAGTTCCTCCAGGCTGGAGGAGGGGGTGGATGCCATTGTTGGTGATGAGCCTGAACCTGCGGCTGAGCCATCGGCCCCGGCGCCCGCTGCGCAGGTCAAGCCGGGCCTGATGAACCGGATCACAGGGCGGGGGAGCGACGAGGACGTGGCGCGCCGGGCGCTGGATGATGACATGTTGGAACAATTGGAGGATCTGTTGATCACTGCCGACATGGGCGTGCAGACCGCCACCCGGGTGACGGCCAACATGGCCGAGGGGCGGTTTGGCAAACGCATGTCATCGGGTGAAATCCGCGCGCTGATGGCCCAGGAAATCGCCCGGATCATGGAACCGGTGGCGCGGCCCATGCCGCTTTATCCCAACCGTCCGCAGGTTGTTCTGGTGGTGGGGGTGAACGGGTCGGGCAAGACCACGGCGATCGGCAAGCTGGCGTCGCAATTCCGCGCCGCCGGTAAATCGGTGGTGATCGCGGCGGGCGATACGTTTCGCGCCGCGGCGGTCGAGCAATTGCAGGTCTGGGGCGAACGGGCGGGCGTGCCGGTGCTGACCGCGCCCGAAGGGTCGGACCCGGCCAGTCTGGCCTTTGATGCGATGACCAAGGCCGAGGCATCGGGTGCGGATCTGTTGTTGATCGACACGGCGGGGCGGTTGCACAACCGTGCCGATCTGATGGAGGAACTGAGCAAGATCGTGCGTGTGATCCGCAAGAAAGACCCGACCGCGCCCCATAACACCCTGTTGGTGCTGGATGCGACGACGGGTCAGAACGCGCTGCAACAGGTTGAGATATTTCAGAAGCTTGCCGATGTCAGCGGGCTGGTGATGACCAAGTTGGACGGCACGGCGCGGGGTGGCGTTCTGGTGGCGCTGGCTGATCGGTTCGGCCTGCCGATCCATGCCATTGGTGTGGGCGAACAGATCGACGATCTGTCACCCTTTGACCCCGAGGAATTTGCCCTGGCCCTGACCGGCAGCGCGGTCTGAGCGATGCACGCTCAGGTTTCGAGCTGTCGCAGCGCCCAGAGAACGGTGACACAGATCACCGTGGCAATGGCCGCCAACGGCACCTGTCCGGCGCCGCAGGCCAGCCCGATTGCCCCGGCCAGCCACATGCCCGCGCCGGTGGTCAGATTATGCACCTTGGCCCCTTGGGTGAAAATCGCGCCCGCCGCCAAAAAGGCGACACCGGCGGTTACCGCCTCGATCAGGCGCAGGGGATCGACGCGCAGATCGGCGTCGGCGCCAAAGGGCAGGCTGCCGATGCTTTGGGAAATGATGACGAACAGACAGGCGGCCATGGCGATCAGGATATGGGTGCGCAAGCCGGCCGCCTTTGAGCGCAGTTCGCGTTCATATCCGATGGCCCCACCCAGAATCACCGCCACCACCAGCCGAAGCGTGGCGACATCCACCGGAACCACGGTGAATGTACCGCTGAGATCGTTCAGAATATTGTCAAACATGCGCCCCCGCTTGCCGGTCATTTTGCTTTCAACGCGCCAGACCGTCAGGGGGTTTCACCCATGAGCGATTGGTTGATGTCTCTTGAAGGGACGGCGCAGGGGCATCAACTGGCGCTGATCCTTGCCCTGACGGCGGCGATTCTGCATGCGATTTTCGGCGCGCTGCAAAAGGGGGTGCATGATCCCTGGCTGACCCGGGGGGTGATTGATTCGTTCATTTTCATCTTTGCCCTGCCGATTGCCCTGTTTGTTGTGCCATGGCCGGAAGGGGGCCAATGGCTTTTGTTGCTCGGGGCTTTGGGCATTCACTTTACCTATAAGATGGGGATGGCGCTGGCATATTCCCGGGGGGCGTTTACCGTGGTTTATCCCGTGGTGCGCGGCACCGGGCCGCTGTTCACGGTCATTGGTGCATGGTTGATTTTCGGCGAAACATTCGCCCCGATGCAATGGGCCGGGGTTGCGGTTTTGCTGACCGGGATATTCGGGTTGGCGGTGTATAACCTGATCTTTATCGACGTGCAGCGCGATACGCTGGTACCGGCGCTTTGGTTCGCCCTTGGCACCGGGGGAATGGTGGCGATCTATACCACCTATGATGCGTTCGGCATCCGCGCCACGCCTGATCCATTCACCTTTCTGGCGTGGTTTTTCGTGATCACCGCCGTTGATTTCCCGGTTATCGGGCTGGTGCGGTATCGCCGTATGGCGCTGCGCCCGGCCTTGCGCCCGTTGCTGTGGCGTGGGGCAATCGGGGCAATCATCGCCTTTGGCAGCTTTGGGTCGGTGATGATGGCCACCCGGCTGGACAAGGTGGGCGAGGCGGCGGTGCTGCGCGAAACATCAACCGTGTTCGCGGCGCTGATTGGCTGGCTTGTGCTGGGCGAAACGGTCGGGCCACGGCGCATGATACTGATGGCATTGATCGCAGCGGGCGCTGTGATAGTTGAAATGGGAGGCTGACGGGAGACAATGATGCAGGAAAAATCAATTCCACCATGGCTTAAGACCGCGCTGGAGCTGGGGCCGGTCGTGTTGTTTTTTATCGGCTATGTGATGCTGCGCGACCGGGTGTTCACCATCGGCGGCACCGAATATTCGGGCTTTATCGTGGTGACGGCCGCGTTCATCCCGTTGATGGCGTTCAGCACGTTTCTGCTTTGGCGCCTCACCGGCAAGCTGAGCAAGATGCAGCTTTTGACGCTGGTTCTGGTCGTGGTCTTTGGCGGGCTGACCGTCTGGTTCAACGATGAGCGGTTCTTCAAGATGAAACCGACGCTGATTTACCTGATCTTCGGATCGATCCTTGGCGTGGGGCTGTTGCGCGGGCAATCTTACCTGCGGGTGGTGATGGAGGATATGATTCCGCTGAAAGACGAAGGCTGGATGATCCTGACCCGCCGTTTCACCCTGTTTTTCTTTGGCCTTGCCATTGCGAACGAAGTGATCTGGCGCACCATGTCCACCGACGCCTGGGTGAATTTCAAAACCTTTGGCCTGACCGCAGCAATGTTTGCCTTTTTCATGTTTCAGGGCAAATTGTTCGAAACCTACGGCAACCGCGAAAAATAATCTCAGTATCCGGCGGCGCGATCCACGAGGTTGAGAAGGGGCGCGCCGTTTTCACAACGCGAAATGTTTTCCGCAATCAGGTGCGCGGCAGAGCCGGGGCGCGTGGTGCTGGCGATATGCGGGGTGACGGTCACGCCGGGATGGTGCCAGAACGGGTGATCGGCGGGCAGAGGTTCGGTGCGGAACACGTCAAGCGTGGCATGGGCGATCTGCCCGGTGTTCAACGCCGCAAGCAGCGCGTCATCGTCGATCAGCGGCCCACGGCCCGGGTTTATCACAAAGGCACCCTGGGGCATAAGTGCAAGGGTTTCAGCGTTCAGCATGTTTTCGGTCTCGGGCGTCTGGGGCAGCAGCAGCACCAGAATATCACTGCGCCGCAGAATATCGTGCAACCCGTCCGGGCCATGAAAACAGGCCACACCCTCAAGGGTCTTGCGCCGTCTGCTCCACCCGGCCACATCGAAATTCAGCGCCCGCAATGCCTCGGCACAGGCCGCGCCCAAGGTGCCAATCCCCAGGATGGAAACACGCCGATCACGGGCAAGGGGCGGCGTGACCGGGGCCCAGCGGCCATTCTGCCCGGTGATTTGTGCATCCATGCCCAGATGATGGCGCAGCACATGGCCGGTGACCCATTCCACCATGCCCTCGCGCAATGCAGAATCCGCCATGCGCGCCAAGGGTTGTGTCAGCGTCGCATTGCCCACCACAGTTTCAACCCCGGCCCAAAGGCCAAGCACCGCCTTGCAGCGGGTGAAGGGGGTGAAATCTTTCACCGGGCCGCTGGGGGCAAAGATGATGTAATCCACCACCTCGGGCGCATGATCGCGCGACAGGGCGACGTTCAGCCCGGCCTTGGCAAAAGCGGCGTTCAGGGGCGCCTGATAGTCGGACCAGCCTTCGGCACGGGCCGAAAACAAAACATTGATCATCGTCCACGCGGCCTGTGGACATGGGCGGATTGGGTCAGCCCGAAGGCCACGAGCAGCACCAGCATGGCTGATCCTCCATAACTTACCATGGGCAAAGGCACGCCCACGACCGGCGCCAACCCCATGACCATCGACATGTTGACGGCAAAGAACAAAAAGAACGTCACCCCGACGCCAAGGGTCAGAAGGGAACCAAAGCGGTCCTTGTTGTTCATCGCCGAGGAAAAGCAGAACACGATGATCAGCGCATACAGGACCAACAGCGAAATAGCACCGATAAAGCCGAATTCTTCGGCCAGGGTGGTGAAAATGAAATCGGTGTGTTTTTCGGGAAGGAAATTCAGCCGCGACTGGGTGCCCTGCATGAAACCACGCCCCGTCCAGCCGCCTGATCCGAGGGCAATTTTTGATTGGGTGATGTGATATCCGGCGCCAAGCGGGTCGCTTGAGGGATCAAGGAAGGTGTCGATCCGGCGATATTGGTAATCCTTCAGCAACTGCCAATCCGTCCCGCGTGATGTAAACACCGCCGAGATGAGGCCAACGCCCATTCCCACGACCACTGCAAAATACCACCAACTGACCCCGGCGAGAAACATGATCGCGCCACCGCCGATAACCAGCAGCAGGGCCGTGCCAAGATCGGGCTGGCGCAGCACCAAAGCCGTCGGCACAAGGATCAAAAGCAACGGAACCGCCACCCACAGGGGGTGCGATGTCTTGCGAATATCAAGCCAGTCGTAATAGGCGGCAAGCATCATCACCAGCGTGATCTTGGTCAATTCGCTGGGCTGAAAGCGCACTACTCCCAGATCAATCCAGCGCTGCGCGCCCATGCCGGTGGTGCCGAAAAGTTCAACGAACAGCAACAGCAGCACCGACAGGCCATAGGCAAGCCCGGCCATGTTGCGCCAGAACCAGATCGGCACCATCGCGATAATCAGCATCAGCCCCATGCCAAAGCCAAAGCGTTTCATCTGCGGTTCCGCCCACGGCATGAGTGATCCGCCCGCGACGGAATAAAGCATCACGAACCCGACCGATGCCACCGCCGTGAGCAACAGGATCAGCGGCCAGTTCAGATGCAGAATCTTCGACAGGCCCGTGGGAACGGTTTTGACGTTATATTCAAGATAGCTCATGCGCGGTCGCTGCCCGGAGTGGGGGCGCTGCTGCGCACGGGCAGCCCGCTGAGCAATTCGCGAACGCGGCCGCGCTGACTGGCGGGATAGGACGAAAGCGGCGGCATTTCGCCATGAAGCGCATAAAGCAGAATGTCGCGTGCAATCGGCGCGGCGACAGCTGATCCGCCGCTGCCATGTTCGACCACAACCGAAACTGCGATTTGTGGATCATCAAAGGGGGCAAAGCAGACGAACAGCGCGTGATCGCGCCGGTCCCACGGCAGATCGGCGTTGCTGGTCACGCCACGGGCGCGTTCGGCGGCGGTGATGTTGCGTACCTGACTGGTGCCGGATTTGCCCGCCATGCGGCGCCCGTTATCGTCGATACGGGCGGAAAATCCGGTGCCGCGCCGGGTGTTGGACACGGCGAACATGCCTTTGCGGGCCAGACGCAGGTGATTTTCGTTAAATCCCAGGGGTTCGGCGCCAACGATGGGGGTTTCCACGCCATCAATGGATTTGATCAGCCGGGGCGCGATCGAGGTGCCGCTGGCCAGACGTGCGGTCATGACCGCCAATTGCAGCGGCGACGCCAGAACATAGCCCTGCCCGATCGAGGCGTTCAGGGAATCGCCGATCAGCCAATCCTTGCCATACCGTTCGCGTTTCCAGGCCTTGTCGGGCATGATTCCGCCAGTGACGGCAGACATGGGAATGTCGAACTTTTCGCCAAACCCGAAACGCCGGGCGGTTTCGGCGATCTTGTCGACCCCCACCCGCTGGGCCATCTCGTAATAATAGACGTCGCAGGATTGCTGGAGACTTTTCTCAAGATCGACATACCCGTGACCGCCGCGTTTCCAGCAGTGAAACCGCCGGTTTCCCAGTTCTGTGTATCCGGGGCAGTAAACGGTATCTTCGGGGCCGATTTCCCCCGAGATCCAGGGCGGCCATGGAAACCATCATCTTGAAGGTCGAACCGGGCGGATAGGCGCCCTGCACCGCCTTGTTGGCCAGGGGGCGATAGGGATTTTCCGTCAGTGCGGCGTAATCCTTTACGGAAATGCCGCGCACGAATTTGTTCGGGTCAAACGTCGGGGCGCTGCCCACCGCCAAAAGATCGCCAGAGCGCGCATCCATCACCACCGCCGAGGCGCTTAACCCCAGGGACAGTCGCGCTTCGACAAAGTTTTGCAGCATATTGTTGACGGTCAGTTGCAGATTGGCCCCCGGGGTGCCGGTGTCACGGCTCAGCTCTCGCATCACCCGTCCGGCGGCGTTGACCTCGATCCGCTTGCTTCCGGCCTTGCCGCGCAGGGACCGTTCGTATTTGTTTTCAACGCCGGTCTTGCCGATCTGGAATTTCGGGATCTGCAACAGCGGATCGTCGTCTTCGATCCGGTTCAGATCGTAATCGCTGACCGGGCCGACATAGCCGACGATATGGGCAAAATCCTGACCCAACGGATAATGCCGGGTCAGCCCCACATCGGGGGTGATGCCGGGCAGGGCCGGGGCGTTGACGGCGACCGTGGCGATGTCTTCCCATGATCGCTGATCGGTCAGCGTGACCGGCACAAACGGCGAGCGGCGCTTCATTTCGCGCAGGGACCGTTCGAGTTCTTCGGGGTCGAGGTAAATCAGGTGGCGCAACCGCTCGATCACCATATCCACATCGCCCGCATCCTCGCGCACGATGACGATCCGGTAATTCTGGGTGTTTTCGGCCAGCGGCACGCCACTGCGGTCAACGATCAATCCGCGCGCCGGGGCGATCAGGCGCATGTTTATGCGGTTTTCTTCGGCCAGAAGGCGAAATTCATCGGCCTGATCGACCTGCATCTGGTGCATCCGCCAGCCCAGAACCCCCAGAATACCCATTTGCAGCCCGCCCAGGACAAGCCCGCGGCGGGTGATTTTGCGAGTGCTGGCCTCGGTGTCTTTGGGCGAACGTCTCATGCGCGGCGCCCCATTGCGTCAGCCTCGCCCGGTGTAACCTTGCGTATCCCGATCACGTAACGCGACAGGGCCACCAGCACCGGATAGGACAGGATCGAAACAATCATTTGCAGGAAGGTTAACGAAAGAACCGGCTGGTCCACCAGAAAAATCGCGAGAACCAACGCATTTGTGAGCGTCATCACCAGCAGTGTACCCGCCACCAACAGCCATTCCACCAGAAACGGCAGATCCTTGGAAAACGGTTGCCGGGCGCGCAGAAATTCCAGCCCCATCACCACCAAAGCCGTCCAGAGGCCAAGGGGCCGCATGAACAAAATGTCGGTCACGAGAATCACCAGCGCCACCAGCAGAATCGGCACATAATCGGGCCGCCGCATCACCCAGGCAAAGGCCAGCAACGTCAGGATGTCAGGCCCCGGCACCCGCGCATCGCCAATGCGGAAGGGCAGGATTTCGACAAAGACGACGGCGACGGCCAGCGCCACGAACAGGGCACGGAATGCCCATTGCCTGCGGGACAGGGAATCAACCATCTCGGTTGACCTCGGGGGCGGCGGGCCGGTCCGGGGTCACAAGCGCGCCCGGGTCGGTGATGGTTTCGCCGGTGTGGCTGCGCAGCACCCGCAGAAACTCCAACCGTTCGTAATCGGCGGCAAGGCGCACGCGCAATTGCCGGTCAACCCCGAGGGCGACCTGTCCCACCAGAAGACCTGCGGGAAACACGCCGCCATCGCCCGAACTGATCACCCGGTCGCCCGGGCGAACGGCCTCGGGGGCCTCAAGGAAATCCAGCAGGGGCAGGGGGCTGTTGTCGCCGGCCAGAATGCTGCGCTGGCCCGACGGCTGAATCGTAACGGGAATGCGGCTGTTGGTGTCGTTCAGCAGAATCACCCGCGCGCTGCTTTCGCCCACGCCCGAAACCCGCCCGACAAGCCCCAGACCATCGGTGGTGGCCCAGCCGTTCTGAATGCCGTCGCGGGCGCCCACGTTCAACAGCACCGACTGGCGGAACGGGCTGCCGCTGTCGGCCAGCACGACGCCGGTGATAAAGGTCAGGGACGGATCAAGGCGCACCTTGTTCAGATCCAGCAGCTTGGCGTTTTCCTGCTCCAGTTGCAGGGCGGCCTCTTTCCACGCCTTCATCTGTTGCAATTCGCGGCGCAACTCCTGATTCTGTTCATAGATGCGGCTGTAGCTTTGAAAATCTTCGACCATCCCGGCCAGTTTGGTGACCGGCACCAGCGCCCATGAAAAGGATGGCACGACGCGATCAATGATCTGGGCGCGCATTCGTTCGGCGCGGGGGCTATCGATGCGCCAGAACAGGAAAATCGCAAGGCACAACACCACGATCCCACCCACCAGAATGCGGCGGATGGTGCGGGTATAGTGTTCGCTGGTGCCTCGGTCGCGTGCCATTCATGGCCCCGCTTAGCTGTCGTAGTCGATCACGTGGCGCAGTTGTTTTTCATATTCCAGCGCCTTTCCGGTGCCAAGCGCCACGCAATTGAGCGATTCGTCGGCCACCGAAACGGCCAGCCCGGTCTGTTCGCGCAGGGCCAGGTCGAGATCGCCCAACAAGGCGCCACCGCCGGTCAGCATCACGCCGCGGTCCACGATGTCGGCGGCCAGATCGGGGGTCGCCTCAAGGGCGATCATCACCGCCTCGCAGATCTGCTGCACCGGTTCGGCCAGGGCCTCGGCCACTTGTGCCTGATTGATTTCGGTTTCCTTTGGCACACCGTTCAGCAGGTCGCGCCCGCGAATTTGCAGCGCCGCGCCGCGCCCGTCGTCGGGCATCCGCGAGGTGCCGATGGTGGTCTTGATCCGCTCGGCCGTGGATTCCCCGATCAACAGGTTTTGCTGACGGCGCAGATAGCTGATGATCGCTTCGTCCATCCGGTCGCCGCCCACGCGCACGGAGCGCGCATAGACGATGTCACCCAGGGACAGCACGGCCACTTCGGTTGTACCGCCGCCTATGTCGACAACCATGTTGCCCGTCGGGTCGGTGATCGGCATCCCCGCGCCGATGGCGGCGGCGATCGGTTCGGCGATGAGGCCGGCCTTGCGCGCCCCCGCGCTGATGACCGACTGACGGATCGCGCGTTTTTCCACCGGTGTCGCGCCATGGGGAACACAGACGATGATCTTGGGTTTGCTGAATGTGGTGTGGCGATGCACCTTGCGGATGAAGTGCTTGATCATCTCTTCGGCCACGTCGAAATCGGCGATCACGCCCTCGCGCATGGGGCGGATGGCCTGAATGCTGCCGGGGGTGCGCCCCAGCATCAGTTTGGCATCTTCGCCCACGGCCAGAACCTGTTTGCGCCCATCTTTCAGGTGATAGGCGACAACCGAAGGTTCGTTCAGAACGATACCCTTGCCCTTGACATAGACCAGCGTATTCGCCGTTCCCAGATCAATGGCCATGTCAGACGAAAACAGACCGCTAAAACTTCCCATTGGCAGGCAGCCCCCAATTATGATGTCGGGTCCGCGACTCCACCCGGTGCGCAGACGAGGCCGCGTTATAGGCGGGGGCGCTCAACAGCGAAAGGCCCCGCGCCAGAGAATTCGGCGCATTCCCGCGCGACGGGTGGTCGCGGCGGGCGTTAAAAACTGCAAGATTGTTGAATAAGTGAAATTTTAGCTGGAGCAGGCTTTGAAAAATTCACGATAATGTTCCAAAAGTGAAATTTCTGGCGGTGCGAAAATAACCTGAAAATCACCGGGATAATCCTCGGGTTCATCCGTTTGATGGTGCGTGGCATGGGTGCGGGGCCGCTGAAATGGCGGCCCCGCGCCCGGGACTCAGCCCGCGTCCTTATAGCTGACGCCCTTTACATCGGCATCCGGCCCGGCCATTTCACGTCGGATCAGCAGCCGGTTCAACGCCGCCACATAGGCCTTGGCGCTGGCCAGAACGGTGTCGGTGTCGGCGGATTCGCCCGTCACGATCCGACCGTTTTCTTCCATACGGACGGTGACGGTGGCCTGTGCGTCGGTGCCTTCGGTCACGGCATGGACCTGATAAAGCTGCAACCGGGCGTCGTGGCTGACCAGTTGTTTGATCGCCTTGAATGTCGCATCAACCGGGCCGTCGCCCGTGGCGGTGACCTGTTGATCAGCGCCATCGACGCTCAGGGTCAGTTCGGCGGTTTGTGGCCCTTCGGTGCCACAGATCACGCGCAGGGATTTGATCGTCACCCGCTCGCCGCCGCCCTGGGACTGATCGCGCATCAGCGCCTCCAGATCCTCTTCATAGACCTCTTTCTTGCGATCCGCCAAATCCTTGAACCGCACAAACACGTCGTTCAACTGGTTATCGGCCAGATCGAACCCCAGTTCCTTGAGTTTGGCGCGCAGGGCAGCGCGGCCCGAATGTTTGCCCAGAACCAGATTAGTTTCCTTCAGGCCCACATCGGAGGGGCGCATGATTTCAAAGGTTTCGGCGTTTTTCAGCATGCCATCCTGATGGATGCCCGATTCGTGGGCAAAGGCATTTTTGCCGGCGATCGCCTTGTTATATTGCACCGGAAAGCCCGAAACCGTCGCCACCCGGCGCGAAATATGCATCAGTTTGGTCGTGTCGATGCCGGTTTGCCAAGGCATGATGTCGTGGCGCACCTTCAGGGCCATGACCACCTCTTCCAGGGCGGTATTGCCTGCCCGTTCGCCCAAGCCGTTGATTGTGCATTCAATCTGGCGTGCGCCACCGGCCACGGCGGCCAGTGAATTGGCCGTCGCCATGCCCAGATCGTTGTGGCAATGGGTGGCGAATATCACCTCGTCGGCGCCCGGCACCTCGGCGATCAGCATGCGGATCAGATCGGCGGATTCCACCGGCGCGGTATAGCCAACGGTGTCGGGAATGTTGATCGTTTTCGCCCCGGCCTTGATCGCGATTTCCACGGTGCGTTTCAGGTAATCCATCTCGGTGCGCGTTGCATCCATGGGCGACCATTGGATATTGTCGCACAGGTTGCGCGCGTGGGTCACCGTGTCGTGGATGCGTTCGGCCATCTGATCCTGATCCAGATTGGGGATGGCGCGGTGCAGGGGCGAAGTGCCGATAAAGGTGTGAATGCGTGGCTGTGCGGCGTGTTTCACTGCCTCCCAGCAGCGGTCGATGTCTTTGAAATTGGCGCGGGCCAAGCCGCAGATCACCGCATTTTTGCTGCGTTTCGCAATCTCGCTGACGGCATTGAAATCGCCCTCTGACGCGATGGGAAAGCCCGCTTCGATCACATCGACGCCCATATCATCCAGCAGTTCGGCAATTTCGAGCTTTTCCGCATGGGTCATGGTGGCGCCGGGGGATTGTTCGCCGTCGCGCAGGGTGGTGTCGAAAATCACGACGCGGTCGCGTTTTGAAGTATCGGTCATGTCATTGGTATCCTTGGTGCTTCTGAAACTCCGACGCTGGTTCACCCCTGAGCGGTCGCGCCGAAGGCACGCTCAGAGGCGACTAAGAAGCAGCAGACCGCGCAGGCCAAGCGGCGCCGGAATGGCGATCAGGGCAGATATATGGGCGCGGTGTTCCATAGGCCGGACGATACCCGTGCAGACGCGAATGTAAAGCCGAAAATCGCCGGAAAACCCCGGCTCAGTTCGAAGAGGTCAGCGCGCCGTTTTCCCAGCCGCCAGAGGCCTCGTCGCCATTGGCATAGCGGATCGTCCCCTGACCCTGGCGTTTGCCTGCCACGAATTCGCCCTCATAGACATCGCCGGTGGCATAGGTGGCAATTCCTTCGCCCTCCATTTCGCCGGCTTTCCAGCTTCCGACATAGGTGAACCCGTCGGGCATGGTGATCGTGCCTTGGCCCTCGCGGGTGCCGTTGACGAATTCGCCCTCGTAGACCGTGCCATTGGCATAGGTCGCCTTGCCCATGCCGTTGCGCTGGCCGCTGACCCATGCGCCGGTATAGGTGTATCCGTCGGGATAGGTCATGGTGCCCTGACCGTCGTTCAGGGCATCCTTGAATTCACCCTCATAAACCAGACCGTTGGCATAGGTTGCCACGCCGGTGCCATTGATGACCCCGGCCTTCCAGTCGCCGTCATAGGTGCCGCCATCGGGATAGGTGATCTTGCCCTTGCCATCGGCCAGATCGTCGCGGAACTGCCCCACATAGACCGATCCGTCGGGGTATTTCACGGTGCCGTCGCCTTCGATCCGCCCGGCAACCCAATCGCCCTCATAGCGGTATCCGTCGGCGGCGGTGAACACCCCCTGGCCTTCGCGCCGGTCGCCGGTGAAATCGCCGACATAGCTGTCGCCGTTGGCATAGGTCACGGTGCCTTTTCCGGCCCGTTCGCCCGCTGTCAGGGTGCCTTCGTACACATCGCCGTTTGGCTGGGTCAGCACGCCCTGACCGTTGATTTCACCATCCGACCACTGACCCACATAGGTCAGCCCGTCGGGCATGGTCAGGGTGCCGGTGCCGGATCGTTTGCCATCGGCCATGTCACCGGCATAAACCGCCCCATCGGGATAGGTGATGGTGCCGCGCCCCTGTTTCACCCCGTTTTCCCAGTTGCCATCATAGATATAGCCGTTGGGCGTTTCCATCCGGCCCAGCCCGTGATGCTGGGCGTTCAGAAAGCCGCCCTCATATGTCACGCCGCTGGCATAGGTGGCATTGCCCGATCCTTCGATCTTGCCATCCACCCAGTCGCCTTCATAGGTGCCGCCATCGGCAAAGGTGATCTTGCCGATCCCTTCGGGTTTGCCCTTGGCGAAGTGCCCCTCATAGACTGATCCGTTGGGAAAGCGCGCGGTGCCTTGCCCCGAGATTTCGCCCTCGACCCAATCACCGGTGTATTCATAGCCGTTGGGCAGGCGATAGGTGCCGGTGCCATCCTGACGCCCGTTCTTGAACGTGCCTTCATAGACGCCGCCATCGTCATATTGCTTGGTGATCACGTCGTCGCTTTGGGCCTGAGCGGCCCCAATCAGCGCAATTGCCGCAGCTCCGCCCCAAAGGGCGCGTTTCACCGTTGCCATGCCTGTTTTGTTGTGTCGCACCCGTGCCCCCAATTCCGCCGACGCCGCGGCGTTCGATATTGCAGTGTTGCCGCAAGCCTATCGTCGGCCCCGCGCCCCCGCAACGGTTTTTGCCCACACCGGCAGGGCCGCGCCACCCGGCGGACAGGGCGCGGGGTGGCTTTCCATTCGCGTGCTATCTGCTAATTGGGCTGTAATCAGCAGAAAGGCCGCCCCATGTCGCAGAAATTCCGCCTGACCCTGGCACAACTTAACCCCGTGGTGGGCGATCTGACCGGCAATGCCGAACAGGCGCGGCGCGCGTGGCGGGCCGGGCGCGATGCCGGGGCCGATCTGGTGGCGCTGCCGGAAATGTTCATCACCGGCTATAACGCGCAGGATCTGGTGCGAAAGCCGATCTTTCACCAAACCGCGATGGCAATGATTGATACGCTTGCCGCCGAATGTGCCGACGGTCCGGCGCTGGCCATCGGCGGGCCGTGGATCGAAGGGGCGGAATTGTTCAACGCCTATTATATCTGCCGCGATGGTAAGGTGGCGGCGCGGGTGCTGAAACACAATCTGCCCAATGAAACCGTGTTCGATGAGGTGCGGATTTTCGCCAGTGGCGATTTGAGCGGGCCTTATTCCGTGGGCGATGTCCGGGTCGGTTCGCCCATCTGCGAAGATGCCTGGCACCCCGAGGTGGCCGAGACATTGCAGGAAACCGGGGCCGAGTTCCTGTTGGTGCCCAACGGATCGCCCTATTATCGGGGCAAACTGGACACGCGGTTCAATCAGATGGTGGCGCGGGTGGTCGAAACGGGCCTGCCGCTGATCTATCTCAACATGGTCGGCGGACAGGACGATCAGGTGTTTGACGGTGGGTCTTTCGGGCTGAACCCCGGCGGCGAACTGGCGTTTCAGCTGCCGCTGTTCGATCAGGACATCACCCATGTGGACCTTGAAAATGGCCCCGATGGATGGCGCATTGCCGAAGGGCCAAAGGCGCATAACCCGGATGAATGGGAACAGGATTACCGGGTCATGGTCACGGCCTTGCGCGATTACATGGGCAAGACGGGGTTCAAAAAGGCGCTGCTGGGCATGTCGGGGGGGATCGATTCCGCGCTTGTGGCCACCATCGCCTGTGATGCCTTGGGGCCGGAAAACGTGCGTTGCGTCATGCTGCCCTCGGAATATACGTCGGAAAGTTCGCTGGAAGATGCCAGGGCCTGCGCGCAGGCTTTGGGCGCGCAATATGATTTCGTGCCGATTTCCGAAGGGCGCAGTGCGATCACCAACACCCTGGCACCGCTGTTTGCAGGCACTGAACCCGACCTGACCGAGGAAAACATCCAAAGTCGCCTGCGCGGGCTGCTTCTGATGGCGATCAGCAACAAATTCGGCGGGATGCTGTTGACGACGGGCAATAAATCCGAGGTCGCCGTGGGCTATGCCACGATTTATGGCGATATGGCGGGGGGTATAACCCGATCAAGGAGCTGTATAAAACCCGGGTGTTTGAAACCTGCCGCTGGCGCAATGAAAACCACCGCGACTGGATGATGGGGCCAGAGGGCGAGGTGATTCCGCCCCGGATCATCGACAAACCCCCCAGTGCCGAATTGCGCGAAGATCAGAAGGACGCAGATTCACTGCCGCCCTATGATGTGCTGGACGCGATCCTGGAGCAGTTGATCGATCTGGATGCCTCGGTGGCCGATGTGGTGGCACTGGGCCATGACCGGGCGCTGGTGAAAAAGGTGGAACACCTGATTTATGTCTCGGAATACAAACGCTTTCAGGCGGCCCCCGGCCCGCGTCTGACGAAACATTCATTCTGGCTGGATCGTCGCTATCCGATCGTCAACCGCTGGCGCGATCCCGGTTAAGGGCGCGCCAGCGATGGGGCGGATCAGCCCTTCAGCATCATCTGATAGCTGACCGGCACATAGTGAAACCCGCCTTCGCCCCGGGTTTCCACATATCCCATACCGGGAAACGGCATGTGATAACCGACCAGCGGAATGCGGTCGGCGGCGACCATCCCGAGAATTTTCTTGCGGCTTGCGGCGGCGGTGGCCTTGTCGGAATCGAACTTCACCTCCCATTCGGGATAGGCGAGGGACCAGACATAATGGTTGGCCGTATCGGCCATGAGCAACAGCCGATCATCCCCAGATTCCAGATGATATGTCATATGCCCCGGCGTGTGGCCAAAGGCGGAAATGGCGGTGATGCCGGAAACGGGGCTGTCGCCATCCTTGATGAATGTCATCTTGTCGGCCAGCGGCGCGACCTTGGATTTGAACCCGTCGTTGTCGGCCTGTGACCAGTAATCATATTCGGTCTGGCCGGTGACATATCTGGCATTGGCAAAGGTCGGCGTGTCGCCTTCCATCAACCCGCCGATGTGATCGCCGTGCATATGGGTGATGACGACCGTGGTGATGTCTGCGGGCGCATATCCGGCGGCGGACAGGGCGTTGGTGATGCCTTCGGCGTTCAGCCCGGTGTCAAACAGAACCACCTCATCCCCCGTGGCCACGACCGTGGGGGTGAAAAAGAACTGTGCAGCATCCGTGGGCAGGAAATTGGCGAGGCTGACCTTGGAAAATTCATCCGCGCTGACGTTCATGCCGAAAATGGTCTGCGGGTCTGGCACGGGGCGGGTGCCCGCCAGCAGGGTGGCGACGCTGAAATCCCCGATGGCAAAACTGTTGTGCAGGGGGCGGGCCGCGCGCCGGAATGGGCCTCGGCCTGTGCCGGGGCACCAAGAATGGCGGCAGAGGGCAGGGCGGCAGCGCCAGCCAAAGTGGCGCGGCGGGTCAGAAAAGGTGTGGGCAGAGGCATGGGCAGTCTCCGAAATGTCAGGTTAAATGTAAGGTTATTTGTCTGACGTAGGGTGCAAGATCGTTATGTCCAACATTTAATCAACAGCGCTACGATGGGCCGATCCTGCCCATTTGCCGTTGCACGCTGTCGCGCAGGGCCATTCTGGACAAGGCGCCGTGGTTGTGGAATGGAACAACGCAACAGGAGATCGCCATGACCACCACCCGTTTCGCCCCGTCGCCCACCGGCTATATTCACATCGGAAATCTGCGCACTGCGCTGATGAACTGGATGATTGCGCGCAAGGCGGGCGGCACCTTCATTCTGCGCCTCGACGATACCGACCCCGAACGCAGCAAACAGGAATATGCCGACGCGATTCAGGAAGATCTGGAATGGCTGGGCCTGACCTGGGACAAGATCGAACGGCAGAGCGCGCGGCTTGACCGCTATCACGCCGCCGCGGATGCGTTGCGCGAAAAAGAGCGGTTCTATGAGGGGTTTGAAACCCCGGTTGAACTGGATCTCAAACGCAAGAAACAACTGAACATGGGCAAACCGCCGGTTTATGACCGCGCGGCACTGGCCCTGTCCGACGATGAAAAAGCCCGTCTGCGCGGCGAACGCAGCCCCCATTGGCGGTTTCTTCTCGATCATGCGCGCATCAACTGGACCGACGGCGTGCTGGGCGACATTTCCATTGACGCGGCCAGTGTCAGCGATCCGGTGCTGATCCGGGGCGATGGTCAGGTTCTTTATACGCTGGCCTCGGTGGTGGATGACACCGACATGGGCGTGACCCATGTGGTGCGTGGCAGTGACCATGTGACCAACACCGCCACGCAAATTCAGATCATGGCGGCGCTGGGCCATGGCCACCCGGAATTCGCCCACCATTCCCTGTTGACCGGTCCCCACGGCGAGGCGCTGTCAAAACGTCTTGGCACCTTGTCGTTGCGCGATTTGCGGGCGGCGGGGGTTGAACCCATGGCGCTGTTGTCGCTGATGGCGCGTCTGGGGTCGTCGCAACCGGTTGAGCTGCGCAGCACGCTGGACGAACTGGTCGAAGGGTTCGACATTTCCCATTTCGGCAGTGCGCCCACCAAGTTTGATTCCGACGATCTGAAACCTCTGACCGCCCGCGCCGTGGCGGCCATGCCGTTCGAACGGGTGCAGGGTGAAATTGCCGCGCTGGGCGTGCCCGATACCATCGCGCCGCAATTCTGGGGTGTGGTGAAGGGCAATATCGCCACCCGCGCCGACATGGCCCATTGGTGGGCGCTGATGCGTGATGGTGCCACACCCGATGTGGCCGAGGAAGACCGCGAATTCGTGGCGCAGGCGTTCGCGATGCTGCCGCCGCTGCCCTTTGGCCCCGACACATGGGGTACATGGACTGCTGCCGTGAAAGAGGCGACCGGGCGCAAGGGCAAGGGGCTGTTCATGCCCCTGCGCAAGGCGGTGACAGGGCAGGCACGCGGCCCGGAAATGGCCGATCTGTTGCCGCTGTTGCAAACCCTGCCCAAGCTGTGATTGGGCGGCTGGGTCAGACCCGCTGAACCCGCGCACCCATCGCGGCAAGGTGGTGATCCACAAGGCCGCGTTCACCGTCGGTTAACGGTTGGTGGCGCGGATAGCGCGGCGCGCTGCGGTCGTCGACCACCGGCGCATCCCAGCCGTCGGTGGTGGCAAAGAACCGCCCCACGCCCGCTTCGCCGAATTCACGGATAAACCCCTGAATCACCGCATCAAGATAGCTGATCAGGATATGGCGCGGCACGTCGGGCGCGCCGTGCCGCCCCTCGGCGATGGAATAAACCGCCACGTCTGCCGCGTCGATCTGCACGCCAACCCGGTCATACCCGGTTTCGCGCAGATCCAACGCCGCCCAGTCATTTCCCGGTACCCGGGCAACCACCCCATCAATGGTGGTGCCGCTGCTTGGCACGGCGGTCAGGAACGCGGTTTCGCTGATATCGGTGTGGCGCCACACCCTGCGCCAGCCTTCAAGGCGGGCCACCCGCACATCGGGATAGGCATGGGTGGCCCGATTAACGAGCGACCCATAGCCAAAAAACATCGGATCTGTCATGGCGGCAATCTGCATCCGGCGCGCGACAAAGTGCAAGCAGCAATTCTTGCGCTACATATCCATTTTCGTGTTAAGCCGCCAATCGACCATGCGCGCCGCCACAGCAAAAGGGCAACGAATGACAATCACAAAGCAAGACGAACTGAACGCCCTGAAAGACATCGGCCGCATTGTCGCCAACACCATGCAGGCCATGGCAAAGGCAATGGAACCGGGCATGACAACGGCCGAACTCGATGATATCGGCGCGACGTTGCTGGTGGAGGAAGGCGCAATTTCGGCCCCCAAGCAACCTATGATTTCCCGGGGGCAACCTGCATCAGCGTGAACGAGGAAATCGCCCACGGCATCCCCGGCAATCGGGTGATTGCGGCGGGTGATCTGGTGAACATCGACGTATCGGCGTCAAAGAACGGATATTTTGCCGATACAGGTGCCACATACCGCGTTGCGCCTGTGCCTGCGTCGCTGGATCGTCTTTGCCGCGATGGCAAACGGGCCATGCAGATCGGCATTGCGCAGGTTGGCAGCAACAAACCGCTGGCGGGCATCGGCAAGGCCATCGGACGTTTCGCACAGGCGCGGGATTATACCCTGATCCGCAACCTTGCCAGTCACGGTGTTGGCCGCTCGCTTCATGAATACCCCGAAGAAATCGCCACCTGGCCGACCCGCGACAAACGGCGCATGAACAGGGGGCTGGTTCTGACCGTGGAACCGTTTTTGTCCACCGGCGGTCTTTGGGCGGTTGAGGGGGGCGATGGCTGGACCTTGCACAGCGAACCCTGCGCGCCGGTGGTGCAGTATGAACATACGGTTGTCACCACGGATCGGGGCGCAATCGTGGTGACTGTGCCGGGGTGAACGGCGCAGAACGCCCGCCACGGCGATGAAATGGGTTTCTTTTCGGCGGGGCGCGGGTGGTTTTGCTTGCCAAACCCCGCGCCCATCGAAATAGTCACCCACGTCAGCGACGGGAGAATCCATTGGCCATATCCATGGTCGGTGGTGCCGAAGGAGCAACCGCCCCGGTAAACTCTCAGGCCAAAGGACCGCCGCCGATCAACAGACTCTGGAGAGTGGCGCCGCAGCGCCCGCCGAAGGGATAGCGATCTCAGGCAACAGGACAGAGGGGGCAGAACAGAGGGTGCAACGGCGCCACGGATTTTGCCCGGCCACGCGCCGGAGAGGGGAAGACGGCGATGGCTGAGTTACAACAGACGGCACTGCACGATCTGCATGTTGAGGCGGGGGCCAAAATGGTGCCTTTCGCGGGCTATGCCATGCCGGTGCAATACCCCCTTGGCGTGATGAAGGAACACTTGCATTGCCGCACGGCGGCGGGGCTGTTTGATGTGTCGCACATGGGGCAGGTGGCCCTGCGCCCGAAATCGGGCGATGTGGGGGATGCCGCCCTTGCGCTGGAAACGCTGGTGCCGGTCGATCTGTTGGGCCTCGCCGCGGGGCGGCAGCGGTATGCGCTGTTCACCAACGACGCGGGCGGAATTCTGGATGATCTGATGGTCGCCAACCGGGGCGATCACCTGTTCGTGGTGGTCAATGCGGCCTGCAAGGTCGACGATCTGGCCCATATGCGCGCCCATCTGGCGGACGCGTGTGAGATTGAGGAACTGGACGATCGCGCGCTGTTGGCCTTGCAGGGGCCAGAGGCCGAGGCGGCGCTGGCCACCTTGGTGCCGGATGTGGCGGCGATGCGGTTCATGGATGTGATCGCGGTGGATACCCTGTTCGGCCCGCTGACGATTTCGCGTTCTGGCTATACCGGCGAGGACGGGTTTGAGGTTTCGGTGCCCAATGCCTCGGCCCCCGATCTGGCCCGCGCGCTGCTGGCGCTGGACGCTGTTGAATGGATCGGCCTTGGCGCGCGGGATTCCCTGCGCCTTGAGGCGGGCCTGTGTCTTTATGGCAACGACATTGACACCACGACAACGCCCGTCGAGGCGGCGCTGAACTGGGCGATCCAGAAGGCGCGCCGCGCCGGTGGCGTGCGCGCTGGCGGTTTTCCTGGCGCTGACACGGTGTTTGCGCAGATGGCCGACGGGACCGCGCGCCGCCGTGTTGGCCTGCGCCCCGAAGGCCGCGCGCCGGTGCGGGCCGGGGTTGAATTGTTCGCCGGTGATACTGGCGGCGCCCCCATCGGCACCGTCACCTCGGGGGCCTATGGCCCGAGTATCGAGGCGCCCATGTCCATGGGCTATGTCGCGACCGAACTGGCCACCACCGGCACCATTCTTTATGCTGAAATGCGCGGCAAGCGGCACCCGGTCACCGTGGCGGACATGCCGTTTCGCGCCGCCACATTCAAACGCTAACCCCACAAAGGAACCTGCCCATGAAATTCACCGAAGAACACGAATGGCTGCGCGTCGAAGATGATGTCGTCGTCGTTGGCATCACCGATCACGCCGCCGAGCAGTTGGGCGATCTGGTGTTTGTCGAACTGCCCGAGGAAGGCCGCACCGTGGTCAAGGATGAAGAGGTCGTGGTGATCGAATCGGTCAAGGCCGCATCCGATATCATGGCCCCGCTGGATGGCGAGATCGTCGAGGTGAACGAGGCGCTGGTCGATAACCCCGCCCTGGTCAACGAAGACGCCACCGGCAACGGCTGGTTCTTCAAGATGAAACTTGAGGATCTGTCGGTGCTGGACGATCTGATGGACGAAACGGCCTATCTCAAGTTTATCGGCTGATCGCCGAGCAAGAGTGTCTCGATGTCTCCGGCGGGCCATGCGCCGGATCAGGGCCGCGCGCTGCGGGGCCTTTTCCCTTTCTTTCCGTTGTCGGAGCCTGTGATGACCTTCACCCCCACCGATTATCTGCCCTATGATTTCGCCAACCGCCGCCACATCGGCCCGTCGCCCGCCGAGATGGAACAGATGCTGGCCGTGCTGGGGGTTGCCTCGCTGGACGAACTGATCGGCCAGACCGTGCCCAAGGCGATCCGCCAGGCCGAGCCGCTGGATTTCGGGAAACCGAAATCCGAGCGAGAACTGCTGTGGTACATGAACCAGGTCGCCAAAAAGAACCAGGTCTTCTCAAGCATGATCGGGCAGGGGTTTCACGGCACTGTCACCCCCGGCGATTCAGCGCAACATTCTGGAAAATCCGGCGTGGTACACCGCCTATACCCCCTATCAGCCCGAGATTTCCCAGGGGCGGCTTGAGGCGCTGCTGAATTATCAGACCATGGTGTGCGATCTGACCGGTCTGGATGTGGCCAATGCGTCATTGCTGGATGAGGCGACAGCAGCGGCCGAGGCGATGACCATGGCACAGCGGGTGGCCAAATCGAAGGCCCCGGCGTTTTTCGTCGATGAAAACTGCCACCCCCAGAACATCGCCGTGATCCGCACCCGGGCCGAGCCTTTGGGCATTGAAATAATTGTCGGCGCGCCCGACACGCTTGAGGCGGACAAGGTGTTCGGCGCCGTGTTCCAATACCCCGGCACCCACGGCCACCTGAGCGATTTCACCGATGAAATGGAGGCCCTGCATGCGGCATCGGCGATTGGCATCGTCATCGCCGATCCCATGGCCCTGACCCTGTTGAAGGAACCCGGCGCCATGGGGGCCGATATTGCCGTGGGCAGTACCCAGCGGTTTGGCGTTCCCATGGGCTATGGTGGGCCGCATGCCGCCTATATGGCCTGTAAGGATGCCCTGAAACGGGCGATGCCCGGCCGGATCGTTGGCGTGTCGATCGATGCCCGGGGCAACAAGGCGTACCGCCTGTCCCTGCAAACCCGCGAACAGCATATCCGCCGGGAAAAGGCCACGTCGAACGTTTGCACTGCGCAGGCGCTTTTGGCGGTGATGGCATCGTTTTATGCGGTGTTCCATGGCCCTGAGGGGCTGAAGGCCATCGCGCAGCGCATTCATCGCAAAACCGTGCGTGTGGCCAAGGTTCTTGAGGCGCAGGGATACGTCGTGGAACCGGGAGTCTTCTTTGACACGATTACGGTCGAATGCGGTGCCCTGCGCGGCGCGATCCTTGACGAGGCGCGGCGCCAGAAAATCAACCTGCGCGTGGTGGGTGACACAAAACTGGGCATCACGGTTGATGAAACCACCCGTCCCGAAACGGTGGAACGGCTGTGGGATGCCTTTGGCATTCACGGCAAGCGCGATGATCTGAGCCAGGACTATCGCATTCCCGACGCCCTGTTGCGCAGCTCTGAGTATCTGACCCACCCGGTGTTCCACATGAACCGGGCCGAAACCGAAATGATGCGGTATATGCGCCGATTGTCGGATCGTGATCTGGCGCTGGACCGGGCGATGATCCCGCTTGGGTCTTGCACCATGAAACTGAACGCTGCCGTGGAAATGATGCCGATCACATGGCCGGAATTTTCGTTGATCCACCCGTTCGCCCCCACCGATCAGGTGCAGGGTTATACCGAAATGCTCGAAGATCTGGGCGCCAAGCTGTGCCAGATCACCGGTTATGACGCCATGTCGCTGCAACCCAACAGTGGCGCGCAGGGTGAATATGCCGGCCTGCTGACCATCGCCGCCTATCACAGGGCGAATGGCGATGATCAGCGGCACGTTTGCCTGATTCCGGTCAACGCCCATGGCACCAACCCGGCCAGCGCCCAGATGTGCGGCATGAAGGTGGTTGTGGTGAAATGCACCGAACGGGGCGATATTGATGTCGCTGATTTCCGTGCCAAGGCCGAGGCGGCGGGCGATACGCTGGCCGCTTGCATGATCACCTATCCCTCCACCCACGGAGTGTTTGAGGAAACAGTGAAAGAAGTTTGCGAGATCACCCATGAACACGGCGGGCAGGTGTATCTGGATGGGGCCAACCTGAACGCCATGGTGGGCCTTGCCAAACCCGGCGAGATCGGCAGCGACGTGTCGCACCTGAACCTGCACAAGACGTTCTGCATCCCCCACGGGGGCGGTGGGCCGGGCATGGGGCCAATCGGCGTCAAGGCGCATCTGGCGCCGCATCTGCCGGGGCACCCCGAACTGGGTTCTGATGGCCCGGTCAGCGGCGCGCCGTTTGGGTCGGCCTCGATCCTGCCGATTTCATGGGCCTATTGCCTGCTCATGGGCGGCGCGGGGCTGACGCAGGCGACGAAGGTGGCGATCCTGAACGCCAATTATATCGCCAAGCGGCTCGCAGGGGCCTACGATGTTCTTTACAAGGGCAGCGAAGGCCGTGTGGCGCATGAATGCATCCTTGACACGCGCCCGTTTGAAAAATCCGCCCATGTCACCGTCGATGACATTGCCAAGCGGTTGATCGACAATGGATTTCACGCGCCCACCATGTCATGGCCCGTGGCCGGGACGCTGATGGTGGAACCGACGGAAAGCGAAACCAAGGCCGAACTGGACCGGTTCTGTGACGCGATGCTGAACATCCGCGATGAAATTCGCGCGGTAGAGGAGGGGGCGATGCAGAGAACAACCCCCTCAGGAATGCGCCCCACACCGTCGAGGATCTGGTGGGGGATTGGGACCGGCCCTATTCGCGCGAACAGGGGTGCTATCCCAAAGGCGCGTTCCGGGTCGATAAATACTGGCCGCCGGTGAACAGGGTCGACAATGTTTACGGCGACCGGCACCTGATCTGTACCTGCCCGCCGCTTGAAGAATACCTCGACGCGGCAGAATAGATCAGGCGCGGACCTGCTTGAGCCGTTCCAGATCGTCACGCAGGGTCAGCCCATGTTCGGCGCGCGCAAATGCGCGCCGGGCAGCGGATTTTGCGGCGCTTGCCAACTCTGGGTCCGGTGATCGTGCCAGATGCCCCAACGCCTTTTGCAGGCGGATCTGCACCTCGATCATCGCCGCGCCGTCACGCGCGATCGGGTCGAACCCATCGCGCATCAGGGCCTCGGGGGTGATCGGAATGATCTCGCACCCGGGGATATTCGACCGCCTGATTTTGGTCGTGCGTCCGATAGCTTTGATCCAGAAGCCGGTGCAGCCGGGTGATGACATCAATGGCCGTTCCCGGATCGTTGATGCCGGGCGACAGGGCGCGCTGGGCAATTTCACTGAGCACAACAAGCCCGAACCGGGGATCCTGATCGTAAACCCGGGCATCGCCAATGGTGAAGGCATCCATCAGATCATCATCATCGCAATCGCCCGTGTGATGCAGCAGAACGGCGCCTTCGGGCACAAAACTGCCCGGATGGACGTTGACGAAAATATCAAATTTCTGATCTTCTGCCAGTTCAGACAGGGCAGATACATCCAGATGTTGCACATATCCAGCATTCTTGGCGCTAACCGCACGTGCCGTCGCCGGAATGTCAGAGGAATCGCCCGTGAAGTGCTGCGCGCCCAGACAGGGCCATTTGGCACGTACCTCCAGCGCGCTGCGCGCCGCCTCTTCGACCCGCCGGGTGGTTTCCAGCACGCTGCCCAGCCGGGTCAAATGATCAATCCAGCGCAGAATCGCCAGTACCACCAGCGCGATGACCAACAGGGTGAACGCCAACATCACCACGGCCCCCCGGGTATCGGTATACCCCGTCGAAAGCGCGATCAGCCCGAACAGCGAAAAGACAAAGGCGCCGAGAAAGGTCGCCTGTACGGTCTGGGTCGTTGTATCCTCAAGCAACAATTGGTGTGAGCGCGGCGTCACCTGGGTTGAGGCGGATTGGCGCGCCGACACCATGATCGACAGGGAAAAGATTGTTACCGCCAACATGCTGGAGGCAAGAATTTTCAGAATATTTTCCACCGCTTCGGGCGCGACCGCATCGGCGATTTCATCGGGAACCAGCGGGGCAGCCACACCCAAAACCAACGGTGCGATCAGGCCCAGCCCGGCAACAAGACCGGCCCGCACCCACAATTTGCGGCTGATCCGACGCAAACGGTAAAACGTGGTCGAAACCATGGGAATTTTCAAAGCCATCGCCCTACAACCCCCGAATACACCGATTGTTCCCTGTGCCGCGCTGCCCGACATCTTGACAGATATCGGGCGATGGTCCACCTAAAGACCAGTGGGGTCGTAGCTCAGTTGGGAGAGCGCGTCGTTCGCAATGACGAGGTCGTCGGTTCGATCCCGATCGACTCCACCAGATCGCTCACCCAGGTTGGCGTTAACGTCCCTTGCCGCTGATCTTGCGGGCCTGTGCAGCGGCGGCGCGCAGTTCTTCGGCGATTTCTTCGGCTTCGTCCGGGTCAAAATCAAGCGGCAGATCCACGCCGTCGCCTTCGACGTAAAGGCGCACCATGCCTTTGTCGGTCGGTCCGATTTGCAGGTTTGCGGCAATTTCGCTTTCGCTGTTGATACCCATGGTCGCCTCCGTTTGGTCTGACCGTTGGCGTATCGCTTTGCGTGTAGCGCCGCAAGTGGGGGGCATCCGGGGCGCGCCACCGGATCGCACGGCGCGCAGACATGGTTGGACATGCTCATCGCCCTTGTGCACATGGTTTTACGCGAAATATGGGGCGTGTCGTTGGGTCCGGTGGTGGCCAAGCAGCAATTTTCGTCGCCCGGCCCTTGCAAAGCGGGAATGTGGCGGGTAAATCAGCCCTCGTGCCGCCTTAGCTCAGTTGGTTAGAGCGCTTGATTGTGGATCAAGAGGTCCCTGGTTCGAGACCAGGAGGTGGTACCACACCATTTTAGAACCGTTGTTTTCGTTGTGTATTTTGGACGGAGTGTCCACGGCGCGGAATGCCGGTGGACACTTTAGATGATTTTCACGGATTGCATGGCCTCGACTGCCTGTGCTGCCATCTGGGCGCGGCGCGCGGATTTGGTGTAGATCGCAGACGTAATGGGTTGGGTGTGGGCAAGCATTGCCATGATCTGATTCTCCGATGCGCCTGCTTCCGCCAGCAGCGCCGCCATCGCTTTTCGCAGGCCGTGGGATGATCTTCGGGTCAGGCCAGCCGCCGCCGTCCATTTGCGGACGCGTTCCGCCAGACTGGGGCCGTTGGCGAACGGCCTGCCGTATTCGTTGACGATGAACGTCTTGCCGACGATAGGGCCAGCGCGCGTTGCCTCGATCAGTTGTGCGGCCATTGGCAGGGCCATGGCCGCCGAACCTTTCTTGCCCGGCTGCCATTCCAGCCATCGAACGCCGCTGCGCATTACCTCGTCGTCGCGACCCAGACGGCACAGATCGGACAGGCGCGCACCGGTCCAGAGGCCCATCATAACCCAGGTATAGGCGGCTGTGCCCGGTGGATGAATGTCGAGAAACGCGCGGATGTCCTTTGGCGACCACGGCGTTGTGCCGCCGCGCGCCCGGTGAATCATCTTGACCGATGCGGCTGGATTGTGCGCCAGCCATTCCCGGCGGATCGCCCATTCAAACGCCGCGCGCAGGGCTTTGATAGACGAGATCGGCCTGGCCGGTTCGGGCGCCCCATTCATCCTGGATATGCATCATCGCGGCGGGCGGCATGTCGCAGTGATATTCGCCCATTGTGCGGGCGCCAGTTTCGTCGGGCATCTTCGCCACGCGGGTCAGCAGCGACTTTCGCTGTTTGAGGGTCAGCGGAGACATGTTCCCCGCGTCAGCATCGCGCGCCAGCTGTGCGAGATAGCCTTCGATCATCGCGCCCATTGTGCGACGACCGGGGGCGATGCGTTCGGGCGGGGTGGTGTCCAGCGGTTCGCCCAGCCGGGCGGCATGGTAGTGTTCCGAAAATGACGGGCTTTCCGGGCCGACCGGGATCGTGATCCGCTTGCGTTTGTCACCCTCGACGCGGACGCGGTGCAGGATGCGGTCGCCGCGTCGTTCGGGGACATAGCCCGGCAGATTTACCCTCACATCACTCATCCTGTCTGACCCCAGCGTGGGGCCGACGATGCCGCAGCGCGCGGGGTTTCGTCAACGGGCTTGGCCTCATCCACCGTGAAGCCCCCGTCCGCGTCCACGCGCACGGCACCGGGCCGAAGGCCGCATGCCTGCATGGCCTTGAGCACGTTCTGGACGGCAGCAATGGACGGTCGGGCGGCGGGCATGTTTAGTCCTTCAGTGCGCGAATTGGCGCGTTCGCGATTTCCAGCAGCACGTCGGCATGACACGGGCCGTCCAGTGGGCACCAGCAGCATAGATCCTTGCCGCGCAGTGTGTGCAGGTGATCAAGGATGCGATGCCGTCTGGTCACCATGGCGGCGCGCCAACTTTCCAAGCGGCCTCTTGTCAGACCGCTGGGCAAACCCCCTATGCCATTGCCCCGAATCCATGTTTCAAACAGTGAGACCACGGCCTCGATGCTGTCTGCGTGGGGGCAGGTTTGGTAATGGTTCCAGATGCCGCGATGGTCGTAAATCGCAACCTCTCCGACGGGGCCGATCCGGTTGGTGTTGGCAAGGGTTGGTGCGCTCGGGGATGCGCGCCAAGGATTGCTGAACAGGCCGGGGCGGCTTACCACCACGGCGCCCTCGGGCTTGCGCCATCCTTTCTGGCGGCTGAGCTGGATGCGGCGGGGTTTCATGCTCGGTATTCCATCACATAGGCCTTGGCTTCTTCCTTGGTCATCGTTTCCCCCGACCAATCATTGTGGATTTCACCATCAATCGCGTCGATCAGTTCGCACAGCGCCTGCTTTTGCGCGGGGCTGTCCTGCTGCGCCATTGTGGACCATGACGCGCCGCCTTCTTCGTACCGGGTCAGAGCATGGTAGCTGGCGTCGGTGTGGACGTCCCAACCCTTCAGCGTTCCCCACTTGAGGGTAAGGCTCTCCTTTTTCTGGCTCATACCGCAATCCTTCCTTCCATCAGATGTTGGCAATTTGCCTGCACCAGCGCCTCGGCCAGTGGGGGGCAGACACTGTTTCCGCAGCAGCTGACCTGTACGTTCTTGGGGAACGGGTGCCATGCCCACTTTCCGGCGCTTTCGGTCCAGTGGCCTTCGATCACATAATCGGCGGGGAATCCTTGCGCGTTGAACAATTCGCGCGGGGTGAGCATGCGCATGCCGATGTCGATGATCACGAAGGTCGCGCCGTCGATGTCGAGCGTCACGAATTCACGGTCATCCCATGCGCCATGGGCGCGCAGGAAATCGGCCACCTCGCGCGCACGCGCTGCATGGGTATCGGTGAACGGTGGCGCGGCCAGATCGGCCTGCATGTGGCCCATGCGGTCCTTCACGGTCACCGTGTGCATCGGGTCGGACATGGGCGCGCCATCACCAGTGCCGTAGTATTTTGCGAACCATGCGGCGACGGGTGTTTGGTGGCTGCCTGAAGCGGCGATGGTCGATATCGGTTTTCCGACATCGTGTCCGGCGTGGGCATCCATGCGCGGCCCGCCGTTCTGTTGTGCCAGAAACGCGGCGGCAGTGGCGTGTTTGACACCGCCCGCCACGACGGTGCCAAGCGGTGCGCCTATGTCGAGTGATCGGGGCGCCTGACCCGGTGCCTCGCCATAGCCGGTCTGCACCAGCGTCGGGGCGCAGAGGGCGTGCTGAACCCCGCCGGACGTGACCACACCCATGGTTTCGGTGAGTGGGTATTCGCGCCGCCCACCGCTGTCGCCATGGGCGATGCTGGCAAGGTAGGGGGCAATGGCAGTAAGGCCTGTGCCGCCCGCCGTGATCGTGTGGGTCGGCTCGTTGCAGCCTTGCCATGGTTTCTGGCTGTTGCGCATGGTGGCCATGATGGGTGCGATCAGTGCATGACGGTTCTCGGTGGTCACTGTCCTAAGCGGGTCGGCCAGATCGGCGGTGCGGGTGCCTCTTGTCCCGCCGTGTCCGTAATAGGTGGCGAGTGACGGCGCGATCAGCGCGTGGTGCTGCCCGCCTGCCGTGATTGTTTTAGCCGGCTGATCTGGCGCGCCATCCAATCCTCCCGCCGAATTTGCCGAGTAAAGGTGGGTCAGTATTGGAGCGACGACGCAACTGTCGGCCTTGGCGGTGATCGCCTGGAACGTGCCGCTGACCGGGCGTTCGTTGCTTTGCCCCATGCGCCCGCCAACGCCAACAATGAAAGGATCGGCACTGTCCAGCACATAGCGTTTCATTCCGCGCGCCACCCGGGCCATCGTGTTTCTCGCCAGCGGGCGAGCGGCGCGCAGCCCGTGCTTTTTCATGATCTGGGGGCCGGTGTCGAAGATCGACGGGCAGGGCAGTGACCAGTCGATGCAATCGGCGGCGGTGCGCCAGGGCAGGCGGTGACCACGCTTCACCGCGGTTGATTTCGGATCGCCGTGGGTGGGCTTTGGCCAGACAATCGACCGGCCGTCGCGCCGGGCCACCATGAAGAACCGCTTGCGGATCGTCGGTGCGCCATAGTCGCATGCGCGCAGCTCACGCCACTGGACCTTATATCCGGCTTTGCGCAACCGCTTGACCCATAGATCAAACGTCATGCCCGCGAATTCCTTCATCGGCTGGCCATCTTCGCCCAATGGCCCCCATGTCAGGAATTCCTCGACGTTCTCCATCAGGATCACATCGGGGCGCACCTGTTCCGCCCAATCCACCACCACCCACGCGAGGTCGCGGATGTTGCGATCACGAGGCGCGCCGCCCTTTGCCTTGCTGAAATGCTTGCAGTCGGGCGATGCCCAGAGCAGCCCGACATGCCGCCCCTTTGTCACGTCCAGCGGCTTCACATCCCAGATGTTGCTATCCAGATGCAGTGTTTCAGGATGGTTGGCGGCATGCAGCGCCAGCGCGGCTGAGTTGTGGTTGATCGCCACATCGGGGCTGCGCCCCAGCGCCAGTTCAATCCCTGTGCTGGCCCCGCCGCCTCCTGCGAAGCTGTCGATGATCATGGGTAACTGCGAGTCCGACCCGGTCGCGCAGTGCCGATGCAATGGGGCGGTCATTGGCGGTCATCCAGAAAGCGGATCAGTGCGCCGTGCAACTGATTGGTCGGTTCGTAAAGTGCGCCGGGCAGATCACACCTCATCCCGTCGATCAGCAGGCGCAAACTATCGGCCAGAAGTATTATCGTCTCACCTGATCCGATATTATCTTGTGGAGATATGCCGCCATCTCGAACGACATCTGCCATGTCGGATGCCGCGCTTGACGCACAGGCTCGCTGCTGCGAGCAACTTACTCATGTAATCTTCCATCACGCCACCCCGCCCGGCATCTGGCCCCACGTCGCCTCGGTCCATTCGATGTTGGTCATCGTCAAAACTCCGGTTCGTCGTCGTGGTCCTGTTCGATCTGGGCCGGTTCGCGGTACTGCACCGGGCGCGGTGGGCGCGGATCGCGGGCGGCGTAGTGATCGCGGGCGACCTCTTCGGAGATCGGGCGCATGGCGCAGATGGACGCGGCGCCGTAATATTCGGTGGCGTAATCGTCGCCTTCGGTGGGGATATCGAGGCGCAGCATGACGCCGCCGCCGATTTCCTCGTCGCTGGCGCGTCCGATCCGTTGGCGGTGGCCCATGAGTTCGAGCAGCACCCAGCCATAGCTGCGCATGGTGCGGGGCGTGGTGGTGTCGGTCATGGGGATTACCTCTTTGGTGGGGGTGGTGATGATGGCGCGTTCGGCGGGTGTCATGGGGCGCAGGCCGATCATTGGTGTATCCCTTCCTGATTTGCCGCCTCTTCCTTGGTGGCGGGGCGGGTGAAGCCGTAGGCCTTGCAATAGGCGGCCCAGCCGGTGGGGGTGTGGGCGCGGTAAAAGCCGGTTTTCGCCCAGGGTGTGGCGGTGTCTTTCATTTTGTGCCTTTCGTCTGGTGCTCGGCGGTGGCGGGGAAGTGCGCGATCTTCGTGTCGACGGTGTGGGCTGCGTTGGACGATGGCGCGGGCGTGTCCGGAATGTCTTCGGCGCGGGGTAGTGGCCATGGGAGTGCCGAGGCAGCGCGATCTTTCAGTCCCAGGCTCCAAAGGCGCGGCTTGCCAAGTTCCGGATGCGGCGAGATGGATGTCAGCAGTCGCGTGATGGACGGATCGCGGCGCATGTCCCACCCGACCCTTTCGCCGATCACCAAGGCCCGCTTCATGCCTTCGCAGAACTGGCGCAGCAGCGCGGGTGAAGCCGTGGCGCAGCTTTCCGCCAGCAGTGTCAGCGTGGCGGGGGAGGCCAAAGGGGGCGAGATAGCGGGCAAGGATGCGTTCGCGCTCTTCCTGGCCCGGCAGTTCGATTTCGATGTGGATGTCGAACCGGCGCCAGATTGCGGGATCCAGCCTGTCGCCGTGGTTGGTGGCTGCAATAATGAAACCGTCGTGCGCCTCGATCCGTTGCAACAGCACGTCAATGCTCGCGTTGCGCTCGTTGTCCGCGCCCTGCTGGGATGCGATGCGTTTGTGCGCCAAGGCCTCAAATTCATCAAAGAACATGACAACCGGGCCTTCGTTTTCCGGCTGGGCCAGATCGAAAAGCTGCCCGATGTTGCGGCCTGTCGATCCGACCCAGCAGTCGATCACCCTGTCGGGCCGGATGGCCAGAAGGGGCAACCCAAGCCGCGCGGCAAGGTGGTGGGCCAGGGTGGTCTTGCCGGTCCCCGGGGCGCCATGAAACAGAGCGCGCTGGCGCGGGGCCAGGTTGACCGCGCGCAGTTCGTCAGCGGCCCAGATTTCGGTCAACCATTCCATCAGCGCGGCGCGCACCGGGCGCGCAAGGATCGGTTCTTGCGCTTCGCTGGGTTGGAGCAGGTCGCCAAATCCGGTCAGTTCCGAAGTCGTTGAGGGGCGTCGCTGCATCAGTGCGGCCCCATGCCGTCGCCACCATCCTCGGCCCGCCAGCCTTCGTCCCACTTGCGGCGGCGTTTATCGTCCCATGCAAAGGGATTGGCGATGACGGGCAAATCGGATTTTCGGGCGTCGCGCCCCAGGTCGTAGGCCTCGTCTTCGGTACAGTCCGGAGCGTCGTCGCCGGGTCTGCGCGGGCCGCTCGGCCTGCGGCTTTCCTCGGGTGGTGGGCGCGGTACGTCTTTAACCTCTTCGACATGGACGCCTTCCTTGTCTCGCCACAATCTGATGCGGGGGCCAGATCCGGCCTTGACGGTGATCTCGCCGTCCTCCGGGGCCAGCAGTTTGAGTGCTTCGATGACCTTGTCGCGGGCGGCGACATCAACGCCCATCCCGCTGACGTGCCGGAAGAGCGGAGTGTCGCGGGCCATGCCGACAGATTCCAGATAGATGTCCATCATCGCGTCGTCTTCGTCGCGCTCGGATGGCGATTTCTTGCGGAGCCTGACAATGGCGCGGATGTACTTGGCGGTGAACCCACGCGACTTTGCTTCTGCATAAACGACTTTGATGTCGTCTTGCTTTTCCTGCTTTTCGTCGCTCAGCCGCTCGACCCGTTCGACATAGCCACGCAGCTCGTCGCCCGAAACGCCGTTGTCGCCGTCCTTCATCATCGTGCTTCCTTTTTCAGTTGGGCAGGTTTTCAGAAAAGTGGCGGGCCGTTGGGTTGGCCCGCCGAGGTGCCCGCCGCCGGGAGGAAGTGGCGGCGGGGTGGCAAGGGTTAGCGTGGGCAGCCGAGTTTGCCGGTCCATGCGTCAAATTCGGCGCGCAGCATCTGGAATTGCCGGTGCGCGGTGGTGTCGCTGGCCAGCTGGCGGCGGCTGGTGATGTGGCAACAGTCGCGCAGATATTCGGCGGCGGCGCTGGCACTGAATTGTTCACCGGGCAGGCCACAGCGGGTGGCGGCGAACCGTTGGAACCTTGGATCGTTGCACAGGATGCCCGCTTGTTGCGGTGCGGTGTCATTCGGCGGCATGGGCGAAACCGGTGGGCAGGGCCATGAGGCGCTGACGGGCCAGCATCCGGTGATCGAACCGGGATGATTGGGTCAGCAGGGTTTCGCAGGCGTCACGCTGGGTGGATGTGGCCGCATAGGGGCGATTGAGGGTGGCCATGGCGCGGCGCAGGCTGCGCAGGCGGCAGAGTTCGGCCCGGGCGGTGGTGAGCCATGCGGCACAGGCGCAGGGCAGTGTTTCGGCCTCGGCCACTGCGCCCAAAGCCTCGATCACCGTCAGGGGTTTGGCGTCACCATCGCGGGCGCGGCTGGACAGGGTGCCGTGGGCCAGCGCGGTTTCGATGACAAACTGCTGACGCCCGACGGGGCCAAGCAATTCGGCGGTTTCGAGAATGGCGGTGAGGGTGCGGATTTCGGGGATCATGGCAGCACCACCAGCATTGTGGCGCAGAGCGCGATGCCGCCCAGGACGCAGGACAAGACCAAGGTGGGCAGGCCGGGTTTGATGGTGGGGAACCGGCGGGCGGGGCGGGGTGTGTGGGGCACAAGACGCAGGGCCATCACGCGGCCCTTTGGCAGAGGTGATCTCTTGCGAGGGCGATCCAGTTGTTGATGGCACCCGTTTCGCACAGGCCGGTGGCCGTGATGCCATGCAGATCCAGCACAAAGATGGCGTGGCTGTCGGGGGATCGTTGGGCGGTGGGAAAAGCACCGCTGGTTTCCAGCACTTCGGCGATCACCATATCGGCAATCGCGCGATCAAGGCGCCCGATAAAGGCGCTCAGGGGATCGGGGGTAAACGGGTGTGACATGGGTGCCTCCTTTTGACAGGAGGAATATCGAAGTTTTGTCGATTGTCAAAGAAAAATATCGAAGAAATGTCGATTGACCGATATTGCGCTGCGTGGTTGTGTTTGCTTGGGTGGAGAACAGATGCGGAACAAGAAATGAATTATGATGCCGAGGAAAATTTACTGTTCATGATCTCACGCCTCTGCTGCGTGTCTATTGACCGGGCCTATAGTTGGTCGTGGGTAAGGCGCCTGATGAGGTTGTCGGCAAGCGCGGCGGGGAGTTCCGTCAGACGCCCCCGATAAAGGAAATCCATAGAAACCCCCCAGCGCTCGGCTACATTATAGGCCATTTCGGCTTTTAATGGCTTCAGCCCCTTTTCGATCCTGCCGTAGCTCGTCGGGTCAATGCCTATTGATTCAGCAAATTCAGCACGGGTTTTGTCGTGATGCTCTCGGAGGGCCTGTAGTCGTGCGCCGACAGCAGTGGGGTTGAACGGGTTATGTTTGACCATTTTTTTGTCCTGCAATTTCCTGACTTTAGGAAAGGGATTATCGAAAAAACGTCTATCGAAGATTTTTCGATCATTGACATATCGAAGAAATTTCGATTAGAGCGATTGCATGACTGATGTTTCCGACGTCCGATCCTTGATCAATCTGTGGCCAACCCGCGCGGTGCTGGCGCAGGAAATCCGTATGCAATCGGATTTTCTTGTTTCGACGGGTCAAGTCCATAAGTGGGCCGAAAATGGGGCGGTGCCGTCCAAATATCATCTGGGCTTGCTGAAGGCGGCCCGCGTGCGGGGCCTGGCTGTTACGGCTGACCTGATCATAAGTCTTCATGCCGTGCCTAGGGCAGCAGCATGATTGCCGTTTTTCGCATGACGTTGCCCGATTCAGCGCAATTATTTTTTCGGGCGGGTCAGCAGCACCAGCAGGCCAAGGATGACGGCACCGGCCATCCAGACGACCAGCACCATTCCTATGCCGATTGTTGCGCCTATGGCCGTGCCAGCGCGTTCCGCCTCGGATGTTGCGGTGTTCATCGTGTCGCCAACCGATCCGAGGCCGACGAACAGCGAGACGACCATCATCAGGTTGAACAGGATGAAAAGCCATTTCAGCGTCCAGCCGATGGGGCCGCGCCGTGCCTTTCGCAGCGGATGACCGCAGCCGGGGCAGTCGAACGCCTTGGGCGAAACGACAGATGCGCAGTTCGGGCATGTCTTGGCGCTGCCGTTGATAAGTGGCGCTGCGACGGTTTGCGGTTTGCGGCGCGCAACCGGTGGTACGGTTGTGGGCGCAGGCGGGGCGGGGCGTTTCCAGGGGCCATCGTTCATCTTTCCAGAATGCATGAAACCAAATTTGCCGCAAGGCACTCAACAGATTGCCGGTTGCAGATGGGTGATCCATCAATCCCCGATCATCCGGCGAAACTCGCTTTCGCCGATTATGCGAATGGGTGTCCCTTCGGCGATCAGCTCGTCTGCGCGGCGGTGTTTGGTGCTTTTGTCGTGTCCTGCCAGCAGCGTAAGATCCTGATCGCCGACGACCAGAAGGGTGATCTTTTTGCTCATGCTGACTTTCACAGTCATTCCCGCCCCTGCCGCCAAGGTTGCCGCTTCGGTTCGCGACAGGCTGATCTGGCCGGTGAAACACACGACTTGCCCGAAGTGCGCGCCGCCCTCGCGGCCTGCAATGCCAATCTGTTTGACCGGTTGCGGTTTGCCATAGCGGGCGGGTTTGGCCAGTTCGGCAAAGGTTTGGCCCGTTTCCTTTTCGGCGTGAAGGACCACAAGAGCGGCAGCTTTTGCATCTTCGGCAGCGTCGTGATGTCGGAATTCGATCTGCAAGTGGCCAGTCAGATTGGCGAGGCCGTGGCCACCGTTGCCGCGAAGCTGCGGCCAGGCACGGCGGGCGATGGTCACGCTATCGTGCCAGTGGGCGTGAAGGTCCGCGATCTGATAGCGCCGACAGGCGCCTGTGATTGCATTTTTGTCAAAGTTGCTGTGCTGCACCAGTGGGTGGCGTTCCAGAAACGGGCGAAGTGCCTCAATGACTTTTGGCAGGGTCGGGTAGCCCTGCACCTGTTTCTTGGTGATGCCGTGGATGCCGATGTTGCCCGCGTCAAACGGCATTTCCGGGTCAATCAGGAACGACAGGGTGTGTATGCGCCCATCCGGCGTCACCATGGCAAGGCCAAGCTGGCAAATGCTGGACGTGTCGCGATTCGCTGTTTCGACATCCAAGCCGATAAAGCGGAATGTCTGGTCAAGGATGTTTTCCTCGGTCGGCGCGGCGGGGTCGGGCGTGGTCGTAGTTTCGGTTTTGCTGGCGAAAATGCGCCGAAAAGCGTTGAACATTCCGTGTCTCCGGTCAGGTTGCCGAGAGGCGATCAAGGCCCCCATGCCGAACTGTGGGGCGATATTCCGATTCGCTGCAATAACGGGGTATCTGAATTGAACTGGGGCGCAGCATGACTGCCGCGCCCCGTCCGTCCTCTTTTGTTTCTTTTGATCCGTCACAGATCAAACATGAGGGCGAAATGCGGAAAAATCTTTCACAAAATCATCGACGGGCTGATTTTCTGGATCAGCGCCACAAAACCCGGTCGCGCAAGGCCTTTGCGGCGCTGCTGTGGCGGGCGTTTCCGGCCAACAGCGAACGTGAGGTGGCGCGGATCGGCGCGCCGGTTCTTGGGGTGTCGGAACGGCAGGTCATCAACTGGTTGCGCTGCGATAACGATGCCGGGGTGTCCTATGTCTTTGCCGTCATGGCGTTGGCCGGTGTTGGTTGGGCGCTGGACCCCATTCGCGGGAGGGTCGCGTGATGCTGGGGCGCATGGGGTTGTACGTTCTGAGCCTGTGGTTCGTGTCGTGGTCGGAAATGGCCGAGCGGCGCCGTGCGTTGTGGGAGCGCCGGGGGGATCGCTGGCGGTCCCGTTCGGAAAAATTTTTCCAGCGGGTCAAGGGCGGTCGGTCATGATCGGCGGTTTTGGAATACAGGCGGCTGAGCGGCCTGGCGCGGTGGCTGCCCGCGCCCGCGCTGCCCTGCCTGTCGGGGTGCGGGGGCGTTGTGGGGCGCGCCCCCGTGCCTTGGGGGTGGTGGTTTGATGGCATATCATCGCGGCATAACCCCGGCGACGCGCTCGCAGATTGTTGAATTATTGGCCGGTCACATGAGCGTGGCCGAGGTCGCGCGGCGGTGCGGTGTCAGCGTTTCGACCGTAGACAAGGCGCTGACGAACCGGCCTGATCTGGTGAAGGCGCGGCGCGAGGCCTGGCCCAGATGGGCGCGTGATCCGCAGTTGGCCGAGGCCTTGCGCCGGGCGTTTGAGGCGGGCGGCACGATCACAGGTATTGCAGCGGCGCTGGGGGTTGGGCGGCGGCAGGTTGAGACATTCGCGCGCGACAACCCGGATTTGGTGCGCCCCGCGCCGCTGGCTGCTGATATCTGGCGGCATGATGCGGGTGTTGAGCGGGCGTTGCGCGCTGCGGTGCGGGGCGGGTTAACGAGGGCCTCGATTGCTGCGCATGTCGGGGTGTCGCGCGACGTGGTGAAATCGTTCCTGCTGGCGCACCCGAATCCGGGCGTGCCACACACCCTACAGTCCGATCTGACGCCGGAGCAACGGCGGGATCATGATACGCTGGTGCGGCGTGGTGGGTACAGCAGCGGAGAGGCCCGGCGCATCGTGCTGCGCCCGCGCGAAAAGGTGCGCGCTGTGCCGCCGGGAATGCGGGTATGAGCGGGATCGTGGATCAGGCGGTGATCGGCGGTGTTCGGGTGATCCTGGGTGATATGCGCGAGGTGTTGCCGGAACTGGTGGCCGAGGGGCTCCGCGCCGATTGCGTGGTCAGTGATCCGCCCTATTCGCTGACCTCGGGGGGCAATGCCGTTCAGGCGATGGGCGGGCTGTTTGCGCAGGATGCCTATGACAATCGCGGTGATCTGATGGCCGGGATGCCCTGGCACCAGATGGGCGGGCCGATCTGGCGCGCCTGCGCCGAGGATGCCGATTGCTACATCATGGCGAATGACAAGAATATCTGGGCGGCGCATGCGGCCTTTACCGGTGCCGGGTTTCAGTTTCACAACCTGCTGGTCTGGGACAAGGTGCGCTCAACGCGCAACCGCTGGTACATGAAGAACCTTGAGTTCACCCTGTACCTGTTCAAGGGCCAGGCCAACCCAAAGGGCATTTTCGATTGCGGATCAAAGCAGTTGTTCACCCTGAATGCGCCGCGCGAGTCCGGTCACCCCACTGAAAAGCCGGTGGCGCTGATGGCCTATTACATCACCAATTCCTGCCCTGTGGGTGGCGTGGTTCTGGACCCGTTTGCCGGGTCTGGCGCGACATTGATGGCCGCTGCGCAAATTGGCCGGCGCGCTGTTGGGATCGAGCTGGAGCGCAAGTGGTTTGACGTGGCCTGCGGGCGGTTGGAGCGGGAGATGGCGGCGTGATCCGCGCGATCCATCAGACAGGGGCCAGTTGCGCCAAAGTGGTTTGCAATATTTGCGGTCGGTCCGAGGTTGTGGCCTGCGATTATGATCGCGCCAGCGGTAGCAAGGCGTGGGTGCCACATAAAGGCCAGATCGCCACCAAGATTCAGGGGAAAGGTTGGCGGATCGTGAAGCGCAAGCATCACTGCCCCACCTGCGTTTCCAAAGCAAAAGCGCATGCGCCGAGCGAAGGTGCAGTTCAGGATCAGGAGATTGAAATGGGGAAAGTGGTGCAGGTTCCGGCAGTGCGGGAGGTGAGTCGCGAACAGAAGCGCGAAATTACCCGGCTGATCCTTGAGGTGTATGACGAAAAGCGGGGGCGCTATAAGGGCGCCGATACCGACAAAACCGTGGCAGAGGTCATTGGTGACGGCTGTATGCCGGGTTGGGTTGCGGAAATCCGCGAGGATTTGTTCGGCGCGGGTGGCGGGAACGAGGAACTTGAGATCACCTTGGAAACGCTGAATGCGGCGATTGCTGACATGCAGAAGATGTTGGCCGAGCATGAGCGTCTGGCGGGCGAGTGCCGGGTGAAAATTCGTGCCGCGCAGGATCAGGCCAAGACGGTGCAGGCCATTCGCACCGCGTTTGGGCCGAAAGCGATGGCGGTGAAGTGATGAACCGTTCCGCCATACTCGACACTGCCAAGCAGGCGATCACCGTTGACCGTGCGGCCACCCATGGCGCGGCTGAGGACAGTTTTGCCGATGTTGCGGCCATCTGGAACTGGTATTTGGGGGCGCGGCTGAACGGCCCTCTGAGCGCGCTGGATGTGGCGCAACTGATGGTGGGGTTCAAGCTGGTCCGCGCCAAGGGCAACCCCGGCCACGCCGATAATTTCGTTGACCTGTGCGGCTATGGCGCGATTGCGGGGGAGCTGGGGCAGGCTGGTGTGGGGTGTGCTGACATTGCCACTGAACGCGACACCGGGCGCGCCGCCGATCTTGGTGATCGGCTGCGGGCGCTTGCACAGGGGGCAGACAGATGAGCGATCAGCCTGAAATCTGGCCAGTGAAGCTGGGTGAGACATTGGCCTCGCACGATTGGTTTCCGTTCTATGGTCACAAGTTCATTGGGTCGCGTTTCAAGCGTAAGGCGCTCATGGAGGGGCGGCGGGCCGATATCGGTACGGCGCTGCTTTTGTGGACCGGCGCCATATATGAGGATCCCGCCGGAACCCTGCCCACCTGTGACGTGGAGCTGGCGGAGATGGCCGGATACTCGACCGTGGGTGAATGGCGCGAGGTGCGCGCCGCTGTGCTGCATGGTTGGGTGCCAGTCCTGATTGCAGACGGCGACGGCGAAATCGTGAGTGAACGGTTGGGCCATCCAAGCCTGATCCTGAAGATCGTCAAGGAAATGTCCAAGCGCAAGAGGGGCAGGGCGGCTGGCCGCGAGGCGGGCCGTCTGGCGGTGCGCAAGGCTCGCATTCGCAAGAAGATGCTGGAAATCGGGATTCAGGAACACATCGTCGGCGATGATCGCGCAATTCATGAGGTGGCCGAATGGTTCGAGCGCACCGAGTTGCACATCACTGCCGACAATGTGCGATCCGGCATGGCCGACGCTATCGGATACACGGGCCGGATCGTCCCTTTCAAAGAGGGGAGCAAGAGCTGAAATCAAGTGAAATTGCTGAAATGATTTCAGCAGATTTCAGTAACATTTCAGCAGGATTACAGCGTCATTACAGGACGATTTCAGTGTTTTGGTGAAATTGCCCTACAGGACAAGACAGAACAGTACAGGACAAGACAGAACATCTTACTTCTCGAAATTCGGGCGGTTTGAAGGGCGGAAACCGGGCAGGCTGAGAAAAGGGGCAGGGCGATGAATGAGCAGGAACAGAAGGCGGGTGAGGCACGGGTGCGGGAACATCTGATTGAACCCTTGGAGCGCATGGGCCTGACGCGACCGGGCGCCATGAAGGCGTCGGCGTTCGAGGCGATGCAGCACGAGATTTGCAAGCGGCTGGCTTATATGATCGTGGATGGTCTGGGTGCGCTGGCCGAGGATATGGCGGGGCGGGGTGGTGGTAAGGAACGCGACCGGTTCCCGCTGGCCGTGCGGATCCTCGAACGGGCGCTGGATATCGAAAAACCGCCCGGTGATGATGCCGGGCCGTTGGTGCGCAAGGTCTTTGCCAGCGTGATCGGGCAGTCTGCGTTGACGGGTGGTTGGGCGCCAGAACTGATGAAGTGGGTCACCACGTATTGGAAGTGGCCCGGCGATTACGTGGTCAGCAAAATCGCCGAAGGGGCGCGCGGTGCCGTGCGCGAACATGAGCGTCTGGTTGCCATGGAAAAGGCGGGCCGTGATCTGACGGCCATGGATCGTGCCGCACTTGAGCGCCGCCGCGCCGCCATTGCCCGATGCGAAAACGCCCGCGCCCTGGGCCGTGGTGAGCGTGCCTTGCCGGGGGTCAGCGCATGAGCCGAATGTCACCTTTCGCCATCGGTGATGTGATCGCCGCCAATGCGCCAGTCGCTGCCCTGTCGATGGGTGGCGCGCGGGAATGGTATGCGCTGTTGTGTCAGCCCCAACGCGAGGATGCCGCCGAACGCTGGCTTGAGCGGCGCGGCGTTTATGCCTTCCATCCCGTGCTGCGGCGCAAACAGCGGGTGCGCGGCCATCTGCGGGAATACACCCGGCGCTATCTGCCTGGCTATGTGTTCGCCCGGTTCGAGGGTGTTGTGCGTCCTCACGCGGTGCTGGCCTGTCCGTTCATCACGGGCGCGCTCTGTGCATCAGACGGATCGTGGGGCAGGTTGGATGATGGCGGGCTGCGGTCGCTGCATGCCATGCGCGCTGTGGATGAGGCAAAGGAATCGGCCCGCAGATCGGCGCGGGCGCGGCGGGCTGCCGCTGCGCGCCTGCGCCCCGGTGACCGGGCGCTGTTCCGGTCGGGGCCGTTGGCGGGGCAGCAATGCGAGGTGGTGAGCCTGACATCGGCGGATGGTGTTCGGGTGCGGTTGTCGCTTCTGGGTGGTGTGCCGCCCGCGCTGGCCGATGTGGCCGATCTGATTAAGTTGTCAAGCGATACTTGACAGGTGCGGCGGGCCGCGCTTACGTTGCCCGCCAAGAGCCTCATGTCCGATGCCCCGCGCCCAAGGCGCCTGTGGCCCGGACGGCTGGGCGGTTGGCGTCGGTTCATAGGTCCGATGCACCACGCCTGTATTGTGTCCCGAGACATCCCGCGCCCCTTGTTTGGCGCGTTCATATGGCCAGCTGCAACGATGCGGCTGGTCTTTTCCATTTCATGAGGTGTGCGATGGCCAAGTTGTCGAGGTTGCAACCGGCGATTGGTTCGTTGACGTCGCCGGTGGAGCGGCTGGTTACGCAACCGGATGTATCGCGCCGGGATCGTCACGCTTGGCGGGCATGGTATGGCACGGCGGCGTGGCAGCGGCTGCGCTGGTCGGTGTTGGTTGCGGATCGCTTCACCTGCGCGATGTGCGGGCGGATTGAGGGCGACACATCGCAACTCGTTGCTGACCACAAGATCCCGCATCGCGGTGATCGCGCCCTGTTCTGGGATCGCAGCAACCTTCAGTGTCTGTGCAAGCCTTGTCACGACGGCGACAAGCAGCGCCAAGAGACAAACGCGCACGGTTTCGGGGTCTGACCGGGTAGGGGGGTAATCCCCACCCCCTGCATTCCCCCAGACCACCGTACCATCTCAGGCGTAGAATTTTTTGGGAGGAGCCGAATTTTGGAGAGCGTTGATCTGTTTGGCAATCCGGTTCCCAAAGGTAAAGGGGAGCGGGGGCGACCGTCTTTTGAAGTGACTGAAAAAGATCGCAATAAAGTCAAGATGTTACTGGGTTTGGGGTGGAGCAATACGCGGGTTGCCAATGCCTTGGTGAACCCAAGCACCGGTCGGCCTGTCTCTTTGGCCACCCTCAAGCGGTATTTTAGAGCCGAGCTGAAGGACCGCGACAGGATGCGGGATCGGCTGGATGCGCGGCGCCTGGAGTTGGCTATGGAGATGGCAACCGCCGGGAATGTCGCGGCGCTGAAAGAACTGGGGCGCATGATCGACAAATCAGATTTGATGAACGTACGGGTGTCGATCGATGAGGCCCAGGCGGGCGAAGAAAAGCCGCAACGTCTTGGCAAGAAAGAGATGGCGCAGCGCGCGGCAGAGGAAACCGGCGAGTCTGGCGATTGGGGCAGTGATTTGAAGTTCGATGGCCGTGCCAACTGATGCTCTGATGCTTGGGGGCGCTGCCCCCGGTTGGGAAACGGCACTGCCCGATTGGGAGCAGCGGATCAAGGATCGCCTGTCCCTGATCCCGAAATTGCCGCTGTTCGATGCGGTTGCGGAAAAGGCCCTGCGCATTTTCAAGCGGCTGCGGGTGCCGGACATCATGGGCACGCCGACCTATGGCGAGGCCTGCGAGGATTGGGTGTTCGACCTGGTTCGGGTGGTCTTTGGAAGTTACGATCCGGTCACCAAGCGCCGGATGATCCGCGAGTTCTTTCTTTTGGTGCCAAAGAAGAATGGCAAATCGTCAATCGCGGCGGCGATCATGGTAACAGCGATCATCATGAACGAACGGCCCGAGGCAGAGCTGCTGCTGATCGCGCCAACCAAAACCATCGCGTCCATCGCGTTCAAACAGGCCAAGGGCATCATCCGTCACGATGCCGAACTGTCAAAGCTGTTTCATCTTCAGGATCACCTGAAGAAGATCACGCACCGGGTTTCGCTGGCCGAGATCGTGATCAAGGCGGCGGATACTGATGCGATCACCGGGGGCAAGGCGACGTTCACGCTGATCGATGAGACACATGAATTCGCGACCAAGTCGAAGGCTGCTGATGTCTTTACCGAGGTGCGCGGCGCATTGGCCGCACGCCCGGACGGGTTTCTGATGCAGATCACAACCCAGAGCAAATCGCCGCCCGCCGGGGTGTTCAAGGCCGAGTTGGAAAAGGCCCGGGCGGTTCGGGATGGCAAGATGTCATTGCCGGTGCTGGCGGTGCTTTATGAACTGCCGTTGAAGATGGCAAAGGACGGCGGCTGGATGAATCCGGCGACCTGGCCGATGGTCAACCCGAATTTTGGGGTGTCGGTTGATCCGGCCTATCTGGCGGATGAACTGACGGCCAAGAAAAAAGACGGGGCCGCTGCGCTGGCATTGCTGGCCAGCCAGCATTTCAATGTCGAAATCGGCGCGGCCCTGATGGGCAAGTGGATCGGATCACAGCATTGGACCAAGGCCGGTGATCCTGGGCTGACCCTCGACACTTTGATCGAGCGATCAGAGGTGGCCGTGATGGGGGTCGATGGCGGGGGGCTTGATGATCTGTTGGGTGTTGCGGTGGTGGGTCGGGATCGGCGCACCAAGGAATGGCTGCACTGGGGCCGCGCCTGGGCGCATCCCGAAGTGATGGAGCAGCGCAAGGAAATCGCCCCGCGCCTGCTGGATTTCGCCAATGACGGGGATCTGATCTTGCTGGAGCCTGACGATCCGCGCGGCGATGTGATCGGGGTCGCGGATGTGGCCGAGAAACTGTTTCTGGCCAATCTGCTGCCCGCAACAGGGGCTGTTGGCCTCGATCCGTTCGGGATCAGTGCCATCGTTGATGAGATGGCCCTGCGCGGAATCGCGACGGACCGGATGAAGGCCATCGGGCAGGGCGCCCAGTTGTCGCCTGCGATCTGGGGATTGGAGCGGAAATTGAAAGACGGGACGTTCCGCCATGGGGCGCGGGCGATGATGGATTGGGTTCTTGGAAATGCAAAAAGTGAACAAAGGGGGAGCGCAGTGATCATCACCAAAGCGGCATCCGGCAAGGCCAAGATCGATCCGCTGATTGCCGCGCTCAATGCCTTCATGCTCATGCGCCTGAACCCGGTCGCGGCTGTGGCCAGCCTTTCCATTCCCGCTGATTACGAGGTGGCGTGATGGGGCTGTTTTCGATGTTCGGCGGCGGGGTGCGGGGCGAGGCTGACCCGGCGGCGCGGAGCCGCGATCCGGCTGATGATTTCTGGTATGGTATCGCCGGGCGCCCCACGGCGGCGGGCATCACGGTGACCGTGGAACGGGCGCGCACGGTGCCGGTTGTTCGTGATTGTCTGGACGTGCTGAGCAAGACGGTGGCAGGGTTGGCGCTGGCGGTGTTCGAGCGTCAGGAGGATGATAGCCGGGTGCGACGTGGCAACCACCCGATTGCGCGTCTGCTGCGCAATCCGAACCCACGCGAAACATCCTTCGAGTTCTTTGCCAACATGCTTGACGATCTGGCGGCTGAGGGCGTGTTTCTGGCCGAACGTGTTGACCAGGGCGCTCCGCGAGAACGGTTGTGGCGGATTGCGCCTTGCCATTTCGAGGTTGAGGAACTGGCCGACCGGGGGCTGCGGTTCCGGGTGCGCGAACCGGGTAAGCCGGAGCGTGTTTTGCTGGATGATGAGGTTTGGTATATTCCGCTGCCGCCGGTGTGTGACACGCGGCGCGGGCGTTCGCCGATCCTGAGGGATGGAGTCGAGGCCATCGGGGCGGCGCTGGCGTTGCAGCGGTATGCCAACAGCTTCTTTGCCAACGATGCGACCCCGTCGATTCTGTTCAAGCACAAGGGAAATTTCGCAGACAAGGAATCGAAAGACAATTTCCTGCGGGCCTGGCAGCGGGCGATGACCGGACGCAACCGGCACAAACCAAATGTTCTTGAATACGGCATGGATGTCGAGCAGCTGGCCCATTCGAACGAACAGGCGCAGTTTTTGGAAACGCGCAAAGAGCTGTGGCTGGATATTTCGCGGCTTTGGCGGATTCCGCCCCACAAGGTGGGCATCCTCGACAAGGCGACGTTTTCAAACATCGAAGAACAATCACTGGATTTCGTGATCGGCACCTTGGGCCCGTGGCTGGAAATGATCGAGGGCAGCGTCAACAAGCATCTGCTGGATGCTGATGACCGGTTCTATTTCGAATTCAACGTGGACAGCCTGTTGCGCGGTGACATCGAAAGCCGGTTTCAGGCCTATGCGTTGGGCCGCAACTGGGGCTGGCTTTCGGTCAACGAAATCCGGCGTCGGGAAAATCTGAACGGGATCGGGCCTGCGGGCGACCGGTTCATGGAGCCGCTGAACATGGCGCCGGTCGGCAATGTGGGGCGGGATCGAAAGGAGGCCAGCGATACCATCGCGTTCCTTCGCCAAAGCGTTGCGCGAAACGGCGGGCGCCCGAATCTGAAAGTGATAAAAAATGTCGCATGAAATTGAGCGCGTGTTGCGCATGGCTGGGCAGGGTACATGGTTTATCCATCCGGCCAAGGCCGAACAGATCGTCGCGGCGCTGGCGCTGCGCGCCCAGGCCGGTCCGCGCGCAGATCCGGTATATCCAGATGCCAAACCGGTTGCGCTGAGCGGTGAGGCGCGCGGGGAACGGGGGCAGGTGCGGGTGCTGCGGTTGCATGGGTCGATCCTGCCGCGCGCCAATATGATGACCGACTTTTCCGGCGGTGTGGCGATGGAACGGTTTCAGGCGGCGTTTCGCGCCGCAGCGGATGATCAGGCCTGTTCGGCCATCGTGATCGACATCGACAGCCCCGGCGGGCAGGTCGGCCTTGTCCCTGAAACGGCGGCAATCATCCGTGCGGCCAAACGGGCGGACCGCCCGATCATTGCCGTGGCCAATACCTTGGCGGCCAGTGCCGCCTATTGGATCGCCAGCGCCTGTGATGAGATTGTGGTCACGCCCTCGGGCGAAGTCGGGTCCATCGGGGTTTACTGTATCCACCAGGAGATCAGTGAAAAGCTGGCCATGGAAGGCATCGCCATGACGATGATTTCCAGCGGCCCGCGTAAGACCGAAGGCAATCCTTTTGAGCCGCTGGATGAGGTGGCCCGCGCCGCCATCGCGGCAGACGGTGCAGCCTTTTATGACATGTTCACCAAGGATGTGGCCAAGGCGCGCGGCGTTCCGGTTTCGATTGTGCGCGCGGATCCGGAAACTGCCGAACGGCATATGGGCGGCGGGCGGTGTTATGGCGCCCAGATGGCGGTGAAGCTGGGTATGGCCGACCGTGTGGCGACGCTGGACGAAACGCTGCAACGCTTGGTCAAGGGCGGGCGGTCCGGGTCGCGGCGCGCGTCGATTGAGCGGCGGCGTCTGTCCCTGATCTGAATTTCGAAAACCCGATTTGGGGATGCGATGTGGCGCGCGCCGGGCGTGTCGCAACCAAAAACGACACCCCGGCATTATCTGAAAAGGATGGAAAATGAACAAGCTGGCTGAGCTGAGAAAGGCGCTTGCGGCCCTGAAGGGCAAGGGCGTTGCGCTGTTGGATGCGGCGGATAATGAGAGTCGCGATCTGACCGCCGAGGAAGAGGCGCAATATTCCGAGATCGAATCTCAGATCGCGGAAAAACAGGCGGATATCCAGAAGGCAGAGGCCCAGGCCGAACGCCGCCGGACAATGGATGCGATTTCGCCCGCGCTGTCGACCACCGTGAATGACCCCAACCCGGCAACCACTGGCGGTTTCAAAGGGCTGTCCGAGTTTGCGGGTGCTGTGCGCGCCGCGTCGCGGATGGGCGGGCAGGTGGATGCACGCTTGTTCCAGGGTGCCACGCCCACCGGCACTCATATTGGCGGGGCCGCGTCGGGCGAAGGGTTCGAAGTGCCGGCTGATTATCGTGATTCCATCTATGAGGTGGTCAACCAGCTGGATGAGTTCGGCCCGCTGGTGGATGAAGAGCCAACCGACAAGCGCGAGGTGAAATCCCTGTCCGATGAATCCACGCCCTGGGGCGGTGGTGGTGTGCAGGCCAATTGGCGCGGCGAAGGTCAGAAAATGGACCCGAGCAAGATGCTCACGGATCAGCGGACAGTGCCGCTGCATGAACTTTATGCTTTCGTGCTGGCGACCGAGGAATTGCTGGAAGACGCGCCACGGTTGGAATCGCGTCTGACGCGCAAAGCCGGTGAAGCGATTTCGTGGAAGCGGAACAGTTCGATGGTCTACGGCTCTGGCGTCAATCAGCCTTTGGGCTGGATGGCCGGTGGGGCGCTGGTCAGCGTGGCGAAAGAGGGCAGTCAGGCGGCGGACACGATCCTTGCTGAAAACGTGATGAACATGTTTTCGCGGCTGTTGCGGGTGCCGGGCGACAAACCGTTCTGGATGGCCAATTCCGACACCCTGCCGCAGCTGATGACCATGAAGGTGGGTGACACGCCGATCTGGATGCCGCCCAACGGTCTGGTTGATGCGCCGGGCGGTATGTTGCTGGGTCTGCCGATCAAGCTGAGCGAACACGCCAAGAGCCTTGGCGACAAGGGCGATATCCAGCTGATCTCGCCCAAGGGCTATTATGCCCTGCGGCGCCAGAACGGGCCGAAATATGCCCGGTCGATGCACCTCTATTTCGATCACAACATCGAGGCGTTCCGCTGGACGTTCCGGTTTGGCGGTCAGCCGCATTTGTCGGCACCGGTTGCACCGGCCCACGGCGCGAACACGAAATCGCATTTCGTCGCGCTGGCCGAACGCGCCTGAGTATGATTGCGCCGCCCTGACAGGGTGCGGCGCAATCCCCAAGCCGCCATGCATTGGGCGTGGTTGGCCAGACAATCCAGAATTTGGAGAGAGACATGAGCAACAAAACTGTCGCCATGGCGGCCACCATCGGTGTGCTGGCCTCGATTGATCCCGACGCCTATGCCGCCGGGACGGTTGCCACCGGGTGGGTGTCCTGCGCGGACTGGCTGAATTTCATGGCCGTTGTTTCGGCGGGCGATCTTGGGGCCTCGGCCACACTCGACGCCAAGATCGAGCAGGCCCAGGACGGTTCCGGCACTGGCGCGAAGGATCTGACCGGCGCCGCAATCACCCAACTGACCCAGGCGGGCAGTGACAGCAACACGCAGGCCGTGATTTCGTTCTCAACCGGTGATTTGGACATGGCCAATGCGTTTGGCTTTGTCCGCGTTTCCCTGACCGTTGCCACGGCCACCAGCGATGCCGCTGCGGTGCTGTTGGGCAGTGATTGCCGCTATGGCCCAGCAAGTGATCACGATGCGGCCAGTGTGGCCGAGATCGTCACCGTCGCGTGATGCATGGCGCGCCGTCTCGTGGCGGCGCGTCAATCATTCTTTGAAACAGGAGACGGGATATGGCCAAGGCAAAACAAGACGATGTCGCTGACAAAAGTGTCGTGGACGGGGTGATCGCAGAGGCTCAGGCGGGTGATGCGCCTGACGCTGACGCCGATGCTGCTGCGGGTGTGGATCAGGCGGGTGATGTGCCTGGTGCTGATGCGGAAGGCGCGGGAACGGCGGTGCGATTTGTCGCCGGTCCCGGTGAAGTGCTGATGCGGTTCGTCAAGGATTACACCGTGGATGATGAGCGGCGCGGCACCGCCCGTGAAGAGCGCTATCGGGAAGGGCAGGAGGTGGTTCTGTCGGTGGCATCGGCCAAGCATTTTGAATCGCGCGGTGTTGCCGTCGAAATTCAGGGCGCGCAGTGACGATCACGGTGATCACCCCACCGGCCAGCGAGCCGGTGACGGTTGCGCGGGCGCGGGCGCATTGCCGCATGGATGCGGCTGACGACGACGATTTGTTCGCGATCTACATCGCGGCGGCGCGGGCGAAGGCGGAATCCTTCACCCGCCGCCGGTTGGTGACCCAGGCGTTGGAGTTGCGCCTGTCTGGTTTGGGTGGGTCTATCGAGTTGCCATGTGGGCCGGTTCAATCGGTTTCTCAGATTTCATATCTCGATGGGGCGGGTGTCGAGAAAATCCTTGATCCGGCGCTTTACCGCCTGGTGCGTGGATCTTCGCCCGTGCGCATTGTGCCGGTGAATTCTGCGGTCTGGCCGGTCACTCAGGCGGGGGCCGATACGGTGGGGGTTCGTTTCATCGCGGGATATGGGGATGTGTCTGATGTTCCAGCCGATTTCGTCGTCGCGATCCTGTTGATCGTCGGTCAGCTTTACGAAAACCGCGAGGATGTGGTGACCGGCGTTTCTGCCGTCGCCCTGCCCAATGGTGCTCGTGACATGCTGACCCCGCATATCCTTTGGATGTGATCGTGGGGCAAGTCTGATGCGTGCCGGAATGCTCGACCGCCGGGTGCAGTTTCTGCGCGCCTCTGTCCATGATGATGGGTTGGGTGTGGTTGAAGGGTGGACCGATACGGATGCCGATTATCACGGCGATCCGGTCTGGGCCTCAAAGGTGGATGTATCTGACAGAGAACGGTTTTTGGCCGCCGCAGTCAGCGCCCAGACAGGATCCCGGTTTGTGGTGCGGTCGTCCAGTTTCGCTCGGGGCATAACCCCGGCAGATCGGCTGATTTGCAATGGCGTGACCTATCAGATCGTCGGAATCAAGGAGTTGGGTCGCAATGACCGGCTTGAAATCACCGCCACAACGGAAACGGGTTAGGGGCGCGCATGTCTGTAAGTTTCAAATTCGAGGGTGCGCGCGAGCTGGAACGCCAGTTGGCGGAGCTGAAGCGCGGCACCGCCAAGGGGGTGTCGCGGCGGGCGATCAAAAAGGTTTTGCAGCCGGTGGCACATCGGGCCAGCGCATCGCCGTTTGAGGTGACGGTCACGTCAAAACTGGCGCCATCGCAGAGAGGCAGCGCACGAGGCGATCAGACCGCTTCGCAAACCACGCTTTATGTCGGGCCTTTCGACGATGACGGCAAAGGCGCGCCTCATGCGCATCTGATCGAATTTGGCACGGCGCCCCGGTTTCACAAGTCTGGCAAATATGTCGGATTCGTTCACGCCGATCCGTTCATGCGCCCGGCCTGGGATGCAGAGCAGCCGCAGATGCTGAAACGTCTGGGTGAAATCATGTGGTCGGAGATCAAAAAGACACTGGCCCGCAACGCCGCCAAGGCCGCGAAGTAGATCTGTACAGCTAACAATCACAATCTAGCCAATTATTACGCCTATGGGCGTCATTTTGCACAGGAGGAAACATTTGTGGGACCGAAAACGGGAAAAAATATCATGGATGCGGCAAAGCGTGAGGCCGCTTTTTCGGCAGTTGAATCGAGTTGGCCGGATATTGAGCGGGAAGCGGCAATGGTGGCTAGGATTCGACGCGTACATTATGAGGCTTGTCTGAAAGTTGGTTTTACAGCTGATCAAGCAACTCAACTGTGTCTCAAGCCTTCACTGGCCTAAATCGTGATGGAAGAGCATATCCGCACCCTTCTGTTGACGCTGGGCCATCCCGTGTCTTGGGGCACAATGGGCGTCGGTAATGCGATGCCGCGCATTGTTTTGAGCCGTGTCAGCGGGTCTGAGGATGTCACGCTGGATGGGGCCACCGGCACGATCCGGGGCCGCCTTCAGGTGGATTGTTTCGGCACCACATATCTTTCGGTTCGTGACCTGTCGATGCAGGTGCGCGGGCTGCTTTCGGGATACCGGGGAGGGCCGATCACATCGGCCATCCTGGGCGCCATCCGTGACCGCCCTGTGGCGGACGGTGGCGATGTCATTCAGCGCGTGTCGCTGGATTTTGCGGTGGTTTACCGCGTTTGATGCTGGCCATTCCGGCAGGCACTTAAAATCAATGGAGAGAGAAAATGGCGACTGATGCCGTTCCCGTCTTTGGCGGGTCTGTGAAATGGGGCACCGATGGCACGACGTATGTCGCCATCCCCGGAGTGAAAAATATCGTCGTGCCCGAGGTGGCGCGCGATTACAATGACCGCACCAGCCTCGACAGCACCGGTGGGTTCAAGGAATATGGGCCGGGACTGAAGGACGGCGGCGAAGTGTCGATCGAGTGTTTTTACACGCCGACGCTCTATGCCGATGCTTTGGCCAAGCAAAACAGCGATGTGCCGATCTATTTCGAGGTCACGCTGGAAACCGCAACCGGGCAAACCGGCGGCGATGTGTTCGAATATACCGGCTATGCCACCGTGTTTGTGCCGTCGGCTGATGTGGGCGCGGACATGATGCTGTCCATCAAGGTCCGCACCACCGGCGCGCCGACCTATACCGCAGGTGCGACCTCGTGAGCGGTGTCGGCGGGGTGACGTTTGACGCGGGTGGCGTGACGCATGTTCTGCGCATGACCACCCGCGCGCAACTGCGGCTGGAAGATAAGTTTGACCAGCCGGTGACCAAGCTGCTGTCCGGCCTCGGGGAGCATGTCAGCGCCGGGTTCATTGTCGATTTCTTTGCGACTTGCCTTGAGGATGGCGCCGGGGTTGATCGCGAAATTGCCATGGATGTGTTGGAGGAACGGGGCGGGCCGATGGCCTGCGCCGATCTTTTGGGCAAGGCGATTGAAGCGGCGTTTCCCAAGTCGAAAGGTAAAGACGCTGAGGCGGGTAACGATGCGCCTGTCGAAACGCCGGAGCCGGTGGGAAAAAGAAGAAGGCGCCCCGCAGCGCCTAGACCCGGACGCACTTTTGAGGGGCTGGGTCGCGTCTGCTCAGCCCTATGAATTGCTGTGGCGTGTCACGTTGCGGGAATATGACCTGATCCTGCGCGCGGCCGGATCGGCCCGAAAGGCCGAAATCGCCGCGCGCAGGACGTTACAGCAGGAACTGGCGCAGTTGATCGCATTCGCGTTCCACGATCCGGGCAAGATGCCTGATTTCACCAAACGGCAATCGGATGCCGCACCTGCGGATCCCGAGAGGGCGAACGACATGCTGCGCGCGCGGTTGATCGCCCTGCATTATCATCATCAAGGAAAATGACATGTCAGCTGTGATCGGTGCCCTTCGGGCTAATTTGTCGCTGGACAGTGCTGCCTTTGACAGGGGCGCAAAGCGTGCCCAGGCATCTATGGGCGATATGGAGCGGCGGTTTGCCCGGATCGGCGCCAACATGCAAAAGATCGGCAAGCGCATGTCGCTTGCCGTCACCTTGCCACTGGCGGGTATTGCCACGGCGGCTGTCAAATCCAGCCTGACCACGGTGGATGCGCAGGCCAAGATGGCGCAATCCATGGGCACCACGGTGAAATCGATTCAGGTTCTGGCGCGCGCCGGGGATTTGGCCGGTGTCAGCATGGGGCAGATCGAGGCAGCAACAAAAGCATTGCAACAGCGGTTGTCGCGCGCTGCTGCGGGCACGGGTCCGGCAGTGAAGGCGCTGGATCGCCTGGGCCTGTCGGCAAAGGATTTGGTGAAACTGCCGCTGGATGAGCAATTCGCGAAGATCAACAGTTCGATCAAGGAATTCATCCCCGAAGCGCAGCGGGCGGCAGTCGCGGGCGCGCTGTTCGGTGAGCGGGCCGCGACCGAAATGGCCCGGATCGACGGATCCACGCTGCGCACCGCCACTGACGATGTCACCCGTTTTGGCGTGGCGGTGTCCGAGGTGGATGCTGACCAGATTGAAAATACAAATGATGCGATTTCCCGACTTGGGCTGATTGGCAAGGGCGTTGGCAATCAGCTTGCGGTGGTGATGGCGCCCGCTTTGCAAGTCATTGCCGACCGGGTGGCAGATGCGGCCAAGTGGTTTAGCGGTTTGAGCGATTCAACCAAGCGGTTTCTGGGTATCGGGGCAACCATCGCGGCAACGATTGGCCCGGCGGCGCTGGCGTTCGGGTTCATCCTGAGTGCTGCCGCGCCGTTGGTCGGCGTTCTGGGGGCGTTGGTGTCACCACTTGTTTTGGTGGGCATCGCGGGCGCGGCGGCGGGGGCGTATCTGTATAACAACTGGGCCTCGATCAGTGAGAGGTTTCCGGGGATCACCGGGGCATTGGAAAGCGCCGCTGCGGTTGTCGGGCAGGCGTTCACCGGACTGTGGGAGGCGGTGAAATCGGCAGGTGGTTTTGCCTTTGAGCAGCTTGGCGTCATCGTCGGCGGTATCGATGCGCTGTTGCGTGGCGATTGGGCGGCGGCGCTGGACTACGGCAAGCAATATGTTGAGAATTGGAAAGACATTTTTGCGCCGGTCTGGGCGTCGATCTATGCCGAGGTTTCAACCTGGCCGGGTCGGCTTCTGACCTGGGGGAAGACTGCCATCGTTTCGTTGATGACGGGCCTATCCGGTGGGGAGGCGAAGGCCAGGGTCGCCATGGAGGGTGTCTGGACCGCTATCCATTCCGAGGTTGGATACTGGCCTCAGCGGATGCTTGAGGCTGGCAAGCTGGCAATGGATGGGTTGGCAGAGGGCATCAAGAATTATGGCGGCAATCCGGTCGCCGGTGTTGCCAGTGTGATCGACAAGATGGTGTCAGGTGTGCGTGAAAAACTGGACATCCATTCGCCATCTCGCGTCATGGCGAAGATTGGTGGTCAAACTGTCGACGGACTGACGGCCGGGATTAAAGAGCAAACCAGCGATCTTATCCGTCAGATCACCAGCACGGCGCAGGGCGCGATTGATACGGTCGATCAGACGTTTTCCCAGGGTATCGACAGCGCGGTTGATTACATGGTCGATGGGTTCCGCAATGGGCTGAGCGGGTTGGTGGATATTTTCACAAACACGCTCAAGCAGATGGCGGCTGCGGCGATCAAGAATAAGATTTTGATCAGTCTCGGCATGGGTGGCACATTGGCGGGCGGCGCGGCCTCTGCCGGGGGTATCGGCGGCGCTGTGCCCGGCGGCGGGGGTATCCTGTCCAGTGTGATCGGCGGTGTGGCCGGGCTTGGCTCGGCTTTCATCGGGGGCATGGGGCTGGCCGCTGGTGGGTTGCTGGGCGGGGGCATCGGCGGGATGTTCGGGGCCATAGGCGCACAGGTTGGCACGGCGCTTGCCACCGGCACCGGCACGGCCATTGCGGGCGCGATTGGTGCAATTGCGGCGCCGCTGCTGGCTGTCGCTGCGGTGTTCGCGTTCTTCAAGAAAAAGACCGAAGTTCTGGACACCGGCCTGCGCGTCACCGTGAACAACTTCGACGCCTTGATCGAGACATTCAAGGATCTGAAAATCACCCGGTTTCTGGGGCTGTCGACGAAGTACCGCACGGAATACGAAGAGGCGGCGGCGGAACTGGCCAATCCGCTGATGAAGGCGGTTTCGGGTATCCAGACCGGGATTATGGATGCTGCGGCCTCGTTGGGCGTCGGGCAATCGGCGTTTGCGAATTTCGCCTATCAGGTGGAATTGTCCACCAAGGGCATGACTGATGAACAGGCCCTGCAAGCCATCCAGGATGAGATGACCAATCTGGGCGATGCCTTTGCGGGATTGATCCCCGGCATTGCTGCGCTGGCCAAGGATGGTGAGGGGGCATCGGCCACGCTGAACCGGCTGGCCACGTCCCTGAGCGCGGTGCAGCGGATTACCGACACGTTGGGGCATACATTTGATCTGGCGGGCCTGTCGGGGGCGGCTGCGGCATCGCAACTGGCCGATGCCTTTGGCGGGCTGGATGCCATGAACAGCGCGACGACGGCATATTATTCGGCGTTTTATTCCGAGGCCGAACGGCTGGCCGTGACGACACGACAGACCAGTGCCGTGATGGATGCGCTGAACCTGACCATGCCGCGCACCCGCAACCAATATCGCGCGATGATCGAGGCGATGGACCTGACCACGGTGTCGGGGCGCAACAACTATGCCGCGCTGATCGGCCTGTCCGGGGCGTTTGACGCGATCCTGCCCGCCATCGGGTCATTCACGGCTGCGATCAACGACATGGCGGGCAATATCACCAGCGGCATTCAGGGGATGATTACCGATGCGACCGCCTCGCAACGGGCCAGTGAACAGGCGGCATCCCTGTGGTATCGCACGGCCACATCCCTGCGCCAATTCATCGCCGATCTGCGCGGGACATCCGGCGCGCTGGTGAGCGGCTTGCAGGCACGGGCGTTCAACGAGGCGCGGTTCCAGTCGATCCTCGCCCGTGCGGTATCGGGCGATAACGCGGCGGCGGGCGATCTGACCGGCGCGGCGCGGGCGTTGCTGGACAGCACTGCGGCGACGGCGCGCACCCGCGTGGAACAGGCCCGGGCAGAGGCGCGGGTGCTGGCCGATCTGGGGCTAGCGTCGGGCGTGGCCGATGTCGAGGGCGCGCGCCACGATGTGATTGCCGGTTTGCTGGGTGAGCAGGTCACACTGCTGGGCAATGTGAGCGAATACCTCAAGGGCGGCGGGGTGCTGGACCCGGCGCACATTGAGGCGCTGGACAGTCAGCTTGGGGCGCTGGAAGGCGCGATCAAATCGGCGGAAATGATCAATTATGCGTTTCTGAAAGAGCGGCTCAACGTCACGGTTGATCTGCTGGCCACGGCCAACCTGCCTGCCGATGTGCGCCGGTTGATCGCCAATGCGCAGGACGGGGTTTCCGGCACCATTGATTTCGTCGTGCGCTCCGATCTGACGCCGGATCAGAAGTGGTTGGCGCTGACCAGTTCATCCGAGCATATCAAGACCATCGATCTGACGCTGGGCAAAAAGCTGGACGCGAAAACAGCCTGGGTGGCGGTTCGCACGGCATCGGCGCTGGATAAAACGGTGAACCTGATCGCCGGTTCGCGCCTGCCTGCGGATCTGATGCAACTGGCGCTGGCCGGAAATTCGGAATTGTCGCGCACGGTCAATGCGGTGCTGGCCACCAACATGGGCGCAGCGGCAAAGCGGCTGGCCCTTGGCAATGTCGGGGCCTATGCCGTGGCCATTGAGGCGGCATTCAACCTGCCGAAAATCGGCAAGGCAGGCCAAAGGGTTCTGTTTGAGCAGGGCGGCGATTACGGCGTTGCCATCCGGGCCGGTTTCGATCTGCCCCGCGTTGGGGCGGCGGCGCAGCGGGTGATCTTTGAGCAGGCCGGCACCTATGCCGCGATGATCCGCGCCGGGTTTGACACCGCCAGGATCGGCGCAGCGGCCCAGCGGGTTCTGTTTGCCCAGCAAGGCAAGTTCATCACCAACATCACCGGCATTCTGGTGCGCGACATGCCTGCGGCCACGCGTAACCTGCTGCTGAATGCCAACACCGAAGGCGCGCGGGCGATCACCATCGCCACCGCCTTTGCCGATACCCTGAGCGTTGAGGCGCGCCAGGCGTTGCAGGCCAGCGGCGCCAACGTGTTGCGCACGATCACGGCGGCGGTGAACCCGGCGGGCCTGAGCGCCACGGGCCTGCTGTTCCTGCGCCAGCTGAGTGACGGTGTGGCCACAACGGTGGGGCGCACGATCAACGGCAAGGTAACGCTGGCCCGCCTGACCGCAAATGATCAGCGGCTGTTGTGGACCACCGGCGGCACCGTGGGCAAGAATATCGTCGGCACGGTGAAATTCCTGCGCGCGCTGACGTTTGATGAGCAGCGGTTGCTTGTGGCGACGGGCGGCTCCATCCGCAAGACGATGCGTGGCGGGGTGGCATTCGACGGTACTCTTGATGCCGCCCAGCGGGGAATTTTGCGGGCCACTGGCGGCACCATCGCCAAGACAATGAAGGCTGCGATAACCTTTGACGGCGCCCTGACCGGTGCGCAATCGCGCATGCTCTATGCCACCGGGGGCACGATCTCCAAGACAATGAAGGGTCTGTTCGGCCTGCCGGGGATCACCGGCGATCAGCTGCGCCTGCTGCGGGCCGAAAGCGGGCGGATCAGCCGGGTGATTGTCGGGTCGGTGTCGCTTGGTGGGCTGACCGGGGCGCAGGCGACGTTGTTGTCTGCGATCAACGGTGGCGCGGCGGGCAAGATCACATTGGGCGGGTCGTTCAGTTTCGATCCGTCGGGCAGCTTTTCCACCTGGTTCGGCAGCATCACGGCGGCAAACATTACCGCACCAATGGGGGCGCTGCGCACGGCGTTGGTTGATCTGGCCGATGCCATCCGGGCCGAGGCTGCGCGCACCATGCAGGCCGACGCCCTGAGCGCGCGGATATCAGCGGCAAACAGGGTGGCAGACACATTGTCACGGGATGCCAGCGGCAATGTCCTGACCACGATGGCGGGGCTGGCCGGGGTTGCGCGGGCTGCGGGGGTTTCGACAGATCAGGCGCCGGGTGCCGTTGCTGCGCAAGTCGCGGGTCTGTCGGCGACGGACAACATCAACGGGTTCCATATCGTCGGCAACGTGATCGATTATCTCTGGGGGCAGTTCAAATCCAAAAACGTTGCGGTTGATGGCGGCGATTACCTGCGCATCTACAGCGATCTGGCGGCGGCAACCAGCGGGTACAAAAATGATCCGGCGGGTCACTACCGCGACTATGGCCGCGCGGAAATTCTCAGCGGCGAACGGAAATTCATGCCGCAGGCCTTTGACTGGTCCAGCATCGGCCTCACGATTCCCGGCTTTGCATCGGGCGGCGATCACCTGGGCGGACTGCGCTGGGTCGGGGAAAACGGCCCCGAATTGGAGGCGACCGGGCCGTCACGGATCTACAGCGCGGCACAGACCAAAAGCATGCTGGGTGGCGGGAATCCCGACATGGCTCGCGAGATCAAGGCACTGAAAACCGAGTTGGCAGGGTTCAGAGATGAGCAGCGCCAGCTTGGGATGCAGATCGCGAACAATACCCGCAAGTCCGCCGACAGCCTGCGAAAATTCGACGTGGACGGGTTGCCACCGGAAAGGATCGACGCATGAATGTTTTACCCCCCATCGCCATGACCAACGCCATTCTTACCGCCTCAAACGTCACCGAGGATGATTTTGCGGTATGGGATGCCGGAACAACCTATGACCTTGCCGACAAGGTGATCGTGACCGGCGCCACCCACCGTGTCTATGAATCCGCCATCGCCAGCAACACCGGCAACGATCCGACGGATGATGATGGCACCAAATGGATAGAGATCGGCGCAACCAACCGCTGGCGGGCGTTCGATCTGCGGGTTGGTGATGTTGTGTCGCGCACGGGAACAATCACCTATACATTCGCGCCGGATCGGCTTGTGACCGGCTTGGCGTTCTTTGCCCTTAATGCCGGTTCGGTGCGCGTCAAGATCACGGAATCTGTCACGACGCTTTACGATGTGACGCGCCAGATCGTGGACAATACACCGGTTATTGACTGGTTTACGTATTTTCACGAGCCGGTCATCTTTGACACTGAGGCCCTTTTTGTCGGGCTGCCCGGCTATCCAGGCACATCGATAGCGGTGACAATCGATGCCGGGGCAGGGACCGCCGAGGTCGGCATCATTGCAATGGGTCAGGTCCAGGCCCTTGGGACCACGCTGATCGGCAGCGAAATCGGCATCACCGATTACAGCCGTAAAGAGCGGGACGCCTATGGGCGCGCGATCATCGTCCCCCGGTCGTTTTCGCGCGATGCAACATTTCAGTTTGCGATGGCGCCCAGCGATGCGCGGCGGGTGGACCGGGTGCTGTCGTCGGTGCGGGCCACGCCAACCGTCTATTTCGCGGGGTCGGATATTCCGCAATACGGGGCGACCGTCATCGGCTTTTACAGCGATTACACAATCCCGCTTACCACAGGGGGTGTCAGTTTTGTGACACTCGAAATCGAAGGACTGACCTAATGGCAACATATACCCCGGCCACACCGATCCGCGCCCTGGCTGATATCCCCAGCCGTGCCGATCCGGCGACGTTCGCGGCCAAGGCCGATGCGTTTTTTGCCGGTTTTCCGAATCTGAGGTCGGACGTGAATGACTTCATCGCAGTGCTGAACAGCGGTTTCATCACTGCGGAGCTTCAGGAGTCGACCTACGACTCCACGCCTGGCCGTGCTCTGCGCGTCGGAGGGTTTGGCGTTGGTGGTGATGCGGCGTCGTTGCCGACGCTATCACTGGACAGCATCGTGGCCAGTGGCCTGTACTCTGTGAACTCCACAACGACGGAAACGCCGGATGGTACCGGACCAACCGGATCGGTCGTTCTGGCGATGGTGTCGAATTCCGACACCCAGTTGCAGGAATTCTACCGCCGCAATGCGGCAGGCGGATACAGCGTCTATCGCCGCGAAAAACGCGGTGGTTCATGGCGGACATGGCGACGGATCGATGCTGAATACGGCACCAACGCCAACGGCAATTACGTCCGACTCTCTGACGGGACGCAGGTATGTTGGCATGCAATCCGGCTATCCACAATTTCCACCAATACCCTGCAAGGGACATGGACCTTTCCTGCGGCCTTTTCAGGCCGACCATCCATGCAAGTCGTGCCGATGGATTACCGCGATGGCGCTGCGTCTGGGTCGGGCAATTGGACGGCATCCATCCCGGCGACCATCTCGACGCGCTCCACAGGCAACACAAACGCAACTCTTTATTTTGGCAAGAATTCCGGTGACTGGGGCGGCAGTGACTCTGTGGATATCCACATCACGGCCACTGGCCGCTGGTTCTGAAGGAGAACGCCATGCATATCACATTATCCCCCATGCGCAGCGATAATCGTCTGACGCTCAGCCGCACGGGCGACACCCTGACCGTCAACGGCGAGGTGTTCGATTTCTCGGCGCTGCCCGATGGCGCAACCCTGCCAGCCGAGGCCATCGCCAGCGATTGGTTTTGCGGCCCGGTCAGTCGGATGAGCGGTGTATTGCACATCGTCCTGACCTTGCCCCATGGCGCCGACGCGCCCGAGGCAACCCGGTTCGCCGCGCCAATCACCCTCACCAGCGACGGCCCGGTCACCCTGCCGCCCTATGAAACCGAGGTCACAGAATGAGCAACATCGACTTTACCCAAGCGATCACCGCCGAGGACAAGGCCGAACAGGCCGCCGACACCCTCAAGGTGGCGCTGAACATCGAGAGGGATCGCCGCTTGCGCGCGGGGTTTGAGTTCGGCGGAGTCTGGTATGATTTCGACGCGGTGTCACAGGCGCGGATCACCGGCGCGGCCACGCTGGCCGGGTTTGCGCTGGGGCAGGGGGCGCAGGTCGGCGATTATTTCTGGGCCAACGCCACCGAAGGGTTTGCGTGGATTGCTGCCGACAACAGCGTGGTGCCCATGGATGCCCAGACCTGCTTTGCCTTTGGGCAGGCGGCTGCGGCGCACGAGTCGGCCCATGTCTTTGCCGCCTATGCCCTCAAGGCCAGTGGCATCCCGGCTGATTTCGCCGACGATACCCACTGGCCGTGAGCGGTTACACCGATGCCGCCGGGTGGTGCGCGCCACGCGGTGGGATGCTCTATGCCACCACCGGCCCGCTGATTTGGGACGTGGGGCGCAAGGGCAGCGGGCTGGCGGTCACCGTGCCGGTCGGTTGGGTGTTCGATGTGTCGGTGCCGTGGAGCCTGCGGTGGGCGTTTTCGCCGCACAACCCGCATTATCTCAAATCCGCCGCGCTGCATGACTGGTTGCTGGCCTGCGACTGGTCGCGGGTCACGGCGGCGGCGGAATTCCACGAGGCGTTGCGCGCCGATGGTGTCGGGCCGTGGTGCCGGCTGGCGATGTGGCTGGCCGTCAGCGTCTGGCGCTGGTCCTAGAATTTCGAGAGGTTCTTATGTCTGATGAACACAAGCCGCTGCGCCAGATGATCTGGGAGCGGTTTATCTCAAAGAGTGTCGACTGGATCGTGGTCGCGATGATCGGCGCCATCGTTATCCTGCTGTTCGAGCCGGTGAAAAAGCGGGCAATGGCAATCTGGAACACGCCGGAATCGCTTCATCAACTGGTGGATCGCGTTGAAAACGTGCTGGATCAGATGGCCGACGTGCGTGATGACATTGAATCCCTGCGCCGTCCAAGCAAGGTGTTCGAGGTATCATTGACCAACACCCGACCGCTGGACGGATATTGCGTTGAGCGCCAGCCGTGCGACATCCAGATCAAGCTGCGCCGTGTTGCACCCGGTATCCGTTGCCGGATCGTGCCGGGGTCCACGCAATGGGGCTTTGTCAATCCGCGCTCTGATCAGTTGGCCCCGGCACAGCGGCTCAACCCCGGCGTTGGCCGCAACATTGGCCTGATATGGACAACCATTGATATTCGGCTGGTGACGCCGGTTGGCCTCGATCCGACCGCCGATTTTGTCTTTGAGGCCGCATATACCAACTGCCCCGGCATGGTGCGCGGGGCCGAACCAATAACCTTCCGCTCGCCGCGCATCCCCTTCGAAATCCGCGCCCACTGATCCCCCCCACTATCGCAACCCACCAGCCCCGCCAGCGGGGTTTCCAGCATTGGGCCAAAGCCCTTTCGCCGCCCGAGCGTCAACGGGAACAGTCAGAAAAAAGGACACTGACATGCATGTGAAAATCCACACCGCCGCCATCCCGGATGGGGAGAGCGCAATCAACAATTCCGCCGCCGCGCTTGTGCGCATGAAGTTCAATCCCAGCGGTATCGATTCGGTTGAACGCATCAAGGCCATCGTCGCTGCGGCAATTTCGGAATGTGAAAACATCCGTGACGAAAAGGGGCCGGGGGCACGTGAGGCGGCTATCGCCATCACCGATTTTCAGAAGGCCAGCATGATGGCTGTCGCGGCGGCCACAGCACACCTGTGAGCCAAACGGGGCGGCTTCGGTCGCCCTGAATTTCCCCGCCAGCGGGGTCTTTTGACATGAGGTATCGACATGACATTCACTCAGGAATCCATCGCGACGTTGCAGGGCCGTCTGGCCGATCTGGGGTATTATCGCGGGCAGATTGATGGCGTGGCCGGGCCTGCCACCCGCAATGCCGTGTCGGCATTCAAAGCTGCCCATGGGTATCGGGCGCGGGATTTCCCCGGCCCTCTGACATTGGCGGCGCTGTGGGGGGCAGATGCCAGGCCCGCCCCGATCCCAGAGGCGCGGGGCCATGAACCGGCCTGGCTGGCCGAGGCCCGCGCGCTGCTGGGCACGCGGGAAGTTCCCGGCGCGGCCAGCAACCCGGAGATCATGGGTTGGGCGCGCAATCTCGACCAATGGTATCCGGGCGACGATGTGCCGTGGTGCGGGCTGTTCGTTGCGCACTGTATGGCGGCGGGTGCGCCAGATGAGCCGCAGCCGTTTAACCGCCTCGGGGCGCGCAACTGGTTGGAGTATGGGGCGCCTTGCGAGGCTGTCAGCGGCGCTGTGGCGGTGTTCTGGCGCACCCACAAGACGCGCAGCTGGAACGGCCATGTCGCTATTTTGACCGGCCAGAGCGACGACGCCCTGCGCGTGATCGGCGGCAATCAATCCGACAACGTGACCGAGACATGGATCGCCCGCGACCGCCTGCTGGGGTTTCGCGCCCCGGCCGGATTCACCGGCAATCCGGCACCCACCGCCCCCACGGGCACCCTTTCCACCAATGAAGCATAAGAGGTAACGACCATGGAATTCATCAACAGCCTGCTGACCAGCGAACAGGTGCAAACCGCAATCATCACGGTGATCGGCCTGGTGCTGACGTTCATTCTCAACCGGGGGCGCGGCGCATTCGCTGCCTATACCGGCATCCAGATCGAAAAGCGTCATCAGGAAAATCTGCACCAGGCGATCATGACCGGCGTGGAAAGCGCGATGAAATATGGTGCAGATGCCGGATTCGCCACCGTCCGGGCGCATGTCGTCGCGCACCTTAAAGAGAGCGTGCCGGATGCCCTCAAGGCCCTGACGCCGGGTGACGGTGTGCTGGACCGGTTGATCGAGCGCTATGCCCGTGAGGCGTTGGGGAGGCTGGGCGAGCCGAAGTGATGCAGGTCCAGCACACTGGCGCCTTACTTAAACTGTTCTGACTAGCTTTTCTCTTTGGCCGTCATGATGACAACACCTTTCGGTTGAATAGGCTATGTCCCGCGCATAGCGTGTATTCACAATAAAGCGGGGTTGATGATTCATGCCAAACGGCCGCGCAAGGTGCAGATGGTTGAAAAGCGTGTGGAGTCATGCGTTTGGTCGGGCTGTGAAGAGCGATAAGATTCGGATGCGGTGGCGGCTTTTGAGGCTTAGTTGAAATGATTCACGGTAAACCCAGAAATCAATTATACTATGGTTCCTATTTCAAAAGGAGCGAATCATGGGAATGGTGATGATCAAGTGCCCAAAAACGGGCCTGCCGGTAAATACCGGATTCGGGATGGATAAATTGTCGTTTTCGAACGCAAATTTAAGCCATAACTCAGCTAGTTGCCCACATTGCGGAAAATCGCATGTCTGGGATAAAAAGGATGCTTGGGTACAAGACTGATCCGACAATCCAACGAGACGAACATTTATTGCAATAGATGACTGTTCGAAGCCCTGTGTAAGCGCTTGACCCATGGTACAGTTTTTCGATCTACCAGCCCGCTCAGCGCACACACGTGTCAAGGGAAAGAAACGAGAGCCGCCCGTGGGTGCGCCATCGCATAGTTTGGCCAGAAAAGCTTTTGCTTGCCATCACCTACGGCAATCCCGCAAGCGCAGCGAATCAGAGTGGCACCCGTAATCCTCGCTCCGTTGACATTGGTGGAGGCGGGAGAGAAACGAAACTCCTCACCCGCTATGGAGAATTGCCCCCGAATCTCAGCCACGTCCTTTCTTAAATCGATCTGGAAATAGGTTTTTCCAAACTCCTTTTGGATTCTTAGGAAATCAGTGCGAAATTCGATGTCCCACTTGTTACCTGTATTGACGATCAAATCGTTCTTTTTAATCAATATATCTGGCCACATGTCTTCTCTTGGAATGTAGATATCCAGTAGAGCCTGACCATCTTCTATTGTGTATCGAATTATAGGAGTCTCAAAATATGAAAATATGATGGGCGTATCTAGGTAGGTGCAGGACCCGACCAAAAAGGAGGTGGTTTCAGCTTTAGTCCCAAGCTCACCCCGGATCCTTCCATTGCGCTTATTGACTGGATTTTTCTTAAGTTCGTAGCATCGGTCACGACGCATCTTGCCAAGGCTCTGATGACAAGTCGGACAAATTGCAATCATGTGCTCTGGGTCGTAATGCCCATGTTCTGCGAACTCAATTATATGGTGATATTGAAGAATTGGAGAGCCACACTTAGCGCAACCGAAGAACGCCTCTTGTCGCAATTGTCGCCTTATTTTCGGTGGTGTTTCGCGACCCAAAATATTTCCTACTGTCTGGCAATGAATCTTTTTTGTCGAGAAAAGCATGATGCTATTCGATAAAAATAGCAACAGGTTGCCCGAACGGGTGCGGTTGATGTCTTACTGTACAGTGCTGCAGTTCGGAATTGGTGCCGCGAACGACCAGGTCCCGCCGCTACTCTAGTCCGAAGTCGTAAATATCTACCGAAGCGACCAGTTCGACACGCTGCCATCACATCAATTCCGCCGGGAGGAAGGCCCTCGAGGATGTTCCCTTGATCGGGCTGGGTGAGCCACTCGCGCGGCCAGACCATGATAACCGGCTTTCTGCGGCCAAAATCGGCAGGGAAAACAAGACACATTCGGAGGGGTGGATGTGCTGCATTTGCTGCGAGATAGCGTACGATGGTTTGGGTGTGGGCTGCGGCGGCCACGATGCGGCTCTGAATTCGTGAGGTGTTTCCCGGCTCATTGAACATGCGCTGTGCCATTCTGTCAGCCCCGCTCAAAGAAGCCAGGATGCGGGCGGTTTTCACCGTAGCGGATTGTTTCGGCGCCAAACCTGCCATTGATCATGTCAACAAGGCTCGACACTGTTTCGCCAGGGGACCGGGTCGCGGGTGCAAGCGGTGTAAATAGATCGCCCGGTCGGTCATCCATAAGGCTGACGTCTCCAAGGTGAATGCCGATTGACGCGATGTGTCGAGGCCGGTGATGGTGCCAGATGCGCACCCATAGCTCTCGGTGCAGCCGCAAAAGATAGCCGGTGTCGGCTGTCGCCTCGCACTTTATGCTGGCGCGGGCGGAATTGGTTGGGATGATGTGCATCATGACAGAGAGGCGACTGGTTACCCGTCCGTCGCGCCTGAGCCTACGCGCTGATTTTTCGATGAGCCAGCGGCTGACCAGATACGCCTCTTTGGGTGCGCGGAAATCTGGGGAAAGAATTTTCGAGTTGCCATAGCCGTGGCGCTGCGTCTCGGTCAGAGGGATGTCCATGCCCTGGAGCGCGCGCACAAAGCGTTCGCCCTCGATGCTGTTCCAGATGGCACGCGCTTGGCGGGGATCCAGATGGTAGAGGGTCGGGATGTCTCTGACCCCGGCCTTGCTCAGCTTTAGCATTATGCCGCGAGAGATTCCGGGCAGATCGTCGAGAGCCAGGTGTGCCAGCCGATCGGGCAGGTTCCGCGGGCTGAGCCATTGGCACCCGTCAGGTTTTTCGAGTTTGCCCGCGATCTTTGCTAGCAGGTGGTTGGGGCCAATCCCGGCCGAAAACCGGATTGTTGGCCCGATCTCCTGCGCAACGCGGGCCTTCATCGCCGCCACAAGGGCGAATGCGCCATGCTCGGCGCGTGCTGCGCCGGATAATTTGATCTGGAACTCATCGACTGACCGGATGCGCTCAACCTCGGCCATCTCATCCAGGATGGCGGCGATCCTCAGATTGTACCGTACATAGAGCCGGTGTCGTGATGGCAGCAGTACGATCTGCGGGCAGAGGCGCCGCGCCTCGCGGACGTGTGTACCTGTCCTGATCCCGAATGCCTTGGCCTCGTATGAGCAGGCCACGCAGGATCCGCTGTCCGAATCGACTGCTGTGATTCCAACAGGCCGCCCGCGCAGATCGGCGTTTTCATGCTGCTCAACTGACGCAAAAAAGGCGTTCATATCTATGTATAGCGTTCTAAATTCATCCATGAACCATACCTGCCCGATAGCGTGAGGCGTATAAATGTTCTACAAATGTTCTCATCAATCAAGAGGGTAAAAACATGGATCGTAAGCGCCAGCTATCTAACGTTGCGTTTGGTGGCGATTGGTCAGAGGCTATCATCGGTCGAGAGCAAAAGCGCGAATGGATCGCAGTTTTGCGGGCGGCGGTAGAGGGCTGCGCTGAGTTTGACCCGCGCACCGGGGCAGTGCGGGCGGTGCTGGATGCCATGGCGCCTCGCGTGGCCAGGGGTGAGATGCTGATCGAAACATTCTGGTGGGCAGGTGGTGTCACGCAGCCGGGGCTGCGGATGCAGGAAATGAAACTCGCACTGCACCGGATTGAGAGTGTTCTGGGAGTGATTGAGTGAGTGCGGGGTGGTTTCATGAACCGCAGTCGAAAGGGTATCAACTTGAAGCGGCGGCGGTATCGTTTCAGGATTCGGTGGTAAAAGTTACGGTGGACACCTTCCCGATAACTCATTGATTCGTATGGTGCCGAATGCGACGGTTGGGTGGACACCTTAGCCGTTGTTTTGCTGCCCGTAACTATGATCTTGCTGGACCAGGAGGTGGTACCATTTCCCTATCGTTCGATTTTGATACGTTGCTGCACACTCTGGCCGGTGGCGTCGAGAATCAGGATTTCGTCGTCGCCCGTCACCACCGCGAGCCAATCGGGACCGCGGGTAAAGGCGGTGACGCTGGTGCCATCCGGGAGGGCGATGCTGTCAGGCAGGGCGATCACCGGCGTGGCCTCGGGGAAGCGGGTGACAAACAGCGTGATCAGGATTATCAGCCCGACCAGCATCGTGGCGGTCAGCCCGGTTACCAGAATACGCAGGAACCGCAGCATGCGCTGCTGTTCAGGATCAAGCGGAGTATCGTCCATGGCTGAAACATCCCTCAGGGTCGTGATTTCGGACGCGCCGCCCGCCCGTCTTGATAAAGCACTGGCGCAGGACGTACCAGAGGCGGCGCATCTGTCGCGCTCGCGCCTTGCGCGGCTGATTGCCGACGGGGCGGTGCGGCTGAACGGCACAGTGATGCAGGATCAGAAGGCCCGCGTCGCGGCGGGCGATGTGGTGGATATTAACGTGCCCGTGGCAGAAGACAGCCACATCCTGCCCGAAGACATCGCCCTGAACGTCGTCCATGAAGACGACGATCTGATCGTCATCGACAAACCGGCGGGCATGGTGGTGCATCCCGCACCCGGTTCTCCTTCGGGGACGTTGGTGAATGCGCTGCTGCACCATTTTGGCGGTGAATTGTCGGGTGTGGGCGGTGAAAAACGCCCGGGCATTGTGCATCGGATCGACAAGGACACCAGCGGGTTGTTGGTGGTGGCGAAAAGTGATCGCGCCCATCACGGACTTGCCGCGCAGTTCGAGGCGCACAGTGCGCGGCGCCATTATCTGGCCCTGTGCCACGGGGCGCCCGATGCCGCCGATCCGCGTCTGCATGGCACGCGCGGCATCAGTTTCGAATCCGGGAGCGTGATGAAAATCACGACCCAACTGGCCCGCCACAAAACCGATCGCCAGCGTCAGGCGGTGTTGTTTCAGGGGGGCGCCATGCGGTGACGCGGGTGGAAACCCTTGAACGGCTTGGTATGCCGCCCGTCGCGGCACTGGTGGCATGCCGCCTTGAAACCGGGCGGACCCATCAGATCAGGGTGCATATGGCCCACGCGGGGCATGGGTTGATCGGTGATCCCACCTATGGCGGACGGCGTAAATTGTCGGCAAAGGCGGTAAGCGCGGCGGCGTTGGGGGCCGTGCAGGGCTTTGCGCGTCAGGCGTTGCATGCGGCCAGTCTGGGGTTTGTCCATCCGGGCACAGGCGATGAGATGACGTTTCAATCCCCGTTGCCCGACGATATGGCCGCGCTGCTGGACGTTTTGCGCCAACCCGCCGGGTAAATGTTTCAACGGGCCACAAGGGCGTGACAATCATCGTCATGGATGGACCTAAATCGCAGTGACCTTCATTTAGTGTTAAGATAATGACGTTAGTGGTTCTTGAACTGAACCGCTTCGTTCACTACTTGCATGTTAATCCCCGAAACATCCGGGGGCAGAACAGGGGCTGATCCAGATGGCGACTTATGCAAACCTTCCCGCACCGTCCCCCGAGCAGGGGCTGAACCGGTATCTTCAGGAAATCCGCAAATTTCCGATGCTTGAACCGGAAGAGGAATACATGTTGGCCAAGCGCTGGGTCGAGGATGAAGATACCGAAGCGGCGCACAAAATGGTCACATCGCACCTGCGACTGGCGGCAAAAATCGCCATGGGCTATCGTGGCTATGGGTTGCCCCAGGCCGAGGTGATTTCCGAGGCCAATGTCGGCCTGATGCAGGCGGTCAAGAAATTCGACCCGGAAAAAGGGTTCCGTCTGGCGACCTATGCCATGTGGTGGATTCGCGCCTCGATTCAGGAATATGTGTTGCGGTCGTGGTCGATGGTGAAACTTGGCACCACCAGCGCCCAGAAAAAGCTGTTTTTCAACCTGCGCAAGGCAAAGGCCCGGATTGGCGCGCTTGAGGATGGCGATCTGCGCCCCGAACATGTGGCGCGTATTGCCAAAGACCTGAGCGTGACCGAAACCGAAGTCATCAGCATGAATCGGCGCCTGTCGGGCGGTGATGCCTCGTTGAATGCGACGATTTCGCAAGATGGCGAAGGGGCCGCGCAGTGGCAGGACTGGCTTGAGGATGAAGATGCCGATCAGGCCGGCGATTACGAGGCGCGCGACGAGCTGGAATCCCGCCGCGCCCTGTTGATGGAAGCGATGGATGTGCTGAATGACCGGGAAAAGGACATTCTGATGCAGCGCCGCCTTGAGGATCAGCCGGTCACCCTTGAGGATCTGTCGGGGCAATACGATGTCAGCCGCGAACGGATCCGCCAGATCGAGGTGCGGGCGTTTGAAAAGCTGCAAAAACGGATGACCGAACTGGCGCGGGACAAGGGCATGATGCCCGCCGCCTGATCTGCGCGGGTTCCCGCACTGGCGGGATGCGTTGACGTGAGGTAAATATGCCCCCATTGTGCCGCCGAGTTCAAGGGGGGCAAAATGCCAGAAATCATCCGTTGGGGAATCCTGGGCGCGTCGAAATTCGCGCTTAATCACATGGGCCCGGCAATTCATGCCGCACGCGGCGCCACGTTGGCCGGATTGGCCACATCATCGGCGCAAAAGGCGGTTGGTTTTGTCGCCTTCGCGCCGGATATCAAGGTGTATGACACCTATGATGCGTTGCTGGCCAGCGATGAGATTGACGCCGTTTACATCCCGCTGCCCAATCATCTTCATGTGGAGTGGACGAAAAAGGCGCTGGCGGCGGGCAAACATGTGCTGACGGAAAAACCCATCGGTTTGGCGGATGCTGATTTTGACGATCTGATTGCAGCGCGCGATGCGGCCGGTCTTTTGGCGGCCGAGGCCTATATGATCGTGCATCACCCCCAGTGGATCATGGCGCGTGATTTGCTGGCCGAAGGGGCCATCGGGCGTTTGATCCATGTGGATGGGATGTTCTGCTATAACAATGCGGATGACGCCGGAAATATCCGCAACCGCCCCGAAACCGGTGGCGGCGGGCTGCGTGATATCGGGGTTTACACCTTTGGATCGGCCCGCTTTGTCACCGGTGCCGAGCCAGAGCGCGTGACCGCACGCCTGCGGTTTGAAAACGACGTCGATACCTTCGCCCATGTCTGTGCGGATTTTCCGGGGTTCACCTATAATTCCGTCACATCCATGCGGATGTTCCCGAATCAACGGATGACCTTTCATGGCGATGGCGGGGTGATGACCCTGAGTACACCGTTCAATGCCGGTGTTTTCGGGCAGGCGGAACTGCACCTTGAGAATTCCGATATGGCGGTCACGACCCACCGCTTTCCGCAGGTCGATCATTATGTTCTTCAGGTCGAAGCCTTTGGTCGCGCTGCGCAGGACGGCACGCCCTATGCTTGCCCGCTGGAATTTTCCCGGGGAACACAGCGGATGATCGACATGGCCTTTGCGGTTGGTGAGGCAATCTGAGCCGGACAGGGGCGGACCAGAAATGGCCCGCCCCGGAAAGTCAGTCTTCCATCGCCTCAAGTTCGTCGATGAAACCTTCGATCATCGACAACCCCTTGTCCCAGAACGCCGGGTCGCTGGCATCAAGGCCGAAGGGCGCCAACAGTTCCTTGTGGTGTTTTGAACCGCCAGCCTTGAGCATGTCGAAATATTTGTCCTGAAATCCCGGCGCGCCCTCTTCGTAGACGGCATAAAGCGCATTCACGAGGCCATCGCCAAAAGCATAGGCATAGACGTAGAATGGCGAATGCACGAAGTGCGGGATATAGGCCCAGAAGGTTTCATAGCGGTCCATGTAGGTGAACGCCGGGCCAAGGCTTTCGCCCTGCACCGACATCCACAGGGCGTTGATGTCGTCTGGCGTCAACTCGCCCGCGCGCCGGGCGTCGTGCAATTTGCACTCAAAGTCATAGAACGCGATCTGGCGAACGACCGTGTTGATCATATCCTCAACCTTGCCGGCCAGCAGAACCTTGCGTTCTGCCGGGGTTTTCGCCGCGGCCAGAAGTTTGCGGAAGGTGAGCATTTCGCCAAACACACTGGCGGTTTCGGCCAGGGTCAGCGGGGTCGAGGCCAGCAATTCACCCTGATCGGCGGCCAAAACCTGATGCACCCCATGGCCCAACTCATGGGCAAGGGTCATCACATCGCGCGGTTTTCCCAGATAATTCAGCAATACATAAGGATGCACATCGGTGACGGTGGGGTGGGCGAATGCCCCGGGTGCCTTGCCCGGTTTCACCCCGGCATCAATCCAACCCTTTGAAAAGAAAGGTTCAGCCAGATCGGCCATCTGCGGTGCGAAATCGCTGTAGGCATCCATGACCATCTGTTGCGCCTCGTCCCAGTTGACGGTGCGGTTTTGCTCCATCGGCAGGGGCGCGTTGCGGTCCCAGACCTCAAGAACGTCAAGGCCCAGCCATTTGCGTTTCAACTCGTAATAGCGATGCGACAGGCGCGGATAGGCGTTGACCACGGCGTTGCGCAGGGCTTCGACCACCTCGGGTTCCACGTCGTTGGCCAGATGCCGCCCGGTTTGCGGGGTGGGCATCTTGCGCCAGCGATCCTCGATCTCTTTTTCCTTGGCCAGCGTGTTGTGCACCCGGGCGAACAGCGCGACGTTGCGCCCGAATACCTCGGACAGCGCACGGGCGCCTTTTTCGCGTTGATCGCGGATCGGATCGGTCAGCAAATTCAGGGTTGCTTCGATGCCGGTTTCTTCGCCGTCGATATCAAAGGTCAGCCCGGCGATGGTTTCGTCGAACAGCCGGTTCCATGCGGCGGCCCCCACGGTGGATTGATCGTGAAGGAATTTCTCCAACTCATCCGAAAGCTGATAGGGCCGCATGGCGCGCAACCGGTCAAATACCGGGCGATAGCGGGCCAGATCGGCATCGGCCGCGAACACCCCGTCAAGTTGTGCGTCAGGGATGCGATTGATCTCTAAAGAGAAAAACACCAGAGGCGCGGTGAAAACGGTGATCTTGTCCTGACAGTCGGACATGAATTTGGCGCGGTCGGGATCGGTGGTTTGCTGATAATACCGCAACCCGGCAAAAGACATGATCCGCCCGGCGATCAGATCAATCTTTTCATAGGCCAGCACACAGGCCAACAGGCCGGGGGCGTCAAGATCGGCCAGCTTTCCCTCATAGGTGGCGGCGAAATCGGCACAGGCCTTTTCCAGCCACGCCATATCGCGGGCAAGTTCGGGGGCGTCCTGCCCGGTGTAGAGATCGCTCAGATCCCATTCGGGAAGGTTGCCAAAATCGCCGCCAGAATCGGCGTGGGCATCGAAAACGGGTTTTTGCATGGAATCCTCGTCGTTATGTCCCATCTAGATAGGTCAGCCGACTGCCACTGGCCAGTGGCGCCGCCCCGGACGAGAATATTTATGGTTCAATATGGGGTGATTTTCTGCGGAAAGCGGGAAAGGGCGTGATTCCCTTGATCGCACCAATAAGCCGTCGCGGTGCCCCGTGGAAATGCCGGAATTTCGGGCAGATTGGACGTAAAATCCCAACTCTGCGGCTTGGGCTATTCCTGTCGGGCGTGGGCGTGAAAGCCCGAATTTGCGCTGTTGGCGGACGTTTCCGGCAACCAGATGAACCGCAACATTATCCCTGCAAAGGATGCCAGAGAGGTTAGAACGTACAACAAAACCAACTGGGAAAACGGCAGGGTGCTGAATGCCGCGAACCCGGCGGATACAACCAGCGCGATAAACGTACTCAGGAAGATACCGGCGACGGCCATGATGCCCCCTTGCGCCAAATCGGCGCTGCATAGTCGGTTTCAGTTACGGTTCGCCAACGCGAGCGTTGGGCGCGATACAACCTAAAGGTGTGGTCTGACCCCGCAAACGTCAAGGTTGCGTTGAAGGTGGCCGATCGCTCGGCGGAATTGCGCCTGTGTTGCACATTGCGCGGTTTTCGGGCGCGGCGCGGTGTTGCGGGGGTAAAATTCCCGCCACGCATTAGGGTGTTTCCATTTTCGCCAATCGCTTGTTAGGGTCGGGGTACAGTCAACGGGAGAGTGGCCATCACAAACTATTTCAACGAAATGTTCGATGGTGAAACCGTGCGCATGCCGTATCAGGGGCTTCTTGGGTGGAGCCGGGACATGCCACAGGAATTGCGCAATCTGAAACAGAGCGAGGCCGAGGCGCTGTTCCGCCGCATCGGAATCACCTTCGCCGTCTATGGCGAGGGGGGCAGCCCCGACAGGCTGATCCCGTTCGATATGTTTCCACGGGTGTTTCAGGCCGATGAATGGGCGCGGCTGGAACGGGGCATCAAACAACGGGCGCGGGCGTTGAATGCGTTTCTGGTCGATGTTTATGGCCGGGGCGAGATTGTGAAGGCGGGGCGTATTCCCGGGCGGCTGGTCTATCAGAACGAGGCGTATGAGACAGCGGTTTGCGGTATTGTCCCCCCCAAGGGCGTGTATTCGCACATCGTTGGCGTTGATCTGGTGCGTACCGGCCCGGATGAATTTTTCGTGCTGGAGGACAACTGCCGCACGCCATCCGGTGTGAGCTATATGCTGGAAAACCGGGAAATCATGATGCGCATGTTCCCCGATCTGTTTCAGCACAACCGCATTGCGCCCGTTGAAAATTACCCGACTCTGCTGCGCCGTACCCTGGCCAGCGTGGCCCCCGACAAATGCGAAAATGAACCGCGGGTGGTGATTTTCACCCCCGGCCATTTCAACAGCGCCTATTACGAACATTCCTTTCTGGCTGACATGATGGGTGTCGAACTGGTGGAAGGGGCCGATCTGTTCGTTGAGGGCGATTATTGCTGGATGCGCACCACCGAAGGGCCAAAGCGGGTGGATGTGATTTACCGCCGGATCGACGACGCCTTCATGGACCCGCTGTGTTTTCGCCCTGATTCTGATGCTGGGTGTGCCGGGGTTGATGAATGTCTATCGCTCGGGCGGGGTGTCGATCTGTTCGGCGCCCGGGGCCGGTGTGGCCGATGACAAGGCGATCTATACCTATGTGCCCGAAATGATCCGGTTCTATCTGGGCGAGGCACCGATCCTGAACAACGTCCCCACCTGGCAATGCGCCAAGAAAGAGGATTGCCGCTATGTGCTGGAGCATCTCTCTGAACTGGTGGTGAAAGAGGTGCACGGTTCGGGCGGATATGGCATGTTGGTTGGCCCGCGCGCCGACAAGGCAACGATTGAACTGTTCGCGGACAAGATTCGCGAAAAACCGTGGAATTACATCGCCCAGCCAACGCTGGCCCTGTCCACATGCCCCACGTTCGTGGACGAAGGTATCGCGCCGCGCCATGTGGATTTGCGCCCCTATTGTCTGGTGGGGCAGAACATCGAACTTGTCCCCGGCGGGCTGACACGGGTGGCGCTGACCGAAGGGTCGCTTGTGGTCAATTCGTCCCAGGGGGGCGGGGTGAAAGACACCTGGGTGATGGCGGAATGAGGGGCCGGACATGCTGAGCAGAACCGCCGAAAACCTGTACTGGATCGCCCGTTACATCGAACGGGCCGAAACCAACGCCCGCCTGTTGGAAGTGGGGGCGCGCAATGCCCTGATCCCCAACACCGGCGGCGGATACCGCAACGATTGGGAATCAGTGTTGCAGGCCAGTGGCACCGCCTTTGGCTTTGGTGAAAAATTCTCGGAGGTTGTGCAGCGCAACGTCGAAACCCATCTGTTTTTCGACCGTGACAACCCCAATTCGGTGGCGTCCTGTATCGAAAAGGCCCGCGAGAACGGGCGCATCGTGCGCACCGCCCTGACCAGCCAGGTGTGGGACGCCCTGAATATCGCCTTTCAGGAGGTTGAGGAATTTGGCCGTGTTGAACGGTCACGCCTGTCCCTGTCTGACCTGACGGATTGGACACTGCGCACCACCGCCCTGATACGGGGCGCGGGGATGAACACCCAGTTGCGCAACGACGGCTATGATTTCACCAACATCGGTCATTATCTGGAACGGGCCGACAGTACCGCGCGGATGCTGGACGTAAAATATTTCACGCTCTTGCCACAGCTCAGCTATGTCGGGTCGGGGTTGGACAATTACCAGTGGCGCACGCTGTTGCGGTCCATGTCGTCAAGCCGGGCGTTCAACTGGGCCTATGGGGGTGAAATCAGCCCGCCCAAGATCGTGGATTTTCTGGTGTTGAACCGGCAATGCCCCCGGTCCTTGCTGAGTTCGATCGAGGGGGCGAATACGCACCTTGACCGTCTGGCGCGGGCCTATGGCCGCTCGGGCGCGGCCCAGACCAAGGTGCGCGAAATGGTGGGCGAAATGTCGGAAATGCAGGTGCAGGACGTGTTCGATGAGGGGCTGCATGAATTCCTCAGCCGGATGATCGGCAACGTCGCCACCTTGGGCGGTGAAGTGCAGGAAATGTATCTGAGCGGGGACGTGCGATGAGACTGACAATCAGCCATGAAACCCTGTACCGCTTTAACCCGCCCATGCGCAGCGTGGTACAAAGCCACCGCCTGACCCCGTCGCAATTCGAGGGCCAGCAGGTGATTGAATGGCAGGTCGAGGTCGAGGGCGCGTTGCGTGGTGCCGCGTTTCGGGATGGCGCCGGGGACTGGATCGAGACGATTTCGGTACCGGGACCGGTGCATGAGGTGCGCGTGATGGTGCGCGGAACGGTTGAAACCCATGATCTGGCCGGGGTTCTGCGCGGCCACCGCGAAACCGTCCCGCCCGAGGCTTATTTGCGCCCGACCATTTCAACCGGTCCTGATCGTGCGATTTACGCGCTGGCGGAACTGGCGCTTGCCGATACCCCCGAGGATGACCCGTTGGCCCGCGCCCATGCCCTGGCCAATGCAGTGGCCGAGGCGATCGAATATTGCCCCGGCGAAACCACCAGCGCCACCAGCGGCGCCGAGGCATTGGCCCAGGGGCGCGGCGTGTGTCAGGACCATGCCCATGCCCTGATTGCCGTCGCACTGGCCAGCGATATTCCCGCGCGCTATGTCACCGGATATCTGGAATCCGGTTCCGATGGCGTGGCGCATGAGGCAAGCCACGCCTGGGCCGAACTCTGGGTTGCCGGCATCGGCTGGATCGGGTTCGACCCGGCCAACGGGTGCTGTCCGGACGAACGCTATGTCCGGCTTGGCTCGGGGCATGATGCCGAGGGCGCGGCGCCGATCCGTGGCGTGGTGGATGGTGCGGGCATCGAGGCGCTTGAGGTCGACGTGCACGTCCAGAACGACACAGCAGGCCAAAGCCAAAGCCAGACCCAGCAGTGACGCGGTGTCGCCGCTGCCCGGGGCCGCACAGGTGCGTTGCGCGCATTGCGCATTCCCCGTTTGCGGCATAATGAGACGCGATTAAGCGGCAGATGGTTTCGGACAGGTAAACGGATGACATATTGTGTGGGGCTTTTGCTGAACGCGGGCATGATTTTGCTGTCGGACACGCGCACCAATGCCGGGCTTGATAATATTTCGGTCTATAAAAAGACCTTCACATTCGAAGAGCCGGGCGAGCGGGTGATCACCATCATGACCGCCGGCAGCCTTTCGGTGACACAAACCACCATCGCCCGCCTGGAAGACGCCACCGACAACCCGGATTCGGGCACCGAATCTATCCTGACGGCCCCGACCATGCTGCGGGTGGCCGAAATTGTCGGCAATACCTTGTCCACCGTGGCCCGCGACGTGGCGCTGAAGATGGGCGGAATGACCCAGAATGCCAGTGCAACGATGATCGTCGCCGGTCAGCGCAAGGGGGGCGGGATGCGCATGTTTCTGGTCTATCCCGAGGGAAATTTTATCGAATCCACCACCGACACCCCGTTCCTTCAGATCGGCGAGCATAAATATGGCAAGCCGATACTTGATCGGGTGGTGACCATGGAAACCTCGCTGGCCGATGCGCAAAAGGCGGTTCTGCTGTCGATGGATTCCACCCTGCGGTCCAACCTTTCGGTGGGGATGCCGCTGGATCTGACCGTGATACGCGAAGGGGCGTTGCAGGCCGATTATCGCCGGATCGAAGCCGACGATCCGGTGTTTCACGCCATGAGCGCGGCCTGGTCGGTCGCCCTGCGCGACGCGTTTACCGAGGTCGAAATCTAGCTGGCGGCCTCGCACCTGATGCCTGTGTGCCAGCGGCCATCTGCTTGACCTTGGGTCAGGCCTCACGTTCACTGGTCACAGATATTTTGGAGCATGTAATGAGATTTGTGCGATTCGGCCAACCGGGGGCCGAACGCCCCGGCGTCATGGACCGCCAGGGCACAATCAGGGATATTTCACGGGATTTTTCCGACATCGCAGGGCCTGCGCTGGCTGAACTGCACGGGGTGGATCCGCGCAAATATCCGGTGGTCGAAGGCGCCCCGCGGCTGGGCATTCCTGTGGGACAGGTCGGAAAATACATATGTGTCGGGATGAATTACACCGACCACGCCCGCGAAAATAACATGCAGCCCCCGCGCGAGCCGATCTTTTTTCTCAAGGCCACGTCGGCCCTGTGTGGCCCGAGTGACAATGTGATCCTGCCCCGCGACTCGCAAAAGGCAGATTGGGAGGCGGAACTGGGCGTGGTGATCGGGCACCGCGCCAGCAACGTGGACGAAGAAACCGCCCTGTCCCATGTGGCCGGATATGTCGCCGTGAACGATCTGAGCGACCGCGAGTTCCAGCTTGAGCGCGCAGGCCAATGGACCAAGGGCAAATCCGCCGACACCTTCGGCCCCGTCGGCCCCTGGCTTGTCACCCCGGACGAGGCGGGCGATCCGCAGGATATGGCGCTGCGTCTGACACTGAACGGCGAACTGATGCAGGACGGGCATACATCGAACATGATCTTTCCGGTGGCCCGGCTGATCAGTTATATTTCGCAGTTCATGTCGCTGCACCCTGGCGATATTATCGCCACCGGTTCGCCGTCCGGGGTTGGGATGGGGCGACGCCCGCAGGTTTACCTGAAACCCGGCGATGTGATGGAGCTTGAGGTGGGGCGCCTTGGCCGCCAGCACCAAACGGTGATGCGGGCGGCCTGAGCGCCCTCAGGGGTGGGTGTCGAACAGGGCGCAGGCATCATCATAGAACTGGCCGCGCCGGGCCGGGGTTTCCATCATCACCTCATGGCGTCCGCCGTCTATCATCGTCAGCGTACCGTCCGGCCATGCCCACATGCGCGATCTGATCCGCCCGGGATCGACGATCTGTTCTTCACTGCCCAGGGTGGTGAGCGTGGGAATATCCGGCGATGGTATCCGTGACAGCGCCCGCCCGTCGTGCAGCGCCTCGTAAAGCCAGCGCAGCGATGGGCCGCCGATCACAAGTTCCGGGTGTGCCGCGACCTGGGCCTGCATCCATGCCCACATGGCAGGGTCGCCGGTCAGCATGTTTTCCTCAAACCCGTTGGCGATCACATAGGATTCTTTCGACGTGCCGGGGGCAAAGGCATGGTCAAACCCCAACCTTTGGCTGGCCCATGACAGCGACCAGGCCAGAGGGCGCAGGGCAGGGGCCATGACGATGCCCCACATGGGCGCCGAAAATACCGCCGCCTTCACCGGCAGCCCGTCATGCAGGGCGCGCAACCCGATGGCGCCCCCCATGGAATGGGCCACCAGATAAAAGGGCCGCGGCAGGTTCAGCCGTTCGGCCGCCGCAACCATCGCCGCCACATCCTGTTGGTAATCGGTGAAATGCACCACATGCCCGCCGGTCGGGTCATCGATCATCCGGTCCGCCAAACCCTGACCGCGCCAATCCACCGCGATCATGGCATAGCCCCGGGCGGCGAATTCACCTGCCGCAGGCCCGTATTTTTCAACGTATTCGGTGCGCCCCGGAAACAGCAGCACCGTTCCCTTGTCGCCCGTTGCCCAATGGGCCAGCCGGATGCGCAGCCCGTCCGCCGTTTTGGCCCAATGGGTTTGCCCCCTTCGGGGGCATCGGCCACTTCACAATGGAAGGGCGCGGTTTCCATGGTCAGGGCGACCATCGCTCAGGCCAGCGCCGAGGCCAGTTTCATCGCCGTGCCCATATCGCCGTCGATGGTCAACCGGCCCGACATGAAGGCGCTGGTCGGGTTCAGATCGCCTTCGATGATTTCGCGGAATGTGTCGGCGTCGGCGGTCATGGTCACGTCGGCGTCATCGTCACCCGGGCGGGCGCCTGACCCGTCCAGCATGATGGCGCCCTCGTCGGGGATTACGAACTTGGCCGAACCGTCGAAATCTCCGCCCAGTTTTTCGTTCAGGGCGGCGGCGGCGGTGGCGATCAGGTCAGACATGGAAAATCCTCTCATTGTGATGCGCGTATGGGGTGTTTTCTGGTCCCGATGCGCTAATATCTATGTCAGTTATGGGAGCGGTCATGAAAATTCTCAAATCTATCGTTACGGCATTTGCCCTGAACTTTTGTGTGACATTTCCCGTGAGCGCACAACAGGCCGATCTGGACGATCTGTTCACCGCCCTGAAAACCGCCGATGCAGTCAGCGCCGAACCCATCGCGCAAAAGATCTGGGATGAATGGTCTAAAAGCGGGTCTGCGGCCATGGATCTGTTGCTGGAGCGCGGCCGCAAGATGATGCAGCAGGGCGATCTGGTGCTGGCGGTTGAGCATTATTCCGCCCTGATCGACCATGCGCCGGACTTTGCCGAAGGCTATAACGCCCGCGCAACGGCCTTGTTTCAATTGAACCGCTATGGCGAATCGCTGGCCGATATCCGCATGGCTCTGGCCCTCAATCCGCGGCATTTCGGGGCGCTGGCCGGGCTTGGCACGTTGCTTGAGGAATTGGGCTATTACAAAGAGGCGCTGGCGGCATGGCGGGCGGTGCGCGATATTTACCCGGCCCAGCCCGGTGTCGATGCCGCGATCACCCGGTTACAGGTGATTGCCGAAGGCGTTGAGATCTGAACCCATTCCACCCCTTGAGCCTTGGGCGCGGATGATGTCTGCTGCCCGGGCGCGCGGATACAACCGCCCGGCCCAATTGCCAGGAACGAGAGCAGAAAATGGAAATGACCGGTCGGATCACCGCGGTCCTTGGCCCCACCAACACAGGCAAAACCCACTACGCGATCGAGCGGATGCTGAGCTATCGCAGTGGTATCATCGGGTTGCCTCTGCGGCTTTTGGCGCGCGAGGTGTACGACCGTATCGTCGCGGCGCGCGGCCCGTCGGTGGTGGCACTGGTCACTGGCGAAGAACGGATCGTGCCAGATCGCGCCCAATATTGGGTCTGCACGGTCGAGGCGATGCCCGAGGGCATGGGCGCCGATTTTCTGGCCATCGACGAGATTCAGCTTTGCGCCGACCCCGAGCGGGGCCATGTGTTTACCGACCGGTTGTTGCGGGCGCGTGGCACCCACGAAACCCTGTTCTTGGGCGCCGAAACCATGAAGGGCGCCATCGCCGCACTGGTGCCACAGGTACAGTTCGTGCGCCGCGAGCGGTTTTCGCAACTGATGTACACCGGCGCGAAAAAAATCTCCCGCATGCAACCGCGCAGTGCCATTGTCGGATTTTCGGTTGAAAACGTCTATGCGATTGCCGAATTGATCCGGCGCCAAAAAGGCGGCGCGGCGGTGGTCATGGGCGCGCTTTCGCCGCGTACTCGCAATGCCCAGGTTGATATGTATCAAAACGGCGATGTGGATTTTCTGGTCGCCACCGATGCGATTGGGATGGGGCTGAACCTCGACATCAATCATGTGGCCTTTTCCGGCACCGCGAAATTTGATGGCCGGCGGATGCGACCCCTGGCGCCAAATGAGCTGGCACAGATCGCCGGGCGGGCGGGGCGATACCTCAAGGACGGCACCTTTGGGGTGACGGGCGAGGCACCGCAACTGGATGATGGCGTGGCCGATGCGATTGTCGAAAACCGCTTTACCCCGTTGAAAAAGCTCAACTGGCGCAACGCGCGGCTGGAATTTGGCACCGCTGATGCCCTGATCCGCAGTCTCGAATCCCCTACCGACCGCGCCCGGTTCGAGGCGGACAATGCCGCCGAATGGCTGACCCGGGCGCGCGAAGCCGATGATCTGGCGGCGCTGAAAACCCTGTCGGCATTGCCCGAGGTTGCCATGCGCTGTCGTGATGCGCGGGGGGTGAAACTGTTGTGGGATGTGTGCCGCATTCCCGATTTTCGTGGCATTTCACCGGGCGAACACGCCGGGATGCTGGAACGGATTTTTGGCTATCTTGCCGAATGGGGCAGGGTGCCGGATGATTGGCTGGCGCGACAAATAAAACGAATTGACCGAACCGATGGCGATATTGATGCGTTATCCAAAAGATTGTCGTATATTCGCACCTGGACCTATGTTGCACAGCGCAAAGGCTGGGTCGATGACGAAAGCCATTGGCGCGGGGCGACGCGTGCCGTAGAAGACCGACTGTCGGATGCATTGCACAATGCCCTGACCCAACGATTTGTGGACCGGCGCACCAGTGTTCTGTTGCGGCGGCTCAAACAGAAGGAGAGCCTTTTGGCCGAGGTGAACGATAAGGGTGAAGTGACCGTCGAAGGTCAGGTATTGGGGCGGTTGCAGGGCTTCCGTTTTCATCAGGATGCGTCCGCGTCACCGGATGAGGCAAAGACGCTGCGTCAGGCGGCCGTTGCCGCATTGCGCCCGGAATTCCATCTGCGGGCTGACCGGTTCTATAACGCACCGGACACTGAAATCGACTTTACCGAGCAGGGCGGCCTCATGTGGGGCGATCAGGCGGTGGGCAAGTTGATTGCCGGGTCTGAACCCCTGAAGCCGGGGGTTGAGGCCTTTGTCGATGACGAGGCAGGCCATGATGTGGCCCAAAAGGTGCAACGCCGGTTGCAGCATTTCATCGACCGCAAGGTGGCAACGCTGTTCGAACCGCTGCTGAACATGCAGCGCGACGAAACCCTGACCGGGCTGGCGCGTGGCTTTGCCTTTCGGATGATCGAAAACCTTGGCCTGCTGTCGCGCGAAACGATTGCGGGCGAGGTGAAAGAGCTGGATCAGGAGGCGCGCGGTGCCCTGCGCAAACATGGCATCCGCTTTGGCCAGTTCACCATTTTCCTGCCCCTGCTGTTGAAACCCGCGCCCACGCGGTTGCGCCTTGTGTTATGGTCCCTGTCCAAGGGCCTGTCGGAATTTCCCGAAAGCCCGCCGCCCGGGTTGGTGACAATTCCCGTTCCCGCTGGCACCGACCCCGAGGCGGCGATCATGTCGGGCTATCGCGTGGCGGGCGAGCGGGCGATTCGCATCGACATGCTGGAACGGCTGGCCGATATGCTGCGCGCCAAGGACAGCCGCGCCGGGTTTGAGGCAACGGCAGATATGCTGTCGATCACCGGCATGACGCTTGAGCAATTCTCGGGTCTGTTGGCCGGTCTTGGCTATCGCGCCGAAAAGGGCGAGCGGCCCAAGGTCAAGGCGGCATCAACCCCACCCGCCGAATTGCCCGACCTGACCCCCGATGAAACCCCTGCCGAGGTTCCCGCCGAAGCGCCCGATCAGACCCCGGCGGAAACACCCGCCCCGGCCCCTGCCGAAACGCCTGAACCGCGCGTTGACGAATCGGCGCTGCCGGTTGATCAGGCCATGGAGCAACCCGGCGATCCGTCGTTGGAACAGGCCTTGGATGCTGGCGACGCCGCCGATCTGCCCTCGACCGATGCCGCGCAGGCCCCGGTGGTGACGAACCTTTGGGTGACGCAGCATTGCCCGAAACGCCTGCGGCGGCGCCGGTGGAAACCGAGGTGTTCTATACCTTCACCTGGGGCGGCAACCGCCCGGTGCGCGACGGCAACCGGGGCCAACAGCGCCGCGACGGTGGCGGCAAACGGCCCCAGGGTGACGGCAAACCACGCGGCAAGGGTGGCCCCCGCAAGGGCAAGGGCGCTGCGCCGCAAGGGGCAAACCCGGCGCCAAAAAGTTCGAGTCGCGCCCGCCCCGCAAGGAAAAACCGATCGACCCCGACAATCCGTTTGCGGCGGCGCTCATGGGGCTGCGTGACAAAACCTGAGGCACGCGCCACTGTCCGGTTGGACAAATGGCTGTGGTTTGCGCGATTTTTCAAGACGCGCAGCTTGGCCACGCGGCTGGTTTCGGGCGGCAACGTGCGGGTCAATGGCCTGCGCGCTGTCAAACCGGCGCTGGCTGTGGGGCAGGGCGATGTTCTGACCTTCGCGCAGGGCGATGCGATCCGGGTTGTCGAAATCCTGTCCTGCGGCACCCGGCGCGGCCCCGCACCCGAGGCGCAGGCGCTTTATCTTGATCGCAGTCCGCCCGCGCCACCACGCCCCGACCCCGTGGCACAGGCCCCCCGTTACGACGGTGGCGGACGCCCCACCAAGAAAGACCGCCGCGACATGACAAGGATGTCGCAGGCTGCGCGCTCTGGACCGCTTGAATGATCCGCGGCACTCGGCTAGGTGATGAAGACGCTGAGATGGGACCGCACCTATGACCTATATTGTCACCGACAATTGCATCGCCTGCAAATACACCGATTGCGTGGAAGTCTGCCCTGTGGACTGCTTCTATGAGGGTGAAAACATGCTGGTCATTCACCCGGACGAATGTATTGACTGCGGCGTTTGCGAACCGGAATGCCCCGCCGAGGCGATTTTTCCCGACACGGAACCGGATATGGACCCGTGGGTGGAATTCAACCGCAAGTATTCCGAAGCCTGGCCCGTGATCATCACCAAGAAAGATCCCCTGCCCGAGGCGGAAGAGCGGGACGGCGAAACCGGCAAGATGGAAAAGTACTTTAGCGAAACCCCCGGCGAGGGTGGCTGATCTCGCGCCGGGCGCTCTGCACTGCGGCAAAAATGGCAACGTTGCGCCCCTAAGCGCCTTATTTCCAAGGTTATTCGCAACTTACGCAGCGGTGCCTTTGAGATGGCGCTTTTTTGTGCTATGTTAGTAACAGTTGAACAAGGCGATGGACAAAGTCCCGGGGGCGCTTGCCGCAATGCGGCATTGCCGACCTGACAACCGATTGACCGAACGACGGGAGGATTTGTGTGTTCCCGCCGTTCTTCTGTCGCCTGAATTCTGGGGGCCTTACGAGGAATGTGTCTGAATGAGCAAATCTAAAAAACTCGACTTCCGTCCGAACGAATTTGTTGTCTATCCCGCCCATGGTGTGGGTCAGATCGTTTCGGTCGAAGAACAAGAGATTGCCGGCATCACGCTTGAGCTGTTCGTGATCTCGTTCGAAAAGGACAAGATGACCCTGCGCGTGCCGACCCACAAGGCAACCGAAGTGGGCATGCGCGCCCTGTCCTCGCCCGATGTGGTGACGCGGGCGATGACCACGCTCAAGGGTAAGGCCAAGGTGAAAAAGGCCATGTGGTCGCGCCGGGCGCAGGAATACGAGCAAAAGATCAACTCGGGCGATCTGATCGCGATTGCCGAAGTGGTGCGCGATTTGCACCGCACCGACGATCAGCGCGAGCAGAGCTATTCCGAGCGTCAGCTTTACGAAGCCGCGCTTGAGCGTCTGACCCGTGAAGTGGCCGCCGTCACCGGCGGTGACGAGGTTCTGGCCCAGAAACAGGTGGGCGATGTCCTGATCAGCCGCGCCGCCGCCTGATCCTGTCACATATCGCGCATTTACCGCCGTCCGATCCGTTCGGGCGGCGGTTTTTGTTTTACCGGAGCGAAAGATGGCCCGATACGATGCGTATGTGATCTGTTCCACCCCGCGCAGCGGCAGCACATTGTTGTGCAAGCTGTTGGCGGCGACCGGGCAATCGGGGGTGCCGAATTCCCATTTTCACAAACCGGCGCTGGCTGATTGGATGCGGGCCTTTGCGCTGTCGCCCGGTGATTTTCCCGACGAACGTGCCATGCTGCGCGCGGTGTTTGACGCGGCGCAGGCGCGGGGCAGGGGCGGCACGGGGATGTTTGGCCTCAGGGTGCAGCGCGATAGTTTTGATTTTCTGGCGCAACAGTTGGGCATCCTTCATCCCGGCCACAACAGCGATCTGGCGCGGTTCAAGGCGGCATTTGGCAGGGTGCTGTTCATTCATCTCAGGCGGGCGAATACCCTGGATCAGGCGATTTCACGGGTGATCGCCACGCAGACCGGGTTGTGGCACCGGGCGGCAGACGGAACCGAGCTGGAGCGGCTCGCACCACCGGGGACGGCAACCTATGACAGGGCCGAGATCGCGCGGCAGGTGGCCGATCTTCGGGCGCAGAATGAGGCGTGGCAGGATTGGTTCACCCGTGAAAACATCACGCCCCTGACTGTGGATTATGATGATCTGGCAGGTGACCCAACGGGCATATTGGCCGAGATACTGAACCGGCTGGGGCTGGATTCTGCGCTGGCAGAGGGAATCATGCCGCCGGTGGCGCGGCTGGCAGATGCCACCAACCGCGCATGGGCCAACCGGTTCAGGGCCGGGTCGCGTTAGGCCGCGCTGCCGCCCACGGTCAGCCCGCCGATCATCAGGGTCGGCTGCCCCACGCCCACCGGCACCCATTGGCCCGCCTTGCCGCAATTTCCCATGCCCGGGTCAAGGGCCATGTCGTTGCCGATACCACGGATTTTTTGCAATGCGGTGGCACCGTCACCGATCAGGGTTGCGCCCTTGACCGGCGCGCCCACCTTGCCGTTTTTCACCCGGTATGCCTCGGTGCAGGAAAACACGAATTTACCGCTGGTAATATCGACCTGGCCGCCGCCAAAACCGACGGCATAGATGCCATCCTTGAGATCGGCCAGAATATCGCCGGGGGTCGCATCGCCGCCCAGCATATAGGTGTTGGTCATCCGCGGCATCGGGGTGTGAGCGTAACTTTCGCGCCGCCCGTTGCCGGTGGCGGATACCCCCATGAGCCGGGCGTTCTGGCGGTCCTGCATATAGCCCACCAGCACGCCGTCTTCGATCAGCACGTTTTTGCCCGAAGGTGTGCCTTCATCGTCGACGGTGATTGATCCGCGCCGGTCGGGGATGGTGCCATCGTCCAGCACGGTCACGCCTCTGGCGGCGACTTGTTGGCCCACCAATCCGGCAAAGGCGCTGGTCTGTTTGCGGTTGAAATCGCCCTCCAACCCGTGGCCGACAGCCTCGTGCAGCAGGATGCCGGGCCAGCCGGGGCCAAGCACCACATCCATGATGCCCGCCGGCGCCGGTTCGGCCTCAAGGTTGACCAGCGCGATGCGCAGCGCCTCGCGCGCCAGACCCTGCCAGTGATCGGATGCCACAAGGCCGGTCAGCCCCAACCGCCCACCGCCGCCAACGCCACCGGATTCGCGTCGCCCGTCCTGTTCGACGATGACCGATACGTTCAGCCGGGTCATCGGGCGGACATCGCGCACGGAATGGCCCTCGGGGCGCAGAATCTCGATTTCCTGAATCGAGGCGGCCATGGTCGCGCTGACCTGCACCACACGCGGATCAAGCGCGCGCGCGAAGGCATCAATTTCGCGCAGGGTGTCGAGTTTGACCGCGAATGTCGCGTCCGTCATCGGGTCGTTGTCGGTATAGAGTTTCACATTGGTGGAACGCGGGGCGTCGGCCAGGGTGCCGCCGCCATCGCCCACCGCCAGACGCGCGGTTTGTGCCGCACGGTTCAGTGCGGTTTCCGAAATCTCGCTTGAATGGGCGTAACCGGCGGTTTCGCCCCGCACGGCGCGCAATCCAAAACCTTCGGAGGCGTCATAGCTGGCGGTGCGCACCCTTGCGTCGTCAAAAACGATCACCTCTGATCGGCTGCGCTCCAGAAACAGTTCGCCATCATCGGCGCCGGCCACCGCCGCGCGCAGGGTGGCAAGGGCGGCGTCGGCGTCAAGCTGGGTGTCGAACGGGCGAAATGGGGTGTCGGACATGATAACTCCTGTCTGGTCGGCAACATAAAACGCAAAAGCGGCTGAATGCCACAGTGGTTTGGCTTGTCCATTTCTGTCTAATATGGTTTCAGAACGCGAGAACACAACGGGATTCCGTCCGAAGGGCGGTGGCCCGGACGGGCGGCACCACCGCCCACAGCCAAAGCAGGAACCGGAATATGCGCTTTCACACCAAAGTTGCGGGCCTTTTGGCCGGATGCACCACCGCCTTGACGGGCGCGGCAGCATGGGCCCAGGACGGGCTTGATGGCCTAGAGATCGTCGGCCACCCAACAGCGGGGGGCGTTTATTTTCAACCCGCCGCCACCGAACTGGCCCGGGATATCCACGGGTTGGATGACATGCTGACGGTGATCTGCACCGTGATCGTGGCTTTTGTCATACTTCTGCTGGCCATTGTCGCGATCAAGCACAACCGCCGCGTTCACCCGACCCCGGCGTCGTTCACCCACAACACCCCGATCGAAATCACCTGGACCATCGTGCCGATCGTGATTCTGATTTTCATCGGCGCGTTCTCGCTCCCGGTGCTGTTCAAACAACAGGAAATCCCCGAGGCGGACGTGACCATCAAGGCGACAGGGAATCAGTGGTACTGGACCTATGAATACCCCGACAGCGAGTTCGGCTTTGACAGCTTCATGCTCAAGCGCGACGAATTGGCGGATTACGGCTATTCGCAGGATGAATTCCGGCTGGCCACCAACACCGCGATGGTGGTGCCGGTGAACAAGATCGTCGTTGTGCAGGTGACAGGCGCCGACGTGATCCATTCCTGGACGATCCCGGCCTTTGGCGTAAAGCAGGACGGCGTTCCCGGTCGTCTGGCCGAACTGTGGTTCAAGGCCGAAAAGGAAGGCATCTATTTCGGTCAGTGTTCCGAATTGTGCGGCAAGGATCACGCCTATATGCCGATCACGGTCAAGGTCGTCAGCCAGGAAAACTATGATAAGTGGCTCAAGGGTGCGATTGCGGAATATGCCGGCACACCGCAGATCGAAAGCGGCGTGCGTCTGGCCTCGGCCAACTGATCTGACCACAATCAAGGGTCGGGTGTACGCACCCGGCCACCCCCTATCTGACGGACACCAGTACCCATGACCGATGCAACCATTCTTGAGCATGACAACGAGGCACAGTTCGGCGATTATTTCGCCCTGCTGAAACCCCGTGTGATGTCGTTGGTGGTGTTCACGGCCTTTGTCGGGCTGATGGTGGCGCCGGTCGACGTGCATCCGATGATCGGTTTTTGCGCGGTGCTGTTCATCGCCGTGGGGGCAGGGGCCTCTGGTGCGCTGAACATGTGGTGGGATGCGGATATCGATGCGGTGATGAACCGGACCCGCAAACGCCCCATCCCGGCCGGTAAGGTCACGGGCCAGGAGGCGCTGGGTATCGGACTGGGGCTGTCGGGCTTTGCGGTGGTCATGCTGGCGCTGGCGACCAATCTGGCGGCGGGTGCGCTGCTGGCCTTTACGATTTTTTTCTATGCCGTGGTTTATTCCATGTGGCTGAAACGCTCGACCCCGCAGAATATCGTGATCGGTGGGGCGGCGGGGGCCTTTCCGCCGCTGATCGGCTGGGTTGCCGCCACCGGGAGCGTGTCTCTTGCTGCGGTGCTGATGTTCGGGCTGATCTTCATGTGGACGCCGCCGCATTTCTGGGCGCTCGCGCTGTTCCTGAAAAAGGATTACAACAACGCCGGTGTGCCGATGCTGACCGTGACCCATGGGCGGCGCGTGACCCGGGTGCATATTCTGGTCTATACCCTGCTTTTGGCGCCACTGGCTGTTGGGCTGGGCCTGACCCAGATCGGCGGGCCGGTTTACCTGACGGTGGCGGTTCTGGCGAACGCCTGGTTCGTCAAGGGCGCGATCGATATTTTCCGCCGCGACGAAGAAATGGCCGAAGCGGATTCCTACAAGACGGAAAAGGCGTTCTTTCAGTTTTCGCTGCTCTATCTTTTCCTGCATTTCCTGGCGCTTTTGACAGATGCCGGATTGCGTGTGTTCGGGGTAATCTGATGGCGATCAAGACAGAACATGACCTGCACAAGCGGCGCTTTTCGCGCAATCTGGGTGTCGGGTTGGTGCTGGCCTGCTTTGTGGCTATCGTTTTCGGGCTGACGGTGGTGAAGGTGAAACAGCTTGGCGCCGTTCAGGCCTTTGATCACGTGGTCCGGCCCGAATTGGAACCTGCACCCAAGGCGGGGAACTGATGATGGACCCGAAGAATAAAACCGCCGCCCAGATGGTGGGCGTTGTCCTTGTCATGGGTGCGCTGGCCTGGGCCGCGATTCCGTTTTACAGCTGGTTCTGCCGGGTCACCGGGTATGGCGGCGCAACGGTCACCGGGGCCGGGGCCGATCAGGTGCTCGATCAGACGATCACGATCCGCTTTGACGGATCGGTCGCGCCGGGCATGCCCTGGACGTTCAAGCCGGTCAACCGCGAGATGGATCTGAAGATCGGTGAAACCGGTCTGGCCTTTTACGAGGCCTATAACCCCACGGATCACCCCATTGCCGGGCAGGCCAGCTATAATGTTGCACCTTATGAGGCGGGGGGATATTTCACCAAGATCGAATGTTTCTGTTTTACCGAACAGGTGCTGCAACCGGGCGAGCGGGTGCAGATGCCCGTGACGTTTTATGTTGACCCGGATATCGTGAATGATCGCGACGCGAAGTTTGTCAAACACATCACACTGTCATACACGTTCTATGAAATCGACCTGCCCGAAGAACAGGCGAGTCTGAGCGTAGAATAACAAGCCCGAACAAGGGCCCGAGACGAGGGAACGCCCATGGCGCACGAAAAAAATCACGATTATCACATTCTGCCGCCGTCAATCTGGCCGCTGCTTGGCGCATTGGGTGGCTTTGTCATGCTGTTTGGCGCCGTTCTGTTGTTCCACGACATGGGGCCCTGGATGTTCCTGGTCGGGCTGGCTGGCGTTCTGTACGTCATGTATGGCTGGTGGTCCGAAGTGGTCGTGGAAGGCAACTCCGGCGATCACACTCCGGTGGTGCGGATCGGCCTGCGCTATGGCTTCATCTTCTTTATCATGTCCGAGGTGATGTTTTTCGCCGCGTGGTTCTGGAGCTTTTTCAAGCACGCCATTTTCCCCGGTGGCCCTGAACAGCCTGTCGAATTTCTGTCATGGCCCCCGGTGGGGATCGAAACCTTTGATCCCTGGCATCTGCCGCTGATCAACACCCTGATCCTGCTGTGTTCCGGCTGTGCCGCCACCTGGGCGCACCACGCTCTGGTTCATGAAAACAACCGCAAGGATATGGCCAACGGGCTGATCCTTGCTGTGGTTCTGGGGCTGCTGTTCACCGTGTTTCAGGCCTATGAATACAGCCATGCCGCCTTTGGGTTCTCGGGCAATATCTATGGTGCCAACTTCTTTATGGCGACCGGGTTCCACGGCTTTCACGTGGTGATCGGGACGATCTTCCTGTTTGTCTGTTTCCTGCGTGTAAAGGCGGGCCATTTCACCCCCGAACAACACGTCGGCTTCGAGGCCGCCGCCTGGTACTGGCACTTTGTTGATGTCGTCTGGCTGTTCCTCTTTGCTGCCGTTTACATCTGGGGCGGCTGAGCGCACCCTGCACATCGTGCGGGCGGATATGCGATGACAAAATATGTGGGGCGCGGGATAACCTCCGGCGCCCCTGTTGTATGAAAGAGGGTGCGATGGGGCGATTTGTCCTTCCGGTTCTGTTCGGTGTGGTCGGGGTTGCGATCCTGTTGTCGCTGGGCACATGGCAGGTGCGGCGGCTGGCCTGGAAAGAGGGCATCCTTGCGGCAATCGAAACAAGGATCGCCGCCCCGCCGCAACCAATTCCGGCACACCCCGACCCGACGCGCGACGCCTATCTGCCGGTGACGGCCACCGGCACCCTTGGCGATGCGATGCTGCGCGTTCTGGTCAGCCAAAAGGGCCTTGGCGCCGGCTATCGGATCATTTCACCCTTTACCACCGAGGGCGGACGCCGGGTGATGCTGGACCGGGGGGTAACGCCGGTTGAACACCCCGCCCCGGTGGGGCATGACGGCCCCGTTACCGTGGTGGGCAACCTCCATTGGCCGGATGAAACCGACAGTTTTACCCCCGATGCCGAGGTGGATGAAAACATCTGGTTTGCGCGGGATGTGCCGGTGATGGCCGCCGCCCTGAACACCGAACCGGTGCTGATCGTGTTGCGCGAACGCAGCTTTGACGACGGGCCGGTCATTGCCCTTCCGGTTGGAACCGAGGGCATTCCCAACGATCATCTGGGCTATGCGATCACATGGTTTTTGCTTGCGATTGCATGGGCGGGGATGACAGGGTTTTTCGTCTGGCGTATGAGGCGCCCAAAGGCAGAAGGATAAGATTTTGCAGTATGTCTCGACACGCGGGCAGGCCCCGGATCTGGGGTTTGAAGATGCGATGCTGGCCGGGCTGGCGCGCGACGGCGGGCTTTATGTGCCGGGCGTGGTGCCGCAGATGTCGGCGGGGGATATCGCCGCGCTGGCCGGGCTGCCCTATGAGGAAGTGGCCTTTCGCGTCATGCGCCCCTTTGTCGACTTGCCCGATGACGTATTTCACGAATTGATCGCCAAGGCCTATGGCGGGTTTGGCCATGCCGCGCGCGCGCCTTTGGTACAGCTTGGATCGGGGCATTTCCTGTTGGAACTGTTCCACGGTCCCACCCTGGCGTTCAAGGATTTCGCCATGCAACTGATCGGTCAGTTGTTTCAAGAGGCGATGGCGCGCAAGGGCGAGCGGATTACCATCGTCGGTGCCACTTCGGGCGATACCGGCAGCGCCGCGATCGAGGCGTTTCGTGGGCTGGACGCGGTGGATGTGTTTATCCTGTTCCCCCATGGCCGGGTGTCCGAGGTGCAGCGCCGCCAGATGACCACACCGGACGAGGCGAACGTTCACGCGCTGGCGGTCGATGGCGATTTCGATGATTGCCAGGCGGCCGTCAAAGCCATGTTCAACGATTTCGACTTCCGTGATTCGGTGGGCCTGACGGCGGTGAACAGCATCAACTGGGCGCGGGTGCTGGCGCAAGTGGTGTATTATTTCTCATCCGCCGTGGCCCTTGGCGCGCCCCACCGCAGGGTCAGCTTTACCGTTCCCACGGGCAATTTCGGTGACATTTTTGCCGGCTACATCGCCAAAAAAATGGGCCTGCCCATCGACCGGCTGGTGGTGGCGACCAACCGCAACGATATTCTGCACCGCACGCTGGCCACCGGTCAGCACATGAAACAGGGGGTTGAGCCGACAATCAGCCCGTCGATGGATATTCAGGTGTCGAGCAATTTCGAACGGGCGCTGTTTGATGCCTATGGCCGCGATGGTGGCGCCGTGCGCCAGTTGATGGATGAACTGGGGCAGGGCGGGTTCAACGTGTCGCAAGGCGCGCTGGAAACCCTGCGCGACCATTTCGATTCGGGCCGCGCCGACGAGGCGGAAACCGCGGCCACCATCCGCGCGATCCACGCCGCAACGGGCGAGGTGCTTTGCCCCCATTCCGCCGTCGGGGTGAAGGTGGCGCAGGAACATCTGCGCGCCGATACCCCGATGATTACCCTTGCCACCGCCCATCCGGCGAAATTCCCCGATGCGGTCGCGGCGGCAACCGGCATTCGCCCGCCCCTTCCCAATCGGATGGCCGATCTTTATGACAGGCCCGAACGGATGACCCGGGTGGCCAACTCTCTTGGCGAAATCCAATCTCTCATGCGCGAGCCGTATCTCTCAGTGACCGTCGACATCCACACCCTGGCCAATGGCCTGCGTATCGTGACCGAAAACATGCCGGGGCTGAAATCTGCCTCGGTCGGGATCTGGATCACCGCGGGCGGGCGACATGAACGGATCGAACAGAATGGCATTGCCCATTTTCTGGAGCATATGGCCTTCAAGGGGACCAAGCGGCGCAGCGCCTTGCAGATCGCCGAGGCGATAGAGGACGTGGGCGGCTATATCAACGCCTATACCAGCCGCGAGTTGACCGCCTATTACGCCCGGGTGCTTGAGGCGGATGTGCCGCTGGCACTGGATGTGATTGCCGACATCGTGCTGAACCCGGTGTTCGACGACAGCGAAATCGAGATTGAACGCGGCGTGATCCTGCAAGAGATCGGGCAGGCATTGGACACGCCCGATGATATCGTCTTTGACTGGCTGCAAGAGGTGGCCTATCCCGACCAGCCCATGGGCCGCTCGATCCTTGGCCCTGCCGAACGGGTCGAGCAATTCTCCAAGGCCGATTTGTCGGGCTTTGTGTCGGAACGCTATGCGCCCAGTGAAATGATCATTGCCGCTGCCGGTGCCGTTGATCACGACGCCATCGTGCGCGCGGCGGAAAAGCTGTTTGGCGGCTTGTCGGCGCGGGTTTCAAAACCCGTGACACCGGCCCTGTTCACCGGGGGGAACGCCGCGAGGGCAAGGCGCTGGAACAGGTGCATTTCACCCTTGCGTTTGAATCGCCGGGGTATCGCGATCCGGCGTTCTATACATCGCAGATCTACGCCAGCGCCCTTGGCGGCGGCATGTCATCGCGCCTGTTTCAGGAGGTGCGTGAAAAGCGCGGCCTGTGTTATTCGATCTTTGCCCAGGCGGGCGCCTATGACGACACAGGCATGATCACCATCTATGCCGGCACCAGCGCCGGACAGATCGGTGAATTGGCCGAACTGACGGTCGATGAACTGTCGCGCGCCGCCACGGATATGGCCCCCGAGGAAGTGGCCCGCGCCCGCGCCCAGATGAAGGCAGGCCTTCTCATGGGGTTGGAAAGCCCCTCCAACCGGGCCGAGCGTTTGGCGCGGCTGCTGGCGATCTGGGGCCGGGTGCCCGACCTGGATGAAACCGTGGCCCGGATCGACGGCGTGACCACCGGCGATGTGCGCGATTTTGCCGGTACGCTGGCAGCAGGGCGCAAGGCGGCCATGGCGCTTTACGGTCCGGTGGACGGGGCGCCCGGACTGGAGGCATTGACCGCAAGGTTTGCCGCGTAATGCTTTTGTCGCGGCGCCGGCTGCGGATCGAAACCGACCGCATCAGCCTGCGCGCCCCGCAGCACAGCGATTTTCGACCATGGACCGCCCTGCGCGAGGCCAGCGCCGAATTTCTGATCCCGTGGGAACCGACATGGTCGTCAGACCACCTGTCGCGCAAAAGCTTTACCAACCGTGTCTATTGGGCGCAGCGTTCGATCGGCAACGGCAGCGCGCTGCCGTTGTTTCTGGTCCGGCGCAAAGATGATGTGCTGTTGGGCGCGATCACCCTCGATAACATCCGCCGTGGCCCGTCCCAGGCGGGCACTTTGGGCTATTGGATCGGCGCGCCCTTCGCCCGCCAAGGCTATATGGCCGAAGCCATCGCCGGGGTCGTCCATCACGCCTTTCATGTGATGGATCTGTCGCGAGATCGAGGCGGCCTGTCTGGCCGAAAACGCCGCCTCGCGCGCGGCGTTGGAACGCAGCGGGTTCAAATACGAAGGCGTCGCCCAAAGTTACCTTCAAATCAACGGGCGCTGGCGCAATCATGTGCTGTATTCCAACCTGCGCAGCGACCGGCGCGGACGCACCACCGCAGGCTGATCAGCCCGGCCCATCTGGCATTGCACCGTCAAAGTTTCCGTGACGTGCCAGCATCATGTGTTCCTGTTCCTCGGACAATTGCGGCGCCAAGCCATGTTCAGGAAACAGCGCCTTTTCCTGCTCCAGCATATCCGCATCCATATAGTGGCTGGTAAAGGAAAAATAATAATCAAAATCAATATGTTATAGGGGAAATTCCCGCAGGATTTGCCAGGTAGGATGCAGCCGAATTTAGCAACAGCACAGAACACGCAAACTGCATGTGTCATGTCGAAAATAGATGTATTTCATATATTTTTCAATAGTTTACCGCAAATAACCTATCCCATGGCGGCCCTGCTGCGACACCGAAATCAACCCCGAAATGACCGCCCCAACCCTCTGCAACGCATTGTATAAAAAAGACTTTTCATTTTTGAGCCGTTTCCATGTTCCTGCCCCCCGGCTGGCGCGTCAATCCACACTTGCAGCGCCCGCCCGCTTGGGGTTTGGTGCCGCCATGCTAAACCCCATGACCGCCGCCCTTGCCCGTGACCTGGCGACCCTGTTGCCCGACGGCGCCGTGCGCCCCCACGCCCGCGCAACTGGAAGAGCCGCGCGGTAAATGGCACGGGCAGGCGGGCTGTGTGGCCCTGCCCAAAACCGCCGAACAGGTGGCCCAGGTGGTGCGCTTTGCCGCCCGTCACCGTATTGCGATTGTCCCGCTCAGCGGCGGCACCGGTCTTGTCGGGGGGCAGGTGATGCCCGATGGCCCGGCGCCGATCCTGCTGTCTTTGCAGGGGATGAATGCGATTCGCGCGGTGTACCCCGAGGAAAACGTGCTGGTCGCCGAGGCGGGCGCACTTCTGGCCGATGTCCAAACCGCAGCGGACGACGCAGGCCGGTTGTTTCCCTTGTCCCTCGCGTCCGAGGGATCGTGCCGGATTGGCGGCAATCTGTCCACCAACGCGGGGGGCGTGAACGTGCTGCGCTATGGCAATGCACGCGAGCCTGTGCCTGGGGGTCGAGGCGGTGCTGCCCGACGGAACAATCTTCCACGGCGCGCGGCGGTTGCGCAAAGACAACACGGGCTATGATCTGCGCAACCTCCTGATCGGGGCTGAAGGCACACTGGGGGTGATCACCGCCGCCGCCCTGCGCCTGTCACCTCGCCCGGCGCATCAAGGGGCCGCGCTGATGGTGATGGGGGGACCAGCCGCCGGGCTGTCACTGCTGGCACTGGCGCAAGATATAACCGGTGGCATGGTCTCGGCGTTCGAGCTGATCAACGGCATGGGGCTGACTTTTCTGCAAGAGGCAAATCTGCCCGTGCGCCAACCCTTTGCGCCAATCCCGCCATGGTCGGTGCTGATTGATTTGGGAACCGGCGCAGGCCAAAACCCCGCAGAACTGCTGGAAACCGTATTCGCCGAAGCGGCGGAGCAGGGGCTGGTGACGGATGGGGTGATCGCCAGTTCACTCGCGCAACGGGATGATTTCTGGACCATCCGCGAAACGATCCCCGAAGCAAACCGGCGCATCGGCGCCATCGTTTCAAACGATATTTCCCTGCCCCTCTCGTCCGTCCCAGAGTTCGTTACCCGCGGCGCAGCCGCAATCGCGCGGATAGGAAATTTCCGCATCAACGCCTTCGGCCATCTGGGCGACGGCAACCTGCATTACAACATCTTCCCGCAACCGGGCGGGCGCGCTGCTGATCACGCTCATCTGGCCCCGGACATCCGCCGCGCAGTGAACGATCTGGTGGCCGAAATGGGCGGATCGTTCAGTGCCGAACACGGCGTAGGGCGCCTGAAGGTCGGCGATCTGGAACGTTACGGCGATCCGGCGAAACTGGCGGCGATGGGCGCGATCAAGACCGCTCTCGACCCCCGTGGCATCATGAATCCGGGCGCTGTGTTGCGGGCCTGAGGACGCCTCCGGCGGGAGTATTTCGATCAGTAAAAAGCCGATCTTCTATTTTTTACTGATAAAAATACTCAAATGTACGACCAGCCTCAGGCGCCGTCGAATGCACATAGGGCGTGAACCTCCATCCCCAGCGCCTCAAGCACCCCGCGTCCGCCCAGTTCAGGCAGGTCGACAATAAAGGCACAGCCCACGATCTGTGCATTCAGCCGTGCCAGCAGGGAAATGCCCGCCGCCGCCGTACCTCCGGTGGCCAGCAGATCATCGACCAACAGAACCCGCGCGCCAGGCTTCAGGGCATCGTCATGGATTTCCATGATCGCCTCGCCATATTCCAGCTTGTAATCCTGGCTGATCGTGGTGCCGGGCAATTTACCCTTTTTGCGGATCGGTACGAACCCGGTGCCAAGCTGATGCGCAATGGCGCCCCCCAGAATGAACCCCCGCGCCTCAAGCCCTACAACCATGTCGATGTCCTCTCCGGCATAGGGGTGCAGCATCTGATCGACACACATGCGAAACCCGCGCGGATCGGCAAAGAGTGTGGTGACATCGCGAAACAGGATGCCCTCGTGGGGGAAATCGACAATGGTGCGGATGTAATCGCGGACGGTCTTGGCCATGGGGCGCCTCGTGTTGTTCGGGAATGGAGAGGTATGGACAGTCAGCCAAGCACCCGGCCGGCCACGGCGTCAAGCTTGGCCAAAAGGGCGGGGTCGCGTTTGTCGGGGGCCGTCATGATCGCATAGTCCAGCGCCCGGTCACATCCGTGGGGGCAGGGTGCGCGTTCGGGGCCGAGAAGGGAGGGCAACCGACCGACGAGGCCCCGGGCATTGGCGGCATTGCCGTTCAGGGTCTTGATGATTTCGGTGATATCCACCGCCCCGTGATCGGGGTGCCAGCTGTCGTAATCGGTGATCATCGCGACCGATGCGTAACACAATTCGGCCTCCCGGGCGAGTTTGGCTTCGGGCATATTGGTCATCCCGATCACGTCGCAGCCCCAGGAGCGGTACATCTTGCTTTCCGCAACCGATGAAAACTGCGGCCCCTCCATGGCCAGATAGGTGCCACCGTTGTGGACGGTGATCCCTTCCGCCTCGGCCGCAGTGCGGCAGGCCGCGTCAAGCCGGGGGCAGGTTGGGTGGGCGACGCTGACATGGGCGACACAGCCGGTGCCGAAGAACGATTTTTCCCGCGCGAAGGTGCGATCAATGAATTGATCCACGATCACGAAATCCCCGGGTGCCATTTCCGCGCGGAACGACCCACAGGCCGAGATCGACACCACATCCGTCACCCCCAACCGTTTCAGAGCGTCGATGTTGGCGCGGTAGGGCACCGTGGTGGGGCTGTGCAGGTGCCCGCGCCCGTGGCGGGGCAGAAAGGCGAGTGCGACGCCATCCAGCGTTCCGGTCAGGATCTGGTCCGAGGCCGCGCCCCATGGGCCACTGACATCGACCCAGGCCGCATCCTGCAACCCTTCGATATCATAAAGCCCTGATCCGCCAATGAATCCCAGCATCGTCTGTGCCATGGCTGTCGCCCCCCTGGTTGAAATCGCATCACCGGTGTAGCGTGACGGCCATCGGTTGAAAACCGCCGATTGGGCGCTCACTCGCCCGGACGGGTGAGGCTGAACAATTCGCTGACCCGGGCATAATCACGATACCCAAGCCGCGCCAGTGGTTGAAAGGTGGTCACATCGAACGCGCCATCGCGCAGGCAATCATCGCGCAGATGTACGCCCACGACCTCGCCAAACACCACGAAATTCGCCGCCCCCGGCAATTGCACGATCCGGGTCATGCGGCATTCAAGGTTGGCCGGGGCGCCCGCCACCCGTGAACAGGCGATGGTGTCACATTCGGCCCGTTCAACCCCCGCCTTTGTAAATTCATCTGTGCCGCGCTCCCATGGCCCGGACGTAATGTTCATCACGTCGCGCATGGCGTATTCCACCACGTTCACACAGAACACGCCGGTATCGCGGATATTGGCCACTGAATCCTTGGTGTTGCCGCGGTCGGGTTTGGCGGATGTGCTGGCGAACATCACCTGCGGCGGGTCATAGGCGACGGCGTTGAAGAACGAATAGGGCGCCAGGTTGTCTTGCCCGTCACCGCCCCGGCTGCTGATCCAGCCGATGGGCCGGGGGGTGACGACGGCGTTGAACGGGTTGTGGGGCAGGCCGTGGCCCTCGGCGGGACGATAGAACATGAACACCCTTTTGGCGATGTGGTTTGAACCACTCCTAACGCCGTGCTAGGGGCGTTTCCAGTGCGAACAGGGGGTGCGGTTGATCCGGCTTGAGCAAGAAACGCCAGAGGATTGGTGGGAGGTCGAGGCGTTGTATGATCTGTGTTTCGCCCCCGGGCGCGAGGCGCTGAGTTCGTACCGGTTGCGCGATGGTGTGGCGCCTGTGGGCGATCTGTGCCTTGTGGCGCGGGATGAGGCCGGTGTCGTGGCCGCCGTTATCCGGTATTGGCCGGTGCGCATTGGCGGGGCGACGGCGCTGTTGCTGGGGCCGATTGCGGTGCATCCGACCCGCCAGGGCGAAGGATTGGGCGCGCTGTTGATGATGGAGAGCCTGACATTGGCCACCACTGGCGGCTGGGTGCGGGTGATGCTGGTGGGGGATGAACCCTATTACAGCCGTTTCGGGTTTCATCGTTTGCACCGCGTGCAGATGCCCCCGCCAACCAACCCGGCGCGGGTTCTGGGGCTGGCATTGCAACCGGGTGGTTGGGATGATGTGACAGGACCGGTCGAAAAGGCCCTGTAATCCGCTGTCTTGTCAAATCCACCGGGGCAGCCCACTTATAGGGTATGGAGCAGAATGATCTGAAAATCCCGCCTGACACCGCCGTCCTTGACGATGCCACCCGCGCCGCGCTGGAACAGCTTGCCCGAAGGTTCCGCAGTGCCGATGGCATCGGAATGCAGGTGCTGTCCCTTGTGGGGGGGCAGGCCGAGGGGCTGTTGGGCAAATTGCCCATGGCGGTGCGCAAGGGGTTGGATGGCGCCACCCGCCGCGCCCTTGAGGTGGCTTTTGATGCGGCCAGCCGGTCGCGGGTTTCGGTGCGCGACCGTGCCGATTGGCTGAACACCGCTGTCAGCACGGCCATGGGGGCGGCTGGCGGGGCCGGTGGGTTGCCCACTGCGCTGGCGGAACTGCCGGTGACCACCACCGTTCTGTTGCGCGCGATTCAGGGAATTGCCGCCGATCACGAGTTTGACCCCGCCGAAGAAAAGGTGCGCATGCAGTGTTTGCAGGTCTTCGCCGCCGCCGGGCCATTGGCGCGCGACGATGGCACCGATGTGGCGTTCCTGACCACGCGGATCACCCTGACCGGCGCGGCGGTACATGGGTTGATCGCGCGGATCGCGCCGCGGATGGCCACGGTTCTGGGTCAAAAGCTGGCCGCGCAGACGGTGCCGGTGATTGGCGCCGTGGCGGGGGCGGCCACGAATTACGCCTTTACCAGTTATTATCAGGAAATGGCGCGGGTCTATTTCGGGCTGCGGGCGCTGGCGCGCGACGGGGATGTTGATGTCGAAACCCTGATGCGCGAATTCCGCCTGATGATCTCTCCGCCGAAAACCCTGCGCTAAACCGCCAGGCTCAGCCTTGTTTGCGCAGCCAGTCGATGATCGCCGGGCGCACCGATTGATCGCCCGACGCCCATGATGCGTCGATTACCGCCTTTGCCTCGTCCAGATCGACCCGGCGCAGCAGGTGTTTCACTGGCCCGATTGAAGCGGGGCGCATGGACAGCGACCGCAGCCCCATGGCGGCGAAACACATCGCCTCGATCGGGCGGCCCGCGTCTTCGCCGCAGAACGACACGGGCGTGTCCGTTTCCGCACAGCGCCCGACGATATATTCGATCATCGACAGGAACGACACGTTCAGCGTGTCATAGCGGCGGCGCACCCGTTCGTTTTCACGGTCAGCGGCAAAGAAAAACTGTTTCAGATCATTGCCGCCGATCGAGATGAAATCAGCCATCTCGAAAAATTGGCGCGGCGCAAAGGCAAGCGAGGGCGTTTCCAGCATCGCGCCGATTTTCAGATCCGACGGCAGGACGTGGCCAAGCTTCCTTTCGCGCTCGATTTCGTTCAGCACGTGCTGGCGCGCCTGACGGAATTCATCGAACTGGGCGACAAAGGGAAACATCACCGACAGGGGCCGCCCGGCGGTGGCGCGGATCAGCGCCTGAATCTGCATCCGCATGACGCCGGGTTTATCCAGCCCGACGCGGATCGCGCGCCAGCCAAGGGCCGGGTTCGGTTCGTCGTCCTGCGGCTTCATATAGGGCAGCACCTTGTCCGACCCGATATCAAGGGTGCGAAAGACAACAGGCCGTCCCTTGGCGGCGTCCAGCACCCGCGAATAAAGCGCGGCCAGTTCGCCCCGGCGCGGCACATGACTGCGGATCAGGAACTGAAGCTCGGTGCGGAACAGGCCTACGCCTTCGGCGCCCGACCCTTCCAGGGATGGCAGATCGGCCATCAGCCCGGCGTTCATCATCAGCTTGATCACCTTGCCGCATTTCGATTCGGCGGGTTGATCCCGGATCGAGGCATAGCGTTCCTGTGCGCTGGCCTGCATCAGGATCTTGTCGCGAAACGCCATTGCGACGCTTTCTTCGGGGCGCAGATGGATGATGCCCTGATCCCCGTCCAGCAGAATACGGTCCCCGTTCAGGGCCTCTGTGGTGATCCGCTCGGCGTGGATGATCAGTGGAATCGCCAGCGCCCGGGCGACAATGGCGGCATGGCTGCCCACCGACCCCTGTTCCAGCACGACACCGCGCAGCGCCCGCCCGTATTCCAACAATTCCCCTGGCCCGATGTTGCGCGCGATCAGGATCGGGCGTTCGGGCATTTCCGCGCCGGTTTCCCCGCCTTGCCCTGTCAGGATGCGCAGCAGGCGGTTGGACAGATCGTCAAGATCGTGCAGCCGTTCGCGCATGTAAAGATCGGGAACCGAATGCAGGCGCGACCGGGCGCTGGATTGTTCCTTTTCCACCGCCGCTTCGGCCGAAAGGCCAAGGCCGATGTCCTCTTGCATCCGGCGCATCCAACTGCGGGAATTGGCGAACATGCGATAGGTTTCCAGAACCTGCCGACTGTCCTTGTCGATTATCTGATTGCGGCCCAGCATTTCATCGACGGACAGACGCAACTGATCGACGGCGGTTGTCAGGCGTTCGGATTCGCGCTGTGGATCGTCGGCGATGGGGTTGGTGACCACAACCCGGGGTTCGTGCAGAAAGACATGGCCATCGGCGGTGCCTTCCTGCCCCACGGTGCCCCGGATCATGACCGAATTCTGGTGGCGCGCCGACAGGGCGGCGCCTTCGCCCACAAAGGCGCCCAGTTCGGTCATTTCCGCCAGAACCATCGCGACGACTTCCAGCGCGTAAACCTCATCGTCGGAATAGCTGCGGGCGTCTTTGCTTTGGACCACAAGAACACCCAGCCGTTCGCCCAGCCGCTGAATCGGAACCCCGAGAAAGGAGGAATAAATCTCTTCTCCGGTTTCGGGCATAAAGCGAAAACCGCGGGCCTGCGGGGCGTTGGCGCTGTTGACCGGGCGGGCCGATTTGGCCACCCGCCCAACCAAACCTTCGCCCAGCCGCATCCGGGTCTGATGCACGGCGTCCTTGTTCAGGCCTTCGGTGGCGCACAGCTCGAGTGTGTCGGCATCGCGGAACAGATAGATCGAACAGACCTCGGTTTCCATGGAATTGGCCGTGAGCGCGGTAATGCGGTCAAGCCGAGCCTGTCCGGCGCTGTCATCGGCCAGGGCCTCGCGCAGGCGGCCCAGAAGTTTGCGGCTTTCGGTCTCGGTGCGTTCTGGCATCGCTACGCTTTGATCCTGATTTGCCGACCGTTCGCACGGCCCGTTACCGTTTAGATCACAACCGTGGGCCGAGCGAAACGCATTTCGCAAACGCTGTGTTTCCAATTTGACCGGGCGCCGGCGGTCGGGGGGCTAGTCTGTTCCCAGATGATACAGCGCGCCTTGTTCCGGCATGATGAACCGCAGGCCCAGGGTGTCCATGCTTTGCAGTTCTTTCAGCACTTGCTGTTGCGGCGGAATGCCGGTTTTCAGCGAATATTTCACATGGCTGATAATCACAGGCATGTCTTTCAACGTGCCTTCACCGGCAAGCGCGGCAAGCTGACCGAGTTCCGCAAGAACATGGCGGGGGGTCAAATGGCCGAACAGCAAATTGTCAGGGCGGTCCGAGGTGTAAGAGCTTTCGATGATTACGCCCTTCAGCGCGCCCGTTGTGGCCAGGGGGGCGACGGCCTCCCACAAGGCCATCAGCGAACCGGAACCGTTCACGCTGTCCGGGCCGGTATCGCCAAGGCACAGCAGGGCATCGCCGCCCTGTTCCAGCAGGAACGCGGTGGATTCCACGCCGCTGTGCAGCAGGGGAAAGGCGGTGACCAGCATCGCGGTATCGCTGACCTTGGTTTGCTCGCCCGGGGTCAGAACGGTGGCGGGGTATTTGCCCAGATGCGGTTCAACCCCCGAGGTGCCAAAGTTCGGCCAGGCCTGCCAGTTGAAATAGGTATCGCGGATGTCGTCCTGAACCGACGCAAGACCATAGATCGGTTTTGAGGAATCGTCGGGCGAGGCGGCGATCAGCCCGGCGATATGATCCATGTGCGCATGAGAAATCATATAGCCCTTGATCACCCCGGTCAGGGTGTATCCGATGCGGGTATATTCCGACCCGTCCGGCGGGGTGACCCCATCAAGGCTGCCCTGCGCCTCGGCGGCAATCAGCCCGGCAACCAGCGCGCCCGCGTCACAGGTGACGGCACGCGGATCGCCATGAGGCGCGATCATGAAGGCGGACAGATTGCCGTCCTGAATGCCACCTGTGGCGCCCAGTACGGTCACGTCGAACCCCTGGGCAAGGACAGGGGGCGCGCACAGCAGCGCGGCAAGCGAGGTGGCTAGAAATCGGTTCATCGGCATGGCTCCGGGCAGGTTGCAGGGATCGGCCGACCGATAGTGCGACGAAAAAACCGCCCGCGCCAGCCCGGATCAGGGTTTCTCCAGCTCGAAACAATCGTGCAGGGCCTGAACCGCCAGTTCCATATACTTGCGGTCGATCAGCACCGAGATCTTGATCTCGGAGGTGGTGATGACCTTGATGTTGATGCCTTCGTCGCGCAGGCTCTGGAACATGCGGGCGGCAACGCCGGCGTGGCTGCGCATGCCGATGCCTACAACCGAAACCTTGGCGACATTGGTGTCGGCCACCAGATCGGAATAATCAATGTGACCTGCGGCCTTGGCCTCGGCCATTGCCTTTTCGGCGCGGGCGACCTGATCGACGGGGCAGGAAAATGTCATATCCGTGCGCCCCTCTTCCGAGATGTTCTGCACGATCATGTCGACATTCACGCCCGCCTCGGCCAGAGGACCAAAGATCGAGGCGGCGATGCCGGGTTTGTCGGCGACGCTGATCAGGGTCATCTTTGCCTCGTCGCGCGAAAAGGCGACACCGGCCACTGCCTTGGATTCCATGATTTCCTCCTCGTCGCAGACAAGCGTTCCTGCGGTTTCATCGTATTCGTCAAAACTGCTCAGCACCCGCAGTTTCACCTTGTTGCGCATGGCCAGTTCGACACTGCGGGTTTGCAACACCTTGGCCCCGAGGCTGGCCAGTTCCAGCATTTCCTCGAACGCGATCTTGTCAAGCTTGCGCGCCTTGTTGCTGACCCGCGGGTCGGTGGTGTAAACGCCATCGACATCGGTATAGATGTCACAGCGCACCGCCCCATGGGCCGCCGCAAAGGCCACCGCCGTGGTGTCGCTGCCACCCCGGCCCAGGGTCGTGATGCGGCCCTCGTGGCTGATTCCCTGAAACCCGGCGACCACGGCCACCTTCATGCCTTCGGCAAATTTGGCATCCATGTTGGTGGTCGGGATTTCCTCGATCCGGGCGGCCCCGTGGGCGCCATTGGTGATCAGCGGCACCTGCCAGCCCTGCCAACTGCGCGCCGGAACATCCATTTCCTGAAGCGTCAGCGCCATCAGCCCGGCGGTCACGTTTTCACCGCTGCTGACCACCGCGTCATATTCGCGGGCATCATAAAACGGCGAGGTTTCATTGACCCAGCCCACCAATTCGTTGGTTTTACCAGACATGGCCGATACGATCACGATCACTTCGTGGCCATTGGCCACCTCGCGACCCACCCGTTTCGCGGCGCGTTTGATCCGGTCAAGCGTGGCGACAGAGGTGCCGCCGAATTTCATTACCAGTCGTGTCATGTCAGCGGCTCTGCTTTCCTTGCATCCGCGCGGCTTTTACGGGCTGTGCGGGGGCGAGGCAAGGGGATGTAACCCCGTCGCAAGGGGATGTAACCCCGTCAGACCCGCGAGGCGCTCAGTTGGTCTTGCGGGTGGGGATAAAGGGCAGGGGGGCGATGGGAATGCCGTCTTCGACCAATTTGCGTGCCTCTTCCGGCCTGGCCTGACCATAGATCGAGCGGGCGGGCTTTTCACCATCGTGAATCGCCCGGGCCTCGGCCACGAAACTGTTGCCCACATCATCGGCATTCGCCTCGACCAGCTTGCGCAGTTTGGCAATGGCTTCGTGCGCCGGATCATCCGATCCGCCAGACAGGGCCACGGCGCGGGGCGTTTCGTCTGTGCGGGCCGGTGCGGTGCGCACCTGCGGCGCCATCAATGATTTGGTAACCCCGGTATCGCCGCAGGTGGGGCAAGTGACCATCTGCCGGTCACACAGGGCGTCAAAAGCGGCGCCCGAGGCGAACCAGCTTTCGAAACTGTGTTGATTGGCGCAAGTGAGAGAAAAGCGGATCATCGTTTGTCCTGTCCTGTGCCCCTAACCTAGGCGATCGGGCGCGGGGATCAATCCCCGGGTGTTTCATCCCTTGGACTTGGGGCTGAAATTGCGCAAGATCTGTTTCAGGTCAGGCTCCTGCACCTTTGCCGCGGCCTTTTTCACGCTGAACCACTGGCGTTTGCGCTCATGGGCCTCGGGCCAGTCGGCGTGTTTTTTCGTGACCTTCAGGGGAAAAACCGCGACCACACAAGGCAGATCGTCGCCGTCCATCTCTTTGGTATAGGTATAGATCCCCAGACAATTATCGCTGACCGCGCCTTCAACGCCGCCTTCCTCAAACGCTTCGATCGCGGCAGCACCGGCGGGGCTTTGCCCGCCCATCGGCCACCCCTTGGGGATGACCCAGCGTTTGGTGCGCCGGGTGGTGACAAGCAGGATTTGCACCTCGCTGTCGCGCCGCCGCCAGCACAGGGCGCCGAATTGTGTGCGCACGTCGCGTTTGCGTGCCGGACTGAGGGTTAGATTCTGAGCGCCTTCTTTCGACATTCGTGTTTGTTGCACCGTTATTTTTACGCGCCGGTTGACCGGGCCTGTTTTGGTTTATGTCCCCGATTCTAGTCCGATCGGGGGCCAAATGCAAATAATGCGCTGTCGACCTGCTGAAAAACCTGTTGAAAGCGCACACTTAGGCCGGCGTCGGCGTTTCCCCGTTCAGCGCCTTTATCATCCATGCGGTGTCGATGTTGCCGCCGGACAGGATCACGCCAACCTTTTTGCCCTGCATCCGGTCGCGTTCCTGCATCAACCCGGCCAGCGGTGCGGCACCGGCCCCTTCGGCAAGGGTGTGGATGTCGGTAAAATAGGTGCGGATCCCATGGGCGATTTCATCGTCGCTGACGGTGATGATCCGCTCGGTGCCGGTGCTGTAGATATCAACCGCCTCCTGCACCGACATGCGCAGGGCGATACCATCGGCAAAGGTGCGCGCGCTGTCTGTCGTGATCAATCGCCCCGCCTCGGCCGAGAGTTTGGCCGTCTGGGCGTTTTCGCTGACCACCCCGACGATTTTCGTGGACAGGCCCAAGGCATCGCGGGCGATGATCGTGCCGCAAATGCCCGATCCACAACCGATGGGCACATAAACGGTGTCGAGATCCGGGCGCGCGGTGAACAATTCATAGGCATAGGTGGCCACGCCGCGCACCAGTTCGCGGTGGAACGGCGGCACAATGTGCAACCCCTCGGCCCGGCCCACGCGAATTGCCTCATCCTTGGCGGTGTCGAAATCGTCGCCAAATTCAACCAGTTCGGCGCCAAAGGCCCGCATCGCCGCGTTTTTTTCCACCGAATTGCCGTGGGGCACATAGACAAGTGCGCGCATCCCCGCCGCCTTTGCCGCCATCGCCTGACCCTGCCCGTGATTGCCACGGGTCGCGGTGGCAATGCCGGGGCAATCGCGCTGTGTGCGGATCAGCCAATCCATGAATGTCAGCGCGCCACGCACCTTGAACGCACCGGTGGGCGTGTGGTTTTCATGTTTGATCACCACCTCGCAGCCCAGCCGTGCGGCCAGTTGTGGCCAGGCATATTGCGGGGTCGGGGCCATGTGGCGGTGAACGTGGCGTGCCGCCTCTTCCAGTTCGGATCGGTTGAACATTCTCTGCGCTTTCGGTTTTGTCATGGCGTTGCGGGCGTCAAACCCCTATTCCTGCCCTGACACTGACAAGAGAGCACATAATGTTCAACGGCAAGAACATCCTGATTACCGGCGGCACGGGCAGTTTCGGCAAGAAATATGTCGAACATATCCTGCGCGATTACACCCCCAACAAGGTGATCATCTATTCCCGCGATGAATTGAAACAATTCGAAATGGCGCAAACCTATAACGCGCCGCAGATGCGGTATTTCATTGGCGATGTCCGTGATGGCCCGCGCCTGAAAGAGGCAATGGACGGGGTGGATTTCGTGATTCACGCCGCCGCCCTGAAACAGGTGCCGGCAGCGGAATATAACCCGTTCGAGGCGGTGAAAACCAACATCCACGGCGCCCAAAACGTGATCGAGGCGGCGCTGGCCAACAATGTGGATCGGGTGATTGCGCTGTCCACCGACAAGGCCGCGAACCCGGTGAACCTTTATGGCGCCACCAAGCTGGCCAGCGACAAATTGTTCGTTGCGGCCAACAACATGGTGGGGTCGCGCCGCACCCGGTTTGCCGCTGTGCGTTATGGCAATGTGGTCGGGTCGCGCGGCTCGGTTGTGCCGTTTTTCCGGGGTCTGATTGAGGGCGGGGCGACCGAACTGCCGATCACCCACGCGGATATGACACGGTTCATGATCACCCTGGATCAGGGGGTGCAGTTTGTTCTGACCAATTTCCAGCGGATGCAGGGCGGCGAAATTTTCGTCCCCAAGATCCCGTCCATGAAAATGACCGAACTGGCCCGCGCCATGGCGCCCGATCTGCCGCAAAGGATTATCGGCATCCGCCCCGGCGAAAAACTGCACGAGGTGATGTGCCCGGCGGATGACAGCCACCTGACACTGGCGTTTGACGATCACTATGTGATCAAACCAACGATCACCTTCGCCTTTGAGTCCGACTTTTCAATCAACCGCTTGGGTGAAACCGGGGTGCCGGTGGAACAGGGCTTTGTCTATGATTCCGGGCAGAACGAAGATTGGCTCAGCCATGCTGATTTTCTGGCCATGGTGGCGGGCGTTTCTCCATGATCCCTTACGGTCGGCAGGATATTTCCGAGGCTGACGTCAAGGCGGTCGTCGATGTTCTGGCGTCCGATTTCCTGACGCAAGGGCCGCAGGTGCCGCTGTTCGAGGCATCGCTGTGCGCCGCCACCGGCGCGGCCCACGCTGTGGCGGTCAACTCGGCCACATCGGCGCTGCACATTGCCTGTCTTGCGCTTGATCTGGGGGCGGGCGAGCTTCTCTGGACCACGCCCAACACCTTTGTGGCCAGTGCGAATGTGGGGCATCTGTGCGGCGCAGATGTTGATTTCGTGGATATCGATCCCGATACTTTCAATATGTGTCCCAAGGCATTGGAAGCCAAACTTAATGTGGCACATGAACTTGGGCGCCTGCCCAAAATCGTGATGCCGGTGCATATGTGCGGCCAGTCCTGCGATATGGCGGCCATCGGCGCCCTGGCCGAGCGGTTTGGGTTTCGGGTGATCGAGGATGCCAGTCACGCCATCGGCGGGCGCTTTGGCAATCGCCCGGTGGGCGCCTGTGAACATTCCGATATCTGCGTGTTCAGCTTTCACCCGGTAAAAATCGTCACCACCGCCGAGGGGGCGCCGCCGCCACCAACAACCCGGCCCTTGCCGCCCGGATGGAGCGGTTGCGCAGCCACGGCATCACCCGCGATCCGGCGCTGATGACCCATCCGCCTGATGGCGATTGGTATTACCAGCAGGTTGAGCTTGGCCTGAATTACCGCATGACCGAATTGCAGGCGGCCCTTGGGGTGGCCCAGATGACGCGGCTTGAGGAATTTGTGGCGCGGCGCAACGCATTGGCCGATCGCTATGACCGCCTTTTGGCCGACCTGCCGTTGCAGCGGCCCGGGCGTCAGGCACATACCCTGTCGTCGTTCCACCTCTACGTGATCCGCGTTGCAGCTGACCGCCGCCGCGCAGTGTTCGATCATCTGCGGGGCTGTGGGATTCTGGCGAATGTCCATTATATTCCGGTCCATACCCAACCCTATTGGCAATCGCACGGTTTTGCGCCCGGTGATTTTCCGGCGGCGGAAACCTATTATTCCCGGGCGATTTCGATCCCGCTTTATGCGGGTTTGCGCGACGAGGATCAGGATATGGTGGTGTCTGAATTGACGCGGGCGCTGGCATGAATATCTGTCTGATTCCGGCGCGGGGGGGTCGAAACGGATTCCGGGCAAGAACATTCGCCCCTTTGCGGGCAAACCGATGATCGCATGGTCCATTCAAGCCGCTGAAAAGGCAGAATGTTTTGACCGGATCATCGTTTCCACCGATGATGATGCCATCGCTGATGTGGCGCGCGAATATGGGGCCGAAGTGCCGTTTCGCCGCCCCGCCCATCTGGCCGATGATCACGCAACCACGGTTGCGGTGATCAAACACGCGTTGGATTGGTGCGAGGAACAGGGCGCGCTGCCCGCTGCGCTGTGCTGTCTTTATGCCACGTCGCCGTTTGTGCGGGCCGATGATTTGCGGGATGGGGCGGCCCATCTGGCCAAGGCGCACTATGCGATTCCGGTTGCCGGTTTCGGCTTTCCGATTCAGCGGGCGGTGCGGGTCGTGGAGGGTCGGCTGGCCATGTTCGATCCCGATCAATACACGACCCGTAGTCAGGATCTGGAAGAGGCATTTCACGATGCCGGTCAGTTTTATTGGGGCCGCAGTGCCGCGTGGCGGGGCGATGTGCCGCCCTTTGGCGCCGATACAATACCGATTCATCTGCCGCGCTGGCGGGTGCAGGATATCGACACGCCCGAAGACTGGATAAGGGCCGAACTGATGTTTCAGGCTTTGGAGTCGCGCGGCGATTTATAGACGTAGATCGCGAATTCATAGGGGAACCCACCGGGACGCAGGGTGTAATCGTGCCGCAACACCGGATGCCCGCCCAGTTCAGATTTGCAGAATTCGAACATTTTTAGGGGGTCGACATACCATAAACCGGGGTCAAAATAGTCTACATGCGATGTCATGGCATTAAAACCGATGCCTTTGTCGGCTGCGGCCCACATCTGGCGCAGTATCCCCGTGGCAAAGGCCCAATTGTCATCCTGCGCGTTGTTGAACACCCCAGACAGCAGTGCATAGTCGTACCCTTTGGGCAGGTCGGGTGCGGTGAGCGACACCTCGGCCAGCGGATCGTCGGCCAGCGCCTTGTTGGCCAGTTCGACAAATTCCGGCACGATATCCACCCCGTGATACCGTTCGCCCCAACCCCGCGCGCGCAGATCAAAACACATCTGTGCCAGCCCGCATCCCACATCCAGAACAGACCCCAACGGATTGGCAATGCTCGATAAAACCGAAAAGCGGGCGCTCTGGGTTTCACCGTCGGCCCATTGCACGGCTTTCGCTCCGGGGCCGTGTTCCTGCAACAACGCGCGGTAATGGGCGATCAGATCTTTGCTCATGTGCGCACTCCGTCAAACCGGGATTTCAGAACATCGTCATAATGGGTCATGAACGCCAACCGTCCGCGATAGCCAAAGGCGATCCCTGAAATGCGCGGGCTGACGGCGGCGATCATGCCTTGCGTGCGCTCATGCGCGGGGCGCCAGCCGCCCCTGGGCAGGGTGAACGCGACCGGATGCGCCCAGGATGTGGCATCATGGTATTGGGCGTCTGGTTTCACATATCCAACATTTTTCATGGATTCCCACGCCTTTTCGGCGCTTTCCTTGGACAAAACTGATTTCAGGTCTTTCGGATGCCCCGGCACTTCGCAGGTTACATAGGTCTTGCCGTCTGGCTTTGTCTGATTGCTGTAAACCCCCGCCTTGTTATAGCGGAACGGCAGGCGATCAGCCGAATAATCATGAAGATAATCGGGGCCAAGAATGGCGTCCTGATCCATCTCAAAGGCGAAAAACGCGGTCCCGACCGGGATCGCCGCTGCCATCAGATCGACATCAAGATCAAGAACTTTGGCCAATATGGTATCGGGCATGGACCAGAACAGGTGCGCGCCGGTCAGGGTTGCGTCGGGTGTGCTCACCTTGATCCTGTCCGATGAATCGGCAACCTCGGTGACGGGCGCGCCCAGAAACAGATCGACGCCAAGGGCGCGCAGGCGCCGTTCAGCGGCGTCGCAAAAGCCGCTCAGGCCCTTCTTTGCCGGAAAGGCATAGCGTTTGTTGGCATTGCGCCCGATGAACCGGTCATCGCCACAATAAAGCGATACGCCAAGCCGGTCGTCCCAGAACGGATCGGCGGATTTGAGGGCGGACATCTCGGCATCCGACCCCAGCCGCACCCGCGAAAACATGCCAAGCACCCCACGGGCATCCCTTGAAAATTCGCCGGGGTGGCTGCCCACATATTTTTGCATCATCGGGATCACCCGGTCGGCCAATAGCGGCCCGAAACGGTTGCGGTACTCCTCGGCAAAGGTGGTGGCGGGGGCCGGGGCAGGCGCGCGGCGCACCCCGTCAAGCTGCGCCAATGCGGCGGCGCAAAAGGTGGGATCGTCGTCGAACGAGGGCAGTTCAAACCCGCTGACCCATGTTTGATCGTTCGTGGTCGCCCATTGCTGATCTTCAAAGATCAATATGTCGTCACCCAGAATATCGGGATAGAATTCCTGTCCCAATGGCGTGCGCATATCGAAATTATGTGTCCCGTTATCAAGCCAATAGCCATTCCATTGGCGTGAATTCAGATTGCCGCCGACCTGTGGTGCGGCCTCGACCAGGGCAACCTTTGCACCGTCGCGGGCAAGACGCCAGGCGGCATAGATCCCGGCAAAACCCGCCCCCGCGATGATGATGTCATGGTGGCTCATGTCTGTCCTTTCAGATCATCCAGCGTCAGATCATGGCGCACACCCGCACGCACCAGCGGCAAGAACCCGTCCGGCCCGACATTGGCCAGGGCATCAAGCGCCGACAGGTGGCTGGTGAACGGGCCAAAGCGTTGGGGATAGGTGGGGTGGTCATAATTGAGGAACCGCAGGGCGATTTCGGCCTCGTCAAACGTGGTGTCTCCGGCCAGATAGGCCGCTGATCCGATGGGCGAAAGGTAACGGTTGGCATTGCAGGACCGGCACAGACGGATCAGCCGGTCGGTTTTCTCGCCACTGCCAACCCCCAGCGCGGTGGTGGTCTGGCGTGGCGTGTCGATGCCTGTGGCGGCGCAGATGCCCGCGATAATGGTAATGTTCAGGCGGGCAAGGCTGCCCTCGGCCTGCGCAAACCCATCACGCAGAATGGTCAGGGCAAGGGGCGCGTGGGGCGTTTTGGCCAGCAGGTTTTCGGCGCTGGCGATCAGGCCGGTTTCAAACCCGGTATCGGCCAGCCGCGCGTCGCGGATCAGGGGGCGCGATGGTTTGCGCGCCACGGACAGGGGCAGGGTGACTGGCCCCTCTGGCCCTTTCAGGCGGTTACGGCTTTGCCAGCTTTGGCGCGAAAACTGCACATCATCGAGATAAAGAAACTGATCCACCCGGTCGATCAGGGCGAAATAGCCCAGCCATGGCAGAAAGGTGGGCTGCATGATCGCGATGGTGGTCACGCAATATCCTCAGGGGTGATCGGATCGCCGCCCTTTACGGCGCGGGTCAGGGTCGCGCCACGCACCAGATCGGGGCGGTTGGCGGGAATGCCGGCGCCGGGGCGCACAAAGCGGAAATCACCCGCGGTAATTACATGGCCCGCTGGCAAATCGCGCAGGGCAAAGGCCGAGCGGCGCCCGACGGCCTTGCTCACCTCTTCGGCCTTTGTGGTGTGTTTCAATCCGTTGCCCTGTGCGGCGTGAATTTCGGCCACGCCGGTGGCGATTTCGGCCATCACATCGGGGGTGGCGGAAAACCGGTGATCGGGGCCTTTGCGGCTGGGATCGTTGGTGAAATGTTTTTCAATCGCCACAGCCCCCATGGCGGCGGCGGCAAGGGGCGCGCGCGCACCTATGGTGTGGTCGGAAAACCCCACCATCCGGCCAAAGGCATCGCCCATGGCGGTCATGGCGCGCAGGTTGATCTGGTCCAGCGGCGCGGGATAGCTGGAACAGCAATGGAGCAGGACAACCGGCCCCGCATTGCCCCGGTCCAGCACATCGAGCGCATGGGCGACCTCATCCATGGTGGCCATGCCGGTGGACAGGATCACGGGTTTGCCGGTGCCTGCAACGGCGCTCAGCAGATCGTCGAATGTCATCTCGAAACTGGCGATCTTATAGACGGAACAGCCCAAGCCTTCGATGAAATCCAGATCGCGCGGGTCATAGATTGACGTGAACGGCAGCAGGCCGCGTTCGCGGGCGCGGTCAAACAGCGGGCGGTGGAATTCCATCGGCATGCCGGCGGTCTGATACAATTCATACAGGTTTTCACGGCCCCAGACCGGATCAATCGCCATCGAGGGGTGGTTTGACGGGATCGTCAGGGTGTCGGCGTCATAGGTTTGCAGCTTCAGGCAATCCCACCCCGCATCGGCGGCGATATCCACCAGCGCCAGCGCCTGATCAAGGTCACGGTCGTGGTTGGCGCTGATTTCTGCGATCAGCAGAGGCTTGGCCTCGGGGCTGATGGTTTTGCCTTCAAGGGTCAGGTGCATGTTCCGGGTCCGTCATTGCTGCAACACCCGATCAACCACATTTGCGGCGCCATTTCCATGCACGGCGTCCATTGCGGCGGTGTTGAGGGTGAAAAATCTGTCTTGCACCGCCGGATCGGCCAGGGTGGCGAGATGTTGAAGAAAGCGCGCATCGCCATCGGGGGGATCGGCAAAGAACACCTCGGCGAGTCCGGCATGGGCGAAATTCTCAAGATAGGCGCGGTATTGTGGCCCCTCGAACAGGTAAATCCCGTGCCGCCCCAGCACCGCCGCCTGATAGCGCAACAGCCCGATCCGCCCCACCACCAACCCGCAGGTTTCCAGCAGGGCGGTCAGCCCCGGTTGCGGGCCGTGCAGGGCAAGGTTGGGGTGATCTTTGGCCACATCGGCAAGGGCGCTGCGCGTTTCGGCGGGGTAAAGCGGCCCCATCACCAGATCAATCCCAAGGCCGGTGGGTGCCAGATGCCGCGCCACCCGCAGGGAGAGGCCGGTGGGATCAGAGCCGCCGCAACTGACCAGCACCCGCCGGGGCAGGGGCGGGGCAACGCGGGCGCGGGCGGCAAGATAGGCGGCATCCATCACGGCGAATTCGGCCCCTGCCGCCCAATCCGGCGTGCGGGGGGCGGGCGCAGGTGGATAGCGCCCAGATAGGGGGTGATCACACAGGCGGGCGGTGTGGCCCCCGCAGGCGTGACAAAGTGATCGGGGGGCATGGAATCAATCACGGTAACGGGGCGGCCCGTGGCCGTCAGCGTGGCGATTTCCCGCGCCCCGGCCTGCGCATTGCCCGACCACATGATATCGGTCACGATATGGCTGGGCGCGATGCGGGTGGCCCAACCGCTGTCGGCCTGCACGATTTGGTCCGCCACAATCCCCTGAGTGCGCAGGATCGGCGCGGTGTCAGGTAGGCAGGCATAGATGTGGGCAACCCCGCGCCGCGCCAGCTCGCGCCCCAGATCGCGCAGGCGGATCAGGTGGCCCATGCCGATGGCGCGCGAGGCGTCGCCGCGCAGGGCGATCAGCGGCTCAGCCATCGCGCACCCCCAGATCGTGCAGCGCATCGGCGCTGCGCCGGGCTGCGCCAAGGTGGCGTTCGGTCAATCCGGCGGTGCGGGTGCGAAACGCGGCCAGTTCAGCGGGGTCAGAGAACAGCGTAACCAGCGTATCGGCCAGCGCCGGACCATCGGCACAGACCCGCAGCGCGCCACAGGCAATCGCCTCTTGCGCCGGAGTCGGGATGCCATAGACGCTTGGCCCGGTCACGACAGGGCGTTCCAGCGCAAGGGGTTCGTTCACGTTGTGTCCGCCCATATCGGCAAGGGTCGCGCCCACAAATACCACATCGGCCAGGGCATAGGAAAAATCCATCTCGCCCAGGCTGTCGGCCACCAGAATATCCAGATCGTCAGGGGCAGGGCCGTTGAACGCCGCGTCCCAGATCACGCTGCGCCGCCCCACGCGCCAGCCGTCCTGTTCCAATCTGTCGGCCACGGCACCAAAGCGTTGGGGGCTGCGCGGCGCCCAGACGATCAGGGGCGGGGTGGGCAGCCGGTCGTGCAGGGCGCGGATCACGCCGTGCAGCGCGTCTTCCTCGGCCTCGATGGACGACGCGATCATCCAGACCGGGCGGTCACCCGCCAGCGTCAGGCGCAGGGTCAGCGCATGGTCGATCAGATCACGGCGCGGGGGCAGGTCGAATTTCAGCTCGCCCACCAAAACAATGCGCGCCGGATCAACCCCCGCACGGGCATAACGATCAACGTGAACCGGCGTTTTGGTCAGCACCCGCGCCAACCCCTTGAGGAAAAACAACCGCAAACGCCCGGCGCGGGTGGCGCTGTCCCGTTGCAGGGACCGTTCGGTCAGATTGGCGTTGACCTTGGCCACCGGCACCCCGGCGCGCAGGCAGGCGGCGATATGGGCGGGCCAGATTTCGGCCTCGACGATCAGGGCCAGCGCCGGGCGGATGCGGCGCAGGGCAAGGCGCAACGCCCAAAACAGATCGACCGCCATATAGGTCTGGGTCAACCGGCCCGCGGCGATGTCATCGGGAAACTGGCGCCGCCCTTCTTCCAGCCCCGCCGGGGCGCTGTGGGACAGAATGATGTGATGGCCCCGTGCCATCAATTCGCGCAACAGCGGTGTCACCGCGCGGGTTTCGCCCAACGAGGCGGCAAACACCCAGATGCCGCCGGGTGCGACAGGGGGCAGAAACCCGAACCGGTGACGCAGATGGGCGGCATAAAGCGGTTCGCGCCGGGCGCGCAGCAGGACAAGCCCCAGCAGCAGCGGCAACAGCAAATGCGCCGCCACCTGATAGGCGGCATATCCGGCCCGCAAGGGCCAGGTCCACGGAAGGCGGGCGGGGGGCAAGGGAGAAACCTGGCGCATGGGGTCGCTTATGAAATTCGGCGCCACGCCGCAAGATGGCACCTAGGATGCCGCGCCGGGGGCAACCTGAGCAAGATCGTCAAACGACCCGTCCGAAGCGGCACACAACTGGGCATAAAGCCCCCCTGCAACCAGCAATTCATCGTGGGTGCCCTGTTCCACAACTTCGCCGGCCTGCAACACGATGATCCGGTCGGCATCGCGGATGGTGGCCAGACGGTGGGCGATGACAAGGCCGGTGCGCCCCTCAAGCAGCCGCGCCAGCGCCTTTTGGATCAGCATTTCCGTATAGCTGTCGATGCTGGCTGTCGCCTCGTCCAGCACCAGAATCTTGGCATCGGCCACCAGGGCGCGGGCAAAGCTGATCAACTGGCACTGGCCCAGTGACAGTGACCCGCCCCGTTCGCCCATCATCGTACCGTACCCTTCGGGCAGGGCGGTGATAAACCCATGGGCGCCCACCGCTTTGGCCGCTTCCTCAATATCGTGTTGGCTGATGTCGGGGGCGTTATAGCGGATGTTTTCGGCAATGGTGCCGGTGAACAGATAGGGTTCCTGCAACACCATGGCGATGGAACGGCCCAGCGAGGCCTGCGTCACATCCCGCACGTCCTGTCCGCCCAACAGAACGGCACCGCCCTGCACATCGTAAAACCGGTGCAACAGGGCCATGGCGCTGGATTTGCCCGAACCGGTCGGGCCGACAAGGGCAACGGTTTCGCCGGGATTCACCTTGAAATTCACGTCTTTCAGAACCGGATGGGCCGGGTCATAGCCGAACCGCACATCGCGAAATTCAACCGATCCATCCATGTCAGCAGGCAGATCGACCGCATCGTCAGCATCGGTGATATCCACCTTTACCCCCAGCACATCGATCAATCGCTGCCCCGAGGCCATGGCCCGCTGCATCACCGAATATTGCATGGTAAGCGAACGGATCGGATCAAAGAACCGCTGAATATAAAACAGAAAGGCCACCATCACCCCCACATCAAGGGTGCGGCCCAGAACCTTGGCCCCGCCCACCACAACGACAACCGCCATGGCAATGCCGGTAAGGGTGTCGACGATGGGCACCATGGTTTGCGCGTATTTCGCGGCGCGGCGGTGGGCGTTCAGGGTGTTTTGTATCTTGTCGTTGTAAAGCGCCGAATTCACATCCTGACGGTCCATTCCCTGCACTGTGCGCACCCCGTGAATCGCCTCGGCCAGTGCGCCGTTGGCGATGGATGTTGCCTCGTGGGCGGCCATGAAGGCGACGCGCGCCCGGGGCAGCCAGATGATGCGCACGATGGCCAGCACCGGCAAAACGCAGATCGTCAGCAGGCCCAACTGCCAATCCAGCCAGAGCATCGACACCACGATACCCACCAGCAAAACAATGTCACCGATGGACAGCACCGAGGTTTCCAGAAACTCCTGCATCGCGTTCACATCACCCTGAAGGCGCGACATGAGGCGGCCCACCTCGGTTTTGTCCATGAACGACAGGGACACGTCCTGAAGGTGGCTGAACATGGCGGTGCGGATGTCGAACAGTACATTTTCCGCGACCTTGCCCACCACGCTTTCCTGAATGAAACTGGCCCCGAAATTCACCAGAATGATCACGCCGAACACCGCCATGGACAGCAGCATCGACGGGCTGCCGCCAACCTTGGCGGCCAGTTCGCTGTCGATCACATGGCGGATCACCAGCGGAATCGTCAGTTGCGTGGCGGTAAACAGCAGCACGGCGATGACCGCGACGATCAGTTGTTTGCGATAGGGATGAACGAAAACGCCGATCCGGTTGACGATCTTGCGATCAAACACGGCACCGAAGATATCTTCCTCCATGCGGTGCGATCCGACCACCGCACGGGGCGGGCGGCGCCCGTCGTCGCGGATGTCGTTGCGTTCAACTTCGAGTTCGCCGGCTGTCATGCTGTTGCTCCGGTTTTGGCGGTCTTATCGACCGGGGTCATTTGCAGATCATGCAGCGCCTTGTAACGTCCGCCCAATGCCAGCAATTCGGCATGGGTGCCGCGTTCGACGATCCGGCCCTCTTCGATGAACAAAATCCGGTCGGCGTGCATCAGCGAATTCAACCTGTGCGCCACGATGATCGTCACCCGCTCTGACGCCTGCGCCTGAATGGTGCTGCGGATGCGCCGTTCGGTGCCGGCATCCACGGCGGCGGTGGAATCGTCGAATATCAGAACCGAAGGGCGCAGCATCAGGGTGCGTGCGATGGTCATTCTTTGCCGTTGGCCACCCGACAGGGACGCGCCCCGTTCGCCCACCACGGTTTCATATCCGGCGGGCAGGGTCGCGATGAACTGATGCAACTGCGCCGAGGCGCTGGCATCGGTGATCTGGGTTGGCGGCGCCCAGGGGTCGCCATAGGCGATGTTGTTTTCCAGACTGGTGGTGAAAAGATAGGCATCCTGCTGCACCGAAACGACGGCCCGGCGCAGGGATGACACAGTCACATCACGAATATCCTGTCCGTCGATGGTGATCCGTCCGGCGGTGGCGTCGTAAAACCGCGGAATCAGGTGGGCGATCGTGCTTTTGCCGCTGCCGGGGGGCCGACGATGCCCACGGTTTCACCGCGCCGGGCCTCGAACGAAATATCATGCAGGGCGCTGCGGGTGGTGCCGGGATAGGCAAAGCCGACGTTTTCGAATTTCAGCACCGCGTCGCTGACCTCGATATCCCTGGCACCGGGTTTGTCGTCGATGGCCAGATCCAGATCGAGCAGGGCAAAGATCCGTTCACCACAGGTGGCGGTGCGGGCAAGGGAATTGACCAGCATCCCCAACTGGCGCACCGGCATTTGCAGGATGGTCATGAACGTCAGGAACGAGGCCAGCGTGCCGACGGTAATGTCGCCCGAAATCACCTTGTGCCCCCCAACCCAAAGGACAAGCCCCATGGCGGTGAAAAACGACAGCGTCATCGCGCTGGTGTTGCGCACGCGGATGCCCACCCGATCATGGGCCAGCTCCAGCGCGCTTTGCGAGGCGGTGTTGTATTTGCCCAGCTCATGCCGCTTGGCGGTAAAGGCGCGCACCACACGGATACCGGCCAGATTTTCCTCCATCACCCGGCTGAGAACCGACAGCCGGTTCTGAAGCTCAAGCCAGGTGCCGCGCAACCGCATCTGAGTGACCGAAGACCGCCACGCCACGAACGGCACAAAGCTGAGCGCGACAAGCCCGAGGGTGAAATCGGTGGACAGCAGCATCGCACCACCGATGCCGATCAGCACCGTCAACAGCAACAGCCGCACAAGGCCGGTGGAAAAGAACATCCGCACGCCCTCAAGGTCCAGCATCCCGAGAGTGATCAGGTCGCCGGAATGAACCCGGTCGTGAAACCCGAAGCTGAGGGTCTGGATCTTCTGATAATAGGCGCGGCGCAGGGTATAACCCACGTGATGGCCCACGGATTCGCTGAAATAGTTCTGAAACGTGGTGAACAGCCCGCGCAGCGCCGACACCACCAGCACCAGAAGGGCGGTTGCCAACAGCGCATCCGACGCAGCCTGTGGATCGGCCCCGGCCAGTTGCTGGGTCTGGTCGATGGCCCGGCCCAGCAGGATCGGGATGCTCAGTTGCAGCGAGGCGGCGATCAGCGTCGAAACCAGGGCAATGGCCACCGCCCATGGGGTTTTCAGGGTCAGGCGGATCACCCGCCAGATCGTGTTGATCGCACCGGCCCAGCCGACAGTATCGGTCTGGCGCATGATTTCATCGTTCACAGCCATCATGGCCCCATGTCTGTTGGCGCGGAGGAAAATCAGTGTCGGACAGGGCGTGTTTCCCCGACCGGCCGCGCCGGTGATGGTGCGGCATTCTGCACCTTCTGAATGTTGAACACCCTGCACAGCGCCTGACCCTGATGTCGGCGCTTTGCAATGGCAGGCCGGGTGACGGGCGGGAATGGGCAGGATGTTGGCGCAGAGAAATTTGTTTGCGCTAAATCGCGCTCAGCCTATCGGCCTCCTGTCCGGGACGCAAGGCGCCTTTCCGGCGGGGCAAGAACACGCTCAGGCTGCGGCGGCGCGCGCCAAAGTCGCCATGCTGCCCAGATCGACGCCCGGGGTACTCAGGCGCGGATCGCCCAGCCGTGCCAACAGGGCGCCGTGCCGGGGGTGATCGGGCGCGCAGACATCCATTTCCGCAAAGCTGGCAGCATCGAAATGCCCCCAGTTGCGCAGCCGCAGGAAATAAACCCTATCGGCCCCCACCTGCCGGGCCAGATCGGTGAAATCGCCCATTTCATCGAAATTCATATCCTGCACCACGAAATCCAGCCGGAAACTGTCAATCGCGCCGCTGTGGCGCAACCGCCCCAGAAACCGCAGATTGGGCAGCAGGGTTGCCATTTCCCCGCCGCGCCGCACCACCCGATAGGTTTCAGGATCGGCGGCATCAATCGACACCCAGACCGACGATACATGCCCCCAAAGGCCCAGATCGTTCCAGGCGCGTTCATTGGCCAAAAGGGCGTTGGTGTGCAGTTGAATCCGTCGCTCGGGGGGCATGGTATCGGTCAGTTGCTTCATCAGGGTGCGGAAATGGCGGCTGCCAAACGGATCGCCCGAGCCAGTCACCTTGACCACCTCGGCGGCGCGCACCAGCGGCAGCATCTTTTCCTGAAACAGGGTGTTCAGCCGCTCGGTCGCTGCATGATCGAGGGTTATCACCTCGGTGCGGCAACTGGGGCATGAAATGTTGCACGACCGGTCATGGGACAGGATCACCCGGGTGGGTCCATGATCGACCCGCAACGCGCGTTTCGCGGTCGCATCGCGGGCGGGCAGGCGGCGCCCGGCGATGGCGGGGCAATGCCAGCGGCTGCAATGGGAAAAGTCGCCCTCCTGCACCGACCGGCGGATTTCCCTCGCGCTGGGCGAATTCCAGAATCCGTCGTCGCCCGTGGCATTCAATGGCCCGATGGGGGCGGGTTGCCAGGCGGAACAGCAGAAATGCACCTGCCCGTTGGTGCGCGATTCCATCTCGTTGAAGGGTGCCGCGCAGGTTCGACTGGCCAGCCAACGGTCGGTTTCAGTAATCAGATCGGCGGCCTGTTCGGCGGCCGCATCGACCAGACGTTGCGCCAACAGATCGTGGTGATCGCGGTTGATGGTTTCGCGCGCCAACCTGTCGGCCAGCGCCCATTCGCGCCGCTCCAACGCTACCCAGGATGCGGTGTTCAGCGTGACAATGGGGGCGCTGGCACGCGCGCTTTCCACCTGTTCCAGCCAGCCGGCAACCTCCTCCGCCTCGGCCAGAACCCGGGTTTTCAGGGTTTCGACCAAGGCCTGCGCCGTCTGATCCGGCCCTTCCAACAGCCGCCTGCGCCGCAGATAGCTGGCCGATTGGGCGGCGATCTCGGGGGTGGGATCAAAGCCCATTGAGCCGCTGTTCGCTGGCGATTTTCGCGTCGATCCGCGCCACCGCATCCGCCCCCAGATCGGCACGAATACCGGTGATCAGATCATCAATGTCGCGCACCTTGCCGATTTCGGCGCGCCGCGCGTTTTCATAGGCGCGGGGCAGGTCGCGCTTTACCAGTTTACCCTCGGAATAGGCGCGGGCCAATTCGCGGAACCCGTCCAGAAACCCGCGATCCGCCGACAGGCGGAACAGGTCAAGCACGCGGTCGGGGTCATCCTTGGCGGCGCCGCTGGCGATCAGATCCTGCGCGTAAAAGCGCGGCGCAAAGCGATCCCCCGCCGCCACCGCCCGTTCAAACCACAGGTGCGATTTCCCCCGATCCTTTTGCGTGCCCCAGCCATGGGCATAGCTGCGCCCAAGGGCGTTCATCGCCTCGCGCTGGCCATTGGCGGCGGCCAGTTGATACAGCGACAGGGCGGCCTGTTCGTCTTTTTCAACGCCAATCCCCTTGCGATAAAGATCGGCCAGCGCATTCTGTGCATTGGCCCACCCCATCCCAGCGGCCAGACGATACCACAGCACGCCTTCCTCGGGCTGCGCGTCGCGCCCCTGTCCGCGAATATACATGGTGCCCACATTGGTGCGCGCCCGCAGATTGCCCAACGCCGCCGCGCGCCGGTAATAGGTGCCTGCGGCGTCATAGTTCCGCGCGCCGCCGCGCCCCCGGATCGCCATATAACCAAGGTTGGTCAGCGCGGCGGAATAGTCGCGAAACGCGGCGCGGTTGTAATAGGTGCGCGCCCAGTCATACCGCCCGGCCACGTCAAGGATGCGCCCGAACTGAAACAGCAGCCGGGGGTTTTCGGGATCATTGCTGAGCGCCGCCGCACAGGCCCGCGCCGCATTGCGCAGGTTCACCAGCCCGTCACGGGTGGGGGGCGCCACGCGCTGTGGATCGGCGGGGTCCGAGGCCAGAACATCGCATTTGGTCACGATTCCGTTCAATCCCCCGGGCGCATCAGGCAGGGTATCTGGCCAGATCGCGAACAATTCCGCCGGAATTGTGTTGTTCACTTCGGTTTCGCCAATCACTTCGGCGGCCTCCGAGGCGCGGGCCAACCCTTGCAGGGTGGCGGCGGTCACGGCCCCTCCGACCAATGTCAGGCCGCGGGTGCTGTTGTTGTCGGTCGCTTCGGCAATCTCGCCAATCCGGCGGGTGGCGTCGGGGGTGTAACGGCTTTGGGGAAAGATGCTGACGAAATCGCGCAGCCCATCGGTGGTCAGGTCATGTTGCAGAAAATACCACAGCACCTCGTCCAGGCTGGGGCCATCGGCACTGGCCACCTGCACGGCATCGCTGCGTTCGGTGTCGGGGCCGAACGTGGGATCAACCTCGATCGAGCCGACAACCCAGGGGATTTGCAGCCCGTCCGTGGCAACGCGCACATCCCGGCGCACGGCACGCAGGGCCGATGAAATGGTCGTGCCTTCGTTGCGGATGGCGCGCGACAGGGCCAGGGCATAGGGGCCGTTGCCGCCCTTTGGCCCGTCAAAGGCCAATTCGCCCGCGCTGGTGGAATAGGCGATCAGGGTCTGGGCGCCGCCGCTTTCCTGAAACGAAATCCCCCGCGCATAGGATGAATCGAGCGCCGAAAACGGATCGTTCCGGCAGGCATCGACAAACACCACGCGCAGGGCGTCACCCGTTGCGGTTCCGGGGGCGACGGCGACGGCCTGCATGACATCGCTGAGGGGAAACCGCTTGGCGTTGATCTGATCGGCGGTCAGTTCGGTCACATCCACGGCCAAAAGTTGATTCTGGCCGTCGAACTGAAACGCGTGGCCTGCATAGTAAACAACGCCGATCTCGGCACCGTCGAACTGGGCGCGGATTTCATCCAGAACCCGGGGCATATCAGCGCGCTTTATGTCAAAATGGGTGGATACCGCAAACCCCGCCTCGGCCAATGCCTGTGCCACGGTGGTGGCGTCACGCGCGGCGTTGGCCAGCGGTGCGGCGGGATAGCTGACGTTGCCGATCACCGCCGCCTCGAACCGGGCGGCAAGGGCGGGCGCGGCGGCAAGGCACAGCACAAGGGCGGCGGCAAAAAGACGGGGGTGGTTGGCATGGCAGGCACCTCGCGGTTTTGTCAGCATGACCCAAGGTAACATCAAATGGCGGTGGCGGTGATGGAAAATCTGCAAGGGCGGCGCGCGATTGCGACTGCCGGTCAGATCGTTAAGGTCAGAAGCTGACACTCAAAAGGAATATCCCATGTCAGACATCGTTCACGTTATTGCCGTTCTGGAAACCAAACCCGGCGCGCGCGATGCCGTTCTGGCCGCATTTGCCGATCTCGTGGATGAGGTGCGGGCCGAAAAGGGGTGCCTGAAATACATCCCTTCGGTGGATTCAGGGGCGGGCAACGCGCCTTATGGCGCCGATACGATCGTGGTGATCGAAGAATGGGCCACACAGGCCGATCTGGATGCCCACGGCGCCGCACCCCATATGGCGGCGTTCGGAAAGCTGGTGAATGACAAGATGGCCGCGCGCCAGATTCACATCATGACGGCGGCCTGACGCCAAACGAAAATGCGGCGCCCCGGTGCATGGGGTGCCGCCCTGCCGGGCCATGGCGGGCCATATTGCTCTTGCGCTGGACACGCCGCGCGCTCTGTCTCATGATCCACCCGGACAGATGCGAGGATCCCCCCATGACCGCCGGATTTGACGATATTCCCGAAACTGCCCTTGCGTGGCACCGTGCCGGCAAGGGGGCGGCCTTGGCCACTGTGGTTGAAACATGGGGGTCGGCCCCCGCCCGGTGGGCAGCCAGTTGGCCATCTCGGGCGAGGGCGAAATCGCCGGGAGCGTGTCCGGCGGCTGTGTCGAGGGCGCCGTGGTGGTCGAGGCGCTGGAGGCAGTGGAGCAGGGCGGGCCACGGATGTTGGAATTCGGCGTCAGCGATGACGAGGCCTTTGCCGTCGGGCTGGCCTGTGGCGGGCGTATCCGGGTGCTTGTCGAGGCGATAGAGCGGGATATTCCGGTGCCGCTTTTGGCCGATCTGGTGAAACAGCGCGCCGAACGGGCGCAAGTGGCCTATGTGGTGAATACCGCCGATTGGTCGCGCCGTCTGGTGGGGGCAGAGGCATTTCCCGACCGGTTCCGGCTGGATCGTTCGGGGTTTGAAGAAGACGGCGAAACCTTTGTCGGCATTCACAACCCGCCCCTGCGGCTGGTGGTGGTCGGGGGCGTGCATATCGCGCAACCCCTGATGCCCATGGCGGCGATGCTGGGCTATGACGCGGTGCTGGTTGACCCGCGCGAGGCGTTCGCCTCTGCGGCGCGGTTTCCCGGTGAAACGCTGATCCACGACTGGCCCGATGCCGCCCTTGCGGCGCATGGGCTTGATGCGCGCACGGCGGTTGTGACCCTGACCCATGATCCGAAACTGGATGATCCGGCGATCATCACGGCCCTTGGGGCACCGGTATTTTACATCGGGTCGCTGGGGTCGCGCCGCACCCATGAAAAACGCCGCGCCCGTCTGGAACAGGCGGGGTTCGATGCGGCGGCCATTGCCCGGATTCACGCCCCGGTGGGCCTTGATATCGGGGCGCGCAGCCCGGCGGAAATTGCCGTGGCGATCATGGCTGAAATCACCCAGTGCCTGCGGCAAGGCTGATGGAATTTTCAACTGTCCCACTGGATATGGCCGAGGGCGCGATTTTGGCGCATTCGGTGGACCTGCCCAAGGGCCGGCTGCGCAAGGGGCGCTGGCTGAACGCCGAGGATATTGCCGCGTTGCACGGTGCGGGGGTTGATGCGGTAACGGTGGCGCGCCTGACCCCGGGCGATGTTCACGAAGACGTTGCCGCCACCCGGCTGGGGGCGGCGTTGTTGCAGGGGGCGGCGGGGTTGCGGGTTTCAAAGGCGGCGACGGGGCGGGTCAACTTTTACGCGACGGCGGGCGGGATCGTTCAGATTGACGCCGCCGCAATAACCGCCATCAACCGGCTGGACCCGGCCATCACCGTGGCCACCGTGCCCCCCTGGCATTGGGTGGATGACCGGGTGATGATCGCCACGATCAAGATCATCCCCTATGCCGTAGACGAAACGCCCCTGAAACAGGCCGAAACGCTGGCCCCCGGCGCGCTGACCCTGGCCAGTCCGGCCCTGCGCAGCGCCGGTTTCATCGAAACCACAGGCGGGCGCGATCTGGGCGACAAGGGCGCACGGGCGGTTGCCGCGCGCCTGTCGGCGATGGGGGTTTCGATGGAGGATCGCCAAAGGGTGCCCCATGATGAAGCGATGCTGGCCGATGCGATTGCCCGCGCCACGGGCGACATGATTTTGATCCTGACGGCCACGGCCACGTCGGACAGCGATGATGTGGCCCCTGCCGCTCTGCGCCGGGCCGGGGGGCGGGTGCAACATTACGGGATGCCGGTCGATCCGGGCAATCTGTTGTTTCTGGGCGATCTGAACGGGCGCCCGGTGATCGGTCTGCCGGGCTGTGTGCGTTCGCCCGCCCTGAACGGGGCGGATTGGGTGCTGCAACGGGTGATCTGCGGCGTGCCTGTATCGGGGGCCGATATCATGGGCATGGGGGTGGGCGGATTGCTCAAGGAAATTCCCAGCCGCCCACGACCGCGCGAGGGTGGCTAAGCGGCACCGTGCCCGGTGTCGGGGTGCCGGGTGTCAAGTGAAAAGAGAGGTTCTCAATCCCCGGAACCCGTGGTTTAACTCGGCCAAGCAAGATCAGGAGAGCTGTAATGTCCAAGGTATCCATGCGCGTGAATGGCCGCGCCGTCAGCGGTGAGGCCGAAGGGCGCACCCTGCTTGTCGAATTTCTGCGCGGTGATCTCGGGCTGACCGGCACCCATGTGGGATGCGACACCAGCCAATGTGGCGCCTGCGTGGTGCATGTGAATGGTGCGGCGGTGAAATCCTGCTCCATGTTTGCCGCCGAGGCCGAGGGCGCCGAGGTGACCACCATCGAAGGCATGGCCAACGCCGATGGCTCGCTTGGGGTGATTCAACAGGCGTTCCGCGACTATCATGGGCTGCAATGCGGGTTTTGCACCCCCGGCATGGTGATGAGCGCGGCGGCCCTGCTGAAAGACAACCCCAAGCCCAGTGAGCAGGACATCCGCGCCTATCTTGAAGGCAATTTCTGCCGCTGCACCGGCTATCACAACATCGTCAGGGCAATTATGGCCGCCAGTGGTCAGGACGCCGGCGCCATCGCCGCCGAATAGGTTTGTTGACGGCGGTTTTTGAGTATTTGGACCAAGACGAAGCCGGGGCAATCGCCCTTTCTTCGGACACAAGGAAAATGACATGTACGCATTCGAGATCGAGCGCCCGTCGACCATCGCCGAGGCGGTTTCCGCCCTGGCCACAGACGACGCCCAGGCGCTGGGTGGCGGGCAAACCCTGATTCCGACCCTAAAGGCGCGGCTGGCAATGCCGGGCAAGCTGGTGTCGCTGTCGGGCATTGGCGAAATGCAGGGCATCCGCACCGATGATGACGGGCGGCTGTGCATCGGTGGCGGCACCGTTCATCGTGCCATTGCCGAACAAGACGTCTTTCCGGGGCTGGCGGGCATGGCCGCGCGGATCGGTGATCCGGCGGTGCGCAACCGCGGCACCATTGGCGGGTCGGTGGCCAACAATGATCCGTCCGCCTGTTACCCTGCGGCAGTTCTGGGCACCGACGCCACGGTCGTAAGCGACCGGCGCGAAATTGCGGCAGATGATTTCTTTCAGGGCCTGTTCACCACCGCGCTGGACGAGGGTGAAATCGTGACCGAGGTGAAATTTCCGGTGCCTGAGGTGTCGAATTATCAGAAATTCGCCCAGCCCGCATCGCGGTTTGCATTGGTCGGGGTGTTTGTTGCCAGGTTCTTTGATGGGGTGCGTGTTGCGGTGACAGGCGCGTCGGAAAGCGGCGTGTTCCGCTGGTCCGAGGCCGAAGCGGCGCTGTCGGATGATTTCACCGCCGGGGCAATCGCCGGGCTTTCGGTTTCGGCGGCGGGCATGATTGCCGACACCCACGGCAGCGCAGCGTATCGCGCGCATCTGGTCAAGGTGCTGACCGGGCGGGCGGTAGAGGCCGCCGCCTGATTGGCCACAAAAAGACCGCCCACCAAGGTGGGCGGTCCAGTTGGTGCTGTCTGACCCGCTTACTTGGGCAGCAGCACACCGTCGATGACATGGATCACGCCGTTTGACTGATTAACGTCTGCAATCGTAACTTTTGACGCATTCCCGCTTTCATCGAAGATATAAACAGCGCCCGACGGGGTGACCTTGGCCGACAGGGCGTCGCCCGACAGGGTGGTAAAGTTGAAGAACCCGCTGCGTGATGCTTTGGCCTTGGCCACGATATTGGCAGCCGACCATTTACCAGCCACCACATGCGCGGTCAGGATCTTGGTCAGCGTTGCCTTGTTTTCCGGCTTGAGCAGGGTTTCGACCGTGCCATCGGGCAGGGCGGCAAACGCCTCGTTCGTGGGGGCGAACACGGTGAACGGCCCGGGGCCTTTCAGGGCCTCGACCAGACCGGCGGCTTTTACGGCAGCAACCAGAGTAGTGTGATCGGCCGAATTCACCGCGTTGTCGATGATGTCCTTATCGGCAAACATCGCGGCGCCGCCGACCATGGGGTTATCGTTCATGGCCATTTTGCCGTCGGCCATCTTGTCCTTGTCCATGCCGGTTTCCATCGGCATGGTTTCCGCCATCTTGTCATCCGCCATGTCGGTTTCCATCGGCATCGCTTCGGCCTTTTCCTCAGCCGGAAGCAGCACCCTGTCGATCACATGGATCACGCCGTTGGATTGCTTTACATCCGCGATGGTCACATGGGCCACGCCGCCGGTTTCATCGGTCAGGGTGATGGTGTCGCCGTCATACTTGGCCTGAAGCGTGCAACCGCCCAGGGTTGGCACCGGATGAGTGCCGCCGTCGTCCTTGATCATGCCGCGAATGGCATCGGACATGGCATTGGCCCCGACCACGTGGCAGGTCAGGATCTTGGTCAGCATCGCCTTGTTTTCCGGTTTCAGCAGGGTTTCAACCGTGCCATCGGGCAGGGCGGCGAAGGCTTCGTTCGTGGGGGCGAACACGGTAAACGGGCCGGGGCCCATCAAGGTGTCGACCAGGCCGGCGGCCTTGACCGCAGCGACCAGCGTGGTGTGATCGGCCGAGTTCAGGGCGTTTTCGACAATGTTCTTGTCGGCAAACATCGCCGCGCCACCCACCATCGGGTTGTCGGTCTGCGAATGGCTGGCGGCAAAGGCGGGGCCTGCGGCCAGGGCGATGATAAGGGTTGTGGTTTTCAGGATCGAGCGCATGGTGGTCCTCCGGGGGTTGATCTTCTGTGCGAACCCACGGGCAGGGGCGGCGCAAAGTTTCAAACCCTGTCGGTTTTTGTTGGTGGCGCCGATTTATCCCCAGCGCGCCTCGTTCGCTTCGATCGCGGCGATCCGTTCGTGGGTCTTGGGGTGGCTCATCAGCCAGGCGGGTGCGGCGCCCCCCGCGCGCCGGTCAGCGCTTCCAGCTTGGTGAACAGCGTCTTTTGCGGCGTGGTGCCGATGCCCGCGCTGGTCAGCAGCGCCGAGGCATAGGCGTCGGCCTCGTATTCATCCTTGCGCGACAGACGCGCCGCCAAAAGCGATGTCACCATCCCGGCGACCCAAACGCCAATGCCCGGCAGAAACCGCGACAATACCATGGCAAGCGCTGTGCGCAGGGCGTTCTGGCCGGAAAAGTCGATCATCCGCCGCCGGGAATGGCCCAGGGCCACATGACCCAATTCATGGGCGATCACGCTGGCGATTTCTTCGGCGGTCACATCACCGTTGCGATACCGGTCGTAAAACCCCCGGGTGATGAATATCCGCCCGTCCGGCGCGGCCAGCCCGTTGACCGGTTCGATTTCATAGATGTGGACCTTGATCCGCGTCAGATCCAGCGCGGCGGCCATGCGATCACACAACGCGCGCAGGGTGGAATCGGCCAGCTCAGTCGATTTTTCGTTCAGCTCGCGCGCCGTGCGCCAGGCCGAAAAGCGATACATCGCCAGCCCGTAAAGAAGCGCCAGAAGGATCGGGGTAAACTTCAGCATCCCTCAGATATGGGGCAGGGCAGCCGTCAGAGCAAGCGCCGCCTTATCGCAACCAGGCCGCATATTCGGGATGAAGCGCCGCCATATCGTGATAAAGCCACACCATGCGGTCAAGAAACCACAGCTTGCCCAGCACCACGATGACACAGCCACAGACCACCGCCCAGGGCGCCAATATCCATAGCCCCCAGACCAGCGGCACCAAACCCAGCCCCGACAGGATGCTCAGCACGGTTGCAGCCCGGGCGTGATGGGCCGGAATTTCTATCGTTTCGGCGTTCAGCCAGACCCGCTCGCCCATCACCGCCCGCGACATCCAGTGCCGGGTGCTGGCTGGGGGCCAAAGACGCGCGGGTTCACCCATGTCCAGATGATCAGCGCGGCCAGTGGAATCAGGCACCACCACCCGATCCAGATCCGGGCAAATATCGCCAGCGCCATCAATGGCAACACAGGAAGCCGGGTCAGACCTGACCACGGGTTGGCGTGCCGTTCCCAAACCGGGTCGGTCATGGCAAAACTGGCGGCAAGGCGGCCCATCACGGCCATGGCTGCGGCTCTCTCTTTTTCTGACGGTCTTTGGGGGATATGGCCGGTTGAGCGCTGAATTGAAAGTGCCAGCGTGACGCAGAGCGGGCGCATGTTTCAGACCTGCACCGCATACCCGGCGCGCGCCGACCGGCAGACCACCAGCAACGGGCGCCAAACAAAACATGTCGTGGCGCCGTCAGGCGCCTCCGCCGGATCACCGTGACAGCGTGCGCGTGCCCTTGGTCAGCCCCTCTAGTGTCATTGGGACCATGCGCTCAGGGCCAAGGATATCGCGGATGATCGCGGTGCTTTGGGTGTGGGGCCAGTATCGTTCGGGCACGGGGTTGATCCACAGGTGATCGGGCCAGTGATCGCGGGCGCGCTCCAGCCAGGTTTGGCCAGATTCGGGGTTCATATGTTCGTTGGCCCCGCCGGGATACAGGATTTCATAGGGCGACATCGCAGCATCGCCCACAAAGATGCATTTCCAATCGGCGCCATAGGTGCGCAGCACCTCCCACGTTGGGGTTTGCGCGTTCCAGCGGCGGGCGTTGTCGCGCCAAAGACCCTCGTAAAGACAATTATGGAAATAGAAATGTTCAAGGTGTTTGAATTCAGATCGGGCGGCCGAGAATAATTCCTCAACCACTTTGATGTGCGGGTCCATTGATCCGCCCACATCCAGCAACAACAGCACCTTGACCGCATTGCGCCGCTCGGGGCGGGTGCGCACGTCAAGCCAGCCCTGATGCGCCGTGGCGCGGATCGTGTCGTCCAGGTCCAATTCTTCGGCGGCACCATCCCGCGCCCATTTGCGCAGGCGTTTCAGGGCCACCTTGATGTTGCGCGTGCCCAGTTCAACACTGTCGTCCAGATTGCGGAATTCGCGCCGGTCCCAGACCTTGACCGCCCGTTGGTGGCGGCTCTCACTCTGGCCGATGCGCACCCCTTCGGGGTTGTATCCATAGGCGCCAAAGGGCGATGTACCGGCGGTGCCGATCCATTTGTTGCCCCCCTGATGGCGGCCCTTCTGCTCCTCCAATCGCTGTTTCAATGTCTCCATCAGTTTGTCAAAGCCGCCCAGGGCGTCGATTTCAGCCTTTTCCTCGGCGCTCAGATGCTTTTCCGCCATCTTGCGCAGCCAGTCTTCGGGCAGGTCGATGGCGTTCAGCACCTGTTCGGGGGTGATTGTTTCAAGCCCGGAAAACGTGGCGGCAAAGGCACGGTCGAACCGGTCGATGTGGCGTTCGTCCTTGACCAGAATACAGCGGGCGAGAAAATAAAACCCCTCGACATCATAGGTGACAAGACCGGCCTGCATTCCGTCAAGAAACGCCAGAAATTCGCGCAGGGACACCGGAACGCGGTTCTGGCGCAGCTGATCGAAAAAGGGCAGGAACATCGCCTTACAGGGATCGGGCCAGGAAAATGCTGACGAACAGCCCCACAAGGGCGGCGGCGATGGCCAGACTGGCCGCATATTGCAGCATGTCCAACCGGGTGCCGCCGTTTTTGCGCGCGATAAGGGCGCCGGTCACGGCACCGATGATCGCCAGGATAAGAATGATCATGAAGCATCCCTGCTTTTGGCCGCAAGTCTGCGGCGCGGGTTGAGGGCGGCAATTTCTGCGGCCCGTTTGCGCACCTCTGCGTCTGATCCAAACCCATAGCGTGCCCAGCCCAGGCTGTCACGGCGCAGGGCGTCGGCCTCGGCGGTGCGGCCCAACAGATCCAGCGCCTCGACCTTGACCAACATCAGGTTGGCCAGAAGGGCGGCGTTTTCGGCATTGGCCACGGTCGGCAGATGCCGGTCAACCAGATCAATCGCAACCTTGGCCTGCCCTGACGACAGGGCAAAGGCGGCCAGTTGCATGGCGATATGGGCCTCGTGGATTTGGGTGTTGGGATTGGCGGCATAGATCCCCCCGGCCTGAAGGAACGCGGCCAGCGCCAGTTCCGGGTCGCGCCCCAGCGACAGCCGCCCCAGCGCAAACAGTGAAAAGGCAAGCCGGTTGTCGTTCCAATTGGCGGCGCGGGCCAGTTCAACGGCGTGTTTCGCGGCCTCGCGACGCCGCGATTGCGTTGCCCGGGGGCCAAGGGCTGTTTCGATCTCGGTGATCCAGGCGCGGCTGGAACGGGTGCGCGGCGGGGTGGTGATGCGATCACCCGCCGGGTTCAGCCGTGACAGGATCGCGGGCAGGCGGCGCGCCACAGTGGCGCGATCCATCCCCGAGTGCAGCTCTGACGCATAGGTGACACGCAGCATCAGCATATCGAACCCGGTCAGGACAGTGCGGAAGTTATCGTCGTTGAACACCGAATCCGTCAGGCGATACAGATCGTTGAGCGGGCCAAGGGCCTGGGCCACCTCTTCGTGCAGGCAATCGCGCACCTCTTGTGGGGCGACATCGGACGGGATGAACACCGCCATGCGTTCGCGGACCTCAAGGGTGGCCCAATCGGTGACATGGGTGCGGCGGTTGCGTTTGAAATCGCTCCAGTCAGTGACCCGTGGCACGACGAAACAGGCGGCCTGGGGCACGGCACGCTGCAATTCGGCGCGCGGGATCAGTTCGATGGTGATCGAGGCGGCGTTTTTCGGGCGGGCGCGGCTGATGTCGATCCCGGCTTCGCTGCGGAACCGGGCGATCAGGCGGTCCAGATCGCCCTGCATCCCCGGCGGGGTCTGCCCCAGAACGCGGATCGTTACCGGGCCTTCAAAGCGGGTAAGCACAGGCAGCGGACGCCCGGATTCCAGCATGAAGGACAGATCCAGAAAATCGGCGGCAAGGGATGCGTTCGAGCGGTTTGGCGGCGTCACATGGGGCGCGGCAAAGGTTTTCATTGGCGGCAGGGCCGTCAGGTTGGTCTGGGCGCGGTCCGTCTGCGCGCCGGGGGCGCAGGCCGCAAGGGCCACAAAGGCGGTAAGGGCAAGGGGGCGCAACATCATGACCGGGCGTATTTGATGAAAGGTGTCAGGGTCGCGACCCGGTCGTAAAGTTTGCGGGCGGGGGCGTTGAATTCCTGGGTCAGCCAGTAAACCGAAGGCGCGCCTGCGGCATCGGCCGCCGCGTAGACGGCCTTGATCAGTGCGGCCCCCACGCCGGTGCCGCGCACGTCGGGATCGGCATAGAGATCTTGCAGATAGCAGGTGTTTTCCACCTTCCAGCCATGGCGGTGAAACAGGTAATGGGTAAGCCCGACAGGCCGACCATCGACAGCGGCGATCAGCCCGCTGAAATCCTGCGGATCGTCCCCCAGCAACCGCGCGAAGGTGCTGTCAAAAACAGCATCGGGCAGGGCGGTTTCATAAAAGTCCAGATAGGCAGTCCAGAGGCGCGTCCAGTCCGGGCGGTCCGTGGAGGCAAGAGGGCGGATATGCAGCGTCATGAAGGGCGGGCCAATGAATGAGGGGCAAACAGCGGGTCACGTGATTGAGTCGGCCCACACTAGGGCATGCCCCCTGCGAACGCCATGGCAGCGCGGGTGGGTGGCACGACGGTGTGCAGCGGCGGCGGCAGGTGTTGCGCGGCAACACCAGATTGGGCGGTCTGCCGGGCACCCCGGCTGTCCGGCTGCGCCGGTCAGCGGCCCGCCCGCCATCCACGCCCGGTTGATATTATCGTCGGCCCCGCGCCATGAAGGCCAGCCGTTCGAACAATTGCACGTCCTGTTCATTCTTGAGCAATGCGCCGTGCAGTTTCGGCAAGGCATCGGCGCCACGATGTTTCAGATCCTCGGGCGTCAGGTCTTCGGCCAGAAGCAGTTTCAGCCAGTCGAGCACTTCGGAGGTTGAGGGTTTCTTTTTCAACCCCGGCGTATCGCGCACCTCGTAAAACTGCGTGAGGGCCGTGGTCAGCAGTGCGTCTTTGATATCGGGATGATGGACGCGCACGATCTTTCGCAGGGTGTCGGCATCGGGAAAGCGGATATAGTGAAAGAAACAGCGCCGCAGAAAGGCGTCGGGCAATTCCTTTTCGTTGTTCGATGTGATGATGACCACGGGGCGATGATGCGCGCGCACGGTTTCACCGGTTTCGTAAACGTGAAACTCCATCCGGTCGAGTTCTTGCAGCAGATCGTTGGGGAATTCGATGTCGGCCTTGTCGACCTCGTCGATCAGCAGAACCACCCGTTCAGGGGCCGTGAAGGCCTGCCACAATTTACCTTTGCGGATGTAATTGCCCACGTCATGAACCCGGGAATCGCCCAACTGGCTGTCGCGCAACCGGCTGACGGCATCGTATTCATACAGCCCCTGTTGCGCCCGGGTGGTGGATTTGACGTGCCATTCGATCATCTTCATGCCAAGGGCCTGCGCCACCTGACGGGCGAGTTCGGTCTTGCCGGTGCCCGGTTCACCCTTGACCAGCAGGGGCCGTTGCAGGGTTATGGCGGCATTTACGGCAACGGTCAGATCGTCGGTGGCGACATAGGCATCGGTGCCTGTGAATTTCATGGTGTTTTCAAACCTCTGCCTGTCCTTGTTCACGCGCCCGAACCACGCGGTCACAATGCAACATGGTGCCCTGAATGCCTAGTGACAACCGCCCGGTGTTCGGATATTGCACCGCCCAAGGGAGATGCCCATGGCCAATCACACGTATGATGACACCACGGGGCAATGTGAGGGAGAGAAGATGAAGGTAGATTCCTTTTTGCCCGACGATTACCGTCCAGCCGAAGGTGAGCCGTTCATGAACGACCGCCAGGTCGAGTATTTTCGCCGCAAGCTGTTGGCCTGGAAGGCCGACCTGATGGACGACAGCAAGAGTACCGTTCAGGGGCTTCAGGATGGCACGCGCAACATCCCCGATGTGGCGGATCGTGCCTCCGAGGAAACCGACCGGCTCGCTGGAGCTGCGCACCCGGGATCGTCAGCGCAAGCTGGTCACCAAGATTGATGCCGCCCTGCGGCGGATCGAAGATGGTGAATACGGGTACTGCGAATCGACGGGTGAACCAATTTCACTCAAACGTCTGGATGCGCGCCCCATCGCCACCCTGAGCCTTGAGGCGCAGGAGCGGCATGAGCGGCGCGAAAAGGTGCATCGCGACGATTGAGCGCGACAACAGACAGGCATTGAACGCCGGGGTGGCAGCGCCCCGGCGTTTTGTTTTTGACAGGCAGGGCGATGAACGCGGCTGAGATCACAATTCTGGGGGGCGGGATTGCCGGGCTGGCCTGTGCCACTGCGCTGGCGCGGTTCGGCGTTGCGGTTCGGGTGCTGGAACGGGCACCTGCACTGGGCGAGATCGGCGCCGGGCTTCAGGTCAGCCCCAATGGCATGGCGGTGTTGCGCGCGATCGGGGTGGGGGGCGATCACCGAACGCTCGACCCGCAATGATGCCGTGGTGCTGCGGGCGGGCGCGACAGGCGGGCGGTTGATTCGGATGGCGATGACGGGTGATGGATTTCGCTTTGTGCATCGGGCCGATCTGATCGGGGTTTTGGCTGCGGCTGCGCGCGCGGCGGGGGTGCGCATTGAAACCGGGCGCCCGGTGGCGGCTGTAACGCTTGCGCCAGAGGGCGCAGAGCTTACCTTTGGCGATGGTCGGCAAGAGGTTGTGGGGCCGATTATTGGTGCCGATGGCGTGCGCTCGGTGCTGCGCCCGGTGGTGAATGGCCCCGGAGAGCCGTTTTTTACCGGTCAGGTGGCATGGCGCGCGCTGATCCCCGACACCGGGGGCGCCTGCGAAGCCGAGGTGTTCGTCGGCCCCGGTCGGCATCTGGTGCGCTATCCCCTGCGCAATCGTAGGCTGGTCAATCTGGTGGGCGTGCAGGAACGCACCGCCTGGGCCGAGGAAAGCTGGCACAGCGTGGGCGATCCGGCAGAGTTTCGCGCGGTGTTCGATGGGTTCTGCGACCGGGTGCGGCGCGATCTGGCGGCGGTGGAGCAGGTTCACCTCTGGGGGTTGTTCCGCCATCCCGTGGCCGATCATTGGCACAGGGGGCGGCGGCCCTGATCGGGGATGCCGCCCATCCGACCCTGCCATTTCTGGCCCAGGGGGCCAATCTGGCCCTCGAAGATGCCTGGGTGCTGGCCAGATGTCTGGCCGATCACCCCGTGGCGCAGGCTTTGCCGCTGTATCAAAGCAAACGCGCCCAAAGGGTGCGCCGGGCCATCGCGGCGGCCAATGCCAATGCGCGCAATTATCACCTGTCCCATTGGTGGGAAACCGGCCCGGCCCATGCCGCGCTGCGGCTGATGAACCGGACCGCGCCCGGCATGATGCTGCGGCGGTTTCAGTGGTTATATGACCACGACGTGACCGCCTGAGCGAAGAGCGACCGTCAGGAAGCGATGAGCGCGCTCAGGCCTGCTCCAACGCCGCGATGATCCCGCCAAAATCATCGGCCTTGAGCGACGCACCACCAACCAGCGCCCCATCGACATCAGCCACCGCAAAAATCTCGGTGGCATTCGACGGCTTGACCGACCCGCCATACAACAGGCGCATCCCGCTGCCGTCCGCGCCGAACCTCTGTTCCAACGCGGCGCGCAGAAACCCATGCACCTCACGGATCTGCTCCAGCGTCGGAACCTTGCCCGTGCCAATGGCCCAGACCGGCTCATAGGCCACAATCGTATTGGCCGCCGTTGCGCCATCGGGCAGCGATTCCGCAAGCTGCGTGGCACAAATCGCCAGGGTTTCGCCCGCCTCGCGTTGCGCCAGGGTTTCGCCAATGCACACCACCGCGATCAGACCGGCCCCATGGGCGGCTTGGGTCTTGGCCCGTACAATCACATCGGTTTCACCGTGATCGCTGCGCCGTTCGGAATGGCCGGTGATCACATGGCTGGCCCCGGCATCCAGCAGCATCCCGGTTGAAATATCGCCCGTATGGGCGCCATTTTCGGCGGCGTGGCAATCCTGCCCGCCCACGCTCAGCGGTGTCCCTTGTGCCACGTCAGCCATCCGGCTGATCAATGTGGCGGGGGGCACAGGAGAATATCGCACCCCGGGTCTGGGTGGGCGGCCAGCAGGGCGCGCACCTCGGACAGGGCCGAAGCGGTGCCGTTCATCTTCCAGTTTCCAGCGGCCAGTTTGCGTCGGGCGGTCATGGGGGTATCCTTCTTGTGCTGCGCATGTGCTGCCTTGGCTTAGCCCGGAATCGGGGCAGGGGCCAAGGGGGCGGCATCGCGGACATTGTGATTGATCGGCATTTCTGCCAAAGGAAGCCAGCCACGATAGGAAACGACCGACCATGAACATGATGTCCACTTTCGTCAAACCCATGCACCCCGAGGGGCGCAGGTTCGTGGCGATCTTTGCCGCGATCACCCTCGTGCTGTTTTTGCTGTGGGAACCGCTGGGCTGGATCGGGGTTGGCCTGACGGTCTGGTGCTATTATTTCTTCCGCGATCCCAAACGCACGGTGCCAACCCGCGAGGGCCTGATCATCAGCCCCGCCGATGGCGTTGTGTCCTTGATCGAACCGGCCATCCCCCCGGCAGAGCTGGGCATGGCCGACACGCCCCTGACCCGGGTCAGTGTGTTCATGAACGTGTTTAACTGTCATGTGAACCGTGCCCCCATCGCCGGAACCGTGGCCGCCGTTGCCTATCGCCCGGGGAAATTTTTCAACGCCTCGCTGGACAAGGCCAGTGCGGACAATGAACGGATGTCGCTGGCGCTGACCCTCAAGGACGGGCGCCAGATTGCCGTGGTGCAGATTGCCGGCCTCGTGGCGCGGCGCATCCTGTGTTTCGTCGAACGTGATACCGTGCTGCGCACCGGCGAACGGTTCGGATTGATCCGCTTTGGCAGCCGGGTCGATGTGTACCTGCCCGAAGGTGTTTCCCCCTTGTTTCTTTGGGGCAGGGCACGATTGCAGGCGAAACCGTGCTGGCCGATCTGACAACGATCGAGCTGCCCCGCCAGGCCCGGGTGGAGTAAGCCGATGAAAACCCCCAAGGCGCCGAAATCGGAAATGCACATTGTGCAGCTTTTGCCCAACCTTCTGACCCTGGCCGCGATCTGCGCCGGGCTGACGGCGATCCGGTTCGGGATCGAGGGAAATTTTGAACGGGCCGTGCGGCTGATCTTGCTGGCCGGGGTGCTTGATGGCCTTGATGGCCGCGTGGCGCGCCTGTTGAAAAGCGAAAGCCTGATCGGGGCCGAACTGGATCTCGCTGGCCGATTTCGTCAATTTCGGGGTGGCGCCGGTGCTTTTGGTCTATCTCTGGGCCTTGCAGGACATGCGCAACGAAGCATGGATCGCGATCCTGATCTTTTCGGTCTGCTGTGTGACCCGGCTGGCCCGGTTCAATGTCGGTGCGCGGGCCGGGGGGCACGAGGCGCCAAAGGGGTTCTTTACCGGTGTCCCCGCGCCCGCCGGGGCAATTCTGGCGATGTTGCCCATGTATCTGGCGTTCCTTGACGATTACGCCCCCCAGGACACCCCTGCCGAACTGGCGATTTGTGTGTGGATCGTGATCATGGGGTTGCTGATGATCAGCCGCGTGCCGACCTTTTCCCTGAAATCCACCACCATCGCCCGGGAAAAGGTGCGGTATTTCCTGATCGGGTTCGTCTTTTTCATCGCCGCCCTGCTGACCTATACGTGGCTTACGCTGGCAATTTGTTCGCTGCTTTATCTGGCTTCCATCCCGTTCAGCATCCGGGCGGCGCGGCGCACAGCCTGAGCGGGCAGGCCCAATCCCGTGCCAATCTGGCACTGTCGCTGCGGCAGGGGCAACCGTGGCCCAAAGCCAAACCTGCCCGCGCCCGGATATGTTGAAAACCATCGACAGCACCGGCAGGCGAATAGGCGCATCTATAGCGTTCCGACGGATTGAAATCCCTATGCGGCGTTGATTTCGTCAAGCGATTTTGCAAACCGTCTCTGGGGCGATCATAGGATTTCAATGGATTGTACGGGGGCGGTAAACCGGTTCTGGTGCCCCGAAGAGCCGGGCAACGGCCCCATGTCAACGTGCATTCACCGGGCCAATGCGGACCTTCGCCATGATCTCCATGGCTGCAACCCGGCTGCTTTCGAACGCTCTTGCGGGCGGGATCAAGGCCGACAATCTGTCATTTTGTTTTCGCCGTCGCCGCCGATTTCGCCGGACTGCGTCGCGCGCTTTTACACAACGACGACATTGCCGCGTTTATGCCCCGCCTCGACATAGGCGTGGGCCTCGATAAGGTCGGACAGCGGATAAATCCGGCCCATGACCGGGGTAAGGCGGCCCTGGTCGATCTGGGTCAGGATCTCGGCCAGCATGGCCCGCAGACGCTGCGGCTTTTCCAGGCCAACGGCCGCGAACAGGGCGCGTTTCCGTCCCATCAGGCGCGACAGCAGAATCGCGGGCAGGCGCCCCAACGTCAGGACCGGGCAGAGGTAGCGCCCCGCCGTGGCCAGCGCCGGCCTGGCGGCTGAAAAGGACGCGACGCCCAGCGTATCGAAGATTACGTCGTATCCGGCCCCAAGCTGCAAAGCCTCGTCGCTGGTATAGTCGATCACCCGTGCAGCCCCGAGCGAGGCAACGAAACTGGCGTTGCGGGCGCTGCAGGTGGCCGTCACGTCGGCGCCCATGTCGGCGGCAATCTGCACCGCGGCACTGCCAAGACTGCCGGCCCCGCCAAGGATCAGCACGCGATCACCGTTCTGGACCTGGCCGAGGTTGCGCAGAAAGTGCCATGACGTAAGCACGCCGTCACAGAGGACAGCCGCGTCCTCGTGGGGCAGGGCGTCGGGCTTGGGCATCAGAACGCCGTCCTCGTCGACACAAATGTGGCTCGCATTGGCCCCAAAGCGCAGCCCCGCCTCGCCAAAGACCAGATCACCGGAGGCAAAGCGATTCACCTTTTCGCCGACAGCGATTACCTCGCCCGACAGGCCAGTGCCGGACAGCCCGTTGCGCGGACGCCGCAGGCCAAGGAAAGGCCGCGCGAACAGCGGCTCGCCCTTGCGCATCATCCCGTCTGCCCGTGTCACAGCAGAGGCATGGATGCGGATCAGCACCTCGGTCGGGCCGGGTTGCGGCATGGGCAGGGTGATGGGCGTCAGGGTTTCGGGGCGGCCATAGTGCGGGATGTGCCAGGCTGTGCGCGTCGCTGTCATCGGGGGAACCTCCTTGGTCTTTGGGTGTGCGCATCGAGATAGAGGGTTCTTCGTGCTCCAAAGAGTGGCTATAATAGTCCGCAGTGGTTCATTAACGATCCGGGTGCCGATGGATTGGAAATCCCTTCCGGCCTTTTTGGCCGTCGCGCGAAACGGCTCGCTTCGGGCCGCAGCCGAGCAGTCGGGCGGCACCCATGCGACTCTGCGCCGGCAGGTCGAGGCACTGGAGGCGCAGCTTGGCACCCGGCTGTTCCGACGGGGCGCGGATGGCCTCGCCCTGACCGCGGCCGGTCGCAGACTGTTGCCGCAGGCGCTCGAGGCCGAAGCCGCGCTCCTGAAGGGGTTCAACGCGGTGCAGGGCCTCGACCGCGAGGCATCCGGGCGTATCCGACTATCGGCCGATCCGATGACGGCGCATTACCTGCTGGCCCCGGTGCTGGCCGACTTCGCCGCGCTCTATCCCGAGATCGAGATCGAGCTTCGGCTTGCCTACACGCTCGATTCGATCGCCCGGAACGAAACGGATGTCTCGATCCGTCATGCCGCTGTGATCGAGGACGACGCCGTGGGCCGCAAGCTGTTTCCGCTGTCGATCGGGGTGGTGGCGTCGCGCGACTACATCGACAGCGCCCTGCCCAAAGCGGGCCGCAAGGGGCAGGGGCTTTGCTGGGTGGGATATGGTGACGTGCCCGAGCTTGTCACAATGATCGCGGGCTCCGCTTTCCCCGAGGCGCGCGTGCGTCACTGCGTACCCGACCCGGAAATGCATCTGCACCTTGTGCGTGCCGGTGCGGGGATGACGTTCCTTGCAACCTGGGTGACATCGGTGTTCCCCGAGCTGCAACGCGTCCCGGGCACCCAGCTCGACCAGCGCCGCTCGACCTGGGTGCTGCTGCACGGCGAGCTGCGCCGGGTGCGGCGCGTCCGGCTGTTCGTGGATTATCTCTGCGATGCTCTGCTTGAGCGGCGCGCGGCATTTCTGGGAACTTAGCCCCTGTATCTGTCAGGCCGTCGTCCCGGTCCTGACGGCGCTTGCACAGGGCATTCGTGATGATGACGCGCTTTCTGGCGACGGAGGGAATGGTGTTTTTGTTCGGCTTTCCGGCCTTGCAGGATCGATCTGCAAAGGTTCTAGGATTGGATTATAATGTGTCGCAAGGCAGGGGGCGCGGTCCCAGCGGCGTTATGGCACTGGCGTGAGCCGGTTGCGACGATGAGTTTGCAAGCTACAGCCGCCCCACGTCCAATGGCGTGATTATCAAATACGCAGCGGACGCAGGGCATACAATGCGCGGCAGAAGCCTCAGCACGATCAAATCAGTCCAACAAACACGCAAGGAAGAAAGGCCGCGCGCCCTGGAACGCAGCCTTGCTGCGAGATCCTGACCACGCATCCATCGATGGTGAGCTGACCTATCCCCTGGCCGAAGCCGGGAACCTGCATGAGATCAACGATTACGCGGCGGGTTCCAGCCTCGATGTCCGCTCTGTCGTCGCGAGCCTGAAATCGACCGATCTGGGCCAGATGGTATATCGTGAACGGGATGCGCAGGCATCAGAGGATGCCCACATGGGGCGGGTTCTGATCGCCGCGACCGCGACCGGTCTTCGGCCAGCCGACCTCGTGCAGCTCCGCCGGTTCAACGTCGAAACGCTCGCCTCCGGCAACCGCCGTCTGCGCGTCTCAACCGCGAAGCGCGGGGTCTTCGCGCACATCCCGATCACGCAGAAAATGGCGGAGATCATCGACACCGCTCCGGACGGGCAGGAATACATTCTCACGAACCCCTCCGGGGAGGCCTGGACGAAGCGGTATGTGTCGCAGCGCCTCAGCCACTGGAAGAACAAGGCGGGGCTGACGGAAGAAGCGCTGGGCCACAGCCTGCATCTGCACGACTGTCGTGGGACCGCAACCACCAAACTCCTGGAGGCCGGAGCCGATGCGTTCCGACTTGCGACAGTCTTCGGCTGAAATCTGCGCTACGCGACACGGATGATCGAGGTCTACGCGGTCGTCGGAGGCGACAAGACCGACAAGATTTTGGAGCTTGTCGCCAAGGCCGAAAAGAACGCCGCAGGAACGAAATTGTAAAATGCCCTGAAAAATGGGCATCGGTAAATCCACGGATTCTTGGCTAAGCCATTGAAAACAAATGGAGGCGAGTAGGAGAATCGAACTCCTGTTCACGGATTTGCAATCCGCTGCGTAACCACTCCGCCAACTCGCCTAGCCCGTTGTGGTGAAGGGCGTTTAGCGCGTTGGCGGGTGGGCTGCAAGTGGGGTCTCTGCACATTCATTGCTCCCTTTTGCTTTGGGCTGTGATGGGCGGCACCGTCTGATGGCTGCTGTCAGCTATGAAATATCGGCAAAGCAGGGTGGGGGCTGCCTTGGATTTGGCAATACGCACCACGGCGGATTCAGCGCGAACCAGTTCGTCAGGAGAATGCAGAGCTTTGACAGACCTGTTGCAAACGGCGGGCGTGGCCCGAACCCGGAACGGTTGAAGCGACGCAAGGCGGTGAAAACAGGACGTACTTTCAGCTCTGGCACGTTCCGGGAGGATTCCTTGGGAGCGCGTCCATATCACCACACCGGGCGGTTGCCCGCGCCCTGAACGGGGTTGCGGTAGATCGCCCTGTTGCCCAGCCCGGGAATTCGTGTCAAACCGATTTCCAACGAAATGAACGGATGAGTTCAGTCCATGACCGACTTTGCCAAGCGCCGCACCATGATGGTGGACAATCAGATCCGCCCGGCTGATGTGACCAAATTTCCCATAATAGACGCGATGCTGACTGTGCCGCGCGAACTTTATGTGTCGTCCCCACGCAGTGAGGCGGCCTATATGGGCGAAAACATTGATCTGGGGCAGGGGCGTATCATCGCCGAACCGCGGACCCTGGCCAAGATGCTGGATGCCCTGGATGTGCAGCCTGGCGATCTGGCGCTGGATATTGGCTGCACCTACGGCTATTCATCGGCCATTCTGGCCTCTATGGCCGAGGCGGTAATCGCTGTCGAGGAAGACCCTGACATGGCGCGCGAGGCCGCCGATACCCTGAGCGATCAGGGCGTTGATAATGTGGCGGTGGTCGAAGCCGAGCTGATCGCAGGCGCCCCACAGCACGGCCCTTATGACGTGATTATCGTGCAGGGCGGGGTGCAGGAAGTGCCGCAGGCCCTGCTGGATCAGTTGAACGAAGGCGGGCGAATCGCCTGTCTTTTTCAGGAAGGGGCGCTGGGGGTCTGCCGGATCGGTTACCGCGTGGATGGTCAGGTGAACTGGCGGTTTGCGTTCAACGCTTCGGCGCCTGTGTTGCCCGGATTTGCGCGGCAACCCGCGTTTGTACTCTAGCCGCTATATGTCCTGCGGGACGAAACAGGAGATGCTCGGATGTTGACCAAGAGGATTGCCGCGGGCCTGCTGTCGGCCAGTATTCTGGGGGCGTCGCTGATGGCGCCCGTCGCCGTGAACGCCGAAACCTTGCCCGATGCGTTGGTCGAGGCCTATAAACACAGTGGCCTTTTGGAGCAGAATCGCGCCACCCTGCGTGCGGCTGACGAAGATGTGGCCCAGGCCGTCGCCACCCTGCGCCCGGTGATCAGTTACCTTGCCACCAGCACTTACAATTTTTCCCTGTCGTCGAGTGTTGATTATACTGACAGCAGTCTCGCTATTTCGTTGCAACAGTTGCTTTATGATTTCGGCGGCACCCAGCTTGGGGTCGAGATCGCCAAGGAAACCGTTCTGGCGACCCGCGAAGGGCTGATCGGCGTTGAAATGAACGTGTTGCTGGCCACGGTTCAGGCCTATCTTTCGGTGCGCAACGATTCGGCCCAGGTGAATCTGCGCCAAAGCAACATGCGCTTGATCGAACGGGAATTGCGCGCCGCGCGCGACCGGTTCGAGGTGGGCGAGGTGACGCGCACCGATGTGTCCCTTGCCGAATCCCGGCTGGCCGCGGCCCGTTCGGGGCTGGCGGCGGCTCAGGGTGATCTGGCCCGGCTCGCGTGAAGCGTTTCGTCAGGCGGTTGGCCGCTATCCCGGCACGCTCAGCCCGCCGCCGACCCCGCCAAAGACCGCAAAATCCCTTGATGCCGCGCGGAGTGTGGCGCGCCGCAGCCACCCCAACATTCGCCAGGCCATGCGCCAGGTGACCATCGCCGAACTGGCCATTGCACGGGCCACCGCAGCGATGAAACCGACGTTGGAATTGCGTGGCACTGTCGGGGTGAACGAGGATTTCGATAACGCGTCGTCGATCGGTCTGCGCCTCAGTGGCCCGATTTATCAGGGTGGGGCGCTCAGCTCGGGCGTGCGGCAGGCGCAGGCCCGGCGCGATGCAAGCCGCGCCGGCCTGCACGACACCCAATCCCTCGTGGAACAGACAGTTGGCAATGCCTGGGCGTCGCTCACGGTGGCGGTGGCCAGTCTCAAGGCCAGCGATGAACAGGTGCGCGCGGCGACCGTCGCCTTTCGCGGGGTGCAGGAAGAAGCGACCCTCGGCGCCCGGACCACGCTGGATGTTCTGAACGCCGAACAGGAACTTCTGAACGCCCGCGCGGCGCGGATCACATCCGAAACCAACCGGATTACCGCTGTTTACAGTCTGCTGGCCTCCATGGGGTTGTTGACGGTCGAACATCTGGGTCTTGGGGTCGTGTCCTATGATCCGGCGGCCTATTACAACGCCGTGCGCGTCGCACCGACGCGCTTTGTCAGTCCGCAGGGGGAAAAGCTCGACCGGGTGCTGAAATCCCTTGGCAAGAAATAACAGGGCCGGACGGGGTCTTTGCGCTGCCAAGGGTTCTTAAACCACAATTGTCTCTATGAGTTGTGTGTGACGGCAACTCGGTTTACACTTTTGGCAGAGCAGACAGAGGCAGGAACATGTCCGATCCAGTGACCAACGTCGAAATTGAAGATGTGCTGTCGTCCATCCGGCGGCTGGTTTCGGTCGATTCAGGGCGGTCCAGACGCGAACCTGCGGCAGACGACGGCAAGCTGGTTCTCACGCAGGATTACCGCATTTCGCCATCGACTGACCCTGACGAAACCGAGGCCATACCAGCCGCGCAAACGGCCAAACTGGCCGAGGATTACACCAAGACGCTGGAACGCCGCATTTCCGAGCTTGAGGCGGCGGTTACCGCGCAGGCCACAGAATTCGAACCCGACGGCAGCGAAGACACATCGCAACACCGTCCGACGATGGTGCTGTTTCCCGCCCGCAGCGGGGAAGAGCCAGCCGCGGATGGTGTGGTCGATCTGGATGATCTGGTCAGCGATCTGGAGCTTGATGTCGGCCTTGCCGATGCGCCGTCGGACGACGCGACAGTTGACCCTGACCAGATGTTCGAGGCGCCGGTAGAGCCGACGGTCGAAATCCCGGAAACGGACGATGGCGTTGAAATTCTGGACGCGGAACGCCACCGAAACAATCAGCAAACGCCAGACGACACCCAGTTCGCCTTTTCCAACGAGGATGCGGTGATCGACGAAGAGGCGCTGCGCGACATGGTGGCCGAAATCGTGCGCCAGGAATTGCAGGGCGATTTGGGCGAACGGATCACCCGGAACGTGCGCAAATTGGTGCGGCGCGAAATCATGCGCGCCATTTCGATCCGCGATTTCGAATAAAGCAATTTCGCAAAAGCCTGCATCACCTGACACTGCCTGAAATAAAAGATTTCAACGCGTTGGGTGATGCCGAGTGTTCAAGGTATTGCGAGAAGGGCCGGAGGTCAGGCGACCGGCCGGGCCAGTTTCAGCAACTGATCAATGTCCATATGCCGCTCCAGGTGATCGGCCAAGGCATCCAGCGTCTGTTCCACCGTGGCATCATAGCTGATTTCCGTGGCCATCACCCCCAGCCGTTGCAAGAACGCCGTGCGAAACCCGTCAGCGGCGAACAGCCCATGCAGATAGCAGCCACGCACCCGTCCGTCAGGCGAACTGGCGCCTTCGGCACGGCCATCAATATCCAGCCATGCGTGGGCGCAATCCGGCCCCGTGGTGCGTCCAAGGTGGATCTCATAGCCCGCAACCGCCGCGCCGCTGGCCGTGTCGGTGGCATGGGTCAGCGACAGGCGCTTTTCCGGCTCCATATTGGTGGTGACGTCCAGCAGGCCCAGCCCGGCGATGCGGCCCGGCGGCCCCTCGATGCCGGATGCGTCGATAATTTCCCGCCCGAGCATTTGATAGCCGCCGCAAATGCCCAGAACATGCCCGCCCCGGCGGTGGTGGGCGGCGATGTCAATGTCCCACCCCTGCGCCCGCAGATAGGCCATATCGGCCAGCGTCGCCTTGCTGCCCGGGATCAGCACCAGATCGGCATCGCCGGGCAGGGCGCGCCCGGGCTCTATAATGTCGACCGTGATCTGGGGGTCGGCGGACAGGGGATCAAGATCGTCGAAATTCGCAATGCGCGACAGGCGCGGCACGACAACGCGAAAGGCGCCGCCCTTGCGGCTGGCGATGTCCATCACGTCTTCGGCGGGCAGGCGCCAGGCCCCGTCGAACCAGGGCAAAACCCCCAGACTGGGCCAGCCGGTGCGCGCCACGATTTCGGCCAGCCCGTCGTCAAACAGCGCCACATCGCCGCGAAACTTGTTCACCGCAAAGCCGACGATGCGGTCGCGATCAGCGGGCGGCAGCACGGCGTGGGTGCCGACGCATTGGGCAATCACGCCGCCCCGGTCGATGTCGCCAATCAGGATCACCGGCAGATCAGCGGCCTCGGCAAAGCCCATGTTGGCAATATCTCCGGCGCGCAGGTTGATTTCAGCAGGGCTGCCCGCGCCTTCGATCAGGATCAGATCGGCGGTTGTTGCCAGCCGTCGGAAACTGTCCAGAACAGCGGGCAACAGCTCGTGCTTGCGGGCGCCGTATTCCCGCGCGCGCAAGGTGGCAAAGCGTTGTCCCCGCAGAATAATCTGCGCGCCTGTGTCGGTTTCCGGCTTCAGCAAAACGGGGTTCATATCGACCACGGGTTCGCGCCCCGCCGCCCGCGCCTGAAGCGCCTGGGCGCGCCCGATCTCACCGCCATCAACGGTGACAGCGGCGTTGTTGCTCATGTTCTGGGGCTTGAAGGGGGCCACGGAAAGACCCCTGCGCAGACAGGCCCGGGCCAGGCCGGCGACGATCATCGATTTCCCGACGTTCGAACCGGCGCCCTGAATCATGATCGCCCTGGCCATATTCCCCCTCGCCTCGGGTTACGTCACAATCAAAGGCGGCGACGCGCCGGAGGGTGGAAACGCACCGGGGGCGCGTTTGGCGGTGGGGAAAGATCAGGCCGCTTCGGCCTGCGCGGCGTGGCGACGCTCGCTTTCTTCGCGCGACAGGGCGACCGACGTGCGGATCCCCTTTGACACGAAATCCATCAGGCCCGAGACAACACGTTCGTTCGGGTCGATCCCGGCACAGGACAACACTTCGCGCCCATCGCGCGACCGTGCCCAGCGGGCGATTTGTTCGGGGCCATTCCCATATTTCTTGTCGTCGGCAATGGCATCATCCAGTGCGGCCAACACGACGGCAGCAAACAGTTTGCGTGCGCGGTTGCCTTGTTCATGGTTGAAAGCGGTTCCATCAACGAAATCTGACATCTCGTCCTCAATTCTTGCTCTTGCGTTTTCGGCGTGAGGCCCCTTATGGACGCTAACAACCTGATTCTGTGTTTCTCATTTGGAATATCACCTATGCAGTCAGTGCATGACTGATAAACAATCACCCCCAAAACGGCGCCTTGAAAGCCATTCCCTGCCCAGATATAGGGTTTGCCAAAGTCCGATCAACCTTTTGCCATGGTTTTGCCTCAATGCCCAAAGTTAACGGAAACGAAATTCGCCCCGGAAATGTTCTGGAGCATAACGGCGGCCTTTGGGCAGCCGTGAAAGTTGATCATGTGAAACCCGGTAAGGGCGGGGCGTTTGCCCAGGTCGAACTTCGTAACCTTCGTAACGGTTCAAAGCTTAACGAACGGTTTCGTTCCGCCGACAAGGTGGAAAAGGTTCGGCTGGAACAGAAGGATCAACAGTTTCTTTACGAATCTGACGGTATGCTGGTGTTCATGGACACCGAAACCTATGAACAGATTGAACTGCCTGCCGAGCTTTTGGGTGAACGCCGCCCGTTTCTTCAGGATGGGATGACCATCAAGGTTGAATTCTACGATGCCGAGGCGCTGAACGCCTCGCTGCCGCAAAAGGTGACCTGCAAGGTTGTTGAAACAGAACCGGTGGTCAAGGGGCAGACCGCCGCCAACAGTTTCAAACCCGCCATCCTTGATAATGGGGTCAAGGTGATGGTGCCGCCGTTCGTGGGGCAGGATGAAGACATCATCGTAAACACCGATACCATGGATTACGCCGAACGCGCCTGAGCGTTCGGGCATGGCAAAGGGCGCGTCGCACCGCAGGGGGCGCGCGCCTTTCGCGTTTCAAATCCGCGTCACCGTCGCCCCCTCTGCCTGCATCGGCCCGGTTGCCCGGTCGAACCGCAGATGGGCAATGGCCCTGCCGCCCGATTGGGTGAACAGCGTGCCTGCGGGTTTTCCGTCGCGCGTCAAAGGGGTGCCGACGGGCGCGGTGCCGGTGATTGCCACTGTGGCCAATCCCTTTTTCAGCTCGGTCTTGTGCTTCATCCGGGCGTTGATTTCCTGCCCGACATAGCACCCTTTGCGAAAATCCAGCCCGTTCAGCCGTTCGAACCCGGCCTCAAGCAGATAGGTATCGTTGGGGATCAGCTCGATCCCGGCGGCGGGGATGCAATGTTGCACACGCAGGGCATCCCAATCGGTGGCGTCGCTGACAAAGCCTTCGCCATAGCCGCGCCAGCCAAGGGCGGGGTGGCGCGGATCGGGCAGGGCGCCGTCGGGCATCGCGCCAGTGCCACGGGCCACGGGCAGGGCGGTTTCATCGAGGGTGATCTTGCGGCGCAGGCGATACATGGTCAGCCGCTGTTTCAGATCATCGAACAGCGCGGCGGGAATGTCGAGGAACAGGGTATCATCCTGCACGAACATGAAGAAATCGCACAGATATTTCCCCTGAGGCGTCAGCAGCGCGCCATAGCGCAAGACTCCCGGTGTGTCGGGTACATTATTGGTGACCAGCCCTTGCAGAAAATCGTGGGCCTCGGCGCCGGCGATGGCGAGAATGCGTCGCGGATCGGTCGTGTTCATCTTTCGGCTCCTCTTTTGGCGATATATAGGGATGGGGCAATGCAATGACCATGGCCGCCATGCCCGCCCCGCTGACCATCGTAATCCCGACCCTGAACGCCGCGGACAGCTTGCCGCGCTGCGCGGCGGCGCTGATGCCGGGGCTTGAGGCGGGGCTGATCCGGCGGCTGGTGGTGTCGGATGGCGGATCACAGGATGGCACGGTCGCGATGGCCGAGGGGCTGGGCGCCCATGTGGTGCAGGGCGCGCCGGGGCGGGGCGCACAGATCGCACGGGGCGTGGCGGCGGCTGACGCCCCCTGGGTGCTGATCCTGCACGCCGACAGTTGGCCCGGCGATGGTTGGGTCATGGCGGTCGAGGCGCATTTGGCCGGGCAGGTGGACTGCGCCGGGTGGTTCCGTCTGGCGTTTCGGGCCAAGGGGGCGGCGCCGCGCATCGTGGCGGGCTGGGCGAATGTGCGGTCGCGCTGGCTCGGCCTGCCGTATGGCGATCAGGGGCTGTTGGTGTCGCGTGATCTGTTGGCGCGGGTGGGGGGCGTGCCTGACCTGCCGCTGATGGAGGATGTGGCGCTGGCCCGGGCACTGCGCGGCACATTGCGCCCGCTGGATGCGGTGGTGCACACGGGGGCTGAGCGGTATGTCGCGGGCGGCTGGCTGCGGCGGGGGGCGCGCAACCTGTGGACCTTGGCGCGCTATTTCGCCGGGGTATCGCCAGAGCGGGCTCGCGCGGGGTACAACCGCCGTTAGGTGTCGTGTTTCTTGAATTGCAGACGGTAAAGATCGGCATAAAGCCCGCCCTGCGCCAGCAGATCGTCGTGGGTGCCCTGTTCCGCCACGCGGCCCCTGTCCATCACCACGATCAGATCGGCGTTGCGGATGGTGGCCAGACGATGGGCAATGACCAGCGTTGTGCGCCCTTGGCTGAGCCGCTCAAGCGCGCTTTGGATGATCGCCTCGGAGTGGGCGTCGAGGGCGGATGTCGCCTCGTCCAGCAGCAGGATCGGCGTGTCGCGCAACAGGGCGCGGGCAATCGCCACCCTCTGGCGCTGTCCGCCCGACAGGTTTGATCCGCGCGGCCCGGCGTGGCTGTCGATGCCCTGTGGCAAATTGGACAGAAAATCGGAAACATGGGCGGCGTTCAGTACGGCGGCAAGGTGCGCGTCGTCCACATCCTCACGGCCCAAAAGGATGTTTTCGCGGATCGTTTCATCAAACAACAGCGCGTCTTGCGTGACGGTGGAAAACATCCCGCGCAACTCGGACAGGTCCAGTTCCGATACGGGCACATCGCCCAGCTGCACCGCGCCGGATTGTGGATCAACCAACCGCGTCAATACGTTGAAAACAGTGCTTTTCCCCGCACCGGATGCGCCAACCAACGCCGTCGTCTTTCCTGCGGCGGCGGTCAGGGACAGCCCGTTCAGGACCGCCGTATCGCCATAGGCGAAATGCACGTCCCGCAGCACGATGTCCGCGGTTTTCGCGGCCATTTGGCGGGGGCTGGCGGGGCTGGTGATGCCGGGGCGCAGATCAAGGATGCCGTAAAGCCGCTCAAGCGAGGCGGCGGCGATCTGAAAGATACCAGAGAGAGAGCCGAGCCGGCGCAGGGGTTGAAACGCCAGCGCCATCGCGGTGAAGAACGACATGAATTGCCCCACCGTTTTCTCGCCCTCGATGATCTCGCGCCCGCCCAGAACCAGAACGCCGAAAAACCCAAGCCCGGTCATGATGTCGATCATCCCGGGCAGCATGGATTGCCCGGCGGTGGTTTTCACGTTCACCCCGACAATCCGGTGCACCACACTTCGGAACCGGCCCAGTTGATAGGATTCCATCCCGTTCAGTTTGATCGGGTTGATGCCATGGAAGATTTCATCCAGCCGGGTTGAACGCTGGGTGGCGGCATCACGCATCTGGCCGGTCTTGCGCCGCACATAGCGTTGCAGCGCCATCGACGGCAGCACCAGCAGGGGAATGCCGACAAGGGCGGTCAGCGTCCAGCGCCAGTCGACGTTCAGGGCAACCACAAACAGCGAGGCCAGCGCGACCAAATCGCGCCCGACCCCCTGAATAAGCACCTGCCACACCCCCTGAACGGCCAAAGTATCGCCCTGCACCCGTTCAATCAGCATCCCGGGAGAGTTTTTCTGAAAATAGGTGGAATCCAGCGTCATCATATGACCCAGCAGATCAATCTGCATTTCGGTGCTGGATTGTTGTGCCACCCGCACGAGCAGAACCCGCTGCACCACCCCGGTCAGGGCGCGCACCACGAACAGCACCAGAATGCCCACACCCACCCACCACATGGCGTTGGTGTTGCCATTGACGAAAACCATGTCGAACATCGGCTGCAACATATAGCTGAGCAGGCCCACGGTGGAACCTTCGATCACCATCATCGCAAAGGCCACGGTGATCCATGGCCAGTGTTGCGCGACATATTCGCGCCACAGACGGCCCATCAGGGCGCGGGAGGTTTGGGTAACGGGCTGTTTGGGCATCTCGGGCGGCTCCGGCAATTCATTCCCTGCTATCTGTTGGGGCGGGAATTGAAAAGCGCGCTTGGCGTGGGGTTTGCGGGCGTTTGCCCGATTGACGGCCCTTCGCCCGGGGAATACCACAAAGCATCGCTTTTTCCCGGAGAAATCATCATGCTGTCCAACGGTCGTCATTACCTTGCCATTCCCGGTCCGTCGGTCATGCCTGACAGGGTGCTGAACGCCATGCACCGCGCCGCGCCCAATATCTATGCCGGGGAACTGGTGGATATGATGCCGGGGATCGTGGCCGACCTGAAGGCGATCGCGCGCACCGAAGGATATTGCGCGCCCTATATCTGCAACGGCCATGGGGCATGGGAGGCGGCGCTGGCCAATGTTCTGTCGCGTGGTGATCGGGTGCTGGTGCTGGCCACGGGGCGGTTTGCCATCGGCTGGTCCGAGGTGGCCGAACGTATGGGCGCCGAATGCGAGGTGCTGGATTACGGCAAACGCGCCCCCGTCGATATGGCCCGTCTGGCCGAGGCGCTGGCCGCCGACCCGGATCACCGGATCAGGGCGGTGATGGCGGTGCATGTGGATACCTCAACCGGGGTGCGTAACGATATGGCAGCCATTCGCGCCACCCTGGATGCGGCGGGCCATCCGGCCCTGTTGATGGCCGATTGCGTTGCCAGCCTGGGGTGTGATGATTTCCGCATGGATGACTGGGGCGTCGATGTGATGGTTTCGGCCAGCCAGAAAGGGTTGATGACACCGCCGGGATTGGGGTTTGTGTTTTACAACGACCGTGCCGACGCCGTGCGTGAAACGGCCGATTGTGCGACCCATTACTGGGATTGGCGGGTGCGCGGCACCGCTGAAATGCTGTGGCAGTTCTTTGACGGCACCGCGCCGACCCATCACATCTATGGCTTGCGCGCCGCCCTTGATATGATCGCCGAAGAAGGGCTGGATAATGTGCTGGCCCGCCACATCGTATTGGCAGAGGCCGTCTGGGCGGCGTTCGATGCCTGGGGTGCCGGTGGCACGCTGGAGCTGAACATCGCCGATCCGGCCCTGCGCAGTCATTCGGTCACATCCCTGCGGATCGCTGCACCCGACGGGGATCGGTTGCAGGATTGGGTGAAGGAAAACGCCGGCGTGACCCTCGGGATCGGGCTGGGCATGGTATCCAATGATGATCGCGGCTCTGGCGGGTTCTTTCGCCTTGGGCATATGGGCCATGTGAATGCGCATATGGTGCTGGGGGTTCTGGGCTGCATTGATGCGGGGCTGAAGGCGCTGGATATTCCCCATGGCAAGGGCGCGCTTGAGGCGGCCAGCAGTGTTTGCGCCCGGGCCTGCGCCAAGGGCTGAACCTTAACCGGTGATCTGATCGTCTTTGGCGATGCGCCCCTCCTCAAGGGTGATGATCCGGTCGGCCAGTTCCAGAATGCGGTTATCGTGGGTGACCATCACCGTGGTCACCTGCCGTTTCTGGCCCAGCCGTTTCAGCATCTCGACCACCGTATGCCCTGATTCCTTGTCCAATGCGGCGGTGGGTTCATCGGCAAAGATGATTTCAGGGTTGGACACCAGCGCCCGCGCCACCGCCACCCGCTGTTTCTGCCCGCCTGACAGGCTGCCCGGCAGATAATTCAGCCGCTCGGACAACCCCACAAGGCCCAGCATGTAATGGGCCGCGGCCAGTTGTTTTGCCGGATCGCCCCGCCCGTGAACCTGAAGCCCCATCAGAACATTCTGGGCGGCTGTCAGGCTTTCGTGCAGGTTGTGGGCCTGAAAGATGAACCCCAGACGCCGCCGCAGGGCCACCAGCCGGGCGTTGGGCGCGCCGTGCAGTTCGGCCCCGAGCAGGCGCACGCGGCCCTCCTGCACCTCGCGCAAACAGCCCATCAACGTCAGCAGCGTGGTTTTGCCTGACCCGGACGGCCCCATGAGGATGGTCAGCTTGCCGGGGGCGATGTCCAGATTGATGTCAAAGATCGCCTGTTTGCGCGCCTCGCCGGTGCCAAAGTAATGGTTCAGCCCGCTGACCGTGATCGGGGGTTCCATCAGAACAGATCCGCCGGATCGGCGGCGGCCAGACGCCGGGTGGCGATGGCGCCCGACAGCGCGCAGGCGGCAAGGGTGCCGACAAACACCATGACCGCGCGCGCCACATCCATGGCGACAGGCAGGCCGCTGGCCATGGCAATGCCCTGATACATTCCCAAAGCCACAAGAACGCCGGGTATAAAGCCGAATATTGCCAGCACGATCGCCTCTTCCAGCACGATGCCAAGGAAAAACCGCTGATCATACCCCATGGCCTTGAAGGTGGCGTATTCGCGCAGGTGATCGGCCACATCGGTCGACAGCACCTGATAAACGATCACGATTCCCACGATCATGCCGATGAACACCCCAAAGCCAAAGATGATGCCCGTGGGTTTTTCCGTGGTCTGATAGGACAGATCGTCAGCGGCGGCCCTGGCCAAGGTGCGCACCTTTACCGCATCGTCGGGCAGGGTGGCGCGCAGGCGTTCGACCACCGCATTTACCGAGGCGCCCTTATCGACCTGCAACAGAATATGGTTGGGCGCGCTGCTGGTGCGGTTGCGAAAGAACCGCAGGAAGGTTTGGTCGGATACGAACTGGATGCCATCGGCCACAAACCCGCCACCCATGCGGATGGTGCCCACCGCTGTCATCGTCTGACCGTTGATTTCAAACGGAAAGGGCCGGCCCGCCTTCAGCCCGTCGAACAGGGCCGGGTCAACGCCCCGGGTTGCGGTGTCGATCAGGGCGGTGTTTTCATTGGCCAGCCTTGCCAGTTGCGCCGCGACATCGGGCGCAACGAACCCGGTTTGCGCCACGTCGATCCCAAAGGTCAGAAGCGTGGAATTTGACCCGTCCGGCAACAGAAACGACAGATTGCCGACGAACAGGGGGGTGCCCGTGGCCACCCTTGGCACGCTTAGCGCCTGAAACAGCCGGTTGCGCGCCACGTTGCTGCCATCGGTCAGGGTATTGGCATCCTCGGCTGAAATGAGGATGTCGGCGTTGAAAAACCCGTAAGGCGCAGTTGTCGCATCATTCAGCGCGCCAAGGATTCCCAGTTGCAGGAACACCAGAATATTGGCAAAGGCCACGCCCGCGACAGCGGCGGCAAAGCGCGCCTTGTTGTGGGTCAGTTGCAACCAGCCGATCGGCAACCGCCCGAACAGCGCGGCCAAAAGCCGGTTCATTCGCGGTGTCCCGGGGTGATGCGCACGATGGTTTCCAGATTGGTGAACCGCTGTGCCAGCGCGGTTGAGGGGGCATCAAGCCAGATGATCACATCCACAATCCGCGCATCGGTGTTGGCGGCGGGATCGTCCGATGTGATGGATTGGCGCCCGATTTCAAACCCGATGGCATGGACAATGCCCGTCAGATCCTGCGCCAGCGCCGGGGCGGACATGGTAACCGGATCACCGACAGAAACGCGCCCGATCAGGGTTTGATAGACCTCGGCCTGCACCGTCATCTGGCTGGTGTCGCCCATATCGACAATGCCCGCGCTGGTGGGGCGTTCACCGACGCGGGTGTTGATATCAAGAATGGTGCCGTCGATGGGGGCCAGCACCACGCCCTGATCAAGGTCGCGGGTGGCACGGGCCAGATCAACACGGGCGGCGGCCAGATTGGCCTCGGCCAATGCAATATCGGCCTGCACCCCGCCTGCGGCAGGATCGAACCGCGACAGGGTGGCGCGGCTGCGCTCCACGTCGCGCCGGGCCTCGGTTGCGCGGGACACCACAGCGTCAAAATCGGCCCGTGTGGTGACGCCGCGTTCCAGCAATGATGTGGCGCGGTCCAGGTCGGTCTGGGTCTGTTTCGCGGTTGCCTCGGCCCGGTCAAGGGCGGCCTGGGCCTCATCCCGGCTGGCGCGGGTCGCGGCGCGGGTTTGCGACAATGCCGCTTCGCTAATCTTGATCCGGGCCTGGGCGGCGTCCACCGCGCTTTGCAACTGGTGGGTATTGTCCAGTTCGGCCAGAACCGCGCCTTTTGCCACCTGTTGCCCGGTTTTCACGTGCAACTGGCTGACCCGGGCGTCGCCTGCGCCAAAGGGGGCGGCGATGCGGATCACATCGCCGTTGGGGATGATCCGCCCCAGTGCCACGATGCTGCCCTCGCTGACCACGGCAACCTGTTCCTGGCGGGTGACCTGTTGCACGGCCACGGCGATGGGGGTGTTGCTGCCGGCCCCCGGCTCCAACCCGGTAAGGCCAAAAAACACCCGCAGACCGGGGGGCTGAAAATACATCCCCACAACCGCCCCGGTAAACACCGACACCATCACCAGCGGAATCAGCGCCAGCCAGCGGGCGCGCCGGGGTTTGGGCGCGGCGTCGGGCAGGTCGCCGCCTGCCGCGCGCCCGTTGTCGGCCAAAGGCAGGCCGGGGGCTGGTGGCCCTTGGTATCTTTCATCGGATTATATCCACGGTATTTCCAATTACTGACACATGTGTCATTAAGAGGCATGGTGCAAGATGTGTCAACCAATTCAGGCGCGCCAAAACGCCGCCGCCGCAAGAAACACCGCCCCGACGAAATTATCGCCGCGGCATTTCTTGAGCTTGTGGAAAAGGGTTATGCCGGCACCAGTATTGCCAGTGTCGCCGCCCGTTCGGGGATCGCGCGTTCAACGGTCTATCTGTATTTCGCCGACAAGGAATCGCTGATTCACGCAGTGTTCGAGGATCGTCTGGGCGCAGCCCTGAATGATGCCACACAGACCGCAGAGCATGACGCGCCGTTCGAGCAGGTCTTTGCCACCATGATCCGTGACATTCTGCGGGGCGTGGTGAAAACCGATTCCATCCATTTGTTGCGGGTTCTGATCGCTGAAAGCGGGCGTTTCCCCGAATTGGCCGAATTCTACCACCGCCGGGTCATCAGCCGGGTCGAGGCGATGGTGCGGGGCATCTTGCAGCGCGCCCTTCAGCGCGGTGAGGTGCGGGAAGATGCCCTTGATCTGGATTTGCGGGTGATGATCGCACCGCTGATCATGGCGGCGGTCTGGCGTCTGGCCTTTGACAAGGTCGCGCCGCTTGAGGCCGATCATCTGGCCGACAGCGCCGTGTCGATCATCTGTCGTGGTCTTGCGCCGCTGACGGGGCAGCAAGCGCGGGCAGATTGATCAATCGGGGTGCCGGATAAAAGGCGTGTGTGCGGGGGCGTCGGGGCGCAACCGGCCGGTATCGTCAAAATCAGTGTCCGGATTGAACATTAGATTGGGGCGGTCGGCCCAGCCAGCGATGATGTCGCTTTGCTGGTCCAGCGTGGCGCGCAGGCGCGCCTGCAAGGCCTCCTGCGCCGCGCCGGTGTGATAGCCATGCACGCCATGCACCGCCACGGGGGTTTTTACCGTCGCGCCAAGATAACGAAACGTCTGTGCCAGCGGCCAGAGCAACATTTGCCAATTCCCCTCGCGCCCGTCCGGCCCGCTTTCATTGGCCCTGGAACCGGTGGTGACACAGAACAACACTTCAAGCTGGCGGAACCGCCCGGTGTCAAACCGGTTGGCCACATCGTGCAAATGCCCGTGGGCCAGCACCCGCTCGGTCCAGCCTTTGACCATGGCAGGGGGCGCAAACCACCACATGGGAAAATGCAGGATCAACCGGTCGGCGGCGCGCAGGCGGTCCGCCTCGCGCAGGACATGGGCGGGCAGGGGGCCTTCCTGTGCCTTCAGCGGATCAAAGGGGCGGGGCGGATCGCTGTAATGATCAGCGTGTTCAGCCGCATCGAACCCTTCGTCATGGGGTGCGCTGAACAGCACATCATGGCCCTGCGCACGGGCGGCATCGGCGCTGGCCTCGGCCCAGGCCCCGTTGAACGACGCCCGTTCAGGGTGGCCCAGCAGAACAAGGGTGGTTGGCATGGCTCAGCGCACCAGACCGACGATGTCATAGACGTCGCGCAGGATCGGCGCGGAAATCTCGCGCGCCCGTTCGGCCCCGCGCGCCAGAATCGCGTCGATTTCATCGGGCTGTTCCATGAGGCGGGCCATTTCCCCCGAAATCGGCGCCAGTTTTTCCACGGCCAGATCGGCCAGCATCGGTTTGAACTGACCAAACTGTTGACCACCCACCTGGGCCATTGCCGCCTCGGCGGTGATGTCGGACAGGGCGGCATACATGTTGATCAGATTGCGCGCCTCGGGGCGGCCTTCCAAACCCTCAAGGGTTTCGGGCAGTGGCTCGGGGTCGGTCTTGGCCTTGCGGATCTTTTTGGCGATCGTGTCGGCGTCGTCGGTCATGTTGATGCGCGAGGCATCGGATGGATCGGATTTGCTCATCTTTTTGGTGCCGTCGCGGAATGACATCACACGCGTGGCGGCGCCTTCGATCACGGGTTCAGTCATCGGAAAGAAATCGACGCCGAAATCATTGTTGAACTTGGCGGCAATGTCGCGGGTCAGCTCAAGATGCTGTTTCTGATCCTCGCCCACTGGCACATGGGTGGCGTGGTAAATCAGGATGTCGGCCGCCATCAGCGCCGGATAGGCAAACAGGCCCAGCGAGGCGTTTTGCGTATTCTTGCCGGCCTTGTCCTTCCACTGGGTCATCCGCTGCATCCAGCCCATGCGCGCCACACAGTTGAAAATCCACGCCAGTTGCGCGTGTTCGGGCACCTGGGATTGATTGATCAGCACCGATTTTTCCGGGTCGATTCCGCTGGCGATGAAGCCGGCGCAGAGTTCGCGGGTGTTGCGGCGCAGGGTTGCGGGATCTTGCCAGACGGTGATGGCGTGCAGATCGACCATGCAATAGATGGTTTCAAACGACTGACCGTTCAATCCGTCATTCTGCATATCGACAAACCGTTTGATCGCGCCAAGGTAATTGCCCAGATGCAACCCGCCCGAGGGCTGAATGCCCGAAAAGACGCGCGGCGTGAAGGATGTGGCAGCCATGGTCGATACTCCGTCTGGATATTCCCGTTCCGCTCGCTTACCCATGGGGGCAATCGCCGTCAAGGAAGGGCCGCCATGCGCAGTGACCACAACATCACCCCGATCAATCCCCTGCCGCCTGTCGTTGTCGCGCTGGCGGTGGTGCTGGTGGGGATCGAACTGGTGTTTCAGGCGGGGGCCTATGGATTTGCCGGTGGCCCGCAGGGGGTGGGATGGCGGATCGCGGCGTTCAATTCCTATGCCTTCCTGCCCGATGTGTTTGACCGGGCAGTGGCCACGGGGCAATGGCACCTGTCCGATGTGATGCGCATGGTGACATATGTGTTTGTCCATCAGGGGTTTGCCCATCTGGCGTTCGTTCTGGTGTTTCTTCTGGCCATGGGAAAATACGTGGGCGAATTGTTCCACCCCATTGCCCTGCTGGTGATCTTTTTCGGATCGGCCATCGTGGGGGCGGCGTGCTATGGGCTGTTTCTGAATGACCGGGTGGCGCTGATTGGCGGCTATCCGGCTGTTTACGGGCTGATCGGGGCCTATACATTCGTGTTGTGGACAGGCCTTGGGGCGATCCACCAGAACCGCGCCAAGGCGTTTACGCTGATCGGGTTTCTGATGGCGTTTCAACTGTTGTTCGGGCTGCTGTTTGGCGGGGGCAATTATTGGGTGGCAGAGCTGGGCGGGTTTTGCGCCGGGTTCATCCTGTCATTTCTGGTCAGCCCCGGCGGCTGGGGCCGGGTGATGGACAAGCTGCGGCAGCGGTAAGGAGAATAGGTGTGAAACAGACATGGCGTTGGTTCGGCCCGGCAGACACGGTCAGCACGGGTGAAATGCGGCAGGCGGGGGTGCAGGGCGTGGTTTCGGCGCTGCACCAGTTCAAGCCGGGCATCGTCTGGCCCGCAGATGAGATTGCGGCGCGTCAGGCGTTGATTGGCACGCTGCCGGGTGGCGGGGCGTCGGGGCTGACGTGGGATGTGGTGGAAAGCCTGCCGGTGAGCGAGGCGATCAAGACCAAGGCCGAAGGATATGACGCGCATATCGCCAATTATATCACCAGCATGGAACATCTGGCCGCTGCCGGGATTTCGGTGATCTGCTACAACTTCATGCCGGTGCTGGACTGGACCCGTACGGTGCTGCGCGCGCCCATGCCCCATGGGGGCACGGCGATGCTGTTCGATCTGGTGGATTTCGCCGCCTTCGATCTGTTCATTCTGGAACGGCCGGCGGCGTTTGACGATTACCCCGAGGAGTGTATTGCCGCCGCGCGGGACCGCAACGCAGGGATGGATGATGGCGCGCGGCTGGCCTTGCAGAACAATATCGTTGCGGGCCTGCCCGGGGCCAATGATAACTGGACGCTGGACGACATAAAGGGCCATCTGGCCCGCTATGCCCCCATCGACGCACCGACCTTGCGGCAAAATCTGGTGGATTTTCTGGCGCAGGTGGTGCCGGTGGCCGAACGGTTGGGCCTGCGGCTGTGTTGCCACCCGGACGATCCGCCGTTTCCGTTGCTGGGGCTGCCGCGGATCATGTCATCGCTGGGTGATTATCGCGCGGTCCTGGGCGCGGTGGAAAGCCCGGCCAATGGCGCGACGCTGTGTACCGGGTCATTGGGGATTGATCCGGCGTTTGATCCGGTGGAATTCATCACGGCACTGGGGCCGAAAATCCACTTTGCCCATTTGCGCAACACCAAGCGGATTGCGCCCGCTTTTGGCGCCCGCAGCAGCTTTTTCGAGGCGGCGCATCTGGAGGGCGACACCGATATCGTTGCCACCCTGCGCGCCCTGCTGGCCGAGGAAGACCGGCGCAAGGGTGAGGGGCGCGCCGATTGGCAGATCCCGTTCCGCCCCGACCATGGGCAGGATTTGCTGAGCGATCTGGCGTCGCAGGGCATGCCCGGTTATCCGCTGATCGGGCGGATGCGCGGGCTGGCCGAATTGCGCGGTGTCATCGCGGGCCTTGGCGGCGCGGTCTGATCCAGCGGAGGCGCGCGTTGCGCGCCACGACATTATTTGTTTGGCGCCCGTGTCCGGCGGAGCGGGGCCTATGGCCGCGTGTTCACCGTGATGAGGGGGATCGGTGACAGCGGTGCGAACGGGGTGGGCGTGCCATCCACCGTGAGCGGACCGTCGAAATCAAGCGTGACCGCCTGACCTTTGCTGTGTGTTTGCAGGCGGCGGGTTTCAGGAACGAACCGGGGCGTGGGGGGCAGATCATCATCGATCGTGACCACCCAAGCCATGCGCCGCCCTTGCGCACGCCACAGGCTGCCTTGGTATTGGCCACGGGGGATGGTGGCCGGGGGCGCGCTGCACCAGATGGCGATGCGCGCGTCGCCGCAATGCAGGATCATCCAGCCGTCTTTGTGTTCGATGCTTGTGAAAGCATCGGCGGGGGCGAACATTTGTGTAAAGGCAAGGGGCGCATCGTGGGGCAGATCATAGATCAGCATCGCCATGGCCCCATGTTGGGCGACCCGGGGCAGATGCCCGTTTCCGGCCAACAGCGAGGGGCGCCGTTCGCCCCATTCCTTCAGCTCGCCGGGGTGGTTGATCCAGAGGCGCGCCATGGGGTGGGCCGCGCATTGCACATCAATGACATGTTGCTGATGGCCGGGTTGGCCAGTCTTGTGATCGCTGACCGTGGAAAGCTGGGCATCGGTGGTTTTATAAAGGCTGAGGCGGCCCAGATGATCGAGACCCTGAGTATAGCGCGCCTCGATGCTTTGGCCTTGCGCAGGGCGGGCATAGGGGGCGGCATCGGCGGGCGGGGTATAATCGGACAGGCAAAACAGCGCCGTTGCGCGGTCAAACCCGGGCACGAAGGGGCCGCCAAAGGCCACGGCGGCCACGCTGCCCAATTCGGTGGCAGGCCCGGCGAGAAGCTCTTTTTCGTAAGCGCGCCCCTGCGACCCGGCGGGAACGCCGCCGAGGGTGTGCAGCCCGGTCATGATGAAAATCCGGTCCATCAGGGCGGCGGCGCGGCGGCGCAATTCGGGGTCATTCCCCATGTCGTGCAGGGACAGCAGCGCCAGAAGGTCGATCGGGTAATAGGCGGCAGAGTTCCACTCGCCCAGCCCGTGCGCCTCGATCCCGTCAAACCAGCGGTGCAGGCGCGCGGTGGCCATGCGGTGCAGTTCGGCCCCGGTCAGCCCGCTGTTGGAGAAGGTTTCAGCGGGAAACATCCCGCCCGCCACCAGCTGGCAGACGTGAAAGCAGGCCACATGGTTTTCCGACCAGAACCACATGACATCATTGCCCGGCTGATCCAGCCAATAGCGAAACCCCTGCACCGCCTCTTGCAGTCGTGTGACCAACGCCAGGGGGACATGGGCGGTGTGATCGCGCAGGATGCGCAGCAGCGGCAGGAGCGAGAAATCGCAGCAATCCCAACGCTGTTCAACGGTCGTTATCGCCTGTTCAAGGATGGCGCAGGCCCGGGGCGTGGCTTGCCCAGCGGCAAACAGGGCGAGGGCGACGGCGGGGTCAAAGGCGGCCTCGGCCCGGATCAGGGCGAGGGCGGCGGATTTGCGCGCGCCAAGGTCGGGTTGGTCCAGCGGTGTTGTGCGCGCAAGGATCGTGGTGCCCAGATGGCGGGTGATTTCGCCCGTGCCGATCCGGGTGCGCAGGGTGAGGGTGACACAGCCCTGCGGCGCGTCGTGCGCATCGAACAACAGCGCGCCGGGCGCGTCGGTTGAAAGGGTGAGGGCCACATCGGGGCAGGGCGACCCGGCCACAGCGATGCCGCCACGGGGAAATTGGGCGATGTCGGTGGCGGTCAGATGCAGGGGGGCCGGGGGCGGATCATCGCAGATCAGCGATACGGTGCCACCGGTGTAAAACACCCGGTCCGTGCGCAGGCTGGCCATGGCCGCAAGGATCGGGGCAAGGCCGGGTGTCGCCTGCCCCTTGGGCAGGGCGGCCTGCACCCCGGTGCCCTCAAGCAGGATCAGCGAGACAAAACAGGTGGTGTCACGTTCGTGCAGATCCTCAAGTTCCACCGTGAGCATGCCGCCATCGGGGGTGAGGGGCAGGGTTATCTCGGTGAATTGCTTTTGATTGCGCTGAAAGGGCTGAAACCGGGCGATCAGGTGATCATCCAGCCAAATCCGCACACCGCCACAGGTCGACAGGGCGAACCGCGCGGCACCATCGCCCGCCATTGTGCAACGCAGCAGATGCCGGATCAGGGTGGGGCGGTGGCAGAATTGCGAGAAATCGGCATCGGGGCTGTCGCCACTCAGGTGGATACTGTCAAAATCGGCCACAGGGCAGGTATCGGGGCGTGGATCATTGGCACCGCGAATGGCGTGAATCGCCTCGCGGCAGGGCAAATCGCCGGTGTCGACCCGGCCATTCACAAAGCGGTAATCAATCCGGTCTTCCAAAGGCCGTGCCGTGCCGGGGAAATATTCACCTTGCGGGGCGGCCATGGCCCAGCGGGTGATCCCTTCGCCGGGGGCGAGTGGGGTCTTGTTGTCGTGCTGTGTCATCGGACTCTCGCGTGATGTTGCCCAGACAATGTTTGCCCGGGGGCCTGTCTGCGCGCAAGGTGGCATTGATTGGGTTGGGGAAGGATGCGTCATGACGATTGAACGGCAGGAAATTCTGCGGCTGTTGGGCGGTGAGGTTGGCGAGCGTCGCTTTGTGGCCTGCGCGCAGGAACAGGCGGGCGCGGTGCAACACCTGCGGTTTACCACTGACACGGGGCAGGCGGTGCCGGGGCTGTTCATTCCGCCACGGGGGTGGGCCTGCGCCGGCGCTGCTGTACTGTCACGCCCATGGTGGGCGGTACGATATCGGTATGGCCGAACTGACCGGCGGGCGCCCGGCCCTGACCGGCCCCTATGCGCCGGCGCTTGGCGATGCCGGGTTTGCGGTGCTGTGTCTTGAAATGCCGTGTTTCGGCGCCCGCGCGAATGACGCGGAAAACGCCACCGCCAAGGCGCGGCTTTGGCAGGGGCGCACCTTGTTTGGGCAGATGCTGGCCGAACAGGTGGCGGGGCTGGTGTGGCTTGCCGAACAGCCGGGTGTTGATCTCGACCCGGATCGGGGCGATGGGCATTTCCATGGGCGGCACCCTGGCCTGGTGGCTGGCGGCGATCGAGCCGCAGATCGCGGCGGCGGTCTCCATGTGCTGTTTCGCTGATATGGGATTGCTGATTGAAACCGGCGCCCATGATGGGCATGGCAACTACATGACCGTGCCGGGGCTTTTGGCGCTGGGGCGCACGGGGCAGGTGGCCGCGCTTTCGGCACCGCGGCCGGTGTTGCACTGTGCCGGGATGCAGGATTGGAGCACACCGCCCGCCGCATTCGCGCGGGCGCGCGATGATCTTGTGGCGGCCTATGATGTTGCCGGGGCGGGCGATATGGCCGCGTTTCATGTGGAAACTGCGCTGGGCCATGCCGAAACCCCGGCCATGCGCGATGCCGTTATGGGGTTTCTGACCCGGGCTTTGCGACCCGGTGCTGAAGATCACAATTGATACTCAATTGATACAGTCTATTGACGCAGTGATATTTGCTGCGCAGTATCGGGGCAATGCTGGAAAACACAGTATCAATCCTCGGGAGGACTCATGTTCAACACTACCAGACTTGCCCATCGCGCCATCGCTTTCGGAACTGCTTCGGTTCTGGCGATGTCTGTTGCCAACGCTGCATTTGCCGTCGATCTGAATCTGATGATCAACGCCAACGACAACGAGGCGGAAGTCATTGAAAGCTTCATCAAGCGGTACAAGGAAATTGAACCGGACGTGAATATCTCGCTGAATGTGGTGGGATACGACGTTGTGCGTGAACAGCTTCCGGTGCAGCTTGAGGCCGGGGCCGGCCCCGATCTGGCGCTGGTCACAAACCTTGGCGGGCTTAACCCCTATTACGTTGATCTGACCCCCTATGTGGATGCCGACGCATGGGAGGCGGCCTATGGTGCCGTGCTGCCGTGGTATCGTGCGGGCAAACCTGACGGGATCTATGGTTTTCACACCGAAATGACGGTGACCGGCCCCTATGTAAACCTGACCATGTTCGAAGAGGCGGGCGTGGATCTGCCCGAACCGGGTGCCACCTGGGACGATTGGGCCGATGCGACGCAACAGGTGATGGACGAACTTGGCCTGTATTCGGGGATGGTGATGGACCGGTCAGGCCACCGCATGGCCGGGCCTGCGATGTCTTACGGCGCCAAGTATTTCGATGCCGATGGCCGGCTGATCGTCGATGAAGGGTTCAAGACCTTCGCCCAGATGATGCTTGACTGGCATGCCTCGGGTCTGATGCCGGCCGATATCTGGCCTGCGGTGTCGGGCGGTAAATATGCCAACGGCAACGAAATGTTCTTTAATCAGGATACCGCCTTTTACATGTCCGGGTCCTGGAACGTCGGCAATGTCGAAGCCAACGTCGGAGACAAGTTCGACTGGGAGGTGGTGCCGGTGCCCTGTGGGCCTGCCGGATGCGGGATCATGCCCGGTGGTGCCGGACTCGTGGCGTTCAAGGGCGGCGCGGATGATGCGGCTGCGGCCAAGTTCGTGGCCTGGATGGGCGAAAAAGAGCAGGCAAAGGAATATTACACCAAAACCTTCGCCATTCCCGCCCATGCCGAGCTTCAGAAAGAGGGGCTTGATTATCAGTCCGCCGGAGCAAGCGAACGGGTGGCGGACAGCCTGAACAAATTCGCCGCCATGGCCGTTGTGACCGCAGAAGAATTGCCGCAAGCCTATGAATTGCAGGGCAATCCAAACAACTTTGTCGTGTTCAACGCCACCGTTCAATATCTGGGCGCGGCGATGAACGGCGAACTGACCCTGGACGAGGCGATGGCCAAGATTCAGGAAGAAATCGACAAGAACGCGAACTGAGCCTGACGAATATGTGTGGGGGCGGCCATGAACGGTCGCCCTGCATTTTTTAATTTTCGCCTGACCAAGGATCGCGCCCCATGAGCATCGCCGCAATTGCGAGTCTGATCATCGGTATTCTGTGGATCGGAGGCGGCACATGGTGGCTGCTGGCCCGCCGCAAATACCGTTTGGCCCAGATCCCGAATTTTGCCATGGATCTTGTCGGATTTCCTGTCGAGCTAAGCCAGAGCCTGTTTGGCCGCCGCGGTGTGCCCTATGCGTTGCTGTTGCCCAACATGTTGATCTTTGGGTGTTTTACCTTCCTGCCGATGATCCTGAATTTCTATGTCAGTTTCACCGGCGGGTCGTCGATCGCCCTGTTTGACCGCCCCTGGGTGGGCAGCGAAAATTACAGCGCGATCTTCGATTGCGAAAGCTACTTTGACCTCAGAACCTGTTCCAACGAAGGGTTCGGGTTCTGGCGGGGCATGACCAATACCCTGGTCTTTGTCGCCGTGCAGGTGCCGATCCTGTGCATCGCCGCATTGGCCACGGCATTGGTTGTAAACAAGAATATCGTCGGGCGCGGGTTCTGGCGGGCAATGTTTTTCTATCCCGTCATGCTGTCGCCCGTGGTGATCGCCAATATCTGGAACTGGGTCTTGCACCGCAAGGGCATCCTGAACGAGGCGCTGGGCGGCGCATCTGACGGGGTGACAGCGTTGGCGGGGATGACCGGGTTTGATATTGCCGCGACCGTCACCTTTGGCATCCTGCTCATGCTGGCCAGTGAACGGGCGATCCGCGCCAGTTCCGATCCGTCGCTGCCCTGGACGGCCGTGTTCGGCGCGTTGTTCCTGGCGATATTCAGTTGGGCCAGCCCCCTGCGGATGATCGGTTTCGAAGCGATTTCAAGTTTCTGGTTGGGTCTGGTTCTGGTCGCCGGTCTGCTCTGGTTTGTGTCCACGGCGCATCCCCGGGCGCGCTGGGGGATCATTGGGTTTGGCATCGTCGCCATCATTCTGCTGCTGTCGATCCAGTTCGATTCGGTGTTCGATTTCGGCCGCTTCCGGCCCATCAACTGGCTGGTGACGCCAAACACCAACTGGCCGTTTTTCTGGTTGGTCTTCGTGTTCTGCTGGGCACACATGGGGTTTTACATGCTGATCCTGCTGGCCGGGTTGCAGGCGATTCCGCGCGATCTGTACGAAGCCGCCAAGATGGACGCGACCAAACCGGCGCGCGCCTTTTATCGTATCACCCTGCCGCTGGTCATGCCGACCCTCACCGTGGTTCTGGTGCTGTCCCTTGTGCGCAGTTTCCAGATTTTCGATGAGGTCTGGTTGCTGACTGGCGGTGGCCCGGGGCGCGAAACCTTTATGATCGTGCAGAATATTTATGAAACCGCGTTTACCGGTGACAGGCCCGCCTATGGCGAGGCGGCGGCGGGATCGGTTTTGATGGCGATTGTGATTGCGGTTTTCACCTTTTTTCAACTGTTCATCACCCGCCGTCAGTCGGAGCTGTAAGCCATGGGAATTGCAACATTTCTTACCCGCACCCGTGGCAGCGCCGACAAGGCCGACAGGATCGGCGCCGCCGATGTTCTGGCCTATTGCTATCTCGCGCTGGGGGTGCTGATTATCCTTATCCCGGTGCTTTGGACCTTTGTGAGTTCGGTTAAACCCGAGCGCGCAGTCGACAGTTTCGATACCCGCCTGTTGCCGATGGCCCAGATCGAGGCCGACGTGCACGGGGTGGGTGAAAAAAGCACATGGGTCTATACAGACGATGCGGGCGACAGCCAGGTCGTGTTCAAGGCCGGGCCGACGCGCAAGGAAACCGAGGTCGCGCCCATAGATGACCCGGAAAATGTGTTCAAGGTGCCCCGCACCCAATTGAAATCGAACGAAGAAATCCGAATTGCCACGGAAAACTATCTCGATCCGATTTTGAAGAGGAACGGGCAGACCAATTTCACCTTCTTCACCTATCTGTTCAACTCGGTCTTTGTCACGGTGATGGCCACGCTGATTACCCTGCTGATCAATTCCATGGCGGCCTTCGCCCTGTCAAAATACCGCTTTCGTGGGCGGCTGACCTTTACCATCCTGATCGTTGCGACCCTGCTGATCCCCAGTTCGATTATCCTTGTTTCGCTGTTCTTTGTGGTCTGGTCGTTCGGCATCTTCGGTTCGCTCTGGGGGGTTATTATCCCGGCCGCCGCGACCCCCACCGGCGTGTTCCTGCTGCGTCAATACATGCTGACCATCCCCGACGAATTGCTTGAGGCGGCGCGCATGGATGCGGCCAGCGAATGGCGCATTTTCTGGCGGATCGTGCTGCCGCTCAGCCTTCCGGCGCTGTCGGTTCTGGCGATCCTGTCGGTGATCTGGCGCTGGAACGATTTCCTTTGGCCGCTGATCGTGCTGATTTCCGATCCCTCGGCCCATACCCTGCAAATCGGCCTGACCACATTCTCGGGCGAGTTCGATTCCGATTTCCATTATATCCTCGCGATGACCGTGGTTTCGCTCATCCCGATCACTCTGGTGTTTGTCTGGCTGCAACGCTTCATCACCACCGGCATCGCCACAACGGGGCTCAAATGACTCTCACGACAGGTTTGAAATGACAGCACATGCACTGGAACTGAAGCAGATCAAGAAATCCTGGGGCGCGGTGCAGGTGATCCATGGAATTGATTTGCAGATCGAAGAGGGCGAATTTGTCGTTTTCGTCGGCCCCTCGGGGTGTGGAAAATCCACGTTGCTGCGCCTGATTGCGGGGCTGGATGACCCGTCGTCGGGCGATATTATGTTGCAGGACAAGCGGGTGAACAATGTTCCCGCCTCGGAACGCGGGCTGTCGATGGTGTTTCAGTCTTACGCGCTTTATCCGCATATGTCGGTGCGTTCGAACCTGTCGTTCGGGTTGGAAAACCTGCGTATGGCAAAGGCCGACATCGACCGCCGGGTGAACGATGCCGCCGAACTGCTTCAGATTGAAATGCTGATGGATCGCCGACCCGGGCAGCTTTCGGGCGGGCAACGCCAACGGGTGGCCATCGGGCGGGCCATTGTGCGCGAGCCGCAGATTTTCCTTTTTGACGAACCGCTGTCGAACCTCGATGCCGAATTGCGCCTGCAAATGCGGGTGGAAATCGCCAATCTTCACGCCGAACTGGGAAACACGATGATCTATGTGACCCACGATCAGGTTGAGGCGATGACCATGGCAAACCGGATTGTCGTGCTGCGGGGGGGCGGATCGAACAGGTGGGCAAGCCGTTGGAGCTGTATAACCGTCCGGCCAACAAATTTGTTGCCGGCTTTCTGGGGGCGCCGCAGATGAATTTTCTGAATGGCACCATTGCGCCCGACGGCACCCTTGATATGGATTGCGGGTTGCAGATGCCCGTGCGCTTGGGCGAAACTCTGGTTGAAACAATGCCCTGCACCTTGGGACTGCGCCCTGAAACCATTGGGGTGTCGCTGGACGGGGGGCGATATGGTGGTAAAAGTGCAGAATTTTGAACAACTTGGCGCGGTCACATATATCTATACCGCGTTCCCGAACGGAGAGACATTGACCGTGCAACTGGCGCAGCAGATCCCCCTGAAACGTGGGCAGGAAATTGGCGTTGGGTTCGATCCGGCACAGGTTCATATCTTCGCCGGTGAGGGCGACCGCGCGCTGGAGCTAAATGGGCGGGCGACCGCATGAAGGTTGCCCTGATCGGCCTTGGCATGGTGTCGGGCACCTATGTTGATGCCTTGTCGAACACCGACATCACCCTTGCCGGGGTCTTTGCCCGGTCCGCAGACAGCCGCGCGGCATTTCTGACCAAACACGGGCTGAACGCCCGCAGCTATGGCTCGGTTGCTGAAATTGCTGCCGACGACGTGGATTTTGTGATCCTGACCACCCCGCCCAACGCGCGGGCAGACATCGTCGGTGAACTGGCGGCGGCGGGCAAACCGATTTTGATGGAAAAACCGGTCGAGCGGACGTTGGACGCGGCGACGGCGTTGGTTGAAACCTGCGAAGGCGCGCAGGTGCCCCTTGGCATCATGTTGCAACACCGCGCCCGCCCGATCATTGCCGATCTGCGCCGCATCCTGCCTGATCTTGGGGCGCTTGGGGTGGTCGAGGTGCATGTGCCCTGGTGGCGCGATCAGGCCTATTACGATGAACCGGGGCGCGGCAGTTATGCGCGCGATGGCGGCGGTGTTCTGCTGTCGCAGGCGATTCATACGCTGGACCTGATGTTGTCGCTTACCGGTCCGGTGGCCCATGTCACCGCGCTGACCGCCACCAGTGATTTCCACCGCATGGAAGCAGAAGATTTCGTATCCGCCGGATTGCAATTTGCCAATGGCGCGGTGGGAACCCTGTCGGCCACCACGGCCAGCTTTCCGGGCAGGGGCGAAACGATCACGCTGCATTTCGCCAAGGGCTCGGCGCGGATCGACACCAATCTGCTCAGCATTGATTGGCGTGACGGCAGCAGCGAAACCTTTGGCGCGGCGATGGCCAGTGGCGGCGGCGCCGATCCCATGGCCTTTACCTCGGATTGGCACCGGGCGGTGATTTGTGATTTTGCCGAGGCCATTCGTGACGTCCGCGCGCCCCTTGTACCGGGGCGTTCTGCGCTTGAGGTGCATCGTCTGATCGCGGCGCTGGAAACATCGGGCGCAGCGGCGCCCGTACGGAGGTTTAGATGCCATTCAAATTGGGCGTCATGGGAATCGACCATGGCCATATTTTCGGAATGTTGGGAAACATGCTGGCGCAGGGTGCAGTTGCACCCAGTGGTGGACGGGCGGTTCGGCGGTGACCGAGACGAAGTTTCGCGAGGTTTTTCCACAGCTTGAGAAGGTTGCCGATCATCGGAGCATCCTCGATGACGCAGACGTGAAAATGGTGCTGATTTCCGCCATTCCCTGTGATCGCGCGGCCCTTGCCATTGCGGCGATGGAGGCGGGCAAGGATGTGATGGTCGATAAACCCGGCTGCACGACGCTTGAACAATTGGCAGAAATCAAGGCCTGTCAGGCGCGCACCGGGCGCATCTGGACGGTGAATTTTTCCGAACGGTTTGAGGTGGCGGCCGTGGCCAAAGCCGAAGAACTGGTCAATGCCGGGGCCATCGGGCGGGTGGTGCAAACGGTGGGGTTGGGACCGCACAAACAAAACCTGAAAACCCGGCCCGAGTGGTTTTTTGACACTGAAAAATTCGGCGGCATCCTGTGTGATATCGGGTCGCATCAGATTGACCAGTTTCTGCATTTTACCGGTTCGGATTCGGCGGTCATCGCCCACGCCTGTGTGGAAAATACCACGATGCCCGATCATCCAGGATTTCAGGATTTTGGCGAAATGGTGCTGCGTTCGCCCAAGGGCCATGGATATGTGCGGGTGGATTGGTTTACTCCTGACGGGTTGCCCACATGGGGCGACGGGCGGTTGTTTCTGCAAGGCACCGAAGGCCAGATCGAGCTGCGCAAGTACACCGAGGTTGGCCAGGCGCACCGCACCGGCAATCTTTACCTCGTGAATGGTGAAGAAAACGTGCATATTGATTGTTCGGATATGGCATTGCCCTATTTTCCGCGACTTTGCGCCGACGTGCAGGATCGTACAGAAACCGCGGTAAGCCAGGCGCACACCTTTACAACCATGGAACTGGCGATCCGCGCACAGGGAATGGCGACATGAGCAGAACCGTCTCGATTATCGGAGCGGGGATTGGTGCGGCGCACCTCAAGGGGTATGCCGCATTGCCCGACGACTTTCAGATTCACAGCATTTGCGATCTGGATGCGGCCCGGGGGCAGGCCCTGGCAGACACCCATGATGGGTGTCAGTATATAAGTGATTTCAAATCTATATTGGCCGATCCTGAAGTGGATATCGTCGATATCTGTCTGCCTCCCCACTTGCACTTTTCTGCTATTGTTGCGGGGCTGGAGGCTGGCAAGATCGTCGTGTGCGAAAAGCCGCTGGTCGCCTCTTTGGCCGAAGCGGATCAGTTGATCGAAAAGGTGGCCGAGACCGATGGCACGGTCGCGCCGGTGTTTCAATATCGCTATGGACTTGGCACCGCACAGCTTTTGGCGCTGATAGATGCCGGGCTTGCCGGGCGCTGTTATACTGGCACGCTGGAGACCCACTGGAACCGCGATGCCGCCTATTACGCGATTCCGTGGCGCGGCACCTGGGAGGGCGAGCGCGGCGGGGCGTTGCTCGGTCATGCGATTCATATTCACGATCTGCTGCCCTGGCTGCTTGGCCCTGTGGCCCAGGTTTACGCCGACACCGCCACGCGGGTGAACGACATCGAAGTGGAAGATTGCGCCGCCCTGTCGATCCGCATGGGCGAAGGTGCGCTGATCACCAGTTCAGTCACCCTTGGCTGTGCGGAAAATACCAGCCGGATGCGTCTGAATTTCGAAGGTTTCACGGTTGAATCCGATCACGCGCCCTATTCATTGGCCGAAAAAGGGTGGCGTTTCATCGCCCGGGAGCCAACGACCCAGGACCAGATTGACGATGTGCTGGCCGATGTCACTGACGCCAGAACGGGCTTTGCCGGAATGTTTGAGGCATTGGCCGAGGCTCTGGATGGCAACGGCGGGCGCGAAGTGACGCTGGAGGATGGCCGCAGGTCGCTGGAGTTCGTTACCGCCGTCTATGCTTCGGCGCGGGCCAATGCGCCGGTGACGCTGCCCCTGGGGCACGATCATCCGATGTATGGGGGCTGGGTTCCGCGCGCCTGATCGCGTGTGCGCCAGGTCTCATGGTGGGGCGGGCCGTGCGTTGACCGCGCGGCCTGTGATGATGCACATTGACACGACCTGTGGCTTGGACAGACGTATGGGGGTGTTCAATGAGGCAATGCTTGGGAAGCGACAATCACCGCGTGGGGGATACACACCCCATGTGCAAGGCCGCCGAATGACCATTCATCCCACATGCAACGCCGCCAGTGAACTGGCGGAAAATGTTGCGCGTCCCTTTGGCGAAGCCCGCGCCATGCCGCGCAGCGTGTATCTGTCCGAGGAATTCCTGGCGCGGGAAGTGTCGGAAATTTTCGCCAGGGAATGGGTCTGCGTTGGCCGGGCTACGCAATTCGCGAACACGGGCGATTACGTGACCGCAGAAATTGCCGGGCAACCTGTTATGGTGATTCGCGACAGGGAAGGCGTGTTGCGCGCCCAATCCAACGTCTGCCTGCACCGCATGTCCACCCTGTTGGAGGGCGCGGGCAATGTGGGCCGCGTCGTCTGTCCCTATCACGCCTGGACCTATAATCTTGACGGGCAGTTGCGCGGGGCGCCGGGAATGACGCTGAATCAAGGGTTTGACCGGCATGATTATTGCCTGCCGCAGTTGCGTTGTGCCGAATGGCTGGGCTGGGTTCTGGTGTCGCTGAACCCGGACGCGCCCGATCCGGCGGTGCATCTGAAAGAGGCCGCAGATCTGATTGCGCCCTATGGAATGGAAAACTATGTTCAGACCTTTCAGGAGCGCCACCACTGGAACACCAACTGGAAGGTGCTGGCCGAGAATTTCATGGAAAGCTATCATTTGCCGGTCTGTCATTCGGGCACCATCGGCGGGTTTGTGAAGCTGGAAGAGATGGATTGCCCGCCGTCGGGGGCGACCTATAATTATCATTCGATCCTGAAAGACCCCGATGCGCCGCTGACCAATGCGCACCCCGACAACACCACGCTTGCGGGGGAAATGCGGCGCACCACGGTGCTGTTGACTGTATATCCCGCGCTGCTGATTACGCTGACGCCGGGGTATTTCTGGTATCTGTCGTTGCACCCTGACGGGCCGGACCATGTGCAGATCACCTATGGCGGCGGGCTGTCGCCTGATTATGTGAACGACCCAAAGGCGCATGATCATTTCGCGGCGCTGAAAAGCCTGCTGGACCGGGTGAATGACGAGGATCGCGGCTGTACGGAAAAGGTGTATCGCGGGCTGTCGTCCGATCTGGCGAGGCCGGGGCACCTGAGCCATCTTGAGCGCCCGAATTACGATTTTGCCACCTATATCAACGAGCGGATTCAGGCGCGGGCGTGACCGCTGTGGTGTTCTCAGGCAATTCGTTCCAGCCGCTCTTCGCTCGGGCGGGGCTGACGCCCGCCATCGCTCATCGCTCGTCCGGTTTTGCAACGGTGCGCGGGGGGATGACGCGGGTTTGGGATCGGGGGCACGGCGGTGATCCCGGATTGACCTTTGTGATCTAAGGGTTACCTCTGGTCGGGAACAAGCGGAGGACGGGACATGACATTTTCACTGGTGGCGCGCTGCGCTGACACCGGCATGTTCGGGGTTGCGATTTCATCCTCATCCCCCGCAGTTGCCGCGCGTTCTGCCTTCAGTCGGGCCGGGGTGGGGGCCGTCGCATCGCAGAACGTGACCGACCCGGCGCTTGGGCCATTCGTACTGGACAGCATGGGACAGGGCCTGAGTGCGGCACAGGCCGTCGAAGCCGCGCAGCGCAGCGGCGGTTTCATGGCCTGGCGCCAGATTCTGGCCATCGACGGGCGCGGGGGGACCGCGGTGCATTCGGGGCAGAACGCCCGGGGTATCTGGGCGGAGGCGCAGGGCAGGGATGTGGCCGCAGGCGGCAACCTGTTGGCCAACGCGGATGTGCCTGGCGCCATCGTCGCCGGGTTCGAGGCGGCAAGGGGTCATCTGGGCGACCGGTTGATTGCCGCCATGCAGGCCGGGCTGGCCGCCGGAGGCGAGGCGGGGCCGGTGCATTCGGCGGGCATGCAGATTGCCCACAAACTGTCCTGGCCCCTTGCCGATCTGCGCTGTGACTGGACCAAAGATTGCCCGATTGCCGCCATCGCCACCGCATGGGCGGTGTATAAGCCGCAGAGCGACACGCATGTGCAGCGGGCGATGGACCCGCGCGAGGCCCCGCCATAGGCTGTGCCGGGCGACAATCTGGCGCCGTGACCCTGCGCCAACTGGAATATCTGGTCGCTGTGGGCGGGGTGGGCCGTATCGCTGCCGCCTGCGAAAGGGTGGATGTGTCGATGTCGGCGGGCGATGCGGTGTTTTCCCCGCTGGCCCATCTGTCATTGATGGGGCAGGATGCGGGGCATGGCGCCTTTTGGATGACGCGGGCGCATGAGCGTGAAAAAGCGGGGCCGTGTTCAACGTGGCGATGTCGGCCACGATGCCAACCATGCGGGGTGCCGCCCCGGTGTCGTGGCTTTTATCCGGCCCCCTGCGCCGCTTTGGTAACCTGAACACCCCGACCGGAACAAGGTCCGCGAGAATCAGCGGCAATCAAGTTTCCTGCAGGCGATATTTCTGCACAACCAAATCGTTGGCGCGCCAGGGCAGGGCCGGCGGTGCGATCACGCCCGCAAAGGCCATCAGTTCGCACTGTTTGTCGGGCATTGCCTCTTGCCCCTTTTTGTTTGCACTCCAACGGTCCATGGCCATTATGCGCTCGGTTCACAGGTCAACGCAGGTTCGCTTATGTCTTTCAACGATACGCCCCAGGCCGACCCCGGCGCGCGTGCGGCGGCCACCATGCGCGCGCTGCGCCAGACACCGCTGTTGGCGGATTTGTCTGACGATCTTGTGGCGCGCCTTATGGCTGTGGCGCACAGGCGCGCGGTTGAAAAGGGCGAACGGCTGATATGCGCGGGCGACGTGGCGGACCATCTTTATCTGGTGCTGCGGGGCCGCTTTACCGTGATTGCCGCAGGGCAGGCGATTGCCGATATTGGCGCGGGCGAACCCATTGGCGAGATTGCCTTTTTTGCAGGCGGCGAACGCTCGGCCAATGTTGTGGCTGCGCGCAGCGGCGAGGTGCTGGTGCTGGGCCGGGATGCCTGGGAAAGTGTCGCGCGGGATGTTCCCGAAATCGGGCAGGGGATACTGGCCAGTCTGGCGCGTCGTCTGGCCACCACTAGCCGGGGCGCCACGGCCCTGCGTCCGCTGGCGGCGCGCTGCGTGGCGCTGACCGGCGATGTGCCGGGGGCGGTGGTGGCCGCACTGAGCGCCGGATTGACAGGCTGGGGGGTGATCGCCGCCGATGCCGACAACCCGCGTGAACAATTGCACCGGATCGAAGGCGAGGGGCGCAAGGCGCTGCTGATCGCCCCGCCCATGGCCCTGCTCAGCGAGGTGGATGAGGTGTTCGATTTTGCCCGCTTGTCGGATACGCCTCGCGCCGCGCGGATTCCCGATGGTGCCGCGCCACAACTGGTGCTTTGGCGCGATCACGGCGCGGCGCCGATCACCGGCACCGCCCTTTGGTGTGCGGCGCGCGGCGCGCGGCGCCATCATCACGTGGCGCTGGATCGGCCCGGCGATGTCGCGCGCCTGCTGCGCTTTGTAGAGGGGCGCGCCCTTGGCCTTGTGCTTAGTGGTGGCGGCGCACAGGGCACGGCGCATCTTGGTGCGCTCAAGGCGCTGGGGGAACACGGGCTGACGTTTGACATGATCGGGGGCACCAGCGCCGGGGCCGCCATGGGGGCGGCGCTGGCCCTTGGGCGCGATCCCGATATGGTGATGGACCTGTGCGAAGATATCTTCCTGCGCAGCCGTGCCATGGGGCGCTATACCCTGCCGAAATACAGCGTGCTGGACCCCACTCTGTTCGACGCGGCCCTGCGCCAGCACTTCGGCCAATGGGAGATCGAGGACCTGCCCCTGCCATTCTTTGCCGTGGCCACCAATCTGTCGACCAACGACGTCGCCATTCTGGATACCGGGCCCCTGTGGCAGGCCCTGCGCGCCAGCACCTCCATCCCGGTAATTTTTCCTCCGTGGATCGGCAAGGGCGGCTCGGTTCTGGTGGATGGGGCGATGATCGACAACGCGCCGATCCTTGCCATGCGGTCGCGCAAGCCGGGGCCGGCGGTCCTGCTCAACCTGCTGCGCGACACCGATTGGCGCAGCCTGCACCCCTATGATACCCTGCCGTCGCGCGCTGCCACATTATGGGAGGTGCTGGCCGCGCCATGGCGCAAACCGGCCACGCAGGGCGCCTTTCCGACAGCGGTTTCCGTGCTGTCGCGGGTGTTCAATGTCAACGCCCAAAGGCGACTGCGCGGTGTGGATGCACCGGGCGACGTGATGATCGACATTCAGCCGCTGGCGGGCATGGCCTATCTCGACTGGACCAAATCCCGCGCCCAGTTCGATGCCAGCTACCGCGCGTTCTCCGCAGCGCTGACCCGGGCCAAAGCAGCGGGCCATGATCTGTCCGATCCGGTGGCGCTGATGACGGCGATGAAAGCGGACCTGCCCTGGAACCGGCGCGACAGGGCTGTTGCGCCTCTCGAACAATGGACGGGCGGTAAATAGGCCGGGCCAACGAAAAATGCCGCCAGCGGGGCTGGCGGCATTCACGGCTTGGTTCAAGAAAAGCGGCTGGCGCTTATTCCTCGGTGGCTGCTTCGGCCTCGTCGGCTTCGTCGCCCTCTTCATCTTCGCCAGCCGACACCAGACCGGCCGGAGCCGAGATGTTGGCGATGACGAAATCACGGTCGATGGTTGGGCGGGTGCCCTCGGGCAGGTTGACCGACCCGATGGTCACGGTGTCGCCGATGTTCAGACCGGCAATGGAAACCGTGATCTTTTCAGGAATGTCACCGGCGGTACAACGCAGCTCCACTTCGGGGCGCACCATGGTCAGCACGCCACCCTTGCGCAGGCCGGGGCAATCGTCTTCGCCTTCGACTTCCACGTGGATGAAAAGCGAAACGCGGCTGGTGCGCTTGAGGCGCATGAAATCCACGTGCGTCGGCAGATCCTTGACCACGTGGCGCTGAACGCCACGGCAGATCACGCGAACATCTTCCTGACCATCCATCTTCAGGTTGAACAGGGTGGACATGAAACGCCCCGCCTTCAGTTGCTTGAGCAGCGTATTGAAAGGCAGGTTGATCGGCAGCGGATCACCGCCCCCGCCATAAACGACACCGGGGACGAGATCCTTCGCGGCGGGCAGTGCGGGCGGCCCCCTTGCCTGTCCCCGTTCTTGCCAGCGCCTGGATGTCTGGGATTTTACCAGCCATTGCAGTTCTCCATAAATTCGATGTTGGGGGCGGCCTCCAAGGGTGTCCGCCCATGAGCGCGCGGCTATAGGCGATTTTTGCCCCGTTGGAAAGCTTTATCAGCGTCGCGAGAGGCTGAAACTGCGGGTGCCTCCGGCGGGAGTATTTCGGATCAGTAAAAAGATACCCCCGACGCCCGGGCTTTTTACTGATTCAAATACTCAAACAATAACCGGTCGGCGGGCGCCTGGGGTGATCAAGGGGCTTGTCGCTGCCGGGTTTCGCTGGCAACAGGCGGGGATGAATGTTTTATCCGCCCTTCGTCTGTCGCGCGCGCCCGCCCTTGCCTTTGCAGGTATGGGGGCGATGTGGGGATCCTTTGCTGCTTTTGTGCCGGTGATCAAGGCGGGGCTTGCTGTCGGTGATGGTGTGTTCGGGCTGGCGCTGCTGTGTTCGGCGGTGGGGTTGGTGATGTCCATGTGGCTGGCGCCGCTGGCGGATGCGCGGCTTGGGCGTTGGGCCTTGCCTATCGCCTCGGGGCTTTTGTCGATGTCATTTCTGTTGCCCGGGATGGCGGGAAATGTGGCAGTCTTTGCTCTTTCGATGGCCTGTGTCGGCATGGCCTCGGGGTTGACGGATGTGGTGATGAATGCCCGGGTGAGTGAGCTTGAGGCGCGCCATGACCGATCCTTGATGAACCTGAACCATTCGATGTTTTCCTTTGCCTATGCGGCCAGTGCCGTGGTCACCGGGCTGGCGCGCGAGGCGGGGTTGGCGCCGGTGGTGGTGTTCGGGGCCATTGGCGCGGTGGCGCTGCTGGGCACCCTGGGGATGCGCATGGCGGTGGAGGCTGCCCCGGAGGATGACGAAACCAGTCGACGCGCCTTTCCCACCTCTATCGTGGTTTGGGGGGCGGAATTGTTCTGGTGGCCTTTCTGGCCGAAAATGCCGCCGAGGGCTGGTCGGCCCTGCATATCGAGCGAACCCTGGGCGGGGGCGCGGCCGAGGGGGCGTTTGGCCCTGCCATGTTGGGCCTGACCATGGGCGTCGGGCGGTTTTCGGGGCAGTTGATCGCGGACCGGCTGCGCGAAACACTGGTGATCCGTTGGGCTGCCATTCTGTCGGCGGTGGGGGCGGTTCTGGCGGCGGGGGCGGTGAACCTGCCCATGGCATACCTTGGATTTGCGATGTTCGGGCTTGGTATTTCGGTGCTGGCGCCCATGGGGTTGGCGCTGGTCGGGCGGCGGGTATCACCCGGGCATCGGACCAAGGCGATTTCGCGCACGGCGGTGATCGGGTTTCTGGGTTTTTTCGTTGGTCCGCCCGTGATGGGGTTTCTGTCCGAGTTTTTCAGCCTGCGGGTGTCATTCGGGGTGATTGCCCTGTTGTTGATCGCAATCCTCGGGATGCTGTTGCCCTTACGGCGCAGCGAAGGTCAGGTTGGCGGCAGCAGCCAGACCCTGCCATAGGGCGGTAGTTCCAGCGTCTCATGACCCGCCAGCGCGGGGCAGTCGGCCAATGTGTCATGATACCGGCGCCCGGGTGTCAGCCCAAGGGCGGTTCCGTCGATCTGCTGGGGATGTTCGGTAAAGTTGCACACAGCCGTGAGGGTGGCATCGTCGCCGGGGCGTTGCAGGGCAAACAGCGCCGGGTGGCCGGTGTGTATTACCCGGGTTGGCACCGATCCGGCGAGTTGCGGGGTTGCCTTGCGTCGGGCCATGATATGCCGGGTGCCGCGCAAGAGCCGCGCGGCGGGCTTGCTCCCGGCTTCGGCCTCCGTGGCTGCCGCCCAATCCATTGCCGGGCGCTGCATCCAGCGGCCATCGCCAGCCCGTTCGGGGCTGTCACGAAAGCTGTGATCGTTCAGCAATCCGATTTCATCCCCCATATAAATCAGGGGCATTCCCCCGAATGACGCGATCAGGGCGTGGCCCATGAGGATGCGGTTGACGGCAAGGTCGATCAGCACCGGATCATCGGCCAAAAGCGCCGTTTCAAGCCCGGCAAGGGAGGCGAAACTGCCGTTGGTCCGCTTGTCGCCGGTCGCTTTGTTGATCTGAAAATCTGCACCGCGCGCAAAGGTGCCGGGAAAGCGCCCGCCATAGAAATCGGCCAGAAACCGGCGGTGGCCGGGGCCGGAGATGGGGGCAAAGCGGGCGGCGTCGTGATCATCGATGGCCCAGCCGATATCGTCGTGACAGCGGATATAGGTGGCCCAACCGGCACGTCGGAAGCTTTCGGGGAAATGGCGCGCCAGAACATCCGACATCATCCGGGTGTCGCGCGCGGCCAGGGATGACCAGAATTGCACCATCAAATTGTTATGATAGGCGAAATTGCTGACCCGCCCGGCGTGGCGCCCCTGACCCAGATAGGGCACCAGATCACGGGGGCCGACGATGGCCTCGGCCTTGTGGATCACGCCGGGGGCGGCGATGCGGGTGGCCTGAACGATGGCCTGCAACAGGTCATGCACCTCGGGCAGGTTCTGGCAAGAGGTGCCAAGGCGTTTCCACATGAAAGCGACGGCATCCAGGCGCATCACCTCGGCGCCGTTGTTGGCCAGGTCGAGGATCGCGGCGAGGACAGCCAGAAACACCTCGGGGTTTTCCCAGTTCAGATCCCATTGATATGCGTTGAACGTGGTCCAGACCCATTTACCGATCTCGGGGCCGTGGGTGAAATTTCCCGGGGCCTGTTCGGGAAAGACCTCGACCAGGGTTTTTTCGTAGTGGCGGGGCAGGGTATCATCGTCGAACATGCGATAAAACGCGCGGTAGTAAGGATCACCGGAGCGGGCCTTTTGCGCCCAGTCGTGTTCCTTGGCGGTGTGGTTCAGCACGATGTCGATGCAGGTGGAAATGCCCGCATTGCGCATCTGTTTGGTGACATGGCGAAACTCGGCCATGGTGCCGAGGGCGGGATTGATCGCGCCGTAATCCATCACGGCATAGCCGCCGTCACTGTCGCCGGGGCGGGGTTTCAGGCAGGGCATGAAGTGGGCATAGGTCACGCCCAGTTTTTGCAGATAGGGGATGTGTTTGGGCACATCGCGCAGGCGTCCGGCGAATTTGTCGATGTAAAAGACGTACCCGACCATATCCTGTGACAGAAACCAGTCTGGCATCACATCGCGGGCCAGATCCAGCGCACGCAGATCCCGGGGGCGGGCGCACCATTTGTCCAACAGCAGCGCGCGCAGGCGGGCGGTGAACGCGCCCATATCCACATGGGCACCATAAAGCCGCTGAAGGGCCACGGTCATATCCGGCGCGCTGCGCTGCCAGCGCAGATCGAACAGGGGGTCGGCGGGGGCTTTGTCGGCCATGGGGGTATCAAGGCAGACCGGGGCGAATTGTCAATTCCGCCCCGGAGGCACCATCAACGGTTGCGCCGCCAGCGGTGGAAATCTTCGTCGATCAACAGGATGTCGCGATCGACGTCCTTGATATCCTTGCGCCCGCACAGGGCCATGGTGGTGTCGAGTTCCTTGCGGATCACCTCCAGCGCGGTTTCCACCCCTTTTTGCCCCATGGCCCCCAGACCATAGATGTAGGAGCGGCCGATGAAGGTGCTTTTGGCCCCCAGCGCGATCGCCTTGAGCACATCCTGACCCGAGCGGATGCCGCTGTCGAGGTGGATTTCCACCTTGTCGCCCACCGCCTCGACGATTTCGGGCAAGGCGCGGATTGATGACAGGGCACCGTCCAGCTGGCGGCCGCCGTGGTTGGAAACGATGATCGCATCGGCGCCGATGTCCAGTGCCATCCGCGCGTCATCGGCATCGAGAATCCCCTTGAGGATCAGCTTGCCGCCCCATTGCTCCTTGAGTTTGGCAACCTTGCCCCAGTCCAGTTGCGGATCGAATTGTTCGGCGGTCCAGGCCGAAAGATTGCCCACATCGCTTACGCCCTTGGCGTGGCCGACGATATTGCCGAAGGTCCGCCGTTTGGTTTGCAGCATCTCGATGCCCCAGCCCCATTTGGTGGCCAGATTGGCAATGCTTTGGGGGGTCAGTTTTGGCGGAGCGGACAGGCCGTTCTTGATGTCCTTGTGCCGCTGGCCCAGGATTTGCAGATCCAGCGTCAGCACAAGGGCGGAACAGCCCACATCCTTGGCCCGCGAAATCATGTTCGTGACAAAATCCTGATCGCGCATGACGTAAAGCTGAAACCAGAACGGTTTCGTGGTGTGTGCGGCCACATCCTCAAGCGAACAGATCGACATGGTGGACAGGGTGAAGGGCACGCCCATCTTTTCGGCGGCCTTGGCGGCCAGAATCTCACCGTCGGCGTGTTGCATCCCGGTCAGCCCGACAGGGGCCAGCGCGACAGGCATCGACACATCTTCCCCGATCATCGTCGTGGCGGTGCTGCGGTCCTGCATATCGACCGCGACCCTCTGGCGCAGACGCAGCAGGTCGAAATCCGATGAATTTTCGCGGAACGTCTGTTCGGTCCATGCCCCCGATTCGCAATAATCATAGAACATCCGCGGGACGCGGCGCTTGTAGATGCGTTTGAGATCTTCGATTTCGGTGATGTGGGGCATCGGGGTGCGGCCTTTGCAGGAATTGGTAAGGAAGTTTTACCAACGCCGCCGCGCCCTTGCAATTGTGAAAATGACCGGGTGTCAGGCGCGGTGGGCGCCGTCGGACAGGGATTTCACGAAGGTCAGCACCTCATCCACCGGTTTGCCTGTTGCCAACTCACTGACGATGGCCGAACCGACGACGCAGCCATCGGCGATGGCTGCAATGGCCTGTGCTGCCTCGGGGGTGCGGATGCCAAAGCCAACAATCACGGGCAGATCGGTTGTGGCTTTGATCCGGGCCACTTCGGGGGCGACATCGCCCGCTTCGGGGGCGGCGGCGCCGGTGATGCCGGTGATCGACACGTAATAGACGAAACCGCTGGTGTTCTGCATCACCTTGGGCAGACGGGCATCATCGGTGGTCGGGGTGGCCAGACGGATGAAATTCAGCCCCGCCGCCTGTGCCGGAAGGCAAAGTTCGCCGTCCTCTTCCGGGGGCAGATCGACGATGATCAGACCGTCGATGCCGGCCTCGCGGGCCTGTTCCAGAAACCGGTCAACCCCGCGCGAATGGATCGGGTTGTAATACCCCATGAGGACGATGGGCGTGATATCGTCGCCTTCGCGAAAGGCGCGCACCATTTCAAGGGTCCGGTCCAGGGTCATGCCGGCGGCCAGCGCCCGTTGCCCGGCCAGTTGGATGGTGCTGCCATCGGCCATGGGATCGGTAAAGGGCAGGCCCAGTTCGATGATATCCACCCCCGCCCCGGGCAGGCCCTTGACCAGCGCCAGTGCCGTGTCGAAATCGGGATCGCCCGCCATCACATAAGACACGAAGGCCTTTTTGCCTGTACGGCGCAGTTCGGCAAATTTGGCGTCGATCCGTGTCATTTTCGTTCTCCCTCTGGCGTGTCATGGGGTTTGCGCGAAACCACGCGCGATTTCAATGGGGGATCGGCGAGCCGGGTGCGTTATGCTGCCGGCCCTCATCGCTCGGCCACCTGGGGTGGCCATCGCTCTTCGGGGGGATGATGCGCGACTTTGCCTTGCGCGTCACACCATGGCTGCTAGAAGCGCGGCAAGCATGAAGGAGAGCGGATCATGGGTTTCAAGATGGGTATTGTCGGATTGCCGAACGTGGGCAAATCCACCCTGTTCAATGCGCTGACCCGCACCGCCGCTGCGCAGGCCGCGAATTTCCCGTTCTGCACGATCGAGCCGAACGTGGGCGAGGTGGCAGTGCCGGACGCGCGGCTGGATCAACTGGCCGCAATTGCCAAAAGCAAGCAGATCATCCCGACGCGGATGACCTTTGTTGACATTGCCGGGCTGGTGAAAGGGGCCAGCCGTGGCGAGGGCTTGGGCAATCAGTTTCTGGCCAATATCCGTGAATGTGATGCCATCGCCCATGTGCTGCGCTGTTTTGAAGACGGTGATGTGACCCATGTGGAAGATCGCGTTGATCCCGTGGCCGACGCCGACACCATCGAAACCGAGCTGATGCTGGCCGATCTGGATTCAGTCGAACGCCGGCTGGCCGGGCTGTCGCGCAAGGTGCGTGGCGGCGACAAGGACGCGGTGCAGCAGGAACGCCTGTTGAAAGCTGCGCAAGCGGTTTTGGAAGACGGCAAACCGGCCCGCACGGTCGAGGTGGCCGAGGATGATCTGCGCGCCTGGCGCTTGCTGCAACTGCTGACCAGCAAGCCGATCCTGTTTGTCTGCAACGTGGCCGAAGATGACGCCGCCACGGGCAATGCCCAATCCGAACGGGTTGCCGCCATGGCCGCTGAACAGGGCGCCGGCATCGTGGTGATTTCCGCCAAGATCGAGGAGGAAATCAGCCAGCTGGAGCCGGACGAGGCCGAAATGTTCCTGACGGAACTGGGGCTGGAGGAAGCGGGCCTGGATCGTCTGATCCGCGCCGGATATGAATTGCTGGGCCTTGAGACCTATTTCACCGTCGGCCCGAAAGAGGCCCGCGCCTGGACCATTCCAACCGGCACCGCCGCGCCTCAGGCTGCTGGGGTGATCCACGGGGATTTCGAAAAGGGGTTTATTCGCGCCGAAACCATTGCCTTTGACGATTTCGTAACCCTTGGCGGCGAAACTGCAGTGAAGGAGGCAGGCAAGATGCGAGATCGAGGGCAAGGGATATGTCGTCAAGGATGGCGATGTCTTGCACTTTCTCTTCAACACCTGATCAATGGGTGGCAAGAATTGCCGCCGATCAAGGCTGGAATACCGGACCCTGGGTTGTGAATGAATGGATTGTGCGGTGGGAATGCCGGGCCTAAGTTGACGTAGCGTCGGGTGATGCTCCCCTCGCATCAGGAAACTCGGGAAAGGGCGTTCGCTATGGCGAAATTCAATGGATTTGACGCGCAACAAATGTTGGTCGTGGATGCTGTCTATCGTGATGCAAGGCGCTGTCTTGAGTCTATCGTTGGTGGCAAACTGGGCGGAACGGCCTATCGTTCTGTGTTTTCGCGGGTCATGGGGGGCGGCGATGTGAGTGCCATCAAGGCGGCTGAGGCGGATCTGGACCGGTCCCTGACGGCCATGCACCTGCGGATCGCCGGGCAGAGTTTTGACGTTACCTACGAGGCGACTTTTGGCAACACCAACGCCGACATGTTGTCAGGCCCACACACGGCCAGCGGCGGTGGGGCAGGGCACACGTCGTTCATTGACGGGCTACGCCAGACTGACGCCGCGCCGTCCCGTTTGCCGATGCGGCTTGGTCCCAACTTCTTTGCCATGCCCCAGCGCAGCATGTTCGAGCAATCTCAGGTTGAAACCTTCCTGCACGAATTGTCGCATCATGCGGCGGGGACGATTGACGATGAGGTGGGCGGTGCCTGTTACGGCATGACGGGCGTGAACCGTCTCAAGGGGCTGGGGCCTGCGCGGGCCGTGTGGAACGCCGAGAATGTCGGATTTTTCTGCGTCTGGCTGGCCTGAAACCATCGCCCATCCGGCGCCCGAGGGTTTTCCCCGGCGAAAAACTGCGGTCTAAGACAGGCAGCAGAAGGATGATGCGCCATGGAGTGGGATGAATTTTCCGAATGGGGCGCCCGGGTGTCGGACTGGGCCGCCGCATATCACAAGACACTGCGTGACCGCCCGGTGCGCGCCCAGACCGCGCCGGGTGAAATTGCCGCGCAACTGCCCGCCAGCCCACCGGACTCCCCGAAGCCATGGACGCGATCATGGCCGATTTCGAACAGGTGGTGATGCCCGGAATCACCCATTGGCAACACCCCCGGTTCTTTGCCTATTTCCCGGCCAACGCGGCGCCGCCGTCGATGCTGGCGGAAATGTTGGTCACGACCATCGCCGCACAGTGCATGTTGTGGCAAACCTCGCCCGCCGCGACCGAGATGGAAACGGTGATGCTGGCGTGGTTGCGCCAGGCGATCGGCCTGCCCGAAGCGTTCACCGGGGTGATTCAGGACAGCGCGTCATCGGCCACGCTGGCCGCCGTGCTGACCATGCGCGAACGGGCGCTGGACTGGCGGGGCAATCAGCAGGGGCTGTCGGGGCAGGGGCGGCTGCGGGTCTATTGCTCTGATGAGGTTCACACCTCGGTGGATCGCGCGATCTGGATTTCCGGCATCGGGCAGGACAATCTGGTGCGTATTCCGGTCACCGGGCCATTGCGCGGGATGCATGCCGGCGCACTGGATGCTGCGATCCGTGCTGATCTCGCGGCGGGGCATACCCCGGCGGGGTTGATCGCCTGCACCGGGGGCACCGGAACCGGCGCCTGCGACGATCTGACGGCGGTGATTGACGTGGCGCGCGCCCACGGGCTTTATACCCATGTGGATGCGGCATGGGCCGGGGCGGCGATGATCTGTCCTGAATTCCGCAGCCTTTGGGCCGGGGTGGCGGGGGCGGATTCGGTGGTGTTCAACCCGCATAAATGGCTGGGCGCGCAATTTGACTGTTCGGCGCATTTTCTGCGCGAACCCGCCGATCTGGTTAAGACTTTGGCAATCCAACCGGAGTATCTACGAACCCATGGTCATGACGGGTTGATCAATTATTCCGAATGGTCGGTGCCGCTGGGGCGGCGGTTCCGGGCGCTGAAATTGTGGTTTCTGATCCGCTCATACGGGTTGGAAGGGTTGCGCACACGGGTGCGCAACCATGTGGAATGGGCCAACGGGCTGTGCAACGACCTGGTCGGGATGGGGCGGTTTGAAATCGTGACGCCGCCGATGTTGTCGCTGTTCACCTTTCGCCTGCGCGGGGGCGATGATGCGGCGCAAATTGATCTGGTGCGCCGGATCAACGATGATGGCCGCATTTACCTGACCCAGACCCGGGTGGACGGGCGCATTGCGATCCGGTTTCAGGTGGGGCAATTCGATGCGACAAAGGCCGATGTTGAAACGGCCCGGCAGGTGATTGTTGACCTTTCAGGCGGCTGATCCCCTGTCAATTTCACGGGATTGCCGCAATATGGGCGCGGTTATGTGGTTCACTGGCGTGGATCCAAAAGGAAGGAAGGCCTGTGAACGCACTGACTGAGATCGGCCGCAGCTCTGGGCGCAAGATGAAAACGATTGTGATGATCCCGGCGCGCTTTGCCTCCACCCGGTTTCCGGGCAAACCCCTCGTGGCGCTGGCGGTGCCCGGGGGGGCACAAAAGCCTGATCCATTTGACGTGGGAGGCGGCGATGCAGGTGCGCGGTGTCGATGGCGTGTATGTCGTGACCGACGATGCCCGCATCCGCGATGCGGCGCAGGATTTCGGCGCCTCGGTCCTGATGACATCGCCCGGGTGTGAGAACGGCACCGCCCGCTGCGCCGATGCCTTGGCGCGCCATGACATCACCGCCGATCTGATCGTCAACGTACAGGGGGATGCGCCCCTGACGCCGCCGTGGTTTGTCGAAGATCTGATCGCCGCCATGGCCGAGGATACCGCCGCGCAGGTGGCCACGCCGGTGGTGCAGTGTGATCCGCAAAGTTACGGGCATTTCATGGCCGACCGGCAGGCGGGGCGCGTGGGTGCCACCACCGCCGTGTTCGACGCCCGCCAGCATGCGCTGTATTTCAGCAAGGAAGTGTTGCCCTATATCGACCCGAAAAAGACGTTCAGCCGCGACGTTCCTGTTTATCATCACGTGGGAGTCTACGCTTATCGCCCCTCGGCGCTCACTGCCTATGTGGGTTGGCCGATCGGGCGGTTGGAGCGGCTGGAGGGGTTGGAACAGTTACGCTTTCTGGAAAACGGCCATGCGGTGCGCTGCGTTGTGGTCGATGGCCGGGGGCGTGTGTTCTGGGAGGTAAACAACCCCGAGGATGTGGTGCGGGTTGAACATGTTTTGCAGGAGCTGGCGTGCCCGGTCGCATAATCCGTGTCGGCGCGGTTGAGGTGGGCGGTGCGCGCCCCTTTGCCCTGATTGCCGGGCCGTGCCAGTTGGAATCCCTCGATCATGCGCTGTTCATGGCTGAAGGCATCGCCAAGGCCAATAACGGCAAACCGTTCATCTTCAAGGCCAGCTTTGACAAGGCGAACCGCTCCTCGGTCGGGTCGGCGCGAGGTGTGGGGATGGACGCGGGGCTGGAAATACTGACCCGGGTGCGCGATGCCATCGGGTGCCCGGTTCTGTCGGATGTGCACGACGTGGAACAGGCCCGCGCGGCAGGCGCGGTTCTGGATGTGGTGCAGATCCCGGCGTTTTTGTGCCGCCAGACCGATCTGTTGCTGGCGGCAGGGCAAACGCGCGCCGCGGTGAACATCAAGAAGGGGCAGTTTCTGGCGCCCTGGGATATGGCCCATGTGGCCGCCAAGGTGGCCAGCACCGGCAACGAACGCATCATGCTGTGCGATCGTGGCACCAGCTTTGGCTATAACACTTTGGTCAGTGATTTCCGTGGCTTGCCGGTGATGGCCAAAATCGGCTGGCCCGTGGTGTTTGATGCCACCCATTCGGTGCAGCAACCGGGCGGGCAGGGCGGAACCAGCGGCGGGCAGCGCGAATTTGCGCCGGTTCTGGCCCGGGCCGCCTGTGCTGTTGGCATTTCGGCCCTGTTCATCGAAACCCATGAGGCGCCAGACACCGCGCCCAGCGATGGGCCAAACATGATTCCGCTGGATCAGATGGCGGCGTTGATTGCCGATCTGCGTCGGTATGATGATCTGCGCAAATCGACCGTTGATCAGCCATAGCGCGCCTTGATTTCGGCCAATGTATCGCGGACGATTTTGCGCGCGCGATCCTCTGTCGTTGCTTCGCCATAGCAGCGCAGTTCGGGCGCGTTGCCCGAGGGGCGCAGATGGGCCACCTCGCCCGAGGCAAAGGTCACGCGCAGACCGTCGGTCAGGTCCAGCGCCTGTTCATCGCCCAGGGCGGCAAACAGATCGGCCCGTGCGCCGCGATCTTGCCGCAGCGCCGCGATAAGCCGGGCCGAGGTTTCCGTCGGCAGCCCCACCAGCCGGTCCGCGGCGGTGCGCCGTGCGGGCAAGGTGGTGATCTGTCCGGTCAGCGGCCCGTTTTCGGCGATCCCGGCCAATGCGCAAATGATCGGCAAAAAGGCATCCCGCGTCAGCAGGGGCGACAGCGGGCCGCGCGGCCCTTCGACCGGAAACCCCGACAGGAACCCGCCATTTGCCTCGTACCCGACGACACGGGCCTGTGGGTTTTCGTCCAATGTGGTTTCGATCCCTTCGATGACAAAGGGTGATCCGATGCGTGTACGCACGATTTCGTCGAAATCCATGGCGTCGATCATCGTGTTCGACGACACTGGCGTGACGATGATCCGCGCCCCCAGATAGCGCGCGGTCAGGGCGCCGATCACATCGCCTGCAATGACATGGCCTGTTGCGTCAGTGACCAGCGGCCGGTCGGAATCGCCGTCCAGTGATACGATGGCGTCCAGCGTGTTTTCAGTCGCCCAATCGTGCAATTGGGCGCGTGTGGCGTCGTCCACCGCCTCGGTATCCACGGGGATGAAGTGTTCGGATCGCCCCAAACATACCACCTCGGCCCCCAGCGCGCGCAGCGCCTGACCCAACTGATCGCGCCCCACGGCGGAATGTTCATAAACACCCACACGCCGGCCGTGCAGGGCATCGGGCGCGAAAAAATCTGTGAAACGCTTGATATAGAGATCCGCCACGCCGGTGTCGGTCTGCGGGTCGCGCAGATCAAGCGGGCCGTCCCAATCGCGCAGGGCGGCGTTGATCGCGGCCTCGTCGCCCTTGGTGATTTCGCCCCGCCGGGTATAGAATTTCAGCCCGTTGCGATCGGCGGGAATATGGCTGCCGGTGACCATGACAGCCGGGGCGCGGCGCCGCTGGGCCTCAAGCGCCAGAGCGGGGGTGGGGATGGTGCCGCAGTCCACCACGTCGATCCCCAGATCGCGCGCTCCGGCGGCCACGGCGCGCAGGTGTTGCCGGGTCGAGGGGCGCAGGTCGCCGGCCACCAAAAGAATGCCCTCGTGTTTTGCCCGGCTGAGGAACGCCCGGGTATAGCTTGCGCACAATGTATCGGTCAGTTCGGTGATCAGCCCGCGAAGGCCGCTTGAGCCGAATTTGGGTGCCATGAAATCCTGTCCTTGAATGATCGTTGGCGCCCTTTATCACGGAGCAACGACCTGAGACCAGACCTCAGAGCGCGGGCAAACGGCGACGCCGCGCGCCATAGCTGACGCTGAGGGCGGCGACAATCACCAGGCAGGCGCCAAGGGCAAAGGCGGGGGTTGGCACCTCGTCAAAGACGAAATACCCCACCAGCCCGGAAAAGATCAGGGACAGATAGCCGAGGACCGATAAAAAGCCCGCCTCGCCGTGGAATTGCGCGCGCAGGAAACAGGCCTGTGCGCATTGGGCAAACACCCCGATGCTGAGCAGCGGCACGATATGTTCACGCGGTATGGGCACCCAGGTAAAGGCGGCGATGGGGCCGGTAACCAGGGCCAGACCGGCGGTGTAGAATGTCATCATCACCAATGTCGGGGCGGCGCGCAGGCGGCGGGTGGCGATCACCGCCGCCGATCCGGCAAAGATCGCGATGAACAGGACGGGCAACCCGTTGCCGGGCGGCAGGGCGCCGGGGTTGACCGCGATCACCACCCCGATCAGCGCCACGCCCGCCGCCGCCCATCGTCCCCAGCCGATGGTTTCACGCAGGATCAGCGCGGCCAGCATCATTGTCACCACCGGACGGGTGAAATTCACCGCGGTGAAGGTGGCAAAGGGCAGGCGGGCGATGGCGAAAAAGCTGGCCGTCAGGGTGATGATCGACAGGGTGACGCGCAGGGCGTGGATCGGCAGATCGCGCAGCCCGGCAAATTCGGCCCGCCCGCGCCACACCCATGGCACAATCAGGATCAGCCCGATCACTGCCCGCAGAAACACCAGTTGCGCCGGGGGAAAGCCAAGCCCCAGCGCCTTGACGATGCTCAGGGCCCAGATGTTCAGCGACAGATCCGCCAGCATCCATGCCCCGCCGCGCAGGTTGTCGCGGGGCGGCAGCACCCGTCAGCCCCGGCGCGCAATCAGGTTGGCAAACAACGCGAATGCGCCGGGCGTCAACCGCGCCATCTGGTGATGCAGGATCAGCGAGGTATGGATATGGCGCCCCTTGCCGATATCTGCGACCAAAAGCGCGCCGTGCTGCGGGGCCTCATCCGGGTCGGCCATTTCCAGCAGCGGGCGATAGGCATCGTCCCAGGATTTGGCGAAATAAAGCCCCCGTTCCTTGTGCCAATCCGCCCATGTGTCGGGGCCGATGACATTGGGTGTGTTCAACAGCGGGTGATCGGGGGCCAGATGGGTCACCTCGGCCTGTTCATCGGTCACCCGCCAGCGCAGGGAAGGTTGGCCGATTTCCAGCCGCCGGGGCGGAATGGTGTCGGGATCCCAGCCATCCCACGGGCGATGATACAGCGTCAGTAGGGTGCCGCCCCGTTCAACCCATGCATGCAGTCGGGGCATCAGCGCGGCCAACCCGTCACGGAATTTCACCGCAAAGATGCCAATCACGATGGTATCGAGCTGATCGAGATCGTCGTCACTGACCCGGGCTGGGTCGGGCATGGCCAACCCGACACCCAGTTGTTGCAGCCAATAGCCGACCCGGTCGTGGCCGCCGCCGATATAGCCGACATGCACATCGGGAAGCGCCACATCGACCACCCGCACCTGAATGTGCGCGGGAACGGCGCGGGCCGTGGGGGCGATATGGGGATAGGTGATGGGGTGCGCCGACATGGCCGGCGTGCCGTCCAGCGTCAGGGCGATGTCATAAAGACCCGGCGTCACATCCCCGGGGGCGGTGAGGGTGAAACCGCTGGCGTCGCTCTCATCGCTCCAGCCCGGGGGCAGGTCCAGCGCCGGAACCGCACCGGTTGGGACGATGTCGTTCAGCCCCACAGGAATCGTGCGACGTTTGCCTTGCCGGTTCAGCAGGGCGTTGTGCGGCGTCAGATCGGCGGCGCGCGCGGGCAGGATCACCGGCGGCACCAGCAGGGGCAGGCGGCTTTCGCTGGCGATTCCGTCGATGGTGGTGGTGACCTTTACCGCCGGAAGATCGGGCGCGTCGCCCAGCCACGTGTCGCGGTAACCATCGCTGGGCGTTGCATCGGTGGCCACGCTCAGGCTGTCGCCGTCCTTGGTCCAGCCCGGGGGCAAAAGCCACTCAACCTTGACCGACTCGGCGGTGCCCGCGCGTTGTTCGGTGACGGCGCGCACCGTCTGGCCCGGGCGCAGGAACGCGTGGTCGAGATAGCCATCCACCATCACACCGGCGGCAATGCGGATCGCAGCCGCCAGTTGTTGTTCCTTGCGGGCCAGCCGGTGTTGCACCTCGGGGGCGGCGTGATCGGGGCAGGCGGCGCGGGCGGTGCGGATGTGATCCAGCGCCCGTGACAGGCGGGTGGGCAGGCCATTGGCCGTCACGTTGGCAACGCAGGCATCGATCAGCGATTGCGCGGTGCCAAGGGCGGCGGCGATTTCGGGCGCCCCGGCAAAGCCGGCAAGGTCGCCCAGACGCAGGGGCAGACCGGCGCCCACATCATCGCCACCGGTGGCAATCCGGCAATCGGCCAGGTGCAGGGGCCAATCACGTTCCTCGCCCGGTGCGACCCAGCGACCCATGGCCTGAGTCGCGTGGAAAACCCGCGATTGCTGGGCGATCTGTTCAAAACTGAACCCGCTGAGCGGGTCCGCCCCCTTGCCAGCCACGGTTGTGGTGGCGGGCGGCGGCGGCAGATCGTCGTCATAGGCCTGTCCGGCGCCCGACCACGCGGGCAGGAACAGTTTTTTCACCTGCCAGACCGGCAGGTCACAGCCGGTAAACGCCGGATCGGCGGCCAGATCCATCACCAGATGGGCGGCTTCGGTCATGGCGCGGTGATGGCCGTGCTGCCCGGGAATATCCAGAAACGTCGGGCAGATGATATCGGGGCGTTCACGGCGCAGGATATGAACGAACCGGGCCAGGGTGCGGTCGCGCCCCCATTTGGCCAGAGTTTCAACCCCGCTTTTGGAAAAGCCGAAATCGGTGATCGGATCATCCGCTGTTTCGCTTAGCCAATACATGCGCAGGGACAGGGCCGCCGACGCGCGCTCCATTTCCGCGGTGCGCAGGGCGCCCAGATCGGCGCCGCTTTCGGTGCCGATGTCGTTCTGCCCGCCTTCGCCCCGGGTGGAACAGGCATAGGACAGATCAAACCCGCGCTGGCGCAGGGCGGCCAGCATGGCCGAGGTTTCATCATCGGGATGGGCGCCGGTGCTCATGAAGCTGACACAGGATTGCAGGGGCAACAGCGCCTTCCACAGGGCCAGAACGCGGGGCTGTTGCCCGTGGATGCGGGCGGCGTCGGTCAGAGGGGCGAGTGAAGGCATGGCAGGGTTTTCCGGTTAGACAGCAACGGCAAGTTGCGGTGTGAAAGTACGGTTGATGACAAGGGACGCAGCGCCAAGGGCGGCGGTCATCCGCCCCGAAGCGCCACGCAACAGGCGTGGTGTGGCCCGGTCAGGGCGGTTGGCGATGGAACGAACATCAAGAGGCAGACCGGCAATCAGATGGTCGATGATGGTTTCGGGCAGGGCGCCTCCCAATATGATCGCCTGCGGGTCGAACAGGTTTTCCACCAGTGCCACGGCATGGGCCAGCGGATCAATGGCCCGCTCCAGCCAATCGAACAAGGGCGCGCTGCGATCCTGATAAAGCTGTGCCAAAGTGGCGCTGTCGGGGGCCTTGATGCCGTGGCGGGCCAGATGACGGGCAATCGACAACCGGCTGACCGCCTGTTCCAGAATCACGCCGCCGGTCGGGGTTGGCACCGTCACATGGCCGATTTCGCCCGCGTTGCCAAAGGCCCCGCGCACCAGTTGCCCCCCCGAAACAAGCCCAAGCCCCAGACCGGTGCCAAAATAGAGAAAGGCAAAATGGCCCAGCGTTCGGGCCACACCGGAAACATGTTCGGCCATGGCGGCGGCGTTGGCATCGTTTTCCACATGGGCCGGCAGGCCAAAGGCCGCGCTGAACCATGCGGTCATGTCGATCTGTTCCCATCCGGGCAGTTCGGTTGCCTCATCGGCCAGACCGGTTGTGCCGAACGGCCCCGGCACCACCACGCCCACCCCGAGAATGCGCTGACCCGGCACGCCGGTTTCGGCCAGCGCCCGGTCACGCAGGGCCAGAACGCGGGCGGTGATCGCCTCGGGGGTGCTTTGGGGCAGGGCGCAGCGGCGGCTGAACACCTCGTTTCCCATCAGATCAAGCATCACGGCAAACACCGCACCGGGGCGAATTTCCACGCCAAAGGCAAAGCCCCCCGTCGGGTTCACCGCGTATTGGATCGCCGGAAGGCCCCGCCCCCTTGCGAGCGACCCTGTGCCTCCAGCAATCCGTCGCGTTCCAGATCGGCAATGATGTTGGACACGGCCTGTGTGCTCAGCCCCGAAGCGCGGGCGATTTCGGCCCGCCCCATACGCCCGCCTCGGCGCACCTGACCCAGCACCACCTGCCGGTTGTGGCTGCGCGAGCGTTCGGCGTTGGCGCCGACAATCTGATCCAGCTTTACAACCATTCCGACGGATTAGCGCAAACGGCTTGTTAATTCAACTGGATTGAGTTAATCACGATTCAGGTGGGCAAAGACCCCCAGAATTCACCACAAACGCACCCAAGGGTGTCGAACCGGGAGAACAGATATGAAATTTGGAGCCATCCGGGGCCTTGCCCTTGCCGGCGTGACCGCCATGGCGGGACTGATGGGCACCGCCGCCCATGCGGTTGAAATCGAATATTGGCAGTATTTCTATGACGCCCGTGTCGATGCCATGAACCAGCTGATCGAGAAATTCGAAGCGGCCAATCCCGACATCACCGTCAAGATGACCACCTTCCCCTATGACAGCTATCGCACCAAGGTTGCGGCGGCGATCCCGGCGGGCGAGGGGCCGGATGTGGTGCAATTGTTCTATGGCTGGCTGACGGACTACAAGGACGCGCAGTTGATCCAACCGCTGCCCGCCGATGCCTTCCCGGCTGACAAGATCGACGAGGAATTCTTCCCGATGGTCAAGGCCATGCGCGAAGGCGATCAATATTGGGCGCTGCCCACTGCGGTGCGTTCGCTGGCGTTGTTTTACAACAAACGCCTGTTCGACGAGGCCGGAATCGACAGCCCGCCCGAAACATTGGACGAGCTGGTGGCCGACGCGAAAAAGCTGACCAAAAAGGATGGCGCGGGCAATATGACCCAGGTGGGCATCACCGCCGGAATGACCGCGCAGGATCACCATTGGTGGCGCGAGGGGCTGGTGCGCCAGTTCGGTGGCGACCCCTATCTCGACGACTACAAGACGGTGAATTATGACAGCGACGCCGGACGTGCCGCGCTGAAGTATTATTCCGACCTGTTCATGGGCGACGATCCGGTCACGTCCATCGGTTTCATGGATGAACCGCAAGCGGCCTTCAAGGCCGGACGCGCCGGGATGCACATTGATGGTTCGTTCCGTATCGAACCGACTCGCTGATATTCGCGGCCTGAAATGGGGCGTTGCCGAACTGCCCGCTGCGGCGGATGGAACGCGGTCGAATTATTCGTCCTATTGGGTCAATGCGATCACCACCAAGGCCAAGGGCGAAAAACTCGACGCATCGGTCAAGTTCATGGAATATCTCACCTCGGATGAGGCGATGCAACTGTGGCTTGAGGTCGTGGGCGAGCTTCCCGCGAAGCCCTCGGTTGGCATGACCGACGAAAACGCCAATGATCCGGTCTATGGCCCGTTCATTCGCGGGCTGGCCTATGCCCACACCACCAAATTTGCCGACGAAAGCGGCCAGCGCCAGGTGCTGGTTGAAATGGTCGAGCGGATGACCCTGCAAGACATGCCTCTGGCCGAAAGCCTGAGCATCGCCGCCAAGGCAGAGCAGAAACTGCTTGACGATTATTACAGCAAGTAAGCCGAAACGGGTGGCCTGACCACCCTGCGCCCACCCCGCAAGGGGTGGGCGGTGCTTTCGGCGGGCGGGGCACCCCATGTATCGCAATCTGACCATCAAACAGAAACAGATCGTCTGGGCCTGGGCTTTTCTGGCGCTCCCGGTTTTGTTCTATGGCGTGATCCGGTTTTATCCCACGGCCAACGCGATCCTGATTTCGTTCCAGAACTGGAACCTGTTGGGCAGCCGCACCTGGGCGGGTCTGGACAATTATGAAAAGCTCTGGAACGATCCGGTGTTCTGGAAGGTGTTCGCCAACACGTTCCTGTACCTGCTGCTCGGGACACCGATCAGCCTCGTGATGTCGTTTATCATTGCCTATCACCTCGATCAGTTGCGCTTCATGCACGGGTTTCTCAGGATGCTGTATTTCCTGCCGTTCATGACATCGGCGGTCGCCATGGCCTGGGTCTGGCGGTGGTTTTACCAACCGGTGCCGACAGGATTGTTCAACAATTTCCTCGCCAGCATGGGCATCGGGCAGATCGAATTCCTGAACTCGACCACCAACGCCCTGCCTGCGGTTCTGGCTCCGGCAATCTGGGCGGGCCTCGGATTTCAGATCATCATCTTCATGGCCGGTCTGCGCGCGATCCCGAAATCCTATTACGAGGCGGCGCGCATTGACGGCGTGGGCTGGTGGACGATCCTGTGGGAAATCACCCTGCCACTGCTTAAACCCACCATCGTGTTCATCGTGGTCTTTTCGTCAATCGGGTTCCTGCGGATATTTGACCATGTGTTCAACATGACCACCAACAATCCGGGCGGGCCGCTCAATTCGACCAAACCACTGGTGCTGATGATCTATGAATCGGCGTTCACCAAATTCGACATGGGCTATGCCGCCGCGCAGACGGTGGTTCTGTTCACCGTGCTGCTGGTGGTGTCGCTGCTGCAACTGCGCATCCTGAGGGACAAATAATGGCTGTCGTCGAGGAAATTCGCCCCACGTCAGATGCACTGCTGACCACCAAAGGGCCAAGAAAACCCGCAAACATGGGACAGATCATCCGATGGGTGCTGCTATTTCTGGGCGGCATCGTGATGGTGATGCCCATCGCCTATATGATCTCGACCTCGCTGAAGTGGCCCTATGAGGTGTATAACATCAACCTCATCCCCGAAGAGCCGACAATCGAGAATTACACCTATGTGCTTGAAGATGGGCGGTTCTACGGCTGGTTCACCAACTCTCTCATCATTGCCACGCTGACCACCATGTCCAACATCCTGTTCGATAGCCTGGTCGGCTATACCCTGTGCAAGTTCCGCTTTCCCGGTCGCTACATCGTGTTCATCGCAATCCTGTCGACCCTGATGATCCCGACTGAAATGTTGGTCATCCCATGGTATCTGATGAGCCAGCAATTCGGCTGGCTCGACAGCTATTGGGGCATCATGTTCCCGGGGCTGATGACGGCCTTCGGCACGTTTCTGATGAAACAATTCTTTGAAACTGTTCCCGATGATTTCATCGAAGCCGCGCGCATCGACGGGCTGAACGAGCTGCAAATCTGGTGGACGGTCGCCATGCCCCTGGTCAAACCCGCGTTGGCCGCCCTGGCCATCTTTGTGTTCCTGGGCAACTGGACCGCATTCATCTGGCCGCTGATCGTTACGAATTCAGTCGAAATGTACACTCTGCCCGTGGGTCTGTCCTCGTTCGGAGACGAGGCCGACGTGGCGTGGGAACTCATCATGACCGGCGCCGCGATCTCGACGATCCCGACACTGGTGGTCTTCCTGATCTTCCAGCGTTTTATCATTCGCGGCGTCGTGATGGCGGGGCTCAAAGGATGAGTGTGCGCCTGTGGCCCCTGTCGGATTTGAGTATTTTTATCAGTAAAAAGATCACCCCGCTTTTTACTGACCGAAATACTCCCGCCGGAGGCGCCGACGTTTTCCGCACACACAGGTCAAAGTGATATGAACGACACCTCGCAATTTCCCGATCCGACCTACCGTGACACGGTGCTGGCGCCGTTGTTCGAAGGCGTGAAAACCCATTATGCCGCCCATATGGGGGCGATTAATCGTGCGCATCTGGTGATGCTGAGTGAAACCGGCATCCTGACCCGGGATGATACCCGCAGCATCGCCCGCGCCCTGCGCGCCATCGAGGCTGAAACCGACATTGCAGCGCTCAGCTATACCGGCGAGTATGAGGACTACTTTTTTCTCGTCGAGGCCGAGCTGAAACGCCGGCTTGGTGATCTGGGTGGTGCCCTGCACACGGCGCGGTCGCGCAATGACATGGATCACACCCTTTTCAAACTGGTGCTGATGGAACGCGGGCACCGGATGTTTGTCCAGCTCACGCGCCTGACCGATGCGTTGATCGAAACGGCGGTGCGCGAGCGTGATACGTTGATCGTTGCCTATACCCACGGCCAACCGGCCCAGCCGAGCACCTTTGGCCACTACCTTGGCGCGGCCATCGAAGTGCTGCTGCGCGATGGCGCGCGCCTGAGCGCGGCCTTGGATGAGGTTGCCCATTGTCCCATGGGGGCTGCGGCAATCACCACCAGCGGTTTCCCCATTGACCGGCCCCGCATGGCGGAATTGCTTGGCTTTGATGCGCCGCTGCTGAACAGCTACGGCTGTATCGCCTCGGTCGATTACGTTACGGGCCTCTATTCCGCGATAAAGCTGATTTTCCTGCATCTGGGCCGTGTCATTCAGGACATGGCATTCTGGAGTGCCTTTGAAGTCGGCCAGCTTTACGTGCCCAACAGTCTGGTCCAGATTTCCAGCATCATGCCGCAAAAACGCAATCCGGTGCCCATAGAACACCTGCGCCACCTGTCCAGCGTCACCGTGGGGCGCTGCGATACCATCGTGAACACAATGCACAACACCCCGTTCACCGATATGAACGACAGCGAGGGCGAGGTCCAGCAGGCGGGTTATGCCGCGTTTGACAGTGGGGGCAGGGTGCTTGACCTGCTTACGGCCTTCTTGCCCGCCTGTTCGATCGATGCTGACCGGGTGCGTGCCAATACTGATGCGGCCTGCATTACCATCACTGAACTGGCCGATACTCTGGTGCGCGACGAGGGGCTTAGTTTTCGTCAGGCCCACGAGGTCGCCGCCCAGACTGCCAGGGCGGTTATTGCCGCGCGTCAGCCCCTGAGCGAAGGCTATGCCGCCTTCAGCGCCGCCTTCCAAGGCGAAGAGGGACGCGTTCCGCGGACCGATGAGCCGACCTTTCGTACGGCGGTCGCGCCTGAAACCTTTGTCGCCCGCCGCGACCGCCCCGGTGGTCCGGCGCCCGCCGCGCTGGACCATGCACTTGCCTGTTACCGCAGGTCGCTCGCCAGTCTCGTCGCGTCGGGCGAGACGCGCCAGCAACGCCGAAACGATGGCGCAACCCAACTTGACACGGCCTTTGCCGCCCTATCGGAGGACTGACTTTTGGCCACCCTTGCCCTGCGCGATCTGGTGAAAACCTATGACAAGACCGAGGTGCTGCACGGCATCAACCTTGCGGTGGAAGACGGCGAGTTTGTCGTTTTCGTCGGCCCCTCGGGGTGCGGTAAATCCACGACCCTGCGGATGATCGCGGGGCTTGAGGAAGTGACCAGCGGCAGCATCGAGATCGGCGGGCGACAGGTGAACAACCTGGAACCCAAGGAACGCGACATCGCCATGGTGTTCCAGAATTATGCCATTTACCCCCATATGTCGGTGCGCAAGAATATTGGTTTCGGCCTGCGCACCGCCAAGATGAGTAAACCCGACAAAGAGGCGCGCATCGACGAGGTGGCGGGCATTCTCGATATGACAGACCTGCTTGATCGCAAACCGAACCAGCTCAGCGGTGGGCAGCGTCAGCGCGTCGCTATCGGGCGGGCCATGGTGCGCGATCCGGCGGTGTTTCTGTTTGATGAACCCCTGTCCAACCTCGATGCCCAATTGCGCACGCAAATGCGCCTTGAAATCAAGAAGCTGCACCAACGGGTGGGCAATACCATCGTTTTCGTCACCCACGATCAGGTTGAGGCGATGACCATGGCCGACCGGATCGTCATCATGAAAGACGGCCACATCCAACAGGTTGGCACGCCTTCCGATGTGTATCACAACCCTGCCAACACCTTTGTTGCCCGGTTTATCGGGGCACCGTCGATGAACATGCTGCCGGCCAGCGCCAGCGGTGGCGTTTTGCATCTGGAGACAGGCAGCGAAATCGCCGTGCCCGGCCATGCCGATGGCGCGGTTACGCTGGGGGTGCGGCCCGATGATCTGGGCCTTGGCGAAGGCGTTGCCGTTGTCCGCGGTACGGTCACTGTGCGCGAGCCGTTGGGGCCGGAAACGCTCATCTATGTCGATACCGGCGCGGGGGATGAGGTGATTGCCAAGGCCGATGGCCGCACCCCACCCGAGGTCGGCGCCGAGGTGACCTTGAACGCCCGCCCCGAAACCCTGCACTTTTTTGATGCCATCACCGGTCAGGCCCTGCGGTGAGCGATCCATCCCGCCCGCCGGGGGTTTTGTGCGTCGGGCGCCTCTATTGCGATCTGGTGTTTGGCGATCTGCCCCGGATGCCAACCCTGGGGCAAGAGGTTTACGCCGGATCGCTCAACCTGCGGGCAGGGGGCGGGGCGGTGATCACGGCGGCGCATCTGGCGCAATTGGGCCGCCCCGCGCATCTGGCCGCCTTCTGGCCCGCGCCCCCTTTCAGGATCAGGTGCGGGGCGATGTTGCCGCCGTGGGCGTGGGGCACGATCTGTGTCTGCCTGCCCCACCGGGCGATCCGCAGATCACCGTGGCCATGTCCGGCGCCCGTGATCGCGCCTTTCTGACCCGCAGGGTGGGGCGCGCGCTGCCTGATCTGACCACCGCCGATCTGCTGGGGCTGGGGGTTGGCCATCTGCATATTGGCGAACTGGCCACCCTGGCCGAGGCGCCGCGCCTGATCGACATCGCGCGTGCGGCGGGGCTGAGCATTTCGCTCGATTGCAGTTGGGACGATAACACCAAGGCCGCTCACCTTGAACTGGTTGGCGGGGTGGATGTGTTTTTCCCGAACGAGGAAGAGGTGGCGCAGCTGGCCCGATTGGGGGTTCAACCGCCCTTTGCCCCGCTTACGGTCACCAAATGCGGGGCTGCTGGTGCGGTGGCGCGCAGTGAACGTGAAACGGTGCAATCGCCCGCTGAAAACGTTTGCGTCGTCGATACGACTGGCGCGGGCGATGCCTTCAACAGTGGGTTTCTTGATCGTTGGCTGGCAGGTGCGCCATTGGCGACATGTCTTGCGGCCGGCAATGCGCGCGGTGCGATTTCGGTGCAGCAATCGGGCGGGTTCGTTTGTGAAGAACCCGCCGCAATCTTCTGATCAGAAACAGGTATCCAACAGCGCGCGGATATTTTCCGCCGTCAGTTCCACCGGGTTGCCACCACATGACGGATCGGCCAGAGCCGAGGCGGCGATCCTGTCCAGATCGGGCGCCGTCACGCCAAGGGCGGTCAGGTTGGCGGGGATGCCCAGATCGCTGTTCAACTGACCGACAAAATCGTAAAATCCGTCAAACCCGCCCGCAATCCCCAGATAGGCAGCGGCCCTTGCCAGCCGCGCCTCGACGGCGGGGCGGTTGAACCGCAGGACGGGCTGCATCACCACTGCATTCGTGGTGCCGTGGTGGGTGTGGTACATCGCGCCAATCGGATGGCTGATCGCATGGATCGCACCCAGCCCCTTTTGAAACGCCGTCGCCCCCATCATTGCCGCCGACATCATTTCAGCCCGCGCCGCCAGATTTCCGGGGTCGTTATATGCAACACGCAGATTTTCGGCCACCAGCCGCAACCCCTCAAGCGCGATGCCTTGCGACATCGGGTGATAATGGGGCGAACAATAGGCCTCAAGACAATGGGCAAAGGCATCCATGCCGGTGCCTGCGGTGATTGCGCGGGGCATGCCAACGGTCAGTTCCGGGTCGCAGATCACCACTGCGGGCAGGATTTTCGGGTGAAAGATGATCTTTTTCTCGGCTGTCACGCTGTTGGTGATCACGCTGGCGCGGCCCACCTCGCTGCCGGTGCCGGCCGTGGTCGGGACGGCGACAATGGGGTGAATCGCATCCGCATCGGCGCGGGTCCACCAATCGCCGATATCCTCGAAATCCCACAAGGGGCGGGTTTGCCCGGCCATGAAGGCCAGAACCTTGCCCAGATCCAGGCCCGATCCACCACCAAACGCCACCACGCCGTCGTGGCCCCCGTCGCGGTACACCTTCAGGCCCGCTTCGACGTTCTTTTCGTTCGGGTTGGGATCGACATCGGCAAAAAGGGCCCCCCAGCCCGGCTTTGTCCAACAGGGCCAATGTGTGGGTGGTGATCTCCATGTTCGCCAGTCCCTTGTCGGTTACCAGCAGGGGCCGGGTGATGCCCGCCGCGCGGCAGGCATCACCGATTTCGGCAATGCGCCCGGCGCCAAACCTGATTGCGGTGGGATAGGACCAGTTCGCGTTCATATTCTTATACCTTCTTGAAGTGAAAGGATTTTGGCCGGGTCAAAGCGCCATAGGCCAGTTCCGAAAGCCCCACGCCCCGCCCGGTATCCTTGCACCCGGTCCAGCACAGGGCCGGGTCAAGATAATCGCAGCGGTTGGCGAATACCGTGCCGGTTTCGATCTGTGCGGCAATGGTGTTGGCCCGGTCCAGATCGCGGGTCCAGAGTGCGGCGGTCAGGCCGAACTGGCTGTCGTTCATCAGGGCAATCGCCTCGGCGTCGCCAGACACTTTCATGATCCCCACGGCGGGGCCGAAGGTTTCGTCGCGCATGATCCGCATGTCGTGATTCACATTGGTCAGGATTTGCGGCGCGACATAGGCACCGTCATTTCCGGCAAAACGTTTGGCGTCGATCATCGGCGTTGCCCCATCGGCAATCGCCTCGCTTACCTGGGCGCGCACCTCATCGGCAAAACGGCGGTGTGCCATGGGGCCGATGGTGGTGTCCTGTTCTAACGGGTTGCCCAGTTTGTAACCCTCGACAATCGCCACGGCACGATCCACAAAGTTGGAAAAGTGCTTTTCATGGACGTAAATCCGTTCAATCCCACAGCAACATTGTCCGGAATTGAACATTGCCCCGTCAATCAACGTGTCCACTGCGGCGTCCAGATCGGCGTCTTCCATGACATATCCGGGGTCTTTGCCGCCCAATTCGGTGGAAACTGCCGTAAAGGTGCCTGCGGCAGCATGTTCCATGGCTTTGCCGCCGCCAACCGATCCGGTGAAATTCACAAACCCAAAGGCCCGCGCGGAAATCAGCCCGCTGGTGACCTCATGATCAAGGAACACCGCCTGAAACACCTCTTCGGGCACACCTGCGGCGTGGAAGGCGCGCGCCATGCGTTCCCCCACCAAAAGCGTCTGGGTGGCGTGTTTCAACAGCACGGCGTTGCCCGCGATCAGGGCGGGGGCGACGGTGTTGATTGCTGTCATGTAAGGATAATTCCATGGCGCGACCACCAGAACCACACCGTGGGGGCGGTGTTCGATCCGGCGTGAAAACCTGTCGGATTCTTCGATCACCATGGGGGCCAGTGCCGTTTCAGCGATCCCGGCCATATAACTGGCCCGTTCCTCAAACCCGCCGAATTCACCGCCATAGCGCACCGGGCGGCCCATTTGCCAGGCCAGTTCGGGCACGATTTCATCGTTCATCGCACCCACGGCGGCAACCCCGGCCATGACCAGCGCCACGCGTTCAGACAGGGGGCGGGCGGCCCATTCCTGTTGCGCCTCGCGGGCGCGGGCGACGGCCACGGCGGCGCCGTTGAAATCCAGCGTGGGGCGCTCGGCATAGACCGAACCGTCGATCGGTGAGATGCATTGCAAGGTCTTGGTCATGTCGGCTCCATCTTTGGTTGAAACAGGGCGGAAAACCCACTTATGCCCGCTCGAATCCCCGGGCTATTTCGTAATCTGTAACGGCGCGGTCGAAATCTTCCAACTCTACTTCGGCGCAGCGGACGTAATGGTCGATCACGTCGTCGCCCATGGCTTTGCGCAACATGTCAGAGCTGCGCAAGGTTTCCGTCGCGTCGCGCAATGTGCGTGGTATTTCAGGGACTTCGGCAGAGTAAACATCACCGCGAATGGGATCGGCCAGGGGGAGGCTCTGTTCTATTCCCGCAATACCGCAGGCGATCTGCGCGGCACAGGCGAGATAGGGGTTGATGTCCGACCCGGGGATGCGGCATTCGACCCGCACGCCTTTGGTGTCCGCCCCAACAAGGCGGAAACCGGCGGTGCGGTTGTCCACGCTCCAGACGGTTTTGGTTGGCGCGAAGGTGCCCGCGACAAACCGTTTATAGCTGTTCACATAGGGGGCCAGAAACACCGTCGTGTCGGGGGCAAAGGCGATCAGCCCGGCCATATAGCTGCGCATGAGATCGGACATGCCCAGATCGGCGCCCGGATCATGAAACACATTTTTTCCGTCTTTCCAAAGGCTTTGATGGATATGCGCGGCGGACCCAACCTTGTCGCGGTGCCATTTCGGCATGAAGGTCGCGGCAACGCCTTTGGCCCAGGCGATGTCCTTGATCGCCTGTTTTGAAATGGTGTGATAATCGCAGCACAGCAGCGCCCCCGCATAGCGGATGTTCAATTCCTCTTGCCCGGTTTCGGCCTCGCCTTTCGAGTTTTCTATTGGGATTCCAGCGTCATACAGGTGGTTCCTGATGGGGCGCATCACCGCTTCTTCGCGGGTGGTTTGCTGGATGCTGTAATCCTCATTATAGGCGGAAATCGGTTGCAGATCGCGAAAACCACCTTTGCGGATCGTATCGAAACTGTCAGCGAAAAGGAAAAATTCAAGCTCGGTCGCCATCATCGCCGAAAAACCCATGCTTTCCAGCCGTTCGAGTTGTGTTTTCAACACCTGTCGTGGTGAATGTGGGACCGGCTTGTGGCTGTGATGATCCAGCACGTCACAGATCACCATGGCCGTGCCCTCCAACCAGGGGGCAAGCCGTAAAGTGCTGATATCAGGTTGCATTACGTAATCGCCATAGCCGTGACGCCATGATGTCGCGGCATAGCCATCGGGGGTGGCCATTTCCAGGTCGGTGGCAAGAAGGTAGTTGCAGCAATGGGTTTCGGCATGGCTGCTTTCAAGGAAATTACGCACATGAAAGCGTTTTCCCATCAAACGGCCCTGCATATCCACGAGGCAAACCAGAACGGTATCCACCTCGCCGTTGTCGGCCATATCTTTCAGGGTATCGAGGGTAAGCTGGGGCATGGCGCGTGATCCTTGGTGTGGGCTTGGAACGTGGCGGGCGCGCAGCAGTGCTGCGCGCCCGATTGTTGGAAAAGTGAAAGATCAACTATAGCGATACGGGCGTCCGGCTTTCGCCATATCAGAATTGTACTTTTTGAACACTTCGACAACGCGGGCTTTGGTCGGGCTTTCCGCGGCGATTTCATCCCAGAATTTCAGAGCCGCATCTTCCACGGTCTGCCATTCGGCGTCGGGGATGCTGGTCAGTTCCAGCTTGGAGCCGTTGACCCGCAGCGACGCTTCGCCGCCCCAATACCACCACTGGCGATAATAATGGCTCTGATCACAGCAAACCCGGAACAATTCCTGAAGATGGGGGGCAGTTCGTTCCAGCGATCCTGATTGGCAAAGAACGACCCGGCCCATGCACCTGAAATGTTGTTGGTGAGGAAATAGTTCGTCACATCGGCCCAGCCGACCGTGTAATCCTCGGTGATGCCCGACCATGCGATCCCGTCCAATTCGCCGGTTTGCACGGCCACTTCGATGTCTTCCCAGGGCAGGGTGACGGGGACAACGCCAAACTGCTCCATGAACCGCCCGGCGGTGGGGAAGGTGAAGATGCGCTTGCCCTTGAGATCTTCGAGCGAGCGGATCGGTTCCTTGGTGGCGAAATGGCAGGGATCCCAGGCACCGGCGGAAATGTGTTTTACGCCGACCTTGGAATATTCTTCGTCCCAGATTTCGTTCAGGCCATATTGGTTGAACAGCACCGGCACATCGAGGGAGTAGCGCGACGCGAAGGGAAATACCCACCAAAAACAGTAACATCTGTGGGGGATGCCATGCTGTCATCGTCCGATTGCACCGCGTCGATGGTGCCGCGTTGCATGGCGCGGAACAGCTCTCCGGTAGGGACAAGCTGATCGGCGTAGAACAGCTCGATTTCCATCTGATCGCCGGCAATGGCGTTGAAGCTTTTGATTGCCGGGTCGATCACATGTTCGGCCAAAGCGGGGCCGGCATAGGTTTGCATCCGCCATTTGATCTTGGATTGTGCGAGGGCCGGGGTGGCCAGCGCGGCGGCGGGGGCAGTGGCGGCCCCTGCGATAAACTTGCGTCTTGTGGTCATTTCGGTTCTCCTTGGTGGTGGGTGACGCCCCATTCGGGGTCTTTATCGTTATTTTCCATAGACATAATCGGGCAGCCACAGGGCGATTTCGGGAAAGGCCATGATGATTGCGAGGGCCAGAACCATGATCCCGACAAAGGGCACGATCGAGCGGTAAATGTCTGACAGGCTGACCTGATCCGGGGCCATGGCGCGCATCAAAAACAGATTATACCCGAACGGTGGGGTCATATAGGCGATTTGCGTCGTGATCGTATAAAGAACGCCGTACCAGATCAGGTTGAACCCAAGGGCATCGACCAGCGGAATGTAAAGCGGCGCGACGATCACCAGCATGGCCGTATCATCCAGAAACGTCCCCATGAGGATAAAGCTGAGCTGCATCAGGATCAGGATCATCCAGGGCGACAGGCCCAATTCGTTGGTGAACAGGTTTTCGATCGCCTTGACCGCGCCAAGGCCATCAAAGACGGCGCCAAATCCCAAAGCCGCCAGAATGATCCACATGAACATGCAGGAAATGCCAAGGGTGTTTCTGACCGAGTTTTCAAACACTTCCCGTGTCATACGGCGTTTCAGAACCGCCGCGACAAAGGCCGTCATCGCGCCAATGGCGCTGCTTTCCACCAGCGAGGTCCAGCCGTTGACGAAGGGCACCATCATCGCCGCGAAGATGAACAGCGGCAACAACCCCGCGCGCAGCAGGCGGCGTTTTTCGGCGGGGGTGATCAGGGCCAGTTCCTCGGGGGGGATCGTGGGGCCAAGGGCCGGATTGGCCCGGCAGCGGATCACGATATAGGCGATGAACATCCCCGCCATCATCAGCCCCGGAATAACCCCGGCTAGCCATAATTGCCCCACGGGTTGGCGCGCAATCATCGCATACAGGACCAGAACCACCGAAGGCGGCACAAGGATGCCAAGCGAGCTTCCGGCCTGAATCACCCCCGTGACCATGCGTTTGTCATAGCCCCGTTTGAGCAGTTCGGGCAGGGCGATGGTGGCACCGATGGCCATGCCCGCCACCGACAGCCCGTTCATGGCGGAAATCAGCACCATCAACAGGATCGTGCCGATGGCCAGCCCGCCGTTCACCGGCCCCATCCAGACATGAAACATCCGGTACAGATCATCCGCGATGCGGGATTCCGACAGGACATAGCCCATGAAGATGAACATCGGCAGGGTCAAAAGCGGATACCACTTCATCAGCTTCATTGCTGACGAAAACGGAATGTCGATCCCGCCGGTGCCATAGAGCGCGACCGCCGAAATCGCCGCTACGGCGCCGATGGCCCCAAACACCCGTTGCCCCGTCAGCAGCAACAGCATCATCGTGCCGAACATCAGCAGCGCGATAAATTCATATTCCATCAGATGTCGCCCCCGCAGGCGGATGATATCTTTGGTAAATTCCGACAGTGCCTGAAGCAGCATCATAAACAGGCCGCTGACCATCACCACCTTGATCGGCCACAGATAGGGCCGCCATGCAGTGGGCGAACGCTCCAGCCGGCCGATTTCCTCGCTGCCGGTGACAAGGCCAACATAATACCCCAGATATTCGGTGCCCCAATAGCCAAAGGAATAGGCGAAGCGAGCCCAAGACCACCATAAAGCAGCACCCCGAGGTAATAGATCAGAAAGAAGATGGTAAAGGCATCGACGGCGGCCTTGCGCCGTGGTGACCAGCTTCCGTAGAGCAGATCCATGCGCACGTTGCTGCCCAGCTGGATCGAATAGGCACCACCCAGCATGTAATAGGCCACCATGGAAAATTGGGCCATTTCCAAGGTCCAGGACACGGGCAGGAAAAAGGTTTTGCTGATCGACGACCACAGCAAAATCCCGACCATGACAAAGATGCCATACATCACGATGCGCCCGATCCGGTGGTTCATCCCGTCCACCACGGCGACAAAACGGCGCGCGATACTCATGTCCGGGCCGCGCCAAGTTGGGAAAAGCGCGACAACCCGTGGGTCAGCATCTGTTCAACGATATCGGCCATCCGGGCGATTTCGGTGGTGTTGGTCAACAGGTCGTTGCGGATTTCCAGCATGGCATTCAACAATCCGGTGCCAATGGCCTGACGTTCCAGGGTGTGCAGCACGCCGTCACCGGGGCCATACGGGGCGTTGGGTTCGGGGTGCAGGGGCAGGCCGGGGGCGTTGAGAAGGGCGCGCGCCAGCCGGTCGTCGCGCGGATCGAACAGCACGCCCAGTTCGGTGTCGCGCGGCTGGCCGTAATAGGTGGGGGTGAAACTGTGGATCGATACGACAGCGGGCTGCGCCATCCGGGTGATCTGGTCGCTCAGGGCGGCGTGAAACGGGGTGTACAGGGCGGCAGTGCGGGCGGCGCGGGCGATTTCGCCAAGCGCGGCGTTGCCCGGCACGGCGATCCTCTCGCTTTGGGCGGGCATCGCAGAGGCCGCTTCGGGCGGGCGGTTGCAATCGTAAACGAGCCGCGAAAACCGGGCGGCAACCAAGGGCGCATCCAATCGGTCGGACAGGGCCAGCGCCAATTCGAACGCGCCGGGATCCCATGCTGCATGGGACATCCGGTCATCCGGGGCAAGGCCCAGATCGCCCAATGATTCGGGGATGAGAGGGCTGGCGTGTTCACACACCAGCACCAAAGGTGCCGTCCCGGCAGGGCGAAGCACCTCGACGGGCGGCCCGTCGGCGGCAGACAAAAGCGGTATCTTGATGGAATCTGTCATGGTGTGAACAGTTCATTACATTTTGTTTTGCTCTGTCAATATAATTTCAGTAGCGTCGAGGGAACGGCGCCCGGACTTTGCGCAGAGAGGCGATGAATGAGCGAAAACGAGGCAATGATCGAACAACGCCTGCGCGGCGATCTGGATGGCTTTACCCGGGCCGAGCGGTTGTTGATCGCGCAGCTTCTGGACAATTATCCGATGGCCGGTCTTGGGTCGATCAGCGAACTGGCCGAGGCGGCGGGGGTCAGTACGCCAACGGTAGTGCGTCTTGCGCGCAAGCTGGGGTTTGAGGGGTTTTCCGATCTGCAACGGGCCTTGCGGGCCGACGTTTCGGCGCAAATCCGCGCCCCCCTGTCCAAGAAAGACCAGTGGCGCGTGGGCCACACCGAGGAACACCCGTTGAATCAGTTTGCCGATGCCGTTTCCTCCAACGTGAGAAACACGTTGCAACGTGTTGATCTGGCTGATTTCGATGCCGTGGCGATGCTGTTGGCCGACCGCGCGCATTCGGTATCGATTGCCGGGGGGCGGATCACCCGGTCATTGGCTGATTACCTGTTTAACCACCTTCAGATTCTGCGCCCCGGGGTGCAACACCTGAGCCATTCACCAAACGTCTGGCCGCAATATCTGGTGGATATGAACGCCGACAGTGTGCTGGTGCTGTTCGACATCCGCCGCTATGAATCGGACTTGCTGAAACTGGCGCGTCTGGCCGAGGAACGCGGCGCGCGGATCGTGTTGTTTACCGATCAATGGGGCTCACCCGTGGCGCGCCATGCAAGGTTTCGGTTTCATGGGTCGGTCGAGGTGCCCTCAAGCTGGGACAATACGGTGGCTATCATGCTGTTGGTCGAGGCATTGATTGCCCAGGTGCAGGAGAACATCGGCGCCGAAAGCCGCAGCCGGATCGAAGATCTGGAAGGGATGTTCACCAAAACCCGGCAGTTCCGCAACTTTACCTGAGTGGGTGCCGGGGCCGGTGGGCAGTATTTCGCACATGCAGAAGAAACATCTTGTGCCACAATTTCCCACGCGCCTATAATATGTGGTCTGCAAAACAAACGGCCCGCGCTGCACGGCCGGCATTTCAACAAGGCATTTTTATTTCAAACCGCATTGTCGGTGGACGATCCGTTTTTCCTTCTGCGCCAATTTCAGGTGTGCCAAATGAACCAGATGATCAGTTATTTCACCTCGCTTCCACGAGAGGCCAAACGTTCGATCCTGTTGGCCGTCGACGTTATTTTGCTGCCCGTTGCCTATCTGTTCACGTTCGCCGTTCAACAGGAAACCATCACCGCCCTGCCATCGGCGGGGACCGGGGTTCTGGTTCTGGCGCTGTTGGTGGTTGTGACGGCTGGGGTGTCCAAGGCCCTGAAAATACCGAACATTCAACTGAATTCCTATGATGTGAACGGCATGGGCCGGATTGCTGCCCTGGCGGTGACCGTTGCCGTGGTCACGGCGGTGCTGCACCAGATCGGGGGATTCCCCTGAGCAGCGGCAGCTATGTGATGTTCGGCATCGTCTATTTCCTTTTGTCGGCGGCAAGCCGGGTTGTGATGTTGCAGGTGTTGGTGGCCATGTATCGCCGGATGCACCCCCGCTGCCACGTTCTGATCTATGGGGCGGGCACCACCGGTGGCCAGTTGGCGCGTGCGCTGATGCCCCACAAGATGATCAAGGCCGTCGCCTTTGTGGATGACAATTCCGCGTTGCAGGGCCTGTCGATTGCCGGCTTGCCGGTGATGCGCCCGACCGACATTGCCGCCATCGTCAAGGAAAAGCGGGTGGATCGGGTGCTGTTGGCCATGCCGTCCCTGTCGCACCCCAAACAGATGCAGATCGCCCGGCGGCTGGAAAAAAGCGGCCTTGAGGTTCAGGCCTTGCCCAGTTTTGCCCAGTTGATCGGCGAGGAAAAGGCCCTGCTCGATAAACTGGTGCCGATTGCACCCGCCCGGTTTCTGGGGCGCGAAGCCTTTGACCAGGCGTTGAATTTCGGCTGTTCCCATGTTGTCGGGCGCAGCGTTCTGGTGACGGGGGGCGGTGGCTCTATCGGGTCGGAACTGTGCCGTCAGGTGTTGGGCTGCAAGCCATCAAAGCTGATCGTGTTCGACATCAGCGAATATGCCCTCTACGAGGCCGAGCGCGCCTTGCGCCCCCTTGCGGCCGAAACGGGAACCGAACTGGTTACGGTTCTGGGGTCGGTGACGGAACAGCGGCTGGTGCGCCGGGTCTTGCAGGACCACGACGTAAATCTGGTGCTGCATGCGGCGGCTTATAAACATGTGCCGATGGTTGAACAGAATCCTTTGGTCGGGTTGGCCAACAATGTTCTAGGGACATGGACCCTGGGCCGCGAGGCCCGCGAGGCGGGGGTGGAGCGGTTCATCCTGATTTCATCGGACAAGGCCGTGCGCCCGACCAATGTGATGGGCGCCTCCAAACGGCTGGCCGAATTCGTGGTACAGGATCTGGCGGCGCGTTCGCCCGATACCGTGTTTGCCATGGTGCGGTTTGGCAATGTTCTGGGGTCGTCCGGTTCGGTTGTTCCGCTGTTTCAGGAACAGATCGCACGCGGCGGCCCGGTGACTGTGACCCACCGCGACGTGACCCGGTTCTTCATGACCGTCGAAGAGGCGGTAAGCCTTGTTCTGATGGCCGGCTCTTTTGCCCGGGGCGGCGAAGTGTTCGTTCTGGACATGGGCAAATCGCGCCGGATCTGGGATATGGCCCGTCAGGTGATCGAGGATGCCGGATATACGGTGGCCGATGCGCAAAACCCCGAGGGCGATATCACCATCGAGGAAATCGGCCTGCGCCCGGGGGAAAAGCTCCACGAGGAACTGTTGATCGGTGAAGGCCACGCGACGACAGCCCACGAAAAGATCTTTGCCGCCCACGAGGCGCGCCTGTCGGAAATCGAGGTGGCCTCGGCCATTCGCGCCCTGCGCGAGGCGCTGGCCACGGGCAATGACCGGGCCGCGCTCGCCGTGGCGGAACGCTTTGTCGAAGGGTACAGCCCCACCGGCGCCCTCGCATCGGGTGGCCTTGGCTGACCTGACGGATTGGGCGTTGGAAAAGCGCCACATGCATCCTACCATATCGGCGGGCGGACACTCGGGGTTTGCATCTTTGTGACGCGGCCCGATACAAACGCTTTAATGACGGTAAGGCCGAAGGTCCGGCCCAAAGAGACGGGATGTAACGTGAGCAGGCAGGCAACAAGGTGCGGCAAGGCATTCGGAGCGGCAGTGGCAACCATGGCCTTTGCGGGCGGGGTTGCGGCCGAAGACATGACCAATGCCGTGGCCAACCGTCCCACCCTCAATTTCTATGGGGTAACCGGCGTGATCGACACGCCATCCGCACTGAGCCAGCCCGACGGACAGCTTTCGCTGACCGTGGCACATTTTGCCGGAATCACCCGGAACACGCTGACCTTTCAAATCCTGCCCCGGGTCGAGGGCAGCTTTCGCTATGCCAAGCTCAAGGGGTTGAATTTTTCGGGGTTTCCGGACTATTTCGACCGCAGTTTCGACATTTCCCTGCGGATACTCGATGAAACGCGGTATCTGCCTGCGATCAAGATCGGCCTGCAAGATTTCGTCGGAACCGGGCTTTACTCTGGTGAATATGTCGTTGCCACCAAAACCTTTGGCGACCGCCTGACCGTCAGTGGCGGTTTGGGCTGGGGGCGGTTGGGGTCGTATAAACCCCTTGGATCGCCCTTTGGCGACCGGCCGGCAGATCAGATCGGGCAGGGCGGCAAGGCCAACTTTGGCCAGTGGTTTCGCGGCCCCGCGGCCCCGTTTGCCGGGATCACATTCAAGGCGACCGACAAGCTGACCTTCCTGGCGGAATATTCGTCGGATGCCTATACACTGGAAACCGGAAACGACACCCGACCATCATCGGCCCTGTTCGAGCGGAAATCGCCTCTGAACTTCGGGTTGGATTACAAGATCAACAGCGCGGCCAATGTTGGCGTCTATTACATGTACGGAACGACCCTCGGGGTTAACCTGAACATTTCCCTGAACCCCAATGCGCCCCCCGCCAAAGGCAGCCGTGGACCGGCCCCCGCGCCGGTGTTTATCCGTCCGGCCCGCGCGAACAATCCCGCAGCATGGGCCGCCGAATGGGCGATGGATCAGGGCGCGAATGCCAGATTGCTCAAGGCGCTGTCGGGCAGGCTGAAGCCACAAGAGATCATCGTTGATTCCCTTGCGGCGCAGGCCGAAAGCGTGGTCGTGCGGGTGCGAAGTGACAAGTTTGACAACAGGGCGCAGATGCTGGGCCGGGTCATGCGGGCACTGACAGCGGTGATGCCCGCCTCGGTTGAAACCTTTCGCATCGTGCCGGTGGTCAATGGCCTCGCGGCCTCGACGGTGACGGTCCGCCGGTCCGATGTCGAGGCGCTGGAACATTCGCCCAATCACGAAGAACTGTTGCTGGCAGTCACCGGGTTTGGCCCCGCGCCGGGCCGGGCCGAACCGGATGCCGCGCTGAACACCGACTTTTTCCCCAAGTTCACCTGGACCCTGGCCCCCTATTTGCGCCAGAGCTATTTTGACCCGCGCAACCCGTTCCGCTTTGGCACCGGCCTGCGCCTTTCGGCGAGCTATGAACCAACGCCGGGGTTGGTGTTTTCCGGGGCGATTGCCAAACGTCTGGCCGGCAACATCGCCAATGACACGGTGCGCGTCCCGACCAATCTTCCGCCTGTGCGCACCGATGCACTGGATTACACCCAACAGGGCGATCCGGCGCTCGAATCCCTGACGGCAAGCTATTATTTCAAGCCCGGTGAAAACCTGTATGGCCGGATCACCGGCGGGTATCTTGAACGGATGTTCGGTGGTGTATCCGGTGAAATCCTGTGGCGTCCGGTGAACAGCCGCCTCGCGCTTGGGGCGGAACTGAATTATGTCAAACAGCGCGATTATGACACCCGCTTTGGCTTTCAGGATTACAGCGTCGTGACCGGCCATGTGTCGGCCTATTATCAGATGAACAACGGATTTCACGCCCAGCTTGACGTTGGCCGCTATCTGGCCGGTGATGTGGGGGCGACCCTTGCCATCGACCGGGAATTTGCCAATGGCTGGTCCCTTGGCGCCTTTGCCACGCTGACCAATGTATCGGCAGAAGATTTTGGCGAAGGGTCGTTCGACAAGGGCATTCGCCTGACAATTCCGGTGTCGTGGTTCCTTGGCACCCCGAACACCTATCAGCTCGGGTCAACCATCCGGCCCATTCAACGTGACGGTGGCGCGCGTTTGAACGTCGAGGGGCGCCTTTACGAACGTGTCCGCCAATATCAGCGCCCCGCGCTGCAAGAAGACTGGGGACGGGTGTGGCGATGAACATGAAACAGATGGGCGCGCGCTGGCAGATGTCCGCGCTGGGGGCAATGATGGCATTGACCGCCGGATGCAGCAGCGACAGTGACAGCAACGGAATGTTCGACATCGGGCGCGAAGTGGCCGGGCTGGTCACCACAAACGCCGGGGTCAGCCGTGGCATATTGGGGGCCAGAGGCCTGTCGGCGACCGATGCCGAATTGCGCGCCTTTCACCGTCCGTTGCTGAAGATCACCCGCAAAGATATCGGGCTGAGCGCCGCCGTTGCCATCGACGATGACAAGGGCGCGGCGGTGACCTGGCGTTCGGCTGATGGCAACACGATTACCCTGTTCAACGGTTTGCTGATCGGGACCAAGGGGTTAGGCAACGATCTGAGTTCGGCCAAAGTGCCCACCGTGCAGGCGGGCGACAGCGGAAAATTGCGCGAACATTATTATCTGGGCGGCGACGAGGTGGTGCGCCGCATGGCGTTCCTGTGCGATTTCCGCGATGGCGGGCGGCAGACCACCGATGTGGTCGGCCTGTCATTTGACACCAATCTTGTGACGGAAACCTGCGTTGGCGACGAACATCGTTTCGTGAACCGCTATTGGTTCATGGTTAATGGCGGTATTGTGAAATCGGAACAATGGGCCGGCCCCGAGATCGGCACCCTGAAAATCGAATTCGTGCCGCGCGGCGCGGGCGCGACCCGCCAGGCGGCGGCGACCGAGGCGCAACCACAGGTGTTTATTTTGGAATAACGCGGCTGAACGTCTGGCCGATCAGTTTCAGATCATAGCACAGGGATTGATTGCGCTGATAAATCAGATCGAAGGTTGCCTTGCGCGGCACACAGCGTTGGGCATAGACGGCATCGGTCGCGGCGCGGGTCTTGCAGTGGGCCAAAAGCCGTTCTTCGGTGCGGTGATAGCGCAGGGTGGCCAGTCCGGTCACACCGGGGCGTGATTTCAGAACCTCGCCGTAAAGCTCGGGAAACCGTTCCACATATTCGCGCAGGGGCGGGCGCGGCCCGACAAAGCTGATGTCGCCGCGCAGGATGTTCCACAACTGCGGCAATTCATCGGCCCGGGTGCGGCGCAAAAAACGACCAAAGGGAGTGATGCGCGCCGCCTTGTCCCCCCGAAACACCGGAATCACCATCTGCGTCATGGGTCATGGTGCGCAGTTTCCACAGGGTGAACGGCTGACTGGGCGTTTTCATCCGTTCGGATGCGTAAAACAGCGGCCGCCCGGTGGTGACCAGCATCACCGCCAGCACGACCAACAGGATCGGCCCCAGCCAGGCCAGCATCACAATTACAATAAACAGGTCAAAGGCACGTTTTTGCGGCGTCATGGGAAGGGATCGCTCCGGGACAGTTCGTCAACAAGGAATCGGGCCGCGCCTGCCCCGTCGGGCAGGGGACAAAGGCGCATCAGCCGCGTCACATCCAGGTGAACCCGGTGAATCGCATCGGATGGGGCCGGCACCCAGTGCCAGGGGCGGCCAAGGGCATCAAGAATATCGGCCATCTGTGTCGGCTGCGGGGCGGCGATGTTCAACAGATGGGGCAGGTCGGCGCCAGCGTTGGCCAAATCGCAAAGCTGCGCCAGGACCCGGGCCAGATTGCGCGGACCGATATAGCTGCGTGATGGGCCGGTCTGATCGGGAAAGCGGTGCAATGACACGCTGTTCTTTGCCGTTTCACGTGCGGCATCAAAGGGTTGTCCGGCCCCGGCGACATTGGCCAGCCGCAGCACGGTTACCTTGGGGCCGCCGTCCGGAAGATCGCGCAACGCCCGTTCCATGGCCAGTTTGGCGACGCCATATGCGCCGCGCGGGGCAGGATCGGCAATCTCGGTCACCGGCTCGGGCCCGGGATCGCCGTAAACCGCCGAAGAAGAACAAAGAAACACATGGCGCAGGCCCCATTCGCGCGCCGCGCGGCATGCGGCCAGCGCCAGGGCCCGGTTTTGCGACAGATCGGCGCCGTTGCGCGGGACGACCCCGGCAAAGCAGACCATGACGGAATGGCGCGCGGCATCGGGCAGGGGTGGCGGAGGGCGTGTCATATCCCAGGTCAAATCAACATCACCACTGCGCCCGATTCTGAGCAAGGTTTCGCCGATCCGGCCCGTCCCCGTCCAGCGGTCAGCCACCAGCCGGGCAACACGACTACCGGATCCGAGAAAAATCGGCGAGATCATGAGACAAACTCTGTTGAATTCATTCTAACTGGGCTAACAATTCTGGACCGGCGCGGGGGCGTCGGCAACTGTCTATCAAGGTGACGGCAAAGCTGCCAGAACGTTGTGCCGGAGGGACGATGAGTAAATTGCGGAATGTGTTTGTGGTGTCGGTCAGCGCCCTCGCGATGATCGGCGGGTGCACCGATCTGCCCCAGGGCGCTGCACTGCGGACGGACATTACCGCCGACGCCGACACCTATGAAGGTGATCTGGCGTTTTATCCGGTGACCCGGGGCCTTTTGCCTGCGGTGGCCACATGGCCCCAGGTCAACCCCGAACGGTCGGACGGATGGCCAAAGGCGAATCGTGGATCCCTGGGCCGGATTATTGCGGCCGGTGATACAGTCGAAATCAAGATTTGGGACAATCAGGAAAATTCGCTTCTTCTGGCACCGGGGGAACGGGTTGCCGATCTGGGGCCACAGGTGGTGTCGCCAGCGGGGCGCGTGTTCCTGCCTTATGTCGGGGATGTGCGGCTGGCCGGGATGGGCCCGGACCGGGCGCGCCGGGTCTTGCAGGAACAGATGTCGACGATCTCGGCCTCGGCGCAGGCACAGGTGACGCTGGTTTCCGGGCGCCAAAACACCGTTGATCTGGTGAGTGGCGTGGCAAAACCGGGCAGCTATCCCATGGAGGATCGCAATTTTTCAGTGCTGTCCCTGATCAGTCAGGGGGGCGGCATCCCGCCCAGCATGCGCAATCCGCGGGTCAAACTGCAGCGCGGCAACAAAACCTATGTGACCTCGGTGTCGCGGCTGTTTGACACGCCCAGTCTTGATGCCGTTCTGACCGGTGGCGACAAGGTGATCGTCGAGGATGACCCTCGTTATTTCCTGTCACTCGGGGCGGCGGGCAAGGAGGAAATCGTGAAATTCGACCGCGACACGATTACCGCGCTTGAGGCAATTTCGATGATCGGCGGCGTTGCCGATACCCGCGCCGACCCAAAGGGCATTCTCGTGCTGCGCGAATACCCCCGTTCGGCCATTGCGGCGGGCAACCGGGGGCCGCGCAATCAAAGGGTGGTTTTTGCCATTGATATGACCTCGGCTGATGGGTTGTTCAGCGCCAAGAACCTGGAAATTCAGCCGGGCGATGTGGTGTTGGCAACCGAAAGCCCGGTAACCCGTGTGCGCACCGTTCTGGGGCTGATCGGTTCGGGATTCGGGTTGATCAACACGGCAAACAATCTGTGAGGTCGGGCGCGGGGAGGTGGCCCCGCGCCGGTTGTTCACAGAACGGTGCGTTCGACCACCCACCACGCCCCGACCAGTGCAATCGCAATGGAGGCGGGGTTTGATATCCGGCTGCGATACCAGGGTTTCTTGCGGAACCACAGACCCACCAACAGAAAAGCGGCGGCAATCACGCCGAGCTGGCCCAGTTCGACCCCGACGTTGAATCCAATGAGCCCGGTCACAAATTGCGCGGGGTTCAGGCCGATATCGCCCAGAACGCTGGCAAATCCCAACCCGTGCAGCAATCCAAAGCAAAACACCACCGCCGGCCGCCAGGGTGACAACCCGCGCGAGATCACATTTTCAACCCCGACATAGACGATGGAGGCAGCGATCAGCGGTTCAACCACGCTGGCCGGAATGGTGACATATCCCAACGTGGCCAGCGCGAGCGAAACCGTGTGTGCGGCAGTAAAGGCCGTGACCTGCCACAGCAGCGGCGCCAGACGGGGGGACAGGAAAAACAGGCCCAGTACAAACAGGATATGATCCAGCCCTTTCGGGATGATGTGTTCAAACCCCACGACGATATAATCAAGGAATACCGCGAATGTGGATTTCGGCGTAACCCCCTTACGTGGAATGGGATCGCTGAGCGTGCCGTTTGAGAGGAACCCGGTATAGGCATCCGGCCCGGCGCCCATCTGCCGCACCACAAGGCTGCCATAGCTGGCATTCCAGCCGACAATCACCGGCGTGTTGTCGGTGGGCAATTCGGCGCTGAGATGCAGGCGTGACAGACGGGGCAGGGCCGGATCGCCGACCTCGGGAATGTCCACGTCCACGAGCTCTGGGGGTATCGCGGTATCGCCCGCGCGCAGGATGATGTTGCGCTGCATCTGCGGCCAGAAGGCGGTAAATTGCTGCTGTAGCGCCGCTGGGGGCAGGGCGCGCAGCCGGTCGATTTCCAGGGCTTCGTCGGCGGCATTGGTATCGCCCAGCCCCTGCAGGTCGGTCCCCGGAATCAGGGCTTCGAGGGACAAGACAATCTCCCACTCAAGGGTGGTGCCGTCGATGGACAGGTCGGACACCGCCGGTTGAATTTCATGGGCGCCAAGGCGCAACGTCGAAATCATCACCAAGGCGAGCGCCAGGATACTTGACAGCAGGCCGTTCAGGCCCACCCTGTTCTTCAGTCCCAACGGAGCGGCATCCATGTTCAATCACCTTAAAATTTCAATACTCGCCTTCGCACTTAGCACAACTGTGGCATTTGGCCATGAGTTCTGGATTGATCCGCTGGATTTCACCCCGGCGACGGGGGCGCCTTTGCTGGCCGATCTGCGGGTGGGGCAGGATTTTGGGGGGTCGCCCCATGCGTATTTGCCCATTAATTTCAAATTGTTCGAGCTGGCGCAGGGGGATGTGCGCGAACCGGTGCTTGGGCGCCTTGGTGACCGTCCGGCGCTTAATCAGGCGCCGTTGGGCGATGGGTTGAACGTGGTTTTGCACGAGACGCGGACATATACCCTGAACTATGCGGAATTGGCCGACTTTGAGAGTTTCGTGCGCCACAAGGATGCCGTCTGGACGCTGGCGGCCCATAAGGCGGCGGGATATCCCGACACGAATATCACCGAGATTTATTCCCGTTATGCCAAAAGCCTGATTGCCGTTGGCGATGGGGCGGGCGCGGATCAGGACTATGGCCTGTTGACTGAAATTGTGGCACTGGCCAACCCCTATACGGATGATCTGTCGGGTCAGTTTCCCGTGCGGGTGTTGTATCAGGGCGCACCGCGCGCCGATGCACAGGTTGAATTGTTCGCCAAGGCGGCCGATGGCACGGTCGCGGTGACACTGCACCGCACTGACGCAGAGGGCGTGGCAACCCTGCCAGTAACACCGGACATGCGGTATCTGGTTGATGCGGTCGTGCTGCGCCAGCCTGACCCGGCCATCGCCGAAACCACCGGCGCCCAATGGGAAAGCCTGTGGGCCAGCCTCACCTTCGCCGTCCCCGGGGAATGATCGCGCGCCAGAGGGCGCGGCGCAGCTCACCGATCAGCAAAAGTGACAGACAGGCAATCAGAATTCCGTCGAGTCCGAATGGCAGGTTCATGGTGCCCCCAGAGGTTGCGCGGCCAGCAGCGGCCACGCCCCGAGACTGGACTAACCGTGTTACCGATTGATGAAGACCGCCTGATTTTTTGTGCGTTGCACCAAGTCAGCCATTGGTGGGCCGTTCGGCCCGTTTGCGCACCAATGTCGTGCGCAGATCGTGCATGGCCAACAGCAGGCGGTCGGTGACCTGATCCAGCTGTTCGTCTGTGGCCTTGCTTTGAATCCAATGGGTTGTGGTGTTCAGATAATCCACGGCACGGTGAATATCGTCAAGATCCCGTTGGGCCAGCAGCGCGCGCCGCTCGCGCATCCATTCGGCGATCGCGGCCTCGTCCTCGAATGACAGAACCCTGTCACCGTGAGGTTTTACCTCGCCTTTGTTAAGGTTGACCACGGCGATCTGATCCATGTCCAGCCGCCGTTGGCGGGTGTCATTGTTCACCCGAAAGACAAAAGCACCATTGTCGCGCACGCGAAAATAATAGTCCGGCAAATCCATCAGGTCAGCCCCGCGCAGAAGCTTTTGATGCGCGCACAGGCCTCGGTCAGTTGATCGTCGGCGGTCGCATAGCTGACCCGGAAATTCGGCGACAGGCCAAAGGCCGCGCCAAACACCACGGCAACGCCGGTTTCCTCCAGCAGGGCGGTGGCAAACGCTTCGTCATCCGCGATCAGGGTGCCACCTGCGCTGGTCTTGCCGATACAGCCCGCGATGGACGGATAGACATAGAACGCCCCGTCCGGCACCGGACAGCGGATGCCGTCGCAATCGTTCAGCCCCGCAACCACCAGATCGCGGCGGCGCTGAAACAGGGCGCGGTTGGTGGCCAGAAAATCCTGTGGGCCATTCAGCGCCTCGACCGCGGCCCATTGGCTGATTGTGCAGGGGTTTGATGTGCTTTGGCTTTGCACCTTGCGCATGGCATTGATCAGCTCAACCGGCCCGGCGGCATAGCCGATGCGCCAGCCGGTCATGGCATAGGCCTTGGACACGCCATTTACTGTCAGGGTCCGGTTGTAAAGCTGCGGTTCCACCTCGGCGGGGGTGCAAAAGGTGAAATCCCCGAACGTCAGGTGTTCGTACATATCGTCGGACATCACCCAGACATGGGGGTGGCGCAGCAACACGTCGGTCAGGGCCTTCAATTCGTCCCAGGTATATCCTGCACCTGTCGGGTTGGACGGCGAGTTGAAAATCAGCCACTTGGTTTTGGGCGTGATCGCCGCCTCAAGCTGATCGGGGGTGAGCTTGAACCCGGTTTGCAGGCTGGCCTCGGCCACCACGGGTGTGCCACCGGCCAACAACACCATATCGGGGTAAGACACCCAATAGGGCGCGGGAATCACTACCTCATCGCCGGGGTTCAGGGTGGCCATCAGGGCGTTATACAGGATCTGCTTGCCGCCCGTGCCGACGCTGACCTGTGCAGTTGTATAGTCCAGCCGGTTTTCCCGACGGAATTTTTCGACGATGGCGGTTTTGAGGTCCGGGATGCCGTCCACGGCGGTGTATTTGGTTTTCCCGGCGTCTATCGCTGCTTTGGCGGCAGTTTTAATGTTGTCCGGCGTGTCGAAATCGGGTTCACCCGCGCCCAGGCCGATGATGTCGCGCCCGGCGGCGCGCAGCTCGGCGGCCTTGGTCGTGACCGCGATGGTGGGGCTGGGTTTGACGCGGTTCAGTGTCGCGGAAAGGATGTCCATCGTGGTCTCCCGGTGGCATATTACGTTGATTTGTCTTAGGGTCCGCACCATTGCGGATCAAGCCCCCGTGACGTCAGACCTGACGCCGAACTGACAAGGATGGATAGATGACCGAGGAAACGACGACCGAGCGTAACTGGTATTCCAACGACACCGCCACCTTTGGTGACCGCTTGGCCGATGCCCGTCAGGCCGTGTCGATGAGCCAGAAGGATCTGGCGCGCCGGGTCGGGGTGAAACGCAGCACCCTGGCCAATTGGGAAAACGATCTGGCGGAACCGCGGGTTCATCGGCTGAGCATCCTGTCGGGGTTGTTGAATGTGTCCCTGCGCTGGTTGATGACCGGTGAGGGCGAAGGGCTGAACCCGCCAGACGAGGCGGCGCGCCTGCCCGATGATGTGACCCAGATCCTGACCGAAATGCGTCAGGCCCAAAGCGACATGATCAGGCTGTCCAACCGTTTGGGCGTGTTGGAAAAACGTCTGAAAACCGCGTGGAGTTCGGGCGTATGAGCGGCGAAACCCCGGAACACCGCCTGAAACGGATGGGCATGCGGTCGTGGCGGCGCGGGATCAAGGAAATGGACCTGATTCTCGGCGCTTATGCCGATGCAGGGCTGGGGCGGCTTTCGCCCGACTGGCTGGAGCTTTATGACGTGTTGTTGTCGGAAAACGACCATGACCTTTATCAATGGATCACCGGCCAACACCCCACACCCGCACAGTTTGCCCCGCTGATTGATGACATCGCCAGGCACAGCAATTTCCGTTGAGCCAAAGTTTCAACGGATTTGCAAATAATTAGGACTTTTCCTCCAAAGCTGTACCCCAACAGAGCAGTGGCGGAGAAAAAATGAGTGTGCATGAACGTCTGGGCGGGATCGGCGAACGCGGTTTCATGGCGGAATATCTTGATTGTCTGTCGCTGGTCGAACGATTGCATCGGCTGTTGCTGGATGTCCTCAAGGATGAGTTCGAGCGGGTTGGTGTGTTGGAAATCAACCCGGTGCAGGCGCTGTTGCTGTTCAACGTCGGTGACAACGAAGTGACGGCCGGAGAGTTGAAATCGCGCGGCTATTATCAGGGGTCGAACGTATCCTATAACCTGAAAAAGCTGGTTGAGATGGGGTATATGCACCATCAGCGCTGTGGGATTGACCGGCGCGCGGTCCGGGTACGGCTGACGGCCAAGGGGCGGGCGGTGCATGATGTGGTGCGCAAACTGTTTGAACGCCATGCCGATGGGTTGCAATCACGCGGGGTACTGGGGCCGGACGGGATTGACGTGATCAACACCACCCTGCGCCGGGTCGAACGTTATTGGACGGATCAGATTCGGTATATCTATTGAGTGTTGGCGATGGCTGATCCGACGGGCGCACCTGCGGCTGCTTGATCCGAATGGCGCACCTTCGGCGGTTTGATCCAAATGGCGCACCTGCGGTGCGACACGATTATTTGTCTGGCGCCCGTGGCGGGCGGTTGGCGGTATCTGTGGCGTTGCGCGCATTGCCAATGGCAAAGACCTGTAATTCGCGCAGCAGCTTGCGTTCGATGGCCGCGCGGTAATCATCATAGCCCATGGCCATTTCGACAAAGGCTTCGGGGCCGCGGATGACGTTGGCTGTGAAATAGCCCGACAGTTTCTTCATGTCGGCCATTTGGCGGTCACCCGTTGCAACCACAAGGGCGTTGACCGTCACGCTGGCGTTGACCTGCGTATCCTGCGGGCGCGGGCCAGCGTTGGAGGTGCCGTCGCCCGAAATGTCAAGCACCCGACGCCAGCACGCGGGACGCTGGGCCAGCATCGCATTGGCAAACCCCACTGCGGCGCCGATAGCGGTGGACGGATCGGCAGGGCGGCGCCCGGTTGTGCGCAATATGCTGGCCGCACGGGCAATGGCATTGGGGCTGTCGAGGGTGGTCCAGGGCAAAAGAATGCGTTGATCCTGCGGACCGGCCCATTCAAACACCGCCAGATCAACATGGGCGCCGGGCATGGCAAGCAAGGCCGCCTGAACCGGCGCCCCGTTCAACGCGCCCGCCACCCCGTCAAGCTGTTGGCGGTATTCACGCCCATCGACCGAGCCGGAGATATCAAGCCCGAGAACCAGCGCCTGACGACAGGCCGCGCTAGTGGGTGTGGCGAGGGCCAGCAGGGCGAGAACAGCAAGAGTGAACAAGGCGGGGGACCGGGGCGGCATGGGGGGTGCGTTTCCAGAATATCGGCAGATCATTCGCATGGAAAGGCCGCAGCCGTTCCTGTGCCGCCCGGATCGCCATTGTGCAAATCCGGGCGGCTGGTAAAGGCGCAGATCACCAGTGGCCCGTGTTTTCCATGCTGGACCATGGCTCGGCGGGGGCGAGGGGATCGCCAAGTTGCAACAGTTCGATTGAAACGTTGTCGGGCGAGCGGACAAAGGCCATGTTGCCATCGCGGGGCGGGCGGTTGATGGTCACGCCGTTATCCATCAGGTGCTGGCACATGTCATAGATATTCTCGACCCGATAGGCGAGATGGCCAAAATGGCGGCTGTCATCGGGCAGGGCATCATCGCCATCCCAGTTGTATGTCAGTTCGACAGCGGCGTTTTCCTGGCCCGGAGGGGACATGAACACCAATGAGAACCGCCCGCCTTCATTGTCGATGCGGCGGGTTTCGACGAGACCCAGGAGTTCAAAAAACGCCTTGGATTTGTCCAGATCCTTCACCCGGACCATTGTGTGCAGATATTTGATTTTCATGATGGCTCTCCTTTTCTGTCCCGTTCAACTCTAGGGCAGTGCGACGTGAAGGGCGAGGCTCAGAATTTCGAAGCGAGGCCGAAAGACACCGCAAGTTCGGAGCCAGTGAACCGTGACACGTTGGAATTGGTGCGTGATTGGCGTATTCGCAGGCTGGGGGAAAACCCGGCGTATTGCAGTTTGTGAAAGGTCATGTCGATCTGGGCAAAGGCCGTGCGGTCCTGTCGCCCGCCCGGAACCGGCAGGACGCCCAGCGAATAATCCGGGTAATCGACATAGCTGCCACCAAATCTGGCCGAAAGTTGCACCGGGCCAATAGGACGCCCAATCTCATAACCCAGCGCACCAGACACGGCGCGTGAGGTCAGTTCAGGCGTCGCACCCTCGCTGTGACGCAGTTGAACCGACGCAGCCAGCGTGTTGTTTTTTGCCGTTTTGACGGTAAGCCCGGTTCCGAAGGCCAGGATTGTATCGCGGTTGCCGCTGGCATAGTTGCGCTGTTCGATCTCGACCGATCCGCTGAGCGCTGAGCGCTTGCTGATCGCCTGCCGCAGCCCGGCGCCCGCGCTTGCCGATTCGTAGTAGGTATGGCCACCTTGCCACGATTTCGTCAGCGCCAGATCAAGATCCCAGATCTGGCGCCCGTCATCCTGAGCAAGTGTCTTGGCGAGACCGATCTTGAAGGATGTCGCGCCCAGGTCGGCGTTCGTCAACGGAATTTCACCGGGCAGGGTCGTGGCGGGAGGATCGTCAAGATTGACCCTTTTGACCGACAGTGCAGCCGTCAGCAGGGTCCGGTGGGTCGCGGATTCAGACAGGCGATAGGACAGTGATCCGTACGCTTGGGCGACCACCCCCGGCAAGGCGCGCGCCGCGTTCGACAGAATGCCGATGACAGGCACCCCGTCGATGATGTTGAAGGCACCGTCACTGCCGCCGTTCACGTTGTCCGATGGCCTGATTGAGAAATCCAACCGGCTGCGCCAGGGTGATTGCGCCTGTAACGCGCGATAATTGCGCATGACACGTGCGCGTGACAGGGCATCTGGCGCGGTATCGCCCGCGCGGCGCAACCAAAAGCGTGTCCGCAGGTTGTGGTGTTCCGCCAGCGATGCAACCGCCGCGAGGCGGGCCGCCTGATGCCGGCCATCGCGGGTGTCGGCATAGCGGAACGACAGGCGCCCGGCACGGTAGGCCGCCGCAACCTCACCCATGGAGAGTTTCGCCGTTCCCAGCGCCAAAAGGGCGGCACTGTCGTGGGCATCTTGTTGCAAGAGCGATTGCGCGAGGGGCAAGGCGAGTTCGGTATCGCCCCGCAGACTGGCCGCAAGCGCGACGTGTCGGGCGTCGGGCAGGGTCAGGTCCGCGGTCTCGGCCGCGAGGGGTGCAGTAAGGCCAAGCGTCAGCGCGGCGGCACAGAGAACCTGTGTGAAACCGCCGCAGCCGTGAGGGCGTCGCGGGCACGGCACGCCGTTAGCGGGGCGCGACGGTGTCGCATATGGCCGCATCGCCCGGCACGCCGCAGATCCCCAGAACGAAGACGCCGGTTTCGATGGCGTCCGGGATCAGTTCATGGTTCCCGTCGTAAACTTGGGTTAGCGCGAGGATTCCGCTGACCGATGTCGCGCCAACGCCTCCGAAGTTTCCGCCAAAATCACCGATGTCGGTTGTAGCGATACCGAGTGATTTCGGTTTCTCGGCATCGCCGAAGAATGTGCCGTCCTCGGTGATCTCTGTTGGTGCAAGGATGACGCTTTCAAGCTGAAGGCCAGTATCAACCAGAACCCGATTATAGATCGAACCATTGATTGCTAAATCCGCGAAGTTTGCATTGATGAATGCGGTGCCGGAGGTGCGTGTCGGCTGACCGGGAATGAGCGAGGGATCGGTGCCCGGCGGCACTGGTTTCAACTCGGATCCGTTCGTCAGACTACCGTTGGTGATGCCCGCATAGGTTCCGGCATAGGAAACCTGCCCGGTGCCCGGCCCGTTTCCGGTAGCGTCGGGCGCAGAATAATCGCCGTTGCGTTTGTAATAGGCGCCTGGGCCGAATATCTTGTTGAACTGCCCGCCGTCAGTCACGACTCCAGCCTCGCTGGTGCCATCGGCACTTTGAGCGACAAGTGCGACGAACAGCCGGTCCAGTGCATCCTCCTGCACCGCGAAGGCCTGATATCCGGGGACATCCAGCGTGGGGCGGCGTTCATAAACGGCCTTGATCGGTGTCGTGTCGAGCGATTTGATTTCAACTGTCAGCGAGGGGGCGCTACCACCCGAACCCGGGTTGTACTCAACCGATTTCAGGTTCTGGGCCAGACTTTCGGGAATCCCGTCCGGTTCGACCGGATCATCTACCGGAAAAAGGAATTCACCGCCGCTGCACGCGGCAAGTCCGGCCAGCGCGCTGGCCGCTAAAAGTTTCTTGATCATCACTGCCTGCCTATTATCATATTTTCCGTCAGAGTCAGGGGTTTGGCGGTGCAAGTCAAGGTTATCGACCCCTGCGTGCAGAATAGGGCGGGGGTGTGGAATTTGCGCACCAAGGCGCAGCATCCTGTCGTTGCTCTGGCGGGCATGCCCAGATATAGCATTGCGCGCCGCCCGAATGAGGCTGGCAACGTGCACAAGCAGAACCTTGGGCGCTGCTTCGCGCTATTGTCGCCGGGGGATGGCCCTTCTAAAAGGGGCGTTGGCGCGAACTGCGGGTAGGTGGGGCGCACCGGGGCGCGAAACATGGCCCTATGGATTTCTTGAACACGAGGCATGCGTAATGCGCCATCCAGAACATCAGTACCTCGACCTTCTTTCTCAGGTTCTTGAGCAGGGCGACGAGCGCGTTGACCGGACGGGCGTTGGCACGCGCTCGATCTTTGGGTCGATGGTGCGCTTTGATCTGTCGGGCGGTCAGGTGCCGATCCTGACGACCAAGCGGGTTTACTGGAAAACCGCGGTGAAAGAGATGTTGTGGTTTCTGACCGGCGGCACCAACATCCAGCCGCTGCTGCGCGAGAATGTGCGTATCTGGACAGACTGGCCATTGGCCAGCTACCGCCGCGAGACTGGCGAGAATGTGTCGCAGGAAGCGTTTGAAAAGCGGATCATCGAAGACGACGCATTTGCCGCACAGTGGGGCGAGCTTGGGCCGGTGTACGGCAAACAATGGCGGCGGTGGATGGGGGCGGATGGCCGCGAACATGATCAGATCGCCACTCTGGTACAGACTTTGCGTGAAAATCCCGCCAGTCGCCGTATGCTGTTTCACGGCTGGAATGTTGCCGATCTGGGTGCGATGGCCTTGCCGCCATGTCACATGGTGTACCAATATCATGTGACGTCTGATGGGCGCCTGAATTGTCTGTTGCTGCAACGATCGGTTGATTTGCTGCTGGGGGCGGCGTTCAACTTTGTTGGCGCGACGGCCCTTCAACTGATGCTGGCGCAACAGGCTGGTCTGCGCCCCGGTGAACTTGTCTGGGTTGGCGGTGATGTTCATCTGTATCGCAATCATCTCGATCAGGCGCGCGAACAACTCACCCGCGCCCCCGGCCATTCCCCACGATGAAGCTGACCCGCCAGGCGGCCAGCATCGACGATTACCGGATCGGGGATTTCGAGGTCGAAGGGTACACGCCGCACGCCGCGATCAAGGCTGACGTCGCGGTCTGACGTACTGTCGCGATTCGCCGCTTACCTGCGCGTCAGGCGGTTTCGGCCGGGCGGCCCCGGCCCAACGGATCAAGGTTGCGCGCCGGTTCACCCCGGGCGAGCGCCTGCCAGTCGAGGGCCTGACGCATCAGCACCGAACGCCCGACACAGATGATGGCCGGCGGCTCCAGCGCGGCGGCTGTGATGTCAGCCACGCAGGTGCCAAGGGTGGTTTCCAGCACATGTTGGGCGGGCGTGGTGGCCGAGGTGACCACGGCGACGGGTTCACCCCCGGGACGGCCCGCGTCAAGCAGGGCATTGGCGATCTGGGCGATGTGTTTCATGCCCATATAGATGACGATCACCTGTGAACCGCGCGAAATGGAGGGCCAGTCGAGCGATCCGGGGGTGTTGCCCGATTGATCGTGGCCGGTCACAAAGGTGACAGATTGGTTCACATCGCGGTGGGTGACGGGAATGCCGGCATAGGCCAGCCCGCCGATGCCCGCCGAAATGCCCGGAATGATGCGGATCGGCACCCCGTGCTGCACCAGCGTCTGTCCCTCTTCGCCGCCGCGCCCGAACACGAAGGGATCGCCGCCCTTGAGCCGCAGCACCCGTTTGCCCGCGCGCGCCAGATCGACCAGTTGCAGCGAAATGTCGCGCTGTTTGGCCGAGGGTTTGCCGCCGCGTTTTCCGGCATAGATGTGGTCTGCCCCCGGCGCCCAGTCAAGGATCGCGGGTTCCACCAATGCGTCATAAACCACCACATCGGCCTGGCGCAGGGCATTGAGCGCGTGCAGCGTCAAAAGCCCCGGATCACCCGGCCCGGCCCCACAAAGCCAGACCCAGCCGGGTTGCAATATGGGCCAGTCGTGGGGCGGGAGGGAGGGGGAATCGCTCATGCCCTGTTATGGCGCGGAATAGGGGCGGGGCAAAGCCCGCTTGCGACTGAAATCTGGCCGTTGGCGCCGCGGGTTCCGCAGCCTATGGTGCGGTTCATGAGAGGTGTTCCGACTCGAGAGTTGCGCCGTGGCTGGACCACGGGCGCCTGTGCCACCGCCGCCGTCAAAGCGGCGCTGATGCGGCTGTGGGGCGGGGCGTTCCCGGCCAGCGTTTCGCTGATTCTGCCACGGGGCGAGGTGCCCGTCTGGGAATTGGCCCATCGCGACGCCGGCGATGGCTGGGCCGAGGCGGGGGTGGTCAAGGATGCGGGCGACGACCCGGATGTCACCCATGGGTGCCTTGTGATGGCGCGGGTTGCGCCGTCACAGGGCGGTGTGGTGTTTCGCGCCGGTGCGGGGATCGGCACGGTCACGCGCCCCGGCCTGCCCGTGGCGGTGGGCGAACCGGCGATAAACCCGGTGCCCCGCCAGATGATGATCGCCGAGGTCGAGGCGCTGGCCGCCGAACTGGGCGAAAACCCCGATATTGAGATCACGATTTCCATTGCCGATGGCGCCGCCTTGGCCGAACGCACATGGAACCCCCGGTTGGGCATTGTTGGCGGGCTTTCGGTGCTTGGCACGACCGGGGTTGTGCGCCCGTTTTCCTGTGCTGCGTGGATTGCCTCGATCCACCGGGGCATCGATGTGGCCCGGGCCGAGGGGCAGACCCATGTGGCCGGATGCACCGGCGCACAATCCGAACAGGCGGTGCAGGCGCAGTTCGGCCTGCCGGATTTCGCCATGCTGGATATGGGGGACTTTGTCGGCGGCTTGGTGAAATACCTGTGCCGTCATCCCGTGCCCCGCCTGACCGTGGGCGGGGGCATGGCCAAGATGGCCAAGCTGGGGCAGGGGGCGCGCGATTTGCATTCGGCGCGCAACCGCGTGGATTTTGATCGGTTGGCCCTGCTGTGTGGTGTTGCCGAAGTGGCAGAGACCGGCACCGTTCTGGAGGCATACGGAATCGTTGGCGCGCCTTTGGCCGAGGCGATTGCCCGCGCGGCATGCACCGAATTGCAAGGCATGGTGGCAAAGACCGACATCAGCGTCGATGTGGTGATCTGTGACAGGGCGGGTGGCATATTGGCCATGGCCGGATGATGCGCCTGTTGCTTTTGGCCGGCACGACCGATGCGCGCCGGATTGCCGAAACGCTGGCCCATGCGCCGGGGGTGTCGGTGATCGCCTCGCTTGCGGGGGCCACGCGGGCGCCACGCCCCATGGGGGTGCAGACACGGATCGGCGGTTTTGGCGGGCGCGACGGGTTTGTGGATTTTCTGGAGCAAGAGCGGATTTCGGCGGTTCTCGATGCCACCCACCCCTTTGCCGCCGCCATATCCCACCGCACCCATGATGTCTGTGGCGCCCGCGGATTGCCCTATATGCAGGTGCTGCGCCCGGGGTGGCGCTCCGAACCCGGGGATCGCTGGATTGATCTGGAACGCGAAGAGGATGCCGCGCGCCATATTCCCAAGGGCGCGCGGGTGTTTCTGGCCACCGGGCGCCAGACCCTGGAACGCTTTGCCAATCTGGCAGGGCGCGAATTGATCTGCCGCCAGATTGATCCGCCGACCGGGCCGTTTCCGTTCGACAACGGGTATTTCCTGGTGGGGCGCCCGCCGTTTTCCGAGGCGGATGAGGTGGCATTGTTTCGGCGGCTGGGCGTCGATTGGCTGGTGGTGAAAAACGCCGGTGGCGCGGCGAGCCGCTCAAAGCTGGACGCGGCGCGGGCGTTGCAGATGCCCGTCGCGATGATCCGCCGTCCGGCGCAGCCCGCAGGGGCCAAGGTGGCAACGGTTGACGCGGCGCTGGAATGGGTAAGGGGGCTGGCATGACTGTCAGGCGCATTCTGAACACCCCCGAAGACATGGCCGAAGGCGCGGCATGGCTGATCGGGGTCGAGCCGCGCTTTGCCGAGGTTCTGAACGTGACCGGGCCATGGCCCCTGCGCCGCCGCCCGGGCGGGTTTGGCGCCCTGCTTTATGCCATCGTCGGGCAACAAGTAAGCGTGGCATCGGCCCGTGCGCTCTGGGCGAAAACCGAAACGGCGGGGTTGACGACCTGCGCCGCTGTGGCCACCGCAACCGAGGATGATCTGCGCGCCTGCGGGTTTTCGCGCCCCAAGGTGCGCTATGCCAAGGCTCTGGCGGCCAGCGGGTTTGATTTCGACGCGCTGGATGAACTGCCCGACGACGAGGTTGTCGCGCGGCTGACCGGCCTTCTGGGCATCGGGCGCTGGACGGCAGACATCTACGCCGGGTTCGCCCTTGGCCGGGCCGATGTGATCGCGGCAGGCGATCTGGCGGTGCAAGAGGCGGCGCGGGTGCTGTTCGATCTGCCCGCCCGCCCGAACGACCCGGAATTGCGCGCCCTGGCACAGCCCTGGGCACCGTGGCGCGGCGTTGCGGCACGGGGGCTTTGGGCGTATTACGCCCATATCAAGACACGAGAGGGGATCGGGTGACACGGATATTGGAAAGCAAACGGGCCGGCGCGCCCAGGGGCGAGACGACGGCAGTGGTGGTGCTGCTTCATGGATACGGGGCCGATGGCGCCGATCTGCTGGGGCTGGCCGATCCGTTGGGGCCACATATGCCGGGCGTGGCCTTTGTGGCGCCCAACGCGCCCGAACGCTGCACCGGCAACCCCATGGGGTTTCAGTGGTTTCCCATTCCCTGGATCGATGGATCAAGCGAGGAAGAGGCCGAGGCGGGCATGCGCCTCGCGGTGGACGATCTGAACGCCTATCTTGATTCTGTGCTGGCCGATGAGGGGCTGAGCGCGGACCGGATGATCGTTCTGGGCTTTTCCCAGGGCACGATGATGGCCCTGCATGTGGCCCCGCGCCGCGATGATGAGGTTGCCGGTATTGTCGGATTTTCCGGGCGGCTGTTGCAGCCCGAAACCCTGGCGGACGAAATCGTCAGCCGCGCGCCGGTTCTGTTGCTGCATGGCGATGGCGATGATGTGGTGCCACCCGAAAGCCTGCCTGCCGCCGCCGAGGCGTTGCAGGAGGCGGGCGTCGATGTTTACGCCCACATCATGAAAGGCACGGCCCACGGGATCGCGCCGGACGGGTTGTCGGTGGCGCTGGCCTTCATGCGCGAGCGGCTGGGAATGGAGCAAAACTGAGCCTGTCAGCATCGCCACTGGGTGCTGTCACACCCTTGTCACGCGCTGCTGCTTTTGGTCGTGCGTGACATCACCACCTTGTGGGGCTTGCCAGTGGGCGAACGCCATATATAGTCCGACATATTCCGGGGCGAGGCCGCCCATCTGCGGTCAACCGCCACGCCCCGCGGCGAGGAGTTGAACGACCGATGAACGGCGATTTCAGAACGACCTTCGTACGTGAACCCAGCAGCCTGCGCCATTGCCCGGCTTTGGTGCTGAATGCGGATTATCGGCCATTGTCCTATTACCCGCTGTCGCTTTGGCCCTGGCAAGAGGCGGTCAAGGCGGCGTTTCTGGATCGGGTCGATATTGTCGCCGAATATGATCAGATCGTCCGCTCGCCCAGCACCCAAATCCGTATTCCGTCAGTCGTGGTGTTGAAGGATTTCGTCAAACCGCAGAAACGGGTCGCCTTTACCCGGTTCAACCTGTTCCTGCGTGATGAATTCTGCTGTCAGTATTGCGGTGCCAAAGGGGATCTGACCTTTGATCATGTGATCCCAAGGGCGCGGGGCGGGGTGACCAGTTGGGAAAACGTGGTGGCGGCCTGTTCGCGCTGCAACCTCAGGAAGGGGTCGCAAAGCCTGCGCCAGTCGGGCATGAACCTGCTGAAACCCGCGCGCCGCCCCGGATCGGAAGAATTGAAAAACGTCGGCCGCCGGTTTCCCCCCAACCATCTGCACGATTCCTGGGTCGATTTTCTGTACTGGGACGCAGAGCTGGAAGCCTGATCGTTTCCCCAACACCCCCATGGTCAAGCGCCTGTGTGGTTTTTCGCACCGATCCGGGCCTCCAGAGCCCAGCACGCCGGTCAAAGCGCCTTAGCTGACGGTGGGGGCGGAGGGCGGCAATACTTCCAGATGTCTGCCGATCCGATCTGCGAGCGTGATGGCGGCGGCGCTGTAGAAGGGTGTCGATCCGGCGTTGTGGTCGGTGACATCGACGATGGCGCGCAGGCCCGGCAGGGCCGACCGCAGCGTCCGTTCGACCCCGCCGCGCAATGTGAGCTGCGACGCGGCGCAGCCTTGGCAACCGCCCGACATGCGCAGATAGAGGGTGCCGTCCGTGACCTTTTCGGCAGCGATCTGCCCCCCATGGCCAGCGATGGTCGGGTTGATACGGTCGTTCAGTACCGCGCGGGCGAGGCCAAGCATCCGGGCATCGGCACCGTCCCCGGTCGCCTTTGTGCCGGCGCGATCCCCCAGCGGTGTTTTTGCGTCACCCAGAACCGCGCGGATTGCCGCCGCGATGGGGGCCTTGATGTCGCTCCATGCGGTGCCGGCGATCTTGCGGACATGGATCGCGGGGCCGGCCACTTCGAGGTGGCGCACCCCGGTCACGGCGAACAGGGCAGCGGCCAGCGGCGCGGTCGGGTCCGGCCCGTCAAAGCGGATGACGCCGGCCTCGTGCCGGATCGGTGCATCAAGCAGAAAACACAGCGTGTCCGGGTCGCGTGGCGAGGTTTGCACTCGGATTCGCATCCGAGGCATCGTTTCAGACATCTTCCATCTCCGTCCCCTGCATCTGTCGAAGCGCGCGAAAGGAATGAATGCCGGTGCTGTGGCCGTCGCTGAACGCGATGCCGAGGGCATAATTTCCCACACTCCAGATCCGCGTCGGTGTCACGGTCAGCGGCACTGTCCCGGGATCGAGAAGGGCCTTGCCGGTCATCTCGTCGCGGCAGGCGGCGCAGGGACAGGCAAGGCGCAGGTCGCGCGCCTGGATCACCCGCAGATCACCGTCCGGCCAGCCGATCGCCAGCCCCGCCGCATCAAAGCCGAGCGCGCGGGGAATGTCGCCAGCGTTGCCCGATGCGGGAACTGGTGCCGGCTTTCCGGCGCCGGTTGTCACGGTCCAGTCGAAAGGCAGCGCGATACGGTCGGCACCGGTCTCGGCGTTCACCAACGCGGCAGCGATACCGGCAAAGGCGCGCGCCGCAGGGCAGTCGGGCAGGGCCGCGACCAGCGGCAAGCCATCATCGCCAGAGTCCACAATCGCCGGATCAAGCGGCACCTTGCCAAGGAATGGCACGCCCAGTTCACTTGCGATGGCCGCGCCGCCGCCCTGGTGGAAAATGTGGGTAACGTCGCCACAGGACGGACAGGTAAAGCCGCTCATGTTTTCGATGACGCCGATGATGGGCACCTTGACCTGTTCCATCATCCGAAGGCCACGCCGCGCGATCCTGAGGCTGACATCCTGCGGTGTGCTGACGACCACGGCGCCGGTCAGGGGGAAGGACTGGGCCAGCGTCAACTGAATGTCGCCGGTCCCCGGCGGCAGATCCAGAAGCAGCACGTCAAGTTCGCCCCAGGCCACCTGCGACACGAACATGCGCAGATATTTGGTGACCATCGGACCGCGCATGATTGCCGGGCGGTCATCGTCGGTCATCATCGCCATCGAGATGACCTTGACCCCGTGCGCCTGGGACGGGATCACCTTTTGATCGGGGCCCATTGCCGGCGGGGCGTTGCCCGGAATACCAAGCATGCCGGGGATCGACGGACCATAGACATCGGCATCGACAATGCCGACGCGCAGTCCGGCCCGGGCCATGGCGACGGCGAGATTTACGGTCACGGTGGATTTTCCGACGCCGCCCTTGCCGCTACTGATCGCGATCATTCGGGTCGGGCTGGCTGATGCGTCCGGGGATTTTTCTGCGCTGGTCATGAGGATGGTCTGTCTTCGACTGTGGCAAGAATCGCGCCGAATTGTTGCGGCTGAATGATCAGCTCGGCGAGCGTATGGCGGTCCATGACTGCCATGAAGGCGTTCAAAGCCTCGGTGACGATCACCGGCAGGCGGCAGAATGGCGTGATGGCGCAGGTGTTCGTGGGCGTAAAACATTCGACCATTTCGAAATCCGGTTCGGTCAGGCGGAACACATCGCCCAGATGTATCTGTTCGGGGGGCTGGCCCAACGTGAACCCACCGCTGCGGCCGCGTTGCGAGTGCAGGATACCGGCACGGGCCAGCACACCGATGATTTTCATCAGGTGCCCGCGCGAGATATCATAGACCGCCTGTGTTTCGTCGATCGTCACCAGCCGGTCAGGGTGGGCCGCCGCAAACAGCAGCACCCGCAACGCGTAATCCGACATCATTGTCAGTTTCATGTCGGTTCTCCGATCTGTACCTTCACATCATTCCCGGTTGGATGGGCCATGGCCCCGCCCTTGGGCAACGGCAGGCTTTCGAGATACTGCGCAACTTTTGCGGCCACCTCGCGGCCCTCTCGGATCGCCCATACCACCAGCGAGGGCCCGAGTCGCGCGTCTCCGGCCACGAAAACGCCCTGCGCCGCCGTCATGCGCGATGTGGTATCGGCAGCGATGCGTCCCTGCGCCGACATGCCCACGCGCCCGCCTGTCGGCCCGCCTGCATCCTCGACCATGAACCCGAGCGCGTTGATGACGAGGTCGGCGGCGATCTCGAACCCGGACCCTGGCATCGGCTCTGGCCGTTTGCGCCCGACGTGATCGGGCATGCCCAGCCGCGTGCGGCAGGCCTGAACCGTGCGCACGATGCCGATTTGTCCAAAGCCTTCGGGACGCGCGGTTATCACTTCGACGGGTATGTCCATCAGCGCCTCGGGTTGGCTCTGCCAACCGAATTCCGCGCCTTCCTCTTCCGCGTGGCCAACCTCGCGCGCTGACCCAGGCATGTTGGCACGGTCTCGGCGGTAAAGGCAGGTGACGCCCGCCGCGCCCTGCCGGACCGCCGTGCGTACACAGTCCATTGCGGTGTCTCCACCGCCGATCACGACAACCCACTTTTCGGCGGCATTGATCTCGGGTGTGTCTGTCTCGCCGATCAAGGCGCGGTTCGAGGACACAAGATAGTCCATCGCCGAAATCACACCGGCCAAATCCTCGCCGGGCAGGTCAAGACGGCGCGCTTTATGCGCACCATAGGCCAGAACAACCGCGTCGTGTCGCGCACGCAGCGATTCGAACGCAAGGGATTCGCCAAGAACCTGACCGCCGTGAAAGATCACTCCGGCCTCGGTCAGAAGTGCGGCGCGCCGGGCGACCACGTGCTGCTCCATCTTGAACTCGGGGATGCCATAGGACATCAGTCCGCCCATGCGGGCATGACGGTCATAGAGGTGAACCTCGTGACCGGCCGCGCACAATTCTTCGGCAGCGGCCATGCCGGCCGGACCGGCGCCGACGATGCCAACGTTCTGGCCCGTCACACGCAGCGGTCGCCGTGGCTTTACCCAACCTTTCGCCCAGGCGGTGTCTCCGATATGGCGTTCAACGGCGCCGATCGTCACGGTTCCATGCCCGGCCTGTTCCAACGTGCAGGCCCATTTCGCTTCGCACAAACGATCCTGCGGGCAGATGCGCCCGCAAATTTCGGGGAAATTGTTGGTCGCCTGCGCCAGTTGATAGGCCTCTTGCATGCGGCCTTCGGCGGTCATCTTCAACCAGTCGGGGATGTTGTTCTCCAACGGGCAATAGACCTGGCAATAGGGCGTGCCGCATTGCTCGCAGCGCGAGGCCTGAGCAGCGGCCTCGTCGGCCGAGAAGTCGGGCAAAATCTCGTCGTGGTCGCGGATTCGTACTTTGGGTTTACGCTTGTCTGCCATGCGCCGCTGGAGATGGACGTATTTCTGCATGTGATCGGGCATGTGTGGCCTCCTACCGTTGAGGAGGGTCTATGGCATAAAAGAAATATTGACAATATTTTTTTAAACGCCTAACAGATGAGCATACATCTGACAGGAGGGACCGATGTCCGCCGATACGCAGCCAACCACCGCAGAACCCGTCATCGTCGATCTGCGCCCGATGATGCCGCCTCAACGTCACGCAACCGTCTTTGCGGCGGTTGAGGGATTGGAGCCCGGTGCAACATTCGTACTGATCAATGACCACGCGCCGGTCCCGCTTCTTCAGCGGATCGAACAGAACTGGCCTGCTCAGTTTGATGCCGAGTTTCTGATTGACGGCCCCGAGGTCTGGCAGGTGGCGATCACCCGCAACGGTACCTGATCAGAGAGGAGTCACCAAAATGCGTCTGGAGCCAACAGAAACAGGATTTCAGATTGACGCAGCCGACCTTGCGCCGTTGCTTGGGCTTGAGACGGCTGATCTGCGCCGCCTGATGCGCGATGGTCAGGTCACCAGCGTCTGCGAAGCAGGGCAAGACAAGGATGAAGGGCGCCACCGGATTACCTTTCGCCACGAAGCCACCCGTGTGCGTCTGACCCTGGACAGGCACGGCGCAGTTCTGATGCGAACCCGGACAAGAAGTGCGCCCAAGCCCGACATCCCGGTCGGGGCTGATGTCATGGAACGCGACGTATCGAAAGAAAAACACCTGGCGAATGCGGCCCAGAGTGCCGATGGGGGTGAATTGGCAGTGTCGTTGGATGTATCAGCGCCTGAGCAACACCATCTTCAATTGCCACAACTGCTAAAGCTGGCCGAAATGGTCGAGGATCTTCACACCGGCGACAAAGGAAATCCGGACGGATTATCCAGGATCCTCCGCCGCTTTGTCGCGGCGGAGCAGGGTCTTTTTTCCGTCCCGCACGATGGTTCGGCGCCCGATGTTGCGGCATCGGCAGAGGTCTTGCACGCGAAACACATCGCATTTGATCGCGATATCCAACGGATCCGCGACATCACGACTGATTTCACGGTGCCCGCAGGTGCCTGCACCAGCTGGAAAACGCTCTATGTTGGTCTGTCGGATTTTGTTGACGACCTGGCGCACCGGTTGAAGCTGGAAAAGGAGACGCTTGGCAACCAAATCACCCCCTGACCAAGGTGCAGCCGTCCGGTTGCATTCGATGTGCCGATTGCGCCGACCTGCCGGTCAGGACGTATCGCAGAGTAAACCCCCATGGAGGAGAAAATGTTCAAGATCACACTTCCCGCTGACAGAGCCGAAACTGACGTATCTGCCGTTGCCAGGGCGTTCGGTATCAGTGTCGGGCAATTGCACGACGATATCGCAACCGCCAAAATCAATAACTGGCTCGAACTTGGTGAGGAAAATCAGGACAACAAGCCGCACAGGATATTTGCATCCCGTGACCTCGGACTTCGGGTCGACACGGATGAACATGGCAAGGTCGTTTCCACAACTGCCTATGAGCTTCGGGCCTTTGGCGGCGCCGATGTGACGTATCAATCCCAGGCCGGGATTGCGGCGGATGACACTGCACTGTCCGACAGGGCCCGTCTTGACGCTCTGTTGGACGAAGCACTGAGCGAGAGTTTTCCCGCCAGCGATCCCATCGCAATCTGCATCGAGCGTCCTGTGTCCGCAAGCAAGTCGTCAGGGGATCACCGTGACGGTCGGCACGTCTGACCAATGAGATGAAATCCCCCGCCTGAAGCGGCCATGCCGCGTCGGTGCCCCCTAGGGTGAATTCTCGTTCGGCCCATGGAACAACCCGCCGATCTGCGCCGAAGGGATGGACAGGGCGAACCGGTCAATCAGGTGGAAGGTGTAATATGACCGGAAACTCTCCTCATAGGGATTCTTGGTGAACATCAGGTGCGTCAGAGCGAAAAGCCCGATGCCGATGGTCAGCGGCGCATGCGCTGCCGGCTCATCCTCTGGCTTGCGCCGCGCGGGCAGCGCCGCGAAATGCGTGCTGTTTGCTGCCGATCCATGTCAGAAGCGACATCAGCAATTCGACTCGGTGGCAATGACCTGACAACGGGTTGCGGTACAGCTTGATCGGTGCGGTGCTGGCCGGAAACCTGGGGTTCATCGGGGCGTCGTTTCGCGGGTGCTTAAAGGCCAAGCTTGGTCAGGCCGGGAAAATCGACGGGGCGCGGGCCCTTGGCCCAGGTGAATTTGCGGTCGCCAACGCGGATCGGCATGTCGTTGATGCTGGCTTCGCGACGGGCCGTCAGGCCATGGTCGTCAAAACGCCATTGCTCGTTGCCATGGGCGCGGAACCAGTCACCGGCGGCATTGTGGTATTCATACTGAAACCGCACCGCCACCGGGTCTTGCCTGTTCCAGGCGTCTTCCGCCTTGCGGGTCTTGAGGGCTGTGCTTTCTTTCGTGAACGGCGGCAGCGGGGGGCGGGTTTCGCTCATCGGGGTATCCTTGAAACAGCGGGTGGTCGGGTCATGCCATGCACCGGTCACTTGGGGCCGGTGATGGAGAAGCCATTCGGGGGGGCTGGCAGTACCGACCGGAATCGGGCCGTGCACACATCAGTCTGCGTCACGGTCACCGCTTTCAAATAGGTAGATCAATCTATATAAAAGAATCCGACGCGCCGCAAAAGAGCGGCGATTACCGAAATGAATGACAGGAGATCCAGGCTGATATGGGCCGGAAAAGCAAACGCGACACCATTCTGGACACCGCAGACACCCTGTTCGCGGCGCAGGGGTTCGTGTCAACCGGAATTAACCAGATCACCCGCGAGGCCGGTGTCGCCTCGATGACGCTCTATAACAATTTCACCAGCAAGGATGCGCTGGTCGTCGCCACACTGGAGCGTCGCTCGGATGCATTTTTGGTGATGATGAAAGGCGCGATGGCGGATGCCGGGCCCGCGCCGGGGCCGCGCATCGTCGCCGTATTTGACGCCGTCGAACGCTGGGTTGCGGCAGAGATGGAAACGCCGCCCGGGTTTTCGGGGTGCATGTTTATCAAAGCCGCACAGGAATACCCGTCTTCGGCGTCCCGGGCACGTGCCATCGCTGTTGACCACAAACGCCAGCTTATCGACCTGCTGAAGCGCGAGATCAGGCGGCTTGGCCTTGCAGAACCTGCAGAGACCGCGCTGTCGCTTCAGCTGCTCATTGACGGAGGCATCACCCAGGCGCAGGTTCTTGGTGACCTGTCGAGCATTCCGCGGGCTCGGATGATGGCACGGATGCTGTTGCAACAAGGGCCGGCGCACCACGATTTTTAACCTTATGGGACGACATTGATGACAACCAAACAGGGGCGCCAGCCCGACCCGCGCCGATGGATTCTTGCGGCGCTGATGTGCACCATGATGCTGGCGGCGATGGATACGACCATCGTGTCCACCGCGATCCCGCAGATCGTCGGCGATCTGGGCGGGTTCAGGTTGTTCAGCTGGGTGTTCTCGATCTATCTGCTGGCCCAGACAGTGACGATTCCGATTTATGGCAAACTGTCCGACCTGTTCGGGCGCAAGCCGGTGTTGATGGCCGGAACGCTGGTCTTTCTGGCCGGCTCGGCCCTGTCCTCGCTGTCCTGGGACATGGTCTCGTTGATTGCCTTTCGCGGCTTGCAGGGGCTGGGCGCCGGGGCGATCATGGCGACGGTATCGACCCTGGCCGGTGATCTTTATTCGGTGCGCGAACGCGGTGCGGTTCAGGGCTGGCTGTCCAGCGTCTGGGGGGTTGCCGCGATCGTCGGGCCGCTGTTGGGTGGGGCGCTGGCGGAATATGTGTCGTGGCGCTGGATCTTTCTGATCAACCTGCCGGTCGGCGCCCTGGCGTTGGTATTGATCGGCAAACTGCTGCACGAAAAGTTCGAACGCCGGGCACCGCGCATTGACTATGCCGGTTCGGCGCTGGTTCTTGCAACGGTGGGAACGGTAATTCTTGGGCTGTTGCAGGGCGGACAGGCGTGGCCATGGTTATCGACGACCAGCCTGACAATCTTTGCCGTCGCGGCGGTTCTTCTGATCCTGACGGTTTTTGTCGAACGGCGTGCATCCGAACCGGTGATGCCCGGCTGGCTGTGGCGGCGGCGCGATCTGGCACTGCCTAATCTGGCCATGCTGGGTATGGGGGCGCTGATGATGGCACCAAGCGCGTATCTGCCGACGTTTTCGCAATCGGTGCAAGGGCTGGGCGCCATCGCGGCCGGTCTGGTTCTGGCCACCATGAGCATCGGCTGGCCCGTGGCTTCGGCCTATTCCAGCCGCCTCTACATGCGCTTTGGTTTTCGCAACACCGCGATGACGGGGGCTGTTGTTCTTTTGGTTGCGGCGATCGGCTTTCTGATGGTCCCGGTGCCGCAACCGGTCTGGCCCGTTATCGCGGTTCAGGTGACGCTTGGCATTGGGCTTGGTCTTGTGTCCACGTCCCTGATCGTTGGGGTGCAATCCGCGGTCGGCTGGGACCGGCGCGGCGTCGTGACCGGGGCCAGCATGTTCGCGCGCTATCTGGGGCAAAGCCTTGGGGCGGCACTGTTCGGTGCCATTTTCAACGCGGTGGTGGCCGAACGGCTGGCGCAGGCGCCGAGTGCCCTGGCGGCGGCGCTGCCCGCTGATGTGAACGGTGTGGTTGCGGCGCTGCAGGCCACCCACGACGATTCTGATGTGGCGAGCCTATCTGCGCGATACGATTTCGCTGGCGACACAGGATCTGTACCTGGGCATGGCCGTTATCGCCGTGGTGATGATTGGCGTGCTGCTGGTCGCGCCCTTGCATTTTGATGTGCATGCCGAGGAAAAGCAGTGACATCCGGCGACCATGACAAACCGGCGAGCCGCCTTTGCCCCTTCAACTTTTGGGACAACCGAAATGGACCGAACCGAGCAAATGGAAATGGCAAAGTCGCTTTTGGCGCGCCACCTTGCCCCGCCGGTCCTGGTGCTGCCGAACGTCCGGGATGGGAAATGCCCGACGCGCCGCCAGCCTAGGGTGCGTGGGGGGCGCATCACGCTGGCTAGCGCGCCCACATTGATTACGATGTCCACGACCCGGCGGCTTGCGACAGACTTGCAGGCAAGTGGCGTCTTTGGATTTTCGGAAAACACGATCAACCACCCCGACGCACAAGCGTTGTTTCAACCGAAAGGATGACGTCGATGAAAGCAAGACTGATCCCCGGCAAGCTGGCCCCCGGCGACGTGAACAAAAACAGGACGGGCGGCTGCTGTTTCGGGCATCGCCCGCCCTTGAACGCTTGTCGCGATCACGTCGTTGCGCGCCTATGTCGTTACGGCCACCCTGAACGCGGTGATCGCGGCACGTGTCCCCGGCGTTTTCGCGGCAGGACACCACCAGCGGCCGTTGTGCCTTGTGATCTGTGCGGACCTTCTGCAACGCTCAGAGGTGTTTCGAAACGATAATACAGATACGAAAGAGGGCGGGATGTCAGGCCCAGCCCCTGCGCCACTTGCCGTTGCCATCAAAAAGCCGCGTGACGGTTGATTTTTAATTGCCCGGATTGAAGAACCCGGTGATTTTGCCGATGTCATAGGTCTTGCCATCTACTGTCGTGAGCGTCCTTGCGTCGGTTTCGCGCAATGCGCAGAACTCGTCCAGGGTGATGCCATCGACTGTTTTGCCGTCGACTTTGCTCACGATTTCGCCAAGGGTAAGGCCTGCTTTGTCGGCAGGACCGTCCCTGGCCAATGCAGCCACGATGATTTTGCCATCCCGCATGGTGTATCCGGCGGACGGCACGTCGGACGGGGGGCAATGGTGTCGTCATCGGCAAGGGGATCAAGATACATCATCTGTGACGACCAATCGAAGGTGACGACGAAATTCCTGAGAAACGAATGCCCCATGTTGCCCGCTGTTGTCGGCGCCATGCCATCACCGATCAGAACCGGGGTTTTGATTTCGATAGCACCGAACCGGACGGGCAGGGCCATGGCGGTCAGTTTCGTTTCGAATGCGCCCGCGCCACCACCCGCGATGTTGGTGGTGGATGGTGCATTCGGGGGAACAACGATGCCAACCCCGGCGATATCCCTGGTGTTGATGGTCAGGGGAATGCCCCCGCCAGTGTCCACAAGAAAGGTCAGCGTGCCGTCGCCGACCCCCAGTTCAACAATCGGCGAGGGCGAAAGGTTGCCCGGTTTCACGGTGAAGGGCAGCGCGATGGCGCCGTCGATATGGTCAAGCTGACCAACGGTTGCGGCGACTGTTATCTTGTGGGTGCCATAGTTGATTTGCCAGACCGCGTTGCGCATGGCCGGCGCGCCGAGCAACCCGTGCGGCGCGACGCAATAAAGCGCATCGGCAGGCGCCCAGCCCGTCGCCCCGGTCACATCGGTGATCGTAAGCGCGCCTTCGATCGACAGGGATGGAAAACGTTGCAGCGGGTTCCACAACAGGCGCCCACCCCCGGCAATGCTGACCTGTTCGATGATGGTTTCACCGCCATGATCCGCGGCTATCTGTGACGTTACGAAGGTGGGCGCGCCCGTGTCGACCATAAACGGCAGGGGCGCGCCATCGCCAAAAGAAACGTCGACAACGATGTGGTTCATGATCTCATTGAACGGAAAGGTCACGGGCAGGGCGGCCGGGTCAACGCGGTTCACGGTTGGCAGAAAATCGTCGACCCCGGCAAGAAACGCGAGCAGTTTTTCCAGCCGCGCCCTGTTTTCGGGCGAAACCTCGTGATCCTGGGCGCCTGACGCGGTGCCGGTCACAAAAAGCGTTGCCATCACCAGAGCGGATAAACGCAACCACCCCCGCCCGATGCCGGTCTTTTCCATGTCCGTCCCCCTGAAAGGTTGATGCAACGAAGGGTTTTGAACCCCGATATTGCAGGGCGCAGGCCAAATGCCGTGGATTTCAACCTATACAGGTGCAAAACACCTGTCACCCGCGTCACGGCCAAAGGATCAGCTTTGCCGCCAGAATTACCAGTGTCACAAGGATCACCCGGTCAAACGCCCTGGGCGAGATCGACCGGGCCAGCCGCGCCCCCACCGGCATGAACGCCCAGAGCGGGATCAGGGCCACAGCACTCAGGAACAACATGTGCCGGTCATAAAATCCCAGCGCGACGAGCGTGGGAAACTGCATCGCCCCCATGGCCACGAAAAACAGCGATATGACCGGAATGAACTGTGCGCGGGGCAACCCCATCGCATTGAGAAAGCTGATCGAGATCGGCGCGGAAATACCCGCAGCCCCCTGAAGGATACCTGCCGCCACGCCCACAGGCAGGACGATCCGGTCGGCCTGCGCCTGCGCCAGCCGGAAATCCCTGCGCCACACGCGCAGAACAACATAGCCCAGAACAACCAGCCCGACCGCCAGTGTCAGAAACCGTGCCGGCACGGTGGCCAGCAAGGCACTGCCCACCAGCACGCCCAGGGCACCGCCCACGGCAAACCGCCAGGAAAACCCACCGTGCGTGTGGGTGCGAAATTGCCATAACTGCCAAAGGTTCGTGGCCAGGTTGGGCAGCACCAGAACCACAACCGCCAGCCGCACATCGAAAAGCGCCGCCATCACCGGAATTGCGATGATCGGCGCACCCATTCCGGTTACGCCCTTGAGAATGCCGCCAAGGGCCAGCGCCACGAACAGGGCACAATATGCAGTGAAATCAAGTTCGATCATCTGCCTGATCTAGCAAAGCTGCGGGGGCAGGGCCATGGCCAATTGTGCGCTGGTCAGCCCCAGATTTTCAAAGTACGACTTGGCCATGATCCCAATTCGTATCGGTAACGGCCCGTTTCGCCCTGATCCCCGTGTGGTGGTGTTCACCGCCTTTCTTCTGGCTTTGGGGGTGGCGGGGGGCGAAGCGGCCAAACTGTTGCATCTGCCGCTGCCGTGGATGATCGGCGGTCTTGTGACCTCGGCGGTGATGGTGGCCATTGCGCCGGGCCGGTTTCCGGTGGGGTATACGTTTCCCATGGGGTTCCGCATGCTTGTCATTGCGGTGATCGGGGCGCTGATCGGGGCGCAGGTGAATGCCGGGCTGTTGGCGCAATGGTCGGAAATGATCGTGAGTCTGGTCGGGGTCACCCTGTTTGTCTTTACCGCCCATGGGGTGAATTTCTGGCTGTTCCGCCGTCTTGGCGGCTATGATCGGGCAACGGCGTTTTTCTGTGCCACCCCCGGCGGCGTGATGGAAAGTATCACCCTTGGCGAACAGGCCGGTGCCGATATCCGGGTGCTGACGCTGCAACAGTTTCTGCGCATCATTCTGGTGGTCACGCTGGTGCCGGTGGGGCTGTCGGTGCTGCACGGCCATGCTGTCGGAAGTTCGGCGGGGGTCAGTTTTTCACACGGCGCGGCGCGGCTGTCGGATATTCCCGAACTGATTGCCGTCGCTTTCTGCGGTTTGATGCTGGGGCGGATACTGCGCCTGCCGGCGGGGCAGTTGACCGGGCCACTGATGGTTGCCGGGGCGCTTGGCGCGCTGGGGCTGTTGGAGATGAACCCGCCGGGGTGGGTTCTGGGCGCGGCGCAGGTGGTGCTGGGAACAAGTCTGGGCGTGCGGTTCATCGGGATCACCGGGCGGATGCTGCGTCTTGGGCTTTGGCTGGCCATATTGTCGGTGTCGGCGATGGTGGGGCTTGGTGTTGCACTGTCCGTGATCATTCACGCCATCACCGGCCAGCCGACCGAGGTTCTGGTGCTGTCCTTTGCGCCGGGCGGGGTGACGGAAATGGGGCTGGTGGCCCTGTCGCTGTCAGCGAACCCGGCGGTGGTGACGTTTCACCACCTGTACCGGATCACACTGACCGTTCTGGAAATGTCGGCGCTCAGCCGGTGGATTGCCCCGTCAGGCCGGTAGCTGGCCTGTCTTGTTTGCCGCTTCGCCTGCCTTGTCAAAGGCATCCTGCTGCATGTCGCCCCAGGCCCGGATATCGTATTTGCGCACCACATTGCGCAGGCGTGTCATCCGCTGGCGCCGCTCGTCCTCGGGCATTTCCAGCGCGGTCAGAATGGCACTGTCCATAGAGCGGTGGGAATAGGGGTTGGTGATCACCGCCGCGCCCAGTTCAACCGCCGCACCGGCGAATTCCGACAAAACCAGCACCCCGTCACCGTCGGTGCGTGCCGCGACATATTCCTTGCACACCAGGTTCATTCCGTCCGCCAGCGGCGTGATCCAGGCCACATCGGCCGCCCGGTAATAGCTGATCAGTTCCGAAAACGGCACGGCGCGCGAAATCAGGATGATCGGGGTCCACTCGAAGGTGCCGTATTGGCCGTTGATCCGGCCCGCCGTCTGTTCGATGGCATCCTGCACCTCGGCATAGGCGGTCATGTTGCGGTTGGCGCTGACAGACACATGCATCAGCCGCACCTTGCCCCGCAGATCGGGATTGTCGCGCAGCAGGCGACCGAAACTTTCCAGCTGATCCACGCCGCCCTTGGTGTAATCGGTGCGCCCGACCGACAGGATCAGCCGGGTATCGCCCATTTCAGCGCGGATCTCGGCGGTGGCTGTGGCGGTTTCGGGGCGATCTGCCTGCGACAGGATATAATCCACATCCACGCCCACGGGGGCGGTGCTGATATGCACCTTGCGCCCATGATGGTGCAGCTCGGTCGGGACGGTGCGTTCGGTCAGGGCCGTACCCTCCGAGATGAAATCATCCTGAACCCGGACGCGCACGATGGCATCGACATCAAACAGCGACCGCGCGACCGAGACGAAATTCGACGCATAGCGCGCGATGTGAAACCCGACCACATCACAGGCCAGCAGACTTTCGACGATCTCTTTGCGCCAGGGCAGCACGTTGAATATATCCGCCGCCGGAAACGGGGTGTGGTGGAAAAACGCAATGCGCAGATCCGGGCGCATCTGGCGCAGATACCCCGGCACCAGCCACAGGTTGTAATCATGCACCCAGACCACCGCGCCGATTTTCGCCTCGGCTGCGGCCGCTTCGGCAAAGGCGCGGTTCACATCGCGGAAATTCTTCCAATCCACCGGGTCGTAGTTATAGCGTTCGCGAAACCCGTGCAGGATGGGCCAAAAGGCCTCTTTGCTGGTCACATGATAGAACTGGCTGACCTGATTGGCGGTCAGGGGCAGGCGCGACACCGCATAATCGCCATAGCTGTCGGAAATATCGACAACCTGTTCAAAACCGGGATTCTGCGGGTCATCGGCCAGCTTCCATGCCACCCATGCCCCATGTTCGACCCCGCCAAAAAAGCTTTTGAGCGTCGGGACAATCCCATTGGGGCTGGAATTTTCCTTGAACACGATCTTGCCGTTTTCCTCAACCTCTTCATAGGGTTGACGGTGATAGACGATAACCAGATCGGATGGCATGGGGACTCCTCAGATGTTGGGGTGCAGGTTCAGCACGCGGATCGCCTCGGTGATCCCGGCGGCACCGATGGCCTGGGCGCGGTGGACATGATCCAGCCCCTCAAGCCGTGACAACAACGCCGGTTCCGATCCACCGACCGCAACGGCAGGCAGGCCAAGGGCCAGCATCGAATAATCGTTCATCGTGTCACCCGCCACCAGCAGGCGGGCCGTATCAATGCCCAGATGGTCGGCCAGAAGGCGGATCGACGGGCCTTTGCTGATCCCTTTCGGCAGCACATCGAAATAGCGTTCATCCGACACCAGAACATCCAGCCCCAGCGCGGTCACGGTGTCATGGCTGACCGGATCAAAGATGTCGGGGGCGTAATCATAACTGACGCGATAGCGGAAATCGGTGTCTTGCAGGGTCAGCCCCGGCGCATCGGCCAAAGCGGCGCGCACCCTTGCCCCGGAATCGTTCCAACGGCTGGCGATTTCTGTTTCCAATTCGCCAATGGGTGTGACCTTGCCGTCGCGCACCTGTGCGATGGTGGTGCCCACATCGCCCACCACGTAATCGGGCCATGGCAACCCGTCGTGGCACATCCCTTCGATGAACTGCGGATCGCGCCCGGTGACAAAGATCAGCCCCACCGTATCGCGGTTGCCTGCGATCCAGTCATAGAGCTGTTTGCGGTCGGTTTCGGTGCCCCCCAGAAACGTGCCGTCAAGATCGGTGGCCAGCACGAATTGCTTGGCCGAAATCGGTTTTTCAGTGACGGGCGTGGTCATGATGCACCTCCGTTTGCGGGCACTGCCGGGATTTGGGCCGAAGGGTGATCCAGCGACAGCCCCATGGCGCGCGGTTCGAATTCGATCGGTGATGACCACATGCGCGCAAAGGTATCGTTCAGATCGGCGCCTTCGTGCAGGATGCGGCGCACCGCCTCGCAGATCGGCATGGATACCCGGACACGGCGTGCCAGATCGGTCACGGAAATCGCGTTCATCTCGCCCTCGACCACCACGGGGCGGCCCTCGAAACATTCGGCGCGCGGGATGCCCGCGCCCAGTTGCGTCCCAAGGGACATGTTGCGCGAACTGTCCGACGAACAGGTCAGGGTCAGATCGCCCGCGCCGGACAGGCCGGTGACGGTTTCGCGCTGCCCCCCCAGGGCCTCGGCCAGACGCTTCATCTCATCCATGCCCCGGGTGATCAGGGCCGCGCGGGTGTTCTTGGCAAAACCAGCGCCCGTCATCATGCCACAGGCGATGGCGATCACGTTTTTCACCGCACCGCCGATTTCCACGCCCACCAGATCGTCAGAGATATAGGTGCGGAACGACGGCGTGCTAAGCGAAACCGCGACCCGGGCGGCGGGGCTTTCCATCGGCGACAGGCGGTCGTTGTACGAGAATTTGAACGCCACCGTCGCGGCAGTGAAATGGCCCATCGCGGTTTCATCGGCAAAGGTCGGCCCAGAAATCACGCCCACGGGATGATCGCCCAATTCATCGGCCACGATATGCCCCATCAGAAACCCGGTGCCTTCCTCGATTCCCTTGGCGCACACCGCCACCGGAACGCCCTTGCCGATCAGCGGCGCGATCTGGCTGCATATTTCGCGGATGGCGATCGAGGGAATGACGATCAGCACCGCCTCGGCGCCGTCCAGGGCCGCCGCCAGATCGGTGGTGGCCACGATGCCCGGTGCCAGATCAATACCGGGCAAAAAGGTGGTATTGCGCCCGTTGGTGTTGATGTCGTCAATCACGGCGCTGTCACGCCCCCACAGGCGCACATTGCGCCCGGCACGACGCGCGACAGTGGCAAGGGCCGATCCCCAGGCGCCGGCGCCCAGAACGGCCATGGTGCCATAAGGGCGCGCTTGCAGGGCAGGGCGGGGCAGATCGGGCGGGGCGTTGGTCACGGCATCTCCTTCGGCGCGGACGGGCTGCACGGGTAACGCGTGCCGCAGGTGCAAAGTTCCCTTGCTGCTGTGCAGAATACAAGAGCTTTCGCGCCACAGTTTGCCACAATGCAGCGGTTCTGACCACCGAGGGTGCGACACGGCCACCTCATTTCCTTGCAGAGGGGCGGTGGAAATAAAAAATTTTACCAGTTGATAAAATTTCAACCTGTGGCAAGCTAAACCTGTTCCAGCAACCGGGGAGGCAGCGATGAGCAACAATCAGATGACGCCGGGGGTGGCCGCAGGGCGTTTGCCCGATGCAGCCTATTCCGACAATTTCACCGACCTTCATCCCCCCTCGACGGTCACGAGGCGGCGGTGGCCGCTGACCGGTGTTATTTCTGCTATGATGCACCCTGTATCACGGCCTGTCCGACCGACATTGATATTCCCCTGTTTATTCGCCAGATCACAACCGGCACCCCCGAAGCGGCGGCGCGCACGATCTTTGAACAGAACATTCTGGGCGGTATGTGCGCCCGGGTCTGCCCCACAGAAACCCTCTGCGAAGAGGCCTGCGTGCGCGAAGCGGCCGAGGGCAAGCCGGTGGAAATCGGGCGGTTGCAACGCTTTGCCACCGATACACTGATGCAGGCTGACGTGCATCCGTTCACCCGCGCGCCGGAAACCGGCAAACAGGTGGCGGTGGTGGGCGCGGGGCCAGCGGGCCTTGCCTGTGCGCACCGTCTGGCCATGCTGGGCCACGGGGTGACGCTCTATGATGGGCGGCCCAAGGCGGGCGGGCTGAATGAATACGGCATCGCCAGTTATAAAACGCCAAACGGGTTTGCCCAGGCCGAGGTGGACTGGCTGCTTGCCATTGGCGGCATCACGGTGGAACTGGGGCAGCGGCTGGGCGAGGGTCTGTCCCTGTCCGGCCTGACCGCTGATTTCGATGCTGTGTTCCTTGGGGTCGGCCTTGGCGGGGTGCGGGCATTGACCGTTCCGGGGGCCGATAAGGATGGCGTGCAGGATGCGGTGGATTTCATTTCCGATCTGCGCCAGTCGCCCGACCTGTCCAGCCTGCCCGTGGGGCGCAACGTGGTGGTGATTGGCGGCGGTATGACAGCGGTGGATGCCGCCGTGCAGGCGCGGCTGTTGGGGGCGCAGAATGTCACCATCCTTTATCGCCGTGGGCGCGACGGGATGAATGCCTCGGTCTTTGAACAGGATCTGGCCGCCTCGAACGGCGTACGGATCATCACCAATGCCGTGCCCGTTGCGGTGCATGGCAACGGCAGTGCGCAGGAAATCGAATGCGCCTATGTCACTGACGCGCAGGAACACACGGGCGAGGTGTTTCGCCTGCCTGCCGATCAGGTGCTGAAAGCCATCGGTCAACTGATTGACACCACCCCCGATGGCCTGACCCTTGATGGTCAGCGCATTGCCACCTCGGGGGCGGGGCGCACAAGCATGGCAAGCGTCTGGGCCGGGGGCGATTGCACCGCCATGGGCGACGACCTGACCGTGACCGCAGTGGCACAGGGGCGCGACGCGGCGCTGGATATTCACGCCGCCCTGTCCGGTGCAACAGGATGAGCGTTTCATTCTCTAAAGATGGAAGGACAACAGTATGACCATCTCACGGATAAATTTCATGTCGATACCGGTTCACGATCAAGATCGTGCCATCGCCTTTTACCGTGATCGTCTTGGCATGGAGGTGCATACCGACGCCGCATATGGTGACGATTGGCGATGGGTGTTTCTGAAAATTCCGGGCGCCGAAACGATGATCCAATTCGCCAAGGCCGCCGAAATGACGGTGGCACAGGATCATCCCGCCCTTGTGCTGGTCTCGGATGATGTCGAGGCCGAGGTTGCCGCCCTTGCCGCGTCAGGGGTCACCGTTCGGGATGGTCCCGATGATGCGCCCTGGCAGCCGGGCGTGCGATACGCATTGATCGAAGACACCGAAGGCAACGTTATCTTGCTGGAATCTTTTAAGGGAGGCGCATAAATGGCTGATCTTTCAACAAATTTTGTCGGTATCAAGTCACCCAACCCATTCTGGCTCGCCTCGGCGCCGCCCACGGACAAGGCCTATAACGTGGTGCGCGCCTTCAAGGCGGGCTGGGGGGCGTGGTGTGGAAAACCCTGGGCGAGGAAGGCCCGCCCGTGGTCAACGTCAACGGCCCGCGCTATGGCGCGATCTGGGGCGCGGATCGCCGCCTGTTGGGGCTGAACAACATCGAATTGATTACCGACCGCCCGCTTGAGGTGAACCTGCGCGAGATCAAGCAGGTGAAACGCGACTGGCCGGACCGCGCCATGGTGGTCAGCATCATGGTGCCCTGCGAAGAGGCGGCGTGGAAGGCCATTTTGCCCCTTGTGGAAGACACCGGCGCTGACGGGATCGAGCTGAACTTTGGCTGCCCCCACGGGATGAGCGAACGGGGCATGGGCGCCGCCGTGGGCCAGGTGCCGGAATATGTTGGTATGGTTGCCCGTTGGTGCAAGCAACACAGCCGGATGCCGGTGATCGTCAAACTGACCCCCAACATCACCGACGTGCGCCACGCCGCCCGCGCGGCGGTGCAGGGCGGGGCCGATGCGGTCAGCCTGATCAACACGATCAATTCGATCACCTCGGTTGATCTTGATACCATGTCGCCCGAACCCAGCATCGACGGCAAGGGATCGCACGGGGGATATTGCGGCCCGGCGGTGAAACCCATCGCCCTGCACATGGTCGCCGACATCGCCCGCGACCCGGAATGTAACAACATTCCGATCAGCGGCATCGGCGGTGTGACCACATGGCGCGATGCGGCGGAATTCATGGCACTGGGGGCGGGCAATGTGCAGGTCTGCACCGCCGCCATGACCTATGGGTTCAAGATCGTGTCGGAAATGAAATCGGGCCTGTCCCAGTGGATGGATGAAAAGGGATATACATCGGTTGATCAGATCACGCGCCGCGCCGTGCCCAACGTGACGGATTGGCAGTTCCTGAACCTCAATTATGTGGCCAAGGCAAAGATTGATCAGGAACTGTGCATCAGTTGCGGGCGCTGTTTTGCCGCCTGCGAGGACACCAGCCATCAGGCGATCGCCATGTCCGACGACCGCACCTTTACGGTGATTGATGAAGAATGCGTCGCCTGCAACCTTTGCGTCAATGTCTGCCCGGTGGAAGATTGCATCACGCTTGAACCCATGGCCCATGGCAAAACCGATCCGCGCACCGGCAAGGTGGTGGAAAAGGAATATGCCAACTGGACGACGCACCCCAACAACCCGGGCGTTGCGGCGGAATAACCCCTTTGCCCTCCGGCGCGCGCCGGGGGCAGATCATTCGTATCCTGTCATCTCAAGATACCCGCGCCCGCTGTGCGATCCGGCAATGCGCACCGGCCCTTCCCAATAGGGCAGGCTGGTGTTCATCCATGCGTCGGGGTTCATGGCGCTGATCGTCACATCCACCCCTTTTTCGGGCAATTCCACCCGCCAGACCACGGGCACAGCGCGCCCCGCCACCCGGTGGCGTTTTTGCGGTGTCATCGCCAGATCGCCGTCGTCAAAGGGCGTTGGCGTGCCATCGGGCGCAATCCATGTGGCCGAGGTGAATCCGCCGGTCCCGCTGCGCAACACAAACCCCATCAATTTGGCACCACTGTCGAAACTCAGTGAAACCCAGTCCCAGCCGCTTTGATCCGCATCCAAAAGCTGCGACGACCATTCACGATCCAGCCAGGCCTGCCCCTGCACCGTGACCGGGCCGCCGGGCAGAAACAGGGTGCCATTCACGGCGTAAAACGGCTGGGAATAATACCGGCTTGCCTGGCCTGCGGCGGATTTCACCGAATATCCCCCATCGCCCTGCGCCACCAATGGCCCCTTGGCCGCAAGGCGCAGGTCATAGCCAAAATCGCTGCCCTGCGCGCTCAGGGTCAGGGTGTTGATGTTTGGCCCTGTCATCTGCCACTCATCAATCCACGCCGCAAAACCATCCTGCACCGAAACGCCCGCCTGTCCGGTGCCGCCCCGCGCCAGACGTTCGGTCACGAAGTGATCTGTCGGTGTGGTCAGGGCCGCGTGGCCCATCCATGCCTGATCTTTTGCCGCACCACCGGGGCGCAGGGCCGAGCGGAACAGCGTCCATTGCACGCCGTAGTCCACGCCATCGTCGCCGGTCAGGTTGGCGGTCACATACCACCATTCAATCCGAAACCCGGGATGCGGTGCATGATCGCGCGGAAATATGAATGGCCCCGGCGTGACAGCTTCAAACCCGTCATTGGCGGCGCCCAACCCGGCAAACCCCTGTGCCAGCGCGCCGCCGGCCGAAACGGCAAACAATACCGCGCAGATCAACCCTTTAACGTTCATGGGCAAACATCCCCAGCAAGCGCGCAGGCGGCATCCGCGCAATGCGCAGCGCCGGAAACAGCGCCGCCAGCCCCGCCGCCAGCAACGACAGAACGCCCAGTATCAACCAATCGCGCGGGAACAGGAACAGCGGCAGGCGCCAGCCGAACGCCTCGACGTTCACCACCGCCAACAGGACCCAGGCCAACAGCAGGCCCACTGGCACGGCGCAAACCAACGTCAGCCCGGCCAGCACCAAAGCGCGCAACAGCTCCAGCCGCGCAAGGCGGCGGCGCGACACCCCCAGCGCCCAGACGGGGGCCAGTTGCGGCAGGCGCATGGCGGCAAGGGTCAGCAGGCTGGTGAGAATGGCAAATCCGGCAACTGAAAGCGTCAGCACATTCAGGGCGCGCGACACGGTGAATGTCCGCTCGAATATCCCCAGCGAAAACGCCTTGATCGAGGCCTGATCGACGATGTTGTCGGCAGGCAGGCCGAAATCGTCGATCAGGGCGCGGCGCAGCGTATCAACATCGCCGTGTGGCAGGCGCAGGCCAAAGCGCAGGCGCTCCACCTCGGGGTAATGGGCGGTCAGCGTGTCGATCCCCATGAGGATCTGCCCCAGTGGATTGCCATAATCACTGTAAACGCCCAGAACCGGCGCCTGCCAGTCGCGCAGGGGCAGGGTGGCGCCGGGCCACAGATCGGCGCGCCGGGCCAGTTGTTCATTGACCAGCACGCCCTTGCCCGCCGCGAGGTTGTCCCACAGATCGGGGGTGGTGGCGATCATGGGCCAGTTGTCGCGATAGGTGGGATGATCGGCCACGCCGTAAATCTCGCCCGGCTGCCCGGCCAAAGTGGCGTCGATACTCCAGATTGGCAGGGTTGCATCAACACGGGGCGCCAGAAATTCCTGCAATGCGGTGGCCTGTTCCGTGGTTTCGGCGGTGACGTAAAGTTCGGAGGCCAGCCGTTGATCCAGCCACCCGGTAAAGGTGAGCCGAAAGCTGGAAACCATCGTGCCGACCCCGATATTGGCCGCCAGCGCCAGCAGCAGCGCCATCAGGGCCAGGGAAAGCCCGGGCAGTTGTTGGCGCGTATCGGCCCAGAACCATTGCGCCAAAGGCCCCCGCGCCAGTCGCGCCCCAAGGGCCATGACCCCGTAAAGAACAAGAGGCAGGGCAAGGGCCGCCGCGATCAACAGCGCCCCCAGCATCACGAAAGCAGCGATCAGCCCGCTGCCAAAGGCCAGCGTCGCCGCCGAGAGTGCGGTCAGAAACACCGCGCCCGCCCCCTGCCAGACCAGCGCCGATTCCGACGCCCGCGCCCAGGCCCTGGGCTGTGCCGGGGCCAGCAGGGGCAGGCGCGCCACCTGCCACAGCGACGCAACAGCGGCCAGCCCCGTGCCCAGCACCGCAATGCCCAGCCCGCTCAGCCACCAGATGGGGCGGATCGACAGGGTGCCTTCGACCGAAGCCCCATAAAGCCCGCGCAGGGTGGCCGCGACATTGGGGATAAGCGCGCTGGCCAGAAGATAGCCCATCGCGATGCCAAGGGCGCCCGACACCAGCGCCAGCACCAACAGCTCGGCCAGCAACAGCGCCAGCAGGCTGCGCGCAGGCAGACCAAGGGCGCGCAGGGTGCGAAACACTGGGCGGCGCTGTTCAAACGCCAGCCCGATGGTGCCGCGCACGATGAACAGCCCTACGGCAAAGGACAGCAGGCCAAAGGCCGTCAGGTTCAGGTGAAAACTGTCGGTCAGGGCGGCCATGTCGGTGCTGGCCTTCGGGGCGTTCTGCACCAGATCGGGGGCGATATCGGCCAGATCGGGGCGTTGGCGCGGTTGATCGCCCAGCACCACAAGACGGGTAAACCGGCCCTCAAGCCCCAGCAATCGTTGGGCCACAGGAATATCGCCATAGGCGATTCCGGGGGCAGGCCAGCCATTGAGACAACAGTGGGCAGATCGGCCCCCACCAGCCGCGCCATGGTTTCGGGCGCGGCGATCAGGGGGCCGCCTTTGCCGATGAATGTCGCGCTCAGGGCGGTGTTGCCGGTTCCGGCGGGCAGATCGGCAAGGGGCAGGGTGAACGGGTCGATCCCGATGATATGCAGGGGGCCGGCCTTGGTGGTGATCGTACCTTCCACCACGGGGCTGACCAGCCACCCGGCGCGGCGCAGGGCGGTGAATGTGGCGGCATCCAGCGGCGTGCCGTCGGGGGTGGTGATCGTGGCGCGGGGGGCGGGGCCAAGGGCGGCGGCGGCGCGGTCATAACTGCTGCGCGCTTCGGCGTTGATCGCCTGCACCCCCGACCACAGGGCGGTGGCCGTGGCCAGCCCCAGAACCAGCGTCAGCAATTGAAAAGGCCGCCGCCGCCAGTGGGACAACAGCGCATGCAGGGCGGCGCGCCTCATGGCACGATGCGCCCCCGTTCCAGATGCGCCTGTCGATCCAGCCGCGCGGCAAGCCGGGGCGAATGGGTGACCATCAACAGCGCGGTGCCGGTTTCCCCCACCAGCTCCAGCATCAGGTCCAGCACCTGTTCGCCGGTGTCCTCATCCAGGTTGCCGGTGGGTTCATCGGCCAGCACAAGGCGCGGACGCGCGGTCAGGGTGCGCCCGATGGCAACCCTTTGTTGCTGTCCGCCTGAAAGCTGCTCGGGGAATTTGCGCAGGTGATCGGCCAGCCCCAGCCGCCGGGCCAGCGTTTGCGCCCAGGCCGGATCGGCGCGACCGGCCAGCCGGGCCTGAAACGCGATATTGTCGGCCACGTTCAGCGATGGGATCAGGTTGAACTGTTGAAACACCACGCCAATGGTCGTGCGCCTGAGCGCTGCGCGCCCGGCATCATCCAGCGCGGTGATGTCCTGATCGTCGATGTGAATCGTGCCGCTGTCGGCGTGATCCAACCCGGCGATCAGATGCAACAGGGTGCTTTTGCCTGACCCGCTTTCGCCCGTTAGTGCCAGCGAGGCACCAGCGCCAAGGGACAGATCAACGCCGCGCAAAACCGGCTGGCCGCTGTCCCAGGATTTCGTGATGCCCTTGACGCTCAGCACGGCTGTTTCCTTTTACCAGCACGACAGGTAGCATGATCGGCCGGTAAAGACAGGGGGTTAGTCCAGCGGCGAATGGCCGCCGTATTGCCCCGAGGAAAACACCAAAGGCGCGCCGGGGCGGATTTGGGCCGTCAGAACCCGCCCGACGATGATCGCGTGATCGCCGCCGTCATGTACCGCGTGGCGGGTGCATTCGAACCGGGCAAGACAGCCTTCGATCAGGGGCGCGCCGCTGTCACCGGGCGCCCAGTCAAGCGCGTCAAAGGCCGCGCCGTCGCGCACGAAGGCATGGCATAATTCGGCCTGTTCGGCCCCCATGACGTGGATTGCATAGTGGCTGGCCGCCTCGAACACCGGAAACCGGCGCGCCGCCCGGGCGGGCGACCACAGCACCAGCGGCGGGTCAAGCGACACGCTGGCGAAACTGTTGGCGGTCATCCCGAGGGGGCCATCGGGGGTGTCGGTTGTCACCACCGTTACCCCGGTGGCAAAGCGACCCAGAGCATCACGAAACACGCGGGCCGTGTCGGGGCCGGGGATGAAATTATGGGCCTTGGCCATGGTCAGGGAACCTCTTGTCCGGTGGCGTGGGCGTAAAGTTCAAACCAGGTCTGGCGGTCAATTTTCACCTTAAGGGCGTCGGATAACGTTTTGATACGGTTTATGTTATTCGTTCCCATAACGGGCATGATCCGCGCCGGATGCGCCAACAGCCAGGCCACGGCGATGGCGGCCATGTCCACGCCCTGTTCGCGGGCCAGCGCGGCAAGGGCCGTGCGCAACGGGCCATGGCCACCCTTGCCTGTCATCAGGCTGCCACCGCCCAGCGGCGACCACGCCATGGGGGCGATGCGGCGCTCTTGCAGGAACGCAAGATCGCCATCGGTGAAGGGCGCGGCATGGCCCAGGGATATTTCGATCTGATTGGTCAGCAACGGGTTGTTCATACCCGATTGCAGCAGCGTCCAGTCGTGGGGTTTGAAATTGCTCACCCCGATGCCGCGCACCTTGCCCGATGTCACCAGATCATCCAGCGCGGCGCCGGTTTCGGCGGCATCCATGAACGGATCGGGGCGGTGAATCAGCAGCAGGTCGATATGGTCAATCCCCATCAGCCGCAGCGAGTGATCGACCGAGGTTTCAATGTGGGCGCGCGAGGTGTCGTAATGTTTCACCCGCATCCCGGAATGGCGCCCGACAGGGGCGACGATATCGCATTTTGTCACGATTTCCATACGGTTGCGCAGATCCGGGGTCAGGGCGGCGCCCATGATTTCCTCGGCCATATAGCCGCCATAGATATCGGCCTGATCCAGGGTTGTGATGCCTTGGTCCAGGCAGGCGGCGATTTTTTCGCGGATGTGGTCGGGGGCGGTGTTGGCATCATCACCCAGCCGCCACATGCCATAGATGATGCGGCTTAATGACAGGTCATCACTCAGGTGTATGCGGTCCATCAGTGGCGTTCTCCTGCGCCCAGGGGCGTCTGCGGTGTGTCATCCGGCACCCGGCCATAGGCGTGGGGCAGTGAGCAGGTTTTCATCTGCGGCAAAACCCGCTGTCCGAACGATTTACATTCATCCATATGGGGATACCCCGAGAAAATAAAGCTGCGGATGCCCAGTTTTTGATAGGCTTCGATCTTGCTCAGCACCTGATCGGTTGATCCGACCAGCGCCGCGCCACAGCCGGAGCGCGCCCGGCCGATGCCTGTCCACAGGTGCGGTTCGACATAACCGAACTGATCGGACAATTCCCGCGCCCGCGCCTGATGGGCCACGCCCAGGCTGATGCTGTCATGGGCGCGATCACGGATCAGTTTGCCATATTCATCATCCAGCTTGCTGACCAGATGATCGGCGTATTCGCGCGCCTCTGCCTCGGTATCGCGCACGATCATGTGGACACGCAGGCCATAATCCAGTGTTCTGTTATATTTTTCAGCAGCTTCGTTGGCGTCCTTCATGCGTTGGATGATGTTTTCCTCTGGCTCGGGCCACATCAGGTAAACATCGCAATGCTGGCCGCACAAATCACGGGCCGCGGGGGAATAGCCGCCAAAATAAAGCAGCGGCCCGCCGGTTTGATAAGGTTTGGCCGGATCGGTGGGAACGTCTTTGAAATTATAGACTTGCCCGTCATAGTTGATGTGATCTCTGGTCCAGGCCTGTTTCAGAATCTCGACCACCTCGCGCGAGCTGTTGATAGCGAAACGTGCTTTCGGCCACCTCACCGGGGAAATCGGATGAAATCACGTTGAGGGTCAGCCGCCCCTGCAACATATGATCCAGCGTCGCCACGGTGCGCGCCAGCATGATCGGCTGCATTTCGCCACAGCGGATGGCGGCCAGCATGTTGATTTTTTCGGTGATCGGCGCGCAACCGGCCACGAACGATAGGGTGTCCTGACCCACCTGATAGGACGAGGGGCACAGGACATTGCGAAAACCCTGGGCCTCGGCCTCTTTCACGATGGCGCTGCAATGGTCCCAGCTAGAGCGAAGATCGCCATCGGGAACGCCGAGAAACTGGTAATCGTCGGAACAGAGCGCCGAAAACCAAGAGACTTCGGCGCCGTCGAGATCGGCAGAGGTGACGGGAACTACGGTCATCGAATCTTTCCCTGATTGGTGCGGTTTTCCCTTGCCTAGCACCCCCATAGATGTGCATCAATAGTATATCAATTTGATGGCGCAGATATGACCGAACCGCAAACCCTGCCACTTTACATCCAGATCGGTGATGCGTTGCTGCATGACATCGCCGCCGGTCGTTTTATCGAAGGGGAACGCCTTCCGCCCGAACGGGTGATGGCGGCGCAACATGGCATTTCGGTTGGCACCCTGCGCAAGGCGTTGGCGGATCTGACCGAAAAGGGCCATCTGGAGCGGCGGCAGGGATCGGGCAATTATGTGCGCCGCACCCGGGATGCGGGCGGGCTGTATGCGTTTTTCCGGCTCGAATTGCTGGACGGGGGTGGGCAGCCAGCGGCGCAGGGGATCAGCGTTGATCTGTTGAATAAACCGAACGATGCGCCTGATTTCGGCCCCTCACCACAGGCGCAGCGGATCTCGCCGGTTGCGCACCCTTGGCGGTGTGCCGGCGGTGGTCGAGGAAATCTGGCTGGATGCCCATTGGACCGGGGCGTTGTGCCTGGGCGATCTGGAGGGGTCGCTTTATCACCTTTACCGCAGCCGCTTTGGCCTGATGATTTCCCGGGCGGAAGATCGGGTTGGCGTGGGCGAGATGCCCGATTGGGGTGGGTTGCTGCCTGCGGGGGCGGTCTGTGGATTTATCGAACGGTTGAGCTGGGATCAGAACGGCGCGCGGGCCGAATATTCGCGCAGTTGGTTTGACCCGAACGTGGCGCGCTATGTATCGCGAATGAAATAGGGGCTGAAATGACGAAAACTGTGCATTACGGGGTGATCGGTTGTGGGATGATGGGGCAGGAGCATCTGCGCAACATCGCCCTTGTCCCCGGCGCGCGGGTTGCCGCGATATTTGAGCCGGATCCGGCCATGGCCGCTGCCGCGCGGGTCACGGCACCCGACGCGGTGCTGTGCGATACGCTGGCCGATCTGCTGGCGTGCGAACCGCTGGATTGCCTGGTTGTTGCATCGCCCAACCACACTCACTCCGGGGTTCTGGGTGAAATCGCCGCGCGCCGTCCCTTGCCCTTGTTGATGGAAAAACCGCTGTTTACCGATCCGGGCGATCGTGACCGGGTGCTGGCCATTGGTGATGCCTATGCCGCGCCCCTGTGGGTGGCGATGGAATATCGCTATATGCCGCCGTTGCAGGTGTTTCTTGAAAAAATGCAAGAGGCGACAGGCGGCATCAAGATGCTGACCATCCGTGAACACCGCTTTCCGTTTCTGGAAAAGGTGGGAAACTGGAACCGGTTCAACCGCAATTCAGGCGGAACCTTGGTGGAAAAATGCTGTCACTTCTTTGATCTGATGCGGTTTATCCTTGGGGCCGAACCGGTGCGCGTCATGGCCAGTGGCGGGCAGGTGGTGAATCATCTGGATGAGGTTTATGACGGCGAACAATCCGACATTTGGGATACCGCCTATGTGATCGTCGATTTCGCCAATGGGGCGCGGGCCATGCTGGATTTGTGCATGTATGCCGAAGGTGCGCGGTTTCAGGAAGAAATCGCCGCCGTTGGCCCCACGGGCAAGATTGAGGTGAAGGTGCCCGGCCCGACCCGGTTCTGGCCTGCCCATCTGGGGGCGCCGCCTTTGCCGCAGGTCGTGATTTCGCCGCGCACCCCCAAGGGACCACAGCAGGTGGATATTCCGGTTGATCCGGCGCTGCTGACCGCCGGAGACCACAACGGTTCGACGTTTTATCAGCATCACCGGTTCAACGCCGCGGTGCGTGGCGATGGCCCGGTCGAAGTGTCATTGCGCGACGGCGAACGCGCCGTGGCCATGGGCATGGCGGCACAGACCTCGGCGCGGGAAGGGCGCGCCGTTGATATGTGAGGCCGAAACGCGCGGATGCGTCATCTTTTGTCGCAATCGGGCGACGCGGGGCGGGGTGGCTGTTGCTAGGCTCGGGGGGTTCACAGCAAGCGGAGCCTGACCATGAAAAGCCACACCCAAGTCGTTGTCATCGGGGGCGGCGTTGTCGGCTGTTCGGTGCTGTACCACCTGACGCGGTTCGGCTGGAGCGATTGCGTGCTGCTCGAACGCTCGGAACTGACCAGCGGATCAACCTGGCATGCGGCGGGGGGCATTCACACGATCAACGGTGATCCGAATGTCGCCAAGTTGCAGAAATATACTGTCGATCTGTATCGGGAAATCGAGGAATATTCCGGGCAGGATGTGGGGTTGCATCTGACCGGCGGTGTCATGCTGGCCGCCACGCCGGAACGGTTTGACTGGCTCAAATCCATGCTGGCCAAGGGGCGGTATCTGGGGCTGGACGCCGAACTGATCACCCCGAACGAAGCGGCCGAATTGTTTCCGCTGCTGGACCCGACGCAATTTGTCGGCGCGCTGCATGACGAGGCCGAGGGCCATCTTGACCCCTACGGCACCACCCATGCCTATGCCAAATCCGCGCGCAGGAACGGCGCCGAGATTGAATTGCACACCAAGGTGGAAGCGCTGGAAATGCTGGGTGATGGCACCTGGCGCGTGACCACCGACAAGGGTGACATCATCGCCCAGCATGTGGTGAATGCCGGCGGGTTGTGGGCGCGCGAAGTGGGGCGCATGGTGGGGCTGGAACTGCCGGTTCTGGCCATGGAACACATGTATCTGCTGACCGATGACATGCCCGAGGTGGCGGCGTTCAACGATGCCACGGGGCGGGAAATGCTGCACGCCGTTGATTTTGATGGCGAATTATATCTGCGGCAGGAACGCAAAGGCATGTTGATGGGCACCTATGAAAAGGCGTGTCGCCCATGGTCGCCCAAAAACACCCCGTGGAGTTTCGGGCATGAGCTGCTGGAGCCGGATCTTGACCGGATCGCGCCCAGCCTTGAGGTGGGGTTTCGCCATTTCCCGGCGTTTGAAAATGCCGGGATCAAGCAGATCATCAACGGCCCGTTTACCTTTGCCCCCGATGGCAACCCCCTTGTCGGGCCAATCCGGGGCTTGCCCGGATTCTGGAGCGCCTGTGGCGTGATGGCCGGGTTTTCCCAGGGCGGGGGTGTCGGGCTGGCGCTGGCGCAATGGATGGTCAACGGCGATCCGGGGATGGATATTTTTGCCATGGATGTCAGCCGCTTTGGCGATTACGCCACGCTGGCCTATACCAATGCCAAGGTGCAGGAGAATTATGCGCGGCGCTTTTCCATCCGCTTTCCGAACGAAGAACTGCCCGCCGCGCGGCCCCTGAAAACCACGCCGATCTATGATCTTTTGGCCGGGCAGGGCGCGCAGTTCGGCGCGTCTTTCGGGCTGGAATCCGCCCTGTGGTTTGCGCCCGAGGGGGTGCGGGATGCGTTTTCGTGGAAACGCTCGACCGACCACGATCATGTGGGCGCCGAGGCCCGGGCAGTGCGCGACAGCGTCGGGGTGATCGAAACCTCGGGGTTTGCGAAATACAGCGTAACCGGGCCGGGGGCGCGGCCTGGCTGGACCGGATTTTGGCGGCGCGCATTCCGGCGCCGGGACGGATGGTGCTGGCGCCGATGCTGAAAGACGACGGTTATGTCATCGGGGATTTCACCCTGGCCAATCTTGGCAAGGGTGAGTTTTTCATCGCCGGATCGGGCATCGCCGAGGAATATCACATGCGCTGGTTTGAACAGCACATGGATGAAGGCGTGTCCGTCGTGGCCCATGGCGCCGATCTGGTGGGCCTGTCGATTGCCGGGCCGAACGCCCGGGCGGTTCTGGAAAAGCTGAGTGATGAGGATGTCAGCGCCGAAGCGTTCAAATTCATGGACATACGGCGCATGGATGTTGCAATGGCGCCCTGCATCGTGGGCCGGGTCAGTTTCACCGGCGATCTGGGGTATGAGATCTGGATGAAACCCGCCTGTCAGCGCCACGTTTATCTGGCGATCAAGGCGGCGGGTGAAGAATTCGGCATCCGCGATTTTGGTCTCAGGGCGTTGAATGCCCTGCGGCTGGAAAAGGGGTTTGGCGGTTGGGGCCGGGAATATCGCCCGATCTATTCGCCCTATGAGGCCGGGCTGGGGCGGTTCGTCGCTCTGGGAAAAGACGCTGATTTCATTGGCAAAGCGGCGGCAACAGCGATGAAGGCCGAGGGCGGCAAAATGCGCCTGCGCACGCTGGTGGTTGAGGCCGAAGATTGCGATCCCATCGGGGATGAGCCGATCTATCACGCCGGTGCCGTCGTGGGGTGGGTCACGTCGGGGGGATATGCCCATGCCTCGGAGGTGTCGGTTGCCGTGGGTTATGTGCCGCGCGAATTGGCCGAGGTCGAGGCGGGGTGGGAAATCGAGGTGCTGGGCATACGCCGCCCCGCCACCCTGCGACGCATGCCGTTGTTCGATGCCAACGGCAGCCGAATGCGCGCCTGATCAGCCTGCAACGGTGATCGTGGCGGGCAGGCGGTGTTCCATGACATCCTCGGCGTTGGGCATGTCGTTTTCACGCAGTTTGGCAAAGGCTGCCTCACCGTCCAGCCCGTGTTCGCGCCAGCGCTGCATCAGCCGGCTGCGCAGGGTGGCCTCGGGCACATCCAGCCAGACCGACAGGGACCAGAGTTTTGTCAGCTCGCGCCAGTCGGGGTGATCGTACAGCAGGTAATTGCCCTCGACGATCACAAGATCGGTGTCGGCCTGCAACATGGCAGCCCCAACAATGGCCAGATCGCGGTTGCGGTCAAACAGCGGATAATAAACGGCACCGCCTTCCAGCATGTCCAGCATCAGGCGGGCAAAACCACGGGCATCAAACGTGTGCGGCGCCCCCTTGCGCGCCCGATCACCGCGCGCATCAAGAATGGCGTTGTCCAGATGAAACCCGTCCATGGGCACCACCTGTGCGGTGCGCCCCGCGCGGATCAGATCAAAGGCGAGCCGTTCGGCAAAGGTGGATTTGCCGCTGGCAGGCGCCCCCGCCAGTGCGATCAGGTGGCGCCCGGGGGGCAGGCGCAGGGCGAGGGTGGCCGGGTCCGGGCCGTTCATGCGGCCTGTGCCGGTTCTTTGGCGCCGGTCATAAAGGCCACGGCGTCGGACATGGAATATTCATCCGGTCTGATCACGGTCAGGCGTTTGCCCAGACGGTGAATGTGAATCCGGTCGGCCACCTCGAACACATGGGGCATATTGTGCGAAATCAGCACGATCGGCACACCCTTGGCGCGCACGTCCTGAATCAGCTCCAACACCTTGCGGGATTCCTTGACCCCAAGGGCCGCAGTGGGTTCATCAAGGATGATGACCTTTGACCCAAAAGCGGCGGCGCGGGCCACGGCGACGCCTTGCCGCTGACCGCCTGACAGGGTTTCAACCGATTGATTGATGTTCTGGATCGTCAGAAGGCCCAGTTCGGTCAGCTTTTCACGGGCGAACCGCTCCATCTCGGCCTTGTCGAGCTGGCGCAGCCATTTGCCGCGAAACCCGGGTTTGCGCAATTCGCGGCCCATGAACATGTTGTCGGCGATCGACAGGGCGGGCGACAGGGCCAGTTGTTGATAAACCGTGGCAATTCCATGATCGCGGGCATCAAGGGGGATGAAAAATTCACCCGCTTGCCCTCAAGAAACACTTCGCCTTCGTCGGGGGTGACGGCGCCTGACACCGCCTTGATAAGGCTGGATTTTCCGGCGCCGTTGTCGCCGATCACGGCAAGAATTTCACCCGGGTACAGTTCAAAATCGCAATGATCCAGCGCGGTGACCTTGCCATAGCGTTTGACCAGATTCTTGCCTTGCAGGATGGGCTGGTCGGTGCGGGGGGATGCCATGTTCATGTTACAGCGATGCCTTTCTGATCCATTGATCCACGGCGACAGCCGCAATGATAAGAACGCCGATCAAAAGATAGGTCCACTGGGCATCGGCCCCAAGCAGGCGCAGGCCAAGGGTGAAAACCCCGACGATCAGCGCACCAAACAACATCCCAAGGATCGAACCGCGCCCGCCAAACAGCGAAATGCCCCCGATCACCACGGCGGTGATGCTCTGGATATTGCCCAACTGCCCCGAGGTGGGCGACACCGACCCGATCCGCCCGATCAGCGCCCAACCGGCAAAGGCACAGATCAGACCCGAAAGGGCATAGACCGAAATCAGCACCCGGTTGACCTGAACGCCCGAAAGCTCGGCCGCTTCGGGGTCGTCACCCACGGCATAAACATGCCGCCCCCACGCGGTTTGGCGCAGCACATAGGCCAGTGCCAGCACCAACAGCACCATGAACACCACCCCAACCGTCAGCCGCGCCGCACCAATGGGAATTGTCGTGCCAAAGAATTGCAGCATGGGCGCGGTTTCCGAAATATCCTGAGCGCGGATGGTTTCATTGGCGGAATAAAGGAAATTCGACGCCAGAACGATCTGCCACATGCCCAGCGTAACGATGAACGGCGGCAGTTTTACCCGCGCCACAAGCCAGCCGTTCAGCGCGCCAATGGCGGTGCCCGCAGCCAGACCGCACAGAATGCCAAGGGGCGCCGGAATGCCATAGCGGAAGGTAAACTGGCCCATGACGACGGAACTGAACACCATGATTGCCCCAACGCTCAGATCAATGCCGGCGGTCAGGATCACCAGCGCCTGTGCGGCGCCCAAAATGCCGACAATCTGTACCTGTTGCAGGATCAGCGTAATGGCAAAGGGGGAAAAGAATTTGGACCCAAGCAGCAGGCCGAAAATGACAAAGGACATCAGCAGCACAATCAGCGGCACCAGGGATGGTGTTTGATGCAGCGCGCTCTGGAGCTTGTGAATCAGGCCCTGCCTGTCGTTGGCAAATTCGGCAATGCTCTGGGAACTGGCGGAAAGCGAGGATTCTGTAATCCTGCCCGGATGGGCGTTGATCTGACATGGGAACTCCGCGGGTATGGTGTGGCCCGTGTTGGATGAAAACGGGAAAGGGGCGGGGAAACCGCCCCTTTCGGTTTCAGATCAGGGGATTAGCCCCAGCAGCGATCCATGCCTTCCTTGACTGAAATGCTGTCAACGCCATCGACAGGGTGATCGGTGACAAGGGACACGCCGGTGTCAAAGAACGCCTTGCCATCGGTGGCGGCGGGCAGGGTGCCGTCGGCGGCATAGGCGGCAATCGCCTCGATCCCCTTGGACGCCATGAGCAGCGGATATTGCTGGCTGGTGGCGCCGATCACGCCGTCGGCCACGTTCTGAACGCCGGGACAGCCGCCATCGACCGACACGATCAGCACATCGTTTTCGCGTCCGATCGCCTTGAGCGCCTCATAGGCTCCGGCGGCGGCGGGTTCGTTGATGGTGTAGACGACGTTGATCATCGGATCCTTGGCCAGCAGGTTTTCCATGGCCTTGCGCCCGCCTTCTTCGTTGCCGGCGGTCACGTCATGGCCGACGATGCGCGGGTCGTCTTCGTCGCCCCATTTGTTCACATCCTTCACGTCGATGCCGAACCCGGTCAGGAACCCCTGATCGCGCAGCACGCCGACGGTTGGCTGGCTGACGCCCAGATCAAGCATGGCGATTTTCGCATCGGCAGCCTTGTCGCCCAAAGTGGCAGCGGCCCATTGGCCGATCAGTTCACCTGCCAGAAAATTGTCGGTGGCAAAGGTCATGTCGGCGGCATCGATCGGGTTCAGCGGCGTATCAAGCGCGATCACCACCAGCCCGGCATCGCGGGCCTGCTGCACCGAGCTGACGATCGAAGACGTGTCAGACGCGGTGATTAGAATGCCCTTGGCGCCGTCCAGAATGCAGGTTTCGATTGCGGCAACTTGGGTTTCATGGTCGCCGTCGATCTTGCCCGCGAATGTCTTGAGATCCACGCCCAGTTCGGCCGCCTTGGCCGTGGCGCCTTCTTTCATCTTTACAAAGAACGGGTTGGTATCGGTTTTGGTGATCAGACAGGCCGAAACGCCATCGGCGGCATGGGCCATGCCACTGGTTGCGGCAAGAACAAGTGCTGTGCTGGTAAGAAGTTTCTTCATTTGGTTTCCTCCCAAGAAGATATGAACTGCCGGAAATTCCGACCATTCAAAACGTGTCACCTGCGGGGTTTCCCTTCAGGATCACCGAAGTCTAAGCGTAAACCGGTGGGTCGTGTCAATAAATAAACAAACTTGATTTATTGATCCCAAAGCGTAGATATGAGCCAAGAGGAGTGTGCCCGTGAGTGAAAAGCCGATCATCACGCGCGATCCGGCAAGCGGGGTCAATCAGGCCCGGGTGCGCGATCATAACGAACGGTTGGTGCTGACGCTGATTCAGCGCCACGGCGCCTTGCCGGGCAGTGACATCGCGCGCCGTGCGGGCCTGTCGTCCCAGACGGTTTCGGTGATCCTGCGCGGGTTGGAACGCGACGGTTTCATCCAGAAGGGCAAGCCACAGCGGGGCAGGGTGGGCAAACCCAGCATGCCGATGATGCTCAGCGCGGATGGGGTGTTGTCGGTGGGGTTGAAAATCGGGCGGCGCAGCGCCGAACTGACCCTGATGGATTTTCTGGGGCAGGTGCGCATGTCGCGGCAGTTGACCTATCGTCTGCCACTGCCTGACGTGGTGTTCTCGTTTTTGCAGGACGGTTTGGGCCAGATCGCCCAAAGCCTGACTGAGAAACAGCGCCAGCGCATTCTGGGCATCGGCATCGCCGCGCCATTCGAACTGTGGAACTGGCAAGACAGCATTGGCGCGCACCGTGATGATATGGAGGTCTGGCGGGATCTGTCGTTCAGCGACCGGATCGCCCGGTTTTCCGATCTGCCGGTACATGTGGAAAATGATGCAACGGCGGCCTGCCGAGCGGAACATGTGTTCGGGCTGGGGCCGACTTTGGGGGATTTCGCCTATTTTTTTGTGGGGTCGTTTATCGGCGGTGGCGTCGTGTTGAACCGGTCGGTGTATCAGGGGCCTGCGGGCAATGCGGGGGCGTTCGGATCGCTGCCGCTGACCGGGCCGGGGGGCGGCGGTCGCAGTTGATTGATCTTGCCTCGATCCACCTGCTGGAAACCCGGCTGGCCGAACGGGGGCAAGACCCGGCGCACCTGTGGACCATGCCCCAGGACTGGGGCCGCTTTGCCGAGTCCGTCACCCCCTGGATCGAGGCCAGCGCCCGGGCCCTGTCACAGGCGGTGGTGGCGGTATCGGCGGTGATTGATTTTGCCGATTTCGTCATCGACGGCGCGGTGCCCCCTGCGGTGCGCACCCCCTTGTGGCCGCCACGCGTGCCCATCTGGCGCGCGAGGATCTGCGCGGCCTTACCCCGCCGCGCCTGCATGAAGGCACTGTGGGGATGCAGGCCCGGGTGATCGGGGCGGCGGCGGTTCCGATCTATGCGCAGTTCCTGCTGAACAGTCACGCCGCCTGGGCGTGAGGCGCTGAAAAACCGCGCGCCCGGCCCAATTCGGCGTTTCGCCGGGGGCGCTGTTGCGGTAGACTTTGCGCAACGGTCGAAACAGGCCGAGCAGAGCAGAGCAGCCATGACTATCCTGAAAACCATCACAGTGGCCCTTTTGGGCGTGCTGCCGCTGTCGCATCCGGCAATGGCAACCGAAACCCTTGGCGCGCTGGCCCGTCCCGATCTGGCGCGCTCGGAAATCGTTGATCTGGGGGCCAATCTGCAAATGACACTGACCCTGTCTCAGCCGGTGCCATGGCGGATTTTCACCCTCGATCTCGCCGCCCCGTCTGGTGGTTGATTTCAGTACGGTGGATTGGGCCGGGCAGGATCTGAACAGCATCCTGTTCAGTGATCATGTGTCCGAGGTTCTGACCGGGCCGTTCCTGAATGACTGGAGCCGCATGATGTTGCACCTGTCCGAGCCGATGGCCCTGGAAACCGCCGCGATGGTGACAGGTGCGGCGGATGGCACGGCGGTGCTTAAAATTCAGATGGCGGCGGTGGATGCCGAAACCTTTGCCGCCGGTATCGAACCGCCCCCCGGCGCCGTGATCAGTGGCGCGCCAGTGACCGATCTGCCAAAACCGCGCGCCCGCCAGACCGGGGATAACCCGCTTGTCGTCGTGCTGGACCCGGGCCATGGGGGTATTGATCCGGGGGCCGAATATGACGGTGTGGTCGAAGCTGACGTGATGCTGCGCTTTGGCAAGGATCTGCGCGCGGTGCTGGAAGACAGCGGCAAATTCCGTGTGGTCATGACCCGGGAAAACGATGTGTTCGTGCCGTTGGAGGAACGCGTGACCGTGGCGCGCATGGCGGGGGCCGACGTGTTTCTGTCGCTTCACGCCGATGCCCTGGCCGAGGGGCGGGCCTCGGGGGCGACCATCTATACCCTGTCGGACGAGGCCAGCGACGAGGCGTCGCGCCTGTTGGCAGAACGCCACGACCGGGCCGATCTGTTGGCGGGGGTGGATCTCAAGGATCAGGATGATGTGATTGCCGGGGTTCTGATGGATCTGGCCCGGGCAAACACGACCCCCGGGCCGAACGTCTGGCGCGCGAATTGGTTGCTGGCCTGGCCGAACGTACCCATGATCTGCACAAACGGCCAAGGTTGCACGCGGGGTTTTCGGTGCTGAAGGCGCCGGATATTCCATCGGCGCTGATCGAACTGGGGTTTCTGTCCAGCGCCCATGACCGGATGCGCCTGACCGACCCGGCCTGGCGGCACAAGGCGGCACTGGGCATTCGTGACGGCCTGTTGAAATGGGCCAGGGATGATGCCGCCGAGGCCCGGCTGCTGCGCCAATAACCCCCGCTGCCGGATGCCATAAATGTGAGCGGCAAACGGCCATGTGCCGCAGGGGCGGTTTTGACCCGGCTGACAGGTGTATATATACAAGCGCAAGCTTTGCAGGGGGCGTTTGCCATGATCCGATTCATATTGTCGTTTTTCGGCGCGATCTTCAGTTGGGTAACCATCGCGGCGCTGTTTGCCGCGCTGACCATCGGGGCGGTTTTCTGGATGTATTCCCGTGACTTGCCGAACACGGACCAATTGGCCCAATATTCTCCGCCGACGATCAGCCGAATCTATTCCCGCGAGGGGCGGATCATTGATGAATTCGCCAAGGAACGCCGCCTGTTCGCCAGCGCCAAGGATATTCCCGACCTGGTAAAGGGCGCCTTTATTTCTGCGGAAGACAAGAATTTCTATACCCACAAGGGGTATGATGTGCGCGGCATGCTGGCCGCTGCCGTGACCGCCGCCAAGGGCGGGGCGTTGCGCGGCGCCTCGACCATCACCCAGCAGGTGATGAAAAATTTCCTGTTGGGGGGCGAACGCAGCGCCGAGCGCAAGATCAAGGAATTGATTCTGGCCAGCCGGATCGAAGGCACCCTGAGCAAGGACAAGATCCTTGAACTCTACCTCAACGAAATTTTTCTGGGCCAGAACTCTTTTGGGGTGACTGCCGCCGCCCAGACCTATTTCAACAAACCTCTGGCCGATCTGACCCCGGAAGAGGCGGCCTATCTTGCGGTTCTGCCCAAGGCCCCGTCGAATTATCACCCGGTCCGCGACATGAAACGGGCAATCACCCGGCGTAATTTCGTCCTGCGCGAGATGTGGGAAAACGGCTATATCGACGAGGCCCAATATCGCAAGGCGCGGCTGGAGCCGCTGCGCTCGGTTCAGAATGGCGATTTCGACAGCTTCAAGTCGGCCCTGCCGCCGCGTGATTATTTCACCGATGAAATCCGCCGCCAGCTTAGCAATGATTTTGGCGAGAGCGAGTTTTTCTCAGGCGGTCTGACCGTGCGCGCCACCATCGACCCCGAATTGCAGAAAGTCGCCGCCGAGGCCCTGCGCCGCCAGTTGGAAAGCTATGACCGGGGCACCGGAATCTGGCGCGGGACGGGCAAAAAGATCGCGCTGGATAAACTGAACGACGAGGCAAGCTGGCGCGAGGCGCTGGCCAACGTGCGCGTGGCGCGGGACGTGGTGCTGGAAGATCAGTGGTATCCGGCGGTTGTTCTTTCGGTGGGCGACACAAGTGCGCGGATCGGCATCGAAGATGTGCCCGAAGACGCGGACGGCCACTGGATTGAACCCAAGGATGTGCAATGGGCGCGCAAGCGGCACAAGGATGGCACGCGCGGCCCAAAGGCGCGCGTTGCCGGCGATCTGCTGGACAAGGGCGATGTCGTGTTTGTGCGCCGGATGACCAGTGACAGCGACGGATCGTTCATTCGCTGGACCCTGCGTCAGGTGCCCGAGGTGCAGGGCGCCTTTATGGCGATGGATGTGAACACGGGCCGGGTTCTGGCCATGCAGGGCGGTTTTTCCTATCAGAATTCGGTGTTCAACCGCGCCACCCAGGCCACCCGTCAGCCCGGTTCATCGTTCAAGCCGTTCGTCTATGCCGCCGCGCTCGATTCCGGGTTCAGCCCGGCCACCGTGGTGGTGGATGCCCCGATCGAGATCAACACGCCACAGGGCATGTGGCGGCCCAAGAACTATGCCAACCGGTTTTACGGCCCCACGCCCCTGCGCACCGGGATCGAACAATCGCGCAACGTGATGACCGTGCGTCTGGCCGAAGAGGTGGGAATGGACACCATCGCCGCCTATGCTGAACGGTTCGGCGTTTATGACAACATGGGGCGGTTTCTGGCCAATGCGCTGGGGGCGCAGGAAACCACGCTGTTTCGTATGGTTGCGGCCTATTCCATGTTCGCCAATGGCGGCGAGCGGGTGGAACCGACCCTGGTGGACCGGGTGCAGGACCGGTACGGTGCCACGGTTTACAAACACGATCAGCGCAGCTGTCCGGAATGCGAGGTGGCCTCGATCGCGACAGGGATGGCACCTGCCATTACCTCGAACCGCGAACGGGTGATTGACGCGATCACCGCCTATCAGCTTACCTCGATGATGAAAGGTGTGGTGGAACGGGGCACGGCCCGGGGCAAGGTAAATCTGGGCGTTCCCGTAGCGGGCAAGACCGGCACGACCAACGATGAAAAGGATGCCTGGTTCGTGGGCTTTACCAGCACCATCGCCGCCGGCTGTTACATCGGCTATGACCGGCCACGGCCTATGGGCCATTCGGGGTCGGGGGGCGGGCTGTGTGCGCCGGTGTTCAACCGGTTCATGCAGGAGGCCACGCGCAAATATGGCGGCGGTCCGTTCGAAGTGCCGCCGGGCGGGCAATTCATCAACATCAACCGCCGCACCGGCGCGCGCCTGTCGGACGATGCCAGCGGCCCCGATGTGGTGGCCGAATATTTCCGGCTGGGCGAAGAACCGGTGTTTGGCGTGGCCTTTGATGGTGGCTTTGCCATGGGCGCCAACCTGCCGCTGTTTTCCGAGGGCGAAACCGATGATGGCGGCGCGCAGGTGCGCACCTCGTCGGGCGGGGTGGTGAAAATTCCCAAGAAGAAGGCGACCTTCGGGTCGATTTCGTCAGGCGGGCTTTACTAAGTCGAAACCCTGTCGGGCGCGCACCTTGCCCCACCGGCCCCGCGTTGGTATCAGCGGGGTCTGATATCATGAATTGCGGGAACCCCAGACCATGCGCGCCGAAGCACAGAACACGGTCGAAGCGATCACCAAGTCGATCACGCTGATTGGCCAGCGGATGAACCGCGAGACAGCCGATCACCGGCTGGAAGAGTTCAACGCCATGGTGGAATCCCCCGACCTGTGGGACGACCCCGAAAAGGCGCAAAAGCTGATGCGCGACCGGCAGGTTCTGGTTGATGCCATCGCCCGCCACGATGGCATGGCGCAAGAGCTTTCGGATAATGTCGAGCTGATCGAGCTGGGCGAAATGGAAGGCGACGACGAGGTTGTCAGCGAGGCCGAAAGCGCCCTGAAATCCCTGAAAGACCGCGCCGCCGACGCCGAGCTTGAGGCCCTGCTGAACGGCGAGGCCGATGGCAACGACACGTTCCTTGAGATCAACAGTGGCGCCGGGGGCACCGAAAGTTGCGATTGGGCGTCGATGCTGGCGCGGATGTATGTGCGCTGGGCCGAAAAGAAGGGCTATACCGTTGAATTGCAATCGGAAACGGCGGGAGAAGAGGCGGGGATCAAATCCGCCGCTTACAAGATTTCAGGGCCCAATGCCTATGGCTGGTTAAAATCGGAAAGCGGCGTGCATCGGTTGGTGCGGATTTCGCCCTATGACAGCGCGGCGCGGCGGCACACGTCATTTTCGTCGGTCTGGGTTTATCCGGTGGTCGATGACAACATCGAAATCGAAGTGAACCCCAGCGACATCCGCCTTGATACCTATCGTTCAAGCGGGGCAGGCGGGCAGCATGTGAATACGACGGATTCGGCGGTGCGGATCACCCACCTGCCCACAGGGATCGTGGTGACATCTTCGGAAAAATCCCAGCACCAGAACCGCGACATTGCCATGAAGGCGCTGAAATCGCGGCTGTATCAGATGGAGCTGGACCGGCGTAACGCCTCGATCAACGAAGCCCATGAGGCCAAGGGCGATGCGGGCTGGGGCAACCAGATTCGCAGCTATGTGTTGCAGCCCTATCAGATGGTAAAAGATCTGCGCACCAGCTTTGAGACGTCGGACACCCAAGGGGTGCTGGACGGCGATCTTGACCGGCTGATGGCGGCGACGCTGGCCATGGATGTGACCGGCAAAAGCCGGGCCGAGGCCAACGCCGAAGAGTGATCGCCGCTGGCCCGGTTTGATCCAGCGGAGCGGGCTGACGCCCGCATTACATTTTTGCGGGCGCCCGGACGCGCCGTCTCGTCCGGCTTTTTAGCGGCCCATCCAGCCGCCATCGACGGTCAGGACCGTTCCGTGGACATAATCCGACGCCGCCGAGCTGAGAAATACCGCAGGGCCGATGAAATCGTCGGGGTGGCCCCACCGGGCGGCGGGGATGCGGCCAAGGATGGATTGGGCGCGCTCGGGGTCGTCCTGCAGGGCCTGGGTGTTGTCGGTGGCGATATAGCCGGGGGCGATGGCGTTGACGTTCACGCCCTTGGCGGCCCATTCATTTGCCAGCGCCTTGGCCAGCTGGGCGATTCCGCCCTTTGAGGCTGCATAGCCGGGCACCGTTACGCCGCCCTGAAACGACAGCAGGGATGCGGTGAAGATGATTTTGCCCGATCCCCGGGCGATCATGGTTTTGCCGATTTCACGGCTGAGCACGAACTGGCTGGACAGGTTGATTTCGATCACGCTGTCCCACAGATCATCGCCGTGATCGGCCGCCGGGGCGCGTTTGATCGTGCCGGCGTTGTTGATCAGAATGTCGATCGTGGGATGATCCTTGACCACCTGTGCGGCAAAATCCGCCACGGCCGCGCGATTTGAAAAGTCACATTGATAGGCCGCGAATTGGCGGCCTGTGTTTGTGACCTCTGTTTCAACCGCGCTGCCGTGGGCCTTTAGCGAGGCGCTGACGCCGATGATATCGGCGCCGGCCCGGGACAGCCCCAGGGCCATGGCTTTGCCAATGCCACGGCTGCACCCGGTGACAAGGGCGGTTTTTCCGGTCAGATCAAAGATATCAGACATGTTCAGTTTCCTCCGGGGGCCGGATACAGGTAATGGGGCAACCACATGGACAGTTCAGGGATGAACGTCAACAGCAGCAGCACCGCCACCAGCGGGATCAGGAACGGCGCGGTTGCCACGACACAGCGTTCAAACGGCACCCCTGACACCTTGGACAGCACATAAAGCACCAATCCAACAGGCGGGGTCAGCAGGCCGATCATCAGGTTCAGGATCAGGATGATCCCGAAATGCACCGGATCAACCCCAAAGTGCATGGCCACGGGCAACAGAACCGGCGTCAGGATGGTGATGGCGGCGATGGTTTCCATGAAACAGCCCACCACCAGAACGATCAGCATGATGATCAGCAGGACCACCGTTTTATTGTCGGTAAAGCCCAACAGCCCGCCAGCAAAGGATTGCGCCACCTGATTGGCGGTCAGGATCCATGCGAAAATGGCCGAGGCGGCGACGATCATCATGATGGATGCGGTGATGTCGACCGTATCCATGGACACCCGCAGCAGCCGTTTGAAATCAAGCGTGCGGTAGACGACAATTCCCAGAAACATCGAATAGGCCACGGCGGCGATTGCGGCCTCGGTCGGGGTGAAGATGCCCGACAGGATGCCGCCGACGATGATGAACGGGGTGAACAACGGCAGGATCGCGTGCCAGAATGAGATGAGGAAGTGTTTGACCACAAACCGTTCATCGCGGGGGTATTTGCGGATTTTGGCGTAGAACCCGACCATCACCATAAGCGACAGCGCCATGAGCAACCCGGGGATCATTCCCGCTGCAAACAGCTGCCCGATGGAGGTGTCGGACACCACGCCATAAACGATGAGGGGCAGGGAGGGCGGAATGATCGGCCCGATGGTCGAGGAGGCGGCGGTGATGCCGACCGAAAAATCGGTGTCATAGCCGGCGTCGCGCATGGCCTTGATTTCGATATTGCCCAACCCGCCTGCATCGGCCACTGCCGCGCCGGACATGCCGGCGAAAATCACGCTGGCGCCCACGTTTACATGGCCAAGACCACCGTGCAGCCACCCCATGGCCGCGCTGGCAAAGGCGAAAATCTTGGTGGTGATCCCGGCGGTGTTCATCAGGTTTCCGGCCATGATGAAAAACGGCACGGCGATCAGCGGAAAGGAATTGATGCCGTTGACCATATTGTGCAGCACCACAACCGGCGGCAGGCCGTCGATCAGGATAAAGATCAGCGAGGACACCCCAAGCGCCACGGCGATGGGCGCCCCGGCGATGAGCAGCACGAAAAGAACGAAGAACAGAATAAACAGGGTCATGGATGCGCCGATCAATCAGGAATTTCGTTTAGCGAATGCTCTTCCAGCTCTCGCAGAACGTCTTCGGGGGATTGGCGGATCTTGTGGATCAGCCAGAACAGCGAAAACAGCGCCATGGCGGCAAGGCAACCCGCAACACACCAATAAACCAGGCTTTTTGGTATCTCGACCGAGGCCATCTTGGTGCGGGTTTTCTGTGCAAGAATGACCCCGAGATAGGCCAGGTAGCCATAAAATGCGACCGAGACAAGCTCCATGGTGATGGTAAGCAGTTTGCCGAGGCGGGGCGGCAGGTAACGATAGAAAAACTCAAGAAAGATGTGGGTGCCTTTGCGCGTTACCGAGACCGCGCCGAAATAGGCCACCACAATCAGCGCATAGCGGGCGATTTCCTCGGTCCAGGCCAGGCTGTCATTCAGCACGTAGCGGGTGAAGAATTGCAGGAAGACGATGATTGCCAATCCCCAGAGCGCGATCAATCCGGGGATGTCGGTGATGTGAAAGTCCGAGATGTCGACCTTTGCATCGTCGAACGAAAAGCCGGGGCGTGCGGAATCCGCACCCCCTTTTCTGATTTGGATGTCGTCATGATATAACGATCCTGCCCTGCTCAGAGTGCCTGGAGCCGGTCGAATTGTTCCTTGGTGTAAGGAACGTCATCCCATGATTGCAGCTTTGGCAGCACCGCATCCTGAAACGGCTTGCGGTCAACTTCGTTCACGTTGTTGCCCTGTTCGCGGAACCATGCAATCAGATCCGTTTCGGATTGATAGATTTCTTCCGATACCTTCAGCGATGCGTCTTCCAGCACCTCACGCACGACCGCCTCATCATCGCCCAGACGGCCAACCGCATCATCCGACATGATCACCAGCAGCGAATTCAGAAGGTGCCCGGTCAGGTTGATATCCGACTGTACCTCATAGAACTTTTTGAACTTGATGGTGGGCAGGGGGTTTTCCTGTGCATCCACAACACCCTGTTGCAGGGCCAGATACACCTCGGAGAATGCCATCGGGGTGGGGTTTGCGCCAACTGCGTTGGGGAACATCAGCATCAGGGGAGAATTGGGAACCCGGATTTTCAGGCCCTTCATATCCTCGGGCTTGAGGATTGGCTTGTTCGCGGTCACGTGCCGCTGTCCGTAATAGACGAGGCCCATAACCTGATTGCCCGTCGCGTCGTGATAGCCATCGGAGAGTTCGGAAAACAGATCGCTGGTGCGATAGGTCAGCCAATGATCATAGCCGCGCATGATGAACGGATAATCCGAAATGGCGATGGGGCCATAGTAACGTTCAACAAAGCTGGGGCCGGTATAGATGATATCGACGGCGCCAATGCCAAGCCCTTCGTTGATTTCAACTTCCTTGCCCAGGGACGAGGCGGGAAAAACCTTGATCTCGATCCGGCCATCGGTGCGCTTGGCGATTTCGTCAGCAGCCCAGAGTGCCGTCTGATGATAGGCCGAGCCTTCCTCATAGACATGGGCCCATTTCAGGGTTTCGGTCGCATAGGCGGCCGTGCCTGCAAGCAGGCTCATGCCTGCGGCAGCGATGGTTGTGGCGAATCGGCTAAGTGTCATTTCTTCCTCCTATTCGTGCCCCACATGATGCCGGACACTCTGTTCACCGGTATTTGTCTGCGCAAATTTCCGGCATTTGACGATTGGTCGCTTATCTAGTATATCAGATATATGTAAAAAACAAGCTCGACCTTCGTAAAGAAACATGCGCCGCTTGGTTCAGGCCAATCCAGGCCCCATGTAATGAAGCTTGGTTAATGAATGCTGATGGAGTCAAGCTTGGAGAATAGCGCAGGTCAGATTGAACGGCGACGCGCCGGGAACGGCGCCCCGACCGGCGCGGCGCGGTTTCATGGACGTGGCGCCCAAACCCTGTCCGAGATTCAGTATGATCGGTTGCGCACCGCGATCGTTGCCATGGATCTGCGGCCCGGAGATATGATTTCGGAAAAGCAGATCGCGCTGGACGAGGGTATCAGCCGCACGCCGATCCGCGAGGCGATCCTGCGGCTGACCAAGGAAAACCTGGTCGAGGTGGTGCCAAAATCCGGCACCTTCGTGGCCCGTATCCCGATTTCGAGCATTCCCGAATCGCTGATTGCGCGCCGCGCTCTGGAGTGTATGACAACTCGCTCTGCCGCGCGGTATGCCCGCCGCAGTCAGGTTCTGGAACTGCTGGCGCTGGTCGAACGCCAGCGCGAGTTGGCAGAGCAAAAGGATTTCAGGCAATTTTATCGGGCGGATGAGGATTTTCACGCGTTGATCGCCCAAATCGGCAATCTGCCGGGGCTGTGGACGCTGGTGCAGCAGGTCAAACTGCAAATTGATCGGTATCGGCGTCTGACCCTGCCCGAGGATGGCCGGATGATGATGGTGGTGGAACAACATGCCGCCGTTGCCGCCGCCATCGAGGAAAAAGACGAAAACCGCGCCTGCAAGATGATGGACCTGCATCTGTCAGGCTTGCAGTTGCACATTGCCAATGTCGCTGGCGCCCACCCCGAATATTTCATCCATGACATTGATCTGGATGACATTCCCCATCTCTGAGCCGGGTTTTCCGGTTCGCAAATTACGGATATTCCGATGACCCTGACTGTCAGACAAGTTTCCAGCCCCGCCGAAACCAAATCCTTTGATACGGCGCAATTGCGCGAAAATTATCTGGTTGAGACGCTGTTTCGCCCGGACGAGGTGACGATGACCTACAGCCACCTTGACCGGACGGTCGTGGGCGGTGCGATGCCTGTGGGCGATGCGCTGCCGTTGCTGTCGCACAAACAGATCGGATCGCCAAATTTTCTGGACCGGCGCGAAATCGGGATCATCAACATCGGCGGAACCGGCAGCGTAACCGCAGATGGCACCGTGTTTTCCCTGGCGCAGACCGACGGGCTGTATTTGCCCATGGGCGTCACCGATGTCAGCTTTGCCAGCGACGATGCGGCAAACCCGGCCCGGTTCTATTTTATCAGCACACCGGCCCATCACGCCCACAGCGCGATGAAAATCACTGCGGAAGACGCGAATTGCCTGAATCTGGGCAGTCAGTCGGATGCGAATGTGCGGGTGCTGCGCCAGTATATTCACCCGGATGTCTGTGCGTCGTGCCAGTTGGTCATGGGCGTTACCCGGATCGAGGATGGAAGTGTGTGGAACACGATGCCCTGCCACACCCATGACCGGCGTTCCGAGGTGTATCTTTATTTTGATATGGCCGAAGATACCCGGGTGTTTCACCTGATGGGCGAACCGACAGAAACCCGGCATCTGGTCGTTGCCAATGAACAGGCGATCCTGTCGCCGGGATGGTCGATTCACAGCGGCGTGGGGACCGGGCGTTACAGCTTTATCTGGTCCATGGGCGGGGACAATCAGGACTTCACGGATATGGATTTCGTGGAAATGAAGGATCTGACCTGAGGCGCTTGGCGCCAGGGTTGATCCAAAGGCGGCGCTGACGCGCCATTCCATTTTTTGCGGGCGCCTGTGGCGGGCGGTGTGATCTGCTGTGACCGGCGGTGTATTGGGTGATCCGTGGCCCCATCGGGGATCGCGCCGGTTGCGCAGATTCGAAAACCCGCTTTGCTATGTTTCATTGCCCACAATGCCGGCGCCAGCCGGCATGTCCTGTTGCGCGGTACAAGTGTGATCTGCGGTGCCTTGACATACCTGACTTTTTCAGTAGGTTTTAACGCAACGTCCGAGCCAACCCAAAGCGGCAGCCAGGATCCCAGCAGCGACAGAGAGTCTTGTCCCCATGCAGCCCTTGCCAGCCCCCTTGATGACGCAGGCCCCCCCGTGACCGAGCGCCATGATTCCCTCGTGTGGCGCGAGATCGTCCAATCCGCAATGGAGGGGGCGCCCCTTGCCACCGAGAACCTTGAAATGTTGATCGACCGGATGGAGCGCCAGCCATGAGCGAACGCACCGATACCTCAACCGCACCGCGCAGCCCGTCACATCTGCCCACCCATGAGGCCAGCGCCCTGACCAAGGGCGGCAATCAGGCGCAGATTTTGCTGGATGATCTTGTCTATACCCTGCGGATCACGCGGGCCGGTAAACTGATTTTGACGAAATGAGCATGTCATTCCGGTTTTCCGCACCCACGCCACAACAGCCCGCGCCGCCGCCCCGTGGTGCCGCGCCGGTCGGTCATCTGAACGAACTGCCGGCGGTCGAGCTGTGCGCCATCCTTTACTTGCGCGGCTGGTGTCAGGGGGCGCTGCGAAGGACCGGATCGGGAACGATTTCCGGTTGATTCTGGATGCGCCGGGCGCTGACGCCGCGTTGGAGCATTTCAGCGATTTGATGGACCACACCCTTGGCGGCTGTCGTCGCGCGCTGATGCGTCATGGGGTTGGGTGCCGCTGTTTTGGTGGCGACGAAAGCGCCTTTGCCAACATGATCGCCGCCGCCGCCGGGGGGGACAACGACGATGCGATGTTGTTCGCCTGCACGCTTTTGCACCCTTCTGCCGCCTTTGCTGTGGTGCAACTGGCCAGTGCCCTTGGCCCGGTTTTCCTGCGGCTTGCCCGCATCCCTTCAAACCCGGGTGGTGATATTCATCGTCCGTCGCCTTCATCCCTGAAACACTGAGAGGAATTTGAATGACACGCACACTGATGGCCGCGCTGGCCACCACGGCCCTGACGACGCTGCCCGCCCTTGCGGTGGAAAAGGCCGAGGTTCTGAATACCTATGCCGACATCGCCGCCGCTGGCTATGGGGACAGCCTGACCACGGCGCAGCACCTGCAAGAGGCGGTCAACGCCCTGATCGCCACGCCATCGGCGGCGACGTTGCAGGCTGCCAAAACCGCCTGGTTGGCGGCGCGCGTGCCTTATCAGCAGACCGAGGCGTACCGGTTTGGCAATGCCATCGTCGATGATTGGGAGGGCAAGGTGAATGCCTGGCCGCTGGACGAGGGGCTGATTGATTATGTCGATTCGGCCTATGGCGGGGCGACTGATGAAAACGAATATGCGGTGCTGAACGTGATCGCCAATCCCAGCTTTACCCTGTCGGGTGAAACGGTGGACGCGGCCCAGATCACCCCCGAGCTGCTGGAATCCACCCTGCACGAGGCGGATGCCGTGGAATCCAACGTGGCCACCGGATATCACGCGATTGAATTTTTGCTCTGGGGGCAGGATCTGAACGGTACGGAACATGGCGCGGGCAACCGGCCCTGGACGGATTACGCCAGCGGTGCCGATTGCACCAACGGCAATTGTGACCGGCGGGGGGATTACCTGAGTGCCGCAACGGACCTTTTGGTCAGCGATCTGACATGGATGGCCGATCAATGGGGCAAGGACGGCGCGGCGCGCGCCGCAGTGACCGCCAATGAAAACGCCGGAATCAGTGCGATCCTTACAGGTCTGGGCAGCATGTCTTACGGCGAACAGGCCGGCCAGCGGATGAAGCTGGGCGTGTTGCTGAACGACCCCGAGGAAGAGCATGATTGTTTTTCCGACAATACCCACAACAGCCATTATTATGATGGTCTGGGGATGCGGAACGTGTATCTCGGGTCTTATACGCGGATCGACGGCACGGTGGTGTCGGGCCCGTCTGTTTCCGATCTGGTGGCCGAGGCCGACAGCAAGGTTGATGATGAGCTGCGCGCAAACCTTGACGCCACCATGTTCGATCTGAGCCGGATCAAGATGGCCGCCGAGGCAGGCATGAGCTATGACCAGATGCTGGACCGCGACAATAAGGCCGGTGAGGCGCTTATCATGGATGCGGTTGATGCCCTGGTGGCGCAAACCCGCAGCATCGAACGGGCCGTGACCGTTCTGGGCGTGGATCAGATTGATTTCGAAGGGTCTGACAGCCTCGACAATCCCGACGCTGTGTTTCAATAACCGGGCAGGGTCGGGGGCAACCCCGGCCCACCCACAATCATAAGTGATCTCGTGAAAGCTTCTGCATTTTTGCCATCGGCGCTGTGTTGCGCCGTCGCGTTTTTCGCCCCGGGGGCCATGGCCGCCGATCTGCTGCACCCGCATCTGAATGAAATCCCCCGCACCGCGAAAGAGCGGGCGCGGATCGCCAATGCCACAGCACCCACCACCACATTCGACGCCGCCGAGCGGTTCGAGACAAACCCGGGCGGCGCCGCCACCGTCAGGGCGCGCACCGATGCCGATGCCTTTTCGCTGTCCTCGGCCAATATGCCGTTTGAAAGCGAGCTGGATTTCAAGCTTGGCAACGGGTTGTTCACCAAACTCTGGGTATCGTCGCCGTCGTCGACACTGGCATCTGATGGGTTGGGGCCACTTTATAATGCCCGGTCATGCCAGCGGTGCCACCTGAAAGACGGGCGCGGCCATCCACCGGAAAATGCCGATGACAGCGCGGTGTCGATGTTCCTGCGTATTTCCGTGCCCGCCTCCCCGAAAGAGGCGATGAGCGAGATCGAGGCGTTTCTTTTGTCCGTGGGCGATGAACCCCAGCGCACCCGCCCCGACCCGGTGTATGGCGGGCAGTTGCAGGATTTCGGCGTGCAGGGGCATCCGGCGGAATACCGGCTCGATATTACCTATGACGACATCAAGGTGCCGCTTTCGGATGGTGAGGTGGCCCATCTGGCCGCGCCGACCTATCGCGCTGCTGATCTGGGGTATGGCCCATTGACCGAGGGGGCCATGCTCAGCCCCCGGGTGGCGCCGCCGATGATCGGGCTTGGGTTGCTGGAGGCGATCCCGGCCGAGGATATTCTGGCCCACGAAGACCCGGGCGACGCCGATGGTGATGGCATTTCGGGGCGTGCCCAGATGGTGTGGTCCTTTGATGAAAACCGGATCATGCTGGGGCGGTTCGGGTTAAAGGCCGGGGCGCCGACCATTCGCGAACAATCCGCCAGCGCCTTTGCCGGGGATATCGGCATTTCCAGCCCGCTGTTTCAACAGCCCTGGGGCGATTGCTCCGAGGCCGAGGTGGCCTGTCGCGCCGGCCCCCATGGCGATGGCGATGCACGCGGCACCGAGATTGACGCCGAGGGGCTGGATCTGGTGACGTTCTATAGCCGCAATCTGGCGGTTCCGGCCCGGCGCGATGTGAGTGATCCGCAGGTGTTGCGCGGCAAGCAGATGTTCTATGACTCAGGCTGTACCTCGTGCCACACGCCGAAATATGTCACCGCGCGCCTGAAGGATCAGCCGGAACAAAGCTTTCAACTGATCTGGCCCTATACCGATCTGTTGCTGCACGACATGGGCGACGGTCTGGCCGATCACCGCCCCGAAGGCCGCGCCAGCGGTCGGGAATGGCGCACCTCGCCCCTTTGGGGAATCGGGCTGACCCAACAGGTGAACGGCCATTCGCGGTTTTTGCATGATGGCCGGGCGCGCAGCCTGCTTGAGGCGATCCTGTGGCACGGCGGCGAGGGTGAAGCCGCGAAACAGAATGTGGTGACAATGCCCAAAGAGGATCGCGATGCGCTGATCCGTTATCTGGAGAGCCTGTAATGCGATTTCTGCCTGCCCTTGTCCTGTGCGGTCTGGCCGCGCCTGCCATGGCCGATGTCAGCCGTGTGATTGATGATCATATCCTGCCCGGTTACCGCCAGTTTGCCGAGGCAACCGGCGCCCTGGCCGCTGCGGCGCAGGCCGATTGCACCGCGCCCACCCTGCGCCCGGCGTATCAGGCGGCGTTCGATGCCTGGATGGGGATCAGCCATCTGCGCCTTGGGCCGGTTGAAACCGATGGCCGTATTCTGGCCATCTCGTTCTGGCCCGACACTCGCAACCTGACCGAAACCAGCCTGCGCCGGATGATCGCGGATCAGGATGACGTGGTAAACAGCCCCGAGGCCTATCGCGGGGTCAGCGTGGCGGCGCGCGGCCTGATGGCGCTGGAGCGGTTGTTGTATGACGATGATCTGTCTGGTTACGCGCCGGACAGTTACACTTGCCGTCTGGTCACAGTCGTGGCCGAAGATCTGGATGGCATGGCCGGCACGGTTCTGAACGAATGGCAGAACGGTTATGCCCAGACCCTGCGCAGCGCCGGGGCGGCGGACAATACGGTGTTTCTGACTGAAAAAGAGGCGGCCCAGGCGCTGTTGACCGTGCTGACCACCGCGTTGGAGTTCGATGCGGATCAGCGGATTGGCCGCCCCATGGGAACCTTTGATCGCCCGCGCCCCAACCGGGCCGAGGCGCGGCGTTCGGGGCGGCCCCTGCGCAATGTCATCCTGTCCCTGGGCGCCCTGCGCGATCTGGCCGCCGCGTTGGCGGACACTGAACCGACACTCACCCTCGACGCATTTGATACCGCGCTGGAAACGGCCCGCGATCTGGATGATCCGTTGTTTGCCGGGGTGGAAGACCCGGGCGGGCGCTTCAAGGTGGAATCGTTGCAACAGCAGGTACAGAACGTGGATCGGGCGGTTCTGGGCGAGATTGGCAAGGAACTGGGCGTGACTGCCGGGTTCAACGCAGCAGACGGAGATTGAGCCGATGACCACCACCCGCCGAACCTTTTTGGCCAGCGCCTTTGCCGCCTCGGCCGTGCCGCAGTTGAGCTGGGCCGATGCGGGCAACCCGGCCTTTATCGCCGCCGCGCGCGAACCGGACGGCGCGTTTGCCCTGTTCGGGTTGTCGGCGGCGGGGGCGGATGTGTTCCGCATTGCACTGCCCGGGCGCGGCCATGCCGCCACGGCCCACCCCACAGCGCCGGAAATCGTCGCCTTTGCCCGACGCCCCGGCACCTTTGCGCTGGTCATTGACGGGGTCAGCGGACAGGTGATTGAGCAGCTTGAATCGCCCGCGGGGCGGCATTTTTATGGGCACGGCGTGTTTCTGGCCGGGGGTGACATTCTGTGCACCACCGAGAATGACATTGAGACAGGGCAGGGGCGGATCGGGCTTTGGGCGCGGCGCAAGGGCTATGCCCGGGTGGGCGAGGTCGCCTCGGGCGGGATCGGGCCACACGACATGAAACTGCTGGCGGATGGGCGCACTTTGGTGGTGGCCAACGGCGGCATCCGCACCCATCCCGATTCCGGGCGCGACAAGCTGAACATCGACACGATGCAGCCCAACCTGACCTATCTGACCGTTGATGACGGGATCAGCGAACAGGTGGAACTGAGCGCCGACCTGCACCAATGTTCGATTCGCCATCTGGCGCTGGGGGCAGGGGGGCAGGTGGCCTTTGCCATGCAATATCAGGGCGACATCGCCGATGCGCCGCCACTGTTGGGGCTGCACCGCCAAGGCAGCGCGCCGGTGCTGTGTCAGGCCGACCTGGCCGAGCAGATCGCGATGCAGGGCTATGCCGGGAGCATCGCCTTTGACGGCGAGGGCCGGCATGTGGCGATCACCAGCCCCCGGGGCGGGCGGGTGCATGTGTATGATGCCGACGGCGCGTTTCACGAGGTGATCGCGCGGGCCGATGTCTGTGGCATTGGCCGGGCGGCGCGCGGGTTTGTGGCAACCGATGGTTTGGGCGGTATCGTTGCCCTTGGCGCGGCGGGCCTGACCCCCCTGAGCCATGCCGCACGCGCCTGGGACAACCACCTGATCGAGGTCTGAGTCGGGCTGATTCCCCGTTCCGGTCGTGGTGCGGCAGCACCCGGATGGGCGGCTGACCGTGATTCGTGATTCCAAAGATCGCGGCACTTCGCTGAGATTACTATATGTTGTGCGGTTTTTGGATGATCTGTTGTTTTCCACCATATGTGGCCCATCTGCGCCAGCGGAGGGTGGGTTGAAAAAATATTGATGGCCGCCGGGCACTGTGTTGTCCCCAGCCCGCCATTGAACCGCTTTGTGAATAACTTGCCCTAACCATGCCCGAACCCTTGGAAAAACGCCCCCGGCGGCATGTTGATAAATCGGGGGGTAACCCAAGGGGGAATCCCGGGGCGGGTTTGCCGTCAGATCGGGCGGTAACATTCAACAGATAATTCGCGAAGATTTCGTAAATTTGCCGTTGACCCCATAGGCCTGAATACGCCAGTTTGTGCAGGCCGACGGGGAGACTACCAGATGTGGTGGTCGGTTGGCCGGGAACCACATGTAATCCACCCGCGTGACGGGGTAAGTAACGGGCAGGCATCAGCCCGTTGCAGACAATATGTGGTGATCGCCCCCCGACGGTTTCTTGCTGGTGTCCTCTGCAACGACAGGGGGCGGGTATTTGAAAATCTAACCTATGGGGCAGATCGAGACATGAAAATCGAACGCACGTTCACCCGCGCCGGTTCGGACGCATACGCGAAGCTTGAGTTCACCACGGTGACCTCCGAGATCTCGCAATCCCGACGGCACGGTCGTTTTTCACAACGACCGGGTGGAAGTGCCCGGCGCCTGGAGCCAGGTCGCCAGCGATGTGATCGCCCAGAAATATTTCCGCAAGGCCGGGGTGCCTGCGATTTTGAAAAAGGTGCGCGAAAAGGACGTTCCCGAGTTCCTGTGGCGTTCGGTGCCTGACGAAGAGGCGCTGTCCAAACTGCCCGAAGACGAACGGTTCGGCGGCGAGGTGAGTTCAAAACAGGTGTTTGACCGTCTGGCAGGGGCCTGGGCCTATTGGGGCTGGAAGGGCGGCTATTTCAGCCGTGAAACCGATGCCCGCGCCTATTTCGATGAAATGCGGTTCATGCTGGCCACGCAAAAGGCCGCACCGAACAGCCCCCAGTGGTTTAACACCGGGCTGCATTGGGCCTATGGCATCGACGGTCCGGCGCAGGGCCACCATTATGTTGACTTCAAGACCGGCAAACTGACCAAGTCGAAATCATCCTATGAGCATCCCCAGCCCCACGCCTGTTTCATTCAGTCGGTTGCCGATGATCTGGTGAACGATGGCGGCATCATGGATCTGTGGGTGCGCGAGGCGCGCCTGTTCAAATACGGCTCGGGCACCGGCACCAACTTTTCCTCGCTGCGGGGCGAGGGTGAAAAACTGTCGGGCGGTGGCAAATCCAGCGGCCTGATGGGGTTTCTGAAAATCGGTGACCGGGCGGCAGGCGCAATCAAATCGGGCGGCACCACCCGGCGCGCGGCCAAGATGGTGATTGTCGATGCCGACCACCCCGATATCGAGGATTTCATCAACTGGAAGGTCATCGAGGAACAAAAGGTCGCGTCCATCGTTGCCGGTTCCAAGATGCACGAGCAAAAACTGAACGCCCTGTTCGCGGCGATCAAGCAGTGGGACGGCGCCGAGGCCGACGCCTATGACCCCAAGGTGAACGATGCCCTGAAGGCGGCGGTGAAAGACGCCAAAAAGGTTGCGATCCCGGAAACATACGTGAAACGCGTGCTGGATTACGCCAGGCAGGGCCACACCAGCATCGAATTCCCGACCTATGACACCGACTGGGATTCAGAGGCCTATTCAAGCGTGTCAGGCCAGAACTCCAACAACTCGATCCGGGTGACTGATGCCTTCCTCAAGGCGGTCGAATCCGACAGCACATGGGATCTGATCAACCGCAAGGATGGCAAGGTCGCCAAAACCATCAAGGCCCGCGATCTGTGGGAACAGGTGGGCCATGCCGCATGGGCCTGCGCCGATCCGGGCATTCAGTATCACGACACGATCAACGACTGGCACACCTGCCCGGAAGATGGCGCAATCCGTGGGTCGAACCCCTGTTCGGAATACATGTTCCTTGATGATACCGCCTGCAATCTGGCGTCGATGAACCTGCTGACCTTCCTCAAGGACGGCAAGTTTCAGGTCGAGGATTACATGCACGCCACCCGGTTGTGGACCGTGACCCTGGAAATCAGCGTGACCATGGCACAATTCCCGAGCAAGGAAATTGCCCAGCGGTCCTATGATTTCCGCACCCTTGGTCTTGGCTATGCCAACATCGGCGGGCTGCTGATGAACATGGGCCATGGCTATGACAGTGCCGAGGGCCGCGCGCTCTGCGGGGCGCTGACCGCGATCATGACGGGTGTTTCCTATGCCACCAGCGCCGAAATGGCGGGTGAGTTGGGCGCCTTCCCGGGCTATGCCAAGAACGCGGCGCATATGCTGCGGGTGATGGGCAACCACCGCACCGCCGCCTATGGATTGTCGGACGGATATGAATCCCTTGCCACCAATCCTGTGCCGCTGGACCATGCCAATTGCCCCGATGCGCGGTTGATCGACATCGCCAAAGGCGCCTGGGACGAGGCGCTGACCCTGGGCGAAAAGCACGGCTATCGCAACGCACAGGTTTCGGTGATCGCCCCCACGGGCACCATTGGTCTGGTCATGGATTGCGACACGACCGGGATCGAGCCTGACTTTGCGCTGGTAAAGTTCAAAAAGCTGGCCGGTGGCGGGTATTTCAAGATCATCAACCGCTCGGTTCCCGCCGCGCTTGAAAACCTCGGCTATGGCAGCGCGCAAATCGAAGAGATCATCGCCTATGCCGTGGGTCATGGTTCCATCGGCAATGCGGCGCGGATCAACACCACATCGTTGATCGGGCACGGGTTTGGCGCCAATGAGATCGCCAAGATCGAAGCGGCGCTGCCCTCGGCCTTTGATATTCGGTTCGTGTTCAACCAGTGGACGCTGGGCGAAACTTTCTGCCGCGAAAATCTCGGCATTCCGGCGGAAAAGCTGAACGATCCCACCTTTGATCTGCTGCGCCATCTTGGGTTTACCAAGCAGGACATCGAAGCGGCCAACGATCACGTTTGCGGTACGATGACCCTTGAAGGTGCACCGCACCTGAAACCCGAACATTACCACATCTTCGATTGCGCCAATCCCTGTGGCAAAAAGGGCAAGCGGTTCCTGTCGGTGGACAGCCACATCCATATGATGGCCGCGGCGCAATCGTTCATCTCGGGTGCGATCTCCAAGACGATCAACATGCCCAACGACGCCAGCATCGAGGATTGCCAGAAGGCGTACGAATTTTCGTGGTCCCTTGGGGTAAAGGCCAACGCGCTCTATCGTGACGGCTCAAAGCTTTCGCAACCGCTGGCCGCCGCCCTGGTCGAGGATGACGACGAGGCCGAGGAAATCCTGGCCACAGGCAGCGACCGGGAAAAGGCAATCGTTCTGGCGGAAAAGGTGGTGGAAAAGGTCATCATCAAGGAAATCGTCCGCTCGAACCGCGAAAAGATGCCTCAGCGGCGGCGTGGCTATACCCAAAAGGCCAACGTGGGCGGGCACAAGGTGTATCTGCGCACCGGGGAATATGCCGACGGCAAGCTTGGCGAAATCTTTATCGATATGCACAAGGAAGGTGCCGGTTTCCGGGCGATGATGAACAATTTCGCCATCGCGGTGTCGGTGGGCCTGCAATACGGCGTGCCGCTGGATGAATTCGTCGATGCCTTTACCTTTACCAAGTTCGAACCTGCGGGCATGGTGCAGGGCAACGACAGCATCAAAAGCGCGACCTCGATCATCGACTATATCTTCCGGGAACTGGCCGTGTCTTACCTCGACCGCACCGATCTGGCCCATGTGCAACCCCAGGGCGCCACGTTCGACGACATCGGACGCGGCGAGGAAGAGGGCAAGCGCAACTTTACCGAAGTGCCGGGCAGCAAGGCGGCATCGCCGCTGGATGTGCTGAAACAGGTGGTGTCCACCGGTTATCTGCGCAACCGGGTGCCGCAAGAGCTGCGCGTGGTGCAGGGCGGACAGATAAGCGAGGCGGCGAATGATGCGGTTGCAACCCTCACGCCCGAGGTCAAAGCCGCACCGGCAATGGCCATGGACGCCCGCGCCAAGGCCAGGATGCAGGGATACGAGGGCGAAGCTTGCGGCGAATGTGGCAATTACACCCTCGTGCGCAACGGCACCTGCATGAAATGCAACACCTGCGGCGGCACAAGCGGCTGTAGTTAACGGCAGCGGGCGTTTGTTGCGAAAGATCGAACAAGTTCCGGGGCGGGTGCGCTCGCCCCTGACGCGGATTGGGCCGCAGGCATAAAACAAGACGAGCGGTGAACCAATTGAGCCCGATCATGTGAACCTTGGGGCGCCCTTGTGGCGCCCCTTTTTCATTCCTGCGCTGGTATTGTGGCGATCAGCGCAAGGCGCGCAGGGTTTGATTGCGCTTTTGGGTCTCTTCTTTCATGCAGGTCCAATAGAACATGGCATCGGCAGTGCCGCCGCCGTCCCATTCGGGATCGCAGGTCGCGTCGCGTTTTTTCAACCAGGCGCGTTGCTGGTTCAACAGCTTTTTGCCGGTTCCGCGGGCGTCTGCCCGGGATTTCACCTGTTTCCAGAGGCGGTTCAATTCACTGTCGGCGATTTCCCATTTTTCATTGGCGCACAGATTGGCATCCCGTTGGGTATCGCCGCTGCAAGAGGCCTGCGCAAAGGCGTCAGCCGGGCCGAATGACAGAAAGAGGGTCAGAACTCGGATCATTGGGAAACTCCATCAGCAATCCTGCGAAACTATCACGACGGGCAGATTGCCCAAAGAAAATACTGCAATCTGCAAAAGGGCAACCACGCGCCCTTGACGGCCCCCTGTCAGGCCTCTAAAGGGCGCGCAGGCTGTGGACGCCTGCCTCCCGCTGACGCAATGTCTTGGTTAAGTTCCGCGACGATATATTTCCATCGACCTTACTGCCGCATATCGCGCGGATGGTAACGCGGGCCCCGTCCTGAATTGCGTGATCTGGCCAGAGGGATATGGGATATGTCTGACACCCCCGCAAATACGTTTACCAATGGGCCTTTGGGTGCCATTTATCTGAAAACCGCGCTGCCGATCATCTTTGTGATGAGCATGAATGGCCTGCTGACCGTGGCTGACGCGTTGTTTCTGGGCCGGTTCGTTGGCCCCGAGGCCCTGGCCGCCGTCACGCTGATGTTTCCGATTTATATGTTGATCGTCGCGCTTTCGACCCTCGTGGCCAGTGGCATGTCCAGCCTGCTGGCCCGCCATCTTGGGGGCGGTCGTTTGGCGGATGCGCGGGCCGTTTTTGCCGGGGCGCATGGGTTGGCCGTGGCTCTGGGACTGGTGCTGATTTTGCTGTTCGTGGCTTTTGGCGCGCCGGTGTCGCTGTTGGCGGCTGGCGGGGCCGTGGATCTGGCGCATATGGGGTGGGTGTATCTGCGGATCAGCGTGTTTTTCGCGCCGCTGCTGTTCATTCTGTCTGTCAATTCCGACGCCCTGCGCAATGAGGGGCGCGTGGGGTTCATGGCCGCGATGAGCCTGCTGGTGTCCCTCGCCAATATCGTTTTCAACTATGTGCTGATCGCCGGTCTGGATATGGGGGTGGCAGGGTCGGCCTATGGCACGGCGGCGGCGCAATGTCTGGCCCTTGGGATCATCACCGCGTTTCGGCTGTTCGGCGCGACGGCGCTGCGCCCTTCGGTTTTGCTGCACTATTCGCTGTTTCGATCATGGCGGCGCATTCTGGCCCTTGGCGCGCCCCAAAGCCTGAGCTTTGTCGGGCTGGCCCTTGGGTCGGCGGCTATTTTAACCGCGCTGCAATGGGTCGGCGGCCCGGGCTATTCCGATACGGTGACGGCCTATGGCATCACCACCCGAGTTATTACCTTTGCCTATCTGCCGCTGCTGGGGCTGTCGTTTGCGATGCAGACGATCACCGGCAATAATTACGGCGCATCCCTTTGGCAAAGATCAAACGCCAGCCTGCGCACCGCCCTTTGGGCCGCGTTCGTATATTGTGGCATTGTGCAGATCATCGTTACCGGCCTGCCTGCCCGGATTGCCGGGGCGTTCGTCGATGACCCGGCGGTCATATCCGAGGTGGCGCGCATTCTGCCGGTGATGACCTGCGCCTTCTTTCTGATGGGGCCACTGATGATGATCGCCAATTATTTTCAGGCCATCGGCGTGGCTGTGCGCGCGGCGGTTCTGGGTCTTGCCAAACCCTATGCTTTTGCGATCCCGCTGACGTTTGCCTTGCCCCTGTGGTTCGGAGAAATGGGGGTTTGGTATGCTGGTCCGACGGCAGAAGTGTTGCTGTTGTGTCTGACGGTGCTGGTGTTGTCGAAGGCGGCCCGTGGTGGGCAGTTGCACTGGGGCCTTTTCCACCGCGCTGAGGGGGCAAAGCCATGAGCGCGCGCCTTCCGACCACCACACAAGCCAAGGATCAGGCAAAGCGGTTGCGGCTGGATCTGGCGCAGCAGGGTATAAAGGTGGGCCATGCCCAATCGCTGGAGCGGGTGGCGCATCATTACGGGTTTCGGGACTGGAACACGCTGATTGCCGCCATCGGCAACCGCCCGCCCGAGCCATGGCAGGTGGGGGGCAGGGTGCGCGGGCGATATCTGGCACAGCCGTTCAAGGCGCGGGTGATCGCCGTTACGATGCTGCGCCCGGGGTGGTTTCGGTTGGAGCTGGAGCTGGATGTGGCGGTTGATGTTGTCACGTCTGAACGGTTCGCGAACCTGCGAAAGCGGATTCGCGGTGTTGTCGGGCCAAAGGGGCATTCCATGGAACGCACCAGCGATGGAACGCCGCATCTGCAAATTGAATGACCGGCATTCTGCGCGATCCTGCCCAAACCGGCCCCGCCCGCCGGAAGGTTCCCGCCGATGAAACGGGGCAGGGGCCAACGGGCGGGGCAGTGCCCAGCGAACGGGCGTGTTTTGGCGGGCAACCGCGAAAACCGGGGCGTTCGGTTCGGGTGGCGTGACCTGACCGGCAATCGGAGGCGATATGCAGGGGCACGGCGATGATGCCGGGCGCAAAACCTGAAACGGAGATGTGCAAATGAAATCGATGAACCTTATTGCTGCCGCCGCTGTTGGCCTGACCATGGTGACCACTGCCGCAATGGCGCAGGATGCAACCACAGCCACAATGGATGCGGACGGCGATGGCGTCTATTCCTATGACGAACTGACGGCGGCCTTTCCCGATCTGACCGAAGAAACCTTTCTGAGCGCGGATGCCAATGCCGACGGGCTTGTCGATGAGGACGAGCTGGCCATGGCCCGTGATGCCGGACTGTTGCCTGCGGACGGCTGATTTTTCCCACCACTCACGCAAGGGGCCTTGTACCGGAAACGGTGCAGGGCCTTTGCTTTTGCAAGTTGGAAAAAGTTCCGCTCGGGTTGCGCACGTTGATGTGACTGGAAAAAACCGGGCTGCGCGGAACGAAACGGTATGCGGCGCATTGGGTGAGGGAAGGCGCGATACTGCGCCACATGAACGATAGGAGTACCCGATGAAACGCATTATGATTGCAGCCGCCGCGACAGCCATGTCCACCACAGCAGCCTTTGCCGCAATGGACCTGGCCCAGATCGACACCAACGGCGACAATTTTGCATCCGAAGCCGAAATCATGGCAGCCTATCCCGGATTTGACCCCGCAGATTTCAACCAGATTGACAAGAATTCCGACAACCGCATCAGCAGCGAAGAGCTGCTGGACCCGAACACCCAGACGGTGCTTGATCGCTCCGGCGGTCAGATGTCGATGATGGTGATGGCTGACGCAGACGGTGACGGGTTCGTTACCTACGCTGAATTGAACGCCGTTGTTCCCGGTTTCATGCAAAGCGATTTTGACACGCTGGACACCAACAGCGACAACCGCCTCAGCGCCGTTGAAATGGACGCCCCCGGCGCCTCGGCGATCTTTGATCGCGAAACGGCCGCCAATACAACGATGGATATCGCCAACCTCGACACCAATGGCGACAACTTCCTGAACTTTGACGAATTGGCCGCAGGTTTCCCGGGGATCAAGCAAGAGATCTTCAACGACATCGACACCAACGATGACAGCCGGATCAGCGCAAACGAATTGAACGCGCCCGAGGCACGTACGATGCTTGAACAATACTGATCTGCAATTCTGATCGGTTGATCAGCCGCCAGCCCCGTGCTGGCGGCTTTTTCAATCCCGGATACCGCCGCGCCCCAATGCGGCCACGCCGGTGCGCGCCACTTCGCTCAGGCCAAGGGGGCGCATCAGTTCGGCAAAAGCCTCGATTTTTTCGGGGGTGCCGGTGATCTCGAACACAAAGCTGCCCAGGGTGGAATCCACGACATTGGCGCGGAAAATATCGGCCAGACGCAGGGCCTCGACCCGTTTGTCGCCGGTGCCTGACACCTTGAACAGGGCCAGTTCGCGTTCAACCGTCGGGCCTTCGACGGTCAGGTCATGCACCTCGTGAACCGGCACGATCCGGCCCAGTTGCGCCTTGATTTGTTCGATCACCGCCGGGGTGCCCCGGGTGACAATGGTGATCCGCGACCGATGACCGGTCTGGTCAATCTCTGCCACGGTCAGACTGTCGATATTATAGCCGCGCCCGGAAAACAGCCCGATCACCCGCGCCAGAACCCCCGCTTCGTTATCGACGACCACGGCAAGGGTATGGGATTCGATCACGTCGGAATGGGGATCGCGCAGATCATAGACCGAGTGGCGCGACGTTCCTTTTTTGATATTCAGGGGCGACATCTGCGAATATTCCTTGTTCCTGCATGGCCTTGGCCGCCAAAAGAAGTGTGGCGGTGTGTCCTTAAACATCCTTTACAGCACTTCTCGCAATACATGAAACACTCAGCATCACCCAACGCGTTGAAATCTCTGATTTCAGGCAGTTTTGGGTGAGTCAGGATTTTGCGAGAGGGCCTAAAACCTGCTAGGCCAGAGGGATCGCGCGGTTTGGACGGGCGGTTTGCGGAAAGGCGGGGCTTTGACACCACGGCAGGGACAGACACACAGCGGGCTGCGCTGCGCGGAATGCGGGCGGCCTGTCGTCCCGGGGCAACGTGTCGCTGGCGGAATATGCGGCGCGGTGGCGTGCCGCGCGGCATTGGTGGCGCGGATCGAACAGGCGCGCGCAGCCCGCCGCAGCACCGAACAGGCGCAGGCGCTGACCCGCCTGCGCCGGGCGTGGCGGCGGCGATTGGCGCAGGTCGCCAAAGGGGCCGGCTGCGCGCCGGGGCAGGTGGCACTGGGGCAGGTGCCCGCCATTGCGGCGGCGCCGTTGATACCATTGCCCCCCGACAGGCGCGCCAGATTTGAAACCCATCTGCGCCGGGTCGTCGCCACGGCGTTTCGCGATGATCCCGCCCCCGAGGCGCAAGCGGACGATACCGGCGCAACGCCCGTGATCGCCGGGGCCTGCGGTGCGTGCCGGGGACAATGTTGTGCTGTCGGCGCGGACAGTCAGGCGTTTCTGACCCCGGGGATGATCGCGGCGATCCGCCTCAGACGCCCGACGCTGGATGCGGCGGGCATGGTGGCGCTGTACCTTGATGCCTTGCCTGCGCGCTCGGTGCCCGGTTCGTGTGTCTTTCATGGCGCGACGGGTTGTACTCTTTCGCGGGATGACCGGTCGCATCTGTGCAACCTGTATCTGTGCGACGGGCTGCGCGCCGCCATGGCCGCGCACCACCCCGATGTGCCGATGCTGATTGTCGCGCGGCCCGAAACCGGGCGCGCGCGCTCTTGTGTGGTGCCGGGCAGCGGCGCGCGCCCGGCCTCCTGATCACACCATCATGGCGCCTTTTTTGCCGATCGCCCCCTTGGTCGAGGCCTGACCGAACAGCATCTTGTTGTGCGCCTCGCCCGAGGGGATCATCGGGAAACAGTTCTCGTGCTTTTCCACCAGACAATCAAACACCACCGGCCCGTCGTGGTTGATCATCTCCATGATCGCCTCGTCCAGATCGGCAGGGTCAGAGCATTGGATGCCTTTGGCGCCAAACGCCTCGGCCAGTTTCACAAAATCCGGGAGCGATTCTGACCAGGATTGCGAATACCGGCTCGCCGTGCAGCAATTCCTGCCACTGGCGCACCATGCCCAGACGTTCGTTGTTCATGATGAATTGCTTGACCGGCAGGCGGAACTGCATCGCGGTGCCCAATTCCTGCATGTTCATCTGCCACGAGGCCTCGCCCGCGACATTGATGACCAAGGCATCAGGATGGGCCATCTGCACCCCCACCGAGGCCGGAAACCCATAGCCCATGGTGCCAAGGCCCCCGGATGTCATCCAGCGGTTGGGGTCCTCAAAGTTCAGATATTGCGCCGCCCACATCTGATGCTGGCCCACCTCGGTGGTGATATAGCGGTCATATCCCTTGGTCAGTTCCTCCAGCCGTTTCAGGGCATATTGGGGTTTGATGACGGGTCCGTCCTGGGTGAAGCTCAGGCAATCCGCGCTGCGCCATTCGTTGATCTTGTCCCACCATTTCCCCATGCCCTTGGTGTTGGGGGACAGCCCGCGTTCCTTCCAGACCGCGATAAGCTGTTCCAGAACATGGGCCACATCCCCGACAATCGGCATATCCACGCGGATCACCTTGTTGATCGAACTCGGGTCGATGTCGATATGGGCCTTGATCGAATTGGGGCTGAAACTCTGGACGCGCCCGGTGATCCGGTCATCAAAGCGCGCGCCGATGTTGATCATCAGGTCGCAGCCATGCATCGCCAGATTCGCCTCGTACAGCCCGTGCATCCCCAACATGCCCAACCATTGCTTGCCCGAGGCGGGATAGGCCCCCAGACCCATCAGGGTGCTGGTCACGGGAAACCCGGTCAGCTCGGCCAGTTCGCGCAACAATGCCGTCGCGCGCGGCCCCGAATTGATAACGCCCCCCGGTGTAAAGGATCGGCCGTTCGGCCTTGGCCATCGCCTCGGCTAGATCGGCGATGGTGTCGGGGTTGCCCTTTACGCGGGGCTGATAATGGCTGGTGTTCACCTTGTCCTTGGGCGTGTATTTGCCTTCCGCGAACTGCACATCCTTGGGAATGTCGATCAAAACCGGGCCGGGCCGCCCGGTCAGGGCAACATGAAACGCCTGATGAATCGTCGAGGCCAGAAGATCGGTATCCTTGACCAACCAGTTGTGCTTGGTGCAGGGGCGGGTGATGCCCACGGTGTCAGCCTCCTGAAAGGCATCGGTGCCAATGGCAAAAGTGGCCACCTGACCGGTCAGAACGACAATCGGGATCGAATCCATCAAGGCATCGGTCAACCCGGTCACGGCATTTGTGGCACCGGGGCCAGAGGTGACAAGGCAGACACCCGGTTTGCCGGTTGAACGGGCATATCCTTCGGCGGCGTGAACCGCGGCCTGTTCGTGCCGCACAAGAATGTGCCGGATTTCATTCTGCTGAAAGATTTCATCATAGATGGGAAGAACAGCACCGCCCGGATACCCGAACACCACTTCCACTCCCTGATCCTTGAGCGCCTGAACCACCATGGCCGCTCCGGTCATCGCCTTTTTCATCATCTTTCTCCGCTGTGCCTTTGCTGCCTGCCGTGTCCGACCATTGGCCATAAAAAAACCCCCGGTGTAAACGGGGGCGCATGGGGTACCTTGTGGGTGTCCGTTACCGGCCCATGCGCGCGTCTCTTACAAGTACAATAATCCGTGCAACGGGCATTCGTCCGGCTCCTGTTCCAGTAACGGAACATTAGAACCGCTGTGCAGGGGCGTCAACCGCATGGATTGAGAAAATATGTCCGCCAAGCCCATTTTTTTGTATTTTTATTGCGGCGATGTGTCTGCCGGGGGAATATGCGAAAACTGCCCCTGGATTTGGCCGCCCATATCAGGCAAAAGGGTGTGTCACCTTTCACAATTACCCGCCTGATCCTGAACGAACCGCAGCCGCAAAAGCAAAACAGCCTGCTCTTTTTACTGATAAAAATACTCAAAATACCGCGGCCTGCAGCACGCACGCGGAAACAGAATGGCACCGGGCCGGCGTTTATCCGGTCGGGCGCGTATCGGGCAGGTTGATCCGCGCCACCTGTTCGGCAATCGGATCGGTGGACAGGGGGTGTAGCGCAACCGAATACTCCTCGGGGTCGCGCATGGGTTGCCATTGGCCACCGACATAAACCTCAAGCCCCGAAAACTTGGCCTTATACCCCATCTTGGGGCTGCCCGGCACCCAATACCCCAGATAAACATAGGGCAACCCGGCATTGCGGGCGATTTCGATGTGATCCAGAATCACATGGGTGCCAAGGCTTTCGGCGGGGTCGTCGGGGTCATAGAACGAATATACCATGGACAATCCGTCAGACAGAACATCCGTCAGACAGACGGCGGCCAGATCGCGGTCGCGCGGGGTGTCCCCGGGGCGGGCATATTCAATCACCCGGCTGCGGATCGGGGTTTCCTCGATCATCGCCGCAAATTCAAAGATATCCATGTCCGCCATCCCGCCCGTGGCGTGGCGGCTGTCAAGATAGCGGCGGAACAATGCGTATTGGTCTTCGGTGGCCCAGGGCGAATTGGCCGAACGGCTGAGCGCGGAATTGCGGCGCAGCACCCGGCGCTGGGTGCGGCTGGGGATGAAATCGGCAACCCGCACCCGCGCCGACAGACAGGCCGAACATTCGGCACAGGATGGCCGGTACAGCACGTTTTGCGACCGGCGAAACCCCTGTTGGGACAGGGCATCGTTCAGGGTTTCGGCGTGTTCACCCTGAAGGGCGGTGAACAATTTCCGCTCCATCCGCCCCTCAAGATAGGGGCAGGGCTGGGGGGCCGTCACATAAAACTGTGGCGCAATGGGAAGGGTGTGGCGCATGTGGTTCCGCTGGTCGTTTCGACTCGCTACGCTAACAATGGTTCACGCCTCTGCCAAGCCCCTTCAAAGGCGCGGGCTCGCCTGCGGCGCGGTTGATCGCCGCCGTGCCCAGCAGAAGATCGGTCAGACCTTGCGCCCGCGATGATGTCAGCATCAGCACGATCGAGATCAGTTGCAGCGGAAACACGGCCAGCGATACGAAATAGCCCAGCGTGTGCATGAACGCCGTTCCCAGATCGAACCGCGCGCCCTGTGCGGTGCGGAATTCGACAGCCATGATCCGCATTCCCGGCGTGGCCGAGCGGTTGGCAAGGCTGATCACCCGGTACATGAAACTGAGTGTGGCAAAAAGCAGCGGCAGGAAAAACAGGCCGATAAACAGGGTCAACGGCACCGCCAGCACGGTCAAAAGCCCGATCAGCAGAATATCGATCAGCCAGGCAAAGAACCGCTTTGACGGCACATCGGCGTAGAACGCCCCCTGGCTGTCGGGGTCGGGCAGGCCCCAATCCGGTCGGTTGTCGGCAAAGCTCATGACGGGGTGATCCTTTGGTTGTTCATTCTCTTGGGTCATATGGCCCGCCCAAAGGGCAGGCCAAGGGGGATGTCAGACTTCGATCGGTTCGGCGTCGCGTTTCGCGGTCTTGCCGGCCCGGTCGTCCATGAACTGGTCGAACTCGGATTTGTCCTTGGCATCGCGCAGCCGGTTCAGAAACTCCTGAAATGCGGCCTGTTCGTCTTCGAGGCGGCGCAGGGTGTCGGCCTTATAGGCATCAAAGGCGGTGTTGCCCGAACTTTGCCAGGCAGTGGCACGGCCCGTGAACCGGGCGGCTTTGCGGCAGGATTTGTTGAACATACGTTTGCTCCAGATCATATAGGCAAGAATGGCAAGGCCAACGGGCCAGAAAAACACGAACCCAAGAACCATGGCGGCGATCCAGGCACCTTTGCCTTTTTCGTCCAGCCAGCCTTCGGTGCGCGCAAACCACGACGTGCGGGTTTGGGGGGTGTCGGCAAGGGTGCTCATGTTGGTCTCCGTATCCGGGGTTAATGTGAATGTCTTTCACATCACCAAGATTGGAATTTGCACAGCCGTCTTCAAGGGTCGATGTGAAACAAATTTACATTGTTTGCTGTTTGCTAGTGAAATCAGACTGTTGCGCACCGGTAATCCGCAGCAAAACGTCAGGGGCAATGCTGAAAACATGGCGCGGCGTGCCTGCTGCGGCCCAGATTTGTGCAAATTCGCTCAGGCGCGGGTGTAGCGTGACAGCAGGATCTGCAGTGTTTTACAGCAAGTATTGCAGGAAGCCGTTTTTTGTAACGGGGCGTTAAAGAGGGTGTATTTTACCTTTCCAGTTTCGGGCGTCGTGACTCGGGTGCCGCCTCACGGCCAATACCCATCATCCGCATAGTCCACCGGAATATCGCCGCTGTCCTTCAGCGCCCAGGCGGCGGCGTAGATGGCCGAGGCGGCGGTCGCGTTCGGCGTTGACACCTGCCGCGCGCATGGCCTGCTCTTGCTCCGCCTTGTCCTCGGCGGTGATCATTTGGGTAAAGTCGATGTTGCTCATGCTGTGGCCTCGGCTTCATAGGGCGGCAGGGTGACCGGGCCGTCGCTGGTGAGGGTGATTGGCGCGGCGAACCGGGTTGCTTCGGGCGCGTCGGCGCCATGGGGCAGGGTCAGGGTGATGTGCAAAGCACCGCTCATCCGGCTGACCGGGCCGCAAAACCAATCGCTGTCGATGGCCTCGGCTGGCAGGGTTGCGCCATCGGGCAGGGCCGAGAAATCGAACACCTCGCCGTTGACGGTCAGGGTGTCGCCAGTGCGGCTGAGCGTCAGACGAGTATCGCTGCGCATGGGGGATAATGTGATATGCATGGCGTTCTCCTTCAGAACCAGCGGCCAGTGGCCGTGATGTGGATATCCACAGAGTCACTGCCGCCCCAGTCACCGGCATTCTTGCTGAAGTAGATCGTGGTGCTGGTGTTGGCTGTGGAACGTGTCGAAATGGTCGCCGGGATGGCTGACGTCCAATTGCCCGACCCAGACGCAGCGCCATCGCGGGATCCATCGGCACGACTTGCATGGATGGTCGGGCAGAAAACTCGGCGGGGAAGGTCCAGGAATCTTGCAGGGTATTGGCGCTCACGGTGGAGAGCCGCAGTGCATGCCAACATATCTGTATCCCGTTGGCAAACCGCGCCCACTCGCCGTTTGCGTTGGATCCTGTCTCCATTAGGCTCCAGACCCATTAATCTTCTTGAGGCTGCCATGCCTGCATGATTCAAGCGCCCCGAACTGAGGGGGTTTCATGAGCACTCTTTACTGGCTGGGCGAAGATCAAATGGCGCGGCTGCGGCCGTAATTTCCGAGAAGCCATGGTGTGCCGCGCGTTGGTGATCCCGTTGCCTGGCAGGGCATGTTTGCATGCCCGGGAAGGGGCGCGTTCTGAGTGGCATTATTTTCATCAACCGCAATGGGTTGCGATGGTGTGATGCCCCCAGGGGGTATGGTCCGCACAAGACGCTCTACAACCGCTGGAAACGGGGGAGTGACATGGGGGTGTTCGCACGGATCATGACAGGGCCGGCTGCCGAAGCACCTGACAACACGACGATCTCGATCGACGCAACTTACCTCAAAGCGCATCGCACGGCCTCCAGCCTGCGGGTGAAAAAGGGGGACTTGGGCGCCTGATAGGGCGGACAAAGGGCGGCATGAACACCAAGCTGCATGCGGTGTGCGACAGCCAAGGCCGACTTCTCAGCTTGTTCATCACTGTCGGTCAGGTGAGCGATTACATCGGAGCGCGGGCCATGCTCAGCAGCCTGCCCAGGGTCGACTGGCTGCTTGGGGACCGCGGCTATGACGCCGATCGGTTCAGAGAAAGGTGGGAAGACAAAGGGTTAGGCGCCTGCATCCCCGGCCGGAAGCAACGCAAGGCGGCCGTGAAATACGACAATCGGCGAAACAAACGTCGCAACCGGATCGAGATCATGTTCGGAAGACTGAAGGACTGGCGACGTGTAGCGACACGCTACGACCGTTGCCCAAGAATATTCCTCTCAGCAATCGCCCTCGTAGCAACAATATTATTATGATTATAAATCAATGAGATGCCGTAACGGGGCCTGCGTCGCGACCCGCCCGTTGCCGTTGCAAAGTTGCGGGCAAGCTGGCGCCATTCCCGTATTGGATCCAAATGGAGGACTACGGGATGAAGCTGTTTGTAGGGCTGGATGTGTCGCTGGAGAAACCCGCCCAGGAGGACCCGGTCTGTCGCCGATTGATGTCGATGCCCGGGATTGGCGCTGTCGTTTCGCTGACCTATCGATCTGCGGTCGATGACCCGGCCTGACGCCCTCCCGCAACCAGTCGGGCGAACGCGACATCTCGGGCGGGATCACCAGGGCGGGCGCCGTCAACCTGCGTCGTGTCCTGTGTCAGGCGGCAACCGTCATGATGCATCGCGGGCGAGCGACATGCCTGAGAACCTGGGCGGCGAAACCTGCGCGCCGTCGTGGTGCCAAGCGCGCGATGGTTGCGCCGGCCCGGCGCATCGCCGTGATTCTGCACCGCATGTGGAAGGATGACACCGACTTTCGCTTCGCTACTCCGGTGCTTCATGCCGGCTGAAGATACAGGTTCCAAACTGCCGCCCGCCTGATCGCGGGCCTTCGAGGTCCCCACGGGACGCGGTTCCGGTGATGCCGTGCTCCGGGCTGTTGTCGACCAAAATCGAGCACGCCAATGAGATGGGCACATCGGAATTGTCTTGGACCAGAATCATGTTGGCGGCCAACGCGCTGACCACGGACCGAAGCATGCACCCGGGTCGATCTCACGAGAAGGCTACCGAACAGGAGAGCGGATCAATTGTTCAAAGGACAAGACCGCAGAGTGGCGGAGCTTTCCCCATGCGAAAAACCGCTTGACCGGGACGACCCCGTTACCGAAGTCTGGTGCCTGGCATTCGTCGTGAAATCAGACTGTTGCGCGCCTGAAATTCGCAGCAAAATGTCAGGGGCAATGCTGAAAATATGGCGCGGCGTGCCTGCTGCGGCCCAGATTTGGGCAAAGTCGCGCAGGCGCGGGTCGAAAAAGGCCCGGATCGGGGTCAGGTGGCCAATGGGGGCGACACCGCCGATGGCAAAGCCGGTTTGCCCCCGGATCAGCGCCGCGTCGGCCTTGCCCAGGGGGGCGCCCACAAGGGCCGCGGCCTTTTCCGGGTCCACCTTATTGCCCCCTGCCGTCAGAAACAGCACGGCGGTCCCCGTGGTTTCATTGCGAAAGATGATGGATTTCACGATCTGGTCAATTTCGCATCCGGCGGCATCGGCTGCCTCGGCGGCGGTGCGGGTCGAGTCCGCCATTTCGCGGATCTCGGCCGTGACCCCGGCGGCGTCCAATGCGGCGCGGACCCGTTTCAAACTCTTGCTCATGCCAACCTCGCGTGATGTGATTTCTGCAGGGTGATACCATTGGCGCGTCAGTGCAACCCTTGACCCCGCCCGCGCCATGGCCGACCGTCGGTTCATGACATTTGCCAACGCCATCACCCGCAGCCCCCGCCCCTTTGACCGCGACCGCGCCAATGAGGTGGGCAACCTGTTTGCCGATCAGCCCCCCGAGGTGCGCGCGCTGCTGCTGGGCACTGCCGGGTGCAGCCCCTACCTCAAGGGGTTGATGGAGCGCGAGGCGGATTGGTTGCGCACGGCGCTTTCCCTGTCGCCGGACACGGCCTTTGGGGTGCTGATGCGCGAAACCCGTGACCTGACAAACGGCGATCTGGCCAAGGGCCTGCGCCAAAGCAAACGGCGGGCGGCGCTGTTGATTGCCCTTGCCGATCTGGGGGGCGTCTGGCCGCTGGAACAGGTGACCGGCGCGCTGACCCGGTTTGCCGATCTGGCCACCGACCGCGCCCTGCGCGCCTGTGTGGCCCAGCAACATGCCCGGGGCAAATTGCCCGGGGTGTCCGAGGATGATCTGGCGGTTGCCGGGGGCCTTTGTGCGCTGGCCATGGGCAAGATGGGCGCGGGCGAACTGAATTATTCCTCTGATATTGATCTGATTTGCCTGATCGACGACGGGCGTTTTGATCCCGACATGTTCATGGAGGCGCGCCCTGGCTTTGTGCGCGCCACACGGGCGATGGCGGCGGTGTTGTCGGATGTGACGGGCGATGGATATGTGTTTCGCACCGATCTGCGCCTGCGCCCCGATCCCTCGGTCACACCTGTCGCCCTGAGCATGGAAGCCGCCGAGCGATATTACGAAAGCCTGGGTCGCACATGGGAACGGGCCGCCCATGTCAAGGCGCGCCCCTGTGCGGGGGATATTGCGGCGGGTGATAAATACCTCGACCGGCTGCGCCCCTTTGTGTGGCGGCGTCATCTTGATTTTGCGGCGATTCAAGATGCCCACGACATGCGCCTGCGCATCCGCGATCACAAGGGGCTGGGCGGGCCGATTGCCCTTGAGGGCCACAACATGAAGCTGGGGCGCGGCGGTATCCGCGAGATCGAATTCTTTACCCAGACCCGTCAGATCATTGCCGGCGGGCGCGATCCGTCGCTGCGGGTGCGCGGCACGCTGGATGGGCTGGCGCGGTTGGTGGCGGCGGGTTGGGTTGATGGCGGGACTGCCGAAATGCTCGGCACCGATTACCGGTTTCACCGCGAGGTCGAACATCGCCTGCAGATGATCGCCGATGCCCAGACCCACGAATTGCCCGGCAATGACGAAGGGTTTGACCGTCTGGCCGCCTTCATGGATCGTGATACCGCCGATCTGCGCCGTGAACTGGATGAACGCCTGACCCGGGTGTCTGACCTGTCGGAACGGTTCTTTAGCCCCAGTGCGCCCGCCTCGGCCCCCAGCCTTGATGCCGATCAGGCCGCGATCGTGAAACGCTGGCGCACCTATCCGGCCCTGCGTTCGCCCCGCGCACAGGGAATTTTTGACCGCCTGCGCCCCGATCTGTTGCGCCGTCTGGGTGAAAGCGGCGATCCGGCCCGTGCGTTGCTGCATCTGGATGGGTTTCTCAAGGGGTTGCCGGCCGGTGTGCAGTTGTTCGCATTGTTTGATGCCAATCCGCAACTGATTGATCTGGTGGTGGATATTGCCGATACTGCCCCCGATCTGGCCAGCTATCTGGCGCGCAATGCCGGGGTTCTGGATGCGGTTCTGGGGGGCGCCTTTTTTGCCCCATGGCCCGGGCAGGCGGCGCTGGCCGAGGATCTGGCGGCGCGTCTGAACGAGGCAGAGGATTACGAGGCGCAGCTTGATACCCTGCGCGCCTGGGCGAAGGAATGGAAATTCCGCGTCGGGGTGCATCTGTTGCGCGGTCTGATCGACGGCGCCGAGGCGGGGGTGCAATACGCCGATGTGGCGGGGGCGGTTCTGGCGGGTGTGTGGCCTTTGGTGGTGGCGCAGTTTGGTGAAAAACACGGGGCGCCACCCGGGCGCGGCGCGATGGTGCTGGGCATGGGGTCGCTTGGATCACAGCGGTTGAATGCCGGGTCTGACCTTGATCTGATCGTGATTTACGATGCCATGGGGCAGGAAGGCTCAGACGGGCGCCGCCCGCTGGCCACGCGGCCCTATTTCGCCCGCCTGACACAGGCTCTGGTCACGGCCCTGTCGGCGCCCATGGCCGAAGGGCGGCTTTACGAGGTCGATATGCGCCTGCGCCCTTCGGGGCGGCAGGGGCCGGTTGCCACCGCTCTGAGCGCGTTTCGCGAATATCAACAGAACGAGGCATGGACGTGGGAGCATCTGGCCCTGACCCGGGCCCGCCCCATGGTCGGCGACGCGGGGCTGTGCGCCGACGTGGAGGCATTCCGCCGCGAGATCATTTCCCGCCCCCGTGACCGCGCGGGCATGTTCCGTGACATTGCCGATATGCGCGCCCGGCTGGCCGCAGCGCGAACGCCCAGTGGGCCGCTGGATGCGCGGGTGGGGGCAGGGCGGTTGCAGGATATCGAACTGGTCGCATCGGCCTGCGCCCTGCTGACCGGCGACCCCAGCGCCGATGTGGCGACACAGCTTGGCGCGGGCCAAAAGGCGGGGGTGATCGACGCCACCACCTGTGCCACCCTTGTGGGCGCGGCGCGCGATCTGTGGGCGCTGCACGCGGCGGCGCGGCTGTTGTCGTCGGGGGCCTTGCCAATGGACAAGCTGGGCACCGGCGGCGTGGCCTTGTTGTTGCGAAACAGCGGCTGCGACGATATGGACAGTCTGGTTGCCCATGTGTCGCAAATGGCAGATGGTGCCGCCCGGTGCGTCGCGGATATGGTTGGCACGCCTGCCAGAGAATCCTGAGCCGGAACAAACCCGTCAGCAGAAAGCCACCCCATGGACAAAAACCCCAACGACCCAAAGGGCCTGATCCGCGAAAGTTACCGCATCGACGGCATCCGCACCGAGGAATGCCGCTCGATTTTTCTGGACTGGGCGTTGTCCCTGCCCGACGGCACAGATGCAAGCGCGGCGATCGACGCGCTGCTGGCGCAATACGAGGCCGCCAATACCGGCCACCCGATGAACGCGGTTCTGCGCGATGGTCTGGCAACGGCCCCCACGCCGGGGCGCCGGGGCGGCCGGGCGGCGCGGCTGGGCTATTAACGAAGGGCGGCTGCCTCGCGGGCGAGGGCCTCGATCGCGTCCCAGTCCTGGGCGGCGACGCGGTCTTTCGGGGCGACCCAGCTTCCTCCGACACAGATCGTATTGGGCAGGGCCAGATAATCGCGGGCGTTTTTCAGGCTGACGCCGCCGGTCGGGCAGAATTTCACCTGCGGGATCGGCGCGCCGATGGCCTTGAGTGCGGCAACGCCGCCATTCGCCTCGGCGGGAAAGAATTTCTGCGTGGTATAGCCCCGCTCAAGCAGGGCCATCGCCTCGGATGCGGTGGCGGCACCGGCCAGCAGGGGCAGGCCCGCTTCGGCGCAGGCATCCAGCAGCCGGTCAGTGGCGCCGGGGGAAACGCCAAAGGTCGCGCCCGCATCCATTGCCGCATGAACATCGGCAGGGGTCAGCAAGGTGCCCGCACCCACAACGCCGCCTTCAACCTGCGCCATTTCGCGGATCGCATCCAGCGCGGCGGGGGTGCGCAATGTCACCTCAAGGGCGGGCAGACCGCCGCGCACCAATGCGCCGGCCAATCCACGGGCCGTGGCGGCATCGTCGATCACCAGAACCGGAACGACGGGGGCAAGACGGCAGATTTCGGCAGCTCTGGCCGAGGCGACTTCGGGGGGCATGGTCATGTGCATGGTCCTGTAGGATGGGTTGCGTCGGGTTAGCGCAATCAGCCTGCCCTGTCCACTGTGAGGGATGTTCCGGGTGACAGCCTTTGTCATCTGCGATGGTCCCGATTTTACTTGATTTGCAAAAAATCTCTGCTTGTAATGGCTTACGGTCGGGCGGCTGTGCCTTTTTTGACATCGCCTCTGCCGGTCAACGACCCGAAGCTTTGCTGCTGCGCGCTTTGCAAAACCATTTCTGCATTGGACCTGCATTCTGCGGGGTGTTGATTTACGTCTGATGCCTCGATCATTCGGGGTAATTTTTAAGGAGTACAATATGATGAGAAACAGGATTTCGACAGCGCTCAGGATTGGCGGCGGTTTGTTGGCCGCAACCTCGCTGAGTGCATGTCTGGGCAGTGGTGGAGGCGGCGGAGGAGGCGGCGGCCCGATAGACGTGACGCAATATGACGCCAACCTGCAACGCGTTCAGGGAATGATCCCCACGTCAGATATGCAAACCACCGGAACCGCCAATTTCAAGGGCGCGACCAAGCTGGACATCACCAAAGGCGCGACCGGTCATGTGATCGGCGATCTGGACGTCGATGTCGATTTTGCCGCGGCCAACGACAAGGCCATCAGCGGCACCGCCAGCAACTTTCGTGGTGTGGTCGATGGCGAAGCGGTGAGCTTTCCCGGCACGCTGTCAACGGGAACCCGTTTCCCGTCGTCGTTCACCAACGATGAACTGGCGGTGCCAACGCCACCGGGCGGGCCAATTCCGGGGGCACCCACCACGATCCGCCCCGGGGCGGCGTCAATCGCCATGTATGGTGACATTGACGAAGACGGCCAGAACAGCACCGGTGTCGGGAATGACAGCAGTCTCGTGTTGCTGACCCTCGGCGGCAATTTTGTTGGCCCACAAGGCCAGGCCATTCAGGGGCCGGCCCTTATCCAGCAGATCACCGGCAGCTCGATTGCCGAACGCGCAGGCTCTGGCACCTTCTATGTTGAACGTCAGTAAGGCGATCCTTGTGGCGGGGCAGGTTTTGCCCCGCCGTTTCACCGCAATGGGCGTCTTGTCGGTTCTGATCCGGCGATGGACCTTGGCGCTGGTCATGGCGGGGGCTGCGCAGATGGCACATGCCGGCCCGCTGGAAAAGGCTGAAACTCTTGTCGCCAATCGCCACCCGACCGAGGCTTTGGCGATTCTGACCCGGATTGAACCAACCCCCAAACAGTTCTGCGGCTGACGTGGGCGCGGGCCAACGCCCATATTCAGCGCAACGAACCCCGCGCCGCCCTGCCGTTGCTGGAGCGTCTGGTGCAGGCCGTTCCGAATGATGCGCAGTTTCGTCTGGAACTGGCCCGGGTGCTGTTCTTGCTGAAACAGGACACCCGCGCACAGTTTCACTTTGACCGCGCCAGCGCCGCGTCGCTTTCGGCGCAGGAACGCAAGGCGGTTGACGGCTATATCGACGCGATTTCCCGACGCAGCGTCACCAGCACATATCTGACATTCGGGCTGCGCCCGTCCAACAACCCGGGCAAACGCACCTCGGCCACCACCGTGACCATTATCGGTGGTCTGCCAGTCACCCTGAACCCCGACGCACGGGCGCAATCGGGCACGGCCCTGACCTTTGGTGGCGGTATCGTGGTGCGCCCGACGCTGGGGCGCGATCTGCGCGCCAGTTTCCGTCTGTCCGGCGAAGCCGAACTGTATGACCGGGGCGCGGCCAATGCCCTGACCATCGCGGGCGAAGCGGGGCTTGAATGGCTGGGCGACCGAGGCCGGGTGTTTGGCCTTGGTGTCAGCCATATCCAGCGGTTTGATAATGGCACAGGCGCATATGCCACCAACGGTGTTTACCTCAGCTTTTCAGGCAGTGTGGGGCGGGCGGGGCAGGTTGGCCTGCGTCTGGAACACGGGTATCGCGATTACGATGACCGCCCCGCCTCGGATGGCAAACGCAGCCGGTTGTTCGCGCGCTACAGTTTTGCCGTGTCCCCGCGCATGGCCCTGCGCAGTTCGCTGGAGCTGGAACATATCGATGCCGGGCTGGACTATCTTCAAAGTGACAGGGCCGAAGTATCGATCGGGGCCAGTTACGGGTTTGACGGCGGGCTGGTGCTGGGCCTTGATCTCAGCCGGGGGCATATGCGCTATGGCGGGGTGTCGCCGCTGTTTGGCGTGGGGCGGTCGGATGATCTGACCACCCTTGGCGCGCGGTTGCACCATCGCGGGCTTGTGGTGCAGGGGTTTGCGCCGGTTCTTGAGGTGGAGTTTGAAAAGAACGACAGCAACCTGCCGTTCTATTCCTATCGCAACACCGAAGTGTCCCTTGGGCTGACACGCGAATTCTGAACGGGTGCCGGTGGGTCAGACGACCACGCCGGCCCCGTCACTGGCCAGGCCCACGTTCTGGCGGAACACCTCGAACAATTCGCGCCCGACTCCGTGGCCATTGCCGGTCAGATCGGCGGTGACGGGATCGCGCGTGTCCAGATCGACGCCGACCACCTCCAGCGTGCCGGCCACGGCATCCACCCGCACCACATCGCCGTCGCGCAACCGCGCCAGCGGGCCACCCAGCGCCGCCTCGGGCGATACATGGATCGCCGAGGGCACCTTGCCGCTGGCCCCCGACATGCGCCCGTCAGTGACCAGCGCCACCTTCAGCCCCCGGTCCTGCAACACTGCCAAGGTAGGGGTGAGCGAGTGCAGCTCCGGCATCCCATTGGCGCGCGGCCCCTGAAACCGCAGAACCACGATGGTATCCTCGGTGAATTCGCCGCGCTGAAACGCCGGTTTCACGTCGCGCTGATCGTGGAAGATGCGGCAGGGCGCCTCGATGATGTGGCGTTCGGGGGCCACGGCAGACACTTTCATCACCCCGCGCCCCAGATTGCCCTGCAAATCCTTCAACCCGCCGGATTTCTGGAACGGATCAGCGGCCGAGCGCAGGATCTTGGCGTTCAGGGAATGACCTGCGCCATCTTCCCACACCACGCCGCCATCTTTCAGCTTGGGTTCCTTGGCATAAAGCGACAGACCGTCGCCCGCCACGGTCTTGGTGTCGGGATGCAGCAATCCCTGATCCAACAGATCACCGATCATGAACCCAAGCCCCCCGGCGGCATGGAAATGGTTCACATCGGCCAAGCCGTTGGGATACACCTTGGCCATCAGCGGCACGACCTCGGAAATTTCGGCAAAATCCGCCAGATCAAGGATGACCCCGGCGGCGCGTGCCATGGCGGGCAGGTGGATGATCAAGTTGGTCGATCCCCCCGTGGCCATCAGCCCGACGATGCCGTTGACGATGGCCTTTTCATCGAGAATGTCGCTGACCGGGCGGTAATCATTGCCCAGTGCGGTGATTTCCAGTGCGCGGCGTGCGCCCGCATCGGTCAGGGCATCGCGCAGGGGGGTGTTGGGGTTCACAAAGGACGCACCGGGCAAGTGTAGGCCCATGAATTCCATCAACATCTGGTTGCTGTTTGCCGTGCCATAAAACGTGCAGGTGCCCGGCCCGTGATAGCTGGCCATTTCCGCTGCCATCAACTCATCACGCCCCACTTCGCCCGCGGCAAATTGTTGGCGCACCTTGGCCTTTTCATCATTGGGCAGCCCGCTGACCATCGGCCCGGCAGGCAGAAAGATGCCGGGGATATAGCCAAACGTCGCGGCAGCAATCACCAGGCCCGGCACGATCTTGTCACACACACCCAGGTAAACGGCAGCATCATAGGTGTTGTGGCTGAGCGCAACGCCAGCGGCCAGCGCGATCACGTCGCGCGAAAACAGCGACAATTCCATTCCCGGCTGGCCCTGGGTAATGCCGTCGCACATCGCCGGCACCCCGCCCGCCACCTGCGCCGTGGCGCCAACAGCGCGGGCTGCGGCGCGGATGCGGTCAGGGTAGGGTTCAAACGGCTGATGGGCGCTGAGCATGTCGTTATAGGCAGTGATGATCCCGAGGTTGGGCGCGCGACCTGCGGCCAGTGCATCCTTGTCATCGCCCATGGCGGCATAGGCATGGGCCTGATTGCCACAGGTCAGATGGGCGCGGCGTGGCCCCTCATCGGCGGCGCGCGCCATCCGGTCAAGGTATGTACCGCGCGCGCTGTGGCTGCGGGTGATGATCCGGTCGGTGACCTTGGCGATGGTGGCGTTCAGTGACATGTCGGCTGACCTTTCACATTTGGCGGGGGATTGGGGCAATCCCGGCTGGGTTCGGATTTACCGCCCGTCTACAGTATGGTTAGCGCTAACAAAAGGGAGAAATCGCCGCAGGCGGGTGGGCCGTTGCGCCGCACGCATGGCGGATCTGCGCATTTGGGCATGGCCGAGGGCGGTCATGGCGCCTAGCTAGGGGATAGAAAATGCTGCACTTGCACAAAAGGATGGACCCCATGTTTTACAGCACCTCCAAAATCGAACGCGAAGCCCGCCAATTGCGCGCCGAAAGCACCCGCGCCTGGGGTCAGGCCATGGGCCGCTGGATTGCCGCCCGCTTTGCGGCGCTGACCCATGCACGCCCCAAGACCCAGCACAGCTAAGGGCTCTTTCCGGCGCGCCAAATCCGGGATAGGGCAGGGGGATGGAACAAATTGACACCCCCGCCGCCTATCCCGTTGTGCGCCTGTTGCCCAAGACCGACCCCCGGCCCCTGCGCCGGGGCAGTCCCTGGGTGTTTGCAAATGAGTTGGTCGTTGACCGGCGCACCGGCAAACTGCCCCCCGGCACCATAGCCGAGCTTCAGGATGGCGAACGCCGCCCGCTCGGGCTGGTTGCCGTCAATCCCACTTCGAAAATCATCTGCCGGATGCTGGATCGTGACGCAAATGCGGTGATCGACACCGCATGGTTTGCCGCGCGCCTGACCCGCGCCCTGGCCCTGCGCGAACGGATGTTCGACGCGCCGTTTTATCGCCTGATCCACGCCGAGGCCGATGGCCTGCCCGGTATCGTGATCGACCGATTCGGCGATGCGGCGGTCATTCAACCCAACGCCGCATGGGCCGAGGCCCATCTTGAGCAGCTAAGCGATGCCCTGATGCAGGTCACGGGCGTGACGGCAGTGGTGAAAAACGCCACGGGCCGCGCCCGCGCATTGGAAGGGCTGGACGAGGAAACGGCGCTGTTGCGCGGTGCCATTGATGGCCCGATCGCGGTGCCGATGAACGGTGCCACCTATATGGCCGACCTTTTGGGCGGGCAGAAAACCGGCCTGTTTTTCGATCAGCGCCCCAATCACGCCTTTGCCGCGCGTTTGTCCCATGGGGCGCGGGTGCTGGATGTGTTTTCCCATGTCGGCGGCTTTGCCTTGGCGGCGCTGGCGGCGGGGGCCGAAACTGCGCTGGCGGTCGATGGATCAGCGCCCGCGCTGGAGCTGGCCGAGCAGGGCGCGGCGGCTGGCGGTACGGCAGCGCGATTCGCCACACGGCGCGGCGATGCGTTCGAGGTGATGACGGCACTGACCGAGGAAGGCGCGCAATTCGACGTGATCATCTGCGATCCGCCCGCCTTTGCCCCGAACAAAAAGGCGCTTGAGGCCGGCCTGCGCGCCTATGAACGGGTGGCGCGGCTAGCCACGCCGTTGGTGGCACCGGGCGGTTATCTGGGCCTGTGTTCCTGTTCCCATGCCGCCGATCTGGGCCGGTTTCGCGGGGCCTGCAATTCGGGCATCGGGCGGGCCGGGCGTTCGGCGCAGCTTATCCATACGGGCAGTGCGGGGCCGGACCATCCGCAATTGCCGCAACTGGCCGAAAGCGGATACCTCAAGGCGCTGTTTTACCGGCTTGACGGGTGAAAATCCTGCTGGATGCCTGTGTGCTGTTTCCCACAGTCCTGCGGGAAATCCTGTTGGGGGCGGCGGCGCGCGGGCTTTACCAACCGCTCTGGTCGCCGCGCATCCTTGAGGAATGGGCACGGGCCACGCGCAAGCTGGGCGAGGGGGCGGAAACATTGGCGCGGGGCGAAATCGCCCTGCTTGGCGCCCGTTGGCCACAATCCGCAATCCTGCCCCATGACGGGGATCTGCGGCGGTTGTGGCTGCCCGACCCGGACGATATTCACGTTCTGGCGGCAGCCATCGCCGGATCGGCGGATCAGATCATCACGTTCAACGCGCGCGATTTTCCGCGCCATACCCTGGCGGAAGAGGGGCTGACCCGGCAAGACCCGGATCAGTTCCTTTTGGCCCTGTATGCCACGCATTCTGACGAAATCCGCGCCACAGTGGATGATGTGCATGGCACTGCACAGCACCTTTCGGGGGACATCCTGCCCCTGAAACCGCTGTTGAAACGCGCCCGGCTGCCACGTCTGGCCAAGGCGCTGACGCAGGGTTAGCCGCGCCGTCTGCGCCTGCGCCCGCCGTCGCTGCCATCGCCGTTGGTGTTGAACGATACATGCGGCAGGGCAACCACGGCGTTCAGTTCAGGGAACGGATCGGTGGCATGGGGAATCGCGTTGGCGTTGACGAAATGTTCCTGAAATCTTGGAGCGATGGCGGTTTCGACCTTGGTGATCTGATGCACCGTTTCCTCGATCTCGGCCCGGGCGGCGCGGTTCAGCAGGGCAATCCGCGCGCCGGTGCCTGCCGCATTGCCGGCGCTGTGCACATGGTCAAGGGGCGCGTCGGGAATCATGCCCAGAACCATGGCGTGTTTCGGGCTGATATGCGCCCCGAACGCCCCGGCCAGAACCACCCGTTCCACCTTGTCCACGCCGAATTCATCCATCAACAGGCGCGCCCCGGCATAAAGCGCGGATTTGGCCAGTTGGATCGCGCGGATGTCGCCCTGGGTGACCGTGATTTTCGGCCCGCCCTGCGCTGTTGCATCATGCAGGACATAGGAATGGGTGCGCCCCTCGGGGATCAACCGTTCGGTGCCGGTTTGCGCCGCCGATCCGATCAACCCGCCGGGATCGACCAGCCCGGCCATGCGCATTTCGGCCACCGCCTCGATGATGCCGGACCCGCAGATGCCGGTGATGCCGCTGGATTTTGTCGCTTCGGCAAACCCCGGATCGTCGGACCACAGATCACAGCCGATGACGCGCACCCGTGGTTCTTTCGTCACCGGGTCGATCATCACCCGTTCGATCGCGCCGGGGGCGGCGCGCTGACCGGCGCTGATCTGGGCGCCCTCAAAGGCGGGGCCGGTGGGCGAGGAACAGGCCAGAACCCGGTCGCGATTGCCCAGCAAAAGCTCGGCGTTGGTGCCCACATCGACGATCAGGGTCAGCGCCTCTTGCTTGCCCGGTTCCTCGGACAGGGCGACGGCGGCACTGTCGGCGCCCACATGGCCCGCGATACAGGGCAGGATATAAAGCCGCGACGCCGGGTGCAGCGATGTCAGGTCAAGTTCGGCCCCCGTGATGGACAGGGAATCTGCCGTGGCAAGGGCAAAGGGCGCCATGCCCAGTTCCACCGGGTCGATGCCCAGCAACAGGTGATGCATGACCGGGTTGCAGACGATGACGCTTTCCACGATCAGGGCCGGATCAATATCGGCGCTGCGCGCGACCTCGACGGCCAGCGCATCGATCGCACCGCGCACGGCGCCTGTCATTTCCACATCGCCGCCCGGGTTCATCATCACATAGCTGACCCGGCTCATCAGGTCTTCGCCATAGCGGATCTGCGGGTTCATCACGCCGCCCGATCCCAGAACCGCGCCGCTGCGCAGATCGCACAGATGCGCCGCGATGGTGGTCGAACCAAGATCGATGGCCAGCCCGTAAAGCCCATCTTCGTACAGCCCTGGCCAGATATCGATGATCCGCGGCGTCGGGTCGTTGTGGCCCTGAAACAGGGCCACCGTCACCTGCCAGTTGCCCTTGCGCAGGGTCGGTTGCAGCTTGCGCAACATGGGCAGGGATGCGGTGACAGGGCCGGTCTGCCATTGGGTTTCAAGGGCGGTGGACAGGCGTTGCAGATCGCCCGAGGGTTCGTGCATGTCCGGCTCGGCCACCTCGACGAAAAACAGCCGCGTGGCCGGGTCCATGCGGATGTCGCGGGCCGTGGCCTCTTTGCGGATCACCTGTTTGTGAACCTGGCTTTCGGGGGGCACGTCGATCACCACATCGCCTTGTACCGTCGCCTGACAGCCCAGCCGCCGCCCCTTGGGCAGGCCACGGATGGAATCGTAACGTTCCTCGACGCTGTTCCACTCGGACAGGGCATCGGGGGCCACGGTGACACCGTGTTTGGGAAACTGCCCATAACCGGGCGTGCATTGGCATTTGGAGCAAATTCCGCGCCCGCCACAGACGGAATCAAGATCAACGCCCAGTTTGCGCGCGGCTGTCAGAATCGGCGTGCCAGCCGCAAAACGGCCGCGTTTGCCCGAGGGTGTGAAAATCACAAGAGGATCAGTCATAAGCGCAGCCTTTCACAACTGGGACGCAATCAGAGATGGGCCAAACAGCCACACCGCCAGCGGCACGGGCAGCACCGACAGCGCGATGGTCAGCGCCATGGCACGGGGGCCGAACAGCCCGCTGAGCCCGGCAATCAGGCAGATGCCGCCACCGCCGCCGATCACTGAATTGCCCGGGATATTCAGCAGCACCGCCAAAGACACATAGCGGCACCGCACGGCCAGCCCGCCAATGCGCCGGGGCAACCGATGGCGTAGCAGCGCCAGACGCCGGGGGCGCGACAGGGGCGCGATCTGATCCACCAGACGCGCCGCGCGCACCAGCCGCAGATCGAGAAACAGCCGTTGCAGCACCGTGATCGGTAAAAATCGCCCCGCCAGAAACGCCAGCATCAGCCCCACGAGCGTGCCGCAATACACCGCAGGGGCGATTTCGGCGCCGCGCAGCCACATCAGCATGATCCCGATTTCGACGCCGGGCACGAAAGGAAGCGCTGTCAGCAGAGCGTAAAGCACCAGCACCGACAGGATCAGCCCGCCGCGCGCCGCGCCCTGCGCTGCCGGGGGCAGCATCGCCACGGCATCTGTGGCAGCCCCCAGCACCAGATGCGCCCCATAGGCCAGTGCCGCAATCCCAACCAGCCGCAGCGCAATGCGCCAGACCGAGGTTGGCAGGGGCGGGGGTCGGGGTGTTCACGGCCAGGGCTCCGGCGCGCGGAGCTGCGCGTCAGGGCGTATATGGCCGTCAAAACGGCGCGATGACAACCGATGTTCCGGGCCATGGGGGCAGATGTTACCTCCGCCGGCGACGGCCACCGCGCCCGGCGCCGGACTCTGCCGATGCCTTGCTGGCCTCGGCAAAGCTGGCGCCTTCGTTCACCGCGTCCATGATCCGGGAAAAGGCGATCCACTGGGCGCCGTTGGGGTCGTGGTTCATCAGGAAATTGGCGGCGCGGATGGCTTCCATTTCCTGGGCGCGCACCGGGTTCATGATGGCGCTGGTCATGCCGGCCGTGATCGCCATGGGCAAAAACGCGCCGTTGATGCCGTGACGATGGGGCAGGCCAAACGAGATGTTTGACGCACCGCAGGTGGTGTTGACGCCCAGTTCCGCCCGCAACCGGCGCACCAGCGCCCAGACCTGTTGGCCCGCCGATCCCATGGCCCCGATGGGCATGACCAGCGGATCAACCACGATGTCATGGGCGGGGATGCCGAAATCAGCGGCGCGTTCCACGATCTTTTTGGCCACGGCAAAGCGCACGTCGGGGTCTTCTGAAATGCCGGTGTCGTCGTTGGAAATCGCCACCACCGGCACATTGTATTTCTTGACCAGTGGCAGAACCAGTTCCAGCCGTTCCTCTTCGCCGGTGACCGAGTTCAGCAAGGGCCGCCCCTCGGCCACCTCAAGCCCGTTCTTGAGCGCGCCGGGCACCGATGAATCGATGCACAGGGGCACGTCGATCAGGGCCTGAATCCGCGTGATCATTTCGCGCATCAGGGGCGGTTCGACAAAGTTGTTGTCGGCATAGCGCGGATCGTCGACCATCTTGTTGGTGAACACGGCACCCGAGTTGATATCAAGCACCATGGCGCCACAGGCCACCTGCTCCAGCGCATCTTTTTCGATGGTTGAAAAATCCCCCGCCTCAAGCTCGGCGGCCAGCTTTTTGCGCCCCGTGGGGTTGATGCGTTCGCCGATGACACAGAACGGTTCGTCAAACCCGATGACAACGGTTTTGGATTTGGATTCGATGATCGTTCTGGTCATGCGTTGGCTCCTGTCAGGCGGTCCAGATGGGTGTGGAGCGCGGTGTCGTTATAATCGTCAATGGTGTTGTTTGCCCCGGCGCCGATCAGAATGTCGGCAGCCAAACTGGAACGCACCCCGTAGGTAAAAAGACCGGCGCCCCTTGCGGCGCTGATGCCGCTGGGGCTGTCCTCAAGCGCGAAGGAATGGGCGGCCTCGGCGCCCAGATTGGCCAGCCCGGTAAGATAGGGCAGCGGGTCGGGTTTGCCCCGCGCGCATTCATCACCGATGACAATGGTGTCAAAGGCGTCGGACAGGCCCACCGCCTCAAGCATGCCGATGGCGTTCAGGCGCGGCGCGTTCGTCACCACGCCCAGCTTCATGCCCTGCGCCCGCGCCTTGTCAAGAAAGGCGGGCAGGCCGGGGATGATCTTTACCTCGTCCAGACGCTCGCGGAACAGGGCCTCTTTGTGGTCGCCCATGGCGCGGGGGTCTTCGTCGGGAAGGAGGTGCGAAAAGATATCGACGTTCAAGCGCCCATGAAGATGCGTGACGTAATAGGATGCGTCGATCGCCTGGCCGTATCCGGCCATCAGGTCAACGAAAACCGCCGCATGCACGGGGTCGGAATGCACCATGGTGCCGTCAAGATCGAAAAGAATTGCCTGCATATGTCTGACTCAACCTGCCATTGCCGCCGGAACGCCCGAAGCGCCGGCATTTTCCATGGCCCAGGTGGCATTTGCCTTGATCCCGCCAAGGGGAAAGAAATGCACCTGTTCGATATTGAAACCGGGAGTGGCGGCCTTGTGGGCTGCCAGATCAGCGACGAAATCGGTCGGCTCATAGGGCAGCAGCAGCTTGGTCACATCCATTGCCCGCTTTTGCAAGACCCGCAACGATGGGCCAACCCCACAGGCGATGGCGAATTTGATCAGGGTCTGCAATTTCGCAGGCCCCGCCACACCGATATGAATGGGCAGGGTCACGCCCGCGTCGCGCAGGGCGTCGGCCCATGCAATCACCGGTTTGGCATCGAAACAGAACTGGGTCGCCAGCGCCATCTGCGCATCGGTGGTTTCGCTGAACCGCTGTTTCCAGCGCAGGGCGTCGTCCACGGCTTGGGTGCCGCCGTCCGGGTCAATATCGCGGTTGCCCTCGGGGTGGCCCGCCACATGCAGGCGCCTGAACCCGTCAAAGGCACCGCTTTCCAACAGCTGCATGGAACAATGATAATCGCCAACCGGCTGTGCCACCCCACCGGCCAGCAACAGCGCCTGATCCACCCCCGCCTCACCGCGGTAACGGGCGATCCAGTCGTTCAGCGTCGCCTTGTCGGCAATGATGCGCGCCGGAAAATGCGGCATCACGGCAAACCCATCGCGCGCCAGGCGCCGCGCCGTGGCCACCATATCGTCAATCGGCGTGCCGTCGATATGGGCGATGTAAACCCGGGTGCCTTCGGGCAGAAGGGCGCGGAAATCCTCAACCTTTTCGGCGGTGCGCGGCATCACCTCGATCGAGTAATCCTTGAGAAACGGCGCCAGATCCCCGGAGCGGGGGGCGGTGGAATTCTTGCGGCGGAAATTCAAAAGTGCCATCGCGGCCTCCCATATCCGGCAGGGCGTCATGCCCAGCCGTCGTTTGCGATCAATTCAATGATCCTGCCCTTGTCGTATTCCGCCTCGATGCGGGCCGCCTCGCGCTTTGCGACCTCTGCATCCTCGCCCTCGACACTGTATGGCGCGGCCTTGCGCCATTCCGCCAGATAGGCATCGGACTGCGCCGCGCCGGTTTTCATGGCGGCCCGGTCGATGGCCTGTTCAAACCGTTCGGCCAGCGCCACCTTTGCCGCACGGCGCCCCTTTCCGACGATGACCTGCGCGGGAATATCGCGCCAGTAAACGATTGTGACATCCGCCATGGATTCGGTCCTTTGCCTTTTGCCCCTGATACGCGGCAGGGGGCGCTGCACGATGCTGTTTTTCGACACGTCGGACGTGTTCCGCGACGTTGCCCTTCTATCCCTGCCCGGGGGCGGGGCCACCGGGGGCTGCAAGCAAAATTCTCACGATGATTATGAGGTGGGGCGCGCAGCCCGCTTGCACGCGCCGCCGCCGCACACTAGGCTGGCGATAACCAAATGGAGGGCGACGCAATGGCGCCCGAGCGTCCCAAAGGTGCGGGCGCGTTCCCGATCCCGGTCGAGCCACCCGGCACCGCAAAACCCGATCCCGCCGCGCTCTATGCGGCGCTGGATCTCGGCACGAATTCTTGCCGGATGCTGGTTGCCCAACCCAAGGGCAGGCAGTTTCACGTCGTGGACAGTTTCTCCAAATCGGTGCAGCTTGGTCTCGGGCTTGAGGCATCGGGCCGCCTGTCGCGTGCCTCTATGGAACGCACCGTTCAGGCCCTGCGAGATCTGCGGCAAAAAGCTGAAGAAACACAAGGTCGAACACATGCGCCTCGTGGCAACCGAGGCCTGCCGTCGCGCCACCAACGGGGCACAGTTCATGTCGATGGTGCGGCGCGAAACCGGGCTCACCCTCGATATCATCGAACCCGAGGAAGAGGCCCGCCTCGCGGTGATTTCCTGCGCGCCCCTGGTCAGCACCAACACCGAACAATTGCTGGTTGTCGATATCGGCGGCGGCTCGACCGAGCTGGTCTGGATCGATCTCACCCGGGTGCCGAAAATCGAACGCCCCAAGGCGATCATGCGGCTGCATTCCGGCTTTCTGCCCGATCAGGCCTCGCCCTTTGCGGCCGCAAGGGTGGTGGATTGGATCAGCGTGCCACTGGGCGTGGCGACCCTGCGCGATCAGTTCAACGATGTAAAAAGCGATGCCGCGCGATCTCGCCCTGATGAGCTGGTTTTTCGAGGAAAACCTGACCGATTTCGCCCCCTATGCCGAAGAACAAAGCATCGAACGGTTTCAGATCATCGGCACCTCGGGCACCGTCACCACCGTCGCGGCCAGTCACCTTGGCCTGCGCCGCTATGATCGCAACCGTGTGGACGGGCTGCGCATGACCTCTGATCAGATCGACAAGGTGATCCGCGAATATCTGGCCCTCGGCCCCGAGGGGCGGCGCAACGATCCGCGCATCGGGCGCGACCGGCACACGCTGATCATGTCGGGGGCGGCGATTCTTCAGGCGCTGCTGCGGGTCTGGCCCACCAACCGCCTGTCCGTGGCCGACCGGGGCCTGCGCGAAGGGCTGCTTTATGCCCAGATGTCGGCCCACGGTGTGCTGGAAGACGGCCCATACTGAAAACCGGCCCTCTGCCACACGCCCCATTGGCTTTTTACTGATAAAAATACTCTCGCCGAAGGCGTCCCAGCCTGTGCGCGCCGTGCTGCCCCTTGTCATGGGCATCCACCCGCCGACCCACCGGCCAAATCGTGCCGAGCCGGAAAACGTGATCCGCAACGGGGGAACAATCCGGCGCGCAAAGGCCTAGGTAAGCGATGGCGATGCACTGTCGCCACGTGAACTTTATGAGACCCAGGAGCAGAAACAATGAAACTTCTCACATCCACCGCCGCCGTCGCTTTGCTGGCCACCGGTCCCGCCCTTGCCGGCGGTCTGACCCCCGCCCAGCCCGAACCAATCATCGCCCAGCCCGCCCCGGTGATTGCACCGGCGTTCACCGGCGGTGACTGGACCGGCGGCTATGTCGGCGCGCATCTCAACTATGGCAGTGTCAGCCGCGATGCTGACGGCAATGGCGCTGTCGGGGGTGTTCAGGGCGGCTATCTCTATGACTTCGGCCAGTTTGTTCTGGGCGGCGAAGTGGGCCTTGACGGATCGAACATTGATTTCGACGGCGGCGCCGGGTCGCTTGACAGGCTCTATACCGTCAAGCTCAAGGGCGGCTATGATGCCGGGCGCACCCTGGTCTATGGCACCGTGGGCGCATCACGGGCAGATGGCACCTTTGGCGGCGCCGATTTCAATGAAACCGGCTATGTGGTGGGCGCGGGCGTCGATTACATGCTGACCGACAGCGTCAGCCTGGGCGGCGAAGTGAACTATAACCGCTTTGACGATGTAAACGGCTCGGGCAACGACATTGGCCTGACCACCGTGGGCGCCAACGTCAACTATCACTTCTAAGGCTCACCACCGCCCCGAGGCACCACCCCCGAGGAGCTTCCACCGCCGAACGACCCCGAGGATGAGGATTGCCGGATCCTCGGGATCACATAGGTGGAACGCACACGGTAATCACAATCCGGGCAGCGCACATCGCGTTGCCCGGTTCCGTTTCCGGTGCGGCTTGCCGGTGTCAACGTCGTGCGGCTGGCGCGCAACCCGCGATGCCCGCAGTTGGGGCAGCGGCGCAATCGCATGAAAACATCGGCAATCCGGCGGCGAAACACCAGCGCGCCAAAAGCGGCCATGACACTGCCGACAATGACAAACAGCATGGCGTCATCGCTGTTGCCCTCGGGTGCCTGCCCGGCGGCAAAGGGCAGAGCAATCCTCTCGATCACCTTGGCACTGCCGGTCATGATTCCGCGCCGGTAATTGTCGGCGCGAAAAGATGGCAGGAAAAAATCGTCAATCACCAACCGCGCCTGCCAATCCCAGTCACGGGGAAACCCGGCGCCCAGTTCGATCCGCATTTCGCGATCCTCGCGCGCCACCAGAACCAGAATCCCGTCATTGCGCTCGGCGTTGCCGATGCCCCATGCGTTGAACAATCCGGTGGCGAATTCCTCGATCGTGTCGCTGGTGCCGTAATCGCCCCGACGCAGGATCGTCACCACGGTCATTTCTATCCCGTGATCGGTGCGCAGGTTTTGCAACTGCCGGGTCAGATCGGCCTTGTCCGCGTCGGGCAGAAGATCGGCAAAATCGTTGACCTGCGGCGTCAGCGGCTCGGGATAGGTTTGGGCGCTGACGGGGGCGATGAGCAGCGTCAGCGCGAAGAGGGCGGCGAGCAGGTGAATGGGCATGGCTCAACCCAGCATGTCGTTCACTGACGCGCCTGATATGCCCTGCGCCAAGGGGGTGAAATCGCCGCCGGCGAACATCGCGCGCCCAGCGTCAAAGATTGCCCGGTGCGTCACCCGCGCCAGCGCCGATCCCAGGGATATCCGCGCCACGCCGATCCGGGCAAAATCGGCCCGGCTGTGGTTGGCAAACGGCCCGGCGGCCAGGGCGTTGACAGGCAGGGTCGTCGCCTTCACCACAGCCGCCTGATCGGCCAGTGTGCCGGGCATCGGCACGTAAATGCCATCGGCCCCGGCGGTTTCAAACCCGCGCACGCGCGCCAATGCCTCGGTCAGATCATAGGCATTGATCATCACCCCATCGGCCCGGGCCACCAAAAAGAAATCCCGCCCAAGGGTTCGGGCGGCGGCGGCCCCGGCGCGGATACGCTCAATGGCCAGGTCGCGGGCATATGCGGTGCCGGCGTTCAACACCGTATCTTCGATACAGATTCCGGCCAGCCCGATTTCGCCGGCCATGCGCACCGTTTCGGCCACGGTTTCCGGCGCGTCGCCCCAGCCGTTCTCGAAATCGCCCGACACCGGCACCGACAGCGCGCTGACAAAGGTTTCGGCATGGGCCAGCGCCTGATCCCGGGTGACGGTGCCGTCCGGTTGCCCAAGGGTGAACCCATGCGCCGCCGACGACGTGGCCACCGCCTGTGCGCCCAAGGCCACAAGCATTTTCGCACTGCCCAGATCCCAGGCATTGGCAAGGATCAAAGGATCACCGGGGCGGTGCAGGGCGCGGAAGGCGGCGCCGAAATCCTGTGTCATGTCAGTCCTTTCATGATGCCCCATCGACCGGGGTAGTGCAGATGCGGGTCGGATCGCCGGGTTTCATCGCTAAAGAGTGCCAGCTTGCCCCGGAGCGCGCAAATGAAAACCTGTCCGGCCCGGTGACCCACCGAAAAGCTTGCCGCGCCGGCGTGCCGTTGATATGGGGGGCCATGATCATGATTGCACATATCGGCATTTGCATTACCCGCTGACATATCCGCGCGGGCCGGTCTTTTTGTTTTCAATCACACCCGATGTTGCTAAGCCCGCAGCAACGCAGCACCACTGCGCACCATAAGGGACGGCACATGACCGAAATACGCCTGCACAATTCCAAAACCCGCCGCCGCGAGGTTTTTGAGCCGATCGATGCGAACAACGTGCGGATGTATGTCTGCGGCCCCACGGTCTATGACCGCGCCCATATGGGCAACGCGCGGCCTGTCATCGTGTTTGACGTGCTGTTCCGCCTGATGCGCACTCTTTATGGCGCGGATCAGGTGACCTATGTGCGCAACATCACCGACGTGGATGACAAGATCAACGCACGGGCGGCGCAAAGCGGGCGCGATATCGGTCAGATCACCGATGAAACCGCGCGCTGGTATCTTGAGGATATGGCCGCACTGGGCAACCTGACCCCGACCCACACCCCCCGCGCCACGGAATATATTGCCCAGATGGTGGCGATGATCGAAGGATTGATCGCCGCTGGTCACGCTTATGAGGCCGATGGGCATGTGCTGTTTTCGGTGGACAGTTACGCGGAATACGGTGCGCTGTCAGGGCGCAGCGTGGATGACATGATCGCCGGTGCCCGGGTTGAGGTGGCGCCTTACAAGCGTGATCCGATGGATTTTGTCATGTGGAAACCCTCGGGCGATGGCCTGCCCGGATGGGACAGCCCCTGGGGCCGGGGGCGGCCCGGCTGGCATATTGAATGCTCGGCCATGGCGGATGAACTGCTGGGGCAGGATTTTGACATTCATGGCGGGGGCAACGATCTGATGTTTCCCCACCACGAAAATGAGATAGCCCAAAGCCGTTGCGCCCATCCGGGGAGTGAGTTCGCCCGGGTCTGGATGCACAACGAAATGCTGTTGGTCGAGGGCAAGAAGATGAGCAAATCGCTCGGTAATTTCTTTACCGTGCGCGATTTGCTGGAGCGCGGGATACCGGGCGCGGTGATCCGGCTGGTGTTTCTGTCCACCCATTACGGCAAGCCGATGGATTGGACCGACAAAAAGCGTGGTGAGGCCGAGGCAACCCTGCGCCGTTGGGCCGCCATTCTGCACCAGCACGGATATTCGGCGCGCATGGTGGCGGCGCTGAAAGGATCGGGCGACTGGCGGGCGGATGGTGAATTTCTTGGGGTGTTGGCCAATGATCTGAACACGCCCGGCGCGCTGGCCCGTCTGCATGTTCTGGCCAAGGGGCATACGGCACCGGCACTGGCCGGGCTGGCCTTTGGGCTGGAGCTGTTGGGGCTGGTGTCGGATTGGGATTCCCTGGCAGAACTGGCCGGGGTGGCACCGTCGGACCTGGCCTATCCCGCCTGGGTGGAAGGAGTGGTTGAGGGGCTGTTGGCCCAGCGGCAGGCCGCCCGCACCGGCAAGGATTGGGCCGAGGCCGACCGGTTGCGCGATCTGCTGAACGCCGCAGGGGTGCAGGTCAGCGATGTGGGCGGACAGGCCACATGGATGCCGGGGCCGGGGTTTGACCCTTCGGTGCTGGAGGAATTGCAGTGAGCGGCGGTTTTGGGATCAGAGGGCAGAGGGGGCTGTCTGCCCCCGCCCTGCGGGCCCCCCGAGAGTATTTTCCATCAGTAAAAAGCAGGGGGCGGTGATGGCGGAGCGCCTTTACCTTTACGACACGACCCTGCGCGACGGGCAGCAGACCCAGGGAGTGCAGTTTTCCACCCCGGAAAAGCTGCGCATTGCGGCGATGCTGGATGATTTGGGCGTGGATTATGTTGAGGGGGTGGCCGGGGGCAAACCCGACCGATTCGGCGTTCTTTGATGAAGCGCCGCAGATGCGCGCCACCTTTACCGCCTTCGGGATGACCAAACGGTCGGGGCGGTCGGCGGCGAATGACGATGTTCTGGGGGCGGTTCTGAATGCCGCAACGCCGGCGGTGTGTATCGTGGGCAAGACCCATGAATTTCATGTGACCACGGCGCTGGGGATTCCTTTGGCCGAGAATGTCGAGAATATCCGGGCCTCCATTGACCATCTGGTGGGGCAGGGGCGCGAGGCGTTGTTTGACGCCGAGCATTTCTTTGATGGATATGGCGCCAACCCTGAATATGCCTTGAGCTGTGTGTTGGCCGCGTTTCAGGCCGGGGCGCGGTGGGTTGTGTTGTGTGACACCAACGGCGGCACCTTGCCCGCTGATATTGGCCGGATCGTGGCGGAGGTGATTGCCGCCGGTATCCCGGGCGAGCGGTTGGGCATTCATACCCATGACGACACGGGCAATGCCATTGCCGGCACCCTGGCGGCGGTCGATGCCGGGGTGCGTCAGGTGCAGGGCACCCTGAACGGGTTGGGTGAGCGGTGCGGCAATGCCAATCTGACCACGTTGATTCCGACTTTGCTGTTGAAAGAGCCGTACCAGTCGCGGTTCACGATCGGGGTGAGCGAGGCGGGGTTGGCGGGGCTGACCCGGGGATCGCGGTTGTTGGATGATATTCTCAACCGGGTGCCGCTGCGCGCAGCACCCTATGTGGGGGCCTCGGCCTTTGCCCATAAGGCCGGGCTGCATGCCAGCGCGATTTTGAAAGACCCCACGACCTATGAGCATATCGACCCGGTGCTGGTGGGCAATGCGCGGATCGTTCCCATGAGCAATCAGGCGGGCCAGAGCAATCTGCGCGCCCGGCTGGCCGATATGGGGATTGAGGTGCAACCGGGCGATCCGGCGCTGGGGCAGATCCTTGAGGATGTGAAGGCGCGCGAGGATCAGGGATATTCCTATGACACGGCGCAGGCGAGTTTTGAGCTGATCGCCCGGGCCGCCCTGGGCCGGTTGCCGAGGTTTTTCGAGGTGAAACGCTATCGCGTGACCATCGAGCGGCGCAAGAACAAATATGACCGGATGGTCAGCCTGTCCGAGGCCGTCGTGGTGGTGAAGGTGGGCGATCACAAGACCCTGTCGGTCAGCGAAAGCATGGATGACACCGGTAGCGACCGTGGCCCGGTGAATGCCCTGTCCAAGGCGCTGTCCAAGGATCTGGGGCCATACCAGAGCTTTATCGACGATCTGCGGCTGGTGGATTTCAAGGTGCGCATCACCCAGGGCGGGACCGAGGCCGTGACCCGGGTGATCATCGACAGCGAAGACAGCAAGGGGCGGCGCTGGTCAACCGTGGGGGTGTCGCCCAACATTGTTGATGCATCGTTCGAGGCGCTGCTGGATGCGATCAACTGGAAACTTGTGCGCGACGGGGCCGTGGCATGACACCGTTTTTCCAGCTTCACAGTGGATTGTTGCGTGAAGGACCGGGCACAAAGGCCGATGTGCGTTGGGCGCTTGAGGTGGCAAAGACACCCATGCGTGCGCGCATGTGCGATGCTGCCTGCGGGCCGGGTGCCGATGCGGTAACGCTGGCGGCGGCGCGCCCGGCGGGCACGGTTCACGCAGTTGACAAGATGCGCCATTTCGTTGGTGCGGCGCGGTCGCGCCTGTCGCAGTTTCCGTCGCGGGTGACGGTGGAACAGGGGGATATGACCGCGATAACCGGGCCTTATGATTTGATCTGGTGTGCCGGGGCGCTGTATTTCGTTGGCGTGACCGAGGCGCTGAATATCTGGGTCAAGGCGCTGGCCCCCGGTGGGCGGGTGGCGTTTTCCGAACCGTGCCTGTTGGGTGAACCATCGCCCGTTGTGGCGGAGTTCTGGGCGGAATACCCCGAGATTACCGATTACGATGGCATCGTGGTGCGGGTGCGCAAGGCGGGGTTCCGGGTGCTGCATCACCGGATGATCATCGGCCAGGGCTGGGCCGAGTATTACGGCCCGATGCAGGCCCGGATTGATCTGCTGCGCCCCACCGCCGGCCCGGAACTGATCACGGTGCTGGACGAGGGCCAGCGCGAGATCGACCTTTGGCAAAGCGCGCCGGATGAGATCGCCTATGCCCTGTTGGTGGTTGAATCCGCATGAGTGTGCAGGCCTGCGCCGAGATCGTCAAACAGGGCGATCCCGACCGGTTTCTGGCGGTCATGGCGGCGCCCCCGGCGGCGCGCGGCGCGCTGTTCCCGATCTATGCCTTCAACGTCGAGGTGGCGCGGGCGCCCTGGGTGACCAAGGAAGCGATGATTGCGGAAATGCGGCTGCAATGGTGGCGCGATGCGCTGGCGGAAATCGCCACGGGCGGCATTGTGCGGCGTCACGAGGTTGTCGTGCCGCTGGCCCATGTTCTGGATGCGCAAAGCGCCGGCTGGCTGGATCATCTGATCGCCGCGCGCCGGTGGGATATTGACAGCGCGCCGTTCGAAAATGACGCGGCGTTCGATACATATCTGGCCGATACGGGTGGGTGGTTGATGGCCGTGGCGGCCCATGCTTTGGGGGATCGGGCGCCCGAGCAGGCCCGGGCGATCGGCGCGGCCGGGGCCTTTGCCAATTATCTGATGGCGGTGACCGCCCTGATCGCGGCGGGCAAGCAGCCCTTGTTGGGGGATGCAGAGCCATGGATTGCGGAAATGTCTGACAAGTATCTGAAACTGCTTGACCTTCATCGAAGGGGGCAATCGGCCGGGTTGCGCCATTCCGCGCTTTCGGCCTGGCGGGCGCGGGGCATTCTGCGGCAGGCCCGACGCGACCCGAAAGCGGTGCTGGAGGGGCGTTTGGGCGGGTCAGAGTTTGCCCGCCGCACCGGGCTGTTGCGGGCGCAGGTGTTGGGGCTCTAGCGGCGGGCGGTCCCGGCAATTCCAGGCCCAACCGGGTTTGGGCTGGGCCATTGTTTGTACCGACGATGGTGTGACGGCGCTGACAAGCAGCTTGCGCTCGGTCCTGCAAACAGCTCAGAATAACAGACGAGCCCCATTGCCCGAAACGGGCATTTATCCCATCGCATTCTGACGGAAACCAACATGATCCGCTCTTACGCGTATGTCTTGCCCATTGTGCTTCTTGTCGCCTCCAACATTTTCATGACCTTTGCATGGTATGGCCACCTGAAGGTTTCAGGCCGATCAATCTTTGTGATCGTTCTGGTCAGTTGGGGCATTGCATTTTTTGAATATTGTTTGGCGGTCCCGGCGAACCGGATCGGTAGCCAAGTGTATTCCACAGCCGAGTTGAAAACGATCCAGGAAGTGATCACCCTGTGTGTGTTCGCGGCGTTTTCCGTGACGTACCTGGGCGAAAAAATAACGATCAATCACGGGATAGGATTCGCGCTGATCTTTGCGGGGGCGCTTTTTATTTTCCGTGCTCCTCTTTGAATGAGGTGAGGGGCGCGCGCGTGCCGGGTGCCGCGTTTTGCGTCGTGGTCTGCCGTAAACCGGGATGACACCAGAACCAAAACACTTCGTTCGCTGCGATGTGGCAAACGCCATTGATGTCATCGCCAGATGTTGCCGCTTTGAAAATTATGTCTGACAAAGTTCTGGAATTATGTCTGACATAACGCTAGCGTGATGAAATGTGATGCAGCGCGGGGCAGATTCGTGGCAAAGACCGGGGACATCGAGGGAAAGCCAGCGCTGGAAACGGCGCCGCTTGGGGTGGCCCGGACCAAGGATGTCACCGAGGCCCTGATCGAATTGATTGACGCCGCCGGGATCGGTGTGGGTGAACGGCTCCCGCCGGAAATCGAACTGGCGCGGCGGCTGGATGTCGGGCGGTCGACCATCCGCGAGGCGTTGAAGGCCTGGCAGAATATGGGCATCGTGGTGCGCAACAAGGGGGCAGGGACGCGGCTGATGGTCGATGTCACCCATTCCATTCAGGTGCCCCTGACCCTCAAGCTTGAGGCCGAAAGCCTGCTGCGAACCCAGGGCGTGCGAATGCCCCTTGAGATCGAGGCTGTGCGTCTGGCCACCCAAAACGCCACCCCGGCCCAGCGGCAGCGCATCGTCGATCTGGCCGAGGTGGTCATCGCCTCCTGCGAGGCCGGAGAAGACTGGCGCGACGCGGACGGGGTGTTTCACGGGGCGATCCACGATGCCACGGGAAATCCGTTGTTCGGGCAGTTGATTGCGCAGATCCAGATGGCGTTTCGCAAGGTATATGACGCGCCGCTGTGCCGGCCGCAACTGGGCGAACGCAGCATCCCCCTGCACCGCGATCTGGCCCGGGCCATCGCCGCGGGCGATGCAGAGGGTGCGGTGCAGATCACCCATGACATCATGAATATCGTTGAGACAGAAATCAGGGCCGTCATCCATGACACACACCAACCAACCATCGCTTGAAACGCTGCTCTGCGCCCCTTTCGGGGGCGAGGCGGGGTCGGTCATGCCGCCGATCTTTCAAAGCTCGCTGTTTACCTTTGACAGCTATCAGGATTTTGAAGACCGGATGGCGGGCCATTCGGACAAGGCGCTTTATACCCGGGTGCAAAACCCCACGGTGGCCGCGTTCGAAACCATGATAGCCAAGGCGGAAAAGGGCGCGGCGGCGGTTGGGTTCGCCTCGGGGATGGCGGCGATTTCGTCGACCCTGCTGGCAAATCTGAAACCGGGTGATCGGGTGGCCTGCGTTGAACATGTGTACCCCGATGCGTACCGCCTGTTTGAACGGATGCTGCGCCCCTTTGGGATTTCGGTGGAATATCATTCTGTTGCGGCGTTTGAGCAGGATGAAACCCTGCTGGATGGCGTCACGCTGGCCTATCTGGAAGGCCCCAATTCGGTGATGTTTCAGCCGATGAACCTGCCCGTGGTGGCGGCCCATGCCCGGCGTCACGGCACGATCACGGTGATCGACAATTCCTGGGCCTCGCCGGTGTTTCAGAACCCGCTGACCCTGGGCATCGACATCGTGGTGCATTCGGCGTCGAAATATATCTCGGGGCATTCCGATACGGTGGCCGGGGTTGTGGTGTCCAGCGCCGATCATATCGCCCGTATCCGCGATCTGACCCTGCCATTGCTGGGCGGCAAACTCGCCCCGTTTGAGGCATGGCTGCTGATCCGGGGGCTGCGCACCCTTGGCGCGCGGATGCGCCAGCACGAGGCAACCGCGAACCTGTTCGTTGATCGCCTGTCGGCCCTGCCACAGGTTTTGCGGGTGAATTCGCCGGGCGCCAATGTGGTGCCGGGGCTGACCGGGCGTTCTGGGCTGATGTCGGTCGAGCTGCGCGATGATGTGGATGTGCGCGCGCTCAGCGATGGATTGCGCCACTTTTCGCTGGGCGTCAGTTGGGGTGGCTTTGAAAGCCTGATCCTGCCTGCCAAAGTCGGGCTGGCCCAAGCGGGCGAGCAGAACTCAATGCAACGTTTCGGCGTTCCTGCCAACCTTGTGCGCATCAGCGTCGGGTTGGAGGACGCAGAAGATCTCTGGGCTGATTTCGAACAGGCCCTGAGCAATAGCGCCGCCTGAATGGGCGGCAAAACAGACCAACAAATGGAGGTTCCCTTGAAAAAATTATTTGGCGGACTGGCGGTTGCGGCCGCTTTGATGTCCTCGGCGGCCTGGGCCGATACCCAGTTGAAACTGGTGGAAGTGATCACCAGCCCCGAACGCACCAAAACCCTGCAATCCATGGTGGATGAATTCGAAGCGCAGAACGAAGGCGTCAGCGTCGAGATCGTGTCACTGCCCTGGGGACAGGCGTTCGAGAAATTCGCAACCATGGTGGCCGGCGGAGACGAACCGGACGTGGTGGAAATGCCTGACCGCTGGCTGGCCCTTTATGCCGGCGCGGGCAAGCTGATGAACCTTGAGGATCGGATCAAAGGCTGGGATCATGGGGCGACCCTGACCCAAAAGGCGCTGGATATGGGGCGCTATGCCGGTGGCACCGCCTATGAGATTCCCTATGGGTTCTATCTGCGGGCGATGTTTTACAACAAGAAATTGCTGGCCGAGGCCGGGGTCGATGGCCCGCCCGCGACCATGGCCGATTTCATGGAATCCTCGCGCAAGGTGTCGGAACTGCCCGGCAAGTCGGGCTATTGTCTGCGCGGTGGTCCCGGTGGTCTGAACGGTTGGATCATGATGGCCGCGACGATGAACGGCACCAATGAATTCTTTACTGAAGATGGCAAAAGCCGCCTGAACGAACCGGGATCGGTGGAAGGCATCCAATTCCTGATCGACATGTATCAAAAGGGCTATGCGCCCAAGGATTCGGTGAACTGGGGCTTTAACGAAATTGTTGCCGGGTTCTATTCCGGCACCTGTGCGTTCCTTGACCAGGATCCCGACGCCCTGATCGCCGTGGCCGAGCGGATGCCGGCCGAGGATTTCGCCGTCGCACCCATGCCGGTTGGCCCGTCGGGCAAGGCGTTTCCAACCATCGGCTATGCCGGTTGGTCGGTGTTCGAATCCTCTGAACACAAGGATGCTGCCTGGAATCTGACCGCCTTTTTGTCATCGCCCGAGAACAACAAGATCTGGGCCAAGCGTGTTGGCGTGATCCCGATTCATGAAGGTGCCGATCAGGATCCGTATTTCCAGACGGATCAGTTCAAGGGCTGGTTTGAAGAGCTGAACGGCGCGGCCTATGTGCCCACCATCATGCCAACCTATCTTGAGCAGTTCGGTTATTTCGCGGATTCAATCGCGCTGGAATCCAGCCAGGAGGCATTGTTGGGCGATCGCACCGCACAGGATGTGGCCGATGAATGGGCCGATTTCCTGACCGAGGAATACGCAAACTGGAAAGCCGCGCAGTGACCTTGCGCGCACAACACGCTCCTTTGCCCGGCAAGAAGGGCCGGGCAGAGGGCACATTCTATTGGCGCTATGTAATGGAGCCGTGGCTGTATCTGTCGCCCGCGATCATCCTGATCGGGCTGGTCATGCTGGTTCCTCTGGCCATTGGCATCACCTATTCGTTTCAATCCATCGAACTGCTGCGCCCGATGAACTCTGGTTGGGTCGGGTTCGATAATTACGGCGATCTGTGGAGCGACCGAAAATTCTGGAAGGCCCTGCGCAATACCCTGTGGTGGACGTTCGGATCGGTTGGATTCCAGTTCGCGCTGGGGCTTGGGTTGGCCCTGCTGCTGAACACGCGATTTTACGGCAAGCGGTTGATTCAACCCCTTGTTTTCCTGCCCTGGGCCGTGCCGACGTTTTTGTCCGCCCTTACCTGGGCCTGGCTGTTCAACCCGGTGATCGGCCCGCTGCCGCACTGGATGGCGGCGCTGGGTATCCTGTCGGAACCCTATAACATTCTGGGCGATCCCGACCTTGCCATGTGGGGTCCGATTGCCGCCAACGTGTGGTACGGGGTGCCGTTCTTTGCGATCACCCTGCTGGCGGCGCTGCAATCCATCCCCGGTGAATTGTACGAAGCCGCCGAGATAGACGGCGCGTCCGGCTGGCAATGTTTCACCAAGATTACCCTGCCGTTTCTGGCGCCGATGATCGCCATCACCGTGATGTTGCGTACCATCTGGATCGCCAACTTTGCCGATCTGATTTTCGTGATGACAGGGGGTGGCCCGGCGAATTCGACACAAATCCTGTCGTCCTATATTTTCACCACGGCGTTCCGCAAGCTCGACTTTGGCTATGCCTCGACCATTGCCGTGGCGCTGTTGTTTTTCCTGTTGATCTTTGCCGTGATCCTTTTGGTGATTCGGCGCAAACTGGTGCGCATCTGATATGGCGGTTCTTCGCAAACCTTCGCCCATCCGTGTTTTCGGGAAATACGCGGCATTGGCCTTTTACGTCGCCTTTGCGCTGTTCCCGCTGTATTGGCTGCTGAAAATTGCCCTGACCCCGGATCAAATGATCTATACCGACGGGACACGGCTCTGGCCTGCTGCGACGACCTTTGACAACTTCCGCGCGGTGCTGTTTCAGTCCGATTTTCTGGCCTATTTCCGCAATTCGGTGTTTGTTTCGCTGACCACCGCCGCCGCGACGACGCTGATTGCTGCCGGGGCCGGTTATGCGTTTTCGCGGTTTCACTTTGGCGGCAAACGGCTGCTGGTGGCAGTGATGTTGATCACCCAGATGTTTCCGCTGCTGATGATCATCGCCCCGATTTACAAGATCGTGGCGGCCATTGGCCTGTTGAATTCGCTGACCAGCCTGATTATCGTTTACACGGCGTTCAACATCCCCTTTGCCACGTTCCTGATGCAGTCGTTCTTTGATGGTATCCCCAAGGATCTGGAAGAGGCGGCAATGATGGACGGCTGCACCCGGTTTCAGGCATTGCGCAAGGTGATCCTGCCCCTGACCCTGCCGGGGTTGGGCGCGACGCTGGGCTTTGTGTTCACCGCAGCCTGGAGCGAGCTGTTGTTCGCGCTGATGCTGATCAATTCAAACGATACAATGACATTTCCGGTGGGCCTGCTCACCTTCGTGTCGAAATTCTCGGTGGACTGGGGGCAGATGATGGCGGCGGGCGTTCTTGCCCTGGTGCCAAGCTGTTTGTTCTTCGTGTTCATCCAACGGTATCTCGTGCAGGGGCTGACCTCGGGCGCGGTCAAGGGGTAGGGGGCCGATATGGCACGCATCACACTGAACGACGTTTACAAGAAATACGGCGCGGTCGAGGTTCTGCGCGACATCAACCTTGAAATCGCGGACGGTGAATTCATCGTTCTGGTCGGGCCGTCGGGCTGTGGCAAATCCACTCTGCTGCGGATGATCGCGGGGTTGGAGCCGATCACCGGCGGCGATTTCCTGATCGACGGCGACCGCATGAACGAGGTGGCACCGCGCGACCGCGACATTGCCATGGTGTTTCAATCCTATGCTCTTTATCCGCATATGGATGTGGGGCGGAACATGGGGTTCAGCATGGAAATCCGCCGCGCCGCCGCCAATGACCGCACCGCCCGGGTGAAAGAGGCGGCGCAAACCCTGGGCCTTGATCGTCTGCTGGATCGTTTGCCAAAGGCGCTGTCCGGTGGGCAACGCCAAAGGGTTGCCATGGGCCGTGCGATCATCCGCGATCCGCGCGCGTTTCTGTTTGACGAACCGCTTTCCAATCTGGATGCGGCGCTGCGGGTGGAAATGCGGCTGGAAATCGCCCGCCTGCATCAACGTCTTGCCGCCACGATGATCTATGTGACCCACGATCAGGTCGAGGCATTGACCCTGGCCGACAGGATCGTTGTGCTGGAGGGGGGATCATTCAACAGGTCGGTACGCCGCTGGATCTGTACGAACGCCCCGCCAACCGGTTTGTGGCGCAATTCATCGGCTCCCCCACCATGAACATCCTTGGCGCAACGGGCACCGAAACCGGCATTGCCATCACTGGCGGCCCCGAAATCGCGCTGCCTGCGCTGAGGGGGCGCGGCGATGTGGCCAGTCTGGGCATGCGCCCCGAACATATCAGCATCACCGCCCCGGATGGGGGCGATATGAACGGTGTGGCCGATGTGGTCGAACATCTGGGGTCGGATACGAATATCTATGTCGATGTGGCGGGGATCGGCCCGGTGATGGTGCGCGCCCACGGCAATGTGCCGGTCAAGGCGCGCGATCAGATTGGCCTGCGGCTGAACACCGAACACGCCCATATCTTTGCCAGCGATGGTGTTGCCCTGCGCGCCTGACGCTCAGCGCACCTTGCCGCGCGCCTCGACAGGCATCGCTTCGGGCGGCTGACCGTCGCGCAGCAGCCAGACCTCATCAAACAGGTTGGAGATGATACACACGTGATTCGGGATGACGCGCACCAGATCGCCAACCCGGGGCGTTTCGCTGTCGCCGCCCAGATCAATCACGCCGTGTTCTTCGCTCAGGCTGGTGATTACCGCGTCCGGGTATTCCACGATATGCCCATGGCCGGGCGCGGCACAGACATCGGCGGCAAGGGATTTTGACCCGGCATCAATCACCGCGCGGCGCGCCGTGGGGCGGCTGACCACGGTGGCGAGAACACTCAGGGCGCAATCCTCCAGCGTGCCGTGGCCAAACCCCACCTGCATCCGGTCGGAATAAATATAGGTGCCGGGGCGGTACTCGGTCACGACCGGGGCATGGGGGCCGTTATAAAGATCGGGCGTGCCGCCGCTGGTTACCGTGGGGGGCGCAAGGCCCGCGTCCGTCAGGGCAGCGACCAGTGCGGCCAGCAGGGTTTCGGCCTTTTCATGGGCGCCTTTGGGCGGATAGGTCATGATCCCGGCGAAATACAGGCCCGGCGCCGCCGCGATCTGGCGTGCCAATGCGACCGCCTCGTCCGGGGATTGAACGCCGCAGCGCTGCGCGCCGGTTTCGCATTCGACAAACACGCGCAGCGGATGGGTGGCATCGCCAAATTCATCGGCGTACCCCTGAACCGTCGTGGCGCTGTCAGCGACAACGGCCATGGTGATCCGGTCATGCAGGGCATGAAGACGCGCCAGTTTGCGGGCCCCAAGAATGTTATAGGTGATCAGGATGTCGGTAATCCCCGCATCCGCCATCACTTCGGCCTCGCCTATCTTTTGACAGTTGATGCCGACGGCCCCCAGTTTCAGCGCCTTTTTGGCAAAGAACGGCAGTTTGTGGGTCTTGATATGGGGGCGCAGGGCCAATCCGTTGCGGTTGGCGTGTTCCTGGGCGCGGGCCATGTTGGCCTCGGCCTTGGCCACATCCACCAGAACGGCGGGGGTGTCGGGCAGGGCGTAATCGGTCATTCTGTCACCTCTTGGGGTCGCGGGGGCGTCATTTCACAATGGATAGCGCGACGGCGCCTATTGCGAAAGATGCCCGCGCCGGAATTTCGCGCGGCCGTCGGATGTGACGATCCACGCGCCGGCACCATGTGAAAATTCGGCCAAAGCAGGGCTGAAACACGATCCAAGGTTGCTTTCCTGATCTTGCGGTGGCCAGTCTGGCCCATGATCGAAGGGGGCATATGTGCGCAATCATGACGGCAGATCCGGCGCAATCGCCCCGATAAGCGGGGCGCGTATTCCGTCAATTGATGTGGCGCGCACATTGGCGATTGTCGGCATGGTGGTGTTTCACTTTGCCCGCGATCTGGAGATGTTCGCGATCCTGCCCCATGGCACCACCCTGACCGGCGGCTGGGCGATGCTGGCGCGGATCGTGGCCGGGTCGTTCCTGTTTCTGGTGGGGGTCAGTCTGGTTCTGGCCCATGGCGCGGGCGTGCGGTGGCCGTTGTTCTGGCGGCGGTTTGCGGTTCTTGTGGCGGCGGCGCTGGCGATCACGGTTGCGACCGCCGTTTTCATGCCCGGGCAGTTCATCTATTTCGGCATCCTGCATTCCATTGCGCTGTGCAGCCTGATTGCGCTGCCGTTTGTGCGTTGGCCGCCGATTTTCGCCGCGCTGTGCGGTGCGGCGCTTTGGGGGTTGTACCTTTGGGCTGATCCAAGACCGTTTTCCACGCCTTGGCTGGCCTGGACCGGGCTGAGCGACCGGGTGCGCCCGACGCTGGATTTTCTGCCGCTGATGCCGTGGCTTGCGCCCTGTCTTTTGGGGGTGGCGGCCGGCAAATGGATCGTGCCGCTGTTGCCCCGTGGGCGCGGCGCGCTGTCGCCTTTGGCGCGCGTTCTTGTCTGGCCCGGGCGCCACAGCCTTGCGATTTATCTGATTCACCAACCGGTGTTGGTTGGCGTGGTGTGGGCGGCGGTCAAACTGTTCAGCACCTAGGGTTTTCTGAACAGGATCAAACGGTTGTTGGCGGGCATGGCGATCAGCGCCGCGAATTCCAGCCCCCGGTCGGTGGCCAGTCTGCGCAGTTCGCCCACCTCGCGCAGGCCCCATTCGGGGTTGTCGGCGCGCAGGCCCTGATCGAATGCGGCATTGCCCGGGGTCAAGGGCTGGCCATCTTCGCGCAGGGGGCCGTAAAAGATCAGCAATCCACCGGGCGCCAATGCCTCTGCCGCGCCGATCACGATTCCCTCCATCACCGCCACCGGGGCGATATGGATCACGTTCATCGAAAGAATCGCCTGAAGCGGCCCAAGGGTGCGCACTTCGGGCTGAGTGGCCCAATCTGTTGCGGCGTTCAGGGCAAGGGGCGTGCGGTCCGGCGCGCCCAATGCAGCACCCCAGGCCTGCGCCGAGGCGCGATGCCCTGCGTCCGGGTCCGACGGCCACCAGGCCAGCCCCGGAAAGGCCAGACCAAAGCTGGCGGCATGTTGCCCGGTGCCACAGCCGATTTCAAGCGCGACACCCGCGCGCCCGGCCAGCCAGGGCACAAGCGCGGTCAGAACAGGCGGAAAATTCCGCGCGAACACCTTTGAAAACAGGCGTCCGTCCGGCGCACCGCTGGCATTGTCGGGGGTATAGCGGGCAACATGGCGCGGCCCGCCCGTAGGTGACGCGCCGGTCATTCCGCCGCGCCGTATGGGTTCAGACGAACCATGTCACTTGGTGATCGGACCGATAAGCATGACCATCTGGCGGCCTTCCATCTTTGGAAAGTTTTCGACCTTGCCGATCTCTTTGGTGTCCTCGGCCACCCGTTCCAACAATTCGCGCCCCAGATTCTGGTGGGCCATTTCCCGGCCACGGAACCGCAGGGTGATTTTCACCTTGTCGCCGCTTTCCAGAAACTTGACCACATTGCGCATTTTCACGCCGTAATCGTGGGAATCGGTGTTCGGGCGGAACTTGATTTCCTTGATTTCGATGATCTTTTGCTTTTTGCGGGCTTCGCTTTCACGTTTCTGCTGTTCATATTTGAACTTGCCGAAATCCATGATCTTGACGACGGGCGGGCTGGCGTTGGGCGAAATTTCCACCAGGTCCAGCCCGGCAGCTTCGGCCAGGGCCATGCCGCGTTCGGGGCTGACGACGCCAATGTTTTCACCTTCGGCCCCGATCAGCCGGATGTCGGAACCCCGGATGCGGTCGTTGACACGGGGTCCGGTGTCGCGCACGGGCGGGGCGTTATGAGGTCTGCGAGCGATGATGGTCATCCTTATTTTGTTGCTATGGCGGAAAATAGCCGTCGTACGCCCCCGGATCAAGCCGCGTTTGGCAGATCAGAGGTCTTTGGCGCATTTCTTCTTGAGGCTGTCTATGACATGGAACATATGGCGGGCCAAGTGTGTTCCCGATATGGGAGATCACGTTAGATGTTCAAGGAGAATGGTATGAACACCCGCCTGACAACCACCGCCGCGCTGGTTGCGATCGCACTGACCACGGCAGCCTGCCAGGAAGAGGAAACGCCCAAGGCCGACGACACCACCACCACTGGTGCCGTGGTCCAGCCCGATGCCCTGAGCCAGGAAAACGCCGCCGCCGAAGCCGAAAAGGCCGCCAAGGCCGAAGCCGCGAAAGCCGACGAAGCCGCCGCCAAGCTGGCCAAGGAAACCGCCGCCCGCGAGGCCGCCGAAGAAGAGGCGCGCCTGGCCAAGGAAGAGGCCGACCGCCTGGCCAAGGCCGAATCTGACAGGCTGGCCGAAGAGGAAGCCGCACGGGCAGCCGAGCAGAAAGCCGCCATCGCAGCCGAAGATGAAGCGACCAAAAAGGCCGCAGAAGATGCTGCCGCCAAGGCCGCCGAAGCCACAGCCGCCAAACTGGCGGAAGAACAGGCCGCCGCTGCCACCGCCGCCGAAGAGGCCGCCAAGGCCGCCGACGACGTAGCCAAGGCACAGGCGGAACAGGAAAAGGCCGCCAAGGATCTGGCCGATGCCGAAGCCGCACAAGCGGCCAAGGAAGCCACGGCAGAAGCCGCCGAAACCACCGCAGATGACACCGCCAAGGCCCTGAGCGACGCCGAGACACAGGAAGCGCCCGCCGAGGACGCCCCGAAAACGACGCTGTCGCAATTGTTGACTGTCGATGGTTTTGATTACGATGGCGTTAAGAAAGCCATTGAAGATTCAGATCTGGGACCAGCGGAAAAGGTTGCGCTGGCCGGTGGTCTGGAAAGCGCGAAAAACAACCCGGCGCTGCTGAATGCGATCCTCGATCAGATCCGCACGGCGCTTGACATTAAATAGCGATTGTCAAAGCAATGAAAACCGCCGCGATCAGTCGCGGCGGTTTTTTTATGCCTGACAGGGTGTTAGCCAACAAACGCCTTTTCCACGACATATTCGGCCGGGTCGCTGTTGGCGCCTTCGCGCAGGCCGTACCCTTCCAGAATGTCCTTCATATCCTTGTTCAGCCCCATGGACCCGCACACCATGGCACGGTCAGTCTGGGGTGAAATGGGCATGATCCCCAGATCGCTGAAAATCTCGCCCGAGCGTAGCCGATCGGTCACCCGACCCATGCGCGGGCTTTGTTCGCGGGTGGTGGTTGGATAATACCGCAGCTTGTCCAACCCATCGCCGATCAATTCGCGCATCAGTTCGTCGGATTTCACCTGCTCGACCAACAACCGCCCGTAGTCCAGCTCGGCCACATCGCGGCAGGTATGGGCAAGGATAATCTCGTCATAATCCTCATAGGTCTGCGGTTCGCGGATCAGGCTGGCAAAGGGGGCAACCCCGGTGCCGGTGGCAAAAAACCACAGCCGCTTGCCCGGCAACAGCGCGTCATGCACCAGCGTGCCCACGGGTTTGGGGCGCAGGATGATCTCATCGCCCGGCTGGATATGTTGCAGGCGGCTGGTCAGGGGGCCGTCCTGCACCTTGATCGAATAGAATTCCAGTTCATCGTCCCAGGCGGGGCTGGCGATGGAATAGGCCCGCAACAGCGGCTTTTGCCGCCCGGTTTTGGGATCGGGGTCGCCCAACAGCCCGATCATCACGAATTCGCCTGACCGGAACCGCAGGCTGGCGGGGCGGCTTACGCGGAATGAAAACAGGCGATCCGTCCAGTGTTTCACACTGGTCACGGTCTGCGCGTCGGGCAGGGTGGGTTTGGCTTGGGCTGTGGTCACGGTTACATGCTCGTTCATCTGCGTCAAACGGGCGCGCTGGCCCATCTCCTTCGTTAGCATTCAAATGATATGGCGAAAAGCCCGATCCGCGGCATTTCAGCCACGCAGGCGGGCCTGATAGTCGCGCGCGCCCCAATCGGCACGGGCCTGCCACTGGTCTTGCGGTTGGCGGGCGGCCAGATCGGCGCCGATCTGCACCTCGTCAAAGCCCGACCGGCGGGCCATGGTGTATTGATCGGCAATCACATGGCCCCTGGCCCGCAGCCGCCCGCGATACCCCAACAGCCGCAGCCGCCGGGCAATGGAAAACCCGCGCCCATCGGCAAAGCTGGGAAAATCCACGCGGATCATCGCGATCCTGTCCAACTGCCCGACCAGATCGGCCGGGTCGGCGTCAGACGTCAGATCCACGGCAACGCCGGTGTCATTGGCCGGCACCCCCGTCGCATCGACATATCTGCCGATCCAGTCATCACTGCCAAACCCGCCGTCAGTTACGATTACATCGCTCATTTTCGCTCCGTTCCCTGGCCTCTTGCCAGACTTGTTCTTGTCCGCCTCAGGCGCGCACCATCCGGCCATCGACAAAATGGATGCCGCATTCCTCTTTTGCCTTGCCGCGCCAACGCCCGGCGCGTTCATCCTCGCCGGGGGCCACCCGCGTTGTGCAGGGCGCACAGCCGATCGAGCGAAAGCCACCGGCAATCAAGGGATGGCGCGGCAGGCGGTTGTTGATGATGTAATCCTGCACATCGTTCCGGTCCCAATGGGCCAGCGGATTCACCTTGATCCGCGCCGTGCCGTCGCCCTCGGCCTCAAAAAACTCCAGCGCCTTGCGGGTTGCACCCTGATACCGCTTTCGCCCGGTGATCCAGCCGTCAAACGGAACCAACGCCCGCAGCAACGGTTCGGTCTTGCGCAGGGCACAGCAGGCGTCGGGGTTGCTCTGGTGCAATAACGCCTCGCCGTCGCGCAGGAACGTCTGAACCCGGTCAGGCCGTTCAACGCGCACATCCGTGAGGCCCAGTTTTTCGCTCAACTCGGCCTGATAGGTCAGGGTTTCGTCAAACAACATTTCCGTGTCGAGAAAGATCACCGGCACGGTGCGGTCGATCACGCTCAGCATATGCAGAAGCGCCACGGATTCCGCCCCGAACGACGATACCATTGCCATCCGCCCGATTTGCGGGTCGTTCAGGGCATGTTCCAACACCACCGTGGCCGCGTGATGGGCGTGGCGCATGTTCAATTCGGCCACGCGCTGAGGCAGCGGCGCCAGAGGGGATTCAAGCGGCATTGGCCCGCGCCTCCGGGTAAAGAATGGCCTTGAACGGGGCGATCCCGAGCCGCCGAAAGCAGTGCAGGAATGTTTCACCCGGGTCCGTCCGCAGGTCGAGATACCCACGCACCAGCCGTTCGATGGCCGGAACGATGTCATCCGCCGAAAACCCCGGCCCGGCCCGTTCGCCGATCACGGTGGTTTCCGTGCCGTCGCCGCCAAGGGTGATCTGGTAATTTTCAACGCCCGCACGATCCAGCCCCAGAATGCCGATATGGCCCACATGGTGATGACCGCAGGCATTGATGCAGCCGGAAATCTTGATCTTCAGCGGCCCCACGTCGTGTTCCATTTTCAATGCGTCAAACCGCTGGGCAATCTCCTGGGCAATGGGAATGCTGCGTGCGGTGGCAAGGGCGCAGTAATCCATGCCGGGGCAGGCGATGATGTCGGAAATCAGCCCGATATTGGCCGTGGCCAGATCGGCGGCTTTCAAAGCGGCATGAACCGCAGGCAGATCGCCCCTGGCCACATGGGGCAGGATCACGTTCTGCTCGTGCGAGATACGCAATTCATCATGGCCATAGCGTTCGGCCAGATCGGCCATCACACGCATCTGTGCGGATGTCGCATCCCCCGGTGTCGCCCCGTGTTTTTTCAACGAAATCGACACGATGGCATAATCCGCCCGGCGGTGCTCGGTCAGGTTGGTATCGGCCCAGGACCGGAACACCGGGTCAGCCGCGCGCGCCGCCTCGTAGGCATCCAGCGATGACGGACGAAAGGACGGAAGAGCGAACGCTGCTTCGATATCGCGCAACACCTGTTGATCCACCCCGCTGAACCGGGGGCGAAACATGGCAAAGCGTTCGTTCACCATCGTGCGGATCGTATCAATCCCGTTCTCATGCACGGTGATCTTGACCCGCGCCTTGAATTTGTTGTCGCGCCGGCCCAATGAATTGTAAACGCTGACAATCGCCTCGCAATAGGGCAGCAAATCCGCCTCGGGCAGGAAATCGATCAATTCCTTGCCCACCATGGGCGTGCGGCCCAACCCGCCCCCAACGAACACCCGGTAACCGCGCGCACCGTCCCGTTCGACAATCTGAATCCCGATATCATGTGACCGGATCACGGCCCGGTCGGCCTCGGCACCGGTGACGCCGATCTTGAACTTGCGCGGCAGAAACTGAAACTCCGGGTGATCAGTGGACCATTGGCGCAGCAGCTCGGCCACCGGGCGCGGATCGGCCAGCTCATCCGCGGCGGCCCCGGCGAAATGGTCGGCGGTCACATTGCGGATGGTGTTGCCGCTGGTCTGGATCGAATGCATCTCGACCTGCGACAGCGCCTCCAGAATATCGGGCACGTCTTTCAGTTCGGGCCAGTTATATTGGATATTCTGGCGCGTGGTGAAATGGCCATAGCCCTTGTCCCACCGATCCGCGATCATTGCCAGTTGCCGCATCTTGCGTGAATTCAGCGTCCCATATGGGATCGCGACCCGCAGCATATAGGCGTGCAGTTGCAGGTACAGCCCGTTCATCAGGCGCAGGGGGCGGAATTCGTCTTCGGTCAGTGACCCGTCGATCCGGCGTTCCACCTGTCCGCGAAACTGTGCCACGCGGCTTTGCACAAAGGCGGCATCAAAATCATTGTAGTGGTACATTACGCCACCTCCTGTTTGCCGTGGGCATAATTGCTCGGCCCACGGGTGCGGAATGTTTCGCGGAAATGCACCGGCTCTGGGCCGCGCTCGCCTGATTTCGCATCGGCCAGATAGGCGCCGACGGCCAGGTCGTCCTGGGACAGGGCGTGCAACAGGCGGAGTTGCCCATGGGCCTCGTCCTCGATCAATTCGGCCTCGGACATGTCCCGGGTCCAGCGGTCATCTTCGGTCAGCCAGATCGCATCGCCTTCGATCAGGGCGTTGGCGGTGACAACTTTGGGGGTGAATGCGCGGCTCATGATGTGGCCTCCTGAATGGGCAGGGTGTCAATCGTGGCCAGCGCCGCACGGGGCGCCAGGCCGAAAAGGGTAAGGGCAGGGCCGCTCAGCCCCGCGTTGCTCAGGGTGGGTTCCAACTGGCCAAGACTGGTGGCCAGCACCCGTTGATCGGGGCGCGAGGCGTTTTCGATCACCGTCACCGGCGTGGCCGGGTTGGCCCCGTGCATCAACAACCGCCCCTGAATGTACCGTGCGGCGCGTTTGCCCATGTAAATCGCGGCCACTTCGCCGGGGCGGGCCAGGGTGGCCCAATCGTGATCGGCAAAACCTTTCATGTCGTGCCCGGTCAGAAACCGCACCGACCCGTTGCGCGCCCGTTTGGTCAGGCTTTGGCCAATTCCGGCCACGGCGGCGCTGGCGGCGGTGATGCCCGGCACAACCGACCAGGCAAGGCCGGCCGCGTCGCAGGCTTCGATTTCTTCGTCCAGCCGTCCGAACACCGTGGGATCGCCCGATTTCAACCGCACCACATGGGCGCCACTGCGGCCATGGTTCACGATCAGGGCGTTGATGTCGTCCTGCGCCATCGCCTTGCCGAACCCTTCCTTGCCCGCGTCCAGCATCACCGCTTCGCGCCGGGCCAGTTCAAGAATGTCATCGGCGACCAGACGGTCGTAAATCACCACATCCGCCTCGTGCAACGCGCGCCGGGCCTTCAGGGTCAGCAACTCGGGGTCGCCCGGACCGGCGCCGACAAATTCCACCCGGCCCGGTTTCGGGGCAGCGTGCAGGTGCCCTTGCAACAGATCCTCCAGCGCCGGGCGCAGGGCAGACCTGCCGCCGTCCGCCATGGCGCGGGGGCCGGTGTTGAAATAATAATCCGACCAGAACGCCCGCCGTTTGGCCCCAAAGGGCAGGGCATCGGCGCGGGCGCGAAACGCCTTGCCGATCCGTGCCAGAGTGCCAAGGACGGGGGGCAGGCGTTCCTCGATGTCCTTTTTGATCGCGCGGGCCAGAACCGGCGCCGCCCCTTCGGTGCCAATGGCCACAACCACCGGATCGCGATCCACGATGGCGGGGGTGATGAACTGACTGTCTTGCAGGTTATCGACGATATTAACCAACGCCCCGGTGGCGCGGGCCAAGGCCGCCACACGGGCATCTTCCACCGCATCATCGTTGGCCGCATAAAACAGGGCCGCGCCAGCGCCGTCGCCCTGCGCCAAGGGGCGTTCGGTCAGGGTCAGCCGCCCTGCCGCCGCCCAGTCGAGGATTTCGGGGGCGGGATATTGGGCGAAAACCGCAAGCTGTGCCTCGGTCTTGAGCAGCAGGCGCAGCTTGGCCAGCGCGGTTTCACCCCCACCCGAAACCACGATCAGCCGGTCGGTGACGGCAAGGAAGATGGGAAAATGCTTCATGGCGCGGCCCTCTGGTTTGTTGGCTTAGATATAGGACATTATTCCGATATTTGGCTATATCTGCTTGCCAATAAGGACATATGTTCCTACAAATCCCAATAATAGAACGATTTCCATATCTGGGGGTGAAATACGAATGTCTGTCCGTATTGATGAAATGGACCGGAAAATCCTTTCGGTGCTGCAACAGGATGCCAGCCAGTCGCTTGATGATATTGCCCGCGCCATCGGGTCATCGAAGACGCCGGTGTGGAACCGGATTCGCAAAATGCGTGCTGCCGGGGTGATCGGGCAGTACACCGTGCAACTGGATGCCGAAACGCTGGGGTTTGAGGCGTGCTTCTTTGTGCTGATCCGCACGTCAGAGCATGATGCCGATTGGCAGGCGCGTTTCCTTGCCGCCCTGCGCGCCCGCCCCGAAGTGCAGGAGGCGCACCGTCTGGCGGGGGATATTGACTATATCCTCAAGGTGCGGGTGAAAAACGCCCGCGCCTATGATGTGTTTTATCAGGCGTTGATTTCAGAGGTGCGGATTCACAACGTCACCGCGCTGTTGTCGATGGAAGAGCTGAAATCGACCACGATGCTGGCCCTTTAGGCGTATTTACCCCGGGATCACGTCAAGCCGGCGCAGGCCGTGAAAATGAAAGATGTCGGAAAACTGCGGGGCATCCGCCAGAGCAAGGGCAGGGTGGCGTTCAAATAGCACGCTGAGCGCGATACGCAGTTCCAGCCGCGCCAGGGGGGCGCCGACACAGAAATGGGCGCCCGCCCCAAATGATGTATGCGCGGCACCTTTGCGTTGAAAATCAAAGGTATCGGCGTTTTCATACACCTTGGGGTCGCGGTTGGCGGCGGCCAGCAGGCAGGCCACCTGATCGCCCCGTTTGAAATCATGCCCGTGCAGGGTCAGATCCTCATAAACCCAGCGGGTAAAAATATGGATCGGCGGATCAAAGCGCAGGATCTCTTCGACCGTGCGATCAATCGCGTCGGGGTGCAGGGCCGCGAGGGGAATATGATTGTCCAACAGGCATTTCACCCCATTGCCCAAGGTATGCACCGTTGCCTCATGTCCGGCATTCAGCAGCAGAATACAGGTGGTGATCAACTCATCCGTGGTCAGCCGCGCGCCGTCTTCCTCGGCGGCAATCAACTGGGTGATCAGATCGTCACCGGGGCGGTTGCGCCGTTCATTCACATAGCCGCGCAGGAAATCGGAAAACTCTTGTGCGGCGGTGTTGGCGGCCTCTTCCATCTCGCGGGTGCGCCGCGCCTGATACATGCCCACCATGGCGTTGGACCATGCCAACAGATCGGGCGCCATGGAATCGGGCACCCCCAGCAGCCGCGCGATCACGATCACCGGCACCTGTTGGGCATAGGCGCCAAGCAGTTCAACCTCGTCAGAAAACCCATCAACCAACGTGTTGCACAGCGCCTCGATTTCCGGGCCCATGGCGGCAATCCGGCGCGAGGTGAAAGCGCGCAGCACCAATCCCCGCAACCGGGTGTGGCGGGGGGCCTCAAGCTCCAGCATGGAATGGGCCTCGACCCCGTAAAACGCCGTGGTATGGGGGGCGGGGGGCGTGGCCAGTTCGACTGGCACCTCGCGCCCAAGGCGGCGATCACGCAGCAACGCCCCCGCCGCACCATGGCCACAGGCCGCGATCATGCCGTATTCGGCCCAGTAAAACAAATCGCCCCCGGCCCGGGCGCGTTCATAGAACGGATAGGGGTTCTGGACGAAATCGGCGGCGGTGGGGGATTGATGCAAGGTTTCCATCGGGCATGGATAGGGCCAACCCACGCGGTGGGCAAGCGGATGATCGCCCCTGTTATCCCGGCGCGCGTGGCGGTAACAGGGGGCATGGCGTATTCCATCACCACCTTCAACGATTGCCTGACCCACGGCTATGATACCGTGATCGACGTGCGTGCGCCCGCCGAATTTGCCGAAGATCACATGCCCGGCGCAATCAGCCTGCCGGTGCTGGACGACGCCGAGCGCGCCCGGGTCGGCACGGTTTACAAACAGGTCAGCCCGTTTTCGGCGCGCAAGACCGGGGCCGCGCTGGTGGCGCGCAATGCGGCGCATCACATCGAAGGGCCGTTGGCCCACCACGATGGCGGCTGGCGGCCCTTGATCTATTGCTGGCGTGGCGGACAGCGCAGCAATTCCTTTGCCTCGATCCTGTCCCAGATCGGTTGGCGGGTCGATGTTGTCGACGGCGGCTATCGCAGCTTTCGCCGGGCGGTGAATGCCCTGCTTTACGATGTTCCCATGGCCTGTCCTGTGGTTCTGCTTGATGGCAACACCGGCACCGCCAAAACCGAGCTGTTGCATCTGGTGGTGGCGCGGGGCGGGCAGATCCTTGATCTGGAGGGGCTGGCCAATCATCGCGGGTCGGTGTTTGGCGCCATGGGCACACAGCCCGCGCAAAAAGCGTTTGAAACGGCATTGGCCGAAAGGATCAGCGCCCTTGATCCATCCCGCCCGGTGCTGATCGAGGCCGAGTCGAGCAAGGTTGGCGCGCGCAGTGTGCCGCCCGCGCTCTGGGCGGCCATGCGCGCCGCGCCGCGCATGCGGGTTGTGGCATCGGTGCAAGAACGGGCGCGCTATCTGGTGGCGGCTTACGGCGATGTGATTGCCGATGGCGCGCGGTTGAACGGGGTGCTGGCGGCGCTGCGGTCGCATCAGGGGGCGGCCCGGGTCGAACACTGGCAGGGGTTGGCGCAAGGCGGGGCTTATTTCGACCTGGCGCAGGAATTGATCATCCATCACTACGATCCGCGCTATGGCCGCCAGCGCGGCGCGGCGCAGCTTGGCGCACCGATTGAACCGGGGCGGTTGGATCGTGACGGGCTGAACAGCGCGGCGGATCGGATCGTGGCGCTTTTGGCCAAGGGGCCCGTTAGCGCAGGGTAATACGGGGCGCGCCCTGGGCCAGTGATCCGATGATTGCGGCCTTGTATCCTTTGTTGCGCAGCTCTGCGAGGGTGGCTTTGGCCCGTTCCGGCGCGACGGCGGCCAGCAATCCGCCCGCTGTTTGTGGGTCAAACAACAGCGCGCTGGCGTCGGCCCCGTCGGGCAGGGTCATGCGGGCGGCGATACTGGCGTTTTCCGTGTATAGGGTCGAGCGTTGGCCAGCCCGCGACAGTTCCAGCGCGCCGTCCAGCAGGGGAATATCGGTGAGGGTAAGCGCCGCCGCAAGCCCCGCCGCGTCACAGATCCCAACCAGATGCCCGGCCAGCCCAAACCCCGTTACATCAGTCATGGCATGGGCGTGGGACAGGGCCTGTGCCGCGCCGAATTGCGATTGGTTCATTGCCTCGATTGCCCCCGCCACCCATTGGCCACGCGCGGCCAGCGCCATGTCGGCAGCCATGATCACCCCGGTGCCAAGGGGTTTGGTCAGGATCAGCGCATCACCCGGCTGCGCCCCGGACAGCGAAATGGGCGTTTCGCACAGGCCGGTGACGGTGAACCCGATGCTGAGCGCATCGCCGATCAGGGTATGCCCCCCGGCAATCACCGCGCCCGCCTCATCCATCACAGCACCGGCGCCGGCCATGATCTCGGCCAGCATCCGGCGGTGGAGCGTGGCACTGGCGCGGGGCAAAATCACCGTCGCCAAAGCCGCCTGCGCCTGTGCGCCCATGGCAAAAACATCGCCCAATGCATGGTTGGCGGCGATCCGGGCCATGACATGGGGGTCGTCGATCAGGGCGCGCAGATGATCGGTGCTGATCACCTGCCGGGCACCATTCATGGTTAACACGGCGGCGTCGTCCATGGGGGCCGCGCTGACATCCGGGCGGGCGCCGGTCGGCAGATTTGCAAGCGCCCCGGTCAGGCTGTCGCGCCCCAGTTTCGATCCGCATCCGCCGCACATCGGTTTGCCCCCGGTCAGCATGTCGCGCACCCCATCGGCCATGATCCGGGGCAGGGGCGGTGGCGCCATGGCAGGCAGGTTGGCCAGCCGGGCCATGAACGCGCGGTCAATCCGGTCTTTCCACCGCCACAGCAGCGGGCCGTCAAGGCGCAGGCCAAATTTGTCGGCCACTGCGGCGCGTTCACCGGTCGAAATCAATTTGAGGTAATCGCGCTGGGGCCGGTATCGGCGCAGGGTGCCAGCGCCCGCCGCCGCACGAAGGTTGGCCGCCAGCACCGGTGCCTGACGCACCGCAAAAACCCCGGCCTTGGGGCGCGGCGCATGGTCCATATGGGCGCAATCGCCAACGGCGAAAACGGCCGGGTCGCTGATGCTGCGCAGGGTTTCGTCGATGGTGATGAACCCCTCGTGCAGGGCAAGCCCGGTGTCGTCAAGCCAGCCATAGGGTTGTGCCCCAGCGGCCCCGACGGTGAACCCCGAGGGCAGAATATCGCCGTTCGCCAGATGCAGTGCATCGGCGGTGACGCGCGCCACATCGGTGTGCTCGTGCAGGGCGACGCCCATATCGGCCATCCTTTGGCGCAGGGCACGCCCGGCGCCTTTCCCGATACCGCGCAGGGCGGCGGCACTGTCGATGGCGCACACCTTTACCGGGCGCCCTGCTGCCTGGCCGGCACCATGGGCCATGGCCATGGCCAACTCAACGCCCGCAACCCCGGCGCCGATCACGGCAAGCCCGGCGTCGGCCAGCGCGGGCATGGCGTGCAACCGGTCAAGATGCGCGGTCCAGGCGGCGGCGAATCGGCCCAGGGGTTTGGCGGGAACGCCGTGGGCGTCAAACCCGGGCAAAGCGGACATCGCGGAATGGATACCGATGTCGATTGATGCCAGGTCATAGGCGATCTGGCCCCGTCCGGTAATTGTCACCGTTTTCGCGGTGCGGTCGAGGGATTCTACCATGCCGAGGATGATCCGCGCTCCGGCAAAGCGCGCCAGACGCATCAGATCAATCTCCAGATCGTCGCGCCCATAATGACCCGCGACAAACCCCGGCAACATTCCGGTGTAAGGTGCGGTTGGCCCGGGATTGACAATGGTCAGACGTGCGCCGGGCAGCGGGTTCATGCCCCATTTGCGCAGGACAAGGGCGTGGGCATGGCCGCCCCCGATCAGAACGATATCACGGGTCAGGGGCAGAGGCGGGACGTGCATGATCGACACTCACATTCGGAACCGCCTTTGGTTACGGGCCAACGCGCCAAAAAGCGAGGGCCGAGAGGACCACCCACGGCGATGTGAGCCGCTTTTTATCCGTTTGCTGATTTTCCCCACTGCTAGGTTACCAGATCAAGGGGCACCTCGCTTTCGTAGGGGGGCAACGGCGCGCAACCCGTCATAGGCTGACTGTGCCCGTATTTCGGATGCGGCCTCATCAGGTGGCTGCGCTTTATGGGCCTCGTCAGGTGAAGAATCGGAGTTTATGTCAGGGATCATCGTTTCACGGCGGTCCGAGTGCATCTTTTCCAGCGGCGTCGTGGCAAAGGTGGGGCGTGGGCCGGTCAGCGCCGGATCGCGTAAACCCTGCCAGTCGGCGCGGATGCGTTCGCTTGCGACACTGCCCAGAACCGGGCGGACGATCAGAGTGTCCGGCGCAGCCGAGGGCGTGTTTCCATCAATGATTTGCCGGTCACGCAGGGCCGACTGGGCATCCTGCGCCGTTGCAATTACGCCGGGGGGCAGGCCGCCAATGCCTGTGCCATAGGGTTGAATCATCTGAAACCTCCTTTCCCAAGGCAAGTCCTGGCAAGAGTACGCCGGAGAAGTTTACAGAGGGTAAACGCCAAAAAATCACGGCGCCGGGGTAAGCGCCCCGCGATAAAATGTGGTCAGAAAACGGGCCGCGTCGTTGAAATGATCATCATTGGAGGGGTGCAGAATGCCGCGCACCTGCACGTCGAAATCGGCGTAATGCTGGGTTGTCGCCCAGATCGAAAAGATCAAATGGCGTGGCTCGACGCGCGCCAGACAACCGGCCTCTTGCCACTGGGCGATCAGGGCGGATTTCTCCTCGACCAGATCACGCAGATCGCCTTCGATCTCGTTCAAGATACGCGGCGCCCCCTGAAGGATCTCATTTGCAAAAAGCCGACTTTCCCGCGGATAAATGCGTGAAATTTCAAGCTTTCGTAGCACATATGCGATAATTTCATCCACGGGGTCGCCGTCTGGCTTCATCCGGCGCAGGGGGGCAAGCCAGGTTTCCATCAACCCCGAAAGAAGCGTCGCGTGGATCGCCTCTTTTGACGGAAAATAATACAGCAAATTCGGCTTGGAGAGCCCGGCCCCCCGCGCGATCTTGTCCAGGGTCGCCCCACGATAGCCGTGGGTGGAAAATACATCCAGCGCCGCCTCAAGAATACGGGCGGTGTTTTCCTTTTGTATGCGCGTCGGCGGTGTCGGTGTGGCCATAATTCGGGCAAACTCTCGTTTCGGGCAAGGCGAATGCCCCCGGGCGCAGTGATTTCCTTGACTGCTTTCGTTGCTCTGCTAGCGTGATCCTGACCGGTTGGTCAAACTATTCTGGAACGACGACAGGAATCCCCATGCCCACAGATGCGCCAATGCCCGGTGAAAACCTTACCATCAACGGCCAACGCCTGTGGGACAGCCTGATGGAAATGGCCAGAATCGGCCCCGGCGTGGCGGGGGGCAACAACCGCCAGACGGTCACCGACGCCGACAGCGAGGGGCGCGCGCTGTTTCAGACATGGTGCGAAGCGGCGGGTTGCTCCATGGGGCTTGACCAGATGGGCAATATGTTTGCCCGCCGTGAAGGCACCGATCCGGGCGCGCTCCCGGTTTACGTGGGCAGCCACCTGGATACACAGCCGACCGGCGGCAAGTATGACGGTGTTCTTGGCGTTCTGAGCGGGCTTGAGATCATCCGCACCCTGAATGAGATGGGAATTCGCACAAAACACCCGATCGTGGTCACCAATTTCACCAACGAAGAAGGCACGCGGTTTGCCCCGGCGATGTTGGCATCAGGGGTGTTCGCGGGGGTTCACACGCAGGATTGGGCCTATGACCGGAGTGATGCCAAGGGGTTGAAATTCGGCGACGAATTGCAACGGATCGGCTGGCGGGGTGCTGAGGAAACCGGGGCGCGCAAGATGCATGCCTTTTTTGAACTGCACATCGAACAAGGCCCGATCCTCGAGGCCGAGGGCAAGGCCATCGGCGTTGTCACCCATGGGCAGGGCCTGAGCTGGACGCAGGTGACGATCACCGGCAAGGAAAGCCACACAGGCTCTACCCCCATGCCCATGCGCAAGAATGCCGGGCTGGGTATGGCGCGGGTTCTGGAACTGGTCGATGACATCGCCTGGAGCCACAAGCCACACGCCGTTGGCGCAGCCGGGCATATTGATGTTTTTCCCAACAGTCGCAATGTGATACCCGGCAAAGCTGTGTTCACGGTTGATCTGCGCTCGCCCGATCTGGATGTGATTGAGGATATGGAAGAGCGGTTGCACGCTGGAGCCAAAAAAATATGCGATGACATGGGGTTGCAGGTCGAATTTGAGAAGGTCGGCGGATTTGATCCGGTGACCTTCGATGAGGATTGCGTGACAGCAGTGCGCAGCGCGGCCGAGCGTTTGGGACTGAGCCATATGGATTTGATTTCCGGCGCCGGGCATGATGCCTGTTGGATCAATCGCGTGGCCCCGACGGCCATGGTGATGTGCCCCTGCGTTGACGGACTAAGCCACAATGAAGCCGAGGAAATCTCGCCGGAATGGGCGACGGCGGGCGCGAATGTTCTGTTCCATGCGGTTGTGGAAACAGCCGAGATTCAAGATCAAGGAGAGAGTGTATGATACTGAAAAAGATAGCAATAATTGGTTTGGGATTGGCCCTTTCCGGCTGTGTTGAACAGGGGCCTGCCGTTGGCCCGCAAGGGTTGCGCGATGTATCGCCAGCCGCCCTTGCCGCCTTGCCGCCGGGCATTGATCAATCGTTCCTGATCCGGGACGGCAACGGTTGCTATGGCCTGGCGGTCGAAGCGACCGATCCGCAAACCGGCGTGGCACTTTTGGACGCCAACGGGGCGCAGATTTGCGATACCTGATCTGTTAACGGGATCGAATATAAAATCCCCGATCATTGCGGTGATCGGGGAATCGAAAGTCAAGGCAGCGGCAGGTAGGCCGGGAAGGAGCAATCAATGGCGTCAACGGTGATCAGGAACGGAACGGTGGTGACGGCTGACCTCAGCTATACGGCTGATGTTGTTGTCGAAAACGGCGTGATTACCGCCATTGGCAAAGGGTTGTCGGGGGACAGCGAGCTGGACGCGACAGGCTGCTATGTGATGCCGGGCGGTATTGACCCGCACACCCATCTGGAAATGCCGTTCATGGGCACCTATTCCACCGATGATTTCGAATCCGGCACGCGGGCGGCTTTGGCGGGGGGCACCACGATGGTGGTCGATTTTGCATTGCCCAGCCCCGGTCAGGGCCTCTTGGATGCGATCCAGATGTGGGACAACAAATCGACCCGCGCCCATTGTGATTACAGTTTTCACATGGCGATTACCTGGTGGGGCGAACAGGTTTTCAACGAAATGGAAGCGGTGGTTCGCGACAAGGGAATCAATACTTTCAAACACTTCATGGCCTATAAGGGGGCATTGATGGTGAATGATGACGAAATGTTCGCATCGTTCCAACGATGCGCGGAATTGGGCGCGATGCCGTTGGTTCATGCGGAAAACGGTGATGTGGTGGCCGATCTTCAGGCCCGGCTCATGGCGGCGGGCAACAACGGCCCCGAGGCGCACGCCTATTCCCGCCCGCCCGAGGTGGAAGGCGAGGCGACCAACCGGGCAATCATGATTGCGGATATGGCGGGGGTGCCGCTTTATGTGGTTCATACCTCTTGTGAGGAAAGCCACGAGGCAATTCGCCGGGCGCGGCAGAACGGAAAAAGGGTGTATGGTGAACCGCTTATCCAACATTTGACGCTGGATGACAGTGAATATGCCAACCCCGATTGGGACCATGCGGCGCGGCGGGTGATGAGCCCGCCATTCCGCAACAAGAAACATCAGGATTCTCTTTGGGCCGGATTGCAGGCCGGGTCGTTGTCTGTTGTTGCGACGGATCATTGCGCCTTTTCGACAGAGCAGAAACGCACCGGAATTGGCGATTTTACCAAAATTCCCAATGGAACCGGTGGTTTGGAGGATCGAATGCCGATGCTTTGGACACACGGCGTGGCCACCGGGCGGCTGACGATGAATGAATTTGTTGCAGTTACATCAACAAACATCGCCAAGATATTGAATTGCTACCCGAAAAAGGGTGCTGTTCTGGTTGGGTCAGACGCCGATCTGGTGGTTTGGGACCCCAGGAAATCGAAAACCATCAGCGCGACAAACCAGCAATCTGCCATTGATTACAACGTCTTTGAAGGCAAAGCTGTCACAGGCCTGCCGCGATTCACTCTGAGCCGGGGCAAAGTGGTTGTGCATGACGGTGAAATGCGGACCGAAGAGGGCCACGGAAAATTCGTCAAACGTGAACCGATGACCGCTGTGGGCAAGGCTCTTTCGACCTGGAAAGAACTGACTGCGCCGCGCAAGGTGGAACGCAGCGGCATCCCGGTCAGCGGCGTATAATGGACAGACAAGATACTGTTATAACAGCCAATAATCTTGATCTGGTGTTTCCGACATCCGATGGGGATGTTCAGGCGCTGAGCGATGTCAGTCTTGATGTGCACAAGGGGGATTTTGTCAGCTTCATTGGCCCGTCGGGCTGTGGCAAGACGACGTTTCTGCGCTGCATCGCGGGGCTTGAAATGGCCACGGGCGGGCGTCTTTCGGTGAATGGTATGACACCAGAAGAGGCAAGAAATGCAAGGGCTTATGGCTATGTGTTTCAGGCGGCTGGGCTTTATCCATGGCGCACGATCGGCAAGAATATCCAGCTGCCGCTTGAGATCATGGGCTATGATCGACAGGAGCGGGAGGAACGGATGAATAACGTCCTGCAACTTGTTGATCTTGAGGGGTTTGGTGGTAAGTTTCCTTGGCAGCTTAGTGGCGGGATGCAGCAACGGGCCAGCATCGCCCGTGCCCTGGCCTTTGATGCCGATATCCTGTTGATGGACGAACCCTTTGGCGCGCTGGATGAAATCGTGCGTGACCACTTGAATGAACAACTGTTAAAGCTTTGGGCGCGCACGGAAAAAACCATCTGTTTCGTGACCCACTCCATTCCCGAGGCGGTGTATCTCAGCACCCGTATCGTCGTGATGAGCCCACGTCCCGGGCGGATTACCGAGGTGATCGAGAGCCCGCTGCCCCGGGATCGCCCGTTGGATATTCGCGACAGCGCCGCCTTTATCGAGGTGGCCCATCGGGTGCGCGAAGGTTTGCGCGCGGGGCACGGTGACGATGTCTAAGCGGGGCGCGCCATGAATTGGTTGAAAGCCCGCGCTTTGCCGGTTGTCAGCGTGCTGATTGCGCTGATCCTCGTGTGGTATGTGGCCGCCGCCTGGATGAACAGTCAATGGACGCTGGATCAAGCGGGGCGGGCGGGAACAACGCCGGGTTTCAGCGAAATTCTGAGCGATACCATGGTGCAGGAGCGCCCCAAACTGCCCGCGCCCCACCAGGTCGCGGCGAGCTTTTATGATCTGGTTTTCGACAAGAAAATCACGTCCAAACGGTCGCTGGTTTATCACGGTTGGGTGACGCTGAGCGCGACCTTGTTCGGCTTTGTCATCGGCACCGCCCTTGGCATCGTTCTGGCGCTTGGGATTGTCCACAACCGCACCATGGATCTGAGTGTGATGCCATGGGCCATTGCCAGTCAGACCATTCCGATTCTGGCGATTGCGCCGATGATTATCGTGGTGCTGAATTCTATCGGGATCACCGGGTTGATTCCCAAGGCGATGATCAGCGCCTATCTGTCGTTCTTCCCCGTGGTTGTCGGCATGGTTGCCGGGTTGCGCAGCCCTGATGCGATGCAGATGGATCTGTTGAAAACCTATAACGCCTCGCGGGTTCAGGTGTTGCTGAAATTGCGGCTGCCAGCCTCGATGCCATTTCTGTTTGCCTCGTTGAAAGTGGGGATTGCGGCGGCACTGGTGGGGGCGGTGGTGGGTGAACTGCCGGTGCAGCAGGGCGGCCTTGGGGCGCGGCTGTTGGGTGGGTCATATTATGGCCAGACCATTCAAATGTGGGCGGCGCTGTTCATGGCGGCGATCCTGGCGGCGATCCTGGTGTTTGTGGTCACCCGGGTTGAAGCCGGGGTGTTGAAACGCATGGGAATGGCCCGATGAGTGCGATTGACGATGGCGGAAGCGGCGGGATGAAGACCCCGCAATGGCGGCTGTTTGCGCCGGTTCTGGTGGTGCTGGCGGCGGGTGCCATTGATTGGCGGGCCGGGTTGGTTGTGGGGCTTTGGCTGTTGGTCTGGGCCTGCAACGGTCTGTTGGCGCGGCGTGGCGGCGTCATGGCGCGGATGTTGGTGCCGGTGCTGTTCGGCCTGACGGTTTTGCTGTTGTGGGAATTGGTGGTGCGGATGTTTGGCGTGCCGGGTGTGATTCTGCCACCACCCAGCGCGATTGCGGCACGGATCGCCGGATCTTTGCCGATCCTGTGGGGGGATTTTGTGCAGACGGTGATGAAGGGCGCGCTGAGCGGTTATATCATGGGCTGTGGCGCGGCGGTGATTGTCGCGGTTCTTATTGACCGGTCGGCATTTTTGCAGCGCGGGCTGCTGCCCGTGGCCAATTTTGCCGCGGCCCTGCCGATTGTCGGGACGGCGCCGATTCTGGTGATGTGGTTCGGTTTCGATTGGCAAAGCAAGGCCGCCGTGGTTGTGGTGATGGTGTTTTTCCCGATGCTGGTCAACACCATGGCCGGTCTGCGTGCGGCGGATGCGATGCAGCGTGATCTCATGCGCACCTATGGGGCAAGTTATTGGCAAACCCTGTTCAAGCTGCGGTTTCCCGCTGCGATGCCATTTATGTTCAATGGGTTGAAGATTTGTACAACGCTGGCGCTGATTGGCGCAATCGTGGCCGAATTCTTTGGATCTCCGGTGCGGGGGATGGGATTTCGCATTTCCACCGAGGTGGGGCGGCTTTCGCTTGATATGGTGTGGGCGGAAATCACCGTGGCTGCGCTGGCCGGTTCGGCATTTTATGGCGTGGTCGCGATGATCGAACGGGGGGTGACCTTTTGGCATCCGTCGCAAAGACGTTAACAATAATGAAAGGGGAGTATGTCATGAAGAAACTGATCGCGGGGGCGGTTGCCCTTGGGCTGAGCGGCGGCGCGGCCTCGGCAGAGGATCTGACGCTGCAACTGAAATGGGTCACTCAGGCGCAGTTTGGCGGCTATTATGTGGCCTTGGAAAAGGGGTTTTATGACGACGAGGGGCTGAACGTCACGATCAAACCGGGCGGGCCGGACATTGCGCCGACCCAAGTGATTGCTGGCGGCGGTGCCGATGTAATGGTTGACTGGATGCCCGCCGCCCTGTCGGCGCGGGAAAAGGGGCTGCCGCTGGTTAATATTGCGCAGCCTTACAAAAGTTCGGGGATGATGCTGACCTGTCTGGCCGAAACGGGGATCAAATCACCCGATGATTTCCCGGGGCATACTCTGGGCGTGTGGTTCTTTGGCAATGAATTCCCGTTCCTGTCATGGATGAGCCAGCTTGGAATTCCCACCAACGGAGGGGCCGATGGGGTTGAGGTGCTGAAGCAGGGGTTCAACGTCGATCCGCTGTTGCAAAAGCAGGCCGATTGCATTTCGACCATGACCTATAATGAATATTGGCAGGTGATTGATGCAGGCATCACCCCCGATCAACTGGTGACCTTCAAGTACGAGGATCAAGGCGTCGCGACGCTGGAAGATGGATTGTATGTGCTCGAGGATCGTCTGGCCGACCCGGCGTTCAAGGAAACACTGGCCAAATTCGTGCGCGCCAGCATGAAGGGCTGGAAATACGCCGAGCAGCATTCGGACGAAGCCGCCGAGATCGTGCTGGATTATGACGAAACCGGTGCGCAGACCGAAAAACACCAAAAGCGGATGATGGCCGAGGTGGCCAAACTCACCGCCGGAAGCGATGGTTCGCTGGATGTGGCTGATTACGAACGGACGGTGAAATCGCTGTTGTCGGGTGGTTCCGACCCGGTCATCACCAAAGAGCCGCAGGGCGCCTGGACCCATGAGATTACAGATATGGCGCTGAAATAGAATGTTTCTTCCGGGGGCGGAACCGGGCTTGACCGGCTTCGCCCCCGGGATACGCTGGCTGTCAATCCTGTAGCATTCTGCCTGCTTCTTGTGCAAAGTTGAAAGCGGCAGAGGGGGATGACAATGTCAGTGGGCGATCTGAAAGAACGAAAGAAGCTGGATGCAGCAGAAATCGGTGCGATCGCCCATCTTTACCGCGGTGAGGTGTATCGTTCGACCATCTGGCGCACCCGGCTGGACACCACGACAAACTGGTCGGTTGTTACCCTTGGGATCGCGCTGTCACTGGCATTTTCCGCACCCGAAGCGTCGCCGCTGCCGTTGATTCTGGTGGGCGTCCTGATCATGTTCTTCCTGATGCTTGAGGCGCGGCGCTATCGGTATTTCAACGTCTGGCGCGCCCGTTGCCGGTGGTTCGAGGTGCATTTTTTTGCCCCGATGCTTCACGATGGCGATCTTCACATGGAGGATGGCTGGCAACAGATTCTTGCCGAAGATTACTGGAAACCGCGCTATCATGTGTCGATGGCAGTGGCCATTGGCCGACGGATCAGGCGCAATTATTTCTGGATCCTGTTGATCCAGACGGTGGCCTATCTGGGCAAGCTGATTGTGCATCCCGGGCCACTGACAAGCATTGACCAGCTGTTTGAGCGGGCCACCATCGGGCCGGTGAACGGGATATATATTTTGACGGTGGGGGCCATCTATTGTGTGGTGTGGGGCGTGATCGCGTTCTGGAGCTGGCGCGACGATGTGCGCCGTGCGCGCCACCGCCGCGAACCGACCAGCATGGGCTGACATCCACCGCGTGTGCGGCGGTGGATGCCATGAAATTTCACCCCTTGTTCATCCGGTTTTCGATCAGATCGTCCACCACGCCGGGATCGGCCAGGGTCGATGTATCGCCAAGGGTGTTGCAATCGTCCTCGGCGATCTTGCGCAGGATACGCCGCATGATTTTGCCCGAACGGGTTTTCGGCAGTCCGGGCGCCCATTGCAGAAGGTCCGGTTTGGCAATCGGCCCGATTTCGCGGCGCACCCACGCCTCAAGCGTTTTGCGTAAATCATCGCTGGGATCGACACCGTTCATCAGGGTCACATAGGCATAGATGCCCTGACCCTTGATCGGATGCGGATAGCCGACAACCGCCGCTTCGGCCACGGATTCATGGGCGACAAGGGCTGATTCAACCTCGGCGGTGCCCATGCGGTGGCCTGATACGTTGATCACGTCATCGACGCGACCGGTGATCCAGTAATAGCCGTCCGCGTCGCGTTTGCAGCCATCGCCGGTAAAGTAATATCCTTTGTAGTCAGAGAAATAGGTTTTCTCGAACCGCTCGTGATCGCCGTAAACCGTGCGCATCTGACCCGGCCAGCTATTTTTGATGCACAGCACGCCTTCGGCTTTGGTGTCGCGCAACTCTTCTCCGGTGGTTGGTTCAAGGATCACCGGTTCGACGCCGAAAAACGGCAAGGTGGCGCTGCCGGGTTTGGTGGCGATGGCGCCGGGCAGGGGGTGAGCATGTGGCCGCCGGTTTCGGTCTGCCACCAGGTATCGACGATGGGACACTGGCCGCGGCCGACGACCTCGTTATACCAGTTCCACGCCTCGGGGTTGATCGGTTCGCCCACGGTGCCCAGAACCTTGATGCTGCTCAGGTCGTATTTGGTGACGAATTCGTTGCCTTGCCCCATAAGGGCGCGAATGGCGGTGGGGGCGGTGTAAAACTGGTTGACCTTGTGTTTTTCGCAGACCGCCCAGAACCGCCCGGCATCGGGAAAGGTTGGCACGCCTTCAAACATCAGGGTGGTCGCGCCATTGGCCAGCGGGCCATAAACGATATAGCTGTGGCCGGTCACCCAACCCACATCGGCCGTACACCAGAACACATCGCCATCGTGATAATCGAACGTGTATTGGTGGGTCATTGCGGCATATACGATATAGCCGCCGGTGGTGTGGACCACGCCCTTGGGTTGCCCGGTCGACCCAGAGGTATAAAGGATGAACAGCGGATCTTCGGCGTTCATTTCCTCGGGCGGGCAATCGGCGGAAACCTTGGCGGCCAGTTCGTGCAGCCAATAATCGCCCTCGCTGCGCCATGCGATCTGCTGGCCGGTGCGTTGCACGACCAGACATTTCACATCGTGCATGACGTTGATCATCGCCTGATTGACGTTGTCCTTGAGGTTTGTCACCCTCCCGCCGCGCGGGGCGCCATCGGCGGTGATCACCACCTTGGCCTGGCTTCCCGAAATGCGGGCGGCAAGGGCATCGGGGGAAAAGCCGGCAAAGACAATGGAATGGACCGCCCCGATCCGGGTGCAGGCCAGCATGGCATAGGCCGCCTCGGGGATCATCGGCAGATACAGCACGACGCGATCACCCTTTTTCACGCCCAGTTCCTTGAGAACATTGGCGAAACGGCACACTTCCTCGTGCAGTTGGGCAAAGGTGATATGCTGGGCCGCGTCATCGGGACTGTCGGGTTCCCAGATGATGGCGGTCTGATCGGCGCGATCCTTGAGGTGGCGATCAACGCAGTTGGCCGAAACATTCAGCCCGCCATCCTCGAACCACTTGATCGACACATTGCCCAGATCAAAGCTGGTGTTCCTGACCTTGGTATAGGGCGTCATCCAGTCGATCCGGCGCCCGTGTTCGCCCCAGAATGCAACGGGGTCGTCGATGCTGGCCTTGTACATTTCATCATAGCGCGCCCGGTCGGCATGGGCGTGGGATGCAAATTCGGCGGTGGGGGGATATGTGGTGTCGGTCATGGCTCTTCCGTTCGTCTTTGATAAACTCTTGGCGGTTCAGATGGCCAGATATTCGGCGCGTAGCTTTTCGTTTTCAAGGACTTCTGCCGCCGAACCGTCATAGACGACACCCCCTGTATCAAGGATCACGGCGCGATCCGCAAGTTTCAGGGCGGCGACCGCGTTCTGTTCGACGATCACCGTGGTGATGCCCTGATCGCGGATGATGCCCAGCGTCTTGGCGATTTCCTGCACGATGACCGGCGCGAGGCCCTCGTAGGGTTCATCAAGCAGCAGCACCTTGATGTCACGGCACAGGGCGCGGGCGATGGCCAGCATTTGCTGTTCGCCCCCCGACAGGGTGACGCCATCCTGTTTGCGCCGCTCGCCCAGACGGGGGAACAATTCATAGACCCGCTCGATAGACCAGCCGATCGGCGGCGCGATCTGGGCCAGCTTCAGGTTTTCCTCAACCGTGAGGCCCGCGATGATGCGCCGGTCCTCTGGCACAAGGGCGATGCCCGCCGCACTTGCCTCATAGCTTTTCATCTTGTGCAGGGGTTGATGATCCAGCCAGATTTCACCTTTTTTCAGCTCGGGATTGTCGAGCCGGGCAATGGTGCGCAGGGTGCTGGTTTTGCCCGCACCGTTGCGCCCCAGCAGGGCCAGAATCTCACCTTCGCGGATGTCGAAACTGACGCCCTGCACGATATAGCTTTCGCCATAATAGGCGTGAATATCCCAGACCGAAAGAAAAGCGGGGTGGGTGGCGGCGTTGTTGGCGTGTTTGTTGAAGGGGGCGTTCATGATCTGCTCCTCAATGGGCGGCTTCGCCAAGGTAGGCTTCTTTCACCTTGGGGTGGCCCTTGATGTTTTCCGGCGTGTCCTCGACCAGGGGCGTGCCCTGGGCCAGAACGGTGATCCGTTCGGCCAGCGAAAACACCACATGCATGTCGTGTTCGATGATGCACATGGTGATCGGGCGCGACGCCTTGATTTCCTTGAGCAGGTCGATGGTATTGTTGGTGTCTGCCCGGGCCATGCCGGCGGTGGGTTCGTCCAGCAACAAAAGTTTTGGTTGTTGGCTCAGACACATGGCCATTTCCAGCCGCCGTTTATCCCCGCGCGAAAGAGAGCCAGCGTGGGCGTGGCGTTTTTCCAGCATGTTCACATCGCCCAGCATCTGTTCGGCGGCGTCGACCACATCCTTTTCGTGCATCACCTTTTCGATGGCGTGCATCCGAAATGCCCCGTCGCGTTTGGCAAAGATCGGGATCATCACGTTTTCAAACACCGTCAGATCGCCAAAGATTTCGGGGGTCTGAAACACCCGGGAAATGCCCATCTGGTTGATCTCATGGGGTTTGCGGCCCAGCACGGATTGCCCGTCGAACATGACGCTGCCCGTGTCCGGGGTCAGCTTGCCGATGAGACAGTTGAGCAGGGTGGATTTGCCCGCCCCGTTCGGCCCGATGATCGCATGAACGGTGTTTTCCATGACGTTCAGGTTCACATTGTCCAGCGCCTTCAGCCCGCCGAACCGTTTGCCCACGTTCTTGACTTCGAGAATACCCATGGTTGCGGTTCCTATTCGGCGGGTTGCTTTGAGGTGGCGCTGTCGTTTTCCGGCTTCTTGCGGCGGAACAACGCGGCGATTTTCTGGCCCCCTTGCACAAGGCCACCGGGCAGGAAGATCACGATCAGCATGAACAACAGCCCCAGCGTCAGTTGCCAGCCCTTGCCGATAAAGGGATGCACAAGAAACACCAGTGTGTCCTCAACGCCGTCTGGCAGAAAACCGAACCATTGGTGCAACACCGTGTCGTTGATCTTGGAAAAGATATTTTCAAGATACTTGATAAGACCCACGCCCAGAACCGGCCCGATCAGGGTGCCAGCACCGCCAAGGATGGTCATCAGCACGACTTCGCCACTGGCGGTCCACTGCATCCGTTCGGCCCCCGCCAGCGGGTCCATCGCGACCATAAGCCCCCCGGCAAGCCCGGCATACATGCCCGATATCACGAATGCGGCCAGCATATAGGGTTTGAGGTTCAGACCGGTATAGGCCATGCGCTGCTGGTTTGATTTCACCGCCCGCAGCATCATCCCAAAGGGCGAACGGAAGATACGGATCGCCAGATAAAACGCCCCCAGCATGACCAGCGCCGACAGATAATACCCGACGTTAAAGGTAAACTGCCACCCGCCCAGCACCAGATCATAACTGGATTGCATCGCGGCGCCGAACAGATTTGCCGGTGGGATCGTCCCGTCAACCTGCGTCACGCCCAGAACACGCGGATCGTGCAGCGACAGTTGCAGCCCGGTTTCGCCGTTGGTCAGGGGCGTCAGCACGGAATAGGCCAGGGCAAAAGACATCTGCGCAAAGGCCAGCGTGAGGATCGAGAAATAGATGCCCGAGCGGCGCAGCGAGATATAGCCGACAATCACCGAAAACAGCCCCGCGGCAATCACCGCCAGCAGGATCGCCGGAATGATGTTCATGGTCAGCAGTTTCATCATCCAGACCCCGGCGTATGATCCGACACCCAGAAAGGCGGCGTGGCCAAATGACAGGTATCCGGTCAGCCCGAACAGGATGTTGAACCCGATGGCGAAGATCCCGAAAATCACGAACCGTTGCATCAAGTCGGGATAGCCGGCGTTGAACTGCGCCATGGCACTGTCCACCGGAAAGGGGTTGAGGATGAAAGGCGCCAGCATGGTCATGGCGATGACGATCAGGAACAGCCTGAAATCCTTGGCGTGAAGTCCGAGCATTGGTTATTCCTCCATCACGCCCTTGCGGCCCATCAGGCCGCGGGGGCGGGTCAGCAGCACGACGATGGCCACAAGGTAGATGATGATCTGGTTGATGCCGGGGATCAGGTTGGTCACGGCGGGCAGCGAGGCGAAACTTTCAAGAATGCCCAAAAGGAACCCGGCCAGAACGGCACCGGGCAGCGACCCCATACCCCCGACAACAACCACAACAAAGCTGAGCACGAGAAAATCCATGCCCATGTGATAGTTGGGCGAATTGATCGGCGTGTACATCACCCCCGCCAATCCCGCGACACAGGCGGCAACGGCAAACATGATCGTGAACCGTTTGTCGATGTTGATGCCCAAAAGCCCCACGGTTTCACGGTCGGCCATGCCGGCCCGCACCACCATTCCGAAGGTGGTGAACCGCAAAAAGGCAAACACCGCACCGATCAGCACCACCGCAAAGGCGAAATACACCATCCGCCAGTACGGATAGATGATCACATTCGGATCGAACCCCAGCAGCACGCCGAAATCGAACGATCCGCGAAACACCGCAGGCGCGGGGGTGGGAATGGGGTTGGCGCCATAGAAATATTTGATGATCTCTTGCAGCACGATGGCCAGACCGAAGGTGACAAGGATCTGATCGGCATGGGGGCGCTTGTAAAAATGCTTGATCAGCCCGCGTTCGATCACGAACCCGACGATCACCATGATCGGGATGGCAAACAGGATTGCCAGCGGCACCGCCCAATCAACGATGAACGCGCCCGCGGTCGGGCCGAACCAGTCGTTTACATAAAGGACATCTTCGAATTTCGGATTGCCCAGAAAATCGGTGCCTGTGGATTCGGCCGAAGGGTGCGACAGCGACAACAGGCGGCTGAGCGTCACCGCGCAGAAGGCGCCGATCATGAAAATCGCTCCGTGGGCGAAATTCACGACACCCAATGTGCCGAAGATCAACGTCAGGCCCAGAGCGATCAGCGCATAGGCCGACCCCTTGTCCAGACCGTTCAGGATTTGCAGAATAATGGCGTCCATTGGCGTGACCTCGTGTCAATGGGGCGGGCGCCGGGGGCGCACACCCGGCACATGGATGTCGTAAGGTGTGATGAGTGGTGGCAAGGGGCAGGCACATGGCCCGCCCCGCAGGATCGGCGATCAGGCGCCGGGGTTGCACGCCCCCAGTTCGCCGCCGGCAAACATGGGGTTGTCAGGCGCATAGGTCACCTGCTCAACCGGGGTCACCTCGACGATTTCCACGAGGTGGAATTCATCCTCGGGGTTTTCGGCGCCTTTCACGACCAGCACGTCCTTGAAACACTGGTGGTCGGCCGCGCGATACAGGGTCGGACCGTTGCCCAGACCGTCGAACTCGAACCCTTCAAGGGCCTCGCCCACGGCGCAGGGGTTGAACGATCCGGCGCGATTCACCGCATCTGCATAAAGCAGGGTCTGGGCATAGCACGTCTGCGCAGCCTGTGACGGCGGGAAGCCGTACTTGGTGCCGAACGCCTGAACAAAGGCATTGGTGCCGGAGTATTTGTCGCCCATCTGGTTTTCAAGTTTCCAGTCCCAGTTCTGCGACCCGATGATGCCCTTGATGTTGGCGCCGGCACCCTTTGCCATCAGCTCGGAATACAGCGGCACGACGATTTCAAAGTTCTTGCCGTTGACCTGCTTTTCACGCAGACCGAACTGCACCGCAGCAGTCAACGAGTTGACCATGTTGCCGCCATAGTGGTTCAGCACCAGAACATCGGCACCCGAGTTCAGAACCGGCGCGATATAGCTGCTGAAATCAGTCGCGGCGAGGGGGGTCAGCACGTTGTTCACGGTTTTCCAGCCCAGTGCCTCGGTTGCGGCCTGAATCGATTCCTGCTGGGTCCAGCCCCAGGTGTAATCGGCGGTCAGGTGATAGGCGGCGCGATCGTTGCCATAGAGCTTGGACAGCACCGGCGCCAAAGCGGCCGCCGACATATAGGCGTTAAAGAAGTGGCGGAATCCGTTGGCACGCTTGTCTTTGCCGGTGGTGTCGTTGCTGTGGGTCAGACCGGACATAAAGACGATCCCGGCCTCCTGGCACAGGGATTGAACGGCCACGGCCACGCCCGAACTGGACCCGCCCGAAATCATCAGAACGCCGTCTTTTTCGATCATCGACTTGGCCGATGCGCGGGCGGCGTCGGTTTTGGTCTGGGTGTCGCCGGTGACAAAGTTCACCTTCTTGCCCAGGATGCCGTTGCCTTCCAGTGTCTTGGAACTGAAGGTGTTCATCATGCCGCCATCGCCGCCACCGTTCAGGTGTTCGACCGCCAGCTCAAACGCGCGCAGCTCGTCCATGCCCTCATCAGCATAGGGGCCGGATTGCGGCACGTTAAAGCCCAGGGTCACGGAATCGCCGGTGGGCGCGTTGGTGAACCCGGAATGGGCATCGGCCCAGACCGCCCCGGTAAAGATCGTGGGCAGCGCAAGCCCCGCTCCGGTTGCGGCGCCGGTTTTCATCAGACCGCGGCGTGTGAAGTTTGATTTCGTCATGAAGTCCTCCCGTTTGGCGTTGGCCTTGGCGGTTTGCCGCCGGGGCCTGTTCCTTTACAGAACTGCGGCAAGAATGCGCGTGTGTGGAAAATTCCGCAACAAATCCTTCTATTGAAACGGAAAAATTGTAAAATAATGCACAAGATGTCATGAGTATGTGTAAATATATTATCGGCACGGTGCAGAAAGTGATTGAAACGGAAAGGTTTTCACAATGTCGCGAACAGGGATGACCGGCAGCCGGATCAGGGCGCGGCGGATGGATTTGGGGATGCGCCAGGCCGATCTGGCACAAGAAATGGGAATTTCTGCGTCGTACCTTAATCTGATTGAACACAACCGCCGCAGAATCGCGGGCAAGCTGTTGGCGACCGCCGCCCGTGCCCTTGGGGCCGATGCCGCGCTGCTGGCGCGGGGGGCCGAGGCGGCGCTGATCGACGGGTTGCGCGATGCCGTGGCCCAAACCCCCCGCCATGCCCCCGATCTGACCCGGGCCGAGGAATTTGCCGGGCGGTTTCCCGATTGGGCCGGCCTGGCCATCGCTCAGGCGCGCCGCATCGCCGATCTGCAAAGGACGGTGGAAACCCTGAACGACCGGATGACCCACGATCCGTTCCTGTCCGAGGCGCTGCACGATGTGCTGTCCACTGTGACCGCGATCCGCAGCACCAGCGCGATTCTGGCCGACGATGGCGAGATCGACCGCGAATGGCAGGCCCGGTTTCACCGCAATCTGCTAGAGGACAGTCAGCGCCTTGCCGAAAGCGCCCAGGGGTTGGTCGGGTATCTTGATTCCGGGGGGCAGGCCGATACCGCACTGACCACCCCGCAGGAAGAACTGGAAACATGGCTGGCCGGGCAGGGGTATTACCTTGGCGCGCTGGAACACGGCACCACCGACCCCGAGGCGATGATCCCCCCCGAGGTCAGCGGCACGGCGCGGCAGTTGATTGCCGCCTTTGCCCGTCAGTATCGCGATGATGCGGCGCATCTGCCGTTGGATGCCCTGCGCGCCGCCATTGCCCGCCATGGCCCTGATCCGGCGCTGCTGGCGCAGGATTGTGCCAGTGACCTGCACCGGGTGTTCCGCCGGCTGGCGGCCCTTCCCGAAGGGGTCTGCGGGCGGCCTGTGGGGCTGGTGATCTGCGACGGGTCGGGCGCGCTGACCTTTCGCAAGCCGGTCGAGGGGTTTGCGCTGCCCCGGTTCGGCGCGGCCTGTCCGCTCTGGCCGCTGTACCTCGCGCTGTCGCGCCCCCACAGCCGGGTGCATCAGATTGTGGAACAGGTCGGCCAGATGCGCCCGCGTTTCGCGATCTATGCCGAGGCGGTGCAGGCGCACCATGGCGGGTTTGATGCCACGCCTGTTGTCACCTCTGCGATGGTGATCCTGCCCCATGACGGCGATACCCCGGCGCGCCCGGTCGGCACCTCGTGCCGGGTCTGCCCCCGGGTGAATTGCGCGGCGCGGCGCGAACCGGCCATCGTGGCCGAACTGGCGTGACCAAGCGGCTTTGACGTCGCGACACGGCGGTGCCATACTGGCCATGACCAAGGTCAAAAGGCCGGTCGACGAGGGGAGAGACATGGCCAAGCGCGTGCTGCTGATCGAGGACGAGCCGAACATCATCGAGGCCGTTCGTTACATATTGTCGCGCGATGGCTGGGCCGTTGATACCCATGCCGATGGCGCCACGGCCATGGCCGCCGTGACCCGCCGGGTGCCCGATGTGATCGTGCTGGATGCAATGCTGCCGGGGCGGTCGGGGTTTGACATCCTGCGCGATCTGCGGGCCGATCCGGCGCCCGGAATTGCGCAGATCCCGGTGCTGATGCTGACGGCCCGCGGTCAGCAAAAAGACCGCGATATGGCCGAACGGTTCGGGGCCAATCAATTCATGACCAAACCGTTTTCCAACGCCGATATGCTGGCCTGCGTTCAGGCGCTTGCCCCGGCGCACGGCGTCTGAAATGGCGCCCCGTCTGCCGCCCGAGCCGTTGTTTCTGGAGCGTCAGACCTATCGCCGCCGTCGCCTGATGGATGCGGCGCGGCTGCTGCCCGTGGCCGGGGCGGTGGCGATACTGCTGCCGATCCTGTGGGTGGGGCCTGTTCCCGAAGGGGGCGGTATTCCGGCCGGGACGGCCACGGGCGGGCTGTATCTGTTCGGGGTCTGGACGGTGCTGATCCTGGCCGCGGCGCTGATGTCGCGCCGTCTGCTGCGCAATGCGCCGCCGCCCCCCGCCGACGGGGCGGAGCTTTCCTGATGCTCACGTTCAACACGCTGGCGCTGGCCTGTGCGCTTTATGTGGCGGCGCTGTTCGTGGTGGCGTTCGTTGCCGAAAAGCGGGCAGAGCGGGGGCGGCTGGGCATTCTGCGCTCGCCCCTTGTCTATACGCTGTCGCTGTCGATCTATTGCACCGCATGGACGTTTTACGGCGCCGTGGGATATGCCGCGCGTTCGGGGCTGGAATTCGTTACCATCTATCTTGGCCCGACGCTGGTGGTGGTCGGATGGTGGGCATTTCTGCGCCGTCTGGTGCGGATCGGGCGCACCCAGCGGATCACCAGCATCGCCGACCTGATTTCATCGCGCTATGGCAAATCCACCTTTCTGGGGGTGTTGGTTACGGTGCTGGCCGTGGTGTTCACCACCCCCTATATCGCGCTGCAACTGCAATCGGTCACCCTGTCGTTTTCGGTCTTTGCCGATCACGCCCCCGGCGCGGCGGGCGACGCGCGCGCCACGGCGTTCTGGGTGGCGGCGGGGCTGGCGGTGTTCACCATCCTGTTTGGCACCCGCAATCTTGACATCAACGAACGCCACCACGGCATTGTCACCGCCATCGCGGTCGAGGCGGTGGTGAAACTGGTCGCGCTTCTGGCGGTGGGGGTGTTCGTGGTCTGGGGTGTGGCCGGTGGCCCGACCGAGGTGTTTCGCATGACCAACGCCAGCCCGATCGCCCAGTGGCAGATGGATCAGAGCCGCTGGGTCACGCTGACTTTTCTGTCGGCGGTTGCCTTTGTCTGCCTGCCCCGGATGTTTCAGGTCGTGGTGGTGGAAAACTCCAACGAATCCCATCTGGCCACGGCGTCATGGGCGTTTCCGCTCTATCTGTTCATGATGAGCCTGTTCGTCGTTCCCATTGCGGTGGTCGGGCTGTCGGTTTTGCCCGAACAGGCAAACCCCGATCTTTATGTGCTGACCGTGCCTTTGGCGTTTCAGCAGGATGGTCTGGCGATGCTGGTGTTTCTGGGCGGATTTTCTTCGGCCACCTCCATGGTGATTGTCGCCTCGATCGCGCTGGCCACCATGGTCAGCAACCATATCGTCATGCCGATCTGGCTGAATGCCCGGCGCGGCGGGGCGACCGTTTCGGGGGATGTGCGCGATGTGGTGCTGCGCGCGCGCCGGATTGCCATCGTCGGAGTGCTGGCGCTGGCCTATGTCTATTACGCAATGTCTGGGGGGCGCGGCACTGGCGGCAATCGGGCTGATTGCCTTTGTCGGCGTCGCACAGATCTTGCCGGCGCTATTGGGTGGCATGTTCTGGCGCGGCGCCACGCGGGCGGGTGCCGCGGGCGGGCTGATTGCGGGCTTTGCGATTTGGGCCTGGACGTTGCTGTTGCCCGGGATCGGCGAAGGCGCGCTGATGTCTCGATCTCTTTTGGCGCACGGGCCGTTTGATATGGGTTGGCTGCGCCCTCAGGCCTTGTTCGGGATCGGCGGGATTGATCCGGTGGTGCATTCCGCCATCTGGTCTTTGGGGTTCAACACGACGATTTTCGTGGCCCTGTCCCTGATCGGGTTTCCCGGCCCGATCGAGCGGTTGCAGGGCGCCGAATTCGTCAACATCTTTCGCCATGCCCGCAATGCAAGCGGCTGGTCGCCCGGCACCGTCGAGGCCGAGGAACTGTTGATGATGTCGCAACGGATTCTTGGCGCAGCCGAGGCGCAAGCGCTGTTTCAATCCATGGCGCGCGAGCAGGGCAAGGATGGGTATCTGCCTGATACAACAAGCAAGTTTCTTGAACGGTTGGAACGTGAACTGGCCGGATCGGTGGGGGCGGCCACGGCCCATGCGATGTTGGGCCAGATCACCGGCGGCGCGGCGGTGTCGGTCGAGGAACTGATGCGCGTGGCCGATGAAACCGCGCAGATCATGGAATATTCCAGCCAGCTTGAGGCCAAATCCGAGGAATTGGGCCGCACCGCCCGCCAATTGCGCGAGGCAAACGAAAAACTGACAGCCCTCAGCGTGCAAAAGGACGCCTTTCTCAGCCAGATCAGCCACGAATTGCGCACCCCCATGACATCAATCCGGGCGTTCTCGGAAATTCTGCGCGACGGGGCCGAGATAGGACCAGAGGCGCGCAGCCGTTTTTCGACCATCATCTTTGACGAGGCGCGGCGATTGACCCGGCTTCTGGACGATCTGCTGGATCTCAGCGTGCTGGAAAGCGGGCAGGTGACCCTGCACCGCCGGATCGCGGTCTTGGGCGATATTCTGGATCATGCGGTGGCGGCAACCGGAAACGCGGACAGCGCCCTGCGGATCGAACGCCCGAGCGATGAACGGCTGGTCATGCACACCGATCCCGACCGGTTGGCGCAGGTGTTCATCAATCTGATTTCCAACGCGCAGAAATATTGCGACGCGCCAGAGCCGGTGTTGCGCATCGTGGTGACCGATGGCGCGACGGGGCTGACCGTAGATTTCATCGACAACGGCAGCGGTATTCCAAAAGACAGCCAGTCGGTGATTTTTGAAAAATTCTTTCGGGTGGGCGATACCCGTGCCGCCGGGGGCGCTGGCCTTGGCCTTGCCATTTCGCGCGAGATCACGACGCGTCTGGACGGGCGGCTGACCTATGTGCCGGGGCAGGGCGGGGCGGCGTTTCGCGTGGCTCTGCCGCCGCGCCCGGGGCGATTGGTGCCGCACGCCGCACAATAGCCCGCAGCCGTTCAGCATTTGGTAACTTTGCTGGGGCATCAAGGGACCATATGCAGTCAAAAGGTTTGCAGGGATGAGCGTGGGCGCAACCCAGACCGCTTTGCGGCGAAAACTCGGGGCCGGGCGCCCGCCAGAATCGGTTCAGGCGATGACGCCGGGCCGGGCGTGGCGTTTGGCGCTGGTGCATGGATTTTCGGAATCGGCAGGGCTTGCGGTGACCATGGGCGATCACGGGGTGCGCCCGGTCGATCCGCCGGATTTTGCCGCGCAGATGGATGACGGTGATCTGGCCATTCTTCTGGAAGGGGTGAATGGTTTTGCCGTCGCCCTGCTGGATGTGCAACTCATGGCGGCGCTGATTGAATCCCAGACCATGGGCCGGGTTCTGCCGCGCCGCTCTGCGCCGCGCCCTCCCACGCCCACCGATGGTGCCATGGTGGCCGATCCGCTTGATCGGGTGCTGGGCCTGTTCGAAACCCACAGCGCCGGGGTTGACGGGGCGCAAACCTGCCGGGGGATGCGATTTGCCACCCTGTTGGCGGATGGGCGCGCCGTCACTCTGGCCCTGCCGGATGAAACGCATCTTTTGACCGAAATCACCCTCGCCTTTGGTGGCGGTGACCGGCAGGGGCGGTTGCGGCTGATCCTGCCTGAAAAACTGCCCCAAGTGGAACAGGCGCCCGATACGGATGCCGACTGGCAGAGCGGGATCGAGGCCAATCTTCTGGGCGCCAGGGCGCAACTCTCGGCGGTGCTGACCCGGCTGCATCTGCCCATTGAGCAGGTGACGGGCTGGCAGGTTGGGGCGCTTGTGCCCCTCCCGTCCAAGGCGCTGGCGCAGGTCGCCCTGACCGGATGCACCGGCACGATCATGGCCCAGGGGCGGTTGGGCCAATCGGCGGGCAACAAGGCGGTTTTGCTGGACAACCTGCCTGCGCCGCCCCCCGGCCCGCACTTTCGGGCGATGGTGCCACGGCCCCGCAAGTGGGCCACTTGATGACTGGCAAAGCGCCCTTTGGCGGGCGCTGATGCCCGTGATTGCCCTTCGCTCAGCGGTGTGCGGCCGCCTCGATTTGCGGGCGCAGGGGGCGCAGATCGTATCCGCCCTGGGCCGCTGCCGCGATCAGATCGTCCGGCGTGCTTGCCCCCGCCTGGCAAAGCGCCCAAACCACGGACGAGCGCATGCCCGACCGGCAATAGGCAAACACCGGTCCCGTTGCCTCGGCCAGCGCGCGGGCGTGGGTGGTGAGGTTGTCATCGGTCATCGCGCCGTTGACCACCGGGTTGTAGGTGAATGGCAGGCCAACTGCCGCGGCGGCCTCGGCCATGGCGCTGCTGTCTTCCGGGGCATCGACCTCGGCATCGGGGCGGTTGCAGATGACGGCGGTGAACCCGGCCTCTTTCAGGGCGGGCATGTCTTCGGGCGTGATCTGCCCCGAGACAGAGTAGCGGGGGGTCAGGGTGTTGATTTGCATCGTTATCCTCATTCAGCAGGGGCAGGTGGCATGATCCGTGTGCGCAGGGGGTGCGGCCCACATACCCAAGGCCATCGCGGCCAGAAACACAACCCCGCCCACACCGTTGAAGCTGAGCGAGGCCAGCGCCGGACCGGGGCAAAGGCCCGAAAGCCCCCATCCGGCCCCAAACAACACCGACCCCAGGATCAACCCGCGATCAAGGCGCGCTGCGGCTGGTGTCGGAAAATCGCCGCCCAGCGCAGGGCGCCGACCCCGGGTTACGGCCCATGCGATGGCCATGGGTACGATCGCGCCGCCCATCACAAAGGCCAGCGTCGGATCCCAATCACCAAACAGATCCAGCCAGCCGCGCACCCGCGCGGTATCGACCATGCCCGACAGCAAAAGCCCGGTCCCGAACAATCCGCCGGACAGGGCGGCAAACAACAGGCGCATCAGATGACCCCCAGCAGATGACGGAACAAAACCACCGTGACCGCCCCGGCCCCGATATAAATGCAGGTGGCCACGATCCCGCGCAGGGACAGGCGCGAGATGCCGCATACCCCATGCCCCGAGGTGCAGCCATTGGCCAGCCGCGTGCCAAGCCCCACCAACAGACCCGCCGCCACCAGCACCGCCCAATTTCCGGTCAGATGTGTGTCAGGCGCGCCAAGGATCAGCACGATCACCGCAGGCGCCCCGATCAGCCCGGCCAGAAAGGCCAGCCGTTCGCGCCCCTGCGCCCGGGCCGATCCATCAACCAGCCCGCCGATGATGCCCGACGCCCCCATGATCCGCCCGTTCACCAGCAGATAAAGCGCCGCGGCACTGCCGATCACCCCACCGCCCAGCAGGCCCAAAATCCATTCCTGTGGCATATCCGTTTCCTAAAGTTTGTTCAGCGGCAGTTTCAGCATGACATCGCCCTTGGCGTCGGCCGGGGGCATCTGTCCGGCGCGCATGTTGATCTGCAACGATGGCAAAATCAGCTTGGGCATCCCGAGGGTGGCGTCACGTTCCTGGCGCATCCTGACGAAATCTTCGCCGCTGCGCCCGGCCAGATGCACGTTCTTGGCCTTTTGGGCGCCCACTGTGGTTTCCCAGGCGAATTCCTCGCGTCCCGGGGCCTTGTAATCGTGGCAGACGAAAATGCGGGTTTCGTCGGGCAAGGTCAGGATTTTCTGGATCGAGGCATAAAGATGGGCGGCGGACCCGCCCGGAAAATCACAGCGCGCGGTGCCGAAATCGGGCATGAACAGGGTATCGCCCACAAAGGCGGCATCGCCGATCACATAGGTCAGGCAGGCCGGGGTGTGGCCCGGCGTGTGCAATACATCACCGCGCAACTGACCGATGTGAAAACTGTCGCCCTCTTTGAACAGGGCATCGAATTGCGACCCGTCCCGCTGAAATTCGGTGCCTTCGTTGAACACCTTGCCAAAGGTATCCTGCACCACGGTAATCTGATCGCCAATCCCGATCTTGCCCCCCAGCTTTTGTTGCAGATAGGGCGCTGCCGAAAGATGATCGGCGTGAACATGGGTTTCGAGGATCCACGCAACGCTCAGCCCTGCGTCCTGCACATGGGCGATGATCCGATCCGCCGAGGCGGTATTGGTGCGCCCCGAGGCGTGGTCGAAATCCAGCACCGAATCGATGATCGCGGCGCTGGTGCCCCCCGGATCGCGTACGACATAGGACACGGTATTGGTGGCATCGTCAAAAAAGGCGGTGACCTGCGGCTGCATGGCGTGGCTCCTTCTGGTTGGGGGGAACATAGGCGTTGCGATAATACATTGCAATATTGATATGTGTTGGCGAATGCGCTAACAAGACCCATGATCCAGACCGCCCCCGATTTTTCGCAAATGGCCCGCGCGGCAGAGGAAGCCGCAGGCGCCATGCGCGCCCTGTCCAACCCGTCGCGCCTGTTGATCCTGTGCAAGCTGGTCGAAGGCCCGGCCAGCGTTGGTGCGTTGGAACAGGCCCTTGGGTTGGGGCAGGCCTATGTTTCACAGCAATTGGCGCGGTTGCGCGCCGATGGGGTGGTCAGCGCCACGCGCAAGGGGCGCACGGTGGTCTATGCCCTGGCGGATGCCCGCATCACGGCGGTGCTGATCGCGCTTCATTCCGCCTATTGCCCCCAATAGGCGGCATTTCACGCTCGAATCGGCGCAACTTGTGGTAGTATGGCGAAAGGGTGGTCAGATTGGCTCTGGCCACCGGATGCACACGGGACTTCTACCACAGGGGGATCGACCATGCCGGAAACACGCACAGCAACAGTGGAACATCTGCTGAATGACATCACGGGCGCACGGGACACCGGGCAGGGGTTGCGCCGCCGGGTTGAGGCCTTGCGCGTCTGCGGATTGGCCGCGCCAAGTGACATTGCCCGTCTTGAATGGGCGCTGGAGGCAAGCGAGCCGGCGGATATGTGGGATAACGTACCTGTCTGACCGGCCCCGGGCGGCGCTGCCCTATATGTTTTGCTCAGTGTGGCGGCGCAATTCGGCCCGGGCCACCTGACGGCGATGTACCGCATCGGGGCCGTCGATCAGGCGCAAGGCCCGCAGGTTGCACCATTGGCGCGCCAGCGGCGTGTCCTGTGATATGCCCTGGGCGCCGTACATCTGTATCGCCTGATCGGTGATTTTCAGGGCGATGTCCGGGGCGGCCACCTTGATTTTCGAAATCCACGGGGCGGCGGCGCGCGGATCGCCCTGGTCCATCATCCACGCCGCCTTGAGGCACAGCAGGCGGGCCTGTTCGATCTCGATCCGGGCATCGGCGATATAGTCGAAATTCGCGCCAAGTTGCGCCAGCGGTTTGCCAAATGCCTCGCGCGACAGGGCGCGCTGGCACATCAGTTCAAGCGCGCGTTCGGCCTGACCGATGGCGCGCATACAATGGTGGATACGCCCCGGGCCAAGCCGCCCCTGGGCGATTTCAAACCCCCGCCCGACCCCCAACAGCATGTTTTCGCGCGCCACGCGCACATTATTAAAACGGATATGGAAATGCCCGTGCGGGGCATCATCGTGGCCGAACACCTGCATGGGGCGCAGTTTTTCGATGCCGGGGGTGTCGGCGGGCACCACGATCATCGAGTGGCGCTGATGTTTCGGCGCGCCTTCATCGCCCGTGCGCACCATGACGATATAAACGGCACAGCGCGGATCGCCCGCCCCCGAGGCCCACCATTTTTCGCCGTTCAGCACGAATGCGTCGCCGTCGTCCACGCAGGACAGCGCGATATTGGTGGCGTCCGAACTGGCCACGGCGGGTTCCGTCATCAGGTACGCACTGCGAATCTCGCCCGCCAGAAGGGGCACCAGCCAGCGTTGTTTCATCGCCTCGGTGCCAAAGCGTTCGAACACCTCCATGTTGCCGGTATCGGGGGCGTTGCAGTTGAACACCTCGGCGGCAAGGTGGGATTTGCCCATTTCCTCGGCCAGATAGGCATATTCCACGGTGGTCAGGCCCAGCCCCCTGTCGCTGTTGGTCAGCCAGAAATTCCACAATCCGCGTTCTTTCGCCCGGGTCTTCAGGCCTTCCAGAATGTCGCGCTGGCGGGGGGTGAATTGCCAGCGGTCGCCCTTGTCCACTTCGGCCAGGAATTCGGCGTCACAGGGGGCGATTTCATCGCGCACCATGGTGCGCACCGCGTCAAGCAGGGGCAGCAGGCGGTCGGTCGGGCCGAGGGGCATTGTCATCGCGTGGTCCTCACTGGGGTCGGGGGCATCATGGGGCCAAGGGCGCCCGGGATCAATCAAGGGATTGCGTCGCGCCCCTGTGTGGATACTAATTGCGCCATGAATGCACAGCACATTTCCGGCCCCGAGGCGATGGGCGTCTGGATCGCGGCAGAGATGCCGCAGATCGGGCCAGTGCGCCGGATCGCCAAATTCGCCAATGGACAATCCAACCCCAGCTATCTGATCGAGGCGGCAGGCGGGCAGTTTGTGCTGCGGGCCAAACCGCCGGGTGATCTGTTGAAATCCGCCCATATGGTGGAACGCGAATTCGCGGTGATGCAGGCGCTGGCCGGAACGGATGTGCCGGTGCCGCCCGTGCTGCGCCTGATTGATGACGGGGCGTCGCCCTTTGGGCGGGCGTTTTTCATCATGGAATATCTTGCGGGGCGGATTTTCTGGGATCCGGCCCTGCCTGACGTGCCAAAGGGCGGGCGCGGCGCGATTTACGATGGGATGAACGATGTTCTGGCGCGCCTGCACCGGGTTGAACCGGCGGCGGTGGGGCTGGCGAATTACGGCAAGCCGGGCAATTACTTTGCCCGCCAGACTGATCGCTGGACCCGGCAATATAGGGCCAGCGCCGAAACGCCCCTGCCGGATATGGAGCATCTGGCGCGGTGGTTGCACGATGAAATGCCGAACGACGACGGGCAGGTCGCGCTGGTCCATGGGGATTTCCGGCTGGACAATATGATTTTCGCCCCCGATGAACCCCGGGTGATTGGCCTGCTGGATTGGGAGCTAAGCACCCTTGGCCATCCTCTCGCGGATCTGGCCTATCAGTGTATGCAGTGGCGGTTGCCCCATGATGGCGGAATGCGCGGCCTTGGCGGGCTGGACCGCCGCGCGCTGGGGCTGCCGGATGAGGCGGAATATGTTGCCGCCTATTGCGAACGGCGGCAGTTGAAGGGTATCGCGGATTGGACCTTCTTTCTGGCCTTTTCCTTTTTCCGTCTGGCGGCCATTCTGGAAGGCGTGGTGGCACGGGCGCGGGCGGGCAACGCATCAAACCCGGAAACGGCGAAACTTTATGCCGGGTCGATCCCGGTTCTGGCGGATATGGCGGCGCGGCTGACGCGCGAAGGGGCTTAGGCGATGGATATCGACACGGAACAACAGGGCGATGTGGCGGTGATCCGGTTTGCCAATCCGCCGCTGAACGCGCTGGACGGGGCGGTGCGCGCCGGGCTGTTGCAGGCGCTGACGGTGGCGTTGGACAACGATGAGGTGCGCACGATCGCTCTGGCGGCAAAAGATGGCGATTTTTCCGTGGGAACCGCCCAGGGGGCGGGGGCGCCGGACCTTGGCGCGCTGTGTCTTGCGGTTGAGGGGGCGCCAAAGCCGGTGATTGTGGCGCTGAACGGGGCGGTTCTGGGCGATGGTCTGGATCTCGCACTGGCCTGTCATTACCGGGTGGCGGGCAAGGATCTGCGCCTTGGGGCGCCGGGCATCCGGCTGGGCCTGCCGCCCTCGGGGGGGATGACCCAACGCTTGCCGCGCCTGTGCGGGGCCGGGGCCACGTTGACCCTGCTGTTGGGCGGGCAGGCCCGTGCGCCGATGGCCGGGTTTCTTGATGCACCACAGGCCGGTGATGCGGTGTCGGCGGCGTTGGCCATGGCTGCCGGGCACCCTGCGCCGCGCCCCACGGCATTGCGCCGCGATGGGTTGGGCGATGTGGCGGGGTTCATGACGGCGGTTGCCAAGGCGCGGGCCTCGGTCGAGGGATCGCCCCTTGAGGCGCCGTCGCGGATCGTGGACTGTGTCGAGGGGGCGATGATCCTGCCGTTTGACACTGGCCTTGCCATGGAACAGGCGGCCTTTGCCGATTGCGTGATCAGCGCACCCAGTCTGGCCCTGCACCACATGGCCCGGGCCGAGGTTGAAGCGGCCCAATGGCCGGCTGCGGCGGGCGGACGGGCGCGCCCGCTGACCAGGGTGGCGATCACCGGCGGCACCGCGCGGGCGGGTGAGCTGGCGCTGATCTGTCTTGACGCCGGGCTTGAGGTGCTGCTGGTCGAGTTGGAACCGGCGGGGCAGGCGGTGGTGCTGGAACGCCTGCTTGATCTCTATGATGATGCGGTCGAGCGTGGCGCCCTGAGCGCGCCGGACCGCGACGCGCGTTTGCTGCGGGTGCAACCCGAGGCAACCTTTGACGATCTGTGCAGCGCCGATGTGATCTGGGAGGCGGGGCCGGATGACCCCGCGCTCAAGCGTGAAATCTGGTCGGCCATCGGATTGCTGGCGCGCCCCGGCGCCCTGTTGCTGGCGGCGGGGGATGTGATTGCGCCCGAGGGTCTGGCCAATGCGGCAGAACGCCCCGAAGACCTGATCGCGGTGCATTTGCCCGGCTCGGCGCATTTGTCCACGTTGGCCGAACTGCTGGCCCCCCAGGCTGTGCGCCCGATGCAGCCGCCACCGCGCTGGCGCTGGTGCGGCGGTTACAGCGGCAACCGGTGGTGGGCGTGGCCGCGCCCGGGCGGTTGGTGCATCACCTGACCGAGGTTCTGGAACGGGTGATCGAGGCGCTGCTGATCGGTGGCCACAGCGGCGAGGTGATAGATCAGGCGCTGGCGACTTACGGGTTTCGCATGGCGCCCTGCACCCACATGGATGCCCGGGGGCTGGACCGGGTTCTGGAACATCGCCGCGCGGTGCAGGGCGATGACATGCCCGAGGTTGCCCTGCTGGATGCGCTGGTTGACAGCGGGCTGACCGGGCGCGGCACCGGGGCGGGGCTGTTTGTCTGGCGCGATGGTGCACCCGCCGGCGAACCGCCCGAGACCCGCGCCATGATGCGCGCCCTGTCCGAGGCGGATATTCCCGTGGCGCGAAACGTGGCCGAAGCCGACATCGGCCATGTCTGCGCCGCCGCCCTTGCCAATGCCGGGGCGGCCCTGTTGGCGACCGGGGCGATCACGCGGGCCGGGGCGGTGGATGTGGCCGCCGTCCACGCCCTCGGGTTTCCGCGCTGGCGCGGCGGGCCGATGATGGCCGCCGATCAGCGCGGGCTGGTGCGGGTCGAACGGGATGTGCAGGCCGGGGGAACCGGTGCTGTGCTGTCGCCACTTTTGGCCGATTGCATCAAGAATGGCACGCGGCTGGCGGAACGAGAAGTGCCCTAGCTCAGGAATATCCCGACAACGACCAGCATCAGCCCCAGCACCGACAACAGCAGCGCGCCCATGTTCACCACCACCAGCCGTTGCAACCCGGCGCGCATGGTGGCGTCGTCCTGCCCCGAACGGCGGATGCGGATGGCGGCGATGATGCACCATATCAGGGCGCACAGCCCAACGGCCGATAACGCGACGCCGCCCCAGATTAAGCTGTCCATGGTGTTCCTTCCGATCTGCCTGTTGCCCAATCCCCTATAGCACTTCTCGCAATAGCTGAAGCACTCAGCATCACCCAACGCGTTGAAATCTCTGATTTCAGGCGGTGTTGGGTGATACAGGTTTTTGCGAAAGTGTTTTAGACGATCCACGGATCACGCGCAATCGCACCGGCGCCCTTGCGGTGACGCGATGTCAAAGCTACTCATTGCACAAAATCACAAGAACATGAGGCCCGAAATGAGCGATATGCCCCCCCCGAAGCCACCGCCGCCGACAGCAATTACCGCGTCACCGCAGATGAACTGCGCCAGTTCATCGAACGGTTCGAACGTCTGGAACAGGAAAAGAAAGACATCGCCGAAGCCCAGAAAGAAGTGATGGCCGAGGCCAAGGGCCGTGGTTATGACACCAAGGTCATGCGCAAGATCATCGCCCTGCGCAAACGCGACAAGGACGATATCGCCGAAGAAGAAGCGGTTCTTGAGATGTATATGGAAGCGTTGGGCATGGCCTGACCGGGCTGGCGCCGCCCCGGGGCGGTGCCGCGTTTCAAGGGGTCAGAAGGCGGACACCGGGCAGGGTTTCGATCAGGTCCAGATCCGCTTCGTAGTTTTCGGTCATCCGGCTTACCAGATCCGGGGTCCAGCCGGGCAAATCCAGCACCTCGTCAAGTTCGTCCTCATTGGCGAATTTGTCGAGAAAGGCGCTGATCACCTTGCGGCGCGTTGCGTCGTTGGCGGGGGGATGCGCCTTGGTATAGGCGCGCAACCTGCGCATCCCTTCGGGCGTGATGACATCGCGCAGCATTTCAAAACCGCCGTTCATTCCCGCCTCTTCGCTGACGCCTGCAAGGCTGCGCATGATTTCCCCCCAAAGCAGGGGCGAGATCTTCGTGGCACCACACCGTCACCGGGCAATCGGGGCAATGGGTGCGCAGATCGCGCACCGTATCGGACCAGCGCAGGGCCAGAGGATCGGTCCCGGCGATGAAATCGCGGAATTTGTCAGGGGTTTTGTTGTTTTCCGCGTAAAGCGCCGGCACCCAGGTTGCCGGATTGCGCACCGCAAGAAACATGGCGACGGGGCTGTCGGGAAAGATATTGCGCAGCCAGGCCGCCTTGAACATCCGCGGGTAAATCTGGTTGCCGTCAAGGCTGGCGGCGGCGCGCGACAGGAACCCGGCGTTGGACAGGACCAGCCGCTCTGGCTCATCCGATTCCAGGACGGTTTCCAGCACCACATCCCGGGCGTCTGCACTGGCCACCGCACCGCGAAGTTTGCCCATCACATCATATAAAACACCGCGATACCGCCCGGGGCCGGGCACGGATACGCCAAATTCATCCAGCATTTCGCGATTGCGCAAAAGCGAGCCGCAGCAGCCGCTCACCATCGGTACAATGTGCCCCCAAATGAAATACGACGTCCATATGACCCCTAAACAGCTTTGTCCGTTTGGGGTGCGACCCGTGGACCTGCGTATTAGTATAAGCCAATTGATGGACAGTTAAACCGCCATTCGCTAAAGCGGTCAGGCAATGACCGATCAAAACACTCAGGCACCGCCCCGCTTTTCTTTTCCCCGGTTTCGCCCCGACCCATGGTCGGTGGGTGCTGTTGCCATCGCCGCGCTGGTTTTGCTGCCGATCGTGGCGGTTCTGGTGCTGGCGTTTCATCCGACCGAAAACGTCTGGCCCCATCTTATGGCCACGACGCTGCCGCGCTATCTGGGCAATTCGTTGATGTTGATGTTTGGCACCGGTTTGCTGGCCGGGGCTGCGGGGACAGGGGCGGCATGGCTGGTGGTGATGTACCGCTTTCCGGGGGTGCGGTGGCTGGAATGGCTGTTGCTGTTTCCGCTGGCCATCCCGGCTTATGTGGGGGCCTATGCCCTGGTGGATTTTCTTGAATATGCGGGGCCGGTCCAGACCGGGCTGCGCGCGCTGATGGGGTGGAATTCGGCGCAAGATTACGTCTTTCCCGCAATCCGGTCGCGGGGCGCGGCGATCGTGGTGCTGGCGGCGTCGCTTTATCCCTATGTCTATCTTTTGGCGCGGGCCGGGTTGCGTGAACAATCGGGCTGTTCCTATGAGGTGGCGCGCGCCCTTGGCGCCGGACCGTTCGCGCGGTTCTGGCGGGTCGGGCTGCCGCTGACCCGTCCGGCCATCGCGGCGGGCATCGCCATTGTGATGATGGAAACGGCCAGCGATTTCGGGGTGGTTGAATATTTCTCGGTTCAAACCCTGACCACCGGGATTTTCACGGTCTGGCTGGAAACCGGCAATGCGGGGGGCGGCACAGATCGCCTGTGTGATTCTGGCGCTGGTGCTGAGCCTTGTGGCGCTGGAGAAAACCTCGCGGCGCAATTCACGGTTTCACCGCCTGTCGCGCCAACAGCGCAGCGTCGTGCGGATGCCCCTGAAGGGCTGGCGCGGCTGGCTGGCGACACTGGCCTGCACGTTGCCGTTTGCCGTGGGGTTCGTGCTGCCGGTATCGGTGATCACCGCCCATGCGGTGGAAAAGCCCGACCGCTGGTTTGATCCGGGCCTTGGCGCGGCCCTGTGGCATACGGTGGGCGTGGGCGGTGTGGCGGCGGTGCTGACGGTGCTGGCGGCGCTGTTCATGGTTTATGGTGTGCGCCTGACCGGGCGGGCGCTGCCCCGGTTGCTTTTGCCGGTGACGATCATCGGCTATGCCGCGCCGGGGGCGGTTCTGGGCCTTGGTATCCTGATTCCGCTGGCCGCGTTTGATAACACGCTGGCCGATGGGATACTGGCGCTGACCGGCTATGATCCCGGTCTGATGCTGACCGGAACGGCGACGGCCATCGTGTTTGCCTATGTGGTGCGGTTCTTTGCCATTGCCCAGGGGGCTGCGGATGCGGCCATGGGGCGCGTATCCCCCAGCCTGCCCATGGCGGCGCGGGCCTTGGGGCAGACGGCGGGCGGCACCCTGCGCCGGGTCTATGGGCCGCTGATCCGCGGGTCGGTTGGCACCGCGCTGCTGTTGGTGTTTGTGGATTGCGTGAAAGAACTGCCCGCTACGCTGTTGCTGCGCCCGTTCAATTACAACACCCTGGCGACGCGGGTGCATGAACAGGCCTCGCTTGAACGGATCGGCGAGGCGGCCCCCGCCGCGTTGCTGGTGATTGCTGTCGGGCTGGTTGCCGTGGCGATTCTGGCGCGCGCGAACCGCAGCTAGGGCAGGGCGCGTTTACAGATCTTCGCCAAGGATAAACTGCGCCGCCCCCCGGCCCAGAGCGCGGGAAATGGACGTGTACATGGTATCGAACGCGCCAAAAATCGCCTGGTTCAGGGCCTGCCCGGCCTCGGTGTCCGACAGTTCGGTATAAGCAGTGAGATCCGCGTCGCTGAGCGGCTGATAGGCCAGCGCCAGATAGGAATAGACCCAATCCAGCGTATCGGCCCGGATCTGTGGTTCTTGTGACCAGACATCCGCCAAGGCCTGATCCTCGGTCATGTCACCGGCAAAGGCGCCGCCATCCATCAGCCCGATATAAAAGGCATAATTCGAATTCATCGCCCCCACGACGTTGGATTCCACCAGATCGTTGGCGGCGATAAACCGATCCAGCGCCTCCAGCCGTGCATCGCCCGCCTGCCGCATCTCGTGCAGCCGGTCCTTGGCGGCCTGTTCAACCGCCTTGTCCATCATCGCACGCCGCGCCTCAAGCTCCAGCCGGACAATCCGCGCCCCGCGATCAGACTGGAAAAACCCAGCAGCGGCTGAACATCCACATCCGCCAGCAGGGTATCGAAACGGTCAAGCACCAGCGCATTCATGGCGTCGGTGTCATAAAGCCGCGCAACCACGGCGGGCCAGGCGCTGCCACCGCGCCCGGGAAACATCTCGTGGCGCAGATCCTCGCCATAGGTTATCCCCTCGGTCTGCATGATCGCGATCACCTCGGGCATCAGCAGGGCATCGTAAAGCGAACGCACCGCATCCCGGGGTGCGGCCCCGGCAGGCAACAGCGAACAAAGCGTCAGGGCAGTGGCAATCAACAGGCGGCGCATGGGGTTCTCCGAAGGGTGCAACAGCTGCAAGCTATGACCCACCTTGCCCTGTGCCAAGTGTTGATGGCCCGATTGGCACAATAAAGCCGGGTTCAACCGAAAAACCCCGATAAACCAGTTGCACCCACCGCAGGAGGGCAGTAAGCACCGCCCAGCGATCACGGAGAGGTGCCGGAGTGGTCGAACGGGGCGGTCTCGAAAACCGTTGAGGGTGCAAGCCTTCCCAGGGTTCGAATCCCTGTCTCTCCGCCACCCACCAAGATAATTCCGTTTAAATACAGCGCACTAAGGGGAAACCTTGCTGGTCCGTCCCCCATTTTATCCGCCATTCTGTTTTCGATGGCGGCCAGAACATTGACCAAAAAAAGTTCCCTGATTTGACAGCGCACAAATTTGACTACCCCTCGCCGGTCCGGGATTCGGGCGCGCAGAGATTTGTTGTCCCCCCCAAGCGCAACGCCGCTAATCGTCAAACAGCCCATCGAAGGGATTGTCTTTGAACAGGTGGCGAAATTTCTCAACGAACGCGCGGTCAGCCTCGGTTTCGCACCATTCGATTTCGCGCCGGGTTCGCACATAAGTTCTGGCCCACATGCCTTTGGGCTTGTCTGCTATGAAATAGGCGGTGCCAGGTTGCCCGCCCAGCGCCATCCTTCGCTTGTTGGCGCGGCGAAGCAAGCGGTCGTGCCGGTCCTCTGACTGACTGGCATAGGCGATGCCATAGCAGTGACGGCATAGGAAGTAAGCCCCACCCGCAAACAGCTTGCCCACCCGTCGCTGGCATGAACGGCCATTCACCACGCCGGGACATTTGAAAAACGGTCGCGCGCCGCCAAAGTTGCATGGGGAATGTTCGATGAACACGGTTTGCGTGATGGCCTGCCACTCTTGCCCGCCACAACGAATGCGATAGGTCAGCACGATCCTTCCAGCCTCGGCCCTGAGCGATATGCGCGCGGTTTCCTCGCCATCCTGTTGCCAACGCCAGTGGCCTTGCCAGCCATCGGCCAGACACCCGGCGCGGTGCAGTCGGTTGACATCAATCGAACGGCAATGCTCTGCCTTCGTCTTGTGGGCAGTTCGGCCCGAACCAATTCCGCCCATCAGAACACCCTCCGATATTTTCCGAAATCATCTGGCAAGGTGCTCTTGGCCTTTGGCGATGTCGCGGTTGCTTTGCCGTCTGTTGTCATGTCGTGCCGTTCCTTGCAGGGGAGTGGTAGTATTAGTGTTCCATCTGGATACCCAAAGCGGGGGCAAAAATGGCTCTGACGGGTTCTGTGGCGGTCCCTAGCTAGGGCGTTGGGTTCTGTGGCGGTCCCGTCAGATCGGGTGACGGGTCAGCCTTGATACCGTGTTTTGTTTTTCGCGACGTGTGTGGCGGTTTCGCCGGTCGCCAATCACGCCAATCATTCGTGGCGGGTGTATCCCGTTTCGCCCCCTTCACCGGCTTGGTGGTCAGCCGCCATTCATGGGCGCGGCGGGAATACCAGTTGCCCGGTGTTTCCAACGCGATGAACCCTTTGTCCTGTAATTCGATGAAGGCGCGCTGGGCGGTCCCTTTGCCAATGCCCAGCGCCTCGACAGCCTCATTCATGGACAGGGTCAGCCTGCCATTGTTGCCGCCATTATAGCGGGTGTGCAACTCGCCCCAGACCTTGATGGCGGCCCCCGAAAGGGACCGCCACGCTGTTGACTTGAGAATGGCATAGGGCAGGGGGACATATTGTTCCTTGCCGCGCCCCTTGTGGTCAGCCTTGCCCATGGCGCACCCCTTGTTCGGCATAAAACCGGGCCAGCGGTTCGGGCAATCCATGTTTGCGCATCAGGCGGCGGATGGCATTGGCCAGTGGATCGTCTGACTTGCGGTTCATTCGCCCGCCCCCCGCGACAGCACGGTGAGCGAGCGAATGGCAGTCAACAGCCGGTAACGGGCATGTTGGCCTTTGTATGGGCCGCCATGGGGTTCCATCTCGGTTTCGATGTCGAACCCCCGCTTGCGCAGACAATGCACATAGGCGGCCACCCTGAGCGCGGGGCGTTCAATGGTGGTGATGCCGTGCAACCCGGCCTGTGCCAGGTGATACAGCGCCCAGCCTTGGCGCTGGGTCAGTTCATAGGTACGCGGACCTTGGCCGGTTTCGATGGTCACATGAATTTTCATATCGTCCTCATTGAAAAATGAGGGCGTCGGGAGTAAACAAGAGTTCCTTACGCTATTGCTCAACGCCCACGCCCTCGGATTGCAGGGAGTGGGTGTTGTTCTATCCGGTGGCGCGTTCGGCCAGCGGACGGTCGGCCAACCACGCCAACACGGCGCTTTCGGGCCATGCAACGGCGCGGCGGCCAATGCGAACCGGGCGGGGAAATTCGCCCCGGCTCATCATGTCATAGATACTGCTACGGCTCAGGCCGGTGGCGGCCTCAACAGCCGGGCGGCGTAGGTGTTTTTGCGCGACCAGTCGGGGCATCGGGTTTGAGTCTGCCATGTCTGTCCTATTTGGTTCAAGTTTGTACGCTTCGAACCGTATCGGAAACTAACTAGACTTGCGCTTGGTGTTATTTGTGAAAAAACAATTTCGCTAATTTTGATGTGTTAAGTGTCTGGATTGTAAAGACTTCTATGGTTTCCTATCGCCGTTCGTAGAGTGCTTTCACCAAAACCTGTAACACCAATTTCCTTTAAATCGCGCTCGATTTCTTTCGCAGTTTTGTCAGGGGGAGCGTCAGGGTAGAGCTTTTGTATTCCGCTGGTTACGACACCTAATTTGTCGGATTTAGGGCCACGTTTCTTAGCTATTCGCTTGGTAGAGCTATTCCGTTGCGCCAACGAAATCGCCATCGATTCAAGAGCATGACCATAGTCAGAGGGTAGCAAATCATTAACAAAACAAAGAGACCAGCCATCAATCTTACAAATTAGGCTTGTTTCATTTCGTTGTCGTTGCGCACCGTTGAACACTCTGCGCTCTTTATCGACGGTCCAAGTGCGCGGGCATAAAAAAGCGTAGCTACTGTCCAGCGATTTCAAGGCTTGTTCCGATTGCGCAAAATTCTCAGGCAAGTGAGTTGGCGCTTCGTTGTTCGTTCTCAAAATCCATGAATAAATATTGAGTGGTTCGGGCTTTGTTGGGCAGAAGACCTTCGCGTTATCTTCGATCTTTTGAATAAAGTTGTGTGCAAATAGTTTAGCCGAGGTTCTAAGTATGACGGGCCGATCTGCGGATGGTATCGCTCCGTATTTAGCGTTAGCGGACTGATAGATACGAGGCGCGATTCTATCGTTGGAAAGAGCTTTAAAGAAAGAACTTTCGAGCGCCATCGGCGCAAAATATCCGCTGGGACAAATCAACTTCTGAGAACGCGTGATTGCATGGCAAGAATATATCGGAAGATATGGGAAGCAGCAAGATGTAGTAACCCGCCCGAAGTTCTGTACATCCAATTGTCAAGTTCGGCCCGAAATCGCGACTACGGACGTGCCACTGTCAGTGCATTTTCTAGCCCAACCTTCCATCAACTTCCGACGCTTTTCAAACAAATCCGAACGGGCATAGGCGGCCTCGGCCTTGTTCTGGATCGTGTGCGCCAGCGCGGCCTCGGATACTTCGCGCGGGATATTGGTTCGTTCTTGCGCCCACATTTTGAATGATGTCCGAAATCCATGCACATCGGCATCGAACCCCAATTTCTTGACCAGCTTTGAAAGGGTCATGTCCGACAGCGGCTTGCCCACCTTCACGCCGGGAAACACCAGCCCGGTGCCCTCGCCCAGCGCGCGGGCCTCTTGGAATATCTCGACTGCACGGGGCGACAGGGGAACGCGGTGTGCGCGCTTAGCCTTCATGCGGGTGGCGGGGATGGTCCACACAGCCTTGGCCAAATCCACCTCGCCCCATTCGGCCAACCGCACCTCACCCGAACGGGTGGCAGTCAGGATCACCAGTTCCAGCGCCAGTTTGGTGGCAAGCCCGGCCTTTGATGCTTTGATAACCTCAATGCACCCGCCCACCTCTTGATAGGGCAGCGCCTTGCGGTGTTCCTTGAGCGCGGTTTGTTTGGGCAATGCCTTGGCGATGGCATCGGCGGGGTTGTCTTGTCGCCACCCCTTCGCCACGCACCATTTCATCACGGTGCCAATGCGTTGCCGCACCCGGCGCGCGGTTTCCGGCTTTTCCAGCCATATGGGGGTCAGCACGGCCAGCACATCGGCGGGCGTGATGTCGGCCACACGTTGCGCGCCCAACCGGGGAAAGGTGTAGGTTTCAAGGGTGGTCATGAATTGCGCCGCATGTTTTGCGTTGCGCCAGCCGGGCCGGTGGATTTCATAGACCTTGCGCGCGGCTTCCTCAAACGTCAGAACCGCCTCGGCCTCGCGCTTGGCCTTGAGGGGGTCGCCCCCTTGCCGCGCCAGCTTGCGGTTTTCCGTCGCCACCTCGCGCGCCTCGGCCAGCGAAACCAGCGATGCCGGGCCAAGCCCCATTTCCGTCCGCTTGCCACGAATAACGATCCTCTGCACCCAACGCCGCGCGCCGGTGGCATCAACCTTGAGCAACAGCCCATTGCCGTCCGCATATTTGCCGGGTTCTTTGACGGTGCGCACAAATGCAGCGGATAAGGCTTTGTCAGGGTGACGCCCGGCCTTTGTCGGTTTGGATGTCTGTTTCACGTCCGCCATTCCATCCCCCATTTATATCTGGAATATGGGGGACGGCACTGGAACAATCAAGACTTGAATGGCGCTTAACTAATTGAAACTGATAACTTATAGGAACATATAGGAATCCCGGTTGGCAGACTGTCTCTCCGCCATTATCCCCCATGCGAACCAGTGACACCGCCCTGACGGGCACGGATTTTTCCGTGTTATCAAAGGGGTTTGCGGGAACCGACCGAACCTCTTAGACGCGCAGCCTGGCCGAAGTTGGGCTCAGAATGGCCCACAGTCTCAGTTCGGGCGAACCTCGACCGGTCCGGTCCGGTCTCGTTTTCTCGTTACCTTTCAATGGACTGCTCCCGAACCCCGCCAAAACCTCATCCCGTGTTCCGAACGATATGTATGGCAACGTAGACAGAACACGCGGTAGGCGCGTTGCTCGGGATGCTGGCGTAAATTAGCGGATTGCTGGGGTTGGTTCGCATCCCATTCCCCCGACGAAACTACTGATGACAAATGATTTTCGCGTGTCTAGCCTGGCCGCATGTCGAACGGGCCTTGGACAGATGCAGAGAATGACCTGATCGTCGCGGATTACTTCGCGATGCTGGCTGCGGACTTTGCTGGCCAGTCCTATAACAAGGCCGCGCACAATCGCGATCTTCAGACCCAGATCGACCGAAACCGCAGTTCGATCGAGTTCAAGCACCAGAACATCAGCGCGGTTCTCAGGGCCCTCGGCGAGGACTGGATTCCCGGCTACAAGCCCGCGCAAAACTACCAGGGCACACTGGAAGATGCGGTGGCGCGTTGGCTGGACCTCAACCCCGGCTGGCTGTCCCGCATTCCGGACCGGCCCGCGATTGGCCTCCGCGAGGCAGCTCAGCTTTGGGTTGGACAGCCCCCGACGCTCAGCAACCAGCCGCCTCCTCCTGAGCTTGAGCAAACCATTGCCACCGCGCGGAAGTTTGACGTAGCCGAACGCGATGAGCGCAACCGGGCGCTAGGCAGGGCCGGAGAGGAACGCGCGCTGGCGCACGAGAAAGCGGTGCTGGCTGGCTCCGGGCGCTCTGATCTTGCGTCAAAGGTGCGATGGGTCTCGGAGGAGGATGGCGATGGCGCGGGGTATGATATCGCCAGTTATGCGCCAGATGGTCGACCCCGTCTGATTGAAGTGAAGACGACCAACGGCTGGGAACGCACACCATTTCATATCTCGCGCAACGAACTAGCTGTTGCCGACGAACAGCGAGCCGACTGGTGCCTCATGCGGCTCTATCACTTTGCACGCGAGCCGAAGGCGTTCGAACTGCGCCCACCGCTCGACGCCCATGTATCGCTGACCGCCACGAGTTTTCAGGCCAGCTTTCACTGAGCGTCAGTTGAGCAGGTGCTGATGCAAAGAATCTGCTGCGCCAAACGCAGCCGGTGGGTGAGCCGGTCGAATGATGCGAAGTCGTGGCGCTGGTTTGCTGGTGCCAAACCTCCACTTCGCGTTGAACGAGTCCCCGGCTTTGGATATCAAGCTTCGGTAAACTCAGGAGTATTTCATGTTCAATTTGATCGTTTCAGGAGGCCTTGAAAGTGATCGTCGTGGCTCGATCATGGCGGGGCGTGTACTAGAACACACAAGCGAGCCTCTATCACAGCAATTTATGCCCGGCGGCGAGCCTCGACATCAGGGCTATACTTGAGCTGCCCACTGTTCTGATGGAGGAAGGCATTGCAGATGAGGTTGCCTATTTAGGGTGGCTTACTCGTGTGCAAAAGCGCGATCGTGAGTATCTTCTCCAATACACCGTAGATCCAGATATCCCGCGTCTTAACAATGCGGATATCCATGCATTGGCATCTGAACTGCAGATTGACGACTTCGAGTTTCATCGGAATCATTGGGCCATCAAGGACGTGGACCTGTTTCAGGTTTTGTATCGCCAAAAAGCGGCCCAACGCCCTGTGCCGACCGTCTTTCAGCTGAGCAGCAATCCGGTCAAACCCAAGCTGGTTTCAATGATGATGCCATTTTCTGGGAGCTTCGGTAGGGTCCATCAAACAGTAAAGGCCACGATTGAGCTTGAGGGGTACGAATGCCGCCGAGCAGACGACTTCTGGCTTCACGCACACATCATGCAAGATATTATCGAGTTGATCTGCACTTCGCAGGTGGTGATTTGTGACCTATCGGGAAAGAACCCGAACGTTTTCTATGAGGTTGGTATCGCGCACACTCTTGGCAAGGAAGTGATCCTGATCACCCAGAATATGGATGATGTTCCATTTGATCTGCGGTCTCTTCGCTGCATCACGTATCTCAACAATCAAGAGGGATGCGACAAGCTTGCGGCGGATATCTTGGCGCGACTTCAGACAATCACCTGAATACACATTTCTGCTTCAGATTTGGTAAGCCCGGTAATTGGGTGATGCTTCAATCGAACACCAGCCCCGGCTGGTCGACCCATGGCAGCTCCGCCACGCCGCAAAGGTCGAAGATCGACAGCACCGTGGGTTCGCGCCGTAGGACCAGCCGTTCCAGCACGGTGGGAGCGAGCCATGCCAGCCGGATCACGCGGCTGACATAGCGGTCCGAGATGCCTTCCGCTCTGGCGAGGTCGGCGATGGTGTTGACGTCGCCGCGCTCCAGCCTGCGCCGCCAATTCCACGCGCGGCCGATGGCGCGCAGTAGCCGGGCATCCTGGCCGCGATCCATCGCGACCTCGATCTCCTTGGGCGGCAGGATGCGGGGGCGGCCGCCGCGATTGCGCAGGGTGAGCGGGATGTGGACTCGGAGGGTCTCGGGCCCTGCCATCACGCCACCTCCGGCTTGGACGGAGCCATCAACGCGGCAATCGCGCCCAAGCCTTCATGTCGGAGATCGACCGCGAGCCCGGCGTCGCTGGCGGTGACCCGCTCCACCAGAAGCCTGACGACGCGTGCCTGCTCGGCCGGGATCAGCGCGTTCCACATCTTGTCGAACTGGGTGAGCGAGGCGCTGATCGCGTCCTCACCAAGGTCTGGCCGATCCTTGCGCAGGGTCCGCGACACCCGCGCGGCGACCTCTGGCGTGCGCAGCAGACGGCGGATTTCGCCGACCACGGCATCCTCGACCATACCACCCGGCAACCGCTGCGGCCCGCGCAGCTCGGCCTTGGGCCGTTTCTTGATCACGTCCATCGAAACGTAATAACGATAGCGGCGCGTGCCTTTTTGGGTGTGATGCGGAGTCATGGCCACGCCGGTCTCGGTGAAGATCAGCCCGCGCAGCAGCGCCGGTGAGGGTTCCTGAGCCACGGCCTTCCTAAGATACCGGTTGTTCGCGATCACCTCATGCACCTCGTCCCAGAGCGCCTCGTCGATGATCGCGTCGTGCTCGCCGGGATAGGCGTTGCCCTTGTGCACCGCGAGGCCGCGATAGACCTTGTTGTGCAGGGTCTTGAGCAGCGAGGTCTTGTCGTAGGGCCTGCCGGTCTTGGTGAGGATCGCGCGCGCATCCAATTCGCGGATCACCTGCGCCGTGGAACTGGACCGAGAGTAGAGCGTGAAGATCGTCCGCACCGTCTCGGCCTCGGCCGGGTCCACGATCAGCTTGCGGTCCTTCACGTTGTAACCCAGCGGCACTGGCCCACCCATCCAGATGCCCTTCTTGCGCGAGGCGGCGACCTTATCGCGGATCCGCTCGCCGATAACCTCGCGCTCGAACTGGGCAAAGCTGAGCAGGATGTTAAGTGTCAGCCGCCCCATGGACGTCGTGGTGTTGAAGCTCTGCGTTATGGAGACGAACGTGACGTCGTGCTTGTCGAAGATCTCGACCAGCTTGGAGAAATCCATGAGCGCGCGGGACAGGCGGTCGATCTTGTAGACCACGACGATGTCGATCAGCCCGTCCTCGATATCGGCGATCAGATCCTTCAGCGCGGGCCTCTCGAGCGTGCCGCCGGAGAAGCCGCCGTCATCGTAGCGATCGCGCAAGCAGACCCAGCCCTCGGCCTTCTGGCTGGCGATATAGGCCTCACACGCCTCCCTCTGAGCGTCGAGGCTGTTGAACTCCATGTCGAGCCCTTCCTCGCTCGACTTGCGAGTGTAGATCGCGCAGCGCAGGCGGCGGGGCGGTTGCGGCTGTGTCTGGCGCGTCATTTGCTGATCCTCGGGCGTGGGGTGAAGCCAAAGAACTTCCAGCCGTTCCAGTTCGCGCCGGTGATGGCCCGGGCTGCCCCGGAGAGCGACTTGTACCGGCGGCCCTGCCACTCAAAGCCCTTTGCCAAAACGGTGACGGTGTGTTCGACGCCGTTCCACTCACGAACCAGCTTGGTGCCCGGCAAAGGACGTCGTGGGTCGCTCATCACCTGACCGGGTTCGCCGGAAGCCACCTCCGCCGCCAGCGCATCCAGTGTCCGCCGGGTGTCGCGGCCAATGCCGCCGAGGGCCAGTTCCTGGATGCGGTAGCCGAGCCGCAACTCAAGATTCTGGCGGCTGGTATTCGGCGCGGCCGCGTCAAAGATCGCCGCCCATTTCTCGCGCAGCTCCGGCACGGTCATCGCTTTCAGCGCGATCAAGTCCGCCAGGACAGCGTGGTCCTGCGCAGGGTCAAAGCCCGCAGGCTTTCTTGCTGATTTTATTTTTGTTTTCGTCATTCGTCCTCTCCAACTCGGGTTCGCAACTGGTGACGACGACGGCGAACAAGGGCGAGGATGTCCAGCGAACTGTCTGCGTCGTTAGCAGAATTCTTGTTTATTGTTGTTGGGTTGGCGCGATCCACGGCTGAAGCGAGGATCCGGGAAAGTTCCGCCAGCCGCTCATTGGCAGTGAGCTTTTCAGGCGGAGGAGCGAAATTGACGTCGTTGTCGGGCATGGCGGGCGAACCTCAGGAGCTGTTTTGTCCTGTGATGGTCGCTGTACGAATGGGATTTCAAGTTAAAACAATGGGTTGTCGTAGTTCCGCGAATTCAAGAGAAGCCGAGCGTTCATGTTGTGTCGTAGAATTGATGGAAGTGATGCTGGGTTCCGTCACACCGCGATTGATGTTGGACATGTGCAGGAAGCAGCCTTGGCAGATTAGCTGTTGGCGAGGCGGGTAGATGGGTGATCGACGAAGAGCTGCGCCTCCGAACCCGCCGACAAAGCTGCCGTGGTCCCCGTCGCGAGATTTTTGAGCCCAGCCTGACTCACATTTGGCGCTTTGCACGCTGAGCGTCGAACCAAGGTCTGGCTCGATCACGGTTTTCTTCGATCCAATCGCCGAGTTTCTCGACTTCATCTATCGCTGCGAACAAGGAAGTACGGCTGACTTTTATCGTTGGCCGTAGAAATCTGCTAAGTTTCATTTCTGAGTTGACCATGGCTTCAGCTTCCTCGGGTCGAACGAAAAATGGTTGCGGGTGCCGTTCAATGGTTTTGGGGTCAACACTGATTAGAAAGCTCGTAAGTTCGCTCCCGTGCTGGCCTTGATTTCTAGCGAGCACCGTTTGCTCAATTATCTCGAAATTGATGCCGCTCTCCAGCCAGTCTGTATTGAGAATTTCGCCCAATGCGTTCTTGAAAGCCTCCACAAAGCCATTCTTTAGTGCCTTCTTTTCCGCGGCATCGAATTTAAAACGAAACTCCCGATCCTTTATCAAGTTGAAATAGAGCTTCACGGCATCGCTGAGTAGTGACACGCAGGCTATGCCGACAAGATCAATCGAGGTGTCGGCATCCATCCACTCAGTAAGAAAAGGGGGTTCTCCATCCTCACTATAAGGCGGATTGTCGTAGGGAGCTTGGCCCTCCTCAATACGACGTTTTTTTTCGATGAAGGCCGATGCGCTGCCATCGTAGTGAGTTCGGATGAAATCTAAGCGCTGCTTAAGAAACCAACGTATGTCCATCGAATTTATGGCCTTCTCAGGTGATGCTAGATTTTCTCTATCGAGGTCAGTAGTAACGTGACGTAAGATACGGGTTACCTCAAGCCAATGTATGTCTGAACGGGCTTAGATGGCCGTGCTTTCCGAGAAGGCAGGGCGCAATGCCCCAGGTTTTTACACGTTTTGGCGTCTATCGGCGCTATCGGTTAGTCATTGTTCCAAACCGGGCTGACCAACTGTTCTTTTGTCCGCCCACCAACTATCATTTCAGCAAAACTGCACCAATTTTGGCAGCAGCAATGGTGAAGCGCTGGAGGGACTATGAGCGGCGTAAAGCCTAAGGCGGTACTCGGCGATCACAAGCGCCTCAAATCGAAGTTGGTGGCTCCCTTCAACGATGCGTTTGGGCCGATGCGCGAAGTGTCATGGATCAACATGATGATCCCGGAACTGCTGTGGATCGCGCTCCTGCAACAGGCTTGGGGTCCGCATCGCGGCGTCGAAATCATCACCGCCTTCACGCGCGACGTACGAGCGAGCGATCCGAAGCGTAACAGCACTATCTGGGCGGCGGCGGGCAAGTTCGCGGCCCTGCCGGACGGCGTTCTCAAGGGCATTATTGACGGCCGATCTTACCGGGAAGACCTATGCGGCCCGCTCGCGCCGCTCCACGCGCACTATCCCGACCATCCGATGCGCGAACTGGTGCCGACAGTCACCGCACCAACTTGGTCGCAAGACCTTGGCGTGCTCAAGGGACTTGTCGGTAGCCTTTTTGATCGCGCGTCGAACAGTTCCACCATGGTCCAGGCAACGGCCACTTGGCTTGCCTTCGATGCTCAGCGGCTCAAGGTCTCCGCAGGCCTAGCACTCGCCGATTTCCCTCGGATCGAAGATTATCCCAAGACAGAACAATCACAGCGAATAGCGGCCTCGATCCGAGCGACGCTCAATCAGATGTTTGGGGAGCTCGATCTGATGGCGTCAGAGACTGACTGGCCGATCGCATTCTGGAACCGAGGCCTCGAACTCGAACCGTGCGAGGACTGAGATGACTGATATGTCGACCGAGAGCGAGCATGAAGACGGCATTGAAATTTGGCCGCTCATCGAAAGCTATTGCGCGAACGTCAACTTCGAGCTCAAGGCGCGGCTAGACGCATGGCCGCCGGACTTTGCTCATATCTACGTGCATGAAGTTATTGGCGGCATGCTCGCACGTGAGGCGACTCTCGCCAAGGAAATCGCCCGCGCACCGACGATGTGGACAGGGCACAGCGCACCAATCCTCTTGCGCGCGATGGCCGACGTCTACATCAATATCGCGTGGCTGCTGCTCGATCCAGTGGAGCGCTGTCGCAAATTCATCTTGTTTGGGTTGGGGCAGGCCAAGCTCGAACTCGAGCATCGCCGCGCGCAGATCGGCGTACGCGAGCCGACGTTGCAGGAAGTCGCCATGCTGGAAGCTGGTGAGAGATGGATCGACAACCAGCGGATTGGCTGGTTGCTAGACGTCGATCTCGGTAAATGGTCGAGCCTGTCAGTTCGTCAAATGGCTGAGGAAGCGGGGTGCATTGATTTCTACAACTACGTCTACACCCCATTCAGCGGCTGCGCACATTCGATGTGGCACCACATTGCTCGTTACGATCTCAGGGAGTGCGGCAATCCATTGCACCGGCATCATCGCAGGCCGACAAGCGAGATACATGACCCAGACATAGACTATCTGACGCTAGCTGCGAAATACTGGAACAAAACGCTTCTCACATTCGATGGGACATACGAACTGACGATTACGGGTCCGTCATCTTATGAGACGCTAATTCAATCAATTACTGACAATAGCGCCGATCCGATACCAGATTGATTTTCGCAGTGTTCGATTGCATCGCTTGCGGCACGCGAATGGCGACTTACCGCCCAAGGCTCGCTCTTTCATAACGATAATTTGCAGGTTTGGGTTTCATTTTCTCAGTGGTCGTTATGGGATGATGACTGTCAGTGCCGCGTCGCCCTTCGCACCATCCCGTCGGTTTCCAGCCTGAGCGCCGCCTGCCATAGCGGCGTCTTGGTGAAAACGCTTTGCTCGGTGCTCCGGAAGCCCTTGGCGCGTTCCATGTGCAGCAACCCGGTCCAGCACAAAGGCCGAAGCACCTGGATGTACAGGCTGCTCAGCACATCGTCGAAACCACCGGCAGGATCGGGTTCGCCGAACAGCACCCGTCGCAGGTCAGCGCCGGTCGCGCCGTCCTCGGTCTCGACGTTCAGCACGTTCATGAACACGTCCCAGTTGCCCAAGATCGGCTCGTCGCCGAAACGGGAAAAGCGGGCGTGATTGACCTCGAACAGGTAGAACGGCGTGACGATGCCGAAGATGCGACCAGGATGCCCGACCAGCCCCTGACCCGCCTTACTCAGCTTGAACTGTCCCTTGTAGTGCCGCCCGATCTTCAGCGCGATCATCACATCGTGCAGATCCATCAGCGGGCCAAAGTCGATCTCGTTCAGCACCTTGTTGATGGCGAAGAGGTCTTCCTCGGTATAGCCGGGCCAGTCGAACTCACGCGCCGCCCAGTGCACGTACACCCGCTTGAAGGCCTTCGACGGCGTCAGCCCGATCCCGCCATGTTCGGCCATGTAGGCGAAGGTCTTTTCCAGTGCCCGCACCATCGGTGAGTGCCCCAGCGCCGGGCTTGCGTCGTCAATCTGGCGAAACTCGATCACGTCATATCTCCCGCGCGAACCAGCGGATGCGACCAATGATGTGGATCTCCTCGGCGCTGCGCTCATAGGGGCTGTAGAAACCGTTGTCGGAGATCACCCGCACAGCAGGCGGTTCGCTATTGGGGACATGCTCGAGCCGCTTGGCCACCAACCCCATGCCGTCATCCAGCACGAAGATCCCGGGCGGGTTCGGCGCGCGCCGGGTCATGTCGACAAGCACGGTGTCGCCGTCCAGAAGGGTCGGCGCCATGCTGTCGCCCTCCACATGCATGATGCGCAGTTGTGAGGGGCTCGCCTTGAGGCTGCTCTTTATCCAGGACCGGCGGAAATGGTAGGCGCGGCCGGGGGTGTCGTGATCCTCAGTCACCACCGCGCCGCCGCCCATTGATGGACGCGGACTGGCATGCGCGATCGCCACGAAGGTCTCATCGGGGTTCTCGATGAAGGGCGGCTCTCCCTCAACCTCGCCGATGCCGTGGATCAGCCACTCTCGCTCGACCTTCAGCACGTGGGCAACCTCGGCCAGCTTATCAATGCCCGGTCGCGTCGAGCGCCCGCGGAGGATGTCGTAGACGAAGGATCGATTGACCCCGGCCATTTCTGCGACATGGGCGGGGCTTAGCCCGAGTTGCTGAGCACGGGCGCGGAGGCGGTCGGAGAGCGTGTGATGCTCGGTCATGTTTTCCCCAGAGGGCTGTGGATCAAATAGGATAAAACAGGATTGATCGGAGGCCGTCAAGGATTTAGAACAAACCCTAAACACTCAATAGCAGGAATCGGGGGTCGGATGGAGATCGAGAAGGCGTATTTTACTCTGCCGGAGATCCTCGATCGCTGGTCGATTTCCGAGGCCGACCTGATCTATCTGGCGGAGAATGACAAGCTGCGGCTTTCGGTGCGTGTCTTCGGTGTGCCTTTGGAGCTGGGGGATTACGAGGAAACCCAAGAGGGCGAGCACTTTCGGGTTCCAACCGAGCAGAGCTATTACAGCGGTTTGCTCGAACTTCATGCGCGGGACGTCTTTCAGATGTTTCGTGCTGCCGAGTTGACAGTGAGCGACTTCCGTACGCCCGGGTCGGACTATGCTTCAATCTGGGGTGATCGCGATGGCGTGGCTCTGAGCATTGAGGATTTACTGCTAAGGCGCGAGGAACGTGACCGTTTCGAAGCCGAGACCGGGTTCTCTGGCGCAGAGACCGGCCCGCAGCTGCCTGTCTTCAGCGCGTCGTCCGACTATCACGAGGTGCGCTGCGGCGGGCACCAGTTCCGTCTGGGCCCCATTCAGGCGCAGGTTGTCCGTGCGCTGCATGAGGCTGCGCGCCGGGGTGAAGCATGGCAGAGCGGCAAGGCGATCCTGTCGGCGGCGGGCTCGAAGAGCCTGAAGATGTCCGACGTGTTCAAATCCCAGAAGCAGTGGCGGTCGCTGATCGAATCGAATGGCCGCGGCAACTACCGTCTGAACTGCGGTTGATTCCGACCCATCCCGTTCTGGCGCGCGTGTCCCTCCGGCTCCACAGTGGGATGCGCAGGGGGATGAGAGTGGGATGACAATCCCTCGCCACGGCGTTCGCCGCTGAGTTGCAAGGCTCAAACTGATCCCCCTCCGCATCCCACTTCGATCCTGACGACATCCCACAGCAGGATTTCGCATCTTCTTCCCAACGCAGCGAGCGACAGGAGACGAAGATGCAGCTCAAACACCTCAATCAGAAAGAACTGGCCCGGCGGTGGAACATCTCGCACCGCACGCTTGAGCGGTGGCGGTGGGCCGGTGAAGGCCCGCAGTTCATGAAGCTGGGCGGCCGTGTGGTTTACCGCATGGAGGATATCACCGCCTTCGAGCAGGACCAGCTGCGCCACAGCACCGGCACTGATTCCCATGCGGGTGCCGCATGATGGTCCGCCTCGATGACTTTACGGCCGACCGGGTGGTGCCGTTCTGCGCCGCTGGCGGTCTGGACGAGGTCGGTCTCTGCGCATGGATCGCGCAGGCCGAACCCGGCGAGACGCTGATCTATCACCGCGGGTTTCTGGCGGTCGATGCCACGGCAGTTCTCTCGAAACTGCCTGCAGACCGTCAGCGTGCATTGCGCCAGGTCGCTGCAGCCGCCCTTCGCGCCGCCGAGCAGAACCTTGTCCATCTCGTCCAGGCCCGCATTGGCCCAGACCATTTCGCCTACATCGCCGTCGCCCGGCCCAAACCCCGATCCAGCGGTGCTGCCTTGTCGGTCCGCCTGCTCGAGGCCGCGTGATGCCCGCATTCCAATCCTTTTTCACCGATCACGGAGACCATTTCATGCCATTCCCTGAGAACATCCCCACGCCTGACGATCTGCCGTCCCTCAGCGTGGCCGAGATCGCGGCCTTGCCGGTCGAGTTGCTGGCAATCCTGCAGCGCGAGATCGACGAGCGCCTGAAACGCGACAAGGCCGCCAAGACACGCTTCGATGCGGGACTGGCCGTTCGCTACGCCACCCGGGCCGCTGAGGAACGCCAGGTTCAGGCCAAGGACACCGGCACGGTCCGCTTTGATGATGGCGATTTCACCGTGGTCGCCGATCTGCCGAAGCGGGTGGATTGGGATCAGGATCGGCTGGCCGACATGGTCGCGCGGATCCGCGATTCAGGCGACGATCCGGCCGAGTATGTCGATCTGGCCTACAAGGTGCCGGAGCGCAAATATGCTGCCTGGCCTGAGGCCATTCGTCAGGGTTTCGAGCCCGCGCGCACCGTCCGGCCCGGCACGCTGAAGGTCGAAATCCTCGCGCAGGGGGCAGACCAGTGAGCCTTCCCATCATCAGCGCCGACCAGCGGCTGGCCGAGCCACGCGGCATAAAGGGCTGCATCTTCGGCAAGAGCGGAATCGGGAAAACTTCGCTGCTCTGGACCCTTGATCCCGAGCGCACGCTGTTCATGGATCTCGAAGCGGGCGATCTGGCCATCGAGGGCTGGGCGGGCGACAGCATCCGGCCGCGCACCTGGACGGAATGCCGGGATTTCGCGGTGTTCATCGGCGGGCCCAACCCGGCGCTGCGCGACGACCAGCCCTATAGCCCGGCGCATTATGACGCCGTGTGCGAGCGCTTTGGCGATCCGACCGCACTGGACCGCTACGACACGATATTCGTGGACTCGATCACTGTGGCGGGGCGGCTGTGCTTCGGGTGGTGCAAGGGCCAGCCCGAGGCGCTGTCGGAGAAGACCGGCAAACCGGATGTGCGCGGGGCCTACGGGCTGCATGGCCGTGAGATGATCGGCTGGCTCACCCATCTGCAGCACACGCGGGCTAAGAATGTCTGGTTCGTTGGGATCCTTGACGAGAAGCTCGACGACTTCAATCGCAAGATATTCCAGCCGCAGATCGACGGTTCCAAGACCGGGCTCGAGCTGCCGGGGATCGTTGATGAGGTGATCACCATGGCGGAGCTCAAGGCGGACGGCGGTGATCCGTATCGCGCCTTTGTCTGCCAGACGATCAACCCCTGGTGCTTTCCGGCCAAGGATCGCTCCGGTCGCCTGGCACAAGTGGAAGAACCCCATCTTGGCCGCCTGATGGCGAAGATCCGGACGCTCGCAACACCGGCATCCGACCGGCTGACCTACGCCCCGCCGCCTGCCGATCCGGCCGGTGCCGACCAAATCCAATCGCAATCCTGATCAGAAAAGGAGGTTCCCCATGGGTTCCTGGAACGATTTCAACGACGCACAAAGCAACACCAACCTCATCCCCAAAGGCACGCTGGCCAGGGTCCGTCTGACCATCCGCCCGGGTGGGTTCGACGATGTCTCGCAGGGCTGGACCGGCGGCTATGCCACACGCGGCTCCACTGGCGCGGTGTACCTGAACGGCGAGTTCACCGTGACCGAAGGCCAGTATGCCCGGCGCAAGATCTTCACGCTGATCGGGCTCTACAGCCCCAAGGGACCGGACTGGACAAACATGGGCCGCAGCCTGGTGCGCGGGATGCTGAACTCGGCGCGCGGGATTTCCGACAAGGACATGTCGGCGGAAGCGCAGGCCGCGCGTCGCATCAGCGGCTTTGCTGATCTCGACGGCATCGAGTTCGTGGCTCGCATCGACATCGGCACCGATGCCAGCGGCGATGACAAGAACGAGATCCGCAGCGCGGTCACGCCCGATCATCGCGACTATGCGCAGGTCATGGGGGCGGCACCGTCGCTGGGTCTTCAGCAACCTTCCGCCAATACCACCCCTGCGCCGCAACCTGCCGCCGCACCTGTACCGGGTCGCCCGGCATGGGCGCAGTAAGAGGCAGCGCCATGCGTCTTCGTCCGCGCCAGAGCCTCTTCGTGGAGCGCAGCCTTGCTGCGCTCTGCGATCATGGCAACACGCTCAGCATCGCCTCGACCGGTTTCGGCAAGACCATCGCGCTATCCGCCGTCGTTGCGCGCTCCATCGAGGGCGGCGATGCCAAGGCCTGCATTCTCGCCCATCGCGATGAGCTCACATCGCAAAACCGCAGCAAGTTCGGCCGGGTGGCACCGGGAATCACGACCTCGGTCGTCGATTCTGGGAGCAAGGATTGGGCCGGTCAGGCGACCTTCGCCATGGTGCCGACGCTGACCCGTCCCGGCAATCTCAAGGGGATGCCCGCGCTTGATCTGCTGGTGATCGACGAGGCGCATCACGCAATCGCCGACAGCTATCGCCGGATCATCGACCACGCGCGCAGCGCCAACCCCGAGTGCCGGATCTTCGGCGTCACGGCCACGCCGAACCGGGGCGACCGCAAAGGTCTGCGCGAGATCTTCGACAACGTCGGTGACCAGGTCAGCCTGGGCGAGTTGATCGCCTCCGGCCATCTCGTGCCGCCCCGCACCTTCATCATCGACGTCGGCGTGCAGGATCAACTGCGCGAAGTGCGCAAGACCGGCTCGGATTTCGACATGAATGAGGTGGCGGGCATCATGAACCGCGCCCCGGTCACCGAAGAGGTGATCTGGCATTGGCGCGAGAAAGCCAGCGACCGGCCCACGGTCGTCTTCTGCTCCACCGTCGCTCATGCTGATAACGTCGCCGCGGCGTTCAATGACGCCGGTATCGCGGCAGCCGTCATCCATGGTGATCTGGACGGGGCAACCCGGCGCCGAATCCTCGCTGCCTATGCCTCGGGCGAAATCCGGGTGATCGTCAACGTCGCCGTGCTCACGGAGGGCTGGGACCATCCGCCGACCTCCTGCGTCGTGCTGCTTCGACCCAGTTCCTACAAATCCACAATGATCCAGATGGTCGGGCGCGGACTGCGCACCGTCGATCCGGAGGAATATCCGGGGCTGGTCAAGACCGACTGCGTCGTGCTGGATTTCGGGACGTCGAGCCTGATCCACGGCACGCTGGAGCAGGATGTCGATCTGGACGGCAAGACTGGCACCGGTGAAGCCCCTACAAAATCCTGCCCGGCCTGCGAAGCGGAGATACCGCTCGCCGCCACTGAATGCCCGCTGTGCGGTGAGGTATTGTTGCAGGATGAGGGCGAAACCGGCCTGGACGCAGCGCCGCTCTCGGGCTTTGTCATGTCCGAGATTGACCTGCTGAAACGCTCCAGTTTTGCATGGGTCGACCTCTTCGGTGACGATGCAGCCCTGATGGCCAACGGGTTCAACGCCTGGGGCGGCATCTTCTTTCTTGAGGGCCGCTGGCACGCTGTCGGCGGCGGCAAAGGTCACGCGTCGCGGCTGCTTGGCGTAGGTGAACGCACGGTCTGTCTCGCGCAGGCCGACGACTGGCTCAACACCCATGAGTCCGACGAGAGTGCCTTCAAGTCGAAGGGCTGGTTGAAACAGGCCGCGACCGAAAAGCAGCTGCGATATCTGCCGCCCGAATGCCGCCATGACTTCGGTCTGACCCGCTACCGGGCCTCGGCGCTGATGACCTTCAAATTCAACAAGCGCGAGATTCGGCAGCTGGTCGGCCGGGCTGCTCCATCCCTCGGGAGGGCCGCGTGAGCCATGTCGCGGAAATCGCATCCCCGCCCGAACCGGCTGCGGCTTGCCCGGAGCGTCTTCGGCTCTGGCATCCGCGCTTCAAGCCCTGCGCCGTTTGTCTGCGCCCCGCGCGCGGCTTCGGTTTCTTCAACCCCAACAAACCCCGCCCCCGCGAACACCGCTGGTTCTGCTCGATGCACTGCCAGGCGTTCTTCGCGGCACGCCACCGGAAAGGACTGACCATGCAGGGAACCACTGATGAAGAACGCCTCGCCATAGCGATGGTGATGAAGCGGCTCGGCACGACCATGGACGAGATTGGCTGGGACAAGCGGCTGCGGGATCTGGATGCGACAGAGGTCACCGCGCTGATCGAGGAGGTCCTGGAAGGCTACAACGCCGAGATGTCGCGCATCGCCGCCAAGGGCGAGGTGCCGTTCTGATGCTGGACTTCAACCCGCGTCCCTCCACGGCCGAGCGGATCAACGCACTGGTCGACGTCGCCCTCATCGCCGAACGCGAGGCTACGCCACCCCGGACCTATCTCGGCGCTTCCCGTTTGGGTCATGCCTGCGAACGTGCGCTTCAGTTCGAGTTCGCCGGTGCGCCCAAGGATGAGGGTGCCGACTTCGGCGGGCAGACGCTGCGGATCTTCGCGATCGGTCATCAACTCGAGGATCTGGCGATCCGCTGGCTGCGCGCGGCCGGGATCGATCTGGTGACCCAAAAACGCGATGGCGGTCAGTTCGGCTTTTCCGTCGCAGGCGGTCGCATCCGGGGCCATGTCGATGGGATCATCGCCGATGCTCCGGCAGCGCTAGGGCTGCACGTTCCCGCGCTCTGGGAATGCAAGACCATGAACGCGAAGAACTGGCGCGCCTGCGTCAAGGACGGGGTTGCCTTCTCCAAGCCCGTCTATGCCGCCCAGATCGCGATCTATCAGGCCTACATGGAACCCTCGATGCCGGGGATATCGGCCGCGCCAGCGCTGTTCACGGCGATCAACAAGGACACGGCAGAGCTGCATCACGAGCTCGTCCCCTTTGATGCCGACCTGGCGCAGCGCATGTCCGACCGCGCCGTTCGGATCCTGCAGGCAACCGACGCGGGTGAGCTGCTGCCGCGCATCGCCGCCAATCGCGATTTCTTCGAGTGTCGGTTCTGCGCCCATGCCGAGCGGTGTTGGGGGCTGGCTGCGTGACCGACGAGCCCACTGATCCATCAGATCCCGACCAGGACACTCCCATGCGCGACGACACAACGCCAGATATGCCCAAGGAAAACATCGTCCATTTCAACCCGTGGCGCGACTTCAACGACGCCGCGCCGCAGGTCGACGTGTTTGGCGACGAGCCCGATCCAGAGCAGATCGCCCGGTTCATGCAGGTCGTCTTCGGCTACTGCGACGGGCTGATCCCCGTCCGCAGTTTCATTGACAAGGGTCAGGGCATCGATGGCCGCCCGCATAACATCTGGCTGGAGGCGGATCAGGCCGCCCCCGAGAAGATGGCGACCTTTGCCACATGGGCCTCGCGTGAGGGCGCGGCGGTCTATGTGATCCCTGGCACCGTGGCCGCGCCCGGTCAGGCCAAGGCTGCAGAGATCCTGCAGATGCAGACCGTGGTCGTTGATCTCGACACCGGCGACATCGCGGCCAAGCGCGCCCATCTGGAGCGTCACCTTGGGTCGCCGACGATGGTGGTCGAAAGCGGTGGCGTGACGCCAGAGGGACAGCGGAAAGCCCATGTCTGGTGGGCGCTGACCGAGCCCGCCGAGGGCGACGACATAGCCCGTGTCTGCCGTCTGCGCGGCGATATTGCCGCCAAGATCGGCGGCGACATGCATTTCCGCTCTGCGCATCAGCCGATCCGGGTGGCGGGCAGCGTCTATTACAAGAACAGCCTGAAAACGCAGGTGCGGATCGTCGAGTTGAACGCCGAGCGCGAACGCGATCTGGCCGAATTCATTGAGGCGGTCACCGACATGCCGCCCGCGCCGGGCGTGTCGTTGGCGCCCGAGTTCACCCATCCGGACAAGCCCGCCGTCGACGATGTGCTGGTCACCCCGGTCCGCGAGAGCGCGCAGGACGACTGGTCCCGCTTCGAGGGGGCGTCAGCGGCGATCGGCCATTTCATCCGGATGGTCCACGAGGGCCGGATGTCGAAGGACGAGGGCTGGGAGGGCATTTGCGGTTACAACGCCGCCATGCTGCGGCCCCAGTGGCCGGTCGAGCGGTTGAAGCGCGAGTCCGAGCGACTTTGGGAGCGGCATGTCGAAAAATACGGACCGCCCCTGATCCGATTGGATTCCGGCCCACCGGGGCCACAGGAGATGCCAGCGTTCACGCTCGGCGCGCTTCTGGACGATCAGAGCCCGATGCCGGAGGACATCATTGCGCCGCGCGTGCTGACGCCGGGCGGGCTGCTGGTGCTGGGTGGCGCGCCGAAGGTTGGCAAGAGCGACCTGCTGATTTCATGGCTGGTTCACATGGCCGCTGGCGTGCCGTTCCTCGGTTTCACGCCACCAAGGCCGCTGCGGATCTTCTACCTGCAAGCCGAGATCCAGTATCACTATCTGCGCGAGCTGGCTGAAGCAGATCGCCCTGCCGCCCGAAGTGCTGGCCGCCGCGCGCTACACCTTCGTTGCCACGCCGAAACTGAAGATGCTGCTCGACAATGAGGGCAGCGTGCGGGTCGCTCGCGCCGTGCAAACAACGTTCCCCGATACGCCGCCCGACATCATCTGCATCGACCCGATCCGGAACCTGTTTGACGGCGGGCCCGATGGCGGCGGCGAAAACGATAACACCGCCATGATGTTCTTCCTGAAGGAACGGGTGGAGGTTCTGCGTGACCATATCGACCCCGACTGCGGCGTGATCCTGATCCACCACACCAAGAAGCTGAGCAAGCAACAGGTAAAGGACGATCCCTTCCTTGCTCTCTCCGGCGCCAGCGCGCTGCGCGGGTTCTACACCTCCGGCCTGATCCTGCACCGGCCCGACGAGGATTGCTCGCAACGAAAGCTGGAGATCGAGCTGCGCAACGGTCCCGCACTGCCACCCAAGGTGATCGACAAGGTCGGCGGCCAATGGGTCGAGATCAACCCGATGAACGAGCGTCTGGTGCGCCAGGACGTCGGCGCGAAGCACGACGCAGAACGTGACCGCAAGGGGGAGGTGATCTGCGGTCTGCTGTACGAAGAAGCGCTTCAGGGTCGGATGTACACGATGACCCATTTCGCGGAGACCTTCGAGAACACCGGGGGTCTTGGCGGGCAATCGATCATCCGCGAACGGCTGAACGTGCTGACCACGAAAGGGTACGTGAAGTTCGTCCGCGGGGCCGCTGCGACAGCGCTGGATCTGGCGGCCGAGCGGAGCAAATACGGCTATCTCTGCGTCGAAACCATGCGTCTGGCCACCAGCCGGGAGCGGGTAGATCCCGAGACCGGAGAGGTCACACCAGAGCTGATCGACGTCCTGCCCAGTCACTACAAATGCCCGCAGACCGGTGCCGTTCTACCCGTCGAAAATCCGTCCGTCTGGGTCTATCGCGACGTGGAGGACGCATGATGAAACACGCCGTTTTGCCTTCCGAAATCTGCGGTTCAAAGTCCGAAATCTGGCCAGATTTTGCAAAATCTGAAATCCTGGCGAAATCTGAAATCTGGCTTTTTCCATATGATTTCAGAAGCTTGGAAGGTCCTTTCCAGATTTCGGAAGGGTGTTTCCGAAATCTGCTCCGCAATCTGGATTTGCTAAACAAAATCAGTGACCTGCGCCAGATTTCAGATTTCAGAAAAGTCCCCCTAAAGGGGTAGGTGTCCTCCCCGCTAAAGGCGGGGAGAGCCACCACCTACCCCTGGGCAATTTCTCGAGTCGTAGTCTGACCCGTTCCACCCCTCGAGCAGCCAATCACAAAAGGAGAAAGCCCATGGCGGACCAGACCATGACCAACCCCAATCAGAACGCCGTCCAGAACGTGCCACCTGCGTTTACCCGCCAGCGCACATTGCTCGCGCTCGATCTCGGCACAACCACGGGCTGGGCGCTGCATGGCACCGACGGGCTGATCACCAGCGGGACAGCATCGTTCCGCAATGGCCGGTTCGATGGTGGTGGGATGCGATACCTGCTGACCTGCCCCCCGGTCGTCCCTCATTCATAACGAGAGTCCTTGGGTTTGATAGTCGTCGATTTCGGGTGTGGCAAGCGCGCCGGGCGCGGTGCCATCATGTAGGTCAAGCGCCCGGCGCGCTTCTGCTGGGGTCTTGTTGCCGAGCGATGAGTGTGGCCTGACGTTGTTGTAATCGTAGCGCCAGAGGGCCAGCGTTCGGCGGGCATCTGCCAAGGTGTCGAAGATCTCTTCGTTCAGGCATTCATCGCGGAGGCTGCCGTTGAATGACTCGATGTAGCCGTTCTGCTGCGGCTTGCCGGGATCGATGTAATGCCACTCGACCTTGTTGTCGTTTGCCCATTTCAGGATCGCTTTGCTGGTAAACTCGGTGCCATTGTCCGAGACAATGCAGGCGGGCCTCCCATAGATCCGGACCAGCGCATCCAACTCCCGTGCGACCCTGGCCCCGGAGATGCTCGTGTCCGGGACCAGGCATAGGTTTTCGCGGCAGCAATCGTCGTTCACAGCCAGGATGCGGAATTTGCGACAGGCTCCGAAGGTGTCGGACAGGAAGTCCAAGGACCAGCGCTGGTTCGGGCGCAATGGCACTGGCATCGGTGTGCGGCTGCCTCGCGCCCGTTTCCGGCCTCTACGGCGGCGCACTGACAGACCCTCTTCCCGGTAAATTCGGTAAAGTTTCTTTTCGTTCATAATCATGCCCACGCGCTCCAGCAGGACGCCAATGCGCCGGTAACCGAACCGGCGCCGTTTCTCAGCAATCTTGTTCATTTCCAGGCGGACCTCCGGATTATCGGGCGATCTTTCGCGCCGCACGGTCTTGGGATCGACACCGATCAGGACGCAGACCCGGCGTTGAGAGATCGGATGATCCCGCATCGCCCGCAGCGCTGCGTCCCGCCGTTGCATCGGCGTCGTCAGGGCTTTCCCAGGAGATCCTTCAGCACAACATTGTCCAGCATGACATCTGCCACTAGGCGTTTCAGCTTCGCGTTCTCATCCTCGAGCTGCTTCAGCCGCTTAGCATCGGACAAATCCATCCCGCCATACTTGGCCTTCAGCTTGTAGAACGTCGCAGGGCTCAGGCCATGCTTCCGGCACAGATCAGCGGTTGGCAAACCAGCCTCCTGCTCTTTGATCATCCCGATTATCTGCGCATCGGTAAAACGGCTTTTCCTCATCTCGTCTGCTCCTTCAGGTTGGGCAGACTCTACATCAGATTGAGGGAACTTCCGGGGGGCAGGTCACTTTCCATCAATAACACCTGCTCTTCCCTCCGCACTTGAAGCGCCGATGTTAACGAAACAGGTGGGTCAATTTTACTCGCTCATAACCCACCTAAGTGGGTCAATTTCGCATGCCGATTCACAGTCAGGCGGCAACCGCCATGATGCATCGCGGGCGAGCCGACATGGCTGAGAACCTGGGTGGCGAAACCTGCGCGCCGTCGTGGTGCCAAGCGCGCGATGGTTGCGCCGGCCCGGCGCATCGCCGTGATTCTGCACCGCATGTGGAAGGATGACACCGACTTTCGCTTCGATACTCCGGTGCTTCATGCCGGCTGAAGATACAGGTTCCAAACTGCCGCCCGCCTGATCGCGGGCCTTCGAGGTCCCCACGGGACGCGGTTCCGGTGATGCCGTGCTCAGGACTGTTGCCGACCAAAATCGAGCACGCCAATGAGATGGGCACATCGGAATTGTCTTGCATCAGCATCATGTTGGCGGCCAACGCGCTGACCACGGACCGAAGCATGCGCCCGGGTCGATTTCACGAGAAGGCTACCGAACAGGAGGGCGGATCAATTGTTCAAAGGACTAGACCGCAGAGTGGCGGAGCTTTCCGCATGCGAAAAACCGCTTGACCGGGACGACCCCGTTACCGAAGTCTGGAGCCTACGTTGTTCTTGCACTTGCGGGCCGCCACATTGTCGAGGAGGCAGACGATTGAGAGGCGAACGATGATCGGCCGGAATATGCCGCAGCTCACTCTTGTTTTGTGTGCGTTTTTGGTTATATTGAATACACGCGAGATGCGAGGTACTGCGCCATGTCCCGAACGACCACGATGACCGTCCGTCTTGGTGGGGCCCTGAGTGACTTCGTGTCGGCCAATGTGGGCGATGACGGATCCTATGAAAACGTCAGCGAGTACATCCGTGACCTGATCCGGCGTGACAAGAAGAGGGCGGAGCAGGAGGCCTTCAACCGCCTGAAGGCAGAGCTGACCCACGCGTTCGCAGCGACCGAGGAGACGTATCAACCGCTGACGGCAGCCGAGGTGATTGCGCGAAACAGGGCCTGATCCGATGCCCGCCATTCGAATCCAGGAAGGGGCGTCCCACCGCCTCGATGACATCTACCGCTACACCCGTGACAGGTGGGGAGATGATCAAGCCGAGACATACATCACCGGCCTGTTCGCCGCCTTCGACAAGATCGCTGACCACGGCGTTGTGTCGAAACCGATCCCAGCCGAGTTCGGCGTCGAAGGGTTTTTCTTTCGATACGAGCGCCATTTCGTCTACTGGCGACATCTCTGGAATGGCGGCATCGGGATCGTGATCATCCTGCACGAGCGCATGCATCAGATCGACCGATTTCGGGATGACTTCGGGCTCGCATGATCGGATGCCTTTTCAAGGCGCATCCGATTTGCGCAGGGTGGTATCGTCGATGTTCGCAGGTCTATCGGTGAAGGGGCGTCGCTGCACGATCAGTGCGAATTGCTGACGCCCCTTGCTCTCTTGGCCAGAAGCGCGTTCACGCGGGCGATCACATCGTCAGACGGCTTGGCCTCGGCTTTCGCCACCTCGGACTCAAGCCGAAGAAAGATCGGCATCACGGCGGGATTGGTTCGCGTCATGCGCGCCGTCCTTTTCAGCGCCGCCCGCGGTCTGGTGAGATCGAAGTCCTTCATGCTCAGTTTGCCGAATCGACATGCTGTCAGGGGGGCGTCGGGGATTGAGGTTTGGCGATTGGTCAGGGTTTCGCCGGTGAGGTATCGTGTCAGCCGTCCACGTCCAGCCGCCCGGCAATGACCTCGCCGATCAACCAGCGCCGCCAGATCGGGCGCAAGAGCTGGGGGGCGGGGATGCCATATCGGGCTTGCTCCACCCGGGCGTGGGACGGCAGCAGGCCCGCCCTCAGCGACGAATAGTTGGCCCGGGTCAGATCGCCGGACAGCAGGTGCTCGGGCAGCCCAAGGGCAGCCGCCTGCGCCATGAGGTTCATCCGCACGAACGCCGGGGCGTCCTTGGCGGTATCGGGGGCCGAGAATTTCACATCAACACCAGCGGGCAGCACCTTGAGGGTGCCGGGTTCGAGTCCGCCTTCCATGATTCCGCCGGTCTGGTCGCCGTCAAAGGGCAGGCCGCCCGTCGCGTTCATGTCGGTGAGGAACCCGGCGAACATGGCCGAGGTCTTCGCGGCCAGCCGATCTTTGCTATAGAGCTTCTTCGGGATGTCGTGTTCAGGACCGTCGCTGGCATCCGTGCGGATCAATCAGGTCGCGAAAAATGCCTTGATTGAAACGGACCCGATACCGAAGTCTGGAGCATAGGGCGGACTGGCCAAAAGCACGTCCATATATAACACACTGAAGTCAATATATAAAAAGCATATCCCTAGCCGTGTGTAAGGTTCCGCAATCAATAACCGCCAGCCCGAAATAGAAAGTTTCGGCCAAAGCCGGGCCGGGTAGCAATCTGTTGCCCGGTTGCTACCTTGCACCGAAAAAACAAAAAGGCCGCCCGAAGGCGGCCTCTGTGTAACTAGCTGGGTTTGCTAGTTTATTTGGAGCGGGCGAGGCGATTCGAACGCCCGACCCTAACCTTGGCAAGGTTATGCTCTACCCCTGAGCTACGCCCGCTTCCTTGTGCGTCGAGATACTTAGTCTGGGGCGGGGCTGCAAGGGGAAAATTCAGCAAGAGGCAAAATTTTGGCAGGTTTTCTGTTTGCCAGCGAGAGCGCCCTTTGATGCGTGCCGTCTGGGGGGCAAAAGGCACACAACGGCGGGGTTTATCCCGCAAGATCAAAAGGTCCGACGCCCTTGGCGTTATCAGATATAGCGCGAAACCAGGTTTTCCAGAATCTCCTGCCGGCCTGAACGGGGTTCGGGGCGGATGTCGGCGGCGACCACCTGATCGTGGATTTCGTCAAGTGGGCGGTTGAGCAGGGCCTTGCCCGCGTCCCCGGCCCAGCCGCCATAGCGCGCCGCGCGGGCGTCTTCCAGCACTCCGTCGCCAAGCATGGCCGCCGCCGCCTTGAGACCGCGCGCACAAACATCCATGCCGCCCACATGGGCCGCGACCAGATCAACCGGGTCGAGCGATTGGCGCCGCAATTTGGCGTCAAAGTTGGTGCCGCCGGTCTTGAACCCGCCCGCGCGCAGCACTTCGTAATAGGCCAGCGTCGCCTCGCGCGGGTTGTCGGGAAATTGGTCGGTGTCCCAGCCCGATTGATAATCGTTGCGGTTCATGTCGATCGAACCGAAAATGCCCATGGACGCCGCCAGCGCCAGTTCGTGTTCAAACGAATGCCCGGCCAGAATGGCGTGGCCCTGTTCGATATTCACCTGCACCTCTTTTTCCAGACCGAACCGTTTCAGAAACCCATAAACCGTGGCGACATCATAGTCGTATTGATGCTTTGACGGCTCTTGCGGTTTCGGTTCGATCAGGATCGCGCCCTTGAACCCGATCTTGTGCTTGTATTCCACCACACGGTTCAGGAACGCGCCCGCCTGTTCGGCCTCTTGTCCCAGATTGGTGTTCAGCAGGGTTTCATAGCCTTCGCGCCCGCCCCAGAGCACATAGTTTTCACCGCCCAGTTTCATTGTGGCGTCCATACAGGTTTTCACCGTCGCGGCCGACCACGCGTAAACATCCGGGTCGGGGTTGGTGGCGGCGCCCGACATGAACCGGCGGTGAGTGAACAGGTTGGCGGTGCCCCAGAGACATTTCATCCCCGAACTGTCCATCTTTTCACCGATGTAATCGGTGATTTCGGCCAGATTTCGGGCATTTTCGGCAAAACTGTCGCCTTCGGGGCGGATGTCGGCGTCGTGCCAGCAGAAGTAGGGCAAGCCCAAGATCGCGAACAGATCAAAGGCGTTGTCTGCCTTCAGTTTGGCCGCTGCCATGTCACTGCCGAACCATGGCCGGTCAAACGTGCGCCCACCGAACGGATCGCCGCCTTCCCAGGCAAAGGAATGCCACCAGGCGCAGGCAAAGCGCAGGTGATCTTCCATCCGCTTGCCCATGACCATTTCGTCAGGGTTATAGTTGCGGAAACCCAGATCGGAACTGGTGTCGGAACCGGTGAATTTAACCGGGTCGATTCCGTCGAAATAGCGCATCTCAGTGATCCTTCAAAAGAGTATAGGCCGCGCGATAGCGTTGATGCTGATCGGCGAAGGCGGCCACGAGGGCCGGGTCAGGCGCGACAGTGCGCGCAATCGGGGGCAGGGTGGCGATTTCAGCGCCTGTGCCGGTGGCGGCCATCATGCCCAGACGGGCCGCCCCAAGGGCGGCGCCAAAATCGCCCGCCTCGGGCAACTCCAGCGTGATGTTCAACGCGGTGGCGATGGTACGCAGCCAATAATCAGATTTTGTCCCACCTCCCATGGCGAGCGCGTTTTCGATGGTCGTGCCGGTGGCCGCCAGCGCATCGCGGCAATCGGCAAAGGCAAATGCGACGCCTTCCAGCACCGCGCGCGCCGCTTCCTTGGCGTCGGTGGCGTGGTCGAGGTGCAGGAATTGCCCGCGCATTGCGGCATCGTTGTGGGGGGTGCGTTCGCCCCCCAGATAGGGCAGGAACAGGGTGCGGCCCGGGGCGCGCAAATCACCCAGATCGCGGGTCAGTTCGCCCGCCGATTGCCCGGTCAGGCGCGACAGCCATTGCAGGGCATCGGTGGCGGCCAGAATCACCCCCATCTGGTGCCATGTGCCGGGAACGGCATGGCAAAAGGTATGTACGCCGTTGGCTGGGTCGGGGCGGTATCCGTCATTGGCGGCAAACAACACGCCCGAGGTGCCAAGGGACAGGAACGCCGTGCCATCCCGCACCACGCCCGCGCCAATGGCGGCGGCGGCATTATCGCCCGCGCCCCCGGCCACCACCATTTGTGGCAGGCCAAGATCAGCGGCGAGGGACGCGCGCAATTTGCCCGAGGCTTGCGATCCTTCGACCAGCACCGGCATGTGATCACGGCTGAGATGGCAAGCGGCCAACAGATCATCCGACCAATCCCGCGCGCCGGTGTCCAGCCAGGCGGTGCCGGCGGCGTCAGACATTTCCGACACATGTTCGCCGGTCAGGTACATCCGCAGGTAATCCTTGGGCAGCAGCACCTTGGCGATCTTGTCGAATGTCTCGGGTTCGTTTTCGCGCACCCAATCGACCTTGGGTGCGGTGAAGCCGGGAAATACGATATTGCCGGTGATGGCGCGAAACCGTGGATCGGCGTCCATGGCTGCGGCCTGTTTCGCACTGCGGGTGTCGTTCCACAACATGCAGGGGCGCAGGGGCGCGTCTGCTTCGTCAATCAGGGTGGCACCGTGCATATGCCCGGCCAGCCCCATACCGGTGACGCCCGAACAATCCGCCTTGGCGGCAAGCGCGCGCAGGGCATCGCTGGCCGCGCTTTCCCATGAACCGGGGTCTTGCTCGGACCATCCGTCATGGGGGCGCTGCACCGTCAGGGGCACCGTATGTTCGGCCAGCACTGATTGATCCTCGTCGATCAGAATTGCCTTGAGCGAGGATGTGCCAAGATCGAGGCCGATAAACTGGCTCATGCTGCGCGCTCCGGCTTTTTACCGAGAATGATCATTCCGAGGATTTCATCGTCGGTCACATCGGCCACGTTCTCGGTGCCGACCAATTGGCCGTTTTTCATCACCGAAACCCGATCACACAATTCCATGACATCGTGAATGTCGTGGGAAATCAGGAAAATGCCCAGGCCTTGCCGTTTCAATTCCTGCACCAACTCGCTGACCATCTTGGTTTCCTGCGGCCCCAGGGCGGCGGTGGGTTCGTCCATGATCAGGATCTTGGCATTGAAATACACCGCCCGGGCAATGGCCACCGATTGGCGTTGCCCCCCGACAGGGCAGATACCGGATCAGCGAATTTCTGAAAGTTCGGGTTCAGCCGGTGCATGATCTTGCGGGCCTCTGCCTCCATCTGGGCGTCGTCCAGAAACCCCGTGGCACTGACCAATTCGCGCCCCAGAAACAGGTTGGAGGCGGCATCAAGGTTATCGGCCAGCGCCAGTGTCTGATAGATGGTTTCAATGTTGTGGGTGCGGGCATCGCGGGGGTTGTTGATTTCCACCTTTTTGCCGTTCACATAAATCTCGCCCGAATCCGCCTGATAAGCGCCGGACAGACATTTGATCAGGGTGGATTTTCCCGCGCCGTTGTGGCCCAGAAGGCCGACAACCTCGCCCGGGTACAGATCGACGCTCACATGATCGACGGCCTTGATGCCGCCAAAGGCGATCGAGATGTCGCGCATCTCGACAAGGGGGTTCCTGTGGTGTTGCTCATCTCGGGCCTCACTTGGATTTGCGGCGATAAAGAATGTCGAGCCATACGGCCAGCACAAGGACAGACCCGACGACGACCTGTTGAATGGCAGCGTCAAAGCCGATCAGGACCATGCCGGTTTGCAAGCTCTGCATGACCAGCGCGCCAAGGATCGCACCGTATATGGTGCCCACCCCACCGGCCAGCGACGTGCCGCCAATGACGGCTGCGGCGATGACGTAAAGTTCGTCGAGGGTGCCAAGGGCGTTGGTGGCGCTGTTCAGACGGGCCGAGGCGACAACGGCAGAAAGCCCCGCCAGAAACCCCATGAGCGCGAAAATCTTGACCGTCATCAGGCGCGTGTTGATGCCCGCCAGTTCCGCCGCTTCGGGGTTGCCACCGATGGCGAACACATAGCGCCCGAACCGGGTGCGATTCAGCAGGATCGTCATCAGAATGCCCACGGCAATCAGGATCAGCACCGGAATGGCAAAGCCGTGGCTGATGAACAGCCCGCCGTCGGGCATCTCAAGGCCGTTACTTTCGGTATATTGCCGCACGATCCCCTTGGGCCAGGGATAGGCGTTGACCAACAGCACGGCCCCAATGGCCACGCCACACCCAAGGGCGGCCAGAAACGTATCGGCCCAGACCGGGCGCAGGGTGAACTTGAACTTGCGCCGCTGGCGCCGTCCGTTCAGCACCATGATAATCGTCGCGGCACAGGCCAGCCCGCCGACAATCCAACTGCCCGTGGCGCCAACCGCGCCATATGGCCCGCCGCCCAGCAGGGCGAATGTGCTGTCCACGGGCGAAATCGTTTCGCCCCGCGCCACCAGAAACGCCGCCCCGCGCCAGACCAGAAGGCCACCCAACGTAACGATAAAGGCGGGTATTTTCAGATAGGCAATCAGCGCGCCCTGAATGGCCCCCACAATCGCCCCGGTCAGCATCCCGGCCACGGCGGCAATGATCCAGATCAGCGGATGTCCGAGGCCAAGAATGGGGGGCAGGATATAAACCTGCAACATCCCCATGACCACGGCGCAAAAGCCCAGAACCGACCCGACGGACAGATCAATATGCCGGGTGACGATCACCAGAACCATGCCCGTGGCCATGATCCCGATGCTGGAGGTCTGCACCGACAGGTTCCACAGGTTGCGCGGGGTCAGAAAGGCGCCAAAGTTGTTCACAAGGGCGCCATAAAGGTGAAAACCGATCCAGATCAGCGCCAGCGCGCCAACCATGCCGATCAGGCGGGTGTCAAGCTCGGTCGCCTTGAGAAAGCGGGTGAACAGCCCGTCGGACGCCTCCGGTTTCGTGGCGGTTGGGGTCGAAGTATCTGTCATGAATGGTTCCAGCGCTGCAAGGGGCTGCGGGGCAACGGCGTGCGGGTGTCGCGCAATCCCGGCTGCGCGGGGCGCGGGGCCGGGGGCCGTCGGTGGTGGTGTGGTAAAGGGTCCGGCGCGAAGGTGCCCCCGCGCCGGAAAGATCATGCCTTAGTTACAGGCGGGAACGTCGTCCATCGCGCCTTCACAGGCCTGTTCCTTGCTGATGTGCCCGGCGTCGATGGCCAGGTTCAGCGTGTCTTTGGTGATCGGTGTCGGGGTCAGGAAAATCGCGTTCATTTCAACGCCATTCTCGCCGCCCGACCACTTTTCAGCGCCGTCGATATCACCCAGCGCCGTGCCACCGGCCAGCGCAACCGCGATTTCAGCGGCAGCACCGCCCAGATCGCGGCTGTTTTTCCAGACCGAAACGGTCTGGGTGCCACGGGCCACGCGGTTCAGTGCGGCAAGGTCGCCATCCTGACCCCCAACGGGAATGTTCAGGCCCTGTGCCGAAAGGGCCGCGATCACACCGCCGGCCATGCCGTCATTTTCGGCCAGAACCGCGTCGATCTCGTTGTTGTTGGCGGTGAGGATCTGCTCCATGTTCTTTTGGGCATTCTCGGGCTTCCAGCCGTCCGAGAACGCTTCGCCGGCGATCTTGATCTTGCCGGCCTCAACATCGGCGCCGATCACTTCCATCATGCCTTCCAGCAGGAACTGGGCGTTGGGATCGCCCGGGTCGCCCTTGATGATGGCATAATTGCCGTCACCGGCAACGCCGCTTACGGTTTGCGCGATGATGCTGCCGACGCCCTTGTTGTCAAAGGTCAGGTAAAAGGCGCGGGGATCTTCGATCAGACGGTCATAGCCGACCACGGGAATTTCCTCGGCGGCGGCCTGATCAATGGCGGGGCCGATGGCGTCTTTGTCCATGGCCAGAATGATCAGCGCATCGGCGCCCTGCGCGATCAGCGCCTCAACGTCGGTCAACTGCTTTGCGGCAGAGGCCTGCGCGTCGGACGAGATGTATTTCGCGCCCAGTTCGTCCAGCTTGGCCTTGATCGCGGCTTCGTCGGTTTTCCAGCGCTCTTCCTGAAAGTTGGACCAGCTGACGCCAACGGTCAGATCCTGCGCAAAGGCCATGGATGTGAGGGATGTGGACAGCGCGGCGGCTGCCAGAAGTGTAAGACGCATAATTTTCCTCCCAAGTGCTGCCACCGCTCTCCGGCGGCAGTCAGTTGCGTAATGCAGGATTAACATGGCTCTATTTAATTCAGGTGTCAAAATAAATAGTTTGCGAAATGCAGATTTCTGCGTAACCTGCTGGGGTCAGAGCCGATTTAATGCCCGAAAAACGGGCGTAACCGGTCTGAGGGGGTAAGTTTTTATGGCTGATGAACGAATTGCGGGACAGCCCGCCGTTTTACCGCCGCCTGATCCGGGCGCCCCGGTGGGCTGTGGGCCGCTGTGTCAAACGGGTGATTCGCCGGTGCCGCTGCGTCTGTCCCTGTTTGAATCGGTGCGCGCCCATGGCGCGATTCCCCGGGTCGAACTGGCGCGCCACCTTGGCGTAAGTCCGGCATCGGTAACCGCCGCGACGACCGATCTGATTGCCGCTGGGTACCTGCATGAAATCGCCGCCCCCCGCGACGGTGACACGGCCCGGGGCCGCCCGCCGGTGGCGCTGGCCGTGCGTCCGGGGTCTGGCCATGTGGTGGGGGTGAAATTTTCAACCGTCGGCAATACGGCGGTGATCCTTGATTTCGCGGGCACCCCCCTGGCCGAGATCACCCAGCGCGACGATGCGCTTTCCCTTTCCCCCGAAGATATTCAGAAACAAACCGCGCTGCTGCTGGATCTGGCGCTGGATAAGGCGGGCCTGACGCGCGGCGATATTCGCGCCGTTGGCGTGGGCCTGCCCGGTTATATAGACAGCGATCTTGGCTGTGTTTTGTGGTCGCCGCTGATGACCGGGGCGAATGTGCCGCTGTGCGCGATGATCCGCGATCATCTGGGCATTCCCGTAGTGATTGAAAATGACACCAACCTGCTGACCCTCGCGGAACTGTGGTTCGGGGACGGGCGGGAAGTGTTGAATTTTGCCGTAATCACCATCGAACATGGGGTCGGTATGGGGCTGGTGGTGAACAACCGCCTGTATCGCGGTGCGCGGGGCCTTGGCACCGAGTTGGGCCATACCAAGGTGCAGCTTGACGGCGCGCTGTGCCGCTGCGGGCAACGGGGCTGTCTTGAGGCATATGTCGCCGATTATGCCCTGGTGCGCGAGGCGTCGACGGCGCTCAACTGGCACCCCGAGGCGGCCTCGACGGGGCAGGTGTTGGAAAAGCTTTATGATCACGCCAAGGGCGGCAATCGCGCTGCACGCTCGATTTTCCACCGGGCCGGGCGTTATCTGGCCGTCGGGATCGGCAACGTGGTCAATCTGTTTGATCCCGAATTGATTTTGCTGTCGGGGGAACGGATGCGATATGATTATCTTTATGCCGATGAGGTGATGGCCGAGCTTGCCAATGTCTGGATTCAGGTCGACCGCCCGGCGCCCCGGGTCGAGATTCACGCCTGGGGCGATATGATCTGGGCGCGGGGGGCGGCGGCGCTGGCGCTGTCCCATGTCACCACCGAAATGCTGGGGGCCGGCACGCCGGTGGCGGCACAATGATCCGCTGGTTGATCCTGGCCCTCGCGGCGACCCCGGCCATGGCCGAGGTTCAATTCATCGACCGGTCCGCCGATTTGCCGGTGCAGCATGTCTATTCCGGCGGGTGGGAACATTTCGTCGGCGGCGGTGTGGCGATCATGGATTGCAACGGCGATGATCTGCCTGATCTGTTTGTCGCCGGCGGCACAGACCCCGCCCGCCTGTTCGTCAACGCCACCACCGCGCCGGGGGCTGCGGTTCGGTTTACACTTGGGGACGGGGGGATCTGACGGGGGTGACCGGGGCCTATCCGCTGGATGTGGATGGCGACGGCACGCTTGATCTGGCGGTGCTGCGGGTGGGCGGCAATGTGATGTTGCAGGGGCAGGGCGATTGCACCTTTCGCGATGCCACCACCGATTGGGGCGTGGCACCGGGCGACGCATGGACCACCGCGTTTTCCGCCACATGGGAGGAGGGCAACACCCCGCCGACCCTTGCTTTTGGCAATTACGTCGACCGCGCCGATCCCAAAGGCCCGTTTGGCACCTGCGATGATAACGTGCTGATCCGCCCCGAGGGTGCGCGATACGGCGCGCCGATCCCCCTGTCGCCGGGGTATTGCGCCCTGTCGATGCTGATTTCCGACTGGGAAGGCACCGGGCGGCGCGATCTGCGGATTTCCAACGACCGGCATTATTATGTGCGCGACGGGGCAGAACAGATGATCCGCCTCGATACGCTGACCCCGCTGGGCAAGGATGACGGCTGGCCACGCCTGATGCTTTGGGGCATGGGGATTGCCAGCCGCGATATTACCGGCGACGGGCTGCCTGATGTGATGCTCACCTCTATGGGCGATCAATTGTTGCAGTTCGCGCGCCCCGGCGGGCGTTATGAAAACGTGCCTTACAGTTTCGGCACCTATGTGCAGCGCCCGTTCACCGGCGACGATGGCCGCCCTTCCACCGGGTGGCACGCTGAATTTGGCGATGTGAACAATGATGGGTGGGATGATCTGTTTGTTGCCAAGGGCAATGTTGATCAGATGCCGGGCAATGCCAGCAAAGACCCCAACAATCTGTTGATCCGCACGCCGGATGGGCCATTCGTCGATCATGGCGCGGCGGCAGGGGTGGCCAGCACGGCGCGCAGCCGGGGGCGGGCTTGGCCGATCTGAACCTTGACGGGTTGCTGGATCTGGTGGTCGTGAACCGCCGCGCGCCTCTTGAGGTGTATGAAAATGCAACGCCGGATACCGGTCATTGGCTGGCGCTGGATGTGCGGGGCGAGGGGGCGAACACCCGCGCCGTCGGCGCGTGGATTGAACTGCGCCTGCCGGATGGGCGGATGAAATACCGCGAAATCACCGTGGGCGGTGGCCATGCCAGCGGGCAAAGCGGGCCGCACCATTTTGGGCTGGGCGCGGCCACAGGGGCCGAGGTGCGCCTGCGCCGGGATGGCACGGCGACGGATTGGGTGACGCTTGGGGCTGACGCGCTGCGCCGCATGACCCTGCGCGCCGATGGTGACCTGGTGGTGACCCCGCGCTGAGCCTAGCGATCCACGGGCAAACCACTTGGCACGGCGTCAGGGATGCCCAGCCGCCCGGTGGTCGCCGCCGGATCGCTGAGGGTGTGCAGGAAGGCGACAAGCGCCGCGATGTCAGTGTCGCCGAGGGAGACGGGGGGCGTGGTGACCGCGCCCATGATTTCGGCAATCATCGCGGTGTCGTTCAGCGGATCCATATCGTGGCCCTTGCCGATGCCTGCGGGTAATTGGACATTTGCAACATAATGGGGCCGCACCGCCACAGGATCGGCGTGAAACTTGATGAATTCTGACAATTCCGCGAATGCGCCCGTGTGGCCATAGGGGGCCGTCAGGGCGATATTGCGCAAGGGGGGCGTGCGAAACCGAAAGGCATCTTCGGGCAGGCCGGTGACTTCCATCCGGCCTTCATCGCGCTGATGGTTTTCAAATCGCGCGGCCTTTCCGGGGCCGAATTGCGGGGTGCCCATGGCGTGGAACCCCTGATCGCTCAGGAACGGGCCGCTGTGACAGGATGAACAGCCCGCAGCGCCGTAAAACAGATTCGCGCCTTTGGCGGCCGCGCCCTGCAATGTCAGTTCGCCACGCAACACCGCATCGAAGGGTGATGTGTCGCTGCGCCATTCAAAGGCCATAAAGGCGGCAAGGGCGTTGGAAATATCCGTAAACCCGATGGGCCGACCAGCGGCGATTTCGGGGTAAACGGCAGCAAACTGTTCGGCATAGGCGGGAATGGCGGCCACGCGTTTGCTCAGGATATCCCAGGCGCCGCCGTCGCCGGTGATCATGCCCAGCCGCACCGCCCGGGCCACATCGTTTTCCGAATAATGCCCGGCCATTTCATCCTGACTGACCACCGGGAACATGGTTTGCGCCGCCAAAACACCCGAGAACCCCATGACCATCTCGTCCTCCATGGGGGTGCGCAGGCCGGAGGGGCGGGTTTTGTCCTGCTCGACACGGCCATCATCGAACATGATGGTGAAATCCCGCGCGCCCAGATTGAACAGGGGCGTTGCGTTACGCGGCACCCGTTCCTCGGGCGGGTTCGCCGGATCGGGGTGGCGGTCGGGGCCAAGGCCGATGCCCCCCTCGCCAACCCCCAGCGCCAGCCCGTCACCGGTGCCGAACCGGGGATGATGGCAGGTGCCGCAGGCGATGTTGCGGTTGCCCGACAGGACCGGATCCCAGAACAGGAGTTGCCCCAGTTCCGCCTCGGCCCGGTTTACCGGCACGAACATGTCATCGGTCACGGGGGGCGGCAGATCGCCCGCCTGCGCCGCACCTGCCACCATCAACACCCAGAGCCAAGATTTCATGTCACACTCCCATACCGCACAAAGGCAAAGCGGGTGCCGCAGGGCGCCCAGCAGGGCACGTTGATCGTGCCTTGTCCGCCGATCATATCCAGCAAAACCCGCGGTGCGCCACCCGTCGCGGGCATCAGATGCAGTTGAACATTGCGATCACGGGGGTGATATTGGGTGCCCGGCTCATAGGACAGGTACAGCACATGATTACCCCGGGGCGAGGGATGGGGAAACCAGTTCACCCGCGCGCCCTGGGTCATCTGGCACAGATCACTGCCATCGGGGCGCATCCGCCACAGATGCATCCGCCCCGCGCGTTCACCATTGAACCAGATCCAGCGTCCATCGGGGGTGTAATCTGGGCCATCGGCATGATCAAACCCATGGGTCAGCCGGGTTTCGGCGCCGCCATGGGCGGGGCAGGTGTGAATGTCATAGCGCCCCCCACGTCGCCCGACATAGACGAGGGTTTCGCCATCGGGCGACCAGCCATGCCAATAGGACGGCACCTTGGGCGTGATCCGGGTTGCCACGCCGCCGGACAGGGGCACCGTATAAATGCAGGCCTCGCCGGTTGCGGTCTTGTCGCTGAACCCCAGCGTGGCACCATCGGGCGAAAATCCGTGGTCGTTGTTCAGCCGGTGCAAATCGCCGGTTTCAACCGGGGTCAGCGTGGGGGCGTCCAGCGGCACGCGAAACAACCCACCATCGCCGTTGACGATCAGAAAGGTGCCACAGGGCGACCAGTTTGGCGCTTCGATCAGGCGATCCGTGGCAAGCAGGCTGCGCGCCTGACCGCTGACAAGATCAAAGATGGCAAGGTCGCTGTGCAGGGGGGACGGGGGTTCACCACCCCCGGGGCGCCACCTGATGAACGGGGGCCTCCGGGGGCAGCGCCGATGGCGGGTTTCCCTGAGCCACTTGGGCCACGGGAAAGTTCGCGTCTCCTCCCACGAACGCCATCAGATTCGGCAATTTCTCTGAAATCACATGCCTGTGTTCTGATGAAAAGTCCATAGTTATGTTCACAAACTGGTCATGTATTGGGCGCCCGGCGTAAATCGAGGGTCATCGGATATTCGGGATGGGGGGATTCAGCGACGGGATGCCAGGAGCCACCGCTGTGCCCGAAGGGTTGGAAGCGGGAAAGGCGGCGCGCCTCGGCCTCGTTTCCGTTGACCGGGAAGGTATCATAGCTGCGCCCGCCCGGGTGGGCCACGTGATAGGTGCAGCCGCCAAGGGATTTGCCCGTCCATGTATCGTAGATGTCAAACACCAGCGGCGCATCCACCGGCAAAACCGGGTGCAGCGCCAGCGGCGGTTGCCACGCCTTGAACCGCACGCCGCCCACGGACACGCCCGATGCGGCGGTGCGGGTCATTGGCACCCGGCGTTTGTTGCAGGTCACGATATAACGGTCAGGATCGGCGCAGGTCAGTTTTGCCTGCATCCGTTCGACCGAACTGTCGGTGTAACGCACCGTGCCGCCGATCGCGCCGGTTTCGCCCAGAACATGCCAAGGCTCCAACGCCTGACGGATTTCCAGATGCACGCCCTCGTATTCCACCTCTCCGCAGAAGGGAAAGCGGAACTCGGATTGCGCGGTGAACCATTCGGGCGACAGATCGAACCCGTGATCCCTGAGGTCGCGCAGGATTTCAAGGAAATCTTCCCAGACGAAATGCGGCAGCATGAAGCGATCTTGCAAGGTGGTGCCCCAGCGGGTGAGATTGCCCTTGATCGGGTTGTGCCACATGCGCGCGATGATGGCGCGCAGCAGGAGTTGCTGGGCAAGGCTCATGCGCGGATCGGGCGGCATCTCGAAGCCGCGGAATTCCACCAGCCCAAGGCGCCCGGTGGGGCCATCGGGCGAGTACAGCTTGTCGATGCAGATTTCGGCGCGGTGGGTGTTGCCGGTGACATCGACCAGAAGGTTGCGGAACAGCCGGTCCACCAGCCAGGGCGCGGGCGCGGGGCCTTCGCCGGGCAAAGGCACCTGGTTCAGCGCGATTTCCAACTCGTAAAGGGAATCGTGGCGCGCCTCGTCGATGCGCGGGGCCTGTGATGTCGGCCCGATGAACATGCCCGAAAACAGATAGGACAGGGCCGGATGGCGCTGCCAATACCGGATCAGTGAGGCGAGCAGATCAGGGCGGCGCAAGAACGGGCTGTCCGCCGGATTGGCCCCGCCGACGACCACGTGATTGCCGCCACCGGTGCCGATGTGGCGCCCGTCGATCATGAATTTATCGGCGGCCATGCGGGTGTTGCGGGCCTCGGCGTAAACGGCCTCGGTGATGGCGCGCACCTCATTCCAGTTGGCGGCTGGATGCACGTTCACCTCGACCACGCCGGGGTCGGGGGCGACGCGGATCACGTTCAGGCGCGGATCGGACGGCGGCCCATAGCCTTCGATATGCACAGGGAGGCCCTGCGCATGGGCGGCGGTTTCGGCGGCGGCGACCAGTTCGAGGTAATCTTCCAGTTTTTCAACCGGCGGCATGAACACGCAGAGCCGCCCGTCGCGCGGTTCGACTGACAGGGCGGTGCGCACGGCGCCGCCAAGTTCTCCCAATTCCTGTTCCACGCGATCCTGGGTTGCCTCGGCGGCGGTAAAGCTGCTGCGCGCCTGTGTGCGCTCGGCGGCCTCGTTGTCTGTCTTACCATCGAAATCAGGCAGGGCCGGGCGGGCATCGAACGGGTCTTGCGGAATCACGTGGGGATAGGCGGAATCAGGTACATGGGGCAGGGTGCCAAGGGGCAGGCGGTACCCAACCGGGCTGTCACCGGGAACAAGATAGAGGTGATCGCGGCGCAGTGACCATTTTTCGCTGCGCCAGCCTGCGGTGGCCCGGGTCTGCCATTTTTGCACCGGCAGGACAAACCCCGAGGGTTCGGTCAGGCCCCGGCCGAACACGCGCGCGATGCGCTGGCGTTCTTCGGGGTCTTTCAGGTGGGAATTTTCCGGGGTCACATTTTCCGGCAGGTTGCCTTCCTTGATGATCCACTCGGCGGGATCCTCGAACGCGGGGGTGACATTTTCGGCGGGCACGCCAAGGGTTTCGGCCATGCTGGACAGGAGCGCGCGCGCCTCATCGGGCGTTGCCGTTCCGGCGCCTTCCTCTTTGGCGATCAGGGCGGGGTTTTTCCACACCGGTTTGCCGTCCTGGCGCCAGTAGAGCGAAAACGTCCAGCGGGGCAGGGTTTCGCCGGGATACCATTTGCCCTGGCCATAGTGCAGAAACCCGCCCGGCGCGAAGCGATCGCGCAACCGGCGGATCAACTGATCGGCAAAGCTGCGTTTGGTGGGGCCGGTGGCATCGGTGTTCCACTCGTCCGCCTCGAAATCGTCGATGGACACGAAGGTGGGTTCGCCCCCCATGGTCAGGCGCACATCGCCCTCGGCCAGGGATGTGTCGACCTTGGCGCCAAGGGCGTTCAGATCATTCCAGGCGTCGTCCGAAAAGGGTTTGGTGATGCGCGGATGTTCGGCCACGCGTTTCACGTTCATGTCAAAGGCGAAATCGACCTCGGCAAAGCTGGCCACGCCGGAAATCGGTGCGGCGTTGCGGTAATGGGGGGTGGCGGCCAGTGGGATATGGGATTCACCGGCCAAAAGCCCGCTTGTCGGGTCAAGGCCAACCCAGCCGGCACCGGGCAGATACACCTCGGCCCAGGCGTGCAGATCGGTGAAATCCTTGTCGGTGCCGGCGGGACCGTCCAGCGCCACCAGATCGGGTTTCAACTGTACCAGATAACCCGACACGAACCGCGCGGCGAGGCCGAGGTGGCGCAGGGCCTGCACCAGCAACCATGAGGTGTCGCGGCACGATCCCTTGCCACTGGTGAAGGTTTCCTCGGGGGTCTGCACCCCCGGCTCCATGCGGATGACATAGCCGATTTCGCGCGAAAGCCGGGTGTTCAATGCGACGATGAAATCGTTGATCGGGGTCTTTTCACGGGGCACTGTGGCAAGGAATTCGGCCAGTCTCGGGCCTGCCGGTTCCGGGGTCATATAGATTGACAGATCGGGGCGGATGTCTTGGGCGTATTCAAACGGCCAATGTTCTGCGGTATCCTCGACGAAGAAATCGAAGGGGTTATAGACCGACATATCCGCCGTCACGTCGACCTCGATCTTCAGTTCGCGCACCGGTTCGGGAAAGACATAGCGCGCCAGCCAGTTGCCGTAGGGGTCTTGTTGATGGTTCACGAAATGCGGCTGCGGCGACACCTTGAGCGAATGGGAAATCACCCGCGTTCGGCTGTGCGGTGCGGGACGCAGGCGGATGATTTGCGGCCCCAGAGTGACCGGGCGGTCATATTTATAATGGGTCAGGTGATAGATGCTGGCATAGATCGACATGATAATCCCATGGGTTAGGCACGTGTTGCCCCAAGCGTTTCACAGATTGCCGCTCTGTGCCAGTGCAACGCCGGAATGTCACATGGTCTGCCTGAAATTCAGGCGCGGAAGGGGGCGATCAGGTTGTGGATGAATTGTAACTTGTCGATCACCGGCGCCGAGAGAACGAAAGGATAAAGATCGGGCTGCCCGAGCGAGCGGTTGACGGCGTTGATCGCGATGGTCACCGGCACCCAGGCGTCGATCACCGATTGCGCATCCGGGGCTGCGTATGGGTCGAACTTTGCGCCACGCTGTCCGGCGTTGATGCCATAGGCCCAGGCGGTTTCCAGCCCGTCCACCATATGAAGCCAATGGGCGAAGGTTTCGGCGAAATCCTCCCAGGGGTGTGCGGCGGCATAGGCGCTGACGTGGGATTGGGGCCAATCATGGGGCGCGCCGTTGGCGTAATGGCGTTGCAGGGCATCGGCATAATCCTGTCGGTCATCCCCGAACAGCTGACGGCATTGGGCAAGGACCGGAGTGTCGCGCACCAACAGCTCCCAGTAATAATGGGCGATCTCGTGGCGCAAGTGGCCGATCAGGGTGCGGAACGGTTCGCCCATGGCGGTGCGGCGTGCCTCGCGTTCGGCATCATCGCCTTCTGCGATATTAAGGGTGATCAGCCCGTTGTTGTGACCGGTAAGGACCGGTTCACCCTCGGCGGTGGCCCCGTCAGCCAGAAAATCGAAGGTCAGGGCGGGGCGGGGGCCATCGGCGGCAACGGGTGTGGGCAGATTCCAGCGGATCAGCGAATAAAACAACCGCCGTTTGGCCCGTTCGATGGCCCCCCAGCGGGGGCGGTTTTCCGGCTGGTCCAGATCGGGCACCGTGCGGTTGTGCTGACAGGCGCGGCAATAGGTGCCGCCCGGCGCGGCCAGCCAGTTGCAATCGGCGGTTTTGGCATTGGCACAGCGGGTCAGGCCATCGGCCCGCACCAAGGCAATCTGGCCCGGATCAAACGCCAGATCTGTGGCGCAGACCACGCAATGGGCATTGCTGAAATGCGCCTCGGCGGCGCAGGACGGGCAGGTGAAACGCTTCATTGTGTGGTGGCCGCCAGCGCGCCGGGCAGATGATGCGCCAGCAGATCGAGTTCATGGTCCCGGCCACAGCCAAACCGGATGCAGCGATCCTGTGGGGCGACAAAGGGCATGCGCACAAAGACGCCCCGCTCATTCAGCCCGCCCAGAACCTTTCGGGCAAAGGGACCATCCTTGCCGCAATCGACAGTGACGAAATTGGTTGCGGATGGGATGGGGCGCAGGCCATTTTCATAGGCGATCTGCGCGATACGGCTGCGGGCATTGGATATTCTGGCAAGGGTTTCAGTCAGATGATCCTGCGCGCCCAGGGCGGCCAGCGCGCCCGCCTGCGCGATGCGGTTCATCCCGAAATGGTTACGGATGCGATCAAACGCGGCGATCAGATCGCGCGGCCCGATGGCATAGCCGACCCGCGCCCCGGCCATTGCGTAAGCCTTTGAAAAGGTGCGCATACGGATCATGTTTGGCTGTTCGGGGGCCAGTGGCGGGGCGGTGCCAATGGGGGCGCATTCGACATAGGCTTCGTCAAGGACCAACAGGGTTTGCGAGGGAAGGTTGGCGATCATGTCGGAGATCGCCCGGGCGCTGTGCCAGGTGCCCATGGGGTTGTCCGGGTTGGACAGATAGATCAGCGATGCACCAGTGGTTTTTGCTGTGTCTACCAGCGCTTGCAGGTCTTCGTGATCGTCGCGGTACGGCACCTTGTGCAGGGTGCCGCCGTAGCCTGCGACGTGGAAATTGAAGGTGGGATAGGCGCCGTCCGACGTAACGACATGGGTGCCATGGGTGACGGTCATGCGGCAGAGATAGCCCAACAGGGTGTCGATGCCTTCGCCAACCTGGATATGAGCCGCGTCGATGGCGTGATGGGCGGCAAGGGCATGGCGCAGATCGTAGCTTTGGGAATCGGCGTATTTCCAGATGTCATGGGATGCTTCCTGCATCGCATGGATCGTGGCGGGGGCAGGGCCAAAGGTGTTTTCATTGGCGCCGATGCGGGCGTCAAAGGGGCGCCCCTTTCGCGCTCTGCCGTTTCCGGGCCGACAAAGGGGACGGTGGCGGGCAGGCTGGCGATGTGATCGGTCAGAAAACGGGACATGGGCGCGCCTTTGTTTCAAACGGGATCGCCGGGGGCGGATGTGCGCCTCCGGCGGGAGTATTTTTCGTCAGTAGAAAGCCGGATCAGTCGATTTCCGCAAGGCGGTTGATGGCTGCCTCAAGGCGTTGTTTTTCTTCGGTTTTGACGGCAGCCTGTGCTTCGGTTTCCTCGATCACCTCGGGGGCGGCATTTGTGCGGAACTTGGGGTTTTTCAGACGGCCCGACAGCCCGCCCAGTTCTTTTTCAATCTTTTGCAAGGCTTTGGACAGGCGCGCCTTTTCTGCTGAAACGTCGATGATTTCGGCAAGGGGCAGGGCGAATGTGCCACCCGCAACCGGAATTGTCGCGCTGCCTTTTGGGGCGGTTTCAGCGCGGCTGACCGTTCCGAGTCGGGCGAGTTTTTCGATCATCGGGGCGTTGTTTTCCCATGCGGTCTGGCCGGCGGCGTCGAGATCAAGCATCAGAAGATCGGCCTTGAGCGCGGCGGGTACGTTCATTTCACCGCGTACCGAGCGGATACCTTCGATCAGGGAAATTACCCAGTTCATTTCGCGGTCGGCGGTTTCGTCAATGAGTTCAGCGCCATAGGTGGGCCAGTCGGCGTGGATCAGCATTTTGGCGCGGGTGGTCTGGCCCCAGAGTTCTTCGGTGATGAAGGGCATGACGGGGTGCAGCAGGATCAGACATTGATCCAGCACCCAGGCCAGGGTGGCGCGGGTTTCTGCCTTTTGCTCATTTGTGCCGTCAAGGAGGAGCGGCTTTGACAGTTCCACATACCAATCGCAGACCTTGCCCCAGACAAAGACATAGAGCGCGTTGGCGGCGTCGTTGAAGCGGTAGGTTTCCAGGGCGGCGTCCACCTCGGCGCGGACTTTGGCGGTTTCGCCCATGATCCAGCGGTTGACGGTCTGGGTTGGCGTGGGCATTGCGCCGGGCATTGCCTCGTTCATTTCGGCAAAGCGGAAGGCGTTCCAGAGCTTGGTGCCGAAATTGCGGTTGCCGGCAATGCGTTGCGTGCTGAGTTTCAGATCGCGGCCCATGGAAGCCATGGCCGTGACGGTGAAGCGCACGGCATCGGCGCCGTATTCGTCGATCAGTTCCAGTGGGTCGAGGACGTTGCCCAGGGATTTGGACATTTTCTTGCCCTTCTCGTCGCGCACCAGGGCGTGGACATAAACCGTTTCGAAAGGTTTCTGCCCTACGACTGCGTATTGCATCATCATCATCCGGGCGACCCAGAAAAAGATGATGTCAAACCCGGTGATGAGAACGGATGTGGGAAAGTATTTTTGCAGCGCCTCGGTGTTTTCGGGCCAGCCGAGCGTGCCAATGGGCCAAAGACCGGAGGAGAACCATGTATCGAGCACGTCAGGATCGCGCCAGATGGGATAGACCAGCTTTGTCGGGTCCTGGGTGACATTGTAGTCGGACAGGGAAACCGCAAGCTGGTGAATGGCGGCTTCACGGTCGGCTACTTCGATCACGCGGGCGGCGTGCAGCGGGCTGGGCAGGCTGGCAAGATCGTTGCGGAACCTGTCGGTGATCGTTTCCAGGTCGGCGGCACAATGGAGGCGGCGACCCGAATGCACCAGATGATCGCGGGTGAGCAGGGCGTGCAGTTCAACCTCGTCCAGTGCATTGTCGCCTTCGTCGTCGTGGAAGGATGAGGTGTGCAGGTCAAGCCCGTACCACACCGGAATCTGGTGGCCCCACCAGAGTTGGCGTGAAATGCACCAGGGTTCGATGTTTTCGAGCCAGTTGAAATAGACCTTGCGGTCTTGTTCGGGCAGGATCGTGACGTCGCCGTTGCGCACAGCATCAATGGCTGGCCCGACGATTTTCGCGGTGTCGACGAACCACTGATCGGTCAGCATGGGTTCAATCACCACCTTCGAGCGGTCACCGAAGGGCTGCACGATCTTCTTACGCTCGACCAGGGGGCGCTCTTCGGTTGTTTGCACGCCCTCATCGCTTTCTATCAGCGTGGGGATCGTGACGGCGAGGCCTTCTTCGGTGATCTGTTGCACGATCTGTTCGCGCGCTTCAAAGCGTGTCAGGCCGCGCAGATCATCGGGCACCAGGTTGATCTGGCTGACATCGGGCGCTTGGGGGTGTTCATTGTTTGCAGCATTGGCGGCGATCCATGTGCGGGCCAATTCGCCCGCCTGCTTTGCGGAATCTTCGTATGGCTGCCCATCGGCGCGCATCTGCCCTTTGGTGTCGAGCAGGGCATAGAGCGGGATGCCGTTGCGCGAGGCAACGCCGTGGTCGTTGAAATCATGGGCGCCGGTGATTTTCACGGCGCCGGACCCGAAGGTGGGGTCGGGGTATTCATCGGTGATGATCGGGATCAGGCGGCGGTGTTCTTTCGGTCCCACCGGGATTTCGCAGAGTTGGCCGACAATGGAGGCATAGCGTGTGTCGGAAGGATGCACCGCCACGGCACCGTCGCCCAGCATGGTTTCGGGTCGGGTGGTGGCAATGGAGATGTAATCGCGGGTCTCGCGCAGGGTGACATTGCCGTCGTCGTCTTTTTCGACGTATTCATAGGTCGCACCACCCGCCAGCGGGTATTTGAAATGCCACATGTGGCCGTCGACTTCGATATTTTCGACTTCGAGATCGGAAATCGCGGTTTCGAAATGCGGATCCCAGTTGACCAGCCGGGTGCCGCGATAGATCAGCCCTTTTTCGTGCATATCCACGAAGACCTTGATCACGGCATCGTGGAAATTGCCCTCTTCGCCCTCGGGGGAATCGGGGGCGCCGGACATGGTAAATGCTTCGCGCGACCAATCGCAGGAGGCGCCCAGACGTTTGAGCTGACCGATGATGGTGCCGCGGGATTTGATCTTTTGCTGCCAGACCCGTTTGGTGAAGGCCGCGCGCCCCATTTCGCGGCGGGTTGGTTCCTGATGCTCGGCCATGTCACGTTCGGTCACCATCTGGGTGGCGATGCCGGCGTGGTCTGTGCCCGGCTGCCAAAGCGTGTCGAACCCGCGCATCCGGTGCCAGCGCACGAGTATGTCCTGCAACGTGTTGTTGAACGCGTGACCCATGTGCAGGTTGCCGGTGACATTGGGCGGGGGGATCATCACGCTGAAGGTTTCGGTGCGTGAGGCATTGGCGCCTGCGACGAAACAGCCGGCCTTTTCCCATGCGTCATAAATGCGCCCTTCGGCGTCGGCGGCTTGGAATGTCTTGTCCATCGGCATTGCGCGTTCCTTCCTCGTGTTGGCTTTGATTTATCGACAAGGCGGGGCGAGGGAAAGGGGCGGTTGTGCCGGGGGAGGGGGCGGGAGCCTCCGGCGGGAGTATTTTGGATCAGCAAAAAGCAGGTGATGCGGAAAGAACGTAACGCGGCGGTCTGGTGCCAGACGGGGAATGGAATGCGCCGCAGGCGCGCCTTTTGGTCAGACCCCGGTGATCGAGCGGTCGAGTTTGGTGGAGAGGTGGATCAGGCTTTCGGTGTCGATCACACCGGTTATTGCGCCCAATTTGTCGAGCGTGTCGTCCAGTTCCTGGGTGGATTCGGCGGCCAGTTGCACGATCATGTCAACGCGCCCCGAGGTGGTGTGGACGATTTCGACCTCGGGGAGTGCCCTGAGTCGGGTCAGGACCGCCGCGCCGCTGCGCGGTTCGATCTTGACCAGGACCGTGGCGCGGATGCGGCGCAGGGTCATCGCCTGCCCCAATCGCACGGTATAGCCGCCGATCACGCCGGTGCGTTCCAGCCGCTCGATCCGGGCCTGCACCGTGCTGCGCGCCACCTTGAATCGGCGCGCCAGACGCGATGTCGAGGTCGAGGAATCGGCCGCGAGGGCCGCTAAAAGGCGTTGGTCCAGGTCGTCCATCATTCTGCCCGCTGTTTTCGTCAATTTAACGAGGATATCGCACAATTCAACTCTTTTCATCGGTGAAATCAGCCGTCATATGGTCCACAGACTTCAGGAGATAAGGGCGGCGTTCTCGCGTACCTGGCCTGGTGTGGTGGACCTTCGTGTATGCCTCCCAACCGGGCCTTCCGGGCAAGAGAAAGCAGCGGCTTTTAATCCTTCTGAGGAGACCTGACCCCATGGGACTGTCAAAAACCATCTTTGCACATCCGACCGAATTTCTGGTGCGTGAGCAGCCCGATGATCCGGTCCTGTTCTTTGCGCCCATGGTTCTGCAAGCCACGGCCAAGCGGTTTCTGGCGGGTTTTCCCGGCCTTGTGACCTATGCGGTCAAGGCGAATCCTGATGAGATGGTGATTGCCAACCTCGCCGCTGCGGGCATTCGCGGGTATGATGTGGCCTCGATTCACGAGATCGAGATGATCCGCCGGGTCGCTCCGGGATCGGCCATGCATTACAATAACCCCGTGCGTTCAAAGGCGGAAATTGCCCGTGCGGTTGCCCTTGGCGTGCGGTCGTTCTCGGTGGACAGCCACAGTGAATTGGCCAAGCTGGCGGCGCTGGTGCCGGCGGGTGCGGAAATTGCCGTGCGGTTCAAGCTGCCGGTCAAAGGCGCGGCCTATGATTTCGGCGCCAAGTTCGGCGCCACCGCCGAATTGGCCACGGCGCTGCTGGCCGAGGTTGGTGCGCTGGGCTTTACCGCATCGCTCACCTTTCACCCCGGCACGCAATGCACCGATCCTGCTGCATGGGATGCGTACATCCGCACGGCGGCCACCATTGCCACCGACGCGCGGGTGCAGATTGCCCGCCTGAACGTGGGCGGCGGTTTTCCGGCCCACCGTCTGACCGCCGTGACCCCCGAGCTTGAGGCGATCTTTGCCCTGATCGACCGGGTGAGTGGCGAAGCCTTTGGCGATCAGCGCCCGGCGCTGGTATGTGAGCCGGGGCGCGCCCTGGTGGCCGAGTGTTATTCGCTGGCCACGCAGGTGCGGGCAATCCGCGACGGGGAACATGTGTTTTTGAACGACGGGGTTTATGGCGGGCTGACCGAACTGCCGCTGATCGGCAACCTTGACCGTATCGAAGTGCGCAACGGTGAGGGCGCACGCCGCACCGGTGCCCCCTGCGCGCGGATCGTCTTTGGCCCGACCTGCGATTCGGTCGATCGGCTGCCCGGCGACGTGAATCTGCCCGACGATATGGACGAGGGCGATTATGTGATGTTTCATGGCGCGGGGGCCTATTCCTCGGCCACGGTGACGCGGTTCAACGGCTTTGGCAATTTTCACATCATCACGGTTATGGCGCTGCAAAGCTAACTATCCTGCGGGCGGGGCTGGACACTGCCCCGCCTGCCGCTAGTGTTCCCTGCAAATGTTGCGTGCAGGAGAAGACCATGGACAGCTTTGGAAAATCGCAATCCACCACCCGGGTAGAGGATGTTCGGTTTGTCACCGGCGCCGGGCGTTATGTGGATGATATTGCGCCCGCAGGGGCGCTGTTCGGGTTTGTTTTCCGCTCATCCGTGGCCCACGCCGAGATCACGACGCTGGATCTGGAAGAGGCCCGCGCGGCACCCGGTGTTCACATGGTTCTGTGCGCGGCGGATGTGCGCGCGGCGGGCGGCAAGCTGGGCATGTCGGCCGCGCTGGTGGATAACCGTGACGGATCGAAAGGGGCAAACCCCGAACGCCCCTATCTGGCCGAGGGCCGGGTGCGGTTTGTCGGTGAACCGATTGCCTTTGTGGTGGCCGAAACCCTGGCACAGGCCCGGGATGCGGCGGACCTGATCGAATTCGATTACGACGATTTGCCGGTCAAGGTGGATGTCACGCCCGGCGGCGATGCCATTCACCCTGAGGCGCCCGAAAATGTGGCCTTTGATTTCGGCATGGGCGATGAGGCGGCGACAGAGGCCGCGTTCAATGCCGCGGCCCATACCGTTAGCCTGCGGATTGACGACAACCGGGTCATTACCAATTCGATGGAGCCACGCGGCGCCTGGGCCGAATGGGAAAATGACCGTCTGCACGTCTGTTACGGGGGGCAGGGGGTTTGGGTTCTCAAGAATGAACTGGTCGCGGCCTTTGATCTGACCCCTGAACAGGTGCGCGTGACCACCCCTGATGTGGGCGGCGGGTTCGGGATGAAAGGCTTTGCCTATCCTGAATATCTGATGGTTGCCGCTGCTGCCCGGGCGCTGGGACGGCCGGTGCGCTGGATGGGCGAGCGGACCGAATCCATGCTCAGCGACAATGCCGGGCGTGATCTGGTGTCGGTGGGCGAGTTGGCCTTTGACAGCGATCACAAGATCACCGCCTATCGGATCAAATCCCTGTGCAACATGGGCGCTTACAATTCGGGTTTTGCGCAATTCATCCAGACCGAGCTGTTCTGCAAGGTTCTGATGGGCACCTATGCGGTGCAGACCACATGGATGCAGGCCACCGGCATTTACACCAACACCACCCAGGTTGATGCCTATCGCGGGGCCGGGCGCCCCGAGGCGATTTTCGCGCTGGAACGGCTGATGGATTACGCGGCGCGCGAATTGGGCGTTGACCCGTGGGAACTGCGGCGGCGCAATTTCATTCCCGCCGATGCGTTTCCCTATACCAGCGCCACGGGCGAAACCTATGATGTGGGTGATTTCCACCGGGTTCTGGCGGCGGCCGAGAAATTCTCGGACAGGGCCGGGTTTGCGGCGCGGCGCGCGGCATCAAAGGCCAAGGGGCGGCTGCGCGGGCAGGGGTTGTGTTATTATATCGAGTCGATCCTGGGCAACCCGAGCGAAACCGCAACAGTCGAGTTTCAGGATGACGGCACGGTGTTGATCTTTGTCGGCACCCAAAGCAACGGGCAGGGCCACGAAACCGTCTATGCCAAATTCCTCAGCGATCAGACCGGCATTCCCATGGAGGCGATCAGCGTCGTGCAGGGTGACAGTGACCGTATCGCCACCGGCGGCGGCACGGGCGGATCACGCTCGGTCACCGTGCAAAACAACGCCACGCTGGGAACGGTGCGCAAGATCGTCGAAGAATTCAGCGGGTTTCTGGCGGGTGAGCTGGGCGTTGATGCGGCGGATATTGAATTTGATGATGAACGGTTCCGCGCCAAGGGCCGTAATGAAACCCCATCCATGCTGGATGTGGCGGCCATGGCCCGCGACAAGGGGCGGCGCGATCTGTTGCGCCAGACCCAGACTGAAACGCTCCCGGCGCGCAGCTATCCCAACGGGGCCCATGTGGCCGAGGTTGAGATTGACCCGGAAACGGGGCAGGTGACGGTTGAAAAATATTCGGTCGTTGATGATTTTGGCAACCTTATCAATCCGATGCTGGCCGAAGGTCAGGTGCATGGTGGCGTGGCCCAGGGGGTCGGGCAGGCATTGACCGAACAGGTGGCCTATTCCGAGGATGGGCAGCTTTTGACGGCAACCTTCATGGATTACGGGCTGCCGCGTGCCGACGATTTGCCGATGATTGCCTTCACCACCGAGGCGGTTCCCTCGACCGCCAACATCATGGGCATGAAGGGGTGCGGCGAGGCGGGAACCGTGGGCGCGCTGGCGGCTGTGTCGAATGCCGTGCTTGATGCGGTCTGGGACCGTGGCATTCGCCAGATCGACATGCCCTTCACCCCGATGCGGGTTTGGGCCACCCTGAATCCAGAGGATGAAACGACTGCCGCGGCATAGGGCACGACGCCCCGCCGTTCGGCAATCCCCATGGCGCGAACGGCGCGGCCCGGTGACCCATGTGATCCTGCTCGACGGGACCATGTCGTCGCTTGAACCGGGCTGCGAAACCAATATCGGGCTGATCTATAATCTGCTTGAGGAACTGGCGCCGCGCGCCGATCTGTCGGTGCGCTATGAGCCGGGCATTCAGTGGGTCAACTGGCGCCACGTGCGCAATGTGATTCTGGGGCGGGGGCTGGATTCACAAATTCAGCGGGCCTATGGCGCGCTGGCCTCGCGGTATCGGCAGGGCGACAGGATATTTCTGTTCGGCTATTCCCGGGGGGCCTATGCCGTGCGGTCGCTGGCCGGGGTCATTGACCGGATCGGGCTGGTGCGCGCCGATCACGCCACGGCCCGCAACATCGCCCGCGCCTATCGCCACTATCGTGACCTGAGCGATCATTCCGCCTTCCGCGCCGCCCATTGCCACGATCATGTCGAGGTCGAGATGATCGGCGTCTTTGATACGGTCAAGGCGCTGGGCCTGCGTGCGCCCATCCTGTGGCGGTATTCCGAGCCGGCCTATGCGTTTCACAACCACAAACTGGGCCATACCACGCGCCACGGGTTTCACGCGCTGGCGCTTGATGAAACCCGCCGCGCCTATGCGCCGGTGCTGTGGCACAGCGTGCCCGAATTTACCGGGACGCTGGAACAGGTGTGGTTTCGCGGGGCCCATGGCGATATCGGCGGCCAGCAGGGATGCCGCCCAGAATGCCGGCCCCTGGCCAACATCCCACTTGTGTGGATGCTGGAAAAGGCCGACGGCTGTGCGCTGCCCCTGCCTGAGGGGTGGCGCGCGCGGTTTGTGATGGATGTGACCGCACCGTCAATCGGCACGACCTTTGGCTGGAGCAAGATATTCCTCAGCCGGGCGCGGCGCATCACCGGCCAAGACCCAAGCGAAAGCATTCACCCCACTGCGCGGTGATCTTCGCCTTGTTTCCGCCCGGCAGCCCAACTGGTGGGGCGGTGGCCCTTGACCATCAGGCACCCCCGTGCAAAGTCTGCCGTTGCACTGCCGCACGGCATTTGGCCGGGCAGTGCCGTATTCTCGCAAACTTCTGCTTTGTCGCCAAATCAGAGCGCCATAGCGACCGATGATGAGTGATAAAAATGAATTCTGTTCTCAGCCATAAACCCGCCACGTCATATTCCATCATATTTGCGGTCAGCGGTGCGCATCTTATCAATGACCTGATTCAGTTCCTTCTTCCCGCGCTCTATCCGCTTTTCAAAGCGCAATACGATCTGGATTATTTTCAACTGGGCCTGCTGACTCTGGCGCAACAGATTACGGCTTGTGTGTTGCAGCCGGTCATGGGGCTTTATGGTGATGTGCGGCCAAAGCCATTCACGCTTGCCGTTTCGCTTGCGATTGTTGCTGTTGGAGTATTTTTTCTGGCGACGGCCAATTCCTTTGGGCTGTTGCTGTTGGCGGCGGCCATTCTTGGGATCGGGTCGGCCCTGTTTCACCCCGAGGCGTCGCGCGTATCGCGTATGGCATCGGGCGGAAAGCTGGGTTTTGCGCAATCCAGCTTTCAGGTGGGTGGCAATACCGGCACCGCTTTGGGGCCGTTGGCCGCTGCATTGTTCGTTTTGCCGCTGGGGCAGTACAGCACGATCTGGTTTGGTCTGCTTGCCGTGATCGGGGTCATGGTTCTGGTGTGGGTTGCCCGTTGGTATGCCAATCACCAACGCATGACGAATCTGAACCGGCAGGCCCCGGTGGCAAAACCGGATATCAGCAACAAGACCCTGATTGTGTCTTTCGCGGTTATCGGCGCGCTGCTGATGAGCAAGTTTGTCTATATCGAAACCTTCAAAAGCTATTACATCTTCTTTCTGATCGAGAGATTCGGCGTCGAAATCCGCGCGGCGCAGGGGTATCTTTTTGTGTTCCTCGGGGCGGTTGCCGTTGGCACGTTTTTTGGCGGGCCGATCGGTGACCGGGTCGGGCGGCTGAAGGTGATCTGGGGGTCCATTCTGGGCGCGCTGCCTTTCGCGCTTTTCCTGCCGCACATGAATCTTTTCGGCACCGTTGTCCTGAGCATTCTTGTCGGCCTGATCCTGTCTTCGGCGTTTTCGGCAATCGTTGTTTATGCGCAAGAATTGTTGCCGCAAAAGGTGGGTATGGTTGCGGGGTTCGTTTTCGGATTTGCCTTTGGAATTGGCGCGATCGGCGCGGCGCTGCTTGGCGCGGTTGCCGACCATTTGGGAATTCAGCAGGTGTTCAGCCTGTTGGCGTTCCTGTTGTTTCTGGGGGGCTTACGATCTTTCTGCCCGACATTGAAACACGGCAGTAACGCCCCGCGATCCGGCCACCGGCAAAACGCCATTGCCATTTCGCGGGGCATGTTCGGACGGCGTTATTCGACCGCAGACGCCGTATGGGGCAGGATAAACGTCGCGCCGGGCGGTGGGGCCGCATTGACCCGCAGCGCACAGCCATAGGCCCGGGTCAGCACCGCATCGCACAGCACGTCGGGGGTTGGCCCTGCCGCCAGCACCCGACCGGCGCACATCACCGTAACGGCATCGGCGAACATCGCCGTCAGGTTCAAATCGTGCATTACCGCGATCACGCCGCCGCCGCGGCGGGCGTAATCGCGCGCGATCCCCATCACCTGCAACTGATGCGCGATGTCCAGACTGGCGACCGGTTCATCCAGCAACAGCCACCGGGGCTGTCCGTCGGCCACCGGATGCCACACCTGGCACAGCACGCGCGCCAGTTGCGCACGTTGTTGTTCGCCGCCTGACAGTTCCTGGTAAAACCGATGGGCAAATCCACCCAGCCCGACAGATTTCAGCGCCCGCGCAGGCAGGTCCGTTTCTCCGCCCGATGTTCCCGATTGCAGGCCCATACGCACCACTTCGATCACTGTGAACGGAAAGGCAAGAACGGCAGCCTGGGGCAGCACGCCGCGCCGCGCCGCCAGTTCCCATCCCTTCATCGTGGTGATGTCGGTGCCGTTCAGGGTAACTCGCCCGCCGTGCTCCACGTCGCCGGTCAGCGCCTTGAGCAGGGTCGTCTTGCCCGATCCGTTCGGCCCGACAATGGCCGTCAGTGCCCCCGCCTGCGCGGCGATATGGCTGGCGTGCAACACCTGCTTGCGCCCGAAGATGACATCGATGTTTTCTGCCCGCAGCATCACAGGTCCACCATCCCGCGACGGCGTAGCAGGATCCACAGAAAGACCGGCGCGCCAAGGATTGCGGTGACGATTCCGATAGGCAGTTCCGCAGGCGCAATCAATGTGCGGCTGATCACGTCGGCCAGCAATAGCAGGCTGCCCCCCAACAGCGCCGCATTGGGCAACAGGGTGCGGTGATCCGGCCCGGTTGCCAGCCGCAACAGGTGGGGCACCACGATGCCGATGAAACCGATACCGCCCGAGACAGCCACGGCCGCACCGGTGGATGCGGCCACGGTCAGGATGGCGATGGATTTCAGGCGTTGCACCGGAACGCCCATGTGCGCCGCCGTCGCTTCGCCCAGGGCCAGCCCGTTCAGACCGCGCCCGAGAAACGACGCCGCAACGATCGCCGTCAGAATCAGCGGTCCGGCCACCAGCGTCTTGGCCCATGTGGCCCCGGCCAGCGATCCCAGCCCCCAGAACGTCAGATCACGCAGTTGTTGGTCATCGGCCATATAAACGAGGATGCCCGACACGGCCCCCGCCAGTGCGCCCAATGCGATGCCGGCCAGCAGCATGGTCGCAACCGAGGTGCGTCCTTGCCGGGTGGACACCCGATAAAGCAGCAGCGTCGACCCCCAACCGCCAAGGAAGGCGGCCAGCGGCACCAGATAATTCCCCACCGTGTCGATCAATGCCAGCGGCAAGGTTGCCCCCAGCACGATCGCCGTGATCGCGCCCAACCCGGCACCGGCCCCGACGCCCACCAGGCCCGGATCGGCCAGCGGGTTGCGGAACAATCCCTGCATCACCGCCCCGGCCACGGCCAGCGCCGCACCGACACAGACGCCCATCACCATGCGCGGTGCGCGAATGTTCCACAGTACAATGCGCTCGGTCTGATCGAGCGGTTGCCCGCTGGCGATCTTGCCGATGGCGCCCCACAGCGATGTCCCGGACGCGCCCCATGCCAGGCTGAGCACACAGCAGCCCAGCAACAGCAACGCCAGCCAGAAATGTGCGGCCCGTGCATGGGCCGCGCGGTCGCGGAGCGGCGCTTCGAATGATGTGACGGCCGCCATCGTTCAGCCTCCGTAAAGGGCGTTGGCCAGATCGCTCACCGCTTTGGCGGTGCGCGGGCCAAAGCCCAGCAGATACAGGCCGTCCATTCGGATCACAGCGCGCGTTTTCGCTGCCGGGGTGGTGGCAACCGCGGGCATGGCCAGCACCTCGTCCGCCGCTGCGCCGTGGTCGCCGCCACGGTCCATCATCAGAATGACATCGGGCGCGGCCATGGTCACAGCCTCGTCGGTCAGGAGCTTGTAACCTTCGAACCCGCGCTGGGCGTTTTCGGCCCCCGCCATGGTGATGATTCCCGCCGCAGCGGTGCCAGAGCCTGACGCCGTGATCCTCCCGCCCTGGGTGCTGAGGATGAACAGCACCCGTTTGGGGTGATCGCCCGCCATGGTCCGGGCCTGATCTTCGGCGGTCTGCAATGCGGTATCGACCTGTTGGGCCAGGGCTTCGGCGTCAGCGTTGTCGTTCAGGGCCACCCCGACGGCGCGGATCTTGGCGACGATGCCCGCACGGTCATATGCGTCGGGCACCGTAACGAATGGCACGCCGGCGTCTTTCAGCAGGCCGACCGCTTCGGGCGGCCCTGCATCGCTTTCGGAAATGATCAGATTGGGTGCAACCGACAGCACGCCTTCGGCGGACAAGGCCCGCATATACCCCACATCGGGCAGGGTCTCTGCCTGCGGTGGAAAGGTCGAGGTGGTGTCGCGCGCTGTCAGCCGGTCCCCTTCGCCCAGGGCATAGATGATTTCCGTGACAGAGCCGCCGATGGAAACGATCCCGTCGGGTTTTGCGGTGTCCGCCGCAACCACTGCCGTTCCCGCTGCGATCATGACTGTGGCCAAGGCGGTGCAGGCAACAAACCTTTTGCGTGATTTGCAACTCATGCCGACACCTGTTCGGCAAGCCCGGGCAGCCCGGCAACCAGGTTGCCCCATGCCGCACGGCTGTCGCGGCCTTCCTTGCCCACACCGAACACCTGAAAAATCAATCCCCCGTCGACGTCGAACGCCTCAAGCGAAATGGCCGGTCCGCGCTGGGTTGGCTTTTCGACGGCCCAGACCTCGGCCACCCTGTCGGCGCGCAGATGCAGGTTGAAACCGGGGTCGATGACATTTTGCCAGGGGCCCATGGGTTTCAGGGTGCGGATCGGGCCGCTGTGGATCTGGATGCAGCCGCGATTGCCGACAAACACCATTACCTCGATCCCCGAATCGCGCACCTGTTCCAACATCGTGACCGCGGCAGTTGGGGCCAGCGCGCGCACAAAGGGGGCGCCGACACTGCGATAGGCCCCCAGACGGTTCATCCGCAGTTTCGATGTCAGGCGCATGAATTGGTGGGTGTCGGTCATCCGGCCCCATTCCGCGCGCAGGATATCGATCTTTTGCGGGTTTTCCTTTGCCCCTTCGATGGGGTTGCGCGGTTCGGTATCGCAACGCGGTGCCTGATCGGGCAGGGCATGGGCCGATTTCGCGGCGTCCCACGCCGCAAGGTCGGACCCGTCGCGCAGGAATATCTTGTGTACCGCATCGCCAGCGGCATTGAACACCTGAATGCTGCGCCGCACGCTGTCGTCGACAGTCTTTTCCACCATAAAGGCATGGCACCATTGTGACGGGAAAATCCGCAGATCAATGTCGTCGGTCAGGACGATCGCGGCATGCTGGCCGGTGCTGTAATTGTCATAGACGCCGATTTTTTCATGAACCACATGATCGTTGCGGGTCAGGGCCATCACTTCGCCGAAGGTTTGCGCCGCGCCGATCACCGCGTCGGGGTGCGCGGTGATCCGCGTTACGCCGTCGCCGCAGCGGGCGGCGACCAGTTCGGCCTCGGTGATGCCAAGGGTTTCGGCCAGGTCACGGGCGCGCAGCCCGGGGTTGCGTCCTCGCGGGAGCGGATGTTTTCGGCAGACGGGCGTGTTGTATCGGGCATGGTGCACCTTGTGATTTGTTGAGGGAATGCTGGCGCGGCACAAGGCCCGGCTGGCTTGCCGATGATCTTTGGATCGGGCGGCAAATGTAGTTGACAGTTTTAGTAGGTCTTTTTATGCACCTCAAGCGGCAATCGTCGGAATTGACATTCGCCGCTGAAATTTATGCCCAGCCAGCCCAACGCGAGCATCCCGGCACCCACGTCAATCCTTGGGGATGCAGTATGACCAGATCACAGATGAAAACCGGGCTGCGCAGCTCGACCGCGCTTGCCGCGCTTGTCCTTTCGATGGTGCCCGCCACCGCCCAGCAGGCCGACGGCGAATTTCTTGGCACCATCGTGTTGGGCGAAGGAAAACGCGCGGTTCAGACCGGCACCGCCACCCCGGTGACCGAAATCGACAAGAAAGAGATCGACGACCGGCAGGCCAACACCGTGGCCGAGCTGATCGATTCCGTGCCGGGTGTGGCCCTGGTCAACGGGTCGACGCCACAGGGATCGGGAATCAATATTCGGGGCTATGGCGCCAACGCGACCTTTGGCACCGACCAGAAGGTCGCGGTGCAGGTTGATGGCGCATCGGTGGGCGCGGAAGAACTGTATCGTATCGGTACGCAATTGTTCACCGATCCGTTCCTTTACAAATCGGTCGAGGTGATCCGCGGCACGGTGGGCAGTTTCGAATATGGATCGGGCATCGTCGGCGGTGTCGTGCGGCTGGAAACCAAGGATGCGTCGGACTTCACACTGGGCGAGATCGGCTTTGCGGGCAGCCAGACGTTGCAGTTTGCAACCAACGGCGATGGCATCACCAGCTCGACAACCCTGGCCTGGCAACCGACCCAAAATCTGGAGTTCCTGGCGAATTATACCTGGCGCGATCAGGACCAGCAGGACGATGGCACCGGTGCCACCATTGGCAACAGCGATTTCACTCTGCCATCCTGGCTGGCCAAGGCGAAATACACGTTCGGCGCAAACCGCGACCAATATGTCAGCCTGATGTATTCCGACACCACGTCGTCAGAACGCGATGTCCCCTATGACACATTCGAAACGACCGCCGGATTTTTCGGCAACGTGGATCGCGATATCGATCTCGCGCACAAGTGTGCTGACCTATGGCTGGAACCCCGCGGCCAACGATCTGGTCGATCTGACCGTCGCATTGTCCTATGCCGATCAGGTGATCGAACAAACGGCCGTCGGCCCCGGTGCCGACGATCTGCGCAATGCCGATCACCGGTATGAAACGACCAAGCTGTCGTTCCACAACACCAGCCTGTTCGACACCGGCGCAGTTGCCCATGAATTGCGCACCGGGCTGGAATTCATCCGCAAGGACCGCCAGAATGCATCGTCGGCCCCCGGCGGGCGCGACGACCGGATCGCGCTGTTCGCCGTAGATGAAATGCGCATTGGCAGCGCCTGGACGATCACCCCGGCCCTGCGGTTTGAAACATCAAAGATCAGCGCCAGCGATCCCGCCTTTGGTGGTCCGTTCAAGGACAGCGCGCTGATGGGCGGTGTCTCGGCGCGCTATGCCTTTGGCAACGGGTTTGCGGTGTTCGGCAGCGCCGCCTATACCGAAAACCTGCCCATCCTTGACGATCTGGGCGACCCCGCCCTTATCGTGCAAAGCGAAAAGGCGCGCACGTTTGAACTTGGTGCCTCCTGGGATCGCACCGATCTGTTCGTCTCGGGCGATACGTTTGCGATCAAGGCGAACCTGTATCAAAGCACACTTTATGATGTGACATCCTATTCCTCCAGCTTTGGGGCCAGTTCGGCCGATCGCCCCGACGAGATTGAAACCAAGGGACTTGAACTCGAAGCGTCCTATGCGCTGGAAAGCGGGCTGTATTTCGACGTGAACGCGAACATCACCGACGGCACAGAACGCGATGGCGCGCAAAGCGGACGCTGGCGCAACACCCCTGCCGACAGCCTGCGCGCGACGGTGGGCAAAAAGTTCGGCGATGCGCTCGATCTCAGTTGGGAACTGGTGGCGAGCCTGGGGGTGAACGACGGCACCCAACAGGCGTCGGGGTTTGGTGTTCATAATCTGCGCGCCACCTATGCGCCGCAACAGGGTGTTCTGGAAGGCACCGAAATTCGCCTAGGAATCGAGAATGCCCTGGATCGCGACTATACGCCGTTCCTGTCCACCCGTCCGGCACCGGGGCGCAACATCAAGCTGACTCTGGCAAAAAAGTTCTGATCTTGGCCCCTGTATCTGATCGCCCCCGCACCCATCCCCTGGCGCCATCACACCGCAGAGTGTGTTTGTCATGACGGACCGAACCCAAGGGCCACTGGCGGTGCTGATCGCTTTTGCGATGACCGCCGGTGTGGCCACAGCACAGGAAACGGACGTGGCCCCCGGCCTGTCCATCGAACTGAACGCGGCAACCACAGAGGCGGGCGTTTGCACGCTCACCTTTGTGGCGATCAACGGGTATGCCGCCGCAGTCACCCATGCGGTGTTCGAAACGGTGCTGTTTGACACCGACGGCGATGTCGAGCGCCTGACCCTGTTCGACTTTGCCGATCTGCCGCCCGCGCGTCCGCGCGTCCGCCAGTTCGTGCTGGATGGGGTCGGTTGCGGTGATCTGGGCCGGATCCTGATCAACGGCGCCAGCACGTGTGACGCGCCCGATCTTGCGGCTGGGGCCTGTGTGGACGGGCTTCAATTATCAAGCCGCGTTAATGTGGAGCTGATCGGATGAATGATCTTGTCGACCGGCTGGCCGGAATCGCCGATCTTGGCGGTCCGGTCGTGCTGTTGCTTGTGTTGGTATCTGTGGTGACGCTGGCCACCGTGTTGTTCAAGCTTTGGCAGTTTGCGGCCAGCGGCGTAGGCCGCCACCGTGAATTGACCCGGGCCGTCGCGGCGTGGGATGCCGGTGATAGGGCAGGGGCGCGGGCCGCCCTGATCCGGTCGCGCAGCTATCTTGCACCGGTGATCGGGATGGCGTTTGGCGCACCGGGCGATCCGGCCGCCGCAACCCGCCTGACAACCGAGGCGGAAACCCGGTTCGCCCGCCTGGAACGGGGGCTGCGGTTTCTGGATGCGGTGGCGCAGCTTGCGCCGCTGCTGGGGTTGTTCGGCACGGTTCTGGGCATGATCGAGGCGTTCCAATCCTTGCAGGACGCAGGCGCGCAGGTCGACCCGTCGATCCTGGCGGGGGGCATTTGGGTGGCGCTGCTGACCACCGCGGTCGGGCTGGCCGTGGCGATGCCGACCGCCCTGATCCTGACCTGGTTCGAGGGCCGGATGGAGGCCGAGCGCGTCCTGGCGGAACGCGCCATTGCCACCGTCCGATCGCCGTTGGGCAGCACCGGCAGGACCACCCCGGATACGGCTGTACCGGCCCATGGGTAGGGCGGCGCGGCGCCGCAGGCTGTCGATGACGTCGTTGATCGACGTTATTTTCCTGCTGTTGTTGTTCTTTATGCTCAGTTCGACCTTTTCGAAATTCGCCGAGGTCGAACTGGCCTCTGCCGCCGCAGGCGCGGACGTTGCAGAGGGGGAGCCACCGTTGTTCCTGCAACTTGCCGCTGGTGGGCTTACGCTGAACGGGGGGCTGTCACGCTTGCCGGACTGCCTGCCGCCCTGACAGAGCGGGCGCCCCATGGCGACCGCGCGTTGCTGGTGTCGCTGAAACCCGGTGTCGATGCGCAGCGGCTGACCGATGTTCTGGTGGTGCTGCGCCGCGTACCCGGCATTTCGCCCACCGTTCTGGGCGGCGACACATGAGGCGTCGGCGCAGCTCTGGTGGGCGCGAACCGACCATCGCCCTGATCAACATCGTGTTTCTGATGCTGGTGTTTTTCATGGTCGCCGGAACGCTGGCCCGCCCGCTGGACCCGACCCTGTCGTTGGTGCGCACCGCTGATCTGGATGGGCGCGCGCCGCCGGACGCCCTTGTTGTGCACCCCGACGGCAGGATCACCCACCAGGGCAGGGATATTGCATCGGTTGCCGCCTTTGTCGCGGGGTTGGCGCCGCCAGATCGTGCTGTGCTGCGTGTCGTGCCGGATCGCCGGCTTGACGCGGCGCGGCTGGTCGGGCTGGCGGGCGAGCTGCGGGCGGCGGGGGCCGAAAAAATCGTGATCGTTACGCAAAGGGCCATGAAATGAGCATCCGGGCAGGCATGATGAAAACGCTGGCTGTTGTTGGTTCGGTCGGGCTGCACGCGGGGCTGGCCGTGGCTCTGATCCGCCCTGAACCGATCATGATCGAAGGCGCTTCGGGGGGCCGCGCGGCAAGCCTGGGCAACAGTTTCGCCGATATGGCCGTCGGAACCGTCGCGCCGTCGCAAGCGGTGGAAACTGCGGTAGTTGCACGGGCGGCGCCCATGGCCGATGCGCCGCCACCTCTGGCTGCGGCCCCGAAACCTGTGGCGCAGCCCGCAACCCCGGCCAAACCGGCAAAGGTCGCCCCGAACCCGATCAAGGCCCTGACGCCATCGCGCGCCACAATCACGGCGGCCGCCACTCGGGAACCTTTGGCGGTTGAAACGGCGCCGAAGGTAGAGCCTGCCCGGACCCTCGATGTCGACCGGCAAACCAGATCAGCCGAAATCGAACCTGGGGTCGTTGTCCAATCGCCCCGCCCGGCACCGCGCACGGCACAGTTTGAAAAAACGAACCAGACAATGCCACGGCACCAGGCGGATGCGACACAGCCCAAACGCCCGGCACCGCCAAAGGGGAATGCGGCGCAAAACGCCCGCGTGGGCGCATCGGATGGGCGCCGCAACGCCGCAAAGGCACCGAAAAGCGCCGGCGGCGCCGCCACCCGCCGTGCCGGAAACGCCGCCGTCAGCAATTATCCCGGGCAAGTCATGGCGCGCCTGTCGCGGGTGCCCAAACCCCGGGCCGGGGCGCGCGGCACGACGACCGTGTCATTCCGCATTGCCGCGAACGGCGCACTGTCGGGGGCGGCCATCGCCCGCAGTTCGGGGTCGACGGCACTGGATCGCGAGGCCCTGCGCCTTGTGCGCCGCGCCGCGCCGTTTCCGCCACCGCCTTCTGGCGCGAAAACCCGGTATTCCGTTGCAATTTCAGGGCGCTAGATGTGAAGAATCGCCGCGCGGCCCATCCGGTCGGCATCGCTAGACCGGCACGACGACATCCTGTCCGGCCACATTCTTGATCGCCAGGCCGGTTCCGAACAGATCGCTCAGCATGGTGCCGGTCATTTTCAGAACCCGTGGGCCAGATGTGACCAGCCGCCCGTCTTTCAGCGCGACGATGCGGTCGGCATAGCGGGCGGCGACGCCAAGGTCATGCAAGACGATCACCACGCTGCGCTGTTGGGCGCCCTGCCGCGTCAGGGCGTGCAGGCGGTCCATGATGTCGCGGGCATGGCGGGGGTCCAGCGCCGAAAGCGGTTCGTCCAGCAACAGCCAGGGCGTTTCCTGCGCCCATGCCATTGCCACGAATGCCCGCTGGCGCTGACCGCCGGACAGGGCATCCAACCGCCGATCCGCCAGCGCGGCAAGATCAAAGGTGTCGATGGCTTCGGTGATCTTGATCAGGTCGGTGTCGCGGGGGCGCCCGTGGTGATGGGGCCAGCGCCCGAAACTGACCAGATCGCGCACCGTCAGCCGCGCTGTCACCTGCTCATTCTGGGCCAAAAGCGCGACACGGCGCGCCCGTTCCGGGGGCGGGCGCGGGTCATGTCAATGCCTTCGACCTCGACCAACCCACGGGCAGGGGGATCAGCCCGGCGATGGCATGCAGCAGCGTCGATTTGCCCGCGCCGTTCGGGCCGATCAGGGCGGTGATGCCCCCCTGACCAAAGGCCAGCGACACGTCTGACAGGATCGCGCTGCCGCCTTTGTCGACGCTTACTTTGTCCAGTCTTATCATCACCGGGGCCTTTTCAGCACGAGAAACAGAAACAACAGACCGCCGAGAAACTCGACGATCACGGTTAGGGTCGATTGCAGGCCCAGCAGCCGTTCAAACACGAATTGCCCCGCGACAAGGATTGTCGCCCCGATCAGCGCCGCCGCCGGAATCAGCCGCGAATGGCGCCAGGTCGGCAGGATCGCATGGGCCAGACTGGCCGCAAGCAGCCCAAGAAACGTGATCGGCCCGACCAGCGCGGTCGAAACGGCAACAAGCACCGCCACAAGCCCCAGCGCCGCAAAGATCACCCGGTCATAATCAAGCCCCAGCGGCAGCGCCGTGGCCCGCCCCAAAGCCGCCAGATCGAACAGCCGGGCAAGGCGCAGGGCCACCCCGAGGCACAGGACCAGAACAACAGCGGCGATGGCCAGTTGGGTTTTGTCGACTGCGCCGAAGGTGGCAAAGCTGGCCTGTTGCACGATGGCGAATTCGGATGGGTCCAGCAACCGCTGCACCAACCCCGCAAGGCCGCGCAACAGCACCCCAAGGATCACGCCGGTCAGCACAAGGCGCAGGATGTCATCGGCGCCCCGGCGCAGCAGCGCCCCGAAAAGCGCAAGCGCCGCGCCGACAAGGACAAGGGTTTCAACCCCGAACTGGGCCAGTGCCGGCAAGGTGGCAAACCCGGCGCCGCCCAATGTCAGGACAAGCCCGGTCTGGATAAACACGAACAAGGCGTCAAAACCGACGATGCCGGGGGTCAGCAACCGGTTTGCGGCGACGGTCTGAAACAGCACGGTCGCGCTGCCCACGGCGGCCCCCACCACGCAGAGCGCCGCCAGCTTGGTCAACCGCAGTGACAGGATGAAGCCCACAGGCGCACGCAGATTCCACAACAGGAACAGCGCGGAGACGGCCAGCAACACAATACCAATAAGAATAAGGCGACGGTCAGCCATGGGATTGCCTTGGTGCGGCATGCAACAGCCACAGAAAAAGGGCCGCACCCAGAACGGCAAAAACGGTGCCCGCCGGTATTTCATAGGGGTATCGGATCAGGCGCCCGATGATATCACAGCCCAGAACCATGCAACCGCCCAGCCATGCCACCAAAGGCAGGTTGCGGCGCAGGTTGTCGCTGCGCCAGCGCGACACGACGTTGGGCACGACCAGCCCCACGAACGGGATCGACCCGACGCTGACCACCACAACCGACACGATCACAGCCACAAGGATCAACCCCGTCAACAGGGTTTGCCGGTAATCAAGGCCGAGACTGCGCGCCGCATCCTCGCCCAGCCCCAGCAATGTGATCCGGTCTGCGGCCAGCCACAGCAGCCCGGCAATCCCGGCCACCACCCACAACAATTCGTACCGGCCCCGCAGGACACCGGAAAATTCACCGCTTTGCCAGACGCCGATATATTGCACCAGATCCGTGGTCCAGGCGATCCACAGCACCGCCGCGCCGATGATCCCGCCATAGATCAGCCCGACCAGGGGCAACAGAATGGGGTCGCGGCGCGGAACATGGCGCGCCAGCCAAAGAAACCCCAGCGTGCCGATCAGGGCAGTGCCCGCCGCCACCGACATCTTGACGATCAAGGCCGCGCCCGGCGCGATCAGGGTTACGGCCAGCAGGCCCAGCATCGCCGATTCCGGCGTGCCAACCAGCCCCGGTTCCACCAGCCGGTTCTGCACGCTCATCTGCACAACGACCCCCGCCAGCGCGAGGCCCGCCCCCGCCAGCAGCGCCGCAAAGGTGCGCGGCAGCCTGCTGACGGCCAGCACCATCTGCGCATCAAGATCCCCCGTAAAAAGATCAGCGACACCTATGAGGCAGGCTCGCCGTCACAAGGACGGCGAGCGTCAGGCCCGCAAGAACCGGTAAACGCATGGCGATTGATCAACTGCCGTTTGCGGTCATGGCATCGCTCACTTCGGCGATCGTTCCCATCATCGACTGGATACCGCCGCCGGCAAGATAAAGCCGCGCAGGATCGAGATAGACGATATGCCCGGCCTTGGCCGCTGTCGTGCCGGCCACCAGCGGATTGTCCAGCGTGGCGGCGGCGGCTTCGCCTTCCTGGCCGATGGCGGCGCCGCGATCGATGACGAAAATCCAGTCAGGGTTGACCTTGGCGATGAATTCAAAGGAAACCGCCTCGCCGTGGGTTTCCGGCGTCAGATCGGGATAGGCCTCGGGCAGGCCAAGGGAACTGTGCAGCCAACCAAACCGCGAGATCGTCGCCGTAAGCCGAAACCTTACCGCCGTTGGTCATCAGGATCAGAACGTCGCCCTTGCCCTGTGCGGTGGTTTTGGCGTCGGCGATGGCTGTATCGAGGGTCGACAAAAGCGCCGCCGCGTCATCCTGTCGGCCAAAGATTTCACCATAGGCCGTCACGCGCGCCTCGGCGTTCGCCATGAGGTTATCGCCCGCGATCGTCATGTCGATGGTGGGCGCGATCTGTGACAGCGGCTTGACCTGCGATTGCGACCGTCCGCCCGCGATGATCAGATCGGGGGCCATGACGGCCAGCGCTTCGAAGTCCGGTTCAAACAATGTTCCCACGGTTTTGACCCCGGCCAGTGCTTTAGCCAGATAGGTGGGCGGGGTGATATCGGGGGCACCCGCGACCGTCACGCCAAGGGCGTTCAGATCGTCGATGGCCGCAAGATCGAACGCGACAACGTTTTGCGGCGCGGCAGGGACAGTTGCCACGCCGATGGCGGTTTGAATATCGACCGTCTGGGCGAACGCGATGCCCGGCAGGGCACAGATTGCAACGGTGGCAAGGACGGATTTCATGAATTTCCCTTTCATTTTCCGGTGAGCAATAAAGTCTCGACAAGGCCGACTCATTTTGTCAGGTAAATAGCTGACAAAAATACTCAGGACAATTCGATATGCCGGATAAATTTCACGACGAAGGCCGCTTCACCACATCCCACGCCAGCCGCTACCTGCAACAATTGTGCAAACACTTTGCGCATAAGGTCGAGGTTCGCTTTGACGAACATTCTGGCGCGGTGGTATTACCTGCCGGCCCCGCGACTCTGACCGCGACAGAAACGGATCTGATCGTGGTGCTGCACGCCGACAGCGCAGAGGGTCTGGCGCAGGCGCGCAGCGTTATCGACAAGCATCTGGAACGCTTTGCCTTTCGCGAAAAATTCGAAAGCATGGAGTGGTCGCGACAGACCGCCTGACGCCTCGGGGGCGGTCGATCGCGCCGGTCACTCTGTCGCGAGATCGACAACGACCGGGTAATGATCGCTTGGCCATTCGCCGTCAAACCGGTGCCGGACAACCATGGGTGACCCAAGCAGGCGGGCGTTGCCAGCCCATGCAATATGGTCAATGGCCGCAAAGAGATTCAGCCCGCGGTTAAAGTGATATGTGGCGCCTTCGACCGGTGCAAAGGTGAACCCCGCCTTTTGCAGGATGTCGACGCCGCGATCCCCAAGGCGGGCGTTCAGGTCTCCGGTCAACAGCACTGTTCCGCCCGCCTTGATCCACGGCGCCGATTGTTCGGCAACCAACGTGATAGACCGCAAGCGGTTGGACCGGCTGGCATAATCCGTATGGACATTCACGATCCGAAAGGTCGCCTCCGTGCGCCGGTCGCGGAATTGTGCCCATGAGGCAAAGGCCGGATAAGATCCGTTGAAGGTGCGCGAATAGATCACATCGGGCGTTTCAGAGAAAAAGAACCACCCCTGATCCAGCATCTCAAGCCGGGCCACGCGATACAGAATCGGCTGCGTCGAGGGAAACACAGCCGGATCCCCCACGGCAGCGGCCGCGTAATCGGGGTTGCGCGCCAACAGCCAGTCAAGCGCAAGGTTTACGCGGCTTTCGTCGCCCCGGGTGAAACTTTCCATTTCCTGAAAGGCAATGACATCGGCATCCATCGCCTTGACCGCGAGGTCGAGCGGCCCGCGCCGCCGGTTCCAATCGCCGCGTGACCACGGGCCGCTGGCTTGCCCCATGATGATATAGTGAACATTATAGCTTGCCACCCGCAGGCCCGATTGCGGGGCAGGGCGCAGGGGCGTGTCGGCGGAATTGCGGATGATCTGACAGGCGACGGCAAACAACCCGACGATCAGCACCAGCGCCAGCAGCTTCAGGAGGCGGCGAACAAACGTCATGGTCTATGGCCCTTTCGGCAGGGTCACGCAGGCCCGCAACCCGCCATCCCGCCGGTTTTGCAACGTGATTGTTCCACCATGGCTCTGGGCGATCGTGCGGGCAATGGAAAGCCCAAGACCGGCCCCGCCGGTGGCGGTGTTGCGGCTGTCTTCGCCACGCGAAAACGGCTGGAACATCTCTTCCAGCCGCTCTGCCGGAATGCCGGGGCCGCAATCATCAACGGTGATCACCGCCTTTGTGGGGGTGGCCGTCAGCGTGACATTTGCGGTTGTCCCATAGCGCAGGGCATTGTCCACGAGATTGCCGAACAACCGGCCCAGCCCGACAGGCCGCCCCATGATTGTTACCGGCGCCCCCCGGCAAATGCGGCGCCCCGTTCGCCGCACAGGTGCGTCAGCAGCGCGGCCAGATCGACCGGCGCGGGCTGTTCGACATCACGCCCTTCGCGCGCATAGGTGACAAGACCATCGGCCATGACCGTCATTTCATCAAGGGTGCGGATCATCGGATCGCGCAGATCACTGTCCTCGACCATCTCTGTGCGGATGCGCAGACTGGTCATTGGCGTGCGCAGATCATGCCCGACGGCCGCAAGGGTGCGCAGCCGTTCGGCATCAAAGCGCGCGATTTCGCCCTGCATCGCGTTGAACGCCGCCGCTGCCGTGCGCATCTCGCGCGCACCGGTTTCGGGCACCCGTGCCGTCCGGTCGCCGCGCCCCGCCGCCCCGGCGGCGGTGGCAAGATCGGCCAGGGGTTTCGTCAGACGTCGGGCAAAAAGCAGCGCCACGGCCAGAACGCAGACAAGAGACAGCCCCAGTATCGTCAGGATAACCCCTTCGGGAATTCCACCGTTACGGGGGGCGCGCCGCTGGTCATGACGTTGAGCCATTGGTCGGGCTGCGCTTGTGCCGTGGTCAACGGAATGGTGATGATGATGGCGTCGCGTTTGCGCCAATCGCCCGGAGCAGCCGGTTCTGCCCCCTGGGGAACGATCGCCACTGCCACCACCCGCCCCGCCAGGGCCTGTGAAACCCGCTGGCCCAGATCCTGTGAACGGGCGTCGGCGGCGGTCGCGGTCAGGCGCGGCTGTACGTCAACCTGCACCCGTGCAAAGCGGGTCGAGGCGGCGTTGGCGATCCGTTCCCGTGCCTTGGGGGAAACCGCCTCCATCGCGGGAACAAGCGCGACGATCCTTTCGATTTCGCGGCTTTCGCTGACGCTGCGGTCAAAGTTCCGCTGATCCGCCGCAAGCACGACCAAGGCAATGACATTGGCCGCAATCAGGGCAACCGAAAGCAAAAGCGCAAACCGACCGGCAAGCCCGTCAGGGGTCAGTCGCGCAAGGCCGCGCCTCACGAGGCAGTGCCGTCGGTTACATCCGCCACAAGCCGGTAACCGCCGCCCCATTCGGTTACCAGAAGGCGCGGCGCCTTCGGGTCACGTTCGATCTTGCGGCGCAGGCGGCTGATCTGGTTGTCGATGGCGCGGTCATAAACCTTGGCCTCGCGCCCCGCCGTCATATCGAGCAGGGTCGCGCGGCTTAGCACCACGCGGGGCTGATCCAGAAAGATGCCCAGCAGGCGGTTCTCGGCTGAGGTCAGGTCGACAGTGGTGCCGTTCATATCGCTTAGTCGCAACTGATCTGGGTCATGGGTCCAGCGCCCGAAGGTGCGTTTTCCGTCGGGCGGTGCCACGGGGGCCGGGGGCGCCCGGCGCAGGATCGCGCGAACACGGGCCAACAGTTCGCGGGGGTTGAACGGTTTCACCAGATAATCGTCAGCGCCAAGTTCAAGCCCGACGATCCGGTCGGTTTCATCCGCCATCGCCGTCAGCAACAGGACCGGCGGGCCGCCCTGCGCCACGAACCAGCGGCACAGCGAAAGCCCGTCTTCGCCCGGCATCATGATATCAAGCACCACCAGATGAATTGCGGCCTCGGCCACGATCCCGCGCGCCTCGGCGGCATGGGCGGCAAGCCGGGTGCGATAGCCCTGCTTGCGCAGGTATTGGCCCAGCGGTTCGCGGATGTCGCGCGCATCGTCGACGATCAGGATCTGTGGGGTCACGGGGTCGGTCAACAGGCGGCTCCTTTTGGTATGCAAGTCGCGGTTTCAGTCGTTTTAGGCTGTCGCGTGCCTGCAAAACCAGATGCGCAGCAGCCCATGATCCCTTTCGATTGTCGCAAGTTGTATCAGATCGCGACGTTGCGACAAACGGCGACAATGCAGAGGTGGCGCTGACAAACCTTTCGACCGACGAACCGCTAGATGGAGGTCATCGGGGCCGCAAGCCCCCAACTGACCCATGAAAGGAAATACCATGAAACCGACCAAAACCCTCCCTGTTCTGTTCCTCGCCCTGTTCGGCAGCCTGAGCGCGGCCGCCATCGCGTCCGGGCAAACCGGGCCGGTGACCGGCGTGGATGACGCGGCCACGGTTGTTCAGACGGCCGATCACGGCGATCATGGGCCACGTGGCGAACGCGGCCCCCGTGGTGGTGGCATGATGTTTGGTGCGGCAATGGACCGGGTTGATGCTGACGGAAACGGCAGTGTCAGCCAGGACGAAATTGACCTGTTCCGTGCCTCGCTTGTGGCCGGGGCCGATTCCTCGGGCGATGGCGCCATCACGCTGGACGAATTCCAGTCGATCTTTGTTGAATTGGCAAAAGACCGGATGGTCGACGATTTTCAGGATCTTGATGCCGATGGGGACGGATCGCTGACCCAGGCGGAAATGGACCGGCGGTTCGGCGGTATCGTCGCACAGATGGACCGCAACGGTGACGGCGTTCTGAATGCCGATGATCGAGGCGCACCGGATCACGGCGCGCGGGGCCATGACGGCGGTCACGGCGCGCGGGACCATGACGGTGGACACGGCGCGCGGGACCATGACGGTGGACACGGCGCGCGGGACCATAACGGTGGACACGGCGAGCGGGGCTAACGCCCGGCGTTTTAAGGGGCCATCTGGTCGCCTGTCGGGGCCGGTCGGTGCAAATCCGACCGGCCCCATCGCGTTTGGCGTTCAGACCCTGCGCAAGTCTCGCCGCCCGCGCCATTGCGTCCCCCGAACCTTTGATGCAGTTTCGGATGAAATGTGCCGCTGGCGGGGGATCGGTGTCAAAGATTGGCGCGCCGTTCCATGATGCGGCCTGATCAGGGACCTGAGATCATGAACCGTGCGGCGAACATCGTTGGAATGGCACTATCGGCGGATAAAAGACCGCCCCACACTGCGGCGGAGGTGGGCCGATGATTGCACTGGTTGTGGCCCGGGCGCGCGATGGCGCCATCGGCAAGGATGGCACAATCCCCTGGCGCGCCCCCGAGGATTTGGCGTTTTTTCAACGCGAAACCATGGGCGGCGCGATCATCATGGGCCGCACCACATGGGAAAGCCTGCCGGTGCGCCCGTTGAAAAACCGTCTGAACATTGTGGTGTCTTCGGGGGATGTGGATGCGCCGGTTGTCTGCCGCGATGTGGCGGCGGCGGTGGCCCATGCCTTTGATGCCGGATACCGGCGGGTCTATGGCATTGGCGGGGCAGGGATTTACCGTGAAATGCTGCCCATGGCCGACCGTTTGCTGGTGACCGAGGTGGCGCTGGATGTGCCGGGAGCCGATACGTTCTTTCCGGCGTTCGACACTGCCGATTGGCGAGATGTGGGCGCCACCCCCTGCGCGCCACGGCGCCGGTCTGTGTGGTGCATGAATATCGGCGCGCCGTCCCTGCACAGGATGGGTGACAGCCCCGGATTTATCCGCCATTATCCGCGCGAACCCACCAATTCAGGTCTGACATGACGACACTTACCCTTTACGGAATTCCCACCTGCGACACCTGCAAAAAGGCGATCAAGGCGCTTGAGGGGGCAGGCCACGACGTGGCATTTCATGATGTGCGGGCCGATCCGCTGAGCCCCTCCAAATGGGATGCGCTGTTGCTGGAATTCGGAGACAAGCTGATCAACCGCAGTTCAACCACCTATCGGGGGTTGTCCGACTGGATGAAAGCGTCAGAGCCGGAAGACCAACTGGCCCACCACCCGACCCTGATGAAACGTCCGGTGATCGAAACCGAAGACCGGATGTATCTGGGCTGGGATACTGGCGTGCAGGCCGCCCTGCTGAAACCGGACGACGAGTCGGCCTAACGCAACCAAAGGTTCGCGCGGCGCAGTTGATTGCGGATCGCGCGTTCCTTGCGGGGCAGGTTGGCGCGGTCGAACATCGCGCGGGCCTTGTCCCCACGATTTTGGTACACCATGCGCAGGATCGGCGGATGGCCCTTGAGCAGCTTTTTCACCTTGTTGGGCGCGGCGATGGTTTCCAGCAGGTCAACCACATGATCGGCCTCGCGGGCATAAAGCATCGGCAGCATCCGGTAATGGCACGAATGGGTGCCATCCAGCATCCCACCCGGCAACGTATCGCGCCCGCCGCCCATTGAATGAATCACCAGCGGCAAGACCGCCTGATCCAGCCACGGATCAAGGGATTGGCAGGCCAGCATATCGGGCGGGTCATGGCTCACCGACAGGGCATAGTGCAAGAACCGTTCACCAAACCGGTGGGGGCAGGCCCCAAAGAACCACCCGGCGTTGAAATACAGATACCGCCGCCAGTATTCATCGGGTTGGGACAGGTCCAGCGAGGATGCAAAATCCAGCCCGAACCGATCATACAGCGATTTCCAGATTTCGGTGTATCCGGCGCCGTATAATTGCGGCTCTGGCCATGTGCCTTCGCGGCGCAAGGATGCCGTGGGGCGGGTGAAATCAAACGGGATGTCCGACAGGGGGCCGGTGATCAGCGTGTCGGTGTCGAAAAACACGAAAGGTTCGCCTTCGGGCAGGCAGAACAGGCCCTCGATCTTGTTGCCATAGGGATAGGCCTCGCCAAAGTGGCGTGAGTCAAACGGGACGATCTCGGCGCCGTATTCCTGGGTCAGCAGGGCGCGCAGATCATGGTCCAACAGGCGCGGATCGCGCTTCCACAATGGCCCCGGTTGCGGTTCGCCCAAAATCAGCCGCCCGGCAAAATCGGGGTTGGTGTGGCGCAGGGAGGCGGCGAACAGCACCGCCTCATAGGCCAGCCGCCCGGACTGCACGACGATGAATATGTTGAAACGCGGCGCCGACCCGGGCTTAGTGGGGGCGGGCGCGGCGGTGATCGGGTTTTCTGCCATTGCGGTGGCCTCGCTCGCTGTCTCGGGGTGCGGCCATGGTATCGTGGGCGGTCCCGGGCGGGAAGGCCGGATTGCGCCAGAACGGATTGGCGGCACAGCTATTTGCGGAGAGTGAAATGGATTTGATCCTTGTTTTGATTGCCCTGAGCGCGGGGGTGTTTGCCGCTTTGCCCGAAGGGCGGGCGGGGTATGACCGGCCCGAGGTGGCAGAGGTGCCGGTCGAAGAACCGGAACCGGCACCAGCCCCAGCACCCACGCCCAAGTTTGCACCCTTGCCCGAGGCGGAAACCGCCGAGGCGCCCCCGGCACCCAAGTTCGCGCCTTTGCCTGACGCGGACCCCACACCCAAGTTTGCGCCACTTCCCGAGGCGGAAACACCCACGACCGGATTCATTGCCGAGGATCAAACCCCAAGCGGCAAATTCACCACGGCGGGCGAGGTGCGGATGATCCTTGATGCCACCAAAGGCAGTTGGGTCGCCCTGCGCGATTTCAACGGGCAGGATTTGTTGTATTTCACCCAGATCCTGTCATGGCGCTGTGGGCTGGTTCAGATCGAATATGCGGTGAACGACGGCCCCGCACAGGTGTTTCCCGCCGAGCCGTGTTACATGGACACCGCCCAACCCAACGCGATCAAGGCCGAGGGCCAGCAGCCCTATCTGGCCTTTCCGCCGGGATCGGTGCAATCGGTGACGGTGACGCTGACCTATGATGATCTGGCCACCGCACAGGCGCGGTTTGAACGCTCGGCCATCATGATGCCCTGATCCGCATCGATGGCTGGACACTGACGAGTCCGGCCTTACCTTGGGCATAACGCTCAGGAGGATGACCATGCGCCTTGCCCAACGGATCGCCGCCGATCTGGAAACTGCCCACGCCCTCGCGGCGGACTGCGGCGATCTTTACACCCACAGTGATACGATTTTCGCCGCAGAACAGGCGATTTCGCGCAATATGGGCGCCACGCTGGCGGGGGATGTGGTGCGGTTCAGTTTCTGGACCCCCGAATTGCTGGATAACCGGGTGCCCGAAGGCGACGTGTTTCTGGAGCTGATGGCCCCCGAGGCGCCACTTGATCTGACCCTGGGCCATCGCACGGTACGGTTTGACCGGGTGCTTGTTCCTACGGTGCGCCATGAAACCCGCACCTTTGCCGCCGTGCGCGGCGCGCTGGCCGGGCGGCGCGACCGGGTGGGCGATTTTTACGCCCTCGTGTGGCGCGATGGCGAGGATCGCTGGCACCGCATTCTTGATCCGCTGGCCATGTCCCTGCCGTTCGGGGCCTTTGCCCCGGCCGAGATTTACGATGTGGCGGCGATGCAGGCGGGGCGGGGCGATGCGGGATATTTTGCCGCGCTGAAATGCGACCGGCCCCATAAATTCACCCCGCCGGTGAATATTCTGCAAATCCATGTGCCCACCGCCACCGCCGGTGGCACGCTGGCCAGCCTTACCCGGTACTATCAACGCCTGTCCGATCGCGTGGCCGAGGGGCTGCCGCTGGAGCCGTCGGACGAATTGTTCGTCGGCTATGACGCGGTGCAATTGCTGCCGGTGGAACCGACCACAGTTTATGAAACCGGCCAGGCCTTTTGGCAGGATACCCTGGGCGAGGGCGGCAGTGACGTGACGCTGACCCGGCCTGACACCACCAACTGGGGCTATGATACGGTGATTTCGGGCATGGGAACGGTAAATCCGGTGCTGCTCGAATCCGGGCGGCCCGATGAATTGGTTGATTTTGCCAGTGTTCTGCACAATTTCGCCAGCAAGCCGAAAAAGCTGATCCTGGATGTGGTGTTTGGTCATTCCGACAATCAGGGCCTTGCCGCGCTGAACGCACATTTTTTTGCGGGGCCAAACATGTATGGTCAGAACCTTGCCTATCAAAGCCCCGCCGTGCGCGCGATCCTGCTGGAATTGCAGCGGCGCAAGGTGGATTTCGGCGCCGATGGCGTGCGGGTGGACGGGGCGCAGGATTTCAAGAACTGGAACACAGCGACCCAGTGCATGGAGCATGACGACGATTACCTGCAACAGATGGCCGATGTGGAACAGAACGTGGCAGGCACCTGTTACCGCCCCTGGTTCATTTTCGAGGATGGCCGCCCCTGGCCCGACGAGGATTGGGAGCTGTCCAGCACCTATCGCAGCGTGATCGAGGCGCAGAACGATGACGATGTGTTTCAATGGGGGCCGCTGACCTTTGCCCATAACACGCCGTTTCTTTACACTTTCTGGCTGGGCAAATACTGGCGCATCCGCGAAATGCTTGAGGTGGGCGAAAACTGGATTTCCGGCACCTCGAACCACGACACGCTGCGCCGTGGCACGCAGGTTTCGCTGGATATGAACATCAACACCCGCCTTGGCACCACCCACATGGATATTCTGGACAAGGCCTATGACAACCCGGCGGTGCATGCCCTGACCTATGGCGTGCTGCCCGGGGTGCCGATGGATTTTCTGAATGCCACGGCCCGGGCCAGTTGGGGGTTCATCCGCAATCAGGACGATAAATACGGGGTAAAGGTGGTGGCCGAAGAGGTGATCAGCCTGAAATGGCAGGTCGATGAATATGCCTATTCCATCGGCAGCAACTTTCGCAGGCTCAAGGATCTGGGCTTTGCCACCCGCGATCAACTGGCGCGGTTCTTTGAATTTCTGCCCGCATTGGTTGAGGTGACGGATTACGATCTGGATGAAATCACCAGCCTGCTGAGCAAGGCCGAACCCCCCTTGCCGGGCCACACCCCTGAGCGTGGCAGCCCTGAAACAGATCGCACGGGCGTGGATGGATGACATGCACGAATATTGCAACGTTGCCCATCATTTTGCCACGCTGGTGCCGGAACAGACAGGTTTCACCCTTGCCCTGCGCAATTTCCGCCGCGCCCGGCCATGGCTGCGCAGTGCATTTGGCGCGCAGGATCACTTTGATTACCGCACCCCGATCAACGGGCGCACCCTGTTTCGCGCCCTGCGCCACGGGCCGGACGGGGAACAGGTGTTTGCACTGCTGCATATGGAGGGCAAACCGACCGAACCCTTTGATCCGCTGGACAGCGACATACCGGGGTTGGCGGAGGGCGGATGGGAATTGGCCCTGCGCACCCCCGGTGTCGATCCGGGGTATTGCGGCGGGCCGATTGAATTGCACGATTCCATGGCGCTGATCTTTATCCGCACCCTTGGGGGCTGAACGCGCCCCGGGGGAACGACAGATTACCCTTGGAAATGCCCCATGGCTTCGCCAGTGTGGCGGAAAAGGGGGCTGATATGGATCAGGCAAAACACGTTGCAATCATCGGCGCCGGTATCGTGGGGGTGTCTGCCGCGATCTGGCTGTTGCGCGATGGCCACCGTGTGACCCTGATCGACCGGGCCGGACCGGGCGAGGGGACAAGCCACGGCAACGGCGGGGTTCTGGCCTCTTGCGCGATGGTGCCGGTCACGGGGCCGGGGTTGGTGAAAAAGGCGCCGGGGATGCTGTTTGATTCCGAACAGCCGCTGTTCCTGCGCTGGCCCTATCTGCCGAAACTGTTGCCGTGGCTGGTGAAATACCTGCGCCATGCCAATGCCGATGACACCCGCCGCATTGCGAGCGCCATGGCGCCCATCGTCGGCGATTCACTGGCCGATCACCTTGCGCTGGCCACGGGGACGGGGGCGGAAAAATGGATTGTGCCGTCGGATTATCTTTATATCTATCGCGACCGGGCGCAGTTTCAGGATGATGCGTTCGGGTGGGACATTCGCCGCGCCCACGGGTTTGTCTGGGATGAATTGGAAGGCGCGGCGATGGTCGCCTATGATCCGATGTTCGCGCGGGATCTGGGATTTGCCGCAAAGATGGGCAACCACGGGCGGATTGGCGATCCGGGGCAATATGTAAAGGATCTGGCGGCCCATGCGGTGGCGCAGGGGGGCACGCTGATAAAGGCCGACGTGACGGATGTGGTGCGCGAAAATGGCCGGGTGACGGGGCTGCGCGCGGGGGGCGATACCATCGCCTGTGATGCGGCGCTGATCGCCACGGGCGTCTGGAGCAAGGCCCTGTCCGGCAAACTGGGCATCAACGTGCCGCTGGAATCCGAGCGCGGCTATCATATTGAGCTGTGGGAGCCGAGCGTGATGCCCCGCGCCCCGGTGATGATTGCCTCGGGTAAATTTGTTGTCACCCCGATGGCGGGGCGAATTCGCCTTGCCGGTGTCGTTGAATTTGGCGGGCTAAAGGCGGGGCCGTCACGCCCGCCGTTTGATTTGTTGATGCGCCACGCGAAAAAGGCGATGCCGGGGCTGACGTGGACGCGCGAGGTGGAATGGATGGGCCACCGCCCAGCGCCCAGCGATTCAATTCCGTTGATCGGTGCGGTGCCGGGGGTTTTGGGCGCTTACCTTGGGTTTGGCCACCACCATGTGGGCCTGACCGGCGGGCCGAAAACCGGGCGGCTTTTGGCGCAGATGATCGGCGGACGCAGCCCCAACATCGACATGGCGCCCTATGCCCCGGCCCGGTTTGCCCGCTGATCCGTTGATTTTTGCGGCCCGTCAGGGGCGCTGGGTGTTGGTGGTCGGGGTGATTGCCGGGGTGCTGTTGCCCGGATTGGCGGCGGTGCTGCGGCCATGGGTGCCGCAGATGGTGGCGCTTTTGTTGTTTCTGGCCGCGCTCAGGGTCGGCCCCGGCGTGTTTTCCGGGGCGCTGCGCGGGCTGCCCCTGACGCTGGGGTGCGTCGGGGTGCTGCAATTTCTGGTGCCTCTGGCGGTGATCGGCCTTGCCCGGGCGCTGGGCGTGGCGGACACGCCCACGGCGATCGCGCTGTCGATCATGTGCGCGGCGCCTTCGATCGTCGGATCGCCCAATATGTGCCTGATGCTGGGCGCGCCGCCCGAACTGGCCATGCGGCTGTTGGTGGCGGGAACGGCGCTGTTGCCGGTAACGGTGATCCCGGTGTTCTGGTTCCTGCCGCAACTGGGGGCTGTCACGGATGTTCTGGCCGCGGCCCTGCGCCTGCTGGCGGTTATCGCGCTGGCCTCGGGGGCGGGGTTTGCGGCGCGGCGCCTTGTTTGGCGCACCCCGGGCGCGGCGGCAGTGGCGCGGCTGGATGGTATATCGGCGCTGGTGCTGGCGGTGTTCGTGATCGGGCTGATGCCGGCGGTGGGGGGCGCGCTGCGGGGTGATCCATGGGTGGCTGGTTACTGGCTGGTCATGGTTCTGGCCGTCAACTTTGGGGTGCAAAGCCTGATTCACCGGGCGTTGCGCCGCCGGGGGAGGGCGGTATCGGTGCCGGTGGCGCTGATCGCGGGAAACCGCAACATCGCGCTGTTTCTGGTGGCCCTCCCACCCGAGGTGACGGCGCCGATCATGGTGTTCATCGGCTGTTACCAGATTCCGATGTTTCTGACGCCGCTGGTGATGGCGCCACTTTATCGCGGGGCGGTGAGTGTGGAAAAACCCTGACCGGACCGGGATTTAGGGCTGTTCAAAGCGCCCGGATGTAGTAGCGTCGCCCCACAGCACAGTGAGGATACCATGGGAACACCGCTCGTTCCGGCCATCTTTGATGGTCACAATGATGCATTGTTGAAACTTTATAGCAATGGTGGTCTGGCCAACGCATCACAATTTTCAAACGGTTACGCGGCAGCGCTGGATTTGCCCAAAGCGCGGGCAGGTGGGTTTGGCGGCGGGTTCTTTGCGGTTTATGTGCCGTCCGAAATAGATGGCGACGTCAAGTTCAACGAGATGACCAAGGCGCAGTATGATCTGCCGCTGCCCGATCCCATTCCTGTCGGTCAGGCGCTTGGCGTGGTGATGCATCAGGCCGCGATCCTGTTCGCACTTGAGGCGCAGGGCGCACTGCGGATCTGCCGCAGTGCCGCCGATATTCGCGCAGCACTGGCCGCCGGACAGTTGGCCGCGATTTTCCATATCGAGGGCGCCGAGGCGATCGACGGCGATCTGCACAGCCTTGACGTGCTGTATCAGGCCGGGCTGCGTTCGCTTGGGCCGGTCTGGAGCCGCAGCACTATATTCGGCCACGGGGTGCCGTTCCGTTTTCCCAGCACGGGCGACATTGGCCCCGGCCTGACCGATGCGGGCAAACGGCTGGTGCGGCGGTGCAACGAATTGCGCGTGATGATCGACCTCAGCCATCTGAACGAGGCGGGATTTTGGGATGTCGCGGGCCTGTCGGATGCGCCGCTGGTGGCCACCCATTCCAACGCCCACGCCATTTCCCCCCACGCCCGCAACCTGACCGACCGCCAACTTGACGCGATCCGCGACAGCGACGGCATGGTCGGGCTGAATTTTGCCGTGGCCTTTCTGCGCGCGGATGGCCGGATGCTGAATGATGTGCCACTGGCGCAGATGATGCGCCAGCTTGACCATCTGATGGAGCGGCTGGGCGAAGACCGGGTTGGCCTTGGATCAGATTATGACGGGGCCGTGGTGCCAAAGGGGCTGGACACCGTAGCCGATTTGCCCAACCTTCGGGAAGCGATGGCAGCGCACGGATACGACGCGCCGCTGATCGCCAAGCTTTGCCATGAAAACTGGCTGCGCGTTCTGGAAAAAACCTGGGGCGAATAAACGCCCGACGCGCCACGAACAACAACAGAGAGGACGAACCATGACCGCTTTCAGCAGACTTCTTTCCGGGGCCGCCATCGGGCTGGCCGTTGCCGTTACCGGCGGCACGGCCTTTGCCGAGACCCCGGCAAACATGCTGGTTATCGCCGACCGGATTGATGACATCACGACGCTGGACCCGGCCCAGAGCTTTGAATTTTCCGGCTCGGATGTGCTGCGCAATATCTATGGAAAATTGGTGAATTTTGATCCGCTGCACATGGACGCGGGGTATCAGCCCGACCTTGCCGTAAGCTGGGATGTGAGCGAGGACGGAAAATCCATCACCTTTACCATGCGTGACGGGGTAAAGTTTCAGTCGGGCAACCCGGTTACGGCGAAGGACGCCGAATTTTCCCTGCGCCGTGCGGTTCTTTTGAACAAGACGCCATCGTTTATCCTGACCCAGTTCGGGTTTTCCCCCGACAATGTTGAAGAAACGATTGTCGCTGATGGCAACAAACTGACCATCACCACCGACAAACGCTATGCCACATCCTTTGTTCTGAACTGTCTCACGGCGGTTATCGGGTCCATCGTCGATATGAAAACGGTGATGGAGCACGAGACCGATGGCGATATGGGCAACGCTTGGCTGGCCACCAACAGTGCCGGGTCGGGCGCCTACACGCTGCAAAGCTGGAAGCCGAACGAATCGGTCTCGCTGGTCAGTAATCCTGATTTCTATCTCGGCGCACCGGCGATGGAACGGGTGATCGTGCGTCACGTGCTGGAATCCGCATCCCAGCGCCTGCTGCTTGAGCGTGGCGATATCGACATCGCGCGCCGTCTCAACCCCGAGGATGTTGCCGGTGTCACCGGCGAGGATGGCATCAAGATCGAGGAAGAGCTGAAGGGCAACCTGATGTATGCCTCGCTGAACGGCAAGAACGAAATCCTGTCCAAGCCGAAGGTCAAACAGGCGTTTAAATATCTGGTTGATTACGAAGGGATGCGCGACAGTTTCCTGAAAGGCCAGTGGACAATCCAGCAGAATTTCCTGCCTCAGACCTATCTTGGGGCGGTTGATGAAAACCCCTTTTCGCTGAATATCGAAAAGGCCAAGGCGCTGTTGGAAGAGGCGGGCGTTCCCGAAGGGTTTGAATTCGAGGCCGGCATCCGCGAAGCGCAAGAGCGCATCGAGATCGCCCAGTCGATGCAGAACCAGCTTGCCAAGGTCGGGATCAAGATGAACATCACCGTTGGCACCGCAAAACAGGTTCTGGCACGTTATCGCGCCCGCGAACTTGATTTGTATCTCGGCGAATGGGGGCCGGATTATGCCGATCCGCAGACCAACGCCGGCACCTTCGCCTATAACCCCGACAATTCGGATGCGGCGGGTGCAACCGGGCTGTTGTCGTGGCGCAACGCCTGGGATACCGGCGATCTGACGCCAAAGGTGGAAGCGGCAGTTGTTGAAGGTGACACGGAAAAGCGGGCGCAGATGTATCGCGACATTCAGGCCGAATTCCGCGAAATATCGCCGTTCATCATCATGTTCCAGAAAATCACCCAATCGGCGATGCGCGACAATGTCGAACATTTCTCGACCGGGCAGGCGATCAGCTCGGCTGCGTACTGGCAGGTCACCAAGTAAGTGGCGTTGAGTGATAACACAGGCGAAAGGCGCATCGGTGCGCCCTTCGCCGCCTTTGCCGTAGGTACGCTGCGCACGCTGGGGTCGATCGCGGTCACCATGCTGGGGCTGTTGTTCGTGACCTTCGTGATCGGGCGGGTGATGCCGATCGATCCGGTGCTGGCCATTGTCGGTGAACGGGCGTCGCAATCCATGTATGATGCCGTTTACCAACAGCTTGGCCTGGACAAGCCGCTGATTGTGCAGTTTATTTACTATCTGAACGACGTAATTCACGGCAACTTCGGTGTCTCGACCCTGAACGCGCGGCCCGTTTCCGAAGACATCCTGCGGGTCTTTCCCGCGACCCTGGAACTGGCCACTCTCGGGGTGATCATGGGGGTCGTTCTGGGGGTGCCTTTGGGGGTGATCGCGGCGGTCAAGCGCGGCTCGTGGATTGATCAGGTGGCGCGTGTTGTCGCGCTGGTTGGATATTCCATGCCGATTTTCTGGCTTGGTCTGATCGGGTTGCTGGTGTTTTACGGCATTCTCGGCTGGGTCGGGGGGCCGGGGCGGCTTGATATCTTCTACGAGGATATCGTGCCGCAGGTGACCGGCATGATCCTGATCGATTCCGCCCTCGCCGGGGATTGGACCGTCTTTCGCAACGGGTTTTCCCACCTGATCCTGCCTGCGTCGCTTTTGGGGTATTATTCGCTGGCCTATATCAGCCGGATGACGCGGTCTTTCATGCTGGAACAGCTTAGCGCCGAATATGTCACAACGGCCCGGGTCAAAGGGATGAGCGAATGGGCGGTGGTCTGGCACCACGCCTTCCGCAACATCCGGGTACAGTTGATTACCGTGATCGCGCTGTCATACGCCGGGCTTTTGGAAGGGTCGGTTCTGACCGAGATCGTGTTCTCGTGGCCCGGAATCGGCAGCTATATCACCACGGCCCTTTTGTCGGCGGATATGAATGCGGTTCTGGGCGGCACCGTGGTTGTCGGCCTTGTGTTCATCCTGCTGAACATTTTTTCCGATCTTCTGTACAAGGTGTTCGATCCCCGTGCAAAATAAGGTGTTTTCATGAGCGATCAAACCCTGCGTCACTGGCTGCTGAGCGATACGCCCACCTCGCGTCGTCAGGCCCGGCTGGCCGCGCTTTATAAAGGCTGGCTGTCGTTTCGGGGGAATTCCATGGCCATGGTCGGCCTTGTCATTCTGGTGTTGCTGGTGCTGATGGCGATTTTCGCGCCGCTTCTGGCGCCGCACAACCCGTTTGATCAGGATCTCGCCAACCGGTTGCAACCCCTTGGCGCACCCGGCCATATTCTGGGCACTGACAGTCTGGGGCGCGATATTCTCAGCCGGCTGATCTATGGCTCGCGGATCACTCTTTATATCGTGGCTCTGGTGGCGCTGATTGCGCCCATCGCCGGGCTGCTGATCGGGACGGTTGCGGGGTATGGCGGTGGCTGGGTTGATGCCATCCTGATGCGGATCACCGATATTTTCCTTGCCTTTCCGCGGCTTGTTCTGGCACTGGCCTTTGTCGCGGCGCTGGGGGCGGGGATTGAAAACGCAGTGCTGGCCATCTCCCTGACAGCATGGCCGCCTTATGCACGGATTGCGCGGGCGGAAACCCTGACCATCCGCAGTTCGGATTTCATCAGCGCGATTCAGTTGCAGGGCGCCGGGCCGCTGCGCATCATCACCAAACACATCTGGCCGCTTTGCGTGTCGTCGCTGATTGTACGGGTGACGCTGGATATGGCGGGCATCATTCTGGCCGCGGCGGGCCTTGGGTTTCTTGGCCTTGGCGCGCAACCGCCCAGCCCGGAATGGGGCGCGATGATTTCGGAAGGGCGTCGGTTTATCCTTGATTACTGGTGGGTGGCCACCATGCCAGGGCTGGCGATTTTCACCGTTTCATTGGCGTTCAACCTGTTGGGTGACGGGCTGCGCGATGTGCTTGATCCAAAGGACGGTGGCCAATGACCCTGCTTGATGTTGAAAACCTCTGGGTGAAATTTCCCACGCGGCAGGGTATTTTCGACGCGGTGCGCGGTGTGTCTTTCACCCTTGGCAAGGAACGGTTGGGCATTGTCGGTGAATCGGGCAGTGGCAAATCCATGACCGGGCGCGCGATCCTGCGCCTGATCCGTCCGCCCGGCATTGTCGAGGCCGACCATATCGCCCTTGAGGGGCGCAACCTGATGGAGCTGAGCGAAAAGGAAATGCGCGGCGTGCGGGGGCAACAGATTTCGATGGTCATGCAAGACCCGAAATTCTCGCTCAACCCGGTGATGACCATCGGCGCGCAATTGATCGAGGCATACCGCCTGGCCCATAAATCAGGGCGCAGCGGGGCGCGTCAGGCCTCGCTTGCCGCGCTGGAATCGGTGTCGATCCGTGATCCCGAAAGGGTGATGCGGGCCTATCCCCACGAAATGTCAGGGGGCATGGGACAGCGGATCATGATTGCCATGATGCTGATTCCGGGGCCGCAGATATTGATTGCCGATGAACCCACCAGCGCGCTGGATGTCAGCGTGCAACGGCAGGTTTTATCGATCATGGATGATCTGGTTACGTCGCGGGGGATGGGGCTTATCTTTATTTCCCACGATCTGAACCTTGTGGCCGATTTTTGTGACCGGGTGCTGATTATGTATTCCGGCCGGGTGGTTGAGGTTTGCGATGCCGACAAGCTCCATCAGGCGACGCACCCCTATACGCGCGGCTTGCTCAATTCACTGCCGCGCCTCAATCAGCCACGCGCGCGGCTGGATGTGTTACAGCGCGATCCCGCATGGTCCGAAACATCAAGCGTGAGTGGCCGGGCATGAGCATGTTATCCGTCGAAAACCTGAACGTCTGGTTCGGGCACGGACGCGACCGGGTTGATGCGGTGCAGGGCGCCAGTTTCGCGGTGGAAAAGGGTGAAAGTTTCGGCCTTGTGGGGGAATCCGGGTCGGGCAAATCCACCATCCTCAAGGCGATCACTGGCCTTGCCCGCTCGTGGGATGGCAAGATCACGGTGGATGGTCAGGATTTGACCCAAAACCGGGTCAAGGCGTTCTATAAAACCGTTCAGATGGTGTTTCAGGATCCCTACGCCTCGCTGCATCCGCGCCATTCCGTTGACGGCGTGCTGGGCGAAACCCTGCATCTGCACGGGTTCCGCGATATTGATGCGCGGGTGGTCAAGCTGCTTGATGATGTGGGGTTGGGGCAGAAATTCCGTTTTCGCTATCCCCATCAATTATCGGGGGGCAACGTCAAAGGGTGGCGATTGCCCGCGCATTGGCGGCGGACCCGAGAATTCTCTTGCTGGACGAGCCAACCTCGGCTTTGGATGTCTCGGTTCAGGCGGAAATTCTCAATCTGCTTACCGATTTACGGGCTGAACATGGCCTGACCTATGTCATGGTATCCCATGACCTTGCTGTGGTGGGGCATATGTGTGCGCGTCTGGCCGTGATGAAAGACAGCCGGATCGTGGAAGTGATGGATGTGGACAGCCTGCGCGCAAGTCGGGCGGAACATCCCTATTCGCAGGAGTTGCTGCGCAATTCGATCGGGGGCTGACCCCACGGGGAGGAGACGGACATGCTGATGGGTTTGCACCACGTGCAACTGGCCATGCCGAAAGGCGGAGAGGCGGATGCGCGGGCCTTTTATGGCACGGTCTTGCGGATGGCCGAACAGGCCAAACCCGATGAATTGGCCGCACGGGGCGGGTGCTGGTTTGAATCCGGCTCGGTGCGGGTTCATCTGGGGGTGGAAACGCCCTTTGCGCCGGCGAAAAAGGCTCATCCGGGGTTTCTGGTGGCGTCATTGTCGGTCGTGCGTGACCGGCTTGACGAGGCGGGCGTGGCCTATGAAACCGACGGCGAATATCCGGGGTACAACCGGATTTATGTGACCGATCCCTTTGGCAACCGGATTGAGCTTCTGGAGCGGGCCGACTGACGCTTTTCCTTCGCCAGCGCCCCGGTTAGGGTGCCCCGGCAACAGTGGGAGAAGCATCATGTGGCAGTTCTGGGTCGATCGTGGCGGCACCTTCACCGATATCGTTGCGCGCCGCCCGGGTGGTGACGTGGTGGCCCATAAACTGTTAAGCGAAAACCCCGAATTCTATCGCGATGCCGCCGTGCACGGCATTCGCCACCTGTTGGATCTTGGGGCAGATGACCCGATCCCCGAAGGCACGATTGAAGCGGTCAAGATGGGCACCACCGTGGCCACCAACGCCCTGCTTGAACGCAAGGGCGAAGACACGGTTCTGGCCATTACCGCCGGAATGCGCGATCTGTTGCAGATCGGATATCAGAACCGGCCCCGGCTGTTTGATCTGCACATCCGGTTGCCCGAAATGCTCTATTCCGATGTGATCGAGGTGGCCGAGCGGGTGGCCGCCGATGGCACTGTCCTGACCCCGCTGGATGAAACCGCCCTGCGTGTTCAGTTGCAGGGCGCCTTTGATGATGGCTATCGCGCTGTGGCCATCGCTTTTGCCCATGGGTATCGGTTTTCAGACCATGAACGGATTGCCGGAAAAATCGCCTGCGACATCGGGTTTACCCAGGTGTCCCTGTCCCATGATGTGTCACCGCTGATCAAACTGGTGGGCCGGGGCGATACCACAGTTGTCGATGCCTATCTGTCGCCAATCCTGCGCCGCTATGTGGCGCAGGTCAGCGATGCCCTGGACGGCGAAGGCGCGCTGATGTTCATGCAAAGCAGTGGTGGTCTGACCGACGCCGGCCTGTTTCAGGGCAAGGATTCCATCCTGTCCGGCCCTGCGGGCGGCGTTGTCGGCATGGTGCGCACGGCGCAGGGGGCAGGGTACGACCGGCTGATCGGGTTCGACATGGGCGGGACAAGTACCGATGTCTGCCACTTTGCCGGGGAATATGAACGCAGTTTCGAAACCGAAGTGGCCGGCGTGCGGATGCGCGCCCCGATGATGAGCATCCACACGGTGGCGGCTGGGGGTGGCTCGATCCTCAGTTTCCGGCAAGGGCGGTTGCAGGTCGGCCCCGAAAGTGCCGGCGCCGATCCGGGGCCTGCCGCCTATCGCCGGGGCGGACCGCTTACCGTGACCGATTGCAACGTCCTGCTGGGCAAGATCAACGCCGATATATTTCCCCATGTCTTTGGTCCCGAGGGCGATCAGCCGCTGGATGTGCAGGCGGTGCGCGACGGGTTCGCGGCGCTGGCACGCGACATGGTCAGGGAACTCGGCGATGAGGAACGAAGGCCCGAAGAGCTGGCCGAGGGGTTCTTGCGGATCGCCGTGGAAAACATGGCCAACGCGATCAAGAAAATCAGCGTTCAGCGCGGCTATGACGTGACCGGATACACGATGAATTGTTTCGGTGGTGCGGGCGGGCAACACGCCTGCCTCGTGGCCGATGTTCTGGGAATGAAGCGGATTTATGTGCACCCCTTTGCCGGGGTGCTTTCGGCATTTGGCATGGGGCTGGCCGATGTGCGCGACATCCGCGAACATCAGTTTGCCGGCGATCTGGGTGATGACGCCGCGCGCGATGTGCTGGATCGGATCGGCGGAACGGCCCGCGATGCCGTGGCACAACAGGGCGTTTCCGACGCCCGGATCACCCTGATCGAAACCGCCCATATCCGCACCGAAGGCGGGCATCAGGCCCTGCCGGTGCCGTTTGGGCCAGCCGTTGAAATGCGCGCCGCCTTTGATGCCGCCCACAAGGCGCGGTTCGGGTTTGTGCCGGGCTATGACCGCCTGATCCTCGACGTTCTGACGGTCGAGGCGGTGGGCGAAACCGGCGAGGCGGTGACTCTGCCGCGCGCCACGGGCGGTGCCGAGGATGCCACGACGCAGATGTACAGCGATGGCAAATGGCGCGACGTGCCGCTGATTGACCGCGCATCCCTGACGCCGGGCACCACCGTCAAAGGCCCCGCTGTCATCTATGAACCCACCGGCACAAATATTGTCGAGTCGGGCTGGTCCGCCCATACCCCCGATGGCGCCGACCTGATCCTTGAACGCACCACCGCCCTGAAACGGGCCGAGGCGGTAGGAACACAGGTCGATCCGATCATGCTCGAGGTGTTCAACAACCTGTTCATGTCCGTCGCGGAACAGATGGGCGCAACGCTGGCCAATACGGCCTATTCGGTCAACATCAAGGAAAGATACGATTTTTCCTGCGCGATTTTTGACCCCGCGGGTGATCTGGTGGCCAATGCGCCCCATGTTCCGGTGCATCTGGGGTCGATGAGCCAAAGCGTGCGCACCGTGCTGGCCCAAAACGACGGCACATTGCAACCCGGCGATGTGATCATGATGAACAACCCGTTCAACGGTGGCACCCATTTGCCCGACATCACCGTCATCACCCCAGTGTTTGACGGTGACAAGATCGCCTTTATTGTCGCCTCGCGCGGCCATCACGCCGATATCGGCGGCACCACCCCCGGTTCGGCCCCCCCGACAGCACCCATATCGAACAGGAAGGCGTGGTGATCGACAATTTCAAACTGGTTGATCAGGGCGAATTGCAACGTGACGCCGCCGAGGCCCTGTTGCGCGGCGCAAAATACCCCGCCCGCAACGTGGCCCAGAACATGGCCGATTTGTCGGCACAAATTGCCGCCAATGCCACCGGGGTTGCCGAGTTGCGCCGGATCACCGGGCAGTTCGGGATTGAAACCGTTCACGCCTATATGCGCCATGTGCAGGACAACGCCGAGGAATCCGTGCGCCGGGTGCTGGATGTGCTGAAGGATTGCGCCTTTGCCTATACGCTGGATTCAGGTCAGCAGATCGCGGTGAAGATCACCGTTGATGCCAACAGCTCGCAGTGCGGTGATTGATTTTAACGGCACCTCGCCCCAGGACAGCGGCAATTACAACGCGCCGCTGGCGATCTGCCGGGCGGCGGTTCTGTATGTGTTCCGCTGTTTGGTGGGGGCTGATATTCCGATGAACGAGGGCTGTCTGAAACCCCTTGATTTGCGGGTGCCAGACGGCTGTATGATCAACCCGGCCTTTCCGGCGGCAGTGATTGCGGGCAATACCGAAGTGTCACAGGCGATTACCGAAACCCTGTTCGGCGCGCTGGGGGTTCTGGCGGGCAGTCAGGGAACCATGAATAATTTCGTCTATGGCAATGAGGTGCATCAGAATTACGAAACCATCTGCGGCGGCACCGGCGCGGGCGATGGGTTTGCCGGGGCAAGTGGCGTGCATTCCCACATGACCAACACTCGAATGACCGACCCCGAGGTTCTGGAATCCCGCTTTCCGGTGCGGGTGGACCGGTTTGAAATCCGCAAGGGTTCGGGCGGGGCAGGGCGTTGGCCGGGCGGCGACGGTATCTTGCGTGAACTGCGGTTTCTTGAGGATATGACCGTGACGGTTCTGTCGTCACACCGCGAAACCCGGCCCTTTGGCACCAATGGCGGCGCCCCGGGTAAACCCGGACGCAACGCTGTGCGCCGGGCCGATGGCAGTGTCGAGGAGTTGCGCGGCAACGATGCAACCGAGGTGCGGCCCGGGGATGTATTTATCATGCAAACCCCGGGCGGCGGTGGCTACGGCGCGCCGTAGCACGTTGTAAAGCCGAAACGATTCAATCAGCAGGCCGCGGTGTAACGCTGGCCGTTTGGATATTGATACACACATTGGCCGGGCTGGTTGGCGCGTCCGATGTAATTGCCCGCAGCAGCACCGGCAGCGCCGCCGATCAGTGCGCCCGCGACCTTGTCATCACTGCCCGACACGGCAGCACCAGCAGCGGCGCCAAGAGCGGTGCCGGTCAGGGTGGATTGTGTCGGCGTGTCACAGGCGGCGAGGGCGGCCATAAGGGGCAGGGCGAAAATGATACGTTTCATGGTTCTCTCCGTTGGTGATTTGATACCACAACGCAATGGGGCAGGATGGGTTCCAGCCGCACAAAAAAACGCCCCGGCCAAGACCGGGGCGTTGCATTTTCGTCAGGATAAAGCGGGTTAGCCGCCTTTTTGATTGTAAGCGGTGCCCCAGCCCCACGCGCCCGACCCAAAGCCGCGGGCAACAACGCGTTCGCGGTAAATGCCGCTGACCACGTTGCCATCCCCGGCCAAAAGGGCCTTGGTGGCGCACATTTCGGCGCAGATCGGCAGTTTGCCTTCGGCGATCCGGTTGCGGCCGTATTTCTGGAATTCGGCCTGGCTGTTGTTTTCCTCGGGGCCACCGGCGCAGAAGGTGCATTTGTCCATCTTGCCGCGCGATCCGAAATTGCCCGCCTGGGGATATTGCGGCGCGCCAAAGGGGCAGGCGTAAAAGCAATATCCACAGCCGATGCACAGATCCTTGGAGTGCAGGACCACGCCGTCGTCGGTCTGGTAAAAACAATCGACGGGGCAGACGGCCATGCAGGGCGCATCGCTGCAATGCATGCAGGCGACCGAGACGCTGCGCTCGCCCGGGCTGCCGTCGTTGATTGTCACGACCTTGCGGCGGTTGATGCCCCAAGGGATTTCGTGTTCGTTCTTACAGGCCGTGACACAGGCGTTGCATTCGATGCAGCGTTCGGCGTCGCAGAGAAACTTTGCTCTTGCCATTGGTCTTTCCTCCTTACGCTGTCCAGATTTTGCAGAGAGTGGCTTTTGTCTCCTGCATCTGGGTTACGCTGTCATAGCCATAGGTTTGCGCCGTGTTCGAGCTTTCGCCGAGCACGTATGGGTCGGCGCCTTCGGGGTATTTGTCGCGCAGATCGACCCCCTCAAGGTGGCCACCAAAGTGGAAGGGCATGAAGGCCACGCCGGTTCCCACCCGTTCCGTGACCATCGCCTTGACCTTGACCTTGGCGCCTTCGGGGCCTTCGACCCAGACCATGGCACCGTCGCGCACGCCCAGATTGTTGGCATCCCGGGTGTTGACCTCGACGAACATGTCCTGCTGCAATTCGGCCAGCCATGGGTTGGAGCGCGTTTCGTCGCCGCCGCCCTCATATTCGACCAAACGCCCCGAGGTGAGGATGATCGGGTAATCCTCGGAAAAGTCGTTTTTCTGGATCGAGGCGAACATGGTGGGCAGGCGCCAGAACTTCTTGTCCTCATAGGTCGGGTATTTTTCGACCAGATCGCGCCGGTTGCTGTAAAGCGGCTCGCGGTGCAGGGGAACAGGATCGGGGAACGTCCAGACCACGGCGCGGGCCTTGGCGTTGCCATAGGGGGCACAGCCATGTTTGATCGCCACCCGCTGAATCCCGCCCGACAGGTCGGTTTTCCAGTTCACGCTGCCACTTTTCTGTGCGTAATCGGACGGGATGTCGCCCTGTTGCGAGGTTTCGCCAACCTCTTCGTTGCTGTCACTTGTCGGTTCGCCGGTCATTGGCGCGCCATCAGGGAAGCCCGCCACGCGGTTGATCGAGGCCATTTCATCATCGGTCAGATCACCATCCCAGCCCAGATCGCGCAGCATCTGAAGGGTGAATTCGGGATAGCCATCTTCGATTTCCGATCCGACCGGGTAAACCCCTTCGGCCAACAGGTTGTCACCGTTGCGTTCAACGCCATAGCGGGCGCGGAACCCCATACCCCCCTCGGCCACCGGCACTGTCATGTCATAAAGGTTGGGCGAACCCGGATGGTTGATTTCGGGCGTTCCCCAGCAGGGCCAGGGCATGCCGTAAACATCGCCATCAGCCGGGCCACCCACCGCGCGCAGCGTGGTGCGGTCAAAGGTGTGTTGATTGGCCATGTGCATCTTCATTCGCTCGGGGCTTTGGCCGGTGTAGCCCACCGTCCACATGCCGCGGTTGAATTCGCGGGTGATGTCCTCGACGTTGGGTTCATCGCCGTCCATGGCGATGTTTTTGAACATCCGGTCATGAAAGCCGAACTTTTTGGCAAACATCGACATGATGGTGTGATCGGGCAGGGATTCAAACAGCGGCTCGACCACCCTGTCGCGCCATTGCAGCGACCGGTTCGAGGCGGTCACCGACCCGCGGGTCTCAAACTGGGTGCAGGCGGGCAGCAGGTAAACCCCTTCGTCACGGTCCTGCAACACAGCCGACACCGTGGGATAGGGATCAACCACCACCAGAAGATCCAGCTTTTCCATCGCCGTCTTCATTTCTTTCTGACGGGTCTGCGAATTGGGCGCGTGGCCCCAGAACACCATGGCACGGGTGTTGTCGGGCTGGTCGATGTTTTCCTTGTCCTCAAGAACACCGTCAATCCAGCGCGACACCGGAATCCCGGTTTCGTTCATCATCATCCGGTCGCTGCCGTCCTTGCCGGCGCCCTTCATGACCGAGAACCGCCCCTTGAGCCAGTCGAGGTCTTCCTCCCAGACCCGGGCCCAATGGGCCCATGACCCGTCGGACAATCCGTAATATCCGGGCAATGTATCGGCCAGAACGCCAAGATCGGTTGCGCCCTGCACGTTGTCATGGCCACGGAAAATGTTCGCGCCGCCACCGGCAACGCCGATGTTGCCAAGGGCCAGTTGCAGCACGCAATAGGCGCGGGTGTTGTTGTTGCCGTTACTGTGCTGGGTGCCCCCCATGCACCAGACCAAAGCGCCGGGGCGGTTGTTGGCAAGGGTGCGCGCCACCCGGGCCATTTGCGACCCGGGAACGCCGGTGACACGCTCAACCTCGTCGGGGGTCCATTTGCTCACCTCGTCGCGGATCTGATCCATGCCCCAGACCCGGGTGCGGATGAATTCCTTGTCCTCCCAGCCATTGTCGAAGATGTGCCACAGAACGCCCCAGATCACCGCAACATCACTGCCGGGGCGAAAGCGGACATATTCATCGGCATGGGCGGCGGTGCGGGTAAAGCGCGGATCGCAGACGATCAGCGGCGCGTTGTTCTGCTCTTTCGCCTTGAGCAGATGCACCAATGCCACGGGATGTGCCTCGGCGGGGTTGGAGCCGATCAGAAACATCGCCTTGGAATTGTGCATGTCGTTATAGCTGTTGGTCATGGCGCCGTAGCCCCATGTGTTGGCCACGCCCGCCACCGTGGTGGAATGGCAGATGCGCGCCTGATGGTCGATGTTGTTGCTGCCCCAATAGGCCGCGAATTTGCGGATCAGATAGGATTGTTCGTTGGAATGCTTGGCACTGCCCAGCCAATAGACGGAATCCGGGCCGCTTTCGTCGCGGATCGTGTTCATCTTGTCGCCGATCTCGTTGATCGCCTCTTCCCACGAAATGCGCACCCATTCGCCGCCGGATTTCTTCATCGGGTATTTCAGGCGCCGTTCGCCATGGGCATGTTCGCGCACCGATGCGCCCTTGGCGCAATGGCCGCCCAGACTGAACGGGCTGTCCCATCCCGGTTCCTGCCCGGTCCAGACGCCGTCATTGACCTCGGCGATCACGGTGCAGCCGACCGAACAATGGGTGCAAACCGTCTTGATGGTTTCAACCTTGCCGGTGATCGCCTGTTGCGCGCTGGCCCGGGTGACAGAGCCGCCGGTGGCGGAAATCGCGGCCAGCCCGCCAATGGCAAGGCCCGAACCGCGCAGAAAGGCGCGCCGGTCCACCGAAGCGCCGGCAATGTCGGATGCGATGCCGGTGCGCCCGGTGCGGCGTGGCGCGGCGTTTGTTTTTTTCCTCAGCATGTCTTTCCTCCCTTGGCTGCGTGGTGGCGTCTTGGGCGACACCGTGCAGGGTAAATCTCAGATGTCAGAAACGGGCGCTGGCCAGATAGGCCCGGGTATGGGCCGTGTCCTGCATGGTGGTCGAGGCGGTGTTCACCTCGTCTGCGGCGGCGTCGCCCGGTGTCAACGTGGCGGCTGCCACGGCGGCGGGGGCGGCGGTGCCGGCCAGTTTCAGGAATGCGCGGCGGCTGGTGGTCTTGTCGGTGTCTTTGGTCACGGGATGTCTCCCTTTCTGGTGGTGGCGGGCATCCCCGCCGGGTGTTTGCCCCGATCGGGGAATGGGTATCAGGTGGTCAGGCGGTACGCTTCGCGTTCGATGTCAAGGAAGGCGCGGCCCACATCGCCGACGGTGGCGTAAAAGACAGAATTCTTGGCGCCGGTCAGATCGGTAAAGAAATGCGGCGCCCAGGGGGCGATATGGGTGCTGTAAAAGGTTTTCTGCTGGTCCAGCGTGGCAGGCGCGCCAAAGCGACCAACGATCATGCCCCCCATCATTTCCATCAATGAGGCGATATTGTCTTCGGGTTCGAACACATTGGCGGCGCGGGTGATGCCCAGCCGGGACATGTCACCGCGCAGCCGGGCCAACGGTTTTTCGTTGAGAAACCCGGTGAGATAATAACTGGCATAGGGGAGCAGTTCGCCACGCCCCAGCCCGATGAACAGGGCGTTGAATTCGCTTTGCACGGCGCGCGGTTTGCTGACCCGGGCGGTGCTGGCCAGCCCTTTGATGGCCCGGCCAAGTTCGCTGTCATCGCCGGTAAGACCTGCGGTCTGGTCCAGCAAAAGCGCGTCAGGCGGGCCGGACAGGAGCAGGCCGATGAAATTAAAGAGATCGGCGCGCAGGCGGTCTTCGCTGGCGACCAGGGTTTCAGCAGCGGCGTTCATGCGGCCCCCGTATCATCAAAGTGAAACCGCATCCGCCGGGGCGGGGCGGCGGGAATTTCTTCGGGCGGGGCCTCGGCCAAGGCCTCGGCGGGGGCCGACGCGGCTGGCGCCTTGTCGGCGGTGGCGGGCGGCACGGGTGGTTCTGGTTCATCCACCGTTGCATCGGGCGCTTTGGCCAGGTCTTTCTGACGGGTCATTTCATTCAGGTGGCGCAACATACCCTTGCCCACCTGATAGGATGTGGCGATGGCACCGTTGCCGGTAGAGCCGGTCAGGAAGTCGTCATCGTAATCGTTCAGCCCATCAACGCAGGCCAGCACCGGATTGCTGCGCCACAGCCGCCGCAGGGCGCGGTTGCGCAGGCGCGTGGGCACGCCACGGGCCATGAAGGCGGCGAAATCGCTGCCCATGGACAGGGTGTCGGGGTCGGGCAGGTTCAGCTCGGCCAGAATTTCGGCATCGGGGCGTTGTTCCAGCGCGGCCTGTTCGGCCTTGGCCTGCTGGCGGGCGGTGAGGGCTGCCTCGGTTTCCGCCTCGGTGCGGACGGCGGCGCGGCGCCTGTCCCAGAATGATGCGCGCGGCCCGGTCATTGTGTCACCTTGGTGCGTGGCGCGCGGTAGACATCGCTGGGCTGGGTGATGCGGGCATCGCCGATCCCGTCCTCGACCAGATCGACACGAACATTTTTACGGCGCCGCTTCACGAACACCTCGGTTTCGTGGTGTTCGGCCACGAATTCGGCCACCCAGGCGCGCATGGCGGCGGGCATTGGGACACGTTCCACCATGTCTTCGCCGGAATCGCAGTAATCCTGCCCCTCATAGGGGGATGCGGTGACGATCTGGGGTTCCAGCGGCCATTCACCCGTGGCGGTGCGCAGCACCACATAGACCGACGGCACCGGTGCGGCCAGTTCGTGAACGTATGCTTCGGTGTCGGAGGGATAGAGAGTGAGGGTCAGGGTCGTGGCGTGAAAATAGGTCGTGTCGCCCTCTTGCGCGATCACCTTCCAGGTGGCCGCGCCGGCACCCGGCAGAACATCGGTTGCCGTCCAGGCCCATTTGGCCCAGCGGGTGACGCCCGGTGTACGTTTGAGCACCACGCCAATGGGCGCACTGCGCGATTTGCTGAACAGAAAGGCCAATTGCCATCTCACTGTTTTGGCTACAACGTGATCCTGCAACAGAATCCGCTGTGTTCAAAGAAGAATTTTCCACCATTCCAATGACATTTGAATTGACAGGGGGAAACCTGTGCCTGACCGATGGGGTGGAAAATGCGGGATTTGCGGTTTACGCGCCGGGGCATTCCTGCCCAAATACATGGCAAATACGGCAGGCATCCCTGCCGGAAGGGGGAAATGATGACGGGCAAGATTTTGATCTGCGATTGCCTTGGCACACAAAAGGTGGATGGCACTGCATTGAGCGAGGCCGCCGGTCGCCCCTGTTCGCGGCTGCATAGCGCGCTGTGCACCGATCAGATCGGGCTGGCGGCACAGGCGATGCAAGAGGGGCCCGTGACCATCGCCTGCGCGCAAGAGGCGGCGCGGTTTGGCGATCTGGCCGAGGAACTGGGCCAGGACGCGCCCCTGTGCGTTGACATTCGCGACCGCGCCGGGTGGTCGGATGGCGCTGGTGACGCCACGCCCAAGATGGCCGCGCTTTTGGCTGAGGGGCATCTGGCGCTGCCCACCCGGCGCAGCCTTGATGTGGTGTCCGAGGGCACCTGCCTGATTCTCGGCGCGCCGGATGTGGCCCTGTCCGCCGCCCGTGATCTGGCCGGAATTCTGGCGGTGACGGTGCTGCTTGATGATCCCGGGGCGGTGGAACCCGTCGATGGGTTTGACCTTGTGGTCGGGCGGCTGACCCGGGCAAGTGGCACGTTGGGGCGGTTTTCGGTGCGCATTGACGGGTTGCAACAGGTGGTGCCGGGGGGCGCGGTGCGCCGGTGCTGACCCCGCCGCGTGATGGCGGGCAGTCGGAATGCGATGTCATTCTTGACCTGACCGGCAAGGTGCCGCTGTTTCCGGCACCGGAAAAGCGTGACGGGTATCTGCGCGCCGATCCGGGCCACCCGGCTGCGGTGGCCGCTGCGGTTCTGAATGCGTCTCAGATGGTCGGGACGTTTGAAAAGCCGCTTTATGTCAGGCTTGAACAATCGCTTTGTGCCCATTCCCGGGCCGAACAGGTGGCCTGTACCAACTGTCTTGATATTTGCCCCACGGGGGCGTTTTCGCCTGATGGCGATCATGTGGCGATTGATCCGCTGATCTGTGCGGGCTGCGGGGCGTGCAGCGCGCTGTGTCCTTCTGGGGCGATCACCTTTGACGCGCCGCCGGTCGAGTCCGTGCTGCGCCGGATCACCACATTGGCCGAGGTCTATCGCAAGGCGGGTGGGCAGGCGCCGCGCCTTTTGGTGCATGACCCCGAGCATGGGGGCGAGATGATCGCGCTGGCGGCGCGCTATGGCCGGGGGGTGCCCGCTGATGTGATTCCGCTGGCCGTGGCCACGCTTGAGGGGTTCGGCCATGCCGAAACCCTTGCCGCGCTGGCCGCCGGGTTTGTCGGGGTCGATATTCTGCTGACCCCGAAAACCGAACGTGACGCGCCCGAACGGGAATTGGCCCTGACCCTTGCCATCGCACCGGGGCAGGCGGCCTTGTTGGATATGACCGACCCGGATGCCCTGTCTGACCACCTGTTTGCCGCCACGCCCCCGCAGATCCAATTGCGCCCGTCCTGCCCATGGGCAGCCGCCGACAGGTGACACGCCTTGCCGCCAAGGCGCTGAACCCCGGGGGTGGGGTTCTGGCCCTGCCCAAGGGGGCGCCTTACGGGGCAGTGTTGGTCGATACCGATGCCTGCACCCTGTGCCTGTCCTGTGTGTCGCTGTGCCCCTCGGGGGCCTTGGGCGACAATCCCGATCTGCCGCAACTGCGCTTTCAGGAGGATGCCTGCCTGCAATGCGGGTTGTGCGCCAATATCTGCCCGGAAACCGCGATCACGCTGGAACCCCGGCTGAACCTTGAGGACAGCGCCCTCAGCCAGATCGTGCTGCACGAGGAAGAACCCTTTGCCTGCGTGGAATGCGGCACCCTGTTCGGGGTGAAATCAACGGTCGAGAAAATCACCGAAAAGCTGGCCGGGAAACACGGAATGTTCGCCAACCCGGCGGCGGCGCGGATGATTCAGATGTGCGACAACTGCCGCATTCAGGCGCAATACCACAGCCAGAACAATCCGTTCGCCGGGGCCGACCGGCCAAAGGTGCGCACCACCGATGATTACCTGTCAAAGCGCAAGGATCACTAGGCGCGGGATCAGTGTATCTTGATCGGCGCACCCAGATCGGCGGGGGGAATCGTGGCCACATAGGCGGTGATTGCCGCGATGTCGTCTTGCGTCAGGCGCAGGGGAAAGATCGGCGGTGGGCGCGAAATATCAAAGGGTTGGGTGATGTCCTGCACCTGGGTAAAGCTGGGGTGGGGGTTCAGCACGTAAAAGGTATTGAACCGGTTTTCCCAATCGGGAAAGCTGCGCAGCAGGGCGAAGGACGGGGTGGCGCCCATGCCCTTCATCCGGTTGCTTTCATTCACCACATGGCAGCGCCCGCAATGCAGCAGCGCCAGACGTTCCCCTTGCACCGGATCGCCATCGGGCAGGGCGGGGGCCGTTTTGGGTGCGCTGTTCAGCGCGGCGCTGAAAATTGCCGTGCCATTGGGGGCAAAGCCATCAATCGTGCGCCGCCCGATGTCCGAGCGCAGCCAGCCGAGCAGGGCCTTGCCCGCATCCCCCGTGCCCGGATCGAAATGCCACACCCGCCCCGGCCCGCGAAACACGGCCACGCCATCATCGCCAAAGGTCACATCACCCGGGCCGCTGACCACGGCCGTGCGCAGCCCGTGTTTCAGGGCAAAGCGGGGCAGGATATAGTGCAACAGCCCGCTGTCGATCAGGGCGGGGGCGCGCTGACCCGCAATGGCCCGCTTTGCGCCATGGCCCAATGGGGCAAAAGGGCCAGCATTACGGCGATCAGGTGTTTCATCTGCCAACCCTCCCCTTGACTGTGCCAGCCTAGAAGCCGACACCTTGAGGCGTCAAGAACACCGGGAAGAGGTAAGAGATGAGCGACGATTTCAACATGTCCATGCGCAAGTTCCTGAAACAGGTCGGTGTGACCTCGCAACAGCAGATCGAAGAGGCGATGCGCGCCGCTGGCAACACCGCCGGAGAAACCTATGAGGCAAAGGTGGTGCTGAGCGTCGCGGGCCTGAACCTTGAACATACCGTGACAGGCACGATCAAGGGGCAGGATTGAACGTGGCGGCAACCCGTGACGATGTTCTGACCCTGCTGAAAACCCTGGATGATCCGGTTTCGGGTGGTTCGCTGGTGGATGCAGGGGTGGTCAAGGCGCTGACCGTCGAGGGGGGCGCCGTGCGCTTTGTGCTTGAGGTCAGCCCCGCCCATGCCGATGCCTATGGCAAGCTGAAAGACGAGGCCGAGGCGCAGATCCGCGCGCTGCCCGGAGTGGAAACGGTGTCGGTGGTGATGACCGCCCATTCCACCCCCAAACCGCCCCCCGATCTGGGGGCAAAACCGAAACCCGCCGGCCCGGCGTCCATTCCCGGGGTTGAGCGGATTCTGGCCATCGCCAGCGGCAAGGGCGGGGTGGGGAAATCCACCGTGGCATCAAATCTGGCCTGTGCGCTGGCCGCCGAGGGGCGGCGCGTCGGAATGCTGGACGCTGATGTTTACGGCCCCAGCCAGCCGCGCATGCTGGGCGTGTCGGGCCGCCCCGCCAGCCCCGATGGCAAGACGATCCTGCCCATGCGCAATTTCGGCGTCACCATGATGAGCATCGGGTTGATGACCAACGAAGGGCAGGCGGTGGTCTGGCGCGGACCGATGTTGATGGGCGCGTTGCAACAGATGATGATGCAGGTGCAATGGGGCGCGCTGGATGTGCTGATCGTCGATCTGCCCCCGGGCACCGGTGACGTGCAGATGACGCTGGCGCAAAAGGCCGAAGTCTCGGGCGCGATCATCGTATCCACGCCGCAGGATGTGGCGCTGCTGGATGCGCGCAAGGGGATCGACATGTTCAATCAGTTGAAAGTGCCGATTCTGGGCATGATCGAAAACATGTCCACCCATATCTGTTCCAACTGCGGCCACGAGGAACATGTGTTCGGCCATGGCGGGGTAAAGGCCGAGGCCGAGAAGCTGGGCGTTCCCTTGTTGGCGGAAATTCCGCTGCACCTGTCGATCCGGCAGGCCAGCGACGGCGGCGCGCCCATTGTGGTGTCGGCCCCCGACAGCCCGCAGGCACAGGCGTTTCGCACGGTGGCGCGTGATCTGATCGCGCGGGGGCAGGCCTGAATGGACCTGCCGCCGCTGTTCACCCCGCTGGCCAGTGCGGGCGCCGATCCGTTTGTCGTTGCGGTGAGCGAGGCGCGCCGGGGCTGTGACGCGGGGCTGGTGATCTATGATCTGACGCCGGAACGATTGCGCGCGGCTGTGGTGTTCGCCCCCGAGGTGGCGCTGGCGCAGGCGGCGGTGATGCTGCCGCTTTGCGGTGTCGGGGTGCAGAACGCCCTTGGGGCGCTGGCTCCGCCCGAGGTGCCGGTGCATCTGGGCTGGGACGGCGGTATCTGGCTGAATTCCGGGTTGTGTGGCGGGCTGAGCATGGCGGCGGGGCCGGGTGATACGGTGCCTGACTGGCTGGTGATCGGGTTGGAGCTGGAGCTTTGGTCGCCCATGGCCGATGCGGGCCATACCCCCGATGTCACCACCCTGGCCAATGAGGGGTGCGGCGATATTGCGGGGGATGTTTTGCTTGCGGCATGGCTGCGCCATTCGCTGGTCTGGCTGAACACTTGGGAAAGCGATGGCAACCCGGCGCTGCACCGGGAATGGGTCGGGCTTGTCCATGGCATCGGCGCGGATATTTCTGTGGCGGGGCAGACGGGGGTGTTCCTGGGCGTGGACGAGGATTTCGGCATGATCCTGAAACGTGATGACGCAACCACATCACTGCCGCTGACTGAACTGTTGAAGGATGTGCAATGAAACTGGCCCGGGCGATCCATTTTGATGAAAGCGACACCCGCGTGTTCCACAACCCGGCGCGCACCGGGGAATGGTGCATTCCCGGGGGTTCGAGTTTTCCAACTGGTCCGAGGCCGATCTGAGTGGCAAGGCACGGCAGGCGTTTTCAAACGGCTGGCTGGGGTGCGAAACCTTTGGCCGGGTCAGTTTCGTGGCGGTGACGCGGATCGAACAGGCGGAATATGAGGCGCTGATCGACGGGCTGGCCCGGCATTTCGTTGAAATCTATGGCGCCCCGACCGACGATGCCGCCCGTGAGGTGGCCAAAGGCGAGGTAGAGCATATGGCCGAACTTTGCGCCGATGCCACACCCAACACCCTGTTGACCGTGGCGCGGGATCTGACCGAGGCGGGGGTGCGCGAAAGTTTCCGCCTGATCGAGCCGCAAGAGGCGGGGCTGGAGCAATTCGCCATCCATGGCAGCCTTGATGATGACGACACGCCCCATTCCCACTGAGGGGTGATCCAAAGGCGCGCCTTGCGGCGCACACGACATTGCGCCCTGCGGGCGGTTGGCGCCTGTGGCGGCGGATATGCCCCGCCACAGGCGTTGGGTTTATTCTGCCGTCGCGTTGAAGACGAACAGGGTTTCACCGTTGATCTTGTAATCGTTGATCAGCGATTTCGCCTTGTCCGAGGTCAGCCATGTCTCAAGCGTCTGGGCCAGATCGTTGCGCACATGGGGGTATTTTTCCGGGTTCACGGGCAGAAAGGCATATTGGTTGAACAGGGCCGGATCGCCGGCAAAAAGCAGCGCCAGATCGCCCTTGTTGCCAAAGTTGAGCCAGCTTGCCCGGTCTGCGAGAATATAGGCGTTCAGCCCCGACGCGGTGTTGAGGGCCGCGCCCATGCCTGCGCCCACGGCGTGATACCAATCTGTGAAACTGCTGGCGTCCAGATCGGCGGCCGCCCAGAGTTTCAGCTCGGCCTTGTTGGTGCCGCTGTCATCGCCCCGGCTGACAAAAGGCGCCTTGGCGGTGGCGAGATCGGCCATCGCCTCGGTTGCGGTTTTGGCGCCGGCAATCTGGGCCGGATCGTCCGAAGGGCCGATGAGGACGAAATCGTTATACATGATTTCGCGCCGGTGGGTGCCTGACCCGCCTTCAAGAAATGCCATTTCGGCGGCTTTGGCATGGACGAGGATCGCATCGACATCGCCCGCTTCGCCAAGGCGGATTGCCTGACCGGTGCCCACGACCAGAAGTTGCAGGTTGATGCCGGTGTCGGCCTTGATCGCGGGCAGCAGAACATCGGCCAGCCCCGAGTTTTCAAACGACGTGGTGACGGCCATTTTCATATCTTCGGCCATGGCCGACGTGGCGACAAACCCCGCAAGGGCGAAGGACAGGATGGAACGGATCATTCGACAATGTCTCCTTTGAGAAATGCAGCAAGCTCCGGGGTTTGCGGTGAATTGAAGAAAGCCGGAGCCCTGTTCAATTCATGGACCATTCCGGCGCGCAGGAAAACCCCGTCGTCGGCCAGCCGGCGGGCTTGCCCCATGTCGTGGGTGGCCATGATGACGCGGGTGCCGCTGGCGCGCACCTCTAGCAGCAGGGATTCGATATCGCGGGTGGCGCGGCCATCGAGGTTGGCGCAGGGTTCATCCAGAAACAACACCTGCGGCGCGCGGATCAGGGCGCGGGCCAGGGCCAGTTTCTGCCGCTCGCCCCCCGACAGCCGGGTTGCCGGACGGTCCAGCGCATTGCCAAGGCCGATGCGATTGGCCCAATGGGCGGCCTTTTGATCGGCGTCGGCGCGCGGATGGCGCAGCAGATCAAGCGGATAACGCAGGTTTTGCAACACCGTGCGGCGCAGCATGGTGGGCGATTGAAACACATAGGCTTGTTGTTGCTGCGCCTCAGTGGCGGAAATCGCCCAATCGGCGCTGCCGGAACTGAGCCGTTCAATCCCATGCATGACCCTCAGCAGCGTGGTCTTGCCCGATCCGTTTGGCCCGATAATCACGGTCAACCCACCTGCGCCCAGCGTCAGATCAACCGGGCCGAGCAGGGTTTTGCCACGGCGCTGCACCTTGGCGGCGCTGAGGGTGAGGGGCAAAAGGCTTACCATCTTCCGTCCCTTTCGGTGCGTGATATGGCATGGATGGCGATATTGACCAACAGCGCCAGCGCGATCAGCACAAACCCCAGCCCCAACGCCAGCGCGAAATCGCCCTTGCCGGTTTCCAGCGCGATCGCCGTGGTCAAAACCCGCGTGGCATGGTCGATATTGCCGCCCACGATCATGATCGCGCCGACCTCGCCAATGGCGCGGCCAAACCCGGCCAGCGCGGCAGTCAGAAGATTGCGCCGCCCGTCGACAATCAGGGTGCGGATGCGTTGCCATTTGGTGGTGTTCAGGGAAATCAGCAGGTCGTGATAATCGGCCCAGAGATCGCGCATGGTCTGATGGGTGATCGAGGCAATCAGGGGCGTGATGATAATCACCTGTGCAATGATCATCGCCGTGGGGGTAAACAACAGCCCCAGCACGCCAAAGGGCCCGGCCCGCGACAGCAGGGTATAGACGAACAGCCCGACAACAACCGGCGGCAGGCCCATCAGCGCATTCAGCACCGCAATCACCGTGCGCCGGTGGCGAAACCGCTGCACCGCCAGCCCTGTGCCAAGGGGAAAGGCGATGGCGCTGGCGATCACCAGCGCCGTCAGGCTGACCTGAAGCGAGCGGGCGCTGATCTCGATCAAATCTGGATCAAGGGTGAATATCAGACCCAGAGCGGCGATCAATCCATCAAAAATATCGTTCATATCAACCGTATCGGTGCCAGATTGCGCCGACTGTGGCCAGCGGGCGCGCCCGTGTCAACGCGATGCAACGCAATGGGGCAGGCGGGGTGATGGCGCCTCTTGGCGCGGGGCGACGGGTGCGGTAGGAAACCACACCCCGATTGTTCAAAGGTTTGATCATGCCCCAGTCTTCTGCCCCATCGCTTTCCATTGCCTGTATCGGTGAGGCGATGATTGAATTATCGCAGTCGGATGCACCCGATCAGATGGCGGTCAGGTTTGCCGGCGATACCCTGAACACCGCGATCTATCTGCGGCGCAATCTGGGGGCAGAGCATCGGGTGTCGTTCGTTTCTGCCATCGGGTGTGACGGGTTTTCCGACCGGATGATCGCGTTTGTCGAGGGAGAGGGCGTGGAAACCGGCCATATCCTGCGCCATCCCGAGCGGCTCCCCGGGATTTACGCGATCAGTGTTGATGCGGCGGGGGAACGCTCGTTCGCCTATTGGCGCGAAAGTTCGGCGGCGCGCACCATGTTCGATGCCGAAGGGGGTATGGGGTTTGAGGCGCTGGCCGGGTTCGATGTGATTTACCTCTCGGCGATCACCCTTGCCATCCTGCCCGAAACGGTGCGTGCCGGGTTGCTGGATTGGATTGCGGGCTATCGCCAACGGGGCGGGCGGTTTGCCTTTGACAGCAATTATCGCCCGCGTTTGTGGCAAGACCGCGCCGAGGCGCAGCATTGGGTTGGGCGCGCCTGGGGGCTGTGCGATATTGCGCTGCCTTCGGTGGACGATGAAATGGATCTGTTCGGCGATGCGGATCGCGATGCCGTTATTGCCCGGTTTGCCGGCTATGGGCCTGCTGTCGGGGCGCTGAAATGCGGCGGCGACGGGCCGGTGCCCCTGTCGCCCTGCACCCCGGCGCCGGGGCCGTTCAGGCGGGCCGACAAGGTGGTGGACAGCACAGCGGCGGGCGACAGTTTCGTGGGCGGGTTTCTGGCCAGCCATCTGAGCGGCGGTACATTGGCCGAAGCGATGCAGGCGGGCCACGATCAGGCAGTGGCGGTGATCGGCCATCGCGGCGCCATTCTGCCGCGATAGCGCGCGCTGACCATTCGTTTATGATGATCGCCCGATGCGCAGCAGGACAGCCCCGGCCAGGGTCAGAAACGTTGCAATCACCCGCCGCAGATCCAGTTTTTCGCCCATGACCCCCACGGCGATCAGCAGTGCAAAGACGATGGAGGTTTCGCGCAGGGCACTGACAAGGGCGATGGGGGCGTGGGTAAACGCCCAGACAACAAGGGCATAGGCCACATAGGATGCCCCGCCGCCAATGATAAACGTGCGCCCCATGCGCGGCAGGGTTCGCAGGGCGCCGGGCCGCCAGAATGCCAGCACGGTTGCGAACACAAAGCCGTTGAGCATGGCCGTCCAGCCATAAAACCCAAGGGCGGTGCCGGAAATCCGCGCGCCGGTTCCGTCGTTCAGGGAATAGGCGGCGATGAACACGCCGGTGCTCAGGGCCAGTATGGCGGCCCCTTTGGCCGGAACCGAGGCGGATTTGCCGCCTTTGACAATCACCAGACTGGCCAGCCCGCTGGCGATCAGCAGCACACCCAGCCACTCTGCCCCGCTCAGGACCGCGCCAAGACCAAGGACGGAAACCAGCGCCACCAAAAGCGGCGCCACGCCTCGTGCCAGAGGATAGACCTGACTGAAATCGCCCGCGCGGTAAGCCGCGATAAGAAACAACTGATACCCAAGGTGCAGCGCGACACCGCTTGCGATCCACGGCCAGCTTTCGGGGGCTGGTGTTGGCACGAAGGGCAAACTGGCGGTGCCAAGTGCCGCCTGTCCCAGCACCACCGCCGCCATCGACGAAACCTTGTCGCGCCCGGATTTGACGACGGCGTTCCAGCCTGCATGAAGGATCGCCGCAAACAGAACGATGGTGAACACAAACAGGCTCATGCCCGGGCGTCCTGTGTTGGTATTGCCGTGCGTGCGGCGTCGGGTTTCACCACCATGGTCATCTGGGTCACTTTCCGGGGTTCTGTGCAATCCGGGAACCTCTACTCTGGTCCGGCACCGAACTACAATCTCTGTTCCGGGTGCCATCGCGGGCGCAGGGGCGAGGTTGGCCGTCACTGCCCGATTTTTCGCGGACGAGAAAAATTGACCGGGAACACCGTGGGCGTTACGTTGGGGGAAGGTAGAGTAATTACAATTACATCGGTGACGGGGGAATTCCATGAAACTGAATTTGAAATTTGCGGCAGGTCTGGGGTTTTTCTTGGCGGCTTTGGGGCCGGGGGCGGCCATGGCCGATACGCCGATCTATGCCTATCCCACGGCAAATTATTGCCCTGCCGGGCTTCAGCCGGTGACGATAGGCGGGGTGATCTGTTGTGGCACGCCGACGCGCGCCCAAAGCTATGCCAGCATGATGCAGCACCCGGTCAAACGGGTGCGCAAGGTGCGCCGTGTCCGGCGTGAATATATCCCGACGCAAAAGGGCATCCCCACCGGCAAGGGCCTGGGCGACTGATTTGGTGTGGCCCGCGTTTGTCGCGGGCCGCGTTTCTTATCGCTGGTCGGGGGCCAGCGATTCTTGGGTAAGGTCGCGCAAGACATCTGACAGGGCGACGGTGCGGGTTTGTTTTTCCCCCAACCGGCGCAGGCTGACGGTGTTTTCCTCAACCTCGCGCGCGCCCACGGCCAGAATGACCGGCACCTTGCCCAGCGAGTGTTCGCGCACCTTATAGTTGATCTTTTCGTTGCGGGTGTCCGCCTCGGCCCGCACGCCGGCGGCGCGCAATTGTGCCGCAACATCAAGGGCGTAATCATCCACATCCGACACGATCGAGGCAACGACCACCTGGCGTGGCGCCAGCCAGAACGGCAGTTTCCCGGCCCAGTTTTCGATCAGGATGCCGATAAAGCGTTCAAAACTGCCCAGACAGGCCCGGTGCAGCATAAAGGGCCGGTGTTTGGCCGAATCCTCACCGATATAGGTGGCGTTCAGGCGTTCAGGCAGGTTGGGATCAACCTGAAAGGTGCCGCACTGCCAGACCCGGCCAATGGCATCGGTCAGTTTGAAATCGAGCTTGGGCGCATAGAACGCGCCTTCGCCCGGTTCCAGCGTGAATTTATGGCCGGTCTTGTTGATCGCGGCCTCCAGCGCCGCTTCCATCTTGTCCCAGCTTTCCTCGGTGCCCACGCGTTTTTCCGGGCGGGTGGCGAACATGATCTCGAATTTCTCGAATCCCAGTTCCTTATAGACCGATGACAGGAATTCGATGAACCCGGCGCATTCTTCCTCGATCTGATCTTCGCGGCAGAAGATGTGCGCATCGTCCTGGGTAAACCCACGCACCCGCATGATTCCGTGCAGCGCGCCCGAGGGTTCGTAACGGTTGCACGATCCGAATTCTGCCATGCGCAGGGGCAGGTCGCGATAGGATTTCAAACCCTGATTGAAAATCTGAACATGACAGGGGCAGTTCATCGGTTTCAGTGCATTGACCGTCTTTTCCCGGGCGTGTTCCTCGTCCACTTCGACGATGAACATATGTTCCTGATAATTGTCCCAGTGGCCGGATTTTTCCCACAGCTTGCGGTCCACCACTTGCGGCGTGTTCACCTCCACATAGCCTGCGGCGCGCTGTTTGCGGCGCATGTAATCCTGCAAGGTGGTATAGATGGTCCAGCCGTTGGGGTGCCAGAACACCTGACCCGGCGCTTCTTCCTGCATATGGAACAGGTCCATCTCGCGGCCCAGCTTGCGGTGGTCGCGCAGGGCGGCTTCCTCCAGCATGGTCAGATGCGCCTTGAGGTCATTGCGGTTCTTGAACGCCACCCCGTAAATCCGTTGCAGCATCGGGCGGGTGGAATCGCCCAGCCAATAGGCCCCGGCAACATTCATCAGCTTGAACGCATCGGCGGGCACTTGCCCCGTGTGTTGCAGGTGCGGCCCACGGCACAGATCCTGCCAATCGCCGTGCCAATACATGCGCAGGGGTTCGTCACCCGGAATGCGGTTGATCAGTTCAATCTTGAACGGTTCGCCCGCCGCCTCGTAATGGGCGATGGCGCGGGCGCGGTCCCAGATTTCGGTTTTCACCGGTTCGCGGGCGTTGATGATCTCTTTCATCTTTTTTTCGATCACGGCCAGATCTTCGGGGGTAAATGGCTCTTGCCGGTCGAAATCGTAGAACCACCCCTGATCGCGCACCGGGCCGATGGTGACTTTCACGTCGGGCCAAAGATCCTGCACCGCGCGGGCCATGATATGGGCCAGATCGTGACGGATCAGTTCCAGCGCGGGGGCATCGTCGGCCATGGTGTTGATGGCGATGGCGGCATCATTTTCGATGGGCCAGGCCAGATCCCAATGGGCGCCATCAAGGCTGGCGGAAATCGCCTTTTTGCCCAGCGAGGTGGAAATTGAGGCGGCCACTTCGGCGGCGGTGATGCCTGCGTCGAACGTCTTGGCGTTGCCATCGGGAAAGGTAAGGGAAATCTGAGCCATCTGGCCGGTTCCTCGTCTGTTTGGCGCCTACGAAACGCCCGGTTGCGGGTATGGTGTTCGCGCCTGACATGCCGGGCGTGCCGGGCCATGTCAAGCCTGTCTGCCAGATCGCGATTGCATCCCACCCACACGGCGTTACCCTGCACGAAAACAGGAGCTTGCATGTTTGCCGAATGCGTCACCCCCAAGGCCGCCGGATTGCCCACCATCTTTATTCGGGGAATGGCCCCGGCGTGGTGTTTCTGGGCGGGTTCAAATCCGACATGCAAGGCACCAAGGCGGTGGCGCTGGAACACTGGGCCAGGGCGCGGGGGCGGGCGTTTTTGCGGTTCGATTACTCTGGCCACGGTCAGTCGTCCGAGGCGTTTGAGGATGGCTGCATTGGCGATTGGGCCAAGGATGCCATGGCGGTGATTGGCGCGCTGACCACGGGGCCGCAGATATTGGTCGGATCGTCCATGGGCGGCTGGATCGCCTGTCTGGTGGCCCGGGCCATGCCGGAAAAGGTGGCAGGGTTGGTCGGGATCGCCGCCGCGCCGGATTTCACCGAAGACAGCATGTGGGCCGGGTTCGACGCAACGCAGCGTGCCGCGTTGCTGGAAAATGGCCGGGTCGAACTGCCCTCGGCCTATGCCGACAGCCCCTATGTGATTACCCGGCGGCTGATCGAGGATGGGCGTGACCATCTGGTGCTGCGTGATCCTTTGGCCATCGCCGCGCCCGTGCGCCTGTTGCAGGGAACGGCCGACGAAGATGTGGATGTTTCGGTCGCGCTGCGCCTGTTGAACCATATCAGGGGCGAAGATGTGCGCCTGACCCTTGTGCAGGGGGCGGATCACCGGTTTTCAACCGAGGCCTGCCTGGCGATGATTGAAACCGCCATAGATGAGGTGACAGGATGAATGATGGCGCAATGGAACAACGGATCAGCCTGATTACCCTTGGGGTAAAGGACATGCAAACGGTGGCGGCGTTTTACGGCGCCATGGGCTGGGCCAGGGTGGACAGCCCCGATGGTGTGATCGCCTTTGATCTGCTGGGGCAGGTTCTGGGGCTGTATCCTGCGGCGGATTTACTGGTGGATATAGGGTTGCCCGCTGACGCCCGCGGTGGATTTTCCGGGGTGACGCTGGGGTATAACGTGCGCGAAAAAACCGAGGTGGCGGCGGTTCTGGCCCGGGTCGAACCGGCAGGCGGGCGGGTTTTGAAACCGGCGGCGGATGTGTTCTGGGGCGGGCATCACGGTTACTTCGCCGACCCCGAAGGGCATGTCTGGGAGGTGGCCCACAACCCGTTTTCACCCCTCGGCGCGGATGGTGCGTTTCAGTGGAACGGCGCTGACTAGGCTTGCACGCGGAACCCTGCGCAGGGGCGGTGTTGTCGCTTGCAGCCGGAAAATGCCGGGCCTAGGGTGCCGCCGAGTGTTCGCGCCGACGCGGACAGGTGTGATCAGGGCAGGAGACCGGCAGTTTGAGTGACCCATTGGTTCTGTTGCCAAGTTTCATGGCCGACGCCCGGATCTGGGGCGCGCAGATCGAAGCTCTCTCTGCCAGTCACGCCATCCATCTGGCACACACCGGCATTGGCAACACGATCGAGGATATGGCCGCCGATGCCCTGATGGGCGCGCCTGAAACGTTTTCATTGGTGGGGCACGGGCTGGGTGGGATGGTCGCGGTTGAGATGCTGCGCCGCGCGCCGGAACGGGTGCGCCGGATCGCGCTGATGTGCACCAACTGCCTGTCGGAAACACCCCCGCCGCTGCCGAACGCGAGCTGCGCATTGCGCGCGCCAAGGCCGGACGGCTGACCGAGGCGCTGACCGGCGAATTGCCCGATGGTTGCCTTGCCCCGGGGGAATACCACGACATGGTTGTGGGGTTCATGCGGGAAATGACGTTGGATCAAGGGGTTGACGTGTATCTGCGCCACGCGGCGGCCTTGCAGCGCCGCCCCGATCAGCAGCGCACCCTGCGCCAGGTGAAGGTGCCGACGCTGATCCTGTGTGGTGAGCATGACAGCCTGTATCTGCCGCGCCGTCACGAATTCATGGCGGGCCTTGTGCCGCGCGCCCAGTTGATCACCGTGCCGGGGGCGGGCCATCTGCCCATGGTCGAACGCCCCCGCACGGTGAACGAGGCGCTGACGCGCTGGATGCAGGACGAGCCGCAGGCGCTGTTGCTGGGGTGATCTGATCTGAAGGCGGGGCGCGCGGGCGCCCCACGACAAGCCCCCCAAACCCGGCCTGCGCCGGGCCTGGGGCCCGTTGGCACCCGGTCGCGCAGTTGCGTTATTCTGCGGCGGTGGCCTGTTTTGCGGCAGGGCGGGCGTTGGCATCGATAAAACGCAGCACCAGAGGCCGGATGTTGTTGCGCCAGCTTTTGCCGGCAAAGATGCCGTAATGTCCGGCGCCCGGTTCAAGGTGCGATGCCTTTTTCGACTCGGGCAGGCCGGTCAGCAGATCAAGCGCGGCAAGACATTGGCCGGGGGCGGAAATATCGTCATTTTCGCCCTCGACAATCTTGACGGCCACATCGGTGATCTTGCCGATATCCACCTTGTGGCCGGCGACAGTGAAATCGTTGCGTGCGATGTCGCGGTCTTTGAAGATATGCTGCACCGTGGACAGATAGAATTCTGCCGTCATGTCCATCACGGCGAGATATTCATCGTAGAACTTGTTGTGCTTGTCGTAATCGCCGTCGTGGCCTTGCGCCACTTTCAGGATCTGGTTTTGAAACGCCTTGGCGTGGGTTTCCAGATTCATCGACACGAAAGACGACAGTTGCAGCAGCCCCGGGTACACCATACGCCCCGCGCCGGCATATTTGAACCCGACCCGCTGCACGGCTGTTCCCTCAAGCTGGCCCATGGTTACCCGGCGGCCAAAATCGGTCACGTCGGTATCGGCGGCGTCGGGGTCGATCGGGCCACCGATCAGGGTCAGCGAACTGGGCTGTGCGGCGGGATCCTGTTCCGCCAGAAGGGCAGTGGCGGCAAGCGCCAGCGGCGCGGGCTGACAGACGGCGATGACATGGATATCGGGGCCGAGGTGGCGCATGAAATCAGCAAGATAGAGGGTGTAATCCTCGACGTCGAACTTGCCTTTTGACACCGGAATATCCCGGGCGTTGTGCCAGTCGGTGATCCAGACATCTGAATCGGGCAGCAGGGATTGCACGGTCGAGCGCAACAGCGTGGCATAATGCCCCGACATGGGCGCCACCAGAAGGATGCGGCGCGCTTTGGGGGCGCGGCCTGCAATGTCAAAATGGATCAGATCGCCAAAGGGTTTCCTGACCACCGATTCGACGTTGACCAGGTGATCGCGCCCGTCGCTGCCCACTACGGTGTCGATGCCCCAGTCGGGTTTGACCACCATGCGCGCAAAGCTGCGTTCCGTTACTTCGCCCCAGGCGGCGAGCATTTGAAACATCGGATTGGGAAACAGGCCCGTCGCAGGGTAAGACCCTATGGCCGAGGCGGTGGCACCCAACCATTGGTTGGTGTTGCGCATGGTTTCCATCATATCGTAGGTGGCCATATATCGCATGAGTATTCCTTAATCCGAAGCAGGCCCGGGCGACTCACGCTTTGATCCTATCTGGCGGAATTGCTATGATGGAGGCGTGGCTCGATATGCTGCTGTGCAGCAAACTAGGATGGAAAAGTTAATATGACAACTCATGATTCCGGGAAAGATGCGCGCGATGGCGCGGGGGCTGCGCTGCTTGAGGCCAATCTTGCCAAGGTCGAGGAACTGTCCTCGCGCCTGGTTGCGGCCCTTGCAAACAAACGAACGGTGCCGGGCAGCCTGCAAGGGCCGGGGCAGGATCTGTTTCAAAAGGCCGCCGCCGCTTATGTGGCCGAAATGATGGCCAATCCCAGTAAGATATTGGAACAACAGGTGGGATTCTGGGCGAAAACCATGAAACATTATGTCGAGGCGCAGCAGACGCTGGCCAGTGGCAAGCTGGCCGCGCCGCCCGATACCGGCCCGAGTGACAAGAGATTTGCCAATCCCCTGTGGGATACGCACCCCTATTTCAATTATCTCAAGCAGCAATATTTGTTCTCGTCCGAAGCGATGAGCAATGCCGTGACGTCACTTGACGGGCTCGATGCCTCTGACCGCAAACGTGTGACCTATTTCACGCAGCAGATCGTTGATATGTTCAGCCCGACCAATTTTCTGGGCACCAACCCCGAGGCTCTGGCGCGGGCGGTGGAAACCGACGGACAATCCCTGGTGGACGGGTTGGAAAATCTGGTGCGCGATATTGAGGCATCCGATGGCGAACTTCTGGTCTCTTTGGCCGATAAGAATGCGTTCCGGGTCGGGGAAAACATTGGCACGACCGAAGGGTCGGTGGTGTTTCGCAACCATCTGTTCGAACTGATCCAATATGCGCCCAAGACCGAAAAGGTGCGCAAGACGCCGCTGGTGATCTTTCCGCCCTGGATCAACAAATTCTATATTCTTGATTTGAAACCCAAAAACAGCCTGATCAACTGGATTGTCGAACAGGGATATACCCTGTTTGTGGTCAGTTGGGTGAATCCCGATGCATCCTATGCGGCGACGGGGCTGGGCGATTATATCACCGACGGGTATCTGAGCGCGATCCGCGAAGCGAAAGAGATCAGCGGCGAGGATCAGGTGAATGTTGTCGGGTATTGCATTGCCGGCACCACCCTTTCGCTGACCCTGTCGTTGCTGGAGCAGCGCGGGGATACCTCGGTCAAATCCGCCACCTTCTTTACCACGCTGACCGATTTTTCCGATCAGGGCGAGGTGGGCGTGTTTCTGAACGATGATTTTGTCGATGGACTGGAACAGGAGGTGGGGCGCAAGGGGATATTGGAATCCTTTTATATGTCGCGCACGTTCAGCTATCTGCGCTCCAACGACCTTATCTATCAGCCGGCGATCCGCAGCTATATGATGGGCGATGCGCCGCCAGCGTTTGATCTGTTGTACTGGAATGGCGACGGCACCAATTTGCCTGCCGCCATGGCGATGGAATATTTGCGGGGGCTGTGCCAGAAAAACCAGTTTGCCGATGGCGGGTTCGAGGTTCTGGGTGAAACCGTGAATATCGCTGACGTGAAAGTGCCCCTTTGTGCCATCGCCTGCGAAACCGATCATATCGCCGCATGGCGCAGCAGCTATGACGGCATCCGCCAGATGGGCAGCCGGTCAAAAACGTTCATCCTGTCGGAATCCGGCCATATCGCGGGCATCGTCAATCCGCCCAGTAAAAAGAAATACGGCCATTACACCAACAGCGCCTGGCCCGTGGCGGCGGATGAATGGCGGGGCGCGGCGGAATTTACCGACGGGTCGTGGTGGCCAACATGGGAATCATGGTTGCGCAAGCGGTCGGGCCGGTTGGTTGCAGCCCGCAAACCGGGGGCCGACGGGCGCGACATTTTGGCCCCTGCGCCGGGCACATATGTTTCTGCGGTGCCAAAGGTTTGATTTGCAACTGCAAAAGAAATTTATGCTGCGATGCAGAAAAAACTTGAAATGCCGCGCCGCAGCATGCATATTGGTTTCAGAAATTAACGCGGATATTCCGCAGGACCGGAGAACCGATATGGCTACGAAAGCACAAGACTACACCAAGACCATGCAAGACATGATGGGTGCATTCCCCGTTGATATGACCGCCTTTCAGGACGGTTTCAAATCCTACGCCGCTTTTGGCGAAAAGATGAGCAAGGTCGCTCTGGAAGCTGCCGAGAAATCCACCGAAATCTCGACCGCATGGACAAAAGGCACCATCGCCAAAATGGGCGACGTGACCAAAACCAAAGCCGAAGCCAACGAATATTCCAAGTCGGTAACCGATTTTGCCTCGGCCCAGGCTGAAATGACCAGCGAATCCATGGCCGCTTTTGCCGAAGTTGCGAAAAAAGTGCAGATGGAAACCGTTGAACTGATGCTCGTTGCCGGCAAAACCGCCAGCGAAGACATGACCGCCGCCGCCAAAAAGGCCGGTGACGAAATGACTGCTGCCGCCAAGAAGGCCACCAGCAAGTAAGAGATGTGATTTTCACTGGCACCCTCCCGGTCGGTGATTGTCCTGGGCGAGCCTTGTGCTCGCCGCTTTCTTTTGTGCTGCACTGCCATAGGCTGGTGCTGCACTGCCAAATCGGGAGGCTTTAATGGCCGAATCCACGTCACCGCTGTTGATCAAACGCTATGCCAGCCGCCGTCTGTATAATACTGAAACCAGTGATTATGTGACGCTGGAAGATATCGCCGGTTTTATCCGCGCCGGGCGTGAGGTTCAGATCGTCGATCTGAAATCCGGTGATGATCTCACCCGGCAATATCTGCTTCAGATTGTTGCGGAGCATGAATCCAAGGGTGAATCGGTATTGCCCCTTGGGGTGCTGACCGATCTGGTGCGCAGTTATACCACTCAGGCGCAATCCGTCGTGCCACAGTTTTTGGCGATGAGTTTCGATATGCTGCGCGATGGGCAATCCAAAGCGATGGAAAGCCTTGCCAATCCCCTGTCGGCCATGCCCGGATATGATGCCATGCGCGCCCAGCAACAGGCGTTTCTCAAGGCGATGACCGGCGGAATGGTTGGCACATCCGGTGCGGAAACCGAGCCGGGCGACAGCAACAGCAAGCAGGAGCTGAGCGATATTCGTGCCCAGCTTGCCGATTTGCAGGCCAAGCTGAGCAAGATCGAGAAATAACCGCGCCTACCCGGCACAGGCGGCGCGCAGGGCCGCACGTTCGTCCTCGGGCGATCCGTCAAACGGCACCCGCCCGGCGCGGCGATACCAATAGGCGGCGTTGCCGTCATCGCCCTCAACGCGGTGAAGGTGGGCGTGCAGCCAGGCCCCCATCGCGCCGGGATCGTCCTGCGCGATGGAATGCGCCGCCTCCCAGTCGCCGCTTTCCAGCTTGTCGAGGGCCGCGATCAAATCGTCGTTCATCGGGTGTCCTTTCCTTGCTCAGCCGACCTCGGCAAACACTTGTTTCAACGCGCCTTCCAGGCGTGCAAACATTTCCTCCATCTGCGCCGGGGTCATCACAAAGGCGGGGCACAGCACGATGGCCTGGCCCAGCGGGCGGCAGATCAGCCCGTGATCGGTGCAGGTGTTGGCGATGCGTTCGCTGACGGAAAGCGACCCGTCAAAGGGCGTCTTGCTGGCCTTGTCCTTGACCGCCTCCAAAGCGCCCATCAACCCCTTGCCGCGCGCCTCGCCGATGTTGTCCATCTGCGCCAGATGCGCCATGCCGGCCTCAAACTGCGGGATCAGGGATTGCGCCTGTTCCAACAGCCCGTTTTCGATCAGATCAATCGCCTTGAGCGCAATGGCACAGCCCACCGGATGGCCCGATGCGGTGAACCCGTGGGGGAATTCCTCGATCTCTTCGCTTGCCGCCTGCAACCTGTCCGACAATTCGGGACCAAGGATCACGGCCCCCATGGGGAAATAACCGGCGGTCAGCGCCTTGGACGAAATGATCGCGTCGGGCATGAAATCATAGGTCTGACAGCCCCACATTTCGCCGGTGCGCCCGAAACCGGTGATCACCTCATCCGCCACCAACGGAATGCCGTGTTTTTTCAGGATCGGCTGAATCGCCTGGAAATACCCCTTTGACGGGGGAATGACGCCGCCAGCGCCCATCACAGGTTCGGCCACAAAGGCGGCGATCGTGTCGGCGCCTTCGCGCGCAATCAGATATTCCAGCTCGGTCGCCAAGCGGGCGGTGAATTGGTCTTCGCTTTCGCCCTCGGCGCCAAAACGCCAATAATGGGGGCAGGACAGGTGGTGGAATCCGTCCAGCGGCAGGCCAAACACCGAATTGTAAGGTTTGCCGGTCATGCTGGACGATACCACCGTCACCCCGTGATAGCCGTTGATCCGGGTGAGGATTTTCTTGCGCTGCGGCGCGCCTTCGGCAATCCCGAGAAACCACAGCATTTTCACCAGCGTGTCATTCGCCTCGGAACCAGAGTTGGTGTAAAACACCCGGCCACGGTCGAACGGTGATACTTCGATCAGCTTTTCGCTCAGCATCACCGTCTGATCGGACATGCGCCCGAAAAATGAATGATAGCCGGGAAACCGGTCATATTGCGCCTTGGCGGCGGCGGCCATTTCCGGGTGGTCGAACCCGGCCACCATGTTCCACAGGCCCGCGTTGGCATCAAGGTAGCGCCGCCCGTGTACGTCAATCACATAGGGGCCTTCGCCGTGGGTCAGAACCACGGTGCCGCGTTTGTGGATCGTCGGCAGATCGGTAAACCCGTAAAAGGTGTGGGCCTCGGCCCGGGCTTCCCAGCTGTTGGGGGCGTCGTCATGCATGGTCAGATTCCTTGGGTTGGCCTTCGGGTTGGCTGCTGTGTCGCCCGAACGCTACGCCGGGGCGCGGGAACGTGCAATCAGGTGCCGGTGGCGCGACGGGGCGTCGTGACCTCGGCCAATGCCGCCAAAAGCGCCTGCGCGATGGTGTCAATCTGATCCGGGGTCAGGCGCACCGGCAGGCGCAGATCGCAGGCCCGGTGCAACATGGCGCGGGTTTTGGGCAGATCGGGAATGTCGCCCAGAAATTTCCAGTTCCAGAAGGCGCGCGCATTGTCCGGGGCGCCGAAAATCTGCACGCTGTGCCCAAAGCGGGCGGCGGCGGTGCAAAATTCTGTGACCTGCGACTCGCTCAGATCAACCAGATTGAACTGAATCGAATCCGGCGCGCGGGTTTCGCCGGGTAGGGGGCAGGCACATGGATATGCGGATTGGCGCGCAGGGCATTGGCCAGTTGATCGTGGTTGCGCAGCCCGGCGGCGATTCTGCGCGGGCAATTCGGGCAGTTGCGGGCGCGCCACGGCGGCGCTCAGGTTGGACAGGCGGGTGTTATACAGCGGCAGGCGGTTCTGCCAGCGTGACAGGGCCGCCGTCAGGGCCGGATCGGGGGCGTGTTTGCGCCAGTTGTGTTCATAGGCACCCGACATGATGACGGCCCGGGCAATCAGATCGGGATCGTCAGTAATCAGAACCCCGCCTTCGCCCGCATTTACCATTTTGTAGGATTGGAACGAAAAACACCCCATGCGCCCGATGGTGCCGATTTTTTGCCCGTTCCACAGGGTGCCAAGGGAATGGGCCGCATCCTCGATCACCGGAATATCGGCGGCGTCACACAGGGCCATGATGGCATCCATGTCGGATGTGTGGCCGCGCATGTGGCTGATCAACACGGCGCCCGCGCCGGGCAGTTTTGCGGCGAAATCATCCATGTCGATTCGGTAATCCGCGCCGCATTCCACCAGAACCGGTGTGCATCCCGCATGGATGATCGACGATGGCACAGCGGCAAAGGTGAACGCCGGGGTCAGCACCCGCGCCCCCGCAGGCAGATCAAGGGCGCGCAGGGACAGAAACAGCGCCGCCGAACAGGAGGCAACGGCCAGGGCATAGCGGCTGCCCATCATCCGCGCGAATTCGTGTTCCAGCAGGGTCACGGGGGAATCGCCGGGCGCGGTATAACGAAACAGATCGCCCGAATTCAGCATTTCAAACAGGGCGTCCTGGGCCGCAGCCGGAATCGGATCGGCGTCCTGGGCGGTTTTCGGGGGATTGCTGTCATCTGACTGCGCCTTTGTGGTTCAACGGGTGGCGTGGCCTTTGCGTTTTACAAATGAAAACAGCGAATGACGAGGCTTTTGTGCATCGTGCGGACAGGTCGTCGCGGCAGTTGCAAGGGCGCGGGCCAGGGATTACCCTTGGCCAACTTCCTGAGAATGGTGATCCATGCACATCGGCATTTTGCAAACCGGGCTGGCCCCGGACGCCCTGAAACCGCGAACGGGCGATTATCCGTCCATGTTCGCCCGCCTGCTTGACGGCCACGCAATGACGTTTTCCACCTGGGTCGTCTGCGAGGGCGAAATGCCGCCCGATATCGACGCCGCTGACGGCTGGTTGATCACCGGCAGCAAACATGGCGCCTATGACGATCTGCCGTGGATTCCCCCGCTTGAGGAGTTCATCCGCGCCGTTTACCGGGCCGGGCGGCCCATGGTTGGCATCTGTTTCGGCCATCAGATCATCGCGCAGGCCCTTGGCGGGCGGGTTGAGAAATATGCCGGGGGCTGGGCCGTGGGGCGGACCGCATATGACATGGAGGACGGGCAGGTCGTGCATATGAACGCCTGGCATCAGGATCAGGTGGTCGCAGCCCCCAAGGGCGCGCGGGTGGTGGCGCGCAACGATTTCTGCGCCAATGCCGCGCTGGCCTATGGCGATACGATTCTGACGGTGCAGGCGCACCCCGAATTCGGTGCCGATTTCATTGACGGGCTGATCGAAAGCCGGGGCAGGGGGTGGTGCCGGAGGCGCAGTTGGAGCAGGCCCGCGCGGGCCTGAGCGCGCCGCTGGACAATGGCGCCATCGGTGACATGCTGGCGCAATTCCTGATCGCGGTGTCCCATGTCAAAGTCTGATCCCGCGTGGATGGCGCAGATCCCGCCCGCCGCCCGTGCCTTTCTGGAAGGGCGGCGGCTGGACGAGGTGGAATGTATCATATCGGACACCCCCGGCATCGCCCGGGGCAAGGCGATGCCAGCCAGCAAGTTTTCACGTCAGACACAGTTTTTCCTGCCCAATTCGATCTTCTTCCAGACGATCACCGGTGGCTGGGCCGAGGCGGCAGGCGCCGAAGGGTTCACCGAACCTGACATGATCCTGACCCCCGATTATTCCACCGCCACCGCCGCGCCCTGGACGGCGGATTGGACGCTTCAGGTGATCCACGATGCGGCCCTGCAAACCGGCGAGCCGGTGCCGACCGCGCCGCGCAATGTGCTGAAACGGGTGGTGCAGGCCTATCGTGACAAAGGGTGGAAACCGATTGTGGCGCCCGAGATGGAATTCTATCTGGTGGCGCGCAATATCGACCCGGCCCAAAGCATCGAACCGATGCTGGGGCGCACCGGGCGGCGTGCCGCCGCACGGCAGGCCTATTCCATGTCGGCGGTCGATGAATACGGCCCGGTGATCGACGACATCTATGATTTCGCCGAGGCCCAGGGGTTTGAGATTGATGGCATCACCCAGGAAGGCGGCGCCGGGCAGCTTGAGATCAACCTGCGCCACGGCGACCCGATCAAGCTGGCCGATGAGGTGTTCTATTTCAAACGCCTGATCCGCGAAGCGGCCCTGCGCCACGATTGCTTTGCCACCTTCATGGCCAAACCGATCGAGGATGAACCGGGCAGTGCGATGCACATCCATCATTCGGTCGAGGATCTGAAAACGGGGCGCAATATTTTCACTGCCGAAGACGGCTCTGAAACACCCGCGTTTCACCACTTTATCGGTGGGATGCAGCGCCATCTGCCCTCGGTTATTGCCCTGCTGGCACCCTATGTGAACAGTTACCGGCGCTATGTGAAGGACCACGCCGCGCCGATCAATCTGGAATGGGCGCGCGATAACCGCACCACCGGCATTCGGGTGCCGATTTCCCCGCCCGAAACCCGGCGGGTGGAAAACCGGCTGGCGGGGATGGATTGCAACCCCTACCTTGGCATCGCGGCGTCGCTTGCCTGTGGCTATCTGGGGCTGATCGAGCAGGAAAACCCGACGGCGGAATTCGCCGGTGATGCCTATCGCGCCCAAGAGGCGATTCCGCCGGGTCTGTTTGACGCGATCGATCTGTTCGCCGATGCGACCGGGCTGCATGATCTGCTGGGGCATGAATTCGTGCGGGTTTATTCCATCGTGAAACGGACGGAATACGACGAATTCCTGCACGTCATTTCCCCGTGGGAACGGGAACATCTGTTGTTGAACGTCTAAGCTGGCCGCGCCCCCGGGGGCGGGCGCGGCCAACCGGTCAGGCCGCCGGGTTATCCAGGGTTTTCATCTTTGCATTGGCGGGCCGGTCCTGACAGCGTGCGACCCATTCGCGGATTTTCGGGCTGTCGGGGATCATGTCGGGCATCCACGCGAAGGGCGACGATACCAAAAGATCGGCGGCGGTATATGTATCGCCCATCAGATAGGGGTTGTCCGCAAGTGCGGTTTCCAGGGCGTCCAGCGCCTCGGTCATGCTGCGAAAGGTGGCGTGAAGGGCGGGGTTCTCCATCTCCATCATCTTGAAAACGAACACCGGTTCAAATACGCCGCCGTACCAATCCAGCCATGACAGATAGGCGCCACGGTTCTTGTCGCCGACCATGGGGGCAAGCCCGGCCTCGGGGAACATATCGGTCAGATACAGGATAATCGCGCCGCGTTCGCGGATGCCAACGCCATCATCCACCAGATAGGGCACCTTGCCTTCGGGGTGGGGGTTGGCCGGGTCGCGCCCGCCACTGCCATCGCGGCGCGGAATGGTAACCTGTTGCACGGTGACGCGATCCGTGATGCCCAACTCCTCAAGCAACAGAACAATGGTGGATGAGCGGGTTTGCGGCGAATGATACAGGGTCAGCATGGAAAAACCTTTCGGGGTTTGTGAATCGTTATGCACCCCGTATAGACCCACCATCCTGTCAGTTTCCGTCAGTAGGTGTCATGGCCCGGTCAGATCGTCTTTTGCGCCTGTTACAGGCCTTGCGCAGCCTGCCTGCTCCGGTCACGGCGGCACGTTTGGCCGAGGAAACCGAGGTGTCGGAACGCACCCTTTACCGCGACATCGCCAGCCTGCGCGCGGCAGGGGCGGTGATTGATGGCGCTGCGGGCGAGGGGTATTGGCTGACCGAAGATCCCGCCCTGCCGCCGCAATCCTTTACCCGCCTTGAGATCGAGGCGCTGGTGCTGGCCATGGGCGAACTTGCCGCGCGGGGCGATCCGGCCATTGTCGCGGCGGGCGAAGCGGCATTGGCCAAAATCATCGCCACCCTGCCGGAAACCAAACAGCGTCAGGCGATGCATGCGGTGGTGACTGTCAACCGGTTTGGCCGCCTGCCGCCCACCACGCTGGATCTGTCGCTGTACCGGCAGGCCTGTTGGGAGGAAACCGCGCTTGATATTGCCTATTGCGATGCCGGGGGCGCGGCGACGCACCGGCGGATTTACCCGCTGACGATTGTTTATTCCGAACGGTTGGTGTCGCTTTTGGCGTGGTGTGTGCTGCGCCGGGATTTCCGCCAGTTTCATTTGCACCGTATCAATGACGTGGCCCTGAGCGATGAGGGCTTTCGCCCCCGCCGGGTGGCGCTGTTGCGGGAATATCTGGCGCGCTTGCGCAATCGGGGTTCGGGGGGCAAACAGGAATGATGGATCTTCTGACCGCCAATGACCGCCCCGGCGCCTATCCGGCAAGCTGGTACGCGGAAACCGCCACACCGCTGGCCCCCTTCGCCCCCCTGACAGGCGAGGTGCGCGCCGATGTCTGCGTGGTGGGCGGCGGTTATACCGGGTTGTCGGCGGCGCTGCATCTGGCGGGGTCCGGGTTTTCGGTGGTGCTGCTTGAGGCGCAGCGTGTGGGGTTTGGTGCCTCGGGGCGCAACGGCGGGCAGGTGGGCAGTGGCCAGCGGCAGGATCAGGATTGGTTGCTGCGCCACGCCCCCGGATCGGCCCGCGCCCTGTGGGATATTTCGCAGGAGGCCAAGGCGCTGATGCAATCCCTGATCGCACGTCACGGGATTGAGGCGGCTTGGCGCCCCGGTGTCGCCCATGCCTGTCACAGCGTCCGCTCGGCCGCCCATGCGCACAGCTATGCCGAAACGCTGGCGCGCGATTATGGCTATGATCAGATCGCACCGCTGGACCGGGCCGGGATCGGCGCGCTGATCGGGTCAACCTGTTTCGCCGGGGGCGATCTGGACAGGGGCGCGGGGCATCTGCATCCTTTGCGCTTTGCCCTTGGGCTGGCCCGGGCCGCGACTGCGGCGGGGGTGCGGATATGTGAACAATCGCGCGTGAGTGCCGTGGCAAAGGGCCGGGTGCAAACGGAACAGGGCCATGTCACGGCGGATCATATCGTGCTGGCCTGTAACGGCTATCTTGGGGGGCTGGCGCCGGATGTGGGTGCGCGGGTCATGCCGATCAATAACTTCATCGTCGCAACCGAGCCTTTGGGCACACGTGCCGATACGGTTCTGGCCAAAGACATCGCCGTGGCGGATGACCGGTTCGTGGTGAATTACTGGCGCCTGTCCGAGGATCGCCGCCTGCTGTTTGGCGGCGGCGAAAGTTATGGCTATCGCTTTCCGCGCGATATTGCGGGGCTGGTGCGCAGGCCCATGCTGGCGATTTATCCGCACCTGCGCGATGTGGCGATCACCCATGCATGGGGCGGCACATTGGCGATTACCATGAACCGGATGCCGCATTTTTCGCGCGGTGGTGGCGTTTACACGGCGTCGGGGTATTCCGGGCACGGGGTGGCCATGGCCACCATGGCCGGGCGGATCATCGCCGGGGCGGTGCAGGGCGATGCCACCCGGTTTGACACCATGGCGGGGATCACCGCGCCAAAATTCCCCGGCGGCGCCGCCCTGCGCAGCCCGCTTTTGGCGCTGGCAATGACATGGTACGGGCTGCGCGACCGGCTGGGGCTTTGACGCCTCAGCAGTACCGTTCAACCCCCACCCATTGCGCGGCGGAATACCGATCACCATGAAGGCTGCCCGGGGGCAGGGCGCGGGCAATGCGGGCCAGATCCTCGGCATTCAGGGCCAGGTCGCACCCGGCGGCAAGATCGCGCAGGTGGGCCACCGACCGGGTGCCGGGGATCGGGTGAATATGCGGCCCGCGCGACAACAGCCATGCAATGGCCAACGTCGCCGTGGCCACCCCCATATCAGCCGCCAATGCGCGCAGGGGGGCCGTTGCCGCAACATTGCGCGCCCGGTTTTCGCCGCAAAACCGCGGGTTGGTCTGCATGAACGCGGTGGCGGCGGCGCGGGCGGCATCGGGGGGCGTGTCGGTCAGCAATCCACGGGTGACGGGGGAAAACGCAACCAGGGCCGCGCCAACCGCTGCGCAGGCCTCGACCAGCCCCAGATCGGGCAGGCGGGTGGCGATGGAATATTCCGATTGCACCGCCGCGATGGGATGCACCGCAGCGGCGCGGACAAGGGACGTGGGCGCAATTTCGGAAAAGCCGAAACTGGCAATTTTACCGGCGTTTTTCAGGGTGATAAGGGTTTCGACCACCTCTTCAATCTCGCGCTCTGCCTCGCGCCGGTGAACATAGAACAGATCGACCTGCTCCACCCCCAGACGTTTCAGGCTACCGTCCAGTTCACGGGTCAGATGGGCGGGGGAATTATCGAAATACCGGTTTCCGTCGGCGTCGCGGGTGATGCCCGCCTTGGTGGCGATGTGAAACCGCTCACGGGTGCCGGTTTGCGCCAGATACCGCCCGATCACGGTTTCCGAACGCCCCGCCCCATAGACATTCGACGTGTCCATGGCGGTGATCCCCAGTTCTTGCGCGGCATCGAGAATGGCGAAAGAGGCCTCATCAGTGGTGGCGCCATAAAAATCGGAAAATGACATGGCGCCAATTCCGATGGCGGAAACGTGCGGGCCATCGTGGCCAAGGGGGCGGGTGTGCATGGGCAGGCTCCTGTTGGGTGGGCACACCAAAGCGCGAATAGGCCGGGATGTCGAGATACGCCACGGGCCACCCTTGGAAGGTAGGCTGAAATGCCTGTAAGGTGGCGCAAGGTTTGCAGGGGACAACCGGAATGACCAGCACCACGCCATCGACCACCCTCACACGTCGCGATCTGTTGCGCCTTGCCGGGCGATACGGGCTGTCCAGCACGCTGTTGGCGGCGGGCAGTTTCGGTGGCGCGCTCAGTCTGGCGAATGCCGCGCGCGCGGCGGAATCAACCTATGAGAAACGGTTTGCCAAATCGGCGCGCCACACCTTTCGGTTCGGTGCGTCGGGGTTGAATGCCGCAAGCCTGTTGATTGAACGGGCCGGGGCGCTGGAATTTGCCCGGGATCTGGAAAGCCGCACCGACGGCGAAATCCGCATCGAATTCATCGGCGACAACCGGGCGTGCAGTCAGACGTCCTGTGTTGATCTGGCGCGTCAGGGGGTTGTCGATTTTTATACCGCCTCGACCCAGAATTCGGCGCTGGGTGCGCCCTATCTCAACGTGCTGGATTACGCTTATCTGTTTCCGTCCCGCGCCGCGCAATATCATTTCCTGTATGCGCCCGCGTCACAAAAGCTGTTGCGCGATCCGCTTGAGCAACAGCACGGGGTGAAATTCCTGTTCAGTCATTGTGAACTGCGCGGCATTCAACTGGGTCATGGATGGCAGGATAAACCGCTGGTCAGCACGATCGACGACCTGGCCGGCACCACCAACCGGGTGACAAGCACGCAACTGGGCCGCATCGCCATGCGCGCGCTGAACCTCAACCCGGTGCCCATGGTGTGGGAGGAAACCCTGAGCGCACTGGACAACGGGCTGATCGACGGCGCCGAAACCTGGGCCTCGGCTGTGGCATACGCGGGAATGGCGCCGGTGGTGTCGCAAAGTGTCGATCTGCGGTTCTTTGCCGGGATGGAGCATACGGGCATGTCAGCCGAGGCGTTCAACGGGTTGTCGGATGATCTTCAGACGGCGGTGATGGAATCGGCTTATTGGGCGCAGGCCCATGTGCAGGGCGCCAATGAGGCGGCGCTGGTCAACACCGTGGGGTTCAGCGAACCGCAGTTGCCCGGCACGATCTTTGCCCGTAATCAGGTGCGCATCGCCCGGCTGAGCGACGCGGAAATCCGCAAAGCCGAGGAAATGTGTTCGCCCGAATTTCAGCCCCAATTGTGGGAACCGTGGCGCGAGCGCCTGAACGACTGGTCCGGCGGATACGATACCTATCAGGAAATCCATGACATCGCCCGGGAAATCCCGGTCGACATGCTGGCCGAAAATGTTGAACCGCGCCGGTGGTGGAAGGGGTGATTGGCGCTTGACGCTGGCCGCCCGGGGGCCAACATTGGCGCCGACAATTGAAACACCCCCCGGGAGGACGACCATGCCATTCACCAGACGCCAGACCCTTGCCCTGATCGGTGGCACCGCCGCCAGTGCCCTTGCCGCGCCCGCCATCGCGCAAAACCGCAAGGTGACCGTGGGGGCCCTGCGCCTGACCAGCCACGCCGCCAGCTTTGTGGCCGAACAGCGCGGCTATTTCGCCGACGCCGGGCTGGACGCCGATCTGCGGTTCTTTGATGCGGCCCAACCCATGGCCGTGGCAATCGCCAGCGGCGATGTGGATTTCGGCATCACGGCGATGACCGGCGCGCTGATTTCATTGGCCGACAAGGGCGCGGTGCGCATCATCGGCGGCGCCTTGCAGGAAGAGCCGGGCATCGACGGGCAGAAAATCCTGGCCTCGGATGCCGCGTTCAAGGCGGGCGTTACCACGCCAAAGATGCTGGATGGCAAGAAATGGGCAATCACCCAGGCCGGTTCGTCGTTCCATTACATGGGGTCGAAAATGGCCACCGGCGAAGGGATCGAACTGGAATATACACCCCTGCAAAAGGTCGGCAATATCGTTGGCGCGATGAAATCGGGGCAGGTGGATGGCTGGTCGATCGTACCACACATCGCCAAGGCGCTGGCCGGGTCCGGTGCGGTGCATATCATCGGTGATGTGGCTGATTATCTGCCCAATTATCAGGTAACAACGGTATTCACCTCGGAAAAGAACACCACCGACAACCGTGCCCTGACCGAAGATTTCCTCAAGGTGTTTTCCCACGGGGTGGATGATTTCAATGCCGCCCTGGTGGACAAGACACTGGGTGACGAAGGCCGTGACGACATGGTCGAACTGATCCACAAATACGTCTATTCCGACCGCCCGCTGGACAAGGCGGCTCCGTCGATCATCAACGGCGCGATGCGCCTGAACGCGAATGCGGCGCTGAATATGGGGTCGCTCAAGGATCAGCTTGATTGGTTCAAGGCCGAGGATCTGGTGGATTCCTCCATCGCGCTTGATACCGTGGTGGATGACAGTTTCGCCCCGACCATGGCCTGATCGCTTATGGAGTTGTCCCTTGTCGGCGTCGCTCATGCCTATGACGGCGCCGACGTTCTGAGCGATATTACCCTCGACATTCCCGGCGGGCGCATCCTGTGCATCGTCGGGCCGTCGGGCTGTGGCAAATCCACCCTGCTGCGCCTGATCGGCGGGCTGGAGCGGCCAACCGGCGGGCAAATCCTGCAAAAGGGCCGCGCGCCTGAGGGGTGCCTGAACCCGCTGACCTATGTGTTTCAGGATTTCGCCCTGCTGCCCTGGCGCAGTGTCGAGGGCAACGTGCGCCTTGTGCTTGAGGATCATCACCTGCCAGCCGACAGGGTTGAGGAGATCGTGGCCGATGTTCTGGCCCGCACCCGGCTGGCCGATTTTCGCAAGGCGCTGCCACGGCAATTGTCGGGCGGGATGAAACAGCGGGTGGCGATTGCCCGGGCTTTGGCGGTGAACCCGGCGGTGATGCTGATGGATGAACCCCTTAGCGCGCTGGATTCCCAGACCCGCGAATTGCTGATGGATGATCTGGTGGGTCTGTGGACGCGGGCACCCTTTACCTCGGTCTATGTCACCCACAACCTGGCCGAGGCGGTGCGCCTTGGCCATCGCATCGTGGTGCTGTCGCGCCGCCCCGGGCGGATTGCCGAGGTGGTGGATATTGATATGCCGCTGGAGCAACGCCGGGCCGATCACCCCGATCTGACCCATCAGCAACAACGCCTGTGGTCGATCATGCGCGATGAGGCCCGCGCAGCGGACGGAGAGCTTATTCATGGCTGAAACGATCAATGCCACACCGGTGCCGTTTCGTGGTGGTGGTTTTGCGCCGCGCGCCAAGCGGGGCGTGGGAATCGTGGTCTTCGTGGCGCTGATCGCGCTGGTGGAATGGGGCACGCGGGCCGGATGGATTTCCGCCCTGACCCTGCCGCGCCCCTCTGATGTTCTGGCCACCTTTGTTGATCTTTATCAAACCGGCCGCCTGTGGGAACACCTGATCCCGTCCCTGACGCGGCTTGTCGTGGGGGCCACATTCGGGGTCAGCGCGGGCATGGCGGTGGGGTTTGCCATCGGGTTGTTTTCCTATGCGCGCGCCGGGTTGGTGCCGTTGATCGCGGCGATTTTTCCGGTGCCGAAAATTGCCCTGCTGCCGCTGTTCGTGATCTGGTTCGGCATTGATGAGGCCAGCAAATACGCCCTGATCGCCTTTGGCACCTTTACCCCCACGGTCGTGGCCACCTATGGCGCGGTCGATAACGTGGACCGCACCCTGATCCGCATGGGGCAGAGTTTCGGGATGTCGTGGTTTTCCATCCTGCGCAAGATCGTGCTGCCCGGTGCAATGCCCGGCATTCTGTCGGGGCTGCGGATCAGCCTTGCGATTGCGATCATCCTGTTGGTGGCTGCTGAAATGCTGGGCGCGCAGCGGGGCATTGGCGCCTATATCCTTGAGGCCGGGTCGCTTTATGATCTGGAGCGGCTGTTTGCGGGCGTCACGATCTTGTCATTGCTGGGCGTGACTGTAAGTTTCGTGATCGGACTGATTGAAAAACGCCTGCTGCGCTGGCGCAACTGACATACCCGGAGGACCCATGAAATTCACCACCATCACCGCCGCCCTTGCCGCTCTCGCCATGGCCGCACCTGCCACAGCGGAAACGCGCATCACCTATAAATCGGCCAAGACCGGATCATCCTATTACCAGATGGGTGTCGAAATTGCCGAGGCGATGAAGAAAGGCACCAACGGCGACGTGATTGTCACCGTCGAGGAAAGCCAGGGATCGGTGCAAAACGTGATGGAGGTGCGCGCCCGGGGCGGCGATTACGTCTTCACCACGCCGCCCGCATTGGTCGGGGCCGCGCAAAAGGCCGCAGGCCCGTTCAAGGACAAGGGCGCACCGGCGTTCGATACCATCCGTGCGCTGTTTCCCATTCCGTCGCTGACCATGCATTTCGTGATGTCCGCCGACAGCGGCACCACCACCATGGCGGGGCTTGCGGGCAAGACGATCCTGCTTGGCTCGGGGTCTTTCGGGGCAACCGAGGGCGCGAAATACATCGAATTGTTCGGGCTGGATGGGAAAGTCACCATCGCCGACAGCGAATTGTCAAACGCCGTGGCGGCCCTGAAAAACGGTCAGATCGACGGGTTTGTCACCGCTGGCAGCTATCCTGCGCCGAATGTGATCGAGGCCGCCGCCTCAACCCCCGTGACACTGATTTCCATGTCCGACGATGAAATCGCCGCCACCAAACGCACCCGCCTTGTCATTCCCGCAGGCACCTATGCCGGGCAGGACAGTGACGTTGACACCACGTCATTGCCCGTTGTCGCCTATACCACCGACAAGATGGACGACGACACCGCCTATGAACTGACCAAGACATTCTGGGAACAGAAAAAGGCGATGAGCGGCACAGCCCCGTGGTGGGCTGCGGTCAACACTGACATGCTGTCCAACATCACCACCAAGATCCACCCCGGTGCTGCCCGCTATTACGGTGAAATCGGCGTGACGCTCAGCGATTCGCAGATGTGAACGCCCGGCCTGCCCATCCCTACGGGGGGCAGGCCTTCTTTTTGCTTTCGGAAACGGCCAGAAACCGTGGCTAAAATGCCCCGGCCCCGTGTAAACTGCGCGTGACTTTCCCTGTGTGTGGATCAAAACGCGCCGCTGCGGGGTTGCCAGTACAATGAGCCTGTCACTAATTGACAAATATAACTGCCATGTCTTTCCGATCTGCCCGGAGAGCAAGCCGAGTACAAAAGGAACTGCCATGATGAATCGCCGGACCATTCTGAAAACCGGAGCGGCGTTCGGTCTGCTGGGCGCCACACCCGTTTCTGCGGCGCCGACCATTCCGACCTATAATGTCCCCGAACAATATCTGCCACGCGAAGTCAGCCTGCGGGTGAACCTTGCGCCGGGCGAAATCCATGTGATGCCCGACGAATTCGCCCTGTATTGGACCATGCCGGAAAACCGCGCGATTCTGTTACACCTGTGGCATCGGGCGTGTGGGACTGTATGAGCCGGGCGAATTTTACGTGGGCGCGAAAAAGGAATTCCCAAGCTGGAAGCCGACTGCGGACATGGTAAAGCGTTCTCCCGAACATTATGCGCGCTATGCCGAAGACGGGCTGCCCGGCGGGTTGTCCAACCCCCTTGGGGCGCGGGCTCTGTATCTGTTCAAGCCCCAGATCGGCGACACCTTCCTGCGCATCCACGGCACGGATAAACCGAACACCATCGGGCGTGCGGTGTCCAACGGTTGTGCGCGGCTGGTGAACGATCAGATTGCCGATCTTTACAGCCGGGTGCCGATGCAAAGCCGGGTCGTGCTGTATGCGCGGATGTTGCCCAACCGGTCGTAACGCGGCCCGACGCAATCGTGACTGGAATGCATGTGCGCGGCCCCCTAGGCTGCGCACAAATCGTTTTGGCGCCCGGTTTGCGGCCATCTGAAACCGCCAAGTGAAAGTCAGAGCCATGAGCACACCCCTTCGCGCCGCAGATATCCTTGCGCGTCGTCTTTATGCCGCCGGGTGCCGCTATGCCTTTGGCATGCCGGGGGGCGAGGTTCTGACGCTGATTGACGCGCTGGAGCAGGCGGGGATCACCTTTGTACTGTGCAAACACGAAAACGCCGCCGGGTTCATGGCCGAAGGGGTGCACCACGTCGATGGCGCCCCTGCCATTCTGGTGGCAACACTGGGGCCGGGGGCGATGAACGGCGTCAACGTCGTGGCCAATGCATTGCAGGACCGGGTGCCGCTGATCGTGCTGACCGGCTGTGTCGATGCGGCCGAGGCGCAAACCTATACCCATCAGGTGCTGGATCACCGGGCCGTGTTTAGCCCGATCACCAAGACAACCTTCACCCTCAGCGCGGGGGCCGCCGGGGTGATCGCGGACAAGGCGCTGGGAATTGCCCGCGAAGGGCAGGCCGGGCCGGTGCATATCGACGTGCCGATTTCCGTGGCCGATGCACCCGGCACCGATATGGAAGGCAGCCGCGCCATCCCCGCCCCCACGGTGCCGGCCAATATGCAAAAGGCGCGCCGCTGGCTGTCCGAGGCGCACCGCCCGATCATGATCGTTGGCCTTGATGCCCTGAACGACGGCGCGGCGGACGAGGTACACAGGTTCGCCAATGCCCATTCGGTGCCGGTGATCACCACCTATAAGGCCAAGGGCGTGATCCCCGAGGATCATCCTCTGTCGCTGGGGGCGGCGGGCCTGTCGCCCAAGGCCGACAAGGTGCTTTTGCCGCTGATCGCTGAGGCCGATCTTGTGCTTTGTGTCGGGTATGATCCGATTGAAATGCGCGTGGGCTGGCGCGATCCGTGGAATCCGGCTGTGCAACGGGTGATCGACATTCACGCCGCCCCCAACCACCACTACATGCACCAGACCCGGCTCAGCTTTCTGGCTGATACCGGCGCCACCCTTGCCGCCCTGGGCGAAGGCGGGGCGGTGCGCGTGACCTGGGCCGAGGGCCGCGCGCAAGAGGCAAAGGCCACGCTGGCACAGGCCTTTCCCAGAGATGAGCCATGGGGCCCGGCGGCGGTGATCGACACTTGCCGCGCCGCGTTGCCGGATGGCACCATTGCCACGGTGGACAGCGGCGCGCACCGGATTCTGCTGTCGCAGATGTGGCGCTGTGACGGGCCGCGCACCCTGCTGCAATCCTCGGGGCTGTGTACCATGGGGGGTGCCGTGCCATTGGCCATGGGCGCCAAAATCGCCGCCCCCGACCGCCCCGTGGTCAGCTTTTGCGGCGATGCCGGGTTCCTGATGGTGGCGGGCGAACTCTCTACGGCGGCGGAACTGGGGCAGAACACGATTTTCGTGGTGTTCGTCGACCGCTCGCTGGCGCTGATCGAGCTGAAACAGCGCGGGCGGCAGATGCAAAACCGCGGCGTCGATTTCGCGGGCCATGATTTTGCCGCCATCGGGCGCGCCTTTGGTGGCAACGGGGTGACGGTGCAAAACCGCGCCGATTTGCAGGGGGCGATCAAGGGGGCGCTGAACGCTGACACCTTTACGGTGATTGCCGCTGTGATAGACCGTCAATCATACGACGGACGCATTTAATCAAGGATCACAAGATGGCGGGCGCACTGGACGGGCTGAAAATTCTGGATCTGACGCGCATTCTGGCCGGGCCAACCGCGACCCAGCTTTTGGGCGATCTGGGCGCCGAGGTGATCAAGATCGAAAACCCCGGCACCCGGGGTGACGACACCCGCACCTGGGGGCCGCCGTTTGTCACCGGCACCGATGGGCAGGCGACGGATCTGTCGGCCTATTTCATGTGCGCCAACCGTAACAAACTGTCGGTTGCCGTCGATATCGCCACCCCTGAAGGCCAGGAAACGATCCGCGCGCTGGCGGCGCAATCGGATGTGGTGATCGAGAACTTCAAACCCGGGGGCCTTGTCAAATACGGGCTGGACGCCGCCACGTTGCTGGCTGCGCATCCTGCGCTGGTTTATTGCTCGATCTCGGGGTTTGGGCAGACGGGGCCGAATGCCAGCAAGCCGGGCTATGATCTCATGGCGCAGGGGTTTGGCGGGATGATGTCGCTGACCGGCGCCATTGACGGCGAACCGATGAAGGTGGGCGTGGGCATCGCTGATGTGATGTGTGGAATGTACGCCACCATCGGCGTTCTTGCTGCCCTGCGCCACCGCGATGCCACGGGGCAGGGGCAGCATGTGGATGTGGCGCTGGTCGACAGCCAGATCGCCTGGCTGATCAACGAAGGGGTGAGCTACCTCACCTCGGGCGATGTGCCACAGCGGCGTGGCAATGCGCACCCCAATATCGTGCCCTATCAGGTGTTTGCCGCCTCGGATGGTCATCTGTTGGTGGCGGTGGGCAATGATTCACAATTCACCCGGTTTTGCGATTTTCTGGGCCGCGCCGATCTGGCCACGGATGTGCGTTTTGCCACCAATCCCGCACGTCTGGCCAACCGCGAGGTATTGATTGCCATTCTGACGCCGCTTTTGGCCGCCCGCCCCATGGCCGATATCGTGGCGGGGCTGGAAGCGCGCCGCGTGCCCGTGGGACCAGTGCAAACCCTGGATCAGGTGTTTGCCAGCGATCAGGTGGCGGCGCGGGGAATGATCGCCGAGGTGCCTTGCCCCGACGCGGCGGCGGGCCATGTGCGGCTGGTCGGGAATCCGCTTCACCTGTCGGCCAGCCCGGTCACATATCGCCGCGCACCCCCCGGTTCGGGCAGGACACGGATGCGGTTCTGGCCCGTTTGCGCGATAAACCCTGAAACATCCCTGGGCGAACAGCGGCGCGAAACTGCAATATTTGCATCCAAATCGCCTGTTTTGCCGTCAAATCATATCACGGCTCTGTCATACACGGGGCTGTGAGGCCTAATTTACACGTTGGATTGATAGGTATGCAGGACGCTGCCCTACAGATCGAGACATCCGATGACCCACGATATCTTTGGCCAAACCACAACCCTGCCGGCCGGTCCCGCGCTGGAAAGTTGGAATGCAACCCAGATGGCGTTTCTGGCCCATGGTGCGGCAACGCCAACCCATCTGGCGGTCACCTTGAGCGCGGCACCTGATTTTGCGCTGGGGCATGCGGTCAAGGGGATGTTTTATCTTTTGCTCGGACGGCGCGAGCTGAACGCCACCGCGGCCGAGGCCCTGACAAGCGCCCGCGCGGCACTGACCACAGGCCCGGTCAGCGCGCGGGAAACAGGGTTTGTCGCGGCGCTGGATCTGTGGGCTAGGGGCGATATTTCGGGCGCATTGGGCCGGTTCGAAACGATATTGGCGGCACGCCCCGACGATACGCTGGCGCTGAAGCTGGATCATGCCCTGCGCTTTGTCATGGGCGATGCTGCGGGGATGCGCCGGATGGTCGAATCCGCGCTGCCCGCTTATGGCGACGATCACCCGGGGCGGGGCTATGTGTTGGGTTGTCATGCCTTTACGCTGGTGGAAAACGGTGCCTTTGCCCGGGCGCAGCGAACCGGGACCGCGGCGCTGGAGCTTTGCCCCGATGATGCCTGGGGGCTTCATGCGGTGGCCCATGTCCATGATATGACGGGCGACGCACAGGGCGGGCTGACATGGCTGACCGGGCGCGAGGCGGCCTGGGCCCATTGCAACAATTTTCGCTATCATGTCTGGTGGCACAAGGCGCTGATGCATCTGGATCTGGGCCAGACGGACGCGGTGTTCGCGCTGTATGACACCGAGGTGCGCAAGGATCGCACCGACGATTATCGCGATATTTCAAACGGCACCACGCTGTTGATGCGGTTGGAGATGGACGGCATCGATGTGGGCGACCGTTGGGCCGAACTGGCCGATATTTCGGCGCAGCGGACCGATGACGGCTGTTTGATCTTTGCCGATCTGCATTACATGATGGCGCTGGTCAGCGACAACCGCACCCGGGCCGTCAACACCCTGATGGGGCGGTTGCACCGGGATGCCAAGGCCCAGACCACCCAGATGCACCGCGCGATGAAACGCCCGGGCCTGTCCGCGATGGCCGGGCTTGCAGCCTTTGGCGAGGCGCGTTTCGATATTGCCTTTTTCAATCTGGCGCAGGCGCGCAAGACCATGCAACTGGCGGGGGGCAGCAATGCCCAGCGGGATGTGTTTGAGCGTCTGACCATCGACAGCGGCATTCGCGCCGGTTTTCTGGACGAGGCCGAGCAGGTTCTGAACGAACGCACGGCCAAACGGGCCTGCCGCGACGATGGCTATGCGGCGGCGCGCCGCGCATTGATCGCCCGGGGCCGTGATGCCGCTTGCGCCGGGCGTGTCCCGGCGGAATAAGCCGCGTGGCAGATGGACACGGGTATGAGCATGGCAACCACCACCGATTTTCGCCTCTCCGAGAGACAGACAGCGGCGGCGCAGGTCAGGCCCACCGCGCGGGCGCGCGATCCGCGCCTTGATTTTTATCGCGGCATCGCGATGTTCATCATCCTGTGCGCCCACACCCCGCACAATTACTTTTCGTCCTGGATTCCGGCGCGTTGGGGGTTTTCCGACGCGACCGAAATTTTTGTGTTTTGTTCGGGCATGGCCAGCGCCATCGCCTTTGGCAGCTGCTTTGTGCGGCGCGGCTGGGTTTTGGGCGCCGCGCGGGTGTGCCAGAGGGTCTGGCAGGTGTATTGGGCGCATATCGGCATGTTCGTAGTGATTGCCGCGATGATGGCGGCGATCGATCAGCTTGGTGGATTTGACAAACACTATATCGGGTCTCTCAACCTGTGGAAGTTTTTCGAAAATCCCGCGCCCGAACTGATCGGGCTGGTGTCGCTGACCTATGTGCCGAATTATTTCGACATTCTGCCGATGTATATGGTGATTCTGGCGATGCTGCCGGTGGTGATGGCCCTGTCACGGCTTGGCGTCTGGGCGGTTGCCGTTGCGGTTATCGCGGTCTGGATCATGGCGCAAAGCGCGCTTTGGGCCTGGGCGGGAACCACGTTTCACGGGCTGAGCTTTCCGGCAGAGCCATGGTCGGACCGGCAGTGGTTCTTTAACCCTTTTGGGTGGCAACTGGTCTTTTTTACCGGGTTTGCCCTGATGCGCGGCTGGATTCCCGCGCCGCCCCTGCGGTGGTGGCTGGTGGCGCTGGCCGCGCTGGTGGTGCTGGCCAATGTGCCGCTGTCCAACATCGGCATCCGGGAATTGCACCTTGATTGGGCGCGCGACTGGCGGGATGCCAACAAGGCGTGGTTCGACAAATCCGATTTCGCCCTGTTGCGCTATGTTCATTTCCTTGCGCTGGCCTATCTCGCCTATGTGGTGGCTGGCCCCGGGGGCGCCCGTCTGCAACCTGAGGGGACAAGCGGGATGTCGCGCGGTTTTGCAATCGTCGTTGCCCTGATCACCAGGGTGGGGCAGCAATCCCTGGCGGTGTTCCTGTTTTCCATGGTCTTTGCCCGGTTCAGCGGCTTTGCCATGGATCAGATCGGGCGCACCACCTGGAACATGGCATTGGCCAATGCCGTTGGTTTTGCACTGTTGATTTGCGTCGCTTACGGCGTGGGCTGGTTCAAAAGCCAGCCATGGAAAGGGTCGGCCACGGGATGATTGATATGCAACGCCGCAGTTTTCTGGCCAGCCTTGCCGCATTGGCCGCCGCCCCCGCCGCCGCAATGGATGAACTGGTGCGCGCCGAGGCGCCGTTTTCCGGCGATTGGCTGCGCGCCGAGGCATTGCGCCTGTCCAAAGCACCCTATGCCCCCGCACCTGATGTGCCGCAGGCGTGGCGTGACCTGACATATGATCAATACCGTATGGTCTGGTTCAATTCGCAAAAGGCGATCTGGGCGGATGAGCCACGGCCGCTTCAGCTTGATCTGTTCGCGGCCGGGCTATATTTTGCCCACCCGGTACAGATTTCGATTGTCGAAAATGGCATGGCCCGCACGCTGGGGTTTGATTTCAGCCTGTTTGACAAGACTGACATGTTTCCCGATGTGCCGATTGACGACACCATGGGCTATTCCGGGTTGCGCCTGCGCGCCGAGATGAACAAGCGCGGTATTTTCGAGGAATTCATGGTGTTTCAGGGCGCCAGCTATTTCCGCGCCATCGCCAATGGTCAGACTTATGGCCTGTCGGCCCGGGGGCTTGCTCTTGGCACGGGCGATGCCGAAGGCGAGGAATTTCCCGAGTTTACCAAACTCTGGGTCGAGGCCCCGGCGGCGGGGGCGGAAACCTTCATTCTTCATGCCCTGCTGGACGGGCCGTCGGCCACCGGCGCGTATCGGTTTGAAATCACGCCCGGAATGCCAACGCGGGTAGAGGTGTCGGCGCAATTGCACCCAAGGGTCGATCTGGGTCACGCCGGGCTGGCCCCCCTGACCAGCATGTTTCTGTTTGATGAAACCAACCGCAGCCGGTTCGATGATTTCCGCCCCGCCGTTTATGACAGCGAGGCCTTGATGATGTGGAATGGCAAAGGCGAAGCCCTGTGGCGCCCGCTGGCCAACCCGCGCGAATTGCAGGTGTCGAGCTTTGTCGATGTAAACCCCCGTGGGTTTGGCCTGATTCAGCGCGACAGGCGGGCCGAGGATTTCGCCGATCTCGAGGCGCGCTATGAAAACCGCCCGACCCTGTGGATCACCCCCGGGGGGATTGGGGGCGGGCATCGTGCGGCTGGTGGAAATCCCGTCCGAGCGTGAGATTTATGACAATATCGTCGCCTATTGGCGCCCGCGCGATCCACTGCCTGCCGGGCAAAGCTTTGATTTTGCTTATGGTATGGTCTGGGGGGAACAGCCGGGCGGTCTGCCTGATGTGGCGCGGATCATCAACACCCGGATCGGCAAGGGGTTTGATCGGGTGCGGGTGGTTTGCACCGTTGATTTTGCCGACCACCCCGCCTTTGCCGACGGGATCGAGGCGCTGACCATCCATGTCAACGCCGACATTGATGATGTCACCCCCGGGATATTGCAGCACAACCCCGGAACCGGCGGCATGCGGCTCGCGTTCAGTTTCGAACCGGGCGAGGCGACGGCGGTGGAACTGCGGGCGCAATTGTTCAGAAACGGCATTCCGATCAGCGAAGTGTGGCTTTATAAATGGACGGCGTAACCCCTTTTCCCATCCACGGCACCATGCCGCCGCCTAGCCCGATGCACCGCCCGATTCAGGCGCTGGACCGGCCCCATGCGGGGGCCTCGGCGCCGGTGCGGGTGCGCTCACGGGCGGTGGCGTGGCGATTGGCCACCTTTGTGCCTGCGCTGCTGACAACCCTGGCGCTGATTGCGGCCTTCACCGACTGGTTCGCGGTGGATGGGGTTTCTGGGTTTGAGGGCGTCGTCATCGCTTTGATCGCGTTTACATTTTTCTGGATTGCTCTGTCGGTCAGCACCGCCAGCCTTGGGGTGGCAACGCTGTTTGTGTCGCGCCGACGCGCGGCCCCGCAGGGGCAGGGCCGGGTCAAACCGCTGCGCGTGGCGCTGCTTGTGCCAGTCTATAATGAATCGCCCGCCGATGTGTTTGGCAATGCCGCCGCCATGCTGCTTGCCCTGTCCAAAGAACCCCATGTGCATCGGTTTTCCCTGTTTGTCCTGTCCGACACCCGCGACGATGCCATTGCCGCACAGGAATTGCGCGCCTTTCACGGGCTGCGCGCCATGCTGCCCGAAGGGGCGCCGGTGTATTACCGTCGCCGCGCCGACAATGTGGATCGCAAGGTCGGCAATCTGGCCGATTGGGTGGAAAACTGGGGCGGGGCCTATCCTGCCATGCTGGTTCTGGATGCCGACAGTCTGATGAGCGGGCGCGCCATTGTCTCGCTTGCCGATGCGCTGTCTGCCGATCCGGCGGCGGGGTTGATCCAATCCTTTCCCACCCTGTTCGGCGCGCAATCCCTGTTTGGCCGGGTACAGCAGTTTTCCAACCGGATCTATGGCACCGCATTGGCCGAAGGTCTGGCCAAATGGACCGACCGCGAGGGCAATTATTGGGGCCATAACGCGATCATCCGCAGCGCCGCCTTTGCCGCCTGTGCCGGGTTGCCCCGGGTCAGGATGCGCAGCGGCGAGGAGCGCCTGATCCTGTCCCATGATTTCATCGAGGCGGGGATGCTGCGCCGGGCCGGATGGTCGGTGCGGTTTTCGCCCTGGATCGAGGGCAGCTATGAAGAGGTGCCCGCCACCCTGATTGATTATGTGCTGCGCGACCGGCGCTGGTGTCAGGGCAATCTGCAACATCTGCGTTTGCTGGCCAGTCGCGGGTTTCATGCGGTGTCGCGGTTTCATCTGGTGTCGGGGGCCATGGGGTATCTGATGTCACCGGCCTGGCTGGCGCTGTTGGTGGTGTGGTTTCTGGTGGGCAATGGTGCCGAGTCCAACGTGATCCGCTATTTCAGCGATCTGAACCCCCAGGTGCGCTGGCCGGAAATGACCCGCACCCACGGCATTGCCATGCTGGCGTTCATGTATGCCATGCTGCTGGCCCCCAAATTGATGAGCGCGGGCGCCATTCACCGGGTTGGCATCCCCCTGCGTGATCTGGGTGGGCTGCGCCAGTTTTTGTTGTCGGTGCTGGGGGAAATCAGCCTGTCCATTGCCTATGCGCCGGTCCTGATGGTGCAGCAATCCGTTGCCGTTCTGCGCACCGCCGTTGGGCTGCGTGAAACATGGGTGCCGCAACAGCGCGGCGGCGGCGGGCAGTATGGGATTGGTACGCTGATAAAATTCCACGGGCTGGAAACATTTCTGGGGGCGGTTATCCTTGGGGGGATGGCGCTGAACGTCGTGTCCCTGTGGCTGTTGCCTATCGCGCTCAGCCTGGTGATGGCGGTGCCGCTGTCGGCGCTGTCGGGGGTGAACCTTGCCAATCGCCGCTGGTCGGCGCGCCAGTTGGGCACGCCTGAAATCATCAACACGCCGCGCATCATCCGGTCGGCCATGGTGGAACGGCGGCGCTTTGCCGATCTGCTGGCGCGTTCGGAACAGGTGGCGGCGGAATAACGCTGGGGGCGCCATCACTTGCCGCGCTGAACCTTCGGATTGCGGCTGTTCAAGGGCAGGTTGCGCGCGATCCAGCCCGGCCCGGCGGACGAGCCGAGCATGCCTTCCGGCACGTCGATGATCTGGCTGAACCCGGCGTTGCGCAATTGGTTGCCCACCCGGGCCGACCGCACGCCGCGCGCACAGATCAGTGCGATGGGCGCGCCGTGATTGCCCGCCACGGCGGCGCTCAGGGCGGTGATGAAATCGTCGCGCCGCAGATCCAGCCGCAGGGCCGGACCGGCGCTGCCCGTGCGCGCCCATTCATCGGGGCGGCGAATGTCGACCAGGGTGATTTGCCCCGCCAGCGCCGCATCGTGGGCCTGTGGCGGGGTCAGGGTGTCGCCTGCGAAATCTTCGGTCAGGGCGTCATAGAACAGAGTCCGCCCATCCAGCGCGACAAACCCCGCGCCCCCCGCCAGGATCAGCGCGATACCCCCCAGAACAGCCCGGCGTGACAGCGCGCCCATGAATGGCTCAGCCCGCCGGCGCGAACTTGCCGCGCACAATTTTTTCGGCCTGTTGCGGGGTCAGGGTGGGGGGCAGCAGGCTCAGAACGTCGCCCTTGCCGTTCAGCAGATAGATAAAACTGCCATGGGCATAGATCGGGCCATATTCGGGATCGTCGAAGATATGTTTTATCTCCACCGAATAGGCATCATAGGCCACCTGCAATTCGGCCCTTGTGCCGGTCAGCCCCACGAAATCGGGGTGCAGATATGTCAGCGGCGGGCCGATCTCGGCCACTGTGTCGCGGGCGGGATCGACCGTTATCATCACCGGGCGCAGGGCCACGCCCTCGGCCGCCATGGTTTCGGTGATGTCAGCCATGAGAGGCAGCGCGGCCGAGCAGATCTGAAGACAATTGGCATAGCCAAAGAACAACAGTTGCGCCCGCCCGTCCGGGTCAACCTGGGTGCGGCGCGCCCCGGTCTGATCGGTCAGGGCAAACGGCCCGCCCACGTCAAAGGGCAGGCGGGGGGCTTCGGCCTGTGCGGGACCGCCCGCACATAACAGGGCAAGACCAACGGCGCGGATCATTCTTCAAACAACTCCGCCTTGATTGCCGCGTCGCGGTCAATGCCCAGCCCGAAATAGCCGGTGCTGGCAATCATCGCATTCACGCGCGGATCGCGGCGGAACCACGGCCCCTTGCCTTTGGCATCGGGGTTGTTTTCTGCCCAAACCTTGGTCCAGCGGTTGGCCGTGGTCCATTCGGTATCGCCCTGCTTGCGGATTTTCTGCACCAGATAGATATTCTTGGCGCCCAGTTCCGCATCGTCGATCAGCAGGCCGTCAACCTCGACATCCATGGCGCAGAACGGCAGCAGTTCGACCACAGCGCCGGTAAACAGGGGTTGGTTGTTCTTGTTGGGAAACACCAGAGCATTGTCGGCGCTGCGCACAAGGCCCAACTGGCGCGTTCCACCGCCGCAATCTGCGGGGCAATCGCCGGTGATTTCACACAGAACATCCACCACCTTTGCCTCAAATCGGGCAGGTTGTTCGGCATAGAGGTTCCATGATTTTGCCTCGCTGTCCTGGGAAAAATCCTGTGCAAAGGCGGGCGCGGCAAGGGCCACGAGGGGGATCAGGGGGGTGAGAATGCGCATCTTACCGCTCTCCTTCCGGGATGGCGAAGGGGGGAACGGTGCCGTAATCCAGATGGTTTTCGTTGGTGATACCATTGTCGGTGACGACTTTTTCAACCACGAGGTAATTCAGCCCGTCCCGTTCATAGTGCATTCCGTCAGCGACGATCTGATGACTGGCAAGGTTAAGCTGGGTATCGCCCCCGGCACTGGCGGCGCTGTCTTCGATTTTAAGAACCATGTAAACGGTGCCATCGTCGCCCAGCAGACCCACGGGAATACCGCCCGCCGAACACCACATCGCGCAGGTATGGTGGGCCGTGCCGACAACGGCATCCGGCCCGCCCATGACCCCGGAAAAGTAACACCAGGTATCAATGATTTCGCCGGTCACCAGAATGCGTTCACCTTCTGCGGCCCAGAGGGGCGCGGCAAGGCTGACAAGGCCGGTTGCAAGGGCAATTGGTCTGAGCATGACGCTCCTCCTGTTAAGCTGATATGCGACAGCCTGTCACAGCAAAAGCGAGGCACCAAACGGCAATGCCCTTGGTCAAGCAGGTGTGATCACAGGTTACCGCCCCCGAATGCGCGGATCCAGCGCATCGCGCAGCCCGTCCCCGATGTAATTCACCGACAGCACGGTCAGGGAAATGGCAAGGCCGGGCCACATGACCCGCTCGGGGTATTGTTGCAGGTAATCGGTGGAATCAAACAACAGCCGCCCCCAGGTGGGGAAATCCGACGGAAACCCGAGGCCAAGGAACGATAGGGCGCTTTCGGTGATGATCGCATTGGCGATGCCCAAAGTGGCGCTGACCATGATCGGGGACAACACATTGGGCAGGACATGCCGGGTGATCATTCGCCGGCTGGGGGTGCCGATACTGCGCGCCGCCAGCACGAATTCACGTTCCTTTAGGGCCAGAACATCGCCGCGCACAATCCGCGCCGTCTGCATCCACGAGGTAATGCCGATCACCCCGACGATCAAAATGAAAATCCCGGTTTCAGGGCCGAACGTGGCGCGCAGGGCATCGCGAAACAGCAGGATGATGACCAAAAGCAGCGGCAGCAGGGGCAGCGCCAGAAACAGATCGGTGAACCGCATCAGGATACCGTCAAGACGGCGGAAATATCCGGCCAGAACGCCGATGGTGGTGCCAAGAAACAGCGACAGCGCCATGGCCATCAGGCCCACGGCAACACTGGTCTGTCCGCCGGTGATCATCCGGGCCAATGTATCGCGGCCCAGTTGATCGGTGCCAAAGGGATGGGCAAAGCTAGGCCCCGAATTGCGGGCGCGGATGTCGATGTATTTCGGATCAATGCCCCACAGATATGGCCCCAGGACCACCGCCAGAAGGATCAGCAGGAAAAAACCAAGACCGGCCAGCGCGCCCTTGTGGGTGCGGAACTGATCCCAGATATCCCACCATTGGTTGCGCGGGGGGCGGGGCATCTGGGCGGATTGCGCGGCCCCGATCGGATTATGGATCACCGGTTCAGTCATAGCGGATCCTCGGGTCAAGCACGCCGTAAAGCACATCGGCAATCAGGTTGAAAACAACAATCAGAATGGCAAAGATAAACGTCAGCGTCTGCACCATGGGCAGATCATTGGCCTGAATCGCGGTGATCAGAAGCTGGCCGATCCCGTTCACCTTGAACACCTGTTCGGTGATGATGGCGCCGCCAAAAATGCCCGGCACCCCCAGCGCGATCACGGTCACGACCGGGATCATCGAATTGCGCAGCACATGCACCAGCAGCACGACGTTTTCCGTCATGCCCTTGGCCCGGGCGGTGCGCACGTAATCCTGGTTGAGGTTGTCCAGCATCGAGGCGCGCATGAAACGGCTGATCTGCGCGGTGGTTTGCAGCGCCAGCACCATGACCGGCATGATCATCTGCATCAGTTGCACCTTGAAGCTGGCCCAGTCGTTGACCACATGGGTGGTGTCATAGATCGACGGCAACCAGCCCAGTTTCACCGAAAAGATCACGATCAACAGCACCCCGGAAAAGAACGGGGGCACCGAATAGCCGATCATCGAAACGAACGTCCCGGCCTGATCGAACATCGAATACTGGCGATAGGCCGAATAGATGCCGATGGGCAGGGCGATCAGCACGCCGACCACATAGGCCATGCCCACCACCCACAGCGTCTGGGGTATGCGCTGCATCACGATATCCATCACCGGGCTGCGCGTTTGCCACGAAATCACCCGCAGTTTGCCATCGGCAAAGCCGGTGCCGAACAAATGATCAAACAGATTCAGCGGTTCGATCCAGAAGAACTGAACGAGCCATTTGATAAACCGGATATATCCCGGTTCACCCAGCCCCAGCGCCAGACGCATCTTTTCCTTCACCTCGGGGGGCACCGTCAGCGGCACCTGCGCCATGGGATCGCCCGGCGCGAGTTCGAGCAACAGAAAAATGACCAGGCCAATAAACAGCAGGGTCGGAATGGAAATCACAAGCCGGCGGATTGTGAATGTCAGCATGGGCTTACCTCTGGCCGGAAAACAGGGCTGGGATCAACGGGCACGGCCCCTGTCGCCAGATAATGCGTATGGGGTTCCAAGATGATACATGCCCTTGTGGCGCTCTGGCATGGCATTGACAGGGGCGGGCCAAAGCCCGCCCCAAAGGAATGATTATTCCTTGATGCGATACCAGTCGGCCGCATTCCACAGCTCGGAATCCCAGGTGTTCAACTGAACCCCCCCAAGGTGTTGGAATGGGCGGACACACGGCCACGATCCACCAGCGGAACGATGGTATAGGTGTCTTTTGTCACCATTTCGTTCAGCTTTTTGGCGATGCGGCTGCGTTCGTCCAGATCGCCCGTACGCCCCAGTTCCGCAATCATTTCATCATAGGCCGGATCACAGAACCGGTTGATGTTTTCGCCCTGCCACTGGGTTTCGGGGCGGGGGGCCTTGTCGCATGTATAGGCGGCAAGATAGGCCTCGGGGTCTGTGCCATCAAAGTTGTTGGCATACATTTCCACATCGGCATAGAACCGCTGGAACGTATCGGTCGAGCCGGGATCGCCGCCAAAGAAGACCGAGGCATCAATGGCGCGCAATTCGGTTTCAACGCCGATTTCCTGCCACCACTGTTTGATCAGGGCCTGAAAATCCTGACGCACGGCATTGACCGAGGTTTGATACAGGATCGACAGGCGCACGCCCTTGTCGTTCACCCGCACACCATCCGGCCCGGGTTTGAACCCGGCTTCGTCCAGCAGCGCCTTGGCGCCTTCGATGTCCTGCGCGATGCAATCGGTGTTGTCGCTGGCATACATGGCCGGTGCGGGCACCAGGTTGCAGGTGGGGCGGCCTGCCTGACCATAGCCGATCTCGGTCAGAAGGCCGCGGTCGATGGCCATGCTCAGCGCCTGCCGCACACGTTCGTCTGACAGGAAGGGGTGCGGATGCTTGGTGGTTGCACGTTCGCCCTCGGGCAGGTCGGGCGATGGGTCGGTCATGTTCATCTCGATCCGTTCGACCAATGTGCCGAAGGCCGAAACCGGGGTGCCTTTGCCCGCAGCCGCCATGTTGGCGATCACTTCGGGGGCGAGTTGCAGGTTCCAGGCGTAATCGTATTCGCCGGTTTCCAGAACCGCGCGCCCGGCCGCGGCCGCATCGCCGCCGCCCTTGAATGTCACTGTCGCAAAGGCCGGTTTGTTGGGGTCACGATAGTTGGGGTTGGCCTCCAGGGTGATCACGTCGTTGGGGCGGAACTCCGTAACCACAAACGGACCGGTGCCGATGGGGTTGAAGTTTTCTTCGGTGCATTCCGGGGCGCGGGCGCCTTTGCAGTCGGCGAATTGCGCCGCCTGAAGGATCGGTGACTGGCCGCCCATGAACGGCAGATACGGGTTGGGTTTGGGTTCCTTGAAGGTCACCTTGACCGTCAGATCGTCAAGCGCCTCAACGCTTTTTACGCCCTCAAATTTGGCCAACTGCGCGCAGCCGCCTTCGGGGTCCATGCAGTAATTGGCGGTGAACACAACGTCAGCCGAGGTAAAGGGCGACCCATCAGACCATTTCAGATCGGGTTTGATCGTCCAGGTGATGGTGGTCAGGTCTTCGCTCACGCCGCCATTGGCCACGGTGGGAATTTCGCTGGCCAGAAACGGCACCATGTTGCCGTCCTGATCAAAGCGGCCCAGAGGTTCCAGAACCAATGAGGCGGCTTCGATGTCCTTGGTGCCGCCCGACAGGAACGGGTTCATGATCGACGGTGCTTGCCAATAGATGATCTTGACCTCGCCGTCGCGGCCCCGGTCGCCTTCGTGGGCGTCAGCATAAGCCATAACCGGGGTCAGCGCCACGGCAGCGGCGGCCCCCCAGAGGGCAGTTCTGAGTTTCATGATATACTCCCTTGGTTGTTGGTTTTTTGGTCTTGCGCAGCCGGTCGCAGGCCTGGCCCTTGATCGGATACGGTGTCGTTCAAAAGGTGGCAGGCGGCAAAGCGCCCCGGTTCCACCTCGCGGAATTCGGGATCAATCTGGCGGCAGATATCCATCACCGCAGGGCAGCGGGTGCAGAAATTGCACCCCTGGGGCGGATTGGCCGGCGATGGCACGTCGCCGGTCAGAATCTGGCGTTGGCGCTGGCTGGCCACGGCCGGGTCCGGGTCGGGGACCGCCGACAGCAGCGCCTTGGTATAGGGGTGCAGCGGTGCGGCATAGATTGCGTCACGGGGGGCCAGTTCAACCAGCTTGCCCAGATACATCACCGCCACACGATCCGCGATATGGCGCACCATGGACAGATCATGCGAGATGAACAGATAGGTCAGGCCCATCTTGTCCTGCAGATCCTCAAGCAGGTTGACGACCTGCGCCTGTATCGACACATCCAGCGCCGCGATGGGTTCGTCGCAGACGATAAAGCGCGGGTTCAGGGCCAGGGCGCGGGCAATGCCGATACGCTGGCGCTGACCGCCGGAAAAGGCATCGGGGTATCGGTTGGCAAAGGCGCGGTTCAGCCCCACCTGATCCATCAGCTCGAACACCCGCTCGTCACGCTCGGCGCGGCTCAGTTTGGTGTGTTCGATCAGGGGTTCGCCGATGATCCGGGCCACAGTCATCCGGGGGTTGAGGCTGGCCTGAGGGTCCTGAAACACCATCTGCATCTTGGGACGCATCTGGCGCAAAGCCTCGGGCGTGGCGTCGGCAATATTGGCGCCTTCGATCAGGACCGCGCCCGCTGTCACCTCGTACAGCCGCAGCAAAGCCCGCCCACAGGTGGATTTGCCACAGCCGGATTCCCCGACAAGCCCAAGGGTTTCACCCTCGTAGATGTCAAAGCTGACACCATCCACGGCCTTGACCGCGCCCACGATGCGCTGCAACAGCCCGCCGCGGATCGGAAAGTGCATCTTGAGGTCGCGCACTTCGACCAGTTTGCGGGCGGCGGTCATCGCTTATCGCTCCCTGCCGGTCGCTCTGCGCGGTGGCGCGAACAGCGATGAGGGACGCAAGGACCGAAGAGCGCTGGGTCAAACATGGCGCGGGCCTCCGGTGGCGGGATCCCAGAAACAGGCCACATCGTGGCCGTGGCCCACGGGAACGCGGATCGGGTTCTCATTGGCGCAGCGATCAAACCCCTGCGCGCAGCGGGGCAGGAACGGGCAGGCGGCGGGGGCCGCTGTCATGATCGGCGGCTGTCCTTCAATCACTTGCAGACGCGCATCCCGCCTGCCGCTGACCGAAGGAATGGTTTTCAGCAGGCTGCGGGTATAGGGATGCTGGGGGTTGGAAAACAATTCGCGCACCGGGGCCTGTTCAACGACTTGCCCGCCGTACATCACCATCACCCGGTCCGCGATCCCGGCAATGACCCCCAGATCATGGGTGATCCAGATGATCGCCATGCCCAGCTTTTCGCGCAGATCCTTTACCAGTTCCAGAATTTGCGCCTGAATGGTCACGTCCAGCGCGGTTGTCGGTTCATCCGCGATCAGAACTTCAGGGTCACAGGCCAGCGCAATGGCAATCATCACCCGCTGGCGCATTCCGCCGGAAAACTGATGGGGAAAATCCGCCAGCCGGCGCCGGGCATCGGGGATGCCGACAAGCTCCAGCAATTCGGCCGCGCGCCGCATCGCCGCCGCCTTGTTCATTCCCATATGTTTGCGCAGGGGTTCACAGATCTGAAACCCCACATTGAACACCGGGTTAAGCGAGGTCATCGGATCCTGAAACACAAACCCGATCCGTTTGCCGCGAATGGCGCGCAATGCGCCTTCGTCAACCGCCAAAAGATCGCAGCCACCAAACAGAACCTTGCCGCCGCACACATCTGCCGGAGGCGAAGGCAGCAGGCCGATCAGCGACATCATGGTCACCGATTTGCCTGAACCGGATTCGCCCACCACCCCCAAGAGTTCGCCGGGGCGCAGATCAAAGCTGACCGAGTTGACGGCATGGATTTCGCCGGACCGCGTTTTGAACACGGTTTTGAGGTCCTTGACATCAAGGACGGGCGCGGCCCCATCGGGCATAGGTGACTCCCCAGTCAGACTTATCGTTTATCCCGGATCGGTACATTGCCGTCCGGGTTGGCCCGTACCATTGCGCAAGTTTTGCATTCCGACAACCTGTTATCGTCAGACATCCTATTATCTTTTCGCATACCTTCGGGAAACGGGTGACTTGACCTCTGGGTGCTCTGGTCGCACCTTTCGCGCAACCCGAACCCCGAACGCAAGGAATGCACCGATGCCCCGCCTGTCCGCCCGTCAGATCATGGAAACCCTCGTTGCCTTTCCCACCGTCAGCCGCGACAGCAATCTTGACCTGGTGGATTGGGTCGAAACCTATCTGGCCGACCTCGGGGTCAGCGCGACGCGGGTGTATGATGCAACGGGCAGGAAGGCGGCGCTTTACGCCAATATCGGCCCAGATGTCGAAGGCGGGATCGTTCTGTCAGGGCACACCGATGTGGTGCCCGTTGACGGACAGGCATGGGACACCGACCCGTTCGTGGTGACGCAAAAGGGCGGGCGGCTGTATGGCCGGGGCACCTGTGACATGAAGGGGTTTGACGCGCTGGCATTGTCGGCGGTGCCACTGGCGCTGGAACGCGGCGTGAAACGGCCCCTGCAAATCGCGCTGAGCTATGACGAGGAAGTGGGATGTGTCGGCGCCCCGCCGATGATTGATGAAATGGTCAAACACCTGCCCCGTGCCGCCGGGGCGATCATTGGCGAACCGTCGATGATGAAAGCGGTGACTGCCCACAAGGGTGGCACCGGGTTTCACACCCATATGCGCGGGTTCGAGGTGCATTCCTCGCTTATTCATACCGGGGTCAGCGCGATCATGTTCGCGGCCAAGCTGATCGAGTGGGCCTCGCAGGTGAATGCCGAAAACGCCGCCGCCACACCCGGTGGTTTGGCCAGCGCGTTCGTGCCACCCTATACCACCCTGCACGTGGGCCAGATCAGCGGCGGCACCGCCCATAACATCACCGCCAAGGATTGCCGGTTCGGGATGGATTTCCGCGTGGTGCCCGGCGAATCCATGGACGACTGGAAAGCCCGCTATCTGGCCAAGGTAAAAGAGATCGAGGCCGAAATGCAGGCCATCGTCCCGGAAACCGGCATTGACGTGGAATCCTATTTCAGCGTCACGCCTCTGGCCCCCGAAGAAAACGGCACCGCCGAGGCGTTGGTGCGCGCGATCACGGGCGACAACGCATCCCATGTGGTCAGCTATGGCACCGAGGCGGGGCAGTTTCAGGAACGCGGCTATTCCGCCGTGGTCTGCGGGCCGGGCGACATTGCCCAGGCGCACCAACCCAACGAATATATCGAAATCAGCCAGTTCGAGGCCGGCGAGGCATTCGTGTCGCGGGTGGTTGACAGCCTGTGTGAGTAGGGCGCAGGCGCGGCTGGCCCCCCTTGCCGCACAGGTCACAATACCCAATAATCCGCCCAATGTCACAGGAGCCACACCATGCCCGTCAAGAACCGCTTTGCCGAATTGCTGCCCGAAATCACCGAATGGCGCCGCGATCTGCACATGCACCCCGAGTTGCAGTTCGACACCCACCGCACCAGCGGGATTGTCGAGGAAAAGCTCAGGGCGTTTGGTTGTGACGAGGTGGTGCCGGGCATCGGGCGCACCGGCGTTGTCGGGGTCATCAAGGGGCGCAAGACCGGATCGGGCAAGGTGATTGGCCTGCGCGCCGACATGGACGCTCTGCCGATCATCGAGGATACGGGCCTGGAATATGCCAGCACCGCGCCGGGCAAGATGCACGCCTGCGGCCATGACGGCCACACGGCCATGCTGCTGGGGGCGGCGAAATATCTGGCCGAAACCCGCAATTTTGACGGCACGGTCATTGTCATATTCCAACCTGCCGAAGAGGGCGGCGGCGGTGGCCGTGAGATGGTAAACGACGGCATGATGGAACAATTCGGCATTCAGGAAGTGTACGGAATGCACAACTGGCCGGGTATGCCCGTGGGCAGTTTTGCGATCCGCCCCGGCGCCTTTTTCGCGGCGACGGATGTGTTTGAAATCAACGTGGAAGGGCGGGGCGGCCATGGCGCCAAACCGCAGGAATGCGTTGACCCGATCATCGCCGCCTCGCAGATCGTGACGGCCTTGCAATCCATCGCCTCGCGCAATGTGGACCCGGTGAAACAGGTGGTGGTGTCGGTCACCGCGTTCCAGTCCGAAGGCGAAGCGTTCAACGTCATCCCCCAACGGGTGCGCCTGCGCGGCACGGTGCGCACATTGGACGGCGACGTTCAGGATCTGACCCAGGAGCGGCTGACCACGATTGCCGAAATGACAGCGCAGGCCATGGGCTGTGTGGCGACGGTGAATTACACGCGCAATTACCCGGCCATGGTGAACAGTGAAACCCAGACCGATTTTGCCGCGTCAGTTGCCGAATCCGTGGCAGGCGATTGTGCCGAAGCGCCCCTTGTCATGGGTGGCGAAGATTTCGCCTTCCTGCTCAACGCCCGCCCCGGTGCCTATATCCTCGTGGGCAACGGCGACACGGCAGGCGTGCACCACCCGAAATACAACTTTGACGACGATGCGATTCCCGCAGGATGTTCATGGTGGGCCGAAGTGGCCGAACAGCGGATGCCGGTAGGTTGAGCGATGCTTAGAAAGTTACTTCGACTGATTTTCGGGTATCCACGCAAAAGAAATACTACGGTCAATAGCCTCAGGCGGGGGCGCATCCAGTCGCGCCCCGCCAAGAAAAACCACGAACGGCACGACAGCCTGTCAACATTGGCACTACGGGCGTTCTGAAAGGCAGATGTTATGTGATCGATGGCGACACTATCGTGATCAATAGCACAAAAATCAGGATCGCGGGTATTGACGCGCCCGAGATAGACCACCCTTGGGGTGTGAAATCTAAATTTTATGTCATGGGACTGTGTAAAGGCCGTGAGGTGACCGCACTTGTCCAACCTGATATTTCGTATGATCGAGTTGTTGCAAAGTGTTACCTGAGTGATGGCACCGATCTGGCCGCCGAGTTGGTCAAGCATGGGCTGGCGCTTGATTGGCCAAAATTTTCCGGGGGCACATATGCCCAGTTGGAGCCTGACGGAATCAGAAAAAAATTGTGGCGCACTGCCGCACGGCAACAAGGCCGGATGACGGTGAATAGGTCAGACGCAACGTCCAATATGTAGATCAACCAAGTGATCCGAGGTCACCCGCCGGTATGGCTCATGTGGCGGGTCATCTGGCCATCGGTGCGTTGGCGTGAATAATCAAAATCATGGCCCTTGGGTTTGCGGGCGATGGCGTTGCGGATCGCCTGTTCCAGCGGCGCGTTGTCATCCGAGGCGCGCAGGGGGGCGCGCAGGTCGGCCATGTCTTCCTGGCCAAGGCACATATACAATTCGCCGGTGCAGGTCAGGCGCACCCTGTTGCAGCTTTCGCAGAAATTATGGGTCAGGGGGTGATGAACCCGATCTTCTGGCCGGTTTCCTCAAGCCGCACATACCGCGCCGGGCCGCCGGTGCGTTCGGTCAGATCCGTTACGGTATATTCTTCGCGCAATCGGGCGCGCAGGTCATCCAGTGACCAATATTGATCCAGCCGGTCCTCGTTGCCCAGATCGCCCATGGGCATCACTTCGATCCAGGTCAGATCACACCCCCGATCGGCGCACCATTTTGTCAGGGAAAACAGCTCATCCTCGTTGAACCCCTTCAGCGCCACGGCGTTCAGTTTCACCCGCAGCCCCGCCGCCTGTGCCGCATCAATCCCGCGCATCACCTGTGGCAGTCGGCCCCAGCGCGTGACCTTGGCGAACTTCGCCTCGTCCAGCGTATCAAGGGAAATGTTGATCCGGCGCACCCCGGCGGCATAAAGATCGGCCGCGTATTTCTCTAGCTGCGACCCGTTCGTCGTCAGCGTCAATTCGTGCAGCGCGCCCGATTCCAGATGCCGCGACATGGACCGGAAAAATGTCATGATATCGCGCCGCACCAAGGGTTCGCCCCCGGTGATGCGCAATTTCTGCACCCCAAGCCCGATGAAGGTGGAACACATGCGATCCAGCTCTTCCAGGCTCAGCAATTCCTTTTTGGGCAGAAAGGTCATGTTTTCCGACATGCAATAAACACAGCGAAAATCACAGCGGTCGGTCACGGACACCCGCAGATACGAGATGGTGCGCTGGAAGGGATCAATCAAAGGCGTATTCATACTCAGAGACTAGGCAGGGCAAAGACCCGCCGCAAGGGGGATTGCCCGTTGCCGACTGGCTGACGGCATACTATCCTTGGAACATGAACAAATTATTGTGTCCCGCCGCCCTTGCCGGGTTTTTCGCGCTGTCTGCCTGTGGGCAGGTGGGTGGTTTTCTTGAACGTGACGAAGTTTCGCCGCAGCCGCCGCAAAACACCGGCGACCCTCTGGATGCGACAACCCCGGGGGTGCCGCCCTGAGCGACGATGAGCGCGCCGTGGTGGCGGCCCCCGCCGCCCCGTTCGGCACGCACCGCCGAAGATTTCGACACCACCACATCCGACCAGCGCGCCAAGGCCACGGCGGCGCCCACACAAGGCGGCGCGCGGCGGTTGGGCGAAACGGTTGCCTCGCTTGGTGATCCGTCGCAATCGGGGTTCTGGATCAAAACACCTTTGGCCAAAACCGCCGGGTCGGGGCGGATCGAAAACCCCGCCAATGGCAAATCGGCGCAGGTTGAACTGATCCCGCTTGATGGCCCTGAATCGGGTGGATCGCAGGTATCGCTTGCGGCCCTGCGCCTGATTGATGCGCCGATCACCGATTTGCCAACGCTGGTTGTTTACGCCAACTGAGGTTGGTTCCGCTGGCACCGACGTTGCCCGATCCACAGCTCTCGGCTTGGCGCTGGTAGGGTGCCATGGCGAAATCCGGATCGTGCCCTGGTTCATCCAATACATAAAGACTGTCACGTATGGTATTGATTTTAAATAAATACATTTCGAAGCTCCAACCTATAGAGAATAGCGCACCGCACCCCCTGGCCGCGTGGGCAGTGGTGATCAAACCCGCCCGGTGAAATGCAGCACCTTGGGCAGGGCCCAATTCATGCGTGTGCGCTGACCGGCGGCCAGAACCACATGATCAGCATCCATACTGCTCTTTCCTTTTATTGCGCGACCTTTTACCCCTTGGCGGCCCCGGCAGAATGGGCGGGATGATCAAAAACCTTTACGCCCCGTACCATTCAGGGTGGAAAGCCGCCAAAGGGGGCGTCATGCGCACGGTGATTTTCGATCTTGACGGCACGCTGGCCGACACGGGGCAGGATATGCTGGCGGCGGCCAATGCCTGTTTTCGCGGCCTTGGCCATGGGGATGTCTTGCAGGTGGAAACCGACCGGGGCGTCGGGGTGCGCGGTGGGCGGGCGATGTTGGAACTGGGGTTTTCGCGCCTTGGTATTCCGGTGGATGAGGCGCGGTTTCGCTCGCTTTATCCGGTTCTGTTGGGCCACTACGCCGAGAATATCCATGTGCATACGCGGTTTTATCCGGGCGTAGTGGACGCGATACAGCGGTTGCGCGACAACGGATATGCCGTGGGTATCTGCACCAACAAACCCGAGGCGCTGGCCGAAACCCTGATGCAACGCATGGGCGCGCGTGACTGGTTTGGCGCGCTGATTGGCGCCGATACCCTGCCCACGCGCAAACCCGACCCGGCACCATTGGCCGAGGCTGTGCGCCGCTGTGGCGGCGATCTGGCGCGCGCGGTTTTGGTGGGCGACACCGACACCGACCGAAAGACGGCGCGCAATGCCGGGGTGCCTTCGGTGCTGGTGACGTTCGGGCCGGGGGATGATGACGTGCGTGATCTGCACCCCGAGGCATTGTTGCACCATTTCGATGATCTTGACGGGGTTGTCGCGGCCTTGATCGGTTGAGACAGGAGGCGCAGTTGGACGAGGTTTTCACCGGTAGTTTCACCCAGCAGGAACCGATCTGCCAAGCGGGAATCGAAGCCGCGCTGCGGGTTTTGGGGCATGGGCGGTTGCATCGTTACAATGTTGCACCGGGCGAGGAGGGCGAAACCGCACTGTTGGAACAGGAGTTTGCGGCGCAGACCGGGGCGCGATATTGCCTTGCCGTGTCCTCGGGGGGCTATGCCATGGCCACGGCTCTGCGCGCCCTGGGGGTGGGGCCAGGGGACAAGGTTTTGTCCAACGCCTTTACGCTGGCGCCGGTGCCGGGGGCGATTGCCAGCCTTGGGGCGGTGCCGGTTTTTGTGGGCGTGACCGCGTCACTGACCATCGATCTGGCGGATCTGGCCGAAAAGATCGCCAGCAGCGGTGCAAGGGTGTTGTTGCTGTCGCATATGCGCGGGCACATTTGCGACATGGAGGCGTTGATGGCCCTGTGTGACGGAACAGGGGTGCGGGTGGTTGAGGATTGCGCCCACACCATGGGGGCAGGGTGGAACGGCACGCCGACGGGGCGGTTCGGGGCCGTGGGGTGTTTTTCCACCCAGACCTATAAACACGCGAATTCCGGCGAAGGCGGGCTGTTGATTTCCGACGATCCCGATCTGATGGCGCAGGCGATTCTGCTGTCGGGGGCGTATATGCTCTATGATCGGCACAAGGCCGCGCCCCCGCCCGAGGCGTTCGAGGCGGTGAAATACGACACGCCCAATATTTCGGGCCGTATGGACAATCTGCGCGCGGCTATCCTGCGCCCGCAACTGGCAAGGCTGGAGGAACGCGCCGTGGCATGGAACGCCCGGTATCGCCGGGTCGAACAGGGGCTGCGCGCCACCCCGGGGCTGACCCTGATTGAACGGGCCGGGGCGGAATCTTTTGTGGGGTCATCGTTTCAGATGCTTTTGCGCGACTGGCCGACCGACAGGATCGAACGGGTGGTTGCGCGCTGTCAGGCGCGGGGGTCGAGCTGAAATGGTTTGGCGCGCCCGAACCGGCGGGGTTTACCTCGACCTATGGCCATTGGCGCTATGTTGACGCGCCCGCAATGCCCGCAACCGACCGGGTTCTGGCGGGCCTTCTGGATATGCGCCTGCCGCTGACGTTTTCGCTGGCTGATTGTGATCTGATCGCGCGAATTCTGCGCGCCGAAATTGGCGCGGCGTTCCAGGCCCCGCATTAATCTTGCGCCTGATTTGCAGTTCCGGCCCGGCTCGGATAGATCGGGCGCAGCAATCCGGGGAAAGTCATGATTACACTTCACCACTGCCATCAGACCCGCTCCATGCGGGTTCTGTGGTTGCTGAACGAACTGGACGTTGAGTTCAATCTGCGTGTCCACCCGTTTGACCGTTCGCTTCGGTCAGAAGAATTTCTCACCCGTTCGCCTGCGGGGCGGGTGCCGGCCCTGGAAATCGACGGCGATGTCCTGTGGGAAAGCGGCGCCATCTGCGAGGTTCTGTGCGAGAGGTTCTCGGAGCGTGGCCTTGGGCGGGTGCCCGGCGAAATTGATCGGCCTGACTATCTTGTCTGGCTGCATTTTGCCGAAACCATCAGCCAGCACAGCGCCGCCCTGACGCAACAGCATATCGCGCTGTTTGATGATGCCATGCGGTCGCCCATCGTGATGAAGCTTGAGGCCGCGCGCCTTGGAAAATGTTACGCGGCGATCGAGGGCCGTCTGTCCACGCCGGTTGAAAACCGCGACTATCTGCTGACCAGCGGGTTTTCGGCGGCAGACATCTGTGTGGGGCAGGCGGTGTATATGGCGCGCCATTTTGCCACGCTGGATGATTTTCCCGCCGTTTCCGAATGGTACGACAGAATCACCGAGCGCCCGGCCTTTCAGAGCGCGCTGCCCCCCGAGGGCGCCGAACTGCTCTATGACAAGCCGTTTTATGCGCCCTGGCCCCTCTGAGATTGGCATTGTGCGGCGCCTGCGCCGGTTGACCCGGCCCAAGGGCGGGCTTAGACAGACGACAGCCAATGTTTCGCCGGGCCGCGTCCGGCACCAAGGAGCAGCACAGTGGACGAATACCTTCGCGAATACCTGCCGATCATGATCTTTCTGGCGATGGCCATCGGCCTTGGCCTGGTTCTGATTCTGACGGCCACCATCATTGCGGTGCGCAACCCCGACCCCGAAAAGGTGTCGGCCTATGAATGCGGGTTCAACGCCTTTGACGACGCGCGGATGAAATTCGACGTGCGCTTTTATCTGGTGGCGATCCTGTTCATCATCTTTGACCTTGAAATCGCCTTTCTGTTTCCCTGGGCCGTGGCGTTCAGGGATGTGGGCGATGTCGGGTTCTGGTCGATGATCGTGTTTCTGGGCGTGCTGACCGTGGGCTTTGCCTATGAGTGGAAGAAGGGGGCGCTGGAATGGCAATGACCGGAACCAATACCGCCGGTGTGGATCGCGAAGTCACGGTTCAGGATCTGAACCGCGATTTGCAGGACAAGGGGTTTCTTGTCACCTCGACCGAAGACATCGTGAACTGGGCGCGCACCGGTTCGCTCCACTGGATGACCTTCGGTCTGGCCTGCTGTGCCGTGGAAATGATGCACACCTCGATGCCGCGCTATGATGCCGAACGATTCGGCGTCGCGCCCCGTGCATCTCCGCGCCAGTCGGATGTGATGATCGTGGCCGGAACCCTGACCAACAAGATGGCACCGGCCCTGCGCAAGGTATACGACCAGATGCCCGAGCCGCGCTATGTGATCTCGATGGGGTCATGTGCCAACGGCGGCGGTTATTATCACTACAGCTATTCCGTGGTGCGCGGCTGCGACCGGATCGTTCCGGTTGATATCTATGTGCCCGGCTGCCCCCCGACCGCCGAGGCGCTGCTGTATGGCATCCTTCAGTTGCAACGCAAGATCCGCCGCACCGGCACCATCGTAAGGTAGGCCCCATGTCCGACACCCTGAACGAACTCGGCGCCCATATCGAAGCGAAACGCCCCGATTGCGTGCTGTCTTTTGCCGTCACCCATGGCGAACTGACCATGGAGGTCGCGCCATCCGCCCTGGTGTCTTTTGTCGAGTTCCTGAAAACGGACCGGACCTGCCGGTTTTCCACGCTGGTCGATATCACCGCAGTTGACTATCCGGCCCGCCCGGCGCGTTTTGACGTGGTGTACCATTTTCTGTCGATGTATCAGAACCACCGCATCCGCCTGCGGGTGGCCGCCCGTGACGACGAAATGCTGCCCTCGATCATTGGCGTGCATCCCTCGGCCAACTGGTTCGAACGCGAGGTGTTCGATATGTTCGGCATCCTGTTCACCGGCCACCCCGATTTGCGCCGGATCCTGACCGATTACGGCTTTCGCGGCTTTCCCCTGCGCAAGGATTTTCCGACCACGGGCTATACCGAGGTGCGCTATGACGAGGCCCAGAAACGCGTGGTTTACGAACCCGTCAATCTGGTTCAGGAATACCGTCAGTTCGATTTCATGAGCCCCTGGGAAGGTGCCGAATACATCCTTCCCGGCGACGACAAGGCCGGGGGCGGCGCCAAGTGATCGGCGCTGTCGGCCACCATTGCGGGGGCTAGGGCCATGGCCACGCCGGTTGTGATGTTCTGTGTCGGAGCAACGAAATCAGGCACGTCCTGGCTGTTCGAGGCGTTGAGCGAACACCCGGAATGCCATTTTCGCACCGTCAAGGAATTGCATTATTTCGATGGGTTGGAAAAGGGCAAACTTGCCGAACAACACGCCCGGATGACCGGCTGGCGCGATGGGCTGGCCGAAAAGCTGGCCGCCAAATCCTGGCTTCGCCGCCGTGATCTGGCCCGCCGGGTGAAAGACCGCGATGATTGGCTGGCGGTGCTGGGGCAGGGCGGTGAAAATACCGACGCCTATTTTGCCTATCTGAACGCCGGGCGCAAAAAGGCAAAGGTGGTGGGCGATATCACGCCTGCCTATGCCTTGCTGCCGGTTGAACGGCTGCGCGCCATGGCAACACTGAGTGACGATGTGCGGTTCGTCTATATCATGCGCGACCCGGTGGCGCGGCTCTGGTCCCATGTGCGGATGATCGCGACGCGGCGCGGGGGCGACGGAACGGTTGACCCGAACCGCGCAAGGAATATCCTCAACCGCACGATCAGCGGCGGCGAGGATGAAATCGCAACCCGCGGCGATTATGCCGCTGCACTGGCCCGGCTTGACGCGGCGGTGGCACCGCAAAAACGGCTGGCGCTGTTTTACGAGGACGTGTTCGGCGGCGACGGGATGGCGCAACTCTGTGCGTTTCTGGGCATTGCGCCGCGGCCGGGCGAACAAACGCGACGGGTTCACGCAGGCACGGTGCTGGACATGCCCGACCCGTTGCGCGACAAGGCACGGGAATGGCTGGTGCCGCAATACGAAGATGTGGCCCGTCGGATGGGCCGTCTGCCCGAGGCGTGGCAGGCAAACATGATGAGGGTCTGAAATGGACGGACAATTCGACGACGCGCTGACAGGCGAACAGAAAATCCGCAACTTCAACATCAACTTCGGGCCGCAACACCCCGCGGCCCATGGTGTGCTGCGTCTGGTGCTGGAACTGAACGGCGAAATCGTGGAGCGTTGCGACCCGCATATCGGCCTGCTGCACCGTGGCACCGAAAAGCTGATGGAATCGCGCACCTATCTGCAAAACCTGCCCTATTTCGACCGGCTGGATTACGTCGCACCGATGAATCAGGAACATGCCTGGTGTCTGGCCATCGAAAAACTCACCGGCACGCCGGTGCCGCGCCGCGCCTCGCTGATCCGGGTTCTTTATTCCGAAATCGGTCGTGTTCTCAATCACTTGCTGAATGTCACCACACAGGCGATGGACGTTGGCGCGCTCACCCCGCCGCTCTGGGGCTTTGAAGAACGCGAGAAACTGATGGTGTTTTACGAACGGGCTTGCGGTGCGCGCCTGCACGCGGCCTATTTCCGCCCGGGCGGTGTGCACCAGGATCTGCCCCCCGCCCTGATCGAAGACATCGATCAATGGGCCAGGGAATTTCCCCCGGTGCTGGATGACATCGACGGGTTGCTCACCGAAAACCGCATCTTCAAACAACGCAACGCCGATATCGGTGTGATCACCGAACAAGAGGTGCTTGACTGGGGCTTTTCCGGCGTGATGGTGCGCGGCTCTGGCATGGCCTGGGATCTGCGGCGCGCTCAGCCCTACGAATGTTATGACGAATTCGAATTCGGCATTCCCGTTGGCAAGAATGGCGATTGTTTCGACCGCTATCTGGTGCGGATGCAGGAAATGCGCGAATCTGTCAAAATCATCCATCAGGCCTGTGAAAAACTGCGCAACGAACCTGGCCCGGTGATGACCCGCGGTAAAATGGCGGCGCCCGCCCGCGCCGACATGAAAACCTCCATGGAAGCGCTGATTCACCATTTCAAGCTTTACACCGAAGGCTTCCACGTTCCGGCGGGCGAAGTGTACGCCGCCGTCGAGGCGCCCAAGGGCGAATTCGGTGTCTATCTCGTGGCTGATGGCACGAACAAACCCTACCGTGCCAAACTACGCGCGCCGGGCTTTCTGCATCTTCAGGCCATGGATCACGTGGCATCGGGCCACCAACTGGCCGATGTGGCCGCGATCATCGGCACCCTGGATGTGGTGTTCGGTGAGATCGACAGGTAACAGCTCCATGCTTTTTACTGATAAAAATACTCCCGCCGGAGGCTCCGGCCTCTGCCACGAACACGAGGGTCGCACGTAAATGCTCCGCCGCCTCCATTCCGAACAGCCCGACAGCTTTGCCTTTACGCCCGCCAATCTGGCATGGGCCAAGGCGCAGATGACCAAATTTCCCGAAGGCCGCCAGGCCAGCGCCGTGATCCCGATCCTGTGGCGCGCCCAGGAACAGGACGGCTGGCTGACCCGCGCCGCCATAGAAGAGGTCGGGCGCATGCTCGATATGGCCTATATCCGGGTGCTTGAGGTCGCGACCTTTTATTTCATGTTCCAGCTTCAGCCGGTTGGGTCTGTCGCCCATATCCAGATCTGCGGCACGACATCCTGCATGATCTGCGGCGCCGAGGATCTGGTGTCGGTCTGCCGCGAAAAAATCGCCAAATCGCCCCATCACCTGAGCGCGGATGGCAAGTTTTCGTGGGAAGAGGTCGAATGTCTCGGCGCTTGCGCCAATGCGCCCATGGCCCAGATCGGCAAGGATTATTACGAGGATCTGACCGCAGACAAACTGCGTGCGCTGCTTGATGATCTGGCGGCGGGCAAGGTGCCGGTGCCGGGGCCGCAGAACGGGCGCTATGCCGCGGAACCGGCCAGCGGACTGACCAGCCTGACCGATCACTACGAGGGCCGCGCGCAATATAACGCGAGTGTCGGACTGGCCAGCGATCTGGGCGATACGATCAAACGGATTGACGGCAGCGAAGTGCCGTTGATCACCCCCTGGGCGCGGGCCCGCAACGAAGGCGCGGCACAGGACAGCGCCCGCGACGATCTGATGCCGCCCTCTGCCAACACCGACAAGCCGACGCCGGGGCCGAAACCCGCCAAAACGCAGCCCGCCGATGATACCGGCGTGACCAAGCATGAGGCCAAAGAAACCAGAGCCGCGCGCCCGGACCCGAGCGGGGATGCGCCCGATGATGGCCATAGCGCGGCCGAAGCGCTGCCGGCCGAGGATGGCCCCTCGGCAGAAAGCCGCGCCGCCGCCGATATCGCGCCCGAAGATGCCGTGCGCCCCGAGGCGCTGAAGGCCGCGCGCGATGGCAAGGCCGATGATCTCAAGATGATCAAGGGTGTCGGACCCAAGCTTGAGGAATTGCTGCATTCTCTGGGCTTTTTCCACTTTGATCAGGTCGGTGGCTGGTCTCCGGCTGAAATCGCCTGGGTCGATCAGAACCTTGACGGATTCCGGGGCCGGGTGATCCGTGATGATTGGGTTGCACAGGCGCGCATTCTGGCCGCAGGTGGCCAGACCGAATTTTCGAAACGCGCCAAGTATTGATTTGAAAACGCCTCTTGCATAAGGGAAACCCCAGATGAGCGACCGCCGCGAAACCGATCTAGCTCTGGCGCGCCAACAGCGCGCCGCCGCGATCGCGATTGCCGGGGCGATGGTGATCTGGATGATTTTGCAGTATGTCGGGGCGCAGGGGCTGATCTCTACCCGGGGGATGTTTTTTTCGATTTCGCCGCGATGGCCGTTATGGTCTGGGCGCTGGTGGTGACATTCAGGGTCTGGCGCAAACGGCGCAACGACACGACCCGTTGAAGTAAGGTAAACGACATGCTGAAAGATCAGGACCGGATTTTCACCAACATCTATGGGATGCACGACCGTTCTTTGGCGGGCGCCAAGGCGCGTGGCCATTGGGATGGCACCGGCGATATCATCAAGAAGGGCCGTGACTGGATCATTGACCAGATGAAGGCCAGCGGGTTGCGGGGCAGGGGCGGTGCGGGGTTTCCCACCGGTCTGAAATGGTCGTTCATGCCCAAGGAAAGCGATGGGCGCCCGGCCTATCTGGTGGTCAACGCGGACGAATCCGAACCGGGCACCTGCAAGGACCGCGAGATCATGCGCCATGATCCGCATACCCTGATCGAAGGCTGCCTGATCGCGTCTTTCGCGATGAATTCAAATGCCTGCTATATCTATATCCGGGGCGAATATATCCGCGAGCGCGAGGCGCTTCAGGCGGCGATCGACGCGGCCTATGACGATGGGTTGCTGGGCAAGAATGCCGCCGGGTCGGGCTGGGATTTCGATCTCTACCTGTCCCACGGGGCCGGGGCCTATATCTGTGGCGAAGAAACCGCGCTGTTGGAAAGCCTTGAAGGCAAAAAGGGCATGCCGCGCATGAAGCCGCCGTTCCCGGCGGGGGCCGGCCTTTACGGCTGCCCCACCACGGTGAACAATGTCGAATCCATTGCCGTGGTGCCGACGATCCTGCGCCGTGGGCCGGAATGGTTTGCCGGGTTTGGCCGCCCCAACAATGCGGGCACGAAACTGTTTGCGATCTCGGGCCATGTGAACAACCCCTGCGTCGTCGAAGAGGCCATGTCGATCAGTTTCGAAGAACTGATCGAGCGGCATTGCGGCGGTATTCGCGGTGGGTGGGACAACCTCAAAGCGGTGATTCCGGGGGGATCATCGGTGCCGATGCTGCCCGGCAAGATCATGAAGGACGAGGCGATCATGGATTTCGACTGGCTGCGCGAGCAGAAGTCGGGCCTTGGCACTGCTGCCGTGATCGTGATGGATCAGAACACCGACATCATCAAGGCGATCTGGCGGTTATCGGCGTTCTATAAACACGAAAGCTGTGGCCAGTGCACGCCCTGCCGCGAAGGCACCGGGTGGATGATGCGGGTGATGGACCGTCTGGTAAAAGGCGATGCCGAACCCGAAGAAATCGACATGCTGCTGGATGTGACGAAACAGGTTGAGGGCCACACGATCTGTGCCCTTGGCGATGCCGCCGCCTGGCCGATTCAGGGGCTGATCCGGCATTTCCGCGATGAAATCGAAGACCGGATCAAACACAAGCGCACAGGGCGTTCCAGCGCGGTTGCCGCTGAATAGTGAAGCCGCACAAAGGGTTGTGGCGGATGGCGCTTCGCGGATATGTCTTGGACGTGCAACGGCAGGGAAAGGCCCCCGGATGACAGTATCTTTTGGACGTCTTGCCGTGCTTGGCGTGGTTCTGGTTTCGGTTTTGGCGGGCTGTGGCATCCGGCAACGGTTGGGGTTTGCCACAGCAACGGCCGAGATCGTTTTGCCGTACAAGGCAAAGCTGACCAAGGACGGCGATGATCCACGCCGCTTTTCCGTTCGCGCCGAGGCGGATGGCGCCAGCATAGATGACGTACGCGAAAGCGTGCGCCACCCGGCCACGGGATATTGCCTGCTTAACTTTGGCGGCTCTGACATCAATTGGGATACGGACGCCGATGGTGAATGGCAGGCGCTGCGCGGCGAAAAGGGCGGGCTGACGTTCTCGGGCATCTGCACCGACAGATGAGGCAGCCTTCGGGCCATCACATTGCGGAATTCAACATCGGAATCCTGTCGCACGACTGGGATGATCCCCGGGTGGCTGATTTCGTCAACGGGCTGGATCTGGTGAACGGGGTTGCGGCACGCAGCCCCGGTTTTGTCTGGCGGCTGGGCGATGACGCCATGGAATCGGCCCAGAACGATGCCGAAGGAGTGCTGGGCGGCAATCCACGCACAGCCAGCACATTGTCGGTCTGGCGCGATGTGGCCAGCCTGGAACATTTTGTCTGGAACACGGTTCACAAGCGGTTTTATGAGCGGCGCCGCGAATGGTACGATATGGGCGCGGCCCTGCGTCTGGTGATGTGGTGGGTGCCCGAGGGCCACCGCCCCACGATCCCCGAGGCCAAGGCGCGATTCGATTTGCTGGATCAGCAGGGGCCGTCTGAGCGGGCCTTTGGCTGGGCTTGGCTGAAACACGAAGGCTGACGTCGGGTTACCTCACCTTTGCGTTCGAATCGCGCGTGGGACTTGCAAAATCACCCCCTGACGGCCAATTTCATGCAACCGCACCGCAAGGCGCGGCGTTTTCGGAGTGTGCGGACACCTGAAACCCGAGACCGGAGCTTTGACATGACGAGAGTTTTAACAAGTATCGCGCTTTGCGCGGGCCTTTTGCTGGGCGCGCCGGCGCAGGCGCTGACGCCGCTGCATCAGGAAAAGACGGTGCGCGCGATGTTTTATGCCGTCGGGCTGGCCGATGAGGTGCGCAAACACTGCCCGACGATTTCGCCCCGAATGGTGCGCGCCTTTCTGTATCTGAAATCCATCGAAACCTATGCGCGCAAGGCCGGGTATTCCGACGATCAGATTCGCGACCTGACCGAGAACAAGGCCGAAAAGGAAAAACTGCGGGTGCAGATCAGGGCCGATCTGGCCAAACGGGGGGCTGTGCCGGGCCAACCGGATGGATACTGCAAGGTTGGGCTGGAAGAGATTGCCGCCAATTCGGCCTCGGGGCGGCTTTTGTCGGCCAACTGACGGCAAATGGTGCGATTTTTGCGGGGCGTGCTGCCGCAGGGGGGAAACGGCGTTGCGAATTCCGGCGAAGTGTTCCAAGACAGGGGAACTTCGCCCTCTGTTCGTTTCGTGGGCGGGCAGTGTTTTCCGGGCCGTCCCTCGGCCCGTGCAAGGGAAGGACATCAGCCATGGGCACCCTGCGCAAGATCATCATTGACGGAGCCGAGGTCGAGGTCGACCAGGCCATGACCCTTATTCAGGCCTGCGAAGTGGCGGGCATTGAAATTCCCCGGTTCTGTTATCACGAACGCCTGTCGATCGCGGGCAACTGCCGGATGTGCCTTGTCGAGGTTGTGGGCGGCCCGCCCAAACCTGCCGCGTCCTGCGCCATGCAGGTGCGCGATCTGCGCCCCGGTCCCGAAGGTGCGCCGCCCGAGGTGAAAACCAACAGCCCCATGGTCAAGAAGGCCCGCGAGGGGGTTATGGAATTCCTGTTGATCAACCACCCGCTGGATTGCCCGATCTGCGATCAGGGGGGCGAATGCGACCTTCAGGATCAGGCCATGGCCTATGGCGTTGATTTTTCGCGGTATCGTGAACCCAAGCGCGCCAACGCCGATATGGATCTGGGGCCGCTGGTTGGCACGGCGATGACGCGCTGTATTTCCTGCACGCGCTGTGTTCGATTTATCACCGAAGTGGCGGGCATGCCGGAAATGGGCCAGACGGGCCGCGGCGAAGATGCCGAGATTACATCCTATCTCGGGCAGACGCTCGAATCTGAATTGCAGGGCAATATCATTGATCTCTGCCCGGTTGGGGCGCTGACCTCCAAACCCTATGCCTTTACAGCCCGTCCATGGGAGCTGTCCAAGACGGAAACCATCGATGTGATGGATGCGCTGGGGTCCAATATCCGGGTTGATACAAAGGGGCGCGAAGTGATGCGCCTTTTGCCGCGCAACCATGATGGCATCAACGAAGAATGGCTGTCCGACAAATCGCGCTTTGTCTGGGATGGCCTGCGCCGTCAGCGGCTTGACCGGCCCTATGTGCGTGTGGATGGCAAACTGAAACCCGCCACCTGGCCCGAGGCTCTGGCCGCTGCGGCATCTGCCATGAAGGGCGCAAAGGTTGCCGGGATCGTCGGTGATCTGGCCCCGGTCGAGGCGGTCTTTGCCCTCAAGGGAATCGTGAGCGGTCTGGGCGGTGTGATGGAATGCCGCACGGATGGCGCCAAGCTGCCTGCGGGCAACCGTGCAGGCTATGCCGGGACGGCCAGAATCGAAGACATCGACAATGCCAAACACATCCAATTGATCGGCACCAATCCCCGCGCCGAGGCGCCGGTGCTGAACGCGCGGATTCGCAAGGCGTGGCTGCGCGGTGCCAATGTGGGGCTGGTGGGTGAACCTGTCGATCTGACCTATGAATATGCCCATGTGGGTAAAGGGCCGGGTGATCTGCGCAAGCTGCTGGATCATGATTTCGGCGCGGTTCTGGACGAACCGTCGCTGGTGATCGTGGGGCAGGGCGCCTTGTGCCGCGAAGATGGCGCCGCCATTCTGGCGGATGCCATGGCGCTGGCTGAAAAGTCAAAATCCGGTCTGCTGATTCTGCACACCGCCGCCGGGCGGGTCGGGGCCATGGATGTGGGCGCTGTTTGCGAGGGGGAATCACCGCCGCGCTGGACGGGGCCGATGTGGTGTATAACCTTGGCGCCGATGAGGGCGACATTCCCGCAGGCCCCTTTGTGATCTATCAGGGCAGCCATGGCGACCGGGGCGCGCACCGGGCCGATGTGATTCTGCCGGGCGCCGCCTGGACCGAGGAACAGGCCCTGTTCGTGAACACCGAAGGCCGCCCGCAATTGGCCATGCGCGCCGGATTCGCGCCGGGCGAGGCCAAGGAAAACTGGGCGATCCTGCGCGCCTTGTCTGGCGAGTTGGGTGCGACGTTGCCCTATGATTCCCTTGGGGCATTGCGCAAGGCGTTGGTCAAAGAGGTGCCGCATCTTGGGAACATCGACGCGGTTCCCGTCAATGAGTGGCACGCCGAAGACACGGGCAATCTGACAGATGCGCCTTTTGTCCATGCAGTGCGGGAACACTATCTGACCAATCCGGTGGCCCGGGCCAGCGCCCTGATGGGGGAACTGGCCGCCAATGCCAAGGCGCGGGGCACGTCGCGGATGGCGGCGGAGTAAGAGATTGCGCGCCCGGATCGCCACGCTTTTGGCCGCCACAACCCTGGCGGCCTGTCAGCCCAGCAACCCGACGGTCGATCAATTGGGTCTCGTGCCCGATTACCTCGGGGTGCAGACGCGGCTTTTGGATGGCGATCTGGTGAACTTTCTGGTTGAGGCGCGCGGTGCCTTGCAAACCCACGACGTTGAGCGTTATGCCGAATGTGCTGCGGCGCAGTATGCGCTGATCCGTGGCTATGGTTTTGCGCGGCACGTGCGCACGAATGTGGACGAAGAGGGTGGCATTTGGCGCGGCGATGCTGTTTACACCATCTCGCCAGCCCTGCCCCGGGGGTGCGCACCATCGACGCCGAAGTCGTGGTGGCACGCTGCCGGGAAAGCGGAATACCAACGGTTTGAGAAGGCCCAAGTTTTCAGATGGACACGGTGACAAACAATGACTGAATTCTTTTCCACCGGACTTGGCATTGCCCTGCTTGTTGCGGTTCAGTGCCTTTTGGTCATCGCGTTTGTCATGATCTCGCTGCTGTTTCTCGTTTATGGGGATCGCAAGATCTGGGCCGCTGTGCAGATGCGCCGGGGGCCGAACGTGGTGGGTGTGTTCGGCATCCTGCAATCGGTGGCGGATGCGCTGAAATACGTGGTCAAGGAAATCGTGATTCCCGCCGGCGCTGATCGCACGGTGTTCATGATGGCACCGATGACCAGCTTTGTTCTGGCCATGGTGGCATGGGCGGTTATCCCCTTTGCCGATGGCTGGGTTCTGGCCGACATCAACGTCGCCATTCTCTATGTCTTTGCGATATCCTCGCTTGAGGTGTACGGCGTGATCATGGGGGGCTGGGCGTCCAACTCGAAATATGCGTTTCTCGGGTCGCTGCGGTCCGCCGCACAGATGATCTCTTACGAGGTCAGCATCGGGTTGATCATCATCGGCGTGATCATTTCCACCGGTTCGCTGAACTTTGGCGATATCGTGCGCGCGCAGGATGGCAATTTCGGGCTGTTCAACTGGTACTGGTTGCCGCATTTCCCGATGGTGTTCCTGTTCTTCATCTCGGCGCTGGCCGAAACCAACCGCCCGCCGTTCGATCTGCCGGAGGCTGAATCCGAATTGGTCGCCGGGTATCAGGTTGAATATTCGTCGACGCCGTTCCTGTTGTTCATGGCCGGAGAATACATCGCCATCTTCCTGATGTGCGCCCTGACCACGCTGCTGTTCTTTGGCGGTTGGCTGTCCCCGATCCCGGGCCTGCCCGATGGCGCGCTGTGGATGGTTGGCAAGATGGCAATCTTCTTTTTCCTCTTCGCCATGGTCAAGGCCATCGTGCCGCGTTACCGCTATGACCAGTTGATGCGATTGGGGTGGAAAGTTTTCCTGCCGTTCTCGCTGTTCTGGGTCGTGTTGGTTTCGTTTTTTGCCCACTTTGAAATGTTCGGCGGCGCCTATGCCCGCTGGGCGGTTGGAGGCTGATCCCCATGGCAAATATAGACTATGCCCGCGCAGGCCGTTATTTCCTGCTGTTTGACATCTTCATCGGGTTCAAGCTGGGGTTCAAATATTTCTTCGCCCCCAAGGCGACGATCAATTACCCCCATGAAAAAGGCCCTCTGTCGCCGCGGTTTCGCGGGGAACACGCGCTGCGCCGCTATCCGAACGGCGAAGAACGCTGCATCGCCTGTAAATTATGCGAGGCGATCTGCCCCGCACAGGCGATCACCATCGACGCCGAGCCGCGCGATGACGGCAGCCGCCGCACCACGCGCTATGACATCGACATGACGAAATGCATCTATTGCGGGTTCTGCCAGGAGGCCTGCCCGGTGGATGCCATCGTCGAAGGGCCGAACTTTGAATTTTCGGCCGAAACACGCGAAGAGCTTTACTATGACAAGACCAAGCTGCTGGACAACGGAGAGCGTTGGGAAGCCGAGATTGCGCGCAACCTCGAAATCGACGCGCCGTACCGGTAACGCATTGCACACGGTCCGCCAGAGGCCGACGGAAAAAGGGAACTGAACGATGGGTGTTGCGGCTTTCGCATTCTATCTTTTCTCGATCACGCTGATCATAGCGGGGCTGTTCACCGTGATCAGCCGCAACCCGGTGCATTCGGTGCTCTGGCTGATTTTGGCGTTCCTGTCGTCGGCGGGGTTGTTTGTGCTGCTGGGGGCCGAATTTGTCGCCATGCTGCTGATTATCGTCTATGTGGGCGCGGTGGCGGTTCTGTTCCTCTTTGTCGTCATGATGCTGGATGTTGACTTTGCCGAGCTGAAGGCAGAAATGACCAAATACATGCCGTTGGCCCTGCTGATCGGCGTCGTGATTCTGATGCAGCTGGGCATGGCCTTTGGCGTCTGGCAGGCCAGCGATCAGGCTGACAGCCTGCGCGCGGCTGTGGTGGCCGATTACGGCAATACCGAAAACACCGCCATCCTGGGGCAGTTGATCTATGACGATTACCTGCTGCAATTCCAGCTTGCCGGCCTGATCCTGTTGGTGGCCATGATCGGCGCGATCGTGCTGACCCTGCGCCATCGCCCTGACGTGAAACGCCAGAACGTCATCGCCCAGATGATGCGCGATCCGGCGGTGGCAATGGAAATCAAGGATGTGAAGCCGGGGCAGGGGTTGTGATGCCTGCCCAAGCCGAAGGAGAAAGCGATGTCGCGCAATACTATCGTGGTTCTGGTGGTCGTGCTGATCATCCTGTTCGGCGGCTATTCGTTCATGGGCTGACGGCCCGCAAGACTGACCTGACTCGGGGAACCACCCAATGATCGGAATCGAACATTACCTCACCGTTGCCGCCGCGCTGTTCGTGATTGGCATCTTCGGGCTGTTCCTGAACCGCAAGAACGTGATCATCATTTTGATGAGCATCGAATTGATCCTGCTCGCGGTGAACATCAACTTTGTCGCCTTTTCGTCCTTTCTGGGCGATCTGGTCGGACAGGTGTTCACGCTCTTCGTTCTTACGGTTGCCGCCGCCGAAGCGGCAATCGGGCTGGCGATCCTCGTGTGTTTCTTCCGCAATCGCGGAACCATCGACGTTGAAGACGTCAACGTGATGAAAGGCTGAACCGTTGGAAACGATCATTCTCTTTGCCCCGCTGGTGGGCGCGCTGATCTGCGGCTTTGGCTGGAAGTTCATCGGTGAAAAGCCCGCACAATGGACGGCCACGGGCCTGTTGTTTCTGGCCGCGTTCCTGTCGTGGATCGTGTTCTTTTCGTTTGACGGGGTGACACAGCAGATTCCGATCATGCGCTGGATCGAAAGCGGCTCGCTGGCCACGGAATGGGCGATCCGCCTTGACCGTCTGACCGCGATCATGCTGATCGTCGTCACCACGGTATCGAGCCTGGTTCACCTCTATTCCTTCGGTTACATGGCGCATGACGCGAACTTCCGCGACGATGAATCCTATCGCCCCCGGTTCTTTGCCTATCTGTCGTTCTTTACCTTTGCCATGCTGATGCTGGTGACGGCCGACAACCTCGTGCAGATGTTTTTCGGCTGGGAGGGCGTGGGCGTCGCCTCGTACCTGTTGATCGGGTTCTATTACCGCAAGCCAAGCGCGAACGCCGCCGCGATCAAGGCATTCGTCGTCAACCGGGTGGGCGATTTCGGCTTTGCCCTCGGGATTTTCGCGATCTTCTTCCTCGTGGATTCCATCAACTTTACCGATGTCTTTGCCGCCGCACCGCACCTGGCGGACACCAAGCTGCATTTCCTTTGGGCCGATTGGACGGCGGTTGAGGTGATCTGCCTGCTGTTGTTCATCGGCGCCATGGGCAAATCGGCGCAATTGTTCCTGCACACCTGGCTGCCCGACGCCATGGAAGGCCCGACCCCCGTGTCGGCGCTGATCCACGCGGCCACCATGGTGACGGCAGGCGTGTTCCTTGTCTGCCGCATGTCGCCGCTGATGGAATTTGCGCCCCATACGAAAACATTCATCACCCTGATCGGGGCCAGTACCGCGTTTTTTGCGGCCACGGTCGCTTTGGTGCAGAACGACATCAAACGTGTGATCGCCTATTCCACCTGTTCGCAGCTTGGTTATATGTTCGTCGCCGCCGGGGTGGGCGTTTACTCGGTGGCCATGTTCCACCTGCTCACCCATGCGTTTTTCAAGGCGATGCTGTTCCTTGGGGCCGGGTCTGTGATCAACGGCATGCACCACGAACAGGACATGCGAAATTACGGCGGGTTGCGTAAGAAACTGCCCTTTACGTTCTGGGCGATGATGATCGGTACGCTGGCGATCACCGGTTTCGGGATTCCATTGACCCATATCGGATTTGCCGGCTTCCTGTCCAAGGACGCGGTGATCGAATCCTCATGGGGTGCGGTCGGCGGGGCCAGCACTTATGCTTTCTGGATGCTCGTCATCGCGGCCCTGTTCACCAGTTTCTATAGCTGGCGCCTGATATTCATGACGTTCTATGGCAAGGCCCGCGGTGAAAAGCACACCCACGACCATGCCCACGAAAGCCCGAACACAATGTTGGTGCCGCTTGGTGTACTGGCGCTCGGGGCGATTCTTTCGGGGATGCTGTGGTACAACCCGTTCTTTGGCGATCACGCCAAAATGGAAAGCTTCTTTGGCATCAGCCAGGGCGAGGTGCACGCTACGACCGCCGGGGCACACGGCGAAGAGGGCGCGCAAGCAACCGATGAGCACGCCGCCGCCGCCGCCGCGCCCGGGCAGGGGGCCATATACATGGGCGCCGACAACCACGTCCTGGAAGAGGCGCATAATTCCCCCGCCTGGGTCAAGGTCAGCCCCTTCATCGCCATGGTGATCGGCTTTGCCTTGGCATGGCTCTTTTACATCAAAAACCCCAGCCTGCCGACACGTCTGGCAGAAACGCAGCCACAGCTTTACCGCTTCCTGCTGAACAAATGGTACTTTGATGAAATCTATGACGCGATCATCATCCGTCCCTACAAGGCCCTGGCCCGGTTCCTGTGGACGCGGGGCGACGGCACCGTGATTGATGGCGGGATCAACGGTCTGGCCATGGGGATCATCCCGTTTTTCACCAGGCTCGCGGGCCGTGCCCAATCGGGCTATCTGTTTCACTACGCCTTCGCCATGGTGCTGGGCATTGCATTGTTCGTCACCTGGATGACGCTCGGCGGAGGGGCCGAATAATGGACAACCTTCTTTCCATCGTCACCTTTCTGCCGGCCCTTGGTGCGCTGATCCTTGCGCTGTTCCTGCGCGGCGATGATGAGGCGGCGCAGCGCAACGCGAAATATCTGGCGCTGATTGCCACATCGGCGTCGTTCCTGCTGTCGATCTTCATCCTTACCGGGTTCGATCCTTCCGATACCGGTTTTCAGTTCGTCGAAGACCGGGATTGGCTGCTCGGCCTGAAATATAAAATGGGCGTGGACGGCATTTCGGTGTTGTTCGTCATGCTCACCACGTTCCTGATGCCTCTCACCATTCTGGCCTGCTGGGATGTCAAGGTCCGGGTCAAGGAATATATGATCGCCTTTCTGTTGCTGGAAACGCTGATGCTTGGCGTCTTCTGTGCGCTGGATATGATATTGTTCTATCTGTTCTTCGAGGGCGGCCTGATCCCGATGTTTCTGATCATCGGGATCTGGGGCGGGGCGAACCGTGTTTATGCGTCGTTCAAATTCTTTCTCTACACCTTCTTTGGCTCGGTCCTGATGCTGGTGGCGATTGTGGCGATGTATGTGTCCGCCGGCACCTCTGATATTCCGACGCTGCTGACCCATAATTTCGCCTCTGATGATTTCAGCGTGCTGGGCGTCCATATTGTTGGCGGGATGCAAACGCTGATGTGGTTCGCCTTTTTCGCGTCGTTTGCGGTGAAAATGCCCATGTGGCCGGTTCATACCTGGCTGCCCGATGCCCACGTTCAGGCGCCCACCGCCGGGTCTGTGGTTCTGGCTGCGATCCTGCTGAAAATGGGCGGTTACGGCTTTTTGCGGTTCAGTCTGCCGATGTTTCCCGTCGCCTCCGAGATATGGGGCCCGCTGGTGCTGTGGCTCAGTGCGATCGCCATTGTCTATACGTCGCTCGTTGCCTTTGCGCAGTCGGACATGAAAAAACTGATCGCCTATTCCTCGGTCGCGCATATGGGGTATGTCACGGCGGGGGTTTTCAGTGCCAATCAACAGGGGCTGGACGGCGCGATCTTTCAGATGATCAGTCACGGCTTTGTGTCGGGGGCGCTGTTCCTCTGTGTCGGCGTGATCTATGATCGGATGCACACCCGCGAGATCGACGCCTATGGCGGTCTGGTAAACCGGATGCCCGCCTATGCGATGATTTTCCTGTTTTTCACCATGGCCAATATCGGCCTGCCCGGCACCAGCGGTTTCGTTGGCGAATTCCTGACGCTTATGGGGTTGTTCCAGGTGAACACCTGGGTTGCCTTTGTGGCCACGTCGGGGGTGATCGTGTCGGCGGCCTATGGGCTGTGGCTCTATCGCCGGGTCGTCCTTGGCGATCTGATCAAGGAATCCCTGAAATCCATTACCGACATGACGCGCCGCGAGCTGGATAATCTTTGCGCCACTGGTCGTCATGACCATCCTGCTCGGGGTGTACCCCAGCCTTGTCACCGATATCACCGGCCCTTCGGTTGCGGCGCTTCTGGGCAGCTATGACACGGCGGTTGTCGAACATGCCGCCCAAAGCCAGATCGCGCAGAACTAGGATCACAAGAGATGATTGCAAACGATATCTTTCAGGTTTTGCCCGAACTGGCGCTTGCCGTATTTGCCATGCTTGCGCTTTTGGGCGGGGCTTATTTCGGCAAGGATGCGGCTCGCCCGGCCCATATTGTGGCTGACGGTCGCGATGATGGTGCTGTTGGCGTTTATTGTCGCCTCCGGGTCGGCAAGCACCGCGCCGGCGTTCAAGGGAAGTTTCACCAACGATGGATTTGCCCGCTTTGCCAAGGTGATGATCCTGTTCTCCGCGGCCTCTGTCCTGTTGATGAGCGAGGGCTATATGGCCCGACGCAATTTGCTGCGGTTTGAATTTCCGATTCTGATCTGTCTGTCGGTTATCGGCATGATGGTCATGGTCAGCGCCGGTGATCTGATCACCCTCTACATGGGGTTGGAGCTTCAGTCGCTTGCGCTTTACGTTGTTGCCTCGCTGCGCCGCGACAGTGTGAAATCCACCGAGGCGGGCCTGAAATATTTCGTGCTCGGCGCGCTCAGTTCCGGTCTTCTGCTCTATGGCTGTTCGCTGACCTATGGCTTTGCCGGGACCACGCTGTTTTCCGGGATCATTACCGCCGTCGGTACCGAACATGCACCGCTGGGGCTGTTGTTCGGTCTGGTCTTCATCATTGCCGGTCTGGCGTTCAAGGTATCTGCTGTTCCGTTTCACATGTGGACACCCGATGTTTACGAGGGGTCGCCCACCCCGGTTACCGCTTATTTTGCCACCGCGCCCAAAGTGGCGGCTATCGTGCTGTTTGCGCGGGTGATGCACGATGCGTTTGGCGGTGTTGTCGGGGACTGGCAACAGATCATCGTGGTTCTGTCGATACTGTCGATGTTGCTTGGGGCCGTCGGGGCCATCGGGCAGACCAACTTCAAGCGGCTGATGGCCTATTCGTCGATTTCGCACATGGGCTATGCATTGATCGGGTTGGCGGCGGGCACGGCGTTGGGCGTGCAGTCCATGCTGGTCTATATGGCGATCTATGTGACGATGAACGTCGGCACCTTTGCCTTTATCATGACCATGGAGAAAGACGGCCAGCCGGTCACCGATATTTACGCCCTGAACCAATATGCCAAACGCGAGCCGCTGCGCGCGCTCGCGGTGCTGGTGCTGATGTTCAGCCTTGCGGGCGTGCCGCCGATGCTGGGCTTTTTCGCCAAGCTGAACGTCTGGCAGGCGGGTGTTGATGCCAACCTGTTCTGGTTGGTGGCAATATCGGCTGTGGCCTCGGCGATTGGCGCCTTTTATTACCTTCGGATCGTGTTTCTGATGTATTTCGGAAAAGACGGTGATGGGTTGGATCAGGGCGGTTCGCCTGTTCTGTGGGGTTTTCTCATGGTGTCGGCGCTGGCGATGGTTCTTGGTGTGATCAATCTTTTTGGCATCGACAGCGCAGCGGCCGCGGCGGCGGCAACTCTTGTCAACTGATCCCACGGGGCCAACGGGGCCATCCCCCTGGCCTGATGGGTATGACCGGATCATTCTCGACGAGGTAGACAGCACCAACGCCGAGGCCGCGCGCATGGCCCCGGAGCTGGCACGGCCCACCTGGATCATGGCACATCGCCAGACCGGGGCGCGGGGACGGCGGGGCCGAACGTGGAGCATGCCGCCCGGTAATTTTGCCGCGACATTGGCGATGCGTCCCGGAGGCGTGGCCGGATGGGCCGCGCTTCGGTCGTTTCTGGCGGCCAACGCCCTGTTTGAAACACTGGCACTTTATGTCGATCGCACGCGTCTGGCCAACAAATGGCCCAACGACGTGTTGCTGGACAACGGCAAGATCGCGGGCATCCTTCTGGAAAGTGCCGGAAGCGGCGGGCAGGTTGAATGGTTGTCCATCGGGATTGGCGTCAACCTTGCCACGGCGCCCGTCGTGCGCGATGCGGGGTTTTCGCCGGTCAGTCTGGCCGAACAGGGTGGCGCCAGTGTAACGCCCGAGGCATTTCTGAACGATCTCGCCGGATGTTATGCCACCGAAGAAGCGATCCTTGAACAGATGGGGTTTGCCTCGATTCGCGAAAACTGGCTTCGTCATGCCGCACGGTTGGGCGAAACCATCACCGCCCGCACCACGACCGAAGAAATCAGCGGCCGCTTTGAAACCATCGACGAGGCAGGGCAGTTGGTTCTGGATACCCCGGCAGGGCGCCGGATCATTCCCGCTGCCGATGTCTTTTTCTGAAAGGGGTTTCGCCCATGCTTTTGGCCATTGATTGCGGCAATACCAACACCGTGTTTTCCATATGGGACGGCGAAAAATTCATCGCCACCTGGCGGACGGCGACGGAATGGCAGCGCACGGCGGATCAATATTATGTCTGGCTGTCCACCCTGATGAGCCTGCACAAGCTGGACGTGGCCATCACCGAGGTGATCGTTTCGTCCACGGTGCCGCGCGTGGTGTTCAACCTGCGCGTTCTGTCTGATCGGTATTTCAGCTGTCGCCCCCTTGTGGTGGGCAAACCCGACTGCCTGCTGCCCATTGAGGTGCGCGTCGATCAGGGCACCGCTGTGGGGCCGGACCGGTTGGTGAACACGGTGGCGGGGCATGATCTTTATGGTGGCGACCTGATCGTCGTCGATTTCGGCACGGCGACCACGTTTGATGTGGTGGCTGGTGATGGCGCCTATGTTGGCGGCGTGATCGCGCCGGGGGTGAACCTCAGCCTTGAGGCGCTGCACAATGCGGCGGCGGCGCTGCCCCATGTGGATATTTCCAAACCGCAATCCGTGGTGGGCACCAATACGGTGGCCTGCATGCAGTCTGGCGTGTTCTGGGGCTATATCGGGCTGGTGCGCGAAGTCTGCACCCGCATCAAGGCCGAACGGGACCGCCCGATGAAAATCATATCAACCGGCGGGCTGGCGCCGTTATTCCAGCAGTCCGAAGCATTATTCGATGATTTCTCGGATAACCTTACAATGCACGGTTTGACCGTGATCCATCGCTATAACAAGGAAAACAAAAGCGTATGAATACTGAACGATTGATTTACCTTCCCCTCGGCGGCGCCGGGGAAATTGGTATGAACTGTTACGTTTACGGCTATGGCCCCGAGGGCGCCGAGCGTTACATCATTGTCGATCTGGGCGTTACATTCCCGGATATGGATGGCAGCCCCGGCGTGGATCTGATTTTTGCCGATATCGCCTGGATCGCGGAACGGCGTGACCGGCTGGATGCGATTTTCATCACCCACGCCCACGAAGATCACGTGGGCGCTGTCGGCCATCTGTGGTCGCGGCTGCGGGCGCCGGTGTATTGCCGCACGTTCACCGCGTCGCACGCAAAGCGCAAGATGGAAGAACAGGGGCAGAACCCCGACGAGGTCAAAATTGTCTCGGCCTGGCCCGAAATGGTGCAGGCGGGGCCGTTTCGCGTTGGGTTTCTCCCGATCTCGCATTCCATCCCCGAAAGCAGTGCCTTGGTGATCGACACCCCCGAAGGCCGGGTGATTCACACGGGCGATTTCAAGCTCGACAAGACGCCGCTGGTTGGCGAGGCCTATGACCCCGACCTCTGGGCCGATGTGGCCAAGGATGGGGTCAAGGCGCTGATCTGCGATTCCACCAACGTGTTTTCCGGCAAACCGGGCCGTTCCGAGGCGTCGTTGGGCGATAACATCACCAAACTGATCGCCGAACAATCCGGCATGGTTGTTGCCACCACATTTGCCAGCAACGTGGCCCGGGTGCGCACGCTTGCCGTGGCCGGCGAAAAGGCGGGGCGGTCGGTGTGCCTTTTGGGGCGGGCGATGCAGCGGATGATCCGCGCGTCGGTCGAAGCGGGCGTTCTGTCGGATTTCCCCGCCACCGTCAGCGTCGAGGATGCGCGCGAAGTCCCGCGGGAAAGCCTGATGCTGATCGTCACGGGATCGCAGGGCGAACGGCGTGCTGCCAGCGCGCAACTGGCCCGGGGCAAATATCTGGGCATGACCATGGCCGAGGGTGACACGTTTTTGATGTCCTCGAAAATCATTCCGGGCAATGAACGGGGCGTTTATCGGATCATCAATGCCTATTCCGAAATGGGCGTCGATGTGGTGGACGATAACGATGGCATGTACCACGTTTCTGGCCACGCCAACCGCCCCGATCTGTTGGAGATGCAGAACCTTGTAAAGCCGCAGATCGTGGTGCCGATGCACGGCGAACACCGGCATTTGCGCGAACATTGCAAACTGACCGGGCAACAGGGCCGCATGTCGGTTCTGGCGCCCAACGGCACCTGTGTTTCCCTGTCGGGCAATGAACCCAAGGTGGTGGAATACGTGGAAACCGGGCGCACCTATCTGGATGGCTCGGTTCAGATCGGTGCCATGGATGGTGTCGTACGTGACCGGATCTCGCATGGCGCTGAACGGTCATGCCATCGTGACGCTGATCATGGATGAAAATGACGATCCCTTGGGCGATCCCTGGGTTGAGATCATGGGCCTGCCCGAAACGGGCAGCTCCGGCGTGCCGCTGGTCGATGTGCTTGAGGCCGAGCTGGCCCAGGTTCTGGGCCGGACCGCTGACAAGATTCTGATGGATGATGCCAAACTTGACGAGGCCCTGCGCCGGGCCACACGCAACGCCGCGAACACCGAAATCGGGCGCAAACCCGAAGTGACGGTGGTGGTGTCGCGGCTTAGCTGAAAATTTCACGGGCCACGCAACCATCGTGGCCCGCGCACGTTATCCATAGAGAATAACCAAGAGGACAATGACATGATCAAGAAAAGTGGCTCTGCAAAATGGTCAGGCGGGTTGAAGGATGGCAAAGGCCATGTCTCGACGCAATCCGGCGTACTTGACGATCAACCCTATGGCTTCAACACCCGTTTTGAGGGTGAAAAGGGCACCAACCCGGAAGAGCTGATCGGGGCGGCACATGCGGCATGTTACTCTATGGCGCTGAGTCTGATTCTGGGCCATCATGATCTGAAGGCCGATGAAATCGCCACCAAAGCGACCGTCGCCATCGAAGAGGTGGATGGCGGTTTTGCCATCACCAAGATTCATCTCGATGTCACGGCGAGCATTCCCGGCGCCGATGCGGCCAAGTTTAAAGAGGTCACAAACGCCGCTAAGGAAGGGTGCCCGGTGTCAAAGCTGATGAATGCCGAGATCACCATGGATGCCAAGCAAGTCTGACGTTGCCTGATCGCCCGCAGGTGCGGCCCAAGAGGGGCGGCACCTGCCATCATACCCGGCGCTGCAGCCGCTTTTTGTACCAGTTTTGATAGGGATGTTCGGCGTATTTCGTCGCCAACGCCGACAGCGCAATCGCAAGCCCCAACATGACGGCCATGACAAGCGCGCTGGAATAGACGTTAAAGCCAAAGGCGATGCGCACCAGATTTCCGACAACGGAATAGATCAGAATATGGGCGAGATAAAGAATATACGACGATTCCCCCCACAAGATAACGCTGTCAGGCAAGGGTTTGGTTAGCCCCAGCACCCCATAGACGATCATCGCCGCCGGAATACCCGGCATGATCTCGCGCGATACAGGCAGGTTGAGCATATCACCCAGATGCGCCAGCATCAAAAGCGTTCCACCAATCAGAACCGGGATCTGCAACCGCGCCGCGCCGCGCAGGAACACCACGGCGATTATTGCGCCGAACAGGAATTCCAACACGGCGGAATGCAGCGCCAGTAACAGCCATGTCGGTTTTTCACTGACCCCATAAAGGAAAATCTGCGTGGCAATCACCCAGAGCGCCATGGCGGCAAAAAACACCCGTGCGCCGAACCTGAAATAGGTCAGCGCAAACAGCCAATAAAACAGCAGTTCAATGGATAAGGTCCAGGCAATCGTGATGACCTGATCTGGATAGGGCAGAAGGAAATAGGACACGATCAGGCGCGACGTGGACGGAAAAATAAATTCACCCTGCGCCAGACCCAAGGCAACAGCGGCCAGCACATAAAGGGTAAGGATGGCCCAATAGGGCGGCAGGATCCGCCAGAACCGCGCCCGTAAAAACCGCAGCGCGTTCATCCCCACGCGGCCCTGGACGCTGTAATAGATGATAAATCCGCTGATGACGAAAAAGATATCAACGCCCGCTTCACCATGTTTGAACAGGCTGAACGCGCCGGTGGCAAACCCCTGGGCATCGGCGGCAGCCCAGAGATGGAACGCGGCAACCAGGGTTGCCGCCAGACCGCGCAAAAGCTGAATACTGTCGATCCGGGATTTTCTCATGGGGCTGTCATAGCAGAAAAACCATAAACGAACGGTATAGATGCCCCTGAACAAAAAGACCTGCCGCGCTGTTGGCGGCAGGTCTGATTTTCGTTCCGTTCCATGATCTCGGGTCAGCCAGCGCGCCGTTCCTCAAAACTCATGGCGATAAAGCTGGGCAGATGATCGCCCATGCCGACGACCTGCGCGTTATCCTGCCGCTCGCCACCACGATTGCGCCCGCCGCGGCCACGGCTGCGCTGCTGTTCTTTCGGGGGTTCTTCGGGTTGCGGTGCGGGCTGCGCTTGCGGCGCTTCGGCCTCTTGCACGACGGCGGGTTCTTCTTTGGAAACCGGGGCCTTGCGCGACCGGCTGCGCGTGCGCTTTGCGGGCTTGGGCGCGTCGTCGTGTGATTCTTCCGGCGCGGGTTTGGCCAGCGGGTTCTCCAAACGCGGCACCTCTTTGGACAGCAGCCGTTCAATATCTTCGAGGTTCTTTTCGTCGCTCGGCACGCAGATCATCATTGCCTTGCCATCGCGCCCGGCGCGGCCCGTGCGCCCGATGCGGTGGACGTAATCCTCGGCGTGGGAGGGCACATCGAAGTTGAACACATGGCTGACCGCGGGTACATCCAGCCCCCGTGCGGCCACATCGGACGCAACGAGAAACCGCAGTTTGCCTTCGCGGAACCCTTCCAGGGTGCGGGTGCGTTGCGACTGGTCCAGATCGCCGTGGATCGGCGCGGCATCATAGCCGTGCTTGGCCAGAGATTTCGCCACGATATCCACATCCGTCTTGCGATTGCAGAAAATGATCGCGTTGGTGCATTTGTCGCCCTCGGCGTCGATCAGGGCGCGCAATACGTCGCGCTTTTCGCTGGCCTGACGGTCCTTGCGCGAGGCGCGGAACATGACCACGCCCTGTTCGATGGTTTCGGATGCGGTGGCCTGACGGGCCACTTCCACCTTTTCCGGGTTGGAAAGAAATGTATTGGTGATCCGCTCGATTTCGGGCGCCATGGTGGCGGAAAAGAACAGGGTTTGGCGGGTAAAGGGCACAAGGCCGAAAATCCGTTCGATATCGGGAATGAACCCCATGTCGAGCATCCGGTCCGCTTCGTCCACGACCATGATTTTCACGTCGTTGAGAATCAGCTTGCCGCGCTCCTGATGATCAAGAAGCCGGCCGGGCGTGGCGATCAGAACATCGACGCCCTTGTCGATCAGGATATCCTGTTCCTTGAACGACACGCCACCAATCAGCAACGCCTTGGTCAGCTTGACGTATTTCGAATAGGTATCAAAGTTTTCAGCCACCTGCGCGGCCAATTCGCGGGTCGGGCACAACACGAGGCTGCGCGGCATCCGTGCCTTGGCGCGGCCGCGCGCAAGCATTTGAATCAGCGGCAGGGTAAAGCCGGCGGTCTTGCCTGTGCCCGTCTGCGCAATGCCCAGAACATCGCGCCCTTGCAGGGCGGCGGGGATTGCGCCCACCTGAATTGGCGTGGGGGATCTCGTATCCTGCCTCGTCGATGGCCTTCATGATCTTGGGGTCGAGGTTCAAGTCAGAGAATTTTGTCATTCGGTTCCGTGGGTTAACGGACCGATCTGTGGCCCGTGCGTCAGATGTGCGGCGGCCCGGATGGCCGAATTTGCCCAAGGGGCACGCGCGTGGGCATGTGGCTACTGGAAATGCGGCTCTGGGTCAACGTGACATGGGGGAACGTGAACAATCCGGCATTGTTTTGCCGGATTGTGTTGACTTTAAACCATCATTTCCTTGGTTGCCGTAAGGGTAACATCAGGATGATCGCGTGCGATACGGTCAATATCCCATTGCAGGCGGGTCAGGAACACGATGTCGCCGTCGCTGTCGTGGGAAATATGACCCTTGTTGGCGTTCACAAAGGTGTCGACGGCGGCCTGCGGCCCGGAAACCCAGCGCGCACTGGTGAATTGCGACGGTTCGAACCGCACCGGCAGGCCATATTCCAGCTCGATCCGGCTGGCCAGAACCTCAAACTGCAACTGCCCGACGACGCCGACGATGAAACCCGCACCCAACATGGGTTTGAACACCTTGGCCGCGCCCTCCTCGGCGAATTGCGACAGGGCCTTGTCCAGATGTTTTGATTTCAACGGATCGCCTGCGCGGCAGTTTTGCAGAAGTTCCGGCGCGAAAGACGGGATGCCGACGGCGCGCAGGGCTTCGCCTTCGGTCAGGGTATCGCCAATGCGCAACTGGCCGTGGTTCGGGATGCCGATGATGTCGCCGGCCCACGCTTCCTCGGCCAATTCGCGGTCCGAGGCGAGAAACAGCACCGGATTGCTGATCGCCATGGGTTTCTTGCTGCGCACATGGGTCAGTTTCATACCCCGGTGAAAATGCCCCGACGCAAGGCGCACAAAGGCCACCCGATCGCGGTGTTTCGGATCCATGTTGGCCTGCACCTTGAACACGAATCCCGTCACTTTGGGTTCGTCCGGCGCAATCTGGCGGGGGGTGGCGCGCTGGGGCTGGGGTTCGGGGCCGAATTCTCCGATACCGTCCATCAATTCCTTGACGCCAAAGCTGTTGATCGCACTGCCAAACCAGATCGGGGTCAGGGTGCCGTCCAGCAGGGCCTGCTGATCAAAGGGGGCAGCAATTCGCGGGCCATTTCAACATCTTCGCGCAGCTTTTCCAACAGATCGGCGGGAATGTGTTCGGCCAGTTTCGGATCGTCCAGCCCGTTGATGGAAATCGATTCCGCAACCTTGTTCCGGTCGGCGCGGTCCATCAGCTCCAACCGATCATGGAGCATGTCGTAACAGCCCAGAAAATCACGCCCCAGCCCGATGGGCCACGAGGCGGGTGTCACGTCAATGGCCAGATTTTCCTGAATCTCGTCAATGATTTCAAATGTATCGCGGCTTTCCCTGTCCATCTTGTTACAGAAAGTCAGGATCGGCAGATCGCGCAAGCGACAAACCTCAAACAGTTTTTGCGTCTGGGATTCCACGCCCTTGGCGCCGTCAATCACCATCACGGCGGCATCCACCGCCGTTAGGGTGCGATAGGTGTCTTCGGAAAAATCCGAGTGGCCGGGGGTGTCGACCAGATTAAAGCGGAAGGTCTTGAAATCAAACGACATGGCCGAGGCGGAAACGGAAATGCCCCGGTCTTTTTCCATCTGCATGAAATCGCTGCGCGTGCGCCGCGCCTCACCCTTGGCGCGGACCTGTCCAGCCATCTGAATGGCGCCGCCATAGAGCAGGAATTTTTCGGTCAGCGTGGTTTTACCGGCATCAGGGTGGCTGATGATGGCAAAGGTCCGGCGCCGGGCGATTTCCGGCGGCAGGGCGGGTGAATTTGAGGCGCGATCCAACATGCAGCGCATATAGCGCCGCTTACGGGGCGGCGCAATCGGCGCTGGCCGTGTTATCGTGCCGAGGCGCTGCGCAACAGTTCGACGGTGACTGATCCCTGACGCGGGCGCAGCAATTCAACCCCCGGCGTGCTGGCCCCCCGGCAAGGGTATCCTGCAATTCGGGCGGCAGGGCGGGGCGGACACGGGTATCGACCATCAGGCTTTCGGCGGCGATACCTTCGGCATAAATGATTTCATGGCGGTCAAACAGGATTTGGAAATAATCGACAAATCCGCCGTCGGTTCGGGTGACCGTATCGTCGTTGACCAGATATTTTGCCTTGACCAACACCTCGGCCTGACCGGCCTTTACCCGGTCTTGCCGCTGATAGATGAACAGCCGGTGATTGGGGCTGACGATCAGGTCGTTGTCGTTGTTCAGGGTGCCGGCGGCGATGCGGATCGGGGCCATGGCGCCCGTGGCGCGCAGGGTTTGCTGGCCGATCCAGCGCACCTTTTGCGCCCCGTGATCGCGGGTCAGAACGGTATCGCCCGGCATCAGATCCTCGATCCGGGTCTGACGGCCCGAGGCCAGCGTGATATGGGTGCCACGGGTGAATGACACACAGGCGGTCTGGGCAAAGCGGGCCAAGGCGGCCGCACGGTCCACCGCCACAAGGGAATAGCCAAGTTTGGGTTTTATCCGGGCCAGCGGGAACAGGTAAATTTCGGCAATCGTGGCATGATCGGCGTTCAGTTCCACCAGAATCAGCGCCTCAAGGGTGGTGCCATCGGGGGTCATGAAGGTGGCAAGACTGTCGAGATGCAGCGCCGCGCCAACCCGGCCACATTCGGTATCGGTGACGATGGCCATCTGTCCGGGGGTGGCCGTGGTGCTGTGCGCAAGGCGATGCTGGGCCGCGCGGGGGGCCAGCATATAGACATCGCCAAGGTTGAGTTCACTGGCATGGCTGATCGGATCGCCCAGGTTCGCCCCGTCGATCGCGCAAAATCCGGCAGAGCGAAAAACCGACAGGCTTTGTGCCGGTTCGCCCAGGGTGTTGTTCGTGTGGTTCATCAGCAGCTCACTATGTTTGTCTGCGGCTGTCATTGGCCGTTTTCTGCAAAACGCCCGACGACACCCCACCGCCATAGCAGTTGCAACGTTAAGAACCCCCCAACAGAAGGTCAACGAAGGGTTTGTTTTCCGTTGCGTTTTAACCGCTTTTGTTTCGAATTCGTCGACAGTTTGCGGGAATTGGCATGTTTGGCCCCGGCCCGCCGTGAATGGCAACTTTCCTCTGCACTGGCGGGGTGTTAGATCGGTTGAAACATCAAACCCAAGGAGAGATGCAATGGATCTGGGGATTTCGGGCAAACGGGCCGTTGTTACGGCGTCGTCCAAGGGGCTTGGGCTGGGCTGTGCGCGGGCGCTGGCCGAGGCGGGCGTTCATCTGGTGATGAATGCGCGGGGCAGTGAGGCGCTGGAGGCGGCGGCTGCGGGTATTCGTTCCGAATTTGGAGTCGAGGTCACGACGGTGGTTGGCGATGTGACCGAAGATGCCGTGCGTGCCGCAATCCTTGATGCCGTGGCCGGGCAGGGTGGCGCGGATATTCTGGTCACCAACGCCGGTGGCCCGCCCCCCGGCATGTGGAGCGATTGGGAGCGCGAGGATTTCATCAAGGCGCTGGATGCCAACATGCTGACCCCCATTGCCCTGATGAAAGCCTGCCTTCCCGGGATGATGGATAAGGGCTGGGGCCGGGTGGTGAACATCACGTCGATGTCGGTCAAGGCGCCCAATCCGGTGTTGGGGCTGTCCAATTCGGCCCGTGCGGGGCTGACGGGATATGTGGCGGGGACATCGCGGCAGGTTGCGCCTTTTGGCGTGAACATCAACAACTTGCAGCCGGGTATTCATGCAACGGATCGCGCGGTTTCGCTTGATAAAGGCGTGAGTCAGTCACAGAATATCTCCATGGAAGCGGCGACAGAGCAACGCGCAGCGGGGATTCCCGCGCGCCGCTATGGCACCGCGGATGAGTTCGGGCAAACCTGCGCCTTCATGTGCAGTCAATACGCCGGATATATGGTCGGGCAGAACATCCTGCTGGATGGCGGGGCCGTCGCAACCACAATGTAGGGGCGGCATTTTGGCATCGGGGTTGAACCTCGCGGGGCGCGCTGCTACCTGCGGGGCCAAGCCCGACAAGATCGCTCGGGTATGACACGAGGCCTTGGTGAATCAGTCCGCCCCCCGTTTGCGCATCGAAAACATCACCCGCATCTTTGGTGGGCGGCCAGTGGTGGACGATGTGTCGCTTGATGTGATGCCGGGGCAGGTGACTTGCCTGCTTGGGCCGTCGGGCTGTGGCAAATCCACAACCCTGCGGATCATCGCCGGGGTTGATGAACAGAACAGCGGTAAAATCTGGGTCGATGGCGCGCTGATGTGCGACACGATCACCCGTGTTCCCCCCGAGGGGCGTTCCATCGGGTTGATGTTTCAGGATTTCGCGCTGTTTCCCCATCTGACCGTCGCCGACAATGTGGCGTTTGGCCTGCGCGGGGGGCGTGCGGAAAAACGTCGCCGGGTCGAGGAACTGCTGAGCCGAGTCGCGCTGGAGCGCTATATTGACGTGTTCCCGCACGAGCTTTCGGGGGAACAACAGCGTGTCGCATTGGTGCGCGCCCTGGCCCCCCGCCCGAAAATCATGCTGATGGATGAACCGTTTTCCGGCCTTGATAACCGGCTGCGCGATGGCATCCGCGACGACACCCTGTCGATCCTCAAGGAGGAAGGCACCGCCGTTCTGCTGGTCACCCACGAGCCGGAAGAGGCAATGCGCATGGCCGATGAAATCGCGCTGATGCGCGCAGGCAAGGTGGTGCAGCGTGGTGCGCCCTATAACATATATAACGCCCCCGCCGATCTGGAGGCCGCTGCATTCTTTAGCGATATCAACGTGATCCGGGGCAAAGTGCGCGGCGCGCTTACGGAAACCGCCTTTGGCCAGTTTCTGGCGCCGGGTGTGCCCGATGACACCGAGGTTGATATTGTCATCCGTCCGCAACATGTGCGCATGGATTTTGATCGCGCCGGACGCGGCCCTTTGCCCACCGCCAGTGATGGCACACCGGCCCGCGCCGTGGTCAAACGGGCGCGGTTCATCGGCAAGGAAAGCCTGGTGGAATTCCAGCTTGATTTCGACAGCTCGATCATGACGGCGACGGTGCCATCGGTGTTTCTGCCCAAACCCGGCACGCCCCTGTGGCTGATGATCCGGCGTGACCGGTGTTTTGTCTTTCCGCACTTGTGATCACACGGGCCGCTGGCGGTTGATATAATCAATCAACGTCTTGCCCTGTTCTTCGACAAACAATTCCGGCAGCGTCGCCAGTCGGGTGATCCGGTCCACGCGCAACACTTCAAAATCGGCACTTAATTCGCACCACACCGTGACCGTCCAGACCCGCCCCCAATACTCAAGCTTCAGCGGGCGGATGGTGCGGCGTGTCTCGGTGCCATTCAGATCGGTGTAATCGATCGCCAGTTTCTGCCGGGCCCGGATGGCGGCGCGCAGTTTTGGCATATGCACAAATCCATGGGCGGCATCGGCAAAGGGATAGATGGCAAAGCCCCAGCCGCGCGGCGGCGCGCTTCGGTCTTCGGGCAGAACCGCATCGATCTTGGCCGAGAGCGACTGCGCCGCGTGCTGTAATTCCGGGTCGGCCCCTTCGCCCACCACCGCCATGCCCAGATGCAGGGCTTCAAGCTCGGTCAGGGTCAGGTTCAGCGGGGGCAGGGTGATCGGCGCGGTCATCTGATACCCAAGGCCCCGTTCGCCCTGCACCGGCACCCCCGACGCCATCAGCGTTTCCATATCCCGGTACAGCGTGCGCAGGGACACATTCAGCGTGTCGGCCATGGCCTGGGCACGGTGCAGCCGCCCGTCACGCAGGATCTGGATCAACTCGAACAGGCGGTCGGTACGGCGCATGGTGATTCGCAACTTTGCTGGGCAGGGTGGCGCCCATTACTGACAAAAACCTGTCAGTTGACAATCCCGTGTCGCAAAACCCGGCATTTCCCCGCCATCGCACCCCGGTTTCGCCGCGTTCCCGCTTTTCCTTGCGCGCGCTCTGCCCTAACAAGAGACGTCATGTCAGTTGCCGCCCCGACCGGGCCGCACAAAGGGAGATACCCCATGTTGAACAATATCGGCCTGCCCGGCCTTCTTCTGATCGCCGTCGTCGTTCTGGTCCTGTTCGGCCGGGGCAAGATTTCTTCGCTGATGGGCGAAGTGGGTAAGGGCATCACCGCCTTCAAAAAGGGTGTCAGCGATGGCACCAAGGAATTGGAAGACGCCGATTCTGCCGACGACAAGGTCGTCGATGCCGAACCCGCCAAGCGGGACGAGGCCGAGGCCGCGCCCCTGAACAAAGACAAGGTCTGATCAGGACCGAAAGGCACGCGCCATGTTCGATATCGGCTGGACGGAACTTCTGGTGATCGGCGTTGTGTCGCTGATCGTGGTTGGCCCCAAGGATTTGCCGGGGATGTTCCGCACCCTGGGGCGGTTCACCGCCAAGATGAAGGGCATGGCACGCGAATTTCAGCGCGCCATGGATGATGCCGCCGATGAGGCCGGGGTCAAGGATGTGGCAAAGGATCTGCGCAAGGCCACGTCCTCAAAAAGTCTGGGCCTTGATGCCTTGAACAATGCCGCCGACAAGTTCGAAAAATGGCAACCCAAAGCGGGGGCCAGAGGGCCAAAAACCGGCGATGTTGCCGCAGCGGCGATTGCCACCGCCGAACCAGAGGCCGACGCCACCAAACTGGCCGCCGAACGGGCCGAACACGGCGAAGAGTTACGCACCGCCACCGCCGAAAAGGCCGCCGTGCCGGATGGCGCGCCCGCAGCCGCAGCGCCCAAGGATGACGCATGAACTCCCAGGACGAAATCGAGGATTCAGGCGCCCCCCTGATCGAACATCTGGCCGAATTGCGCACGCGGCTGATCCGTTCTGTGATTGCCTTTATCATCGGGATCGTGATCGCCTTTACCGTGGCGGAACCGATCCTGCAATTTTTGCTGAAACCGATCGAGGCCACCCTGCGCAGTCTGGGTGATCCGTCGCCGACACTGCAATATACGTCACCGCAGGAATATCTGTTCACGCTGTTCCGCATTTCCATGGTGTTTGGGTTTGGTCTGGCTTTCCCGGTGATTGCGCATCAACTGTGGCGCTTTGTGGCGCCAGGGCTGTACCGGACGGAAAAGTCGGCATTTCTGCCTTTTCTGATCGCATCGCCTCTCATGTTCCTGCTGGGGGCGGCTTTTGCCCAATTCATCGTCACGCCGCTGGCGATGCAGTTTTTCCTTGGCTTTGCCGACATCAGTTCAATCTTTGCCGGGTTGCTGAAGGGCGCCACGGGCGATCTGCCGGCGGCCACGGCCACAGTGCCCGATACAGCCGCAGGGGTAAGGATTACCTTTTTCGGTAAGGTCAACGAATCCCTTGATATAACGTTGAAATTCATCATGGCATTCGGGCTGTGCTTTCAGCTTCCGGTGTTGCTGACGCTGATGGGCAAGGCCGGGTTGGTGTCGTCGCGTGGGTTGGCGGATATGCGCAAATATGCGGTTGTCGCCATCCTTGTTCTGGCGGCCATCGTGACGCCCCCCGATGTAACCACCCAGGGCATTCTGTTTATTGTGGTTTACGGCCTTTATGAAATCTCGATCCAGCTTGTCAAAATGGTGGAAAAGAAACGCACCGATGAGTTGCGCGCCGAGGGCATTCTTGGCGAGGACGAAGAGCTGTGGGACGAAGCTGACGAAGCCGACGACGCTGACGAGGATACGCCGAAACCATGACGACCGACCCGATGGAACGTATCGCCGCCGCCCTGGAGCGCATGTCACCGCCGCCCCTGCATGCCCCCGATCTGGACGGGGCCGATGCCTTTGTCTGGCATGTGGCCCCCGATAACCTGGCCCCCGTGGCACAGGTGAACCGGGTGGATCTGTCGCTGTTGATCGGGGTCAACCGATCGCGTGATACGCTGCTGGAAAATACCATCCGGTTCGCCTGCGGCCTGCCGGCGAACAATGCCCTGTTGTGGGGCGCGCGTGGCATGGGAAAATCAAGCCTTGTCAAGGCGATACATGCCGAAGTTGTCGTGCGTGGCCACCCGCTCAAGATTGTCGAGGTCCAGCGCGAGGATCTGCCCTCCATCTCGCGGCTGTTGAACCTGCTGCGGGACAGCGCGCATCGTTTCGTGCTGTTTTGCGACGATCTCAGCTTTTCCCACGACGATCAGCATTACAAATCGCTCAAGGCGGTGCTGGATGGCGGGATCGAGGGGCGACCTGACAATGTGGTGTTCTATGCCACGTCGAACCGCCGCCATCTGATGCCTCGCGACATGATCGAAAACGAACGCTCCAGCGCGATTTCCCCATCCGAGGCGGTCGAGGAAAAGGTGTCGTTGTCGGATCGTTTCGGGTTGTGGCTGGGGTTTCATCCCTGCACGCAGGACGAATATCTGGCGATGATCGAAGGCTATTGCGCCGCTCACGGGGTGCCCGTTGACCCTGAAACCATGCGCGCCGAGGCGATCGAGTGGCAGGCGACGCGGGGCGGGCGTTCGGGCCGTGTGGCGTGGCAATATTTCACCGATCTGGCCGGGCGTCAGGGTGTGTCACTGACCTGACGCCCGCCTTGTGTACCCAAGTTTCGGAATGCCGGATCAGCCGTCGAAATCAATCTTTTCCATGATCCGCAACGCCTCGGCGCGGTGTTTGGCGATGTCGGTCAGCGGCGTGGTGTCGGGGGTGATCTTGCCCCAGCTTTTCACCAGATCGGCGGCGGGCGTGTTCGGATCGGCGGGGTATTCATAGACGGCATTGGCATAGATCGACTGTGCCTCGGGCGAGGCGAGGTATTCCATGAATTTCAGCGCGTCATCGCGATTGGGGGCATGGGCCGCCATCGCAACGCCGGAAATGTTCACATGGGTGCCTGATCCGTCGGCGAATGTGGGAAACCGGATGTTAACCGCATTGGCCCATGCGGCCTGTTCGGGATCGTTCAGCATCGCCCCGATGTAATAGGTGTTGCCAAGCGCGATGTCGCATTGCCCGGCCCAGATCGCCTTGGCCTGGGCGCGGTCATCGCCTTCGGGTTTGCGTGCCAGATTAGCCTTGATGCCGCTGGCCCATGCTTCGCCGGCCTCCAGACCATCGTGTTCGATTACAGCGGCAAGCAGGCCGATGTTGTAAACATGGGTGCCAGAGCGGGTGCAGATGCGGCCTTTCCATTTGGGATCGGTGAGATCCTCATAGGTTGTGATTTCACCATCGGCCACCCGGTCTTTGCTGGCATAGACGATGCGGGCCCGATAGGTGACGCCAAACCATTGGTTGTCGGCATCGCGCAGGGTGGCGGGAATGTGAGTGTTGAGGATGTCCGAGTGAACAGCCTGGGTCACGCCCGCGTCTTTTGCTTCGGACAGGCGCGAAATATCAACTGTCAGGATAATATCGGCGGGTGATCGGGCGCCCTCGGCCTTGAGCCGCGCCACCAGCCCCTTGTCGATATAGGCAGAGTTCGTCTTGATCCCGGTTTTTGCCGTAAATCCGTCCAGCAGGGGCTGAATCAACTGCGGTTGACGATAGGAATAGATATTCACATCGGCGATGGCCGGGGCGGCCAGCGCCATCAGCGACGCAGCAAGGGTGAGTGTGCGGATTGTCATGAATGCCTCCGGTTCTGGTGCTGGCTCTTATAAATCTGACAAAAATACTCTGGTCAATGTCCGACTGATACACTCGGCTATTTTTCCGCCGCTTTCGCCGCATCCCAAAGGGCATCCATTTCGTCGAGGGTCGACTCCTCGGGGCGCCGGCCCTGGGCGCGCAATGCGGTTTCGATCTGGCTGAACCGGCGGGTGAATTTATCGTTGGTGCCGCGCAGGGCCGCTTCGGGGTCAATCCCCAGATGGCGGGCCAGATTGGCCATGACAAACAACAGGTCGCCCATTTCGTCGGCCATTTCCGCCGGGCCAAGGGTGTCGCGCGCGGCGACCAATTCGCGGGATTCCTCCAGCAGTTTATCCAGCACCTGTTCGGTTTGCGGCCAGTCAAACCCGACCCGCGCCGCGCGGTTTTGCAATTTCACCGCCCGCATCAGGGCCGGAAGGCCAAGGGCCACGCCATCCAGCGCGCCCTTGTCCGGCCCTGCCGCCCGTTCGCGGGCCTTTTGCGTTTCCCAGTCGCGGGTCTGTTGTTCTGGCGATTTGTCGCGGGATTCATCGTTAAACACATGGGGGTGACGCGCGATCATCTTGTCGGCGATGGTGTTGACGATGTCATCAAAGGTGAAATGCCCCGCCTCGGCTGCCATTTGCCCGTGATAGACCGCCTGAAACAGCAAATCGCCCAGTTCGCCCCGAAGATCGCCCATATCGCGCCGGGTGATGGCATCGGCCACTTCGTAAGCCTCTTCGATGGTATAGGGGGCGATGGAATCGAAATCCTGCTCAACATCCCAGGGGCAGCCGGTGTTCGGATCGCGCAACCGGCGCATGATTTCCACCAACCGTGTAATATCGCGGGGATGGGAGTGAATCGGATCAGTTGAATTGGCCATTTACGCCGCCCTGTTTCTCTGGAACGCTGGTAGTCTCTGTCACCTTGGGAATGGGAGCTAAGATGCCTGTCGTCAACCGTATCGCGGATTTCGCGGAAGATATGAAAACCTGGCGGCGCTGGCTGCATCGCAACCCCGAACTGGGGTTTGACCTGCCGAAAACCGCCGCATTCGTGGCCGAACGGTTGCGCGATTTCGGGGTGGACGAGGTGCATGAAGGCATCGCGCAAACCGGGATTGTCGCGATCATTCAGGGGCAGGGCGTTGGCCCCACCATCGGGCTGCGCGCCGATATGGATGCACTGCCGATCCTGGAGGCAACCGGGGCGGAATATGCCAGTGAAACGCCGGGAGTGATGCACGCCTGTGGCCATGACGGGCACACGACCATGCTGTTGGGCGCGGCGCGGTATCTGGCGGAAACGCGCAATTTCGCCGGGCGTGTCGCGCTGATCTTTCAGCCCGCCGAAGAGGGGGGCGGCGGTGGCGAGGCGATGGTGCAGGATGGCATCATGGAACGGTTTGATATTGGTCAGGTCTTTGCCATGCACAACGCCCCCGAATTTGCCGTGGGTGAGTTTTTCTGCACCCCGGGGCCGATCATGGCGGCAGTGGATGAATTTACCGTTACCGTGCATGGAAAAGGCGGCCATGCGGCCTATCCCCATGATTGCACCGACCCGATTCCGCCGCTTTTGGCCATGGTGCAGGGGTTTGGCACCGTGGTGTCGCGCAACCATAAACCGATTGACGATCTGGTGATCTCGGTCACGCAAATCCACACCGGCACCGCCAACAACGTGGTGCCCGCCAAGGCGGTGTTTTCGGGCACCGTGCGCACGTTCGACCCGGCGGTGCAGGCGATGGTGATCGCCCGGCTTGAGGAATTGGTGGCGGGCAATGCGGCGGCTTACGGGGTGCAGGCAGAGTTGGATTATGAAAAGGGTTACCCGGCGACGGTGAACGACCCTGCCAAGGTGGATTTTGCCCTTGACGTCGCGCGCGACATCGTGGGCGAGGGGCGCGTGGATGGCGCAGTTGAACGGATGATGGGCGCCGAGGATTTTTCCTATATGCTGAACGCGCGGCCCGGGGCCTATCTGTTTCTGGGGCAGGGCGAGGGGGCGTTCTGCCACCATCCGGCCTATGATTTCAACGATGATGTGGCCCCGGTGGGTGCCTCGTTCTTTGCCCGGATCGTTGAACGGGCGCAGCCGGTGGGATAACGCCCCCGAAGCGTTGAAAATCAAAACCATGAAAGGGGTGCCCATGGCCCTGGAAGATGCGAAAACACAGATCGACGTGGCTTTTACCCGCCCCGATCGCCGGGGGTTGGCATTTGAAAATGCCTTTGGTGGCGCCACGTCATTTCTGCGCCGCACCTATACCAAGGATCTGGCGGGTGTTGATCTGTGCATTACCGGCGTGCCGTTTGATCAGGCGGTCACCAACCGCCCCGGCACCCGGTTTGGCCCCCGCGCGATCCGCGAGGCAAGCGCGCTTCAGGCGTTCGACCCGCCCTATGGCTGGGGTTTTGATCCGCTGAGCGAATTTGCCATCACCGATCACGGGGATGTGGCGTTTGATTATGCCGATACGGGCAGTTTCCCGGGGTTGGTGCAGGCCCATATCGCGCGGATTCTGGCCGCGGGGCCGGGGGTGATAACCCTTGGCGGGGATCATTTCATCACCCTGCCGATCCTGCGCGCCTTTGCCGAAAAATATGGCCCCGTGTCGGTGGTGCAGTTTGACGCCCATTCCGACCTTTGGGCCGATGACGATATGGGCCGGATCGACCACGGCACATTCATGTATAAGGCGGTAAAGCTGGGGCTGGTCAATCCTGCGCGCTCGGTTCAGATCGGGATTCGCACGGAATGCCCCGATTATCTGGGCATGAATGTGATTGACGCGCCCGAGGCGCACCGCATTGGCCCGGCTGCCGTGGCCGATAAGGTGCGCGCCATTGTGGGGGATGCGCCGACCTATGTTACCTTTGATATTGACGGGCTGGACCCGGCCTTTGCGCCCGGCACCGGCACACCGGTCTGGGGGGCCTGAGCAGTTGGCAGGTCGCGGCGATCTTGCGCGCGCTGGCGGGGATCAACCTGATGGGGGGCGATGTTGTGGAAGTGTCACCGCCCTATGACACCACCGGCGCCACCGCCGTTGCCGGTGCCCATGTGGCGCACGAGCTGATATGTCTGTGGGCGTGGAACAGGCGGGCGGGCGTAAGAAACGAGGGTTAAACACATGAAAACCATGATTGTTCTGGTTGTTCTTGCCGCGCTGGCGGGCGTTTCGGCCTGGGTGCGTCTTGCGCCGATTGACGCCGCACGTTGGGACGTCGATCCGCTGACCGTCAAATCGCCGCAGGCGACCGGCTGGCTGGTGCGCCCAGAGGGGGGCGATGCGGCCTGGGCGACATTTGATGCCGATGAAACAACTGTGTTGCAGGCCTTTGATGCCATTGCCATGGCCGAACCGCGCACCCGGCGCTTGCAAGGGAGCGTCGAGGCCGGGCGCATCACCTATGTGACGCGCTCAAAAATCTGGGGCTTTCCTGATTTTACGACGGTTCAGGCTGTTCCGGTGGAGGGTGGCACCAGTCTTGCCGTTCTGGCGCGCCTGCGATTTGGGCGGTCAGATTTTGGGGTGAACCGCGCCCGAATCGAGAGGTGGTATGACGCTTTGGGGCAGCGATTGGCGCAGGTGGAGTGACGACGACAGGCAGCCTTCGCGGATCTCACGCCACATGGGGACGTTCAGAGACATCTGGCACTCGGCGGTAAAGGTGCGCCCGTTCACATGCAGGCAAATGCTTTGGCCCAGCTCCACGCGCCCGCCGGTGCTGTTGGTGCAATAACAGTCAATCGTCTTGCCGCCGGGGCCTTTGACATCGGCCATGGCGGGGCTGGCGATCAGGATAAGGGCGATGATCCTAAGCATGGGCGATAATAGCATATGTTTGCGCCCTTGACCAAATGGTTCGGTTAAGCGATGGCAGGGGATGGTTCCTCTCGACAGACTTGCCCAGATCACCGAACGCTTTGAATACCTTGAGGCCGCCATGGCCCAGGGGACGGGCGATATTGCCGCTTTGGGCCGGGAATATGCGGAATTGCGCCCGGTTGTGGAACAGATTGCCGCCTATCGCACCCTTCTGGATGACATGGCCGAGGCCGAGGCGATGCTGGACGATCCTGAAATGCGCGCCCTTGCCGAAGATGAACTGCCACAGTTGAAGGGCCGCCGCCCCGGGTTGGAAGATGCCCTGCGATTGGCGCTGTTGCCGAAGGATGCGGCAGATGCGCGGCCTGCGATTCTGGAAATCCGGCCCGGAACGGGGGGCGATGAGGCATCGCTGTTTGCCGGTGATTTATTGCGCATGTATCAACGGTTTGCCGAGGCGCAGGGCTGGCAGTTCGATATTGTTGCCGAACAACAGACCGAACTTGGCGGCATCAAGGAAGTGATCGTCAACGTGCGCGGTGCCGGGGTGTTTGCCCGGCTGAAATACGAATCCGGCGTGCACCGGGTGCAACGGGTGCCGACCACCGAATCGGGCGGGCGCATCCACACCTCGGCGGCGACCGTGGCTGTTCTGCCCGAAGCGGCCGAGGTGGATGTGCAGATTGACGCCAGCGACATCAGAATCGACACCATGCGCGCCAGCGGGGCAGGCGGGCAGCACGTCAACACCACCGATTCGGCGGTGCGCATCACCCATATCCCCAGCGGCATTGTGGTGGTCAGCGCCGAGAAATCCCAACACCGCAACCGTGAAATCGCCATGGGGGTGCTGCGGGCGCGGCTCTATGACGCAGAGCGCCAGCGAATCGATGGAGAGCGCAGCGCGAGCCGCAAATCACAGGTGGGCAGCGGCGACCGAAGCGAGCGGATCTGCACCTATAATTTCCCGCAGGGGCGGATGACCGACCATCGGATCAACCTGACGCTTTATAAGCTGGATCAGGTGATGCAGGGCGATCTGGACGAGGTGATAAATGCCCTGACCGCCGACGATCAGGCGCGCAAACTGGCCGAATTCGAAGCATGAACAATACGACCGTGGCCGACCTTTTGCGCGGCGCAACCCGCGCTTTGCGCGATGGTGGCATCGACGGGGCCGAGGGCGATGCCCGCCATCTGGTGGCGGCGGCAACGGGCCTTGGGCGCGACCGGCTGACCCTGTATCTGCGCGATCCGGTTGCGGGCGGGGGCGATGTTCTGGACAGGTTCATCGCGGCGCGGCTGGCCGGGGTTCCGGTGTCGCGCATATTGGGGCGGCGGGCGTTTTATGGCCGCGAATTCACCGTCACCGGTGCCGTTCTTGACCCACGACCCGAAACAGAAACCCTTGTGCATGAGGCGCTTGGCGCGTGTTTTTCAAGTATCCTCGACCTTGGCACAGGGTCGGGGTGTATCCTGATTTCGCTGCTGGCCGAACGCCCACAGGCGCGCGGGCTGGGTGTGGATATCAGCGCCGATGCCCTGAAAATTGCCGCTGAAAATGCCGCGTCTTTGGGCGTGGCAGGTCGGGCGCGGTTTGCCCTTTCCGATTGGTGGGCTGGCATCACCGGGCAGTTTGATCTGATCGTGTCGAACCCCCTATATCGCCGCTGCGGAAATGTCCGGACTGGCCCGCGAGGTGCGCGACCACGACCCCGCCGTGGCCCTGAGCGACGGGGCGGACGGGTTGAGCGCCTATCGCGCCATTGCCGCCGGGCTGTTGACGCATCTGGTGGCGGGCGGGCGGGTGTTGGTCGAGATCGGGCCGACCCAGGGCGCCGCTGTCATGGCCCTGTTTGCCGGGGCCGGGCTGGGCGATATCCGCTGCCTGCGCGATCTGGATGGGCGCGACAGGGTTATTGCTGCAACTGCACCCTAAGCGGGCAAATAGGCCTGGGTTGTGTCGCTTTTACGCCGAATACGCATATTTTGCTTGCCATTCGCCATGGGCCGTGTTTTCAAAAGAATGCAAAGGCTGGGACGCGGTTGTGTCCCCCTTGCTGATCGCCCGTAATATCGCAATCGACCTGGTATCGCCTGTAATAGGAGGGCGGAATTCTACCGGGTCAGCCCTTTCATCGGGCGCGCAGATAGAAATGCCCAGATACAAGGCTGGAACCAGAGCAACATGAGATCTTCCAAGTCCCGTTCGCGGAACAAGAACAACCGCAACAACAACAACAATCGGTCCGGTGTGAACATCGTTAACCGCGTGTTCGACAGTTCCGGCCCCGAAGGCAAAGTGCGTGGCACGCCCCAGCAGATCATCGACAAGTATAACCAGCTTGCCCGTGATGCCCAGCTGAGCAATGACCGCGTGGCCGCCGAGAATTTCCAGCAGCACGCCGAACATTATCTGCGGATGCTGAGCGAGGCACAGCGCGAGATCGACGCGCGCCGCGAACAAGAGGCCGCGCAGCAGGCCCAGCGTGACCGCCAGCATCAGCAAAACCAGCAGAACACCCAAAACAACCAGCAGAACAACCAGAACGCCCCGCGCCCGGGCGAGCAGGAACAACCATCCGTCGCGGCCCAACCACAGCCACAACCCGATGCCCAGCCTCAGGTCGAACAGCTGCCTTCGGGCGATGCCGCCGCCAAGGATGCGCCGGTCAAGGATGAAAAGCCGACACCCCGCCCACGGCGTGCCCGCACCCCCGTGCCGCAGCCAAGCGCGAGGCAACACAGGACGATGTGATCGACACGGGCGCCAATGCCGATTCCGATTCCGGTCTGGTGGAAACCCCCGAAAGCAAACCGGCCAAACCGCGCCGCAGTCGGGCCAAGCCAAAACCAAAGGCGCAAGAGGGCAACGATACCCCCTCTGACAACCCGGAAGCGGCGGAGTAGGCGTTTCGCCAGACCAACGAAAAAGGCCCCGCGCGATTGCCTTGCAGCATCGCGCGGGGCCTTTTTTCAGGCGGTCAAGATTGCCACGCTACAGGGTGTAAAGCGGCGTCTTGCCTTGTGCGTTGTGAACCTCATTCACCGTGGCGCGATCCAGCGCCAGACGTTCGGCCAGCGCGTTAAGGTATTGCGCCTCGGCGCGGTTGTCCGGTTCGATCGCCATGAGTGAGGCGGTATAAATTTCCAGCTCCAGCCCGGCAGGGACATCGCGCGCCAACGCTTCGACATCCACCGGGGCGTTCAGGGCGGTTTCGACAAAGGCCTGATCGGTGGCCTCGCTGTCGCCCAGAACCTCCCACAGGGCGCGGCGCTCGGTCTCGTCGATTTCGCCGTCGGCCTTGGCGGCCATGATCATCGCGCGGATCGCCAGCGCGGCGTGGGTTTCTTCCGGCAGGTCGGGCGCGGCGGTGGAATCAAGCAGGCCGCGCATTTTTGCGCCACCATCGGCAGTGCCGCCCGACGCACCCGCAAGGCCACCCAGAATGCCGCCAACACCACCCGCCGCCAAACCGCCAGAGGCGCCACCGCCGCTCAGGCCCAACTGGCCCAGCATTCCGCCCAGCCCGCCAGAACTGCCACCCGCGCCGCCGAGGCTGCCCAGCAGCCCGCCAATGCCCTGACCCGAACCCTTTTGTTCGGCAAGCTTGCGTTTGACCCCTTCCATCCCGCCCGCGCGGGTGAACGCCTGCGCGCCCTTGGCGGCGACAAAGGCAATGGCAAGTTTGGTCGTCATGCTTTTCAGCGACATCTGGCAATCCTCCTGTGATATTCTGACACTAGATAGGCGCGCAGGGGGTGTTTCCTAGACCAGATCAGGTTCGCGGCTCAGGCGGCGGGCCAGCGCGGCAACGCTTAACCCCTGCACGATGATCGAAAACACCACCACCATATAGGTGCAGGTCAGGATCAGCGGTTTCCATTCGCCCTCGGGCAGGGACAGGGCCAGCGCGACCGAAATCCCGCCCTTCAACCCGCCCCATGTCATGATCGGAATGACGCCATTGGCAAATCTGCGAAAGGGGCGCAGCACCAGAATGGGAATCGCCACCGCCGCCAGCCGCGCCAGCAGGGCCAGCGCAACGGTGATTGCCCCGGTTGCCAGCGCATCCATGCCAAAGGCCACGGCGAACACCTCAAACCCGATCATCAGGAACAGAACCGCGTTCAGAATTTCGTCGATCAACCGCCAGAATCCATCGACATAGCGGCGGGTTTCTTCGCTCATCCCGTATTTTGTGCCGACATCACCGATCAAAAGCCCCGCACAGACGGCCATGATGGGTGCTGACACATGCAGGTAAACGGCCAGTTCATACCCACCAAAGGCAAGGCCGAGGGTCAGCAGCACTTCAAGCGAATAATCATCAATCTGGCGCATCACCCGAAAGGTGATCCAACCCAGGCTCAGGCCCAGCAACGCGCCGCCCACCGCCTCGCGCACAAACAGCGTGGCGGCCCCGGCCACGCCTTCGGCATGGTGCGCACCGCTGGGATAGGCCAACCCGATCAGCACCAGAAACACCACATAGCCAACCCCGTCATTGAACAGGGATTCGCCCGCGATCTTGGTTTCCAGCGCCTTTGGCAAATCGGCCTCGCGCAAGACCCCCAGAACGGCAACCGGATCGGTGGGGGAAATCAACGCGCCAAACACCAGCGCAATCAGCAACGGCATCCCCGTCAGCCAAGAGAACCCGACACCGACGATCACAGTGGACAGGCCCACGCCGATGGTGGCCATCAACACCACGGGCAACCATTGTTCGCGCAGATCGCCCAGTTTGACATGCAGCGCCCCGGCAAACAGCAACAGGCCCAGCATCCCCTCAAGCAGGGCATCGGAAAAATCAATGCCTGTCACGATCCGGCGCACCTGATCGGCCATCCCCAGATCGGGCAGCAGCAGGTCAAGCCCGAGAATGCCGAAGGACGCCAACAGCGACACCACGAGAATGCCGATCGAGGATGGCAGCCGCAGATAAAGATAATTGATCGCGCCAAACACTCCGGCCAGCACGATCATGAGCGAGGTGATCTGAAGTAATGTCATTGGTTGCAATCCCCGAACCTGAATGGGCTGCTGCTAGCATGGGCCAACGCGCGACAAAAGCCACGGTGATTGTCTCTGGCGCGCCGATGGCTATGGTCGCGGTGAGGGTGCAACCAGAAAGGGCCGGAACCGTGCAGCATATTCACCGAAATTCCGAAGGGGTGTTCATCATCGCCGCGACGCCGTTCGATGACAGCGGCGCGCTGGATCTGGCCAGCACCGACCGGATGGTTGATTTCTATCTTGAAACCGGGGTCAGCGGCATGACCATTCTGGGCATCATGGGCGAAGCGCCCAAGATGGCAGGGGATGAGGCAGAGCGTTTTGCGCGTCATGTGTTGAACCGGGTCGCGGGGCGGGTGCCGGTGATTGTCGGGGTTTCGGCGCCGGGGCTTGATAACATGGCGCGTCTGGCTGGCACGGCGATGGATGCGGGGGCGGGCGGCGTGATGGTCGCGCCACAACCGGGCATGGTGACCGAGGCCAAGTTGAACGGTTACATGGCGCAGGTCTGTGCCGCCCTTCCTGATGTGCCGATCTGTTTTCAGGATTATCCCCAGACAACCGGCGTGCAGGTATCGGTGGAAACCATCATCGGGCTGAGCGTCGATCACCCCCAGATCGTCATGCTGAAACACGAGGATTGGCCTGGATTGACCAAGCTTAGCCGGGTGCGTGCCGAAACCGGTGTGGGCGATGTGGCGCGCCTGTCGATTCTGACCGGCAATTCGGCGCTGTTTCTGGCGCAGGAAATGCAGCGTGGCGCCGATGGCGCGATGACCGGCTGTGCCTATCCCGAAATGTTGGTGCATGTGGTGGCGCGCCATAAGGCAGGCGATGTGGATGGCGCCGAAGATCTGTTTGATGCCTATCTGCCCATGGTGCGCTATGAACAGCAGTTGGGCCTTGGCCTTGCCATCCGCAAAGAGGTGCTGGCGCGACGCGGGGTGATTGCCTCGGCAAAGGTGCGCGCGCCGGGGCCGGTTCTGACCCGAACCGACCATGATGAAATCACCCGCCTGATGGCCCGGCTGGAGGTGCGTCTGAAGGCGCTGGGATAGCGCGGGCCAAAGCATTACTGCGCAAAGGCCACCAGCGCGCGTTCATCCCATGAAATGCGGGCGGTTTCGCCACGCTCCAGCACCCGGCGCCCCACGAGGTTTTTCATCGACAGGGTGACGGGTTTTTCCACGCCTTCAAGGGCCACGTCATAATATGTCATGTCCCCGTAATAGGCCAATTCATCGACGCGGCCCTTGGTTTCGCGCGCCGGGGCCGGTTCGTCGCCAAACAGGATCGACATGGTTTCAGGCCGGATGCCGATGGTGCAATCGCCGGAAAGCGGCCCGGCGGGGCATTGCCCGGGGGTGATGGCGGCGCGGCCAAGGCCCGCGATCTCAACGCCGGTGTCTGTCGTGGTGGCGGGCAGGAAATTCATCACGCCGATGAAATCGGCCACCTTTCGCGACACCGGGCGCCGGTACAGGGTTTGCGGATCGGCCAGTTGCGCGATTTCACCCTCGAACATCACCGCGATCCGATCGGACATGATCAGCGCCTCTTCCTGATCGTGGGTGACAAGAACAAAGGTGATGCCCACATGGCGTTGCAAGCGGCGCAGTTCGTTCTGCATCTGCTCGCGCAGTTTCTTGTCCAGCGCCGACAGGGGTTCATCCAGCAACAACACCTTGGGTTTCAGAATCAGCGCCCGGGCCAGTGCCACCCGTTGCCGTTGCCCACCCGAAAGGGCATGAGCGGCGCGCGCGCCAAAGCCCCCAAGGCCGACCATATCCAGCGCCTCTTCAACCTGAAGGTTTTTGGCCTGCTTGCTCAGGTCTGATCGGCGGCGCAGCCCAAAGGCGACGTTTTCGGCCACGCTCAGGTGGGGAAAAATCGCATAGCTTTGAAACACCATGTTGGTGGGGCGTTTGTTGGCCGGTACATCCACCATGTCCTGCCCGGACAGCAAAAGAATGCCCTCGGAAATATCCTCAAACCCCGCAATCGTGCGCAAAAGTGTGGTTTTGCCACAGCCGGACGGGCCAAGCAGCGAAAAGAATTCGCCCGCGCCTATATCAAGGTCGATGCCGCGCAGGGCGTGGTAGGTGCCGTAATATTTATGCACGTCGCGCAAAGAAACGATTGGGGTCAAAGAAAGCCTCCGGTGTCTTTTCCGCCCGCCCGGGCAATGCCCCGGCGCCGCGCGATTTCGGCCACGGTCAGCAGGATAACCGACAGCGCCACAAGGATGGTTCCCAGCGCCATGACCACGGGGATTTTCTGGGGAAACCTGAGTTGTCCCCAGAGGTAGACGGGCAGGGTGGGTTCGGTGCCGGTAAGAAAGAACGCGATGATGAACTCGTCCAGCGATATGGTAAAGGAAATCAGCAGCGCCGAAATGATGCCCGGCATCACCAGCGGCAGGGTGATCAGCCGAAAGGTGGACCAGCGGGTTTCGCCAAGGTCAAACGCCGCCTCCTCAAGCGAGGAATCGAGATTGCCAAAGGCCGAATTCAGGATCGCGATGCAAAAAGGGGTGCAGATAAGGGTATGGCCAAGAATCACCGTCCAGCCGCCCAGGGGCAGGCCAAGCGCCAGCAGCACCACCAAGAGCGACACGGCGACAATGATTTCGGGCAAAACCAGCGGCAGCATGATAAAGCCCAGCATCGGCCCCTTGCCCGGAAAACTGTATTTCGCCCCGGCCCGCGCGGCGCAAATGCCAAGGGTGGTGGACAGCAGCGCGGTTGTGACAGCGATAATCAGCGAGGTTTGCACCGATTTCACCAGCGCCGGTGTGTTGGGGATTTCGCTGAACCACTGGGTGGTGAACCCCGACAGCGGAAACGCGATGATCGTGCTGTCATTGAACGCAAAGATCGGCAACAGGATGATCGGCGCATAGAGAAACAGCAGATAAAGAACGGCATAACCGCGCAGCCACCTCATGTGCTCCGCCCTTTCAGCCAGCGGCGGTTTGCAAACAGGAACAACAGTGAAATCACCGTGACGATTCCCATGGCAATGACGGCAAGGGTGGCGCCCATGGGCGCGTTGTTCAGTTTCAAAAACTGCGTCTGGATCATGTTGGCGATCATCAATCCGTTCGGCCCCCCCACAAGGCGCGGCGTTACATAATCGCCGATGGTGGGGATGAACACGATCAGGGTGGCCGCAACCACACCGGGCACCGCAAGGGGCAGGGTGACGCGCAGGAAGGTCATCACATGATTTTCCCCCAGATCGCGCGAGGCCTCAAGCAAGGAACGGTCGATCTTTTCAAGGCTGACAAAGATCGGCAGAATCGCAAAAGGGGCAAAGGCATGGGCCAGCGTGATGACCACGGCGTTGGCGTTATAAAGGATAAAGGTCAGCGGTTCGTCGATCACCCCAAGGCCCAGAAGCGATGAATTCAGCACGCCGTTATAGCCAAGGATCACCTTCCACAAAAACACCCGGATCAGATAGCTGGTCCAGAACGGGATGGTGATCATGAAAATCCACAGGCTCTTGCGGCCCGGCGCCACATGGAACGACACGAAATAGGCGATGGGAAAGGCCAGAACCACCGTGGCCAGCGTCACCGACCCCGCAATCAGCACCGAACGCAGCATGAGCTGGGCATAAAGCGGCTCACTGAAGGCTTCGCGATAGTTTTTCAGGGTCAGGGTGTAATCAATCGTCAGGAAATCCTGCGACCAGAAACTGAAGGCAAATATCGCCGCCAGCGGCACCGCCAGCAACAACAGCGCATAGAGGGCAGGCGGTGCGATCAGCGCCAGCCCCCGGGCGGTTTCAGAATTGCGAAACACCGGCATTCTTCTCCCTGTTGGCGCCTTCGTTGGGGGATGCTTCAACGGTTGGGGGAAAAGTGCAACAGGAAATGATGGAGTCAGGGCACCACATGCAGGGTCGGGGCGCGGTTTGCCTCGGACATGAGCGCAATCAGAACCTCGACATGGCGCGCCACATTGTAACTGGCATCGCCCGCCTTGCGGCGCTCTTCGCACGCGGCCTCATGGGCCAGAAGGGGGCGCAGCGGATCGGCGCTTGCCGGGGTGTCGGGCAGGATGCGGCGCAACACCCGGCGCCGGTCATAATCGGACAGGCCAAAGCGCGCGGCACGGATTAAAAGACGGGGACGGCGCAGGCGGGACAGGGCATTGGTGGCGGGATTTGTCATCATCGGTTCCTTTGGAATGTGGCAACATCGTGGCGCAACCTTGGCACAACCGGGGCGTGTGTTGCGCAATGGTCGCAAAGGCCGCGCGCTGCCCTACACAATCGTTTACGTTTTGGTAGCAATCTCGCTCAGACCGGCTTGTTGTTAACGATCTGATAACAATTACAATCAAGGGTTGATCGCGCTGGGGGTAAATCTGTGGATAAACAGGCCCCGGCGGCCGGTTAAACGAGGGGACGTAACGATGTTGTCAGTATCGCCGATTGCGGCAGCGCCGGAATGGGTGCCAGAAGAGGTGAGGCTCTATCTTGCACATACGGAACACGGGGCGTCGATCCGCGCCCTTGCCCGGGCCGCGGGGTGTCATGCCTCGACGGTCATGCGCCAGATCCGACGCTATGAACAACGCCGCGACGATCCTCTGATTGATCATGCCCTGCGCCGTCTTGGCGCCATGGGCATCGGGCAAAACACGCCCGTTCATTTGACCGGAGACACCATGAAGCACACCAGACCCACCCGCGCCAGCGCGGCCCCCGATGACATTCAGATCGACAAAGAGGCGCGCCGGGTGCTGCGCCGTCTGGCCGAACCGGGGGCCTGCCTTGCCATTGCCACGGGGATGGAAAACGCCGTGGTGGTGCGCGAAGGCGCGGACGGACAGACCGTGCGCACCGCCATTGTGCAACGCACGGTGGCCGAGGCGATGGCCCTGCGCGACTGGATCGCGGCAGGCACCGGGGGCAAGATTGCGCGCTATCATCTGACCAATGCCGGGCGCGCCGCCCTGCGCCAATTGTTGGACGCGGCGGGCGAATTCCACGGCACCGCACAGCGCAGCGCCGCCAAGGGGCGGGCGCGCTATGGGATGGCGGAAAGCCCGCTGAACGTTCTGGCGCGCCGCCGCGACAAGGATGGCAGCCGCTTTCTGAGCGAACCTTTGCTGGCGGCGGGTGAGCGGCTGCGCGAGGATTTCGAACTGGCGCAGATGGGCGGGCGCAGCCCACGCAACTGGGAACAAATCGTCGCGCAGGGGGTGGGCGACGAGGCGGGCGATCCGAAAGGCACCGGGCCAGAGGCCGCCCGCGCTCGGGTGGCCGCGGCGCTGGCCGAACTTGGGCCGGGGCTGGGCGATGTGGTGCTGCGCTGTTGCTGCCTGCTGGAAGGGATGGAAACAGTCGAGCGGCGCATGGGCTGGGCCGCGCGCTCGGGCAAGATCGTGCTGCGGATCGGGTTGCAGCGGTTGCGCCGCCATTTCGACGAAACCGAAGGTAAATGGTCGCCGATGATCGGTTAGGGTGCCCAGCTCAGGAAATTCGCAATCAGACGCAACCCCGCATGTTGCGATTTTTCCGGGTGAAACTGGGTGCCGATGCGGTTTTCCGCACCGACAATGGCGGTGATCGTGCCGCCATAGTCACAATGGGCCAGCCTTTGGGCCGTATCATCCATTTCCATCTGATAAGAATGGACGAAATAGGCGTGTTCACCAGTTTCAATCCCGGCCAGCACCGGATGGGGGCTGTCAATTACCAGATCGTTCCACCCCATATGCGGCACCTTCAGCGCCGGATCGGCGGGGGCGATGGCGCGCACCTCGCCGTTGATCCAGTTCAGGCCGTTGGTTGGCTGATATTCATGGCCACGGCGCGCCATCAGTTGCATCCCCACACAGATGCCCAGAAACGGGCGGGCGCGGTGTTCGACCGCCTCGACCAAGGCCTCGTACAGCGCGGCGTGGCCTTGCATCAACGCATTGCGGCAGGCGGGAAAGGCCCCGTCGCCGGGCAGCACGATCCGGTCGGCGCGGGCCACATCCTCGGGGCGCGATGACACGATCACGCTGCCGGCATCGGTTTCGCGCGCCATCCGCTGAAACGCCTTTTCCGCCGAATGCAGATTGCCGCTGTCGTAATCAATCAGAACCGTCAGCATTCACAGCGCGCCCTTGGTCGAGGGCAGGATGTCACCCATGCGCGGATCGGGTTCAACCGCCATGCGCAGGGCGCGGGCGACGGATTTGAACGTCGCTTCGGCAATGTGGTGGCTGTTGATGCCATGCACCTTGTCGATATGCAGGGTGATGCCCCCATGGGTGGACAGGGCCTGAAAGAATTCACGCACCAGTTCGGTATCGAAGCTGCCGATTTTTGCGGTGGGCAAATCGGCGTTCCAGATGAAATAGGGCCGCGCCGACAGATCCAGCGCAGTGGCAATCTGGGCATCGTCCATGGCCAGGGTGCAGGAACCATATCGCCGGATACCGCGTTTGTCGCCCAAGGCCCGGGTCAGGGCCTGCCCCAGAGCGATGCCGGTGTCCTCGACACAATGGTGATCGTCGATGTGCAGATCGCCCCTGGCGCGCACCTTCATGTCGATCAGCGAGTGGCGCGACAGTTGGTCCAGCATGTGATCAAAGAACCCGATGCCGGTCTGGTTGTCATACTGCCCGGTGCCGTCAAGGTTGATCTCGACCGAAATATCGGTTTCGGCGGTGGTGCGGGTGATGCTGGCGTTGCGCATGATGTGCCTCCGGGTGCTGTGCGCTGTCTATAGGGGGGTGGCCTGCGGTGAAAAGGGGCGACAACGCAAGACACTTGCAAGACTGCGGGCGCCGTGTTCCAGTAATAGTGTGGAAAAAATGCGGCAAGCACTGCGCATCGGGGCGCGACAGGCAAATGAGCCAAGGGAATGCAATTGCATACCGGGGTTTCCATTTGGGCAATGCACATTACGCAGGGGGTACGCTACCCCTGCGGCAATCACGACACATCAGATAAACACGTTGGAGGAGAAACCATGGGACGCGTTGCACTTGTGACCGGCGGAAGCCGGGGATTGGCGCTGCAATATCCATTGCCCTGAAGGATGCAGGATATACCGTTGCCGCGAATTACGCGGGCAATGATGAGGCGGCGGCGAAATTTACCGATGAAACCGGGATCAAGGCCTTTAAATGGTCGGTCGCCGATTATGATGCCTGCGCTGCCGGTATTGCCGAGGTAGAAGCCGCCCTTGGCCCGGTTGAGGTGCTGGTGAACAACGCCGGGATCACCCGCGATGCCATGTTCCACCGCATGACCCCCCAGCAGTGGCGCGAAGTGATCGACACCAACCTGTCGGGCGTGTTCAACATGACCCACCCGATCTGGCCCGGCATGCGGGAACGCAAATTCGGGCGGGTGATCAACATCAGTTCGATCAACGGCCAGAAAGGGCAGGCGGGGCAATCCAATTATTCCGCCGCCAAGGCCGGCGACATCGGCATCACCCGCGCGCTGGCGCAGGAAGGCGCACGGGCGGGCATCACCGTGAACGCCATCTGCCCCGGCTATATCGGCACCGAAATGGTGCGCGCCATTGATGAAAAAGTGCTGAACGACAAGATCATCCCCCAGATCCCCGTGGGCCGTCTGGGTGAACCCGAGGAAATCGCCCGCTGTGTGACCTTCCTTGCCAGCGACGACGCCGGGTTCATTTCCGGCTCGACGATCAGCGCGAATGGCGCACAGTTCTTCGCATAAAATTTGAAAATCTGTCAGTGGGTGGGTGTTATAACACAAGTGTTATGACACCCCTTGTGGCAAAGGAGATCTAGATGAAAGACGGAACACCCGACATTGATCCTGTCGAATCCCGTGAGTGGCAGGAGGCGATCGAGGATGTGATCGCGCGTGATGGCGCGGACCGCGCGCATTTCCTGTTGGACAAAGCCGTGCAACAGGCCCGCGCCGCAGGTGCGACCCTGCCGTTCAGCGCGACGACGCCTTATCAGAATACAATTCCGTCTGACGACCTGCTTGACGTGCCCGGCGATCAGGACATGGAATGGCGCATTCGCACGATCAACCGTTGGAATGCCATGGCCACGGTGGTGCGGCGCAACAAGGAATCGTCCGAATACGGCGGTCATATCGCCTCTTTCGCCAGTTCGGCGGTGATGTATGACATCGGGCTGAACCATTTCTGGCGGGCAAAATCGGCGATTCACGGCGGCGATCTGGTGTTCTTTCAGGGCCACATCGTGCCGGGTATCTATGCGCGCTCGTTCATGGAGGGGCGTTTTTCCGAACAGCAGATGGAGAATTTCCGCTCCGAGGTGGCCGGTGGCGGGCTTTCGTCCTATCCCCACCCATGGCTGATGCCGGATTACTGGCAATTCCCGACCGTTTCCATGGGCCTTGGTCCCTTGATGGCGATCTATCAGGCGCGGTTCATGAAATACATGCACAACCGGGGCCATATCGATATGGCCGACCGCAAGGTGTGGTGTTTCCTGGGTGACGGCGAGATGGACGAACCTGAATCCCTGGGTGCCATCGCGTTGGCGGCACGTGAAGGGTTGGACAACCTTATTTTTGTGGTCAACTGCAACCTTCAGCGCCTTGATGGCCCGGTGCGCGGCAACTCGAAAATCGTGCAGGAACTTGAGGGCCACTTCCGCGGTGCCGGCTGGGGCGTTCTCAAGGTGCTGTGGGGCAAGGGCTGGGACGACCTGCTTGAGATGGACACCACCGGGCGGTTGCGTCAGTTGATGGATGAAACCGTCGATGGCGATTACCAGACGTTCAAATCCAAGGACGGCGCGTTCATCCGCAAGCATTTCTTTGGCAAATATCCCGAAACGGCGAAACTGGTCGAAGACTGGACCGACGATCAGATCTGGGCATTGCGCCGGGGCGGCCATGATCCGCAAAAGGTGTACACGGCGTTCAAACGCGCGACCGAGGCCAAGGGCCAACCCACCTGCCTGTTGGTGAAAACCGTCAAGGGCTATGGCATGGGCAAGGCGGGTGAGGGGCAGAATACCTCGCATCAGCAAAAGAAGATGGTCGAGGAACAATTGCGCGCCATGCGCGACCGGTTCCAGATTCCGGTCAGCGATGAAGACCTGCCAAAGGCGCCGTTCATTTCCCTGAACAACGCACAAAAGGCTTACCTCGCGGACCGCCGCAAGGAATTGGGCGGCGCATTTCCCCAACGGTTTACCGGCGCGCCCGCGCTGGAAATTCCGCCGCTTGAGGCATTTAAGGCACAGCTGGAAAGCACAGGCGAGCGCGAAATTTCCACCACCATGGCCTTTGTGCGCATCCTGACAACCCTGTTGCGCGACAAGAAGATCGGCAAACAGGTGGTGCCTATCGTGCCCGACGAATCCCGTACCTTCGGGATGGAGGGGCTGTTTCGCAGCGTTGGCATCTATAACCCTCAGGGGCAGAATTATACCCCCGAAGATGCCGATCAGATGATGTTTTACAAGGAATCGACCAGCGGTCAGGTTCTTCAGGAAGGCATCAACGAAGCGGGCGCCATGGCCGATTGGATCGCCGCGGCGACATCCTATTCCAACCATGGCGTGCCGATGGTGCCGTTCTATATCTACTACTCGATGTTCGGGTTCCAGCGGGTCGGCGATCTGGCCTGGGCGGCGGGCGATTCACGGGCGCGCGGTTTCATGCTGGGCGGCACGGCGGGGCGCACCACCCTGAACGGCGAAGGGTTGCAACACGAGGATGGCCACAGCCACATTCTGGCCAGCACCATTCCCAACTGCATCACCTATGACCCCACGTTCAGCTTTGAGGTGGCCGTCATCGTGCAGCATGGTTTGCAGCGGATGTATGGCAATCAGGAAGATGTCTATTTCTACATCACCCTGATGAACGAAAACTATCGCCATCCGCAAATGCCCATGGGCAGCGAAGAAGGGATTATCAAAGGGCTCTATGCCCTTGAACGGCAAAAGAAACCCGGAAAAAAGCATGTGAACCTCATGGGGTCCGGCACCATTCTGGTGCAGGCCCTCAAGGCGGCTGAAATGCTCAAGGAAGATTTCGGCGTCACCGCCGATATCTGGAGCGCGACCAGCTTTAACGAACTGGCCCGCGAGGGGCAGGATTGCGCCCGCTGGAACCGTCTGAACCCCCTGAGCGATCCGAAGGTGCCCTATATCACCCAAACCCTGAAAGACGCCAAAGGCCCCATGGTGATCGCCAGCGATTACATGAAAAACTATGGCGAACAGGTGCGCGGTTTCATTGAACAGCCGCTGTCGATCCTTGGCACCGATGGCTTTGGCCGCTCGGACAGCCGGGTGAACCTGCGCCGGTTCTTCGAGGTGGACGCAAACCACATCGCCGCCGCCGCCATGGTCGAGCTTTACAAGCTCAAGGCCGTGACCCGCGCCGATATGGAAAAAGCCATCAGCAAATACGACATCGACGGCGACAAGCCGAACCCCCGCTTGGTGTAAGCCGAAGATCAGGAGAGAAACATGAGCATAGACGTCAAAGTACCCGATATCGGCGATTTCAAGGATGTGCCGGTGATCACCATTCTGGTGGCCGTGGGCGATACCGTGGCCAAGGAAGACCCGCTGATCGAGCTGGAATCCGACAAGGCCACCCTTGAGGTGCCATCCTCGGCGGCCGGTGTGGTCAAGGAAATCAAGGTGTCCGAGGGGGATAATGTCTCCGAAGGCGCGCTGATCCTGGTGCTCGAGGCCAGCGGCGAAGAGGACGCGAAAGCGCCCGATGAGGCGCCCGCCAAAACCGAAGCGCCAAAAGAAACGGCACAACCCGCCGCTGCCGCTGCGCCCGCTCCGGCCCCCGCCGTCACCGACAGCGGCTTTTCCAAGGCCCACGCATCGCCCTCGGTGCGTGCTTTTGCCCGCAACCTCGATGTGGACCTGTCCAAGGTCAACGGCTCGGGCCGCAAGGGCCGCATCCTGCGCGAAGACATCACCGCGATGTTCAAATCCACCGCCACCCCGGCCTCGGGCGCTGCCCCGGCGCAGGGTGGTTCGGGCATCCCGCCGATCCCCGCCGTCGATTTTTCCAAATTCGGCCCGGTCGAAGATGTGGACATGCCCCGGATCAAGAAAATCTCTGGCCCGGCACTGCACCGCTCGTGGCTGAACATTCCCCATGTCACCCACAACGAAGAGGCCGACATCACCGAGCTCGACAAGTACCGCAAAGACCTCGACACTCAGGCCAAACAGGAAGGCTATCGCGTCACCCTGCTGTCATTCATCGTCAAGGCCTCGGTCAGCGCGCTGAAAAAACACTGGGAATTCAACAGCTCGATCCACCCCGACGGTGACAAGCTGATCAAGAAATCCTTCTATAACATCGGCTTTGCCGCCGACACGCCCAACGGTCTCATGGTGCCGGTGATCAAGGACGCCGATCGCAAGGGCATCGTCGAGATCAGCAAGGAACTGGGTGATCTTTCGGCACAGGCCCGCGACGGCAAGCTGAAATCGGGCGATATGCAGGGGGCCACCTTTACCATCTCGTCGCTCGGCGGGATCGGCGGCACCTCGTTCACCCCCATCGTCAACGCGCCCGAGGTGGCCATTCTCGGCCTTACCCGGTCCAAGATGGCACCGGTCTGGGACGGCGAACAATTCGTGCCGCGCAACATGCTGCCCATGTCCCTGTCCTATGATCACCGGGCCGTTGACGGGGCGTTGGCGGCGCGGTTCTGTGCGCACCTGAAATACCTGCTGGGCGATGCCCGGCGGTTGATGCTGTAAGGGGGCGCGAAGATGGATATCAAAGTACCCGACATCGGCGATTTCAAGGACGTTCCCGTGGTCACCATTCTGGTGGCCGTGGGCGATACCGTCGCCAAGGAAGACCCGCTGATCGAGCTGGAATCCGACAAGGCGACGCTGGAAGTTCCCAGCCCCGCGGCGGGCACGATCAAGGAAATCAAGCTCTCCGAGGGCGATAAAGTTTCTGAAGGCAGCCTGATTCTGGTGCTGGAAAGCGCCGACGCCGAAACCAGCGATGAGGGCGTGCCAGCAACCGAAGAGCGTGCACCAGAGGCACCCAAAACCGTCGCCGCCAGTGGCACCGCCACCGGCAAGGGCGATCTGCACGCCGAGGTTGTCGTGCTCGGCTCGGGCCCCGGCGGTTATTCGGCTGCGTTCCGCGCCGCCGATCTGGGCAAATCCGTGATCCTGATCGAAAAATACCCCAACCTTGGGGGGGTCTGTCTCAACGTCGGCTGTATCCCCTCCAAGGCCCTGCTGCACGCTGCCAAAGCAATCACCGAGGCCGAGGAAATGGGTGATCACGGCGTCACCTTCGCCAAGCCCAAGATCGATCTCGACAAACTGCGCGGCTGGAAAGACAGCGTGGTGAAACAACTGACTGGTGGTCTGGGCGGTCTGGCCAAGGCGCGCAAGGTGACCACGGTACAGGGCTATGGCAAATTCACCGGCGCCAACATGATCGAGGTCACAGGCGACGATGGCACCAAAACCGTCAGCTTTGATCAATGCATCATCGCCGCCGGGTCCGAGCCGGTAAAGCTGCCGTTCATCCCCCACGATGATGAACGGGTGATCGATTCCACCGGCGCGCTTGAACTGCGCGACATCCCGAAAAAACTGCTGGTGCTGGGCGGCGGGATCATCGGTTTCGAAATGGCCACGGTCTATGATGCGCTCGGGTCCGAAGTGACGGTCGTGGAACTGATGGATCAGATCGTTCCGGGCTGTGACAAGGATATCATCAAACCTCTGCACAAGCGGATGGAAAAACGCCTTGCCGCGATCAAGCTCAAGACGAAAGTGACCGATGTAAAGGCCCAGAAAAACGGCCTGAAAGTCACGTTCGAGGATGACAAGGGCGAGGTCAGCAGCGCCATCTTTGACCGGGTGCTGGTGGCCGTTGGCCGCCGCCCCAATGGCAAGTTGATTGATGCCGAAAAGGCGGGCGTCGCGGTGGATGAACGGGGCTTTATCGCCACTGACATTCAGATGCGCACGGGCCAATCCCACATTTTCGCCATTGGCGATGTGGTGGGCCAACCGATGCTGGCCCACAAGGCGGTCCATGAGGGCAAAGTCGCCGCCGAAGTCGCCGCAGGGCACAAACGGGCGTTCGATGCGCGGGTGATCCCTTCGGTTGCCTATACCGACCCCGAGGTCGCATGGGTGGGCGTTACGGAAACCGAGGCAAAGGCCAAAGGCATCAAATACGAAAAGGGCGTGTTCCCCTGGGCCGCTTCAGGGCGTTCCCTTGCCAACGGGCGCAACGAAGGGATCACCAAACTGTTGTTCGATCCCGCCGATGACCGGGTAATCGGGGCCGCCATCGTCGGCACCAACGCCGGTGATCTGATTGCCGAAGTTGCGCTGGCCATCGAAATGGGGTGTGATGCCGTTGATCTGGGCCACACGATCCACCCGCATCCGACGCTTTCGGAAACGGTGAACTTTGCCGCCGAAATGTTTGAGGGTACAATCACCGATCTGATGCCCCCCAGGAAACGCCATTGAAGGATACCACCATGACCAAGAATCCGTTCGACGTGAGTGACATGTTCAAGGCCTTCGATCCGGCCGAGATGCAGAAGATGTTTCAACCTCAGAACATGTTTTCCATGTTCCAGCCGCAACAGCAGTCGATGTTCGATGTGGACAGCATCGTAAAGGCCAACCAGCGCAATTTCGACGCATTGCAAGAGGCCAACAAATCTGCCGCCGAGGCCTATAAGGACATGCTGGACAAACAGATGGAAATGTTTGGCCAGATGACCAAAACCGTCCGCGAACAATATCAGTGGGCCGAAGACAACGCCGGGCCGGATACGCTCAAGGCGAAACAGGCCGCGATGAATGACGCGGTCGAAGAGGCTCTGACGATGATGAAAAAGCTGGCCGATGCGACCCGCGAGGCCAACGAAAAGGCCTATGAACAGGTCAAGGGCCAGGTCTCGGAAGCGGTTGAAGAGATCAAGAAGAAAAAGTAAAACGCCGATTGGCGCAAGAATATTACGTCCGGGGTTGTGTGTGAATATGATTCGCCCATAACCCCGGACGCCAAATGAATTTGGGGGACTAAATGCTGATCGGGACACCGAAAGAGCAATTCGAAGGCGAGCGGCGCGTTGCGTTGACGCCCGATAGCGCAAGGGCCTTGGCCAAGCTGGGCCATAGCGCCCTGATCGAAAGCGGCGCAGGCATTGCTGCCGGGTTTTCCGATGCCGCCTATGCCGACGCAGGCGTTGAGGTGGTGCAGAACGCTGCTGTCGTCTGGAGCAAATCCGACATCGTCGCCAAGGTGCGCCCGCCCTCCGAGGTCGAAATGGCACAGATGCGCGATGGCCAGACCCTGATTTCCTTTTTCAACCCGGCGGGCAACCCCGAGCTGATGGAGCAGGCAAAAGACAAGGGCGCCTCGGTCATTGCCATGGAAATGGTGCCCCGCATTTCCCGCGCGCAAAAGATGGACGCGCTGTCCTCCATGGCCAATATCGCCGGCTATCGCGCGGTGATCGAGGCGGGCAATAATTTTGGCCGGTTCTTTACCGGTCAGGTCACGGCGGCGGGCAAGGTGCCCCCGGCCAAGGTTCTGGTGATCGGCGCCGGTGTTGCCGGGCTCGCGGCCATCGGCACCGCGACGTCGCTGGGCGCGATCACCCTGGCCTTTGACGTGCGCCCGGAAGTGGCCGAGCAGATCGAAAGCATGGGCGCCGAATTTGTCTTCCTTGAGTTCGAGGAATCCTCGCAGAACAGCGCGGCGACCGGCGGCTATGCCGCCCCGTCCAGCCCGGAATTCCGCGAAAAGCAGCTTGAGAAATTCCGCGAACTGGCGCCCGAGATCGACATCGTGATCTGCACCGCGCTGATCCCCAACCGTGAGGCGCCCGAACTCTGGACGCCGGACATGGTGGCGGCGATGAAGCCGGGCAGCGTGATCATTGATTTGGCGGCGGAAAAGGGCGGCAACTGCAAACTGACCGTGCCGGACGAGAAAATCGTCACCGACAACGGCGTGACCATCGTGGGTTACACCGATTTCCCGTCGCGCATGGCATCGCAGGCCAGCACCCTTTATTCCACCAATATCCGCCACATGCTGACGGATCTGACCCCGGGCAAGGATGGCATCGTCAACCACAACATGGAAGACGACGTGATCCGTGGCGCCACGGTCACCCACAAGGGCGAAATCACCTATCCGCCACCGCCCCCCAAGGTCAAAGCCATCGCTGCTGCTCCGAAAAAGGAAAAGGCGCGCGAATTGACCGTGGAGGAAAAGAAGGCGAACGAGGTGGCCGCCTTCAAGACGCAGACCCGCAATCAGGTGACATTGCTGGCGGTTGGCGCGGTGGTGTTGCTGGGCGTCGGCCTTGTCGCTCCGGCCAGTTTCATGCAGCATTTCATCGTGTTCGTTCTGGCGGTTTTCATCGGGTTTCAGGTGATCTGGGGCGTGGCGCACAGCCTGCACACGCCGCTGATGGCGGTAACCAACGCGATCAGTTCGATCATCATTCTCGGGGCGCTTATGCAGATCGGGTCAGGGTCGTTCCTTGTCATCATATTGGCCGCGCTGTCGGTCTTTATGGCCGGGATAAACATCTTCGGCGGTTTCCTCGTGACACGGCGCATGCTCGCCATGTTCCAGAAATCGTAAGGGGCGCAAGACATGGAATTTGGTTTCACAACAGCGGCTTATGTCGTCGCGGCGGTTCTTTTCATTCTTTCGCTGGGTGGGCTTTCGGGCCAGGAAAGCGCCAAGCGCGCGGTGTGGTATGGCATCGTCGGCATGGCATTGGCCGTGGCGGCCACGCTGGTCGGTCCCGGTGCGGGATTCTGGTTTTTGTCGCTGCTGCTGATCGCGGGCGGCGCGATCATCGGCTATCAGCTGGCCACCAAGGTGCAGATGACGCAGATGCCCGAACTGGTCGCGGCGATGCACAGCCTTGTCGGTCTGGCGGCGGTGTTCGTCGGGCTGATCGCCCATATCGAACTGGGCCGGGTTCTGGCGATGAACGCCGAGGCCCGCGCCGCGCTTGATGGGTTCGCGGCGCTTCTGGCTCACAAGAGCCCGGTTGAGGTGTCGATCCTGCGGGTCGAGCTGTTCCTTGGCATCTTTATCGGTGCGGTCACATTTACCGGATCGGTGGTGGCCTATGGCAAACTGGCGGGCAAGGTGGATTCAGCGGCGAAAAAGCTGCCCGGCGGGCATATGCTCAACGCCGCTGCGGCCGCTTTGTCGGTGTTTTTCCTCATCTGGTACTTCAACACCGGCGGTTTCTTTCCGCTGTTCCTCATGCTGTTGGCCGCTTTGTTCATCGGCTATCACCTGATCACCGGGATCGGCGGGGCGGATATGCCCGTGGTGGTTTCCATGCTCAACAGCTATTCGGGCTGGGCGGCGGCGGCGATTGGTTTCAGCCTTGGCAACGACCTGTTGATCGTGGTTGGCGCGCTGGTCGGCTCAAGCGGTGCGATCCTGTCCTATATCATGTGCAAGGCGATGAACCGGTCGTTCGTCAGCGTGATTCTGGGCGGCTTTGGCGGCGCGGCAGGCCCCGCGATGGAGGTCGAGGGCGAACAGATCGCCATCGACGCCGATGGCGTGGCCGCGGCGCTTGAGGACGCCGACAGCGTGATCATCATTCCCGGCTATGGCATGGCCGTGGCACAGGCACAGCAATCGGTCAGCGAACTGACCAAGCGCCTGCGCGCCAAGGGCAAAGAGGTGCGTTTCGCCATCCACCCCGTGGCGGGCCGACTGCCCGGGCACATGAACGTGCTGCTGGCCGAGGCGCGTGTGCCTTACGACATCGTGCTGGAAATGGATGAGATCAACGATGATTTCCCCAACACCGACGTGGCCATCGTGATCGGGTCAAACGACATCGTGAACCCCGCCGCACAGGACGACCCCAACAGCCCCATCGCCGGAATGCCGGTTCTGGAATGTTGGAAGGCGAAACAGGTGTTCGTGTCGAAACGTGGACAGGGAACGGGATATTCCGGCATCGAAAACCCGCTGTTCTTCAAGGAAAACACGCGGATGTTCTATGGCGACGCCAAGAAATCGCTGGATGATCTGCTGACCCGGATCAGTTGAAATCACACCGCGAACGTGAAAACCCCGGCCTTGCGCCGGGGTTTTTTTATGCCCCGCGCCATCGTGACAGGACAGCCGCCGCCCATTGGTGGTAAATCTGCCGGATCAGGGGGCGTTATTTTGCAAGACATCATCACACATGAACCGATCATCAGGATGGCGGTGTTTTTTGGCCTTTTGATCGCCATGGCGGGGTGGGAATTTGCCGCGCCGCGCCGCCGGGTGGAAATTCCGCGGCTGGTGCGCTGGTCAAACAATCTGGGGCTTGTGGTGCTTGATTCCCTGCTGGTCAGGCTGGTGTTTCCGATGGTGGCCATTGGCGTGGCGGTGATTGCAGGCGAAAATGGTTGGGGATTGTTGAACCAGTTTTCCCTGCCGGTCTGGATCGAGGTCATTCTTGCGATCCTGGCCTTTGATCTGGCAATCTATCTGCAACATGTGTTGTTTCACGCGGTTCCGGCCCTGTGGCGGCTGCACCGGGTGCATCATGCCGATCTGGAATTTGATGTGACAACCGGGGTGCGGTTTCACCCGTTTGAAATTCTGATTTCCATGGGGATCAAGCTGTTGCTGGTTCTGGCCCTTGGCCCCTCTGCCGGGGCCGTTTTGATATTCGAGGTGCTGTTGAACGCCACATCGCTGTTCAACCATTCCAACATCCGCCTGTCGCCGCGGCTCGATGCCCTTTTGCGCCTGATCGTCGTGACCCCCGATATGCACCGGGTTCACCATTCGGTTCTGCCATCGGAAACCAACAGCAACTTTGGCTTTAACCTGCCGTGGTGGGATCGGCTGTTGGGCACATATATCGCCCAACCCCGCGCCGGGCATTCGGCAATGACCATCGGGTTGGGGCGGTTTCGCACCCGGCGCGATCTGTGGCTGGATCGCCTGTTGGTGCAACCGTTTCGCGGTGCGGCCTCGGGCGAACCGGACCCGGCACCGCAGGATGACCCCTGAGGTTACGCCGGTGCCACGGCCGCGACCCGGGTGAACAGCCCGCCGATCAGCCGCCTTGCCAGTATTTCAACCAGCACCAGCGACAGGATAAAGCCACTTGTCACCGCCGTGGCAATGCCCAGCCAGACGCCCCAATACCCGAAATCGAACACCACCACATAGAGCCAGGCAAACAGCGCCACGCCGATGCCCTGACGGTAAATCCCGATCCACAGGGTATAGACGGGCCGCTTGAACGCCTGAAGGATCGAATTGATCGCAAACAGCATCACATAGACCGGCAGGATAAACCCATCGACGTGCAGGTAACTTTTGCCGATCTCGATCACCTGTGCGTCGTCGGTAAACACCGAAAGGGCAGGGCCGGCGGCAAACCACAGCACGCAGGACGCGCCGAGCATCAGGATGACCCCCGATTTGAAACAGAACATCGACGCCTCGCGCACCCGGTCGTAATCGCGCGCGCCATAATTCTGCGACATGATCGGGAGCAATGCCCCGGTCAGCCCGAAAGCGGGCAGCAGCAGAAGCTGTTCGATCCGTAACGCCACGCCATAGGCCGCCACCGCCGAGCCACCGAACCCCTTGAGGAAATATTGCACCACGAAACCCGCGATCATCATCACCATCATCGCGAAACTGGCAGGCAGGGCTTGCGCGGCAATTTCACCATATACTGCGGGGCGGGGGATATATTGCCGTTCGCCCTGCATCGCTTCGGAGGTGAACACGCGGTAAAGGATGAACACCATCACCCCGGTTTGCGACGCGAGGGTGGACAGGGCGATGCCGTTAAACCCCAGCCCCTCCCACGGGCCAAGGCCGAAGATGAACAGCGGGTTCAGCACGACATTGGCAAAAAACGCAGCGATATTGGCATATTGCATGGATTTCGTATCGCCCTGCGCGGTCAGGATGCCGTTGGCACCAAAGGCAATCAGGAACGCCGGCGCGGCAAAGATCAGAATGTCGAGGTATTGGTTCGCCGCATCCCGGTAATCGCCCGGTTCGGAAATCAGCGCGATCAGATCGGGCGCAAAGACCCACCCCAATATGACCCCCAGAACCGACACGATCAGGGCAAATGACACCCCCTGCGATGCAATCACCGATTCCTTGGCCGAACGTTCGCCCAACGCATTGCCCACCAGCGCGCTCATCGCGGTGGACAGACCAAACCCCAGCGCGATCAGCACGAAAAACACCTGAAACGAAATCGCCAGCCCGGCCTGTGCGTCGGTTGAAAGCATCCCGGCGAAATAGACATCGACGACGTTATAAAGGGTGGTGAACACCATGCCGATGGCGGTGGGAATGGCCAGCGCGCGGAAATGTCCGGCGATGGACCCGGTGGTCAGGTCGCGGCGTGCCATGGTTTCTCCTGTCTGGCTGTCGCGCGACCATAGCGTCGGCGCTGCAAAAGGACAGGGCCGATCCGCGCCCATTGTCAACTAACCGCTTGACCATTGGGGCCACCCTGCGAAATGTCAGGGCAACGGCCCTTGGTGCGCGTTCTGTTTGTGCGCCGCGGGCATTCACACAAGGAGCTGAATCCATGCCACTGAAAACACGCCACTATGACCGGATCGGAAACGGTGGGTTGACCTTCACTGAAATCGGCTTTGGCACTGCGCCCCTTGGCAACCTGTTTCACGCGCTCAGCGATGAGGATGCCCAGGCCACGTTGCAGGCGGCATGGGATGCGGGGGTGCGGTATTTCGACACTGCGCCGCTTTATGGGCTGGGCCTGTCGGAAACCCGGGTAAACCGGTTTTTGCGCGACAAACCCCGTGATGAATATGTGCTTTCCACCAAGGTGGGGCGTCTGTTGATGCCCACAACCCCCGACAAACGCGACAGCCCCGACAAATGGATCGACGTTCCGGCGCGGAACGAAAAATTCGATTACACCTATGATGGCGTGATGCGCAGTCTTGAGTTTTCGTTCGAACGGCTGGGGGTCAGCCGGGTTGATATTCTTTATGCCCATGATCTGGATATGTTTTCGCGGGGCGACCGGGGCGTTCTTGATGCGGCGATGAATGAATTCATCGAAGGCGGCTACAAGGCATTGCTGGAATTGCGCGATCAGGGCGTGATCAAGGCCTTTGGCGCCGGGGTGAACGAATGGGAAAGCTGCCAATGGCTGGCCGAGCGGGGCGATTTCGACATCTTTCTGCTGGCCGGGCGCTATACCCTGCTGGAGCAAACCCCGCTTGATACCTTCCTGCCATTGGCGCAGGAACGGGGCATCGGGCTGGTGATTGGCGGGGCCTATAATTCGGGCATTCTGGCAACGGGCGCAAAACCCGGCGCCCATTACAACTATGCACCTGCATCGCCCGAAATCCTTGATCGCGTGACCCGGATCGAGGCGGTCTGCGCCGCCCACAACACCCGGCTGATTGATGCCGCGTTGCAGTTTCCGCTGCTGCATCCTGCGGTGGTGTCGGTCATTCCGGGCGGGCAGGGCGTGCGCGAACTGGATGGCAGCATCCGTGCCGCCGGGGCGGACATTCCCGATCAGCTTTGGCAGGATCTGAAATCCGAAAACCTGCTGCGCCAGGAGGCCCCCACGCCATGATCGACGCCCATCACCACCTGTGGCAGCCCGCCCGGGGCGATTATGACTGGATGAAACCGGACAGCCCCCTGGCGCGCGCCTTTACCCCCGCTGATCTGGCGCCGATCGTGGCGCGCCACGGCATCACCAAAACCGTGCTGGTGCAGGCGGCGCCAACCGTGGCCGAAACCGATTACATGCTGGGTCTGGCCGATGCCACGCCCTTTGTCGGCGGGGTTGTCGGCTGGATCGATTTTGAACAGCCGGATCACGCGCGCCATCTGGCCCGTTGGGCGGCACATCCGAAATTCTGCGGCGTGCGACCGATGATTCAGAACATCCCCGATGTGGATTGGATGCTGCGCGACGATGTGCAGTGGGCCTTTGCCGCGCTGATTGACCATGATCTGACCTTTGACGCCCTTGGGTTTCCGCGCCATCTGGGCAATTTTGCCCGCATTGCCGAAAAATACCCCGATCTGCGGTTCGTGATCGACCACGCGATGAAACCGGCCATTGGCGGCGATGCTGATGCGGCATGGTTTGATGGCATGTCCCGTCTGGCCGATCTGGGGGTGTGGTGCAAATTCTCGGGCCTTGTGACCGAGGCGTCGGCCGATTGGCGCACCGATGATCTGCGCCCCTATGCCGAACATCTGTTTTCCCGCTTCACGCCGGAACGGGTGATGTGGGGGTCGGATTGGCCCGTCTGCACGAGGGCCGCGCCCTATGACGGCTGGGTGTCCGCCGCGCAAGAATTGTGTGCCGGACAGTCACAGGCAGCCCGAGAGCGGATTTTCAGCGCAAGTGCCGCCGAATTTTACCGCCTCGCCCCCTGAGGGTGGGGCCGGGCGCGGGGGAACTGTTGCTGCATTGCAGCAAAATCGCGCCCGGCCCGGGGTTTGGCGAAAAAGTGAGCGCAACAACGGTTGAAATTTCTTGCGATACGCGGCCCTTTGGACAAGAACAACGCAACAGTTACCGCTAACATGACACGCATTCCGCGCGTTCCGAAAGGGTCCACCATGTCCGCCAAGGATTTATCTGCCGATTTTGGCGATGCCATCGCCCGCCACCTTACCTATTCCCTGGGCAAGGATCCGGCCCATGCGCAAACCACCGATTGGCGCATTGCCCTGTCGCTGACCGTGCGCGACCGGATCGTCGATCCGTGGTTCGCCAGCACCCGCGCCACCTATGAGGGGCAACACAAGCGGGTCTATTACCTGTCGATGGAATTCCTTATCGGACGGCTGCTTGAGGATGCGGTGGTCAACCTTGGCCTGATGGAAACCGCCGACAATGCCCTGCGTACCCAGGGGGTGGATCTGCAAACCGTTCTGGAGGATGAGCCCGACGCCGCCCTTGGCAACGGCGGCCTTGGCCGTCTGGCGGCGTGTTTTCTTGAATCCCTCTCGACCATCGGCTGCCCCGCCTATGGATATGGCATTCGCTATGAACACGGGTTGTTCAAGCAAAGCTTTGAGAACGGCGTGCAGAAGGAAGCACCCGAAGATTGGCTGCAACAAACCCACGCGTGGGAATTCGAGCGCACGGAATCTGCCTATACCATCGGTTTTGGCGGCGCCGTGAAAGGCCAGCTTTGGACGCCCGAGGAAACCGTGATCGCCAAGGCCTATGACACCCCGGTCATCGGCTGGCAGGGTCGCTGGGCCAACACCCTGCGCCTGTGGGAGGCAAAACCGACCAAGCTGTTCGATCTCGACCGGTTCAACGCCGGTGATTATTACGGTGCCGCCGAACCCGAGGCCTTGGCGCGCACCATTTCCCGCGTGCTTTACCCCGATGACAGCACCCCCGAAGGCAAGCGCCTGCGCCTGAAGCAGGAATTCTTTTTCACCGCCGCATCCCTGCGCGACATCCTGCGCCGGTTCCTGTCGGAATATGACGATCTGTCGCTGTTGCCCGCCAAGGTCGCGATTCAGCTTAACGATACGCACCCGGCGATTGCGGGGCCGGAACTGGTGCGCATTTTGCATGATGAACAGGGTATGGACCTGCCCACGGCCATCGAAACGGCGCGGGGGTGTCTGAATTACACCAACCACACCCTGCTCCCCGAGGCGCTGGAACGCTGGAGCGAGCCGCTCATGTCCGATCTGCTGCCCCGTCACATGCAGTTGATCGAGGCGATCGACGACGCCCACGCCATGGCCAACCCGCGCCGCACCGTCACCCTGCGCGAAAATGGCGAGGTCAAGATGGGCGAAATTGCCTTTACCATGGCCAATCGCGTGAATGGGGTGTCGGCCCTGCACACCGGGTTGATGAAGGAAACCGTGTTCAAGGAATTGCACGCCCTGCATCCCAACCGGATTGTCAACGAAACCAACGGCGTAACGCCGCGCCGCTGGCTGCTGTCGGCCAACCCGCGCCTGTCGTCGCTGATCACCAGCGCCATTGGCGATGGCTGGGTCGATGATCTGGAGCAATTGCAACAGCTTGACGGCAAGCAGAATGATGCCGGTTTTCTGGCGGATTACGCCAAGGCGAAACACGACAACAAGGTGGAACTGTCCAACTGGTTTGCAGAGACCGAAGGCGTGGCGCTGGACCCCGAGGCGATGTTTGATGTGCAGATCAAACGCATTCATGAATACAAGCGCCAGCATCTGAACATTCTTGAAGCGATCGCCCTGTGGCAGGAAATCCGCGACAACCCGAACGGCAACTGGACGCCGCGGGTCAAGATTTTCGGCGGCAAGGCGGCGCCGGGGTATGTGTTCGCCAAACAGATCATCCATCTTATCAATGCGGTGGGCGATGTTCTTAATGCCGATCCGGTCACGTCAAAATGGCTCAAGGTCGTGTATCCGGCCAATTACAACGTCACCCTTGCCGAACGCCTGATCCCCGCGTCGGACCTGTCCGAACAGATCAGCACGGCCGGCAAAGAGGCATCGGGCACCGGCAACATGAAATTCGCCCTGAACGGCGCGCTGACTGTCGGCACGCTGGATGGTGCCAATGTCGAAATCCGTGAACATGTGGGGGCTGACAATTTCTTTCTGTTCGGCATGACCGCCGCCGAGGTGGTGGCACGGCGCGACATTGACGGCCATGCAGCCAAGGCGATTGCCGCCGATCCCCGGCTGGCCCGCGCGGCAAAGGCGATTGCAGACGGGGAATTTTCCAAGGATGATCCGACCCTGTTTCACGCCATCACCGACAATCTGGCCGGGCCTGACTATTTTCTCGTCGCGTCGGATTTCACCGATTACTGGCGCGCCCAACGTGCCGTGGATGCCGCCTACCTCGACCGCGACCATTGGATGAAAATGGCGCTGCTCAACACCGCGCGGTCAGGCTGGTTTTCGTCTGACCGGACGATCCGCGGCTATATGGCCGATATATGGGACGCCAAGGCGGTGCAGACAAAAGAGTAATTCCCCCGTTCGCATCACGGCCCTGCAACAAGGGTTGCCCCAATCGTGAAATGACTTACCGTGGATTCCATGAAAACACCTAAACCGACTGCCAAAACCCCAGCCAAGCCCGCCGCAAAAGCCGCCGCAAAGCCCAAGGCGCCGGTTGCGAAGAAGGCGCCCGCGAAAAAGACTGCGGCAAAAGCAACGCCCGCAAAGGCGGCGCCGGCCCATGGCCTGACGCGCGCTGTGGCGCTGGCCCTGCACGAGGGACGCCACAGCGACCCGTTTTCAGTGCTTGGTCCGCAAAAACGCGGGCGGGCGACCTGGCTGACCACCACCGATCACGGGGCCACCGCCATGACCGCGCGGATCGGGGCCAAGACCTATCCGCTGGAACGGGTGTTTGACGATCTGCATGTGTTCAGCGGGAAAGTACCGGCCAATAAACCCTATATCCTCGAGGGGCGCGACGCCGAGGGCAACACATGGGACATGCAGGATCCCTATCGTCACGGTCCGGTCATGGGCGAGATGGATGAATACCTGTTGGGCGAAGGCACCCATCAACGGATATGGACCGTCCTCGGCGCCCATGTGATGGAACACGACGGCATTCAGGGCACCCATTTTGCCGTCTGGGCCCCGAACGCGCAAAGGGTCAGCGTGGTGGGTGGGTTCAACCATTGGGATGGCCGCCGTCACCTGATGCGTCGCCGGGGCGCCACCGGCGTGTGGGAAATGTTCATTCCCGGCGTGGGTGACACGGAAATCTATAAATACGAAATCATCGGTGCCGATGGCACCCTGCAACCGCTCAAGGCCGATCCGGTCGGGTTTGGGTCGCAGCATCCGCCGGAAAACGCCTCGATGGTGCGCGATATTCGTGGCTATGGCTGGCAGGATGCCAGATGGATGAACACCCGCGAAGGGCACAACGCCCGCAGCGCGGCGATCAGCGTTTACGAGGTGCATCTGGGATCGTGGCGGCGTCACACCGACGACAACAACCGCCCGCTTTCCTATGTCGAGGCGGCGCGCGATCTGATTGATTACGTGGCCGACATGGGGTTCACCCATATCGAACTGATGCCGATCAGCGAATATCCCTTTGATGGCTCATGGGGGTATCAACCGGTTGGGTTGTTCGCGCCCACCGTGCGCCATGGCCCGCCCCACGAATTCCGCAATCTGGTCGAGGCGGCCCATGCGAAAAACATCGGCGTGCTGCTGGATTGGGTGCCGGGGCATTTCCCGACCGACCCCCAAGGGCTGGGCCGGTTTGACGGCACGCCGCTTTATGAACATGCCGATCCGCGCGAAGGCTTTCATCAGGATTGGAACACCCTGATTTACAACTATGGCCGCACCGAGGTGGCCAATTTTCTTGTCTCCAACGCCTTGTATTGGCTTGAAGAATATCACGTGGACGGGCTGCGCGTTGATGCCGTGGCGTCGATGCTGTACCGCGATTATTCGCGCAAGGACGGGGAATGGGTGCCCAACAAAGACGGCGGGCGCGAGAATTACGAAGCCATCGCCATGCTGCAAAACACCAACACCATCGTTTATGGCCAACAGCCCGGCATCATGACCGTGGCCGAGGAAAGCACATCCTATCCCGGCGTCTCACAGCCGGTTGACGGTGGGGGGCTTGGCTTTGGCTACAAGTGGAACATGGGCTGGATGAACGACACCCTGTCGTTCATGGAAAAAGACCCGATTTATCGCCGCCATCACCACCATCAGATGACCTTTGGCATCCATTATGCGTTTTCGGAAAATTTCATCCTGCCGATCAGCCATGATGAGGTGGTCCATGGCAAAGGCTCCATGCTCGACAAGATGCCGGGCAATGCATGGGAGAAATTCGCCAACCTGCGCGCCTATTACGGGTTCATGTGGGGGCATCCGGGCAAGAAACTGTTGTTCATGGGGCAGGAATTTGCCCAACCCGGCGAATGGAACCATGACGCGCAACTGACCTGGGGTGTCCTGAGCGATCCGGCCCATAAGGGGATTCAAACCCTCGTGCGTGACCTGAATATGCTGTACCGCGATTATCCGGCGCTGCATGTCAAAGATTGCGATCCCGGCGGGTTTCAATGGATCGAGGTGAACGACGCCGAAAATTCGGTGCTCTCGTGGATACGCCGGGGCGGTGCCGATGATTCCGAAATCGTGGTGGTGTGCAATTTCACCCCGGTTGAGCGGACGGACTATCACCTTGGGCTGCCGCAGACGGGTGAATGGCGCGAAATCCTGAACACCGATGCCGCGCTTTATGGGGGTGGAAATCGCGGGAACATGGGGGCCATCAACGGCAATGACACCGGCCATCAGGGGCAGCCTGCCTCGGCCACGGTGGTGCTGCCGCCGCTTTCAACCATGATTTTCGTCAAGGACTGAGCGGTAAAATCATCTGCCGCCCCGGTGCAGGGGCGGTGAAGGTCCGGTGTGCAAGCCGTGCATCGCGATTGCGGCGGTCCACCCGTCGAAAACAGACGGGACGATAAGTCCAGATTGGGAGGGAAAGACATGGCGACACCAAACGCGAGATTGTCCAGCAGAAGCATGGCCTTCGTTCTGGCGGGGGGCGGGGCAGCCGCCTCAAGGAACTGACCGACCGGCGCGCCAAACCGGCGGTGCCCTTTGGCGGCAAAACCCGGATCATTGATTTTGCCCTGTCCAACGCCCTGAATTCGGGCATCAAGAAAATGGCCGTCGCCACCCAATACAAGGCCCATTCCCTGATCCGCCATTGCCAGCGCGGCTGGTCGTTTTTCCGGGCCGAACGCAACGAATACCTTGATATCCTGCCCGCCTCCCAACGGGTTTCGGAAAACAAATGGTATCTGGGAACGGCCGATGCCGTGACCCAGAATATTGATATCGTTGACAGCTATGATATTGAATACGTTCTGATTTTGGCCGGTGATCACATCTATAAGATGGATTACGAACTGATGCTGCAACAACATGTCGAGACCGGCGCCGATGTGACCATCGGCTGCCTCACCGTGCCGCGCGAAGAGGCCAGCGCCTTTGGTGTCATGGATATCGACGCAAGCGACCGCATCACCAGCTTTCTGGAAAAGCCCGCCGATCCCCCCGGCACCCCCGATGATCCGAACGTCACATTGGCGTCGATGGGCATCTATGTGTTCAAGTGGAGCTTTCTGCGCGACCTGTTGATCCGCGATTCCGAGAACAGCAATTCGACCCATGACTTTGGCGGCGACATCATTCCCGACATCGTGAAAAACGGCAAGGCGATGGCCCACCGGTTTGAGGACAGTTGTGTGAAACACGACCCGGCGGCACCCGCATACTGGCGCGATGTGGGCACGATTGATGCCTTCTGGAAGGCCAATATCGACCTGACCGGCTTTACCCCCGATCTTGATCTCTGGGACAAACAATGGCCGATCTGGACGTATTCTGAATCCGTTCCCCCCGCCAAATTCGTCCACGATGCGCCAGACCGGCGTGGCATGGCGCTTTCTTCTCTGGTTGCCGGGGGTGCGTGATTTCAGGAAGCGAAATCCGCGAAAGTCTGCTGTTCACGCAGGTTCACACCAATTCCTATTCCAGCCTCGAACAGGCGGTGGTGCTGCCCTATGCCACCATTGGCCGCAACGCCAAGTTGCGCAAGGTGGTGATCGACCGTGGGGCACAGATTCCCGAAGGGTTGCAGGTGGGGATTGACCCCGATGAAGATGCGCGGTGGTTTCGGGTGTCGGAAGGCGGTGTCACCCTGATCACCCAGGACATGCTGGATCTGCGGGCCGCTGCCAAATGATGCAGGTGCTGTCGGTTGCGTCGGAATGCGCGCCGCTGGTGAAAACCGGCGGTCTGGCCGATGTGGTCGGCGCCTTGCCCGGGGCGATGACCGGGCAGGGGGTGCAGATGCGCACCCTGATCCCCGGCTATCCTGCGGTTCTGGCCAAGGTGGACCTTGGCGATGTGGTGCTGACCGAGGACGATCTGTTCGGTGACCGGGGCGATGTTATGGCGGCCAAGGCCGGTGCGCTTGATCTGTTGATCCTGCGCGCCCCGCACCTGTTTGACCGGCCCGGCTTGATCTATCTGAATGCCGCCGGGCAGGATTGGAGCGACAACCCCGAGCGTTTCGCCGCCCTGTCGTGGATGGCCGCCCGGATTGCGCGCGAAGGCGCGGCGGATTGGCGGCCTGAAATCCTCCATTGTCACGACTGGCAGGCGGGGCTGGCGCCTGCCTATCTGCGTTCTCTGGGCATTCATGATGTGCGCTCGATCCTGACGATTCACAACGTCGCGTTTCACGGGTTGGCCCCGGCGGCCAAACTGGATGCGCTGCGCCTGCCGCACTGGATGTTCACCCCCGACGGGGTGGAATTCTGGGGGCGGATTTCGGCGCTGAAGGCCGGGTTGGTTTACGCCGACAGGCTGACCACCGTTAGCCCGACCTACACCCGTGAGTTGCTCACGCCGGAGTTCGGTATGGGTCTTGATGGGGTGTTGCGCGCACGGGCGGGGGATCTTTCGGGTATCCTGAATGGGATCGACCTTGACCTGTGGAACCCGGAAAGTGACCCCAATATCGTGCCGTATCAATCCTGTGACGGGAAGGCCGCGAATAAACACCGGGTGTTGGAGGAATTCGGCCTGCCGCCCGGCGATGGCCCGCTGGCCGTTCTTATCTCGCGTCTGAGCGAACAAAAGGGGCTGGATCTGTTGATCGACGCGCTGCCCGGGTTTTTGGCGCGCGGCGGGCGGTTGGCTCTGCTCGGGAGCGGCGATCCGGGGCTGGAACATGCCTTTGGAGACCTTGCCAATCATTACGACAACGTGAGCGTTCGCATCGGCTATGACGAGGCGTTAAGCCATCGGATGATGGCGGGGGGCGATGCCATTCTTGTGCCGTCGCGGTTTGAACCCTGCGGCCTGACCCAGCTTTACGGGCTGCGCTATGGCACGGTGCCGCTGGTGTCGCTGACCGGGGGGCTGGCCGATACGGTGATCGCGGCCAATGACGCGGCGCTGCGTGCGGGCGTGGCCACGGGCATTCAGTTTGCGCCCATAACCGCCGATGCCCTGGCGGGCGCGCTGGATCAGCTTTGCGATCTTTACGCTCAGCCTGACGTCTGGGCGCGGATTCAACAAAACGCCATGGCCCACCCCGTGGGCTGGGAAACCTCGGCGGCTGAATATGCCGCCCTTTACCGGACAGTGACAGCCGCCCCATGACCAGCCCTTTCGTGATGACAGCCGGGCGCGCCGCCCCCTTGGCGCGACCTTTGACGGCGACGGCGTGAATTTCGCCGTCTTTTCCGAACATGCCGCCCGTATGGTGCTGTGCCTGTTTTCCGAGGATGGCAAACACGAGGTGGCGCGCCTTGACCTGCCGGAACGGGATGGCGATGTCTGGCACGGCTATATTTCAGGGATGCGCCCGGGGCAGCAATACGGGTTGCGCGCCCATGGCCCCTATGCCCCTGATGAGGGCCACCGTTTCAACGCCAACAAATTGTTGATCGATCCCTATGCGAAACGCCTGACCGGCCATCCGGAATGGCACGATGCGCTCATGGGCTATACCGTTGGCGCGCCGACCGGGGATCTGAGTTTCGATAAGCGCGACAGTGCGGTCTATATGCCGCGCTCGGTGGTTGAAGACCCGGCATTCTCGTGGGGCAGGGATGGGGCGCCGCAAACGCCAATTCAGAATTCGGTGATTTATGAGGCCCACGTCAAGGGCCTGACGGCGCTGCACCCCAGTGTCGATCTGCCCGGCACATTCCTTGGCATGGCGTCTGATCCGATGCTGGATTACCTGACCGATCTGGGGATCACGGCGATCGAGCTGTTGCCCGCCCAGGCGTTCCTGAACGACCGGTTTCTGGTGGAAAAGGGGCTTACCAACTACTGGGGCTATCAAACCCTTGGGTTTTTCGCACCCGAGCCGCGCTATCTGCACCGGGGACAGATTGCCGAGTTTCAACAGATGGTTGCGCGGTTCCATTCTGCGGGCATCGAGGTGTTGATGGATGTGGTTTACAACCACACCTGCGAAGGCAATGAAATGGGGCCGACCCTGGCCTTTCGGGGCCTCGACAATGCCAGCTATTACCGCCTGGCCGATGATCCGCGCCATTACATCAACGACACGGGCACCGGCAACACGTTGAATGTCGATCATCCCATGGTACTGCGTATGGTGATGGATTCACTGCGGTATTGGGTCGAGGTGATGCATGTCGACGGGTTTCGCTTTGATCTGTGTTCCACCCTTGGGCGCACTGACACGGGGTTTGACCGGGGGGCGGCATTTTTTGATGCGATCCGGCAGGATCCGGTTCTGACGGGCACGAAACTGATTGCCGAACCCTGGGATATTGGCCCCGGTGGGTATCAACTGGGCGCGTTTCCACCGCCGTTCATGGAATGGAATGACAAGTATCGTGACAGCGTGCGTCGGTTTTGGCGGATGGATCCGGGTCTGGCGCCGGGGCTTGCCGACCGGTTGACCGGTTCCGCGTTGCAGTTTGACCATTCGGGCCGGCCCGCGACAAGTTCGGTCAATCTGGTGACGGCCCATGATGGGTTCACCCTGCAAGATGTTGTATCCTATAACGAAAAACACAACATTTCCAACGGCGAATATGGCATGGACGGCCACGGCGAGAATTTCTCGGACAATATGGGGGTTGAGGGCGAAACCCAGAAACCCGCCGTTCTGGCGGCCCGCGCGCAGCGGCGGCGCAATATGATGGCGACGCTGTTTCTGTCTCAGGGCACGCCGATGTTGTTGGCGGGCGATGAGTTGGGCCATTCGCAAAAGGGCAACAACAACGCCTATTGTCAGGACAATTCCATCAGTTGGATCGACTGGTCAAAGGCCGACAGCGATTTTCATGATTTCACGCGCCGGATGATCGCGTTTCGCCGTGACCACCCGATTTTGCGGCAAAAGTTGTTTCTGCATGCCCAGGAAAGGGCGATCGACGGCAAGGCGGATGTGTTTTGGCGCATGGCTGACGGGGCGCCGATCTCTGATGGCTGCTGGCAGGATCCGGGGTTGAATTGCATCTGTGTCGAAATGCGCACGGCATCGGGAACGCCATTTTACGGCACAACGGAAACCGCGGTGTTCGCGGTGTTCAACGCCGGTGCCGCGGCCACCGTCACATTGCCCGAAACGCCCCAAGGCCGGATCTGGCGCCATGCAATTGATACCGCCGATCCCACGGGCCCCACAAAGCCGGCCCAGGGCAGTATCGAGGTCGCGGCCCATAGCCTGGCGGTACTGGCGCTGGAGCGGGCCCCATGACAACGCCACTTGCACGTTTGGCCGAATGGCTGGGGGTGATGCCCTGCTATCAGGATCAGACCGACACCTGGCACGACACCAGCGCCGAAACCATGGCCGCCATCGTTGCGGCGATGGGGTTTGATGTCACCTCGGACACGGCCCTGAGCGATGCCTTGAACACGTTGCAGGATGAGGCGGCGGCGCGCGACCTGCCCCATTGGTTGGTGGTTGAGGCGGGTCAACCCGGCCCAAATCTGACGGGCGATTGGGAGTTGTTTCTGGACACCGGCGAGGTGCGTCAGGGGCAGGGGCCGTTGCCCGCCCTGCCGCCGGGCATTCACCGCCTTTCACTGGGGGGCATGATACATGGCTGTTGACCGCCCCGGCGTGCCTGCCCGCCCCGCCGCCCCATTGGGGGATGACCCTGCCGCTGTATGGCTTGCGCACCGCGCAACAGGGGGGCGTGGGCAGTTACGCCGATCTGGCTGTGGTTGCCCGGGGGATGGCCGGGCGCGGCGCCGCGTTTGTGGGGCTTAACCCGATTCATGCCGGGTTTCCCACCGATCCCATGGCCTTTAGCCCCTATTCCCCCTCCAGCCGCCGCCGGTTTTCCACCCTGCACATCGAAGCGGGCGCCACCCCGGACGACCACGCAGAACTGATTGAGTATCCCGCCGTCTTGCAGGCGCAGCATGTGGCGTTGCACAATGCCTGGGCGGCCTTTTCCGGCGATCCGCAGTTCGATGCCTTTGTCGCGGCCGAGGGCGAAGCGTTGCACCGGTTTGCCCTGCATCAGGCCCTGTCGCAAGTGCACGGCCCCTATTGGCCCGACTGGCCAAAGGCCTTGCACGATCCGCTGTCGCCCGAGGTGGCCGCCTTTGCCGAGGCCAATGGCGATGCGGTGCAATATCACGCATGGCTGCAATGGCAGGCCGAGGTACAGCTGGCTGATGTGCGCGCCGCGACGGATGACATGGCGCTGGGGCTGTATCTTGATCTGGCTGTTGGCACCCATCCGGCGGGGGCGGAAACATGGGGCGATCCCGATCTGTTTGCACCGGGCTGTTCGCTGGGCGCGCCGCCTGATGCGTTTTCGGCAGATGGCCAGCGGTGGAATCTGGCCCCCATGCGCCCTCTGCATCTGGAACGCACCGGGTTTCGCGCCCTGGCCGAAATCCTGCGGGCGCAGTTGCGTTTTGCCCGGGTGCTGCGGATCGACCATATTCTGGGGTTTGAGCGGGCCTTCTGGGTGCCCGAACACGGCCCCGGCGCCTATGTGACCATGCCCAAGGCGGCGTTGCTGGCCGTCGCAAGGATCGAGGCGGCGCGGGTGGGCGCGGTGATCATCGGTGAGGATCTGGGCAACATCCCCGAAGGGCTGCAACAGGATCTGAAGGCGGCGGGCATACTGGGGTGTCGGGTTGCCATGTTCGAACAGGACTGGGATGCGGCAACGCCCGTGTTCAAACCCGCCTGCGGCTATGACCGCGACGTGCTGACGTCGTTCGCCAGTCACGATCTGCCCACTTATCGCGGCTGGCGGCGGGGGCGCGATATTGAATGGCGCGAAACATTGGGCAGCCTGCCCGCCGATGCCGCAACCCGCGCCAAGGTGCGGCGAGAGGCCGAGGTCGCGGCGCTGGCCACCACCATCGGCGGCACAAATATCGGTCGGTTGAACGGGTTTCTGGCGGGAACACCGTCGCGCCTTGTGGCGGTGCAGGCCGAAGATGCCCTGGCCCATATCGAACAGCCCAATCTGCCCGGAACCGTGTATGATCACCCCAACTGGCGGCGCCGTCTGGGCATAAAGGCGGCAAAGCTGGCCGATCACCCGGGTGTGGTGGAAACCGCGAAAATCATGAAAACCGCAGGAAGATGAGGAAGAGATGAGCGTTATCACCGTCAAGACCGCCCCGATCGAAGGGCAAAAGCCGGGCACCAGCGGGCTGCGCAAGAAAACCCGCGTGTTCATGGGGCCGCATTACCTGGAAAATTTCATCGCCGCGATATGGGCGGCCATTGACGGGGTTCAGGGAAAAACCCTGGTGCTGGGTGGTGACGGGCGCTATTTCAACGACCGTGCCGCGCAGGTGATCCTGCGCATGGCCGCTGCCGGTGGGGCGAAAAAGGTGATTGTGGGGCAGGGGGCGTTGCTGTCGACCCCCGCCGCCAGCAATCTGATCCGTTTGCGCCAGACTGACGGTGGGATCATCATGTCGGCCAGCCACAACCCCGGTGGCCCGGACGAGGATTTCGGCGTCAAGTTCAACATGCCCAACGGCGGCCCGGCCCCCGAAGAGGTGACCAACCGCATGGTGGCGGCCACGCAGAACATCACGCAATATCAGATCCTTGAGGCGCAGGATGTCGATTTGGCGGTGCTTGGCACCATCCGGTTGGGCGATATGGAGGTCGAAGTTGTCGATCCCGTGGCCGATTACGCCGCGCTGATGGAAAAGCTGTTTGATTTCGACGCGATCCGCGCCCTGTTTCAGTCGGGCTTTACCCTCCGGTTTGATGCCATGCACGCGATCACCGGCCCCTATGCCACGGCGATCCTTGAGGGCGTTTTGGGGGCGGCCAAAGGCAGCGTGGTGAATGCCACACCCAGCCCCGATTTCGGCGGTGGCCACCCCGACCCCAACCCGATCTGGGCCAGGGAATTGATGGATGTGATGATGGGCGACAAGGCCCCTGATTTGGGCGCTGCCAGCGACGGCGACGGCGACCGCAACATGATCGTCGGGCGCGGCTGTTACGTCGGTCCGTCCGACAGCCTTGCGGTGCTGGCCGCCAACGCGCATCTGGCGCCGGCCTATGCTGGCGGCCTGAAAGGGGTGGCGCGCTCCATGCCCACGTCGCGGGCGCTGGACCGGGTGGCGGCAAAACGCGGGCTGGATTGTTATGAAACGCCCACGGGGTGGAAATTTTTCGGCAACCTTCTGGATGATGGCCGCATAACCCTGTGTGGTGAAGAATCCGCCGGCACCGGCAGTGACCATGTGCGCGAAAAGGATGGGCTTTGGGCCGTTCTGTTGTGGCTGAATATTCTGGCCAAAACCGGAAAATCGGTGGCGCAGCTGATGCAGGATCACTGGGCCGAATTCGGGCGCAATTTCTATTCCCGCCATGATTACGAAGCGGTGGATGCTGCAAAAGCCAACGCCATGATGGATGGCTTGCGCGCCCGGCTGGGTGATCTGGTGGGCAGCGATGTGATGGGCGCGTCGGTCGACGGCGCAGATGAATTTGCCTATGACGATCCGGTGGACGGATCGCGCGCCACGTCCCAGGGGTTGCGGGTATCGTTTCAGGGCGGCGGGCGCATTGTCTATCGTCTGTCGGGGACAGGCACCGTGGGGGCAACACTGCGCGTATATATCGAGGACGTGTCAGATGATCCGGCGGGGTTTACCAAAGAGACACAGAATGCTCTTAAAGAGATGATCGCAAGGGCAGATCACATCGCCGGTATCCGCGAATTTACTGGCCGCGACGCGCCGGATGTGCGCACCTGATACGAAACGACCAAGGGAGTTGACATGCACAAGCTTAAAGAGTTGATCCGCTTTTCCACTTTTGCCATCGCGATTTTGCTTTTTCTGCTGTCATTGCTCTGGTTGTCCTATTCGCCTTGGGGGTGGATCGGCGTTGTCGTCTTTGGCGGTGCCACCCTTTTGGGAATTCATGATCTGTTTCAAACCCATCACGCGGTGCTGCGCAATTACCCGGTTCTGGGGCAGATCCGCTATTTCTTTGAACAGATCCGCCCCGAGATCCGGCAATACCTGATCGAGGGCGACAATGAGGAAGAACCGTTTTCGCGTGAAGAACGCAGCATCGTTTATCAGCGCGCCAAGGGGCAGGAATCGGCGCGTCCCTTTGGCACCAAACAAAAGGTCTATGAACCGGGGTATAAATGGCTGACCCATTCGGTGAACCCCTGCCATATCGACGACCCGGATATCCGCGTCACCATCGGCGGGCCGGAATGCCGTCAGCCCTATGATGCGTCGATCTATAACATCTCGGCCATGTCGTTTGGCGCGCTGTCGGCCAATGCCATTCTGGCCCTGAACAAAGGCGCCAAGGCGGGCGGTTTTGCCCATGACACGGGCGAGGGCGGGATTTCGCGCTATCACCGCGAGGGCGGCGGCGATCTGATCTGGGAAATCGGTTCAGGCTATTTCGGCTGCCGCAACGATGACGGATCGTTCAACGCCGATAAATTCGCCGAGAACGCCAATGGCGATCAGGTGAAAATGATCGAGATCAAGCTGTCGCAGGGGGCCAAACCGGGCCATGGCGGGATGCTGCCCGCCAGCAAGATCAGCCATGAAATCGCCGAGGCGCGCGGAATCCCCATGGGCAAGGATTGTGTGTCGCCCGCGGGCCATTCGGCATTTTCCACCCCGCTTGAGCTGTGTCATTTCATTCAGAAGTTGCGCGATCTGTCCAAGGGCAAACCCGTGGGATTCAAGCTGTGTGTCGGCCACCGGCGTGAATTCATGTGTCTGGTCAAGGCGATGATTGAAACCGGAATTCGCCCTGATTTCATTGTCGTGGATGGCAAAGAGGGTGGCACCGGCGCGGCGCCTCTGGAATTTGCCAACCATATCGGGATGCCCCTGACCGAGGGGCTGACGTTTGTTCACAACACCTTGCGCGGCGCGGGGCTGCGCGATGAGATAAAGCTGGGCGCGTCGGGCAAGCTGATCCATGCGTTTGACATTGCCCATGCCTTTGCTTTGGGCGCCGATTGGGCCAATTCGGCCCGGGGGTTCATGTTTTCGGTCGGCTGCATTCAGGCACAGGCCTGCCACACCAACCATTGTCCGGTGGGGGTGACCACCCAGGATCCCCTGCGCCAGCGTGCGTTGGTGGTTGCGGACAAATGGAAACGTGTGGCCAAGTTTCATGGCAACACGCTCAAGGCGCTGGCCGAAATGTCGGGGGCCGCGGGCCTGTCAGATCCGCGCGCCTTTTTGCCACATCATTTCATGCAGCGCGATTCCAGCGGCGAAATGGTGACCGGCGAAGAGGTGTTTCCCTATAAACCCATCGGATTTCTGCTGCGCGGCGAAGACTGCGGATCGGGCTATCTTGAACGCTGGAACCGCGCCCGCTCTGAAAGTTTCGCGCCTCAGGGCGCCTATGTCTGAGAAACTCAGGCGGGCAGCCCGTTGAGGTGGCCCGCACAGCCGGTGAGGGCGGCGTAATCGTCTTCGACCACCGACACGGCGAACTGATCGGTGAAATCGGCAAAGCGCCCCTTGTCGCGGAACGCGGTGCCAAAGCCGAAATCAACCAGATAGGGGGTGATCGCCCGGGTCACCCCGCCGACCAGATAAATCCCGCCAAAGGGCAGGGTGTTCAGGGCAAGGTTTCCGGTGACCGTGCCCAGCATCCGGGTGAACACCCGCACCGTTTCCGCCGCCAGCGGATCGTCGCCCGATGCCAGCGCCTTCATGATGTCAGAGGGGGCAGATCGCGCCGCGCACCCGCCTCATGGGACAGCCAGCTATAAACCCGGGTAAGGCCCCGGCCCGAAAGAACGTCTTCGATCGCCGGAAATCCGTGGGCATCTTCAACGAAACGCGACAGGCGCAGATCCTCTTCGGTGCGGATCGGCAGGTTGGTATGGCCCGCTTCGGCCGGGGGCACATAGCGGCCGGTTTCGGTGTTGTAAACCGGCGCGGCATTAAATCCGGTGCCCACGCCAATCACCAGTTTCGCGGCATGTTCGCCACCGTGTTCCCCCGGTAAAATCGGGCAAAGATTGCCCGGATCAAGATGATCCAATGCATGACCTTGGGCTTGCAGGTCATTGAGAATGGACACCTTTTCGGCTTTTGTGGCCGTCGCCAACGTATCGCGGTCAATCGTCCAGTCCAGATTGGTCAGGGTGGCGCGTCCGTCATGCACCGGCCCGGCCACCGCCACGCAGGCCCCGGCGCAATCAACACCGCCCTGATCGGCCAGATATTGCCCCAACACCGAATTAAGCCCGTCGTGATCCGCGTTGCGAAACCGCGTGACCGTTTCAGGCAAAATCAGCGGCCCGCGCGCCAGGGCAACGCGGGTGTTGGTGCCACCGATATCGGCAACAAGAGACAGGGTGTCATCGGCATATTCGGTCATGTCAGCCCCGCAGTCAGCGCGCCAAAGCGGCAGCAAGGGCGTGATAGGACGCTTTGGGGGTGCGCTGCAAGGTGTCGAAATCCACATGCACCAAGCCAAAGCGCGGCTCATACCCCAGGGACCATTCGTAGTTGTCCATAAGCGACCAGGTGAAATAGCCCTTGACCGGGATACCTTCGTCACAGGCCTGTTTCACCTTGGCCATATGGGCGTTGAGATACTCAATCCGCGCCCGGTCATTCACCGCGCCGCCGATCAGCCGGTCGTCATTGGCCAGCCCGTTTTCGGTCACGTATATTGGCAGGCCACGGGCGTATCCTTCGTGGGTGCGTTTCAGAAAGGCGTAAAGACCCTCGGGGAAAATCTCCCATCCTACCTGGGTTTTGGGCAGGGGGCCGGGCACTTCGTGGTGATGGGGCCACGGGCCATCGTCGGGCGCGATGATCTTGCGGGTGTAATAATTGATGCCGACCCAATCGACGGGGGTCGAAATTACATCGAAATCATCCTGCCAGCCCTTGGGCATATGCGGCCCCAGCCCCTCCATCACGTCAGCGGGATAGGATTTGTTGAAAATGCCCGAGAGAAAGAACCGGTTGTAATAGCCATCATAAAGGGTGGCCGCCTTTGCCGCTTCGGGGGTGGCATCGGCGGGGGTGGCATATTCAAAATTGCACACGGCCCCGAGGTTTTTCATCCCCAGCCCGCGCATGGTTTCGATTGCCCGCCCATGGGCCAGCAAAACATGGTGCATGGCATGGGCGGTTGCGCGGATATCGCGCATACCAGGGGCGTGGTGGCCAAGGAAATGCGACAGCCAGCCAACACACCAAGGTTCGTTGATCGGCGCCGCACTCCAGAGCCGGTCGCCGATGCGGCCCATGATCACCTCGGTGAAATCGGCAAACCAGCTGGCGATGTCGCGGTTGCGCCACCCCCAGATCGGCCAGTTGCACCGGCAATTCCCAATGATACAGCGTTGCGGCAGTTTTCAGCCCCCGTTCCAGCAGGCCATCGACCAGACGGTCGTAAAAATCCAGCCCCTCCTGGTTCACAGTTCCGCGTCCTTCGGGCAGCACCCGCGCCCAACTGGTGGAAAAGCGGTAAACGTCAAAATTTCCGGCCTTCAGCAGGTCCAGATCCTGATCCAGGCGATTGTAATGATCGCAGGCAACATCACCGTTTTCGGCACCTGCCACATTGCCGGGGGTTGCGGCGAAGGTATCCCAATGGGTTTGGCCCGCGCCGCCCTGGGCGTGGCCTTCGATCTGATAGGCCGAGGTGGCGGCCCCAAACAGGAACCCTTCGGGAAAATCGCGGCGGGACAGATTCATTGCATCATCCTTGTCTGGCAGGGCGGCGCGGTGCGGGGCCGGGCCGGTGGACAGGCCGATCTGAAAATCGGCCTCAAGAAGTTCGGTTATGGGCGCTGATGCCGGGTCATCAATCACCCGAAGCAGCATTTCCGCCGCCAGCCGCCCATGGTCGCGCACCGGCGAGCCGCAGCGAGGTGAAATCAGGCACCCGCCCGCCGTTGCGGAAATACGAAAGATCATCATCGTGGCTGATCAGGGAAATGTCACGCCCCATGGCCAGGCCCCGTTCATGACAGGCCCGGCGCACACCAAGTGCGGTAATCATTGATGAGGTCAGAAAAGCAGTGGGCGGATCGGGGCCGTCCAATTGTGCCAGTGTCGCGTCATAGCCGTTGAATTCGGTCATCTCGTGGGACACCATGATCAGAGGGTCGGGCGCGATGCCGTGATTGCGCAGGGCCTCAAGATAGCCATCGCGCCGCCGTGCAGCAAAATCCATCGTTTCAAGCCCGTTCAACAGCCCGATCTGCCGGTGGCCCAGTTCCGCCAGAAAACCGGTGGCCCGGGCAAAGGCGCGCCGGTTGTTCATATCGAGCCAGTTATACCCCGCCGTCGGCCCGCCGAACCGGCCATGCACCACAAAGGGCAGGGCGAGGTCCGCCAGCAGCGCCGGCCGCTCATCCTTCAGCTTGGGGGCGTGCACGATGATCCCGTCCACCGAACGCTTTGCAGCAAGTTCGCGGTAAAGCTGTGCCTCTTCGCGCCCGCCGGTCATGGACAGAACCATGTCATAGCCGTGCCGGGCATAGGTTTCACCGGCACCGGCAATGAAATCGGCAAAGACCGGATTGACCACCTCGTGTTGCGACGACACGGGAATGATGTGGGCAATCGCCATGGCCCGCCCGGTGGCCAGCCCCTTGGCCCGTGTGTTGGGGCGATAATTGTGTTTGCGCGCCGCCGCCACCACCCGCAGCCGCGTGGCTTCGTTGACTTCGGGATACCCGTTCAACGCCCGGCTGACCGTGGTTTGGGACAAGCCCAGCACCTGAGAAAGTTCGCGGAGATTCATGTCGTTGGGGTTCCAAAGCGCTTTCAATTTCCGAGTGACACTAGCCAAGTCGGCTTGCAAGGTCAAAGGTTGCGAATGCTGCGGCGCAGCACGGAAATTTGCCTTTCAGTTTGGTTTTGCTAGATTAATCCCCAAGGCCGATTGACACAGCGAAGATGATCAGCGACGGTCACAGCATTCAAAGCGCTTTGGGCCGATTCCATCGCGCCGAGAGAAATGATGCGCGCCATCGCGCAAAATTCGGGAGGGAATTTACCATGAACAAGATGCTTTTTGCCGGGGCAGCCGTGATCGCGCTGTCCACGGGCATGGCACAGGCGCAGGCCGATCTGCCGTTTGCCCCGGGCGAGGGTGATTTCAGTTGGGACAGCCTTGAGCCGATCAAGGACATGGATCTGAGCGGTCAGCAGTTGACGGTGTTTGGCCCATGGCTTGGCCCGGATCAGGGGTTTGTTGAAAACGTTCTGGCCTATTTCGCTTATGCGACGGGCGCCGATGTGCGCTATACCGGGTCGGACAGTTTTGAACAGCAGATCGTCGTCGATGCCGAGGCAGGATCGGCCCCCAACGTCGCCGTATTTCCCCAGCCGGGGTTGGCCAAGGATATGGCCGCACGGGGTTTTCTGACCCCGCTGGGCGATGAAACCGCCGATTGGGTCAGGGATAATTACGCCGCCGGGCAATCCTGGGTCGATCTTGGCACCTATAAGGACAAGGCAGGCAACGACGAATTGTTCGGCTTTTTCTACAAGGTCGATGTGAAATCTCTGGTCTGGTACAGCCCCGAAAATTTCGAGGATGCCGGTTACGAAGTGCCCCAAACCATGGAAGAGCTGAAGGCGCTGACCCAGCAGATCGTGGACGACGGCGAAACGCCTTGGTGCATCGGTCTGGGCAGCGGGGGCGCCACGGGGTGGCCGGCCACCGACTGGGTCGAGGATATGATGCTGCGCACCCAGCCGCCCGAGGTTTATGACGGATGGGTCACCAACGATGTCAAATTCGACGACCCGCGCGTTGTGGCCGCGATCGACGAATTCGGTTGGTTCGCCCGCAACGATGCCTTTGTCGCCGGTGGTGCCGATGCCGTGGCCAGCACCGATTTCCGTGACAGCCCCAAGGGTTTGTTCTCATCACCGCCGCAGTGCTACATGCACCGTCAGGCCAGCTTTATTCCGGCCTTTTTCCCCGAAGGCACCATGGTGGGGGCCGATGCCGATTTCTTCTATTTCCCCGCCTACGAGGAAAAGGATCTGGGCAAGCCGGTGTTGGGCGCAGGCACGCTTTGGGCCATCACCAAGGACAGCGAGGCGGCGCATGACCTGATCAAATTCCTGGAAACGCCCCTGGCCCATGAATTGTGGATGGCGCAATCGGGTTTCCTGACCCCGCACAAGGGCGCGAACACCGATCTGTTTGCCGACCCGACGCAAAAGGCGCTGAACGATGTTCTGCTGAATGCCACGACCTTCCGCTTTGACGGGTCCGATCTGATGCCGGGCGGCGTTGGGGCCGGTTCGTTCTGGACCGGAATGGTGGATTATGCCGGGGGCGAATCCGCCGCCGATGTGGCCAAGGCCATTCAGAACAGCTGGGACGCGCTGAAATAAACGGTGCATGATCCGGGGCGCCCGCGCGGCGCCCCGTGATCGCATGCGGGGCGGTTTCGCCCGCCCCGCGCAATCCGGGCATCAGACCCGAATTCAACGCCACGGGGGGAAGAATGCATCCAGCGCTTCAGGGTCTTTTGACCATTGTGATCGGCGTCGGCGGTTGCGTCGCTTATTACTATTTTTCCAATCAGTTTCTGGACAAGGTTCTGTTTCCGCCCCGGGGCAAACACGCCGGGCGCAACATCAACCGCGCCAATCTGATCCGCCCGTGGTTGTTTCTGGCGCCCGCGCTGATCGCGCTGGGGCTTTATCTGGCCTATCCGGTGGTTGAAACCCTGCGCCTGTCGCTGACGGATCGCAGTCAGGGCGGCGCGTTTGTGGGCCTTGCCAATTACCGCCAGATGGCCGCCGAGCCGAAATTCTGGGAGGCGCTGACCAATAATTTCCTGTGGTTGCTGATCGTGCCGGCGTTTTCGACCATGTTCGGCCTGTTGGCGGCGCAACTGACCGACCGGATCAAATGGGGGGCGATCGCGAAATCCCTGATCTTCATGCCCATGGCGATTTCCTTTGTCGGGGCGGCGGTGATCTGGAAACTGGTTTATGACACCCGCCCTGTGGATCAGGAACAGATTGGCGTGATGAACGCGATCTATCTGGCGCTTGGCGGGGCTGAACCGCAACAATGGCTGACCAATCCGTTCTGGAATTCGCTGTTGCTGATGGTGGTGCTGATCTGGATTCAGACCGGTTTTGCCATGGTGATCCTGTCGGCGGCCCTGCGCGGTATTCCCGAAGAAACCATCGAGGCGGCGATTGTCGACGGTGCCAACCCGTTTCAGGTGTTTTTCAAGATCAAGATGCCGCAAATCGCCACCACCATCGTTGTGGTCTGGACGACCATCACCATCGTCGTTCTCAAGGTGTTCGATATCGTCTTTGCCATGACCAACGGCCAGTGGGGCACGCAGGTTCTGGCCAATTACATGTATGATAAATTGTTCCGCGCCAACGATTGGGGCGTGGGGTCGGCCAGCGCGATGATCATCATGCTGCTGGTGTCACCGATCCTTGTCTGGAACGTCTATAGCGCCCGCAAGGAGATGCGTTGATGGATAACATTGCCGGAACCAAATCATCGCTGACATGGGCGGTTCACATCTCGGTTGTCGTGCTGGTGGCCCTGTGGCTGTTCCCGACCGTGGGCCTGTTGGTCAGTTCATTCCGCACCGCCGATCAGATCGCGACATCGGGCTGGTGGCGGGCGATGTTTCCCTCGGAACAAAACCTGATCCTGCGCACCGCACCGCCCGCCGATCAGGTACAAGAGGGTAATCTTTACGTCACCCAGGGCAATCTGTTCGTGGAAGACGGCAAACCGCGCCCCGATGCGACAATCTCCGTCTGGGGCACATCTTCGCGCGATGTGGCCGCCTATAAGGTGGGCGAAACCGTCGATATGGGCGAGGATGGCCGTTTGACCGTGCAAAAGAACGGCGATTACCGGCTTGAAGGCGACACCGAATTCAGTGGGCGGCGCGGCGAACGGGTGTTTGTCACCGCCAAAACCCCGCCGGAATTCACCCTGCGAAACTATGAAAACGTGCTGTTTGACCCTGACAACCGCGAAGGCATGACCAAGGCATTTTTCAATACCCTGACGGTGACGATCCCGGCGACGATCATCCCCATTCTGGTGGCGGCCTTTGCGGCTTATGCCCTTGCCTGGATGGATTTTCCCGGGCGTTCCCTGTTGATTGCCGCCGTTGTTGCCCTGTTGGTGGTGCCGCTGCAACTGGCGCTGATCCCGCTGTTGAAGTTTCACAACGAAATTGGCATCGGCAAGGGGTATCTGGGCGCGTGGCTGGCCCATACCGGGTTCGGGTTGCCCCTGGCGATCTATCTGTTGCGCAATTACATGGTGGGATTGCCCCGCGACATCATTGAAAACGCCAAGGTGGATGGCGCGACGGATTTTCAGATCTTCGTGAAAATCATCCTGCCCCTGTCTTTTCCCGCCCTGGCCAGTTTCGCGATCTTTCAGTTTCTCTGGACATGGAACGATCTTCTGGTCGCGCTGGTGTTCCTGATCGATTCAACCGGCGAAACCACGGTGATGACCAAACAGATTGTTGAATTGTTGGGCACCCGGGGCGGAAATTGGGAAATTCTGGCAACCTCGGCCTTTGTGTCGATCTCGGTGCCGTTGCTGGTGTTTTTCATGATGCAGAAATATCTCGTGCGCGGCCTGTTGGCCGGCTCGGTCAAGTAAGGAACTATAATGAGCTTTGTTGAACCCCAAACGGCTCCGGCCATTGTGACCGGGGCGCCGGACAAGGATTGGTGGCGCGGTGCGGTGATCTATCAGATCTATCCGCGCAGTTTTCAGGACAGCAACGGCGATGGCGTTGGCGATCTGGCCGGGATCATCCACCGACTGCCCCATGTGGCGGCTCTGGGGGTTGATGCAATCTGGATTTCGCCGTTCTTCCGTTCGCCCATGCTGGATTTTGGGTATGACGTTTCGGATTACCGCGATGTCGATCCGATGTTTGGCACCCTGGGCGATTTTGACGCGCTGATGGAACGGGCGCATTCGCTGGGGTTGAAAGTGCTGATTGATCTGGTGCTGAGCCACACCAGCGCGGAACACCCCTGGTTCAAGGAAAGCCGCGCCAGCCGCGACAATGGCAAACAGGATTGGTACGTTTGGGCCGACCCCAAACCCGATGGCAGCCCGCCCAACAACTGGCTGTCGATTTTTGGCGGGTCCGCCTGGGAATGGGATGGCGAGCGGATGCAGTATTACCTGCACAACTTTCTGGCCCAACAACCAGACCTGAACTTTCACTGCCCGGCGGTGCAGGACGAACTGTTGGATGTGGCGCGTTTTTGGCTCGATCGCGGGGTTGACGGGTTTCGCCTTGATACCGTCAATTTCTATTTTCACGACAAGGAATTGCGCGACAACCCCGCCCTTGCGCCCGAGTTGCGTAACGCCAACACCGCCCCCAGCGTGAACCCCTATAATTTTCAGGATCACCTCTACGACAAGACCCAGCCCGAGAACCTCGAATTTCTGCGCCGCCTGCGCGCGGTGATGGAGGAATACCCGGCGATCACATCGGTGGGCGAGGTGGGTGAAAGCCAGCGCGGCATGGAAACCCAGCGTGACTATACCGCCGGTGACGATCTGCTGCACATGGCTTATGATTTCGATTTCCTGTCCGGCGTCTATCCTTCGGGCAACCGGATCAAAGAGGTGCTGGAACGGTTTGACAGGATCGTGACCGAGGGCTGGGCCTGCTGGGCGTTTTCCAACCACGATGTGGAACGCCACGCCAGCCGGTGGAATTTTTCCGAAGGCGCGCGCCGTCTTTACGCCGCCGTGCTGCTGTGCATGAAAGGCACCATCTGCCTGTATCAGGGCGAAGAACTGGGCCTGACCGAGGCTTACGTCGCCTATGAGGATTTGCAAGATCCCTATGGCAAACAATTCTGGCCCAAATTCAAAGGCCGCGACGGGTGCCGCACACCGCTGCCCTGGGTCCGTGACAACGCCAACGGCGGGTTTTCCGATGCCAAACCATGGCTGCCCATGGCCGTCGATCATCTTGAACGGGCTGTTTCGGTGCAGGATCAGGATGAAAATTCAACGCTGGCCTTTTACCGCGCGCTGATCGCGTTTCGAAAGGCGCATATGCCGCTGATCAAGGGTAATCTGCGGGTGGTTGCCGCCGATGATGATATTCTGGTGTTGATCCGCAGTTATGACGGCCAAGAGGTGCTTTGCGCCTTCAACCTGACCGATGAAACGCAGCCGCTGACGCTGCCTGAGGGCAACTGGCAACAGGATAAGGGCGCACCGTTTCGGGCAGGAAAAACCGAACGCGGGGTGCTGTTACCGCCCTGGCAGGCCTTTTTCGCCCTGCGTGAACCGGCAAAGCAAGAGATGATTTAAGGGAGCGAGACATGGCCGATCTACTTTTGACAAATGTTGGCAAAACCTATGGCGGCGCGGTTGAAGTTCTCAAGAACATCAATCTCGATATCAAACGGGGCGAATTGATCGTGTTTGTCGGGCCGTCGGGCTGTGGCAAATCCACCCTTTTGCGGATGATTGCAGGGTTGGAAAAGATCACCAGCGGCGAATTGCAGATCGACGGTCAGGTGGTGAACGATGTGCCCCCGGCACAACGGGGCATTGCCATGGTGTTCCAAAGCTATGCCTTGTACCCCCATATGACGGTGCGCGACAACATGGCGTTTGCCCTGAAAATCGCCAAGAAATCGAAGGAAGAGATCGACGAAGCCATCGCCGAGGCCAGCCGGATTCTGCAACTGGAGCCCTACCTTGATCGCCTGCCCAAGGCGCTTTCGGGGGGCAGCGCCAACGGGTGGCGATCGGGCGTTCGATCGTGCGCGACCCCAAGGTGTATCTGTTCGACGAACCGCTTTCCAACCTTGACGCGGCCCTGCGGGTGGCGACGCGGATTGAAATTGCCCAGTTGAAAGAGGCGATGCCAGACAGCACCATGGTCTATGTGACCCACGATCAGGTCGAGGCGATGACCCTGGCCAGCCGCATCGTGGTGTTGGCGGGGGGCGGCATTGCCCAGGTCGGCACGCCGCTGGACCTGTATGAAAGGCCCGAAAATGAATTCGTGGCGCAGTTCATCGGCTCGCCCGCCATGAACCTGTTGCCGGGCAAGATCACCGGCACCGGGGCGCAGACACGGGTTGCCATGGAGGCCGGGGGGATTGCGCTTTCCGATTATCCGTCCCATGAGGCGGATATGGGGGCCAGCGTGAATGTTGGGGTGCGCCCCGAGGATCTGGTGGAAACCGACGGTGACTATCTGTTTGAGGGAACCGTGAACATCACCGAGGCCCTGGGCGAGGTGACGTTGCTGTATTTCGACCGGGTGGACGGGGCGGACCCGGTGATCGGCAAACTGGCGGGCATCCATTCCAACCTGCGCGGGCGCAGCGTGAAACTGACCGGCGATCCGTCGAAGGTGCATCTGTTCCACAAGGGGGAATCCTTGCTGTATCGCCCGGGTGGGTTGGCAAAAACGGCAACGACAACGAACCTCAACGTGGCAGTGCATTAAGCGGCGCGCGCATCGCTCCCTTGCGGTCGCTCTTTGCGAGAAGCGACCGCAAGGGAGCGCCGAGCGCCCCCGTTTCAGGCCAGACCCGGCAACCAAAGCACGATGGCCGGAAAGGCCACCAGCGTCGCGATGGTCAGGGCATCGGCCACAAAGAACGGTGCCACGCCCTTGAACACATCCTGCACCGAGATGTCATCGCGCACCCCGGCCACCACGAAACAATTCAACCCGATAGGCGGCGTGATCAGACAGAACTCGGCCATTTTCACCACCAATATCCCGAACCAGATCGCACACATCGGCCCTGACATGCCGAACGCGCTGTCTGCCGCCGCCACGTCAATGCCGCCGTTCAGCGCCATCACCGCCGGATAGACAACAGGCAGGGTCAACAGCAGCATCCCGATGGCATCCATGAACATGCCCAGCACCGCATAGGCCAGCAGGATCAGCACCAGTGTCAGCATGGGCGATTGGTGCAGCCCCGCGATCCAGTCGGCAAAGGCATGGGGCAGGTCGGCAAAACCCAGAAAACGCACATAGATCAGCACGCCCCAGATGATGGAAAAGATCATCACCGCAAGTTTTGCGGTTTCCAGCAGGGCATTGCGGAATTGCGTCCATCGCATCCCGTTCCACAGGGCGATCAGGAACACCACGAATGCCCCCAGCGCGCCGCCCTCGGTGGGCGTGCCCCAGGCATCGCCGCCAAAGGGGTTGTAGATGAAAAAGATGATGATCACGACCACGAACAGAATTGGCAGGGCCGGGGGCAGGGCGGCGAACCGCTGACCCCATGTGAACCCTTTCACCGGCGGCCCGAACCGGGGCAGCACCAGCGCCATTCCAACGATGAGCGACCCATAGATCACCGCCGAAACGACCCCCGGCACGAACCCGGCCAGCAGCAGTTTGCCCACGTCCTGTTCAACGATGATCGCATAGATCACGAGGATGGCCGAGGGCGGGATCAGCGAGGCCAGCGTGCCCGCCGCCGCCACCACCCCGGCGGCGAATTTCTTGTCATAGCCCACAGCCAGCATTTCCGGGATCGCGATACGCGCGAACACCGCCGAGGTGGCAACCGAGGCACCGGAAACGGCGGCAAACCCGGCAGTGGCAAACACGGTGGACACCGCCAGCCCACCGGGCAACCAGCCGACCCAGCGTTTCGCCGCCTCGAACAAGGCCTGCGTCAGCCCGGCGTAATAGGCCAGATAACCGATCAGGATAAAGGTTGGGATCAGGCTGAGCGCCTGTGACGAGATCTTGGAATGGGGCACCTGACCGGCGGTTTTCACCGCCACCGTCAAGGCCCAGAGAAAATCATCGCCAGCATATCCTTTCTTGGCCCAGAATATCCAGATCAGCCCCACAAGGCCCGCCAAAGCCGCGGCAAAGGCCACCCGCATTCCCAAGATAACCAGCACCAGCATCCCGATCGAGACGGCGATTCCGATGTCGATAGGCTCCATCAGCGTGATCCTTTCGGGGCGCCACTGACCGTTTCGGCCTCGGCGGCGGCGATTTCAGCGGCGCTTTGCACCAGAGGCACCGCGACGGGTTCGCTCAGGCCCAGAACAAAGGCCCGCCCATAGCCCCAGAGTTGCAGCACCAACCGCAGGCACAGCACCGAAAACGCCACGGGCACCAACAGTTTCGCGGGCCAGAGCGGCAGGGAAATATCCATTGAACTGTCGCGTGACCAAAGCGGCGCGCCGAAATCGAAACTGCGCTGGAAATGCGCCCAACTGCCCCAGACCAGCAGCACCATCAGCACCAGAATGGCAAAGGTGGTGATGAATTCCACCAGCCACAACACCCGGCCCCGCAGGGCGCCCACCACCATATCCATGCGGATATGCCCGCCAAGACGCTGGGTGAACGACACGCCCATGAAGGCAATCAGCGGCATCGCCTGTTCGATCCAATCAACATAGCCGCGCAGGGGCGCATCAAACAGGTTGCGCCCTCCCACCGTCCACACAGCCATGAGCATCAGCGAAAACACCGCCAGCCCCGACACCAGCGCCAGCGCGCTTTCAACGCGAAACAGCCCGCGATCAAGGCGTGACAAGGTTGATGTGTCTTCCAGAACGGCGGCGCCACCGGCCATGGGCCTGCTCCTGCATAGGGAAAATCACCCCGGACCGCGCGGCCCGGGGATTGACGGCTGCGATGCTGTCGTGCTTACGACCCGTTGGCGACCATACCGGTCACAAGATCATAAAGCTCTTGCGCGGGCAGGCCCTTGGCGGTGTTTTCCTCGATCCAGGCCTTGGCGGCGGGGGCGGCGGCCTTTTCCTTGAACGCGGCAAGCTGGTCGTCGGTATAGGTGATCTGTTCGATGCCCTTTTCCTCAAGCAGGGGCCACCATTTCGCCATGGTATCGTTTTCGTAATAGTCGATGTAATACTGCATCGCTTCATCCACCGACCCCAACAGTGCCTCGCGTTCACTGTCGCTGAGGCTGTCCAGTGCGTCGGTGTTCACCACCACGGGGCAGTTGACCGTGCCGGGGTTCAGGTTGGTGGTCCACCATTTGGCGTTTTCCGTGGTGCCAAACGACATATGGGCATGAGGCGCAAAAGACACAGCCCTGACCACGCCTGAATCCATCGCCTGGCGCACTTCGGTGGCCGACATGGAGGTGGGAACGGCGCCCACGGCCTCCATCGCCGCGCCGATGCCGCCAGTGGCGCGCACCGACATGCCTGCGAAATCGGCCAGCTTGTGGGGGGCGTCACCGACACCGATCAGGTTGTATTGGGGCAGGGGGCTGGGCATCAGCAGGGTGGCATTCCAACGGGCCAGATCCTTGACCACGGCGGGGTGTTTGTAGACCGCCATCGAGATCGCGTTTTCCTGTTCCAGGTTGGTTATGCCCAGAAACGGCAGCTCCATCACCGTGATCGAAGGGTTCTTGTCGGCATGATATCCGGCACAGAATTGCGCCATCTCGAAAGCGCCGATCGAAATCCCGTCGAGGTTCTCGCGCGAATTGCTCAGGCCACCGTAAGAGATGTTCAGGGTGAATTCGCCATTCGTCTTTTCGCTTATCAGTTCACCAAGCTTTTCCACATGTTCGGTGAAGGCGCGCCGTTTGCCCCAGAGTGAGACATTCCATTCCGTCGCCATCGCTTCGGTGGCAAAGGCAGTTGCGAGGGCGGCAAGCGCCACCCGGCCCATCAGCTTGTTCATTTTGTCCTCCCAGACGTATTTTATAATTTTGTTGCGCCTGCAGGATAACGTGGGATGGCGCGTGGTCAAACAAAGAAAACCGGCGCGCCGGCCGTGTGGACATTGGGCTTGGCAAATGCGGCGCTGCATGGTGATGTGCGCGGGTAACAGCCGGAGAAACCGATGCCCGTTCCCAAGAACCACCTTAAATCTGCCCTTGCCGAGGGCACATTGCAGACCGGCCTGTGGATGGCCTTTGCCCATCCGACGGCTGCCGAAATCGCCGCCCGGTCGGGGTTTGACTGGTGCCTGATTGATTGTGAACACGGCCCCAACGACCTGCCGCTGGTGCTGTCGCAGTTCCAGGCGATGGCGTCGGGCCCGTCTTCGGTGGTGGTGCGGGTGGCCGAGGCGGATGCGCGGTTGATGAAACAGGTGCTGGACATCGGAATCCAGACAATTCTGGTCCCGATGGTGAACACCGCTGACCAGGCTGCTGAAATGGTCCGTGCCACCCGCTATCCGCCCGAGGGTATTCGTGGCGTCGGCGCGGCACAGGCGCGGGCCACGGGTTTTGGCGAGGCAAAGGATTATGTCCATGTGGCGGGGGATGAAATCTGCCTGATCGTTCAGGCCGAAACCCGCGAAGCCATCGCCAACATAGGTGACATCGCCGCCACCCCCGGCATTGATTGCGTGTTCATCGGCCCTGCCGATCTGGCTGCGGACATGGGGCATCTTGGCAATATGGGCCACCCTGACGTTGTCGCCGCCATCGAGGGTGCCGTTGCCAAGATCCGCGCCGCCGGAAAGGCCGCAGGTATCGTAACCTTTGACACAACGCGGATCGGATATTTTGCCGGTCTTGGCTTTACCTTTCTGGGGGTGGGCGGCGATGTGGCCTGTTATGCGGGGGCGTTGAAAAATTTGGCGCAAACCGCCAGGGACGCCGCCGGTTGAGCCGAGGGAATTTGAGTATTTGGATCAGTAAAAAGCCAGGGGCCTGATTGGTTGCCCGCAGCGTGATTGGAGGGGGCGGGCAAATTTGCCAATGGCCCTTTCCTTTTCGTGCTGTGCGTGCGAAAGGGACGCGTCAAACGAAAACTCCACCGAAAGGCTTTCCCATGGAGATCTCGCGAGGCGCTTACCTTCGACGATGTCCTTCTTGTTCCGGCTGCGTCCAGCGTGCTGCCCAGCACCGCCGACACCCGCACCTGGGTGACCCGGAGCATCGCAATGAACATTCCTTTGCTGAGTTCTGCCATGGACACCGTGACCGAGGCGCGCATGGCCATTGCCATGGCGCAGGCCGGTGGGATCGGGGTAATTCACCGCAATCTGGACATCGAGCGGCAGAGCGAGGAGGTGCGCCGGGTAAAGCGGTTTGAATCGGGTATCGTTTATAACCCGATCACCCTGACCCCGGATCAGACCTTGGCCGATGCCAAGGAATTGCAGGAGCGGTATCACGTCAGTGGGTTTCCGGTGGTTGATCAAAAGGGGCGCGTTGTCGGTATCGTGACCAACCGCGATATGCGTTTTGCGGGCGACGATGCCACGCCGGTCAGAACGATGATGACGAGTGATGATCTCGCGATTCTGCATGAACCCGCCGATCTGGACGAGGCGCGCAGCCTGATGCGGGCGCGGCGGATCGAAAAGCTGTTGGTCACGGATGGGGCGGGCAGGCTGACCGGTCTTTTGACCCTCAAGGACAGCGAACAGGCGGTGCTGAATCCGCAGGCCTGCAAGGACCAACTGGGCCGTTTGCGGGTGGCGGCGGCCAGCACCGTGGGCGATGCCGGTTATGAGCGCAGCCAGGCTTTGGTTGATGCCGGGGTTGATATCATCGTGATTGATACCGCCCATGGCCATTCCGAAGGGGTGGCGCGGGCGGTTGAGCGGGCCAAGGGCCTGTCAAACGAGGTGCAGATCATCGCGGGCAATGTCGCCACAGGCGAGGCCAGCCGCGCCCTGATTGGCGCTGGCGCCGACGCGGTAAAGGTGGGTATCGGCCCGGGCAGCATTTGCACGACGCGGATGGTGGCCGGTGTCGGGGTGCCGCAACTGACGGCGATCATGGATTGCGCCAAGGCCGCCGGTGACGTGCCGGTGATTGCCGATGGCGGGATCAAGTTCTCGGGCGATTTCGCCAAGGCGATTGCGGCCGGGGCCTCTTGCGCCATGGTTGGCAGCATGATTGCAGGCACCGATGAATCCCCGGGCGAGATGATCTTGTATCAGGGGCGGTCCTATAAATCCTATCGTGGTATGGGGAGTCTTGGTGCCATGGCGCGGGGCAGTGCCGACCGGTATTTCCAGAAGGATGCGGCAAGTGACAAGCTGGTTCCTGAGGGGATCGAGGGGCAGGTGGCCTATAAGGGATCGGCGGGGGCCGTGGTGCATCAACTGGTGGGTGGGCTGCGGGCGGCCATGGGCTATACCGGCTGTGCGACGGTGGATGAGATGCGCCGGAACTGCCAGTTCGTCAAGATTACCGGCGCCGGTCTGAGCGAAAGTCATGTGCATGACGTGCAGATCACGCGGGAATCTCCGAACTATCGTATCGGTTGATATCAATGCATTACAGGATGATCTTTGCGCGATACATTAAGTCATGACGCCGGGCGCGCGGATTGCGGCGGCGATCGGGATCATGGATCGGGTATTGGAGGGCGAGGCCGCTGAACGCGTCCTGACCACCTGGGCGCGCCAGAACCGTTTTGCCGGCTCGGGGGATCGGGCCGCGATCCGCGATCATGTGTTTGACGGGCTGCGCTGTCTGGCCTCTGCCAGTGCCATGGGGGGGCCAGAACGGGGCGGGGTGTGATGTTGGGCGTGGTGCGGCAAAGCGGACGTGACCCGGCCGACCTGTTTACCGGGCAGGGCCATGCGCCCGCCCCCTGAGCGCCGCGGAACGCATTGTGCCCGCAGCGCCACAGGGGGATGCCGCGCTTGATTGTCCTGAATGGTTGTCACCCCTGCTGCGGGAGTCTTTGGGCGATGATTTTGCCCCGGTCATGACGTTGCTGCAACGCCGTGCGCCGCTGTTTTTACGGGTTAATCAGGCCAAAACCGATGTGGAAAGCGCCCGTGCGGCGCTGTTGCGTGATGGTATCGAAACCCGGCCCGGGCCGCTGTCGCCCTTCGCGCTGGAGGTGACGGAAAACCCGCGCCGGGTGCAGAACAGTCAGGCGTTTACCGAGGGGATGGTGGAAATCCAGGATGCCGGCAGTCAGGCGATTGCCAACGCCGTTCCGCTGGAGCCGGGCCGGCGGGTGCTTGATTTCTGCGCCGGCGGTGGTGGGAAAACCCTTGCGTTGGCCGCGCGATGCCCTGATGCGCAGTATTTTGCCCATGACGCCGACCCGCGCCGCATGGGGGATCTGGGGCCTCGCGCCCTGCGGGCGGGCGCCAGTGTTACCGCGCTTGCCACCCCGGAGTTGGCGCAGCATGGCCCCTATGATGTGGTGGTGGTTGATGCCCCCTGTTCGGGCAGTGGGGCGTGGCGCCGCTCTCCCCAGCACAAGTGGGCGCTGACCGCTGATGGATTGTCCAGGGTGCAGCGGATCCAGTCTGAAATCCTGACGCAGGCGGGCGCATTGGTGACGCCCGGGGGCACTCTGGCGTACATGACATGCTCGTTGCTTGCCGGTGAAAACGACGGTCAGGTCGAAAAGTTTATCGCCAATTGTTCGGATTTCCGGGTCTCGGGGCAACACCGCCTGACACCACTTTCGGGTGCGGATGGTTTTTTCCTTGCAATTCTAAGGCGATCATAAATCATTCAAGCCTGTTGCCACGGAGCCAGCGCGGATGTGTTGAATGTTTGCATTAATGAACATTTAACCAATGCCGGGCATGGCTATTGATGTGTTTGACTTGAAAACAAGGCTTCCTTTGACTGATTTTGTTGTCCCCCCTACTGGAGTCGTGCAAACGGCAGATGGTCTTTCGGCGCGTGCGCCAGCCCTGTTCATGTTGGCGTTGGCGCTGGCCGGGCTTGGCGGGGTCATGCCCGCTGATCGTTGGCGCGCGGCGGTTTGGTTCATCGCTCTGACCCTTGCCATGCTGGGGGTGATCCTGTTTTTGCTGTCGGCCCGTCGCATTCATCGGGCGCGGGTGCGCCTTTCGGTTTTTGAAGAGTTCACCCAATTTGAACCGGGCGCGGTTGTTCTTTCGGATCGGGCGGGGCGTATCGAGGCGCAAAATTCCACCGCGTGTGATATATTTGCCCTGCACCCCGGTGATCACGCGGCGCGGCTGCTGGATTACATGGCGGCGACGCCGGGCGCACTGTTTCACGACCTGCGCGGGCGGGCCTTGGGTGTGGGGCGCGCCGAAGAGCCGGCCAGTGGCCCGAACGGGGCTGAGGGTGTGATTGTAACCCGGGTCGGGCAGGACGGGCTGTTGTGGCGGTTTGGCGTCGCGGGACGCGCGGATGATTTGGCGGATAATGGCCCGGATGCCCAGGCATCACCGACCGCGGCTGACGTGCCAGCTGAAACCCATGCCCCCCATTCCGACCTCTATCTTGAAAATCTGCCCGTTCCGATCCTGCAAATCGCCCGGGACGGGACGGTGGAACAGGCCAACCGCCGGGCGCGGCGACTGTTGGAAGACACTGATATCGTTGGGCAACCCCTTGCATCCGTTGTCGAGGGGCTGGGCCGTCCGATCCGCGACTGGCTGGGCGATGCGTTTGACGGGCGCGGGTTGCATCGCCCCGAAGTGGTGCGCATGACACCGGGCAAGGTTGATCTCTATCTCCAGATTACCCTTGGCCAGATCGGGTTTGAGGATGGCATGAAACTGGTGGCGGTACTGCATGATGCGACCGAGCTGAAAACGCTTGAGGCGCAGTTCGTACAAAGCCAGAAGATGCAGGCGATCGGTCAACTTGCCGGGGGTTGCCCATGATTTCAATAACTTGCTGACTGCGATCAGTGGGCATTGTGATCTTTTGTTGTTGCGCCGCGATGAGATGGACCCTGATTTTGCCGATCTCGAACAGATCAATCAGAACGCCAACCGCGCCGCCAGTCTGGTTGGTCAGCTTCTGGCGTTTTCGCGCAAGCAGAACTTGCGTCCCGAGTTTCTCGATCTGCGTCGCACCCTTGCGGATCTGACCCATCTTCTGAACCGGCTTGTGGGCGAGAAAGTGGACCTGTCCTTCTCCCACGATCCCGCGCTGATGCCGATCCGGGCTGATAAGCGGCAGTTGGAACAGGTGATCATGAACCTTGTGGTGAACGCACGCGACGCCATGCCGTCGGGCGGGCAGATCACCATCGAAACCCAGGTCGAAAGCCTGACCGAACCCATGGGACGCGACCGCGTAATCGTGCCTGCGGGGGTCTATGTGACGGTGCGGGTACGTGACCGAGGGGTCGGAATCACGCCCGACAAGCTCCCCAAAATATTCGAGCCGTTCTTTACCACCAAGAAAACCGGCGAGGGAACCGGGCTTGGCTTGTCCACGGCCTATGGGATCGTCAAACAGACCGGCGGGTTCATCTTTGCCGACAGCACACCGGGCGAAGGGTCGTGCTTTCTGCTGTATTTTCCGGCACATCGCCAGACCGAAATGGAGACAGCCAAGGTGCGCCCCGGCGCCCCCTCCAAACCTGTGCAGGCAGGCGATGGCGTGGTTCTTTTGGTCGAGGACGAGGCGCCGGTGCGTGCCTTTGCGTCGCGCGCCCTGCGCTTGCGCGGCTATACGGTGATCGAGGCCGAGAACGGCGAGGAGGCAATTTCGATTCTCGAAGACAAGACGCTGGCGGTGGATATCTTCGTGACCGATGTGATCATGCCCGGCATGGACGGGCCGTCCTGGGTGAAAGAGGCACTGTTGACCCGCCCGGACACCAAGGTGGTTTTTGTCTCGGGCTATTCCGAAGAAAACCTGGCGGAAACCCAGGCGAGTATTCCAAATTCGATCTTTCTGCCCAAACCATTTTCGCTGACGCAACTGACTGCAACCGTTCTGGCGCAACTAAGCTGATCCTGCGGCATGCGCGGCGTTTTGAAAGTCGGACCCATGGTAAGGGTTGGTTAATCAATATGCGACAGGATGTTAAAGTTAACGGTTGAAATGTTCGCGCTTTGATCTCATAACAAGGCAAGAACAAGAAGCGAACACAGGCAGGCATTGCCGCCCGGACCCGGGTGTGGAATAAGGATGCGGAACATGGCAACGGCAAATCTTTTGGATATGACTGACAAGCGCAAGGCAGACAGACAGAAGGCGCTGGATTCAGCGCTGGCCCAGATCGAACGGCAGTTCGGCAAAGGCTCGATCATGAAGCTTGGCGCCGACAATCCGGTCGCCGAGATCGAAGCGATTTCAACCGGATCTCTGGGGCTGGACATCGCACTGGGGATCGGCGGTCTGCCGCGCGGGCGGATCATTGAAATTTACGGGCCGGAAAGTTCGGGCAAAACCACCCTTACCCTGCATGTGGTTGCGGAAGAGCAGAAAAACGGTGGCGTCTGTGCCTTCGTTGATGCCGAACACGCCTTGGACCCGCTTTATGCGAAAAAGCTGGGCGTCAATCTTGATGAACTGCTGATCAGCCAGCCGGACACTGGCGAACAGGCCCTTGAGATAACCGATACATTGGTACGGTCCGGCGCGGTCAGTCTGGTTGTTGTCGATTCTGTTGCCGCCCTGATTCCCAAGTCGGAACTTGAGGGGGACATGGGTGATTCCAGTGTCGGTGTTCAGGCCCGTCTGATGAGCCAGGCCATGCGCAAACTGACCGGATCCATCAATCGCAGCAAATGCATGGTGATCTTCATCAACCAGTTGCGCATGAAAATCGGTGTGATGTTTGGCAGCCCGGAAACCACGACGGGGGGCAACGCGCTTAAATTCTATTCCTCGGTGCGCCTCGATATTCGCCGGATCGGCTCGGTCAAGGATCGCGACGAGGTGGTCGGCAACCAGACCAAGGTGAAGGTGGTCAAGAACAAGGTTGCGCCACCGTTCAAGATCGTCGAATTCGACATCATGTATGGGGAAGGGATTTCCAAACGTGGCGAACTTCTGGATCTCGGGGTTCTTGCGGGCGTCGTGAACAAATCGGGATCGTGGTTCTCCTACGGTGATGAACGGATCGGGCAGGGCCGTGAAAATGCGAAACAGTTCCTGAAAGACAATCCAGCAATGGCGCTTGAAATCGAAGACAAGATCCGCGCCTCTCACGGATTGGATTTTGACGGTGATGTGTCGGAAGAAGACCCGATTCTGGACGACTGAAACAGTCGCCATCGAACAAAAGCGGGCCCGCGCCACAGCGCCGGGCCCTTTTTTCTGTCCCGCCCCTGCAATCCCCGTCAATCAGTGGACAGCCCCGCCGCAGCCCGCTAGATCAGAAAGGCTATTCCGCAACACCAGGACAGTTCGCCCCTATGCCCAGCTTGAATGAAATCCGTTCGACCTTTCTCGACTATTTCGGCCACAATCAGCACCGCATCGTCGCCAGTTCGCCGCTTGTGCCGCGCAACGATCCGACGCTGATGTTCACTGCGGCGGGCATGGTGCAGTTCAAGAACCTGTTCACGGGCGTCGAACATCGCGATTACACCCGCGCGACAACGGCGCAGAAATGCGTGCGCGCCGGGGGAAAGCACAACGATCTCGACAATGTGGGCTATACCGCCCGCCACCATACCTTTTTCGAAATGCTGGGCAATTTCAGCTTTGGCGATTATTTCAAGGAAGAGGCGATTCCGCTGGCGTGGGATCTGCTGACCAAGGAATTCGGCATCGACGCCAGCCGCCTGTTGGTCACCGTTTATCATACCGATGAAGAGGCAGTGGCGATCTGGAAAAAATACGCCGGCCTGCCGGACGAGCGGATCATCCGCATCGCGACCGACGATAATTTCTGGTCTGCCGGTCCCACCGGCCCCTGCGGCCCCTGCACCGAAATCTTTTACGACCACGGCGATCACATTCCTGGTGGCCCTCCGGGCAGCCCGGATGAGGATGGCGACCGGTTCATCGAAATCTGGAATCTGGTGTTCATGCAATATGAACAGCTTGAGGATGGCACCCGCCGCGACCTGCCCAACCAAAGCATCGACACGGGTATGGGGCTGGAGCGGATCGGCGCGCTGTTGCAGGGCAAGCACGACAATTACGACACCGATCTGTTTCGCGCCCTGATCGAGGCCAGCGCACAGGCCACCGGCACAGACCCGGACGGGCCGCAAAATGTGCATCACCGGGTGATCGCCGATCACCTGCGGTCCACCTCGTTTCTCATGGCTGATGGGGTCATGCCCAGCAATGAAGGCCGGGGGTATGTGCTGCGCCGGATCATGCGCCGCGCCATGCGTCACGCCCATTTGTTGGGCGCGAAAGATCCGCTGATGCACCGTCTGGTGCCGGCCCTGGTCACTCAGATGGGGCAACCCTATCCGGAACTGGGCCACGCCCAGGCGATGATTCAGGAAACGCTGCTGAACGAGGAAACCCGCTTTCGCCAGACCCTTGAGCGGGGTTTGCGGCTGTTGGATGATGAGCTGTCGGGCCTACCCGAGGGCACCGATCTGTCGGGACCGGCAGCGTTCAAACTCTATGATACCTTCGGTTTTCCGCTGGACCTGACACAGGATGCCCTGCGCGAAAAGGGCCGGGGCGTGGATACGGTGGGGTTTGATGCCGCCATGGCCGAGCAAAAGGCCAAGGCCCGCGCTGCCTGGGCCGGGTCCGGTGAAACCGCGAATGCAGCGATCTGGTTTGATCTGGCCGAACAGCATGGGGTGACAGAATTTCTTGGCTATGACGCCGAGCAGACCGAAGGCCAGATCCTTGCTCTGGTGATGAATAACGCCGCGACCGAGACTGCGGGTGTCGGCCAATCGGTGCAAGTCATCGTTAACCAGACGCCGTTTTATGCGGAATCCGGCGGGCAGGTGGGCGACACCGGCACGCTGGTCACGGCTGATGGCAAGGCACGGATCACGGACACGCGCAAATCTGCCGATTTGTTCATCCACATGGCCGAGGTGACCGAAGGCACCCTGCGGCGCGGTGCGGGTGCCACCCTTGCCATTGACAAGGATCGGCGCAGCCTGATCCGCGCGAACCATTCGGCGACCCACCTTCTGAATGAGGCCCTGCGCGAGGTGCTGGGCGATCATGTGGCACAGCGCGGCTCGTTGAACGCGCCCGACAGGCTGCGGTTTGATTTCAGCCATTCCAAGGGGTTGTCCCTGGAAGAAATCGCCCGGGTCGAGGCACAGGTAAACGCCTTTATCCGTCAGAACGATGCGGTTTCAACCCGGATCATGACCCCAGATGAGGCCCGCGCCCTGGGCGCGCAGGCGTTGTTCGGGGAAAAATACGGCGATGAGGTGCGGGTGGTGTCCATGGGGCGTGCGCAAACCGGCAAGGGCCACAGTGGCGATACCTGGTCGATCGAACTCTGTGGCGGCACCCATGTGACGCGCACGGGCGATATTGGCCTGTTCGTCGTGCTGGGCGACAGCGCGTCCTCGGCCGGGGTGCGCCGGATCGAGGCGCTGACCGGCGCCGCCGCGCTTGAGTATCTGCTGGGGCAGGATCGGCGGCTGGCGGAATCCGCGCTGGCACTGAAAGCCTCGGCTGCTGATGTGCCGGACCGGCTGCGGGCCCTGTTGGACGAACGCAAGGGATTGCAGAACGAGGTCGCGCAACTGCGCCGCGATCTGGCCATGGCGGGTGGTGCGGGGCAGGGCGAACAGCCGGGCACCGAAACCATCAACGGTGTGCCGTTCCTGGCCCAGAGCCTGAGCGGCGTCACTGGCAAGGATCTGCCGGGCTTGATTGATGCCCACAAGGCGCGGATTGGGTCGGGGGCGGTTTTGCTGATTGCGGACGCGGCGGGCAAGGTGGCTGTGGCGGCAGGTGTCACCGATGATCTGACCGGCACGGTTTCAGCGGTTGATCTGGTGCGTGTTGCCGTTGCCCCCATGGGTGGCAAGGGCGGCGGCGGACGGGCCGATATGGCCCAGGGCGGCGCCAAGGATGCCAGTGCCGCCGCCGAAGCCATCGAAGCCGCAAGAACCCTGTTGAAAGGATAAGTGATGACAGCTCTCTGGATTGCCCATGTAACAGTGACCGACGAGGCCGCCTATGGCGAATACGCCAAACGCGCCACCGGGGTTATTGCCGGACACGGGGGCGTGTTTCTGGCCCGGGGCGGGGCTTATGAAACCCTTGAAGGCCCGGATCGCCCCCGCAATGTGGTGGCACGGTTTCCCTCGGTGCAGGCGGCCCATGATTGCTATTACTCGGATGGCTATCAAGAGGCGCTGAGTTTCGCCAAGGGTGCCGCCCAGCGAGAGCTGTATATCGTCGAAGAAAGCGCTGGCTGAGGGTCTGGCCAGCATCACGGCGACCCGGCCCAAAGAAAGGCGCGCGCCTTGCAGCGCGCGCCAATCAATAATGTCGTGGCCCCGAAGGGGCCTCCGTTGGATCAGCCTATGGATTTGGCGTTACGCTTGCGTTCGTGGGGATCAAGGAACCGCTTGCGCAGACGGATGGCGTTTGGCGTTACTTCGACCAGTTCATCATCATCCACATAGGCGATGGCCTGTTCCAGGCTCAGGGTTACGGGGGTGGTCAGGCGCACCGCCTCGTCGGTGCCAGAGGCCCGCACGTTGGTCAGCTGCTTGCCCTTCAGGGGGTTCACCTCAAGATCATTCTCGCGGTTGTGTTCGCCGATGATCATACCGGTGTATACCGGCACCTGCGCGCCGATAAAGAACTTGCCGCGATCTTCCAGTTTCCACAGGGCATAGGCCACGGAAACCCCGGCCTCCATAGAAATCAGAACCCCGGCGCGGCGCCCCGGGATGGCGCCCTTGTGCGGTGCCCATTCGTGAAACACCCGGTTCAGCACCCCGGTGCCGCGCGTGTCGGTCAGGAATTCACCGTGATAGCCGATCAACCCCCGTGACGGTACATGGGCGATGATGCGGGTTTTGCCCACGCCGGCGGGCTTCATCTCTACCAACTCGCCTTTGCGGCTGCCGGTGAGTTTTTCGATCACGACGCCCGAGTAATCGTCATCCACATCGATGGTTGCTTCTTCGATAGGTTCGTGGACCACGCCGTCAATCTCGCGCAACAAAACCTGCGGGCGGGAAATCGACAGTTCGAACCCCTCGCGGCGCATGTTTTCGATCAGCACGCCCATCTGAAGTTCGCCCCGTCCGGCAACCTCGAACGCTTCGCCGCCCGGCGTGTCGGTCACCTTGATGGCGACGTTGGATTCGGCCTCTTTCATCAGGCGTTCACGGATCACCCGCGATTGCACCTTTTTGCCGTCCTTGCCGGCCAGGGGGCTGTCGTTGATGCCAAAGGTTACGGTGATGGTGGGCGGGTCGATGGGTTGGGCGGGCAGGGGGTCTTCGACCGCCAGGGCACAGATCGTGTCGGCCACGGTGGCCTTGGTCATGCCGGACAGGGACACGATGTCGCCTGACTGTGCCTCTTCGATGTCCTGCGGGGCCAGGCCACGGAACGCGGAAATCTTGGTCACGCGAAACTGTTCGATCTTTTGGCCGATGCGCGACAACGCCTGCACGGTCGCCCCAACCTTGAGCGTCCCTGATTCCACCCGGCCCGTCAGGATGCGCCCGACAAAGGGATCGGACCCCAGTGTCGTGGCCAGCATGCGGAACGGTTCATCGCGGTTCTTGATCTGCTTTGGGGGCGGAACATGGCGCACCACGAGGTTGAACAGCGCGTCCAGCGTCTTGCGCGGGCCGTCCAGCTCGGCGTCGCACCACCCGTTGCGCCCGGACGCATAAAGGTGGGGAAATCCAACTGGTCGTCGTCGGCCTCAAGGTTGGCGAACAGGTCGAACACTTCGTTCAACGCGCGGTCGGGTTCGGCGTCGGGTTTGTCGACCTTGTTCAGCACCACGATGGGGCGCAGGCCAAGGGCAAGCGCCTTTGACGTCACGAATTTGGTCTGGGGCATCGGCCCTTCGGCGGCGTCCACCAACAGGACAACGCCATCGACCATGGACAGGATCCGCTCGACCTCGCCGCCGAAATCGGCGTGGCCGGGGGTGTCGACGATATTGATCCGCGTGCCTTTCCATTCCAGCGATGTGGCCTTGGCCAGAATGGTGATGCCGCGCTCGCGTTCCAGATCGTTGCTGTCCATGGCGCGTTCGGCCACGGCCTGATTCGATCGGAACGAGCCAGATTGTTTTAAAAGTTCATCAACAAGCGTGGTTTTGCCGTGGTCAACGTGAGCGATGATCGCAATATTGCGAAGGTCCATGAGTGTTACCTTTTTCGGAGTTGCGGGGGCCATACCGTGCAACCGCAGAAAAGACCAGCCTTCGCGGCGCAATCCCGTCGTTTTTATGCGTCGGGCGGTGAACCGGCGCGGTCAGTGGGTGGCGCTGTTTGAAAACAGGTGGATCACCAGAATGCCCGCCAGGATCAGCCCCATGCCAAAAATCGCCGCCAGATCCAGCTTTTGGCCAAAAACAAAAAACCCGATGGCCGCGATGAACACGATCCCCAGCCCCGACCAGATGGCATAGACAATGCCAACCGGCATCGTCTTGAGCGCCAGCGCCATGAGCCAGAACGACAGCCCATAGCCAACAACCACGATCACCGAAGGCCAGAGGCGGGTGAATTGCTGACTGGCCTGAAGCGCGGTGGTTCCAATGGTTTCGGCCAGAATCGCAAAGAACAGGTAAAGATAATGGGCGGGCATGGTTCCTCGGGGTGTGAATGCCGTTTTGCCATACCCCAAGGACAGGGCCGGGGAAAGCGCGCGGCCCCCGGCGGGGGCAAAGAAAAGGGGCCGGAACGCCCTGCGCCCGGCCCCATTCACATCGGTGTGGCGCGATTACATCGCCTTGTTCAGGTTCTCGTCAATCTTTTCAAGGAACCCTTCCGTGGTCAGCCATTTCTGGTTCGGGCCGACCAGCAGCGCCAGATCCTTGGTCATAAAGCCGCTTTCAACGGTGTCTACGGTGACCTTTTCCAGTGTTTCCGCAAACTTGAGAAGCTGGGCGTTGTCGTCCAGTTTCGCGCGGTGCTTCAGCCCGCCGGTCCAGGCATAGATCGAAGCGATCGAGTTGGTGGAGGTGGCCTCGCCTTTCTCGTGCTGGCGATAATGACGGGTCACGGTGCCGTGGGCGGCTTCTGCCTCGACCGTCTGGCCATCGGGGGTCATCAACACGCTGGTCATCAGCCCAAGCGAGCCAAAGCCCTGCGCCACGGTATCGGATTGCACATCGCCGTCATAGTTTTTGCAGGCCCAGACATAGCCGCCGTTCCATTTCATCGCACAGGCGACCATATCGTCGATCAGGCGGTGTTCGTAGGTGATGCCGGCTTTTTCAAATTTCTCTTTGAATTCTGTCTCATAGATGTGCTGGAACAATTCAAGGAACCGGCCATCATATTGTTTCAGAATGGTGTTCTTGGTCGACAGATACACCGGCCAGCCCATGTTCAGGCCATAGTTCATCGAGGCGCGGGCAAAATCAATGATGGATTTGTCCAGGTTATACATGGCCATCACAACGCCCGAGATCCGGCGCGTCGAACACTTCGCGTTCGATTTCGGTGCCGTCTTCACCAACGAATTTGATCGTCAGTTTGCCCTTGCCGGGGAATTTGAAATCGGTGGCACGGTATTGATCGCCAAAGGCGTGACGGCCCACAACGATGGGTTTGGTCCAGCCGGGCACAAGGCGGGGAACGTTCTTGCAGATGATCGGCTGGCGGAAAATCACGCCGCCCAGAATGTTGCGGATCGTGCCGTTGGGGCTGCGCCACATCTGTTTCAGGCCGAATTCCTCGACCCGTGCCTCGTCGGGGGTGATGGTCGCGCATTTTACACCAACGCCGTATTTCTTGATCGCCTCGGCGGAATCCACGGTGATCTGATCATCGGTGTCATCGCGCGCCTGAATGCCCAGATCATAATATTTCAGGTCAATGTCGAGATAGGGAAGGATCAGCTTTTTCTTGATGAAATCCCAGATGATCCGGGTCATTTCATCGCCGTCCAGTTCGACGACAGGGTTTTCGACTTTGATCTTGCTCATGGGGGCGCCCCTTTTGTACGGATTCGGTTGGCCGTGGTTTAGCGTAACATCCGGACTGTGGAAAGGGGGTTGTATGCCAAGGTATACAACGTTTTCCGCCTTCTGTGCGCCAGCGCCCTGTTGCTGTGCGCGGGGGCAGGTCGACATCGGATTTCAAGAGCCTAAGTGTCGTTCAGACAACGCCAAAAACGCAGACAGGAGCGATTGATATGAGTAAGCCAAAGATTGCCGTGATCTTTTATACGACCTATGGCAACAACCACGCCATGGCCGTCGAGGCCGCCCGCGCCGCCGAAGAGGCTGGCGCCGAGGTGCGCCTGCGCCGTGCCGCCGAAACCGCGCCCAAAGAGGTGGTCGAGGGGCAGGAACCCTGGGCAAAGCAACTGGCCGCCATGCAGGACATTCCCGAGGTCAGCCATGATGACATGACATGGGCCGACGGTTATTATTTTTCGTCCCCCACACGTTATGGCAATGCCACCAGCCAGATGCGCGCGTTCATCGACACCCTTGGCCCCCTGTGGCAGCAGGGCAAACTGGTTAACAAGACTTTTACGGCGATGACCAGCGCGCAAACCCTCCATGGCGGGCATGAAACGACGCTCATGTCACTGTATATCACAGCGATGCATTGGGGGGCGATTCTGGTGCCGCCAGGCTATGCCGACGGGATCAAATTCGAGGATGGCGGAAACCCTTACGGATATTCCAAACCCGCAGGCGAGCTGGACGAGACAGGCCGCAAATCCATCGCCTTTCAGGCAAAGCGTCTGGTGGACACAACGGCCCGGTTGCTGGCCTGATCAGAAAGGGGCGCCGGGGAAACCCGGCGCACCACCCTACAGCACTTCTCGCAATACCTGAAACACTCAGTATCACCCAACGCGTTGAAATCTCTGATTTCAGGCAGTGTTGGGTGATACAGGTTTTTGCGAAAGTGCTTTAGCGCGTGGTTTCGGTCATGCGCCGTTTTACATAGGTTTCGACGTCACCGATCATCTGCTCCATATGCGGATCTTCAAAGAAATGGCCCGCACCCTCCATTTCGGTATGGGTGATGGTGATGCCCTTTTGTTCATGCAGCTTGTCGACCAATGCCACGGTATCGCGGGGCGGCGCCACGCGATCGGCACTGCCGTTGATGATCAGGCCTGACGCGGGGCAGGGCGCAAGGAAGCTGAAATCATACATGTTCGCGGGGGGCGACACGCTGATGAAACCGGTGATTTCGGGGCGGCGCATCAAAAGCTGCATCCCGATCCATGCGCCAAAGCTGAATCCGGCAACCCAGCAATGTTTCGCGTTCTGGTTCATCGACTGAAGATAATCCAGCGCGCTGGCGGCGTCGGACAATTCGCCGACCCCCTGATCGTATTCCCCCTGACTGCGCCCGACACCGCGGAAATTGAACCGCAGAACGGTGAATCCCATGGCGTGAAACGCATAGTGCAGGTTATAGACAACGCGATTGTTCATCGTGCCGCCGAACTGGGGGTGGGGATGCAGGATAATCGCAATGGGGGCATCGGATTTCTTTTGCGGATGGTAACGGCCCTCAAGCCGCCCTTCCGGGCCGGGAAAAATAACCTCGGGCATATGTCTCCCTGACGAGTTGGGGGGCCGCATTGTCAAACTTGACGAAAACGCTTGGCCACCTTAGAACGGTTCTAATCTGCGGTGAGCCGCAGGGTCATGGGTGAGGTAATTGTCCTGACCCCCGGCGTCAACTGCCCATAGGCATGTCAGAAAGGGCAAACCCCGTGAAACTGAGCACCAAGGGACGTTATGCGATGGTTGCGCTGGCCGATCTGGCCCTTGCAGAGCCTGACAAGCTGGTTTCGCTGGGCGAACTCAGCCGCCGACAGGATATTTCGCTGCCCTATCTGGAACAATTGTTCGTAAAGCTGCGCCGGGCTGAATTGGTCGAATCGGTGCGCGGGCCGGGCGGCGGGTATCGCCTTGCACGCCCTGCGATCGAAATCCGCGTGGCCGATATACTGGTCGCGGTGGATGAAACCGTCAGCGCGATGCACACCGGGGCCGGGGCGCAGGGCGGCGTGTCGGGCAGCCGGGCGCAATCCCTGACCAACCGGTTGTGGGAAGGGCTGAGCGCCCATGTTTACGTCTTTCTGCACCAGACGCGGCTGTCGGATGTGGTGGGCAACGGATTGGCCCCGTGCCCGGCGGTTCCAACCCTGTTCACGGTGGTTGACGGGGCATGAATGCGCGCGCCTATCTTGACTGGAACGCCACAACGCCCCTGCGCCCCGAGGCGCGGGCCGCGATGATTGCGGCCATGGATGTGGTGGGCAACCCGTCGTCGGTGCATGGCGAGGGACGCGCGGCAAAGGCCGTGGTCGAACGCGCCCGCGCACAGGTGGCGGCGGCCTGCGGGGCCGAGGGGGCGGATGTGGTGTTCGTATCATCAGCAACCGAGGGCTGTGCCATGGTTTTGTCGGGGCGCGGGTTGGCCTGCGCGCCGGTTGAACATGACGCGGTAACGGCGTGGTGCGATCCGGCACTGGCGGTTGATGGCGCCGGGGGTGTTGCGGTGACTGACCCCTCCGGCACGGCCCTGCAACTGGCCAATTCCGAAACCGGCGTGGTGCAGAATTTGCCCGCTGGTCTGGCCTTTTGCGATGCGACACAAGGGTTTGGCAAGCTGCCTTATGCCTTTGAATGGTCCGGCGCCGAGGCGGCCGTGATTTCGGCCCACAAATTTGGCGGGCCCAAAGGGATTGCCGCCGTATTGTTGCGGCGCGGGCTGGATGTGCCGGCGATCATCAAGGGCGGCGGGCAGGAAATGGGCCGCCGTTCGGGCACCGAAAACATTGTCGGGATCGCCGGAATGGGCGCCGCCGCCGAGGCCGCCGCGCGCGATCTGAGCGATGGACTCTGGGATGGGGTTGCGCAACTTAGAAATATTCTAGAAACAGCACTGGCGTCTGGCGAAAAAGAGACTATTTTTGTCGGGAAAGACGGCGCACGCCTGCCCAACACCAGTTGCATCCTGTCGCCCGGTTGGAAGGGCGAAACACAGGTGATGCAGATGGATCTGGCCGGGTTTGCCGTTTCCGCCGGCAGCGCCTGTTCCAGTGGCAAGGTGCGCGCCAGCCGGGTGTTGCAGGCCATGGGGTTTGACGACCGGGCATCCTCCAGCGCGATCCGCGTATCGCTGGGGCCGAACACCACGCGGGACGAAATTGAGCGTTTTGCCGACAGATGGCTGACGCAGGAACGGAAATACCGGACGAAGGCAGCCTGAGGGCGGTCTGAAAGGGGATCGAGATGAATGTAGTTGATACTGACGTAAAAGAAGGCGTGGACCGCGAAACCGTGGATGCCGTCAAATCCCTTTCGGGCAAATACAAACACGGCTGGTCCACCGATGTTGAAATGGATTACGCGCCGCGCGGGTTGTCCGAAGACATCGTACGGCTGATTTCCGAAAAGAACGACGAGCCGGAATGGATGCTGGACTGGCGCCTTGAGGCCTATCGCCGCTGGGTGAAAATGGAAGAACCCGAATGGGCGATGGTCCATTATCCCAAGGTGGATTACCAGGATCAATTCTATTACGCCCGTCCCAAAAGCATGGAAACCAAACCCAAATCATTGGATGAGGTCGACCCCAAGCTGTTGGAAACCTACAAGAAACTTGGCATCCCTCTGAAAGAGCAGATGATCCTTGCAGGGGTTGAGGGGGCCGAGAATGCCGACGAAAACCGCAAGGTTGCGGTGGATGCGGTGTTTGATTCCGTTTCGGTTGGCACCACTTTTCAGGCTGAACTGAAAAAGGCCGGGGTGATTTTCTGTTCGATCAGCGAGGCGATCCGCGAACACCCGGAACTGGTAAAGAAATACCTTGGTTCGGTCGTACCGCAATCCGACAACTTTTTCGCGACCCTGAATTCGGCGGTGTTTTCCGACGGCTCGTTTGTCTATATCCCGCCCGGCGTGCGCTGCCCGATGGAATTGTCGACCTATTTCCGCATCAACGCCGAAAACACCGGCCAGTTCGAACGCACCCTGATCATTTGCGATCGCGAAGGCTATGTTTCCTATCTGGAAGGCTGCACCGCGCCCATGCGCGACACCGTGCAACTGCATGCCGCTGTTGTGGAAATTGTCGTCATGGACGATGCCGAAGTGAAATATTCCACCGTCCAGAACTGGTATCCGGGCGACGAAAACGGCAAGGGCGGCATCTTCAACTTTGTGACCAAGCGCGCCGATTGCCGGGGCGACCGGGCCAAGATGTCCTGGACCCAGGTTGAAACCGGGTCGGCGGTGACGTGGAAATATCCAAGCTGCATCCTGCGGGGCGACGATTCACAGGGCGAATTCTATTCCATTGCCATCGCCAACAATTACCAGCAGGCCGATACCGGAACGAAAATGGTGCATCTGGGGAAAAACACCCGTTCGCGCATCGTGTCAAAAGGGATTTCCGCAGGTCGGGCGCAGAACACCTATCGCGGCCTCGTGTCGATGCACCCCAAGGCCAAGGACAGCCGCAATTACACCCAATGCGACAGCTTGCTGATCGGTGACAAATGCGGCGCGCACACGGTGCCCTATATCGAAGTGCGCAACAACTCTTCCCGGGTGGAGCACGAGGCGACCACATCCAAGGTGGACGACGATCAGTTGTTTTACTGCCGGCTCGCGCGGGATGGGCGAGGAAGACGCCGTGGCCCTGGTTGTCAACGGGTTCTGCAAGGAAGTGTTGCAGGCTTTGCCGATGGAATTCGCCATGGAAGCGCAGCAACTGGTTGCGATTTCGCTGGAAGGGTCGGTGGGCTGACATGGGCGGTCTCGACCCGATCAAAGAGCCGAAAGGCAGCGGGTGGTTCTACTGGCTGGTGTTTGCGGGTGTCGTGGTCCTGGTGATGTTGGTGTCGTCCGGCTGGTGGCTGGGCGCCGAGCCATGGAAAATCGCGGTTGCCGGTGGCGCGAGCGGGCTGATCGGGTCGTTGTCCGGGCGTTGGGCGGCTGCCCAATGGCCGCGCACGAAAGGATAAAGATCCATGTTTCCTATTGCTTTGGTTCCGGCCCGTTTTGTGGCCAAAAGGCGCTGACATGGGGCGGGGGTTTGACAAACACCGGGCGCGGGCGCTGATTGATCTGCTGGCACCAGAGCGGCGCACGCGGGTGGTTGAGGTGGGCGCGAACCCGATTAACGAAAACGCCTATGGCGGGTTGTTGGCCATGGGCGCCTGCGATGTCTGGGGGTTTGAACCCAGCGATGAGGCCTTTGCCCGCCTCAAACCGGGGCCCAACGAAACCTATATCAAGGCGGCGGTGGGCGATGGCACGACCGGCACTTACCATTTGTGCAAATCCATTTCCCTGTCGTCCCTGCTGGAACCTGACCCCCGCACGACCGGGTTTTTCCGCCGTCTGGCAAATCCTTCGCAGGTGCAAGAGAGGATCGAACTGACCACAATGCGCCTTGACGATCTGGCAGAGGTGCCGGACTTCGATCTTCTCAAGATTGACGTGCAGGGGGGCGAAATGCAGGTCTATGACGGGGCGCGCGAAAAGCTGGGCCAGGCGGTGGCGGTGATTAGCGAGGTGGCCTTTGTGCCGCTTTACAAGGATCAGCCGTTGATTGACGCGCAAATGGGGTTCCTGCGCGAGCTGTGGGTTTGATCTGCACAAGATGTTGTTTTTGAAGCAATTCTCGTTGCGCGGCGGATTGAATACCGGGCTGAACAAACGCGGCCATGCCAATCAGTTGCTTGATGGCGATGCGGTGTTCCTGCGTTCGCTGCGCTTTCCCGAAAAGATCGGGGACGAGGCCCTGAAACATATGGCCATTCTGGCCGATACGGTTTTCGACAGTTTCGATGTGGCGCTGCGCTGTGTCGAACATCTGATCGAACGTGAACTGGTCGATCCGGCGGCGGCGCGGGCTTATGCCGCAACGTTGCCGGATCAGGCCGTGAAATAGGGCGCCCTGGGCGCCAAGAAGGATGAGAAGGTAAACAAATGCTTGAAATCAACAACCTGCACGTCAAACTTGAAGACGATGAGCGCGTCATCCTGAAAGGGGTCGATCTGAAAATCGGATCGGGCGAAGTCCACGCCATCATGGGGCCGAACGGGTCGGGAAAATCGACGTTGTCCTATGTTCTGGCCGGGCGCGACGGCTATGAAGTGACCGATGGCACCGCCAAATTGCAAGGCGCCGACGTTCTGGACATGGACCCGGAAGAACGCGCCGCCGCCGGTCTGTTTCTGGCGTTCCAGTATCCGGTTGAAATTCCGGGCGTAGGCAACATGACGTTTCTGCGCACCGCCGTAAATTCCCAGCGCAAGGCACGCGGCGAAGATGAGATGAGCTCGACCGAGTTTCTCAAGGTGATCCGCGCCCGGGCCAAGGAATTGCAGATCGACGCCGAGATGTTGAAACGGCCGGTGAATGTCGGATTTTCGGGCGGTGAGAAAAAGCGCAATGAAATCCTTCAGATGGCCATGCTTGAGCCAAAGATGTGCATCCTTGACGAAACCGATTCCGGGCTTGATGTGGATGCAATGAAACTGGTCGCCGACGGGGTGAATGCCCTGCGCGATGCGGGGCGGTCGTTTCTTGTGATCACCCATTATCAGCGGCTTTTGGATCATATCAAACCTGACGTGGTGCATATCATGGCCGATGGGAAAATCGTGAAAACCGGCGGTCCCGATCTGGCGCTTGAGGTCGAAAACAACGGCTATGCCGACATCATGGCGGAGGTGCAGTAATGGCACTGCCACAACAGAAAACCGATCTGGCCGAGGCGCGGATTGCCGCGCTGGCCCTGCCCGATGGGGCCGGGTGGTCGGCTGATGCACGGCAGAATGCCGTGTCGCGGCTGCGGGCCATGGGCCTGCCGCATCGGCGCGATGAATACTGGCGCTATACCAAACCCGACACCCTGACCGCCCCCGAGGCGCCGCAGGCCGCATTGTTCAATGCCGGTGAAACCCCGGTGTTTGACGGGCTGGACCAGTTGAAAATCGTGTTTGTCGATGGTGTTTTCGATGCCGATGCCTCCGATGATCTGACCCTTGCCGGGGTCGAGATTGATCGTCTGGACAGCGCCAGCGATATTCACTGGGCGCGCGGCCTTTATGGCACGTTGGAAACCAACGGCCAAACCCCGGTTGCCCGCCCCCTTGCCGCCCTGAACACCGCCTTTGCCAGTGACGGCGTGCTGATCCGTGCCACCGGCAAGGCGGCGCTTCCTGTTTCGCTGATCTATCTGCACCGGGATGAAACCTCGGATGCGATGCTGCACCATGTGATCCGGGTGGAAGAGGGCGCCGATCTGACCCTGCTGGAAAACGGCCCTGCTGCCGCGCGGTTCAACAAGGTGCTGGAGGTGGATGTCGCCGATCATGGCGTATTCAACCACATCCGCGTTCAGGGCCGCGATCACGAACGTCGGGCGGCGACCCATATCTTTGCCCGTCTTGGCACCGAAAGCAGCTTCAAATCCTTTACGCTGTCGGTCAACGGTGTGCTGACCCGCAACGAATGCGTGATCGAACTGACGGGCGATGATGCCCTGGCCCATGTGGCCGGTGCCGCCGTGGGAGATGGTGATTTTCACCACGATGACACGATTTTCATCACCCATGACGCCCTGAACTGCGAAAGCCGTCAGGTGTTCAAAAAGGTGCTGCGCAACGGCGCGACAGGCGTGTTTCAGGGCAAGATTTTGGTCAAGGCGGGGGCGCAGAAAACCGACGGTTATCAGATTTCGCAGGCGCTTCTGCTGGACGATGACAGTCAGTTTCTTGCCAAGCCCGAGCTTGAGATCTATGCCGATGACGTGGCCTGTTCCCACGGGTCAACCACCGGCGCGATTGATGAAACAGCGTTGTTTTATCTGCGTTCACGTGGGGTGCCATTGGATGAGGCGCAGGATCTGATGGTTCTGTCGTTCCTGGCCGAGGCCCTGAACGAAATCGACGACAAGGATATTGCCGCCGATCTGACCGACCGTCTGGCGGCCTGGCTGGCCCGGCGGCGCGGCTGAACCAATGGGTGTGACCAGCGATATATTGGCCAGCTATCGCCGGCCGGGTGCGGTGCTGCGGCGCCGCACCGCCGGGGCAGTGCGCGAGGATCGCGCGCTGATTACAGTGATGATTGCCTGCGCGTTGATCTTTGTGGCCCAATGGCCGCGCCTGTCGCGCGAGGCGTTCCTGACCGGCCAGGAGTTCGAGGTGTTGATGGGCGGCGCATTGCTCGGCTGGGTGTTCATCATGCCGCTGGCCCTTTACGCTGTTGCCGCGCTCAGCCATATGGTTGCGCGAATGCTGGGCGGGCGGGGCACATGGTTTGGCGCGCGTATGGCGCTGTTCTGGGCGCTGCTGGCGGCTTCGCCGCTGTGGTTGCTGTGGGGGTTGATCGCCGGATTTATCGGCGATGGTCCCGGCCTGAATCTCGTGGGGGCGGCCGCGCTGCTGGCATTCCTCGGGATCTGGGGCGTCGGGCTTTGGACGGTCGAATGGCGAACGGAGCGGGCGCAATGATGAACCTTTCCACCCTGCTGCCCATGGCGGTGCAGACGGTTCGCGCGCCCCGTGCGGTGGCCGAGCGGCTGATGGCGCTGAATTTGGGGCGCGAGGTTCTGTGGCAGGCGCTGGTGCTGGTCGTGGTTCTGTCGATCCTGCTGGCCGAACTTGGCAATCTTTTGCTCGGCGGCTGGAGCGGTGCGCAGATGCCGCCGCTGTTCATCAGCCCCCTGCAACTGGGCCTGATCCAACTGTCGCTTTTGGTGGTAATGGTTTTCATTGTCTTCTGGGTTGGCCGGGCCTGCGGGGGTACGGGGCGGTTTCAGGATGGGCTGGTTCTTATCGTCTGGCTGCAATTCGTGATGGTGTGCCTTCAGGTGGTGCAAAGCATTGCCCTGCTGTTTCTGCCCATGCTGGCCTGGCTGATCGGGGTGTTCGGGTTGTTGCTGTTCATGTGGCTGCTGACCCATTTCATCGCGACCCTGCACAGTTTCAAATCCATTCCCAAAACCTTTGTGATGATCCTGGCGACCAGTTTCGGTCTGGCCTTTGGTCTGTCCCTGATACTTGCCGTGATCGGAATTTCCGTTCCCGGCATGGAGTGATCCGATATGTATGACGTGAATGCAGTGCGTGGCGATTTCCCGATCCTGTCGCGACAGGTGAATGGCAAGCCGTTGGTTTACCTTGATAATGGCGCCTCGGCCCAAAAGCCCAAAGTGGTGATTGATGCGATCACCCAGGCCTATTCCATGGAATATGCCAATGTGCATCGCGGGCTGCATTTTCTGTCAAACCTTGCCACCGACAAATACGAAGCGGTGCGCGCCACCGTGGCCCGGTTCCTGAACGCGGGATCGGAAGATGAAATCGTGATGAACAGCGGCACGACCGAAGGCATCAACATGGTCGCCTATGGCTGGGCCGCGCCGCGGATGCAGGCGGGCGATGAAATCATCCTGTCGGTGATGGAACATCACGCCAATATCGTGCCCTGGCATTTCCTGCGCGAACGCCAGGGTGTCGTGCTGAAATGGGTGGAAACCGATGCCACGGGCGCCCTTGACCCCGACGCCGTGCTGGCCGCGATCACGCCGCGCACCAAACTGATTGCCGTCACCCATATGTCCAACGTCCTGGGCACCCGTGTGGATGTAAAGGCGATCTGTGCCGGGGCGCGCGAAAAGGGCGTGCCGGTCCTGGTGGATGGCAGTCAGGCAGCGGTGCATGGGCCGGTGGATGTGCAGGATATCGGCTGTGATTTTTATCCGGTGACGGGGCATAAACTCTATGGTCCGTCCGGGTCCGGGGCGATTTATGTGCGCAAGGACCGGATGGCCGAGATGCGCCCGTTTCTGGGCGGCGGTGACATGATCCGCGAAGTGCGCCGCGACGGGATTGATTATAACGACGCGCCGATGAAATTCGAGGCTGGCACCCCCGGTATCGTGCAACAGATCGGGTTGGGTGTTGCGCTGGAATACATGATGGATCTGGGGATGGAAAACATCGCCAGGCACGAGGCCGATCTGCGCGATTATGCAGCGGCGCGTCTTGCCGGGCTGAACTGGGTTCAGGTGCAGGGCACAACGCCGGACAAGGGCGCGATCTTTTCTTTCACGCTGGACGGACAGGCCCACGCCCATGACATTTCAACGGTTCTGGACAAACGCGGCATTGCCGTGCGGGCCGGGCACCATTGCGCGGGGCCGTTGATGGAGCATCTGGGGGTGCATGCCACCTGCCGGGCCTCTTTTGGCCTTTACAACACCCGCGAGGAAATTGACGCGTTGATTGATGCGTTGGATCTTTGCCACGATCTGTTCGCCTGATCCAGCGGAGGCGCGCCTTGCGCGCCACATCATGTTTTGCCGCCCGTGGCGGGCGTGGCGCGCCAATGGGCCTGTTCCGTTCGCTGAACCGTTGGGGTTTGGCGGGTGTTTGCAAAAGACTGCCACGCGCAACCCGTCTTTGCACGATTTTACGTTGCGGGTGCGCGATGTGGCGGTTATAGAAGCGGCGCGCACCCATAGCTCAGCTGGATAGAGTGTCGCCCTCCGAAGGCGAAGGTCGTAGGTTCGAATCCTACTGGGTGCACCAAAACATCTGTCATCCTGTTCATTGCGGCCCATGCCGGGCCTTTGAAGCCTGCGTCGTGGCATGGGTGCCCTGGTTGCGGGGAATCTTTTCCTCGTCCCTTGCGCCGGAGGCTTTCACAGGGTCAACTGTCGGCTGACCCAGTTAGTGTGACAAGGCCAGATTAACCCCATGTATCCTACCGCCGCCAAGTTGATCGCCGGGCTTTTGTTTGCCGCGCTGGCATTTTTCGTGACCGGGCTGGTTTTGCCGCATATCCCCTATGGCGCTGATATTCCGGTAACATTTGGGGTGGTGAACGCGGGGATCGGGTTCTTGATGGGCTGGCGTGTGGTTGGGCGGCGGGCCGGTGAAGGCTATGCCTTTGGGGCGGCCTATGGGCTGACGGCGGGGGTGGCCATCACGTTTTGGGTGCTTTTGTGGTGGGGCGGGCGCGAAATGATTCAGCGGTCGCTGGATTTGTACTATGACGACCCGACCGAGGCGCTTGAGGAAATGGTGCGGCTGATGCTGGAATACGGCGGTTACATTGTGAACTATGATGTGTTGCCGGCCTTTGCCATCGGGGCGGTTTTTTGCGGTTTGATCGCCGAATGGGTTGGTCAGAAAAACGGGCGCCCGGCGGAGTAACCCATGACGGATATTTTCATTTTCGGCACGCTGCTGGACAGTGATCTGCGGCGCTGTGTGGCGGGCTGTGATCTGCACGCCGCGCCTGCGGTTCTGGCCGGGCAGGGGGTGTGGCGGGCCAGCGGCGGCGATTATCCGGTGCTGGGCGCGGGGACGGGCGCGGCGGGGCTGTTGCTGTGCGATGTTCCCCCCGATGCTATGGCGCGGCTGCATTTTTATGAAGAAGGGTTCGGGTATATCACCGGGCAGGTGACGGTTGACGTTGATGGTACGGCGCGCGCTGCAACGGTCTATCTGCCTGCCGATCCGGCACCGCCCAGTGGCGAGGCGTGGTCGCTGGCCGATTGGCAGGCTGGTTGGGGGGCGATGACCCGGCGTGCGGCAGATGAGGCGATGACGCTGTTTGGCACGGTGACGGGTGCGGTGCTGCGCGAACGGATGGGGACGATCCGGGTGCGCGCGGCCTCGGCCCTGCGCGCGCAGACACGGAATGTCGCGGGGGCGCCGTTTGACCGCTCGGCGGTTGTCACGCAGGACGTGCGCCGCCCCTATGTCGATTTCTTTGCGGTGGAGGAGCGGGATCTGACCCACCGCCGCTTTGACGGCAGCCAAAGCGCGCCGATGTCGCGCGCCGCGTTCCTGATGGGTGATGCGGTAACGGTTCTGCCTTATGATCCGGTGCGCGACCGGGTGCTTTTGGTGGAACAGTTCCGCTTTGGCATCTTCACCCGTGGCGATCCCGCGCCCTGGAGCCTTGAGCCGGTGGCGGGCCGGATTGATCCGGGCGAAGACCCGCAAACCGCGGCACGCCGCGAAGCGGAGGAGGAGGCGGGGCTGACCATGGGCGAGTTGCGCCATGTGGCCGACCATTATCCAAGCCCGGCAGCCGTGACCGAATACCTGATCAGCTATGTCGGGCTGTGCGACTTGCCCGATCTGGTGCAGGGGGCCGGGGGCCTGGATGATGAACAGGAAGATATCCGCACCCATGTGATAGCCTTTGATGATCTGATGGCGCGGATCGGGCGCGGCGAAATCACCAACACGCCGCTTTTGCTTACGGCGTATTGGCTGTTGAATGAACGCGCGCGTCCCGGCGCCTTTGCTTGAGTTCGCCTTGTGGTGCGCCTAGACAGGGGCGGTATCGGCAAGGAATCCATAACATGACAATTCACCGCGATCTGGCCGCCGCAATCGGCAACACCCCCTTATCCGGCTGAAAGGCCCGTCCGAGGCCACGGGCTGTGACATTCTGGGCAAGGCCGAGTTCATGAACCCCGGCCAGTCGGTCAAGGATCGCGCGGCGCTGTTCATTATCCGCGACGCGGTGGCGCGCGGCGATCTGAAACCGGGTGGCACCATCGTCGAGGGCACCGCCGGCAACACCGGAATCGGGCTGGCGCTGGTCGGGGCATCCATGGGGTTTCGCACTGTCATCGTGATTCCCGAGACCCAGAGCCAGGAAAAAAGGACATGCTGCGCCTTGCCGGGGCAGAATTGGTGCAGGTGCCGGCGGCGCCTTACAAGAACCCCAACAATTATGTCCGTTATTCCGGGCGTCTGGCCGAGGCTTTGGCGAAAACCGAACCCAATGGCGCGATCTGGGCCAACCAGTTTGACAATACCGCCAACCGGCAGGCCCATGTCGAAACCACCGGCCCCGAAATCTGGGATCAGACGGGAGGCAAGGTGGATGGGTTTGTCTGCGCTGTCGGGTCCGGCGGCACCTTGGCTGGCGTGGCCGAAGTGTTGCAGCCCAAAGGCGTGAAAGTGGCGCTGGCCGATCCCGAGGGTGCGGGGCTGTTAAAGATTTATACCGGCGATGAAAACCCCGGCAATTCGATCACCGAAGGCATCGGGCAGGGGCGGATCACTGCCAACCTCGAAGGATTCACCCCTGACATGGCCTGGCGCATTGGCGATGCCGAATCCCTGCCTGTGGTGTTTGATCTGCTGACCGACGAGGGCCTGTGCCTTGGCGGGTCGTCGGGCGTCAATGTGGCGGGTGCAATCCGCATGGCACGCGAGATGGGGCCGGGGCATACCATTGTCACGATCCTGTGCGATTACGGCACCCGGTATCAAAGCAAACTGTTCAATCCGGCATTCCTGCGTGAAAAGGGCCTGCCTGTTCCCGCATGGCTGGACGAGGGCGGGCGCGGATTGCCGTCGGTCTTTCAGGAATGAGCCATCGCGCGCCGCACCTGTTGCGGGCGTTGCTGGTCACTGTGCTGTTGTGGCTGGCGCTGCCGCTTTTGGCGCAACCCGAGCAGGATCTGACCGCATGGGAGAATCTGGCAGGACGTGCCGAAACCACGCTTGAGGCGGGCAATGCCAGCGATCTGCGGCTTGAGGATCTGCGCACCGAGATTGTCGGGTATCGCGAGGAATTTCAAAAGGCGCAGGGCACCAATCAGGCCCGGATCACCACTCTTGAGGCGCAGATTTCTGCCCTGGGTGATCCGCCGGGCGAAGAAGGCCCGCCCGAAGCGGTTGAAATTGCATCGCGCCGCGCCGAGCTGGAGCGCCAGCTTGCACAGTTGAAAGCCCCGCAGCGCAGCGCCGAGGAAGCCTATAACCGGGCCGATGGGTTGATCCGCGAGATCGACAAGACGATCCGCGAACGCCAGGCCGAAGAGGCGCTGCGCCGGGGGCCAAGCCCGCTGAACCCGGCGTTGTGGGCCACGGCGTTTGGCGACATGGCCAAGAGTTTTCGCGCGTGGCACGATGAGACAAGCGAGGCGCTGAACGCAGAAAACCGCGCTGAATCTTTGGGCGGCAACGGTGTTATCATCGCAGTCTTGCTGGTGATTGCGTTTGTTCTGGTGCTGCGCGGACGCAGTGCCGTTGAATGGCTGACCCTGCGGTTTTATGCCGGGTGGCGTGGTCACAGTAGCCCCGCTTTGGCCTTTGTCATTTCGCTGGGTCAGATCGCGGCGCCGGTGTTGGGGCTGACCGCGCTAAGCGCCGCAGGTTTCATGAGCGGCCTTCTGGGCCTGCGCGGGCAGCTTGCGGCTGAAACCCTGCCGACCCTTGGCGTTCTGGCGTTTGGCGCGATCTGGCTGGGCGCGCGGTTGTTCCCGCGGCGCGTCGAAATTGACGCGCCACTGCCCATTCCGCTGGAGCAGCGGCACAGGGCGCGCGTTTATGTCACCCTGCTGGGGCTGGTTCTGTGCAGTGGCGCATTGTTGGGGCAGGTTGTTGAATTTGATGCCTATTCCAGCGGAACACGGGCGGTTCTGTCGTTTCTGCTGATGGTGGTTGCGGGCCTGATTCTGGTGCGGCTTGGACGTATGTTGACCTCTGTCCATCTTGCTGCCCCGTCGCAGGATGACAACGACGCGGTTTCCGCGGTGCCTTATTTTACCGGGATCGTGCATCTGATTGGCCGGATCACAACCGTGGTGGCCGTGATTGGCCCGCTGTTGGTGGCGGTCGGATTTGAAATTGCCGGAACGCGCCTTGTTTACGCGGTGATTGGCAGTCTGGCCTTGTTGGGGCTGTTGGCGGTGCTGCGTCTGGCGGTGCGGGATTTCTATGCGCTGTTCATGCAGTTGGACCCGCGCCAGGCCGGCGAGGCGCTGACCCCGGTTCTGATCAGTTTCCTGCTTGGCATCTGTGCGCTGCCGCTGTTCGCGCTGATCTGGGGGGTGCGTTCGGCCGACCTGCTCGAACTCTGGACCCGCTTTCGCGAAGGGTTTTCCTTTGGCGAGACCCATATTTCCCCAGTGGATTTTATCAGTTTCGCCATGGTCTTTGCCCTTGGGTTTGCAATGACGCGGCTGTTGCAGGGCACACTGCGTTCGTCCGTGCTGCCCAAGACCCGGATAGATACGGGCGGGCGCAATGCCATTGTGGCGGGCACCGGCTATGTGGGGATTTTCCTTGCCGCGATCTTTGCCATCGTTTCGGCGGGAATTGATCTTTCGTCGCTGGCCATCGTGGCCGGGGCGCTGTCGGTCGGGATCGGGTTCGGCCTTCAGAACATCGTGTCGAACTTTGTCAGCGGTATCATCCTGTTGATCGAACGCCCGATTTCCGAGGGCGACTGGATCGAGGTCGGCGGGCAGATGGGCTATGTGCGCGACATTTCCGTGCGTTCGACCCGGATCGAAACCTTTGACCGCACCGATGTGATCGTGCCCAACGCCGATTTTGTCAGCGGCACCGTAACGAACTGGACCCGTGGCAATCTGGTGGGGCGGGTGATTGTGCCGGTGGGGGTTGGCTATGGGTCGGACACCCGGCAGGTTGAAACGATTCTTCAGGAAATCGCCGAGGCGCACCCCCTTGTGGTGATGAACCCACCCCCCGCCGTGGTGTTCATGGAATTCGGCGCCAGCAGTCTGAAATTTGAAATCCGGGCGATCCTGCGCGATGTGAATTTCGTGCTGTCGGTGAAATCCGACATGAACCATGAAATCGCCGCCCGGTTTCGGGATGAAAGCATCGAAATCCCCTTTTCCCAACATGATCTCTGGCTGCGCAACCCCGAGGCGCTCCATCGTGCGCCCCCGCAGGGGCGGCCGACAGAAACACCCCCATCGCAAACCGGGCCATCGGACCGTGCCTATCTGACGCTGGATGATGTGACGGACACGGGTGATGCAGATGCCAGCCCCCCTCGGATGCCGGAAAGGACGATCTATGACCATACTTCTGTTTCGCGATGACGCGTACCTGCACAGCGCCCCCGCCGTTGTAACCGCCCTCACCGATGAGGGGGGCGTGATCCTGGATCAATCAGTGTTCTATGCCACAGGTGGGGGGCAGCCGGGCGACAGCGGCACCCTGGCCTGGGATGGGCGCGAGATCGAAATCGCCACTTGCCTCAAGGGGGAAGGCGACGATCTGATCCTCATACCGGCGATGCCCGATGCCTTGCCGCCGGTGGGCACCCATGTAACCCAGACTCTGGATTGGGGCCGTCGGTTGCGCCACATGCGGGTGCATACGGCGCTGCACCTTCTGTCGGTGGTGATCCCGCTACCGGTCAGCGGCGGGGCGATTGCCGCCGAAAAGGGGCGGCTCGATTTCGACATGCCCGAGGCGCCCGATGACAAGGCCGCACTGGAGGCCGCCCTGAATGATCTGGTAAGTCGCGATCTGGAGATCAGCGAAAGCTGGATCACCGACGATGAATTGCGCGCCAATCCGGGCCTTGTGAAAACCATGTCGGTGATGCCGCCCATGGGGGCAGGGCAGGTGCGCCTGGTGCGTATCGGCCAGGGCGACGGGCAGATTGATCTGCAACCCTGCGGCGGCACCCACGTGCGCCGCACCAGCGAAATCGGCCCGCTGCGTCTGGGGAAAATTGAGAAAAAGGGCGCGCGCAACCGCCGTGTTTACCTGCATCTGGCGTGAGTTCGCAATGTGGGCGCAATTCCCGCCCAACTCCCTTGCAATCCCCGGCGCGATTGGCTAACTCACGCCCCACGGACAGGTGGCCGAGTGGTCGAAGGCGCACGCCTGGAAAGTGTGTAGGCGGGAGACCGTCTCCAGGGTTCGAATCCCTGTCTGTCCGCCACCCCACGATTTTGCAGCGTTTCGATAGGTCGCCTTGGGCGGCCTTTTTCTTTTGTCTGTAAGGTTTTGGCGGGAATTTCCGTTGTTCTGGATTTCTTTCGATTGCTCCGGTATGCTTTCCTTGAGTGGTATGGAATGTGGTATATCTCATGGCGGCGCTTACCGGAAAACTGACAAAGAAGCTGGTCGAGAACCTTGGGCCGGGGCGACATGGGGATGGGGGCGGGCTTTATCTGGTGGTTGATCCAAGCGGCGCGCGGCGCTGGATCGTTCGGGTGGTGGTCAAGGGGCAGAAAAACAGGATGGGCGCGCCGCTGCGCACTGACTTTGGCTTGGGCGGTGCCGATGTGGTGACATTGAATCAGGCGCGGGATCGGGCGTTGGAATATCGGCGCATGGCCAAACAGGGGCTGAACCCACGTTTCAACGCGCGGCAGGATGTTCCGACATTCGAGGAAGTGGCGCAGCAAGTTCACATCGCGCGGATGCCCACGTGGAAAAACGCCAAGCATGGCCAGCAATGGATCAACACCTTGCGCGACTATGCCTTTCCCAAGATCGGGCGCATGCCGGTCGATAGCATTGGCCAACCCGAGGTTTTGATGTGCCTGTCGCCAATCTGGACCGAAAAACACGAAACCGCGAAACGTTTGGCGCAGCGGATCAAAACTGTGTTGGATGTGGCGCGCTCAAAGGGGCTGCGGTCGGGCGAAAACCCGGTCACGGCGATCAAAGAGGCACAGGTTTTGCCAAAGGTGAAGCTGCGCCCCAAACATCACGGCGCGATGGCGTGGCAGGATGTGCCAGCCTTCTACGCTGATCTGAAAACCCGCAACGCCATGGCGGCAAAGGCGCTGATGTTCACCTGTCTGACCGGCTCGCGCACCAGTGAAGTGTTGGGGATACAATGGCCGGAAATTGATTTTGACGCGGGGCTGTGGACCTGTTCGGCGGACCGGATGAAAGGCGGGGTTGTTCACCGGGTGCCGTTGACAGATGAAATGCGCGCGATCCTTGAGCCATTGCGGGCGATGCAATCCGATTTTGTCTTTGAGGGCCAGAAACGGCACCGGCCCCTGTCCAATATGTCGATGCTGATGTTGCTGCGCCGGATGAAGGTTGAGGGCGTGACGGTGCATGGCTTCCGCTCAACCTTCCGGGATTGGGCGTCAGAGGTGGCCAACGCGCCGCGCGAGGTTGCGGAAATGAGTTTGGCGCACAAGGTCGGGTCGGATGTGGAGCGCGCCTATGCGCGATCTGACCTGTTGGACAAGCGCCGGGGGTTGATGGAGCGGTGGTCAAATTATGTCACGGGCGCCGAAAAGTCGGTTGTCACGTTGGCCTTTGGATCGCGGTAGCGCTCCATATGAGAGTGTCCGATCTTCTGTGTAACTTCGATCTGGTCCATGCTTCCCGAGAGGAGCAAGGACGATGACCATATCCAAGGAACTGCTGGACGAACTACTGAAGGGCTGCGAGCGGCCTGAAGACCTGCTTGGCGATGCCGGGCTGATGAAAGAGCTGAAGATCAAGCTGATGGAACGAATGCTGGGTGCCGAGCTGACGGCACATCTGGGCTATGAGGATGGCAAGGACGCGCCGGCCGATCAGGCCAACCGCCGTAACGGCTCATCCGCCAAGAGACTAAAAGGCCAGGATGGGGAGTTGCCGATCGCGGTTCCGCGTGACCGGGACGGCAGCTTCGAGCCTGAACTGGTGAAGAAGGGCCAGACCCGCATTGATGGAATGGATGACAAGATCATCGGCCTCTATGCCGCCGGTCTGACCGTCCGTGACATCCGTGCTCATCTTGAGGACGTCTATGGCCTGCAAGTCTCGCCAGATCTGATCAGCCGCGTGACCGACGCGGTGCTGGATGAGGTTCGGGAATGGCAGTCCCGTGCGCTGGACCGGATGTATCCCATCGTCATTTTCGATGCTCTGCGGGTCAAGATCCGTGACGCCAACAGCCGCATGGTCAAGAACAAGGCTGTCTATGTCGCTCTCGGCGTCAACAGGGATGGCATGCGCGAGGTGCTGGGTCTTTGGATCGCCGACAACGAGGGCGCCAAATTTTGGCTCTCCGTGATGACGGAACTGAAAAACCGTGGGGTACAGGACATCCTGATCGCGGTCGTAGACGGCCTCAAGGGCTTCCCTGACGCCATCACGGCCGCCTTTCTTCAGCCTCTGCTGGCGGGATGTTTCCGATGGGGCCAAGCAAGCGTCTGTTGTTGAACCAATCGACCCATTCGAGGGTGGCCATTTCCAGATCCTGCATGTTCCGTCACGGTCCCTGGCGATGGACCAGTTCGGTTTTGTAGAGGCCGTTGATCGTCTCGGCGAGGGCGTTGTCATACGAGTCTCCCAGGCTGCCGACCGATGGCTCGATCCCAGCTTCGGCCAAACGCTCGGTATAGCGGATGGACAGATATTGGGCGGATTCAACCGGTCGTCGCAACACCTTCGATCATATCCTGTCTGAGAAGCCGGTCGAGAGCCTCCGCCGGTGTCTGCCAGCCCAGCGTCTTGCGCGGTCGCGTGTTGAGCGCATGGGCAACGGCGCTCAACTCGTCGACGCCGCGTTGGCTGAGGTCTGTCCCTTTCGGAAAGTATTGGCGGAGCAAGCCGTTGGTGTTCTCGTTGCTGCCGCGCTGCCAAGGGCTCTGAGGATCGCAGAAGTAGATCTCGAGACCGGTGTCGATCCGAAGCTGCGCGTGTTGTGCCATCTCGGCCCCTTGGTCCCGAGTCAGCGATCGTCGCAAGTTAGCAGGCAAGCCGCGGATAGTCCCCGCGATGGCATCCCGGATGGCTTCGGCACCGTGACCGGCGAGGGCTGGTCCATTTTTGGCAGACTTCCTTGTCCCGTGCCCCTCCATGCGCGGCAAGTGCAGGAGCATCGTAAAGCGGGTCGTGCGTTCAACCAGCGTGCCGATCGCCGAACTGCCAAGACCGAGAATGAGGTCGCCCTCCCAATGGCCTGGAACTGCCCTGTCACCGATTTCTTCCGGGCGGTCGCTGATCATCAGCGCATCGGCGATGAAGGCCTTGTCGCGGTTCCGTGCGCGTTCGCGAGGCACTCTGAGAGCACGGCCGGACCGGAGACAGGCAGACAGCTCCCGCTTCAGCGCGCCGCGCCCTTGAATATAAAGAGCTTGGTAGATGGCTTCGTGGCTGATGCGCATGGTTGGGTCCTCGGGGAAGTCCACCTTCAGACGCTGCGCGATCTGCTCCGGGCTCCAGGCTGAGGACCAGCGTCGGCTCTGCCGGTGAATGGCCCGCCGTCCTTTCCATACCACAACAGGCCCATTGAAGGCGATGCCGTCCGGTGCGGCAATGAGGCCGGAAAGCCGATCCTGCACGTAGTCACGCAGGGCAGGGTTCAGCGCGAGCTTGCTGACCTTCGGACGCTTGGCTGCACGGTCAGCGTGCCACTGCGCGTTGATCGCACGGTAGTCGTAATCTCCGCCACGAGTTGCCGAGTTGCGCCTGATCTCTCGGGAGATCGTGCTGGGCGATCTCTTCACCTTCCGTGCAATCGCGCGGATACCTGTGCTCCTCGCGCATTCAAGGGCTATTTCCTCACGTTCTGCGAAGGAAAGGCTACGGCTCTTCGGTCAAGCGGCCGATGGCGCAAGATGTGTGGGAGGCAGTCCGCCAGAACTCCGAAACCATCGGGTTCCGACAGGAGCAGAGACACCCGCTTCAACGGCGGCCTCCTCACTCGAAAGCCCCGATGCAATCTCCCGCCAGAACCGGCATAGATTCTCACGCTGCCAGATTGGCGGCCGACCTGGCGAGGATAATTTGGGACGGGTCGAGCGCTCGGATTTCCGTTTTCCTGTCATTATTTACACCTCCAAAAACGGGGTGTTGCGACGACCGGTTGAATCCGCCCAATATCTGTCCATCCGCTATACCGAGCGTTTGGCCGAAGCTGGGATCGAGCCATCGGTCGGCAGCCTCGGAGACTCGTATGACAACGCCCTCGCCGAGACGATCAACGGCCTCTACAAAACCGAACTGGTCCATCGCCAGGGACCGTGGCGCAACATGCAGGATCTGGAAATGGCCACCCTCGAATGGGTCGATTGGTTCAACAGCAGACGCTTGCTTGGCCCCATCGGAAACATCCCGCCAACAGAGGCTGAAGAGAACTTCTATGCACAGCGCGACGTGCTCGATATGGTCGCGTGAAATGAAGTTATAGGTCTCCGGTGAAACCGGCGCGATTCAGAGCGCCAGTTCCTACACTACGCCACGGGACACTATCGCATGAAGGGGGGCCTGTTTTGGACCAGCCATTCTGAACTGTCGGGTCACGCAACGGGGCAACACCTGTTTGATCGCCAGTATTCACTGCCTTGTTATCTGCTTTCACAAGATCATCAGACGCAGTAGGCATGCCGATCTTTGGCGTTTCGGGACAGATCATGGCGCAAAAATCAACGATCTATAAAGTTGAACTCTCGGTCTCTGACATGGATCGTCATTATTATGAGACCCATAAACTGACCGTTGCGAAGCACCCGTCGGAGACGGATGAGCGGTTGATGGTGCGCATCCTGGCTTTTGCGCTGAATGCCCATGCGCATTTGGAAATGACGAAGGGTCTTTCAACCGATGACGAACCGGACATCTGGCAAAAAAGCCTGAGCGGCGAGCTTGATCTGTGGGTGGCTCTGGGGCTTCCCAGCGAGAAGGTGATGCGCCAATCCTGCGGCAAAGCTGGCAAGGTGATCGTCTATCCTTACGGCGGCAGGACCGCCGAGATGTGGTGGGACAAAGTTAAAAACAGCACCACCCGTTTCGATAATCTTCAGGTGATAAATCTGTCCGAGACCGACACCAGCGACCTTGCGAAACTGGTAAGCCGCGCGATGAAGTTTCAGGTCAATATTCAGGACGGCGATGTGATGGTCAGTGTTGGTGACAGCATCGTTTACGTGACCCCGGTAAAATGGAAGCCCGCTGCTTAATTCACGGATGCCTGCCGGAATGGCGGGTTTGCATTGTTGAGTGGCGCGCCAACCTCTGCGCCGATTGCTATGCGAAAATCTTCTTCGGCCCGAACCTGATGACCCAGATGGCATTTCTAGGTGCCATCAATTGTTACGTGCTGAATTCCTTCAGAACCTCTGCGGCAATCTGGAATGATCGCACCCTTGCTTGCGGGTCGTGGATCATGCCTGTCACCATAAGCTCATCTGGTTGATACCTGGATATCAGGGCCTCGAACTGCCTGCGGACCGTCTGAACATCGCCGGTCGCCGAGCAGGACAATGCGCGTTGGACCTGGGCAAACACCGGCGCCGGAATGAGCGAGGCGACATCGTTCTGCGGATGGGGCAGCTTGCCCGGGTTTCCTGTGCGCAGGTTGGCGAAGGCCAGGAATTGCGATGACCGCAGAAACTCTGCTTCTGCCTCGGTTTCCGCCGCGCAAGCCCCTGTGGCCATCATCACATAGGGGCGCGCAAGGGATTCCGAGGGCTGGAAAGACGACCGATAGATCGAAATCGCCTGCTCCAACAGGTCAGGTGCGAAATGCGATGCAAAGGCGTAGGGCAGGCCAAGATGCGCCGCCAGTTGCGCACCATAGAGCGAGGAGCCGAGAATCCAGACCGGAACCTGGGTGCCTTCGCCGGGAATGGCGCGCACCGCAGCGCCCTTCGGCGCGTCGTTGAAATAGCCAATCAATTCCTGCACGTCCTGGGGAAAGCGATCCTCGGGCGCCATATGGCGCCGCAACGCGCGGGCTGTCGCCATATCCGTGCCGGGTGCGCGCCCCAATCCCAGGTCGATCCGGTCGGGAAACAGGGTTGCAAGCGTTCCAAATTGTTCAGCCACCATAAGGGGGGCGTGATTGGGCAGCATGATTCCACCGGCGCCAATGCGCATGGTTTTCGTCGCCGCCGCGACATGACCGATGACAACCGCCGTGGCTGCACTGGCGATGCCCGGCATGTTGTGATGCTCGGCCAGCCAAAAGCGGTGATATCCCGCAGCCTCTGCCGCGACGGCAAGGGTTGCGGTATTGGCCAAGGCATCTGCTGCGGTCTTGCCTTCGGGGATCGGCGACAAGTCGAGTAACGAGAATTTCTTCATGGTGCGGTCCTTTTGCATGACCTATGCACTGCAGGGTTGCGAACCAAGGAAACCCGCGGATTTTTGTTGTGAGGCCCGGCGTTGCGCGACTGCGCAGGCCCGCCCGGCCAATGCAGGGGGCGTGCGTCACTCGTCAGTCTTGCCCCAAACAGGACGGCGGGCGATGTTGGTTGGCGCTGGTTTGGCGGCTCCGGTACGGGACCAGAAACCGGTTTTGCGGGAGTGGGATTTCTTCAGCTGCGCGAGATAGGTGGCGTGGTCGGCCACTTCGTTCGGGCGTTCCGCGCCGCGCACGGTGGCACTTCGCACAATCAATTACCCTTGCAGGTCGCCGCGTGGCCGAGTAAAAGGCCGCAGTCGCGGGTGTATCTCAATGGTAGAGAAGCAGCTTCCCAAGCTGATGACGAGGGTTCGATCCCTTCACCCGCTCCAAATCCACGGAATCTGAGAAATTCACGCGATATGTCGTGGTTGCGTGTGGCGCCGGGTCCGTAGAGTGTTTTGCACCAGGCGATGAGTGCGGCCCCGCCAATTCTTCCAAAGGATGAAATACGTTCTCAACTCTTTGTTGAAGCGGCGTTTTTAGCCGCCTGTCAGGCGTTTCCCATTCATGTAACGGAATTGGCGGCATCTAAAAGAATTGACAGAATAGGCGTCGCGGGTGTCTCATAAACTCGTTTTCAATCAAATTTTATGGGGGTTTTCTCGTGGCTAATATTGCACTCGACGGCGTTTCACCTTTCACGGCTTTTGGCAACACCTTCAACTGGAGCAATAATTATCTCGGTGAGGTCAATATTTCGGTCTATGACGGACAGCCTGGTTATACGCTGAACGCAGCTCTTTCCGGAAACTGGGACATTGACGTTCTCAGGCTGCGCAGCGACGGGCCGATCAACGCGAATTTCACCAACAACGGCGGGGGCGACCGCACGATCAATTATGTCGATCTGGATGATGCCACCGGAACGCTGGATTTGAGCGACACGCGGGTACGGTTCCTGCGCGGTGATGGCGAAATCAATCTGACCCTGGGCAATGAACGCACCTCGGCGGTCGAACTCTACGGTGGCAACAACAGGATCACACTGGGCAGCGGTGGCGTGGGTTTGATTGAGTTTGGCAATGGCAACGACACGGTCAGCGGCGGTGACGGCTATATCAACGGGCTGTACATGGGGCACGGCAACAACGTCTTTAACGGCGGCAATGGCTTTGTTTCGTATCTGAGGGGTGGCGACGGCGACGACACGGTCACGATTCGCAACGGCGCGGATTCACTGTCGCTGGGCGATGGAGCGAACACCCTGACCATCGAAAGCGGTATGGGGGGCAACACCAACTTTGTCGGCGCGGTCACGTCCTACAGTGGCAACAACACCGTCACCGTGAACAGCAACGGCGAGGTGCATTCGATCGGGTTCTCGAACGGGCAGGACCGGGTGACCCTTGATGGTGGACGGGCCGAGCAGATTCAGTTGGGCGACAACGACGATATTTTCGTGGCCCGCAACGGTGGCGAAGCCAGTACCGTCATTCTGGGCAGCGGCAACGATCAGGCTTTCATCGGAAATGGCAGCGATGTCGTGTCGATCACGGCCTATAACGGTGACGACCGGTTCGTTTATTCCGGCGATGGCCGCGGCCAGAGCGCCCAGATGGGCAATGGCAACAACCGGATCGAGATGAGCGGCAGTGCGCGCGTTGACCAGGTTCTTGCCTATGGGGGGGATGACACGGTTATGATGTCCGGGTCGACCCGGATCGAGAGCGCCGGTCTGAACGACGGTACAAACACCGTCACCCTGACCGGTGACAGCCGGATCGGCAGCCTGCAACTGGGCAATGACAACGATACGATTACCCTGAACGACAACGCCCGTATCCATCTGTTGAAAATGGGCGCAGGCGACAACCGGCTGACCACCGGAAACGGGTTTATGGAATCGGTCTATTCCTATGAGGGCAACAACACCCTGCGCATCGGTGATGGCGGCGCGCGGCAGATCGCCTTCAGTGGGGATGGCGGCGTGCATGATGTCATCACCCAGGGCTTTGTCGGGGCGTTTCAGGTGAACGGCAATTCGCGCACGACCCTTGTGGCCAACGGCGGGGCAAATTCCATTCGTCTGGGCGATGGTGACGACAGCGTCACCATGGGCCGCAACGGGTTGGGGCAGGTTCGGCTGGGCGATGGCAACGATACCATTTTCCTGCACGAAACAGACCCGAACCATGGCACAGCGGTGCAGGGCGGGGGCGGTGTTGATACCGCCAGTTTCGCCCTGTTCGGGCGTGGCGTGGCCGTATCCCTGCAACTTGACGGTGCGTTTCAGGATATCGGTGATTTTGCCGGCGATACCGGCCAATCCGTCGCCGGGTATTTTTCGTTCATCCAGATGGAGTCGCTGATCGGGTCCGGTTTCGATGACCGGCTGATCGGCGGCGATGAGGACGAGGTGCTGCACGGCGCCGCCGGCAACGACGTGATCTATGGTGGCGCCGGGAACGATACGGTGCTGGGCGATGGCGGCAACGATATTGTTTACGGCAACATAGGGGACGATCTGATCGGCGGCGGCGATGGGAACGACGCGCTGTTCGGTGTGGCCGGGGCCAATGCAATTTATGGCGGCGCGGGCAATGATACCGTGCAGGGGGGCACCGGGGCAGATACCATTGTGGGGGGCGGTAACGGCGCAAATACGCTGCTGGGCAATGGTGGCAACGATGTGATCACCGCCGGAGCGGGCGCCGATTTCATGGCCGGTGGCGATGGCAACGACTCGCTTTATGGCGGGGTCGGGGCCAACAGAATTTACCTTGGCGGGGGTGACGATTTCGTCGGTGCAGGGGCGGGAAATGACGCCATCTTTGCCGGTGCGGGGGCCAACCGCATTTATGGCGGAACCGGCAATGACACGATCACCTCGGGCACCGGGCGCGATGTGATTACCGCCGGCCCCGGGGCCGACGTTTTCGTCTTCAACAGCGCCGCACAGGCGGGAATTGGGGCCGGGCGCGATATCATTACCGATTTCCAGACCGGGGTTGATCACATTGATCTGAGTGCGCTGAATTTGACTTTCATCGGCGGGGCCGCATTCAGCGCCCCGGGGCAATTGGCGTATCAGACGGGCGGTGCGGCGGGGTATCTGATTGGTGACATCAACGGCGATGGCGTTACGGATTTCACCATCCAACTCAGCGGCGCGCCGGGGCTGACCGCCGGTGACCTGATCCTGTAAGGTCCAAGATCGGCGGGAATGTTGATTTGCATTCCCGCCGCGCAAATCGCCACGTGCCACGCCAAAGGCCGCTCCATTCCCGGGGAATTGGGCCAAAATTGTTGATCGAAACGTGAAATTGCGCCACCCTTGACAAGGTGGGCTGCCTATTCTGGCATGTTGACCACACATATTGTTTGAATTGCCGGAGTTTTGATTACCCAATATTGCACATAGAGAGGTCTTCTTGATGGGCATTCAGCTGAATACCTACAAGGCGCGTGTCGACCGAACCATCCCCAGAATCGAAGCGCTGAGCGACGTTACGACCAAGATCAGCTATCTGATTACGGCCGCCAGTTTCGGCGTGACAAAATTCAAGACCGCAGATGAAACGGCCGACAAGGCCGACAATGGCCTTTTCATCGCCAACGGCCTGCTGACGACGGTGGGGTTCATTTCGCCCCTCAAGACGCCGGTAAAGGGGTTGCAAGAGGTTCTCAAGGCACTGGAAAAACCAGTCGACAAGATCAACGACGCCTTTGACGATATTAGCGGCAAGGACGATACCTCGACCCCGACCAAGGAAGGCGACGGCGCGTTCATCGAAAGCGTCGAATCCAACCTGAACACTGCGGGTCTGGTCATTGCAGGCGTCAGGGACACCCTGACGCTCAAGCATCGCCAGCTTGAAATCGCATCCGAGGCGACAGGCCATTTCAGCCTTGCGATAGCCGCCGCCACCCGGGGCGGCGAAACCTGGAGCGGCAATTATACCGCGCTGAACACGGCCATCGAAGATCAGATGGCGGGGCGCACGGCCCTGATCGCGGGGGTTGAATCTCTCTATGCGTCGATCAAGGCCGATGTTGACGGGTTTCTGCAAGTGCTTGTCGACATTGATTTCGAAAAGATCCTTGGCGATCTGGTGGATCTGGAGGAAATTGGCAAACTTTTCGATTTCCTTGAAACACCGCTTGAAACGGCCGGTGCGCTGATCGAACCGATCCTGCCGCTTTTGAATGCGGTCGATGCATTGGTCGGGCTGATTGTGAACCCGATCATCGACTTTGTTGTCGATACGTTGAATCTGGATGATGTTCTGGGCGCGGCGCAAGACGCGATTTCATCGCTGACCCCGGCGATCAACCTGTTGGACGCGTTCAACCAGCTTGTTCAGCCGATGCAGGATTTCCTGCTGGAATATATCGTCGATGGTTTGGGCACGATCCCGTTTCTTGATGCCATCGAAGGGGCCTTTTTCGGTGATGTGGTTGGTGAGGCGGATCACGGGCCGACCGGCTGGGGCGATGATGTGTCCAACGTGCTGCGCGGCGATGATGGCGACGACATACTTGATGCCCTGGGCGGCAACGACACGATCCTGGCCGGTGGTGGCAACGATGTGATCCTTGCCGGGGCCGGGTCGGACCGGCTTGACGGTGAGGTGGGGAACGATCTGTTCTATTTCGGCGCCAGTTTCACCGAATACGAACTGGCGCGCGACCCGGACACCGGCGATATCATCGTCAGCCATCTGGCGCCGCAGACCTCGGTAAATACCGGGGTCGATGTTCTGGTGGCGCTTGATGATGGCGATACGGTGGTGTTCACCGATATTTCGTTCACCGGCGCCGAGTTGAACAATGCGATTATCGGCGGTTCGGTGCTGGTCGGTGATCAGAATGGCCCTGCCGACGATCTGATGTTTCTTCAGTCCTCGGGGCTTCGGGTGTCTGTGGACGGCAGCAGGTTCTATATGGCCGAGGGCCGTTCTGGCGACGACCGGATTTTCGGATCAACGGGCGATGACCTGTTGGATGGCGGATCAGGCAACGACGTGCTGCTGCCGGGGTTGGGTGACGACATCGCCAGAGGCGGGCCGGGAACCGATACGTTTCAGGTGCTTGAGGGCGCGCGCAGCCAACTGAGGGTGGATCTGATCGACGGCACATCCTTTGGTCAGGGGCGCGACACGCTCAGCGGCATTGAAAACGTCATCGCGTCGCCGGATCAGAAACATTCGGTCCGCGGCAGCGAATTTGCCAATGCGATTTATACCGGCGACGGAATTGACGTGATCTCGGGCCTTGGGGGCAACGACACGATAGATGCCGGCGGCGAGGACGATTATATCATCGGCGGCGCGGGGGCCGACGTGATCTATGCCGGGGCAGGCAACATCGACGTGATGGTGTCAGGCAGCGCCGCCGAGGCAGGTGTCAGCGACCATTATGTCGGGGGCGACGGGCTGGATTGGGTATCTTACGCTGCCCTCGCAAGCACGGGGATCAGCGAACAATCCGACGATCCCGCCATCGGCAACAAATTCCGCGAATTCCTGCGCGAGGTCGCGCAAAGCGGCCCGGTGCGCATCGACGGCACCACTGGCATCATCACGCGGTTTGACATGGCCGGCCACCAGATTTCCACCGACACTACGGACGGGGTTGAGGGCTTTATGGGGTCCGACATGGCCGATACGATCGCCGGCGGTGCGGTGGCCGATGGGCTGCACGGGGCGGGCGGCAACGACACGATCCGCACTGGTGGTACGGAAAACATCGACGGTGGCGTGGGCGACGATCTGATCCTGGTCGAAAGTGTCAATGGCGGCTCGACCGCGCTTCAGGTGAATGGCAACAACGGATTCGACACCCTGCGCCTTGACGGGGTGGGGGATGCGCGCTGGTTTTACAAGGTCGACACCGGCATCGCGCTGACCCTGAAGGCCTTTAAAACCACCGTGGTGGGCGAAGACCTGCGCAATGCGGGTGGTGCGTTCTTTTCGATCAAACCGGAAAGCATCGAATTGATGTCGTTCGGCAATTTCGACGATCATGTGATTTACAAACCGGGGGGCGGGGCGCTCCGGCAATTCGAAATGCGCGATGGCAACGACCGTTTTGACGGTGAAGGCGGCAATGCCGAGGTTTTTGCAGGCAACGGCAACGATGTCGGCCATTTCAACAACGGAGGTGGCGGCATTTTCCGGGGCGAGGCGGGCGACGATTACGTCATCTTCGACGATTCAGACAGCGGCAACGCCGCCCTGATGGGCATTGGCAATGATTTCGTGCAGATCGAACGGTTCTTCGGTGATGCTGACGGCGGCGCCGGTTTCGATGCCATCTCTTTCAATATTGACCTGGAGTCGCGGATTGTTGCCGACCTTGCCGCTGGCACCGTTGCGTCGTTCAAGGGCGCGACCAGCACCAATCGCTCCGATCAGGTCGGAATGACCTTGCGAAATTTCGAAACGCTGATCGCGACTGATTTCAACGATCTGATCGAGGGCAGCAACCGCTCGGAACAATTGATTGGCCGTGGGGGAAACGACACGATCCATGGCGGCGGGGGCGACGACAAACTTTATGGCGGTGCCGGAAATGACCAACTGCAAGGCGGCGCAGGCGAGGATCTGCTGCACGGGGGCACTGGCAACGATCATCTGGACGGCGGGCCGGGCAACGACACGGTGTCCTATGCATGGGTGCGCCCGGGCGGTTTGGACGGCGCGCTGCGCGCCGGTAATTTCGGCGGTGTCAGCGTTGATCTGACGGCAAACCTTGCCACTGGCGCCTTTGGCAATGACACGCTGGCCTTTATCGAAAACGTGGTCGGCAGCGGGGGGGATGATACGCTGACCGGCAACCGGTTCAACAATCTGTTGTCCGGGGGCGCGGGGGATGACAGCCTTGTGGGTGGCGGTGGCAATGACGTGCTGGTCACTGGCACTGGTGACGACACCGCCGCAGGTGGTGCGGGCGATGACAGGATCGTCGCCGGCCCCGGGAGCAAGCTGCTTTATGGCGGAGCCGGGATCGACACGCTTGATCTGGGCACGTCGCAGGGATCAATCCTGTTGCGGCTGGGTGCGTCCAACTATTCGGGGACAATGACCGAACAGGTCGCCCGCTGGTCAATCCGCGATCTGGACGGCGACGGCACCGCCGAAAGCGACGGCACCGAGGCGCGGATGTTCAACGGTGTGTCGATGACACCCGAACAGGTGCGCGAGGCCAACCCGGCCTTTTCCAACAGCGCCGACGACCTGACACGCATCCTGCCCACCCAATCGGACCGGGAGTATCGGGCGTTTCTGATCGAAACGGTGGATGTCGAAAATTACGCCGTCGGGCGGTTCTCTGGTTTTGAAAAATATGTGGGCAGCGAAAGCGGCGATACGTTCAGCGGCAATAGCGCGGCGAATTACTTCCTCGGCGCTGGCGGGGATGACACGATATACGCATACGAAGGAGACGACCTGCTTGCAGGCGGTGCGGGCAAGGACGAGCTTTACGGAGGAACCGGCAACGACACCCTGTACGGCGGAACGGGCAATGATCTCATCGCCGGGGCGGGCGGAAACGACTTTATCAGTGGCGGGGCCGGGGCCAACGTCATCTATGGCGGCGCGGGAAACGACACGGTTCAGGGTGGCACGGGCAACGATCAGATCGACGGTGGCGCCGGCACAAACCGGTTGTTCGGCAACGGTGGAAACGACACGATCAGGGCGGCCATGAACGGTGATTTCATCGGCGGTGGCGCGGGTGACGATCTGTTGCTGGGCGCAGACGGGGCCGACACGATCTTTGGTGGTCTGGGCAATGACAGAATCGGAACCGGCGCGGGCAATGACCTGATTTACGGCGGGGCAGGGGCCAACCGTTTGTTTGGTGGGTTGGGCGCCGACACGATTCAGGGCGGCACCGGTGGCGATCTGATCTATGGCGAAGGGAATGGGCGCAATGTGCTGCTGGGCAACGGGGGCGATGACAGGGTCCACGCTGGATCGGGCGATGATTTTCTTGCGGGTGGCGCGGGCAATGACAGCATCTTTGGCGGTGCCGGGGCCAACGCCATCTATCTGGGGGCGGGCAATGATTTCACCGGCGGCGGCGCGGGCAGTGATGTGATCGTCGCCGGAGCGGGCAGCAACCGTATTTATGGCGGCGTGGGCAATGACACGATTCATGCCGGAACGGGACGCGACGTGATGACTGGTGGCCCCGGTGCGGATGTATTCGTGTTCGCCAGTGCCGCCGCGGCGGGGCTGGGCGGGGGGCGCGATGTCATCACTGATTTCACCTCGGGCAGTGACCGGATCAACCTCGGCGCGCTGAACATGACGCTGATCGGCAATGCCGCGTTCAGCGGCACGGCGGGTGAACTGCGCGTGATCGCGGGCTTTGTGGTGGGCGATGTGGACGGCGACGGGATGAATGATTTCGCCATCGAACTAAGCGGCGCACCCGCACTGTCGGCGGCTGATTTCATCCTTTGAGCGCGGCTTGATCGGGCCACTATCGCCCACAGCCCTAGGTGTCGGGGGGATCAGGCCAAGGCCGCGCAGATAGATGCCGATGCAGGATTCCAACAGATCCTCGGGCGGGAAGGGCGATGTCCGCCCCGGGCTGCCCCGCGCGAACAATTCAACCACCCCGTGGGACATGGCCCAGATATGGGCGCTGAACATTTGCGGCGGCGGGCGTTTGGCAGGCGGGATGTGTTCGGACAGTTTGACGGCGGCCTTTTCCAGCACCGATTGCGCCTTGTTGGCGACACGGGCCAGTTCGGGGGTGCGGTTTACGGAAATGCCGGATTCGAACATCGCCACATAATGGCCGGGATAGCGGCGCGCAAAGGCGAGGTATGCCCGCCCCGTTGCTTCGAAGCTGGCGAGATCCGACGGCTGGCCGCTGTCATAGGCGTATTCCATGAGATCGGCAAAAACCGCATAGCCTTGCGCCGCCACCTCGGCGATCAGATCATCACGCCCTTCAAAGTGGCGATAGACGGCGGCGGGGGTGACACCGGCCTGTTTTGCCGCCTCTGACAGGGTAAACCCGTTCGGCCCCTTGTCATGGATCAGCGCAAGCGAGGCATCCACAAGCGCCTGACGCAGGTTGCCGTGGTGATACCCGCGCTTAGCCATTCCAGCTTTCAGGCCCGCCGGTTATCTTTGGATCCGGGGCGCTTAAATCTGACGCCTTTCCTTTGAAATCAACAGCCTGCAACACGCTTTGAATGCTGGCCAGCCGCGCGCGTTTCTTGTCGTCGGCTGCGATCACCGTCCAGGGGGCGGCGGTGGTTTCACTGCGATGCAGGGTTTCACTGATCGCCTCGGAATAGGCATCCCAGCGTTTCAGGCCCTCGACATCAATCCAGCTTAGTTTCCATTGTTTCAGGGGGTCACTCTCGCGTTTGAGAAAACGGCGCAATTGTTCGGCGCGCCCGACATTCAGCCAGAGTTTGACAAGGATGATCCCGTCATTCACCAGCATATGTTCGAAATCATTGACCTGCTGAAAGAACCTTTCGCGCTGTTCGGGGGTGCAAAACCCGAACACATGTTCAACAACGCCCCGGTTATACCAAGACCGGTCAAACAGCACGATGTCGCCGGCCGAGGGCAGGTGGCTGATATAGCGTTGAAAATACCACTCGCCCATCTCGCGCTCGGTCGGTTTGGGCAGGGCCACGACGCGCGCCACCCGGGGGTTCAGGTTTTCGCGGAACCGTTTGATCGCGCCGCCCTTGCCCGCCGCATCGCGTCCTTCAAACACCAAGGCAATCCGTTTTCCGGTGTCTTTCACATCAGCCTGAAGACGCACAAGATTGAGTTGCAGCGCGTCCAGCGCATCATCGTAATCGCCGCCATCCATCCGGTCGTCGTAGGGATAATCGGGGTCAAGGATGTCTTTCTTTTTGCCGTCCTTGATTGCCGCGCGCACCGTGTCGGGGGCCTCGGTTTCAAAGAACTGGCTGATGGCGCCGTCAAAGGGCAGGGTCATGTTCATCTCCTGATCGTGCTGTCCGACAGTATGGCGGCGTGCCGCTCAGCGCAATCCGGCGCGCTGTGCGGCGCGGTCGATGGTATCGGTTACCGCATCGGGGGCCACATGATGGGGCATGTGACCAATCCCCTCAAGGCGGGTCAGACGGGCACCGGGGATCTGTCGCACCAGCACCTCGGAGTGGACTTTTAGCGGAACGATGTCATCTGCCGTGCCGTGCAGGATTTCCACGGGCATCGACAAGGTGCCGTAATGTTTTGACATTTCAACGATATGCGGGCGCAGGGATTCAACCTGTCGGGCGTTGGCCCGAAACGATGCGCGGCGCAGGGTCAATCCGGGGCCGACATATTCGGCGTATCCTGCGGGCGGTTCCTGGGGCTGGAAGATCTCGTTGATCGTGTCTTTTACCCGTTGTTCCGGGGCAAAGGCGGTGATCAGGGGCACGACAGTCGCGCCCCCCACAGACGAGGCGGCGATGTCATATAGCGCGCCCAATCCTCCGGGCCATGGGTTTGACACCGCCGATACAATGACCAGCGCGGCAGGATCATATTCCAACCCCCAGGCCAAGGCGACCGCGCCGCCATAGGAATGGCCCAGCACGATGGGCCGCGTCACACCCAATTGGTCGGCGGCGGCCTTGAGGAACGCGGCCTGTTGGGCCGGGCTTTCGGCGGCAGTGTTGGTGGCGCCCTCAAAAGCCGGGGAAATGCGGTCGGTATAGCCAAGACCGGGGCGATCAAAGGCCACCACATGATAGCGGTCTTTCACCCGGTCAACGAAATCAAAGGTGAAATCGCGCAGATTGCCGCTGGCCCCGTGGATCAGGATCAGATCGGGGCCTTTGCCCGCCTCAAAGTAATGCACGCGGCGGCCTTCAACGGTCAGGAATTTGCCGATGGGGGGAAAACGCGCCTCGGCCTCGGCCTCGCGGTGGTCGGCGCGTTTGTCCACCAAGGCACCGCAGCCTGCGAGGGCTGCGGCAACGACGAAACTAGCGGCCAATCTGGGAAATGTCATAATGCGTTGTCTGATATATCTGGTTAAGCCAATTGCCATAGAGAAGGTGGGCATGACTTCTCCAACGGTTCAACGGTTTCAGGGTTGGATCGTTCCCCGGATAATAATTGTCAGGCACCTTGACCGGCGTGCCATCGGTGACATCGCGGTCATATTCCTGTTTCAACGTGTCGCTGTCATACTCAAAATGGTTAAAGATATAGAGCGCGCGGTGGCCCGGATCCTCAACCAGACAAGGCCCGACCTGATCAGAGCCAAGCAGCGTGGTCAGCCCGGGTGCGGCGTCGATCTCGGCTTGCCGCATTTCGGTCCAGCGGCTGACCGGAATCACGCAATCGTCGGAAAACCCGTTCAGATAGGGGGATGTGGGCGCCAGATTGGCGTGCCGGAAACAGCCAAACGCCTTGGCGGGCAGGATGTGTTTCGTGACCCCGTGAAAATGGTTGATCATCGCCATACCGCCCCAGCACACGCCAAAGGTGGAATGTACATTGGTCTGGGTCCAATCCATGACCTCGCACAGTTCATCCCAATAGGTGACCTGATCGAAAGGCAGATGTTCAATCGGCGCGCCGGTGATGATCAGCCCGTCGAATTTTTCGTCCTTCACCTCCTGAAACGGGCGATAAAAGGTTTCCATATGTTCGGCGGCGGTGTTTTTGGCCTGATGTTCGGACATGCGGATCAAGTGAAGATCAATCTGAAGCGGCGTTGCCCCGATCAGGCGGGCGAACTGATTTTCAGTCTGAATCTTTTTGGGCATCAGGTTCAGCAGGGCAATCCGCAAGGGGCGGATATCCTGGCGCGCGGCATCGGTATCGTCCATCACCATCACGCCCTCGTTCTTCAGTACGTTGAAGGCCGGAAGGGCAGAGGGCAGTTTGATGGGCATTTCGATGCTCCTTGGATGGGGTGAACAGATAGGGTGCGGGGGTGCGGCTCAACCCTTGTCGCGTGATGGTGTTCGCGCGATGGCCTTGGCGATCAGGGCATCAAACCCGGCGGCATCGCGCAGGTTCGCCACCTCTTCGGCGCTGACGGTGACGCCCCAGTTGCGCGCCATGGCACCATAGCGTGGACGGCGGTGCGCCAGAGCGCGGGCATAGGTCCAGCGCACAAAGGCATCAGGATCAACGTCGCCCTCGGACATATTGTGTTCGCTCAGATATTCGGCCCAGGCTGCGGTCAGGAAATCCGGGTGATAATACATCGGTTTTGGGGCACGATCAAACCGGCGGATCAGTTGGGCGGCGTGCGCGTCGGTTCCTTCAATCCAGACCGGCAGGGTATGGGATGACAGCGTTGTCATCACCGGATCATCGGGATCGTCGGGATTGACGACCTCGCAGATCGACCCGCCCGTGTCGCAGACGAAATTGTCATAGCCATAAAGGCTGTGCGCCCGGTCGATGAAATGCACCGTGTCCAGCAGGGCGGCGGTTTCGGCCTCGCGGTGTTGATCCTGCCGGTGCATGTATTGGGCAAAAGGCAGGCCGCCCTTGTCGGGGTTGCCGGGTTTGCCCAGATAGGTGGACAGGGGCGCCAGATTGTCGAACGTGATGTTCGAGGCCACATAGATGCTGTCGCTCAGCAGAAGTTCGCGCAACAGCGGCACCTTCATCGCCTCGCGTTTGAAATTATCGGCGATATGTTCGCCCATGTACCGGGTGCCGATGCGGTAATCTATGGAGTAATGAAACCACCCCGCCCCGGCGCGCAGGGTGTTGGCCACATGGGTTTTGCCCAGCCCCGACATGCCGAACAACATCACCCGTTTTCCGGGGGCGGCGTGCCAGCTTTCGGCGGTTGGATAGAGCATGTGACCTCCGGTGTTTTCCGGCGTCTTATCCTGCCCCGTCAGGATTTGGTAGAGGGCGAATGCGCCGTCGCCCCCTGCCGTTCAGGATCAACAGCCCCAGCGCAAGCACCCCAAACCCAAGATAGGCCGTCGGGCGCAGGGTTTCGCCGAGCACCACGACCCCCAGAACAATGGCCACAGGCGGAATCAGCAGGGTACAGAGCATCAGATTGCCAGCCCCCGCCATGGCCAACACCCGGTAATACAGCAGATAGGCAAAGGCGGTGGCGATCACCGCGTAATATCCGATGGCCAATACCGTGCGCGGCGCCAGGTCAAGCGTGATTGGCCCGTCGATCATCCAGGCGGCCGGTACCATGATGATTGTGGAGCCACTCAGCATCCCGGCGGCGGCCACTTCGGGGGGCAATCCGCCCAGCATGCGCCGCGCCCACGCCCCGGCAAAGGCATAGCTGAGCGTACCCCCCAACACCGCCAGTTGCGCCAGTGAACGGATGTCGAAATCGGCCAAAGCCTCAATCCCGATGGCGGTGGCAACCCCCAGAAACCCAAGAGTCACGCCGATAATGCGCCGCAGGGTCAGCCGCTCGTCGGCAAAGACTGCGGCCGCCACCAGCACCCCGAAAATCGCGGTCGCCGCGTTCAGGATCGACGTAAGGCCGGTTTCGATATGCAGCTGCCCCCACGCCATGAGCGAAAACGGAATGACGTTGTTCAACAGCCCCATGACCAGAAACGCGCCCCAGATGCGCGGATTGCGGGGCAGGGGCAGACGGCGCAGGGCGATGACGCCCCACAGAATCAGCGCGGCCCAGCCGACCCGGTGCGCCACGGCGGTGGCCACGCCGATTTCATCCAGCGCAATACGGATCGAAAGAAACGACGCGCCCCAGATTGCCGAAAGCAGCAACAGTTCGGCCCAGGCGCGGGGGAAAGGGTTTTCTGGTCTGACATATCTCAGGTGTTGAGTCCCGGCATCTGGTGGGTCGGACCCAGCGTAGATCGGCCCGGTTCCGAAGTCCAGATTTTGCAGATGTGTTCGTCGGGCGCGGGAAGGTTGAGGCGCTTTCATATCAGGGCGTTGGACAAAATCCGCTGTCTTTTGACCGGGCGCGCCTGAGCGCGAAAAAACCATTCCATATGCCACAGTCAGACAGTTTGTTTATACCCGTCGCGATCACGTGGTCTGGCCGCCCTGCCATCGTTTCCATGGGCGCAGTGGTGGCGGGTCTCGCGGTCTGCCAGAACTGACTTTGTCCTTGATGCGCTGGAACAGGCCCTGCATGATCGATGGCCTGTTCAGAAAGGTGGCTTGATTCACCACTCGCATCGCGGCGGGCAAGGCGGATTCAACCGGTCGTCGCAACACCTTCGATCATATCCTGTCTGAGAAGCCGGTCGAGAGCCTCCGCCGGTGTCTGCCAGCCCAGCGTCTTGCGCGGTCGCGTGTTGAGCGCATGGGCAACGGCGCTCAACTCGTCGACGCCGTGTTGGCTGAGGTCTGTCCCTTTCGGAAAGTATTGGCGGAGCAAGCCGTTGGTGTTCTCGTTGCTGCCGCGCTGCCAAGGGCTCTGAGGATCGCAGAAGTAGATCTCGAGACCGGTGTCGATCCGAAGCTGCGCGTGTTGTGCCATCTCGGCCCCTTGGTCCCGAGTCAGCGATCGCCGCAAGTTAGCAGGCAAGCCGCGGATAGTCCCCGCGATGGCATCCCGGATGGCTTCGGCACCGTGACCGGCGAGGGCTGGTCCATTTTTGGCAGACTTCCTTGTCCCGTGCCCCTCCATGCGCGGCAAGTGCAGGAGCATCGTAAAGCGGGTCGTGCGTTCAACCAGCGTGCCGATCGCCGAACTGCCAAGACCGAGAATGAGGTCGCCCTCCCAATGGCCTGGAACTGCCCTGTCACCGATTTCTTCCGGGCGGTCGCTGATCATCAGCGCATCGGCGATGAAGGCCTTGTCGCGGTTCCGTGCGCGTTCGCGAGGCACTCTGAGAGCACGGCCGGACCGGAGACAGGCAGACAGCTCCCGCTTCAGCGCGCCGCGCCCTTGAATATAAAGAGCTTGGTAGATGGCTTCGTGGCTGATGCGCATGGTTGGGTCCTCGGGGAAGTCCACCTTCAGACGCTGCGCGATCTGCTCCGGGCTCCAGGCTGAGGACCAGCGTCGGCTCTGCCGGTGAATGGCCCGCCGTCCTTTCCATACCACAACAGGCCCATTGAAGGCGATGCCGTCCGGTGCGGCAATGAGGCCGGAAAGCCGATCCTGCACGTAGTCACGCAGGGCAGGGTTCAGCGCGAGCTTGCTGACCTTCGGACGCTTGGCTGCACGGTCAGCGTGCCACTGCGCGTTGATCGCACGGTAGTCGTAATCTCCGCCACGAGTTGCCGAGTTGCGCCTGATCTCTCGGGAGATCGTGCTGGGCGATCTCTTCACCTTCCGTGCAATCGCGCGGATACCTGTGCCCCTCGCGCATTCAAGGGCTATTTCCTCACGTTCTGCGAAGGAAAGGCTACGGCTCTTCGGTCAAGCGGCCGATGGCGCAAGATGTGTGGGAGGCAGTCCGCCAGAACTCCGAAACCATCGGGTTCCGACAGGAGCAGAGACACCCGCTTCAACGGCGGCCTCCTCACTCGAAAGCCCCGATGCAATCTCCCGCCAGAACCGGCATAGATTCTCACGCTGCCAGATTGGCGGCCGACCTGGCGAGGATAATTTGGGACGGGTCGATCACTCGGATTTCCGTTTTCCTGTCATTATTTACACCTCCAAAAACGGGGTGTTGCGACGACCGGTTGAATCCGCCCAATATCTGTCCATCCGCTATACCGAGCGTTTGGCCGAAGCTGGGATCGAGCCATCGGTCGGCAGCCTGGGAGACTCGTATGACAACGCCCTCGCCGAGACGATCAACGGCCTCTACAAAACCGAACTGGTCCATCGCCAGGGACCGTGGCGCAACATGCAGGATCTGGAGATGGCCACCCTCGAATGGGTCGATTGGTTCAACAACAGACGCTTGCTTGGCCCCATCGGAAACATCCCGCCAACAGAGGCTGAAGAGAACTTCTATGCACAGCGCGACGTGCTCGATATGGTCGCGTGAAATGAAGTTATAGGTCTCCGGTGAAACCGGCGCGATTCAGAGCGCCAGTCCATTTGCTATCGCTTCGTACTGATCCTCTATAAAATACAGCATGGTATCTTGTTCAGTTGAGTGACCATACCGCTTGAACAGCGGGTGACGTCCCCGGACGTGGTGTAGCTTGCGGTGGCCATCGGGTTTCTCGGTAGGGTCGGGTTGTGATGACCAACCTGAACCGAGGATTACACCCGATGACCAAACAGATGATGGACCTGCGTGCGCTTGTGGAAAAGAGCGCCGATGCCGATTTGCTCCGCGAGATGATCGGTTTCGCCGCCGAACGGCTGATGGACCTGGAGGTCGGCGCCAGGACCGGCGCCGACTATGGCGAGAAGAGCGTCGAACGTCTGGCGCAGCGTAATGGCTACCGCGACCGGGATTGGCAGACCCGGGCAGGCAGTGTGGAGTTGCGCATCCCCCGGCTGCGCACCGGTTCCTACTTTCCCTCTTTCCTGGAGCCTCGACGGGCCGCGGAGAAGGCGCTGACGGCCGTTATTCAAGAAGCCTATGTCCATGGCGTATCGACCAGAGCCATGGACGATCTCGTGCAGGCCATGGGCGGGACCGGAATCTCCAAGAGCCAGGTCAGTCGGCTTTGCGAGGAAATTGATGAACGGGTCGATGCCTTTCTGACGAGAGTGTCCGATCTTCTGTGTAACTTCGATCTGGTCCATGCTTCCTGAGAGGAGCAAGGACGATGACCATATCCAAGGAACTGCTGGACGAACTTTTGAAGGGCTGCGAGCGGCCTGAAGATCTGCTTGGCGATGCCGGGCTGATGAAAGAGCTCAAGATCAAGCTGATGGAGCGAATGCTCGGTGCTGAGCTGACGGCACATCTGGGCTATGAAGACGGCAAGGATGCCCCGCCTTATCAGGCCAACCGTCGCAACGGGTCATCTGCCAAGAGATTGAAGGGGCAAGACGGCGAACTGCCGATCGCAGTGCCGCGGGACCGGGACGGCAGCTTCGAGCCTGAACTGGTGAAGAAGGGCCAGACCCGGATCGATGGAATGGATGACAAGATCATCGGCCTCTATGCCGCCGGTCTGACGGTCCGTGACATCCGCGCCCATCTCGAAGACGTCTATGGCCTTCAGGTATCGCCAGACTTGATCAGCCGCGTGACCGACGCGGTGCTGGATGAGGTTCGGGAATGGCAGTCCCGGGCGCTGGACCTGACCTGCCCCCCGGAAGTTCCCTCAATCTGATGTAGAGTCTGCCCAACCTGAAGGAGCAGACGAGATGAGGAAAAGCCGTTTTACCGATGCGCAGATAATCGGGATGATCAAAGAGCAGGAGGCTGGTTTGCCAACCGCTGATCTGTGCCGGAAGCATGGCCTGAGCCCTGCGACGTTCTACAAGCTGAAGGCCAAGTATGGCGGGATGGATTTGTCCGATGCTAAGCGGCTGAAGCAGCTCGAGGATGAGAACGCGAAGCTGAAACGCCTAGTGGCAGATGTCATGCTGGACAATGTTGTGCTGAAGGATCTCCTGGGAAAGCCCTGACGACGCCGATGCAACGGCGGGACGCAGCGCTGCGGGCGATGCGGGATCATCCGATCTCTCAACGCCGGGTCTGCGTCCTGATCGGTGTCGATCCCAAGACCGTGCGGCGCGAAAGATCGCCCGATAATCCGGAGGTCCGCCTGGAAATGAACAAGATTGCTGAGAAACGGCGCCGGTTCGGTTACCGGCGCATTGGCGTCCTGCTGGAGCGCGTGGGCATGATTATGAACGAAAAGAAACTTTACCGAATTTACCGGGAAGAGGGTCTGTCAGTGCGCCGCCGTAGAGGCCGGAAACGGGCGCGAGGCAGCCGCACACCGATGCCAGTGCCATTGCGCCCGAACCAGCGCTGGTCCTTGGACTTCCTGTCCGACACCTTCGGAGCCTGTCGCAAATTCCGCATCCTGGCTGTGAACGACGATTGCTGCCGCGAAAACCTATGCCTGGTCCCGGACACGAGCATCTCCGGGGCCAGGGTCGCACGGGAGTTGGATGCGCTGGTCCGGATCTATGGGAGGCCCGCCTGCATTGTCTCGGACAATGGCACCGAGTTTACCAGCAAAGCGATCCTGAAATGGGCAAACGACAACAAGGTCGAGTGGCATTACATCGATCCCGGCAAGCCGCAGCAGAACGGCTACATCGAGTCATTCAACGGCAGCCTCCGCGATGAATGCCTGAACGAAGAGATCTTCGACACCTTGGCAGATGCCCGCCGAACGCTGGCCCTCTGGCGCTACGATTACAACAACGTCAGGCCACACTCATCGCTCGGCAACAAGACCCCAGCAGAAGCGCGCCGGGCGCTTGACCTACATGATGGCACCGCGCCCGGCGCGCTTGCCACACCCGAAATCGACGACTATCAAACCCAAGGACTCTCGTTATGAATGAGGGACGACCGGGGGGCAGGTCACAACGACTATTCCTCAGCGGTCGTCGTAAAGGACCAGCAATTGCCCATCTACAACGGCACGCGCGTCGTCCTTGGGCCGCGCGAGCGCACCGTCGTCTTCGCGGACAAGTTCAGGGGGGTCAGCTACGTCGATGTGGTCGACTACCTGATCCGCCTGCGCAACGCGCCTCCATTCGGAGGGAAGTCGGAGCTTATCATCGACGGCACTAGCATCGGGCGGGTCGTCTCGGACATGATGCACGAGCAATCCGTCGATCATACGGCTGTCCAGATGACGGGTGGTCAGGACTGGCGGCGTGCGGGTCGATACGTCAACGCGTCCAAGACCCTGATGATCGAGAACCTTGCCGTGCTATTCGCATCGGGCGACCTCAAGTTCGCCCAAGACCTTCCAATGCGGAAGGAGATCGAGGAAGACCTGTCGTCCTTCACGACGCAGACCACAGCCGCCGGAAACCAGATCATCACGCAGTCGCGGAACGCCTCGGGTCACGGCGACACAGGCATTGCCTTAATCGTCGCGGCCTTCGCATCGCAGTATCTCGTGCCACAGAATATCCGCGTCTCGACCCTAAAAGGCTGGTTCTAACCTGCGCTTTCGTCGCGCTCGTGGCCGTCGCGCCTGCCGTTGCCCGACGAAGCGCTCGAGACGCGGGCAAACACCCCCGAAAAATCGCCCGCTGATGGGCGTCTCGATGTTTTGGGCATCGTTGCGCCCGCCAGTCCGCGACGCGCCTTAGACGCGCGCTGATGGGCGGAGGATCGAGCCGCGTAAGTCAGTAATCAAAAGCGTCAAATAGTATCGAAACATCAAATGAAGAATCGTAGCCTGGAGCTTGCACTCCCTCTAGACCAAACGTGAAGAAGTGCTTCCTGGCGGCACGCCAACCGCGCATCAAACTGGGGAAACCGACTTCAACCTCATCCGTCCCATCATCATCGGAACGCCAAGCCGACGACGCAATCCAATTTCCCAATATTAATTCCTCGTTAGAAGGGGTCGGGCAGTTGCGGCGGTATTGGGTCCTCAAAATGTGTCGCCGCTGCACACTAGCGCGCCGAACCATATTTACTGTCCAGCCATCGAGAGCTTTGAGAACGGTTGGGTCTTCAATAAGGCAATAAAAGCCCATTAATCCCCTCATTTTTGAAAGGCGCCTACCGTTGTAGAGAAAGTCTTGGATCTCTTGCTCTGTCAGACCTCCGTAGAATCCTCTGCGAAGCTCATACACCAAGCCCAACAAGTCCCAGTCATAGCCATACCTTCGATTGGCTCTGCTGCGATTGAACCCGTACTTGAGAGAATTAATCAAATATATATTGATTAAGCGCGATACTTTTTGCCGGAGTTTCTTCTCAGTTTTTCGAGGAAGCGTAAGCCCCTTGTCGCTGAACCCGTAACCTAAATAGGTGAAGTCACTTATTGTGCGAATTTCATGTTGATGATCCGTGACCTGCCCCCCGGAAGTTCCCTCAATCTGATGTAGAGTCTGCCCAACCTGAAGGAGCAGACGAGATGAGGAAAAGCCGTTTTACCGATGCGCAGATAATCGGGATGATCAAAGAGCAGGAGGCTGGTTTGCCAACCGCTGATCTGTGCCGGAAGCATGGCCTGAGCCCTGCGACGTTCTACAAGCTGAAGGCCAAGTATGGCGGGATGGATTTGTCCGATGCTAAGCGGCTGAAGCAGCTCGAGGATGAGAACGCGAAGCTGAAACGCCTAGTGGCAGATGTCATGCTGGACAATGTTGTGCTGAAGGATCTCCTGGGAAAGCCCTGACGACGCCGATGCAACGGCGGGACGCAGCGCTGCGGGCGATGCGGGATCATCCGATCTCTCAACGCCGGGTCTGCGTCCTGATCGGTGTCGATCCCAAGACCGTGCGGCGCGAAAGATCGCCCGATAATCCGGAGGTCCGCCTGGAAATGAACAAGATTGCTGAGAAACGGCGCCGGTTCGGTTACCGGCGCATTGGCGTCCTGCTGGAGCGCGTGGGCATGATTATGAACGAAAAGAAACTTTACCGAATTTACCGGGAAGAGGGTCTGTCAGTGCGCCGCCGTAGAGGCCGGAAACGGGCGCGAGGCAGCCGCACACCGATGCCAGTGCCATTGCGCCCGAACCAGCGCTGGTCCTTGGACTTCCTGTCCGACACCTTCGGAGCCTGTCGCAAATTCCGCATCCTGGCTGTGAACGACGATTGCTGCCGCGAAAACCTATGCCTGGTCCCGGACACGAGCATCTCCGGGGCCAGGGTCGCACGGGAGTTGGATGCGCTGGTCCGGATCTATGGGAGGCCCGCCTGCATTGTCTCGGACAATGGCACCGAGTTTACCAGCAAAGCGATCCTGAAATGGGCAAACGACAACAAGGTCGAGTGGCATTACATCGATCCCGGCAAGCCGCAGCAGAACGGCTACATCGAGTCATTCAACGGCAGCCTCCGCGATGAATGCCTGAACGAAGAGATCTTCGACACCTTGGCAGATGCCCGCCGAACGCTGGCCCTCTGGCGCTACGATTACAACAACGTCAGGCCACACTCATCGCTCGGCAACAAGACCCCAGCAGAAGCGCGCCGGGCGCTTGACCTACATGATGGCACCGCGCCCGGCGCGCTTGCCACACCCGAAATCGACGACTATCAAACCCAAGGACTCTCGTTATGAATGAGGGACGACCGGGGGGCAGGTCATCCGAGATCACAGCAATTCCCGGAGATTTCTTACGATTTACGATCAGACCACTTTCAGAACAATGTCGGTCAAAGCATCGTTCAAGGCGCTGCGCCTCCTCATAGCTACCACAGATCGCTACTACGTCGTCAGCAAATCTAACAAACTTGCCTGACTCCGCCGATAATTTCCGGTCAAGATCATGATTTGCTAGATTTGCCAAAAAGAGCGATGAGGAAGAACCCTGAGGGGTTCCTTTGATCTTCCGTCGAAAAGTTAGAGTTCTATGCGCCTCGGCATCGCCTAAGCGATGGTGAAGAAAGGACTCGAAAATGTGACGCTCATGCGGTGTCAAGCTGACCGCAGATCGGTCGGAAATTTTCCTTTTCAAATAATTGGCTGGAATGTTGTCGAAATATTTTTCAGAAATCAATCTGAACTGCAAACAGCTTTCCATCTTTGTCAAAATCCCTGAGTGCAAGGATCGCATCAAACACGTTCTTGTCTGGATGATAAGCGTAAGAATGTGGAGAAAGTCGCTTCTTATTTCGTTCAAGGGTTCTTCGCAGCAGCACATTAGCAAGCGCGGCGTCAGGAATACCGAAAGCCGTAACATCTCGAGTTGTCCCGTCTGGCTTGGGTATTTGAAAATTTATTGCCGGTTCAGGATCGTATTCGTATCGAAGAACTTTGTGCCAAATAGCAGTTGCTAGAACATTTGCATTACGCTTGCAATGTCGGGGGTCAAAGTGTCGATGCAACGGCCTAGCTGAACGCACAGAGGGCAAGGTAGCATCGACATTGGTGCGACGTGTGAACTTTTCTCTATACTTATCTTGTTTTTCGAGGTGAGATCGTTCTTTGTCGAAAGCCTTTTTGCTTAACCGTTTTATTTCCGTCCTAAGTTCGTTGCGCATCTTAACCCACTATAGCTATTCGGTGGGGCGCATAGAGTAAGGGGAAACGACAACCTAGATCGCCGCACCATCCGATAGAACTCTCGAACCATCGTCGCCAATTCAGTTTCCCGAAAAGGACGTCTTCGACCCCATAAGAGCCGGGTAGATCACGCCCCACCTAGGCTTCGCGCCATAATTGTAAAAGAGCAAACCCGGCGAGCAGTGTCAATCTGAGACTGAGTTTGACACACCTGAATACTGAACCGTCAATTCAGGATCACGCATTGCCTTCCCGACCTTCAACAGGCGGGATTGATCAACGCGCACTTCTCTTTTGCCTCCGACTAACAGGTAGTGGCGACTAGGGTCGGATAGCTCGACTTTCTTGATCAGCTTTCGAGACGCTGCAACATTCTGCTGAGGCGATTTTTCAGGATCACCACGATAGCGGTCAAATTCCTTGCGATCTTCAAGCTCAAGTTCAATTGTAGTGAAAGCTCTTTCGCTGCTTCCGGGCTTTGTAGGATCATCGCCACCGAACAGCCGAAACAAATCATCCTCTGACTTGATCATCCGGCACCGGGATTTAGGGGGCGCAATGAGACGCGGCGATCCCACATGTGAACGCGTTCGGCGCGGTCAAAATCAGGAGAAAAGAATTTCGCTAAGGCCCTGGCAACCCGCTTTGCAACTTTGACTTCGGGGGCGGCAACCACCTCAACCGCGCGCTTGACGGTCACATAGAGAAAGCCATCTTCGACGCGCTTCGTCTCAATGCTCCAATCATCACCTTCCAGCTTTTTGAACGTGTCTTCGTGTTCTTCAAACCGGCGTTCAACGTCCGCCTTACGTTGCTTACTCACGAGGTCTGAAAACTCAGGGGTCAGAAGGTTTTGCTCATCTGCGTCCAAGTCATCGCCGCGCTCATACTTGGCCATTGCCTCGTACTGACGTTGATGATGCTCGTTGATACGGGCCACTTCGGCATCCGCCTTGGCGATCTCATCTTCGATCTCGCTTAGACGGTTTCTGAGGCGGGTGACGCGTTTTTCCGCAGCAGCTTTGGCCGAAACGGTTTCTTCCAGTGCTGTGACAAAGAGGTCGTCGAGACGTGGGTTCAACTCTCCATCGGCCACACGCTGCGCAACGGCGGCGTCTGGGTGGTAGAAGAACCCGTCTGTGTAGGTCTCGTTCATGCGACGATTCTGCCCTTAGACGGTTTTACGATCAAGCCCTTTCCACTAGGAAACGAAAATGGGGTCGGTGATGCGTCGGGATCGTAGGCGGTTGCAACGGACATCACCTTCGATATTGTGCCGGCGTGCCAGTATTGATGGTGTTTCTCACCTATGCTCTGAGCCGGAAACTTGACGATGCGGTTCAGCTTGCCTCGCTTGGCTCTGGCTACGAAGACGGAAGCCATAGGCCTGATCTCACGGCCTTCATGCCAATACTTCTCAATCAGCGGGCGGCAATGGTCAGACAGCCGAGTATCGGGCTGCGTTTCTGAGGTGAACCAGCGCCCGTCTTCCCAAGCAAATGCCGTGCCATCGCTGAAATCGCAAGTGCCGGGATCGTCACCCATCGCCTTTAATACAGCGATGTCACCCGAAGTGAAGGTCGCAGCACCCAAGTCCACACCAATGTCTATCGCCACAATCGACTGATTGTCTGAGGCATATAGCTGCGTGCCCGCCAACTCGACGAACCCTAGCCACGGGAACAGCTTCGTCCCGCGCCCTCGAAACTTATTGGCGGTAAGTAGCGCCTCACGGAAACCCGGAGGCACGGGGGTTCTGCAATCAGGCCCAGTCATAAGCGGCCTTCGAAAAATTGCTCGGATAAGAAGCGGGCGCGATCCTCTTGGGTTGGATAGCCACGCAGTTCCTCGCCGAATGGCGAGGGAAGTAATTTGCCTGCATCGTCGTATTGCCGCACCCCCGGTGCCTGCCATTCGAAAGCCTCGGCAAAGGTGCGCAACTCACCCATACAGATCAGGCTGCGCGCCCGTTGATCGGTAAGCGCAAGCGTCCATGGGAAGTAGCTCTCAACTTGAGTTCGCACCCATTCCCGTTTGCGCTTAGGCAGAAACGAAATGTTTCGATCATTGCTGATCATCTTAGATTGAGATTTTAGATCGTAGTCGTCCATCTCGACTCCGATGTGATAGCCACGATACCGAAGCCGTGACCGCTCCACGATGTGTCCTCCTACCCGGTCAAGTTCACCGTTTTCCGTCCTTAGCAACTTAAACTTGTCCTGCGGATACATCTCATCTTCCACGAGGTCGACAGCGCCATAGAACCCATGCTCATTCCAAGCCGCAGAATCGCCTGACGTTAGGCCAGCTTCGCGGATCATATCGTTCCCGGTCGTGGCGAGGCCATGCGTTTGCACATCGCAGGAAAGGTCACTGAGCGCCATTCTAGCCAGTTGTGCCCAACGCCAACGCTCCCCTTCAGGCTTCTCATTGTTCGGGGAAAGGCAAAGGTAATCTTTCGCCTGATCGACAACTTCGAGCAGCCGTTCTTTGCCTTCGCCTTGATGGAACACAGGCAGCACACAATCGCCAAACTCTGCACGAAGGGCCGTGAGGTTTCGATCTGACTGCTCCGTAGCGTCTCGCAACTCCTGTGGCGTCGGATCACGACCTTTTTCGCCGGGAATGACATCCAAATTGATCAGCCAGATTTCTTTGAACAGGCCGTCCGCATGAGTGAGGAAGCGCGAGTAAGCCGCCTTGACCTCTTCAAGCGTAACCGACGCGCCTGCGTTCCACGCCGTGAAGGCACCAGAATCGAGCATGATATGCGAGGGACAAGAGGGCGCTCGGCACTGGGCTCGCGGTGCGAAGCGCCTCTGTATAGGGCACCCACTCTTCGTCAATACCACGTTGCGCCATTAAAGAGCGCTGCTCCTGGTCCTTCCGCTCCAGCCGAGCGACAGCCGTTGGTAGATACTCGCAATAATCGTCAAAGGTCCGAATGCCTGCTTTGACCATGCCCAGCCACTTCATGACCTCACGCGCATATTCGCCGTGCATAGAGAACAGCCTGTGCGAACAAAGCTGATTTTCTATCGCTTGAAAGGCGTCGTTCTTCGGCGTGCCGGACATATATAGGTGCATCGCGCCCTCCTGACACGAAGGGTAGCAACCGCAAGGCGATCAGGAAACCAGAATTGCAGAATAGGCGAATTATCAAACGAATGAGTCGTGAAAATCGTCAGCGTTTGAAAAACGTTTGAAAATGGTCAGCCGCCTGCGGCGCGGCGTAAGATTTTCTCTTCATTTCCAATGATTTAAATGGTGCCCCCACACGGACTCGAACCGCGGACCTACTGATTACAAATCAGTTGCTCTACCAGCTGAGCTATAGGGGCAATCTGTTGGAAGGTCAGACCATCCGAGGGGGCGTTTAGACGATTGGCGCGCAAAGCGCAATCCGTCATATCCGCGTTTTGGCGACCAAATCGAATATCACCCACACCATCAGGTGAACCGATGTTGCAGAGAAAGGTCCGGGACGATTGCCCGGGCCTTTCGTGACGCGCGATTGCGCGTTCAGAACGTATAGCCGACCTTCAGCCCGACACCGATGGCATGGTTCTTGCGGAATTCAGATGCGGCCACGCCGCCGCCCAGGGTGGTTTGGGCATTGCCGATATCCACATAGCGAATCCCGCCCGTCACTTTTACCCGGTCCATGGTATAGGTCGCGCCCAGTCCGGCCGAGATATATCCGTCAGTCGGGCCAAGGTTCGCGGCAAACCCACCGTTCTGCTTTTCATATCCGACCGTCCCGGCAACCGACCAGTTTTCGTTCAGCTTGCGCCCGACGCCCAGCGTGAAGGAATAGGTATCGTCGGCATAGCTGACCAGGGAATTGCCAGTGAGGCCCTTATAGACGACGGGCGTGATGTCAAAATCGCTCCAGTTGACCCAGCGGACCGAGCCGAACACCAGGGTGTCCTTGGCCACGCCCGTTTGAAATTCGAGGTTCACTGACTGGGGGGCATCAATTTCGGTCACGGTGTTGACCGGACTGGCGAACGCCGAGGTTTCGGTGGTGGACAGCGAGTGTTTGATCTTTGAATTATAGGTCAGGGCGACGCGCAGCGCGATCTCGGGCTTTTCATAGGCGATGCCCACGAGATAGCCAAAACCGCCGTCCTTTTCGCCCTTGGCGGTATAGGGCGCGCCGGGGGTGACGACGCCGGGGGTTGTCGGCCCGGCGGTCACAAACGGGATCGTCGCATCGGCGCTGAACGTCTGATAGCGCAGGCCGCCAAAAACGCTGACATTGGAGGGGAACTTGTATTTCACCACAGCGGTCAACGCGCTTGAGGATAGTTCCGCAACCGTACCACGGGCGAAATAGGGTTGTGCACCCGGGTAGGAGACATCGGCGCCGAACGGTTGATCAAAAATCAATGCCACGTCCAGACCGTTGCCAAAACTGTGTTTGTACGCGGCGCCCGACTGAAGGTACGACGAAGCCATATCGCCCGAGCTGCCGCCCGGTGTCGGGCTGGTTGCGGTGCCGACGCCACTGATGGACGGAGAGACGCTGCCAAGGCTCGCCTCGAAATAATTGCCCGCCTCAAAGATCACGGCGACGGATTGCCCCGAACGATCAACCCCGCCCGCCTGCGCGACACTGGCCGACATCAAACCGGCCACTCCTGCCAATACTAGCTTACTCATCACATCTCCCCCAATGCTGTATTTTGTTACATACAACTTTGAGGATAGTTTAAATTTGGTCAATTCTTTACGCCGCGTCACGAAAATTTGATGCCGCTGCGTCATTTTCGCCGCGCTTGGGCCTCGGTCCAGATATTGAGATAATTCGCCGCAAAGATAATGACGGCGCCCAGCACGACATAAATATCCAGAGGTTCGCCATAAGCGAGCATCCCGACCGTGGCGATCACCGGCAGGCGCAGGAAATCGAACGGCATCACGATGGTCGCGGGCGCAAGGCTCAGTGCTGTGGTCAGGCAGAAATGAGCCAGCAACCCGGCGCCGCCAACCAGCACGACCCATGGCCAGAGCGCGGTGGATGGCACCGCGATATCACCATCATACCCCGCGCAGATCAACCCGAACACCGCCTGCATGCCGGTCAGCCAGAACAGGATGCAGGTGATCGATTGATCCCGCGTCAGCATCTTGGTGAACACCGCCGATCCGGCAAACCCGATGGCCGCCAATGCCGCTGCGACAATGCCCGGATCAAACGTGCTGAGCGACGGGCGCGCGACAATCAGGATGCCAACAAACCCCATGAGCGCGGACAACAACCGCACTGCGGTCAAGCGTTCGCTCAGAAAAAAGGCGCCGCCAGAGTGACCCAGAGCGGTGACGAGAATTCCAACGCAAAGACCTGTGCCAGGGGGATGGTCGCGATTGCGAAAAACCACAGGTTCTGCCCGGAAAAGTGGAACAGATTGCGCACGAGGTGCAATCCGATCCGGCTGCGGTTGACCTGATGCAGCGTACCGAAGCCGCGCGCCAGCACCACAACCGCCACAAACCCGATGACCGAGCGGAACAGCATGATTTCAAAGGTATCAAGCTCGCTCGACAGGCTGCGCCCTGCCACTGCCATTGAGGAAAACGACACGATGGCGCCGATCATCCAGATTGCAGCTTTCAGGGGTTGGGCCTCGGCCGGCGCGGGGGATGGCGCGGCCGTGGCCCGGATCATTCCCATTCGATGGTGCCCGGCGGTTTGGAGGTGATGTCATAGGTCACCCGGTTGATGCCCGGCACCTCGTTGATGATGCGGGTGGCGGTTTCGCCCAGAAATTCGTGGGTGAACGGGTAATAATCTGCCGTCATGCCATCGACACTGGTGACGGCGCGCAGGGCACAGGCAAAATCATAGGTGCGCCCGTCGCCCATCACGCCCACGGTGCGCACGGGCAGGATGGCCACGAAGGCCTGCCAGATTTCATCGTACAACCCGTGTTTGCGGATCTGGTCGATATAAACCGCATCGGCCCGGCGCAGGATCGCCAGCTTTTCGCGGGTGATTTCACCGGGGCAGCGGATAGCAAGACCGGGGCCAGGGAAAGGATGACGCCCGATAAAGCTGTCGGGCAGGCCCAATTCGCGCCCCAGTGCGCGCACTTCGTCCTTGAACAATTCGCGCAGGGGTTCGACCAGTTTCATGCCCATTTTTTCGGGCAGGCCACCAACATTGTGGTGGCTTTTGATCGTGACACTTGGCCCACCGGAAAATGACACGGATTCAATCACATCGGGGTACAGTGTGCCCTGGGCCAGAAACGCGGCACCGCCAATTTCGTCGGCGTGTTTCTGGAACACGTCAATGAACAACCGGCCAATGATTTTTCTCTTGGTTTCCGGGTCACTTACGCCGTCAAGTTCACCCAGAAACAGATCGGATTCATCGGCGTGGATCAGGGGCAGGTTGTAATGCTCGCGGAACATGCCGACGACTTGCTCGCTCTCGCCTTCGCGCATCAGCCCGTGATCCACATAGACACAGGTAAGCTGTTCGCCGATCGCCTCGTGAATCAGCACGGCGGCGACGGATGAGTCGACGCCCCCCGACAAGGCACAGATCACCTTGGCATCGCCGACCTGTTCGCGGATCGCCGCGATGGCCTGTTCGCGGTAGGCGCCCATGGTCCAATCCCCGGTGAACCCGGCGATCTTTACGAAATTTTCATAAAGCGTCTTGCCATTGGGGGTGTGGTGAACCTCGGGGTGGAATTGCACCGCGTAAAACCGGCGCTTCACATCGGCAATCACCGCAAAGGGGGCGTTGGGTGACGTGGCTGACACCTCAAACCCCGGGGCGATTTTCGCAACGTGGTCGCCGTGCGACATCCAAACCTGTTCGCGCCCCTCAAGAAACCACCCGGTCAAAAGATCGGTTCCATGGTCGGTGGGGGTGACATAGGCGCGCCCGAATTCGGCGGTGCCGTGGCCGCGCAACACTTCGCCGCCCAACATCTGCATCATCACCTGTTGCCCGTAACAGATGCCCAGAACCGGTACGCCAAGGGTAAACACCGCCTCGGGGGGCGGGGTGACCCTTCGGCAATCACGCTGGCAGGGCCACCCGACAGGATCACCGCCTTTGGCGCAAAGTCGGCCAGAAAGGCATCGTCCACATTTTGAAACGGATGGATTTCGCAATAGACATTCAGTTCACGCAGGCGCCGCGCAATAAGCTGCGTCACCTGGCTGCCGAAGTCGATGATAAGAAGGCGCTCGTGGGATATATCACTCATGCCATGCGAATATTGCAGGGCGCCCCCGTGCGCAAGATGGTGTGTGGGCCAGACGCGCAATTGAGTATTTTTGCAAAAGAGAAACGGCAAGGTCGGTATTGGCCCGGATGGGGCGAAAACCGGCGTTGATATGGACAGGCAAAAGGATACGCCTTGGCAAACAGACGGGGAGTATCACCATGTCCGAAACAGCAGCGCCCCGACGGGCCAGAGGCGGTGGCGGCGCCGCACGCCGCGCCGAACGCACCGCGGTGCGGATCGAAGCCGCGCGTTTCATCGAACGCAACATTCCGGATCTTGAAATCCTGAACGCCGAAGCCATCGAAGTGATCGAGCATAACGCCGAAACGGTGCTGGCGGAAATCGGCGTCAATTTCCCCGAAAACCCCGGCGCGCTGGAGCGGTGGCGCAATGCAGGCGCGGCGATCGATGGTGATCGGGTGCGCATTCCGCGTGGTCTGGCGCGCAAACTGTGCCAGACGGCCCCCGGCCAGTTCACCCAGCACGCCCGCAACCCCGAGCGTAACGTCGAGATCGGTGGGCGCAATCTGGTGCTGGCACCGGTCTATGGCCCGCCGTTCGTGCGCGATGCGGAAGGTGGGCGGCGCTATGCCACCATGGAGGATTTCCGCAATTTCGTAAAACTTGGCTATATGTCCAAATGGCTGCATCATTCGGGCGGCACGGTGTGCGAACCCACAGATGTGGCCGTGAACAAGCGGCATCTGGATATGTTGCACGCCCATATGGTATATTCCGACAAACCATTCATGGGGTCGGTAACCGAACCGGCACGGGCGCAGGATCTCGGTGGATATGTGCAAGCTGTTGTTCGGGGCGGATTTCGTCGATCAGAACACGGTGATGACCTCGCTTATCAATATCAATTCGCCCCTGACATTCGACGGCACGATGATGGGCGCGCTTGAGATTTACGCCGCCAACAATCAGGCCTGCATCATTTCGCCGTTTATCGTGGGCGGGGCCATGGCGCCGGTATCGGTGGCGGGGACGCTGACACAGGTTCTGGCCGAGATTCTGGCCGGTGTCGCCTATTCGCAATTGGTGCGCTCCGGTGCGCCGATCATCGCCGGGGCCTTTGTGACCTCGATCGACATGAACAGCGGCGCGCCCACGTTTGGCACGCCCGAGGCGGCGCAGATCACCTATGGCGCGGGGCAGTTGGTGCGGCGGTTGGGCCTGCCGTATCGTTCGGCCGGGTCATTCTGTGGATCGAAGCTGCCCGATGCCCAGGCGGCCTATGAAACCGCCAATTCCCTGAATGTCGGGTTGCTGTCGGGGGTGAATTTCATGCTCCACGCCTGTGGCTGGCTTGAGGGCGGGTTGGTCAGCAGCTACGAAAAGTTCGTCATGGACGCCGATCAGTTGGGCGCGCTGCATGGTTTGGCGCGCGGCGTGGACATCACCGAAAACGGGCAGGCCATGGATGCGATTGCCGAGGTGGGGCCGGGGGGCATTATCTGGGCTGTGCCCATACCCAGAACAATTTCAAAGCGGCGTTCTGGCGGTCAGATCTGTTTGATTACAAACCGTTTGAGACATGGGACGAGGAAGGCGCACGCGACACCCAGACATTGGCAAGCCTGCGGGTGAAAAAGCTGCTTGGTGATTATGTTCAGCCGGCCCTCGACCCGGCGATTGCCGAGGCGTTGGAGGCCTATATCGCAGAAAAGAAGGCCTCGATGCCCGATGCGTTCGGCTAGGCGCCGGTGCCTTTTGACTGTGTGATTGAAACGCCCGGCCAACCGCCGGGCGTTTTTGTTTCCGGCACAGGGAACCGCTTTTGCGTTGCGGCGTTATATTCAGACACGAAAAAGGGCGACCGCGCACTGCAGCCGCCCAAAGCGAACGAGGAATCAATGTGGTGGTTAATGGCTCCGGGACAGGGAAACGATCAACTGCCCCAATGGCGGACGGCGCCGCAATCCATATGGACGAAATCGGATCTGGAGTAACGACCGACGCCACCCGCATGACAGGCCAGAGCGGCGCGCGCCATCTGGTTGACCGAACGCGACTGCAACCGCAGATCATTGGCCTGCCCACGCATGTGCAGCGAATTCTTGGCAACACCGCTGGAGCGGCGGCGCAGCATGGCGTTGGTTTCGGGCGAACGATAGCCGGACAACAGCATATAGGGTTCGGTGGTATCCAACAGATTATGCGCCGCCGCGACGATATCAACGGTACGCGGATCCATGGTTATGATCTTGTTGTTGCGCCAGTCGCGCATGAAATAGGTGATCTCGGTCAGGGCATCCTTGATATAATTGCCCTCGATCCAATAGATCATGTCGATGTTTTCACCGGTGCGTCCGGAATACATCTTGATGCGGCGGATATCGCCAGCGCCGCGCAGGAAGCCAAAAGCGTTGGCATATGTGGGTGCTGCGGCCACGGTTGTGGCGGCGAAAGCCCCCAGCAAAGCACGCCTTGAGAGGCCCTTCGAGCTTGAATCTGTCATGAGTTCTTCTGTCCCGTTCTTACCTGTATGCCGCTTTTCGCGACATTGATTGCCACCTCGTCCCCCAGGTTGCAGTGTCTCTATGACATGGCTGGGCGGTTGGACCAAGGTGCAAGGTCGCACTCTGTGACCGGTTTACCCCAGATCGGCAAAAATTTGCTTAACGCCGCTTTTCATTCGGCGGGATTCCCGGTTTGCTCCCGCGATGGTTTGTCGCAGCAAAGTGGGCTTCTGTCGCAAACGTGAGTGGACAGAAGCCGGGTTGGCGGCAAGGATTCCTTTAGGTACAGGTGGTAAGCCTGTGCAATGGCGTTATTTTTCAGTTTCGGAGTTTTATACGTGCGAACCCAGACCATCACCGCCCCGCTGACCCGGTTCAAATCCCTGGCTGTCGCGGTGCTGCTGTCGGCGGGCGCCCTTGCTCCGACGGTTGGCGCTGCCACGGCCCAGGTCACGGCCTTTAAACAGGCAATTGCCGAATCGGCCGCCAAAGATGACGCGCTTTCGACCTTTTACCGTGAAAACGGGTATGAGCCGATCTGGGTCGGCGATGGTGATGATGATCTGAAACGCCGGGCCGCTTTCCTGCAAGTCATTGATATGGCATCAGATCACGGGCTTCCGGCGGGGCGATACCGTTCTGCTGATGTGCGGGCCTTGCTCGCTTCGGCGCGCAGCACCCGGGATCGTGGGCGCATCGAAGTCGAGATGAGCCGTATGTTCCTGCGCTATGCCCGGGACATAAACACCGGCATCCTGACGCCGTCGCGCGTTGATCTCGGGCATCAAACGCGTGGTGCCCCTGCGTGACCGTCTGGACACCCTGCGCGCGTTCGAGAAAAGCCTGCCACTGGCGTATCTGCGGGGCCTGACGCCCAGATCGCCGGAATACACCCGCCTGATTCGTGAAAAGATGCAGCTTGAGCGCAAGATTCAGCAAGGTGGATGGGGTGCGCGCGTGGCGGCAAATTCGCTCAAGCCGGGCGAGGCGGGGGATCAGGTGATCGCCCTGCGCAACCGGCTGACCTCTGAGGGGTATCTGCGCCGCAGTGCCACCCGCGTCTATGATGATGAGATCACGCAAGCCGTGGCCGCGTTTCAGCGCGACAACGGCCTGACCGACGATGGGTTCGCCGGTAGCACGACGATTGAGCGTCTCAACATCGCGCCTGAAACCCGGCTGGGGCAAATATTGGTGTCTCTGGAACGGGAACGCTGGATGAATATCGAACGGGGCAAGCGCCACATCTGGGTGAACCTGACCGATTTCAAAGCCCAGATCATTGATGACGGCGAGGTAACCTTTGAAACCCGCAGCGTCATCGGCAAAGATGTGAGCGACCGGATGACGCCCGAATTTTCGGACGTGATGACCCATATGATCATCAACCCCAGTTGGTATATCCCACGTTCGATCGTGGTGAATGAATATCTGCCGGTGCTGCGGCGCAATCCCAATGCGCTCGGGTATCTGAAAATCACCGACAGCCGGGGCCGCGAGGTGAACCGGGGCCGTGGATTTGCACAATACACCGCCCGGAATTTCCCATTTTCCATGCGCCAGCCGCCAAGTTCGCGCAATGCGCTGGGGCTGGTAAAGTTCATGTTTCCCAACAAGTACAACATCTATCTTCATGATACGCCTGCAAAAAATCTGTTCTCACGCGAACGTCGGGCGTTCAGCCACGGGTGTATCCGCCTGAATGATCCGTTTGATTTTGGCTATGCCCTGCTGGCCAAACAATCGGACAGCCCCAAGGCCTTGTTTCAAAGCCATCTGCGCACTGGCACGGAATCCCGGATCAATCTGGAACAGCCGGTTCCGGTGCATCTGGTCTATCGCACGGCCTATACCAAACCCGAGGGCGGGATGGAGTATCGCGGCGATGTTTACGGACGTGACGCCAAGATCCTGAATGCCCTGCGTGCGGCCGGGGTGGAAATGCCGCAGATCGGCAGCTAAACCAGCCCCAACCCAGAGGGCATGACATGGCATTCACGATTGAACAGATCGCAACCGCGCTTGAGGCCGAGGCCTTTGGCGCACTTGACCTATTGATCACCGGCGCGGCTGAGCCGGCGATGGCCGGGCCGGATGACCTGGCGCTGGCGATGCAGCCGAAGTACGCAGATGGTCTGGCACAGGGCAGCGCGCGCGCGGCTATCCTGTGGGCCGGGGCCGATTGGCAGGCTTTGGGGCTGGAGGCGGCCCTGGTGGTGCCACGGCCCCGCTATGCCATGGCACATTTGACAAGGCTGCTTGATCCCGGGCCGCGCATTGATGCCGGAATTCACCCCAGCGCGGTGATTGATCCCACCGCCACAATCGGCGCGGGGGCGGCCATCGGGCCATTGGCGGTGATCGGGGCCGACGTTGAAATCGGAACCAGGGCGCGCATCGCATCCCATGTCAGCATCGACGCGGGCACGCGGATCGGAGCCGACGCCATGATCCTGTCGGGCGTGCGGATCGGCGCGCGGGTCAGCATCGGCGCGCGGTTCATCGCCCAACCGGGGGCTGTGATCGGGGCCGACGGGCTGTCCTTTGTCACGCCCCAGACATCGGGGGTTGAACGGGCGCGCCATTCGCTGGGCGATCAGGGCGACCTGCTTGACCAAAGCTGGGCGCGCATTCATTCGCTGGGGTCTATCCGCATCGGTGACGATGTGGAACTTGGCGCCAACGCCTGTGTGGATCGTGGCACCATCCGCGACACGGTGATCGGGGATGGGTGCAAAATCGACAACCTGTGCCACCTGGCCCACAATGTGGTCATGGGGCGCGATTGTCTTTTGGCTGCGCTGACCGGCATCGCGGGCAGCACCACGGTGGGCGATCGCTGTATCTTTGGCGGTCAAAGCGGGGTTAGCGACAATATTTTCATCGGTGACGATGTGATCTGCACTGGCGGGACCAAAATTCTGTCCAATGTGCCGGCCGGGCGGGTTATGATGGGGTTTCCGGCGGTGCGGATGGATCAGCACGTGGAAATGTACAAGGCCGCCCGCCGTTTGCCCCGCATGATGCGCGAACAGGGTGGCAAGAAACCTGTTTCAAAGCCCGGGCAGAGTGGCTAAGTCAGCCACAGGCGTAATATATCCCCGGAGGATGTCATGTCCGACACGATTGAAGACACCGTAATCCGTATCATCGCCGAACAGGCCGTTGTTGACCCATCAGATGTGAGCCGGGATCAAACCCTGGCGGATCTGGGGATCGACAGTCTCGGATTGGTGGAATCGATCTTTGCCATCGAGGAAACCTTCGATATCGAGGTGCCATTCAACGCCAATGACCCCAGCCAAAGCGATTTTGACATTTCGTCGGTTGCCGCCATTATCGCGGCCGTACAGGGGTTGGTCAGGGATCAGAAGGGCGGATGAAGCGGGTTGTCATTACCGGCGCGGGAACAATCAACGCGCTGGGGCATTCGGTGCCGGAAACCCTTGCCGCCATGGCCGAGGGGCGTTGTGGCATCGGCCCGCTGGATTTTCGGGATGTTGAACGCCTTTCGATCCGCATCGGCGGGCAGGTGCGCGGATACACCCCCGAGGCCGAATTCAACCGGCAACAGATTTCGCTTTATGACCGGTTCACCCAGTTCACCCTTCTTGCTGCGCGCGAGGCGATTGCACAGGCGGGCCTTGAGTTTAACGGCGATCTGGCTGCCCGCTCGGGGGTTGTTCTGGGCACCGCCGGGGGCGGGGTGCAGACCTGGGATGAAAATTACCGCGCCGTTTACGAAGAGGGCAAAAATCGGGTTCATCCCTTTGTTGTGCCCAAGCTGATGAACAACGCCGCCGCATCGCACGTCAGCATGGCCTATAACCTCATGGGGCCGTCGTTCACCGTGGCAACCGCCTGTGCCTCGTCCAATCATGCCATGGGGCAAGCGTTCATGATGATCCGCAGCGGCATGGCGCCGGTGATGGTGACGGGCGGGTCCGAATCCATGCTGTGTTTTGGCGGGGTAAAGGCGTGGGAGGGGCTGCGCGTCATGTCAAAGGATGCATGCCGGCCGTTTTCCTTGGGGCGCAACGGAATGGTGCAGGGCGAAGGCGCGGGGATATTCGTGTTCGAGGAATACGAACACGCCCGGGCGCGCGGGGCCGAGATTTTGGCCGAGGTGGCCGGATTTGCCATGACATCCGATGCCTCTGACATCGTGATGCCCAGCAAGCAGGGCGCGGCCCGGGCCATTGCCGGAGCGATGGCCGATGCGCGGGTGAACCGCGATCAGGTGGGCTATATCAACGCCCACGGCACCGGCACCGCGGCCAATGACAAGACAGAATGCGCCGCAGTTTCCGATGTGTTCGGGCCGCACGCCAATGATTTGATGATCAGTTCCACCAAATCCATGCACGGTCATCTGATTGGCGGCACCGGCGCGGTGGAGCTGTTGGCCTGCATCATGGCCCTGCGCGACGGGGTGATCGCCCCAACCATCGGCTATGAAGAGCCGGACCCGGAATGCGCCCTTGATGTGGTGCCCAATGAGGCCCGCGACGCGAGGGTCGATGTGGTGTTGTCCAACGCCTTTGCCTTTGGCGGGATGAACGCGGTGCTGGCCCTGCGTCGGGCATAAACGTCAGGCAAAAAAATGCCGCGCTTTTGGGGCGCGGCATTTTTCGTGGCTCGGGCCGTGGTTCAGTTGCCGTTGGCCGTGTTCACCGCATCATATCCGGCGGTAAACCCGTTCAGGGATACTTTCAGATTGACCTTTTCGTCGGGTGCCGCAGCGGGAACGATGCTGAGTGTTGCTGCGGCACCAGCCTTGAATCCCGCCACATCGGCATTGGTGAACCCGATCCGCGCGAAACAGCCGGTGGCCGCGCAAAAGGTGTAGGGATAGCGTTTTGCCTTGCCGCCATCCACGGCCAGGGTCATCTGCGCGGTCAGCAGGGTTTCGAGTGGCGTGATCACGGTGGCACCGGCCGCGGCCTGCTGGCCCTTGGGCAGGCCAAAGATGCTGATTTCAGCGACAGAATTGCCCTGTTCATCGGCCAGAAGCTGATAAAGCTGGCATGGGTCTTTGCCCTCTGCGGCGCGCACACACCGCACCTCCCAATCGCCATGGGTTTCGGACACATAGGTCGAACCAACGCCGCCGCTGTTGGCGTCGCTCACTTCTTCGCCCAGGGCAAGCCCGCTGGAATCAACGCCATCAGCGGCAGGTGTTTCGGCGGCGGGCGCTTCTGTTGCCGGGGCATCGGCAGGCGTGTCGGTGGTTTGGGCCATTGCCATGGGGGCCCAGGCCACCATCGCAACAAGGCCAATTGTTTTCAAAAGATCAGACATGTTGTTCCCATTACTCAAATCCGGTTCCGGCAAGGATTTAACACGCCCAAAGCGCGCTGTCAGGTGCGATTTGCGCACAGGCAAAGGCCAACGTCCTGACCCCGGAACGTAAAAAAGGGCCTGTAAAACAGGCCCTTTCTGATGGTGCTCTCCCTGCCGGACTGGCCGACTTATTCATTGATTGGGACGGTATGAAACTTGACCGCAGCCGTCAACAGGGAAAATTTCAAAACTTTCCGATGGCCGCACTCCCTGTTGGACAACAAAAAAGACCGCGCCATAAAGGGGCGCGGCCAGTCCGTCAGGGAGGATTGTCACCTCACACGATCCTGTCGCGCCGGGGACAGATCAACTCTGGCACAGAATGGTTAATTTTGTATTTTGAACGCAACGCACAATGAAAAGGGGCGAACCGGTGGCAGAACAGATATTCGTGGGCGGGGGCGGCGATGCCTATGCAACGGCGCAGGGTTTGCTGCTGGGCTATGCCAACCGTCATGGTCTGATCGCGGGCGCGACGGGCACCGGCAAGACGGTGACGTTGCAAATTCTGGCCGAGGGGTTTTCCGCAGCGGGGGTTCCCGTGTTCCTGTCGGATGTGAAGGGCGATCTTTCGGGGTTGGCACAAGCCGGATCACCCGATTTCAAGCTGCACGATGCCTTTATGGAACGCGCCGCCAAGATCGGGTTTTCTGATTACACCTATAACGCCTTTCCCGTCACATTCTGGGATCTGTTCGGCAAATCGGGCCATCCGGTGCGCACCACCATTGCCGAAATGGGGCCTTTGCTGATCTCGCGGCTTCTGGATCTGACCGAGGCACAGGAAGGGATCGTCAACATCTGTTTTCGCGTCGCAGACGAAGAAAACATGGCGCTGCTCGATCTCAAGGATCTTCAGGCGCTTTTGGTCTGGGCCGGGGAAAACGCCAAGGATCTGTCCCTGCGTTATGGCAATGTCTCCACCGCCTCGATCGGGGCGATTCAGCGCCGGTTGCTGGTGCTGGAAAATCAGGGCGGTGCGGAATTGTTCGGTGAACCGGCGCTGGATCTGGCCGATGTGATGGCAACCGATGCCGACGGGCGTGGACGGATCAATATTCTGGCGGCGGACCGGCTCATGTCGTCGCCGCGCCTTTACGCCACCTTCCTGTTGTGGCTGCTGAGCGAGCTTTTCGAAGAATTGCCCGAGGTCGGCGACCCGGACAAACCCAAACTGGTGTTTTTTTTCGACGAGGCGCATCTGTTGTTTGACGACGCACCAAAGGCGTTGGTGGACAAGGTGGAACAGGTGGCGCGGTTGATCCGCTCCAAGGGGGTGGGGGTGTATTTCATTACTCAAAACCCTGCCGATGTCCCCGAAGACGTGCTGGGCCAGTTGGGCAACCGCGTGCAGCACGCCCTGCGCGCCTTTACCGCCCGCGACCAAAGCGATTTGCGCAAGGCGGCACAAACCTATCGCGACAACCCGGCCTTTTCGACCGAAGAGGCGATTCGCGAGGTTGGCGTGGGCGAGGCGGTGACGTCATTCCTGGAGCGCAAAGGCGTGCCGGGCATGGTGGAACGCACCTTGATCCGCCCGCCGTCCTCCCAACTTGGGCCGATTTCCGCGGCTGAACGCGCGGGGGTGATTGCCAACTCACCCCTGAAAGGAAAATACAAAACCCGGCTGGATCGCGACAGCGCGTTTGAAATTCTGGCCCGCCGGGCGGAAAAGGCCGCGCGCGATGCGCAGCAGGCCGAGGAAGAAAAGGAACGGGAATTCAGCAATGCCCGGCGGTACAACCCGGGCACCACAACCACCCGCCGCGCGCCCAAACGCGAGGACAGCTTTGGCGAAGCAATGGCGAAAATGGTGGTGAAAGAGCTGAAAGGCACCACAGGACGGCGGATCGTCCGGGGCATTTTCGGCACGTTGTTCAAGGGGCGATAAGGCGCAAGGGGGGAAAATCCGACTTTGGGATTCGGGCAAAGCGTGGCAGACTTTCCGCTTTATCCGGTTTTCATTTTTCCAATGAGGGTTTCATGCTGAAATATCTTTCCGCCTTTCGCCGGTTCCTGACCGCCCACAAAGTTGCGCCTGCCACGGCCCAAAAGGTGGCCGAGCGGATATTGAACAAGATGAACCGTGGGGCTGAACTTACGGGTGACGAAATGCGTCTTGGTGCCCTTTATATCCAACTGGGCGACATAAAAGGCAAGGAAAGCGGGTCAGAATTCCTGAAGGATGCCATAGGTCTGGGGTATACCGAGGTGGAGTGGACCTATGCGCTTGCGCCCGGAAAAACCGGGCGCAAGGCCGTGGAGTGGACTTATTCCAAAGCTCCGGTTGCGGGTGCGCGCCGTGGCCCGGCAAAATTTTCGCCTACCGAATCGGGCTATACCGAAGTCGAATGGACCTATCACAAGACCGGCGCACGATTGCCCGACGCCAGCGGCATTTCCGCGATGGCCGAGCAGGTGGCAAGCGGCTGAGCCATCCGCCGGATCACCTTGGGGTTAGGGTTGTGATGCCCACCGCCGCCGCCCGGGCCAGATCCGGGTCCAGCGACATCGGGATATATTCGCCCCGCCGCCACAATTCGCCCAGATCGTCGTAATGGCGTGACAGTGGGTGGCCCGATTGGCCGGTCGCAATGATGAACACCGAACTGTCAGGATCGGCAAAATCATAAACCCCGCGATACCCGGCCCCGTGGACATTCAAAAACGGGTCGGGGCCGGTGCCACTTGTGCGGCCCCGGCGCAGGGTGTTGTCACCGCCACTGGTGGATTGGCGGATGTTGGTGAACCATTTCAGGATCGGAGTCTTGCCCAGAACCGGGTGATCGTGGGTTGCCTGATGGGCATCGCCCCAGCGCAGGGATTCAAGCGCCGTGCCATATCGTTCGGAAATCCAGATCAGCGCCGCATCCAGTGATTGGCGCGCGATATCCTGACAGGTCTCGATCGGGGCCGATTGCAACACATCACACCACACCGCCGCACCATCGGTATTGCGAAACACCCGTTCGATGAACACCGGGTCGATATGGTTGAATTCTTCGGCCAGTGGGCCCATTTCATCGCGGATCAGCCGTTCCTGCAAGGCGCGCATCCAGGCGGCATAGATCAACGGTTCGGGCAGATGTTCGTTCATCTCGCCGTTCCAGCCCGCCAACAGATCCAGCGCGCGTTGGCGCAGCCGTTCCGGCGTGCCATCGGGGGCCGGTTCGCCGGTAAACCACAGATCGGCCGCCACCAATGGCAGCAGGGCGCGCGCCGTGGGGCTGACCGTATCAAGCTGCGCCTCGACGAAACTTTCCCGTGTATGCACCTCGCGGTTTTGCATCAGGCGGCGCCAGCGCAGAACGCGCTGGGTATCGCCCCATTCCCATGACACATGAAGCGGAAAGGGCCGGTCCACGGTTTTGTTGTTGGTATTGCCAAGGATGCCGCCCTTGGGGGATATGAATTCGGGGTTCGCGGAATAGGGCAGGCGGCCCAGCCAGCGGTTTTCGGCAATCCAGCCGGGGGTTGGCATCCGCCCCAGGCTTTGGTGATGTTCATTGCGCGATGGCATGGCGCCGATGGTTTTCATGGCGATATCGGTCTTGTCCACCAGCGTCAGGTTTTGCGCCGGGGCGATAAACCCCTCGCCAGCGGCAATGCCTTCGTGGATGTCGGCGGCGTGCATCAGCTCCATTGCCGCCGTCATCGAGGTATCGGCAGGCGACAGAACCGTCCACGCGACCGAGGCAACATGGCCGGGCGGGGTGATCGTGCCAAGGTCATAGTGGCTGGCAGGCAAAATCGGGCCGTTATCGCTCCAGCGCAGGGTCAGGGTGCGCGGCGGCTGATCCTTGATGCGCAGAATCGACGTGCGCGTGCGCAGGGGGGCATAGCCGGTCGGGGTCAGCACCTCTTCGGGATTATCGGGGTTCAGTTTTTCGATATAGACATCCTGATCGTCCACATAAGCCGAGGTGATCGCCCAGCCCAGCCGCGCCGACCGCCCGGCCAGAACCACGGGCATTCCCGGTATCGTTGCCCCGATCACCCCACCCGATGCCAGTTCAAGGCGTGCCAGATACCAGATGGTCGGCGCGGTAAAGCTCAGGTGGGGATCGTTGGCCAGCAATGTCCCCCCCGAAGCCGAGCGCGCGGGCGCGGCGGCCCAGGCGTTGGATGCCCCGGCAAAGGCGCGGGGCTTGAACGGTGAAAGCGGGTCAGGCGGCGTTGGATCACCGGCGACATAACGCGGCACATCCGGGAACATCGACGCATATTCCGGCAGCGCGGCCACGCCCGTTCCGGGTGCATCGGGCAGGATGTCACGCACCCGGCTTTCCGGCAGGATCAGCGACGTGCGGGCGCGCAGCACCTCATCTTCCAGATGCGAGGACAGTTGCAGCCCCATCAGTTTGATGATGGCCAGGCTGTCGGCGGGCTGCCACGGCGCGATTTGCGGCGAAAACAGGAAAAATTCCGGCGCGCCCCGCCCCCGTGCGCCCGCGTTCACCTGTTCAAGCCAGGCATTTACCCCGGCGGCATAGGCGCGCAGAGCGATCTTGGTCGCGCCGGACTGGGCCTCGAACGATTGCACGGCAAGGTTATAAATGTCGAAACGGCGGATCAGATCATCAATCGCCACGGTCCGTTCACCGAACAATTCAGACAGGCGCCCCTGCGCCGTGCGGCGCAGCATGGTCATCTGCCAAAGGCGGTCCTGCGCATGGGCAAAGCCAAGGCCGAAATACACATCGGCATCCTGCGCGCCGAAAATATGCGGCACATCGGCATGATCACGCACGATTTCGACCGGCGCTGACAGGGCCGGCTCCACGAAAGTGGCGGTGTAATCGGGAATCGAGCGGCTGGTGAATTGATAGATCACGAACGCAGCCAAAAGGATAACGGCAACGAGCCCGACAAAAATGCGCAACAACCAGCGAAAGAACAGGGACATGAAACCTCGGTTGACCATGGGGGGGCAATGGTTAGGAAGGTGGTAAGCGATTTGAAACCCGGAGGAAAGCAATGACAAAGGTAGCGTTCTTAGGTTTGGGCGTCATGGGCGCGCCGATGGCGGGCCATCTGGCCAAGGCCGGGCACGACGTGACCGTCTTTAACCGCACGGCCAGCAAGGCCGAAGATTGGGCAAAGGCCCATGGCGGCAAGGCCGCGCCAACCCCCCGCGATGCCGTGGCCGGTGCCGCATTTGTGATGTCCTGCGTGGGCAACGACGATGATTTGCGCGCGGTCTGTCTGGGCGATGATGGGGCATTCGCGGGCATGGACAGGGGCGCGGTGTTTGTCGATCACACCACGGTTTCGGCCGCAGTCACCCGCGAATTGCACGACGCCGCCCACGAAAAGGGCATCGCCTTTGTGGACGCGCCGATTTCGGGCGGTCAGGCGGGGGCTGAAAACGGGGTTCTGTCGGTTATGTGTGGTGGCAGCGCCGAGGATTACGCCAAGGCCGAACCGATCATCGATTGCTATGCGCGAGATCTGTCGGCGGATTGGTGACTCTGGCGCGGGGCAGATGACCAAGATGTGCAACCAGATCGCCATTGCCGGTCTGGTTCAAGGCCTGTCCGAGGCGTTGCATTTCGCCGAAAAGGCCGGTCTTGACGGGCGCGCGGTGGTCGAGGTGATCAGCCAGGGCGCCGCAGGATCGTGGCAGATGAACAACCGGTATGAAACCATGCTGGACGATCATTTCGAACACGGATTCGCGGTGGATTGGATGCGCAAGGATCTGGGCATCTGTCTGGACACCGCCGATGAAAACGGCGCCTCTCTGCCGGTGACGGCGCTGGTCGATCAGTTTTATAAGGACGTGCAAAAGATGGGCGGCGGGCGCTGGGATACCTCGGCCCTGTTCAAGCGTTTGCAAAACATCGGCTGATCCAGCGGAGCGGGCTGCGCCCGCACGACATTTTTGATTGGCGCCCGTGGCAGGCCGCAGCGCGCCAATCGAACCGTGGCACATGGTATATTCGGCAAAGGGCGTTGACCTTGCGCCGGACGCAGCATAGCTGCATCGCCATGGCACGCGCACCTCTTTTACAACTCTCCGATATCGCCCTGACCTTTGGCGGCGATCCTGTGTTTTCTGACCTCGATCTGGTGGTTCAGCCCGGCGACCGGGTGGCCCTTGTCGGGCGAAACGGATCGGGAAAATCCACCCTGATGAAGGTGATGGCCGGTCTGGTTGAACCGGATTCCGGCGACCGTGTGGTCAGGCCGGGCGTCGGCGTAGGATATATGGAGCAGGACCCCGGGATGGTGGGCTTTGCCACCTTGGGCGATTATGCGGCCAGCGCACTGGACGACGGCGAGGCGTACCGCGTTGAAATGGTGGCCGAAGGGTTGAAATTTGACCCGTCGCGCGCGGTTTCGGTCGCCTCGGGGGGCGAACGGCGCCGCGCGGCATTGGCCAAACTCCTGGCCGAGGCGCCGGGGCTGATGCTGTTGGATGAGCCGACGAACCATCTGGATATTCAGGCAATTCAATGGCTTGAGGATGAACTTTCATCCACCCGCGCCGCGTTTGTCCTGATCAGCCACGACCGCGCCTTTCTGAACGCCCTGACCCGCGCGACCCTGTGGATCGACCGTGGGCAGGTGCGCCGTCAGGAAAAGGGGTTCGATGCCTTTGAGGGATGGCGCGACGCGGTCTGGGACGAAGAAGACATGCAGCGCCATAAGCTGAATCGCAAGATCAAGGCCGAGGCCCGCTGGGCGGTTGAAGGCATTTCAGCCCGGCGCAAGCGCAATCAGGGCCGGGTGCGCGCCTTGGGTGAATTGCGCAAGCAACGCAGCGAACAGATCAGACGGCAGGGCACGGCGGCCATGGCGCTTGAGGCGGGGCCGACCAGCGGCAAGCGGGTGATGGAAGCGCGCGGTATTTCAAAGACATACGACGGAAAGGTGATCCTTGCGCCCTTCGATCTGAGGGTGCAGCGGGGCGATCGGATTGCCTTTGTCGGACCGAACGGCGTGGGCAAGACGACCCTGCTGAAAATGTTGATTGGCGAGATCGAACCGGACACCGGCGAGGTGCAGAGCGGCACCAATCTGGAACTGGCGGTGTTCGACCAGAACCGCGCCCAGTTGGAGCCGGAAAAATCGCTCTGGGAAAACTTGACCGGCGATCCGGCCATCGGCGTTTCGGGCAAGGCAGATCAGGTAATGGTGCGCGGTGCGCCGCGTCATGTGGTCGGATACCTCAAGGATTTCCTGTTCTCCGAGGCTCAGGCCCGCGCGCCTGTCCGCTCTCTTTCCGGCGGTGAAAAGGCGCGGCTTTTGCTGGCGCGGATCATGGCGCGGGAAAGCAATGTTCTGGTGCTGGATGAACCCACCAACGATCTGGATGTGGAAACCCTGGACCTGTTGCAGGATCTGCTGGGCGATTACGATGGCACGGTGCTGTTGGTGTCGCATGACCGGGATTTTCTGGATCGCGTGGCCGACACCACCGTCGCGATGGAGGGTGATGGCCGCGCCACCACCTATGCCGGTGGCTGGAGCGATTACCAAACTCAACGTGGCGCGCGAATGGCCGAACCGGCCCCTGTCGCCAAGCGGGCGGCGGCTCCGGTTGCGGCGGCCAAGCCGACCGAACCTGACGGCCTGTCGTTTACCGAACGTCACCGGCTCAAGGCGTTGCCGGATGAAATTGCCCGGCTAGAGGCCGAGATCGTCAAACTTGAAGAACTGTTGATGGACGCTGATCTGTTCACGCGCGAGCCGGTGAAATTCAACAAGGCGACCGAGGCTTTGGTGGCACGGCAGGGCAAACTGGCCGAAGCCGAAGATGAGTGGCTGAGTCTTGAGGAAAAGGCGGCGTCCTGAAACGCCGCCTTTCAAGTTCAATAAATCCCCTTACTTTGCCTCATCAGCAAAGAAGCGGGCGGTTTGCAGGGATACCAGTTCTGCGGTGGTGTAATCGGCCGGGTTCACGTTGAGCGACGCGGCGAGTTGCACCTTGCCGGGCGCCAGGCTGTCGCGATCCGATGCGGTGGGGTTGGATGCGGGCTTGGACAATTGGGTGATCAGGAAATCGTTGTTTTCGTGCTGTGCCCGATCAAGCAGGATGGCGCGGTTGGTGTCGCTGGCCGCGCTCCCCGAGGTCGAAACCCGCTCGGCCCCGGCCGACGCGAGGATGAATGCGGCCTTGGCGTTGCCGGTGGCGCCGCCTTCGCGCTGTGCCTGATCCAGTTGCACCAGCTGCGCGGTGGTCAATGTGCCGGGAACGACGCCGACCGAGTGGGACAGTTGGATTTCACCGGCAGAGAGGCTTTGGGCAGCGGCAGGGATAGCAGCGGCAGAGGCGGCGGCAACGGCGATAGCGGCAATAAATGCGTTCAGTTTCATGGTCTTGGTCCTTTACATAGGTGGCGGGCCGCGGCCCTGCCTTTGGTTTGTGTCTCTCGCGGCGGAGCGTGTCGTGCTGTTGTCCGCCTGCTGTGAGGGGTAGATGGCGTCGCGCGATGGCGAACGGTAGGGTTGAAATGAGAGGGGCACATGTGCGCGGGCGCACATCACAAAACGCGGCGCGCGCGACGGAATACGCGGCACATCCGTATGCCCGTAAAACAAGGCGCCAAGGCGCGCCCGCCGATCACACAGGGCGTTTTTGTTGCGGCGGAAATGGCCCCGGCGGCGCAAATGTTTCAGAAATCACAGGCGTGGCGGGCAGGGAAAAACCATTCTGAAACAGGGTTTAATGCTCGGGTGAGTGGACGCTAGCCACGAAAGCCACTGGCCACTACGAATTTTTCGGAGCTGTCCGACCGGGAGGCCGGTGGTTTGACGTTGGCGACCTTGGTAAACTTCTGTTTCAGTATCTGTTGCAGCTCATGCTCCGCACCACCGGCCAATACCTTGGCCACAAATGTGCCCCCGGGAGTCAGCACATCAAAAGCAAAATATGCCGCAGCCTCGCACAGGGCCATGATGCGCAAATGGTCGGTCTGTTTGTGGCCCGAACTTGAGGCAGCCATGTCTGACATCACCACATCGGCCGGGCCATCGAGCCACCCTTTGACCTGATCATCGGCGCCGTCTTCGAGGAAATCCAGAACGTGAATGTCGCAGCCGGCGATCGGCTCAACCTCCTGAAGATCAATCGCGACGATTTTGCCCACCGCCTTGCCCGGCTTGTCGCCCAGGGCGTTGACCCGCCGTGCCGCGACCTGGCACCAGCCCCCGGGGGCACAGCCCAGATCAACGACCCGCGCGCCGGGCACGAGAAAACGATACTTGTCGTCCAACTCCAGAATCTTGAACGCGGCCCGCCCCCGATAGCCCATGGCCTGAGCCTTTTTGACATAGGGATCGTTCAATTGCCGTTGTAACCAGAGAGTCGATGACAGCTTGCGCCCCCGGGCGCTTTTCACCTTGATGGTCAGATCACGTTGTCCGCGCCCTGAGATGCTTTTCTTGCCGGGAGGTTTGGCCATAGCTGTGATCCTTTGGTTCACGCCTTTATAATGCGTTGGCGCGACGGGGGCCATGGGGTGCGCAATCGCATTGTCGGATGCCTCCGGCGGGAGTATTTCTTTCAGTAAAAAGCGGGTATTTTTTACTGATAAAAATACTCAAATTCCGCCCTCACCATCACGCACCGCCCGGTAAACGAAAAGGCGGATCGCTGTGGCCAGGCCGGTTTCTGTGTCACGTGCCCCGTCGATTTCGGCAGCGAGATCGTTGAGAGGGCGGTTTTGCCGGGCGGCCAGCGCGCGAAACCCGTTCCAGAAATCATCTTCCAGCGAAACCGAGGTGCGGTGTCCGCGCAGGGTGAGCGAGTGTTTGCGCGGACGGTCGTTCATTCATTCGTCTTCGAGATGATGTTGGTCAAGTACGCGCGCTGCGTGGGCGTTGCGGGTCGCGTCGAGGATCCTTTCGGCCTTGGTGCGTCCGTGTTTTACGGCATTGGCGTCGGCTTCGGCCCGCTTTTCGCTGCGGGCGCGGTCCTTGCGGGCGCGGGTCAGGTTGATCGGGGGGTCATTTCGGGCCGATCATCTGTTCCGGGCGCACCACTGCATCGAAGGTCTCGGCATCTACAAACCCGAGTGCAATTGCCTCTTCTTTCAGGGTGGTGCCGTTTTTGTGGGCCGTTTTGGCAACCTTGGTCGCGTTATCATAACCGATGGTCGGGGCGAGAGCGGTGACAAGCATCAGGGATTCGTTCATGATACGGGTGATGTTATCGCTATTGGCGGTGATTCCGACGACGCAATTATCGGTAAACGTGGCGCTTGCGTCGCCCAAAAGCTGCATGGACTGCAAAATGTTATAGGCCATCATGGGTTTATAGACGTTCAGTTCGAAATGTCCTTGCGATCCGGCAAACCCCACTGCTGCGTCGTTGCCGAACACATGGGCGCAGACCTGTGTGAGCGCCTCGCATTGCGTGGGGTTCACCTTGCCGGGCATGATGGAACTGCCGGGTTCGTTCTCGGGGAGCATCAGTTCACCCAATCCACAACGTGGGCCAGAGCCGAGAAAGCGGATGTCGTTCGCGATCTTGAACAGGGACGCGGCGACGGTTTTGAGCGCGCCCGACATTTCCACCAAGGCGTCGTGGGCGGCCAGAGCCTCAAATTTGTTGGGGGCGGTGACGAAGGGCAGGCCGGTGATTTCGGCCATGTTTGCGGCAACCGTTTCCGCCCACCCCTTGCGGGTGTTCAGCCCGGTTCCGACGGCGGTGCCGCCCTGGGCGAGTTCACTGATATGGGGCAGGGCCGCCTTGACCCGTTTGATCGCCATGGCGACCTGATGGGTATAGCCGGAAAATTCCTGTGCCAGCGTCAGCGGAGTGGCATCCATAGTGTGGGTGCGGCCGATTTTGATGATTCCGTCGAATTCTTCGACCTTGGCCTGTAATGCTGCATGGAGCTTTTCCAGCCCCGGCAAGGTGACATCGCGCGCGGTGGTGGCAACGGCGATATGCATCGCGGTCGGGAAGGTATCGTTGGAGGATTGCCCCATGTTGCAGTGGTCGTTCGGATGCACCGGATCTTTGCTGCCGATGGTGCCGCCGAGGATTTCGATGGCGCGGTTGGCGATGACCTCGTTCGCGTTCATGTTGCTTTGGGTGCCCGAGCCGGTCTGCCAGACGACCAGCGGGAAATTGTCGTCGAATTTACCAGCGGCGACTTCGGATGCTGCGGTGATGATCGCGTCGGCCTTGGTGGCATCAAGCGCGCCCGCCTCTTTGTTGGCCATGGCGCAGGCCTGTTTGATCACGCCAAGGGCACGCACGATGGCGACGGGCTGTTTTTCCCAACCGATCGGGAAATTCATCAGCGAACGCTGGGTCTGGGCGCCCCAGTATTTATCTGTGGGCACCTCGAGAGGGCCAAAGCTGTCGGTTTCTGTGCGTGTGTTGGTCATTGCGGCCTCCGGCATGTGGGATTGCTGCGGTTTTAGGGGGGCGCTGGCGAAAGGCAATTCACGTCCCGCTTTGTTGGCGCTCGCATCGGCGAAAACGATAGATCCGGGCGGGGGGCAGGTTGCGCAGGATGCGGCGCCCCTTTTCGATCCGCAATCCCAAAGCGGCGATGGTTTCCGCAGGCAGGGGCGGGCGCGGGCCATAGGTGAATTGCACATAGGGGGCATCGGGGGCCAGAATGTTGAAGGCCGCGCTGACTATATCGTGGCAGACGGCACTGGGCATCGACAACAGGGGCAGGCCCGAGATCACGCCATCGGCCTTGTCGTTTCCGAGCAACTCCGTGGCCTGTTGCGCCGGTGCGTTATGGATGGTCACGCCCGGGGGCAGGCAGGTTTTCAGATAGGCGGCCAGTTCGGAATCGAGTTCGAACAGGGTGAGGCATTCGGGCGGCAGACCTGCGCGCAACAGGGCGCGTGAAATACTGCCGGTGCCGGGGCCAAATTCGACAACCCGACCGCTGGCCGGGCCGAAACCGGTGGCCATGGCGGCAGCCAGATGACGGGATGACGGGGCGATGGCCGACATTTGCCGGGGATTGCTGAGCAAGCGACGCCGAAACAAGGCAAGCTCGGAGGGAGGCGTGCTCATGTTCGGGGAACCATTTAACGCGCCCTAGTGTTTTCGAAAGCTGTCGAGACTGACAACGTCGGCGTTTGAGGGTTCAGAGGCGCTGTCGTCTTCGGGCGCTGCCGCTTCCTCATCCGAATCATTGTCGCCCTCATCGTCGCGAGTCTGGGTTTCGAAACGCAGTCCGAATTCGACTGACGGATCAACGAAGGTGCGGATCGCATCATATGGAATATAGAGTGGCTCGGGGTTTTCCCCAAAGTTCAGGGTGATCGAGAAACCTTCGTCGGTAACATCAAGCCCGTCATACCAATGCTGGATCACCACGGTCATTTCATCGGGATAGCGATCAGAGAGCCAATCGGCGATTTCAACGTCGGGGTGCATGGTATCGAAGGTGATGAAAAAGTGATGCTCGCCCGGCAGGCCATGCTGGGCCACATCGTTCAGCACCTCCTGAATCAGACCGCGCATGGCGCGATGCATCAGGTTTCCATAGTCGATCTTTCGCGACATCAACTGCCCCCGGTTTTGTTTGGTCACCATAGTGGATTCCGGGGTGATGAAAAGACCGTGCCGACGCTTTTCGCAATCACGTTGACGCTGGGGCAGGGCCTGCACCGCAGAACGGACAATGGGCGCCCATGAAGCGGGTTAACGGATGCGGATCGAGATTTGGCTGGAAAATGCCGGAACAAACGCGATCATGACAACGATTCCCCGGACAGGCAAAGCATCACCGCCTCTTGCGGGATGAGGCCAAGCTGTTGGAACAGGCCGAGGAAATCGAAGTGGTTATAGACCTCGACGATCTTGCCATTTTCAAACCGCGCCATGATCTGGCCGGTCGCTGTGACGATGGCGGTGTTGATCTGTGATTCGGCGCGCACCCGGGTCATCACCGACACCCAATCATCATCGGACAGGGTTTTGACGATCGTGATTTCGGGGATGGTAACCATATTCAGCACCGCCATTACCATGGTCTTGAAATCTTCGGGCGTGAGTTTCAGGTCGGGCATCAGGCCCTCGGCCCCTGCATTCGGCGCAAAGATTTCATCGACAACGTCCATGTCAGCGGTCAACCAGACGCGTTCAAGGAAGTCGTGCAGGATTTCGGCGTTCGTCATTGGATGGCTTTCAACAGGAGTGTTCGAACCCGTTTTAGGGCGCAATCCTTGAAAATCCGTAAAGCCGGACCGAAAATGAAAACTGCCAGTCTGATGGGGAAAGTGCAGGCTTCTGTTGCCAGGTGCCTGCGAACCCCGCCTTACGCGGCTAGGCGTAAGGGCTTAAGATTTGGTAACAGTGACAGCTTACGCTGCGACTGCGACCGGAGCATGGTTGTTATTGGCAACTATACTATATGCACCGATATCGGTGGTAGCTCACCGAGTAAAAGCTACAGCTTTAGACGTTTGTCGATCCTGTTTCGGCCCCATATTCCCCCAATAAGGGAAGTTTTGGTGGAGCCGCCGGGTACCGCCCCCGGGTCCAATCCGCTTATTACCTGCGCGTTTATCACCATAGTCGGGTTACCCCGACAGGATCAGAGATAGGCACATCGCCCGCCGATTTCAAGCATTCATTGGCGTTTTCACCTGCCAGGGTCAGCGGATCAAAGGGCCAAGCGGGCCGAGCAGTCAATCTTGAGCAGATCAAGGCGGGCTTCGGCCAGTTTGAGATCGAGCAGGTCGACCAAAAGTTGATCCACCGGTGTGGTGATCAGGCCCACGATGCCACTGGCCGCCCCGAGCACGCCGCCCAGCAAGCGACCGCCAACGGGCAATATGTCGGTGACGAGACCCACGATCAGCCTGCGCAGATCTTCGTGCAGGGACGCAGTAAGACCCGGCGTTGTCGGGCCAAACGTGCGCCCCGTGCCATTGATGTAATCATCATAGCTGAATGACACGCTGCGGCGTACCGGTTCGTACCGGTATCCATCGCTGTCCATATCGTCGGTACTGCTGCCAAGGGACAGGCCAAGGAGGCGGGCACCGATCGTGACCTGAAGAAGGTCAGCCTCGACCGGGGAAAAGACGGCGACGGCCTGATCGGGGGCGTTGCTGCAAGGGACACCGCCGGCTGCCAGATGGGCCGCCGCATTCGCCACGTCGATTGTGAGGTTCAGTTCAACCAGCCCGGCCAGACGCACACCGTTGACGTGCAGCCTGATCTGCGAGGTTCGGGCCACGGCCTTTGGGTCGCCGGGGACGGCCCCAAGAACGACCTGCCGTGGGTCGGACACCTGAAAGGTGACATCTGCTCCGGCAAGGGGGCCGAGATCAACGCCCAGGTGCAGGTCGATCACCCGCTCGCCCAGTATTTCGGCCGATCCGAACACGACATCGGCCACGGAAAGATCGACCTCGTGAATGGGGGAACCGACGACAGTTTGGCGCAATGCCTTGTCGACATAGATCAGATCACCAAGCCGGACATCACCAAGGGTGCCCGACACCGTGCGCCCCAGAGCCGTGCCCATGATTGTCGAAGCATCGATCTCGGCGTCGAGAATATCACCATAGGTGGTATGCCCGGGTTCGAGAATGTCGGCATTTGCCGCCACGGCGCCGAGGAATTCGAACCCGCGCAGGCGCACCCCATGCCCCGAACACAGCACATCCAACCCGGCGCCAAGAACCGGGCGCAACATATCGCGGAACAGATTGAGGCTCAGCAGGCAGTTCGACAGGGCAAAGCTGACCCGCGGTTTCAACGCTGCGGTGGCCGAACGCGCGATCATGAGCTGATCTTCGGGCAGGAAGGCCCCGAGGACAAAGAAATGCGGGCGCGAGGTGGCGGTCACACGCACCGCATTCATCCCGTCCAGCAGCCCTTGATCGGTCGCGGGGGCAAAATGATGATCGGCGGAAAGCTGTCCAAACACAATGCGAGAGTCAGGCAGGGGCAACACCGGAAACGGCCATATCCCCGGACGCGCGTTGGTATCCCTGGCCGCCTGACGGGAAATTGGGGCGGTATCGAATTTTCGGATTGCGGTCAGGGCGGCCAGATCGGCCTGGGCTTGCACATGGCGTTTCTGGGCATTCAAACTGGTCAGATCTATTGCTACGCCAATTGCCATGAAAATTGCCGGCAGCATGACAAGTGTGAAAACACTCAGGCCACCGTTTTCCTTGACGACCAATGCACGAAGGGCATCGCGGATACTGCGCCCGCCGCTCACAGGACCATCTCCGCCGAGCCGGACAGGTTGGAAATCGAAAACCCGACAAGGCTGCCCAGACGGTTTGCCAGAGTTTGGGTCAGGTCGTATTGAACGATTACCGCAATTGAGCGCCCGGCATCCGCGCTTTGGCAGGCCACATTGCTTACGCGGTCAGGGGATACGAATGGCAATCCTTCTGCAAGGCGTGGCATCAGGTCTGATTTCAGGGTCGAACAGATTTCATCGAGTGGGATGGCGCGGTCGACATAGGTGAGCGACAATCGTGTCATGTCAGAGGCAAGCTGTTGAACATCGCTGAGAGTGGCAAAATACATGCAGATGGCGGCGATCGTCAGGCACACAAGAAAGATGCCCGGCAGCAGAATCGCAAATTCTACTGATATATTGCCATCTTGCTGGTGGATGAAACGACGGATTCGCGGATTCCTGGTTAAAAAGCAGAACATGGGTCACTCTTCCCTAGGCTGTGGGCCGCGGCAGATCTACTCACCGCTTGGTTGTAATTGGGGGCGAGGAGTGAGGCTGAATTAGGGCGGAATACGGGCCGCCGTTTCACACAGTGACACAGTCTGGCCATGATTGTGGCATGCTTTGGTCGGAAAAAACGGACAATTCGCCGAAAACAACTTAATATTTTAAATTCGGCACCGTTAACACTTTGGGCGACCCTGGCGGGGTGCCTGCAAAAAAGCCTGTTTCAGTGGGAATTAACTTTTAATGATTCCCGATAAAATTCAGGAAAAATCATTTGTGGTATAACGATCTGAAATTAAAGTCGATTTTTTGCAATAAAATTGGCGCCAACGCATAGGCGCCAATTCATTTGTATGGGAATGGATTCAGAACCCGGCCTTGATTTTCTCAAAGGTCTCGGATTGCTTTTCGCGCAGTTCGTTGGACATGGGCAGTTGCGCCAGTACCGGGGCGTCGATCTGCCCAAGGCCAACGGCGGTCAGGGCTTCGTCGCCAAAGCTCTGCATCGCCGTGGCATTTGAATGGCCATATCCGGCGTCCAGCAATGCCTTGGTCGAGGACGGATCAAGCATCGCATTGATGTAGTCATAGGCCTTGTCCTCGGATCCCTGACCGTCTTTCAGGTTCACGTAACCGCACAGCCACAGCGAGGAACCCTCAGTCGCCTCACGCTGAAACCCGATGGGAAACCCTTCCTCGGCCATGGTGGGCAGGGTTTCATTCCAGGCCCAGGCGACGAGAACCTCACCGGTGGCCATAAGTTGAGCAAGTTCGGCCGGGTCGGTCCAATAGGTGCGCAGATTGCCATGCACCTCGCGCAGCCAGTCGCTGGCGGCGTTGAACTGCTCATCCGTGGCGTTGGTCCAATCGGTGGTGCCGGTCGCCAGATACGCGAGCCGCATAGGAATCATCGACGTTATCGGGCAGGGTCATCCGCTGGCTGTATTTCGGGTTCTTGAACACATCGAGCGAGGCGACATCTTCGGCCGGCACTTCATCGGTGTTATAGGCAATGCCGGTTGATCCGAAATCTGTGGGAATGAAATAGGTGTCGGTGCTGGCGGCCACGTCTTTGCCGGTCAGGTTGGCGTCAAGATCGTCAAAGGCCGGGATGCGCGCGGTGTCCCACGGCTCAAGAATCCCGGATTCGACCCATTTGGTCACGGACCCGGCGCAGACATGGCTGACGTCTGCCTTGAACCCGGAACGCAGTTTCTGAAACGCTTCCTCTTCGTCCCCGAAAAACGCAAAGGTGGGGGATGCGCCGTTCTTTTCCACATAGGTTGAATGGAATGCGGGGTCTTCGAAGCCGGGGTAATCAAACACCAAAAGGTCGCTGTCCTGGGCCATGGCGGCCCCGGCCATGACCGCAAAAGCGCTGGCGGTGAGCAGAAAGGTCGGTTTGGTCATAGGCTTTCCTCCAGTGGAAAATATGGCTGATACCGGCATGACGTTAGGGGGCGCTGTGGCGCGCGACAAGGTGAATTCACAGGCATGCGGCGCGGTTTTTACGCGGCTGGCCGGGACCGGGGGATTTGCGCTAGAATGGCGCGCGAAAGGAAGGTGTCAGATGGATCTTGGTGCATTTTCGATCAGCCTGTCCGTAAGCGATCTTGCGGTGTCAGAGGGGTTTTACGAAAAGCTGGGGTTTCGGGTGGTGGGCGGTGAGGCGGCGCAGGGCTGGCTGATTCTGCGCAACGGCGGCTGCACGCTGGGCCTGTTCAAGGGAATGTTCGAGGGCAACATGCTCACATTCAATCCGGGGTGGGACGATGCGGGCGGCAAAAAGCCGGAGTATGAGGACATCCGCAGCCTTCAGGCCCGCCTGCGCGCCGCCGGAATCGAACCGGTGCAACCGGTCAGCGGCAATGACGGCCCCGGAAACCTGATGCTGCGCGACCCCGACGGCAACGCGATATTGCTGGATCAGCATGTGTGATGGGGGGCGTTCGCGTTCAACAAACGGTGGTTTCAGAAATATGCGCCAACCATCTTGCGTGATGTGACCGCGGGCGATCGCCGCAGGTGTTGCCGCGCTTTTCTTTTGTCACGCATTCATCACTCTGACATACCTGACGGCGATACTGACACCGGGAGGGTGAGGTGATTGCTGCGCGTATCCGGGCCATGGGGGCGCCCCATTGGCTGATCCTGTTCGGGGCGATCCTGCTGGGATGGGGGGCGCTTTATCTGATGGCGCTGCCGGGTGATCTGCGCGCTATGGGGCGGGTATACGGGGGTGATTTCTGGCGTGGGTTATGCACGCTGACCCCGGATGGGGCCGGGTATCTGCGGATTTGCGCCATGTGGCTGTTGATGTCGGGGGCGATGATGCTGCCCACGGCGCTGCCGGCGCTGGCGACTTATGACGATCTGGGCGCCTCGGCCCCGACGCGGTTTGGCGCGCTGGTGGCGGGGTATATGGCCGTCTGGGCCGGGTTTTCGGCGCTGGCGGCAGCGCTGCAATTCGGGCTTTACCGGGTTGATCTGGTGTCGGCCTTTGGCGACAGCCGCTCAGACCTGTTGTCGGCGGCCCTGTTGCTGTTGGCGGGGGGTTATCAATTCACCCCGCTGAAAGAGGGCTGCCTGAACAAATGCCGCGCGCCGCTGACGTTTTTCATCACCCATTGGGAGGCAGGCCCATGGCGCAACGGGCTGCGCCTTGGGCTGACCTGTCTTGGCTGTTGCTGGGCGCTGATGCTGCTGGCCTTTGTGGGCGGGGTGATGAACCTTGCCTTTATGGGGCTGGCGACGTTGATTATGGTTCTGGAAAAGCTGCCTGCGATGGGCCGGTTCGTCACCCGGCCTTTGGGCGCGATATTGATCGGAACAGGGCTGTGGATGGCCCTGACCGCAGTTTGAGAAGGGAAAGAGATGTCAACGACAGTGCAGAGCGAGGCCACCGTGGGCCAGGTGCCATGGGCGATCAAGGGTGAATTGATCCTGAACTGCAACTGCACGGTGTTTTGCCCCTGCGTGGTGTCCCTTGGCAAACATCCCCCGACCGAGGGGTATTGTCAGGCGTGGTCGGGCATCCGCATCGACAGCGGCCATTATGGCGACACCGATCTTGCGGGTCTGAATGTGGGGCTGCTTTTGGATATTCCCGGGCTGATGGCGCGGGGCAACTGGAAATGCGCCGCCTATATAGATGATCGGGCCAGCGATGCGGCCTTTGATGGGCTGGTCAACATCTTTTCCGGCGCGGCACGCGGCACCACCGGCCTGTTTCGCATGCTGGTGAGCGAATTTCTGGGTGCCGAACGCGCGCCGGTATCGTTTGAAACCGTGGGCAAGGCGCGCCGTCTGACCGTGGGCAAGAAAATTCAGGGCGAGGTGGTGCCGGTGGGCGGGGCCGACGGCGACAGCGACATCGTGGTCAGCAACACGCAATACTGGATGGGCGCCGACATCACCGTGGCAACAGCCACGAAGGGGCGGGTGCGCGCTTTTGGCCGGGTCTGGGATTTCGACGGGCGCTCGGCCGAGATTTGCCAGATCGACTGGTCCGGGCCGCAATCGTGATCACGCCTGCCTTTTGCGCCACCATGGCGCGGTATAACCAGTGGCAGAATAACAGCCTGATCACCGCCGCCGAAACCTTGGGCGAGGGCGCCCGCGACCTGGATCGCGGGGCGTTCTTCGGCTCGATCCGGCGAACGTTTTCCCATCTGCTCTGGGGCGATACCATCTGGATGTCGCGGTTTGACGGCTGGGAGGCGCCTGGCGTGGGCATTCCAGACAGCGGCGACTTTGCCCCCGACTGGGCCGGGTTTGTTGAACGGCGGCGCGCGGCGGATGTGCAGATCGTCGATTGGGCCGATGGGTTGCAAGCGCTTGACGGTGATCTCGCGTGGTATTCCGGCGCCCTGGGCCGCGACGTGGTGCGCCCGCTGGCCCTGTGCGTGACACATATGTTCAACCACCAGACCCACCACCGGGGCCAGATCCACGCCATGCTGACCGCAGCCGGCGCCACCCCCGAGGCAAGTGATCTGTTCGCCATGCCGGGGCAGTAAGATGTTAAAGGTCATCTGCCCTTGCCCCGCACGCCGCAACACCAAACTGAAAAGGAAGAGCCGGGCCTTCGTGCGAGATCGCGGCGGAATTTTCGAAGACGCCAAAAGGGCATGATTCTGCGTGACGCACGAATGTCAGTTATCGTTTTCCAGGGCCAATCGTTTGACCAACACAAAGGCCAGTATTACCGCAATAAAAAGAAGCAACGCACCGACAATCCAGGCGAAAGGTGTGGAATAAATTTCCGCCGACGCTCCGGCAAACACCATGCCCAATGCGGCCCCCAACTGTTGTATCAACGATCTCAGCGACAGCATGGTTGACCGCTGATGGTCGCCCGCGCAGCGATGCAGAATGCTGCTTGCTGGCGTTTCGCATACACCAAGTATCACAGAATACAGGATGAAAACCACCACAAAGCCGACGATACTGCCTTGCAACGCCAATGCAATCTGAACGCCCGCCAGACAAGCAAACGTTGCTGCCAGCGTAAGGGCGTGCTGCCGTTTGAATACCCGGCTGACGTGGGAGGACAGAGATGCGCCGACAGCGATGGAGAAGAAATAGGTCGCGGTCACGATACCAATGACAGTGTTTGCGTAAGCCTCATCAATCATGGGCTTTGCGTGGGTCGGCCAGAGCACTTCGACCGGGTTGGTCGCCATCAGAAAGAACGCCAGCGATGCCAGCAGGATTGAAAGTGTTGGATGTTTCAGAGCAAGCAGGCTTGCGTCCTTGATCACCGTTGGAACGTTTGCGAACCCCTGTCTGAGTGCGCCAAAATTCATCGGACGCGGATTTTCCACAATGGCCAACACTGTGAAAACAAAGACACCCAGCATCACACCAAAACTTGCCAAATAGGACACATCATAGACACTGAACCCAAGGCGTTTCGCGACTGAGCCTGACATATCCGGCAACAGACCTCCCAGAACCGCGCCAACGGCCAACCCCACGGCATTGGCCGACTGTGCTTTGGCCAATGCGGGCTGGACATCCACATTTGGCGCGGCAGTCTTAAAGGTTTCGACAAACCACGCATCGAGCGTGCCCGACCGAAGCGCCCGTCCAAGACCGATGAATCCAAATGATAATGCCAGAACGTAGAAGTCGCTTGTCGAGAGAAAAAGTGCCAGCGAAATCAGGCTGGCGACGACCGCTGTCAGAAAGACCGGCTTGCGGCCAATGCTGTCAGCGAGACCGCCAAACGGGAGTTCCATCGTCATTGTTGCAAGCGAGTAAACCCCGAAAAGAAGCGAGATTTGGAAAATATCCATGCCCCTGTCAGCCAAGGCCAGAGCAACAACGGCAACTGTGAGGCCCATCGCGAACCGATCAAGAAACTGGTGGATCTGGAACACACGAATGTGCCGTCGGGCTGACCCATTCAGCGCTGCAAAAGAGAACTCTGTTTCGGTTGTCATCTTCACAGCATCAACGTTGCTGCCGTCGCGCACAATACCCCAGGTGAGCCGGAACCTGCCCTGTGCAATAAAGCAGCCATTCGAAAAAGCGCGGCGAATGGCGGCAAATTCTGCACCATCGACATTGGCGCAGATGGCGTGTGAATGCCCACCCCGGGTCAGAAATACTTGACGTTTGGGCCAATATTGCGTCACGCCCATTCCTGAAGGGATTCAGGAAATCCATCGGTGCGTGCCACTCATGCGTGACGTTTTCACGTGCGGGGTCTGCCCAGGACAGTACCGGGGGTGTTTTCGAGACAGGAAAGGAAAGACGATGTTCAACGCGTTGATCGTGGAAAAGGATGAAGACGGCAAGACGGCCGCCTCGGTGCAGCAGATCGCAGAGGATCGGTTGCCCGATGGCGATGTGACCGTGGCGGTCGAATATTCGACGGTGAATTACAAGGACGGGCTGTGCGTTGGCCCCGGCGGCGGGTTGGTGCGCAATTATCCCCATGTGCCGGGGATTGATTTTGCCGGCACGGTCGAGGCCAGCGACGATCCGCGCTATGCCCCCGGTGACAAGGTGGTTCTGACCGGCTGGCGGGTGGGCGAGGCCCATTGGGGCGGCTATGCGCAAAAGGCGCGGATCAAGGCCGATTGGCTGGTGCCGCTGCCGGATGGGCTGAACAGCCGCATGGCCATGGCCGTTGGCACTGCCGGGTTCACGGCCATGCTGGCGGTAATGGCGCTTGAGGATCACGGGCTGGTGCCGGGCAACGGGCCGGTTCTGGTGACGGGGGCGGCCGGGGGCGTTGGTTCGGTCGCCACGGCGATTTTGGCGGCGCTGGGGCACGAGGTGGCGGCGGTGACGGGGCGCCCGGAACAAGAGGAGTATCTGCGCAGCCTCGGGGCCACGCAAATCGTTGCCCGCAACGAGATTGGCGAAACTGTAAAGCGCCCGCTGGAGGCGGAAACCTGGGCCGGCTGTGTCGATGCCGTGGGGGGCGCGATGTTGGCGCGTCTTTTGGGGCAGATGAAATACGGCGCCAGCGTTGCCGCCGTGGGGTTGGCGGGGGGCGCGGCGCTGCCGGCCACGGTGATTCCGTTCCTGCTGCGCGGGGTGAATCTGTTGGGAATCGATTCGGTGATGCAGCCGTTTGAGAATCGCCAGCGCGCCTGGGCCCGGATCGCCCGTGATTTGCCCCTGGACAAACTGGAGGCAATGACACGGCCTGCCACACTGGCTGATCTGCCTGCCCTGGGGGCTGATATCCTGAAAGGGCAGGTCAGGGGCCGGGTGGTGGTTGATGTGAACGGCTGAGGGGGCTGTTTGCATTTCACGATCACGTGTTTACCATGGGCGACGGAACGCAGAGCCGGTGACCACCCGCAACGGCGGGACGCGATACCGCAGGTCACCGGACGGTAAACACGAAGGAGAGCCCGGTGTTTAACAAGATAATCTGCCCGGTCGACCTTGCCCATGAGGGTAAACTTGAGCGGGCGCTGACCTGCACCGCCGATCTGGCGAAACTTTATGGCGCGTCGGTCGCCTATGTGGGGGTCACGACGGCGGCCCCGTCAGCGGTGGCCCATACCCCTGAACAATTCGCGGCGCGGCTGGCCGATTTTGCCGCCTCGCAGGCCACCAAACACGGCATCACCGCCACGGCCGAACCACGGTTCAGCCATGATCCGACCTCGGATCTGGAAGCGACCATATTGAAGGCGGTCAAGGAAACCGCGGCCGATCTGGTTGTCATGGCCAGCCATGTGCCGGGCCTTGCCGACCGGATCTGGCCATCGCACGGGGGCGGCATTGCGGAACATGCTTCGGTGTCCGTGATGGTCGTGCGCGCCTGAACCGGCGGGGCGCCAACCGCGCCCACCCAATAATGACCTCCAACCCAAGAGGGATAACATAATGACAGATCAATCCGGCGAAGCGGGCATACCAGTGCCCGAAGGCCATACCGCCATCATCGAGACGGATTACGAAATCGGCGACAACAATATCGAAGGCTCGCTCGGGTCGCTGGGATTTGACATTCACAACCCGGTGTTTCTCGTGTCGGCTCTGTCGATCATGGCGTTCGTGTTTTACACGATTGCCCTGCCGGAACAGGCCAACGGCGTCTTTTCGGCCATGTTCAACTTTACCACCAAGAACTTTGACTGGTTCCTGCTGGCAGCCGGGGATCTGGTGGTGATCTTTACGTTGCTGCTGATTGTCACGCCCTATGGCAACGTGCGCCTGGGCGGCACGGATGCAAAGCCCGATTACAGCTATATCGGCTGGTTCGCGATGTTGTTCGCGGCGGGCATGGGGATTGGTCTCATGTTCTATGGTGTGTCTGAACCCCTGACGCATTTTTCAACCTCCATGGGTGAAATCACCAGTGAGAACGGCATTCGCACCGATTGGGCGCCCCTTGGCGCGGCCACGGGCGATGAGGTCGGCGCGGTGCGTCTGGGCATGGCGGCGACGATTTTCCACTGGGGCCTGCACCCTTGGGCGGTTTATGCCACTGTCGCGCTGGCACTGGCGTTGTTCACCTATAACAAGGGCCTGCCCCTGACGATCCGCAGCGCGTTCTATCCGATCTTCGGCGAACGCATCTGGGGCTGGTGGGGTCATGTGATCGACATCATCGCGGTGTTTGCCACGCTGTTCGGACTTGCCACGTCCCTTGGCTTTGGCGCGACACAGGCCAATGCCGGGCTGAACGAATTGTTCGGTGTTCCGATCAGCAACACGACCGAAGTTGTGCTGATCACCCTGATCACCGCCGTGGCGCTGTTTTCGGTGGTGCGCGGCCTTGATGGCGGGGTGAAAATCCTCTCCGAGGTCAACATGGGCCTTGCCGGCATTCTGGCGCTGTTCACGCTGATCGTCGGGCCAACAGCGTTCCTGCTGGCCTTCTTCTGGGACAGTCTGGTGGCCTATGTCGAATATCTGCCGCAGCTTGCCAATCCGTTCGGGCGCGAAGATGTGAACTTTTCCCAGGGCTGGACAGCGTTCTATTGGGCCTGGTGGATCAGCTGGTCACCCTTTGTCGGCATGTTTATCGCCCGGGTGTCGCGCGGGCGCACGGTGCGTGAATTCATCGTCTGCGTGCTGTTGATCCCGTCGATGGTCTGTGTGTTGTGGATGTCGATCTTTGGCGGCACCGCAATTCATCAGGTGATTACCGACAATTTCACCGGCGCACAGGATGCCGAATTGCCCCGTCAGTTGTTTCAGATGCTTGGGCAACTGCCGCTGGCACAGATCACATCCTTTATCGGGATCATTCTGGTGATCGTGTTCTTCGTCACCTCGTCGGATTCCGGCTCGCTTGTCATTGATACGATCACGGCGGGCGGCAAGGTTGACGCGCCGATGCCCCAGCGGGTGTTCTGGTGTGTGTTCGAGGGTGCCGTGGCCATCGCCCTGCTGATCGGCGGGGGGCTTGCCGCGCTGCAATCCATGGTGATTTCCACCGGGTTGCTGTTTACCGTCGTGTTGCTGGCCATGTGTTACTGCATCTGGCGGGGCCTGGCGTCCGAGCGCGCCAAAGGCTGAACCGACAGCATTGAAACAGAAGGCGGCGCGCGGAAAACCGGGCGCCGTTTTCTTTTGCGGTGCTTGACTTGCACCGGTAATCGTTTCATAAGCGCGGCCTCTGGGCGGGTCTGACTCGTGCCGGATGAATTTTTAATGTCGCCCGAAAGGGCGCGCTGTCCGAGGCGGGGCTTGCACATGGCAAGGCCCACAAACCCCACAGGGGGCCACAGGACGCGGAGAATGAGGAAGATACCATGTTCGCGGTCATGAAAACCGGCGGCAAACAGTACCGGGTCCAGAGCGGCGATGTGCTGCGCCTGGAGCGGCTGGCAGCCGAAGCTGGTGAGACAATCCAGTTCAACGAAGTTCTGATGGTTGGCGGCACTGTCGGCACCCCCCTTGTCGAGGGCGCGGGTGTGCAGGCCGAAGTGATCGACCAGATCAAGGGCGAAAAGCTCATCCATTATGTCAAGCGTCGCCGCAAGCACAGCTCGCAGCGCACCAAGGGCCACCGTCAGAAACTGACGCTGGTACGCATCGGTGACATTCTGGAATCCGGCGCCGACAAATCCGGCGTGAAGGCCGCGATCGGCACCGGGTCGCTGTCCGCCGCTGCGCTCGCCGCGCTGGCCCCGGCCAAGAACAAGCCCGCCAAGCCAGAGCAGGACCGCACCGCCAAACCCGCAAAGGCCAAAAAGGCAAAAGCCCCCAAGGCCGAAACCCCTGCCGAAGACGTGCCGGGCGTAAAGCCGACCAACCTGCTGAGCGAGGCCCGCGAGGGTGGCGCGGACGATCTGAAAAAGATTTCAGGCGTCGGCCCCAAACTGGAAGGCATCCTGCACGAAAACGGTGTGTTCCACTTTGACCAGATCGCAGCATGGAGCCCCGAAGAAATCGCCTATATGGACGAAAAGCTGACGTTCAAGGGCCGTATCGAGCGTGACGATTGGCTGACGCAAGCCAGCGAATTCGCCGCTGAAAAGGAGTAACACCCAATGGCACACAAAAAAGCAGGCGGTTCATCCCGCAACGGTCGCGACTCTGCGGGTCGTCGTCTGGGCGTCAAGAAATTCGGCGGCGAAGCCGTGATTCCCGGCAACATCATCATGCGTCAGCGCGGCACCAAGATGTGGCCGGGCGAAGGTGTGGGCATGGGCCGGGATCACACGATCTTTGCGACCGTCGAGGGCAAGGTGACCTTTCACAAGGGCCTCAAACAGCGCACCTTTATTTCGGTTCTCCCGGTGGCGGAGGCCGCTGAATAAGCCGAACCCGAATTGATCAAGACATGGGGGATCGGCATCGCGCCGGTCCCCTTTTTCGTTTTCGATGCACGGGCCTGCCTGCCCTTGCAAGCCATAGCAACGATCGCCATTTGTCTTCATATGGCCCAGATTGTGTTACACCCTGTGTGGATCTTGGCAGATGAAGTGATCGCAACAGCCGTGGAAGATGCACGGTCGGAAAGATTTTTGATGCTGACCCTGGCCACTCTGATGGTGGCCAGCGTGGTATTTGTGCTGTTCGGAGGAGGGACAACATGAAGATGGAGCCAATCGCGGATCAAATGACCGTGGAAACCGAACGCTGCGTATTGCGGCCTCTGCGCCGCTCGGATGCGGGGTTGCTGGCCATGTATATGGGGGATGAACGCGTGGCCACGGCCAGCCAATCCATCCCCCATCCTTTGCCCCCGGCACCACCGAGGCGTTTATTTCCCGCGCGCAGGCTCCTGACCGCAGCAGTGATATCTGGGCGCTTGATGGCTCGGCCCATGGGCTGCCCGAGGTTCTGGGCCTGATCGCGCTGGAACGGATGGACCGGCTGCAATCGGAAATCACCTATTGGGTCGCACCGGCATTCTGGAACACCGGCCTGGCAAGCGAGGCGGTTGGCGCGTTGGTCGCCGCCCGTCCGCAAGATGCGCGCATTATTTTCGGCGCGGTGTTTCAGGATAATCCGGCCTCGGCACGGGTTCTGACAAACTGCGGTTTCGCCTATCTTGGCGATGCCGAAACCTTTTGCGTGGCCCGGGGCGGCACCGTGCCAACCTGGACCTATTCACTTAAACTGGGGTGATCCTGCGGCGTGGCAAAACGCGCAGTCAGGCGCGGCTGGAAACAGCGCGCCTGATGTTGCGGCCACCCGAACCGGGCGATGAGGTGGCCCTGACCGGGGCCATCGGCAATTATGACGTGGCGCGCTGGCTGGGCCGGGTGCCGTATCCCTATACCCGGGATGATGGCGAACGGTTTGTCGCCGGCGCGGTGCCGGGGCGCACCTGGATGATCGAAGCGGGCGGAGAGTTGATCGGCGGCATTTCGGCGGATCACGAGCTGGGCTATTGGCTGGCGCGCGATGTCTGGGGGCAGGGATACGCCACCGAGGCCTGCGATGCCGTGGTTGATGCCTTTTTTGCCGATCCATCCCATGATGCCCTGCCGTCGGGCCATTATCCCGGCAATGACCGTTCGGCCCGGGTTCTGATAAAACAGGGGTTTCGCTATACCGGTGAGCGGCAGATCAACGCCCGCGCCCTGTCGCAGGCGGTGACATCACGCACCATGGTGCTGAGCCGCGCCGAATGGGCCGCGCGCCGTCAATATGCCCTGCGCACCCCGCGCCTGACCCTGCGTGAATTGCGCGACGGCGATGTGCCGGCGCTGATCCGTATCGCGGGACAGGACCGGGTGGCGCGGATGTTGTGCCACATTCCGGCCCCCTGGCCCGAGGATGCCGCGCGCCGCTGGCTGAATGCGGCGCGGTTTCGCGGGCGGTTGGGGTTTCGGGCGGCGATCTGCCGGCGCGGGCGGCTGATCGGGACGGTGGGCATCGGACGCGCGCAGGGACGTTCGGCCGTGTCCTGCATGTATTTCATCGACCCCGCCGAACAGGGCCGGGGCTATGCCAAAGAGGCGCTGGTGCATTTTTTGCACGACACCATGGCGCGGTTTCACGTTGAAACGCTCTGGGCCGATCATTTCGATGATAATCCGGCCAGTGGTGCGGTGTTGCACCATGCCGGGTTTACCGCGCAGGGGGCCGATACCGGCACCTCTGTCAACCGCGCGGGCGAACATCCGATCACCCTCTATCGCCTGTCACGCAGCGATCTGCGCCCGATCACCCCCTGAGCGACCTTGAGCCGGGCCACGAAACCCGGTATCGCCTGCGCCAGCCCTCTGACCCCGAAAGCGAACGTCATGAAATTTCTCGACCTGTGCAAAGTCTATATCCGCTCTGGTGGCGGCGGGGCGGGTGCGATCAGCTTCCGGCGCGAGAAATACATCGAATACGGTGGTCCCGATGGAGGCGATGGCGGCAATGGCGGCGATGTGATCATCGAGGCGGTCGAGGGGCTGAACACCCTGATTGATTTCCGCTATCAACAGCATTTCTTTGCCCAGTCGGGCCAGCATGGCATGGGGCGGCAACGCACCGGACGGTCGGGCGAAGACATCGTGTTGCGCGTTCCCGTCGGAACCGAGGTTCTGGACGAGGATGAGGAAACGATCATCACCGACCTGACCGAAGTGGGGCAGCGGGTGGTGCTGGCGCGCGGTGGCAACGGCGGTTTTGGCAACCTGCATTTCAAATCCGCCACCAATCAGGCGCCGCGCCGCGCCAATCCGGGGCAGGAAGGGGTAGAGCGCACGATCTGGCTGCGCCTGAAACTGATCGCGGATGCAGGCCTTCTGGGCCTGCCGAACGCGGGCAAATCCACCTTTCTGGCCGCCACATCGAACGCCCGCCCCAAGATTGCCGATTATCCCTTTACCACCCTTGTGCCGAACCTTGGCGTTGTCGGGGTGGACGGGGCCGAATTTGTGGTGGCCGATATTCCGGGCCTGATCGAAGGCGCGCACGAGGGGCGGGGGCTGGGCGTTACCTTTCTTGGTCATGTGGAACGCTGTTCGGTCCTGTTGCATCTGGTTGATGGCACCTCCGAGGATGTGGCCGCCGATTGGCAAACCATCATTGACGAACTTGACGCATATGGTGGTGCCCTGGCCGACAAGCCGCGCATCACCGCCCTGAACAAGATCGACGCACTGGATGACGAGGACCGCACCGAGGTGAAAGCGGCGCTTGAGGCGGTGGCCGGCCCGGTGATGATGATGTCGGGCGTCAGCCGCGAAGGCCTGACCGAGGTGCTGCGTGCGGTGCGGGCCGAAATCGCCACCGGCAAGGTTGACGACGGCGCCGGAGAAACGACATGGCGTCCCTGAACGGCGCGCGCCGTATCGTTGTCAAGATCGGCTCGGCCCTTTTGGTGGATCGTGACAGTGGCGATCTGCGCGCTGACTGGCTGCACGCCCTCGCGCAGGATGTGGCGATGCTCAAGGAACAGGGCGGCGATGTGGTGCTGGTGTCCTCAGGCTCTATCGCGCTGGGGCGCGGGGTGCTGGGCCTTGGCAATGGCGTGCTGTCGCTGGAGCAATCCCAGGCGGCGGCGGCAGTGGGGCAGATCCGCCTTGCCCGCGCCTATGAGGAAGTGTTGCAGCCCCATGGCATGATCACCGCGCAGGTTCTGGTGACGCTTGAGGATACCATGGACCGGCGCCGCTATCTGAACACCCGCGCCACGCTGGAGCAGCTTTTGTCATTGGGCGTGGTGCCGATCGTCAATGAAAACGATACGGTCGCCACCGATGAAATCCGCTTTGGCGACAACGACAGGCTGGCGGCGCAGATCGCCGTGACCGTGGGGGCGGACCGGTTGATCCTGCTTTCTGATGTCGACGGGTTTTATTCCGCCAACCCCCAAAGCGACCCGACCGCCCAAAGGTTTGAAACCATCGCCCGCATCACACCGGAGATCGAAGCGATGGCAGGGGATGCCGGGTCTGGCCTGTCAAAGGGCGGGATGAAAACCAAACTGATGGCGGCGCGCACGGCCATTGGCGGCGGCTGTGCCATGGCCATCACCAACGGTTTTGCCACCCGTCCGATCCGAGCCTTGGAACAGGGCGCAAACGCCACCTGGTTTCTGGCCGAAGGCGATCCGCAGACCGCACGAAAACGCTGGATCGCGGCGATGAAACCGCGCGGCACGCTTATGGTTGATGCCGGGGCGGCGCGCGCACTGGGGCAGGGAAAATCCCTGCTGCCCGCCGGGGTGATTGGCGTTCAGGGCCGGTTTGGCCGTGGCGATCCGGTGGTGATTGCGCAGGCTGACGGTAAATCCATCGGCTCGGGCCTGACCCGCTATACCGGCGATGAGGCGCGCGCGATCATGGGGCACCACAGCCGTGACATCGAACCCGTGCTGGGCTATCCCGGTCGCGCGGCCCTGATCCATCGCGATGATATGGTGCTGTGACCCTCTCTTGTTGTTGCTGAAAAATCCGCAAAAGGTGCCGCCTGATGAACGATCACACCGACATTCCCGCCCTGATGGCCGACATCGGCCAGCGTGCCCGGGCCGCCGCCGCAACCCTTGCCTTTGCCCCGTCCGAGGCCAAGGCCAGGGCGCTGAACGCCGCCGCTGATGCGGTTTGGGCCAACCGGGCGGCGATTTTGACGGCCAACCGCGAGGATCTGGAATTTGGCCGCGAAAAGGGGCTGTCCGATGCGATGATCGACCGGCTGACCCTGAGCGAGCCCGCGCATTCAGGCGATGGCCGACGGGCTGCGCGCCGTGGCCGAACAGGACGATCCGGTCGGCCGCGTGACCGAGGAATGGGACCGGCCCAGCGGGCTGCACATTCGTCGGGTGCGCACGCCGCTGGGGGTGGTCGGGGTGATCTATGAAAGCCGCCCCAATGTGACGGCTGATGCCGGGGCGCTGTGCCTGAAGGCGGGCAATGCGGTGATATTGCGCGGTGGCTCGGAGAGTTTCAACTCGTCCCGCGCGATCCACGCCTGCCTGACTGAGGGGTTGCGCGCCGCCGATCTGCCCGAGGATGCGGTGCAGCTGGTTCCGACCCGTGATCGTGCGGCGGTAAGCGAGATGTTGACCATGACCGATACGATTGACGTGATCGTCCCGCGCGGCGGCAAGGGGTTGGTGGGGCTGGTGCAACAACAGGCCCGGGTGCCGGTGTTCGCCCACCTTGAAGGCATCGTGCATATTTATATCGACAAGGACGCCGACCCGGAAAAGGCGCTGAAACTGGTGATGAACGCCAAAACCCGGCGCACCGGCATCTGTGGCGCCGCGGAATGCCTGCTGATCCACCGGGATGTGGTTGATACCATCGGGCAGGGTGTGGTGCGCGCGCTGATGGATGCCGGGGTCGAGGTGCGGGGCGATGCAACCCTGTGTGCCATCGAAGGGGTGGTTGCGGCGCAGGATGGTGACTGGGGCCGTGAATATCTCGACATGATCATGGCCGCGCGGGTGGTCGATGATATTGACGCCGCCATCGCCCATATCCGCCGTTTTGGCAGCAACCACACCGATTGCATCGTCACCGAGGACGACGCAGCCGTCGAGCGGTTCTTTCAACGGCTCGATTCCGCGATCCTGATGCACAATGCGTCAACCCAGTTTGCCGATGGCGGTGAATTTGGCATGGGTGCCGAAATTGGCATCGCCACGGGAAAGATGCATGCGCGCGGCCCGGTGGGGGCCGAACAACTGACCAGTTTCAAATATCTGGTAACCGGTGATGGCGCGGTCAGAAGCTGAGCGAGATTGCGCTGTCACCCTGCGCCAGCGCCACGCGGCGCCCGATTTCCGCTGCCGCCTTGTCAGCCAGCAGGAAATGCACGTGATTGGCGCCGATGTCACCGGCACTGCCTTGGCGGGTCGCGGCGGGCCACAGATCGGGCAGGGGTTTCAACCGCTCTGCCTGCCCTTCGATCTCGCCATTCCGGGCCATTGCGCCAAATGGTGATCTTGCCGCCCCAGGGCATTGCCGTTTCAAGGCATTGGATCAAAAGAAAGGCCAGTTTGACCTCGGCGCGCGGGGGATGGGTTTCGATTTGCCAGTCGATCGACAGTTTGCCCGTCGAAAGTGGCCCGAGAATCGACAGGATTTCAGCGCGCCCGATGTCTTGCCCCGCGCTGGCCGCACCAAAGGCGACGCGAAAAAACCGGATGCGCGCGTTGGCATTCTGAACGCTTTCGCTGATCAGGCTCATTTCGGGGCCGGCCGCCACCCCGGACATGGCCAAAAGCTCCAATCCATTGCTGATCGCACCAAGGGGGCTGATCAGATCGTGGCAGATACGCGACCCAAGCAGGGCATTGATATCGGGTGACGCCGCGCTCATGCTGTGCGGCCCGCAACAAAGGAACGTAACATGGGTGATATGACCTCGCTATTGGAACCGGGGATGATCGTGCGCCATCCTGACAAGCCCGAATGGGGCCCGGGCCAGGTGCAATCCAACATCAACGGCAAGGTGACGGTGATGTTTCGCCACATGGGCAAGGTGGTGATTGACGGCGCGCGTGTAGATCTCATGCCGGTGTATGACTCCTGACCAACGCCCGGGAACTGCCTTGGGTTTTCCCTTGATAGGCTAACATTCGTTAAAATTGTGTCAACGCTCCTGAGTGTGGCGCGCCGGTTGCCACGAGGGCGCGGGATGCCTAAAAGGCCACAGCCCGAAACAATCAGAGTGGTTCCGCGCCCATGGCCCCGAAACAACCGCGGTTTTCGTGCCGTCTGGCCCGCGACGAGGCCGATCTGGCCGCGGCCCAGCGGCTGCGCTATGCGGTATTTGTTCAGGAACTGGGTGCAGAGGGCAACATGGTGGATCACGACACCGGGCGCGAGGCGGATCGGTTCGATCCGTTCAATCAACACCTGATTTTGGTCGATGACGCCCGCGCTGAAACGGGGCAGGACGGGGTTGTGGGTGTTTATCGCCTGTTGACGTCACAAGGGGCCAAAGCGGCGGGGCAGTTCTATTCCGAAGACGAATACGATCTGACCATGCTGAAACAAAGCGGGCGGTCATTGTTGGAGCTTGGCCGGTCGTGCCTGCACCCGGCCTATCGCGGTGGATCGGCGATGATGCACCTCTGGGCGGCGCTGGCGGATTATGTGCAGGCCCACGACATCGAAATCCTGTTCGGGGTCGCCTCGTTTCATGGCACTGATATTGATACGCTGGCGGCCCCGCTGTCGATCTTGCATCACCGGCATCTGGCCCCCCCGATTTGCGGGTCCGCGCCCAACCGGCACAGTTTCAGCGGATGGATCTGTTGCCCGAATCCCGGATCGACCGCCCGGCGGCCATGCGCGCAACACCGGCGCTGATCAAGGCCTATTTGCGCCTTGGCGGGGTTGTGGGCGAGGGTGCCTTTGTCGATCATGCCTTCAACACAACTGATGTTTGCCTTGTCATGGATACCGCCCAGATGAATGCCCGCCACCGCGACATTTATACAAAGGCCCGCGGATGAGCCCGACCTGGGATGACGCCCCGCCACCGCCGCCCCTGCGAATTGGCCCGCTGGGATGGCTGCGGGTTTTGCTGCGCGGCGCGGTTCTGGGTGCGGTGGTGTTTGGCGGGCTGGCGGTGCTGTTGCTGGCGCGGCTGGTTGAGCGGCCCTTTTGCGGGCTGCACCGGCCTGTGACGCCTTATATCACGCGCGGGGTCTGTCGGGCGGCATTTTTCATCCTCGGGATCGGGTTCAAGGTGCAGGGCCGCCCGATGGTGGGCCGGGGGGCGGTGGTGGCCAATCATTCGTCGTGGCTGGATATTTTCGCGCTGAACGCGGCGGATCTGGTGTATTTCGTGGCCAAATCCGAGGTGGCGGGTTGGCCTGGAATCGGCTGGTTGGCGCGGGCCACGGGCACGCTGTTCATCCGGCGCGACCGGCGCGAAGCGGCGCTGCATCGGGATATGTTCCATGACAGGTTGGTGGCAGGGCATCGGTTGGTGTTTTTTCCAGAAGGCACGTCAACCGATGGAAAGCGTGTTCTTCCCTTTAAATCAACGCTTTTCGAGGCGTTCTTTAAAGATGACATGAAGAACATCATGCAAATTCAGGCTGTGACAGTTCTTTTCGATGATCCGGTCGGGGCGCCCCGGGGGTTTTATGGCTGGTGGGGCGATATGGAGTTTGGCGCCCATCTGCTCAAGACACTGGCGGCGCGCCGACAGGGTGCGGTGACGATCCTGTATCACGACCCGGTGCAGGTGGCGGATTTCGCCAACCGCAAAATCCTGGCGCTGCACCTTGAAAACCTAACCCGTGAACCTCTGAAAAATCATATTATTTCGGTCGGTTAAGAGATCAACCTCACAAACGACTCTAACGTCGTGGCGGCATCTTCGGTCTGCCAGATCTCGTCTCCGATGCCGAAGAAATCGGTTACCGGTGCGAGGTCGGTGAATTTTGCGGCGTCCAGCGCACCTTCGGCCACCACCGGCACCTCGATCATTTCCGACCACCAGGCGAACAGATCGCGGGGGGCCACAGTGCCATCGCCCAGGGGCGTTTGCGCCACGGGGCCAAAGCTGACGTAATCGGCGCCGCTTTCGCCCGCCGACATGCCATCATGGCGCGAGGTGGCGCAAAAGGCGCCGACAATGGCATCGCCGCCCAGATCGCCACGCACCTTGCGCACGTTGCGCGCGCCTTCCACCAGATGTACGCCGTCCAGCCCCAGTTGTTCGACCATCAGCACATGATCCTGAATGACGATGGCCACGTCGCGGGCATGGGTCACTTCGCGCAGGGCATCGGCGGCACGGGCCACATCATCCTGATTATGGCTGGCCATATGCAGGCGCAGACAGGCCACATCGACCCGGTCAAGCACCTGCGCCAGCCTGTCGCAAAAGGCCGGAACCGCGAACGTGGGTGGCGTAATGAGATAGATCTGCGGGCGCTCGGAATCGGACATGGCTTGCTCCTCGGGGTCTTGGCCCCGTCTCTTACCCGGCCTGAGCGGGCTTGGCTATCTCTCGGGTAAACTGCGGGTAAATTCCAGCGCCATGGCGATCAATGTGGCGCGCAGGGCGTCATCGCCCATGGCCCACTCTTCCACATCGACCATGCCGCCCATGGGCCGCCCGGTCATCACCATCGGGCCGACACCGGGCAGGGCAAGTGCGGCGTCATGGCGCGCCTTGCCCACCCGAAACAATCCGCCCTCCTTGTGAACACCACAGAGCATATGACCATTCACCATAAAACACAGGCCGCCGAACATGCGTTTTTCCACCACGACGCCCGTATCGTTCACGTCGTCGCGCAGCAGGGCGGCAAGGCCTTCGTCATATGGCATCGGGTCGCTCCTTGATCCTTTTCGGTTCTGACCCTATCACGCCCCCAGACAAAATCGCCGGAGAATTCATGTCAACGCCCCCCGCCGCTCAGCCGCTGTTCGTGCTGGTCCGCCCGCAGATGGGCGAAAACATCGGCGCCGCCGCGCGGGCGATGTTCAATTTCGGCCTCACGGATATGGCCATGGTCGAACCGCGTGACGGCTGGCCAAATCCCCGCGCCACGGCCCTGGCCAGCGGGGCGGGGCGGGTGCTGGACGCCGCACAGATCCACGCCACCACGCCCGAGGCGGTTGCCTCCTGTTCCTTCGTCTTTGCCACGACCGCCCGCAGCCGCGACATGACCAACCCGGTTTACACGCCGGAGGCCGCCATGGCCCATGCCGCAACCTTGATCGGCCAGGGGCAGCGGGTGGCGGTGCTGTTCGGCCCAGAACGCGCGGGCCTTGAAAATGACGACATCATCCGCGCCAATGCCCTGATCAACGTGCCGGTGAACCCGGATTTTCCCTCACTGAACCTGGCGCAATGCGTGTTGCTGACCGCCTATGAATGGCGCCGCCAGTCGGCCGATCTGACCCTGCAATCCACCCATTGGGCAGGGCAGGAACCGGCAACCCAGATCGAGGTTGAAAAGCTGGCCGAACATTATGAACAACGGCTTGATGAGGCGGGGTTTTTCTTTCCGCCCCACAAGGCCGATCCGATGAAACACAGCCTGCGCAACCTGTGGTCGCGCCTGCCCCTGACGGCGGCCGATGTGCGCACGCTGCACGGCATGCTGCGGCAATTGCTGCGTGGGCGGCAGGGCTGACTTGCAGGGTGACAGGGGCGCGGCTAGTGTCCGGCCAAAGGGGGCAATATGACCACCAAACGAAGCATTTTTGAAGAGGTCGGCGCGGATCAGCCCCGCGCGGCCCCCCGTGGCGGCATGATAGATGCCCGCCCCAAAGGCGCGCGACGCGCCATTCGGGTCTGGCTCATGGTGCTGTTTGCGCTGGTGATGGCGATGATTGCCCTGGGTGGTCTGACGCGCCTGACCGATGCGGGCCTGTCGATAACCGAATGGCGCCCGGTCACTGGTGCGCTGCCGCCGATGAACGCCGCCGATTGGCAGAGCGAGTTCGACAAATACCGCGCCATCCCGGAATATCAGTTGCAGAACAAAGGGATGAGCCTTGCATCCTTCCAGTTCATCTATTGGTGGGAATGGAGCCATCGTCAGTTGGGCCGCATTATCGGGCTGGTCTGGGCGCTGGGGTTCTTTGGGTTTCTTGTGGCGCGCAAAATCCCCACCGGCTGGACCGGGCGGTTGTTGGGCGTTGGGGTCTTGGGCGGGGCGCAGGGCGCGATCGGCTGGTGGATGGTGTCATCCGGGCTGAGCGGCAGCGCGCTTGATGTGGCGTCTTACCGGCTGGCCACGCATCTTGGGCTGGCGTTTGTCATTCTCGGGCTGATCGCCTGGTACGTGTTTCAACTGGGCCGTTCCGAGGCCGATCTGATGCAGGCACGGCGCAACCGCGAAGGCGGGCTGGTTACGGCCACGACCGTTTTGATCATTGCGGCGGGCGTGCAGATTTTGCTGGGCGCGCTGGTGGCGGGCATTGACGCGGGGCGGTCCTTTCCCGACTGGCCGTTCATGGCGGGTGGGTTTCTGCCGCCTGATCCCCTGTCGCTGACCCCGATCTGGCGCAACTTCTTTGAGGATCCGGGATTGGTGCAATTCATGCATCGGATGATGGGGTATCTGCTGTTCGTTCTGGCGCTGGCCGTCTGGTGGCGCGCCCGCCGTTCGGCCAACAATGCCACGCGGTTTGCCTTTAACGCGATGATGGCGATGCTTTGTGTTCAGGTGGCGCTGGGGATTTTCGCGGTGATCTATCAGGCGCCGCTGCACATCGCCATCGTGCATCAGTTCGGCGCCGTTATCGTGTGGGTGTTGATCCTGCGCGCCCGCCACATGGCCCGTTTTCCCGTCGCGCAATCCCTGCGCGGCTGATTTTCATAGTTCAGGAGCATTCCCATGGCCGCATTTGACGATCTGATGGCGTTTCAACGAGAAACCGAGGCATTGGCGCAGATTGCCGGGCGGCTGGGCTGGGATCAGGAAACCGTGATGCCCCGGGGCGCCGCCGATCAGCGTGGCGAGGAAACAGCGGCCATGGAGGGTGTTTTGCACGCCCGCCGGATTGATCCGCGGGTGGGCGAATGGCTGGAGCGGGCCGAAGCGCCCGACGAGGTGGGCGCAGCCAACCTGCGCCACATCCGCCGCACGTTCGAACGCACTACCCGGGTGCCCGCGCGCCTTGCCGCCGAACTGGCCCGGGTGACCAGCGTGTCACAGGGCATCTGGGCGACGGCACGGGCCAATAACGATGTGGCGGCGTTTCTGCCCACGTTCCGCAATGTTCTGACCCTGAAGCGGGAACAGGCGGCGGCGCTGGCCGATGGTGGCGATCCCTATGACGCGCTGCTGGACGATTACGAACCGGGCGCCACGGGGGCCGGGCTGGCCGATATGTTCGGGGCGCTGCGCCCACGGCTGGTGGCCTTGCGCGAACGTGTGCTGGGCGCACCTTACCAACCTGCGGGCCTTGCGCAAACGTTTGACGAGGCCGGGCAACTGGGCATCAGCACCGCGCTGGCGCGCACCTTTGGCTATGACATGACGCGGGGGCGGATCGACAAGGCGGTTCATCCGTTCTCGAGCGGGTCGGGCAATGACGTGCGCATCACCACCCGCACCACGCCCCATGATCCGTTCAACTGCTTTTATTCCACGATCCACGAGGTCGGCCATGCGGCCTATGAACAGGGGATAGATCAGGCGCATCTGCTGACACCCGTGGGGCAGGGGGTTTCCATGGGGGTGCATGAAAGCCAGAGCCGGATTTATGAAAACCAACTGGGCCGCTCGGCGGCCTTTACCGGCCATCTGTTCGGGGTGATGAAAGACACCTTTGGCGATTTCGGCGTGGCCGACGCGGCGGCGTTTCACGGGGCGGTCAACCGGGTCGGCCCCGGGTATATCCGCACCGAGGCCGATGAGGTGCATTATAACCTGCATGTGCTGTTGCGTTTCGATCTGGAACGGCAGTTGATCGCGGGCACCCTGGCCCCCGAGGAACTGGAAGAGGCGTGGAACGCCCGGTTTCTGGCCGATTTCGGGGTTGCTGTCGATTGTCCGGCCAACGGGATGTTGCAGGATGTTCACTGGTCGGTGGGGTTGTTTGGCTATTTCCCGACCTATACCCTTGGCAATGTCTATGCCGGATGTCTGCACCAGGCGCTGCGCGCCGCTCTGCCAAACCTTGACGATGATCTGGCCCGGGGCGACACGTCTGCGGCCACCGAATGGTTGCGCGCCAATGTGCAAACCTATGGCGGGTTGCGCCCGCCCCGTGACACGATCCGCCATGCCTGTGGCTTTGACCCCCACGAGGCGCCGCTGCTGTACTACCTCGAAGCAAAGTTTTCGGCGCTTTACGGGCTTTAAGCCCCTAAAGAGGCCGGATTTTCAGCCGGGTGATCCGGTTATCCTTGCGCTGCGCCACTTCAAAGCGGAAGCCGTGGAAGGAAAACACCTGCCCCTGCGTGGGAATGGTTTGCGCCTCGTGAATGACAAGCCCGGCGATCGTATTTGCCTCTTCGTCTGGCAGCGACCAATCGGTGGCGCGGTTCAGATCGCGGATGGTCATGGCGCCATCGACAACGTAATCGCCCGCGTCCGTCCGGCGCAGGGGGGTTTCAGCGTCCATGTCGAATTCATCGGTGATTTCGCCAACGATTTCTTCCAGAATATCCTCGAGGGTGATCAACCCCTGAAGGGCGCCGTATTCATCGACGACCAGCGCAAAATGGGTGTGACGGCGCAGAAACTGGCGCATCTGATCGTCAAGCGTGGTGGTTTCCGGCACGAAATAGGGCTTCATCGCCACATCGAGAATATCGAAATCGTCAAACGGGTCGGCCACGCCGGGGTGTTCGCGGCGCCTGGCATACATCGCGCGCAAAAGATCCTTGGCGTGAATCACGCCGATGATTTCCTCCTGGGTGCCGCGATAGATCGGCAGGCGGGTGTGGGGTGATTTAAGGCATTGGGCCAGCGCCTCGTCCGGGGGGATCGTCACGTCGATCATCTCGATCTTGGAACGGTGAAGCATGATTTCCTCGACCGTGCGTTCCGCCAGATCCAGCGCGCCCAGGATACGGTCGCGATCCTCTTTCTGCACCACGCCCTCGGAGTGGCCAAGGTTCAGCGCGCCGGCGATTTCTTCGCGCACCGCGAGGATCTGACTGTCCGGGTCGGCGTTGACGCCGAACAGCCGCAACACCACCCGCACAAACGCGCGCACGGCGCTGACCATGGGGGAAAATACGGTGATCACGATCTGAATCGCCCGGCTGACCATGCCCGCAGCGGTTTCGGCGTTGGTGATCGCATAGGTCTTGGGCAGGACTTCGGCAAAGATCAGCACCAGCAGCGTCATCACCAGCGTCGCCAATGCCACGCCGGATTCACCGAACGCCCGGGTAAACAGGGCGGTGGCCAGTGACGTGGCCAGAATATTCACCAGGTTGTTGCCCAAAAGGACCGAACCGATCAGGCGTTCGTTGTCTTCGGTGATCGCCAGCGCCCGCTGCGCCCCGGTGTTGCCCTTGTCGGCCTGCGCGCGCAGCTTTCCGCGCGATGCGGCGGTCAGGGCGGTTTCGCTGCCTGAAAAGAAGGCTGAACACACCAGCAAGGCAAGAATTGCCGCGCCCGTGATCCAGAAGGCAGTATCATAAACGCCAGAGGCCGTTTCCATCGCGATTGTCTTTCCTTTTTCCGGTGGTCCTGAGGGGCATATGCGCCCCTAGCTGTCTTTGGCAAGCGGGTGATGCTCCAGCACCAGGTCGCGCAGCCGTTCATCCAGCACATGGGTATAGATTTCGGTGGTGGACACATCGGCGTGGCCCAGCAATGTCTGGATCGACCGCAGATCGGCCCCCCGGCCAACAGATGCGTGGCAAAAGCATGGCGCAGGGTGTGGGGCGTTACCTTGTCAGGCGAAACACCCCCATGAACGGCAAGTTCCTTGATCAGGGTATAAAACCGGTGGCGCGTCAGATGGCCCTGTTTGGCATGGGTCGGAAACAGGAATTTCGAAGCCGCAAAACGCTTTGCCACCCGCTCTGCATCTTTTGCATCACGTTCCAGCAGCCACACCGTCAGGGCATCGCGGGCCGGAGGGGACAGGGGCACCATGCGTTCCTTGCCGCCCTTGCCGCGCACCAACAGCATCCGGGGGTCGCCCCGGGCAGCGGTCACAGGAAGCGAGACAAGCTCGCTCACCCGCATTCCGGTGGCATAGAGAATCTCCATCAGGCAGGTATTGCGGAGCCGGTCACTGCGCGATGTGCCGGCGGTCTGGGCGGCGCCGATCAGCCGGTCCACCTCATCCACGCTCAGGGTTTTGGGCAGCCGTTTGGCCCGACCCGGCCCCTTGATCTGAATCGCCGGATTGTCGGCGCGCCAGCCTTCCTCGAACGCGAAACGATAAAGCTGCTTGATCGCCGACAGCCGCCGCGCCCGGGTGGATTGGGCCAGGCCCAGCGTATCGCAGTCAATCATATAGGTTTCGACATCGTTGCGCTGCGCCGTGTCGAAATCCAGTGCTTTGCGCTCCAGCCACTCGGCAAAATCCTTCAGGTCGCGGGCATAGGCCAGCCGGGTGTTTTCGGCGGCGTCCAATTCAGCGGCCTGCGCCTCCAGAAAGGTCTGGATGCGCCGGATCATCGAAACGCTCATGTCACCGGTCCCACAATCATCAAGTGCAGGGCGGCGCGGCGGGCGTAAACCTCAAGCCCGGTGGCGCGCAGCAGGGCGATGGCGTTTTGCAGCTCATCAAGGTTGCCCGCCGCGCCTTTGGCAAACAGGGTGATTGCCTGCAACACTGCTTCGCCCCGGCGCCCCTGATCCAGCAGGGATTGCAGATCGGCTGACGGGGCCTTGGCGCGAAACCCATCGCGCAATGCCGTGCTCAGGGAATCAACGGGCGTGGCACGGACCGCCTCGCCCTGCGCCAACGCCAGCCAAAATGCCTGTTCCGGGGTTTTTGCCTTGGCCCGGGCGGCGGCGGCGGCAAAATCCTGTGACAAAAGGCCGATCTTCAGCTGAATTTCGTCGCTTTCGCCCGACAGCACCAGCGGATCAACCGCCGGGGCCATCGCCTCGGAAAAGGCCACCTCCAGCCCGTTGTCCAGCATTTCGCGCCACGCAGCAGGCAAAGAATTTGCCACTCCGTCATCATCGCCAAGGTTGATCGCCTCGGCCAGATCCTGAACCGCGTCCACCCGTTCCCAAACCCCGCCCGAGGCGGCAGGCTGGCGTTCGCTGTAGATTTCGATCAGGCGATCACCGGAAATGGCACCCATGCGCGCCAGACGTTCGGCGGCGGTGATCCGCGCCTTCCAGCCGGTGATCGGCCGCAAATCGGCATGGGCAAAGGCGATGGGCAGGTTCAGCGTCGACAGGGGTTCGCCAACGGCGGCGTACATGGAAAACACCAGCGGCGATGGTTTGCGTTCAACCGGCAGGGGGGCGCGTTTTCCGAAAGCTCGGCGGACAGGAACCGCGCCAACAGCTCATCCTCATCGGATTTGATCAGGCCCAGCGCCTCGGCGGTATCAAGGGTCAGCGCCGCCGCCTGCCAATCGCCCCCCGCGCCAGACAGAAAATCCGCGCCGCATAGGTGGGCGAAATCTGGGGCAGGGCGCGCATCCGGGCGCAGGCCTGATTTTCGGTGCCGTTCAGCAGGGAAATATCGAACCAGCGGCGGAAATAAACCGGTTCGGTCCGACCGGCGCGATCCAGCATTTCGGCGGCGCTGTCCAGCGCGCCAAGACCCAAAAGCGCGTCGATCCGCGCCAGAAACAGCGCGGTATCGCCCGCCGAATCATCGGGAGGATCAAGCTCGGCAATCAGCATGGATTTCAGCAAATCGCGCAGCGGCGCCAGATCGGGGGGCGTTTGGGCCGTCAGCAATTGTGCCAGTCTGCGCGATGATGTCGTGCCCCACAAATCAGACGGCAGCCCAAGACGGCGCGCGGGCACAAGGCCCACCGTATCGGGGTTGGGGCGGTCCAGCGGGCGCACGGTAACGGTTTCGGGCAAGGCAGAGGTGGCAATGTCATTGGCCGGGGGCGCGCGCCGGGGCAGGGCAACCGGCGCAGGCAAAATCACGCTGTCCGACAGCCAGTCAATGGCCGAAAGCGGTGCTTCGGACTGTGCCGCCACGGGCACACAAAAGGCCAGAATGGCACAGGCCTGACGGATAAGTTTAATTTGCATCCAGCGTCACAGGCACGGTCATATCGGTTTTCTCGGGCCGCATATCGCCCAGATAGGCGAAACCGGTCAGCCCGACAAAGCCGGCGATCGCAAGAAAAATCAACAGTTTCAGTAGCCGAATCATAAATGTTCCCTTCCCGGGGGCCTGCCAATTGCGGGCTCTGCGGCCCTTGTCCGGAATTATATATGGTCTTTCCGGCAATATCACGCCATTCAAGAGAAGAAAGCGAACCAATAAGCGGGACAATGCCGGGGTGCCATATCAACTGAGGAAAACGGTCGTTCTGGTCGGGATGATGGGCGCCGGGAAAACAGCCGTTGGAACGGCGCTGGCGCGCACGCTGGGCGTAACGTTTCGCGATTCGGATCACGAGTTGGAAACAGCGGCAGACCGCACCATCGCAGAAATTTTCACCCGCGACGGGGTCGAATTCTTTCGCGCCAAGGAAACCCAGGTGATTGAGCGGCTGTTGCAATCTGAACCCGGCATTCTTTCAACCGGTGGCGGAGCGTTTTTGGCAGAGCGCAACCGTGAAATGATCTCGCAGCACGGGGTGTCGGTCTGGCTGGACGCTGATGTGCGGCTGTTGTGGTCGCGGGTGCGTCACAAGGACACGCGCCCGCTTTTGCACACCCCCGATCCGTTCGGAACCCTGCAAGAGATATTCGCCACCCGGGTGCCTCTTTATCAACAGGCCGATCTGGCGGCGCAATGCGACGCGCGGTTTTCGATCGACGATATGGTGGGGCGGGTGATCGACATGCTGGCGACCCGTCCTGATGTGCTGACAAGGAAATGACAATGACAGTGGATGTACGGGTTGAACTGGGTGCGCGGGCCTATGATGTGCGGATCGGCGAGGGGCTGATCGCGACGGCGGGCGCCCATCTGGCGCCTTTGCTGCACCGCCCGCGCGTGGCCGTCCTGACCGATGAAAACGTCGCTGGCGCTCATCTTGAGTCCCTGCGCGCCGGGCTGGCTGCTTCGGGGATCGACATGGTGGCCCTGGCCCTGCCGGTGGGCGAATCCACCAAAGGCTGGCCACAGTTTACCCGCGCCGTCGAATGGTTGCTGGACCAACGGATCGAACGGCGCGATGTGGTGGTCGCCCTTGGCGGCGGCGTGATCGGCGATCTGGCGGGCTTTGCTGCGGCGGTGCTGCGCCGGGGGTGCGGTTTGTGCAAATCCCCACGTCGCTTTTGGCGCAGGTCGACAGTTCTGTCGGCGGCAAGACCGGAATCAACGCACCGCAAGGCAAGAACCTGATCGGGGCGTTTCATCAGCCGTCGCTGGTGCTGGCCGATATCACGGCGCTCGACACTTTGCCGGGGCGCGAACTGTTGTCGGGATACGGTGAGGTGGCGAAATACGGTATGCTTGGGGATGAAACGTTCTTTAGCTGGCTAGAGGAAAACGGCCCCGCCATTGCCGCCGGTGATCGCGCGCTGCGCGCCGAGGCGGTGCGCCGTTCGGTGCAGATGAAAGCCGACATTGTGGCGCGCGATGAAACCGAACAGGGTGAACGGGCGCTGCTGAACCTTGGCCACACGTTTTGTCATGCCCTGGAGGCCGCCACGGGGTTTTCCGACCGGCTGCTGCACGGCGAGGGCGTGGCCATCGGTTGCGCGCTGGCCTTTGAGGTATCGGCGCGCCTTGGTCTTTGCCCGCAAGAAGACCCAAGCCGCGTGCGCGCCCACCTGCGCGACATGGGCATGAAAACCAACCTGACGGATATTCCCGGCGATCTGCCCGACGCTGACGCTTTGATTGCCCTCATGGGGCAGGATAAAAAGGTGGTCGACGGGGCGCTGAATTTTGTCATGACCGGGCGGATCGGTCAGGCCTTCGTGACCGATCAGGTTGACGCCGAAGTGGTGCGCGACGTGTTGCGCGACGCGGCCCGGTAACACCGACGCATCCGGGGTGATGTGCCGCGCGCGGGGGCACCCGCGCGCCCTTGCGCGCGCAAATCATAGCGTGGCGCGCCTTGCGCGCCTCCGCTGGATCAGTCTCGGCTCAGAACGGGATTTCATCGTCCATGTCGTTGTTCGCCGGGCCGCCGCGCCCGCCGCGATCATTGCCACCGCCGCCGCCATAACCGCTGTCGCGGTCATCGGGGTAACCGCCGCTGTCGCCACCGCCGCCATAATTGCCGCCACCACCGCCGCCGCCATCGCGACCGTCAAGCATGGTCATCACACCGTCAAAACCTTGCAGCACCACTTCGGTTGAATACCGGTCCTGGCCCGATTGATCCTGCCATTTGCGGGTTTGCAGCTTGCCTTCAATGTAAACCTTTGCGCCCTTGCGCAGATATTGTTCGGCAATCCGCACCAGACCTTCCTGAAAGATCGCGACGCTGTGCCACTCCGTGCGCTCGCGCCGTTCACCGGTGTTGCGGTCTTTCCAGGTTTCCGACGTCGCGATACGCAGATTGCACACCTTGCCGCCGTTCTGAAACGTCCGCACTTCGGGATCGCGGCCCAGATTGCCGATCAGGATCACCTTGTTTACAGAACCCGCCATTGTCCGCACTCCTTCGATTCTCGGTCCGTCTTTGGTGTTAGCCTAGGGCGAACCCGGTTAACAGGCGCTAAAGCGGCCCGGGGCTGGAAAAGATCGCGCATTTGGGTATACTCGGCGAAAACAGCGGTAAGGTATTTTCATGATCGGCAAGGTAACGCTGTTCCTGGCGGCAGTTTCGGTTGCGCCCGCGTTGGGCTGGGCGGAGAATCTGTCCGTTTCCTCCAAGAACCGGCTGAAACTGTTTCAATCCCAGACAAGTGTTCTGGATGGCCGCGCCGCCAAGCAATATTCCAATTCTGCCCGGCTTAAACCCGAGCGGATCAAGATACCGGGGCGCAGCTCAAACGGCACGGCGCCTCGGTATACCGGCAAATACTCTGGCCCCTTTCTGAGCGTGGCCCGGGCCGCCGCACGCAAACACAATGTGCCCGAAGACCTGTTTTTGCGGTTGGTTCAGCGCGAATCCGGCTGGAACCCCAATGCCGTATCCCACAAGGGGGCCATCGGGCTGGCGCAGCTCATGCCGGAAACCGCGCGCAAGCTGCATGTCGATCCGAACATTCCGGGGCAGAATCTGGACGGCGGCGCGCGGTATCTGCGGCGCCAGTATGAAAAGTTCAATTCATGGCGGCTGGCCCTTGCGGCCTATAACGCCGGGCCGGGGGCCGTGGAAAAGCACGGTGGCGTGCCTCCCTACAAGGAAACCCGCAACTACGTTCTGGCCATCTGGGGCAGCTAGAAGCGCCTGTCGATCCGGTTCTTTTGTTATCGATCCGCGCGCCGGAAGGCCGAAGGTGTGTCGCCTGTCTGATGCTGAAACGCCCGGGTGAAATACGCGGCTGACCGAAACCCGAGAGAGGCGGCCACATCCTTGATCGGCAGGGCGGTATCACGCAGCATCTTGCGCGCTTCATAATGCACCCGATCCTGTAACAGGGCCGAGGCGTTGCGCCCGCAGGCCGCCTTGCAGCACCGCGACAGATGGGTTGCGGTCACGCCCAGGGCGGCGGCATAATCGGCCACGCCGCCACCCTTGCGAAAATCGCGTTCCAACAATGACGCAAAGGCCGCTGCCAGACGGTCACTGGCGCGATCCGCCGCCGGATCATGATCAAGCGCCTCTGGTCCGGCCTGTCGTTCCAGCCATACGGCAAGCAGGCCGGCGTGATGCACCAGCGCCCGTTCCATGGCGTCGGCGCCCAGTTCCAGTTCGCGCTGGATGTTTTCGATCTGAAACGCCATTTCGCTCTGATGCTGCGCGGCGCGCAGGCGCAGGTGCAGCGGTTCGGACGGGATTTCAATTTCGCTGATGCGTGGAAAAAACAGCGCGCTGCCCGACACCTGTGTCATCATTTCGAACCCGTGCATCGTGCCTGGGGGCAGCAGGATGGCGTTGTGCGGCCCATACCCCCGGGTGACGCCGGAAATCGTGATTCGCCCCTGTCCCCGGGTGAACCAATACAGAACCGGCGTGGAATAGCTGCGCATTGCTTCGGTGCGCCAGCGTCCCCCCTGTGCAAACCGCTGAAGCGGAACAAGACGGAACCCGGGCATGGGGATATCGGCGTTGGTCATGGCAGATCAGACCCTCGTTTTGGTGGTGGTATCTGGGTGTTGGCTGGCAGGCCCCCGAACCCCGGAAGGTCGGGGGAATCACCGGCTGAGTCAAACAGAACCTGCCCGAGCGGCGGATTTCAGTGCAACGCCGTATCCTGACCGGCAACAATCGGGTGCCAATCGCGCATCCGTTTGCGAAACCACGTCCGCTGACGTTTGGCATATTGCCGGGTGGCGATCACGGCAGCATCGCGCGCCTGATCCAATGTCATGTCACCGCGCAAGTGGGCGATCAGCTCGGGCGCGCCGATGGCGCGTGACGCGGGGCGGCGCGCGTCCCAGCCGGGCAGGTTGGCACGCACCTCGTCCAGCGCGCCCTGGTCCAGCATCAGATCGAAGCGCCGCTCAATCCGCGGGTTCAGCCAATGCACCGGCGCCTCAACCACCACGGCGAAACATTTGGCCAGCGGCAACAGGGGCGGCGGCGTGGCGTCCTGCCATGCGGCCAGCCCGCGCCCGGTGGTGGCCTGCACCTCCCACGCGCGCTGAATCCGGGCGGGATTTTGCCGATCTATCCGCGCGATGGTGGCCGGATCAAGCTGTGCAAGCAGGGCAGGGGCGCCGTCCTGCGCCATCATTGCATCGGCGATGGCGCGCACATCGGGCGGCGTCGGGGGATTTCGGCCAGCCCTTCGGTGAGGGCAGCGAAATTCAGCCCCGTTCCGCCAACGATAATCGGGCGCGCCCCCTCCAGCAACGCCGCAACCTCGCGCAGCCAGTGACCGGTGGAATAGGGCGCATTTCCCGGCACATGGCCATAAAGAGCATGGGGCGCGCGGGCCAGATCATGATCGTCGGGGCGGGCGGTCAGCACCCGCCAGTTGGCAAACACCTGCAAGGCGTCGGCGTTCACGATCACACCGCCCGCCTGTTGGGCAATCGCCAGTGCCAGCGCCGATTTGCCCGAGGCCGTCGGCCCGGCAATCAGCACCGGACGGTCGGCCCCCGCCTGTGCCATGATCGCTTTGTGCGTCACGTTACCCCCTATGGCGCATTGAAACCCGCCCGCTTTTGCGACATTTACACTGGCGATACAATCGGCGGCAACCACACGGGACGGGAACAGATGACAGAGGCTCAGGCAGGCGACGGCAAGGTGACATATAAACGGGTTCTGCTGAAAATCTCGGGCGAGGCCCTGATGGGGGAAACCGCCTTTGGCCTGCATCCCCCCACCGTGCAACGGATCGCTGCCGAGGTGAAATCGGTTCACGATCTCGGGGTTGAAATCGCCATGGTGATCGGGGGCGGCAACATCTTTCGCGGCTTGCAAGGCAGCGCGCAGGGAATGGAACGCACCACCGCCGATTACATGGGCATGCTGGCCACGGTGATGAACGCGCTGGCCATGCAAAGCGCGCTTGAGGAACTGGGCATCCACACGCGGGTGATTTCCGCCATTCCCATGGATCAGGTCTGTGAACCCTACATTCGCCGCCGCGCCGTGCGCCACCTTGAGAAAAAGCGGGTCTGCATTTTCGCCGCCGGCACCGGTAACCCCTATTTCACCACCGACACGGCGGCGACCCTGCGCGCCAATGAAATGGCCTGCGAGGCGATCTTCAAGGGCACCAAGGTGGACGGGATCTATGATATGGACCCGGTGAACAACCCGCAGGCGAAACGCTATGACCGGGTGAGCTATGACGAGGTGCTGCGCAAGAACCTCAAGGTGATGGATGCCAGCGCGATCGCACTGGCGCGGGACAACAAACTGCCCATCGTCGTGTTTTCATTGGATGAACCGGGGGGATTCCGGGGATTCTGGCCGGGAAAGGCACCTATACAATCGTACACGGTTAAAGGTATAAGAGCCAAAAGCACACGGCACAGGTGGCCGGTGCGAAAATGCACCCTGCGCCCGGGCGCAGGACGACATGAGGTAACGACATGGCAGACGACGATTTCGATCTTGATATTGATGACCTGAAACGCCGCATGGACGGCGCGATGGAGGCGTTGCGCCACGAATTCGCCTCGCTGCGCACGGGCCGCGCCTCGGCCAGCATGGTCGAACCGGTGATGGTTGACGCCTATGGGCAACTGACCCCGATCAATCAGGTGGGCACCATCAACGTGCCCGAACCGCGCATGGTGACGGTGACGGTCTGGGACAAGACCCTGATGGGCAAGACGGAAAAGGCGATCCGCGAATCCGGTCTGGGCATCAACCCGGTGATTGACGGCATGACCATCCGCCTGCCAATTCCCGAGCTGAACGAAGAGCGCCGCGCGCAACTGGCCAAGGTGGCCGGTGGGCGGGCCGAGGATGCCCGCGTTGCCATCCGCAACGTGCGCCGCGATGGCATGGACCAGCTTAAAAAGATGAAGGCCAACGGCATGTCCGAGGATGACCACAAGGTGTGGTCGACCGAGGTGCAGGATCTGACGGACGCAGGTATCGCCAAGATCGACGCGGTGCTGGCGACCAAACAAGAAGAGATCATGCAGGTCTGAGCGGCCCGGCGCCGTGAAACCCTGCGCTGTCCGCTTCCGTGTATTCGGTGTGCAACCGACAGCACCGACCATGAAGGAGAGCCACACATGAGCAGCAAGACCGACGATCAGGATCAACGGACCGGGCCGCGCCATGTTGCGATCATCATGGATGGCAATGGCCGGTGGGCGCAGGGGCGGGGCAAGCCGCGCCTGTTCGGCCATCACGCGGGCGTCAAGCGGGTCAAGGAAATCGTGCGCGCCTGCCCGGATCATGATGTGCAATACCTGACAGTTTTTGCCTTCAGCACTGAAAACTGGAAACGCACCCAGGCCGAGGTTTCGGGCCTGATGAAGTTGTTCCGCCGCTATATCGCCTCCGAGGCGCGCGACCTGCTGGCCGAAGGCGTGCGCGTGCGGTTCATTGGCGACCGGCTGCAATTGGATGCAAAGCTGCGCAAGGTCATGGACGAAATCGAGCTGCTGACCAGCGGCAATGACCGGGTACATCTGACCGTGGCGCTGAATTATGGCGGGCGCGATGAATTGGGCCGGGCCACGAAGCGTCTGGCGCGCGAGGTGGCCGAGGGGCGCCTTTCGCACGATGCGGTGGATGAAACCACCTTGGCGCGGTTTCTTGATACCTGTTTCCTGCCCGATCCCGATCTGGTGATCCGCACCAGCGGCGAGGCGCGGATTTCCAACTTCCTGCTGTGGCAATCGGCCTATGCGGAATATGAATTCGTCAACACGCTTTGGCCCGACTTTGATTCCGTTGAATTTGGCCGGGTTCTGGCGGAATATGGCAAACGCGAGCGCCGCTTTGGGGCCGTTCCTGCATGACGGCCAAGCCGGGTCAGTGGGACGACCTGATCGTCCGGGTCGCCTCGGGCGCCTGTATTGCGGCGGTCGGGTTGATCTGTGTCTGGGTCGGGGGCTGGCTGTTTCTGGCGCTTACCGTCATCGTATCCGCCATCATGGTGTGGGAACTGGCGCGGATGGTTGACCCTGACGCCCCCGCGATCATGCTTGCCGGGGTGGCTGGCCTCGCGCTGTTGATCGCCGATCTGGTGGCGCCCGGTTTTGCCCTGCCGCTGGTGCTGGCGCCTGCCTTTGTGGGGTTTGGCCTGTTGCAGCACCGCCGGGTGACATTTGCCCTGTTTACCATCATGATCCTGCTGTCCGGCTTTGGCCTGTTCGTCTTGCGGGCCGATTTCGGATTTGTCTGGATGCTGTGGCTGGTTCTGCTGGTCGCCTGCACCGATATTGCCGGGTATTTTGCCGGGCGTTTCATTGGCGGGCCAAAATTCTGGCCCCGTGTCAGCCCCAAGAAAACATGGTCGGGCACGATTGCCGGCTGGATCGCGGCGGCCATCATCGGCGCGGTGTTCATGGGTGTAACCGGCGCGGATGCGCAACTTATCGGCATTACCGTGGCCCTGTCCATGGCCAGCCAGATGGGCGATGTTGCCGAAAGCGCGGTCAAGCGGCGGGTCGGGGTCAAGGACAGTTCCAACCTTTTGCCGGGGCATGGCGGGCTGTTCGACCGGTTTGACGGCATGTTGGGCGCGTCGGTGGTTTTCCTGCTGGTGGAACGGCTGGTCGATTTCCCGCCGGGGGTGTTATGAGCCGACGCAGGGTTTCGGTTTTCGGCGCGACGGGATCAATCGGCGGCAACACTCTCGATCTGATCGGGCGCGAATGTGCGGCCTATGATGTGGTTGCGCTCAGCGGCGGGCGGAACGTGGCGCGGCTGGCCGAACTGGCCCGTCTGCACAACGCCGAAATTGCCGTGACCGCCTTTGAGGAGTGTTTGCCCGCGCTGCGCGATCACTTGTCCGGCACCACGATCACCTGCGCCGCCGGGGCCGACGCGATCATTGAGGCCGCCACGCGCCCTGCCGATTGGGTGATGTCGGCCATTGTCGGGGCGGCGGGGCTGGCGCCGGGGATGGCGGCGCTGAAACAGGGCACGACACTGGCGCTGGCCAACAAGGAATCCCTCGTCACTGCGGGGCCGTTGCTGATGCAGACGGCGCGTGATCACGGGGCGACAATCCTGCCCGTGGACAGCGAACATTCCGCCGTTTTTCAAGGGCTGGTGGGCGAAGACATCGCCACGATTGAGCGGATCATCATCACCGCCAGCGGCGGGGCCTTTCGCGATTGGCCGATAAAGGATCTGGCCCGCGCGACACCTGCGCAGGCCTCGAACCACCCGAACTGGGACATGGGCCAAAGAATTACCATCGACAGCGCCAGCATGTTTAACAAGGCGCTGGAACTTATTGAAACGCATGAATTCTTTGGCGTTCCACCTGAGAAGATCGAAACCCTCATCCACCCGGAATCGATGATTCATGCCATGGTCGGGTTTGTCGATGGCGGGTTGCTGGCCCATGTGGGGCCGCCGGATATGCGCCACGCCATCGGTTTTGCGCTGCACTGGCCGCGGCGCCGGGCGTTGCCGGTGCAGCGGCTGGATTTTGCCGCACTGGGGCAATTCACATTCCGCGCCCCCGATGACGCGCGATACCCGGCCCTGCGCCTGGCGCGCGAGGTGATGCAGGCGGGCGGGCTGGCCGGGGCGGTGTTCAACGGCGCCAAGGAACGCGCGCTGGATGCGTTTATCGCGGGGGAACTGGGGTTTCTTGATATGGCCGCCGTGGTTGAACAAACCTTGGCGCGACTGGCCGGTGACAGCCTGCTATCGGGCGAGATGACCCTTGATACTGTGGCACAAACAGACCATCTGGCGCGGGTAAGGGCGGGCGAAGCGATCCGCGAAAGACAAAACAAAGAGCAGGACTAACCCATGGACCTTGTCGGACTGATCCCGTCTTTCGGCAGCTTTTTCTATTCGATACTGGCCTTTATTGTCGCCCTTTCAGTGATCGTGGCGGTGCATGAATACGGCCATTACATCGTCGGGCGCTGGTCGGGCATTCATGCCGATGTGTTCTCTTTGGGCTTTGGCCCGATCCTGTATTCCCGGCGCGACAAGCGCGGCACCCAGTGGCAGATCGCGGCCTTGCCCTTTGGCGGCTATGTGAAATTCGCCGGGGATGCCGATGCCGCCAGCGTTGAAAACACAGATGTGTCGCACCTGAGCGCGGCCGAAAGGCGCCACACCATGGCGGGGGCGCCGCTTTGGGCGCGGGCGGCCACGGTTGCGGCGGGGCCGGTGTTCAACTTTTTGTTTTCCATTGCAATTTTCACTGTGGTGATGATGTTTCGCGGAGTCGCGAGCGAGCCCGCTGACCGTGGATGAAATCACCCCCTTCCGGCGGGGGTGCAGGAATTGCGCGCGGGCGATGAAATTCTGTCTATTGCGGGGCTGACCACGCCCAAACTGGCCGATATGGACGATTTCATCAGAAAACTGCCCCTTGCGCCCAGTCTTGACTATACCGTGATGCGCGATGGTCAGAGCCTGACAGTGGAAGGTCCGCACCCGTATCCGCCGCTGATCAGCGGTGTGAACCTGCAATCCTCGGCCATGGATGCCGGGCTGAAAATCGGTGACGTGATTACGTCGGTGGATGGCAAGCCGGTCTTTGCCTTTGATCAGCTTCCCGCATTGGTGGCGGCGGCCAAGGGCACGCCCCTGGATCTCAAGGTCTGGAGCGATGGCCCCAATGGCGGGACAACCCGTGACGTGGTTCTGTCGCCCCGCTCTGTCGATCTGCCCGTGGCCGGTGGCGGGTTTGAAACCCGCTGGCTGATCGGGATTTCAGGTGGTCTGTTCTTTACCCCGCGCACCGAATCCCTTGGGCCGTTTGCCGCCTTGGGGCAGGCGGCGTCGCAAACCCTGTTCATTGCACAATCTTCGGTGTCGGGCTTGTATCACATGGCGGTGGGGGCGATTTCATCCTGCGGCTTGCAGGGGCCGATCGGCATTGCACAGACCAGCGGCGCGGCGGCATCGCAGGGGGGCTGACGTTTATCTGGTTCATTGCGGTGCTGTCCACTGCCGTTGGCCTGTTGAACCTGTTTCCGATTCCGGTGCTGGATGGCGGGCATCTGGTGTTTCACGCCTATGAGGCGGTGTTTGGCAAACCGCCCAGCGACGGCGCGCTCAGGGTGATGATGTTCATCGGGCTGGCCTTGCTGGGAACGCTGATGGTGTTTGCCCTGACCAACGATATTTTCTGTCCCTGAGGGGGTAAAGCGCTGGTCAGGTCCAATTTACGCCACAATCGCGGGGTAAAGGTGTGGATACCCTGAACACCATCCGCCCCAAGTGAGCCAGACCATGCAACATATCCAAGCCAGCGCCCGCAGTATCTCTCTTTTGGTTGATCTGAACCTTGATCGGCTGATCTATTTCGGCGCCATCGCCGTGGCGCTGATGGCCGCGGCCTATATCGGCACCTATTAAGGCGCGTTAACCCAACATATATGTATTTTGGGCCCGGACCGCATAAATAAGCGGTTCCGGGCCTTTGTGCGTTTTGACAAGTCCGGCCAATCCCGATAGCACAGTCGCACTGGAGTCTGCATCGGATTGGGGCATATGGGCAACGTGACAACAGGCGATCGCCGCCGGATACAAACGACGATGGCAACCTGTCTGCGTGGTATTGTTTTCTTTCTTTGTTTTTCGGCGTTTGGGGCGTTTTTCGCATCAGATGCCGCTGCACAGTCGTTTCGCTTTAACGCGGTGACGATCGAGGGAAACGAACGGGTCGAACCTGGCACGATCCTGTCATACGCGGGAATCGGGCGCGGCGAGACGGTCAGCGCCGGCGCGTTGAACGATTCCTATCAGCGGATCGTCAATTCGGGCCTGTTTGAAACCGTCGAACTGGTGCCCAGTGGGTCAACTCTGGTGATCCGGGTCAAGGAATGGCCGACGATCAACCGCATCAACGTGGAAGGCAACGTCAGAATCAAGGACGACGCGCTGAATCCGCTGATCAAATCCCAGGCGCGCCGGGTCTATAACCCCAGCATCGCCGAACAGGATGCCGCCGCCATCGCCGGAATGTACGAAGCGCGGGGCCGTCTGGCCGCCACCGTGACGCCCAAGATCATCCGCCGTTCAAACAACCGCGTCGATCTGGTGTTCGAGGTGGTCGAAGGCAAGGTGGTTGAAATCGAACGCCTGTCATTCGTTGGCAACCGCGACTTTTCGGATCGCCGTCTGCGCCGGGTGCTTGATACCAAACAGGCCGGTTTCCTGCGTCAGTTGATCCAGCGTGATACCTTTGTGGCCGACCGTCTTGAACTCGACAAACAATTGCTGCGCGATTTCTATACCTCGCGCGGCTATGTGGATTTCCAGACCCTTAGCGTGAACAGCGAATTTTCCCGGGAACGCAACGCGTTTTTCCTGACCTTCACCGTGCAGGAAGGGCAGCGGTTCCAGTTTGGCAATATCACAGCCTCCAGCGATCTGCCCGGTGTCGATGCCCAGGAATTTCTGGCGGTAACGAAAACCCGCGCCGGTCAAACCTATTCGCCGCTGTCCATCGAGAATGACATCAACAGGATGGAACGTCTGGCCACGCGCAAGGGGCTGTCGTTTGTGCGGGTCAATCCCAAGGTGGACCGCGACGACCGCAACCTGATCCTGAACGTTGATTACGTGATCGAACGCGGCCCCCGGGTTTTCGTCGAGCGGATCGATATCGAAGGCAACGCCACAACCCTTGACCGGGTGATCCGGCGCCAGTTTGACGTGGTCGAAGGCGATCCGTTCAACCCCCGTCAGATCCGTCAGGCGGCTGAACGTATTCGCGCCCTCGGCTTTTTCGCCAATGCCGATGTGAAAACCAGCGAAGGCAGCAACCCCGATCAGGTGGTCGTTGATGTGGATGTGGAAGAACAACCCACGGGCAACCTGTCGTTCGGAGGCAGCTATTCCGCCGACACGGGCCCGGGCATCAACGTTTCATTCGCCGAGCGGAACTTTCTTGGCCGGGGTCAAACCCTGAGTTTTGCGGTGTCGTCAGGAACGGATTCAACCAGTTCGAATTTCACGTTCGTCGAACCGGCTCTGTTGGGGCGTGATCTGAAATTCTCGTTCCGGGCGTTCTATTCGGTGACGGAACAGGAAAACTCGTTCTATGACACCCGCGTCGTAGGGTTTTCGCCGTCAGTGGAATTTCCGGTGTCTGAAAACAGCAGGCTTGCGCTGCGGTATTCGCTCTCGAAGGACACGATCCTGAATGTCGATTTTGACAGCTCCCGCATTCTCAAGGCCGAGGCCGGGTCGCTTTTTACCAGCGCCCTTGGCTATACGTTCAGCTATGACACCCGGCGCACGGGGTTGAACCCGAATTCCGGTGTCTTGTTGCAGTTCGGTCAGGATTTTGCAGGCTTGGGCGGTGATACCCAATATATCAAGACCTCGGCCCTGGCCATCGCCCAGACCAAGGTAATGAACGAGGAAGTGACCCTGCGCGCCACTGTTGAAGGCGGGGCGATCAACCCGCTTTCCGGCACGTCGACGCGGTTGACTGATCGGTTTTTCCTTGGCCCCAATCAGCTTCGCGGATTTGAATCCAAAGGCACCGGGCCGCGCGATCTGAACGCTCCTAACCAAGACGCCCTTGGCGGTAACTTTTACGCCGCAGCCCGGTTTGAGGCCGAATTCCCACTGGGGATCCCCGAAGAATACGGCATCTCGGGCGGTGCTTTCGTTGATGTCGGTTCGGTCTGGGGGCTGGATAACACGTCGGGGGCCAATGGCATTACGGTGGATGACGCCGCCGCACTGCGCGCCTCTGTCGGCCTGTCGCTGTTTTGGAATACGCCCATCGGCCCGCTGCGGTTCAACTTTTCCAAGCCTCTGAAAAAAGAGAGCTATGACAAGGTGCAGAATTTCAACCTGACGATCTCGACCGAGTTCTGATATGGCGCCAGGGGCGGTGATCCGGGCGTTTGTCGTGGCGCTGGCCCTGGGGTTGACGGGCGTACCTGCCGTGGCGCAGGACGCCGGGTCATTGCTCATTCTGGATCAGGAGGAGTTGTTCCTGCGCTCGCAGTTTGGCCAGCGTATGCGCGCCGACATCGCCCGTTCTTCACGCGAACTGGCCGCCGAAAACCGCCGGATCGAGGCAGAGCTGGTGGCCGAAGAACAGGATCTGACCGATCAGCGCGCCACCTTGCCGATGGATGAATTCCGCGCCAAGGCCAAGGCATTCGACCAAAAGGTCACCGCGCTGCGCGCCGAGCAGGATGCCAAATCACGGGCGATTTCAGGGGCCACCGACGAGGCGCAACAGCGGTTCTTTGGCCGGGTTGCGACAATCCTGTCGCAGATCATGCGTGAACGCGGCGCCGTGGCCATTCTGGATCAGCGGGTCGTGTTCCTGTCGGCGGATGTGATCGACATCACCGATGTGGCGATCAGCCGGATTGATGCGGCCTTGGGCGATGGCACCGACACACCACCAGGTGATGCCGCCCCGGCGCCAAGCGCGGATCCGGAACCGGCGCCTGCTCAGGAATAGCGCGGGCTCGCTTGCGGGGCCGCGCGCCAGTTGCTAGTCAGGGATCAAAGCCAAAGGATGCCCCGATGAGTGACAAGACAAGCGCCGACATTCACCTGATCCAGCGGATCATCCCCCATCGTTATCCGTTCCTGCTGGTGGACAAGCTGCGCGATATTGACGGGTCGCAAAGTGCGGTGGGCATCAAGAATGTCACCATGAACGAGCCGCATTTTCAGGGCCATTTCCCCGGCACCCCAATCATGCCCGGTGTCACCATCGTCGAGGCCATGGCCCAGACCGCGGCGGTTATGGTGGGCGTCGACATGGATTTGGCCGACAAGAATTTCCTTGTTTATTTCATGGCCATCGAAAGCGCCAAGTTCCGCCGCAAGGTCATTCCGGGCGATGTTCTTGAAATGCACATCACCACCAAACGGGGTGGTGGCAAGGTGTGGAAATTCCACGGGCGTGCCACGGTTGACGGCGAATTGGCCTGCGAGGCCGAATTTACCGCGATGATGGACCTGCCCAGGTGAGCATTGACCCAACAGCGCGGATTCACCCCTCGGCGGTGATCGAGGACGGGGCGGTGATTGGGGCAGGGGTTGAGATCGGGCCATTCTGCGTGATCGGACCAGACGTGCATCTGTCCGAGGGCTGTCGTGTCAAAAGTCACGCCATCGTGACGGGAAACACCACAATCGGGGCCGATAGCACGATCTTTTCCTTCGCCAGCGTCGGCGAAATTCCGCAGGATCTGAAATTTTCCGGCGAACAGACCCGGCTTGAAATTGGCGCCCGCTGTCGGATTCGCGAACATGTAACCATGAACACCGGCACCGATGGTGGCGGCGGTGTGACCCGGGTGGGCGATGATTGCCTGTTCATGGCCGGCGCCCATGTGGCCCATGACGCCAAGGTGGGGAACCGGGTGATCATGGTCAATAATTCGGCATTGGCGGGGCATTGCGTGGTTGGTGATGATGTCATCATCGGCGGGCTGTCGGGCATCCATCAATGGGTGCGCATTGGTCAGGGCGCGATCATCGGCGCCGTGACCATGGTGACGCATGACGTGATCCCCCATGCTCTGGTACAAGGGCCAAGGGGCGAGTTGGACGGGCTGAACCTTGTGGGGCTGAAACGCAAAGGTGTCAGCCGCACCGATATTACCGCCCTGCGCGCCGCCTTTCAGATGTTGAAACAGGGTGACGGCGCCTTTCAGGATCGCGCCCGCCGGTTGGGGGACGAAACCGAAAGCGCCTATGTGCGCAGTATTGTCGATTTCATCACCGCCGACAGTGATCGCGGCTTTCTGACCCCGTCATGAGCCTGTGTCTGATCGCAGGGCAGGGGCACCTGCCCGGGGTGCTGTTGCAGCGGCTTGAAAGGCAGGGCGAAGCGGTGCTGCTGGCCCGGCTTGAAGGAGAGGGCGAAAGCGGGGGCGGGATGTTGTATCTTTCCGCATCGAAACCCTTGGCACGCTGATTGAAACCCTGCGCGCCCGGGGCGTCACCCGCGCCTGCTTTGCCGGGGCGATCCGCCGCCCGGTGATTGACCCGTCGCGTATTGATGCCGCGACTCTACCTCTTGTGCCACGTTTGATGGCGGCGCTGGGGCAGGGCGATGACGGGGCGCTGCGCGTCGTTCTGGCGCTGTTCGAAGAGGCGGGTATCGCCATCGTCGCCGCCCATGATCTGATTCCCGAACTGGTGGCCGAGGCGGGCATACTGACCCGCGCCACCCCCGGCGATCAGGCCCAGGCCGATGCCGGCTCGCGCCGCCGATATCGTCAGCGCCGTGGGGCAGGCCGATGTCGGGCAGGGCTGTGTGGTGCTGCGCGGTCAGGCTTTGGCGATCGAGGCGCAGGCCGGCACCGATTGGATGCTGCGCAGCCTTGCCCTGATGGCCGCCGCACCGGGTGCTTTGGCCCCGCCGCCCCCGACAACCGGGGGCATTCTGTTCAAGGCGCCCAAACCGGGGCAGGACCGCCGCGTTGATCTGCCCGCGATCGGGCCGCAAACCGTAATGCTTGCCGCCGAACTGGGGCTGGCGGGCATCGTCATATCTGCGGGGGGCGTCATGATGCTTGAGCGGGAAAGCCTGCTGGCCCGGGCCGATGCGGCGGGCCTGTTTATCTGGGCGCGAACGTGAAGCTTTTCCTCGTGGCGGGCGAGACGTCGGGCGACCGGCTGGGCGCGGCCTTGATGGCCGGGCTGAAAACCCTGCGCCCGGATGTCACGTTTCAGGGGGTTGGCGGGCCTTTGATGCAGGCCGAGGGGCTGAACAGCCTGTTCCCCATGGACGAACTGAGCGTCATGGGCATCGCCGAGGTCCTGCCGAAATACCGCCAGTTGCGCGCCCGGATGATCCAGACCGCTGACGCCGTTCTGGCCGCGCGCCCCGATGCCCTGATCACCATCGACAGCCCCGATTTCTGCCTGCGCGTTGCCGCGCGGGTGCGGGCGAAAGCACAGATTCGCACGGTTCATTTTGTTGCCCCGTCGGTGTGGGCCTGGCGCCCCGGGCGGGCGGCGAAAATGGCCCCGAACGTGGATCAGGTGCTGGCCCTGCTGCCCATGGAACCGCCGTTGATGGAGGCGGCGGGAATGCGTTGTGATTTCGTCGGTCATCCGGTGGTGACAGAACCACAGGCCGATAGCGCCGCCCGCGCGGAATTTCGCGACAGGTACGGAATTGGCGCGGCCCCCTTCTTTTGGTCCTGCCCGGATCGCGCAACAGCGAAGTCGGGCGGCTTTTGCCGATCTTTGGCGAAACCGTTGCGCGATTGGCGGCACAGCGCCCCGATTTGCGGGTGACGGTCCCGGTGGCCCCCGGCGTGGCTGACAGGGTGAGTGCTGCGGTGCGCGCCTGGCCCGGGGCGCCGGTGATCGTTGATCCGCGCGGCATCGCCCCGGATGCGGCACGCCGGGCCAAGGCCGCGGCATTCGGGGCCGCCAACGTGGCCCTTGCAGCCTCGGGCACGGTTTCGCTTGAATTGGCGGCGGCGGATACGCCCATGGTTGTGGGCTATGACATGAACTGGCTCAGTTGGCAGATCATGTCGCGCATGGCGCTGATTGACACGGTTACGCTGGTCAACGTGGTCACAAACACCCGGCTGATCCCCGAATTTCTTGGCCCGGCCTGTCGCCCTGCGCCCATGGCCGACGCGCTGAACCGATTGCTCGACGATCCAGACGCGCAACACGCGGTGTTGTCCCAAACCATGGAGGCGCTGGGGCGTGGCGGCGAACCGCCCGGCCTGCGCGCCGCCCGCGCCGTCATTGACGGGTTGGGCCTCACCCTTGGTGATCCAGCCGCCGCCATAAATCCGGCTGCTTTCAGGATCATAAAACACACAGGCCTGCCCCGGTGAGACGCCCTCTTCCGGGGTTAACAGCTCAACCTCGGCTGTGGTGTCGCTGAGCGGGCGCAGAATGGCCGCGCGCGGCGGGCGGGTTGAACGGACCTTGACCAGAACCTGCCATTCTTTCTGTGACGTTAAAGGCACATCGCCCAGCCAGTTGATTTCCTTCAACGGGACCGTGCGGGTGGAAAGCAGCGCCTTTGGCCCGACGATCACCTCGCGCCGGTCCACATCCAGACGCACCACATACAGCGGCTCTTCCAGCCCGCCAATGCCAAGCCCGCGCCGTTGGCCGACCGTATAATGGATCACGCCCTGATGTTCGCCCAGATCGCGCCCGTCCACATCGACGATTCGCCCCGGATCGGCGGCACCGGGGCGCAGTTTCTCGATCACGGCAGCATAATTGCCGTTTGGCACGAAACAGATGTCCTGACTGTCGGGTTTATCCGCCACGCTTAGCCCGTGTTTGGCCGCCAAAGCGCGGGTTTCGGCCTTGCTGGCCAGATGGCCGAGGGGAAAACGCAGATAATCCAACTGATTTTGCGTGGTGGAAAACAGAAAATAGCTCTGATCCCGCGCGGCATCGGCGGCGGCGTGCAATTCGGCCTTTTGCGGCCCCATCTTGCGCTGGATATAATGCCCCGTGGCCATGCAATCGGCCTCCAGATCGCGGGCGGTTTCCAGCAGATCCTTGAATTTCACCCGCTCGTTGCAGCGGATACAGGGCACGGGTGTGGCACCGGCAAGATAACTGTCGGCGAATTCGTCAATAACCGCTTCTTGAAATTTGTTTTCATAATCAAGAACATAATGGGGAAATCCCATGGTTTCTGCCACGCGACGGGCATCGTGAATATCGCGCCCGGCGCAACATGCGCCTTTTTTGGCCAGGGCGGCGCCGTGGTCGTACAGCTGCAAGGTGACGCCAACCACGTCATAGCCTTCGGCGGCCAATTCGGCCGCGACAACCGAACTGTCCACGCCCCCTGACATGGCCACGACAACGCGCGTTTCCGAAGGCGGTTTGGCAAACCCCAGGGAATTCAGCGGATGATTGCTATCCAGTGGCATGACGGCTCCGTTTGGTTTTGTCGGAATATAGGAAAATTCGAAACACTCTCAAGGGGCGGTTTCATCCCCCATTAAGTGCCTCGTTCTACGGTTTGGCTCGGGGGTACGAAAGGGGTGATACCATGTTTCTAAAGAAAGTGACCGGTCCGCGAGCGGTGAAATTACCTGGAGGACAGATGATGACACGGGCTGATTTGCCGGACCCGAATACAAAACGCTGGGTCGCCAGCCGAAAGGCTGCCGTCGTGCGCGCCGTTTCCGGCGGCCTGATTACCGAAGATGAAGCGTTGAACACCTATGGGTTGACCGACGAAGAATTCAACGGATGGCGCAGCGCGGTCGATCGCCATGGTGAAGCGGCGCTTAAAACCACGCGATTGCAAAAATATAGACAACTTTAAGGAGAGCGTGTTAACTGCTATTAAGCGTAACCGGTCATTAACCATTTGCGATCAAGGTGGGATGAACTCGGGAACTGGCGGAGAAATTGATGCGTATTTTGCTTGTTGAAGACGATCCTACCACATCGCGCAGTATCGAATTGATGCTGACCCATGCGAATCTTAATGTTTATTGCACGGATATGGGGGAAGAAGGGGTCGATCTGGCCAAGCTCTATGATTACGATCTGATTCTTCTCGATCTCAATCTTCCCGACATGCATGGGCATGAGGTGCTGCGTCAGGTCCGACAGGCCCGAGATCGATACACCGATCCTGATCCTGTCCGGTGCCGACGATACCGAAAACAAGATCAAGGGGTTTGGATTCGGTGCCGATGATTACCTGACCAAACCTTTCCATCGCGAAGAACTGGTCGCGCGGATTCATGCCATCATCCGCCGCTCCAAGGGCCACGCGCAATCGGTGATCGCCACGGGAAAGATCACCGTCAACCTCGATGCCAAAACGGTCGATGTTCGCGGGCAGACGGTGCATCTGACGGGCAAGGAATATCAGATGTTGGAGCTGCTTTCATTGCGCAAGGGCACAACCCTGACCAAGGAAATGTTCCTGAACCATCTTTATGGCGGCATGGATGAACCTGAACTGAAAATCATTGACGTGTTCATTTGCAAGTTGCGCAAGAAGCTGTCGCAGGCCACGAATGGCGACAATTACATCGAAACGGTCTGGGGGCGCGGCTATGTTCTGCGCGATCCCGACCCAAGCGAAAATGGCATGCCCGTGGCCGTCAGCGCCTGACAAGGCGCGTTTTACCGTAACCCGGACTGGACCCCGACCGCAACCGAACCTATCAAACCATATGGTTCAGGCGGAGGCACAGATGGCCGATCCAACCCGGGTTGAAGACTTAAACGAAGACGCAGCGCAGGCAGAGCTGGCGCGTCTTGCCGCGTCGTTGTCGGTGGCGAACGCTGCCTATCACGGGCAAGATCTCGCCCGAGATAAGCGATGGTGAATATGACCGTCTCAAACGGCGCAACGCCGCGATCGAGGCGCGTTTTCCCCATCTAAAACGCGCCGACAGCCCGAGCGAACAAGTGGGCGCGGCTCCGGCGGACGGGTTTTCCAAAGTGGCACACCGGGCGCGGATGCTGTCCCTTGGTAACGCGTTTTCAGCCGAGGATGTGGGCGAATTCGACCAATCAATCCGCAAATATCTCGGGTTGGGGGCCGATGCGCCGCTTGATTACACCGCCGAACCCAAAATTGACGGCTTGTCTCTGTCCCTGCGCTATGAAAACGGGCGGCTGGTGCAGGCGGCCACCCGGGGCGATGGCGCGGTGGGGGAAAACGTGACGGCGAATGCCCGCACGATCAGCGATATCCCGACCGAGCTGAGCGACGCCCCCGACGTGTTGGAGGTGCGCGGCGAGGTCTATATGTCCCATGCCGATTTCGAATCCCTGAACACCCGACAAGAGGCGGCGGGAAACCGCCCTTTTGCAGAATCCACGCAACGCCGCCGCCGGATCTCTGCGTCAGCTTGACGCAGAGATCACGCGTGCGCGCCCCCTGCGGTTTTTTGCCTATGCCTGGGGCGACATCAGCCAACCTTTGGCCGACACGCAATACGGCGCAATCGCGCGGCTGCGGGAACTGGGCTTTGCAATCAATGGTCTTACCGCGCTTTGTGACGGGCCGGATTCCCTGATTGCCCATTATGGGAAAATCGAACAACGGCGCGCGACCCTGGGCTATGACATCGACGGCGTCGTTTATAAGGTCAATGATCTGACCTATCAGGCGCGGCTTGGCTTTCGCTCGACAACGCCACGTTGGGCGATTGCCCATAAATTTCCGGCCGAACTGGCCTGGACCCGGCTGGAAAACATTGAAATTCAGGTGGGGCGCACCGGCGCGCTGTCGCCGGTGGCGCGGTTGCATCCGGTCACGGTGGGCGGCGTTGTCGTGTCGAACGCGACGCTGCACAACGAAGATTATATTGCGGGGCGCGGCGGCAAGGGCGAAGAGATTCGCGGCGGCAAGGATATTCGGATCGGCGATTGGGTACAGGTTTATCGCGCCGGGGATGTCATTCCCAAGGTCGCCGATATTGACCTGAGCCAGCGGCCACCAGATGCCAAACCTTTCACGTTTCCCGAGGTCTGCCCCGAATGCCAATCCGACGCCCCCCGCGAACCGGGCGATGCCGTGCGCCGTTGTTCAGGTGGGTTGATTTGCCCCGCGCAGGCTGTTGAAAAACTGAAACATTTTGTCAGCCGTGCGGCATTTGACATTGAAGGTCTTGGCGCCAAACAGGTTGAACAATTCTATCGCGACAAATGGATCAGCGAACCGGCTGATATTTTCACGCTCCACGAACGCTATGGGTCTGGCATCCAACAATTAAAGAACCGTGAAGGCTGGGGCGAAAAAAGCGCCGCCAACCTGTTTGCGGCGGTCGAGGAAAAGCGTGTAATCCCGCTGAACCGGGTTATTTTCGCCCTTGGTATCCGCCATGTGGGCGAAAATAACGCCAATCTGTTGGCCCGACATTACGGCAGTTGGGCCGCTTTTCATGCTGCAATGACAGCGGCCAGTCCCGATTCCGAGGCGTGGAACGATCTTGTGGGCATCGACGGCGTGGGTGATGTGATGGCGCAATCCTTGATCACCGCGTTTCAACCGGGCCCCGAGCGCGATGCCATCGACAGGCTTGCCGCGCATCTGAATATCCAAGACACCGCGCGCCCTGAAACCGATGGCAGCCCGGTGGCCGGCAAGATCGTGGTTTTCACCGGCACGTTGGAAAAAATGACCCGGGCCGAGGCCAAGGCGCGGGCCGAATCCCTGGGCGCCAAAGTGGCCGGCAGCGTTTCAGCCAAGACTGATCTGTTGGTTGCTGGCCCCGGTGCCGGATCCAAAGCGAAAAAGGCGGCGGATTTGGGGGTTGAAATCATCGACGAAGACGGGTGGTTAACCATGGTCGAGGGGCTATGAGCACCCGCCCCGAAACTCTGTTTCCGCTGTTTTCCGATCTGACCAAACTGGACGGGATCGGCCCGAAAACGGCGCAGGCCATGGCGCAGATTGATATCGAAAAGCCGCGCGATCTGTTGTTCACGCTGCCCCATTCGGGCGTCGACCGGCGCCGTCGCGCCTCGATCCGCGAGGTCGATGCGCCCTGTGTTGTCACTGTTGAGGTCGAGGTGGGCCGTCATATCGCCCCCAGCGCGCGGGGCCGGCCCCACCGGGTTGAGGTGACGGATGCGCAAACCACCTTTCAACTGGTGTTTTTCCATGCCCGTGATGACTATCTGAACCGGCAATTGCCCACGGGCCAACGCCGGGTGGTGTCGGGACAGATCGAAATATTCGACGGCATCGCCCAGATGGTCCACCCTGATCACATGATGCGCGTGGATGAGGCTGGGGCAATTCCGGCGTTTGAGCCGGTCTATCCCCTGACCGCCGGGGTAAGCCAAAAGGTGATGGCGCGCGCGGCCCAATCTGCCCTGTCCCATGCCCCTGATCTGGCCGAGTGGATCGACCCCGCGCTATTGCGGCGCGAGGGGTGGCCCGGGTGGCGGGCAGGGTTGCAGGCGGCCCATGGCCCGTCGGGCGCGGCGGATCTTGTCGCCGATGCCCCGGCGCGGCGGCGTCTGGCCTATGACGAACTTCTGGCCCATCAGCTTACCCTGGCATTGGCGCGGGCCGACCGGGCAAAGGCGGCGGGAATCGCCTCACATGCCACTGGAAGTTTGCAGTCCAAGATTTTGAAATCACTGCCTTATACGCCTACCGGGGCGCAGCATCGCGCGATTGCCGAAATCACGGCAAACATGGCGACCCCCACGCGGATGAACCGCCTTTTGCAGGGCGATGTGGGGGCCGGAAAAACCCTTGTCGCGCTGATGGCGCTGCTTGTCGCGGTCGAATCCGGCGGGCAGGGCGTGATGATGGCGCCAACTGAAATCCTTGCGCGCCAGCACCTTGAGGGGCTGCAACCGCTTGCCGAACAGGCAGGTGTGGTTCTGGAAATCCTGACCGGGCGCGATAAGGGCGGCGAACGCGCGGCGAAACTCGCCGCATTGGCGGGGGGCGATATTCAGATTCTGGTGGGCACCCATGCAGTGTTTCAAAAAGATGTGGTCTTTCGCGATCTGCGCCTTGCGGTTGTGGATGAACAACATCGTTTCGGGGTGCGGCAGCGGCTCGATCTGGGGGCGAAAGGGCGGGCGGTGGATGTTCTGGTGATGACAGCCACGCCGATTCCGCGCTCTTTGGCGCTGGCGCAATACGGCGATATGGATGTTTCGGTTTTGGATGAAAAACCGCCCGGGCGCAAACCGATCACCACGGCCCTGGTCAACACGGCGCGGATGGACGAAGTGGTCGCCAAGTTGCGCGGCGCGATTGCCGAAGGGCGGCAGGCCTATTGGGTTTGCCCGTTGGTGGAAGAAAGCGAAACCGTCGATCTTACCTCGGCCGAAGAACGGTTCAAACACCTGCGCGCCACCCTTGGGGAGGGGGCCGTCGGGCTGATCCACGGGCAGATGCCCCCCGGCGAAAAAGATGCGGCCATGGCCCGGTTTGTGGCTGGCAAAACCGGTGTGTTGGTGGCGACGACGGTGATCGAGGTGGGGGTGAACGTGCCCAATGCCTCGATCATGGTGGTTGAGCGGGCCGAAAGTTTCGGTCTGGCGCAGTTGCATCAGTTGCGTGGCCGGGTCGGACGGGGCAGCGCCGAATCGACCTGTCTGTTGCTTTATCAGGCGCCTTTGGGCGAAAGCGGGCGGCGGCGGCTTGATATTCTGCGCCAGACCGAGGACGGATTTCGCATCGCCGAGGAGGATCTGGCCATGCGCGGGGCTGGCGATTTGATCGGGCACGCACAATCGGGCCTGCCGCGTTTTCGCATTGCCGATCTGGAACGGCAGGCGGCGCTGTTGGTTCTGGCCCAAAGCGATGCACGCAAATTGCTGCATGATGACCCCAAGTTGAACACCGACCGGGGACAGGCGGCGCGGCAGCTGTTGTGGCTGATGGAACAGGAAAAGGCGATCCGTTTGATTTCAGTTGGTTAGCAGGTTTGTTCCCGTTTGTTCACAAATGTTCTCATAAAGTTCTTTACATAGCGCTTCGAATATGAGAACAAATAGGCAACAAGACAATGCAACAGGAAAGGCCAGCAAGATGATCAGACAGATCAAAATTGTGATGAACCGGTGCGATACTCTGGTTCAGGATTTTGCAGGTGCTTTGGCCTTGGTTGTGTTGCTCATGGCCGGGCTGTATCTGCCCGGTTTTTAACCCTTATTCGGAGTTTTACTGACTGCCTGCTGTCCGTCGTGCCGGTTTCGCATCCCTGTCCCCAACACAGATGCGCTGCCTACTGTCCCTGATCCCGGGTGCCTCAACCCCCGCGATCCCCCGGCACACCTGACGGGCACACCACTGACGCCGCCATTCCACCCGGAATGTGCGGCGTTTTTTTACGCGCAGGCCGAATTCTCGGCGGTTTCAAAGGCTTCAAGGGTGGCCTCAAGCGCCAGCATGATCGACGCGTGCCGGTTTTTGTAATCCTTGGCGGGTTCCAACACCCCAAGCCCGTCAAACGGCGCATCGGGGACAGGGCCGCCGGATTTGAGCATCGCCTTAAGCTGATCGCGGGCTTTCTCTACCTCGGTCCGGGTCCGGCCCAGAATGCTGCTCCCTACAACCGACGCCGCCGCCTGACCCAGCGCGCACGCCTTTACATCCTGCGAAAACCCGCTGATCCGGCCATTTTCTGTGTTCAATTGCACAGAAACCGTCGATCCGCAGAGGGGTGATCGTTTGCGCGCGCTGGCTTGGGCTGCGTCCAACGGCGCAGTCAGGGGCATGTTGGCCGCAAGTTCCAGAATGCGCCCGGAATAAAGTTTGATCATATCGCTGTCGGCCATGGCGCACGCTTTCGTTTTCGGAACACTTATCGTAGATAGCCCCGGCACGCCCCGTTGAAAAGGTGGTCCGATGACGTTTGATCCCGACACTCTGCGCTTTGATGCCGCCGGCCTGATCCCTTGCATCGCACAGGAGGCGGCCACGGGCGAGGTTCTGATGCTGGCCTGGATGAACCGGGATGCGGTGTTGAAAACGTTGGAAACCGGGCGCGTCACCTATTGGTCGCGCTCGCGTCAGGCGTTTTGGATCAAGGGTGAAACCAGCGGGCATTTGCAGCATCTTGTTGAACTGCGGCTGGATTGCGACCGGGATTGCCTGTTGGCGCTGGTTCGCCAGGAAGGGCCTGCCTGCCACACGAACCGACGGTCGTGCTTTTACACCGGGTTGCGGGACGGGGCCGAGGTTGAGCTAAGCTCACCCATGACCTAACCCAACCATCCGCCGAATATCGGCGGGGGTGGCACCCTCGGCGCGGAATTTTGAAAGGGCGCGGGCATCGTCGCGCTTGGCCAACCGTTTGCCGTGCTCATCCCGGATCAGGGGGTGATGGTGATAAATAGGCGTCGGAAGATCCAGAAGATGTTGTAATACCACATGAATTTTTGCTGCTTCTAACAGATCGGCCCCGCGCACCACATGGGTGATGCCCTGTGCGGCATCGTCCAGCACGACAGACAGGTGATAGGATGTGCCCATATCACGGCGCGCCAGAACGACATCACCGATGGTCCCGATCAACTGCGCCGAGGTGAATTGGATTATTCCGGACGCGGTATCATGCCCCTGTTCTTCAAAGGAAAAACCAAGATCGCCCGCAGCCTTTTTCATATCCAGCCGCAAAACGGCCTGGTGCGGGCGGTGTGGCGGCGCCGCGCCGACGCCGCGGCAGGTGCCTGGATAAACCACGCCATCGGGGCCAAGCAGCGGCGCGCCCTCTTGCGGGGCGGCAACTGCGGCGGCAATATCGTGGCGGGTGCAGGTGCATTGAAACAACAGACCGGCCTGCCACAGCCGGTCAAGGGCCGCATCATAGGCGGGTTGGCGATCTGATTGCCGCATGACGGGATCGGGCCAATCAAGGCCAAGCCAGTGCAGATCATCACAAATTTGCGCCTCCCATTCCGGGCGGGCGCGCGATTGATCAATATCTTCGATCCGCAAAAGGAACGTGCCACCCTTGGCGCGGGCCATATCATGGGCCAGAATCGCCGAATAGGCGTGGCCCAGATGCAGCGGTCCGGTGGGCGATGGCGCAAACCGGGTGGTAAACATTTCAGGCCGGAACGGATTGTGCCGCCAGCCATGCCTGCCAATCGGCCTTGGCGCGGTCGGTATAGGCCTTGTAGCGGTCCTTGCGCCCACGACGGCCCGATTTCAGGCCCTCAACTGGCGGAAACAGGCCGAAATTGACGTTCATGGGTTGAAATGTTTTGGCATCGGCCCCCCCGGTGATGTGATGCACCAGAGCGCCCATGGCCGTGGTCGGCGGCACGTCGGGCAGGGGCGTGCCATTGATTTCGGCCACAGCAAGCCGCGCCGCCAACAGCCCCATGGCGGCAGATTCAACATAACCCTCGACCCCGGTGATCTGTCCGGCAAAGCGGATGTTGGGGCGGGATTTCAGGCGCATCTGACCATCGAGCAGCGTGGGGGAATTCAGGAATGTATTGCGGTGAATACCGCCAAGACGGGCAAAACGCGCGCTTTCCAATCCGGGAATCATACGTAAAACATCAGCTTGCGCGCCATACTTCATCTTGGTTTGAAAGCCGACGATGTTGTAAAGCGTGCCCAGCTTGTTGTCGCGGCGCAGTTGCACCACTGCATAAGCTTTGACATCCGGGGTATGGGTGTTTGTCAGGCCGATGGGTTTCATCGGGCCAAACCGCAGGGTCTCGCGGCCCCGTTCCGCCATCACTTCGATCGGCAGGCAGCCATCGAAATATCCGGCGGTTTCGCCCGGTTTGAACGCCGCCTTGTCTGCCGCCAGAAGGGCATCAATGAACGCCTCGTAAGTCGCTTTGTCCATTGGGCAATTCAGGTATGCCGTGCGCTCTTCCTCGGTATCGCCCTTGTCATAGCGCGATTGCATCCACGCCTTGCTCATGTCGATGCTGTCGGCATGGACAATGGGCGCGATGGCGTCAAAAAACGCGAGCGCATCGGTGCCCGTTTCGGTGCAGATCGCCTCGGCCAGCGCGCCGGATGTCAGGGGGCCGGTGGCGAATATCCAATGGCCATCTTGTGGTAACGCCCTGATTTCAGATGGTTGCACCGTGATGTTCGGGTGATGGATCAATTTTTCAGTAACAGCGGCCGCGAAGGGATCACGGTCAACCGCCAATGCGCCGCCAGCGGGCAGGCGATGACGATCTGCTGTTTCCATGATGATGCCACCTGCCGCACGCATTTCCCAATGCAGCAGACCAACGGCATTCTGCTCGCTGTCATCCGAACGGAAAGAATTGGAACATACCATCTCGGCCAGGTGGCCGGTGCGGTGGGCGAATGTTTCGACGCCGGGGCGCATTTCGTGCAGCACGACGCGAAGCCCGGCATTTGCTGCCTGCCAAGCGGCCTCGGATCCGGCCATACCGCCGCCGACGATGTTTAATGTTCTGTCCATATCACGGGATGTAGCGGCCCGCCGCGCCATTGAAAAGGGCGGGCGGGCAGAAACTCAGCTCTCGGGCAGGTCTTCTTCGCCCTGATCTGCGATCCAGGCAACGCTGACCACTTCTTCTCCGGCGCCGGTGTCAAACACCTTGACCCCGCCAGCCCCGCGAGAGCGGAAGGAAATGCCATCAACCGGCACCCGGATGGATTGCCCGCGCGACGTGGCAAGCATGATCTGATCGTCCATTTCCACCGGAAAGGACGCCACGAGACTGCCGCCGCGCATGGCCTTATCCATGGCTGTCACACCCTGTCCACCACGCCCGCGCACCGGATAGTCGTGGCTGGAGCTAAGCTTACCAGCGCCTTTTGACGTGATCGTCAGAATCAGATCCTCGGCTGCCGACATTTCAACGTAACGATCCTGAGTGAAATTCCGATCCTCGGCGGCTGCATCTTCATCATCGGTTTCGGCATCATCGGCAAGGCCCGCCATGGCCCGGCGCATCTTGAGATAGGTTGTGCGCTCTTCCGGGGTGGCCTCAAAGTGGCGGATCACGGCCATGGAGACGACACGATCACCCTTGGCAAGGCGGATACCCCGCACACCGGTGGAATCGCGCCCCTTGAACACCCGCACATCGGTGGTGGCAAAACGGATCGCGCGCCCAAGGGCCGTAACAAGCATCACATCATCGTCTTCAGTGGCGATCCGGGCATTCACAAGTTCAACGTTTTCAGGGAGTTTCATGGCGATCTTGCCATTCGACTTTACGTTGGTGAAATCCGAAAGCGCATTGCGCCGCACGCTGCCGTCGCTGGTGGCAAAGACGATTTGCAATTCGTCCCAATCCGCCTCGTCCCGGTCCACGGGCATGATCGCGGCGATGGAAACGCCGATGGGAATGGGCAGAATATTGACGATGGCCTTGCCCTTGGCGGTGCGCCCGCCCATGGGCAAACGCCAGGTTTTCAACTTGTACGCCATGCCATCGGTGGTGAAAAACAGCAGTTGCGTGTGGGTGTTGGCCACAAACAGGGTGGTGACGACATCTTCATCCTTGGTGGACATGCCCGACAACCCCTTGCCGCCGCGCCGTTGACTGCGGAATTCGGCCAATGGGGTGCGTTTGATATAGCCCGACTGGGTGATCGTGACGACCATATCCTCACGTTCGATCAGGTCTTCGTCGTCCATATCACCGGACCAGTCGACAATCTCGGTCCGGCGCGGCACGGCGAATTGATCTTTCACCTCTTGCAGCTCGGTTGAAATGATCGCCATGATCCTGTCACGCGACCTGAGGATGTCGAGGTAATCCTTTATTTTCGCGGCCAATTCTTCCAACTCGTCGGTCACTTCCTTGACCCCGAGTTGGGTCAGGCGCTGAAGCCGCAGTTCAAGAATCGCGCGGGCCTGAATTTCGGACAGGTTATAGGTGCCATCGTCGTTCATCGTGTGGCTGGGGTCGTCGATCAGCCGGATGAAGGGGGCGATTTCTTCGGCGGGCCATGCGCGCTCCATCAACCTGTGCCGTGCCTCGGCGGCGTCCATGCTGGCGCGGATGGTCGCGACGACCTCGTCAACATTGGAGACCGCGACGGCCAGACCGCAGAGGATGTGGCTGCGTTCACGGGCCTTGCGCAGATCGAACGCAGTGCGACGCGCCACAACTTCTTCGCGGAAGGTTATGAAATGCGTGAGAAAATCGCGCAGCGTCAGTTGTTCGGGGCGACCACCGTTCAGGGCCAGCATGTTACAGCCAAAGGACGTCTGCATCTGGGTGAAGCGGAACAATTGGTTCAGCACGACCTCGGCAGTCGCATCGCGTTTCAGTTCAACCACCACGCGCACGCCGATACGGTCAGATTCGTCCTGAACCGCCGAGATACCTTCCAGCTTTTTCTCACGCACAAGTTCGGCGATCCGTTCGATCATCGACGCCTTGTTCACCTGATAGGGAATTTCATCCAGAACAATGGCATAGCGGTCTTTCCTGATCTCTTCGATCCGGGTTTTGGCACGGATGATGACGCTGCCGCGCCCTTCGAGATAGGCCTTGCGCGCGCCGGAACGCCCCAGAATGATGCCACCGGTGGGGAAATCGGGCGCGGGCACGATTTCCATCAATTGTTCGGTCGACATGTCTGGATTTGCAATCAGGGCAAGGGTGGCATCCACCACTTCGCCCAGGTTGTGAGGCGGAATGTTGGTGGCCATGCCAACCGCGATTCCGCCCGCGCCATTGACCAGCATGTTGGGGAATCTGGCAGGAAGAACAGTGGGTTCTCGATCTTTCCCGTCATAGTTATCCTGAAAGTTGACGGTGTCTTTTTCGATGTCCGCCAGCAGCGAGGCGGCGGGTTTGTCCATCCGCACTTCGGTATAGCGCATGGCGGCGGCATTATCACCATCCATGGAGCCAAAGTTGCCCTGACCGTCAAGCAGCGGCAGAGACATGGAAAACCCCTGTGCCATACGCACCAGTGCCTCATAAATCGCGCTGTCGCCGTGGGGGTGATATTTCCCCATGACATCGCCCACGGGGCGGGCGGATTTGCGATAGCTTTTGTCGTGGGTATTGCCGGTTTCATGCATCGCATAAAGAATGCGCCGGTGGACCGGTTTCAACCCGTCCCGCAGATCGGGGATGGCGCGCGAAACGATGACGGACATGGCATAATCGAGGAACGAGGTTTTCATCTCATCCGCGATCGAAATCACCTCGCCATGATAGACCGGTCTATCGTCGGGGGTTTCATCATCATTTTCAGGGGTTTCTGGCGTGTCGTTCACGTTTCCCGCTGCTCCCTCGGGCTTATCTATATATTGTTGGGCGCAGTATATCCCAGCATGGATATTGCGTGCAATGGCAGCCTGCACATTCCACAAGCAGCCAGCAAGGTTGAGTGATAACACGCTGTTTTAATTGAAAAGTAAAACCGATGTGGCATGATTCTTTTACAGGCAACCAAAAGAGGTGCGTCATGCAGATGTCGGAAACGGAAATGATGATGAAGGGCTATGGGCTGACCACGGCGGAAATGTATTACCGGATGCCGGATTTTACCAGCGTTCTCAATACGTTCATCTGGCAAGATTATGATCTGGCCCCGGATCATCCCCGGCTGTTTCGGTTCATCGAATACTGGCGGGATGAGATCGAAGGGCCGCTCCATTCGGTTCGCTTTACCCATCGCAAGATCATTGCGCCGGGGGAATGGCGCAATGTTCAGGGGGAATTCACGATCCATTGACGTGGCCGCCGGGCCACAGTGTCAGGGCAACAGCCGCGCGATATAGCCGGGCAGGGCGAAAGCCGCCAGATGCACCTCGGGGGTATAGTAATCGGTTGTCAGGCCTGCGGCAGTGAAACGCTGTTGCAACTGCGCAAGCGTCACCTGTCGCGCGCCCCCATCCGTGCCCCAACCAAAGGCCATCGGCCCACCAGCATAGGTGGGAATAGTGGCGAGATAACAGGTGTGGTCGTCGAACAGCGCGCAAAAGGCGCGCATGGTGTTGGTGAGTTCATCGCCCTGAAGAAACGGCACGCCGTTCTGGGTGACGAGGATCCCCCCAGGGGCAAGGGCGCGTTTGGCATGGCCATAGAAGGTGTCGGTAAACAGCACTTCACCCGGGCCAACCGGATCGGTGGAATCGACAATGATGATATCAAAACGCTCAGAGGTTTCGCGCATGTAATCCGCACCATCGGCGATTTGCAGATCAAGACGGGGATCATCAAACGCCCCGGCCGAGAGGGCGGGCAGGTATTCTTTCGAGAAATCCACGACACCGGCGTCAATTTCGATCATGGTCACGCGGTCGATGTCAGAGTGGCGCAGCACCTCGCGGGCCATGCCACCATCGCCGCCGCCAATGATCAACACCCGCCGGGCCGCGCCATGGGCGAGGATCGGCACATGGGTGAGCATTTCGTGGTAGATGAAATTGTCGCCCTCGGTCACCTGCACCACATCATCGAGGGTGAGGATCTCGCCCGAAGGTCGGGTTTTCAAACACCCGCAGGCGTTGGTGGTCGGTTGCGCTGTCATAAAGTACACGGTCTTCGCGCAAGGCCTGGGCGTGGTCGGCGTGCAGGCGTTCGGTTGTCCAATTGCTCATCGGGTTCCTTTCGGCAGCGCTCATCGGTCCTTGCGTCCCTCTTCGCGCAGAGGGACCGCAGGGACCGATAAGCCGTGGGTCAGGCGGCGGTGCTGGCGTTGACGAGTCCGTCGCCGCGCAGCAGCTCGCGCACCCGTACATCATCGGTGGCGAAGGCCACTTTCAGCACGTCGACGGCGCGCCACGGGTTTGCATCACCGCACATGAACACGTCAAAGGCACCATAGCCGATTTCGGGCCACGTATGCACCGAAATGTGGCTTTCGGCCAGAACGGCGACACCGCTCACCCCCTGAGGTGAAAATTTATGGGTGTGGATGTGCAGCAAGGTCGCACCGCACAGATCAACGGAATCGCGAAATGCCTGCTGGATACGCGATTCATCATCCAGGCCCTGGCCATTGACCACCTCGATAATCAGATGCGTCCCGGCAAAGACCTTTCCGTCACGACGGATAAAGTGATCCTCGCGCGTGTCGTCCAACACATCGTAATTCAGCTTCGCGACTTCACAGTCGCGGGTGTCTTCCGCTTGGGCGCCTGTCTCCAGACCGATCCCCAGTTGGAAGAGGTTGGAGCCGTCCATGGCCATCCCCTTCGTTCCAGTAGATTGAAATCCGTGGTCCCTTAGCGCCCCCCGTTTGCACAGGGTTGGGATCGGTCCCGCATGTGAGGGGGCATCTAGGGGGAAGAAACGATCACGCAACCCGTTTTCTGCCCTCAAGCGTGATTTTTACGGTCCGGGCGGCATGGAAACCTCCAGCATTGTGGGGTAAAATAATACCTTAATTGTAATCGCTTGTTTATAAACGGTTTTATCTGGAAGATGGTGATTGACTGTGGCGCGCAAACCCTTAGAACACCGCCATCCCGTGGTGGCATTGCCATCACGCAATCTCTCGACAGGACAGAGCATGAAAACCTTTACCGCGACCCCGGCGGATATCGACAAGCAATGGATCCTGATCGACGCTGAAGGCGTCGTTCTGGGCCGTCTTGCATCGATCATCGCCATGCGTCTGCGCGGCAAGCACAAGCCGAGCTTTACCCCGCACATGGACATGGGTGACAACGTCATCATCATCAACGCCGACAAGATCCAGCTGACCGGCAACAAGCGTGACAAGCCGAACTATTGGCACACCGGTTATCCGGGCGGCATCAAATCCCGCACCACCGGCCAGATCCTCGAGGGCAAGTTCCCCGAGCGTGTCGTCACCATGGCCGTCAAGCGGATGCTGCCCGGCGGCAAGCTGAGCCGTCAGCAGATGACCAACCTGCGCGTTTACGCATCGGCGGATCACCCGCACGAAGCGCAGAACCCGACCGTTCTGGACGTGAAAGCCCTGAACAAGAAAAACACGCGGAGCGCATGAGCATGGCCGACGAAATAAAATCTCTGGATGAGCTGAACGCCGCCGTATCCGGCAGCGATCTGGCTGCCGACGTCAGCGTTGGTCCGGTGCACGAACAGGTGCGCGACGAACTGGGCCGCTCTTATGCCACCGGCAAGCGGAAAGATGCGATCGCCCGCGTCTGGATCAAGCCCGGATCGGGCAAGATCACGGTGAACGGTCGCGATCAGGAAGTGTATTTTGCACGTCCCGTTCTGCGTCTGATCCTGCGCCAGCCGTTCCAGGTGGCCAATGTCGAAGGTCAATTCGACGTTGTGGCAACCGTCAAGGGCGGTGGCCTGTCCGGTCAGGCCGGCGCGGTCAAGCACGGCATCAGCAAGGCGTTGCAGTTCTATGATCCGTCCCTGCGTGGCGCCCTCAAGGCCGCCGGGTTCCTGACCCGCGACAGCCGCGTTGTGGAACGTAAGAAATACGGCAAGGCCAAGGCGCGTAAGAGCTTCCAGTTCTCCAAGCGCTAAGGCGCAGTGGGGCAATACCCCACGTTTGCCACAAAAACAACAAAGGGCCGGGGTTTCCCGGCCCTTTGTGCGTTGTTCTGTCCATTTAACGGGGCCAGAGCCGGTTTTCACCCAAGGCTGCCCATGGTCAGTTGTGTTAGGCGCCTGGCGTTGGGAAAAGCCGAAGGAATGCTTTTGCGCCAGTCGGTGTGAAACGCACGACCCGCGATTTCTGATCTCGCTTCGACCAGGACAGTTCTTCGAACCGGCGCAGGAATGCCCGGCCAAGGCTTCCGGCGAGATGCGATCTTCGCTCACTCCAGTCCAGACACTCACGGCAAAGCGGGCTGCATGCTTTGTAAAGCGCATCCATGTCGATTCCAAAATCCGCGGCAAAGGCCGAACCTCTTTCGGTCAGGGTCAGGGTGTCACCGTCAAGGATGATATGCCCCTGTGCCCCGAGGCTATCGAACATCTGCGTTCCCATGTCACCGGCCAGATGATTGTAACAAACTCTGGCTTCGCGCAGCTCGGCGTCTTTGGGTCCGGTCCGTTTCCGCATATGACCCGCGCCGGCAGCCAACCCCATCAGCCCCTCAAGAACATGCGCGACCTCATCACTGGCGAGAGAGAAATATTTGTGTCGCCCTTGCTTGCGTGGCCGCAACAGACCACCATCATCGAGCTTTGACAGATGCGAGCTTGCCGTCTGGATCGTGACGCCGGCCTCCTCTGCCAGCTCGCTTACGGTCAGGGCTTTTCCGCTCATCAACACGGTCAACATGTTGGCCCGCGCCGGGTCACCGATCAGCGCAGCGATATGGGCAATATATGGGCCTTCTTTCATACTTCGACCGTAATCGAAGCATTCAATCATCGCAATGAGCTAGCGTGGGGAAAGGCAATTTTGGGAGAGACATATATGCTGACCTGTATCATCCGCTACGATATCGACCCGACGAAGCAAGCTCAGTTCGAACAATACGCCCGCAACTGGGGGCAGGCAATTCCGCGCTGCGGGGCCGATCTGGTCGGCTATTACGCCCCACACGAGGGCTCATCGACACTGGCTTATGGTATCTATAACATCGCAAGCCTTGCAGATTATGAAGCCTACCGTGCGTGCTTGGCCGCTGATCCGCTGGGGCGTGAGAATTACGAGTTTGCCCAGAAAGAGAAGTTTTTGCTGCGTGAAGACAGGACATTTCTGAAACTGGCGTCTGCGCCACATGGCCCCGGTGCCGCAACATGATTGCGGTGATATTCGAGGTCGAACCCGCCGAAGGCCGCAAGGACGAGTATCTTGACATCGCGGCCGAATTGCGACCGGTACTGGATCAGATCGAGGGGTTCATCTCGGTGGAACGTTTCCAAAGCCTGACCGATTCACGGAAGATTCTTTCGCTGTCATTCTTCGAAGACGAGGCTGCAATTGCCCGGTGGCGCAATCTGAGCGCGCACAGGGGCGCACAGACCAGAGGACGCACAGGCGTCTTTGACACTTATCGCCTGCGCATCGCGAGCGTTATCCGTGACTATGGCATGTTCGAACGCGCCGAGGCCCCATCAGACAGCTGCGACGCGCACGATGAACAAGATCGTGAAACCGGCGCCGGCTGAGGCCGACGTCGGTATCGCTTTTTCGGGCTCAGGACAGCCAGTCTTCGCCGTGGTGATGGTGATGGTGGTCATTATCATCATCATCGTCATCCTCGTCGGCGGTGTCGTCATCGTCATCGCTTGGGATCGACAGGCCGACCATCAGGTCCACCGCGTCATTTTCGTCGACGGCATCTTCATAGGCGTTGATGATGTCTTGGGAATCCTTGAAACCGCCGTCTGGCGCCTCGACGCGGAATGCTTCCTGGGGGTTACCGTCTTCATCGTTTTCGTAGAACACAACGGCCTCTGTCTGGGTCACGTCACCGCCGATTGCTTCGAAGTGGGAAACATAATTGGCAAAGGTCGGATCGGTGCCTTCGGGCAGGGACGGTACGCTGTAGGGGTTCGGATCCGGGGCTTCGGATTGGATATAATAGCCACCAACCGGATTGCCGTTGTCGTCAAAGTCGTAACCGAAGAAAACCTTGTCATAGGTCGGCTCATCAGCGTCCTGATCATCGCCGTGACAACCGTGTTTATCGTCATCGTCGTCGTCGCGATCGTGTTTGCCGTGCTTGTCATCGTCATCGTCGTCGCGATCGTGTTTGCCGTGCTTGTCATCGTCGTCGTCGCGGTGATGCTTGCCGTGCTTGTCATCATCGTCGTCGTGATCATGTTTGCCGTGTTTGTCATCGTCGTCATCGCGGTGATGCTTGCCGTGCTTGTCATCATCGTCGTGCTTGCCATGATCGTCATCGCGGTCGTGCTTGTCGTCGTCATCACAGAACGGATCGTCATTGTGGTTGTCATGGCCGTGGAAATTGTGGCCGTGGAAATTGGGCGTGTCGGCCAGATACGAAACCTTGGTCGCAATCTGCTGAAGTATGCTTCTCAAAAACATCCGGGCGGTCCTTTGAATGGGGCCGGAATTCGTTTGGCGTGCCGAATTCCACCATGAAGATTATACGGGGGCGGGCGAGACAAGCCGAGCTCGCGCCTCACGGCAAAATTCCTAAACGAATCGTTTACCGATATGAAGTATGCCAATCCGGAAATCTGTGTTGCCAATGTGGCAACGATCATCACATTCCTTTGAATACAGGTAAAGATTGCGGCAGAAACGGGCCGCAATCATGGCATGGTTGAATCAAAATCGCCTTTCGGTTGCGTCGAAACTGTGCACAATCTTGATATGTGCCGATTATTGTTTCCACACAGGGGCGAAAATCATCGCGCGGCCTTTTCGGCAATGCCGCTTTCGCCTTCGCGTCTGGCCAGTTCCGAATCGACCTCGGCAAGGGTGATATCGCGGGCGGCCAGCATTACCAGCAGGTGATAGACAACATCCGCCGCTTCGCTGGTCAGGCGGGCGCGGTCGCCCTTGACCGCTTCGATGATCGCCTCGATCGCCTCTTCTCCGAACTTTTCGGCGCATTTTTCCGGGCCTTTGGCCAGAAGTTTTGCGGTCCATGAACTTTCGGGGTCGGCGGCGCGGCGGTTCTCGATGGTTTCGGCCAAACGGTGCAGGGCAGTCATGACAGCCTCATGGGTATTCCGGCGGCGGCCATATGGGCCTTGGCCTGATGGATGGTGAAATCACCAAAGTGAAAGATCGACGCCGCCAGAACCGCGCTGGCGCCGCCCATGGTCACGCCTTCAACAAGGTGATCGAGGGTGCCGACACCGCCCGAGGCGATGACCGGAATTTTAACCGCATCGGAAATGGCGCGGGTCAGGGGCAGGTTGAACCCGGCGCGTGTTCCGTCGCGGTCCATTGAGGTGAGCAGGATTTCACCGGCCCCTTTGGTCGCGACAAGGCGCGCGAATGCCACCGCATCAATGCCGGTGGGGCGGCGCCCGCCGTGAGTGAAGATTTCCCATTGTCCCGGCGCCGTGGTTTTCGCATCGATGGCGACAACAATGCACTGACTGCCGAATCTTTCGGCGCTTTGGGCCACCACATCGGGGTTGGCGACAGCGGCTGAATTGAAGCTGACCTTGTCCGCCCCAGCCAACAACAGCTTGCGCACATCCTCGGGGGTTCTGACGCCACCACCCACGGTCAGGGGCATGAAACAATGTTCGGCGGTGCGGGTGACCAGATCGAACATGGTGGCGCGGTTGTCTTCGGTCGCCATGATGTCAAGAAAACACAGCTCGTCCGCGCCGGCGGCATCATAGGCGATCGCCGCCTGCACCGGATCGCCGGCATCAATCAGATCAACAAAATTCACGCCCTTGACGACGCGCCCCTCGGCCACGTCAAGACAGGGGATGATACGGGTTTTCAGCATGGCGGGCGCTATCCTTTCAGGGCGGTCAGGGCATCGGCCAGATCAATCGCGCCATCGTAAAGGGCGCGCCCGGAAATGGCGCCTGCAATGACGCCGGTGTCGCGCAGGGCGTGCAGATCGGCCATCGAGGACACGCCACCGCTGGCGATGACCGGGATGGTGACCGCCCGGGCCAGGGCCTCGGTTGCGTTGATGTTGGGGCCTTGCATGGCGCCGTCACGGTCGATGTCGGTATAGATGATCGCGGCGACCCCGGCATCTTCAAAGCTTTGGGCCAGATCGGTGACCATCACATCGGTTTCCGTGGCCCAGCCCTTGGTCGCCACCCGGCCATTGCGCGCATCAATCCCCACGGCCACCTTGCCGGGGAATTCCCGCGCCGCCTCGCGCACCAGATCGGGGTTTTCCACCGCAACCGTGCCGAGGATCACCCGCGACAGCCCCCGCGACAGCCAGCGTTCGATGGTGGCCATATCGCGAATACCGCCGCCCAACTGCGCCGGGACGGTGAGGGTGGCAAGAATGGCCTCGACCGCCGCGCCGTTCACGGGCGCCCCGGCAAAGGCGCCGTTCAGATCCACAAGATGCACCCATTCGCACCCCGCATCCTGAAACGCCCGGGCCTGTGCGGCAGGGTCGCTGCCAAAGACCGTGGCCTTGTCCATGTCGCCCTTGAGCAGGCGGACGCATTGGCCGTCTTTCAGGTCGATGGCGGGATAGAGGATCATGGGCTTGTCCTTTGTCGCTGGCGTTAACGCCTTTTGCACCGATGGGCGGGTAAGCTCAAGATGCGCGCAACCCAACGTCAGTGTTGCCCGATGGCGCCGGGGCGGGTTCACTGGGCCGGAACATGCGGGAGGAGAGAGTAATGAAAAGATTTTGCCTGGCCCTTGGGGCCGCCCTGGTCATGGGAACGGCGGCGCTGGCCGATCCTGTGGAAGGCACATGGCAGACCGAACCCGACGATGGCGCCTATGCCCACGTCAAAATCGTTCCCTGTGGCACGGCCTTTTGCGGCACGATCATGCGGACGTTCAAGGCGGATGGCGAATATAAATCGCCCAACATCGGGTTGCAGATCGTGCGCAACATGGAACCGGCAGGGGGCGGGCGTTACAAGGGGCAGGTGTTCCGCCCGTCCAACGGCAAGACCTATCTTGGCAAGATCGCCCTGTCAGGCAATTCGATGAAGCTGTCAGGCTGTGTGGCAGGCGGGCTTTTCTGTTCGAAACAGACATGGCAGCGGTTGAAATAGGCGTGATCCAAAGGCGGCGCTGACGCGCCATTCCATAGTTTGCGGGCGCCCGTTGCGCGGGCGGGCGCCGTTATGACCGTGGTGCGGGGTGCAGCGGCATCTGCGCCCTGTGCAACCCGGCCATGCGCCCTGTCAGGCTGTTGGACTTGGCCTTTGTGATCGGCTAAGGCTGAAATCAACTGACGATGAGGTTCCCATGGCTCGCGATCTGAAAATCCCCGAACAGCGCCACCCCGAAAAGGCGCGCCGCCCCGACAATGCCCAGCCCAAGAAACCGGCCTGGATCCGGGTCAAGGCGCCGGGCGGCGAGGGCTATGCCAAGACCCGCAACATCATGCGCGAACACAAGCTGACCACCGTTTGCGAAGAGGCGGGATGCCCGAACGTTGGCGAATGCTGGTCCCAGGGCCATGCCACGATGATGATCATGGGCGAGGTGTGCACCCGCGCCTGTACGTTCTGCAACATCGCCACCGGCAAACCCCCCGAGGCGCTGGATGTATTTGAACCGGGGCGCGTGGCCGATGCGGTGAAAAAACTGGGGCTGAACCATGTGGTCATCACCTCGGTTGATCGCGACGACGTGGAGGATGGCGGGGCCGAACATTTCGCCCAGACGATCCGTGCCATTCGCCGTCAATCGCCGGGCACCACGATCGAAATTCTCACCCCCGATTTCATCAAATGCGCCCCCGAGGCGTTGGAACAGGTGGTCGCGGCCAAGCCCGACGTGTTCAATCACAACCTTGAAACCGTGCCGGGTCTTTACCCCGAAGTGCGCCCCGGCGCGCGGTATTTCCATTCTCTGCGCCTGTTGCAGCGGGTCAAAGAGTTGGACCCAGAAATTTTTACCAAATCCGGCATCATGGTCGGGCTGGGCGAAGGGGCATTGGCGGTGCGTCAGGTGATGGACGACATGCGCGCGGCGGATGTGGATTTTCTGACCATCGGCCAGTATCTGCAACCAACGCCCAAGCACCACCGGGTCGACCGGTTTGTCACGCCCGAAGAATTTTCCAGCTATGAAAAGGCCGCTTGGGGCAAGGGGTTTTTGATGGTTTCGGCCACGCCGCTGACGCGGTCAAGCTATCACGCGGGCGATGATTTTCGGCGGCTGCGCGAGGCGCGGCTTGCGAAGCTGGCCGCGCTCTGAGGGTGCGCCCGGGGTTATTTCACCCCGGGGATCGCCTTGAGATAAAGCGCAATCGCCACCCGGTCACTTTCGGGCAGTTGCGAGAGCTTGTCGATCACCGCCACCATATGCCCGCCCGCGGTATCGAAATCGGGGGTAAAGCCGCTGGTCAGGTATTCCACGATTTCGTCCTGTGACCAATCCAGCGCGGCGGGGGTGATATTGGGGATACGCCCTTTGCCGCTGGGGTTTGGCGCGCCGGCCAGCCAGCGATCATTTTCAGGGCCACCCAACAGGTTGCGCGGGGTGTGGCAGGCGCCGCAATGGGCCAATGCCTCGACCAGGTAACGCCCCCGGGCCAGCTCGGGCTTTAGTGTGCCGCGCAGCACCCGATCCTGCGAGACGAACAGCATCTTCCAGCCGCCAAGGCTGCGCCGGATGTTGAAGGGAAAGCCCACCTCATGGGGTTGCGATGGGGTGTCGGAGGCGGGCAGGGTGCGCAGATAGGCGATCAGGTTCACGATGTCGCTGGTTTTCGCCTTGCCATAGGAATCATAGGGGAAGGCGGGGTAATAATGGGTGCCTTCGGGCGAAATGCCCCGCTGAATTGCATTCACCAATTGCAGATCGGTCCAGCTTCCCGTGCCCTCGACCGGATCGGGCGAGATATTGGGCGCGATGAAGGTGCCGAAATCCGAGGGAAAGCGCATGCCGCCTGCCAGAACCGGCGGGCCTTCGGCCTTGGTATCCGGCGCCACATGGCACGACGCACAGCCGGCGGCCAGAAACACCTGCTCGCCCGCGACCGGATCACCGGTCAGCCCGGCAAGGGCGCTTTCGGGCATGGGATCGGGGCGGGTGACGACCCAGAACACGGCAAGGCCCACAAGGGCGATGGCGATGGTCCAGCGGAGAAACGGGGGCATGGCGACCTCTTTTTTACCTCTCAGCAGCCTAACCCATGGGCCGGGCGAGCCGCACTGCAAATGTTACCCGGTCAGGGCCGTCGCCAATTATGTGGCGCAACCGAAAGGGCATCGGGCCAGCCGACCCAGCGTTCAATGGCAAACAGCAGCGCACAGATCGCAACCACGCCAATCACCAGTTTCACCCGGGACGCAGAGGGCGGATGGCGCGCCCAGCGAGCCATGCGCAGCAACCAGTGCAGGTTCATGTTTTCTTTTCCTTTCGGTCCGGGCTGTGCCATTCTGCGCGTCGGACCAGTTTAACGTGGCGGACCCTGAAATGCGAACGATCCTTGCCCCGATGTTTGTCGCGCTGGCCCTTGGTGCGGCACCTGTGATGGCACAGGATTACGATCTCGGCGCGCGCGGCCTATCTTGCCGGGGATTATGCGGCGGCGCTTGCGGTTCTGGAACCTCTGGCGCGGGCGGGTGATCCGGGGGCGCGCAATGTTCTGGCCGATGCCTATGACGACGGCAACGGAGTGGAAAAAGACCCCCAACGCGCCCTGGCCCTGTATCAGGCGGCGGCGGCGCAGGGGTTTGCGCGGGCGTCTTATAACCTTGGGGTTTTGCTAAGCGAGGGGCGCCCGGGCATTCCCGCCGATATTGCCCAGGCCATCGTCCATTATGACGAGGCGATGGCACAGGATTATCCTGCCGCCTTTAACAATCGCGGGGTGTTATATGCCCTGGGGCGGGGTGGCCCTGTGGATTCTGCGGCGGCGGTGGCCATGTATCGCCGGGCGCATGAATTGGGCGATCTGAACGGCACCGATAATCTGGCCGATATGTTGCGCCGGGGCGAGGGCGTGGAACAGGATGCCGCCGCAGCGCTGGCCCTTTGGCAAAGCGGCGCAGCGCGCGACCATGGGCCATCGACGCTTAATCTCGGGGCGATGTATGCCAACGGGATTGGCGTGGCCGAGGATCCGGAGGCGGCCTATGCCCTGTATCTGTTGGCGGCACAGCGTGGGTCGGTGTTTGCGGGGCGCAATCTGTTTGCGATTCACGCCGATACCGACAACCCCCACCATGATGCCGAGGCGGCGCTGGCCTGGTGCCTGTGGGCGGTGCCACGCATGGAAGAGGATCGGCGCCCCGCCCAAGAGGCCGAATGCGCCGCCGCACAAACGCCGATGTCGGCTGAGAGCGTGGCGCGCGCCCGGGCGATGGCCGACACCCTTACCCGGTAAAGCGGACCTTGCCGATATAGGGCAGGTTGCGGTTGCGCTGCGCATAGTCGATGCCATAGCCGACGACGAATTCATCGGGGATTTCAAACCCCGTCCAGGTGGCGCGCACGTCCACCTCGCGGCGGGTGGGTTTGTCGAGCAATGCAATGGTTTCCAACCGGTTCGGGTTGCGGGATTTCAACAGCTGAATCACATGATGCAGGGTGAATCCGGTATCGACGATATCTTCGACAACCAACACATCGCGCCCGCCGATTTCACCGCGCAAATCCTTGAGAATGCGCACTTCGCGGCTGCTTTCCATCCCGTCGCCATAGCTGGACGCCTCAAGGAAATCGACCTCGACGTTCAGATCCAGTTCGCGCACCAGATCGGCAATGAACACGAACGACCCGCGCAACAGGCCCACGACCACCAGCTTTGAGGTGCCCTTGTAATGGGCCTGAATTTCGCGCGACAATTCCTCGATCCGGGCGGCAATCGCTTTGGCCGAGATCATTTCGTCAATCACATAAGGCGCCTGAGCCATTCCATCCCCTTGATTTCCGCGCGCTCATGGTCGACATGACCCCGAACGCCGTAACCTTAGATAAGATATGCCGACACATCACGAAACCCGCAAACTGCCCTATACCGCCGATCAGATGTACGATCTGGTTGCCGATGTCGGGCGCTATCCCGAATTTCTGCCCTGGTGTGCTGCCGCGCGCGTGCGCGAGACACGCCCGGTTGACGGAGGTGAGGTGATGGAGGCCGATCTGGTGATTTCCTTCAAGGTGTTTCGCGAAAAGTTCGGTTCACGGGTGACGCTGTGGCCCGATGATCGCAAGATTGACACCGAATATCTGGACGGCCCGTTCAAACACATGATCAGCAATTGGCAGTTCTTCCCTGCCGAACAGGGCTGTGATGTTGATTTCTTTGTGGATTTCGAATTCCGCAATCGGGTGTTGCAGGCCGCTGCGGGCGTGTTTTTCAATGATGCCATGCAGCGCGTCGTGCGCGCGTTTGAACGGCGCGCAGCGGCGCTTTACGGCTGAGCGGGCAGGTCTGACACCGCGTCGATCAGCATTTGCAAGGCCTGTGCGGTGCTGGCCCGGCGCACATGATCGCGCCCGATGGGGCCGAATTCGTGGGTGGCGCTGTGGGTGCCCTGTGCCGTGGCCACGGCAAAACAGACGCGGCCTTCGGGTTTGTGCTCTGATCCGCCCGGCCCGGCGATGCCGGTGGTTGATACGGCGCATTGCGCGTCTGACCGGGCAAGGGCGCCTGCGGCCATTTCGCGCGCCACCTCTTCGCTGACGGCACCGTGCGTGGTCAGGGTTTCTGTGGCAACCCCGAGCATTTCGGATTTCGCGGCGTTGGTATAGGTGACGAAACCGCGATCAAACACCGCCGACGATCCGGCAATATCGGTTAGCGCGGCGGCAACCATGCCCCCGGTGCAGCTTTCGGCGCACGTGATCATCACGCCGCGTTCCCTGGCCAGCGTCAGCAGGGTTTCGGCCCGGCTCACATCAGCACCAGATGAAACAGCGCGGCAAGGGCGATGCCGCCGATGGCCGCAAACACGCCGGCGATTACATCATCCAGCATCACCCCAAGGGCATCGTCGCGCCGGTCGGCCCAGCCCACCAGCCAGGGTTTGGTGATATCAAACAGCCGGAACAGAACGAACGCGGCAACCCAGCCGGGCCAGAGCCTTTCCGGTGCGACGCCCATCATCGACGACCCATAGGCCACCGGCAACAGGGCAATCCACTGGCCGACCACCTCGTCAATCACGATTTCCGATGGGTCATGGTTGTCGCGCCCCCGGGTCTGTTCGGCGGTGGCCCAATGCCCGGCCACAAAGGCCAGCGCGGCGCAGACAACAAGACCGGGCCAGCCCGCGATCAGCAAGATGCCATAGGCCAGCGGCAGCGCGAAAAGCGACCCCCAGGTGCCCGGGGCAGGGCGCAGATGGCCAACCCCCAGAACGGTTGCAATCAGGTGTGACAGGGTCATGACGCCACCAGTGTCACTGTGGCCAGCGCGGCAATGCCTTCGCCCCGCCCGGTAAAGCCCAGTCGTTCGGTCGTGGTGGCCTTGACCGATACGCGACCGGGGGCAAGCTCCATGAGGTCGGCCATATTCGCGATCATCCTTTCGGCGTGGGGGCCGATCTTGGGCGCCTCGCACATCAGCGTCAGATCGACATTGGAAATGATATAGCCCCGCGCACGGGCCAATCCCACCGCATGGCGCAGGAAAATCGACGAAGCCGCGCCCTTCCACTGTGGGTCGCTGGGCGGAAAGTGGCGCCCGATGTCGCCCGCCGCCAGCGCGCCGTAAATTGCATCGGTGACGGCGTGCATCCCGACATCGGCATCGGAATGGCCCAAAAGAGCGTGGGAATGCGGAACGGCAAGGCCGCACAGCACCACATGATCGCCCTCGCAAAAGGCGTGTACGTCAAAACCGTTGCCGGTGCGAATATCCATGGTGCGATCCATCAAGTGTTCGGCGCGGGCGAAATCGCCGGCCGTGGTGATTTTAAGGTTGTCCTCATCGCCTGCCACGATCCGCACTGCCAGACCGGCCGCACGGGCGACCTCTACGTCATCCATGGCGCCGCCCGGGTGCACGCGGTGGGCGGCAAGGATGGCGTCAAAATGAAACCCCTGAGGCGTTTGCGCCCGGAAAAGCCCGGTACGATCACGGGTGCCGGTGACATATCCGCCATCCCCCGACCACAGGGCATCGGAAACGGGCAGGGCGGGGGCGGCGCCGGGGGCGTGGTCAAGGGCCTCGCACACCCGGGCGATCAGGGCGTGGGACACCAAAGGCCGGGCCACATCATGAATCATCACGCGGCGCACATTCTGCCCCTCAAGCGCGGCAAGGCCGGCCAGCACGGAATCGCTGCGCCCCGCACCCCCGGCCACAACCGTGACATCGCCATGGGCGGTGTATCCGTGGGCCATATCCATATCATCAGGGTGCAGCACCAGAACGATCTGCGCGATCCCCGGGGCGGTGCGGAACACATCAAGCGTCCACGCCAGAACGGCGCGCCCGCGCAACAGGCGCCATTGCTTGGGCACCGGGCCACCCACCCGCGTTCCGCGGCCTGCGGCCACAATCACGGCGGCTGTGGTCATTCCCTGTCATCCCCTTAGGCGCACTCCGTCTAGGACATGGCGCGACTCATGACAACGAAAAGCGTTTGCCGACGTTATTCGCCCAATTTTTAGGCAAACCATATTTTCTGCCTGATTTATGGCGCTTTCCCTTTGGGTCTGGTTGGCCCGCCCGCCTGTGCGGGTTAGCTAGGGGCGATTGCTCAGAGATTAGGCACTTGCGTGAAAAATATGATCCTTCCTGACCCTCCGGTCTTGCTTGCTCCCATGGCGGGAATCACCGATTTGCCGTTCCGGCAGTTGGTGGCGTCCTTTGGCGCCGGGCTGGTGGTCAGTGAAATGGTCGCGAGTCAGGAAATGGTGCAGGCCAAGGCGGGCATGCGCGAAAAGGCGGAACTGGGCCTTGGCGCGGCGCGCACTGCCGTACAGGCTCGCGGGGCGCGAGGCCCATTGGATGGCCGAAGCGGCCCGCATGGTCGAGGCAAACGGCGCACGGATCATCGACATCAACATGGGCTGTCCGGCCAAGCGGGTGACCAGCGGCATGTCCGGCTCGGCGCTCATGCGCGATCTGGACCATGCGCTGGGGCTGATCGAGGCGGTGGTGGGGGCGGTCAAGGTGCCGGTGACCCTGAAAACCCGGCTGGGATGGGACGCGGCGTTGATGAACGCCCCCGATCTGGCGCGCCGGGCCGAAGCGGCAGGCGTGGCAATGATCACCATCCATGGCCGCACCCGGTGCCAGTTTTACAAGGGCGCGGCGGATTGGGCGGCGATCCGGGCGGTGCGCGATGCGGTGCGCATTCCGGTCGTGGCCAATGGCGATATCATCGACAGCGCGACAGCCCGGTCTGCCCTGAAACAATCGGGCGCCGATGGGGTGATGGTGGGGCGCGGTGCGCAGGGGCGGCCCTGGGTGCTGGCGCAAATCGCGGCAAACCTGGCCGGCGCTGCGGTGCCCGCCGCCCCACAGGGGGGCGCATTGGCCGATCTGGTGGCGGAACATTATCAGGCGATGTTGTCGTTCTACGGCACCGCGCTTGGGGTCAGGGTGGCGCGCAAACATCTGGGTTGGTTCATGGACGGGGGCGAAACCCCCGCCGCCCTGCGCCGCGAACTGTTGACCGCGCCCGACCCGGCGCAGGTTCTGCGCCTGTTGCCTGCGGCCTTGGACGGCCGCAGCACCCGGCACGCCGCATGAGCGCCTTGTCCGAAACGCTTTGGGCGTCGCTGCCGGTTCCGGCGTTTCTGCTGGACCCGGGCGATATGATGTCTGAAATCAATCCGGCGGCGGAACAGTTTCTGAATGCCTCGGCGCGCAGTATGCGGGGCGCGCCGATGTTTGACAGGCTGGCCATCGACGCCCCGATCGAAGAATCCTTTCTGCGGGTTCGCCGGGATCAATCGGCGCTGTTTATAAACAACGTCGATGTGGGCACCGGTCAGCGTCCGCCGGTGCAATGCAACATTCAGATCGCGCCGATGATCGGAATGCCCGGTTTTGTGCTGGTCATCATGGAACCACGCCAGATTGCCGATCGGCTGGGCCGGGCACATTCGGTGAAATCCTCGGCCCGTTCTGCCATTGGCATGGCCGAAATGCTGGCCCATGAGATCAAGAACCCACTGGCGGGCATCACCGGCGCGGCACAACTCTTGTCCATGGGGCTGAGCGGGCAGGACCAGGAGCTGACGGATCTGATTGTCGCTGAAAGCCGCCGGATTGTGGCGCTTTTGGATCAGGTTGAACAATTCGGCAATCTGCGCCCGCCCGTGCGGCGCGCGATCAACATTCACGATCTGCTGGACCGGGCGCGCAAATCGGCGCTGGTGGGGTTTGCCGGCCACATGAGGATCACCGAGGAATACGACCCCTCGTTGCCGCCCACCCATGTGGACGGCGATCAGATATTACAGGTGTTCCTCAACCTGTTTCGCAACGCAACCGAGGCCGCCGGCCCCGAGGGGGGCCGGATCAGCATCCGCACCTTTTATGATCTGTCCCTGCGGTTGCGGCGCAAGGACGGATCGGCCGGCGCCCTGCCGTTGCAGGTGGAAATCATCGATGACGGGCCGGGCCTGCCGCCGGACCTTGCTCAGGATATTTTCGAACCCTTCGTTTCGGGCCGCGAGAATGGCACCGGGCTCGGCCTCGCATTGGTGAGCAAGATCATCTCTGATCATGATGGCTGGATCGCCGTCGAATCCACGCCGGGGCGGACAATGTTCCGCATCTCTTTGCCCGTTGCCCCGAAAGACCAACGCCCATGACGCCACAACGACGTGAAGGACAGTAAAAACCATGGATGGAACCGTACTTGTCGCCGATGACGACCGCACGATTCGCACCGTATTGACCCAGGCCCTGACCCGGGCGGGGTGCAAGGTTCATGCGACCTCGTCCATGGTGACGCTCATGCGATGGGTGGAGGAAGGAAAGGGCGACCTGGTGATTTCCGATGTCATCATGCCCGACGGCAACGGGCTTGAGGCGCTGCCAAAGATTTCGCAACTGCGCCCCGGGTTGCCGGTGATCGTGATTTCGGCACAAAATACGATCATGACGGCAATTCAGGCCGCCGAGGCCGAGGCCTATGATTATCTGCCCAAACCTTTCGATCTGCCCGATCTGATGAAACGCGCCGCCCGGGCGCTGGAAATCAAACGCCGCGCCCCGATGACGCGCACAGCCACCGATGGCGCGGCGGCTGACGATTTGCCCCTTGTGGGCCGCACCCCGGCGATGCAGGCGTTGTACCGGCTGGTCGCACGGGTGATGAACACGGATCTGCCGGTGCTGGTGACCGGTGAATCCGGCACCGGAAAATCCCTTATCGCCCGGGCGATCCACGATTTTTCCGATCGCCGCACCCTGCCGTTCGTGGTGGCAAGTGCCGGTGACATGGCCAGCATGGAAGGGCCTGCAACCATCCTCAGCCGGGCGCGGGGCGGCTCGATCCTGTTTGATGAAGTGGGGGATCTGGACGAAGACGCGCAAGCGCGGATCGTGCGGATGCTGGACAGTTTTACCGATAATGCCCCGCGCGTCATGGCAACAAGCCAGTCTGACCTGACCCATCGCATGGAAACCGGCGTCTTTCGCCAGGATCTGTTCTATCGTCTTGGGGGGGTGGCCATTACCGTGCCGTCCCTGCGCGAACGGGTCGACGATATTCCTTTGCTGACGGCGCATTTTCTGGCCCGGGCCGAACGCGACGGCCTGCCCCTGCGGCGATTTTCCGACGCCGCCATGGATTTGATTCGCGCCTATAGCTGGCCGGGCAATGTGCGCCAGTTGGAAAATACCCTGCGCCGCATTGTCGTGACCGGCACCGAAGAGGAAATCACCCGCGCCGAGGCCGAGGCCGTTCTGGGCAACCAACCGGCGATGGAACCCCTGACCGGCGGCGGCGAGGGAGAGCGGCTGTCGGGTTCAGTGAACAAACACCTGCGGCGGTATTTCGATTTGCACGGCGGGGTTTTGCCGCCACCGGGCCTGTATCAGCGGATTCTGCGCGAGGTCGAAGCGCCGCTGATTGAAATCGCACTGGATGCAACCGGCGGGAATCAGGCGAAATGCGCCGATTTGCTGGGGATCAACCGAAATACTTTGAGAAAGAAGATCACAGATCTCGATATCCGCGTGACACGGCGCCGTAAATTGATGTAAAATCGCAACAGAATGTGTGGCCGTTCGGTGTCAACCGAAGCAGAGACCACCAGATAGAGCGGTACGTCGCGAAAAGCGACACATCAATTAGGGGGTTCACCCGTGACAGGGCGTGTCCGCACGGCAACTTGGGATCGGATCGCGCGACTGCGTCGCCAGCGGCGCTTCAAGACATTTTCGACGCTCAGTCTGGTGGTTCTCGGGCCGGCTTTGGCGCTGGGGACATTTCTCATTCTTGGCCCTCTTGATCGGGGCGCCTCGACGCTTTCGCTCCGGCTGATTCTGCTGGCCGATCTGGTGTATGTGCTGGTGGTGGCCGCGCTGGTTCTGGGGTCTTTGGTGCGGATGGTGGCGGCGCGCCGGGCGCAATCGGCGGGATCGCGGCTGCACATGCGGCTGACCGGTGTGTTTGCCCTGATCGCGCTGATCCCGACGGTGACGGTCGCGATCTTTGCAACGCTGACGGTGAATGTCGGGCTTGAGGGGTGGTTTTCCGAACGGGTGCGCGAGGTTGTCGGCGCCTCTCTGGCCGCCGCCGAGGCCTATGAGGACGAACAGCGCCAGGATCTGCGCACCGATACCGATGCTTTGGCGGAGTTCCTGTCGTCCCTGCAAAACGACAGCTTTCAGGTGTCTGACGGGGAAATGCGCCAAGTCCTGGCACAGGCCCAAAAGCGCATCCAGCGGGGCCTGCGCGAGGCGTTCGTGATCGACAACAGTGGTGAAATCCGCGCCCGGGGCGAAGGCTCGTATCTCTTTGATTTTGAAAAACCTTCCGATGATGATCTGGCTCGTGCCGCCGACGGCGAAACAGTGATCATCGAAGATTGGGCACAGAATGAATTTCGCGCGCTGGCGCGGCTTGGCGGCATCGGCAACCGGTTTTTATATGTCAGCCGCGATGTGGACGGGCAGATCCTGTCACTGTTGGATGACACCAAGAAAACCGTCCGTCTTTATGACCAGCTTGAGAGCGAGCGGGGCCGTATCCTGTTTGAATTCGGGCTGCTCTATCTCGGGTTTGCGGTGATCCTCATTCTGGCGGCGATCTGGCTGGGCCTGTGGTTTGCCCAACGTCTGTCAGGCCCGGTGGGGCGGCTTGCGGGGGCGGCACAGCGGGTGGGCGCCGGCGATCTTGACGTGCAGGTCCGCGAGGAAGAGGGCGACGATGAAATCGCCATGCTGGGCCGGTTGTTCAACCGGATGACCAAGCAATTGAAAGGCCAGCGCGACACCCTGCTGGAAACCAACGAACAGATTGACCGGCGGCGGCGGCAGTTTGATTCCGTGCTGTCCTCGGTCACGGCCGGCCTTGTCGGGTTGGACGCGGACGGGCAGGTCACCTTTGTGAACCGTTCGGCGGAACGGTTGTTGCAACTGGATGATACCACCGGACAACAGGTTTCCTTTTCACTGGCGGTGCCTGAATTCGGGCCTTTGTTCAATCGGTTGCGCGCCAACCGGCGGCTTGAGGTGGCGCAGGAGGAAATCAAGGTTTCGCGTGGTGGCCATCTGGAAAGCCTGCTGGTGCGCATGGCCACCCGGCGGTCAGAGGACGGGCGGCTTGAGGGGTATGTGGTGGCCTTTGATGATGTGACCGATCTGGTCGCGGCACAACGCATGGCCGCCTGGGGCGATGTGGCCCGCCGTATTGCCCATGAGATCAAAAACCCGCTGACCCCGATTCAACTGAGCGCCGAGCGGATCAAGCGCAAATTCGCCCGTCAGCTTGACGACGAAAACGCCGCCGCGCTGGAGCAATACACCGATGTGATCATCCGCCAGACCGGCGATTTGCGCCGGATTGTCGATGAGTTTTCAAAATTTGCCCGGATGCCCGAACCGGAACGGCGCACCCACGACATCGCCAAACTGCTGCGCGATGCGGTGACGTTACAAGAGGCGCGCGATAGCGATCTGACGCTGGTGGCCGACATCCCGACCGAACCTGTGATGGCGGAATTCGATGACACGATGATCGGGCAGGCGGTGACAAACCTGATCAAGAACGCCGGGGAAGCCATTGAAAGCCTTTATGAAAAGGGGCGCCCCGATGGCCATTCCCCCGAGGTGCGCGTGGTGATGACCGCCGATCCGGTTGAGGTACAGATTTCGATTTCGGACAATGGCATCGGTCTTCCCGAAGATCGCAGCCGCCTGTTTGAACCCTATGTGACGACCCGCGCCGAAGGCACCGGTCTGGGCCTGCCGATCGTCAAGAAAATCATCGAGGAACACGGCGGCACCCTGACCCTGCGGGACGCCGATCCTTTTGGCGATACCGCCCACAGGGGGCGCGCGCCGATATTACCCTGCCTCGGTTAAGCGAGGCAGACGCAAGTTTAGTGAATGAGGTGGCAGTATGAAGAAAGGTATTTATCATGGGTGACATTCTGATCGTCGACGACGAACGCGACATCCGCGAACTGATTTCCGATATTCTCAAGGATGAGGGGTATTCCACCCGTCTGGCGGGCAATTCCGATGATTGCATGGCCGAAATCGCGAAAGAGCTGCCCTCGCTGATGATCCTCGATATCTGGTTGAAAGACAGCCAGATGGACGGAATCGATATTCTCAAGGCCACCAAACGCGACCATCCGGGCGTGCCGATCATCATCATTTCGGGCCACGGAAACGTGGAAATCGCCGTGGCGGCGATCAAGCAGGGCGCCTATGATTTCATCGAAAAGCCTTTCAATATTGATCAATTGACTGTGGTGATCGGGCGGGCGATGGAAACATCCCGCCTGCGCCGTGAAAACAGCGAATTGAAACGCCGCGATGGTGTCGTGGCCGAGATGATTGGTTCAAGTTCGTCGTTCAAGGCTTTGAAATCAAACCTTGAAAAGGTGACAAAATCCAACGGTCGCATCATGCTGACTGGCCCGGCGGGCAGCGGCAAAGAGGTGGCGGCGCGCTATATCCATGCCAATTCCAACCGCGCCGATGCGCCGTTTGTGTCGGTCAGTTCGGCCTCGGTTGAACCGGATCGCATGGAAGAGGTGCTGTTCGGGCGCGAAAGCAACGAGCGCGGGATCGAACCGGGCCTGTTGGAGCAGGCCGACGGCGGTATCCTGTTCTTTGACGAAGTGGCTGACATGCCCCTTGGCACCCAATCCAAAATCCTGCGTGTGCTGGTCGATCAATCCTTTACCCGGGTTGGCGGTTCGGAAAAGGTCAAGGTCGATATGCGGGTTATCAGCTCGACCAACCGGGATCTGGCGCAGGAAATCCAACTGGGCCGGTTCCGTCAGGAATTGTTTCACCGGCTGGCGGTTGTTCCCATCGCCGTGCCCGCCCTGGATGAACGGCGCGAGGATATTCCCGAACTGGCAGAATATTTCATCGCCGGATTCAACAAAACCCAAGGGTTGCCCCTGCGCGCGGTCAGTGACGAGGCGATTGCCCTGCTGCAAACCATGCTGTGGCCGGGCAATGTGCGCCAGTTGAAAAACGTCATCGAACGGGTGCTGATTCTGGGCAGCGACAAGGGCGATATCGCCGCCAGCGAACTGCCCGGCACCGAACCCGTGGCCGAAGAGGAAGGGCGCGTGGTGCTGTCCGGACTCGGCTCGCCACATTACCATTGCGCGAGGCGCGGGAATTGTTTGAACGGGAATATCTGCTGACCCAGATCAACCGCTTTGGCGGCAATATTTCGCGCACTGCCACCTTTGTGGGCATGGAGCGCAGCGCGCTGCATCGCAAGCTGAAGTCGCTGAATGTGGTGACAAGCAACAAACTGGGCAGCCGGATCGCCCATGTCGAGGATATGGAGGGGTAGGGCGGCTATTTTGTCCTGACAAACACAACGCCACGATTCTGCCCCTTGGCGGCGCACAGGTCATCGCTCAGGGGCGGCAAAACGCGCTGTGCCTGTCCTGCTGCGGCGCGGGTGACCTTGGGCGAACATTGGGGGATGTTAACCCGCTGATATCCTTTGTCATTCATGCATTGCCCGACAACACGTTTGCGCAGATCGGTGTTGGCGTCATAGGAATACACCTCGCCGCCAACCACCCGCGCAGCGCCGGTCACACAGCGGCCATCGGCGTTGCAGATGGTTTTGCCCGGGATCACCTGTACTGGCGTGGTGCGCACCTGGGTGTTGGGCGGAACATCGCGCGCGCCCTGCGCCTCGCAACGGGTTTGATCGGCGGTTAACCGTGTCATGGTCTGACCCGCCTGATAAAACCCCGAATAGGGCGCGCAGCCCGAGAGTGTGACCAGAAGAGCGGCAATCATCCGGTTTTTCATTGCGTCCCCCTGCCTGTCTTGCGATGAGTGAGCCTTCGAAGTGCAACGGTTTCACCGAACGCCGGGTCTGTCCAGTGCGATCAGGCCGAGGGAGTGGACAGATGAAAGTTATCATTTGCGGGGCCGGGCAGGTTGGCTGGCAGATTGCCAAGCATCTGTCGGGCGAGCGCAACGACGTGACCGTGGTGGACAAGGACGCCGATCTGGTGCGCCGGGCCACCGATACCCTGGATGTGCAGGGGATCGTCGGGTTCGCGTCCTACCCCGATATTCTTGACCGGGCCGGGGCGCGGGATGCGGATATGGTGATTGCCGCCACCCACAGCGACGAGGTGAACATGGTCACCTGTCAGGTGGCGCACTCGGTGTTTTCGGTCCCGCGCAAGATCGCGCGGCTGCGCTCGCAAAGTTACCTTACCGCGATTTATTCCGATCTGTACCGGCGCGATCACATGCCGATCGACGTGGTGATTTCCCCCGAGCGCGAGGTGGCCGAGGCGGCCCTGCGCCGTCTGGCGGCCCCCGTCGCCTTTGACACGCAGAGCTTTCTGGGCGGGCAGACCCAGCTTTTGGGGATCGCGCTGGATGCGGATTGCCCGGTTCTGAACACGCCCCTGCGCCAGTTGACCGATCTGTTTTCCACCCTGCGCGCCATCGTTGTGGGGGTGCGCCGCAAGGATGCGCTGTTCGCCCCTGTCGCGGGCGATCAATTGTTCGCCGACGATCAGATTTATGTGCTGTCCCACCGGGATGACGTAAACCGCACCCTTGAAATCTTTGGCAAAAGCTTTGCCAAACAGCATCGGGTGGTGATCGTTGGCGGTGGCAACGTGGGGCTTTCCGTGGCCTCGGCGCTGGAAAAGCGGACCGAGCGGGTGCGCGTCAAGGTGATTGAACGCTCGCGCGCCATTGCCGAACGGGCGGCGGACATGCTGGAGCGGACCATCGTTTTGCACGGTGACGGGTTGAACATGGAACTGTTGAACGAGGCCAGCATCGCCAAGGCCGACGCCGTTCTGGCCGTGACCGATGACGACAAGGTCAATGTTCTGGCGGCGGTGCGGGCCAAGGCGGCGGGCTGCAAGATGGCGATCTGTCTGGTGAATGACCCGACGCTGCAATCGCTTATGGGGCCGCTTGATATTGATGCCTTCATCAACCCGCGCTCTACCACGGTTTCCAGCATCCTGCGCCATATCCGGCAAGGCCGGGTGCGCGGGGTATATTCCATCGGCGATGCCGAGGCCGAGGTGATCGAGGCACAGGTGTTGTCCACCTCGCCCATCGCGGGGCAGTTGGTGCGCGATATTGCGTTCCCCGAGGGGGTTCTGGTGGGGGCCGTGCAAAAGGGCGATACCGTCGTCACACCCCAGGGCGGCACCCGGATCGAAGAGGGTGATCTGATCGTGCTGTTTGCCATGGCGGGCGATGTCCCCGAGGTAGAGCGGCTGTTTCAGGTCAGTATTGATTTCTTCTGATGCAAGGCCTTGTATCCCGCCTGCCGCTGATTGTCGTGCTTATGGGGTTCGCGGCCCTGGCCATGATCGTGCCCGCACTGCATGCCTATGCGGTAGAAGACATGCATGTGGCGCGGGCGTTCTTTTATTCCTGCATCCTGTTCATGATCATCACCGGGCTGGTGGGGTTTGCCACTGATGGCATGATCGTGCGGCGCCGTGCGCGGGGCTATCTGATTGCCCTGGTGTCGGCCTTTACCCTGATACCGGCGCTGATGGCGGTGCCGTTCTCCGAAAGCCTGGACAACACGACCTTTACCAGCGCGTGGTTTGAAATGGTGTCGAGCATGACAACCACCGGCGCCACGCTGTATGATCCGGCGCGCCTGCCCGATACGCTGCACCTGTGGCGGGCCATGGTCGGTTGGATGGGCGGGCTTTTGGTCTGGGTGTCGGCTGTGGCGCTGATTGCCCCGATGAACCTTGGCGGATTCGAGGTGCTGTCGGATGGCGGGATCGGTGACGGCACCAGCCCCGCCGCATCACAGATCACCCGGGTTGCCGACGGTTCGCAACGTCTGGTGCGGTTCACAGCGCGCCTCGGGCCAATCTATTGTGGCCTCACGTTGGTGTTGTGGATTGGCCTTTTGATGGCGGGCGAAACGCCTCTGGCGGCTGTTTGCCGGGCCATGTCAACGCTGGCCACCAGCGGAATCACCACCGGGCAGGGGGGCGATGGCGGCATGCCCGGGGAAATGCTGGTCTTTGTCTTTCTGTTTTTTGCCGTATCGCGCCGGACCTTTTCCAGCGAAGGCGCCGCGCGTGGGTTTGACCGGTTGCGCGGCGATCCCGAACTTCAGATGGGGCTGTTCTGCATCATCGCGCTACCGCTGTTTCTGTTCCTGCGCCATTGGGTCGCGGCCTATGAGATCGACGGCCAGATCAGCCCGGAACGTGCCGCACGCGCCCTTTGGGGGGCGGTGTTCACCACCCTTTCGTTTCTGACCACCACAGGTTTTGAAAGCGCCGATTGGGACACGGCCCAATTCTGGTCGGGGCTGGAAACGCCGGGGCTTGTGCTGATGGGGCTGGCGCTGATCGGCGGCGGGGTGGCCACCACGGCGGGGGTGAAACTGTTGCGGATCTATGCCCTTTACAAACACGGGGTGCGCGAGATGGAAAAGCTGGTCCATCCCACATCTGTCGGGGGGCCGGTACCGTGGCGCGGCGTATCCGGCGCAAGGGGGCCTATGTGGCATGGGTGTTTTTCATGCTGTTCGCGCTGTCGATCGCGCTGGTCATGGTGGCGCTGTCGCTGGCCGGGATCAATTTTGAAAACGCCACCGTTCTGACCATTGCCGCGCTGTCCACCACTGGCCCGCTTGTCACGCTGGCCCCGGCCGAACCGATCGCCATGGCCGACCTTGGCGGCGCTGCCCGGTTCATTTTTGCGGCGGCCATGGTGCTGGGGCGGATGGAAACCCTGGCGTTGATTGCCCTGCTGAACCCCGATTTCTGGCGCCGGTGACACGCCGGTTGCGCAGTTTTGCGCCCGGCTTCTATTTGCTCTGGATTCTCCGGTAAACCCGGATCATATTGGCATAGTTTGAAGATTGCCTGCTATTGTGGCGGGCCAAGAATAAAGGTTTGGACGGGGACATGGCTGGCGACAGACAGAATTTGCAAGACGCGTTTTTGAATCACGTACGGAAGACCAAGGTTCCGGTTACGATCTTTTTGATCAACGGTGTGAAATTACAGGGCGTTATCACCTGGTTTGATAATTTTTGCGTGCTTTTGCGCCGCGATGGCCAGTCGCAGCTTGTGTATAAACATGCGATTTCCACGATCATGCCGGCTTCGCCCATCAATCTGTATGACGGTGAAGAATAATCATGGATGAAACCGGTGTTCAGGCGATGCGCGCCTGGGTGCTGCATCCCGACATCAAATCCGACCGCGAGCCGGCGCGACCCTGACGTGGCGCTGGACGAGGCAACGGCGCTGGCCGCTGCCTTGCCCGATTTGGATGTGGTGGGCGGCGATGTGGTGCGCCTGCCCAAGGTGCAGCCCGGCATGTTGTTCGGCAAGGGCAAGATTGCCGAATTGAAAACGCGCCTGCACGACGCGGACATCGGCCTGGTTCTGATTGACGGGCCGGTGTCACCGGTACAGCAGCGCAACCTTGAAAAGGAATGGCAGGTCAAACTGTTGGACCGCACGGGGTTGATCCTTGAAATTTTTTCGGATCGCGCCCGCACCCGTGAAGGGGTGTTGCAGGTGGAAATGGCGGCGCTGTCCTATCAGCGCACCCGCCTTGTACGCGCCTGGACCCACCTTGAGCGGCAGCGCGGCGGGCTTGGTTTTGTCGGTGGTCCCGGCGAAACCCAGATCGAGGCCGACCGGCGCGCCATTGACGAACAATTGACCCGGCTGAAAAAACAACTGGCCAAGGTCGTAAAAACCCGCGAATTGCACCGCGCCGCACGGGCCAAGGTGCCGTTTCCCGTGGTCGCCCTGGTTGGCTATACCAACGCCGGAAAATCCACGCTGTTCAACCGGATGACCGGGGCGTCGGTGATGGCCGAGGATATGTTGTTTGCCACCCTCGATCCAACCATGCGGGGGGTTGAACTGCCTTCGGGCAAAAAGGTGATCCTGTCCGATACCGTCGGGTTCATTTCCGACCTGCCAACGCAGCTTGTGGCGGCATTCCGCGCCACGCTGGAGGAGGTGCTGGGCGCCGATCTGATCTGTCATGTCCGCGACATTGCCCATGCCAACACCGAGGAACAGGCCACCGACGTGCGCGCGATTCTGAAACAACTGGGCGTAGAGGACAACATTCCGCAGATCGAACTGTGGAACAAGATCGACGCCCTTGATCCCGATGCCCGCGATGCCCTGCACAGCCTTGCCGCGCGGCGCGACGATGTGCTGCCCGTGTCCGCCCTGACCGGCGCCGGGCTTGAGGTGTTCTATGAGGCGATTGCAGGCGCGCTGGATGACGAACGCAGCGCGCGCACCCTGTCGCTGACCTTTAGCGAAGGGCGCAAACGGGCCTGGTTGCATGAACAGGGCGTGGTCGAGGCGGAAACCCAGACCGATGAAGGGTTTACCCTGAATGTCCTGTGGACCCCGCGCCAGGAACACCAGTTCCGCAGCCTGTAACGCGCGGCGGCGTTACCCCGGCGTCGGGATGGTTTTCTTTGGCGTCGGATCGGCCTCGCGCGATTTGCGCATCAGCCACCAGGCGGTGGCGGAACACAGCAGGATGCCGACCATCAGCGGCACCGGCGTGCCATCAAAGGCCAGCCCGATCGGCACCGCGATCAGCACCGCCAGCACCGTGGAAACACCCCCCACGACCGAGGCGGCCATGCCCGCGATATGCCCCATGGGTTGCAGGGCCAGCGCGTTGAGATTGCCAAAGGTCAGCCCCGCCATACAGAACACCGACACCGCCCAAAGCACAAATGCGGGCAGTGCAAGCGCATCGGGCATCAGCCCCAACAGGTTGATCAGCACCAGCACGGTCGACAGCACCGTTTGCGTGGCATAGGCGGCAATGGCCAGACGGCGCATGCCCAGCCGCATGACCAGCCGCGCGTTCAGCAATGTGCCCGTGCCTGACAGCAGGGCGATACACATGAAGAACAGCGGAAAATTCTCGCGCAGATCGAAAGTGATATCAAACACCTGCTGGATTGAACTGAGCATCCCGAACATCTGACCCGACCCAAGGGTCAGCACCGCGATATAGATGCGCACCATCGGGTTTGAAAGCACCTCGATGAACGCGGCGCGCAGGGGGCCGGCGCGAAACGGGCGGCGCCGTTCACGGGGGAGGGTTTCAGGCTGTCGCGTGGTCATCCAACTGGCGGCAATGAGGGCGAAAATCACAAAGACGACAAAGATGGAGCGCCAGCCGAAAACGCCGATCACCAGGGAACCAAGAAACGGGGCAATGGCGGGAATCATGATAAAGATCATCATCACGAAAGACAGGATCTGTGCCATCCGCCGCCCTTCATAAAGGTCACGGATGATCGCCGCCGACACGATCCGCGGGCCAGAGGCGCCCAACCCCTGAACAAGGCGCGCCAGCAGCAGGGTTTCAAGGGTCGGGGCAAACAGCGCCGCAATGCTTCCCATGATATAGATGGCAAAGCCGGTCAGAATGGTCGCCTTGCGCCCCAATGTGTCGGACAATGGCCCGGAAACGAAGGTGCCCGCCCCCATGCCCAGCACAAAGGCGGTGACGATCAACTGGGCGTTGTTGGGGGCCTCGGGGGTGAGGCGGGCGGCGATTTCGGGCAGGACCGGCAGCATGGAATCGATGGAAAAGGCCACCGTCGCCATGGTCACCGCCATCAGCGCAATGAATTCGCCCTTTGAAAGGGCGCGTGTCGGCGCCCTCATTGCGTGCCCGTCATTTGCGCCGCGATGTCATCCAGCACGCTGAGCCAGAGATCGGTGGATTGCGCACCGGCCAGAACATGGCGGTTGCTCAACACGAAGGTCGGCACCCCGGTAACACCCCGTTCGCGGGTGTGCGCCTCGCGGGCGCGAATGTCGTCGATGTCGGCATCAGAGGCCAGAAGCCGTTCGATCAGGGTGCGATCAAGTTCGATCTTTTCCGCAATATCAAGCAGAACCCCCGTGTCACCAATATCGCGCCCCTCGCGGAAATACCCGTTCATCAGCGCGCTTTTCGCCGCTGTCTGGCGCCCCTCAAGCCCGGCCCAATGGATCAGGCGGTGGGCATTCAGGGTGTTGGGCGTGCGGGTGATTTTCGACCAGTCAATCTGAATGCCTGCCTGTTCGGCAGCCTTTTCAATTTGCGAATACACGCGGATGGCGCCGTCGCGCCCGCCAAATTTCGCCTCAAGATAGGCGCGCCGCTCCATCCCTTCGACCGGCATGTCGGGGTTGAGCTGAAACGGGTGCCATTCGATGTGGAACGGGTGATCGGGGCGTTGTTCAAGGGCGCGATCCAGCCACGTCTTGCCGATAAGGCACCACGGGCAGATCGGATCGGAAATGATGTCGAGCTTTACAGTGGTCATGGCGATTCCTTTCAGATGTGCAGGGGACAGGGGCAGAGGCATCGCCATTGCGCGTCTTGGACCGCTCAGCCTATAACCCGGCTATGGAAAAGAGCCAACCTTCGATCATCAAGCTGGCGCGCAGCGACGGCAGCACCGAAACGGCACACCCGGTTGATCTGGGCGCCCGGGTGCGCGATCTGCGCCGGGCGCGCGACTGGACGCTGGAACAGGCGGCGCGACAGGCCGGGATGGCCCGCTCGACCCTGAGCAAGATCGAAAACGGTCAGATGTCGCCCACCTATGACGCGCTCAAGAAACTGGCGCGGGGGCTGGAAATTTCGGTGCCGCAACTGTTCACGCCGCCCCGGGGCGAAAAGGTGAACGGGCGCATGGCGGTGACGCTGAACGGGCAGGGGGCCGGTCATGCGACCACCACCTATGAGCACGAGCTGTTGGCCGGGGTGCTGACGAAAAAGCGGATGCTGCCCTATCGCGCGACGATCCGGGCGCGCAGCCTTGAGGAATTCGACGGCTGGGTGCGCCACGACGGCGAGGAATTTCTGTATGTCCTCACCGGCACGATCCGGCTGTGTTCGGAATTTTATGAACCGGTCGAGATGTGTCGCGGCGACAGCGCCTATTACGATGCGACCATGGGGCATAACGTGATTTCAACCAGCGTCGACGATGCGACGATCCTTTGGGTCACGTCGCTGGAATAAGCGTGGCGTGATCCGGCGGCGCGGCCCGTTGGGCCGCACGACATGTTTGGCTGGCGCCCGTGGCCAGGGTTGCGCGGTCAATGCGTCGCACACCTTGGTTGAGGGGGCGGTTATTTGGCGTTCTCATCCCACCACCAGATGTCTGGCTGAAACCCCTGCCAATCGCCATAAATCGGGATGGTTTCTGGATATTTCAACTGTTTGGCATGGGCCAGATGGGACACCGGATTGAACCAGATCGGGATCACATAGCGCCCCGAGGTCAGCACCCGGTCAAGCGCCCGGGTGGCATTGACGAAACCATCGTGATCGGGGGCGTTCAGCATTGCGTCAATCATCGCTTCGGCGGCGGGGCTTTTCATGCCCATCCAGTTGCGCGATCCTTCGGTATCGGCGGCCTTTGCCCCCCAATACAGTAATTGTTCGTTGCCCGGAGACAGCGACAGCCCGCGAATGTAATAGGCCATGCCAAAATCGAAACGGTTGGTGCGTTCCTTGTATTGGGCGCTGTCCACGGCGGTGATTGTCGGCGTAATCCCCATGCGGCTGAGCGCCGAGGCGTAAAGATCAATGATCTGTTGCGGTTCGTTCGCCCCCTGATTGAGCAGGATTTCAAAGGTGAACGGGCGCCCCTGGGCATCTTTCATCTGGCCGTTCTGAATGGTCCAGCCGGCCTTTGCCATCAGATCGATCGCATGGGCGACGTTTTTGCGGTTACGTTCAGATCCGTCCCCCTCAGGCAGGGTATAACCATCAATGGCACCGGGCAGCAGGCTTTCGGCATAGGGGGCCAGAAGATCGCGCACGGGGGCGGGGGCCGGCCCTGGTTTCATTCCCAGTTCCGAGTTGGAGAAATACGAGGTGATGCGGGGATTGGCGCCACCGTTCAGGGTTTGGTTGATGAATTTGAAATTGAACGCCTGAATCAGCGCCTCGCGCACGCGCCAATCGGCAAACACTGGATTGCGGGTGTTCATCACCAGCCCCTGAATGCCCGAGGGGCGATGGTGCGGAATATCGGATTTCACCACATCGCCCGACTGAACGGCGGGGAAATCATATTGGGTTTTCCATTTCTCGGCGTTGGTTTCGCGCATGGTGTTCAGAAGACCGCCCTTGAACGCCTCGAACATGGCGGTGCCATCGCCAAAGAACTCCATCCGCACCTCATCAAGGTTGTTGGTGCCCTTGCGGAATGGCAGATCAGCGCCCCAATAATCGGGGTTGCGTTTCAACAGCACAAAACGGCCCGGATCAAAATCGGCGATCACATAAGGCGCGCTGCCGATGGGGACATCATCAATCCCGCTGGCGGCGAAATCCTTGCCCTCCCATTGGGCCTTTTTCAGGATTGGGCGCATTCCCATGAGCAGGGCAAGTTCGCGGTCCGGCACGTTGAAGGTGAATTTGACCGAACGGGGGCCGGTCTGTTCCATTTTGGCGACCTTGGCCCATGTCCCGGCATAGCGCGGGTGGCCGATGGTGCCGAGGGTCTCATAGCTCCACATCACGTCTTCCACGGTGACCGGGGTGCCGTCGGAAAATTTCGCCGCTGGGTTGAGTGTGAATTCCACCCATGTGCGGTCGGGATCGGTTTCAACCGATTCGGCCAGAAGCCCATAGAGCGTGAAGGGTTCGTCATAACTGCGCCCCATGAGGGTTTCGAACGCAAGGAACTGAAGCTGCCAGGGGGTGGTGCCCTTGAGGATGAACGGGTTGAGGGAATCGAAACTGCCCACCTCGCCCTGAACGATGCGCCCGCCCTTGGGGGCATCGGCGTTCACAAAAGGCAGAGACACAAAATCCGGTGGGTTGGCAGGTTCGCCATACATAGCGATGCCATGTTTCGGTTCCGCATGGGCCAGACCGGCGGCAAGAGTGGCAACAAGGGCAAGGCCCGTATTGCGCAGGAAGTGGAAACGATGAATGCTCATCTTCGGGTTTGTCCTTTCGGTCCCTGATTATTTGCACCGACCGTAAGGGGGTATTCCTGTGCTTTCAAACTTTTAGCTTGGATGCCGCAGCGGAATTAGGTATAACAGTGTCACTGCTCGATAGGTTTCTTGCCTGTATGAAACCTGCCTCAATAACTCAACGCCCGCCTTGTGCGGGCGTTTTTTTTCGTTTGATCCGGCAGGTTTGTTCGGTGTTCTGAACCTATGGCGCAGAGGGCAGCAAGTTTAAAAACCCTTTAACACAAGAGCATTTGCCCGATTTTCGGGTATGGCGCCCGATGCCTGCGATGGTGGTGACGGCGGCGCTCAATGATCGGGGAACCGCGCGTCAGCGCGCTGCGCAACTGCCTGATATGGCGGCGAATCGCCTTTTGCGTGCAGGCAGCGGTTCACAATCTGTTGCGCCCCCATGGTCATTGCCGCAATGCCCGCTAGGATGCGCGAAATCACCGTCACCCAGGAGTCGACATGCAACTTAAAGGTAAAACCGCCATCATCACCGGCAGCAATTCTGGCATCGGCCTGGGGATTGCCCATGAGATTGCCAAACTGGGCGCGGATGTGGTGCTGAACTCATACACCGACCGCGAGGAAGACCACGCTCTGGCCGCAGAGCTTGCCGCAGAGCACGGTGTGAGCGCGCGCTATATCGCGGCGGATCTGTCCAGGGGCGATGCCGCCCGCCGGTTGATCGAAGAGGCAGGCACCTGCGATATTCTGATCAACAACGCCGGCATTCAACATGTCGCCCCGATCGAGGATTTTCCCACCGAAAAATGGGACGCGATCATCGCGATATGTCTGAGTGCGGCGTTCCACACCAGCGCCGTGGCGGTGCCGATGATGCGCAAGGCCGGCTGGGGCAGGGTGATCAACATCGCATCCGCCCATGGATTGCGCGCCCATGCGTTCAAATCCGCCTATGTTTCGGCCAAGCACGGGATTGTCGGGTTGACCAAGACCGTGGCCATGGAAACCGCCGAACAACCGATCACCTGCAACGCCATCTGCCCCGGTTATGTGATGACACCGCTTGTGGATAAACAGGTTGTAGACCTGATGAACAGCAAGGGGTTGGACCGCGAAACGGTTGAGCGTGACCTTATTCTGGATCGCCAGCCGTCGAAAACCTTTGCCACCATCGATCAGATCGCCGGCACCGCCGCGTTTCTGTGCAGCGCCGCCGCCGATCAGATCACCGGCACGGAAATCAGCGTCGATGGCGGCTGGACGGCAAGCTAGGATGGTGACACGCGTTAACCTTGCGCTTCAGGGCGGGGGCGCCCATGGCGCGTTCACCTGGGGCGTGCTTGATCGCATCCTTGAGGACGACGATATCGAAATCGCGGGCATTTCCGGCACCTCTGCGGGGGCGTTGAATGGCGTCGCGCTCAAGGCCGGGATGATTGCCGGGGGGCGACAGGGGGCGCGCGACAATCTCAACTGGCTCTGGGGGCAGGTGAGCGGGGTCAACGATATGGGGGTGGCCGACTGGGCTCGCCTCGCTCGCGCCGCCAACCCAGATGTTCAGCGCGATGATGGAGTCTTCGCCCGCCTATCTCATGACCGAGGCGGCCACCGGTGTTGCCAGCCCCTATTCCCTGGGGCCGGGGTTGGAAAACCCTCTGCGCCGAATCGTGGATCAGTTTCACTTTGGACATGTCTGCGCCGGTGAAGGCCCTGAATTGTTTGTCGGGGCCACCAATGTGCGCACGGGCAAGATCAAGGTGTTCAGTGGCGCGGAAATCACCACCGATGCGATCCTTGCCTCGGCCTGTTTGCCAACGATGTTCCGCGCGGTTGAAATTGATGGCGCGGCCTATTGGGATGGCGGCTATACTGGCAACCCGGCGCTGTTTCCGCTGTACGAAACCCGGTTTCCCGATGACATCATCGTGGTGAACATCAACCCGATTGAACGTGCCGCGATCCCGGTAACGCCCCAGCAGATCGTCAACCGGATCAACGAGATCAGCTTTAACACGTCCTTGCTGCGCGAACTGCGCGCGGTGCATTTCGTTCAGGAATTGCTGGATGCGGGCAAGATGCCGCCGGGGGCGATGAAACGGGTTCTGATCCATATGATCGCGGATGATGCGTTGATGAACGATTTGGGGGTGGCGACAAAAACCATCGCCACGCCGGTTATCCTGTCACGCCTTCACCGGGCCGGGCGCCGTGCCGCAGATCAGTTTCTGGGCACCCACAGGGGCAACCTGGGCCGGATCGGCACCGTCGATCTGGAAAAGATGTTCGGCTGACGTCTGCGGTGTTATTCCGCTGCGCGTTCGGACAGAACAAGCGGCGGAACAACCTTGGGGGTCGGGTAAACAAGGCCGGCGGAAATCACCAGTTTCGCCGCATCCTCGACGCTCATGTCCAGCTCGATCACCTCGCTGCGGGGCACGAACAGCAAAAAGCCCGATGTCGGATTTGGCGTGGTGGGCAAAAACACCGAAACCTTACCCTGATCGGCGGGGATGCGGGCGGCGATTTCCCCCTTGGCAGCCGTCGAAACAAAAGCGATGGCCCAGATTCCGCGCCGGGGATATTCAACCAGACAGGCCTTGTCAAAGGATGTGTCAGTCTGGGCGAATACGGTTTCCGCGATCTGTTTCAACCCGTTATAGACCGATCTTACCACCGGCATCCGATCAACCAACCCTTCGCCCCAACGGATAAGCGACCGCCCGATCAACCCTTTGGCAAGCCAGCCGACAACGATGGTAAAGACCAGAAATATAAGCACCCCGGCACCACGCAGATTGATACCGATATAGGTGGCCGGTTTGAACTGATGCGGCACGAATGGCAGCACCCAGCCATCAATCCAGCCGATAACGGACCAGATCAGCCAGATGGTCAGGCCGATCGGGGCAATCACCACCAGACCGGTCAGGAAACTGCCTCGCAGGCTCCCGAAAATCGAGCGGCGCCGCTTGCTGTCGGGGTCGTCGTTATGTCCGGGTGCCATCTTTTACCATTATCGCCGCTGTCGTGAATATCTAGGCATTCCGCGGTGATCCTGCAACATTATGATCCCTTTTGTGCCGCGCCCACCCGCACAACGCCGATGTCCCGGGCGATCTCCGCCGCCAACCGGGCATTGTTCAGCACCAGTGCGATATTGGCCCGCAATGAACGCCCCTCGGTCAGCTCGAATATCCGTGCCAAAAGAAACGGCGTGACGGATTTTGACCCGATGCCTTGTTCTTCGGCCTCGGCCACAGCCTGTGCAATAACCGGCGCCAGGTCGCCAGACGGAATTTCTTCGGCAACCGGAATCGGATTGGCAACCATCTGCCCGCCAGGCACGCCCATGCGCCCGCGAATGACATGGGCGGCGGCGATATCGGCGGCACTGTCCATGCGCAGGGGTGCGGTCAGCCCTGAATCCCGTGACCAGAAGGCGGGAAAGGCATCCTGCCCATACGCGATGACCGGCACGCCAAGGGTTTCCAACACCTCCAGCGTCTTGGGGATATCGAGAATGGCCTTGGCCCCGGCCGCCACAACCGTCACAGCGGTCTGGGCCAGTTCGTGCAAGTCGGCAGAAATATCAAACGTGGTTTCCGCACCGCGATGCACGCCGCCAATACCGCCCGTGGCGAACACCTCGATCCCGGCGAGGCGCGCGGCAATCATCGTGGCGGCAACGGTGGTGGCTCCGGTGCCCCGGGTTGCCACACAGGCGGCCAGATCGGCACGTGACAGTTTGGCCACCGACTGCGCCTGTCCAAGGGCCGTCAGGCTCGCTCTCGCTCAACCCGACGTGGATCACCCCGGCAATCACCGCGATGGTGGCCGGAACGGCCCTCGCATCACGAACGGTCTGTTCCACCAGCATCGCCGTTTCCACATTCTGCGGATAGGGCATCCCATGGGTGATGATCGTACTTTCCAGCGCAACAATGGGCAGACGACCGTCGCGGGCCTCTTGAACTTCGGGCGAAAAACGCAGGGGAAACGACATCATTCAGATCCTTTGGAAATATAGTCAGCAGCGGCAGTCAGGGCCGCATGCAGGGCATCCTGAGGCACAGCCCCAGACAGATCGGCGGCCATATGGGCCGCCATAAACGTATCGCCCGCGCCGGTGACACGGGCAACGGTCACAGCGGGCGGCATGGCCGACAACAGACCGTGCGGTCCGGCCTCGGCCACCGCCGCGGCGCCGTTCGTGACCAACACCCGGTGGGCGCCCCGCGCGATCAGCGCCGCAGCGGCCGTGGGGGTATCGGTGAACACGGCTTGGGTCAGCAACCCGGCCTCTTCGAGGTTTACATAAAAGGTGGCGCGTGGATGAGCAAACAGCCCCGCCAATCGCTCGGCCTTGCCGGGCGAGGCAGGGGCAACCCGCAAATCAGCAGCAGCAAACAGCGGGTCGCGCGCGATCCGTGCCAGCAGCCCAACGGTCAGATTGCCATCCAGCGCGATCATCCCGCCATAGGGCAGGGCGCAAGTGCCAAGGCGCCCATCCCCCAGCGCAGTCAGGATTTCACCACCCGCCGCCTCCAGTGAATGAGCATCGGCAATGGCGGCAACCAATCCGCCCACGCTTTCAATCGCCATATAGCGGTCGGTGGGCAAACCGCCGGAACGATAGATGAAATCCGTCATGATCCCCAGCGCCGCGCTCGCGGCAATCAGTTCGTCCCCCTCGGCGTCACGCCCCACGGCGCTCAGCACTGCCGGGGTCAAGCCGAACCGGCGCAGGGTCATGGCGATATTCATTGCCACCCCACCGGGAATTCGCGCAATGCGTCCCGGCACGTCAGACCCCACCCGCATGGGCGCGGGGGTGAGCCCGATGATGTCCCACAGGACCGAACCGATACAGAGGATGTCAGGGCGTGTCATGGCCCGTGTTGTGAAGCAGCCCGAGGCAGGGCGCAAGATGGCAGATGACGCTAAACATGAGTATTTGGATCAGTAAAAAGTTCAGAAATCACTATCTGTCTGGCGTCTTTTTACTGAAACAAATACTCCCGCCGGAGGCATCCGACGCTTTCGGCCCTCACAGCCCTTGCACATGGCACGCAACCGGTGTATCGCGCCCCCACTTCACAGGTGGGGCTTGGGCCGGTCGGGGAGACATCCCGCATCGGTCCGCCGGTTGAGCAATTGCTCTGATGGCCCTGCCGAGGCGCAAACCGGAAAAGGAAAATGGACATGGCGCTCCCCGATTTCTCACTGCGTCAGCTTCTTGAAGCTGGCGTTCACTATGGTCACCAGACACAGCGCTGGAACCCGCGGATGCAGCAATTCATCTATGGCGACCGTAACGGCATCCACATTCTCGACCTGACACAGACCGTTCCGATGCTGGATCAGGCCCTGAAGGTGATCCGCGATACTGTGGCCAAGAACGGTCGTATTCTGTTCGTGGGCACCAAGCGCCAGGCGCAAAAGCCGGTCGCCGAGGCTGCCGAAAAATGCGCGCAGTATTACATGAATCACCGCTGGCTGGGCGGCACGCTCACCAACTGGAAAACCGTTTCCCAGTCGATCAACCGTCTGAAGATGATCGACGAGAAAATGGAGCAGGGCGCCGATGGTCTGACCAAGCGCGAGCGTCTGAGCATGGAGCGTGACCAGACCAAGCTGAACGCCAGCCTGGGCGGGATCCGTGAAATGGGCGGTGTTCCTGATCTGCTGTTCGTGATCGACGTGAACAAGGAAGATCTGGCCATCGCCGAGGCGAAAAAACTGGGTATTCCGGTTGTTGCCGTGGTTGATTCCAACTGCTCGCCCGATGGCATCGACTATATCATTCCCGGCAATGACGATGCTGCCCGTGCGATCGCGCTGTATTGCGATCTGGCGGCCCGCGCCGCCTTGGATGGCATGTCGGCACAGATGAGCGCCGCCGGCGTTGACATGGGCGCCATGGAAGAGGCCGCCGTGGAGGAAGTGCTTGCCGAACAGCAGGAAGCGGCAACCGCCGAAAGCTGAGCGAAAGCAAGCGATACGGGCCTGTGGCGCATGGTGCCACAGGCCCGATACCGGGCCGGGCCACGCCCCCGCTGATGAACAACCGACAATTCGAGGAGCCAGGGAAATGGCAATCACCGCTGCACAAGTGAAAGAACTGCGCGACACCACAGGTGCCGGCATGATGGACGCCAAAAAGGCGCTGACCGAAAACGATGGCGACATGGAAGCCGCCGTTGACTGGCTGCGCACCAAGGGTCTGGCCAAGGCTGCCAAGAAATCAGGCCGCACCGCTGCCGAGGGTCTTGTGGCTGTCAAGGTGGAGGGTGGCAAAGGGATCGCCGTTGAGGTGAACTCGGAAACCGATTTCGTCGGCAAGAACGCCGAGTTTCAGAAAATGGTTAGCGATATCGCTGATGTGGCCCTGACCGTGGACAATGTTGACGCATTGAAAGCCGCTGAAATCAACGGCAAGCCTGTCGACACTCTGATCACCGACGCCATCGCCAAAATTGGCGAAAACATGTCAGTGCGTCGCATGTCGACCCTGGCCGGTGAAACTGTCGTGTCCTATGTGCACAACGCCGCCGCGCCCGGCATGGGCAAGATCGGCGTTCTGGTTGCGCTGAACGGCAACAACGAAGCCTTCGGCAAACAGGTTGCGATGCACATCGCCGCCACCAACCCGGCATCCCTGTCCGAGGCCGATCTTGACCCGGCCGTCGTGGACAAGGAAAAATCCGTGCAGATGGACATTGCCCGTGAAAGCGGCAAGCCCGAAGCGGTGATCGAAAAGATGATCGTGGGCCGGATGAAGAAATTCATGTCCGAAGTGACCCTGCTGAATCAGGCCTTTGTCGTGAATCCCGATCTGACGGTCGAGGCCGCCGCGAAAGAGGCGGGCGTGACCATCACCGGCTATGTGCGCCTGGAAGTGGGCGAAGGCATCGAAGTGGTGAAAGAGGATTTTGCCGCCGAAGTGGCCAAGGCTGCCAAGGGCTGATCCACCCGGTTTGACAATTTCCAAAGGCGCGCCCGCGAGGCGCGCCTTTTTCGTGTCCGGGCGCGGTGCCCCCGGTCCGCCCGAAATATTGAACGGACCGAAGGGCGGTTCCATGGCTCAAAATGCCACCACTCACGGAACGCCACAACTATTGCAGCTTATGGCGCGCGGGAAAAGTGGGAGGAACCCTACCTGACAGCCTTTGTCATCATCCTTGGGATAATGTATTTCTTATTCAGAGGGTTGTGAGCAGACCTTGCAGTGCTTTTTTGCGGGAACGATGCAGATGCGACGGGGCCTATGCACCTGATCTGATCAAGCCCCGAATTTTGACGGCCTTTTCGAAATGATCAAGCCTGTGGGTCTTGATCCACCATTCGGCCGCTTCCATCAGACACTCTGGGTCGTCATTTTTATTGGCAAAGAATGCATAGAATGACAGCCCCACAGTTTCACCCTTTTTGGCGATCTTGTCGTCGCATATCGCAATCGCCCTGGTTCTGAGGCTTGATCTCATCTTGGCTTTCTTTTTTGAAATCAGATATCTACACGTCAATATTAAGAAACTTCTTCGCGCAAGCGGATCGGAGTTTTCAACGCTCCAGAACAAAAATCTGATTCTGGAAGGACGCTTTCAGAACCGCCTGGGCGGTGGTTTCAACATCCAGCGCCTCGCGGGCCAGACGCAGGTGTTTTTCGACGGTTGCGGCAGTCAGGCCCATGATTTCGGCGGCGTCCTGGGTGGTTTTTCCGTCGCGCACCCATTCCAACGCCTCGCGCTGGCGCTTGGTCAAATGACGGGCCGGGGTGGAGTAGGGGAGCTGGATCAGCTTCAGATGCACTACGTTATTCATCACGGCGATGTCCCGCCCGTGAACACGCCAGACCTCTTCGACTTCGTCCTGGCTCATCCCGCGGCGGGCGGTCAGGGCGATGGCACCTTTGTTGCGGATCGACGCGTCACGAAAGCTGATCGAATAGCCGGCAGTGACACCGTGCGAGATATTGAATTCAACGACTTTTTTCTCACTCGCGGTCAGGCTGTCGGCGTTCTGCGCCCACCAGCCCCAACTGCATGCCCCATTGTTGCGCAGCGCCCAATGCACCATGGGGGCGTGAAAATACAAGCCACCCTTCAGAAACTTGTCGGCATAATCACTATCGTGGTTCGTCATGATCAGGAAATCTTCGCGGTCGCCAAACCCGGTGGCGGTGCGAAAGCGGGTGAACCCATAAAGCAGGCGATCAAACCCGTAAGTTTCCATCGTGTCACAATGCAGTTGCCAGACATCCTCGACCGATGTGGCCTCGATCACCTGTTCCAGATAGTCGATCATTGGGCCACCTCTGCCAAATGTCCCGCCATCGCGTTCAGGGCCAGATCGTACCCCCGCGGCCCAAACCCGCAAATGACGCCGACGGCAACCTTGGCGATATAGGATTGGTGGCGAAAGGGTTCGCGCCCATGAACGTTGGACAGGTGCAGTTCAATCGTTGGAATTTCGGCAGATGAAATGGCATCCATCAGGGCAATCGACGTGTGTGTATAGGCACCGGCGTTCAGGATCATGCCCTGATGTTTGCCCCGGGTTGCGTGGATCAGATCGATCATCACACCTTCATGGTTGGATTGCGCGAACTCCAGACCCAGCCCCAGCGCGCCAGCGGTGCTTTGGCATTGCTCTTCAATCTCGGCCAAGGTGGTGCGACCGTAGACCTCGGGTTGGCGTTGGCCCAGCAGGTTCAGGTTGGGACCGTTCAATATCAAGACCGAAGACATGTGCGTATTCCTTATCTGCACCATGCAATTAGCCGCCCATATGGCCTCGTGTCGACCCTTTGAAGCGACTTTTGTGAAAAAGCCCCAAGATCAACTGTTTTGACAGATCAGAGCGGCGCAGTGTTGGCGCAGTGTTATCTTACCGGAGCTTGCATGATGGCGTTAACAGAACGTCAATCGACATATATAAATTACATAATACTGATTATAAGTATTGTGGGGTGAGTCAAGGCACATTCTAAACTGGGTTGCGAAATTTCCCCTATCTTGCTGGAAAGCAAGGAGAATGAAAGATGGCGCATAGAGAGCTAAACCTGCGCGAACGGCGCACGATTGAAGATATGTTGAATGCGAAGATCCCTGTGCGAGAGATCGCGGCGGAGATCGGCAGGCATGTTTCGACGGTGTATCGAGATATCAAGCGCAATGGCTACACCGATGAGGAACTGCCGGAACTGAACGGATACTACGGCGTGGTTGCGCAGCGGACTGCGATCCAAAGACGTGTGCGACGGCGCAAGCTGGTGCGGCTTGTTGGCCTGCGCAAAGCCGTGATCAAGCAGCTCAAAGAAGGTTGGTCGCCGGAACAGATTGCGGGCCGACTGCAATTTGAAGATCAAACCGTGCGTGTCAGCCACGAGACGATCTACGCCTATGTTTACGGTCCTGATGGCCAGTCCAGAGAACTTGCACGCTACCTGCCAAACCGACGTAAAAAACGGCGCCCGCACCATTCGCGTAGGCCCCGTGGCCTTGTATTCCCGCCGGATCGGTCAATCCATGAACGGCCTGATTACGTTGACACCCGCCAGACTTTTGGCGAATGGGAGGGTGATTTGATGATCTTTGAACGCGCTCAAGGCAAGATGAACGTCGCCTCACTGGTCGAGCGCAAGACTCGCTTTGCCGTCCTGTTCCGCAACAACGACCGCAGCACAACACAGCTGATGAACCGACTCATGGGCGTGATGGAACCCCTGCCCCAACCGGCCCGCAAATCCATCACATTCGATCGTGGGATCGAGTTTAGGAACTGGCGCAAGCTGAAGCCAGGGATCGGAACAGAAGCTTGGTTCTGTGATCCACAGGCACCTTGGCAGAAGGGTTCGGTTGAAAATCTGAACAAGCGGGCAAGACGCTACTTACCACGGGATGCGCCTGTGGCCGCGCTCTCAAATCGAGATATGAAGTCGATTTGTGATCGCTTGAACGGCACGCCCAGAAAGTGTCTTGGCTGGCGCACACCAACGGAAGCCTTCAGGGAAGAACTGATGAAACTGAGATAGCGGAAACCGTCGCAACGACACTTGAGAATCCATAAAATTGGCCGCTTTCACGTTACCCAAGCGCGTATCCCGCCCCGCGCACGGTGCGCAGCGGATCTGCACCGCCGTGTTGGCACAGCGCCTTGCGCAGCCGTCCGATGTGAACATCGACCGTCCGGCTGTCCACATAGATGTCGCGCCCCCAAACCCGGTCGAGCAATTGTTCCCGGCTCCAGACGCGGCCCGGTTTTTCCATGAACGTCGACAACAGCCGAAATTCGGTCGGCCCCAGCTTCAGCAGTTTTTCTGCCCGCGTCACCCGATGGGTTTCAGCGTCCAGCGTGATATCTTCATAATCCAACCGTTGCCCCACCGCCGCAGGACGTGTGCGGCGCAGCTGGGTGCGCACCCGTGCCATCAGTTCGACCACTGAATACGGTTTGACCATATAATCGTCGGCGCCGGTTTCCAGGCCGCGCACCTTGTCCAGCTCTTCGCTGCGCGCACTGAGCATGATGATCGGAATTGCGCGTGTTTCAGCGCGGGTTTTCAGGCGGCGGCACACTTCAATTCCCGACACGCCGGGCAGCATCCAATCCAGAACAATGACATCGGGCGCATCCTCTTGCACAAGCAAAAGCGCCTCGTCGCCGGATTCAGCGCGCGACACCGCGAACCCTTCGGCCTCAAGGTTATAGGCCAGAACCTCGCGCTGTGCGGGTTCATCCTCGACGACAAGAACACGGGGTAAATCAGCACTCATCGGCTCAGCCCTTCGGTTCGCTGACAAAGGGTGTGCGATCCTGTTTGTCGCGGGGGTCTTCGGGCACGTCGCCCGTCACCAGATAGATCACCTGTTCGGCAACCGAGGTCACATGATCGCCCATGCGTTCGATATTCTTGGCGATGAAATGCAGGTGCATACAGGCGGTGATATTGCGCGGATCTTCCATCATGTGGGTCAACAATTCACGGAACACCGCGTTATACATCTGGTCGATTTCGCGGTCGCGGTTGCGCACATCGGCGGCCAGTTCGATATCCTGCTGAATATAGGAATCAAGCGCGTCTTTCAGCATCTTTTCCACCTCGCGCGCCATACGGCGAATGGAGTGCGAGGCGCTGCCCACCTGTGGCATATCGGCCAGAACGCTGGTGCGTTTCGCCAGATTCTTGGCGTAATCGCCGCAGCGTTCCAGATTGGCACTGATTTTCATCACGCTCAGCACAATGCGCAGATCGCTGCCCATGGGCGCGCGCAAGGCAATGATGCGCGCCGCTTCTTCGTTGATGCTGATCTCAAGCGCGTCAATCACCTTGTCCCCTGCCCTGACCCTGGCCGCCAGGTCGGTGTCGCGATCCACAAGGGAATTGGCACTGTGCGCAATGGCCGATTCAACCAGCCCGCCCATTTTCATGATCTGCGCGGTGACACCTTCAAGATCGCGGTCAAAGGCGGATGCGACATGTTGATCCGTCATCGTTTCAGTCCCTTTTACCCGATGTGCCCGGAAATATAGCGTTCGGCACAGCCGTTCCGAGGATTGGTGAATGTCTGACGGGTTTCGCCCAATTCGACAAGGTTGCCACCGTTTGAAAATGCGGCGCGCGGGCCGGATCGTGCGTCAATTAACACCCTGTACCGATCATCGCGGATAAAGGCGAAAGAAATGTGATCGCCCCCCGAGAGAAAGGCGACCGCGTCGCAGCCAATAGCCACGGCGACCGCAGTGGTTTCAAGGCTACGTGGAAACGCCATAACGTCCCGGTACTAAGCTTTTGTGGCGGGGACATAAAAGATTTGCGACAATGTCCGAAAAGGCATTACGTCAAGGGCAGAAGAACCGAAAAGCGGCTCCCCTCGCCCGGAACACTGGAAATGCGCAGCCGTCCCCGGTGCCGGTTGACGATGTGTTTCACGATCGCCAGCCCCAGACCGGTGCCGCCCTTTTCACGTGATCGGTGGTTATCGATCCGGTAAAATCGCTGGGTCAGGCGGGGAATATGAAGCGGGTCAATCCCGTCGCCACGGTCCACCACATCAATGCGGACGGCGCCCGTGCGCATGGAGGGGTCGCGCTCCAACACCCGGGCCTCAAGAGTTATAACATTGCCCGAAGAACCATATTTCGCAGCGTTTTCGATGAGGTTGGTAAAGACCTGGCGCAACTGATCGGCGTCCCCGACGATATCGGGCAAATCGCTAACCCCGGTCAAACGCAGGGTCATGTCCTGTTGTTCGACCACCGGGGTCAGCGACAGCATGACGGTGTGCAACACTTCACCCAAACGCACGTTTTGGGTGGGGCGCATCCGTTCTTCGCTTTCGACCCGGGACAGCGACAGAAGATCCTGCACCAAGCGGTTCATCCGCATCGCCTCGTGGGCCATGATGTTGAGAAATTTGTCGCGCGCGGTGGCATCGTTGCGCGCCGCGCCGCGCAGGGTTTCGATAAATCCGATCAGCGCGGTCAGCGGGGTGCGCAATTCATGGCTGACGTTGGCAACAAAATCGCGGCGCATCTGCCCGGCGTCGTGCATTGCGGTCGTATCTTCCAGACTGACCAGCACACCGGCGCCATCATCGGCCAAAAGCGGCGCCGCATGGGCCACCCAAAGCGTTTCGCGCGCCTCGGTGGTGCCGATGAAATTTGCCCGCGTCGGGCCGCCACCGCGCGCAACCGATTCGATCGCATCCAGAATCAGCGGCTGGCGCAATACGCCAACATAATGCCCCCCCAAAAGCGCCCCGCCCAACAAGGCGCGCGCAGCGTTATTGCTGACCGCGATCCGGCTTTCGTGATTCACAAAAAAGGTCGGCGTTTGTAACGCGTCCAATACCTGTTGGATACTTTCAATACGCATTTCGCAACGACCGCCCGTGATCTTGATGGCTCAAGGTGTCATACTTCCGCCGATTGCACCTTGATATATGAGTATTCGATTGAATGTGGTAACGATCGCGGTGTAATTTCTGCCTAATACCGCACATCTCGCCTGTGACCGGTTTACACAATTTGCGAACCGTTAAACACCCTAATCCGAGGGCGGCCCGAAATGACCAAGACCCAAAGGATCAAAGGTATTTCCCGCCAGGCCGTACGCAGCGCGGGCGCCAAGGGTGGGCCCGCGTGCCTGATTGTCGGTGACGCGTCCTATGCCCGCCGTGCAATGCTGCGGCTGCCGGTATCGGTGTCTGCCCAAACGTGTCGGATTTTCAGCGTTGCCGATCAGATAATGAACCATCCGCACCCGGACATTGTGCTGTCATTTGCCATCACCCCGATGTTTGACTGCCTTGATCTGGCGCAATTGCTGTGGCTTTACGGATTTCGCAACCGCCAGCGGATCGTTGATCAGAACCTGCCAAACCCTGAAATCATCTGCCGCGAAGTGGCGCAGATCTGTCCGGGGCTGGATTTCGGGGTGTTTGACCCGGCCGAGCTGGGCCTGTTCTAAAGCGGCTTCAGCCCGGCGGCAAACCGGGCGGCATTGGCGCGGTATCCGGCGGCCGAGGCCAAAAGCCCGGCAATCGCCTTTTCGTCCAGTTCGCGCACAACCCGGCCCGGCGCGCCCATCACCAGGCTGCCATCGGGAATTTCCTTTCCCTCGGTGATCAGCGCCCCGGCACCGATCAGGCAGGCTTTGCCAATCACCGCACCGTTCAGCACCGTGGCCCCCATGCCGATCAGCGATCCATCGCCAATGGTACAGCCGTGCAGCATCGCCTTGTGCCCCACCGTGCAATCGGCCCCGATGGTCAGCGGAAATCCCATGTCCGTATGCAACACGCAATTTTCCTGCACATTGCTGCCCTGCCCCACTTCGATCCACTCATTGTCGCCGCGCAGCGTGCAACCGAACCAGACCGACGCCTGCGCCAACACCCGGATCTTGCCAATCAGGTTGGCATCCGGCGCGATCCAGGCATCCGTCGCGATTTCGGGCGCTTGGCCATCCAGTATGTAAAGGGTCATGGGCGTTCCTCGAATTCGTCCTGCAACGCACGGACATGATGCCCCAGATCGGGCTGTTGGCTCAGGCGCAGGCGTTCGGCACCGATGATGGTTTTCAACCGGGCTTCGGTTTCGTCCAGATCGTCGTTCACCAGCACATAATGGTAGCCGTCCCAGTGGCTGATTTCATCCCAGCTTTTTTCCATCCGCCGGGCGATGGTTTCGGCGTCGTCCTGGCCGCGGGTTTCCAGACGGCGGCGCAGTTCGGAAATGCTGGGCGGAAGAATGAAAATCGACAGGACATGTTGTTGCAGCGAGGACGTTGAAATCTGCTGGGCGCCCTGCCAGTCGATATCAAACAGCACATCACGCCCCGCGCTTATGGCATTTTCAACCGGCGCCTTGGGCGAGCCGTAATAATTGCCGAAAACCTGTGCATGTTCCAGCATCTGGTCATCGCGGACATGTTTCTTGAACTCATCCTGCGTGACGAAATAATAATCGACGCCCTCGGTTTCGCCCTCGCGGGGGTCGCGGGTGGTGGCCGATACCGAAAACCGCAGGCTGGAATCCCATTTCATCAGGCGTTTGGCCAATGTCGATTTTCCCGCCCCCGAAGGGGATGACAGGATGATAAGAAGGCCGCGTCTTGCCAAGGGGTTACTCCACGTTCTGAACCTGTTCGCGCATCTGGTCTATCGTGGTTTTCAGGGCAAGGCCAACCCGTGTCAGGGCCGGATGCTGGGATTTCGAACAAAGTGTGTTGGCCTCGCGGTTGAATTCCTGGGTCAGAAAATCGAGCTTTCGCCCCATCGGCCCCGGCACCGCCAAAAGATCGCGCGCGGCGCCCACATGGGCGCGCAACCGGTCCAGTTCCTCGGTGATGTCGGATTTCACCGCGATCAGGGCCAATTCCTGTGCCACGCGGTCGGGATCGGCACCATCGGTATTGTCCAGAACCCGGGCCAGGGTTTCGCGCAGATGGGCCGCCATCTGATCGGCCCGCCCGGCACACAGCGCCAGCGCCTCATCGGTCAGCGCGGCGATTTCATCGACCTGCCCGGTGATGATCCGGTGCAGCGCGGCGCCTTCCTGCCCGCGCATGGCATTCAGATCGGCCAGCAACGGCGCGAACGAGGCGACCAAAGCCGCGCGCAGGGGTTTGGTGTCTTCGGTTTCGGGGCTGGCTGCCTCAAGAATGCCACGTTGTGCCAGAATGTCGGTCGCACTGGGCGCGACGATGTTAACCCCGCGCGCCATGGCGGCGGTTTCGATCGCGGCAATGTGATCCAGCGTGCGCGCCAGCGCCGCTGCGTCGATCTGCATGCCGGGCACATTTCCGGCGCGGGACACGCGCAGGGACAGCGTAACATTGCCCCGCGCCACAGCCCCTTGAACCAAAGGGCGAATCTCACTTTCCAGGCCTTCTATCCATTCTGGCACACGCAGACGTAGATCGAGCCCCCGGCCATTCACGCTGCGGATGTCCCATGTCCAGGACCATGTATCAAAGGCCCCCTGGGCGGCGGCAAAGCCGGTCATCGACTTGGGCATGGCAATTAACCTTTTGACATGAATGTGACAGATTTAGGGCGCATCTTTTGATATAAGACACATGGGGAACATAATTGGTCCAGCGGAAAACGGCACCCACGCGGTGCAGCGCCCGGCGGACAGTTTGAGGTGAGTGAAGATGCAACAGAATGAAACATCCTTTGGCCGCGTGGTTTCGATGTTTCTGCGCAAGCCCGCAGAAGCCGATTGTTTTGCCGAGGTCGAAACCTATTGGCAGGCTTTGTGCGATGGTCGTCTGATGCCGCTTCGGTCCGAACTTGACCCGCGCGGGATTGTCGGCGCCCTTGACCGGACGTTTCTGATCGAACGGGTGGCACCGGGCGTGGCGCGGTTCCGGCTGGCCGGCAATCATTTGTCTGACCTGATGGGAATGGAAGTGCGCGGGATGCCGCTGAGTTGCTTTTTCATGCCCACCGCTCGGGCCGGCATTGCCGATGCGGTGGAATGTGTGTTCAGCGAACCGGCCCGTGTCGATTTGTGGCTGTCGGGGCCAAGCGGCCTAGCCCGGGGCACGATGAATGCGCGGATGTTGCTGTTGCCCCTGCGCGATGATGCCGGTGACGTGACGCGCGCCCTGGGCTGCCTGTCGGCCAGCGCCCCCTTGATGCGCGCGCCGCACCGGTTTTCCATCACGTCTGACAACCGCCGCACCCTGATCGGGTATGGCACCCGCCCCGTGGGTGTGGATGCCACTGTCAGGCCCACGGTCATGGACACGGTGAAAGTGGCCCGTCAGCGGGGCAAACCCGCGCTGACGGTGATTGACGGCGGCGCCTGACCCCGCGCCGCGCGCTTTGACCTAGCTGGCGGCAGCGGCGGTGCGGGTCGCGGTCTGCCGGTCGCTCAGTTGTTCGGCCACGAGGAAGGCAAGCTCCAACGCCTGACTCGCGTTCAGGCGCGGATCGCAGGCGGTGTGATAGCGGTCCGACAGGTTTTCATCCTTCACCGCCCGCACACCACCGGTGCATTCGGTCACATCCTGACCGGTCATTTCAAAATGCACACCACCCGGCACGGTGCCTTCGGCGTTATGCACCTCGAAAAACTCCTGCACTTCGCGCAGCACCGATTCAAAGGGCCGGGTTTTGTAACCGCTGGCCGATTTGATCGTGTTGCCATGCATCGGATCGCAAGACCAAACCACTTTGGCGCCTTCTTCCTCGACCGCGCGGATCAGTTTGGGCAGGTGGTCGCCCACAGACCCGGCGCCAAAGCGCGCGATCAGGGTCAGACGGCCCGCATCGTTGTTGGGGTTCAGTTCCGCCATCAGGCGTTTCAGGTCATCGGTCGAAATCGACGGCCCGCATTTCAGGCCGATCGGGTTCAGCACCCCCTTGCAGAATTCCACATGGGCGCCATCGGGTTGGCGCGTGCGATCCCCGATCCAGATCAGATGGCCCGATCCGGCCAGCGTGTTGCCGCTGGTGGTATCGACCCGGGCCAGCGCTTCTTCGTATTCCAGCAACAGCGCCTCGTGCGAGGTATAGAAATCGACCGTGGCCAGATCGTGGTTGTTTTCACTGGTCAGACCAGCGGCCGTCATGAAATCAAGCGAGATCCTGAATCCGGTTGGCCATGTCGCGATATTTCTCGGCCTCGTCGGATTCGGTAAACCCGAGCGTCCAGGCATGAACCCGGTGAATATCGGCATAGCCCCCCTTGGACAGCGCGCGCAGAAAATTCAGCGTCGCCGCCGCCTGAGTATAGGCCTGTACCATCCGGTCAGGGTTGGGAATTCGCGCCTCGGGGGTGAAATCAAACCCGTTGATGATGTCGCCACGATAGCTGGGCAATTCCACGCCACCTGTGGTTTCGGTCGGCGCCGAACGCGGCTTGGCGAACTGCCCGGCCATACGGCCCACCTTGACCGTTGGCACCTTGGCGCCAAAGGTAAGGACCATCGCCATCTGCAACATCACCTTGAACGTGTCGCGCAGGTTGTCTGAACTGAACTCGGCAAAGCTTTCGGCGCAATCGCCGCCTTGCAGCAAGAACGCCTCGCCGCGCGATACGGCGGCCAGTTCCCGGCGCAGGGTGCGCGCCTCGCCTGCAAACACCAATGGCGGAAACTTGGCCAGACGCTGCTCGACCTCGGCCAGGGCGGCCAGATCGGTATAGTCAGGCATCTGGACCCGCGGTTTGTTGCGCCAGTCGGACTTCTGCCATTGCGTCATTGTTCTGCTCCGGGATCAGGTGGAATTCAGGCTGCGGTTATACGCAGCCCCGGACCGGTTGAAAACCGCAAAAGGCCCCACCCGGCGCCATCATCGAACGAAACGGCCATGGATGTCTTGATAAGGTGCGTCAAACCTGTTTCGGTCCGCGGATCGACAAGATCGGACAGATACCATGGAAGTGAGTCGCTACAGTGTAGAGGTTGACACCGCAGGCCAAAAGCCGCGCCATTTCGTGTTTGTTCTGCTTGAGGATTTTACGCTTCTGTCCTTTGCCAGTGCGCTGGAAAGTCTGCGCATCGCCAATCGCCTGGCACGGGCCACGCTTTATACCTGGAGCATCGTCGGAGAAGGTGGTGAGCGGATCAAATGTTCGGCCGGCACCGCGTTTCAGCTTGATGGCGATCTGGAAGAATTGAACCGCGACGATACGGTTCTGGTCTGTGGCGGCCTTGACGTGGCGCAGGCCACCACCAGGAAAATCCTGAACTGGCTGCGCCGCGAGGCCCGGCGCGGGGTCACGATCGGCGGGTTGTGTACTGCCGGTTTCACATTGGCCAAGGCCGGGCTTCTGGATGGCAAACGCGCGACGATCCATTGGGAAAACCAGGACAGTTTTGCCGAGGAATTCGAGGAAATCAGCCTGACGAAATCGGTCTTTGTGGTGGATGGCAACCGTTACACCACCGCCGGGGGCACCTCATCCATTGATCTGATGCTGAAACTTGTGGCCGATCACTATGGTGAAACCCTGGCCAGTGCTGTGGCCGATCAGTTGATCTATTCCTCGATCCGCACCGATCAGGACACCCAGCGTCTTTCGGTGCCCACCCGCATCGGGGTGCGTCACCCGAAACTGTCGACGGTAATCCAGATGATGGAAAACCACATCGAAGACCCGATCAGCCCGGCGACTCTGGCCCGCGATGTGGGCATGTCCACCCGCCAGCTTGAACGGCTGTTCCGCCGCTATCTGAACCGGCTCGCCGAAACGGTATTATATGGAGTTGCGCCTGCAAAAAGCGCGCAACCTGCTGATGCAGACGGATATGAGCGTGATCAACGTGGCCCTTGCCTGTGGGTTTGCCAGCCCGTCGCATTTTTCCAAATGCTACCGCGCCCATTACGAAACCACCCCTTACCGCGAACGCGGCATTCAGGCGACCCGCCTGTCGTTCTGATGTGCCCGCTCAGCCCGGCGCCATCCGAAACAGCGCCCCCTGCCCGACGCTGAGAAACCAGATCGTGCCATCCGGCGCCTCGCGGATGTCGCGCACCCGTTGCGTTTCATCCGAGGAAAGCCGCTCGTCCTCGTTCATGGTGGTGCCATCAAGGCGCGAAATCATGTTGAATTTCAACGACCCAACGAATAAATCCCCCGCCCATTCAGGCCAGAGCCGCCCGGAATAAAACGTCATCCCCGAGGGCGCGATAGACGGATCCCAGTAATGCGCCGGCTGTTCCATCCCCGGTTTTTCAGTGCCCTCCCCGATTTTCCGCCCGGAATAATGCCGCCCGTATGAAATGACGGGCCAACCGAAATTGGCACCTTTGGCGATCCGGTTCACCTCATCGCCGCCGCGCGCCCCATGTTCGGCCACCCAAAGCTGTCCGGTGGCATCCAGCGCCGCGCCTTGGGGGTTGCGGTGGCCATAGGACCAGATTTCCGGCTGCGCGCCATCATGGGTGACAAAGGGGTTATCGGCGGGGATCGTGCCATCGCGGTTGATGCGGATTACGCTGCCGTTGTGGGTCGCGACGTTCTGGGCCTGATCGGCATTGCCCCGTTCGCCCACCGTCAGAAACAGATGCCCATCTGCGCCCTCAACAATGCGCGATCCAAAATGCTGCCCGCCGCTTGACCCCGGCGCCATCTCGAAAATCACCCGCAGGTTTTCAAGACGGCTGGCGTTGTCCGACAGGGTGGCAACCGCCAGGGCAGTGCCCGCACCGCCGGGTTGCGATTTGGCAAAACTAAGGAAAACGTCGCGGCTGCTGGCAAAATCACGGGGGATCATGACGTCAAGCAAACCGCCCTGCCCTTTGTCAAAGACCGCGGGCAAGCCCTGGACGTTTTGCACCGCGCCATCGGCCCCGACATGCAACAACCGCCCGCCCCGTTCCGTCACCAGAAAGGCGCCGCCCGGCAGAAACCCAAAGCTCCAGGGTTCGTTCAGCCCGCTCACCACCGGCGCAACAGCGATTCTCCCGGCGCTGCTGTCAAGGGCAAGTCCCGCAGCCGGGGCAACCCCGATCAGAGCAACCGCCGCCGCCACAAAGGAAAATCTCATCGACACCTCCAGAAGTTCTGACCATTCCACCACCAGATAGGTTGGGGTGTCGTAGGGTAAACCCAAGCGCCCCGTCACATTCGCGTCAGATCGGTCACGCAATCCTCTTTTCTTTTGCGGCGGCGCACCCTAACCTTGGCCCAGGACAACGATCCGCAAATAGGGAGAAATACATGAAAAAGCTGCTTCTGGCTTCGGCCATGACTGCCATCGCCGCAACATCGGCCTTTGCCGACGCCCATTCCAAGGAAGTAAAGATCGGCGTGATCCTCGGGTTCACCGGGCCGCTTGAATCAATTACCCCCGATATGGCCAACGGCGCCGAACTGGCAATGAAAGAAGTCACCGATTCGGGTAAACTGCTGGATGGGATGAAAGTCACATCCGTCCGCGCCGACAGCACCTGTATCGATTCGGGCGCCGCGACGGCGGCCGCCGAACGTCTGATCACCTCGGACGGGATCAAGGCGATCATGGGCGCCGATTGTTCCGGCGTGACCGGTGCGATCCTGACCAATGTGGCGGTGCCCAACGGCATCGTGATGATTTCGCCCTCCGCCACCTCGCCGGGCCTGTCCACCACCGAAGACAACGGGCTGTTTTTCCGCACCTCGCCGTCGGATGCCCGCCAGGGTCAGGTGATGACCGATATCCTTTTGGATGATGGCATCAAAAGTGTCGCTGTCAGCTATGTGAACAACGACTATGGCAAAGGTCTGGCCGATGCGTTTCAGGCCGCCTATGAGGCAGCCGGTGGTACGGTAACCATCAACACCGCCCACGAAGACCAAAAGGCCGATTATTCCGCCGAAGTGGGCGCCCTGGCCGCCGCAGGCGGTGATCGTCTGGTTGTGGCCGGTTATGTCGATGGCGGCGGATCGGGCATCGTGCGCGCTGCACTTGATACCGGTGCATTTGACACGTTCCATTTCCCCGACGGGATGGTTGGCGTGGCGCTGGAAACCAACTTTGGCACTGAAATCGACGGATCCACCGGCGAAGTTCCCGGCACCGATAGCCCGGGCGTGGCAAAATATGCCGACGTCGTGAACGGCGCCTTTGACGAAACCGGTTCATTTTCGCCCGAAAGCTATGACGCCGCCGCGCTGATCATGCTGGCGATGCAGGCCGCCGGATCGGTCGAGATCTGCCGATTTCAAAGACAAGGTCATGGAAGTGGCCAATGCACCGGGTGAAAAGATCTATCCCGGCGATCTGGGCAAGGCTCTGGACCTGATCAAGGCCGGCACCGACATTGATTATGTGGGCGCTTCGGCGGTCGAACTGATCGGCCCCGGTGAATCTGCCGGCAACTACCGCGAGATCGTCTTTGAAGACGGCAAGATGGTGACGGCTGGGTATCGTTGATCCGATAACGTGACATCAAATCACCCCGGCGCAGCTTTTGCGCCGGGGTGTCTGGTGTTTGTCAGCGAGAGCCGGAAACGGCCACCGACGCGAGGGGGCAATCAATGATCGTTGTCGAAAACCTGCACAAGCATTTCGGCGGGTTTCACGCCGTTGACGGCGCATCTCTGAAAATCGAAACCGGATCCATTACCGGGCTCGTCGGGCCAAATGGCGCCGGAAAAACAACTCTTTTCAATGTGATCGCCGGGGTTCTTAAACCAACATCCGGCAAGGTGACCATGGACGGTCAGGATATCACCGGCCTGCCACCCCACACCTTGTTTCATGATGGGCTGTTGCGCACCTTTCAGATCGCCCATGAATTCGGCTCGATGAGTGTGCGCGAGAACCTGATGATGGTGCCGCCCGCACAATCGGGCGAAACGATCTGGAACGCCTGGTTTGGCCGCGCCCGCATCGCACAGGAAGAATCGGCCCTGTTGAAGAAAGCCGACGAAGTTCTTGAATTCCTTACGATTGACCATCTCAAGGATGAAAAGGCCGGCAATCTTTCGGGCGGGCAGAAAAAGCTGCTCGAACTGGGCCGCACGATGATGGTCGATGCCAAGATCGTGTTTCTTGACGAGGTGGGCGCCGGGGTGAACCGCACCCTGCTCAACACTGTGGGCGATGCGATTTTGCGCCTGAACCGCGAGCGCGGCTATACCTTCTGCATGATCGAACATGACATGGATTTCATCGGCCGGCTTTGCGACCCGGTGATCGTCATGGCCGAGGGTCACGTATTGGCCGAAGGCACCATCGAACAGATCAAGGCCAACGAACAGGTGATCGAGGCCTATCTGGGCACCGGTTTGAAAAACAAGGCAAAAGCATGACTGGCAACCCCTGGCAGGATGATCGCGGCAACAAGGACCGCACGATCACGAAAAGCAGCGCGGCGGGCGGATCGGGTGATCCGGTACGCCCCGGCAAGGGGCCCTCGGGTGCGGCGCGGGTCGAAGGCGGCCCGTTCCTGATCGGTGATACCATGACGGGCGGCTATGGCTCCGGCGCCGACATCTTGCACGACTGCACCCTTGCGGTGAACCCGGGCGAAATTGCCGTGATCGTCGGGCCGAACGGCGCGGGGAAATCCACGGCCATGAAGGCGGTTTTCGGCATGTTGAACGTGCGCAGCGGCGCGGTCCGGCTGGAGGGCGAGGACATCACCCACCTCAGCCCCCAGGATCGTGTGGCCAAGGGCATGGCCTTTGTCCCCCAGACCCACAACATTTTCACCTCGATGACGGTCGAGGAAAACCTTGAGATGGGCGCGTTCCTGCGGCGCGATGACATCGGCAAGACGATTGCGCAGGTCTATGATCTGTTTCCGATCCTTGGCGACAAACGGTTGCAGGCGGCGGGCGAGCTTTCGGGGGGCAGCGCCAACAGGTGGCCGTGGGCCGCGCGTTGATGACCCAGCCGCGCGTGTTGATGCTGGACGAACCCACCGCCGGGGTCAGCCCGATCGTCATGGATGAATTGTTCGACCGGATCATCGAAGTGGCCCGCACCGGCATTTCTATCCTTATGGTTGAACAAAACGCACGCCAGGCGCTGGAAATCGCGGATCGCGGCTATGTTCTGGTGCAGGGAAGCAACGCCTTTACCGGCACGGGGCAAGAGCTGTTGGCCAATCCTGATGTGCGCGCCAGTTTTCTTGGGGGGTGATCGATGACAGGTGCAGAAAATTTTATGCTAATCCCCCAGATGTGGTGCGCAAATGTGCCGCATCAGAATTTTTTTACGGCAAGCCGGAACCCGGAGGGTATATTTTGAGTTTCGTCTGGTTAGCCTTTTCCCGTCACCGCAACAACGGTTGCGGCCCCCGCGCCCCAAGCGATTTGGGCACGGTTCCGACAGGAAAGGAAAACGCGCATGGCATTCCTGCCTCTGACATTGTTGGCGCTGTTGAACGCGGCCAACCCCAATCTCGCCCCCGCCGATATGGCCTGCCGGTTCAATCCGGGCGGCGCCAAACCGCCTCTTTGGATCAGTGTGCGCCCCGAGGAAGAAACCTCGCGCCCCGGGTTGTTCAAGGTGCGCCTCTGGATCGACGGCACGCCGCTGAGCGGCAGCGTGACCGCCCTGCCAGACACCAAGGCGCGGGATGTGGTGGTGCGTGGCGTGACCCGCGACCGCACAACATGGCTGATCGCGATCAAGGACAACGGCAGCGCCTATTTGCGCGCGAAAGGTGCGACCGACAAGGCGCGCGTAACGATGCAAACGGGCACCTGCGCCCATTATCAAAGCGCGTTCGAGGTCTGGCTGACCTCCTGAACCGCGCGGCGCGAAAGGTGGCATGATGGATCTGTTGAACGCTTTTGTGGCGCTGGCCAATTTTGTTCTGATCCCGGCCACCTCTTACGGTGCGCAACTGGCGCTTGGGGCGCTTGGGGTCACGCTGATCTATGGGATCTTGCGGTTTTCCAACTTTGCCCATGGCGATACGATGGCCTTTGGCGCCATGGCGACCATTCTGGTCACCTGGTTGTTTCAGGGCTGGGGCATTTCCCTGGGCCCGCTGCCCACGGCGCTGTTGGCCCTGCCCTTTGGCATTGCCGTGACGGCCCTGTTGTTGCTGGGAACGGATCGGTTGGTTTACCGGTTTTATCGACGGCAAAAGGCGGCGCCGGTGATCCTTGTCATTGTGTCGATGGGGGTGATGTTCATCCTGAACGGGCTGGTCCGGTTCATCATCGGCCCCGACGATCAGCATTTTTCCGATGGCGCGCGGTTCATCATTTCCGCCCGTGATTTCAAGACCATGACCGGCCTTGACGAAGGGCTGGCCCTGCGCACATCGCAAGGGATCACCATCCTGACGGCGGTTGTTGTCGTGGCGTTCTTGTTCTGGTTTCTGAATCGCACCCGCACCGGAAAATCCATGCGCGCCTTTTCCGACAACGAAGATCTCGCGTTGCTTTCCGGCATCAACCCCGAGAGGGTCGTGACCATCACCTGGATTCTCGTGGCGGCCCTGGCGACCATTGCCGGGGTGCTGTACGGGTTGGACAAATCGTTCAAACCCTTCACATATTTCCAGCTTTTGCTGCCGATTTTTGCCAGCGCCATCGTCGGCGGTCTGGGCAGCCCGGTGGGGGCCATCGCCGGCGGGTTTCTCATCGCCTATTCCGAGGTGATGGTAACCTATGCGTTCAAAAAGGTGCTGGGCTATCTCACCCCCTGGTTCGAGCCTGAAGGTTTGGTGCAACTGCTGAGCACGGATTACAAATACGCAGTCAGCTTTGCGATCCTGGTGATTGTGCTGCTGTTCAAACCCACCGGGTTGTTCAAGGGGAAATCCGTATGAGCCATTCCGTCAGAACCCCGCTTTTGTTTGCCCTTGTTGGCGCGATGTTCCTGTTTACCGGGTTCACATCGTCGTGGAACTCGGCGTTGGGGATTTTCAACATGGGGCTGATCAGCGCGATCATGGCGCTGGGGGTGAACATGCAGTGGGGCTATGCCGGGCTGTTCAACGTCGGCGTCATGGGGTTTGTTGCCCTTGGCGGCCTTGGCGCGGTGATCGTGGGAATGCCCCCGGTGCCCGAGGCATGGGCCGCTGGCGGTTTGCGGGTGATGCTGGGGTTGTTTCTGGCGCTGGCCACCATTCTGGGCGCGGTACAGGTGTGGAAACGCATGTCACCGGGCAAGGCACGCGGCGCGGTCATTACCCTGTTGCTGATTGTCGGGTTCTTTGTGTTTCGCGAGGTTTTTGACGGCGGCGTCGCGGCTGTAGAAGCGGTGAACCCTGCCGTTTCTGGCAACCTTGGCGGGCTGGGCCTGCCGATTTTGCTGGGCTGGCCTGTGGGCGGGCTGTTGGCCGCCGGTGCCGCGTGGATTGTGGGCAAGACGGCTTTGGGGCTGCGGTCCGATTATCTGGCGATCGCGACGCTGGGGATTGCTGAAATTGTTATCGCCTTGATGAAAAACGAAGATTGGCTGGCGCGCGGCGTCAAGAACGTCATCGGCATTCCGCGCCCGGTGCCCTATGAGGTGGATCTTCAGCAATCCAGCGATTTTCTCGCCCGGATGCAGGCCCTGGGCGCCGATCCGGTGGCCGCCTCTTCAATCGTGGTAAAGCTGTGCTATGCTGCATTGTTCGCCGTGGTGTTGCTGCTGTTGATCTGGCTGACACAAAGCGCGCTGAAATCGCCCTGGGGCCGGATGATGCGCGCAATCCGCGACAACGAAACCGCAGCCGAGGCGATGGGCAAGGATGTGACCGGGCGCCATTTGCAGGTGTTCATCCTGGGCAGTGCGATCTGTGGGTTGGCGGGCGCAATGATGACCACCCTTGACGGGCAGTTGACCCCCGGCACCTATCAGCCGTTGCGCTTTACCTTTCTGATCTGGGTGATGGTGATCGTTGGCGGATCGGGCAACAACTGGGGCTCGGTTCTGGGCGGGTTCCTGATCTGGTTCCTGTGGGTTCAGGTTGAACCGATGGGCCTGTGGCTGATGAATGTGCTGTCGTCGGGGTTGGCCGAAGGGTCGCCGTTGAAGGAACACCTGATCAAAAGCGCGGCGCATATGCGGTTGCTGACCATGGGGGTTGTTCTGCTGTTGGTGCTGCGGTTCTCGCCCCGGGGATTGATTCCCGAACGATGAGTGATCCGGCGGAGCGGGCTGCCGCCCGCACTCCATTCTTTGTTTGGCGCCCGTTTCTGGCCATCTGCCCATGAGCGATGTTACGATCTTGTTGGTTGCTGCGGGGGCGTCATCGCGGATGCGGGGGCGGACAAGCTGTTGGAGCAGATCGACGGGATGGCGTTGTTGCACCGTCAGGCGGCAGCGGCGGTTGCGACTGACGCGCCGGTGATCGTCGCCCTGCCCCCGAACCATGGCGCGCGGTTGGCCGCCCTGCGCCCGCTGCCCGTTGCGGTGATCGAAGTGCCCGGGGCGGCGCAGGGGATGGGGGAAAGCCTGCGCATGGGCGCGCTGGCCGCTGGGGCACCGGGTGGATTGATGGTGATGCTGGCCGATATGCCCGAGATCGAAACCGCCGATCTGTTGCGGCTGATCCGCGCGTTCGACATCCATGAGGCGCAAAAGATCATTCGCGCCGGGGCCGAGGACGGGACGCCGGGCCATCCGGTGATCTTTCCCGCCGATTGTCTGGGGCGCTTTGCCGCTTTGCGCGGTGATATCGGTGCGCGTGATATTCTGGCGGCCAATCGCGCGCGTTGCGTCGTTGTTCCGCTTGGCGACCAGCGCGCGCTGGTCGATCTGGACACGCCCGAAGCCTGGGCCGACTGGCGGCGAAACCGCAGCTAGAACGCCAAAAACCCGCCGTGACCGGCAGGTTGAACACGGGCTGTCGCGCAAAAAGTGACCAGGAGGCAGCCCACCCCCAGCCACAGTTGAACGGCGCGATGTCTAGAATCATCGCGCCGCTCGCTGCTTAACCGAGGGTATTATTTCAGCAAAAGCGCTGCTTCGTGCTTTTTCAGGGTCCGGCGGGCCGCCGCATAATCGGCCAGCCCTTCGGCCTGTGCCAGCTCGGGGAACAGCGCCAGGATTTCGTCACGCTGCGCGCTGTCGATCCCCTTGAGGCTGTAATCGCCGGGTTGGAAGCTTTCGGTCCAGGCCCCGTCCGACAGCACGACTTCGTGCTGATCGAACATGAAGTGGATATAGCTGGTCGAGGTCGCCTCGACCGACATGATCCCCTTGTCATCCACCAGATGTTTGGCGGCGACCAGAACCTCACGCTCTTCAAAATAGAGCGCGGTTTTGTCGTTTGCCACCAACACCCGGTGGTTGGGCGATACCAGCATATCACGTTCGGGCAGGTTGTTGCCCAGAGAACCGGCCTTGATCAGCACGGGCTGCATCTGCGGGCTGTTGTGCAGCGCACGGGCATCCAGAGCCTTGTGACCGACCCAGCGGATTTCCTGAATACCGTTGTCGCGGGTAATGACCCGATCACCGATCTCTCAGCTCCTCGACGCGACGTTCGCCCTTGGGGGTGGCAATCAGGCTGCCCGGGGTAAAGCAAGGGACGATTTCCTCGATGTTGGTGAAATCAATCTGGCCCACTTCGGCGCCACCGGCATCGAAATACACGACCGAGCCGTCGATGCCGTTGCCATCACTGTCGGTCACCGTGTCCTGTAGTTCAAACCGCACGGCACCTGCCGTATTGCCGATGGACCCGGTCAGATCGAGCGTATCGTGATCGCTGCTTGTGGGGCCAAATCCGGCACCACCCGACACGTTGTCACCGCCATTGAGCCCCTGGAACAGATCGGCGTCGTCATTGCCTTCCAGAACATCGTTGCCGTCGCCGCCGTTGATGGTGTCTTCGCCATCATTGCCGCGCAGGGTGTCATCCCCGGCACCGCCCATGACCGCATCATCGCCGGCGCCCGCTTCGACCGTATCGTCACCGGCACCGGTATCGATCGTATCGTCGCCAAAGCCACCGATCACGGTATCATCGCCCGCGCCGCCTGTGATGCTGTCGTCCCCGGCGCCCCCCATCAGATCGTTGGCGCCATCGCCACCATCCAGAGTGTCGTTGCCAAGGCCACCATCAAGGGTGTCGTCACCGGCACCACCATCCAGCATGTCGTTATCGGCACCGCCGGCAAGGTTATCGTCGCCCTGACCGCCAATCAACGTATCGTCACCGGCCCCGCCGACCAGGCTGTCATTATCGACACCCCCGTCGAGCATGTCGTTGCCGGTGCCCCCGATCAGCGTATCGTTGTCGTCTTCGCCATAGATCACATCGTCACCGGCGCCACCGTCAAGATAATCCAGACCGTTTTGCGGAACGGGATCAGGCGCATCGCCCGGCCCCTGTGATACGTCGGGATCTTCGCCCTGGAACCCGGTGATCGGATCGTTGCCAAAGCCACCATAGATGGTGTCGTTGCCCGCGCCGCCGGTGATCGTGTCCGATCCGTGGCTGCCGGTCAGGCTGTCGTCGCCGTCACCGCCGTAAACCTCATCATCGTCGATGCCGGCATTTACTGTGTCGTCGCCCGTCCCGCCATAGATCGTATCGCGATCATCGCCGGTGGTGATGCTGTCGTTGCCAGCGCCGCCATCCACGTAATCGCGACAGTCATCCTGGTTCGGGTCCGACGTGGCCCCGGGGAAAAACGGATTCGGAAGGCTGGGATCGTCGCCTTCATAGTCGGACAGGGCATCAATACCCGCGATGATCGTGTCGTTGCCGTCGCCGCCAAGGATGGTGTCAGACCCGAGACCGCCATCAATGCTGTCGTCGCCGTCGCCGCCGTCGACCACATCGTTGTCGATGCCCGCGTCGATCACATCGTTGCCGATGCCGCCATCAATGGTGTCGCTGTCGTCGCCGGTAATGATTGTGTCGTCGCCCGCGCCGCCATCGACCGAATCCCGATCATCGTCGGGGTGTGGGTCGGCCGCGGTGGGAATTCCGGGAACGATCGGATCATCCAGCAGCGGGTCATTGCCGCTGACGTCGATCACATCATCGCCATCACCTCCATCGACGGTTTCGCTGCCTGACCCGTCGGTGAGCGTATCATCGCCCACGCCGCCGTTCAGCACATCGTCACCGGTGCCGCCGTCAACGCTGTCATCGCCCTCTGCGGCATCAACGGTGTCGTTGCCATCTCCGGCTTCGACGATATCATCGTTGCTGCCCGGGGCGGGTGGCAGGATCGCGTCGTTGTTGTCGATCCTGTCGCCATCGGGATCACCGGTATAAGCCCGGTCGATAAGATCATCCCCCGGCGTGCCACTGACAATGCCATCGGCCCCGGTGGGCGGAGGTGGCGGCGGGGTCGTGCCACCCCCCAGCAGGTTTTCGATTTCGGTGAAATCGGCGATCGTGCCATCGTTCAGGGTGGCTGTGCCGGTCAGGCCGCCACCGGCGCCCGGATCGGTGTTGGAATAGGTGATCTGGCCAGTCGGATCATCAACCAACCCGCGCAGATCGAGAGTGTCGCCGTTCACCTCGCCGGTTTCGCCCCCGGCGACGGTGATCGTCTGGCCGGGTGCCAGTTGATCAAGCGAAATACGGAAATAATCATCGCCACCGTCGCCCATGACGGTGTCGTTCACACCTGCGGTGAAATCATCGTCACCGTCTCCGCCGGAAAAGCTGTTGGCGCCATCACCGCCCACGAAGGTGTCGTCACCGTCAGAGCCAATAGCGCCTTCGATAACGCTGCCGCCATCGATGCTGTCATTTTCCGCATCGCCACCCGACAGGGTATTGTCGTTCAGGTTCACATTCACCGGATCGCCCGAGGCGGAATAATCGATGACATCGTGACCTTCGCCCCCATAGAAGCTGTCGGCCCCATCGCCACCAACGAACACATCGTCGCCTGCACCACCTTCAAGATAGTTCGTTCCCGAACCGCCGACCAATGTGTCGTTGCCATCGTTGCCGCGCAGGATATCGTTGCCGGATTCGCCATAAAGCAGGTCGTCGCCGTCGTTGCCATAGGCATCGTCGTTCCCGTCGCCCGCATAAACGGTATCGTTTCCCGCGCCGGGCTTGATGAAATCATCATCGCTGCCGATATTGCCGAATTTCGCATCACCTGCATCAACCCGGTCGCCTTCGGGGTCGGCGTCATAATTGACATCGATCAGATCATTCAGATCCGCGGGGTTCTGATCGCCCTGAACGATCCCGTCGCCCGTGGGGGGCTGTTGCCAGTTCAGATCACCTGCGGATTGCGTCGTATTCGCAGCGCCTGCGTCGCCGCCGGGCTGTTCTGTGTTCCTGGTGTTGTCCGTATCCGACATGTTCCGACTCCATCTCTTTGCGACGCGCGACACAGCACCTGGCGGCGCGCCGTCGAGCTTTCCAATCCGAAATGCCTCATCGCTGTACGATGCAAGCAATCCCATTTCGACCGTCCCAATTCTGGAACGTTAACAATGAAGTGCTTGAGCCTTACCCGACCCGTGCAGACATTCATTCGATCATCTCGGCCATGGTTCACAATGGCCTGCCCGATCCGGTCGCCCCCCGACGACACTCGAAACCCAGTTCGCCTATCAACCTACCTCAGCCAACGGCGTAACCAAGTGGAAAATTGTCAAGAAATTGGCGGGAAATCCAGCCTTGCCCCCGCAGATCGGGTCTGGATCATGCCTGTCACCCGGATTTGTTTCCGATTCGACAACGTTTGTGGGGCCGAAGTTTCGCAAAATGCGACGATTTTTATGTTTTGTTAAACAATTACACCAAAAGTCCATCCAGACAGCCGGCAGTATTGGGTGATTTGTTTCCCGATTGGAAACCGTAGTGGAAATCGTACCAGAAACATGCGCTTCCGGGGCCGCCGCAACCCAGGGTTGAGTGACAAAAGGTGTTGGTCGTCCAATTCCCCGAAATTCGCGGTATTGGCCCTGATTGATAAACACTTAATTCGAGATCATCACGCCGCGATGGCGGCGCTGTCCGGGCCTGCGCAAACCGGTTCCCAGCCCGAAACAGAGGGGCAAAGCCCCCGGTTGGGACGACGAACAAGACCAGATAACAGGGAACTGCACCAAACTAAAATGGTACCCGAGGCCGGACTCGAACCGGCACGCCTTGCGGCGGGGGATTTTGAATCCCCTGCGTCTACCATTCCGCCACTCGGGCCCGGGCGCGGTGCTGCGCCATGGGACAGGGGCCGTTTATATCGGGCGCGCGCCTAGGAAAAGCGAAAAACGCACGATCAGAGCCGGTTGGCGCTGAAAGTATCACATTGGGTCAGCGCGCCGGTGTCATAACCGCGTTTGAACCACCTTTGACGCTGGGCTGAACTGCCGTGGGTGAACGTGTGCGGCGATGGCACGCGCCCGGCGTTGCGTTGCAAAGTGTCGTCACCGATCTGCTTGGCCGCATTCATCGCCTCGCCTACATCTCCGGGGTCGAGGCTGGCGAATTTGGCGTCGGCGTTGCGCGCCCAGATCCCGGCATAGCAATCTGCCTGAAGCTCGACCCGGACGGAAATGGCGTTGCTCTGTTCATCGCTGACCTTTGCGCGCATCTGGTTGGCCTGCCCCAGAATGCCCAATTCATCCTGCACATGATGACCGATTTCATGGGCGACCACATAGGCGGCGGCAAAATCGCCCCCCGCGCCCATGCGTTGGGCCAGTGTGGTAAAGAATGCGGTGTCGATATAAACCTTTTTGTCGCCCGGACAATAAAACGGCCCCGTCGCCCCCGAGGCATTGCCACAGGGGCTTTGGGTCACGCCCTTGAACAGCACCAGAATGGCCGGGGTATATGTTTCGCCCACCTGGTCGCGGAACACATCGGACCAGACCTCTTCGGTATCGGCCAGAACGACCGAGACAAATTGTGCCGCATCTTCATCCTGTTGTGTCAGCTCGGTCGTGCCTTGTTGAATCGGCGCGCCCTGTTGCAACAATGGTGTCACGTCGATGCCAAGGAAGTAACCAATCAGCAGAACGGCAATCACCCCGAGTCCGCCAACGCCGCCCACAGCCGCCCTGCCCCCGCCTGACATGCGCCGCCGGTCTTCGATATTGCGGCTGGTGCGCCGTCCTTTCCATTGCATCGCTGGTCCTTTCTGGTTGCCCCGATCCTAGCGCAACCCGGCAGGGTGGCAATCCGTTCCGCGCGCATGGCGCAGTTGACGCGCCCCGCGCCCCGTGCTGCAAGAGGCCACACATAGTGGGGCCGGGCCGGATGCTGAGATCACTTTACACCTGGGTGCTGGGCCTTGCCCAAAGCCCCCATGCGATTTGGGCGCTGGCCCTTGTGGCGTTTCTGGAAAGCTCGGTCTTTCCGATTCCCCCTGATGTTCTGATGATCCCGATGATTCTGGCCCGCCCGTCGCGCGCATGGCTCATCGCGCTTGTCGCGCTCATCGCTTCGGTTCTGGGGGGCTTTTGGGCTATTGGATCGGGTCGGGGTTGTTCGAGACTGTGGGCCGCCCGATTCTGGAGTTTTATGGCAAGGACGCCTATTTCGCCGAGTTTTCCGCCCGGTATAACGCCTGGGGCGCATGGGCGGTTCTGATCGCCGGGGTCACGCCGTTTCCGTTCAAGGTGATCACGATCCTGTCAGGCAGTACCGGCCTGTCCTTGCCCATTTTCATTCTGGCAAGCATCATCGCCCGGGGCCTGCGGTTTTTCATTGTCGCCGCCCTGTTGTGGAAATTCGGCGCCCCGATCCGTGATTTCATCGAGCGGCGGCTGGGGCTGGTGTTTGTGGTGTTCGTCATTGTCCTGTTGGGCGGGTTCTTTCTGGTGAGGTATCTATGAACACGCGTGTTCTGATCGTGATCGCGGCAGCCGGATCGGCGGCGCTGTTGGGGGGGCCTTTGTGTTTCAGGCCCTGGGCTATGCGCCCTGCGCCATGTGCCTGTGGCAACGCTGGCCCCATGGGGTGGCGATTGTTCTGGGGCTGGTCGGCGTGGTCTGGCCCCGTGCATGGGTTGCCGTTCCTGGTGCCCTCGCCGCCCTGACCACCGGCGCCATCGGCGTGTTTCACGCCGGGGTCGAGTGGAAATTCTGGCCCGGTCCCAGTTCCTGCACCGGCAATGGCGCCGGCCTGTCGGGCCTGTCCGGTTCGGATCTTTTGTCCACCGCCATCCCCGAGCACCTTGTCATGTGCGATCAGATTGTGTGGTCGTTTCTTGGCTTGTCCATGGCGGGGTGGAATGCGGTGATTTCGTTCGCATTGGTGGTGGTTTGGCTTGCTGCTGCCCGCCGCGCGGGCTGATCCGTCGGATTTTTGAGTATTTTGATCAGTAAAAAGTCAGCTTTGCCGGGTTGAAAGCAGCAGGTTGGTTTCACTTGAGGTAATGCCGGGCAATTCGCGGATGGCAAACAGGATTTTGTCCAGATCTTCCAAAGTGGCGGCGCCCAGTTCGATGATCAGATCCCATTTGCCATTGGTCGAGTGGATCGCCTGCACCTGCACCATTCCCTGCAGGCGGTGAATGAGGCGGCTGGTGCCTGCCCCTTCGATGCCCAGCATCATCAGCCCGCGCACAGGGGCGCGCGCGACGTCCTTGCGGGTTTGCACGGTGAAGCCCTGAATATCGCCATTTGCCTGCATGCGTTCGATCCGTGCGCGCAGGGTGGCGCGGGATTTGCCCAGCCGTTTGGCCAGTTCCGCCAAAGGGGTGCGGGCATCGCGGCGCAGGGCGGCCAGAAGCGCGGAATCGGTTTCATCCATATCGGCAGTTATAGCCGCCATTTTGGCCTGTGTCATATCGAATTGGGCAAGATTTGCAGTATTATCTGGCGCAGATTGCACGGAGTATCCCGCCAAAGGGACAGAAGGAGCAGACATGAGCCGCATTATCCTGATTGGCGCCCCCGTTGATACGGGCAAGGCGCGGCGCGGTTGTCTCATGGGGCCGGATGCCTTTCGCGTGGCCGGCCTGGCCGACGCGGCCCGCGAATTGGGCCATTTGGTTGAGGATCGCGGCAATTGCGCCCCCGGCCCCATTGCCGAACATCCGGGTGCGCCGGATCATCTGGTGGCGCTGGGGGAAACTGTGGCCTGGACCAAAGCCCTTGCCGCAGCGGCCAGGGCGGCGATGGCGGATGGGATGCCGGTGTTTCTGGGGGGCGATCATGCGCTGGCCCTTGGCACCGTGTCGGGGGTGGCGGGTCATGCGGCCGAGGTGGGCCGCCCGCAGTTTGTGTTGTGGCTGGATGCGCACAGTGATTTTCACACGCCCCTGACCACCACCAGCGGCAATCTGCATGGCACACCTGTGGCCTATGTCACCGGGCGGCCGGGGTTTGATGCGTTTCCGCCCCTGCCCGCCCGTGTTGCCGATGAAAATGTCTCTATGATCGGTATCCGTTCGGTGGACAGTGCCGAACATGCCGCCCTGCTGGACAGCAATATTACCGTGCATGACATGCGCCAGATTGATGAAACCGGCATCGCCGCGCCCCTGCGCGCGTTTCTGGAAAAGGTGCGTGCGGCGAACGGAATGCTGCATGTCTCGCTGGATGTGGATTTTCTTGACCCCGCCATTGCCCCTGCCGTCGGCACCACCGTGCCGGGGGGGCCACATTGCGCGAGGGGCATCTGGTGATGGAGATGCTGCATGAAAGCGGGCTGGTGACCTCTCTGGATCTGGTTGAGTTGAACCCGTTTCTTGATGAACGTGGCCGCACCGCCGCGCTGATGGTTGATCTTGCCGCCTCACTGCTGGGGCGGCGCGTGTTTGACCGCCCAACCCGGAGCTTTATATGACACAGCCCTCTGACATGGCCTATGTGCCGTTTGTTTCCGTCGATCACATGATGCAGCTGATTCACCATATCGGGTTGGAGAAAATGCTGTGCGAACTGGCCGATGCCATCGAGGTGGATTTTCGCCGCTGGGAGAGTTTTGACAAGACGCCGCGCGTGGCGTCCCATTCTGCCGAGGGCGTGATTGAATTGATGCCCACCTCAGACGGGGATGTGTATGGGTTCAAATATGTGAACGGCCACCCCAGGAACATGAAGGACGGCTTGCAGACCGTGACCGCCTTTGGCCTGTTGGCGGATGTGGCCACCGGGTATCCGGTGTTGCTCAGCGAAATGACCATCCTGACAGCCCTGCGCACGGCGGCGATGAGCGCGCTGGCCGCCCGCCACCTTGCGCCAAAGAACGCCCGCACCATGGCGATGATCGGCAATGGCGCGCAAAGCGAATTTCAGGCGCTGGCGTTCAAGGCGATCTGTGGCATCGACACGCTGCGCCTGTATGACATCGACGGTGCGGCCACGGACAAGGCGATGAAAAACCTTACCGGGCGGGGGTTGACCCTGATCCGTTGCAAAAGCCCGCAAGAGGCGATCGAGGGCGCGCAGATCGTCACCACCGTCACGGCGGACAAACAATGCGCCACGATTCTGACCGACAACATGGTCGGCGCGGGGGTGCATATCAATGCCATCGGCGGTGATTGCCCCGGCAAGACGGAATTGCACCGCGATATCCTGACCCGGTCAGAGATTTTCGTGGAATACCCGCCGCAGACGCAGATCGAGGGCGAGATTCAGCAGCTTGACCCCGATCACCCGGTCACCGAACTGTGGCAGGTGATGACCGGTGCCGCACCGGGGCGGCGCAGCCGCGAGCAGATCACGCTGTTTGATTCCGTCGGCTTTGCGATCGAGGATTTTTCCGCCCTCACCTATGTGCGCGGCAGGCTGAAAGACAGCGGGTTGTTCCAGAAACTGGATCTTCTGGCCGATCCCGATGATCCGCGCGATCTGTTCGGGATGGTGCAGAGGGCCGCTATTTAGGGTCGGGAGGGATGGAATAGGTCAGGCTGGCGCGCGCCACCGGTTTATCCACCCCGACCGAGCGGATCAAAACATCGCCCACCACCAGAACCCGGCCCAGTTTCAACAGCCGTGCTTCGGCCAACAGATCGACGCCGGCGGCGGGTTTGCGCATGAAATCAATGGAACAACTGGTGGTCACGCAAAGGGCCTTTGGCCCGATCCGCGACAGGATCGCCAGATAGATCGCCACATCCGCCAGAGCAAACATCGCCGGGCCGGACACGGTGCCGCCGGGGCGCAGGTGCCGCTCGCTCACCAAAAGGCGGACGGTCACAAGATCGGGGGTTACGCTTTCCACCGCGAAATCCTTGCTGACCTGTGAAAATTCGGCTGTCAGGAAATCCCGAAGCGCCTCGGTATTCATGGCGATTGTCATGCTTTGCGTCCTTTGTGTGCTGCGCTAAGGTTGCGCCAAACCGGGCGGAGGGCAAGATGGCGTTACTGGAACGGTGCGACGATGGGGCGGTGGCCCATCTGACGTTGAATTCACCGGGCAACCTGAATGCCCTGTCCGACGGGATGCTGGCGGCGCTGGGCGATGGGTTTGCGGCACTGGCCGGGGATCGGGCGATCCGCGTCATCACCCTGAGCGGCGCGGGCAAGGCGTTTTGCGCGGGCCATGACCTGAAGGAAATGACGGCAAAGCGGCAGGCCGAAGATGGCGGCGCGGCGGCGTTTGGCGATCTGTTCAATCGCTGCGCGGCGGTGATGCAGGCGATTCCCCACCTGCCCCAACCGGTAATTGCCAGCGTTCATGGCATTGCCACCGCCGCCGGATGCCAATTGGTGGCAAGCTGTGACATGGCGCTGGCCGCAGATGATGCACGCTTTGGGGTGAACGGGGTGAACATCGGGTTGTTCTGTTCAACTCCCATGGTGGCCCTGTCGCGCAATATTCCGCGAAAACAGGCGTTTGAAATGCTGACCACCGGCGATTTCATCAGCGCCGAACGCGCGGCGGACCTGGGGCTGATCAACCGCGCGGTGCCTGCCGATACCCTCACAAACGAAACCGAGGCCCTGGCGCATAAAGTGGCGCAAAAGCTGGGAAGCGCCGTCATGACCGGCAAACGCGCCTTTTACGATCAGTTGGAAATGCCGCTGGCCGGGGCCTATGCCCATACCGGCAAGGTGATGGTTGAAAACACGCTGAACGCTGATACCCGCGAAGGGATTGATGCATTTCTGGCCAAACGCCCGCCCAACTGGCAGCAATAGGGCCAAGGCCCGTCTTGCCCCCATGAACCACCTGTCATAGGTATCTGCGATACCGGCGTGGCCGGGGGTGAAATTATCGGGGGCACCATGGCCAAAGGCGCGGCACGCAAGACATCGAACATCTTTGTCTGGATCATTCTTTTGCTTTTGATCGTCGGACTTGCCGGATTCGGGGCCGGCAGCTTTGGCGGATCGGTGCGCAGCATCGGCACCGTCGGCAAAACCGAGATCACGGTTGATCGTTATGCTCAGGCCATGCAACAGGAATTGCGCAGCCTTCAGGCCCAGACCGGGCGCAGTTTCACCATGGCCGAGGCACAGGCATTCGGTCTGGACCGCGCGGTTCTGCAACAGGTGATCGCCACCGCCACGCTGGAGAACGAGGCCGACGATCTGGGCCTGTCCGTCGGCGATGAGGCGGTGCGCCGCGAGGTGCTGCGCATTCCGGCGTTTCAGGGGCTGGCCGGCGGGTTTGACCGCGACACCTATGAGGCCACCCTGCGGCGCAACAACCAATCCGTGGCGCAGTTTGAAGACGGGATCCGCCATGACACCGCCCGTTCGCTTCTTCAGGGGGCGGTGGTTGCGGGGGCGACAACGCCCAAGGCCCTGACCGATACGGTGTTCACCTTCGCCCGCGAAACCCGTGATTTCACCTATATCCCCCTGCGCGCCGCAGCACTGGAAACACCGCTGCCCGAACCGGACGATGCCACGCTCAAGGCATTTTACGACGCCCATAACGATCTGTTTACCCTGCCTGAACGGCGCCGCATCACCTATGCGTGGCTGACGCCGCAGATGATGACCGACAAGGTGGATATCGACGAAACCGCCCTGCGCGCGCTTTATGACGACCGGATCGATGAATACGTCCAGCCCGAGCGCCGGCTTGTGGAACGCCTGGTCTTTGGCACCGAGGACGAGGCGAAACAGGCCAAGGCCGACATCGACGCCGGAAAGACCGATTTCGACACATTGGTTGAAGGGCGCGGATTGCAACTTTCGGACATCGACCTTGGCGATCTGTCGCGTGATCAGTTGGGCAAGGCCGCCGATGCCGTGTTCGCGCTGGATGGGCCGGGCATTGCGGGGCCGGTCGAAACCGATCTTGGCCCTGCCCTGATCCGGGTCAACGCCATTCTGGCCGCCCATGAAACCAGCTTTGAAGACGCGCGCCCCGACCTGCTCAGCGAATTCGCCGATGGTGCCGCGCGCCGTCTGGTCAGCGAACAGGTGGACCCGGTTGACGACCTGCTGGCCGGGGGCGCCACGATCGAAGAGGTGGCAAAGGAAACGCCGCTGGAACTGGGCGAAGTGCTGCTGAGCGACACCAGCGAAGACCCCATTGCCGGCTATGAAGAATTCCGCACCGCCGCCAATGCCGCCGAAGTGGGCGATTTCCCCGAGGTGGCCGAACTGGCCGACGGCGGTATCTTTACCCTGCGTCTGGATGAAATCGTTCCCCCCACCCTGCAACCGTTCGATGCCGTAAAGGTTGCCGTGATCGGCGCGTGGGAAACCGACGAAACCTCCAAGGCGCTTGCGGCGCAGGCCGAAGCCCTGAAAACCGCGATCGAGGGTGGCGAAGGCATGTTTGCCGGCACGGTCGAACCCGTGGCCCAGACCGACGCCTTGCGCGATGCCTTTATCGAAGACACGCCCGACGCTTTGGTCACCACGGTGTTTGACATGGCCCCAGGTGACATCCGGGTGGTCAGCGACGATACCGGGTCTTTCGTGGTGCGTCTGGATGCGATCAACACGCCCGATCTGGACAGCGCCGATGCCAAGGTCGTTCAGCAGGGCTTTGCCCAGCAAACCGCCCAAGGCTATGCGCAGGACATGATCGACGCCTTCACCCTTGCCCTTGAGGCTCAGGCGGGGATCGAGCTGAACCAGGCGGCGATCAACGCCGTCCATGCCCAATTCCCATAGGCGCTGACGATGCAACTGACCCCCTCATACGAAACCTTCGCCGAGGGCTTTGGCCGCGGTGAAAATCAGGTGGTCTATGCCCGCCTTGCCGCCGATCTGGACACGCCGGTTTCGTTGATGCTGAAGCTGGGCGAGGCGCGCGCCGATACCTTTGTTCTGGAATCGGTGACGGGCGGCGAGGTGCGCGGGCGCTATTCGATCATCGGGCTGAAACCCGATCTGATCTGGCAATGTCACGGCACCCAAAGCCGGATCAACCGGCAGGCCCGGTTCGACCCCGACGCATGGGATGCGCTTGACGGTGATCCCCTTGCCACCCTGCGCGCCCTGATTGCCGAAAGCCGGATTGCCCTGCCCGACGATCTGCCTGCCGCTGCGGCGGGGCTGTTTGGATATCTCGGGTATGACATGATCCGCCTGGTCGAACATCTTCCCGATGTGAACCCTGACCCCCTCGGCCTGCCCGATGCGGTGATGCTGCGCCCCTCGGTTGTGGCGGTTCTGGACGGCGTCAAGGGCGAGGTGACGGTGGTGTCCCCCGCATGGGCCAACAGCGGGCTGTCGGCGCGTGCCGCCTATGCCCAGGCCGCCGAACGGGTAATGGATGCGGTGCGCGATCTGGAACGCCAGCCAAAGGGCGAATCCCGCGATCTGGGCGATGAATTCGCGGCACCCGCGCTGGTGTCGAATTTCACCCATACCGGGTATCTTGCGGCCGTGGAAAAAGCTAAAGAATACATCCGGCAAGGCGATATTTTTCAGGTGGTCCCGTCGCAACGCTGGCAGGTGCCCTTCACCCTGCCGCCGTTTTCGCTTTACCGGTCTTTGCGCCGCACCAACCCGTCGCCGTTCATGTTCTATTTCAACTTTGGCGGCTTTCAGGTGATCGGCGCCTCGCCCGAAATCCTCGTGCGGGTGTTTGGCGGTGAAATCACCATCCGCCCCATCGCCGGCACCCGCCCCCGTGGCGCAACGCCGGAACAGGACCGCGCCAACGAGGCTGATCTTCTCTCTGACCCGAAAGAGCTGGCCGAGCATCTGATGCTGCTTGATCTGGGCCGCAACGATGTGGGCCGGGTGGCGAAAATCGGCACCGTGCGCCCGACCGAAAAATTCATCATCGAAAAATATTCCCACGTCATGCATATCGTATCGAACGTGGTGGGCGAATTGCGCGACGATCAGGATGCGCTTTCGGCATTTTTCGCCGGAATGCCCGCAGGCACCGTTTCCGGCGCGCCAAAAGTGCGCGCCATGGAAATCATCGACGAGCTGGAGCCGGAAAAGCGCGGCGTTTACGGCGGGGGCCTCGGCTATTTCAGCGCCGGCGGCGACATGGACATGTGTATCGCCCTGCGCACAGCGGTGTTGAAGGACGAAACCCTCTATATCCAGGCCGGAGGCGGCGTCGTCTATGACAGCGACCCGCAAGCGGAATTCGAAGAAACCGAAAACAAATCCAACGCCATCCGCCGCGCCGCCGAAGATGCAGGGCGGTTTACACGGGGCGGGAACGGGTAAGCAGGGCGGCACCATTGCCGGTCGGTCGCCGCCTTGCCTGACACCGAAACGATCAGCCCGGAACTGACCTTACCGAAACCAGAAATGCCCGAACTGGCTGCCATACCAAAGCGGCGGCACAAACCTTAAACAACCGGTTGGGTTCTGAACGGGGTTTCTGGCGGCGGCAATCGGAACCGTTGGCGAATGTTCCAGTAACGAGCGTTTATGGAGTGCGACTGAATAGCGGTTGTGCGGACTTCGCTTCCGTTCAGCGGAAAGTCAGGAAGGAAATAAGAAGCAATGCTACAAACACCACAATGCCTATCAACCAAGTCTTTGCATCCCCGAGTTTTCCGTAGGACTCCCAGTTAAAATACACAATTCGCTTACAAGCATAGGCGGCCCGCTCTGCGAACCCGCGCAGCCATGAGTCATTTCCAGTCTGGTCAACCATGACGATAGGATATCGCGGCTGACAGGGATTGCAACGGGCTCGCAGCCGACATTTACGACCTCCCAAAAACGACGGACAGTTTGTCGAACTCAGGATTTTTCATCAAGGGCACGCGCCTTTACCGTCAATTCCCCACCGCCCGCACATGCCGCGCCAGATCCTGCGCTATCGCAAACGCACCCTTGATCTTGTCGCCGGTTTTCGCCCAGTCGCGCAGGACGATGATCTTGTTGTCCTTCACCTTGGCCTGCCCTTTCTGTTCGGTGATGAAGTCGACCAGACCGGCGGGGTTGGCGAATTTGTCGTTGTGGAACTGAATCGTCGCGCCCTTTGGCCCGGCGTCCAGTTTGGCGATGCCCGCGCGTTTGCATTCGGCCTTGATGCGCACCACCAACAGCAGGGTGTTCACCTCGCGGGGCAGTTTGCCGAAGCGGTCGATCAGCTCGGCGGCGAACCCCTCCAGTTCAACCTTTGAACTCAAGCCAGACAGGCGGCGATAGAGGCCGAGGCGCACGTCGAGGTCGGGGACGTAATCTTCGGGAATCAGGACCGGCACGCCGAGGTTGATCTGCGGCGCCCATTGGCCGTCGTCGTCGGTCAGGCCTTCCAGCTTACCCGCCCTGATCTTGGCAATCGCCTCTTGCAGCATGGATTGATACAGCTCGTATCCGACCTCGCGCACCTGCCCTGATTGTTCTTCGCCCACCAGATTGCCGGCGCCGCGAATGTCGAGATCCTGACTGGCCAGCGTGAAACCCGCCCCCAGTGAATCGAGCGATCCCAGAACGCGCAGACGTTTTTCGGCGCTCGGGGTCAGTTTGGTGCGCGGTTTCGTGGTCAGATAGGCATAGGCGCGGGTTTTGGAGCGCCCCACCCGGCCGCGAATCTGATAAAGCTGGGCCAGCCCGAACATATCGGCGCGATGCACGATCATGGTGTTGGCCGTGGGAATATCAAGGCCGGATTCAACAATGGTGGTGGCCAGCAACACATCGTATTTGCCATCGTAAAAGGCGTTCATCCGATCATCAAGTTCCCCCGCCGCCATCTGCCCGTTGGCGGTGATGAAGCTCACCTCGGGGACGTGATCGCGCAGGAATTCCTCCATCTCGGGCAGGTCAGCGATGCGCGGCACCACGACAAAGCTTTGCCCGCCGCGATAATGTTCGCGCAACAGCGCCTCGCGCAGGGTGACGGCATCGAATTCCGAAACGTAGGTGCGGATGGCCAGACGATCCACCGGTGGCGTGCCGATGATCGACAGGTCGCGCACCCCCGTCAACGACAGTTGCAAGGTGCGCGGAATCGGCGTGGCGGTCAGGGTCAGCACATGCACGTCAGAGCGCATCTGTTTCAGGCGTTCCTTGTGGTTGACGCCGAAATGCTGTTCCTCGTCGATCACCAACAGGCCCAGATCGCGGAACTTGATGGATTTCGCCAACAGGGCATGGGTGCCGATCACGATATCAACCGTGCCGTCGGCAATCCCCTGCCGGGTCAGCGCCGCATCGCGGGTGGACACAAAGCGCGACAACTGGCGCACCTCGACCGGGAAACCGCGAAACCGTTCGGCAAAGCCTTTGAAATGCTGGCGCGCCAACAGGGTTGTGGGCGCAATCACCGCCACCTGATGACCATTCAGCGCGGCCACAAAGGCGGCGCGCATGGCCACTTCGGTTTTGCCGAATCCCACGTCGCCACAGATCAGGCGATCCATGGGCGCCCCCGCGGAAAGATCGCCCAGAACGTCGTTAATCGCGCTCTGTTGATCGTCGGTTTCCTGATAGGGAAAGCGCGCGGAAAAGGCATCCCACATGCCGTCTGGCGGCTCCATGATGGGCGCGCGGCGCAGCATCCGTTCGGCGGCGACCCGGATCAGACGGTCGGCAATATCGCGGATGCGCTGTTTCAGGCGGGCCTTTTTCGCCTGCCACGCGCCACCGCCCAGCTTGTCCAGCATGCCTTCGTCGTGACCATAGCGCGACAACAGTTCAACGTTTTCAACCGGCAGATAGAGCCGGTCGCCCCCCGCATATTCCAGCAGGATACATTCGTGATCGGCGCCCAACGCCTTGACCACCTCAAGGCCGCGATACACGCCGACGCCGTGATCCACATGCACAATCAGATCGCCGGGCGAGAGCGATTGGGTTTCGGTGAGGAAATTTTCCGCCCGCTTCTTGCGTTTGGTAGACCGGATGAGCCGGTCACCCAGCACATCCTGTTCAGACACAACGGTAAGGCCCTTGCCCTCAAACCCGTGTTCCAGCGCCCAGACCACCAGAAACAACCCGCCGCGCCCTTCGGGGATATCGCGGAAATCGGTGATGGGGGTTGCACTGGTCAGCCCCTCATCCTCCAACAACCCGGTCAGGCGTTCGCGCGCACCCTCGGAATAGGACGCAACAACCACCTGATCATCTTTATGCTTTGCGCGAACATGATCCGCCAAGGCACTAAAAAGGCTGATGTTTTCCTGCTGTCGTTCGGGCGAGAAGTTGCGCCCGATCCGTCCCCCCGCATCAATCACCCCGGGCCCCGTCGCCTGTGGCAGCGGGTTCAGTTGCAGCACCCGGCGCCCGGCAACCGCCTTGGTCCATGCGGCATCGTCAAGGTAAAGCAGCCCCGGCGGTGCGGGTTTATAAACGCTATCAACCCGCTTTTTGCTAAGCATCGCATCGCGGCGGTTGTCATATTGATCGGCGATACTGTCCCATCGGGCCAGCCGCGCGCCGGTGCTTTGATCGTCCAGCATCCATGTGGCATTGGGCAGATAATCAAACAGGGTTTCCAGCCGGTCGTGAAAGAACGGCAACCAATGTTCGATCCCTGCGTGTTTGCGCCCCGCGCTTACCGCCTCATAGAGCGGATCGTCGGTGCCTGCCGCGCCGAATTCAATCCGGTAATTTTGCCGGAACCGGGTGATTGCCGCATCATCCAGAATGACTTCGCTGACCGGGGCCAGATCAATCACCGAGAGTTTTTCCGTGGTGCGCTGCGATCCCGGGTCAAAGCGGCGCGCACCGTCCAGCACATCGCCAAACAGATCCAGCCGCACAGGCCCCATTTCGCCGGGGGGCCAGACATCAATGATGCCGCCGCGCACCGCATAATCACCCGGTTCGATCACCGTGGGTGCCTGGGTGAACCCCATGCGCACCAGAAACCCGCGCAACGCGCCTTCGTCGATCCGCCCGCCCACACGGGCCGAAAACGCCGCCTCGCGCAGCAATTCCCGCGCCGGAACCCTCTGGGTGGCCGCATTCAGCGTGGTCAACAGAATGAAAGGCCCGGGCATCCCATGGGCCAGCGCGGCCAGTGTCGCCATGCGCGTGGCGGAAATATCGGCGTTGGGCGACACCCGGTCATAGGGCAGACAATCCCACCCCGGAAAGGTGATGACCGTGGCCTGGGGCGCAAAGAATTCCAGCGCGGCACGGGTGGCCGCCAGACGTTTATCATCGCGCGCCACATGAACAACGGGGCCGCTGGCGCGCAAAAGTTCCTGCGCGATCAGGCGGGCGTCAAAACCTTCGGGCGCACCGGATACGGTGATATGGCTGGGATCGGACATGCGCCTTTTTCTATTCTGTGCAGACTGGCGTCAACGGCCCCATGGCCCGACATCCAGATTCGTGTACATCCCCCACATGGCGGTGACGAAAATCGCAAGGATGCCAATCAGTTGAACGATCATGCGGTGGCGCGACAAATACCTCTGGAGCGCCTCACCCGTGGCACCCTCGGTATCGATCGTCTTGGCCGTGGCCAAAGACAGGGCGCCGATTCCGGTCAGCGGAACGGCCATCAGCATGACCGCCTGGGCGAATTCCACCCTGTACCAGATTGCCAGTACCGCCAGCCCCGACAACAGCATCGCAACCAATGACACCAGCCCCAGCCCCGAAACACGCGCGATATAAAGCAGCCGGTTGACGTTGATCCGCGCCATGACATCCAGATCGGCCTCGGCCTGCCCGCCAAAGCGGCGCGCCCGCGTCACCATGTCATAGGGCACGCCCAGCACCCAATGGGATGCGGTGGACCATACCGTGGCAAGGGCGATCCAGTACCACAGGTTGGAAAACGACCGCATGTCGATCAGTTCAAAAACGGCCGTGTACCAGTTCAAACCGTAGCTCCTGATGTTGCAATTCGGCGCGACCCTACTCCGGGGGCGCCGGGAAACACCAGCCCCAGATCATGGGACTTGAGGTAGCGCGGCATCCATGCCACCCAAGGGGATACCTCCACCCGTTCATCCCCGAGATTGCCATGCCTCAAGCCCCCTTTCCCGCCACCCGGTTCCGCCGCCTGAAATCTTCGCCCGCCCTGCGCGCCCTGGCCTGTGAAAACACCCTGTCTGTGGGCGATCTGATCTGGCCGGTTTTCGTGCGTGACGGCGAGGGGCAGCGCACGCCCGTTGCCTCGATGCCGGGGGTTGAACGCCTGTCGGTCGATCTGTTGGTTGAGGCGGTCCGGGATGCGGCGGATCTGGGCATTCCGGCAGTGTGCATTTTTCCCTATACGGATCCGCGCCTTAAAACGCAGCTTTGCGAAGAGGCATGGAACCCCGACAACCTGTCAAACCGCGCCATCCGCGCGATCAAGGCAGAGGTGCCCGAGATCGCGGTGATGACCGATGTGGCGCTTGACCCCTATAACATCAACGGCCACGACGGGATCGTGCGCGACGGCGTGATCGTGAACGACGAAACCATCGCGGCGCTGGTGAAAATGGCAATGGCGCAGGCCGAGGCGGGGGCCGATATTCTTGGCCCCTCCGACATGATGGACGGGCGGATCGGTGCCATGCGCAGTGCACTGGAAACCGGCGGGTATCAAAATGTTGCGATCATGTCCTATGCCGCGAAATACGCCAGCGCCTTTTACGGCCCGTTCCGCGATGCGGTGGGGGCCACGGGGGCGCTGACGGGCGACAAGAAAACCTATCAGATGAACCCCGCCAATTCGAACGAAGCCCTGCGCCTGATTGCCCGCGATCTGAGCGAGGGCGCCGATATGGTGATGGTGAAACCCGGCCTGCCCTATCTTGATATATGCCGGCGCGCCAAGGACCGGTTCGGCGTACCGACCTATGCCTATCAGGTGTCCGGTGAATACGCGATGATTCAGGCGGCGGCGGCCAATGGTTGGATCGACGGGGCGCAGGTGATGGCGGAATCCCTGATTGCGTTCAAACGCGCCGGTTGCGACGGAATCCTGACCTATTTTGCCCCGGCCATGGCCCGGGTTCTGCGCGGTTGATGCGCCCCGGCGGCGCCCTGCCGATGGTGTCATAAGGGCGTGACATTGGGCGGTATCTGGCCTAACCTTGCGCCTGAATGGTCAGATAAGACCATCGCACGAGGCATAATCGGCAGTAAAAGGGCGAAACCCACATGAACATTTATTCCCGGCGCGCGGTTCTGGCCGGTGCGGCATCGACGGCGGCCCTTGGCGCTGCCTGTTCCAACGGTCTGGGCAGTCTTGGCGCCGAAACCATTGATGCGCGCGTCACCCGGTCCCTTGATTTTCTGTATTCCACCTATCCTGCCACCCGCGATCTGCGCGACAAGGCGGCAGGCCAGTTGGTGATGCCGCTGGTCACCGAGGCGGGTCTGGGAATCGGCGGCAGCTATGGGCGCGGCGCGCTTCAGGTGGCGGGCAGCACGATCGATTATTATTCCGCCACCCAGGCCAGTGTCGGGCTTCAGATCGGGGCGCAGCAATACGCCCATGTGTTGTTCTTCATGACCAATGACGCCCTTTATACCTTCCGCAATTCGCCCGGCTGGTCGGCCGGCGCCGATGTGCAATATGCGGTAAACGATCAGGCGGGCGATCTTTCCGCCGATACCACCACATCGCTGTCACCGGTGATCGCGGTGATTTTCGGTCAGGCCGGGTTGATTGCCGGGGCCACGGTCAAGGGCACGAAATACAACCGCATCATCCCCTGAGGGTTTTCACCGGTCCTGCACCGGTCTAGTGTCGCGCGGCCCCCTGACGAAAGGTCGCGCGATGCCGCTTCTGTTGAACCCTCACATGGCTTCTACCACGGCCCCGCCCGTGATGGAGGCGCGCCGCTGGCTGACCGGGGTGACATTTCCCGATGACCGCCCCTTGATCAATGTGTCTCAGGCGGCGCCCGTGGCCCCGCCCCCTGAACCGATGCGCGCCGCTATGGCCGACACCCTGATGAACACGCCGCAATCCCATCTGTATGGCCCGGTTCTGGGCCTGCCCGAATTGCGCGCCGAGGTCGCCACCCGCTGGAGCGCCGCTTACGGTGCAACAATCACGCCCGATCAGGTGGCCATCACCTCGGGGTGCAATCAGGCGTTTGCGGCGGTGATCGCAACACTTGCCACCCAAGGGGATGAAATTATCCTGCCAACCCCATGGTATTTCAACCATAAAATGTGGCTTGATATGAATGGAATCGCCACTGTTCCCCTGTCCACCGGGGCGGGCCTGATTCCCGACGCTGAAACCTGCGCCGCGCTGATCACACCACGCACCAAGGCGATCGTTCTGGTCACGCCCAACAATCCGGGGGGCGCGGAATACCCGGCCGAAACCCTGCGCGCCTTTGCCAGTCTGGCGCGCAGTCATGGTTTGGCGTTGATCCTTGATGAAACCTATCGCGACTTTGACAGCCGCAGCGGTGCGCCCCACGATCTGTTCACCGATCCCGATTGGGATGATGTGCTGATTCAGCTTTATTCGTTTTCCAAGGCGTATCGTCTGACCGGCCACCGGGTTGGGGCGCTGACGGCCAGTATGGCGCGGCTGGCGCAGGTGGAAAAATTTCTTGATACCGTCACGATCTGCCCCAACCAGTTGGGCCAGTATGCGGCGCTTTGGGGGATGCAGAATCTTGATGGCTGGCTGGCGGGGGAACGGGATGAAATCCTTGATCGGCGCGCCGCCATCGAACAGGGGTTCGCCCGCCTGCCCGGCTGGAACCTGCTCGGCTGTGGCGCCTATTTCGCCTATGTGGAACACCCGTTCGATATACCATCGGATGCGCTGGCCCAACGGTTGGTGCGCGATGCCGGGGTGCTGCTGTTGCCCGGCACCATGTTCACCCCCGACCAAGACCCGGCAGGCAAGCGGCAGCTGCGCATCGCCTTTGCCAATGTCGATCGCGCCGGGATCGGGCAGCTTTACGACCGGCTTTCGGCGTTCACAGCCTGATTTCACCCGGCCACGGCGCGCAACAGCCGGGCGCGCCCTGCCGGGACGCGCGCGATCTCAAGCCCGGTAAAGACATGAACCGTACCAAGGGCGCGGTCGATCACCGCATGGTCGCTGACCCATCCGCCCATGGCCAGATAGGTGCGCAACAGCGGCGGCAGCACCTTTTGCGCGGCGCTGCCGGTGACACCGGGCAAGGGCGCAAAACGCACCACCTCGCCCGCGCCGACACCGGGCGCCCAACGATCTGGCGCGCGGTGCCGGTCGCGCAGATAGGCAAAGGCGTGGTGATAGGGCGCCGGATCGCATCCCGCAAAGGACGAACTGCCAAACAGCAGCCCCACCCCCAAATCATCGACCTGCCGTGTCACCGCCCCCCATGCCAACCGCAACACATCACCATCCTGCCAATCAGGGTGAATGCAGAATCGCCCCAGTTCCAGCATCGGCGCGCCGAAATGTCCCAGCGCCGCCAGATCATAGAATTGCGCGGAATAGCTGTGGACGATCGCAGCGCCCCGATAAAGGCGCAGCCGAAAACACCCCACCAAAGCGCCGGTATCACAGGTTTCGATCAACACATGATCACACAGTACATCGAATGCGTCCCGGTCGTTCCGGTCGGCCCCGCCCCGAAAACAGCGCCCCCGCAGGGCCAGCGCGGCGGCCATATCCGGCGCACCCGCCGCCATGCGTGCCCGCAACCGGCCCTTGCTCAGAAGGATTGCACCTTTGGCCTGTGTCATGATCGCCCATTCATGGCTTGGATGCCCCGCAAAACACCCTAGATATGGGGCAACCCCGGCAATCCGGGCAAGTGTGAAAGGACATGCGATGCAGAAAGTCACCAAATCCGATGCCGAATGGCGCGAACAATTGTCAGATCTGGCGTTCAAGGTCACCCGCAAACACGGAACGGAACGCGCCTTTTCCCATGATTCCTTTCCCAAAGAGCCGGGCAGCTTTCATTGCGTCTGTTGCGGCGCCGAGGTGTTTGATCAGGCCCATAAATTCGACAGCGGCACCGGCTGGCCCAGCTTCTGGAAACCCGCCGTTCCTGAAATGGTCGGCGAACACGAAGACCGGTCCTGGCTGATGAAACGCACCGAGGTGCATTGCAACCGCTGCGCGGCGCATCTTGGCCACGTGTTTCCCGATGGGCCACAACCCACCGGCCTGCGCTATTGCCTCAACGGTGTGGCGTTGGAATTCAAACCCAAGTCAACCAGCTAGGGTCATGGCGCGGCCCATTCGGGGCTGCGCCATTCCGGGCGAATCGTGATCCCCGGTTCCGGCGCTATTGCAGGAAATCCCCGGCGTTGAAGTTGCCGATGTTGCCAAACAACTGTCGCAAGAACCCGATACCCTTGACGTTGCTGTCGGTGACCCGACGCGACAGCGCCACGACGCGCCCGTCCTCAAGCCCGAAGCGTTCGATATTTTCAACCACGCCAGTGTCGTCAAAGGAAATGGCCACCACTTCACGTTCCACCTCTTGCGGGGCGCGATAGGCATAGTGGCGGAACCGGCTTTTGACGTAAAACCACCCGCCCTTGTCCAGAACACCGGTCGACGTGGGCCGCCCGACGGCGGCGGCAACGGTTTCACGGGTGTCGGTGCCTACCTCGATTGCGGCAAGTTCATCATCCGCTGGCACATAGCCGTGATTGCGGTAAATCGCCGTGCATCCGGCCACTGCCAGTGCCAGCACAATCGCCGCCCCCAGCCGTGTCATCCTGGCCAATCGCCCCATACCACCCTCTGCGCTGCTTTTATCTGCCTCTTATCCGGCTTACAGTTTGTTCGCCCACTGTTCAAGAATCGAAACACCACCATGTCCACACCTCTTTCGCCTTCGCCCCATATCCTGCGCCTGTCCGATCTGGGGCACCGGCGCGAAACGACGTTCGAACTGGTGCCCGATGCCGATGGCCGCGCCGCTTTGGCCGCTGATCTGGGGCTGTCGGCCCTGCGCAAACTGCGATTTAGTGGTACATTGGCCCCCGTGGGGCGCCATGACTGGACCCTGACCGCGCGCCTTGGCGCCACAGTGGTGCAGCCCTGCGTCGTCACCCTTGCCCCCGTCACCACCCGGATCGACAGTGATATTCAGCGCCGGTATCTGGCGGAAATGGAACTGCCAGACACCGGCGGCGAAATCGAAATGCCCGAGGATGACACCGCCGAACCCCTGCCTGCCACCCTTGATCTTGGGCAGGTGATGGCCGAGGCGCTGGCCATGGCCCTGCCCGATTTTCCACGCGCTGCGGGCGTCGCCCTGGGCGAAGCGGTGTTCACCGAACCGGGCCAGGCGCCCATGCGCGACGAGGATGCACGCCCCTTTGCCGGGCTGGCCGGGTTGCGCGCGGCGCTGGATGATGAAAAAGACAGCTAGGGCAACCAGTTTTCCCTTGCCCCGCGCGCAGATCACAGTATGTTCCGCGCTCTTTCCGGGGGCCTTCACAGGGCTTGAACCGCGCGCCCGATGGGCGTATGGCCCTGCGGGATCAATAACGAATTCGCAGTCCCGCGAGATGAGCAACACCGGGCCAAGTGGCCCCCGATAACCTGAGGTTGAGACATGGCTGTCCCACAGAATAAAATCACCAAGTCCCGCCGCAACATGCGCCGCGCGCACGATTCGCTGACGCCCGGCAATCCGGCAGAGTGCCCGAACTGCGGTGAACTGAAGCGCCCGCACCATGTATGCGGTGCCTGCGGCCATTACGCCGAGCGTGAAATCGTCGCTCAGGCTGACGAAATCGATCTGGACGACGACGCGGCATAAGCCCACGTCGGCCCCGCCGCCCAGCATGCCCCAGGTTTCCCCTGTCCCCAATGATGAAGCCGCCGCACGTTCCGGCGGCCCTTCGCACACGGGTACGGGGGGCGCACGATCATTTCGATCGATGCAATGGGCGGCGATCAGGGGCCAAAGGCCGTTGTCGCCGGAATGGCAAAATCGGCCGAGAAAAACGCCGACATCGGGTTTATCCTGCACGGTCCCCGGACCGAACTTGCCCCCTTGGTCGAACAGGCCGGGCTGAGTGAGCGTTGCGAAATCCGCGATGCCGCCGGTGTCGTCACCATGGAGGACAAGCCCAGTCAGGTCATGCGCCACGGCAAGGACACCTCCATGTGGTCCTGCATCGAGGCGGTGCGCGCAGGCGATGCCGACGTTGCCGTGTCTTGTGGCAATACTGGCGCGCTGATGGCCGTCAGCATGATCCGCCTGCGCAAGATCGACGGGGTGAACCGCCCTGCCATTGCCTGCCTTTGGCCGTCGCGCAATCCCGGCGGGTTCAACATGATGTTGGACGTGGGCGCTGACATCCGCGCCGATCAGGATGATCTGTTGCAATATGCGCTGATGGGGTCGTCCTATGCCCGCAACGGGCTGGGCCTGAAACGCCCGCGCATCGGGTTGCTGAATGTCGGCACCGAAGAACACAAGGGCCGCGCCGAACTCAAGGTCGCCCATGATCTGATCGCCGATGCCGCCGCCCATTCCGACTTTGAATTTGTCGGTTTTGTCGAGGGGGGCGATATCCCCTCTGATCGGGTCGATGTGATCGTGACCGATGGGTTCACCGGCAATGTCGCCCTGAAAACCGGCGAAGGCACCGCCAAACTGATCAGCGATCTTCTGCGCGAGGCGTTTTCCTTTAACCTTCTGTCAAAAGTTGCCGCCCTTCTGGCCCTTGGGTCGCTCAAGCGGTTGCAGAAACGGATTGATCCGCGCCGGGTGAACGGCGGGGTATTTCTGGGCCTGAACGGCACCGTGGTGAAATCCCACGGCAGCGCCGATGCCACAGGCATTTCAGCGGCGATCAAGCTGTCGTTCAAACTGGCCCAGGGCGGGTTCAACGAACGGCTGGCCGCGCGGGTGGCCGCCGGCCTGGCCCACCGCCAGCAAACCGAAACACCACCGCAACAGGACGATACCGCATCATGACAACACGTGCTGTCGTAACGGGGGTTGGGCATTACCTCCCCGACCGGGTGGTCGAGAACGCCGAATTCGAAGCGATGGTCGACACCTCTGACGAATGGATTCTGCTCGCGCAGCGGGATCGAACGGCGCCATTTTGCCGCCGAGGGTCAGACGACCTCGGATCTGGCCACCCGCGCCGCCACCGCCGCCCTGGCCGATGCCGGGTTGGTGGCGGATGATCTGGATGCCATCATTCTTGCCACCTCGACCGCCGATCTGACCTTTCCCTCGGCCGCCACCATGGTGCAGGCCAATCTGGGCATGACACGGGGCTTTGCCTTTGATATTCAGGCGGTCTGTGCCGGGTTTGTCTTTGCTCTGGCCAACGCCAACGCCCTGATCATTTCGGGCCAGGCCAGGCGCGTCATGATCATCGGCGCCGAAACCTTCAGCCGCATCATAGACTGGAGCGACCGCGCCACCTGTGTCCTGTTTGGCGACGGCGCCGGCGCGCTCATACTTGAGGCGCAAAGCGGCAAAGGCACCACGGCGGACCGTGGTATTCTGTCGACCGATCTGAATTCCAACGGCCAATACAAAAGCGCGCTTTACGTCGACGGCGGTGTGTCCACCCAGACCGTCGGCCATCTGCGGATGCAGGGCAAAGAGGTGTTCCGCCACGCAGTGGAAAAGCTGGCCCAGACCGCCGACACCGCATTGGCCAAGGCCGGGCTGTCACCTCAGGATGTCGATTGGATGGTGCCCCATCAGGCCAATCTGCGCATCATCAAATCCACCGCACAAAAGATGGGCCTGCCTCTGTCCCGGGTGATTCTGACCGTGCAGGATCATGGCAATACATCCGCGGCCTCGATCCCGCTGGCCCTGTCCGTGGGCAAGGACCGCGGCGATATCAAGCGGGGCAATCTGATTGCGACCGAGGCGATCGGCGGCGGGCTGGCCTGGGGGTCGGTCATTCTGCGCTGGTAGCGCAGCAGGCCCGCAGATCGCACCTGACGCGTGACATTCACCGCAACGCGCAAGCCATTGAGATTGACTTTGAAAACAGGGCGCGCCAAGGTTACAAAAATCCTTGGGGGATGACATGAGTGAAAAAACACTGACCCGGATGGACCTGAGCGAGGCCGTCTTTCGCGAAGTCGGCCTAAGCCGGAATGAATCCGCGCAATTGGTCGAATCCGTTCTTGGCCACATGTCCGATGCGTTGGCCGCGGGCGATTCAGTCAAGATTTCGTCCTTCGGCACCTTCTCGGTGCGGGCAAAATCGGCCCGGATCGGGCGCAATCCCAAAACCGGCGAAGAGGTGCCAATCCACCCCCGCCGGGTGCTGACGTTCCGCCCCTCGCATCTGATGCGCGACCGGGTGGCGGATGGCAATAAACGGTAAGCTTCATGGATAACAAATCGCCCGATGCCTTTCGCACCATCAGCGAAGTGGCCGACTGGCTTGACGTGCCCACCCATGTGCTGCGGTTCTGGGAAAGCCGGTTCACCCAGGTCAAACCGGTCAAACGGGCCGGCGGCCGGCGGTATTATCGCCCGGCAGATATGGAATTATTGGGCGGAATCAAACGCTTGCTCCATGATGACGGGCTGACCATCCGGGGTGTTCAAAAACTCCTGCGCGAGGAAGGCGTGACGCATGTTTGCGCACTCTCGCCCGGCTCCGATGCCCCGCAAGACAACAGCGGGCCAGGCGAAAGCCCGATGGCCGTCGATGTCCCGTCGCTCCCGCCCCGGGGCGAGGTGGTTCAGTTCACCCCCGATACCGACCCGGCCCCCTCCTTCGATCTCGGCCAGGCGGAAACACCCGACGAATCCCTCAATCGCTGGCCCTTTGTCGATGACGCCCCACAGCCCGCCGCCGCACCAGAGCGCGACACCGCCCCCGAATCGCCCGCCCCAATGTGCGACGCCCCCGCCAGCCTGCTCGACCAGATCTCGCGCAGCGCCCGATGCCCGCTTGCGCGAGAATGCCGATTCCCTGCGCCCCCTCGTTGCACGTCTGGCCGCGCTCCATGGCCGGATGGTGGCGGCCCCTTCGGCCCCTGCGGCAGATTGATCGTAAACTCATGGTACAATGCTGCAATCGGCCCTTGCCCTCGGCGCGGGATCTCGTTAAAAGCACCCTCAGTCGGGCTATGGCGCAGCCTGGTAGCGCGTCCGTCTGGGGGACGGAAGGTCGCAGGTTCGAGTCCTGCTAGCCCGACCAATAGCTCTACCATTGCCACTCTTACCAAAGGCATCTCATGACCGGCGTATTGCCCAGCCAGCGCCTGCGCGCCCTGATCGCATCCGGCGCCATCGCGGCTGACCCCGCGATCCTTGAGGCCCAGATTCAACCCGCTTCGCTGGATCTGCGGTTGGGCAATGTCGCCTATCGGGTGCGCGCCTCGTTCCTTACCGGGGCCGATGCCACTGTCGCCGCACGGCTGGAAGATTTCCAGATGCACCGGGTTGATCTGAACGGTGGCGCGGTGCTGGAAAAGGGCTGTGTCTATCTCGTGCCCCTGGCCGAACGCCTGGCGCTGCCTGCGGGGCTTCAGGCCGTCGCCAATGCCAAAAGCTCAACCGGCAGGCTCGATCTCCTCACCCGGACGATCACCGATGGCGGCACCGAATTTGACCGGATTCCAGATGGTTACACCGGCCCTCTCTATGCTGAAATCTGCCCCAGGTCGTTTTCGGTGCTGGTGCGCCCTGGCATGCGGCTGAACCAGATCCGCTTTCGCGAAGGCCAGGGGCGCCTTGACGATTCCGCCCTGCGCGCCCTGCACGCCCAAACCCCGCTGGTGGATACCACAGCGGTGATCGACGACGGGCTGGCCTTTTCCGTTGATCTGAAACCGCAAACCGGCACTCTGGTCGGCTATCGCGCCAAACCCCACGCCGGGGTGATTGATCTCGATAATATCGCCCATTACCCCCCCGCCGAATACTGGGAGGAACTGCACAGCGACACCGGGCGCATCATTCTCGACCCCGGCGCATTCTATATCCTTGTCAGCCGCGAAGCGGTGGTCATTCCCCCGGATTACGCCGCTGAAATGGCGCCTTTTCTGGCCATGGCCGGGGAATTCCGGGTGCATTACGCGGGCTTTTTCGATCCCGGGTTCGGCTGGGCCGCCGCAGGCGGAACCGGGGCGCGCGGCGTGCTTGAAGTACGCTGCCACGAGGCCCCCTTTGTTCTGGAGCATGGTCAGGTCGTCGGCCGGCTGATTTACGAAAACATGGCCGCGACGCCGGAACAGCTTTACGGCGCCGACCTGAAATCAAACTATCAGGGTCAGGGCCTCAAACTGGCAAAACACTTCCGCACGTAAAACACCGCGCCCCGGCTTTTTACTGACAAAAATACTCAAGCTCCGCACTCTCATTGCGTGCCAAGGGTCAAAATCGCCCGATCCGCCGCATCGCGCGCAGTGCCTGCTTTGCCCGTTTGGAATTTTCGCGCCCCGTATTGTCCTGAGCACGCTCTTGCGCAGTCATGGTATTTCGCGGCTTTTTCGGCCCCAAAGCACGATCAATCCCCGCGTTCATCCCCCGGTTCATAAGCTTGCGCATCACCATACGCAGAACCATGTTGACGATCTGATTCATGTCTCGTCCCCTTCAAACATGTCGCCCTGCCCGTCATCATCGCCCGGGTCGCTCAGGTCTGGGGCGGGGCGGTTTTCCAAAAGACCTGCGGCGCGCAGCTCTTTCAGTCCGGGCAGATCACGGGCCGATTCCAGCGCAAAATGGTCAAGAAACCCTTGGGTTACAACAAATGTGACCGGGCGCCCCGGGGTCATGCGACGCCGCCCCAGTCGGATCCAATCCAGTTCCAGCAGTTGGTCAATGGTCCCACGCGACACGGAAACGCCACGAATTTCCTCGATCTCGGCCCGGGTGGCAGGTTGGTGATAGGCGACGATGGCAAGGGTTTCGATGGCCGCGCGTGACAATTTGCGCAGTTCAACCGTTTCCTTTTGCATTAGGAATCCAAGGTCGGGGGCGGTGCGGATCGCCCAGGCGTCGCCCACTTTCACCACCTGCACCCCGCGCCCCTCGTAACGGCGCCGCAGCAGGGCCAGCGCCTCGGCGGCATCGCTGCCGTGGGGCATGCGCGCGTTGAGATCGGCCACGCTCACCGGTTGGGCGCTGGCGAACAGCACCGCTTCGACCATGCGTTCCTGTTCGGCCAGGGGCGGCGCCTCGAACAGGCTCTCTTCGCTTGCGTGCCGCGCGCTCATCGAGCCTCCCGCGTTTTGATCTGGATCGGAGCAAAGGTGCCCCCCTGCCGGATTTCGATACGCCCCGCCTTGACCAATTCCAGCGAGGCAGCGAAATGGCTGGCTGTGGCGCTGCGCCGGCGCACCGGGTCGCCCTGCCAGTCGTCGGGCAGATAACTGGACAGGTCGGTCCAGTCCCCGACAAAACCGATCAGCCCGCGCATCCGTTCCAGCGCCTCTTCCATGGTCATCACATTGGTGCGGTCCATCACGAAGGGGCGGAAATCGTCGCGGGTGCGGATGCGGGCATAGCCCTGCATCAGGTCCAGCAGGGTCGCCGTATATTGCACCCTGCGGATACGTTCGACGCCTTCGCCCTGCCCGCGCGCAAAGAAATCGCGCCCCAGACGGTCACGCCCCATCAACCGCGCGGCGCAATTGCGCATGGCGGCCAGTCGCTCCAACTGAAATGCCAGATGTGCGGCCAGATCTTCGCCCGATGGCCCTTCGTCCTCGGGGTCTGGGGGCAACAACAGCCGCGATTTCAGAAACGCCAGCCAGGCCGCCATCACCAGATAATCGGCGGCAAGTTCGATGCGCAGGGCCTTGGCCTGTTCCACAAAGCTCAGATATTGACGCGCCAGGGCAAGCACTGAAATCTGGCGCAGGTCCACCTTTTGAGTGCGCGACAAGGTCAGCAGCACGTCAAGCGGCCCTTCAAACCCGTCCACATCGACAATCAGCGCCTCGGCGGCCAGACGTTCGGCCACCGGATCGAATTGCGGCTCGTCCGGCTCAGCCATAGACATGCCCCCCATGAGCGCCGCAAGCTCGGCCTCACAGGCGGGAATGTCAACATTTACAGGGGCGCGCCTCTGTGCCAATGCGGCCTGCGCGCGCTGTTTGGCCCGTTCGGACATGGGCGCAAGCGCCGCCGCGACCACCCGCCGTTCCGCCAGATCGCCATTGCAATGCAGCACCAGATCACAACCCGCCGCCTGTGCGCGCACCGCCCGGTCCACCACTGTGCCGCCAAGGGCGTTCATGCCAATGTCATCGGTCATCAACAGCCCGTCAAACCCGATGCTGCCCCGGATCACATCCTTGATCAGCACCGGAGAATGGGTGACGGGACGCGCGTCAAGCGCGGGAAACAGCATATGGCCGGTCATCCCCATGGGCAGATCGTTCAGCGCCCGAAAGGGAGCGAAATCCACCGCCTCAAGGGTGGTGCGATCAGCGTCGCAAACCGGCAGGTCATGGTGACTGTCCACCGCGCCGCGCCCATGACCGGGCATGTGTTTCATCACCGGCAAAACCCCGGCATCCATCAGCCCCTCGGCCATGGCCCGGGCCATTTCCGTCACGGTTTTGGCGTCATGGCCAAAGCAGCGGTTTTTCAGAAATGGATGGGTGTTTGCGGTGGCCACATCGCAGGTTGGCCCACAGTTCACGTCGATCCCGACCTGGGCCAACTCATGCCCGATCAGCAGGCCGCGCAGATACATCGCCCGCGCCGCACCCTCTGACGCCGCCACATGATCAAGCGGCGGCAACCATTGCCGCCAATGGGGGGCAAACATCCGCTGTACCCGCCCACCCTCCTGATCCACAAGGATCGGGGTGCCATCGCCCAGAATATCGCGGATCGCACCGGTCAGCGCGCGCAGTTGATCGGGGTTTTCCACATTGCGGGCAAACAGGATCACCCCCAGGGTCGGGTTTCGGCCAGAAAGGCCGCCTCTTCACCACCCAGAACCGGGCCATCGACACCAACGGTAAAGGCCGAGGTCGCCACCGGATCAGCGCACAACGACGGGAATGCAATCGGCCTTTTCGGCCATCAGCGCCGAACAGAACCGGCGCGCGTCGCTCAGATCGGCAAAGCCCATGGCGCGCAGGCGGTAAAACGTCTTGCCGCCCGATTGCGCGCGCTGCACGACGCGCTGTTTGCCGCCAAAGTAATCCTGAAACTGATCGCCGATCTTGTCCCATTGGTTGCGGGCGATCTCGGCGGATTCAAACGCGCCCAATTGCACAAGGCGCGTCCCGGCCGGAATGGTGTCGGCGGCGACGTCCACGGTATCGGGCGTTGTCTGGGCCGCAGCCACGACAACCGGGCGTGACAGACCCTCGGGGCGCAGGGGCGGACGGGGCGAGCGGCGCAGGCCCTTTTCATCGCGCAGGTTGCCCGACGTGTCGGCAGAGGTATCTGTTACCCCGGTCAGGGGCGTTATCCCATCTGACAGGGCTTCGGCCAGGGCCAGCGCATCGGTGGTGGAATCGCCGGTCATTTCAGGCAGATCCAGAGGCGGCGCATCGCTCAGGGCTTCGGCGACGGCCATATCGGTGGCCAGTGCATCTTCGGGGGTGTCGTCAATGGCAACGGCGGCGTCGGCCACAGCGGGCGTTGGCGTGGCGGCCTGATCCAGAACCGGGCGCGGCAGGCGCGGTGCGGGCAAATCTTCGGCGGCGAGGGTCAGGGGCGCGGGCGCCAGAATCACCTCTTCCGCCGGGCCGGCAGCAACGCCATCGGCGGCCACCTGATTGACGGCCAGCCCCTGATGCGCGGCACTTACCCCACCCGGGTCTTCGGGGGCAATGCGGATCGGCCCCGCAAGGGCGCGCACAACCGGCACCCCGGTAACATCGCGCACCAACAGTTTATAGCCCCAGACCCCGGTGCCCAGCAGCAACCCAAGCGAAATCAGCCCACCGGCCAGATTGACCGCGCGGCCCACCTTTGCGCCATGGGGTGTCGCTTCGCCTGCGTCGTTGTAAACATCCGCCATTCCATGCCTCACTGCTCGAATCGCCAAACAGCCCGAAAGGGCCAATTATCAGCGATGTCTGTCGTTTTGCCTGTCTCGCAACCCGCAGCAGGGGCGCCTTTGCTCAGCGCATTTCCTCAACCGGGGTTACCCCAAGAATACCCAAACCTGCGGAAATGACAACGGATACAGCGCGCGGCAGTGCAATTTTACCGCTGGACGCCGATGTGTTGCCCTCTTGCAGGAACCGCAGGCCCGGGGTGTCGTTGCCCCGGTTCCACAAGGTGTGGAAATCCGACGCCAGTTCATAAAGGTAAAACGCCACCCGGTGCGGTTCATGATTGCGCGCGGCGATTTCCACCAGACGCGGCCATTCGGCCAGTTTGCGCGCCACGGCAAATTCGGCGGCATCCTCCAGCACCGGCTGATCCGACAGGGCAATCCCGGACCCGGCAAATTTGCGCAGGACGGAATGCACCCTTGCGTTGGCGTATTGGACGTAAAACACCGGGTTGTCCTTGGATTGCTCGACCGCCTTGGCGAAATCAAAATCCAGCGGCGCGTCGTTCTTGCGGGTCAGCATGACAAAGCGCGCCACATCGGCGCCGACCTGTTCAACCACATCCGCGAGGGTCACAAAGGTGCCGGCCCGTTTGGACATCTTGAACGGTTCGCCGTTTTTATACAGCTTCACCAGTTGGCACAGCTTGATATCAAGAGGAACGGCGCCCCCCGACAGGGCTGAAACCGCCGCTTTCATCCGTTTGACATAGCCCCCGTGATCGGCGCCGAACACATCAATCAGGGCATCGAAACCGCGCTGCACCTTGTCATAATGATAGGCGATGTCGGGGGCAAAATAGGTCCACGACCCATCGGATTTCTTCACCGGGCGGTCTACATCGTCGCCATGGGCGGTCGAGCGGAACAAGGTCTGTTCGCGCGGCTCCCAATCCTCGGGCAGCTTGCCCTTGGGCGGCTCAAGCGTGCCTTCGTAAATCAGCCCCTTGGCATCCAGATCATCAATCGCCGCCTCGATCTTGCCGGTGCCATAAAGCGACTTTTCGCTGTAAAAACTATCCATGACGACCCCAAGAGAGGCCAGATCGGCGCGGATCAGATCCATCATCGCCTGTGTCGAAAATTCACGCACCTCTGACAGCCAAACCTGTTCGTCCTTGCCGACAAAGGCATCGCCAACCTTGTCTTTCAGCGCCTCACCCACTGCGATCAGGTAATCGCCGGGATAAGTGCCATCCTCAAACGCCACCGCCTGACCGTGCGCCTCAAGATAGCGCAGGTAAACCGAGCGCGCCAGAACATCGACCTGCGCACCGCCATCGTTGATGTAATATTCCCGCGTCACATCCCAGCCCGCATAATCCAGCAATGCCGCCAAAGCATCGCCAAAAACGGCGCCCCGGGTGTGCCCCACATGCAGCGGCCCGGTGGGATTGGCCGAAACATATTCGACCAAAACCCGCCTGCCCGCACCCATGTCGGACCGCCCGTATGTCGGATCATCCAGCGCGGCCGTGACAACCCCGGCCCACAGATCATCGGCCAGCCGCAGGTTCAAGAAACCCGGCCCCGCCACATCCGCCGCCACAATGCGCGGATCACCGGTCAACCGCGCCGCCAGGCCGTCGGCAATGTCGCGGGGTTTCATCCTGGCCGGTTTGGCCAGAACCATCGCCGCGTTGGTTGCCATATCGCCATGGGCCGCATCGCGGGGCGGCTCTACCGCCACATTGGCAAGGTCAAGCCCGGCAGGCAAGGCGCCCTCGGCCATCATCGTTTCAAGTGAGGCGATCACAAGCGTGCGGATCTCGGCAAACAGGTTCATTTCGGCTGTCCTTCAGGGTTGCGCGCGGTTTAACACGCGCAGCGGAATGTTCAATCACCCGAAAGACCGCGCCTGCCGCAAACTGGACCGCAGAGCCAAAACGCGCTAGATTGCCCGTGTTTTCATCAACTCTTTTCCGAAAGCCATCCCCATGAATTTTGAAGCCCGCCTGATCACCCTGCACCGCCTGCGCGACGACATAAAAGCCGAAACAACCACGCGGTCCCTGGCCGCCGAGGGCACCTATGACCCCGGCCTTTCGGCCAAGGTTGAACGCTGGCTGCAACAACTGACCATGGCACAGAAACAGATCAAATCCGGCCACCACCTGAATGCGCTGCAATTTCAACAGATGCGTTTTGCCGCCGACCGTTCGGCGCGCCATTCCGCCGGTCAGCGTTTCAAAAGCCGTGATCGCAATCTTGAACGGCTCTATGGCGCGACCCTTGAAATTGCTCTCGCAGTCGGCGAATTGCTGGCCGAAAAAGGGGCGGGAAAAGACGGCGTCGCCACAGCGGTGGAAACCATTGCAAAATCACTCAATAAGTTGATGAAATTCGCAACCGCCGATGACGCCGCAATTCAGGGGTTTGGCCTGGGCCAGCAAGAGGCAACAATCACCGCCTCGGTGCGCCAGTTGGAACATACCACAAACACCCCGACCGGCACCGGCGCCGGATTGCCGGTGATTGACATATTCACCCTGATCCTCGCGTATTTCGCCCTTCTCAAAGCCTTGCGAAAATAACCCTTTTACGTCTTGGCATCCTCGCGCGGTGCACCGCTGGGCCGCCCGTCACGTGCTTCGGTCTGCGCGACCTTCTCGGCCTCTTCATCATCTTGCGGAGTACCGTCGGCCTGTGCTTCGTCCATCTCGCCCTCTGGCGCAATCAGATCGCCCGTTCCCGGCGGCACCATGGTGATCAGGCGAATGCCCGCCTCGCCATCGAATTTGCCGGCGACCTTGGCATGCAACGGCACAAACGCTCCGGCCTTGTCTATATGCCCCACAATCACCGCTTCGGGGCGCATCATCCGCCAATCCTCAAAGGTAAACTCCTCGCTCAGCGCGGTGCTGCGAAAGGTCCATCCCTCCCACATGCGATTGCTCATCTTGCCAAAAGTCGCCGCATCGGCCAACCCCCGCCCGCCCAGGGATGCAGGCAGTTGATTGCGCGAGAATTCGGATTTCTCGCGGGTCAGCTGAAACACATTTTCGCGCCCGAATTCTGGCGCCAGATCCGTCGCGACAAGGGTGTTATAGGCATCATTGTCGGTGGCGGTAATGACTGTGGCAAAACGGTTGATCTCAACCCGGTGTTCCGCCACCTCTGACAGAATATCCCCATAAAACGTGTGTATGTCAGCCGCCCTTGCGCGGCGCAGATGGCTGCGGTTGGGATCGGCAATCAGCACCGAAACATCATGACGCGTCAGAACCTCGGCCAACCCGACGCTCCAGCGCGACCCGCCCACAATCAACACCCCGGGCAGTTCCGTCGCCACCTGCCCCAGCCACCGCGCCAGGGGCGCCATGGTAAACCCATGCAGCACCACCGTCACCGCAACCAGAACAAAGGCCAGCGGCCCGATCAACCCGCCATCCGTCACGCCAAGACCCGCCAATCGTTCCCCGAACAGCCCCGCCACCGCCACCAGCACCACACCACGCGGCCCGGTCAGCGCAACCAAAAGCCGCTCTTTCACAGGCACTTTCGTAAAGGCCAACGCGATCATCACCGTCAGGGGCCGCGCAACCAACACCACCAACGCCACAAACAGCCCCGCCCGCCAGGTCAGCGCGCCCAGTTGCGTAAAATCCAACGACGCCGCCAGCAGGATGAACACACCACTGACCAAAAGGATCGTCGCGTGTTCCTTGAACCGGCGCACCTCATCGTAACTGGGCAGATTGGCATTGCCGATCACGATGCCCATCACCGTCACCGCCAATAACCCGCTTTCATGAAGCAGCGAATCCGACAGGGCAAACACCGCCAGCAGCGTGCAGAACAACACCGCAACCTTCATGTATTCAGGCACCCACGCCCGCTTGAAACTGCGCGCCAGCACCCAACCCGCAGCCGCCCCCAACAGCGTGGCAAACCCGATCCCGACGACAAATTCCATCGCCGCCGCGCCCGCCGTCGTGGCGGTGTTCAGCACCAGCACAACCCCAAAGGCCAGAACCGCCGCCAGGGCACCAATCGGATCGTTTACAATCGCCTCCCATTGCAACAACGCGGCGGGGCGGCGCGACAGGCGGGCCGAACGCAGCAGTGGCGCAATCACCGTCGGCCCGGTGACAATCATGATGCCGCCGAAAACCGCGCTGCTTTCCCAACTCAGCCCGGCCCCGAACCGCAGCGCCATCGTGCTGGTCAGCCACCCCACTGGCGCGCCAATAAGAACCAGCCGCCGCACCCCTTCAGCCGCATCGCGCAAGGACTGAAAATTCAGGGTCAGCCCCCCTCGAACAGTATGACCGCCACCGCCAGCGAAATCATCGGCCCGGTCAACGGCCCGATGTCGCGCACCGGATCAAACAGGCCAAACACCGGCCCCGCCAGAACCCCCGCCAGCAGCATCAAAACGATGGCCGGCATCCGCAATTTCCACGCAACCCATTGCGACCCAACCCCAAGCGCGCCAACCAATGCAAAGGCCTGCACGGCGCCAAGCGCGCCTTCCACTTCGCTCGCCATCAGCGCCCTGCCCCTGGTTTTTTACTGATAAAAATACTCAAATTCCGCCCTTTCCACCACAAAGCCGCCCATGCTCCTGAATCGCAAAGCGGTCGGTCATCCCGGCGATGTAATCCCCAACAATGCGGGCAAGTTCCGTTTCGCCCTGGGCCTCGGCCACATCCTTGCGCCACTGCTTGGGCAATTGCGATGGATCGACCATGAACAGCGGGAACAGATCCTCGATCATCGCGGTTACCCGGGCGCGCATGTCCACCACTTTGGGCGCGCGGTACATCCGGTGGAACAGAAAATCGCGGATCACCTGCAAATCACGCCAGACCGGCTCGGAAAACCGGATCATCCCCTGCCCGGCGTCCCGCACCTCCTGCGCCGATGCAGGCGCCAGACGCTCCAATCGGTTCTGCGCCTGTGCGATCACATCTTCCACCAACAGACCAAAGAACCGGCGCAGGGCCTCGTGCCGCCGGCGATAATAATTCAAGCCCGGATACAGGTCATCAACCCGCCCGAAACACCGGTCGAGCAGCGGCATTTCGCCCAACTCATCGGTGCTGAACAATTCAGCCCGCAAACCGTCGTGCAGATCGTGGTTATTATAGGCGATATCATCGGCCAGCGCCGCCACCTGCGCCTCGGCACTGGCAAAGCTGTGCAGCTCCAGATCGTGGCGGGCGTTGTAATCAGACAGCACAAACGGAATGTCGCCCGTCACCGTGCCGTCGCGCCGAAGGGGCGCGACAGGACCATTATGTTTTGCAATCCCCTCAAGGGTTTCCCACGTCAGATTCAGCCCGTCGAAATCGGCGTAATGGCGCTCAAGCGATGTAACGATCTTGATCGCCTGCGCGTTATGGTCAAACCCGCCATAGGGCGCCATCAGAACCTGCAACGCCTCTTCGCCGGTGTGACCAAAGGGCGGATGGCCCAGATCATGGGCAAGGGCAATGGCCTCGGTCAATTCGCCATTCAGCCCCAGAACCCCCGAAATCGTGCGGGCCACCTGGGCCACTTCGATGCTGTGGGTCAGGCGCGTGCGAAAATAATCGCCCTCGTGTTCGATAAACACCTGGGTCTTGTGCTTCAGCCGTCGAAAGGCGCTGGCGTGGATGATCCGGTCGCGATCCCGTTGAAAACACGACCGGAACGTCGATTCTTCTTCGGCATAAAGCCGCCCCCGGGTTTCCTCGGGGCGTGATGCAAAGACCGCGTTCATATTCCTGCCAGTTCTTGTGAGCCTGTCCCACCCGACATATATTGCAACACAAGTGCCAAGCAAACGTGAAAGGCCCGCCATGCTGTTGCCGCCCAAGGTTACCGACCGCGCATTTGCCCGTTTGGCCGAAATCAACGATGCCGCCGAGGCGCCTCAGGCCCTGCGCGTGGCTGTCGATGGTGGCGGCTGTTCCGGGTTTCAATATGATATCAAGCTGGATCAACCCGATGACGATGATCTGGTGCTGGAAAAGGACGGGCAAAAGGTGCTGGTTGATTCCGTTTCCCTGCCCTTTCTCGCCAATGCCGTCATTGATTTTTCCGAAGAATTGATCGGCGCGCGGTTTGTGATCGAAAATCCGAACGCGACATCCTCTTGTGGCTGCGGTACATCCTTTTCCATGTAACGGATCAGGAACCGCCCCATGAAAATCGCGACCTTCAACATCAACGGCATCAAGGCCCGCATCGGGGCCTTGTCCGACTGGCTGGATGAAAGCACGCCGGACGTCGCGATCTTGCAGGAAATCAAATCGGTGGATGAGAATTTTCCACGCGAACACTTTGAAGACAAAGGATATTCCGTTTTCACCCACGGGCAGAAATCCTTTAACGGTGTCGCGATCCTCTCGAAACTTCCGCTTGAGGATGTGACCCACGGTCTGCCCGGCGATGACAGCGATGAACAGGCCCGCTGGATCGAAGCGACAGTGATGGGTGAAAAACCCATTAAAATCTGTGGGTTGTATCTGCCCAATGGAAACCCAGCACCGGGGCCGAAATACGACTACAAACTGGCATGGATGGAACGGCTCCACGCCCGGGCGCAACAGCTTCTTTTGTCTGAAGAACCGGCGCTAATGGCCGGAGATTACAACATTATCCCCCAGGACGAGGACGCCGCCCGCCCCGATGCCTGGCGCGATGATGCCCTGGCAATGCCCACCTCACGCGCGGCGTTTCGCCGCCTGCTGAACCTCGGCTTTACCGAAGCGTTCCGCGCCCGCACCCAAGGGCCGGGCCACTATTCCTTTTGGGATTATCAGGCCGGCGCGTGGAACCGCAACGACGGAATCCGCATTGACCACTTTCTTTTGACCCCGCAATGTGCTGATTTACTTGAAGATTGCTGGATTGAACCCGAGGTGCGCGGCCGCGAAAAACCCTCAGACCATGTGCCGGTCTGGGTGGACCTCGCGGCCTGATCTATTCTGCGGCCACCTTACGCCGTTCCAAAAGTGGTTTAAGGTACTGGCCTGTATAGCTTTCTGGCGTTTTGGCAATATCCTCAGGCGTGCCTTTCGCCACGATCTGGCCACCACCATCGCCACCTTCGGGGCCGATGTCGATGATCCAATCGGCGGTCTTTACCACGTCCAGATTGTGTTCGATCACCACAACGGAATTGCCCTGATCGACCAATTCATGCAATACTTCCAACAGCTTGCGCACATCTTCGAAATGCAGGCCGGTCGTCGGTTCATCCAGAATATACAACGTGCGCCCGGTTGATCTCTTGGCCAGCTCCTTGCTCAATTTCACCCGTTGCGCCTCGCCGCCGGAAAGGGTCGTCGCCTGCTGGCCCACTTTGATATAGCCAAGGCCGACCCGCATCAGGGCATCCATCTTTTCCCGGATGCTGGGAACGGCCTTGAAGAACTCCTGCGCATCTTCAACCGTCATGTTAAGAACGTCCGCTATGCTTTTGCCTTTAAAACGGATTTCCAAAGTTTCCCGGTTGTATCGCGCGCCTTTACATGTCTCGCATTCCACATAGACATCGGGCAGAAAATGCATCTCGATCTTGATCACGCCATCGCCCTGACAGGCCTCGCAGCGCCCGCCCTTGACGTTGAAACTGAACCGCCCGGGCTTGTACCCCCGCGCCTTGGATTCGGGCAGCCCGGCAAACCAGTCGCGGATCGGCGTAAAGGCCCCGGTGTAAGTCGCTGGATTCGAACGCGGAGTCCGCCCGATCGGGCGCTGATCAATATCAATCACCTTGTCCAGATGCTCCAACCCCTTGATGGTTTCGCAAGGCGCCGGAGTCTGGCGCGCCCCGTTCAGGCGCATGGAGGCCGTCTTGAACAGGGTTTCGATGGTCAGGGTCGATTTTCCGCCCCCCGACACCCCGGTCACACAGACGAATTTCCCCAGCGGAAAATCCGCCGTCACGTCATGCAGGTTGTTCCCGGTCGCTTTCACCACCGTCAGTTTTTTCTTGTTACCCTTGCGCCGGGTCGCCGGAACCGGGATTTCCCTTTTGCCAACAAGGTATTGGCCGGTGATCGATTCGGCATTCGCCATAATCTCATCCGGTGTTCCCTTGGCTACCACCTGCCCACCATGCACCCCGGCGCCCGGACCGATATCGAACACATAATCCGCCTCGCGGATTGCCTCTTCGTCATGTTCCACGACGATCACAGTATTGCCTTGATCGCGCAGGTTTTTCAGCGTCCCAAGCAGCCGGTCATTGTCGCGTTGATGCAACCCGATGCTGGGTTCATCCAGCACATAAAGCACCCCGGTCAGCCCGCTGCCGATCTGGCTGGCCAGTCGAATCCGTTGCGATTCTCCGCCCGAAAGCGTGCCGGCATTGCGCGACAGTGTCAGATATTCCAACCCGACATTGTTAAGGAATCCAAGGCGTTCTCGGATTTCCTTCAGAATGGCACGGGCGATTTCGTTCTTTTGCACCGTCAGGTGATCGGGCACCGTCAACGTCCAATCAAACGCCTCGCGGATTGACATCTGCACCACCTGCCCGGCGTGCAAACCGTTGATTTTCACCGCCAAAGCCTCGGGGCGCAGGCGATAGCCACCACAGGCGCCGCAGGGCCGGTTGTTCTGATAGCGTTCAAATTCCTCGCGAATCCAGTTTGAATCGGTCTCGCGATAGCGCCGCTCCATATTGGGAATCACGCCCTCAAATGCGCGGCTCACCTGATACACACGGCCGCCTTCATCATAGCGAAACGGAATCTCTTCATCCCCCGACCCACGCAGGAACACCTGCTGAACCTCGGGCGACAGGTCTTTCCATTTGTCGTTCTGATTGAATGAATAATGCTTTGCAATCGCTTGAATCGTCTGAAGAAAATAAGGAGATTTGCCTTTCCGCCACGGCGCCAGCGCCCCGTCTGAAATCTTCAGGTTCTGATCGGGGACCACCAGCCGTTCGTCAAAAAACAGCTCTACCCCCAGGCCATCGCAAACCGGGCAGGCCCCGAAGGGGGCGTTGAACGAAAACAGCCGCGGTTCGATCTCGGGGATGGTGAAACCACTGACCGGACATGCAAATTTCTCGGAAAACGTATGCCGCTCCGGCTCGCCTTCGGTCGGTGCAGTTTCAAGAATGGCGATCCCGTCAGCCAGATCCAGCGCGGTTCGGAAACTGTCGGCCAGCCGCGTTTCCAACCCCTCGCGCACCACAAGGCGATCAACCACCACATCAATGTCATGGCGGAATTTCTTGTCCAGCGTCGGCGGCTCTTCCAGCTCGTAAAACGCGCCATCCACCTTGACCCGCTGAAACCCCTGCTTGCGCAGTTCCACGAACTCTTTCTTATACTCGCCCTTGCGATCCCGAATGATCGGCGCCAGCAAATAGCCGCGCGTTCCGTCCTCCATGGCCATCACCCGGTCAACCATATCCTGCACCTGTTGCGCCTCGATCGGCAGGCCGGTCGCCGGGCTGTAAGGGGTGCCGACCCGCGCGAAAAGCAGGCGCAGGTAATCATAGATTTCGGTGACGGTGCCGACTGTCGAGCGCGGGTTTTTCGAGGTCGTCTTTTGCTCAATACTGATTGCCGGTGACAGCCCCGAAATATGATCAACGTCAGGCTTCTGCATCATATCAAGGAATTGCCGGGCATAGGCCGAAAGGGATTCGACATAGCGGCGCTGGCCCTCGGCATAGATCGTGTCAAACGCCAGGCTGGATTTCCCCGACCCCGACAACCCGGTGATCACCACCAGTTGATCGCGCGGAATATCCACGTCAATGGATTTCAGGTTGTGTTCGCGCGCGCCGCGCACTTCGATCATTTTCAACTCGGGCATGGCCCACCTCGGAATTTCGTGCGGCCCCGGGGGGCGGATGGTTTCAAGATAGGCGCGATGGCGCCGTCTGCCACCCGCAACCTAGAACATATGTGGAACATTTACCATTTCTTTAGACTTCGGTGGCAATCTTTCTGTGGATAAACACAACGCAGGAGGCACCGCACAGGGCAAGGGATGCCGTCAACACCATCAATCCGTCCAGACCGGCCCAAAATACCGTCGCAAACAGCGGCGTGCCAAGGGTGGTGCCGACATTGCCCAGTTGTGCAACCGCGCCACCGGCCCGTGCACGATCATCCGGGTCAGTGTTCAGCGCCGGGATCGCGGCAAAACTGGCGCCGGGGATCAGGCCAACAACACAGAAAAGCACGCAAATCAGGACAAAATGTAAGGCCGACGGACCAAAGACAAGGAATATCGCAACACCAAAGACAAGACAAAAGCCAACCAACACGATCCGCCCCGGGGCGATGGTGCGGGCCAGAACCCCTGCCGTCATGGTCCCGGACAGGGAAAGAATCGGCAAGAGCGCCGCAGAGGGTGCATTCGGCACCAGCGGCACAAAGGTAAGCAGGGAAACAAAGGTGAGCGTGTACCAAACAAACCCCAATGCCGGCGCCAAAAGCCGGGGCGTGCCATAGATGGCAAGATGTTCTTGCAGAATGCCCGGAATACGGCGCGGCTGTCGCGCAGGGGGCCGGGGGCGCGCAGCAACAGGGCCAACGCCACCACCCAGAGCGCGACGCCATGGCACACCATCAGGCCAGACAGGCCCCCGATGGCGATAATTTGGGGCATCATCACCGCAGCAATGGCAAAGCTGACGCCAAAGAACGTACCCCACAGGCCCATGACCACGGGCTGGTCAACGGGCCGCGCCATCCCGGCCATCATCGTCGGGGCGGCGATCACGATCACAAGATGGGAAAACCCCTCGATCACCCGACTGACCAAAAGCGGCCCAAAAGCAGGCAGAAGCGCCTGTGCAAACGACACCGCCCCACCCAGCAGCAGCGCCAGCAACAGCATCCGGCGTTGGCCGAACCGCGCCACGATCATGCCCGCCAGCACACCCAGCACGATTCCCACCGTGCCAAGGGCCGAAACGAGGATCGCAACATCAGCCAGATCGCGATCATAGGCCCGGGCAAAAGCGGGCAGCGCCAGCGATATCTTTGCAAACTGCGCCGCCGCAAACAGCCCGGCCAGAAACAGCAGGGCAATCAGGGGCCAATCGGTGCGCGTGGGGGTGGTTGTCATGCGCACCCCTTATGCCGCGAGGGTCATCGCGACAAGATGCGCCGCCTAAAAATGGATCGCCCGACCATAAGCATCAAGCACCGATTCATGCATCATTTCGCTGAGCGTGGGATGCGGGAACACCGTCTGCATCAGGTCTTCCTCGGTCGTTTCCAACTGGCGCCCGATAACATAGCCTTGGATCAGCTCGGTCACCTCGGCCCCGACCATATGGGCGCCCAGCAATTCACCGGTTTTGGCGTCGAACACGGTTTTCACGATACCCTCGGCCTCGCCCAGGGCAATCGCCTTGCCGTTGCCGATAAACGGGAAGCGGCCCACGCGCACCTCGTGCCCGGCCGCTTTCGCCTTCGCTTCGGTCATTCCGACGCTGGCGATCTGCGGTTGACAATAGGTGCAGCCGGCAATCGATCCGGGTTTGATCGCATGGGGATGCCCCCCGCGATCAGTTCGGCCACCATCACCCCTTCGTGGCTCGCTTTGTGGGCCAGCCAGGGCGCGCCCGCCAGATCACCGATGGCATAAAGGCCGCTTACGCCGGTGCGGCAGAATTCATCGGTCACCACATGGGTGCGATCCACCGTCACGCCCAGATCCTCCAGTCCAAGGTCTTCGGTATTGCCGACGATGCCAACGGCGGAAATCACCGTATCAAAGGTGTGCTTTTCAACCTTGCCGCCCCTCTCGATACTGGCCGTGACCTGCCCCTTGCCACGGTCCAGCCCCTTGACCGTGGCGCCTTCCATGATCGTGATGCCTTGTTTGATGAATTGCTTTTTGGCAAAGCCCGCAATTTCCGCATCTTCAACAGGCAGAATTCGGTCCATCACTTCCACAACTGTGGTGTCGGCCCCCAGCGTGTTGAAAAAGCTTGCAAATTCAATACCAATAGCACCCGATCCAATCACGAGGAGCTTTTTCGGCATCCGTTTGGGCACCAGGGCATGGCGATAGGTCCAAACCAGATCGCCGTCGGCCTCAAGCCCGGGCAGTTCGCGCGCCCGCGCCCCGGTGGCCAGCACGATATTGGGTGCCGTCAGGGTCTGTTCACCCTTGTCGGTGGTCACCGAAACATGCCCCGGCGCGCTTACCTTGGCGCTGCCCATCACGACCGTGACCTTGTTCTTTTTCATCAAATGGCCAACGCCGGAATTCAACTGTTTCGCAATCCTGCGCGACCGCTTTACCACCGCCTCCAGATCAAACCCGATGCCCGAGGCGGAAAGGCCGAAATCGCCCGCCCGCTCCATCAGGTGAAACACTTCGGCGCTGCGCAACAGGGCCTTGGTCGGAATACAGCCCCAGTTCAGGCAGATCCCGCCCATATTTTCGCGCTCGACGATGCAAACCCTGAGGCCCAGTTGCGCGCCCCGGATCGCGGCCACATAACCCCCCGGCCCCGCGCCGATCACAATCATATCGAATTTCTGCTCTGCCATCTCTGCCCCCGGGTCAAACTGGTTCAACGTTAAACCATCCGCCCAGCAGCATCAATCAATGGCTGCCGTCAAAACCGCACGAACGGCCCGGGATCAGGCCGCCTCAAGCGCCCGCACCGTGGCACCATAGCCCCCGTCGTCAATGAAGGCCTGTTCGCCAGCGTGGTTAACCCGCGACAGGGCGGCATTGCGGAACGGGAACCGCCCGAATCTTCGGATCACCTCCCGGTGCGCCCGGGCATGCAGCAGGTTATTGCCCCCGGTTTCGGGCATCCGCGTCAGAAACAGGCGCACGCAACGATCCTGATCGCACAGGTTTTCCGAATGCATCAGCGGCATATAGAAAAACTGGCGTGCGGGTTCGTCGATTTTCATGTCCCATCCCCGGGCAATGGCCATCTTGGCCGCCGCAAGGGCAAGGCGATCCGATGCAAAGGCAACCGCGCTGTCACGAAACATGTTCCGGGGAAGCTGATCGTTCAACATGATATAGGCAAGGGTGCCGCTGGGATAGGTCAGCCAGAGCGCAAAGGCGCCGTCCTGCGCCGCCTTCCAGGTTGCCCCGAACCGGTCGCGCACCTTTTTATCAAGCGCCGCACCACCCGCATACCACCCCTTTGGGCCGATCTCGTCCAGCCAGAATGCCAGAATTTCGTTCGGGTCCGCCATCACCCTGCCTCCTCACCACATTAAGAGCGCTTATCCTGATTCGTGACACAGAAATCCGACAAAACCAAGACTAGCCCACATCCCCCTCGGGATCGGCATCGTCCGTGTGCTCTGCGGCCCACTCTGTCGCCGCTTCGATCGTCAGCGCCGAAGCCGAAGGCAGCACCGAAACATAGGACGAGGTATCGCCGACACTGGGCGCCGGGCGCTGGGTCATCCGGTACAGGGCATACCCCCCAAGCACCAACATGAGCGTTGCAATATACATCCAGAACCCCGGCGGCCCGAACGGCCCCATCATCCAACCGGTGATCAGCGGCCCGGCAATCGCCCCCACGCCGTTGATAAACATCATCCCGCCTGACGCCGCCGCCATGTCCTCTTGTTCGAGATAGTCGTTGGTATAGGCCAAAAGCAGCGCATAGAGCGGGTTTGACATCCCCCCGATCAGAAAGGCCACGCCCAGCAGCACGCCGAACAGGTGGCCAAGAACCACACCCAACACACAGGCCGCCCCCCGATCAGCGCAAGCCCACAGATCAGAACGCGCCGGTCCATCCGGTCCGAAACCCAACCGATCGGATATTGCAACAGCATCCCCCCGATATAGATCGTGGCGATAAAAATCGAGATTTCGCGCACGCTCAGCCCCGCTTCGCTGCCGTAAACGGCAGCCATGCCGAATTGCGCCGAAAACACCCCACCCAGCAAAAACATCCCGACACAGCCAAGGGGCGACAGCCGGTAAAGCGACAGCAGGCTCATGGGTTTGGTGGTTTCAAAGGCCGGCGTCGGGTTCACCGACAACAGGATCGGTGCAAAGCTGATCGACACCAGAACCGACGGAATGATGAACATGATAAACCCGGACGGATCACCCAGCGCGACAATGCCCTGCGCCCCGATGATCCCGATCATCTGCACAATCATATAAAGCGAAAGGCTCTGCCCCCGGGTCTCATTGGTTGACGCATTGTTCAGCCAGCTTTCAGCCGTCACATAGACCGCCGAAAAACAAAATCCGATGGCAACGCGCAGCAGTGTCCAGGCGATCGGATCGGCAATCGCCGGATACATGATCAGGATCGCCGAAATGAACGACCCAAGCGCGGCAAACACCCGGATGTGGCCCACCCGGCGGATCAACTCGGGGGCCATGCGCGACCCGCCCAGAAAGCCCAGAAAATAGGCCGACATGACAATCGACATCGAAAACGTCGAAAACCCTTCCAGCCCGCCGCGAATACCCAGCAACGTTCCCTGAAGCCCGTTGCCAAGCATCAGCAATCCCATTCCCAGCAAAAGCGCCCAGGAACTGCGCAAAACCACCAACATATTCCGTCCGATCCCGTTGTCCGGCCATCTTGGGCCTGCATTTCAGGGGCCACTTGCCCCGGGGCGACTCAGCCGTGTCGCATTTGGCCGGGCGGTATCAGAAGCGACGCATCGCCGTAAGAGAAAAACCGGTATTCAGACCGAATGGCATGCTGATATATCTCCCGCACCCGCTCCGGCCCCATCAAGGCCGACACCAGCATCATCAGGGTGGTTTTGGGCAGGTGGAAATTGGTCATCAACGCGTCGGTAATCCGAAACCGGTATCCCGGCGTGATGAAAATGTCGGTCGGCCCACGCCAGGGGGCGATCCGGCCCGCCGCAGGGGCCGCGCTTTCAATCAGGCGCAGGGCCGTGGTGCCCACCGGAATGATCCGCCCGCCCGCCGCCCGGGTCGCGTTGATCTCATCCACCGCCTGCTCGCGCACCTCGCCCCATTCCGCATGCATCTTGTGATCGGCAATATCGTCCACCTTCACCGGCAGAAACGTGCCCGCCCCCACATGCAGGGTGACGTGGCTGAACGTCACCCCCCGCGCGGCAAGGGCCGCCAGCAAGGCCGCGTCGAAATGCAACGATGCCGTGGGCGCCGCCACAGCCCCCGAACGGGCGGCCCAGACCGTCTGATAATCCTCGCGATCCCGGGCATCGGCGGCCCGGCGCGCGGCAATATAGGGGGGCAACGGCATCTGCCCCGCTTCGGCCAGGGCCGCGTCAAAATCATCGCCGGTCAGGTTGAACGCCAAGAACCCGGTGCCATCCTCCCGCCCGGTCAGACGGGCGCGCAAGGCATCGGAAAACACGATCTCCTCGCCATCGCGCAGCTTTTTCAAAGGCTTCAACAACGCCCGCCAGCCGCCATCGGCCCGTGGCTCCAACAGCGTCACCTCAATACGCGCCGCCGTGCGCCCCTCGGCCCCGTCGCGAAACCGCTGCCCTGACAGGCGCGCCGGAATGACCCGCGTGTCGTTCAGCACCAACCGATCACCCGGGCGCAGAAACGAGGGCAGGTCAATCGCCCGTGCATCGACAATCCCATCCCCCTCGGCCACCAGCATCCGCGCCGAACTGCGCGGACGCGCGGGCCGGGTGGCGATCAATGGCTCGGGAAGGTCAAAATCGAAATCACTCAGCTTCATCACCCGCCTATGGCGCGGACATATGCCAAAGGTCAACACGCCCTGACTTTTTACTGATAAAAATACTCAAAATCCGACACCCGAAACCGAAACCACCCTCACCGTTCGGGCGCTGGCCGTCGGAAAATCTCGCGAAACATTCCGGGCGTCAGAATCGACAGGGGGTTCACCTGCACATCCGGCGCCGCCGCCGCCCCGGTCAGGCGAAAATTGAATCCAAACAATCCCTCCCCAGACCGGGTAAAGATCGAACCGATACGGTTCAGCAGGTAAATCGGCGAAATCACCCCCTGCATGTCAATCTGCTTGCTGGCCAGATCGTAAACGCCGTCCAGTGAAATCCCCAGGGACGCGCCCGTGGCGCTCGATTGATACAGCACCACCTGGGATGGGGTCAGGCGAAACTGCGCCTGGGTCTGCTCAAACACCAAACCATCGCCCTGCAATTGCTCCAACAACCCGACCACCGAAATCGCGCCCAGCAGATCGGCCATCGCGGGCGCCCCGCGAATGCGCAGGCGGCCAATGGTCAACGTCCCGTCATAGGTGCCGCGCAGGCCGGTGGCGCGCAGGATCATCTCCATCGGCCCGTCATAGCCGTTCTTCACCAACCCCGCGTCCCGCATTACCCCACCCGCATCCGCCGAGGTCAGGCGCAGGCTCACCCCCTGCGGCCCGCCCGCCAGCTCGCCGCGCACCGGGGTGCCGCCATTGATCCGGGCGGTAAAGCTGCCGTTGGTGCTGATCCCCGCCGCCAGTTTGCCGGTGAAATCAGTCAGGGTAATGCCCTCGCTCACCACCAACCGGTCCAACCCGATCGTGATCGGCCCGCGCGCCGCGCCCGTGCCGCCGCCCTTGCCGAACCCCGCCTTGCGAAAATCCAGCCGCCCGCCCGATACCGTGATCGCCGGGGGCACCCCGCGCCCCTGTCCGCGCAGGGTCACCGGCGCATCCAGCCAATCGTTCAACTGCACCCGGCCGAATGTCGCCCGCTCCAACCCGCCACCGGGGGCCAGGGAGATCTGCCCGGTGGCCTTCAGCCCGGCCGCGTTCACCGTGATGGCATCGACCATGGGCGTTGCCCCCAGGGTTGCGCGCAGCGACAGGGTGCCACGGGCCGCAGGTGGTTTGTGCCAATCCAGCGCATCAAGGCCCAGCCCGACCCCGGCAAGATCCGAGGTCAGATGCAACTGCGGCGGTTGCCCCGTGGCCAGATCCACGGTCACATCCGCCTGTCCCCGGCCCGAAACCATGCCATCGGGCAGGCCGATGCCAAGTTTCGTGACCGTGGCCGCCGACAGTTCCACCTGCCCCTGAAGGCGGCTTTTGCCGCGCTCGTCCGGGCTCAGCCCCATGCGCCAGCGCGCCTTTACCGGCACCCCGTCCAGGGTCGCAGCACCGTCGATCACCACCGCCACCGGCGACACCTGCACCGACAGGCGATCCGCCGCCACCACCCGCCCGGGCACCAGAGTGGTCGAACGCACTGCACTCAGCACCCCTTCGCTTTCATAACTCACATCAGGGGGTTTCAGCCCCTTGCGAAACGGCAGCGACAACGTGGTCGTCACCTGCGCGCGCCCCTCGGCCATATCCGGGCCACGGGCACTGTTGCGCAGAATGCGCAGGGGCGGCAAATCAAGCAGCGACAACACCGCGGGGATCGCGCCTTCGGTTTTCAGCGTGAATTCGCCCTGCGCCGGTTTCTGGCGGGTGTCCGGCACCACCATGACCGACCCGGCCAGATCAATCGCGCCGCCTTCGGGGGCTGTCACCGCGCCCTGCTCCACGGTCAGGGCAAAACGCCTGTCGGTGATCGAAGCATAGCCCGCGCCGCCCTCAACCGGGGGCATGTCGCGCAGGAATTTCAGGGTGGCATCGCGAAAGGCAAAACTGGCCGCCAGCGTGCCGCGCGCGCCCGGGTGTTTGCGAAAGGCGCCATTCACGTTGAACAATGTTCCGGTCGAGATGTTCTCGGCCAGCCAGTGGCGGGTCTTGGCCGCAACCGGCACCGGCCACAGCGCCAGCCCCCGATCCACCGGCACCTCGGGCGCATTCATATCAACCGCCACGTTCCAGCCCGCCGCGTCGGCGCTGATCTTGCCCCGGGCCACATAGCGGCGATGGGTGCCTGCCTCTGCCGCGGGTTCGCTCAGCACGACCTGCCCGATGTCCAGGGTAAACGGGTTGAGGCGCAACCGCACATCCGCCGCGCCCTGTTCAAAGGTCAGCGTGTCGGAAAACACCCCAAGGGGCGCCACGCGCAGCCGCTCAAGGCTGAGTTGCGCCACAAGGGCGTCGGGAAACCCCTGTTCCGACACATCGCGCAAATAGGCATGGCCGGTGATCTGGGCGCTCAATTCGGGGCTGTCCACCGAAATATCGGAAAAGGTGATCTTCTGGGCGGCAGGATTATAGGAAAAATAGGTGCGCGCCTTGGTAAACTCCAACGGTTCGGTTTCCGGGCGCGGCTGCACCGCACCGGCGGCGATATCCAACGTGCCTGCCAGTTCGTCGAGCATCCCGTCGCTGTTCAATGTGGCGCGCAGCGCCCCCGAAATCGGCGCGTTCAGCACCCCGAGAAAGGCAAGGGCCGGCGCCTGTGCGGCGATGTCCTGTGCTGCAACATCGGAAATATTCGCGGTGATCGCCGCGCGCCCGTCGCCGCGCAGGCTGCGCGCGGAAACCTGCACCTGTGCCAGGGTGTCGGTGCCGTTGAACACCTCGGCCAAAAGGCCCAGCTCCACCGCCTCGGGGGTTTGGGTGAGGGTCAACTGACCATCCACCACCTGCCAGACCCGCGCCGTGCGGGCATCTTCAAGGGTTACGGTCAGATCGCGGATTGCCGCGCGATCCATACGGGCAAACAGCGGTTGCGCCAATTGCGCCTCGATGGCGTCCAGCACCGCAGGCAGACCGGGAAAGGCCGCAGCGCCCTGCCCGAACGACAGCGAAAAGCTGCCGTCCGCCGCCCGGCGCAGGGTGATCTGCGCCCCCGCCAGCGTCAAAAAGCGCGGCGCGATCCGCCCTTTCAACAGCGCCAGCGGATCAAACCCCGCCTGCACCCGGTTCAACCGGGCCACCCCGGCGCCGTCACTGTCCGACAGCTTTACATCCAGAAGCGACAGTCGCGGCACACCGCGCCGGTCTATATATACGGCAATGCGCCCCAGATCGACATGGCCGCGCACCAGATCGCGGTTTACCCGGGCCTCGACCCGCTCTGTCACCCAGTCGGGCAGGATCAGGTTGCGCTCGGTCAGGGCCAGCGCGGCAATGCCTGCCAGAATCGCCAACACCAAAGCCAGCAGAACAAGCCAGCCCCCCAGATGCCCCGCCCGACGGGCCACAACGGCGCCGCGCCGCCGCCGGGGCGGTGGAGCCTGAGGCTCGGATGAGGTGTCGTCGGTCAAACCTGGATGCATCCCTGTGTTTCTGCGTGTATCTTTGGCACATGGGGCCTAAAACGGAACCCGTAATGCCGATGACGAAGGATCAACACCCCATGCGTGATGCAATCGCCCCAGATTTCACCCTGCCCCGCGATGGCGGCGGCAGTGTTACCCTGTCGGATCTGCGGGGCAAACCCGTGGTGCTGTATTTTTACCCCCGCGACGACACGCCGGGCTGCACCAAAGAGGCGCAGGGGTTCACCGAAATGGCCGCTGAATTCGCGGCCGCCGGTGCCGTGGTTCTGGGGGTCAGCAAAGACACCGTGGCCAAGCATGACAAGTTCCGCGACAAATACGGCCTGTCCGTGGCGCTGCTGTCGGACGCCGACGATCAGGTCTGCGAGGCTTACGGCGTCTGGGTCGAGAAAAACATGTATGGCAAGACATCCATGGGAATCGAACGCGCCACCTTTCTGATCGACGCGACCGGGCAGATCGTGCGCACATGGCGCAAGGTAAAAGTACCCGGCCATGTGCATGAGGTGCTGGAAGCCGTGCAGGCGGGCGCCGACACATGATGCCCCTGTGCGACATGGCGGTCGAGGTTCTGACCACCGCCGATGGCCGGGCCAAGACCGCCCTGTCCCGCCGTCACGCCGCCGCCTGGTTTGCGGCACGCGCGGCGGGTGAACTGCCCGAAATCGGCACCGCCACCCCGCCCCTGCGCCCGGCACGCCCCGAGGAACCTGCGCTGTTGTCGCCCCGCGATGTGCCGCGCCGCCGCCCCGGCACACCCGAGGGGCGGATTGCGCTGCTTCATGCCGTTGCCCATATCGAACTGAACGCCGTCGATCTGCACTGGGACATCATCGCGCGGTTTTCCCATATAAAGATGCCGCCCGGGTATTATGACGATTGGGTCAAGGCGGCGGATGAGGAATCAAAACACTTTAACCTGATGTGTGATTGCCTTGAGGCCGCAGGCAGCCATTACGGCGCCCTGCCCGCCCATGCGGGAATGTGGCGCGCCGCCGAAGATACCGCCGAAGATTTCATGGGCCGTCTTGCCGTGGTGCCCATGGTGCTGGAGGCGCGGGGGCTGGATGTGACGCCGGGGATGATCGAGGTGTTCCGCCGCGCCAAGGCCGACGATGCCGTCGCAGCGCTCGAAACCATCTATGCCGAGGAAGTGGGCCATGTGGCCTATGGCAGCAAATGGTTTCACTTTCTGTGCGGACGCCATGATCTGGACCCGAAAGAGGTGTTTCACGATCTGGTCCGCCGCTATTTTCACGGCCCCCTGAAGCCGCCGTTCAATGACGAAAAAAGGGCCGAAGCGGGCCTACCTCTTGATTTCTATTGGCCCCTGGCCACCGGATCAGCCATTTCCGACCGCTGAGGCGCCGCATTTCGGCAAAAATCCGCCTATATCACCGGTGACCATCCGCCTAACCCCGGGAAAAGGCGCAAAAATGTTGCCCTTCGGCATTCCCGCCGCTAATCACGGTGTGGCAAAAGGTTGGGGACCTGATGCTGCCATGGGGAATGGCCGATAAACAACGGGACGGAATACGTGACAGCACCAAACAGTAACTTTCTCAAGGCCGCGCTTGAGCGGGCCTTTCCCGAGCAACGTCTATTCCTTCGGTCCGATACCGAAACGCGCTTTCTGCGTTTGTCATCGGGGACACAGTTTCTGGCCATTTCCGGCAGTGCCCTTCTGGTTGGCTGGTCCATTGTTGCCACGTCGATCCTGTTGATGGACACGATCGGCGCAGGCAACATCCGCGATCAGGCCAAACGCGAACAGGCCACCTATGAAAAACGGCTGAACGCCCTGTCCATCGAACGTGACGAGCGGGCCACCGATGCCCGCAACGCACAGGATCGGTTCAACACCGCGCTGGCCCGGGTTTCGACAATGCAGTCCAGCCTGCTGAAATCCGAAGCCCGGCGCACCGAGCTGGAAACCGGCATTGCCCTGACCCAGGACACCCTGCGCCGCACCCTTAAAGAACGCGATGACGCCCGTGTCGAAACCGCCTCTCTTGAGGAAAAGCTGCAGGATACCGGCCTGAACCAACGCGAAAAAGGCCGGATGGTCGATGCCGAAGCGACCATGGATTATCTGGCCGCCGCATTGAACCACACCGCCGCCGAGCGTGATCATATGGCGACTCAGGCATCCGATGCCGAGGCCTTTGCCGAAGCCGCGATCAACGACCGCAAGCTGGTGGAAATGCGCAACGACCGGATTTTCGGCCAGCTTGAAGATGCCGTCACGATCTCGGTTGCGCCGTTGGACAAGATGTTCCGCGCCGCCGGATTGAACCCCGACACCCTGCTGAACGCTGTGCGCAAAGGCTATTCCGGTCAGGGCGGCCCCCTGACACCGATCACCTTTTCCACCAAAAGCCAAACGCCGGATGCGGACAGCCTCCGGGCCAATGGCATTCTGGATAAGCTGGACAAGATGAATCTTTATCGCATCGCCGCCCAAAAGGCGCCGTTCTCCCTCCCTCTGAAATCGGCATTCCGATACACGAGCGGATTTGGCCGGCGTTGGGGGCGGATGCACGAAGGCACAGATTTTGCTGCCGCCTATAGCACCCCGATTTATGCCACCGCCGATGGCGTGGTCACCCACGCCGGATGGTCGAATGGATATGGTCGCCTGGTCAAGATCCAGCACGAGTTCGGCATCGAGACCCGTTATGCCCACCAATCCAAGATTCGGGTGAAAGTGGGTCAAAGGGTATCGCGCGGGGACCGGATCGGTGATATGGGGAGCTCTGGACGTTCCACCGGGACTCATCTGCATTACGAAGTGCGTGTGGGTGGGAAAGCCGTTAATCCGATGACCTATATCAAGGCAGCGAAAGATGTTTTCTAAGAGCAAAATCAACGAGCCTGGACCAAAACAGGGAGGCGAATCCGTGCCATCATCCACCGCTCCGTCAAACGACGGAGCACCCGCTCCCAGAACCTCGACCGATTTCAGCCCCTCGGCGCCCAAGGCGAAGCCGCCCGCGTCAGTGCTGTCGGCGGATCTGGTGATCAAGGGCAATCTGAAAACCACCGGTGACATCCAGATCGAGGGCACCGTCGAAGGCGATATCCGCGCCCACCTTTTGACCGTGGGCGAAGGCGCCACCGTCAAGGGCGAAGTGATGGCCGACGATGTGGTCGTCAACGGCAAGGTCGTGGGCCGCGTGCGCGGGCTCAAGGTACGCCTGACATCGACCGCCAAGGTCGAAGGCGACATCATTCACAAGGCGATCGCCATCGAATCCGGCGCCCACTTTGAAGGCTCGGTGCAACGGCGCGACGATCCGCTCAACCCCTCGGGGCAGAGCAACGCGCCGCGGTCCGGCGGTGCGGCCGCACCGGCAGAGCCGAAATCCTGATCCTCTGAATATACCCGTTGAAAAGCCCCCGGCGCCGCGCCGGGGCTTTTTTTATGCCCCGTTGACGGGCATCACGGCGCGATGGTTTTGGATCAGCTGGAATTGGCCGAGCCGAAAAACAGCTCTGGCGTCTCCTTGATATCGCTGCCAAATGGCGCCTCAAACGCCGTAAAGTCGCCAAAATTCGCTGCAAAGCTGAACGAACTCGTCCCCGGCTTAACGCAGGAGTAACCAATGCCTACCCCGAATCAGCCCCCCGCCCCGGCACCACAATCCCCGCAACCCAATCCGAAACCCCCGTTCGATTTACGGACTGGGCCGCATTCTGAAGCTTGGCGTTTCGTCCCGATTGATTTAGATATCGGTCCATGGCCACTCCGATCACGGCAATCCGCAACCTCGGCCCCGCGATGGCGCAGGCCCTTGAGCGCGCGGGAATTTCCAGCGCCGAAGACCTGCGCAAGATCGGCACCGACGCTGCCTATGCGCGCTTGCTGGCAAATGGCGTGCGGGCCCACTTCATTTCCTATTATGTTATTGAAATGGGGTTGCAGGGCCGTCCTTGGAACGATTGTAAAGGCGCCGAAAAAGACGCTCTGCGCGTCCGGTTTGATGCGCTCAAGGCCGAACATTCCGACACTGGTCGCGCGACACTTGAGGCGGTTTTGAACCGCATCGGTGTGATCGCGCGCAAATAACGCTGGCGTCGCGGCATGTCTTTCGGGTTCAATCGTGCCATTGAGCCCAGAGGATTTTACCCCATGACAGATACAAAAGCCGATGCCGAACAGGAATGCGCCCGGCTGACCTTCGAAGCGCGCACGCATCTGCGCAACGGCGATATGAATGCCACGTTGGAAACCTGTATGGCGGCCCTGCGCTGTGGTGAGGTGCCCATGGAACAGGGTGCCATCATCGAAACCCTGCTGCGCGAATGTGACCGCAACGACATCGCAGATCAGATCCGCGCGCAACTTTACAAAGGGTTGGCCGAGGTCGAAGAGAATTATGGCGACGAACCCGTCGCGCTGACACATATGGCCAACGTGCTGATTTTGCTGGGGGAACATGCCAAGGCGGCCCCCCATCTGGACAAAGCCGTGAAACTTGCCCCCGACAGCGACGAGGCGTTGTTCTTGCAAACATTGTGCCACCTGGAAAACGGCACCTTTCAACCCGGCAGTATCGACATGGCCCCGGTACTGAAACGAAGCGAGTCGCCCGGACGGGTGCTTTCGGGGTTGGTGTCGCTGCTGGGCTTTCACGGCCAAAAGGCAGAAGCCCTGCGCATTCTGGATGCCGGCCTGCCCCTGCTGGGGGAGTCCGAAGAAATCGGTAAACGTGCGCTGACCCTGCGCGCGGCCCTGTCCGGCGGAATCGAACAGATCAACCAGCGCGACACCGCCAACCGGATTTTTGATGGATTCGCGGCCAGCTATGACCAAAGCCTTGCCGCGCTTGGCAACAATGGCCCCAATATGATCGGCGCCGTGCTCGATGATATCGGCTTGCCCCGGGACAACACGCTCAGGGTGTTCGATGCGGGCTGTGGCACCGGGCTGTGCGAACCCTATCTGCGGCCCCGGGCGAAATTGCTGCATGGCGCCGATCTGTCAGTGAAAATGTTGGAAAAATGTCTGGCCAAAGGCACCTATGATCTGTTGTGCCGCAGCGATCTGGCCGCGGCCGAGACCCTGCCCGATGACACCTTCGATCTGGCGGTCTGCGCCGATGTTCTGGTTTATTTCGGTCGGTTGGATCAGGTCTTTGCCAATCTCGCCGGGCGGCTGGTGCCCGGTGGCTGGCTTATTTTCACCGTCGAAGAGGCCCCCGCCGACATTCCGGCCCCCGGCTATGGCCTCAACCCCTCCGGGCGCAGCTGCCACAGCGAGGCTTACTTGCGGCAGGCGTTGGAAGGCGCCGGTTTCACCGTGGAACACACCCACCGCGACACCCTGCGCCTTGAATTTCGCAAACCGGTTCAAGGGCTTGCCATGGCAGCGCACAAACCGGCATGACACGAAAAAGGCCCGCGCATCGCACGGGCCTTTCACACTCAGCGGGTTGAACGATCAGCCGACCAGTTCAAGACCCGAGAAATAGAATGCGATTTCTTCGGCAGCGGTTTCCGGCGCGTCCGACCCGTGGACCGAGTTTTCGCCAACGGATTCGGCAAAATCGGCGCGCACAGTGCCCGCAGCGGCGTCGGCGGGGTTGGTCGCGCCCATGACTTCGCGGTTCTTGCCGATGGCGCCTTCGCCTTCCAGAACCTGCACGACAACCGGGCCGGATGCCATGAATTCGCACAGTTCGTCATAGAACGGGCGCGCGGCGTGCACTTCGTAAAACTTGCCGGCCTGTTCCTTGGTCAGGTGAATGCGCTTTTGCGCGACGATGCGCAAACCGGCATCTTCGAACTTGGCGTTGATCTTGCCGGTCAGGTTGCGTTTGGTGGCGTCAGGTTTGATGATCGAAAGGGTGCGTTCAATGGCCATTGGCTCTGCCTCTGTCTGAGCAGGGTCAGCCCCGTGCCGACCCCGTAAATCCGGCGTCCTGCTAACATGGGGCGCGCCCGGTGAAAAGGCGCGATTGACGCGGCGCGGCAGCACTGGCACATGCACGCCATGCTTATCATAGACAACATTTCCTATTCCGTCGAAGGCCGCCCCCTGTTTGAAGGGGCGTCGGCCTCGATTCCCGGTGGCCACAAGGTGGGTATCGTCGGGCGCAACGGCACCGGCAAGACCACGCTGTTCAACCTGATCCGCGGTGACCTGGTGCTGGAGGGCGGCGATATCCGCTTGCCCGCAAAGGCCCGCATCGGTGGTGTGGCGCAAGAGGTGCCGGGCAGCGAAGTGTCGCTGATCGACACCGTTCTGGCCGCCGATACCGAACGCGCCGAGCTGTTGGCCGAAAGCGAAACCGCGACCGACGGTGTGCGGATCGGTGAAATTCAGGCCCGTCTGGCCGATATTGACGCATGGTCCGCCGAGGCGCGCGCCGCGTCCATCCTGCGCGGCCTGGGTTTTACCCACGAAGAACAGCTCATGCCATGTTCGGCGTTTTCCGGTGGCTGGCGCATGCGCGTGGCCTTGGCGGCGGTGCTGTTTTCGGCGCCTGACCTGCTGTTGCTGGATGAGCCGACAAACTATCTCGATCTTGAAGGCGCCCTGTGGCTGGAAAACTATCTTGGCCGTTACCCCCATTCGGTGCTGGTGATTTCCCATGATCGCGGATTGTTGAACCGCGCCGTGGGCCATATCCTGCATCTCGAAGACCGCAAGTTAACGCTTTATACCGGAAATTACGACACCTTCGCACGCACCCGCGCCGCCCGTCTGGCGGTGGCCGAGGCGCAGCGCGGCAAGGTCGAGGCGCGGCGTGCCCATCTGCAAAGTTTCGTGGACCGGTTTCGCGCCAAGGCCAGCAAAGCCAAACAGGCGCAATCACGCATCAAGATGATTGAAAAGCTGGAAACCATTTCCAGCCCGCAAGAGGCCGCCCTGCGCGCCTTTACCTTCCCCGAGCCAGAGGAATTGTCGCCCCCCATCGTCAATCTTGAATCGGCCTCGGTCGGGTACGGGGAACGCGCTGTGCTCAGCAAGCTGACCCTGCGGATCGATCAGGATGATCGCATTGCCCTTCTGGGCCGCAACGGCGAAGGAAAATCAACACTTTCCAAACTGTTGGCGGGTAAACTTGATCCGATGGGCGGGCGGTTGACCAAATCGAACAAACTGCGCGTCGGGTATTTTGCCCAGCACCAGTTGGACGAATTGCGCGCCGATGAAACTCCGCTTGACCATTTGCGCCGCCTGCGCCCCAAGGAAACGCCATCGCGCCACCGCGCGCGCCTTGCCGGGTTTGGCCTGGCCGCGGCGCAGGTGGAAACCGTGGTCGGGCGGCTGTCGGGGGGACAAAAGGCGCGGCTGTCGTTGCTGGTCGCCACCATCGACGCGCCCCACATGCTGATCCTCGATGAGCCGACCAACCACCTTGATATGGAATCCCGCGAAGCTCTGGTCGAGGCGCTGACCGCCTATAGCGGCGCGGTGATCCTTGTGAGCCACGACATGCATCTGCTGTCATTGGTGGCTGATCGGTTGTGGTTGGTGAAAAATGGCCGGGTCGCGCCCTATGACGACGATCTGGAAAGCTATCGCAAGCTGTTGTTGTCCGCCGATGCACCGCCGGAAAAGCCCAAGCCGGTAAAGGTGAAACAGATCACCCAACAAGAGGTTTCCACCCTGCGTTCCGAGGTGAAGCGCGGCGAAGAGCGGGTGAACAAACTGTCCACCATGCGCGACAAACTGGCGAAAAAGCTGGCCGATCCGGCGCTTTATGAACCGGGCAAGGCGGGCGAAGCCGAAGTGTGGCAAAAGAAATACGGCGAAGTGATGGAGGCCCTGGACCGGGCCGAGGGCCTGTGGATGAAATCGCTGGAAAAACTTGAGAGCGCAAAGGCCTGAACCATGGATTTTGCGTTCTACATCACCGCTTTTGTTACGCTTTTCGTGGTGATTGATCCCATCGGCCTGACCCCGCTGTTCGTGGCCCTCACCGTGGGAATGAACCCGGCACGGCGGCGCGCGATCGGCCTGCGGTCGCTGTTCATCGGCGCGGCCCTGCTGACGTTGTTCGGGCTGTTCGGCGAGGCGGTTCTGGGATTTATCGGCATTTCCATGCCTGCCTTTCGCATTGCCGGGGGCATCCTTTTGTTTCTTACCGCCCTTGATATGTTGTTTGAGCGGCGCACAGAACGGCGTCAAGGTCAGGCCGATGCGAACGAAGACGATCCTTCGGTCTTTCCCCTTGCCACTCCGCTGATCGCCGGGCCGGGTGCCATTGCCACGATGATCCTGCTGACCGGACAGGCCGGCGGGGATTGGGGGGCGATGGTGCTGATACATCTGGTGCTGGCTTGCGTCCTGCTGATCACACTGGGGCTGTTTCTGGCGGCGGGCCTGCTGGAGCGGTTGTTGGGCGATGTGGGGATCAATGTCATCACCCGGCTGCTGGGCATGTTGCTGGCCGCGCTTTCCGTACAATTCGTGGTGGATGGCGTGCGCGCCCTGATGATCGTCTGAGCACTGGCAAAGTCGCACCGGCGCGCCTATCTCTGGGTCATGAATGGCGATCACATCGGACAACTCCTTTATCTTTTGCTGCTCCTTGTGGCGATTGGCGGCTATTTCGTGGTCTCCAACCGCGATAATTTTGGCAAAACCCTGCAACAGGGGGCAATCTGGGGCCTGATCTTTATGGGCGCGATTGCCGTTGCAGGATTGTGGCCCGGCATCCGCGACAATGTTGCACCACGCCAAAGTGTGATCGGCGGCGGCGCGCGGATCGAGGTGCCCCTGTCCTATGACGGCCATTACCACCTGAGCCTTGACATCAACGGCGTTCCGGTCCGTTTCGTGATCGACACGGGCGCAAGCGACATGGTGCTGACCCATGAAGACGCCGCGCGCGTGGGGATCGACCCAGACAGGCTCGCCTATCTGTCGCAGGCGCAGACGGCCAATGGCGTGGTGCCCATCGCCCGGGTCACATTGGACAGTGTGGCATTGGGCGGCGTGGTGGACCGCAGCGTCGGTGCGTCCGTAAACGGTGGCGAAATGTCAGGGCTCGCTTCTGGGGATGAGTTATCTCAACCGGTTCGGGCGGATTGAAATCGCCAGTGGCCGGTTGATTCTTGAGCGGTGATCACCCGCCTTCCGGTTCAATATCCTCAAGCGTCAGATCTTCTTCGATCTTCTGAAGTGCCTGCAACACAATTTCGGGATCGACCTTCCAGATTGTACCATCCCGCAGACGCGCCCGCGATACATAGGCCACAGCGGTGCCTGAACCATCGGTGCCGAACCGGAACGCCGAAAGGGGGTTGTTCTGCCACCGTACCTTCGCGGTTCCACCAAACAGAATACCCTCCATGGAATAGCCGGAAAACGGGCGCCCGAGGCTTTCGTTGAACACATCGAAGGTCACGAAATTGATCGAATAGGCCGCAACATCCTGATCGGTAATATTTTTGATGCTTGCCCCGAATCTTATACCTTCGCGGCTGTATTTTCCTTTTTCCACATAGTTCGCGGTTACCGCGACGATTTCAACCGGTGCGTCGGGCATGTCGATGATCTGTGTTTCGGCGGTGGCCATGGGCGCGATTCCCATGATTATCAGAGCCAATACAATTATTTGCTTCATGGGCATCCGCACACCTTTTCTATTCTCGACCGCCTCACTCATAGGTCAGATCTAGTAAACACCGGGTTAACGCTGCCGCGCTCAGGCCTCAGGTTTCGGCCTTCTTCTCCCAGCGTCCGCTTTCCTCGCTCCAATATTGGGCGCTGCATCCGGCTTTGGTCAGGGTGCGCCACTGGCTGCGCGCTTTGTCCAGCGCGGCCGGATCGTTGCCGTCGAACAGGACACAGACCCGTTCCAACGCCTGCACTTCGCCCGAAGTCAGATCGGCGCCGTCCATGGTCATCAGGCATTGCGCGCCATTGGCCATGGGTGCATCAACGGTCAGCAGGATCGGCTGTTCCTTGTCATGCGGCCCGCCCGACAAACCATGGGCCAGAAACGGATCACCCTCATTCAGCCACAGTTTTTCGTCCAGCCACGCCATGCGCCGCGCATTGCTGCCGCGCACACAGACCCGCCAGCCCGCCTGCCGCGCCTTGCCCAAAAGCATGGGCAGGGTCGCCTCCAGGGGGCGCTGGGTCAGGTGGTAAAAATACGCCGCCCCCATCAATCGGCCAGCGGATCGTAATCACCCACGGTCCAGACATGCCCGCCCGGATCGCGCAGGGAAAAGGCGCTGCCGCCGTGATCCTGCGGCGCAAGGGGCATCAGGATTTCGGCACCCGCCGCGCGCACCCGATCATGGCAGGCCGAAACATCTGCCATGACCGCGTAAATTGAAACACTCGCCCGCCCCCCGGTTTCAGAGGGCGCGATCATGAATTGCCCGAACCCGTCCGGCCCGGTATCGGGGCCAAACATGAAAATACCATCGCCAAGGCGCATCTGGGCATGCAGGATCGTACCATCATCGCCGCGAAACACGCGGTGTTCGGCCAATCCCAGCACATCGCGCAGAAACGCCAGCGCCGCCTCTGGATTGTCGTACCGGGTTGCGGCGATCAGCATGGTTTACCCCTCGTACCGGTCGCGGATCAGGCGATCGAGCGCCAGAACACCCCAGCCCGACGCCCCCTTGGGGGCATAGACGCTTTCCGCTGCGGTTGAGGCCACGCCGGCGATATCAAGGTGCATCCACGGCGTTTCATCCTTGACGAAACGGTGCAGGAATTCAGCAGCGGTGATTGATCCTGCGGGCCGTCCGCCGACGTTTTTCACATCGGCCACCCGGGATTTCAACTGTTTAGCATAGGCCTTGCCCAGTGGCATCCGCCAGGCGCCCTCGCCCTCGGCACCGGCGGCCTTGAGGAACCCGCTGCACAGGCTGTCATCGTTGGAAAAGACCCCCGCGTTTTCATGGCCCAACCCGATGATGATTGCGCCGGTCAACGTGGCCAGATCGACCATCCCCGAGGGTTTGAACCGTTCCTGCGCATACCACAGCACATCACACAGAACCATGCGGCCCTCGGCGTCGGTGTTGATCACCTCGACCGTGTCACCCTTCATGCTGACCACCACGTCACCGGGGCGGGTTGCCTTGCCGTCGGGCATGTTTTCCACCAGCCCGACCAATCCCACGACATTGGCCTTGGCCTTGCGGGTGGCGAGGGTTTTCATCACCCCCGACACAACCCCGGCGCCGCCCATGTCCATGGTCATGTCTTCCATGCCCGCAGCGGGTTTGAGCGAAATACCGCCGGTGTCAAACACCACACCCTTGCCGACCAGGGCAAAGGGCGCCTCGTGCGCGCCGCCTTTCCACTGCATGACCACAACCTTGCTCGGGCTTTCACTGCCCTGCCCCACGGCCAGCAGGGTGCGCATGCCCAGTTCCGCAAGGGCGGGTTCGTCCAGCACCTCAACCTCAACCCCCAAATCGCGCAACCCTTCCAGCTGGTTTGCGAATTCCGTGGTGGTCAGAACATTTGACGGCGCATTTACCAGATCGCGGGTGAAAAACACCCCCTCGGCGCGGGCCTTGATCAGGGCTGCGGCATCGGCCAGAGTTTCGGATTTCCCTGCCATCACCGTGATCGGGCCGGGCGTTTTTTTATCGCCGGTTTTCTGATCGGTGTAATCATAGGCGCGCAGTACCGCGCCAAGGGCCACCTCATCGGCGCCGCGCAACCCACCGGCAAGCACCAGCACGCCATCTTCGCCCACTGCGCGCCCGATGGTCACGCCGGCGCGGCGTGCAACATCGACGGCACTGCGCCGGCCCAGACGCACGACCTGCACCGCTTCGGCCTGCATTCCCACGGGCCAGGCCAGATCCTGTGCGTCGCCTTCTTCCAGCTTGGCAAAGGCATCGCTGTCAAGAAACCGCTGCAACGCGCCCTTGCACAGCCGGTTCACCCGGCGCGCCGCCTGATCCAGATTCGCCTCGGGGTCGATGAACACCACAACACGCCCCGGTGCGGTGGCGATGGCATCCAGATCAAGCGGTACAAAAGACAGGTCAGCGGGCGTGGTCATCGAAAAGGCTCCTTCATGGATGTCTGTGCTTGGCCAGAACCTATCCCCCTGTCCGCCCATTGGCCAGAAGGGAGTTTTCCCGGCCCGCGCCTTGGTCTAACATGGTGCGAACGGGCGTGAGAACCGGGGGGATGAGTGGCCAGATTCGACCGATACATGCTGTCACAGCTTATGTGGGTCTTTGGCTTTTTCTCACTGGTGCTGGTGCTGGTTTACTGGATCAACCGGGCGGTGTCCCTGTTTGACCAACTGATCGCCAACGGCCATTCCGCCTTTGTGTTTCTGGAATTCACCGCGCTTTCCCTGCCCAACGTGATCCGCGTGGTTCTGCCGGTGTCGGCCTTTGCCGCCGCCGTCTACGTCACCAACCGCATGGCAAACGAAAGCGAGCTGGTCGTGGTGCAATCCACCGGCTACAGCCCATGGCGCATGGCGCGCCCGGTTCTGGTGTTCGGGGTGATTGTCGCGGGAATGATTTCGGTCCTGTCCCATGTCCTGATCCCGGCGTCGATGACACAACTGGCGGCGCGCACGGCGCAGATTTCGGAAAACGTGACGGCCCGCCTGTTGAACGAGGGCGAATTCCTGCACCCCTCCGAAGGCGTGACGTTTTACATCCGCGACATCACCCCCGAGGGCGAGTTGCGCGATATTTTCCTGTCGGACCGGCGCAACCCCGATCAACGCGCCACCTATACCGCCGAACGCGCGCTGCTGCTGCGCAGCGATGCGGGGCCGAAACTGTTGATGTTTCAAGGTATGGTGCAAACCCTGGCACTGGAGAGTGAGCGGCTGTCGACCACGCGTTTCGCGGAATTCGCCTTTGATGTGGGGGAGTTGGTTGAACTGCCCACCGCCGGGCCGCGCGGCACCCGGCAGCTTTCAACCGCCGAACTGTTGTTTCCCACCCCTGCCGGAGCCGAGGAAACCGGCGAAAGCATGGATGTTCTGCGCTATGAGGGCCACAGCCGGATCACCGAGGCGCTCATGGGGCTTGTGGCACCAATCCTGGGGTTTGCGGTGCTGCTGCTGGGTGGCTTTTCGCGCTTTGGGGTCTGGAAGCAGATTGTCGCCGCCGTGGTTTGCCTGATCGTGCTTCAACTGGTCGATAATGCAGTGACCGATGCCGCACGCACGCGGGGCCTGTGGCCCATGGCCTATCTGCCGGTGACGTTCGGGTTGTTTCTGACCGGGGTGTTCCTGTGGTTTGCCGCCCATCCCCGCGCCTTGCGCCGACGCCGCGCACCGGTGGCGCCATGACCCTGCACCTTTACTTTGCGCGCCGCTTTGCCACGACGTTTCTTGGGGTGACGGGCATTTTTCTGGTGATCCTGCTGCTGCTGGATCTGGTTGAACAGGTGCGCAAATTCAGCACCGATTCCGTGCGCTTTGTCGATATGCTGGGGCTGGCGCTGCTGCATGTGCCCGAGAGCCTTTATGGCATCCTGCCGCTGATCATGATTCTGTCCACGCTGACCCTGTTCCTGTCCCTGGCCCGCACATCCGAACTGGTGGTCACCCGCGCGTCGGGGCGGTCGGCCATGCGCAGTCTGGGCGCGCCGATTGCCGTGGCTTTGCTGATCGGGCTGGTGGCGGTTTCGGTGTTCAACCCGATTGTTGCCGCCACCTCAAAGCAATATGAACTGGCCGCCGGGCGCTATGGCGCGACCCCGACCAGCGTGTTGTCGATCAGCCGCGAAGGGTTGTGGTTGCGTCAGGGGGACGGGGCGGGGCAAACTGTCATCAGCGCCGCGCGCGCCAATCTGGACGGAACTGAGCTGTATAACGTGACCTTCATCGCCTTTGCCGCCACCGGCGGCCCTGAATTGCGGCTTGAGGCCGGATCGGCCAAGCTTGAGGATGGTGCCTGGAACCTGAGCGGGGTCAAGGCATGGCGCTTTGACAGCGATAACCCCGAACGCGATGCCACCCGTTATCCGCAATATACCCTGCCATCGAACCTGACCCGCAATCAGATTCTCGACAGTTTCGCCACCCCGTCGGCGATCCCGATCTGGGAATTGCCCGGTTTCATCGCCCAGCTTGAACGGGCCGGTTTTTCGGCGCGCAAACATCTGATGTGGCTGAACATGGAACTGTCCCTGCCGCTGCTGTTGGTGGCCATGGTTCTGGTCGGGGCCGGGTTCACCATGCGCCACACGCGGTTCGGGCGCACGGGTCTGATGGTGCTGATGGCGCTTTGCATGGGGTTTTCATTGTATTTCATTCGCAATTTCGCGCAGATTTTGGGTGAGAATGGTCAGATCCCCATTCTTTTGGCCGCCTGGGGGCCGCCCGTGGCGGCAGTGCTGTTGCCCCTTGGCCTGTTGCTGCATTGGGAGGATGGCTGATGCGCGCCCTTGCTTTCGCCCTGGCCCTGATGCTGGCCCCCCTTGCCGCCAAGGCCCAGCAAGCGGCGACGCTGGTGGCCGACAAGGTGCAACTGACCGGCCAGAACACCCTTGAGGCCACGGGCAATATCGAAATCCTTTATGGCACGACGCGGCTGCGGGCGGCGCGGGTGGTTTATTCCAGGGCTGGTGACACCCTGCGCATTGACGGGCCGATCACCCTGACCGACAACGACGGCGCGGTCATTCTGGTGGCAGATCAGGCCGATCTGGACAGCGATCTGCGCAACGGCATTCTGACCTCGGCGCGGCTGGTGCTGAATCAGCAATTGCAACTGGCCGCCAATGAGATTGCCCGCATTGACGGGCGCTACACGCGCCTGTCCCGCTCGGTTGCCTCGTCCTGCGAGGTCTGCGCAGGCAATCCCACCCCGGTCTGGGAAATCCGCGCCCGTGAAATCATTCACGATCAACAGGAACGGCAGCTTTACTTTGATCAGGCGCAGTTCCGCTTTCTGGGGGTGCCAATTTTCTATGCCCCCCGCCTGCGCCTGCCCGATCCGACGCTGGCGCGCTCCAGCGGTTTTATGTTGCCGGGGCTGCGCACCTCGTCGTTGCTGAAAACCGGGCTGAAGCTGCCCTATTTCCTGACCCTCGGGGATCATGCCGATCTGACGCTGACACCCTATGTTTCATCCGCGACCCGCACCCTTGAACTGAAATATCGTCAGGCGTTCACCACAGGCGATCTTGCGTTTGAAGGGGCAATTTCCGATGATGATCTGATGCCGGGGCAGTCGCGGTATTACCTGATCGGGCAAGGCAGTTTCGCGCTGCCGCGACAGTTCCGGCTGGATTTTGACATCGAACTGGTGTCGGACACGGCCTATCTGCTGGATTACGGCTATTCCTCCAAAGACAGGCTGGACAGTGAAATCAGCATCTCGCGCGCCCGGCGCCGTGATCTGTTTCGCGCCGCCGTGACCGATTTCCGCACCCTGCGCGATGCCGAAGTGCCGATCCGTGATCAATTGCCGCGCACCTTTTCCACCGTCAGCTATGAACGGCGAATTCCGTCCATGGGCGGTGAATTCCGCCTTGGGTTTGACGCGGCCAGCCTGACCCGGTCGTCCAACACCGCAGGGCAAGGGCGCGATGTCAGCCGGATCGGGGTGTCAGCCGATTACCGGCGCAGCGTGACCTTTGGCAACGGCATGATCGCGACCACCGATCTGGGGGTGGTGGCCAGCACCTATGACACGCGGCAGGACAGCGCCTTTGCCACCACCACCGGACAGGTCACCCCCCACGCGATGGTTGAACTGCGCTGGCCGTTCCAGAAATCCGAAAGCAGCAGCGCCTATCAATTGCTGGAGCCGGTTATCCAACTGGCATGGTCCGAAACCCGGGGCAATATTGTGCCGAACGAGGATTCGGTGCTGGTGGAATTTGACGAAGGCAACCTGTTTTCGATCTCGCGCTTTCCGGGCGAAGATGCCCGCGAACAGGGCACGCGCGCCAATGTCGGGTTGCGCTGGACGCGGTATGACCCCAACGGCTGGACTCTGGGCGTGACCGTGGGGCGCATTTTTCGCGCCGACGATCTTGGGCAATTCGCCCCCGGCACCGGGTTGGACGGTGATCGCTCAGACTGGGCTCGCGGCGGGACAGATCCGGCTGGGGGACCGGCTGGCGCTGACCCACCGGGCGCTGTTTGACGATGATTTCAACTTTACCCGCAACGAAACCCGGCTGGCCTGGCAGAACGACCGTGCCGCCATCGGGTCATCCTATCTGTGGATGATGGCCGAACCTGCCGAAAACCGCCCCGACCCGACCCACGAACTGTCGGTTGATGCCGCCTGGCGGTTGACACGCAACTGGACAGGCCGCATGGACGGGCGGTTCGATCTTGAGGCAGATCGCACCGCCAAAGCCGGTCTGGGGTTGGAATACCGTTCAGAATGCCTGACCGTTGATCTTTCGGTATCGCGTCGGTTCACGTCCTCGACTAGTGTGACGCCAACCACCGATTTCGGACTGAACGTATCGCTTGCAGGCTTCGGTTCGGGGCGCAATAACGAATCCTATCGCCGCACCTGCGCAGAATGAGCCGGCGGCGTCACGACCACGAGGGAGCAGCACGCCCATGACCAAGATTTCGCTGAAACGCTGGGCCATTGTGCCCGCGCTTGTGATGGCATTGTGTGCGGGGGCACCGGGTGCCATGGCGCAAAACCTGTTTGCCCCCGTCGCCAAGGTGAATGAACGGGTGATTACCGCCTATGAGCGCGACCAAAGGGCGCGGATGCTGACCCTGTTCCGGGCTCCGGGCGACACACAGGAAGCGGCGCTGAAATCGCTGGTGGATGAACGCCTGCAACTGGCCGAGGCCAAGCGGCTGGGCATCAATGTCTCGGCCGATGAAATTTCCAAGGGTATGGAAGAATTCGCCGGGCGCGCCAACCTGAGCGCCGAAGACTTTACCAAGGCCCTGGGCCAGGCCGGGGTCGAGGCCGAGAGCTTTCGCGATTTTGTCGCCGCTGGCGTGGCCTGGCGGCAGGTGGTGCGCGCCAAATTTGCCGGGCGCGCCAACATATCCGAATCGGACGTGGACAAGGCGATCAAACGGCAAGGCACCCAGCCCGGAGTGCGGGTGCTGTTGAATGAAATCATCCTGCCCGCCAATTCGCCTGCCGCCGCTGCCGCCGCGCAAAAGCGGGCGGCCGAAATCACCCGCATCACCACCCTGCCCGTCTTTGCCAAGGCGGCGCGGACCTATTCCGCGGCCCCCTCGCGCAATGTCGGCGGGCGGCTGGATTGGATGGCCATCGGCAACCTGCCCCCCGAAGTGGCGGCCCGTGTCCTGACCCTGTCACCCGGGCAAGTCACCCCGCCGATCGCGCTGCCCAAGGCCATCGCCCTGTTTCAATTGCGCGCACTGGAAGAAACCAGCGCCTCGACCCAGCAAACACTCGAAGTGGAATACGCCGCCTTCTATATCCCCGGTGGGCGCAGCGAGGCCGGGTTGGCCGAGGCGGCGCATTTGCGCACCGAAATCGACACCTGCGACGATCTGTATGGTATCGCCAAAGGGTTGCCCGCCGGTACGCTGGAACGGTCAACCGTGCCGGTGGCCCAGGTGCCGGGCGATGTGGCGCTGGAACTGGCCAAGCTGGACGAAAACGAAGTCTCCACCGCGCTGACCCGCGCCAATGGCCAGACACTGGTGTTTCTGATGCTCTGTGACCGGCGCCCCGCCAAAACCGAGGCCGCCGAGGTGGACCGGGCCGCCGTGCGGGCGCAACTGACCAATCAGCGGCTTGCCTCTTACGCCAGTGCCTATCTGGCCGATCTGCGCGCCAACGCGACCATCACCTTTCCATGACCCCCCGCGCGCCCATTGCCCTGACCTGTGGTGATCCGTCCGGGGTGGGGCCGGAACTGGCCTTGGCGGCGTGGCGGCAATTGGGGGCACGGTTGCCGTTCTTTCTGATCGGTGATCCGGCGCATCTGCCTGTTGGTGTACCATGGTCGGAAATCAACGACCCTGCCGAGGCCGTATCGCTCAGCACTCGCGCCCTGCCCGTGTTGCGCCATGATTTTGCCGCGCCCGCCCTGCCCGGGCGGCCCGACCCGGCCAATGCCCAGGGGGTGATTGACGTGATCGCCCGTGCCGTCGATCTGGTGCAATCGGGCGGGGCCAGCGCGATCTGCACCGCGCCGATCCACAAGAAGGCGCTGAAGGATGGGGCGAATTTTGCCTATCCCGGCCACACCGAATATCTTGCCGCGCTGGCGGGGGTTGACCGGGTGGTGATGATGCTGGCCTGTGATGCCCTGCGCGTGGTGCCGGTGACGATCCATATCGCGCTCGCCGAGGTGCCGGGGGCGCTGACCCCCGAACTGTTACGCGATACCCTGCGCATCACCCACGCCGCGCTGATCCGGGATTTCGGGATCGACGTGCCGCGCCTTGCCGTGGCGGGGCTGAACCCCCATGCCGGTGAAGGCGGTGCCATGGGCGGCGAAGAGATTGCGATGATCGCGCCCGTCGTGGCATCCCTGCGCGCCGAGGGCATGGCCATCACCGGCCCAGCATCCGCCGATACGATGTTTCATGACAAGGCCCGTGCGGGATATGACGCGGCGGTCTGCATGTACCACGATCAGGCGCTGATCCCGATCAAGACGCTGGATTTTGCCGGGGGCGTGAATGTGACCCTCGGCCTGCCGTTCGTCCGCACCTCGCCCGATCACGGCACTGCGTTTGACATTGCGGGCAAGGGCGTGGCCGATCCGTCATCCCTGATTGCGGCGTTGCAGATGGCCGAACGGATGAGCCTGGCCCGCAACGGTGGGGCGTGATGGCACGGCCGGACCCTCCGGGGGGAGTATTTTTGTCAGTAAAAAGCCGGGGGTTGGGATGAGCGGATTGGACGATCTGCCGTCGCTGGCGCGGGTGATTGCGGCCCATGGATTGGCGGCGAAGAAGTCACTGGGCCAGAATTTTCTGCTGGATCTGAACCTGACCGAAAAGATCGCGCGGCAAGCGGGCGATCTGACCGGCTGTGACGTGTTGGAGGTTGGCCCCGGCCCCGGCGGATTGACCCGTGGGTTGTTGAGTCAGGGGGCGCGGCGGGTGTTGGCGGTGGAAAAAGACCCCCGCTGTCTGGCGGCCCTGGGCGAGATTGCCGACGTGTCGGACGGGCGGCTGGAGGTGGTGAACGGCGATGCGTTGGAGATTGACGCGCGCGCGCTGCTGACCCCGCCGATCCGGGTGGTGGCGAACCTGCCTTATAACGTCGGGACGGAACTGTTGGTGCGCTGGCTTGATCCGGGTCACTGGCCGCCGTTCTGGGAGTCGCTGACCCTGATGTTTCAGCGCGAGGTGGCCGAGAGGATCGTGGCGCAGCCGGGCGGCAAGGCCTATGGCCGGTTGGCGATTCTGAGCCAGTGGCGCGCCACACCGCGGATTGTCATGTCTTTGCCCCCGAGGCCTTTACCCCTGCGCCCAAGGTGCATTCGGCGGTGGTGCATTTCACCCGGCTGGAGGCGCCCCGGTTCGAGGCAGAGGCCAAGGTGCTGTTTCGCCTTGTTGCGATGGCGTTCAACCAACGGCGCAAGATGCTGCGCGCGGCCTTGAAGGGGGCCGCGCCGGACATTGAGGACAGATTGCGCGCCGCCGGGATTGCCCCGACCGAACGGGCCGAGCAGGTTTCGCTGGAGCAATTCTGTGCCCTGGCCCGAGGGTTTGCAAAGGACAAGGGATGACCGATTTCGTGGTGTATGATGTGTTTAGCGACACGGCATTCGGCGGCAATCCTTTGGCCATCATCCCCGACGCCGCTGCCCTGCCCGAGGCGCAGTTGCAGCAGATCGCGCGCGAGTTCAACTTTTCCGAGACCACGTTTGTTTATCCGCCTGAGACCCCCGGTCACACGGCAAGGGTGCGGATTTTCACCCCCACCATGGAGGTGCCTTTTGCCGGTCATCCGCTGATTGGCACCGCATTGGCGTTGCATGACATGGGGCGCGGGGATGCCCTGACACTGGAATTGGGCGTTGGGCCGATCATATGCACGATTGATCACGGGTTGGCGCGGTTTACCACCCATGTGCCCCTGCGGGTCGATGCCCACCCGGCCCTTGGCGATATAGCGGTCTGTCTGTCGCTGGCCCCGGGGCAGATTCGCACCGACCGGCATCAACCGGTGCAGGCGGGTGTTGGCCTGCCGTTTGTTCTGGTGGAACTGAGCGATCACGCCGCCCTGTCAGCGGCCCAGCCCGCGATTGACGGCTTTCGCAAGGGCGCCGCCGATTACCCGTCGGATCTGGATTTCGCGATCTTTGCCTATGTGCGCGACGATGCGCAGGTATCGGCGCGGATGTTCGCGCCCCTCGACAATATTCCCGAAGACCCGGCAACCGGCAGTGCCAGCGCCGCGCTGGTGGCGTTTCTGGCGCAGCTTGACGGGCAATCCCTGACCCTGCTGATCCGTCAGGGGGTGGATATGGGGCGGCCCGGCACCATTCACGCCGAGGCCGAGATCGACGGCGGCTTGTGCCGGGCCGTTCATATTGCCGGGCGGGCACGGCGGATGATGGAGGGGCGGCTGACGCTGTAGCGCCAAATCGCGCTGGTGTGCGCCTGCACCTTCGCCTATGGCAGAGGTATGAGTACCACCTTTCCCCCTGCGCCGTCGCCCGATGCCCCGCCCCTGCGCGCCATTGGCCTGATGGTATTTGCCATGGCCGGGTTTGCCCTGTCGGACATGTTGATCAAACTGCTTAGCGAGGGGCTTCCTCCGGGGCAGATCATCCTGACCCTCGGGCTGGGCGGGACCGTTGTTTTTGCCACTTTGTCGTGGCGGCGGGGGTGCCCCTGTTTGACCGCGACCTGTGGCATCCGGTGATCATTGCGCGCATGCTGGCCGAGGCCGTCGGCACCATCGGATTTGTAACCGCCCTGACCCTGACAACCCTGTCCATGGCATCGGCGGTGATCCAGGTATCTCCGTTGGCGGTGACCCTCGGGGCGGCGGTGCTGTTGCGTGAGCCGGTGGGCTGGCGGCGCTGGGGTGCGGTTCTGGTGGGGTTTGCCGGTGTTCTGATCATGTTGCGCCCGGATGGGTCTGGGGTGAACCTTGGCGCGCTTTTTGCGCTGCTGGGGGTTGTCGGGCTGTCGGTGCGGGATCTGGTGACGCGGCTGGTGCCGGACCGGGTGCCCAATCTGGTGGTGGCAACCTATGGGTTTCTGGCGTTGGTTCCGACGGGCATCGTGTTGCTGGCAGTTTCGGGGGATTTCACGCGCCCGACGCGGGCACGCTGGCCATATTGGGGGCGATGATCCTGTGCGCCACCATTGCCTATTTCGCGCTGACCCTGTCGTTGCGGCTGGGCGCGATGGCGGTGGTGGCACCGTTTCGATACACGCGGCTGATCTTTGCGTTCGCCCTTGGGGCGCTGGTGTTCGGAGATCGGTTGACGCCATCCATATTGATCGGTGCCGCATTGGTGGCCAGCGCGGGGATTTACACGTTCTACCGCGAGGACAGGCAGCGGCGCCGCGCGCGACGGGCCGCTCAGGCGGGTTGAACCTGCCATCCCCCCGGGCGCAGATCAAAGTGGCGCAGGGTATCTTCGTGAAACGCCGGGGCATCGGTGCCTGCCACCATGCGCTGTACCGCAAGCTGGCCGGTGCGCAGGGTCAGGAGATTGAAATCGTTTTCTTCGCCGCGCAGCCGGGTTGACAGGCCGGTGCCTGCCTGCACCTGTATCATGCCAAACCGCCCTGCCCGCTGGGCAAAGGCATCGGCGCCCCAGGTATGCAGATGCCCCGACAGCACCACATCGGTGCCGCAACGGGCCAGTTCCCCCAGCGCCCGTTCCGCCCCGCGCATCAGTTTCTTGCGCTCGCCGGGCAGATGCTCAAGCGGGTGATGAACCATCACAACCCGCATCCGCCGTTTCACCCCCGTAAAGGCATCGGCCACACGGGCGATATCATCTGACGAAAACCACCCGCTTTGCCAGGCCAGCGGATTGACCGTGTTGATGCCAAGAACAATCATCCGGTCATCTTCATAGCTTGGCTCAAGATCCTGACCGATCCAGCGGCGATAGCGCCGCCAGGGCGCGAACAGGCGCAGAAACGGGTTGGTCAGGGGCACATCGTGATTGCCCGGCACCACCAGAACAGGCGGTCGCAGGGCACCGATGAACGCGGCGGCCTGCTGAAACTGTGAATTGCGCGCCCGCTGGGTCAGATCGCCCGAGATAGCCACCAGATCAGGCGCGAGATCATTCACGCAGTCGATCAGCGGCGGCAGCAGGTCGGGCCGGTCGCGCCCGAAATGCAGATCGGACAGATGAACGATGCGTCTCATCGTATGGCCTTGTCAAAATCCTGCGCCACGATGACGTGCAATTCATCGGGCACCGCGCGAATGGCCAAGGGGTTATCCAGACGGCGGCGTTCCCCGTCCAGGGCAATACGGTGGCGGGACCGGCGGGCCGTGATGTCAAACCTGTGCGCCGCGATCCTCTGAAAATCACGCCCGTCCTCGGCCACGCCCATGGCCAGTGCAAGGGCCTGACGCAACAGCCCGAACCGGCCAGTGTGGGGGGACAGAAACATCAACAATTTGCCCTTGGCCAATTCCTCCTTTCCATCAAGGCCCATCTGTTCCAACTGGAACGCATTGTTCAGCACAAACACCAGCGGCGTGCGCAGGGTGATTTTCTGACCATCGGCGTCAATCTGCAAATCAAGGGGGCGGCGCAGGGTCAGCAGGGTTTTCAGCACCGACCAATAGGCGGCAATCCGCGACCGCCCCCAGCGGCGATAGACGCCTTCCCGATTGGCCAGAATTTCGGGATAGCGCCCGATGCTGGTGTTGTTCAGAAACAGATGGTCGTTGATCCGCCCCGTCGGCACCGCCCGCGCCGCGCCGTTCAGCAACACATCGACCGCCGGTTCGATCTCATCCGGAATATGCAGCGACCGGGCGAAATAATTGAACGTGCCAAGGGGCAAGACCCCCATCGGAATGCCCGACCCGGCCATCGCATCGGCCACGCCACAGATCGTGCCATCGCCGCCAGCGGCCACGACAAGATCAGCGCCGTCTTTCAGCGCCGTTTCAACCAGCTCATCGATCGAGGTGCCGCCCTGTAACTGTGCCACCTCAACTGTCGCGCCATTGGCCGACAACAAACGGCGCAGGTCATCGCCGCTGCACGGTGGTTCGGTTTTGCCACTGCCCGGGTTCAGGACGACATGGATTTTTCTGGCGGACATTCATATCCCCTTGTTCAAGCTGCTCGGCCCAACGCCCGCGAACGCCAAAGGTTGCATGGCATTTGCCTTCGCCCCGCGCGCTGCTATACCGCGCAGGACATCCATATCAGCCCCCGGAGCCATTCCATGAGTACCATCATTGACATTATCGGTCGCGAAATCCTTGACAGCCGGGGCAACCCGACCGTCGAAGTGGACGTGTTTCTGGAAGACGGCACGATGGGGCGCGCCGCCGTACCATCAGGCGCCAGCACCGGCGCCCACGAAGCGGTGGAAAAGCGCGACGGCGACAAAAGCCGGTACATGGGCAAAGGCGTGCTTGAGGCCGTCGCAGCCGTGAACGGCGAATTGGCCGAAGGTTTGGTGGGGTTTGACGCCACCGAGCAGGAAGCCATCGACGCGACGATGATCGAAATGGACGGCACCGACAACAAGGGCCGTCTGGGTGCCAACGCGATTCTTGGCATCTCTCTGGCCACTGCCAAGGCCGCCGCCGATTACAGCGCGCAACCCCTGTTCCGCTATGTGGGCGGCACCGCTGCGCGCACCCTGCCCGTGCCGATGATGAACATCATCAATGGCGGCGAACATGCCGACAACCCGATCGACATTCAGGAATTCATGATCATGCCGGTGGCGGCGGACAACATCCGCGAAGCCGTGCGCATGGGCAGCGAAGTATTCCACACCCTGAAAAAAGAACTCACCGCCGCGGGCCTGTCCACCGGAATCGGGGATGAGGGCGGGTTCGCGCCCAACATCAGCTCTACCCGCGACGCGCTTGATTTCATTCTGAAATCCATTGAAAAGGCCGGATATACGCCGGGCGATGACATCATGCTGGCCATGGATTGCGCCGCGACGGAATATTACCGCAACGGCAAGTACGAAATGAAGGGCGAGAATGCCTCGCTTTCGTCCGAGGAAAACGTCGCCTATCTGGCGAAACTGGTGGCCGATTATCCGATCCTGTCCATCGAGGACGGCATGTCAGAGGATGACTGGGACGGCTGGAAACTGCTGACCGATGAATTGGGCGACAAGGTGCAACTGGTCGGTGACGATCTGTTCGTGACCAACCCCGTGCGTCTGGCCGATGGCATCAAGCGTGGCTGTGCCAATTCCATGCTGGTCAAGGTCAACCAGATCGGTACCCTGTCCGAAACCCTGCGCGCTGTGGAAATGGCCCACCGGGCGCGGTTCACCAACGTCATGTCGCACCGTTCGGGCGAAACCGAAGATGCGACGATTGCCGATCTGGCGGTTGCCACCAATTGTGGCCAGATCAAAACCGGCTCGCTGGCGCGCTCGGACCGGGCTCGCCAAATATAACCAATTGATCCGTATTGAGGAAATGCTGGGTGAAACCGCCGTTTATGCGGGGAAATCTATCCTGCGCTAAAGCCGGGATTTTACCCAAATGCAAAAGGGTGGCCGCGGATGATGCTGACGCATTTCGCGTTGTGAGAGGCGCAGCGGAAGAGGCGGTCGCAGAAATTCCGACCAGTCGCCAGGCTTTGGCGACTGGCGAAGGCCCCCCAATGACGAGGCGGAAAAGCGATACGGCGGAGTTCAAGGCTCCGGCAAAATAGCAATTTATGTGTGGCCGCATAAATCTGGGTCGCCGGGCGGCCCCGGCTCGGCACAACGCTGCCGTGTTCGTCCGGCCACTTGCAATGCCCCAACCGTACCAGATCAGATATGAATGATGATGGAAACCTTGGCTCTGCCCGAATATATCCGCAGCGTGACACGGTTGACACAAACCGGGAACGCATATAGAACGTGAGTGGAACGCGGCAGACGGGCGCGGCATCGGAACAGACAAAGGTGGGCGATATGCTGACACGCAAGCAGCTGGAATTGCTGGACTTCATCAATAAGCGGGTTCAGCGCGACGGTGTGCCGCCTTCATTCGATGAAATGAAAGAGGCGCTGGACCTGCGTTCCAAATCCGGCATTCACCGCCTGATTACCGCTCTGGAAGAACGTGGGTTCATCCGCAGATTGGCCCACCGTGCGCGGGCGCTGGAAATTCTGAAACTGCCCGAAGCGATGGAAACACCGGGGTTCAGCCCCCGCGTCATCGAAGGTGATCGCGCAGATCCGCCCGCCACTGCGATGTCGCTGTCGGTGGCCGCTGCTGAACTGCCCGTCATGGGGCAGATCGCCGCCGGTGTCCCGATCGAGGCATTACAGCACGAATCCCACCGCGTCGCGGTTCCCGGGTCCATGTTGTCTGGCAAGTCAAATCATTATGCCCTTGAGGTAAAAGGAGATTCAATGATCGATGCCGGGATCAACGATGGCGATGTTGTTGTGATCCGCGAAGGATCAACCGCCGACAGCGGCGATATCGTGGTCGCGCTTGTCGAAGATCATGAAGCGACATTGAAACGGTTTCGCCGCCACGGCAGCTCCATAGCATTGGAAGCCGCCAACCCAGCCTATGAAACCCGCGTGTTCCGCGACGATCAGGTCAAGGTACAGGGGCGCCTGGTGGGCTTGATCCGAACCTATTGAAGTGCGAACCGCCGTCAATGCGTGTTCCACAAACGCGCTCCGGCAGCCGCCCGCGCGCTGACGAACCGCAGGCCGTTGGGCGTGGTGTAAACACTTAAACCGCCAGATTGGCGCAAGGCATTCCGGTCATACAAAGTGCATCCCTCTGGTGCGGTTTCTTCTGCGTCAGCCGAGAGAAAAACCAACGAGGCGGCAGTGCAACCTTCGGCTATCCGTGATTTTGCACCGCGCCCCGACAGATGGGCAACCGTTACACCCGCCAAGTCAAACGACACCACCGCCCCAACCCTGCGCAGCCCGGCGCGCGCTGCGGCACGTTCCTGATCCGGATGATCCCCATCGTTTTCCAACCAACTGAGCGCTACAAACCCCTCTCCCCGGGGTTTGTTCAGGGTTCGCCCGTCCTTTGTCATGACGCCAATCAACCCGCCGCTGTCAGACACCAGTAACGCCGGACGATCCGCCACCCCCCAGAGAACAAACGCCAGCACCACAGGCGCAAATCCTAACAAACGCGCCCGCCCCTGCCATAATGCGACCCATAACATTCCCAAGGCAAACACCGGAATAACCCACGGCCCGGGCGTGATGATACGCCCGACAGCGCCATCCTGCGCCGCTGTCCAACGGGCCACCCCCAAGATCCAGCGGATCGCCGGTTCCATCAGCGCGAGCCCGACGCCATAGCCCCCGAATGGGGCCAGACAGGCTGCCAACACCGCCCCCGGCATCACCACAAGCCCCATGAGCGGCACCGACAAGAGATTGGCCAACAGCCCGTAATGGGCGATCATGTTGAAGTGCGCCGCGGCAATGGGCGCTGTCGCCGCCCCCGCCACCGCCGAAGACAGAACCGTGGCCACCACAGGCACCGCCCATCGCGGCACGCGGTCAGCATTGAAATCGCGCAGGGCACGGAACACGGCGACCAATGCGATCGTGGCCGCAAATGACATTTGAAATCCCGGCTGGGTCAGGCTTTCGGGGCGCAAAAGCAAAACGATGATTGCCGCGACGGCCACCGCGCGCAGGGTCAACGCGCGCCGCTCCAACAGGATGGCCACAAACATGACTGCGACCATGATAAAGGCCCGCTGCGTGGCGACATTGCCCCCCGATAGCCCCAGATAGACCGCCCCGACAGCAAGCGCCCCCAACGCCGCAATCTTTTTCACCGGCCAGCCAAGGCCAACCCCCGGCACCGCTACCATGATCAGACGCAACGCGCCAAAAACAAAGCTGGTCAGCAGCCCCATATGCAGCCCGGAAATGGCCAGCAAATGGGCAAGGTTCGATTGTCGGAGCGCGCTCAGCGCGTCACGGGACATGGCCGAACGATCCCCGGTGATGACCGCAGCGGCAAAGGCACCCGGTTCGCCCGGCAACCGCGCGCGCACCTCGGCAGAGATTCCCGCGCGCCATCGGGCGAGGCTGAATCCCCCGGCATTGCCGCCAGCGCAATTAGCGGGGTCTGGGCATATCCGACGGCGCCAAGCCCCTGAAACCAGGACATTCTCTGGAAATCAAAACCGCCCGCCTCGACCGGGCCGGCGGGGGGGACAGATGGGCCGTCAGCCCCACGCGTTTGCCAATCATTGGAGGGGTTCCGGGGCTGTTCCCCAAGGACACCCGCAAATGCCAGGGCATGCGCGCAGGCCGCATATCGCGCAACACCACCTGGTCAAGCGTAAGACGAACCCGATCACTGGCCGACCGGTCGATACGGATAATCCGCCCTTCGACCGGGCCGTAATACCGAAAGCCAAGCACGGGTTCCGCCACCAGATGCGCACGCGCCCCGGCCAGAAGAAAGCCAAGCACCATCAGCAACACCGCCATCAACAGCGGCTTTGCCATCAGGCCCTGACGCAGCGAATAAATTGACACACACAGGGCAAACCCCGCAAGAACGCACCAAAGCCAAGGGGCGGTTCGGACAAAAGCGCAAAATAGCCCCCGATCCCGATGCCAAGACAAACCGGCACCCAGGGGAACAGCGCGCCGCGCTGCCGGTCGATCACGGCGCGCAGGCTCGTCACCGGTGCCACCCTTGTTTCCCTTTCCCTGATTGTTTAAACCCTCACGAACTCTATCCCCCAACTGGTTTCAAGAAGGTTAACGCGCATGTCCACGCCCGCGTCCGACACCCCCGTCGTCACCCGTTTCGCGCCCTCGCCCACCGGTTTTCTGCACATCGGCGGTGCGCGCACGGCCTTGTTCAACTGGCTTTATGCCCGGGGACGTGGCGGGAAATTCCTGCTGCGGATCGAAGATACCGACATCGCCCGTTCGACCCCCGAAGCGACCAAAGCGATCCTGACCGGCCTGCGCTGGATGGGTCTGGATTGGGACGGCGACGCGATCAGCCAGTCGGCCAACGCGCCGCGCCACGCCGAGGTGGCCCTGCAAATGCTGACCAAGGGCGCGGCGTATAAGTGTTTCTCGACCCAAGAGGAAATCGCCGCTTTCCGCGAAACCGCGCGGGCCGAGGGCCGCTCGACTTTGTTTCGGCTCGCCCTGGCGCGATGTTGCCCCCGCCGACCACCCCAATTTGCCCTTTGCGATCCGGGTCAAGGCCCCGCTTGAGGGCACCACGGTGATCGAGGACCGGGTGCAGGGCGATGTGACGATCCGCAATGATCAGCTCGATGACATGATTTGTTTACGATCCGATGGTACACCCACCTATATGCTGGCTGTCGTGGTCGATGATCACGATATGGGCGTCACCCATGTGATCCGGGGCGACGACCATTTGAACAACGCGGCGCGCCAGATGCTGGTGTATAATGCCATGGGGTGGGATGTGCCGGTCTGGGCGCATATTCCGCTGATTCACGGAGAGGACGGAAAGAAGCTGAGCAAACGGCACGGTGCCCTTGGGGTGCATGAATATGAGGCGCTGGGATACCCCGATACGGCCATGCGCAACTATCTCGCGCGGTTGGGCTGGTCCCATGGGGATGATGAGTTTTTCACCGATTCCCAGGCCCTGGATTGGTTCGATCTGGATGGAATCGGCAAGGCACCTGCCCGGCTGGATTTCAAGAAACTGGCACATCTGACCGGACAGCATATCGCGGCCATGGACAATGCTGCATTGGTTACAGGAATTGTTGGTTACCTCGCGGCAGCCGGTCTTCCTGCCCTGTCTGACGCGCGGATCGCGGCGTTGGAAAAGGCGATGCCGCACCTCAAGGAACGCGCGAAGTCTTACCCGGAACTCCTTGAAAAGGCGCACTTCTGCCTGATTGATCGCCCGGTGCAGCCCGATGAAAAATCAGCCAAGGCGCTGGATTCCGTATCCCGTGGTATGCTGGCCCAATTGACGCCGCACCTGCAAAATGCTAGCTGGACCCGGGACAGTCTGGAAGCCGCAGCAGCCACTGTTGCCGAAGCAAATGGCGTCGGGCTGGGCAAACTGGCAGCGCCGGTTCGGGCTGCACTCGCCGGTCGCACAGCGACCCCCAGTGTATTTGATATGATGCTGACGCTCGGGCGCGACGAAACGCTCGCCCGGCTTGGCGATGTTTGAGTGATCTGGCCGGCCCCACCACTCGGGGCCAGGCTCTCTTGAAATAAACCCGGGACCACGCCCACAGCGCGGTCATCCGAACAGGAAGGAACCGCAATGGCCGACACACAGAAATCTGCCAGCCTGACGATCGATGGTAAAACCTATGACCTGCCGATCCATTCGCCCACCGCCGGGCCCGATGTGATCGACATTCGCAAACTCTATGCCCAGGCCGACGTTTTCACCTATGATCCGGGCTTTACCTCGACCGCGGCCTGCGACAGCGAAATCACCTTTATCGACGGCGACAAGGGCATCTTGCTGCACCGTGGTTATCCGATTGATCAGCTTGCCGAAAAATCGCATTTTCTCGAAGTGTGCTATCTCCTGCTTTATGGTGAACTGCCCACGGCCGATCAGATCGAGGATTTCGAAGATCGCGTGACCAATCACACGATGATTCACGAACAGATGCATTATTTTTTCCGGGGTTTCCGGCGCGATGCGCACCCCATGGCAACCATGGTTGGCGTTGTCGGGGCCATGTCGGCGTTTTATCACGACAGCACCGATATTTCCGACCCCTGGCAGCGTGAGGTCGCCTCGATCCGCCTGATTGCCAAGATGCCGACGATTGCGGCCATGGCCTATAAATATTCCATCGGACAGCCGTTTGTTTATCCGCGTAACGATCTGGATTACGCCTCGAACTTCCTGCGCATGTGTTTCAGCGTGCCGAGCGAGGAATATCAGGTAAATCCGATCCTCAGCCGCGCGATGGACCGGGTGTTCACCCTGCATGCCGATCACGAACAGAACGCCAGCACCTCGACCGTGCGTCTGGCGTCTTCCTCCGGGGCCAATCCGTTTGCCTGCATCGCGGCCGGTATCGCCTGTCTCTGGGGGCCTGCCCACGGTGGCGCCAATCAGGCCTGTCTGGAAATGCTGCGCGAAATCGGCACGCCCGACCGCATCCCCGAATTCATCGAACGGGCGAAGGACAAGAACGATCCGTTCCGCCTGATGGGCTTTGGTCACCGGGTCTATAAAAACTTCGATCCCCGCGCCAAGGTGATGAAACAATCCGCCGACGAGGTGCTGGAGCTGCTGGGGATCGAAAACAACCCGACCCTGCAAGTCGCCAAGGAATTGGAGCGCGTGGCGCTGGAAGATCCTTATTTCAAAGAGAAAAAGCTTTATCCCAACGTGGATTTCTATTCCGGGATCATCCTTGACGCCATGGGCTTTCCCACCTCGATGTTCACCCCGATCTTTGCCCTGGCGCGCACGGTCGGCTGGATTTCCCAGTGGAAAGAACAAATCAGTGATCCGCAATTGAAAATCGGCCGCCCACGCCAGCTGTATCAGGGCGTGACCATGCGCGATTACGTCGACGTCGAGAACCGCTGACCCAAGACCCCGCGCGCCCGAACGCGCGGGGGATTACACGATTCTCAGCGCCCCTCGTATCGTGCGGGGCGCTTTTCAAGGAAGGCCAGAACGCCCTCTTTGAAATCAAACGACTGCCCACAATCACCCTGCAACCGAGCCTCGACCGCAAGCTGTTCGTCCAGCGTATGGTCAAAACTTTCGCGGATCGCCTTTTTCACATGGCCATAGGCCCGCGTCGGCCCCTGTGCCAGCTTGGCCGCCCGGCCCTGCCAATGTTCGGCGAAATCGACGTCGGGCACCGCTTCCCAGATCATCCCCCAATCGGCGGCCTGCCGGGCGCTGATCGGCTCGGCAAACAGGGCCGCGCCCATGGCCTTGGCTGCACCCATCTGACGGGGCAACCAATAGGTGCCACCGGCATCGGGGATCAGGCCGATCCGTGTAAACGCCTGAAGAAACACAGCACTTTCCGTTGCGATCACCACATCGCAGGCCAGCGCCAGATTGGCCCCCGCCCCCGCCGCCGGGCCGTTGACGGCGGCGATGGTGGGAATGGTGCAATCGAAAATTGCCTTGAGCATCGGCACATATTCGTCGCGCAGGGTCCGCTCCAGGTCCATGTTGGCCGCATTGGCCCCATCGCCCAGATCCTGCCCTGAGCAAAACGCGCGCCCCTGCCCCGTCATCACCAGCACCCGCGCCTCTTTTTCGGCGGCCTTGACCGCGTGCAGGATTTCGGCACGCATCTGGGTGTTCAGGGCGTTCATCACCTCGGGGCGGCGCAGGGTAAGCACCGCCATGTTGTCGCGCATCGACAGGCGGATTGTCTGGTATTGCATCGGCTGTTCCTTTGATCTGGGCCTGGGGCACAGCATGGCTGAACAGATCGGTTCACAAAAGGGAAACGCTGGGTTACGAGCCGATAATCCGGTCAAGCTCGGCCTGTTCCGCCGTCGACAACCCCGCCTGTGCCACCTCGGGGCGGCGGCTGCGCAGGTAAATCAAGGCGATGCCCCCGGCCAGCAACAGCATGGCAGGCCCCGCCAGCCACAGAATCAGGGTCGAACCACTGGCAGGCGGATCAAGCAGCACATATTCACCGTACCGATCCACGATATAGGCAACCGCCTGTTCATCGGTATCCCCCGCCGCCACCCGTTCGCGCACCAAAAGGCGCAGATCGCGAGCCAGATCGGCGTCGCTGGCATCAATGGGTTCGTTGCGACACACCAGACAGCGCAGGCCCTTTGAAATCTCGCGGGCGCGATGCTCCAGCACCGGATCAGCCAGCATTTCATCGGGTTCAACCGCCAGAGCGGGCAGCGTCCACAAACACAGGAAAAGGACAAGCCACCTCATTCGGCGGGCACCGCGCCGCGCGTCCGGCGCGCCCCTGCCGCCACCCGGTGGCGCCGGTCGCTGAGACTCAGCGCGCCGCCAAAGGCCATGATGATACAGCCCATCCAGATCCAGTTGGCAAAGGGTTTCACAAAGGTCCGCACAGTCCAGCCGCCGCCATCCTGCGGATCGCCGATCACCACATACAGATCACGGAAGATACCGTTGTGAATCGCCGCCTCGGTGGTGGGCATCCGCGCCACAGGATAAAGCCGCTTTTCCGGGGTCAGACGAATGGTTCGCCCGCCTTTTTCAAGATCGAGAACACCCATGGTGGTGAAATAATTCGGCCCGCGCCCCTTTTGCACATCCTGAAGGGTCACGTTATATCCGGCAACCTCAAAGGTTTCGCCGATATGTGCCACGCGAATATCCTCGGTCTGCCAGGCGGTCATGGCACAGATGCCAAACATGGTGATGCCGAAACCGCCATGGGCCACGGATTTGCCCCAGTCGGCCCGGGGCAGCCGCGTCAGACGGCCCAGACGCGACATGACATTGCCCCGTCCGCCCCGCAGCCACAGATCGGCCATCACGCCAAGGCAGATCCACAGCGCCAGAACGAGCGCCACAGGGGCCAGAAAACTGCGCCCCGTCTGCATCGTCCAAACCAGCGCGCCCAAGGCAAGGCTCAGCGCCAGGGCGCCCCAAAGCGGGCGCACCACCCGCCCGATCCGCGCCCGTTTCCACGGCATCAGCGCCCCAAGCGGCAGGATCGCGGCCAGCGCTACCATGAAAGGGCTGAACGCCGCGTTAAAGAACGGCGCCCCAACCGAAAGTTTGCGGTCAAAGAACAGCTCGGCAATCAGCGGCCAGAGGGTGCCGATAAACACCACGAAACAAGCCACGGTCAGCAACACATTGTTGGCCACCAACGCGGTTTCGCGGCTGACGGTGGAAAACACGCCCTTGGCCTCCATCGCGCCAGCCCGCGCCGCGAACAGTGTCAGCGCGCCGCCCATGAAAAACCCGAGGATCAGCAGGATATAAACGCCCCGCTCGGGATCATTGGCAAAGGCATGAACCGAGGTCAGAACCCCCGAACGGACGATGAATGTGCCGATCAGGGAAAACCCAAAGGCCAGGATCGCCAGAAGGATCGTCCAGCTTTTCAACGCCTCGCGCTTTTCCACAACGATGGCGGAATGCAACAGCGCGGCGGCGATCAGCCAGGGCATGAAGCTGGCGTTTTCAACCGGATCCCAGAACCAGAACCCGCCCCAGCCCAATTCGTAATAGGCCCACCAAGACCCAAGCGCGATGCCGATGGTCAGAAAAATCCATGCGGCCAGCGTCCAGGGGCGCACCCAACGGCCCCATGCGGCATCGACGCGCCCCTCCAGCAGGGCGGCGATGGCGAAACTGAAGGTCATGCTTAACCCGACATAGCCAAGATAAAGAAACGGCGGGTGAAACGCCAAACCCGGATCCTGCAACAGCGGATTCAGATCCTGCCCGTCAAAGGGGGCGTTGCAAGGCGCAGAAACGGGTTTGAGGTGAGCAACAGAAAGGCAAGGAACGCGACACCGATCGCGCCCTGCACCGCCAACACCCGCGCGCGCAGCGAGGTGGGCAAATTGCCGCCGAACCACGCCGCACTGGCCCCGAAAACCGACAGGATCAAACACCAGAGCAGCAGCGACCCTTCGTGATTGCCCCAAACCCCGGCGAATTTATACAGCAGCGGTTTAAGGGTGTGCGAATTTTCGACCACCAGCAACACCGAGAAATCCGAGGTGACAAAGGCATAGGTCAGCGCGCCAAAGGAAAAGGCGATCAACAACGCCTGCACCTTGGCCGCAGGTTCGGCCGCCGCCATCCACCCGGGCCACCCCTTGTGCGCGCCGATCAACGGCACGAATGTTTGCACAATGGCCACCATCAGGGCCAGGATCAGGGTGAAATGTCCGAGTTCAACAATCATGGCGCGACGTTACTCTGCCGCGCGCGCCGCGCCAATGGCCCCCGACGCAAAAGTGACCGCGCCGGGGATGGCGGTTTGACGCAGCCGGGCTAAAGCAGGCCGAACCCGCCTTTCAGGGTAAAGGCCAATACCCCCATGACGATGCCGCCAATGATCAGCCGCACCAGCCATTTCAGCAGATCCTCGATGGCGCCCAGCCGCTTTTCCACGTTCAGGCGATGCACCTCATCCACCGCATTTCGGGTTTCGCTCGCAATCAGCCGCGCCTCGACGGTCTGACGCCACAGCTCATCCATGCCCGGCCCGCCAGTCATCAAGCGCGGCGTTGCCCGAAGCGGCGCGCGGGGCCGGATCGGCGGACGCGGCGGTTTCGGGCCATGGGTTAACAGGGGGGCGGTGCGATGGAACTGGCTCAACTCTCGGCTCCTTTGTGGGGGGCGCGGCGGGGCGCAGGGTGTCCAGCGCCTCGCTCACCTGTGGCGCACGGGCCAGGCTGGCGGCAATACTGCGTTGAAATGCCTGTCCTTTCGCCTGATGGCGCGCGCCGAAGTAAAACGAAACGATGGCGCCCAACAGCCACCACAAGGGCTCGGGGATCAAGGCAAGACCCACCATGCGCCGGGAAAACCACACCGGATCAACCATGGCCGCCACGAACATCCCAAGGGTGCCAAAGGCCAGCGCCGGACGGGGCAACCTGTTCAGCCCGTCGACAAACCGATCAAACCGGCCACAGGGCACCTGTGCCGATTCCGCGGCGAATTGCGCCAGCGCGGCAGTACTCAGCGTACTCTGGCGCTGCCCGGCCGCTTCGGCGTTTTCGCGAAACACCTCGGCCGTGCGCGCGACGACATTGCCGTTGCCAAACAACAGCCCCAACACGCGTTCAATCATCCCCATGATGCCACCCGTTGTGCATGTTCCGCCGCGCTCAGATGATAGCGCGGCGAGATGAACTGTTCCGCCCGGGTGATCCATCCGCCCTTGCCGCCATCCCGGCGCCTTGCATATTTGCGTGACGCCGGGCGTTTATCGGCCAGCGCGTAGTAATAATTGCGCCGCGCGATTCCATAGGCGTCGGCGAAATGGCCCGGTGCCGCCGCCTCGGCCACTTGTGCCGCTGCGATGGTTTGCGGCCCGATCTGGCCATCCACGGCCACCCGCACCCCCATGTCGCACAGCAGGTGTTGCAGGATCTTCACCGCGTTGGCCCCGGCGTTCACATACATGTCGAACACGCTGGGCTGGATGACCTCGGGCAAATCCCCGATTCCCGGTTCGTCAAAATAATGGCGCACGAAAATATCGCGCGCCTGCTCCAGGGTCAGTCGTTTCACGTCGGCGGCACTGACCCGGCCATCACCGGTCAGATCAACCCCAAGCCGTTGCAGGGTGGCCAGCGTCACCCCGTATTTCGTGGCGCCGCCCGGATCGTCGGGGTCGTTCACATAGCCGCCCTCGCGGGCGACAATTTCATCGGCGATTGCCTGAACCGAAACCATTCCGCATCCTTTTCACAGCATGAACGTCGCCGTGAGGGTGCGTAGAATTGGTTAAACTTGCGGAACCTAACCGTTCGGCGCCTCGTAAACGCCCTGTTCCTTCAGCGCGTCTATCACTTCTTTCGGCATGTATGTTTCATCATGTTTTGCAAGTATTTCCGATGCTTGAAAGACACCGTTGATGTAACGTCCCGTACCAACCATGCCCTGACCCTCACCAAACAGATCGGGCAGAACCCCGGTATATGACACCGGCACCGTGGCCGCGCCGTCGGTCACGGCAAAGGTGATCGTTTCCCCCTGACCGCGCTGCAAGGTGCCATCGGCCACCAGCCCGCCAATGCGAAACACTTCGCCCGGCGTGGGCGGTTCAGCCATCACCTGTGCAGGCGAGCGGAAAAAGTTGATCCCGTCGCGCATGGCATAGCCGATCAACCCGGTGGACAGCGCCAACGCCACCACCGCAACGACAATCACCTGAATCCGGCGCTTTTTCTTCAGCCCACGCATGGCACGATCCTTATACAAACCCCGACGAAACGGAGGCGTTTTTCAGGTAACACCGGGCAAAAAACGGCAACCCTGCGCCGCATAATACAGGATCAGGCCGATTGAAACGTGATCTGACGTCGCAGGAACTGCGTAGCCTTGTCCGACACCCGCCCCGGCTCGCCCGTGGTCAAAAAGGCCGATTCCGCGCCGCTGCCCACCATGGCGGGGTGGCGTTGCAGGTAATCCGCCAGGCTTTCGGCCACCAGATTGGCCTGCGAATACACCTCGACATTTGGCCCCAGTGCCGCCTGAAACACATCTTCCATCAGCGGATAATGGGTACAGCCCAGAATCGCTGCCTGAGGTTCGGGCATCTTGCGGCGCAGGGCATCAACGTGACTGCGCACCAGCGCCTCGGCCAAAATCAGATCGCCTTCCTCGATGGCATCCACCACCCCGCCACAGGCCTGCGCCTCGACATCCACGCCGATGGCGCGAAAGGCCAACTCGCGCTGAAAGGCACGGCTGCGCACGGTGGCCGGCGTGGCAAACAGCGCCACGTGTTTTACCGCCACTTCGCGGGGCGGTGAATTATCGCCCCAACGCCGTTCGGTCAGGGCCTCGATCAGCGGAACAAACACGCCCAAAACCCGCTTGTCCGGCGGAATCCAGCTTTCCTGCATCCGCCGCAGGGCCGCGGCACTGGCGGTATTGCACGCCAGAACCACCAGATCACAGCCCGCATCAAACAGCCGCCGAGTGGCAGCGGTGGTCAGGTCGTACACATCCTGTGAATCGCGCACACCATAAGGCGCATGGGCGTTGTCGCCCAGATAGACAAACGGCACCTCGGGCAACCGACGCGCCACCGCATCCAGCACGGTCAAACCGCCCAGACCTGAATCGAAAATCCCGACTGCCATGTCAGACCTTGTATCTAGCCACGAATTCAAACCCGCAGGGCGCGCCCGCGGGCCTGTCACTCTGGGCATAGGTCTGTGCGCGCAGGAAGTCCATCACCGCTTTGCCATCGCGCCCAAACGCTCGCCCTATTCCGCCGCCTTTGCCATCCCGTCGCCCCCCGACCGGATCACCGCCAATATTTCCTCGCGCCGTTTGGCCGCCTTTTGTTCATTGGCCTGTTTGACCGGTCCGTATCCTCTGATCTGCAACGGAAGTTCAGCCAGCGCCACCACCGCATCGCGGGTTGCATCGTTCAGCAAGGGCAGCACCTCGGCCATATCCGTTTCATACTGGCGGATCAGGGCGCGTTCCATGCGCCGTTCTTCGGTGCGGCCAAACGGATCAAACCACGTGCCGCGCAGCATCTTGAATCGCGCCAACAGGGGAAAGGCGCGTTCGATCCACGGCCCGAAGGTGCGTTTGACAGGGCGGCCATCGGCGCCCATCCGGGTCATGATCGGGGGGCAAGGTGAAAGGTCAGTTTCAGATCGCCCTCAAACTCTGCCTCGGCCTTTTTGCGGCTGTCTTTCAGCAATCGAGCCACTTCGTATTCGTCTTTATAACTCAACAGCTTGTGATAGCCTTTTGAAGCTGCCTCACGCACCTTTTGATCCGCAATCCCTTCGACCAACTTGCGATAACGATTGGCCAATCCCTGCCCCTGATACCCAATCAGGTGATCGGCACGAAAGGCGATACGTTCTTCGGTGCTTTTTGGCAGGGCGACAACCTTTGGCGTAAGAATATCCTGCACCTTCTGTGGGTTAAGCGCCGCCCACCGGCCGAGTTCAAACGCACGGCGGTTGCGATCAACGGCGGCCCGGTTCAGTTCGATCGCCGTATCAATCGCGTCAAAGCTCAACGGGATAAACCCCATCTGCCAGGCGGCGCCAAACACCATCATGTTGGAATAGATGGAATCGCCCAGCAATGCCTTGGAAAGTTCCGTTGCATCAAAGAGTTGCAAGCGATCCTTCAAGCGCGCCTCTAACGCCAGCGCCAGCCGGTCACCGGGAATGCGGAACTCGGTATCGCGGGTGAAATCGCCGGTGATAATCTCGTGGCTGTTCACCACGCCACCCGTCACCCCCGGTTTCATCAACCCAATGGTTTTGGCCCCCGCCGACACCACCAGATCACCACCGATCAAGGCGTCACATTCCCCCGTCGCCACCCGTATCGCGCTGATATCGCCGGGGGAATCCGCCAGACGGCAATGAATATGCACCGCGCCGCCCTTTTGCGCCAGCCCGGCCATTTCCATCATGCCCACGCCTTTGCCATCCAGATGCGCCGCCATGGCCATGATCGCGCCGATGGTCACCACCCCGGTGCCGCCCACGCCGGTGATCACCACGTTATGGGTGCCGGTGATCGTGGGCAGATCGGGCATCGGCAGGGTGCCGGCATCGACATTCGCCGTCGCCTCGGCGCGCGGCTTGCCGCCGGAAATTGTGAGGAACGACGGGCAAAACCCTGCAACACAAGAAAAATCCTTGTTGCATGAAGATTGATCAATCGCCCGTTTGCGCCCCAGTTCCGTTTCCACCGGCACCAGAGACACACAGTTGCTTTGCACCCCGCAATCGCCACAGCCTTCGCAGACATCGGTATCAATAAACACCCGTTTATCCGGGTCGGGGAATTGCCCGCGCTTGCGACGGCGGCGTTTTTCGGCGGCGCAGGTCTGGATATAGATCAGAACGCTGACGCCGTCCTTTTCGGCCAGCGCCTTTTGCACCCTGGGCAGTTCATCGCGCTCGGCAATCTCGATTCCCTTGGGAAAGGCCGACAGATCAACGTCTTCCTTGGGGTCATAGACCACGGAAACATTGCGCACGCCCATGGCCAGAACTTCACGCGCGATCTGTTCGGCGGTCAGGCCGCCATCGTTGCGCTGGCCGCCGGTCATCGCCACGGCATCGTTATAAAGAATTTTATAGGTGATCCGCGTCCCCGCCATCAGGGCAAACCGGATCGCCTGCACCCCCGAGTGGTTATAGGTGCCGTCCCCAAGGTTCTGGAACACATGGTCGCGCTTGGAAAACGGTGCCTCGCCAACCCAATTCACGCCTTCGCCGCCCATATGGGTAAATCCGGTGGTTTCCCGGTCCATCCACTGCACCATGAAATGACAGCCGATCCCGGCATACCCCCGGCTGCCGTCGGGCACCTTGGTGCTGGAGTTGTGAGGGCAGCCAGAACAGAAATAGGGCAAGCGCGCCGCGATTTCAGGCGCATTGTCGGCCTTGCGCGCCCCATCCAGCCGCGCCAGCGCCCCTTCCAGGGCATCGGTGCGCCGCCCTTCGTCGATCAGGATTTTGCCCAGTTTTTCGGCAATCATCACCGGATCAAGGGCAAAGCGCGTCGGAAACAATTCCGGCCCGTGGGTGGTGCCCATGCGCCAGCCCCAGACGCGCCGCCCCTGCCGATCATCAAAGATCGCTTCCTTGATCTGCACCTCAAGCAGCTTGCGCTTTTCCTCGACCACCACGATCAGATCAAGGCCACTGGCCCAGTCGTGAAACGAATCCATGTCCAGCGGAAAGGTCTGCCCGACCTTATAGGCGGTGATGCCCAGCCGCTCGCATTCGCCATCATCCAGCCCCAGCAGGCTGAGAGCGTGGGTCAGATCAAGCCAGTTCTTGCCTGCCGCCACAAACCCGATCGTGGCGCCCGGTTTGCCGATCATGCGGCGGTCAATCCCGTTGGCCTTGGCGAACGCCTCGGCGGCAAAACGTTTGTGGTCGATGATCCGCGCCTCCTGCGGGATCCAGTGATCGCCAAGGCGAATGTTCAACCCGCCTTCGGGCATGTCGAATTCGGGCATCACGAACGACATCCGGTCAGGCCGCCCGTCGATCACGCTTGTTACCTCAACCGTGTCCTTCATCAGCTTCAGCCCGGCCCAAAGCCCGGAAAACCGCGACAAAGCATAGCCATAGAGGCCGTAATCTAGAATTTCCTGCACCCCCGCCGGCGACAACACGGGCATATAGGCATCGACCATGGCCCAGTCGCTTTGATGGCAGACGGTGCTGCTTTCGCCGGTGTGATCGTCGCCCATGGCCATCAACACGCCGCCATGGGTGGATGACCCGGCCATGTTGGCATGGCGCATCACATCGCCCGACCGATCCACCCCCGGCCCTTTGCCATACCACAGCCCGAACACCCCATCGAACCGGCCCTCGCCGCGCAGTTCGGCCTGTTGGGTGCCCCAAAGGGCGGTGGCGGCCAGATCTTCGTTCAGGCCCGGCTGAAACCGCACATCGGATTTGGTCAGAACCTTACCCGCCTGCCCCATCACAATATCGACCGCCCCAAGGGGCGATCCACGATACCCGGTGACATAGCCAGCGGTGTTCAGCCCCGCCGCCCGGTCGCGTGCCTTTTGCATCAGCATCAGCCGCACCAGCGCCTGCGTGCCGTTCAAAAGAACCTGACCCTTTTCCAGATCATATCTGTCGTGAAGCGAAACATCCTGCCGCATATCCAGCCCTCCCTGCCGTCAATCCTGCACATTCCCAGTATAGGTCAAAAAACCTGACCTACAAAATCAAATCGCGTCATGTTACCGTTTGCTTTACACGGTAGGCGACAAGTAACAGGTGACAAGTCGTTAGCGCTGTCGACGACGGATTGAGGGTAATATGGACTGGGACAAGCTCAGAATATTTCACGCGGTGGCCGAAGCGGGCAGCCTGACCCATGCCGGCGATTCGCTGCACCTGTCGCAATCGGCGGTATCCCGCCAGATCAGGGCACTGGAAGAATCGCTGAACACCACCCTGTTTCACCGCCATGCCCGGGGGCTGATTCTCACCGAACAGGGCGAATTGCTCCATGATGCGACACGCGCCATGGCCCGACGGCTTGATACAGCCGCAGCCCGGATAAAGGACAGCGAAGAGGAAGTGTTCGGTGAACTGCGCGTCACCACCACAACCGGATTCTGGCTCGCTCTGGCTCGCGCCGCGTCTGCCGGCGCTTTATGCCAAGTATCCAGACCTCAAGATCGACCTGATTCTTGATGAACATGTGCTTGATTTGCCCATGCGCGAGGCCGATCTGGCCATCCGCATGAAAGAGCCAAGCCAGGCCGATCTGATCCGCAAACGCCTGTTTACCGTGCGCATGCGCCTTTATGCCTCGCCCGATTATCTTGCTGCGAACGGCACCCCCACCCGGCAGGAAGACCTCGGCACGCACCGCCTGATCTGCCAGAATGCCAGTTCGGCGCAGGTCACGGCGGGGGCCATGATGGTGCAAAAACTGATGACCCACGACATCCCGTCCCTGTTGACCGTGAACAATTATTTCGGCGTCTTGCAGGGTGTGCTGAGCGGGCTTGGCATCGGGGTGCTGCCCGATTACGTGATTCAGGATTTCCCGCGCATGGTGCGCGTCCTGCCCGATTTCGAAAGCGCCGAAGTGCCCGTTTTCCTTGCCTATCCCGAAGAGCTGCGCCAATCGCGGCGCATTCACGCTTTTCGTGATTTCGTGGTCGACGAACTGGCAAGCCACCGCCAGCGGGTCAAGGAACAGGCAGAAATGCCCGAGCCATAGGCCGTTATGCACCATGTGCATAGCCGCATTGCAGCAATTCCCCCGGTTTCTTCTTGAAACGCTGCATCGGCAGGCATAGGTGCCTCTTCAGAAGGCAGCAGCGGCGCTTGCGCCCACTGGCTTCTACCTCCCTGTTGGACTTGGCCGAGCCTTTGTGCTCGGCCTTTTTTTTGCGCAAACACCCCCGCACCCTCTCAGGCCCGGTCGGCCCTTTCCCCCTGCGCGCCACGGTCTAAAAGGTGCCAACGCCCCGGGGAGACGAACATGCAAGAACCAGCCATCACCGAAGATCTGATTGCGGCCCATGGGCTGAACGGCGAAGAATACGCCCGCCTCCTCGACATCATCGGCCGTGAACCGACATTCACCGAGTTGGGCATTTTTTCCGCCATGTGGAACGAACATTGTTCCTATAAGTCGTCAAAGAAATGGTTGCGCACCCTGCCCACCACCGGCCCACAGGTGATCTGCGGTCCCGGTGAAAATGCCGGTGTGGTGGATATCGGTGACGGTCAGGCCGTGGTGTTCAAGATGGAAAGCCACAACCACCCCTCGTATATCGAACCCTATCAGGGTGCCGCCACCGGTGTAGGCGGCATTCTGCGCGATGTGTTCACCATGGGCGCGCGCCCCATTGCCGCGATGAATTCGCTGTCGTTCGGCACGCCGGATCACCCCAAGACCCGGACCTTGGTGCATGGTGTGGTGGCGGGCGTTGGCGGCTATGGCAACTGCTTTGGTGTGCCCACTGTGGGCGGCGAGGTGCGCTTTGATGCCGCCTATAACGGCAATTGTCTGGTCAATGCCTTTGCCGCCGGTCTGGCCGATACCGATGCGATCTTTTATTCCGCCGCCTCGGGCGTCGGGATGCCGGTGGTGTATCTGGGCGCGAAAACCGGGCGCGATGGCGTGGGCGGTGCCACCATGGCCAGCGCCGAATTCGACGACACGATCGAGGAAAAGCGCCCCACGGTGCAGGTGGGCGATCCGTTTACCGAAAAGCGCCTGATGGAAGCCACGCTGGAGCTGATGGCGACGGGCGCCGTGATTTCAATTCAGGATATGGGCGCGGCGGGCCTTACCTGCTCTGCCGTTGAAATGGGCGACAAGGGCAACCTTGGGGTGCGGCTGGACCTTGAAAAGGTGCCGGTGCGTGAAAGCCACATGACCGCCTATGAAATGATGCTGAGCGAATCTCAGGAACGGATGCTGATGGTGCTGAGGCCCGAGCTGGAGGCCAAGGCAAAGGCGGTGTTCGACAAATGGGATCTGGATTTCGCCATCGTCGGTGAAACCATCGCCGAAGACCGGTTCCTGATCCTGCTGAATGGCGAGGTGAAGGCCGATCTGCCGCTCAAGGCCCTGTCGGGCACCGCGCCGGAATATGAACGCCCGTGGGTGGCAACGCCCCCTGCCGAACCGTTCACCGAAACCCTAGACATTGACCCGATGGAGGGGCTGCGCGCACTGATCACCTCGGCGAACTACGGCGCCAAACAATGGGTTTATGAACAATACGACACGCAGGTCATGGCCGACACCGCCCGCGCGCCGGGCCTTGGGGCGGGCATCGTCCGGGTTCACGGCACCGAAAAGATGCTGGCGTTCACTTCGGATGTCACGCCGCGTTACGTCAAGGCAAACCCCGAATTGGGCGGCAAACAGGCCGTAGCCGAGGCATACCGCAACCTGATCGCCGTGGGCGCCCGGCCCCTGGCCACCACCGACAACCTGAATTTCGGCAACCCCGAAAAGCCGGAAATCATGGGTCAGCTTGTCTGCGCCATCAAAGGCATCGGTGCGGCCTGTTCCGCCCTTGATATGCCCATCGTGTCGGGCAATGTGTCGCTTTACAATGAAACCGACGGCACCGGCATTCTGCCCACCCCCACCATCGGCGCGGTCGGGTTGATCGAAAATGCCGACCAACTGATCGCGGGGCGCCCCGCTGACGGGGATTATGCCATCCTGATCGGCGCCACCGAAGGCCACCTTGGGCAATCCGCCCTGTTGGCTGAAATGTTTGCCCGCTGCGAAGGCGACGCGCCCCCGGTCGATCTGGACGCCGAAAAGGCCAACGCCACCTTTGTGCAACGCAACCGCGAATGGATCACCGCCGCAACCGATCTGTCGGACGGCGGCCTTGCCCTTGCCGCGTTTGAAATGGCCGAAGGCGCAGGCATCGGCCTGACGCTGGACAGCAGCGATCCGGCGTTCCTGTTCGGCGAGGATCAGGCCCGCTACCTGATCGCCTGCACCTTTGATGCAGCCGAGGCGCTGATGCATTATGCGCACGGTGCCGGGGTTCCCATTGCCACGGTGGGCCGGTTTGGCGGTGAAGATGTGCAATTGGGCGGTTCAACCACCCCCCTTGCCACCCTGTCACAGCTTTACCGCAGCAGCTTTGCCACCGCGGTGGGCTGATCCCCCGCGACACCTTCAACCTTGAAGCGCCCGCCCACGCGCCATAGATTGCAAACGACCAGGCAAAGGAGCCCACCATGGCAATGCAGGCCCAGGACATCGAAGCCCTGATCCGCGAGAGTTTTCCGCAGGCAAAGATCACCATCACCGACCTGCGCGGCGACGGCAACCATTACGCCGCCGAGGTGGTGGATGCCTCATTCGCAGGCATGAACCGTGTACAGCAACAGCGTGCCGTCTATGCCGCGCTCAAGGGCAAGATGGACGGCTCCAGCGGTGAATTGCACGCGCTGGCGCTGACCACCAAGGCCCCGGGCACCGCGTGAACACGCTTTTCACCGAAGGCTGGCCGTTGTTTGCGGCAATCGGCCTTGTCGTACTGATAACCTATGGCGCGCTTCGCCCCCATCTCAAGGGCGCCTCACGTCGTGATCGCAAAAAGGACAAACCAGAATGAGCGCTGAAGAACAAATCAAACAAACCGTGACCGCCAACGATGTTGTGCTGTTCATGAAAGGCACCAAGGAAATGCCCCAATGCGGCTTTTCCAGCCGCGTGGCCGGTGTGCTGAATTTCATGGGCGTGGATTACGCCGATGTGAATGTGCTGGCCGATGAAGGGGTGCGTCAGGGCATCAAGGATTATTCCGACTGGCCGACGATCCCACAGCTTTACGTCAAGGGCGAATTCGTTGGCGGCTGTGACATCATCACCGAAATGACGCTATCGGGTGAACTCGACACGTTGTTCTCGGAAAACGGTGTGACGTTCGACAAGGACGCCGCCGACAAGATCCGCGAAGCCAACGGCTGAGCGTAGCAATCGCGCCGCCGGTCATTCTTCGGCGGCGCGGCACCCCGACAGAATCGTGGTGCCTTTTACACCCCCGTGGCCCAAAAGCGCCTCGTCCCCCTTGGTAAACCAGATATATCCCTCGTCCTGCCCCACCTCGGCATAGAGCACGCCCGACCCGGACCGCGCACGTTCCAGCGCGACCAACCGGCCCTCGATGGGCATGATCGCCAGATCGGTATCGTCGCCACCGGTGACATAGGCCGCCGAAAGCGTGGCATCCCGTTCACAATGGTAAACCACAACCGAAACATCAGCCTGCGCGGTTCCGCCCAGCAGCGTCAGGGCAAGGGCAATCTGTGCTGTGCGGATCATGCGGTTGCCCGTTCTTCGGCATCGTCGGCAATGGCTTCGGCGCGGGCGGCCAGTTCGGCCATGGTTTCCACCACCGACGCCGGAATCACCGGCACCTCGACCCGCTCGGCCTCGGGGGGCGCGTTGCGCAAGGCCTCGGTCTGGGCCTGTGCTTCGGCAAGTTGCGCCTGAAGGCTGGCGATCGTCTGTTCGTTGGCGCGCACCTGTTCTTCCATGCCCGCCGTCTTGTCGGCCAGCATCAGCCCCGACATCAGCAACATGCGCCCCTCGGGCAGCCGCCCGATCTGGCCCACCAGCACGGCGGCCTCGGCATCCAGGGTGCGCGCGGCGGATTGCAGGTAGTGTTCCTCGCCTTCCTGACAGGCGACATCAAAGGTACGGCCACCGATATTGATCTTGATCTCAGGCACGGGCGCTCTCCTCGACGATGGGTTGCAGTTCGGCCAGGATTTCCGCCATTTCGGCGCGCTCGGCCTCGCGTTCGGCGCGCAGGTCGGACAGTTCGCGGCGCAGGGCCTCGGTGTCGTCATCACCATCGCTGTTTGCCGCGTCCTTTTGCAGGGCGGCGTTTTCTTCCTCAAGGGCCGCAACCCGGTTTTGCGCCGCGGTCAGATTGGTTTCCAGTTCCGCCACCCTGGTATCCTGCCGTTCCTTGATCGCGCGCACCCGTTCCTCCAATTGCGCTGTCACCGCGCGTTCGGATTCAAGATCGGCCATCAGCTCGGACGCGGGGGGCAGCTTTGCCGCCTCCTCCTCTGCGGACTCCGGCTCTGGTGGGGGGCCGGGCGTTGCAGGGTGGTCACATGGGTGGAAATCCGGTCAAGTGCTGCGGAAATTCGCCGCTCCAGCTCACTCATGTCATTCATGAAATCCGTCCTTGTTCCTGCCTGCTGCAGAATCGTTTCTTATGCTGTCAGCACCATTTAACCCCAAGTCAAACCCGAATTCAGCCCCCAACCTGCGATTTGAGCGCCAAAGCCCCCCGTTCGGCCGCCCGCACGCTTGAACTTAGCCCCCGGGCTGCTATCACCCGGGCAAGCCCCGATCAGATTCATGAAGGACAGACCCATGGACATCGCCACCCTGCGCGCACAGGCGCCAGACCACTGGAACCATGCCGCCGCCCTGCGCGTTCTGGCGCTTGATGCTGTCGCCGCTGCCAACTCCGGGCACACCGGAATGCCGATCGGCATGGCAGACGTGGCAACCGTGCTGTTTTCAAAGCACCTGAAATTCAGCGCCGCCAACCCCAACTGGCCCGACCGCGACCGGTTCATCCTGTCGGCGGGGCACGGCTCCATGCTGCTTTATGGGCTGCTGCACCTGACCGGTTACGCCGATATGACCATCGAGCAGATCAAGAATTTCCGCCAATGGGGTGCCATCACCGCCGGCCATCCCGAATATGGCCACGCAACGGGCATCGAAACCACCACCGGCCCGCTGGGTCAGGGGTTGGCCAATTCCGTCGGCTTTGCCATCGCGGAAGAGGCCTTGCGCGCCCGGTTCGGAAAAAAGATCGTCGATCACCACACCTTTGTCATCGCCGGTGACGGCTGCCTGATGGAAGGCGTCAGCCAAGAGGCAATCGCCCTTGCCGGGCGGCAGCAGTTGGGCAAGCTGATCGTGTTCTGGGATCACAACAATATCACCATCGACGGCAAGGTCAGCCTGGCCGACAACACCGATCAGGAACAACGCTTTGCCGCCTCTGGCTGGCATGTTCAGGCGATCGACGGCCACGACCCCGAGGCGATCGATGCCGCCATCGCCGCCGCCAAGGCCAGCGACAGGCCGTCGATGATTGCCTGCAAGACCCATATCGCCTTTGGCACCACGGCGCAGGACACCTCAAAGGGCCACGGCGCGCTGACCGATCCCGCATTGATCGAAGCGGCGCGCGAAACCTGGGGCTGGCCCCATGGCCCATTCGACATCCCGTCGGATATCAAATCATGGTGGGAAGGTGTCGGCCGGCAAGGCGACAGCGCCTTTGACCAGTGGCAGGACAATCTGGCCGGGCTGTCGGACAACCGCCAGGCCCTGTTCAACCGTATGTTCGACATGGAAGCGCCGAAAAAGCTGGCCAGCACCATCCGCGCCCTGAAAAAGCAACTGAGCGAAAGCGCCCCCAAGGTCGCCACCCGCAAAAGCAGCGAGATGGTGCTTGAGGTGGTCAACCCGATCATGCCCGAAACCATCGGCGGCTCGGCTGACCTCACGGGCAGCAACAACACCCTGACGGCGGATCTGGGCATATTCGACACCGACAACCGCAAGGGCCGCTATATCCACTTTGGCATTCGTGAACACGGCATGGCGGCGGCGCTGAACGGGATGGCGCTGCACGGTGGCGTGCGCCCCTATGGCGGCACCTTCATGTGTTTCACCGATTACGCCCGTGGCGCGATGCGGCTTTCGGCGCTGATGGGGGTGCCTGCGGTTTACGTGATGACCCACGATTCCATCGGCCTTGGCGAAGACGGCCCGACCCACCAGCCGGTGGAACATCTGGCCATGCTGCGCGCCACGCCCAACATGCACGTGTTCCGCCCCGCCGACAGCATAGAAACCGCCGAGGCCTGGGAACTGGCGCTGACCACCACCACCAACCCATCGGTTCTTGCCCTGTCGCGGCAAGGCCTGCCAACGGTGCGCACCGAGCACAAGACTGCCAACCTGACCGCCAAGGGCGCCTATGTGCTGGCCGAGGCCGGGGAAAAGCGGCGCGCGATCCTGATGGCCACTGGCTCGGAAGTGTCCATTGCGCTGGCGGCGCGTGACTTGCTCGAGGCCGAAGGCATCGGCACCCGCGTTGTCTCCATGCCCTGCTGGGAGCTGTTCGAACAGCAGGACGAAGCCTACCGGCGCAAAGTCCTGCCCGCAGGCCCGGTGCGCGTCGCTATCGAGGCCGGCGCGCGGTTCGGCTGGGACACATGGCTGTTTGGCGAACGGGGACGGCGCGAAAAGGCCGATTTCGTCGGCATGCAAGGCTTTGGCGCCTCCGCCCCCGCCGAAACGGTTTACGAGAAAATGGGCATCACCGCGCAAGCAACCGCCGAAAAGGTCAAGGCGCTGCTGGGCTGAACGACAGGCGGGCGGTTCATTGAGCCGCCCGCCAAAACCTCATCTGATCGCGGGTTGTATTTGGTGCAACAGACGCATCACGGCTTTTCGCTATCCGCTGCAAGAGAGCCAATGTTCCGTACACCGAGCGGGTCAAATCGGTCGCTATTGGAGCCGGTTCATAACTGTGATTTCACATCAGTCCCTACCCAGAAAAAGCCTGTTATTTCTGACTGTGAAGGGCGATCCCCGTAGGGTGACATCGGCTGGAATATAAGGCCGCCAATCGTCTTCGAACTGTCAACGATGAACCTTCTCGCACGTCGCAACCCGATCAAAAGTAATAACCTCCGGATATTCTTCTGATAGTCTTGGCTGAAAGGTGCCAACATATCGAAGCAAGTTGTACCCAAGTGCATCTTTTGCCTTTGCAAAGACGATGGCCCTTCGGTTCGGTTGCTCACTAATGTCCCGTCTTTGCTTTTCGATCGATGCCCTTCCATCAGAGTTGATTGCCCTCTCATGGATTTCTTTCCCATCTTCCGAAAGTTCATTCCGCCACATGCCGTGCTCGAACAACCTTGGGAACCACAAATAGTTGTTGGAGCCATCCGGAATTGTCCATGCACCTTTCTGCCAGCCGTTGCCCTTAAACCCGAAGCATCGCATAGCGTCGACCTGCGTCCGAAACACGACATTGTCCGAGACTTTCACAACCCCACGCTCGATCACCGGTTCAGGCGAGTATCGCGTTTCGTAATTCCAAGGCACAAAACCAGATTTCATCATCTCTTCTTTTTGGTCTTGTATTTTCTTAACGAATTCATCCACTTCATTTCTGATTTCAGACAAAGATTTGGGAGTTTCGCCTTCCTTCTGGGTCTTCAATCTATCGATTGTATGTCCTGTCACCAAAACAAGGTCTCGAGTCCGAAGCGTATCCTTCTGTTTAGCGATTTCCTCCTCATGGGGCGGCTCATCAATTTCAAGATGAAGATTGAATTGTGGAAAATATAGGTCAGTTAGCGCGTAGGTACCGTCTTCCTTTCGTACATATTGCTGCGTCACAAACTCAATTTCGTCATCGTCCAGCACATGTATAATCCGTGAAATAATAAAGAATTCCCATTTTTTGTTTCGAATTTTCTGGAGACTGCGCAGTATATAATCGGTCTTCGTTAGCATTTTGGCATTCCTCAGAGTGGTATTAGAAATCTCTAACGTAATTTATTTGGTAGGCATCAACAATGCCATTGATTTGGCTCACCGAGGGATGAAATCCTAAACTAGGAAATCTGATGCTGTGGGACTCTGTTGCGTAAAGCGCACACCCCCTCTGCCCCCTACACCTCGAACCGCAACACCCCGACCGTTCCCTGTGCCACGTCTTCGCGCGTGTAACTGCCGCCCAGTTGATCTGCCGAGGCGTCGATTACGGCGAGGCCGAGGCCGCCGGGGCGGCGGTGGTCGATGGGGAAACCCACGCCGTCGTCCGCCATGCGCAGGGCAAACCCGCCCTGCCCGTCCGGCCCGCCGGTCACGCTGACCCGGCCGGTTTTCCCATCGGGAAAGGCGTGTTTCAGGGCATTTTGCACAAATTCATTCACCACCACGGCCACCGCTGCCGCACGCTTTGAACTGACCATCACCGGCGCGATATCAATGTGCAGCGTCACCCCTTCGGGGCGCAGGGCACAAAGGCTGTCGGCGACCCGGGCGATATAGCGCGCCAGATCCACGGAATCCGTGGCATTGGAGCGGTACAATTGATCGTGCAGCGCCGCGACTGTCTCAATCCGCTGGATGACCGTTTCAAGCGCCGTCTTCACCTCGTCCGACACGCCGGAACGGGCCTGAAGCCGGGTCAGGGACACCACCGATTGCAGCGAATTCTTCACCCGGTGATCGACCTCGCGGCGCAACACATCGGCCTGATCCAGGGCGCGGCGCAGCTCAATCTGTTTCATCACCTGCCGCGCCAGCACCCGGAGCGCCTGACGCTGCACGTCGTTCAGGTTTCGCGGCTTGTGATCCAGCACACAAAGGGTGCCGATGGGCAGCCCCTCTTCGGTCAACAGTTGCGCCCCGGCATAAAACCGCAGCCCCGGATCGCCCTGACACAGCACGTTGTCCTGCATCCGTCCATCGCGCAGGGTGTCGTGAATTTCCACCAGAGGTTCGTCAAGGATGACATGCGAACAGATCGACGTATCCAGCGGCGTTTCCCGCACGCCCAGCCCGACCTCGGCCTTGAACCACTGTCGGTCCTCGTCGATCAGGTTGATCACCGAAATCGGCGCATCGCACAACACCGACGCCAGCAGCGCAACATCATCGAAATCCTTTTCCCGTTCGGTATCCAGAATGCCAAAACTGCGCAACGCGTTCAGGCGTTGTTCCTGCAATGGGTGTTGTGACGCGATCATGTTTTCCGCCTGAATTCAGTAAGACGGCGATTTTATCGCAACCAATACGAATGTGAAGGGCCAACTTTACCCGGGGCGCGGCGGTGTGGCCCCGGAAAGCACCAGAAACCCGCCGGCAAGCGCCCAGTTCTTGAAGAAAATCGTCATCTGCCAGGGGTCGTCAGGCAGAAAGTGAAACCAACTGGTAAAAATACAATAACCCGCCAGCGCAAACCCCAGCGGGCGCAGCCACCACCCCGCAATCAGCGCGACACCGGCAACGGCATTGAACACCAGCGCCGGCCAGATCAGCCATTCCGGCAATCCCTTGCCCGCCAGCAGCCCCATCACCGCCCCCGGGTCCAGCGCCTTTTGCGCCGCGCCCCCAAGAAACAGCAGCGCCATCAGGCACCGCCCGGTTATCCACGCCCATCGCTCCATCATCTTGTCTCCGTCCGGTCGCCCGACACTGCCCCCTGCCCGCATCACACGCAAGCACCGTCAGGGCTGGCCCCCACCCGGGGTTTCTGGCAGATTGCGCACCAGCGGACGCAGGATCAGGAACCACCTATGACAAATGCCATTGCCATCGGGATTGTCATCACGATCCTGGCACTGATCGGGCTGGACCATTGGTATGATACAGGCATTGTTGTTTTTCTCGGGCGCAAATTCGTCGATCTGGTGCTCTATGTGGCATTCTGGCGGTAATGGGCGCCCTGCCCCGTCTCTGCCCGGTTGACCTTCGGGGAATTTTCCACAACTTAACGCCAACCTCATTGCCACCGGGGCGCCGGGCGTTTCATCCGGCCCCCACCGTGAACCGACACACCACAGGAGAACTTCAATGACCGTCAAAGTTGCCATCAACGGATTTGGACGCATCGGGCGCAATGTCTTGCGCGGCATCATCGAGTCGGGCCGCACCGATATCGAAGTCGTCGCCATCAACGATCTGGGCCCGGTGGAAACCAACGCCCACCTGCTGCGCTATGACTCGGTGCATGGCCGGTTCCCCGCCAAAGTGACCACCACCGAAGACACCATCGACGTGGGTCGTGGCCCGATGAAAGTGACCGCCATCCGCAACCCCGCTGACCTGCCCTGGGGCGATGTGGACATCATCATGGAATGTACCGGCATTTTCACCAGCAAGGAAAAGTGCCAGGCGCATCTGTCGACCGGCGCCAAGCGGGTTCTGATTTCCGCCCCCGGCACCGATGCCGACAAAACCATCGTTTACGGGGTGAACCACGACACGCTGACCGCTGATGATCTGATCGTGTCCAACGCCTCTTGCACCACCAACTGCCTGTCGCCGGTGGTTAAAGTGTTGAACGACACCGTCGGCATCACCAAAGGGTTCATGACCACGATCCACAGCTATACCGGCGATCAGCCGACGCTGGATACGATGCACAAGGATCTGTACCGCGCCCGCGCGGCGGCCCTGTCGATGATCCCGACATCCACCGGCGCGGCCAAGGCCGTTGGTCTGGTCCTGCCCGAACTGAACGGCAAGCTGGACGGTGTGGCGATCCGCGTGCCAACCCCCAACGTTTCGGTTGTCGATCTGACGTTCGAGGCATCGCGCGCCACCACCATTCAGGAAGTCAACGACGCCATCCGCGCCGCTGCCGATGGCCCGCTCAAGAATGTTCTGGGCTATACGGATGAACCGCTGGTCAGCAGCGATTTCAACCACGACCCCCATTCCTCGGTGTTCCACATGGACCAGACCAAGGTGCTGGACGGCAACATGGTGCGCATCTTGACGTGGTACGACAACGAATGGGGCTTTTCCAACCGCATGGCCGACACCGCGGTCGCCATGGGCAAACTGCTCTGATCCGCTGATCACCCAAGGGGCGCTTTTCACCGGGCGCCCCATTTGCAACTGAACCAGTGCCCGCGACTCTGCCGTCAATTTCTCGTTAGGGATAGGCGATCACCGATAGGGCGCCGCCATCAGAAACCCTGATCCCATGCTGTCCGCCAACCATATGCGGCGCCTGCCGCCCGGCAGATCGGTCTGACGGCGGCGATCGAAAACGGTCCCTTGCAGACTCCGCTTGTTTTCCGGGTGCGCGATGATCTGGTTGAACCAAGTGGCCAACCGGGTGATGCTGGCCTGACCGGGCTGTCACGCACCGGGTTCGGCAATCGCGTTTTTTCAGTGCCAGTTGGGGCCGGAAGAATGAAAAGCCACTTCGTTGCGATTGCAGTTTGGTTTTGTATCCAAGGGGTCAGAGTATGGACGATTTTGCAGATGACGCATCGACAACAGGGGCGGTAAGCGACGGCGGGTCCGTCAGCGGAGTCCTTGAGGTCACGTTTGACAAGGATTGGTTTCGCATCGAAATGCTGGCCGACAGGGTCTATGATATAACGCTTACCGGTGCCGCTTCCCCCTCAATGTTAAACGTTTACAATGCCGATGGCGTTTACCAGCCCGGATTTCAACTGCCTTACGCCGCGTCCGACGGACGCACCCAAGAATTCCTTATCCCCCAAGGGTCCGACACCTATTACATTGAGGTCGTCAACGTTTATGACAACATCGGTTCCTACACCCTATCCGTAAACTCTGCGCCAAGCTTTTTTGGCACCGACGGCAATGATAGTCTTGATGGTTCGCCAACCCAAGCCAGTTACATGGATGGTGGGGGCCGCAATGACCTGCTGAATGGCGGTTCGCAAAACGATACAATGTTGGGCGGCTTTGGACAGGATACATTGTATGGTTTCGCCGGGTCGGATCAGATGTTTGGCGGGAACGGCCATGATGTCCTTATCGGGGGCGATGGGACCAGCAACATCATGCGGGGCGACGCCGGGAACGATTACATCAGAGGAAGCGCGACTGGCGACGACAATATCATCGGCGGGACGGGCGATGATCGCATCCTTGGCGTTGGTGGCAACAACACAATCTGGGGCGGTGACGGCAGCGATGTAATTATCGGCGGAACCGGCGCCGACAGGATATTTGGCAATGGCGATGGGAACGAATTTGTCGTTACCGGCGGACCCGGCACAGATACAATTTACGGCGGTCCGGGAGGAGATATCATTTTTGGCGGCGGCGGCAGTTCCATTCTTGGCGGCCTCGGCGACGACACCGTGATCGGCATATGGGGCGACGACACCATATTGGGCTGGCGCGGCGACGACAGCATTGAAGGCGCCGGCGGTGATGACATCCTTTTGGGGCAATTCGGCAATGACGTGATCGAAGGCGGCGCCGACGATGACCTGATCGGTGGCGGCGAAGGCAACGACCGGGTATTGGGCGGCGATGGCAATGACACGCTTTATGCGGGATACGGCGACGCCGATACCGTTGAGGGCGGAACCGGGGATGATATCATTCACGGTGGCCCCGGTCACAGCATCCTCAACGGCGACATTGGCGCGGATACGATCATCGCGGGTTTCGGGCAGGATGTCTTGACCGGCGGGGCGGGCGCCGATGTGTTTGTGTTTGAACACAGATGGGATATCTCGACCGCAGAAACCCGCGATGCAATCATGGATTTCACCATCGGTGTCGACAAGATCAACCTCGAAGCCCTGAACACCCGGTTCAACGGGTCAGACGGCTTTGTGGGCGGCGGCGTTGCGTCGTTCTATCATGCGACGCAAGAGTCTCTGGTGGTTGGGGATACCGACGGCGATGGGCAGGCCGACTGGTCGTTCGAACTTCATAACAGCGGCGCATTATCAGCGTCGGATTTCCTGCTCTGACAGGGCGCTTTTGCAAATCAGCACCACGCGCCCTGCCCTGCGGCCTGACCGGCCAAGGCGAAAAGCCAACGTCGGCCAGCGCCTTGGCGACCGCCGCAGAACAATTCCCGGACGCGCGGCGAAAATTGCGCAATTCGCCCTCGCCTTGCGGCCCGGGCTTTGCTACATCCAGCGCGTCGCAGGCCGGGTTTCGCCGTGCGGCGAACGTGCGGGTGTGGCGGAATTGGTAGACGCACCAGATTTAGGTTCTGGCGCCTTTGGCGTGGGGGTTCGAGTCCCTTCACCCGCACCACCTTATCCCGTTGAAATTAAACAAGGCTCTAATGCCATTCTGCTGTCACAAACCATGTTACAAAATGAGCGACGGATATGGCTGGCAAGGTGCGGCACCTACTGAATCGCAACGGCAGATATTTTGCCCGTCTGGTGATACCGAAAGACCTCCGGCGGCACATGGGTGGCAAGACCGAACTGCGAACTGCGCTAGGTCCAAACTATCGTTCTGCCTTGCGCCTGCTGCCGGGTGCCGTAGCTGAACTACAGCACAAGATCGCCCTAGCAGAGCGTAGCGCCGCAGGTACGCAAGGCAGGACGGTGATGTTGAACCGGTATCCTCTGGCCGCTGATCAGTTGGCGTTCCGTAACTATCAGGATCGACTGGCCCTTGATGAATACGCAAAGAGGATATCACCAAGGTTGGCCCAACTTGGGTGGCACGGATCACGCCCGATGCTGGCACGGTCAAGGCCGGTGGATATCGTGATGTCCCATTGCATCCCCAGTTTATCGACGATGGGTTCGGAGACTTTGTAGAAGCCGCGCACCCCGGCCCGCTGTTTCATAACGCGACCGACCCGAAGAATTTTCAACGTGCCGCGATGGTCGCATCTGGCAAGCTGGCAGACTGGTTACGCCTAAGCGGGTTGCGACCCGAGGGATTGCAGCCGAACCACGCCTGGCGGCACAGGCTCAAGACAACGTGCCGCGAACTCGGAATTTCTGATCGGGTGGTGGATGCTATCCAAGGTCACGCTGGCAAGACCGCTGCCGATCACTATGGCGACGTGACCCTGAAAACCAAGATCGACGCCATCGCCCGCCTGCCGGAATATCTGCTGAAATAGATTTGTTATAATATAACATTCTTCTTTCCAGCCGATTTGCACTGCGCTATATCCACAACACTCTGTTGTAGATTGGCACCGCATGGCATTCGATAAGATCAAGACCGCGTTCGGCTTCAAGCCCGAACAGATGGCGATCACGCTAACCGACCCCGAGGCTTTCGGGCTGTTTGGTGCGACCCCTACCGCGTCCGGTATCCACGTTTCGCCGACCTCTGCCCTGCGCGTCCCTGCCGTCGCCTGCGCGGTGTCCCTGATCGCTGAAAGCGTTGGTTGCCTGCCCGCCAAGGTCTATCAGCGCGACGACAAGCAAGCCGCCAAGGACCATCCGGCCTATCGTCTGACCCACGAAGCTGCAAACGACTGGACCTCTGCCGAAGCCCTGCGCGCCGCCCTCACAACCGACGCCCTGCTGACCGGCAACGGATATGCCGCAGTGACCCGCCTTGGCGATGGCACCCCTTTTGAGTTGCACCGGCTGGACCCGCACAAGGTGCGCCAGGATACAGCCGCAGACGGCGAACCGGTCTATACGATCCGCACAGATGCTGACGACACGATCCACAGCTACCGCGACGTGCTGCACATCCAGCCGTTCGGCGGCGTGTCACCGATCACGCTGGGCCGTGAGGCCATTGCGCTTGCCCTCGCCTTTGAACAGCACATTGGCAGTCTGTTCGCTAACGGTGCGCGTCCCTCTGGAATCATCCGGTCTGAAAAGGTGCTGGATAACGAGGCGAAAAAGAAGATCGCGGGTTCGTGGTTCAACACCCACGGTGGCAGATCGGCAGGCGGCACCGCGATCTTGGACGAGGGAATGACCTACGATCAGTTAAGCATGACGCTGGCCGACACTCAATTCGCGGACAATCGCATAGAACAGATCAGAGAGATCGCCCGCGTGTTCCGGGTGCCCCCGACGATGCTCTTTGAACTGACGGGCGGCACATGGTCGAACACCGAAGAAATGGCCCGTCAGTTTTACGCCATCACGCTCAAGCCATGGCTGACAGCCTGGGCATGGGCTTATGCGCGGTGCCTGCTGACCCCCGAGGAACGCGCCAGCTACTACGTTGAGTTTGTCACCGACGACCTGCTGACGACCGATCACGCCGCCCGTGCCACGGCATACAGCCAGTATCGCAGCATGGGTGCGATTACCGCTAACGAGGTGCGCAGCGGCCTGAATCTGACCCCGCGCCCCGATGGTGACAGCCTGGCGAACCCCTTCACCACATCCGGCAAATCGGAAACTGTTTCCGATTCCACACCCGAGGCAGGCCAATGAACGAGATCACCCACAAGGGTTTCTTCGGTGATGGCGAACACGTCTTCGCCCTGACCGACCCCATGATCACTGAACTTGAGCGGATCACCGGTCAGGGCATCGGCGCACTGTATCAACGCGCGGTCAGGATGGAATTTGCCGGTTCTGACCTCGCACAGATCATCCGGATTGGTCTGATCGGTGCAGGCATGGCCCCGCAAGAGGCGCACACCCTGGTGCAGGCCTACGCGACCGACCGCCCCATGTCCGAAACCTTCCCGCTTGCCCTCGATATCCTGGATGCCCGGTGGAACGGGATTCAGGAAACAAAAGGTGAATCTGCATGACCACCCGGCTTGAAGTCAAGGCACAGCTTACCGTCGATCAGGATACCGGCGAAATCGAAGGTATTGCGTGGCCCTTCGCAACAGCGGATCGCGTGGGTGACATGATCACGAAAGGCGCGTTTGCCAGCGCCGTCATGCCTGTCCCAATGCTGTTCGGCCACGACCAGAACGACCCGGTAGGCGCGTGGGAATCCGCCGAAGAGCGCGAAGACGGCCTGCACATAAAGGGCCGTCTGCTGATCGCCGATCTTCCCCGTGCGCGTGAGGTGCAAGCCCTTGTGCGATCCGGTGCCGTGCGCGGCTTGTCTATCGGTTTCCTGACACGCAAAGCGGTGAAGCGCCCCAAAGGCGGGCGCACCATTTCCGAACTCGAATTGCTGGAATGCAGCCTTGTCGCCATTCCCTGCCATCCCGGTGCGCGTGTCGCGTCGGCGAAGTCCGCTGTTCGGGCGCTTCAGCTCGCAACGGCAATCAACCGCGCCACGGCGCACCTTATGAGGAACGAGATCTTGAAACACATCTCCCCCACGGCCTTCGCCGTCCTGGACCGCAAGTCCGAGGAAGAGACCCCCGACGATATCGTAACGAAGGCACTGGCCGACTTTACCGCCACGGTGGAAGACCGCCTGAAAGCCGTCGAAACCAAGGCCGACTCGAAAGCACTGGCCGACCGTCTCGACAAGATCGAAGCCAAGGCCAACCGTCCGCAGAATCTTTCCACCCCCGCGCTGACGACCGGCACCGACAAGAAGGCGTTCGCGAACTACCTGCGCAGCGGTGACGCAACCGAGATCAAGGCCTTGAGCGTTGGCACCGGCACAGGTGGCATTCTTGCCCCCGAAACTGTCAGCACCACCATTCTTGAGAAGATCGCGGAATTTAGCCCGGTTCGTTCGGTCGCGCAAACGATCCAGATGAACGGCCCGCTGCTGCAACTGCCCCGGCTTGTTACCGAAGTGAATCCCGCCGCTGTTGCCGAAGGTGCCGCCAAGCCCGAAAGCGAACCGACCTTCGAACAGATCGACGTGAAGCCCTTTGAAATGGGCGTGATCGTTCCTGTTACCAAGACGCTGCTGGAAGATGCCCACGTCGATTTGTCGGCCTATCTGGCCGGTCATATCGCCCGCCGGTTCGGCCAGAAAGAGGCCGGATGGTTCATCAACGGCAATGGCACCACGCAGGCCGAAGGTATCCTGACCTCTGCCGAGGTGACGGAAAACGAGGTGGCCGCGATCAACGCCGATGCAATCGTCGATCACTTCTACAGCATGGCTACGGCTGCCGAGAACATGCGCGACAGCTACGGGAAGGCCGGAGACAGCGCCCCTGCCATGTTCAAGCGCCTTGGCCCCGGTCTTGCTGGTGGTCTTGCCGGTGCCGTGACCATCGGTGCGTTTGATGCCGTCGCGGATCGTATGCGCGGTATCGTCAAAGAGACTGCCGAGATCGGAGACGCCGCAGCCCGTGCTGGCGTAAGTATTGAGCGTTTTCAGGAGTTGAAATTCCTGGGCGATCAGAATCGCGTGGGTGTGGATGCCCGGACCGATGGCTTGAAGGAACTTTCCCTTCGGGCTGACGAATTTGTCGTCACCGGTCAGGGAAGCGCCGCCGATGCCTTCAAGCGCCTTGGCTATGGCGCAACCGAACTCAAGACGAAGCTGGCCGACCCCAGCGACCTGTTCCTTGAAATCACCGGACGGCTTGAAGGTCTGGACAAGGCCGCGCAGATCAGGATTGCCGACGAAGTGTTCGGCGGCACCGGTGGCGAACAGTTTGTGCAGTTGCTTGGGCAGGGGGAAGCCGCCTTGCGCAAGACGATGCAACAGGCCCGCGACTCGGGCGCTGTTCTGGATAAAGAACTGATCGAAAAGGCCGCAGAGTTAGATCGCCGGTTTCAGGCATTGCAGACGCGGATAAGCGGGTTCTTCGAGGAATTTGCCGTCGGTGCGGCAGACACTGCCGTCAAGATCGTAACCTTGCGCGCCGATATTGGAGACCTGTTTCGCACTGCCGATCAGGGCGAAAAGCTGCTTGGCGATGGCGTAAGCGATGCCCTCAAGAAAGACAGCGAAGCGGTAAAGGCCCATGAAGCCGAGATCGCCGCACTGCGCCGCGTCTATGAAGGTCTTGGCACCGACGCCGACACCCTTTCTGGCCAGCTTATGCAGGCCGCAGCGCAGTTGCGCACCTGGGGCTATGATCAGGCCGCCGACGATCTTTTGGCCGCTGCTGATGCTATGCGCAACCTTTCCGGCCAGATGGGAGCAGGCACGATCAGCGCAGACGACTTTGAGGTGCAGCTACAGGCAACTGCCGAGGCTGGCCGTGCCGCGTTTCTTGAGGTGTCAACAATCAACACAGCCGAGTTTGGCGGCGTTATCGCCGGTCTGGGCGGTCTGATAACGAGGCTGGCGCAAGCTGCACAGAAGGCTAGGGAATTGCGCGCAGCCCTTCCCGGTGCGCCCCCTGACGGCTCAAGCGACGGTGACATCACTGCGTGATGCACTGCCGGGCAGTGTGCTGCCCGACCTTCTGAACCAGATTCCCGGGGACGAGCAGATCGGCACGGTCACCGCCCCCTCTCGGCCGATTGCTCCGCAATCGCCTGCCGGGCAATGGACGGCGCCTACGACACGCGCCGCTGCCACAAGGCCATCAGCGAACGCGGCGCCGTCCCGATCATCCCGATCCGAAAGAATGGGCGAGCGTGGAAAGAAGACTGTCCGGCAGCACGCGTCCGAAACGAAACGCCACGGGCGACCCGACACTATGGCAGGGCGTTCCGGAAGCGGTGGACAGGATACCACGCCCGCAGCCGGGTCGAGGCGAAAATGCGTTGCCTCAAAGCCTTCGGCGAGCGTATCGCCGCAAAAGACCCCGACAGACAGACCGCCGAAATCCACATCCGCATCGCCCTCATGAACCGCTTCTCGGCCCTCGGCACCGCCGAGATCCTTCGCGTCGCATGACGTCAGTGGGGAAAGGGAAACTCACACCTCAAGAGAGAGTTCTGCAACAATGCCTCCCAGATCGGCAACCTTCCCAAGACAATACGGTTCGATCGTGGCCCATTGCGCGCCGGTTAAAACTCTTCGGGTCAAGGCTGCTCTCCTCTGTTTGCAACTTTGAATCAGAAGTCAGGTGATTTGGGAATCCTGAACGTCAACAGCCCCTAGTTAAGTATATAGGCCCCAAAAAAAACGCCCGAAGATTGCTTCGGGCGCAAGTTCGGAACGAGGGACAGTGAAGGACTTTGCGGGGGTTCCGGCCCCGCGTCCTGATTGTGATATGGGGGCCACGGCGGGCAGAAAAAGACCCACTCTCTGTTTTGTGACCACCGCGCGATTCGGGCATGATTACCGCTGTGACGCGGCATAAAGCGCGACCGCCGCCGCGTTTGATACGTTCAGCGACCCAAACCCCCCTGCCGCCGGAATCCGCACGACTGTGTCACAGGTGTCGCGGGTCTTTTCGCGCATACCCGGCCCCTCGGCCCCCAGCACCAGCGCAACGGCGCGCCCGGCAAGAGGCGTCAGCGCCTCACCCAGCGTCCCCTCGCCCGTGCCATCCAGCCCGATCAGCGTGTATCCCATGGCCCGCAGCCGCTCCATCGCGTCGGCCAGGTTGGTGACCCGCAGATAGGGTTGCCGCTCCAGCGCCCCCGAGGCCGTTTTTGCCAAGGCGCCGGTTTCGGGCGCCGCATGACGGGCCGGGGCGATCACCGCGCAGGCACCGAACACCTCGGCGCTGCGCAACACCGCGCCTACATTGTGCGGATCGCTGACCCGATCCAGCACCACCACCAGGGGCAACCGGCCATCGGGGGCGATACAGCAATCCTCAACCGACCCCCAGTGCAGCGGCTTTACCTCAAGTGCTGCCCCCTGATGCACCGACCCGGGATCAAGGGGTGCGGAAAATTTGCGCGGGTCCACCACCTCGGGGTCAATTCCCGCCGTGGTCACCGCATCGCCCAGCCGATCCAGCGCGTTGCGCGTCACCACCAGCCGCACCCGCACCCGCGCCGGGTTGAGCAGGGCATCGCGCACCGCATGCAGCCCGAACAGCCACACCGTCGCCGCCGCTGCCGCCCGCTTGTCGCGCTCTTTCTCGACCACCCACTTTGGTTTTTTCATCTCGGACCGCCTCTGCAACCTTTCCCCTGCCCTAGCCTGAATGCGCCGCCAACGCCAGAGGATGCGCATGTCACACGCTTCGGTGCATTTCCCGCTTGACGCTGAAATCCAGCGCCGGTATCCACCCCCACGCTGACCCGGTCATCCGGTTCACGTGGGCGACAGGCCGCAAGGTGTGGCAGGGGACTGTAACTCCCTCGCGGAGACGCACGCCAGGTTCGATTCCTGGGTCGCCCACCATTAAAAAATCCAACCTATTGTTTTTGCAGGTAAATATTGCGCGCCCAGCGACCTAGCCGCCAACCTATGCGCCAACCCAAGAACGGTTAGTATTAGGTTAGCACTCTCCAGTTCAATGCACGCCTCCAGTCGTTCAGGCAGTGTCAACCTGGGTTGATGATGCGTTTTACACCGAGTTCGATGGGATACACACTGCCCAACTGAAATCAATTGTCCCACGCTACAGTGCTTCCGTGTAACTAGAACATGGGTCTCACCGCGTGGACCTGACCTGCCCCCCGGTCGTCCCTCATTCATAACGAGAGTCCTTGGGTTTGATAGTCGTCGATTTCGGGTGTGGCAAGCGCGCCGGGCGCGGTGCCATCATGTAGGTCAAGCGCCCGGCGCGCTTCTGCTGGGGTCTTGTTGCCGAGCGATGAGTGTGGCCTGACGTTGTTGTAATCGTAGCGCCAGAGGGCCAGCGTTCGGCGGGCATCTGCCAAGGTGTCGAAGATCTCTTCGTTCAGGCATTCATCGCGGAGGCTGCCGTTGAATGACTCGATGTAGCCGTTCTGCTGCGGCTTGCCGGGATCGATGTAATGCCACTCGACCTTGTTGTCGTTTGCCCATTTCAGGATCGCTTTGCTGGTAAACTCGGTGCCATTGTCCGAGACAATGCAGGCGGGCCTCCCATAGATCCGGACCAGCGCATCCAACTCCCGTGCGACCCTGGCCCCGGAGATGCTCGTGTCCGGGACCAGGCATAGGTTTTCGCGGCAGCAATCGTCGTTCACAGCCAGGATGCGGAATTTGCGACAGGCTCCGAAGGTGTCGGACAGGAAGTCCAAGGACCAGCGCTGGTTCGGGCGCAATGGCACTGGCATCGGTGTGCGGCTGCCTCGCGCCCGTTTCCGGCCTCTACGGCGGCGCACTGACAGACCCTCTTCCCGGTAAATTCGGTAAAGTTTCTTTTCGTTCATAATCATGCCCACGCGCTCCAGCAGGACGCCAATGCGCCGGTAACCGAACCGGCGCCGTTTCTCAGCAATCTTGTTCATTTCCAGGCGGACCTCCGGATTATCGGGCGATCTTTCGCGCCGCACGGTCTTGGGATCGACACCGATCAGGACGCAGACCCGGCGTTGAGAGATCGGATGATCCCGCATCGCCCGCAGCGCTGCGTCCCGCCGTTGCATCGGCGTCGTCAGGGCTTTCCCAGGAGATCCTTCAGCACAACATTGTCCAGCATGACATCTGCCACTAGGCGTTTCAGCTTCGCGTTCTCATCCTCGAGCTGCTTCAGCCGCTTAGCATCGGACAAATCCATCCCGCCATACTTGGCCTTCAGCTTGTAGAACGTCGCAGGGCTCAGGCCATGCTTCCGGCACAGATCAGCGGTTGGCAAACCAGCCTCCTGCTCTTTGATCATCCCGATTATCTGCGCATCGGTAAAACGGCTTTTCCTCATCTCGTCTGCTCCTTCAGGTTGGGCAGACTCTACATCAGATTGAGGGAACTTCCGGGGGGCAGGTCAGAGCCTCTGCGGCATCACCCAAGATTTGTCCGCGCCGGAACAACCCCGGCTTGCGGACCAGATTCACAAGGGCGAAGCAAGCGATTTGACCTCAGCACTGGAGCACAGCGCCTCCTTCGAGCACCATGCCCATCCCCCCGCAGCAGGCAGCAGTCGGCCAAAGTGTCATGAGACTTCGGTGTCAGAGAATGAAATCGCTGGCCGTCACGGTCGGATCACCAAGAAGTTCGATGGCAAAATCGTTGATCCCGTCGCCATCCAGATCACCCATCACAAAGCCGGGGACATAACGCAGTTCACCCGCTGTACCGCTGAATGCGGTATCGCCGATGAACGTCATGTTCAGGGCGCCAAGGTCGATCTGGTCGCCCCCGGCAGTGAAATCGGTGATCACATCACGCTCTGAGTCCAGCCCAAGCGTGGCTTCGCGGTTGAATACGAAAATATCTGCGTCAGCCCCCCGGTCATTATGTCCTGCCCCGTGCCGGAAAAGATCATGTCGTCACCAGTGCCGCCATAGATACGGTTGTTACCCGCCCCGCCGATGATCACATCATTCCCTTGGCCGCCGCCAGCCAGATCGTCACCAAACCCGAGATAGATCTTGTTCTGACCGTCGCCGCCAAAGATCGTGTCGTTATCCGCGCCACCCGCAAGGAAATCAACGCCAGTACCGGCATAGATCAAGTCATCGCCGTCGTTGCCCAAAAGCACATTTGCCCCGGTGCCACCGCCATAGATCGTTTCCCCGACGATTCCACCCTGTACAGTGTCGTTGCCATACCCCCCATAGATTGTGATAGCCGCCGCGTCGCTGCCTGCGAAATCATCGCCCTGACCGGCATTGATCATATCATCCGCATCAGCGCCGAAGATGTGGTCATTGCCCGAGCCGCCTGCGGCAATGCCCCCGCCCGCGTTCGTATAGATCACGTCATCGCCAGTATTGCCGAACAACTGGTTGCGCCCTGCATCGCCATAGAGCGTGTCGCTGCCATAGCCGCCCCGCACTGTGTCATTGCCGAGGCCAGCGTTCAGCACATCCGCCCCAAAAGAGCCATAGATCAGGTCGTCACCAGCGCCTCCGTCCACGCTGTCGTTGCCATTGCCTGCATAGATCCTGTCGGCTCCCTCACCACCCTGGATCGTGCCGCCGTCATCGCCGCCCTGCACCATGTCATTGCCAAGGCCAGCATCAATTACGTTCGACCCAGCAGAGCCATAGATCAGGTCGTCGCCAGCGCCTCCGCCCACACTGTCGTTTCCAGTGCCTGCATAGATCGTATCGGCCCCGTCACCACCCTGGATCGTGTCGTTGCCCGCGCCACCACCAACGAAATCGCCGACAGCACTTGCGAAGATCATATCTTCACCGTCATCGCCGTACAATTTGTTGTGGCCCGCACTGCTGTGGATCACGTCATTGCCATCGCCACCGTAAACCGTATCGCTACCAAGCCCACCGTCGAGACTGTCGTCGCCACGCCAACCGTCGAGGCTGTCGTTCCCACCCTCGCCGAATATCGAGTCGTTTCCGGAACTCCCGTCAAGACTGTCATCGCCCTCCCCTCCAAAGAGCCTATCATCCCCAGATTGGCCGTTGATCCGGTCGTTTTTCTGACCCCCAGTCAGTATATCGTCGCCCCCCAAACCATATATCGTATTCATGGACGTCAAGTTGCCAGTGAGGATATCATCCTGTTGAGTCCCGGACATCCTGAATCCCAAGTTCAACACCTCGAACGTGTAACTTCCGGTTTGAGATTCGGGACGGTCAGAACCCCTGATTTGCGCGGCGACATAATATGTCCCTGCGTCGCGGAAAAAGACCTCTCTGGAATAGTGGGGGAATTCTTCTGCAATCAGGTCGCCAGAGGCGGTATAGACTTCGACGTAAAGAGGGTATGGGCCAAGTTCACCATGAGCAATGAGTTCTATGTAGTTTGGGATATCAAACGTAACAATTTGATCCTTGGCCACTTGCATCTGAAACCAATCCACGTTGCCAGAGATTTCAAAGTTACCCCCGGCGGTACCACCAACGTCAATTCTGCCTTGGGTCGTTACATCGTCGGGATAGTCATCCATTGGTCGGCCTTCATGTTACTTGTGTTTAGCTTTCAGCGCGTCCGCACTCTTCAGGCTGACAACCAATTGCGAACAGACCTTGTCAAAGGTTGTGATCGGTTGCTTGCAAAGTCCGATTGAGAAATCCGAGGAGCATCCCTTGACCCACGTTCACCAGGTCAGTTGTCCATTATGCGTTGTTGCATGCACTGGCCATCAGTTCAACGGCCTGAACCTGCCCTGCATCAAGCCATGTCCAGAGAAGCCGCCCGGCAGAAAACGGTCATGACCAGCATCCACAAGGCAGCGTTGCCGCTTGTGCTTGCACTGACCCAAAAGCGCGTGCCCATCAAAGACCGGCGTGATGCCCTGGCATCCACGCAGCGCGCCCTGGGGTGCGTTTTAAGGGCACGGCTGCTCTGGGGCGCGCCACCCGGGCCGTTGCCATTCGCCAAAACGTTTCGCCCCTGAACGCCCAGATCAAGCATGTTTTGTAAGGGCGGGTCAGGGGGACATCCAATCACCAGATCAGACATTGCAACGTCGCTGAACGCACCGTCCGACCCGCACTCAGATCTTCACAGATGGCAAGAGGCGCCCCCCACGCGCCTTTGTCGTCGCGGGGGCCTGTGCTATGGTGCGCAAATATCCCAACGCAGGATGTCCAATGTCGAACACTTCTCAAGTTTCCGCCTTGCTGGCGCAAGAAAACTGGCACGGCGAACGCAAGGCGTTACGGGCACTGGCGCTTGGGTGTGACCTTGATGAGGCGGTGAAGTGGGGCAAGCTCTGCTATTCCTTTGGGGGTGGCAATGTCGCCATTATTTTCACGATGAAACAATATTGCGCGCTGGGTTTTTTCAAGGGCTCACTGCTGACGGATACGCAGAATGCGCTGGTGGCGCCGGGCGAACATTCGCAGGCCATGCGCCAGCTTCGGTTCACCAATCTTGATGAAATCACCAACGGCGAAGCTCTGATAAAACAGTATATCGCACAGGCGATTCAGCTTGAAAAAGATGGGCGCGGTGTGGCCTTTGTTGAAAAGGAAAACCTTGCCTATCCCGATGCGTTGCAGGATGCGCTGGATGATGACCCCCGGTTTGCCGAGGCGTTTGGCGCGCTCACGCCCGGGCGGCAGCGCGGCTATGTTCTGCATTTCTCGGGCGCAAAACAGGCCAGCACCCGCGCCGCGCGGGTAGCAAAGTGCAAGCCTGCGATCCTCAACGGCAAGGGATTGAACGACCGCTGACAGCGTCCAAATCCGTAAACAAGCAACCGGCTCCGCCCTGCATTTTCTGCATAGCAGCATTCGAAACCTGTGCGTTGTGAGGCGCTAACATCGGGTCCATCTAGGGCGTGCAGGCAACGGATGTCTGCACCAAAGTACCCGAAAGGAAACACAATGAGCCTCTATCGTTCCCTGCGCAATGCGGCCGCCAAACGTGCCGCATATCGTCGTACGGTTGCCGAACTTTCTGCCCTGCCCCTCGACGTGGCGCTTGATCTGGGCATCTATAAGGGCGACGCCCGCAAGATCGCCCAAGCGGCCGTTTATGGTGCCTGAGACCACAGGCCAAGACCACACCGACCCAGCAACATCCTGAACCGGGCAAGCCAGAACAGCTTGCCCGTTTTGCGTTTCGCCAACGAAAAAGGGCGCAGCCTGCGCCACGCCCCGATCGCAAATTGTTAAAAAATCAGCCGCGTGCGCGCCCGACCAGCGCCCAAAGACCGGGCAGAACACCCGCCGCCAGCGCCAGTTTCAACCCATCGCCCAACAGGAACGGCGTCAGGCCCCAAGCCAGAATCGGCTTGTCCCAACCGTAAAGCTGGCCCAGCCACAACAGACCGGGGATATAGAGAATGACATTGCCGATCAGCATCGCCAGCGCCATCCGGCCCATGGATTTGTCCCAGCCGCGCCGCGCCATCAGGCCCATGGCCAGCGTCGCCAGAACATAGCCCACCAGATAACCGCCGGTGCTGCCCATCATATAGCTCAGTCCGCTCAGCTCGGCGGTGGAGCTTTGAAAGATGTCAAACCCAAGCGCGCCGATGATCATGTACCCCATGATCGTGGTCAGGCCCAGGCGCGGGCCATAGGCCGCAGCGATCGACAGCACCGCGAACGTGCCCATGCCGATGGCAACCGGGCTGCCCGGCACCGGCACCTTGATCTTGGCCATCACGGCCAATGCCGCGATTCCGGCAATCACCAGAACCACCTGTTTGATCCGCAAAAGCGTGCCTTCCGAGGGGCCGAAGGCCTCGATCAGAACGCGGTCGGTTGTCGTGTTGGCCATCTTGATGGTCCCTCCGATTATATATTCCCCCGCGTTTCTGCACCAGCAAAGGCCGTATCGCAAGGCTCATAGAGCGAGGTCATGCAATAGGCCTTGCGTGGCCCGCTGACCTGCCAGACCGCGCGCCACCGGGGCCAGCGCATGAAATCATACTGCACGACATAGGTGTCAGGCGCGCAGGCATGGGTATCGCCCGGGATCGCTGCGCCCGGATCAAACCGGTGAAAGGGCCGCCCGTCTGCGAAAAACACTGCAATCCCGGCGCCATCCACCCGCCAGAAATAGCGGCGCGTCGCCTGCACCGGGGCCTGTCCGGCCAACCGCAGCGCCCCCTTTTCATCATAGCACAACCCATCGGCATCCGGGATGAACATGGCCTGCCCGGCAAGATGCGCCTGTTGCCCGCTCAGCGCGTCGTCGATCTGGCGCGTCAGCGCCCAGCACCCGGCAAAATCCGCCAGCGCAATCATCGCTGAACCGCCGCAGATACCCTGTTTGCAACCTCAAAGCCGCACACCATGCCACCGCTCCCTTGCCGCGCCTGTTGCAGCAGTCTAAGACCGCGCCAACCCCAGTTCCACCCGAAAGGCCCCGCGATGATCCCGCGCTATTCCCGCCCCGATATGGTTGCCATCTGGTCGCCCGCCACGAAATTCCGCATCTGGTACGAAATCGAGGCCCACGCCTGCGATGCTCAGGCAGACCTTGGGGTGATCCCCGCCGACAGCGCCGCCGCCGTCTGGAAGGCGAAAGACGTGGAATTCAACGTCGAACGCATTGACGAAATCGAGGCGGTGACCAAGCACGACGTGATCGCCTTTCTCACCCATCTTGCCGAAATCATTGGCGAAAAAGAGGCGCGTTTCGTGCATCAGGGCATGACCAGCTCGGATGTTCTGGACACCACGTTCAACGTGCAACTGGTGCGCGCCGCCGACATTCTGCTGGCCGATCTCGACGCCCTGCTTGATGCGTTGAAACGCCGCGCGCTGGAACACAAAGATACGGTGCGCATCGGGCGTTCCCACGGGATTCACGCCGAACCCACCACCATGGGCCTGACCTTTGCGCGCTTTTACGCCGAAATGGACCGAAACCGCACCCGCCTGCGCGCCGCCCGGGCCGAAGTGGCCACCGGTGCAATTTCCGGCGCCGTCGGCACCTTTGCCAATATCGACCCGGCGGTCGAAGAACACGTCTGCGCAAAAATGGGCCTGACCCCCGAGCCGATTTCAACCCAGGTGATCCCGCGCGACCGCCACGCCGCGTTTTTCGCATGCCTTGGGGTGATCGGCAGCAGCATCGAAAACATCGCCACCGAAGTGCGCCACATGCAACGCACCGAGGTTCTGGAGGCCGAGGAGTTCTTCTCCAAAGGTCAAAAGGGCAGCAGCGCCATGCCCCACAAACGCAACCCGGTGCTGTCGGAAAACCTGACCGGGCTGGCCCGGCTGGTGCGCATGGCCGTGGTGCCGGCGATGGAAAACGTCACCCTCTGGCACGAGCGTGACATCTCGCATTCTTCGGTCGAGCGCAACATCGGCCCCGATACCACCATCACGCTGGATTTTGCCCTTGCCCGCCTGACCGGCATGATCGACAAACTGGTGATCTATCCCGACAACATGCTGGCAAACATGAACAAATTCCGTGGCCTGGTGATGAGCCAGCGGGTGCTTCTTGCCCTTACACAGGCGGGTGTATCGCGCGAGGACAGCTATAAACTGGTGCAACGCAACGCGATGAAGGTCTGGGAACAGGGCGCCGATTTCAAGACCGAGCTTTTGGGCGACGCGGATGTCACCGCCGCCCTGTCCCCCGCCGAAATCGAAGAGAAATTCGACATTGGATATCACACCAAACATGTCGATACGATCTTTGCCCGCGTCTTTGGCAAAACCGCCTGACCAACCGGCAAGGAGTTGACCGGCGACGGATTTTCCCTCTCTGTCGCCGGTCTTTTTCGGTTCCACCGCCAAATGATGTGAACTTTGGCCCGCTTCGGAACGACCTGTTAACCGATCTCTGTCACACCTTGTCCGATATCCTGACCGCGCAAAAGGCCGTGACGTGACAACAGACCTGACCCTGCCATCCCCCTCCGTCGCCCCCCCGCCAACGCGCCCCTCATGGGCGGCTCACCGGGCTTCAGGCCGGGTCGGGCCTGAATCGTCGGCAAAAGGCCGCCATCGTCGTGCGCCTGCTCTTGGCCGAAGGCGCCAGCCTGCCCCTTGCCGATCTGCCCGAACCGCTTCAGGCCGAACTCACCACTCAGATGAGCCAGATGCGCTATGTTGATCGCGCCACCCTCAAATCCGTGATCGAGGAATTCGCCAATGAACTCGATTCAATCGGTCTCGCCTTTCCCGGCGGCTTGGAAGGGGCGCTTTCACTGCTTGAAGGGGTGATCAGCCCGGATATGGCCGCGCGCCTGCGCAAACAGGCCGGGATGGTGTGGTTCAACGACCCGTGGGAAAGTCTGGCCAATTTCGACACCGATCACCTGTTGCCGCTGATGGGCCGCCAATCCCCCGAGGTGGGCGCGGTGCTGCTCTCAAAGCTCAGCGTCACCAAAGCCGCTGAAATCCTTGGAAAACTGCCGGGCGACAAGGCGCGCCGCCTGACCTTTGCCATGTCCGAAACGGCGGATGTCGATCCTGACACGGTGCGCCGGATCGGGTTGTCGCTGGCCGCCGAACTCAAGGCCGAACCACCCCGCGCCTTTGCCACCGGGGCCGTGGCCCGGGTCGGAGCGATTCTCAACGTGTCGGCCACCGCCACCCGCGACGATGTGCTGGCCGGCCTTACCGAAGACGACGCCGCCTTTGCCGACGAAGTGCGCCGCGCGATTTTCACCTTCCCCGACATTCCCGCCCGGATCAAACCCCTTGATGTGCCGGCAATCCTGCGCAACGTCCCACAGGAAAGCCTGATCGCCGTGGTCGCCAGCGCCGATGCAGCCACCTCCGGGGCAACGGAATTCCTGCTCGAAAACATGTCCAAACGCCTGGCCGGCACCCTGCGCGACGAGGCGGGCGAATCCGGCCCGGTAAAACTCCGCCAGGCCGATGCCGCGCGCACCGAGGTATTGGCCGCCATCCGCGCCCTGCTGGACACCGGTGAAATTCAGCTGGTCAGCGATGAAGAGGATGGTTGACCGTCCCATTTGCCGGTGGACAGCCCAAAACTCCGCCCCTAACCTGCGCCCATGAAACTCACAGACAACAAACGCTGGCACGACATGGGGGGCGATCCCGCCGATCCCCTGCCGTTGCACGGTGACCGCCCCGTCGAACATGATTTCGCCCTTTGGGAAAAACGCGTCGATGCCCTGATGGTGCTGATGACAACCAAGGGCCATTTCACCGTCGATGGATTGCGCCGCGTGATCGAGGATATGGGGCCAGAGGCCTTTGAAACCATGTCATATTATGACCGCTGGGTCGCCTCGGTAAACCAGAATCTGGTCGAATCGGGGGTCTATACCCTGGCTGAGCTGGGCGAAAAGATGGAACAGGTGGCACGGCGTGGTCCCACCTATGGGCAGGCCTCTCTTGCAGGTGCTTGACGCCGCACCCGGCGCCCCCGTGCGCGTGCGCGCCATGCAGCCGCCGGGCCACATCCGCACGCCACATTACCTGCGCGGAAAAACCGGGGTGATCGAACGCCGCCTTGGCCCCTTCGGCAACCCCGAACAACGCGCCTATGGCCTGCCCGGCGATCCGCTGCCGCTCTATCGGGTGCGCTTTACCATGGCCGAGGTTTGGGGCAATCGCGCCGAACGCCCCGACGACACGCTTGACGCCGAAATCTATGGCCACTGGCTGGAGCCTGCCTGACATGCCCCACGATCATAACGACCACGACCACCTCAGCCCCTCGGGCCACCCCTACCGCGCCGACAACGACACGGCCCTCACCTATTGGCAGTGCATGGAAATCGCCATGCGCGAACTGTTGATCGAGAAGGGCGTGACAACGACCGCCGAGATCGCCGCCCAGATCGACGCCATGGATGCCCGCAGCCCCGCCGACGGTGCCCGCGTCGTCGCCCGCGCCTGGGTTGACCCGGCGTTCAAACAGCGCCTGCTGGCCGATGCATCCGAGGCCAGCCGCGAAATGGGGTTCGACATCGGCGCCCTGCACCTGATTGCTGTGGAAAACACCGAACACCTGCACAATGTCATCGTCTGCACCCTGTGCAGTTGTTATCCCCGCAACCTGCTGGGCCTTGCGCCTGACTGGTACAAAACCCGCGAATACCGCAGCCGCGTGGTGATCGAACCGCGCCGGGTGCTTGCCGAATTCGGCCTTACCCTGCCCGATACCACCATGATCCGGGTCCATGATTCCACTGCCGACATGCGCTATATCGTGATTCCGGCCCGCCCCGCAGGCACCGACGCGCTAAGCGAAGCACAGCTCGCCACCCTCGTCAGCCGCGATTCCATGATCGGCACCGCAGTGGCCAGCGCCCCGGCCTGAGGTCAACTTGCCCTCGCCCGCGCCCCGGCCTATGTCGGGGTCAAACCACCCGAGGAGCCACCCCCTGCGTGATGCCCTGCAAAATCTGGCGATCCGCGCCATCCTGGGCCTTGCCCTTGCCGTGCCATACCGGGCGCGGGTGCCGATGATGGGCTGGATTGTCGCGCGAGATCGTGGCGCCCCTCGCCGGATGGGACAAACGGATTCGGGCCAATCTGGCCCATGTCATGCCTGACCTGCCCGAACCCGATGTGCGGCGTCTGATGCGTACTGTCCCCAACAATGCGGGCCGCACCCTGATCGAAATCTATTCCGGCAAGGCGTTCAAGGACCGGGTCAAGGATACCCCCCTGACCGGCCCCGGCCTGCCCGCGCTGAAACAGGCCCACGCCAAGGGACAGCCCGTGGTGTTCGTCACCGGTCATTTCGGCAATTACGACGCCCCCCGCGCCGCGCTGGCCCATCAGGGCTATCCCCTCGGGGCGCTTTACCGCGAGATGAAGAACCGCCGGTTCAACGATCATTATGTGCGCGCCATCACCAATATCGCCGCGCCGGTTTTTCCGGCCAACCGCAAAGGGTTGGCGGGCTATATCGGCCATCTGAAACAGGGCAGTTCGATCGGTATCCTGATTGATGTCTATGCCCCCGAGGGCGCGCGCCTTAGCTATTTCGGAAAACCCGCCCCCACGGCCCTGTCCGCGGCGGAATGGGCGTTGAAATACGGCGCGCTGATGATCCCGATCTATGGGGTGCGCCAGGCCGACGGGCTGAGCTTTGAGATCGTGCTGGACGATGCCATCATGCCCGGGGATCCCGAAACCACCACACAGGCCCTGAACGACAGCCTTGAGCGGATCGTGCGTCAGCACATGGATCAATGGTTCTGGATTCACCGCCGCTGGAAACCCGAGGATCAGGCCCGCCGCGCCGCCGCCGCTGCGCTCAGTTAAGGCGCGCGGCCCCCATGACAGGGCCGAACCCCACCTGCTGAATGATCACCGCCGCCGGGCCACCCGGCGCCGCCACATCCAGCGTCAGGGGTGCGCGCCCGTCCCATTCGGCCACCGTGGCCCAATCGCGCACGATATTGGCATAGGTATAGGTGTGCCCGGCGTTTTCGCCGCTTTTGATGTCAACGGTTTCGCTGGGGGTGAAGCGGGCAATCTGCACCACCATATTGCCCGGCGTCGGGCCGATCATCCGGGCCTCGACAATCACCCGGTCGCCGCTGCGATTGACGGTCAGGGCCATCGGATCAACCGCCGCCTTATGCGCCATGAGCAGTTCGGCCACCTCCATCGGGCGGTATCCGACCACGCGTTCCTTGCCGCCAATGATCAACTGCGGCGTATAGATCGTGCGCGCCCCGGCGGCGCGGGCATAGTGTTTCTGGCGTTTGGTAAAGGCGGGGCTGGCGAATTTGTCTTTCCAGCCGATGTAATCCCAATAATCCACATGCAGCGCCAGGGCGATCACGTCTTTACGTCCGGCCAGCTTGCCCAGCATCTCGTCTGCGGGCGGGCAGGATGTACAGCCTTGCGAGGTAAACAGCTCAATCACCACGGGTTGGTCGCCCGCTTGTGCCGCGCCGCCCCATCCAGTCATCGCAACCAATGCCGTTGCAATCCAGAGTCGCATGATCCGCCCTTTCGTTGGCCCCGGGTTCTGACTATCCAACGGGGGATGAAATAACCAATCAAGGTTTTGCGAGATACCGTGACGGAAAACCCGCCCATTGCGGGGCATTTGCCATGAATTTGGCACTGGCGCAACTCTGTGTACAAAGGTATACAAACACCGACTCCCTTGATTGCGCGCCCCGTATGGGCGAAGTGCAAGGGGAACACCCACCCAATTCAAAGGGAGACGCCCGATGACGATCCAGGTAGGAAACGATACCGCCAAAACCCGCAAGGATCTGACCGTGAATGGTCAGAGCTATGCCTATTATTCGATCCCAGCCGCCGAAGCCGCCGGACTTGGCGAATTTTCCCGCCTGCCCGCGGCGCTCAGGGTGGTTCTGGAAAACATGCTCCGGTTCGAAGACGGCAAGACCGTGCAACTGGACGACATCAAGGCATTTTCCGACTGGGCCGCGAATGGCGGCAAAACCAACCGTGAAATCGCCTATCGCCCCGCGCGGGTTCTGATGCAGGATTTCACCGGCGTTCCCGCCGTTGTCGATCTGGCCGCCATGCGCGATGGCATCGTTGCCCTTGGCGGCAAGGCCGAAATGATCAACCCGCTGAACCCTGTCGATCTGGTGATTGACCACTCGGTAATGATCGACGAATTCGGCACACCGCGCGCCTTTCAGATGAACGTCGACCGCGAATATGAACGCAACATGGAGCGGTATCAGTTCCTGAAATGGGGTCAGGGCGCATTCAACAATTTCCGCGTTGTTCCGCCCGGCACCGGCATCTGCCACCAGGTGAACCTGGAATATCTGGCCCAGACCGTGTGGAACGACACCGATCAGAACGGTGACCGCGTCGCTTACCCCGACACGTTGGTCGGCACCGACAGCCACACAACCATGGTGAACGGTGCGGCCGTTCTGGGCTGGGGCGTTGGCGGAATCGAGGCCGAAGCCGCCATGCTGGGCCAGCCGATTTCGATGCTGATCCCCGAAGTCGTCGGATTCAAACTGACCGGCGCCATGCCCGAAGGCACCACCGCCACCGATCTGGTGCTGCGGGTCGTGGAAATGCTGCGCGCCAAGGGCGTGGTCGGCAAATTCGTCGAATTCTATGGCGACGGGCTGGATAATGTGCCCCTGGCCGACCGCGCCACGATCGGCAACATGGCCCCCGAATATGGCGCCACCTGCGGGTTCTTCCCGATCGACGATGAAACCCTGCGCTATCTCAACACCACGGGCCGCGACAAAGACAACATCGCCCTTGTCGAAGCCTACGCCAAGGCCAATGGGCTGTGGCGCGATCCGGGCTATGCGCCGGTTTACACCGATACGCTCGAACTTGACATGTCCACCATCGTTCCGGCGATTTCCGGGCCGAAACGCCCGCAGGATCACATTGCCCTGACCGAGGCCGCCAGCACCTTTGCCAAGTACATCGAGGGCGAGCGCAACGGCAAGGACGTGACCGAAAACGCCGAAGTCCGCTGGGAGGCCGAAGGCGGCCAGCCCGAGCCGCGCGATATTCCCGGCGACATCGGCCATCACAAGCGCGGCTATGTGCCCAACGATGGCAGCAACTATCAACTGCACGACGGTTCGATCGTGATCGCCTCGATCACCTCCTGCACCAACACATCAAACCCCTATGTGATGATCGGCGCCGGTCTGGTTGCCCGCAAGGCGCGTGCCTTGGGCCTGAACCGCAAACCCTGGGTCAAAACCTCGCTTGCGCCCGGATCACAGGTTGTATCGGCCTATCTTGAGGCGGCGGATCTTCAGGAAGACCTCGACGCGATCGGGTTCAACCTGGTTGGCTATGGCTGCACCACCTGCATCGGCAACTCGGGGCCACTGGACCCTGCGATCAGCAAGGCCGTCAACGATTACGATCTGATCGGCGTGTCGGTCCTGTCGGGCAACCGCAACTTCGAGGGGCGGATTTCCCCGGATGTGCGCGCCAACTATCTGGCCTCGCCGCCCCTCGTGGTGGCCTATGCGCTGGTGGGTGACATGAACGTCGATATCACCACGGCACCCCTTGGGCAGGACAAGGACGGCAATGATGTGTTCCTGAAAGACATCTGGCCATCGGCGTCGGAAATCGCCGAATTGGTGGAAAAAACCGTCACCCGCGAGGCATTCCAGAGCAAATATGCCGATGTGTTCAAGGGCGATGAAAAATGGCGGGCCGTGGAAACCACCGACAGTCAGACCTATGACTGGCCCGCCGCCAGCACCTATGTGCAGAACCCGCCCTATTTCCAGGGGATGAGCAAAGACCCCGGCGTTATCAGCAACGTGAAAGACGCCAGGGTTCTGGCCGTTCTGGGCGATATGATCACCACCGATCACATCTCGCCTGCCGGGTCGTTCAAGGAAACCACGCCCGCCGGGAAATACCTGACGGACCGGCAGGTCGCCCCGCGCGAATTCAACTCTTATGGGTCGCGTCGTGGCAACCACGAGGTGATGATGCGCGGCACCTTCGCCAATATCCGCATCAAGAACGAGATGCTGGATGGGGTTGAGGGCGGCTATACCAAAGGCCCCGATGGGCAACAGACCTCGATCTATGACGCGGCCATGGCATGGCAAGAGGCGGGCACGCCGCTGGTCATCTTCGCGGGTGAACAATACGGTGCCGGGTCATCGCGCGACTGGGCGGCCAAGGGCACCGCGCTGCTGGGCGTCAAGGCGGTGATCGCCGAATCGTTTGAGCGTATCCACCGCTCCAATCTCGTGGGCATGGGCGTTATTCCGTTCGAATTCACGAATGGCGATACCCGCAAATCTCTGGGGCTGACCGGCGAAGAAACCGTGTCGATCACCGGGCTTGAGGGCGCGATCAAACCGCAATCAACAGTGCCCTGCACCATCACCTTTGCCGATGGCACCGTGAAAGAAATCGAGCTGAAAAGCCGAATCGATACGGCTGTTGAAATCGAATACATCGAAAATGGTGGCGTGCTGCATTACGTGCTGCGCAATCTGGCCAAAACCGCCTGACACGGCCAACACCTTGGCATGATACGACAACGGCCACCCAATCGGGTGGCCGTTTTTGTCTGACCCGGTCGGGGGCCGGGGGTTTTCGCTTACAGGTTGCGGAAACAATCTGTTCCCTCGCAATTCAGTCACAAACCGTTAAGTTTGTCATGACACGCTTGGGGGCGATGAAGATGATGACAAACCGCATTCGCGCGGCAACGCGCCGCTTGCACCTGCCGCTGCCGCTTTTGGAAACTGCACTTTTTGTGGGGCTTCTGGCCTATATCGCCTATCCGGGCTGAGCAGCCTTTTCCATCGCCGGGCGAATGGTTTCGCGCAGCACCCGCTGCGTGACCGGGCCGGGAAAGCGCAGAATAATCTTGCCTTCTGCGTCGATCACATAGGTTTCCGGCACCCCGTAAACGCCCCAATCCAGCGCCGTGCGCCCCTTGGTGTCAGCGCCCAGCGTGGCGTATGGGTTACCCAGTTCCGCCAGAAATGCCTGTGCCTTTTCAGGATCATCCTTATAGTTGATCCCGTGTATCACGATACCCTCATCGGCCAATTGGTCAAGGTTGGGGTGTTCCACCCGGCAGGGCGCGCACCAACTGGCCCAGAAATTCACCAGCTTGACGCCCGGCTGGCGCAGAACATCTGCCGTCACCAGCGGTGTATCGCCCAAGGCATCAACCTGCAAAGGTGGCGCCTGCTGCCCCTCGCGGGCCGACGGCAGGCTGTCAGGGTCGCTGCGCATCATCCCGAACATGAACACCAGCGCCAGACCGGCAAAAACCAGCGGCGGTGCGACCATCAGAGGTGAAACCCTAGCCATCCCGCATCTCCTGTTCCGCCTCGTCCAACTGCCGTTTCACCCGCGCCCCGCGCCACAGGCTGATCAGGATCAACCCGCCCACCAGCAAGATCGACGCGCCATAAGCCGCCAGAACCGCGACCGCATATTTCCCCAGATCCGGCATCATCCCATCCGCCCCCGCATCCGCAAGGCATGCAGCCGCCGGGCGCGAGATCTCGGTCCGGGTGCGCAGCAAAACCAGCGCCAGAAACATCAGAACAAACCCGGCAATACACACCACCAGCGGCAGCCAGAACACATCCGACACGTTCTCTTTCTTGTCCAACGACAGGGACGCCCCCTGATGCAACCCCTGATTCCAGAAATTCACCGCATAACGTGACAGGATCGCAAAAACCGACCCGACCAGACACAGTACGCTGGTCAGATCGGCGGCGGTGTCCGGGTCTTCGATCGCAGCCCAGAGGGCGATATAACCGAGATAGAACAAAAACAGGATCAGAAACGAGGTCAGCCGCGGATCCCAGGCCCACCAGGTGCCCCACATGGGTTGCCCCCAGATGGCGCCCGTGGCCAGCGCGATCATCGTCATCACCATCCCCACCGGCGCCGCCGCCCGCGCGGCCAGCGCGCTGACGTGGTGACGACGGATCAACCAGATCAACGACGCCACCAGCATCATCGCCCAGGCGTTGATCGCCATCATCGCCGATGGCACATGCAGATAGATGATCTTGACCGTCGATCCCTGCCGGAAATCATCGGGGGTAAAGAAAAACCCCCAGATCAGCCCGACCAGAAGGCACAGCGCCGACAGCCCCGCAACCACGGGCAGCGCCCGCGCGCTCAGGGCCATGAACCGGGCCGGATTGGAATATTTCCACAATGACATGCCTTGCTCTACCCCGCGCACACCCGGCCCTCAAGCCAACTTGTTCCTGTTTGATCTATCGCCACCGAAAGCACTGAAAAGCCACCTTATCTATTGAATTCAATGCACTGCACCCCATTGCTCATCTAACTTTCACCGCAAGTTGATGCGCAGGGCCGCCGCTGCGGCAAAGGGCAGCAGGGCGATCGCCCCTGCCGTAACCCCGGCCAGCAACAAAAGCGGCCCCTGCACCGCCATGCCTTCGGCGCCGCGCCGCGCCACCTCGGCCCCGAAAATCAGGGTCGGCACATAAAGCGGCAGTACCAGCAGCGACAGCAAAAGCCCGCCGCGCCGCAACCCCACGGTCAGCGCCGCGCCAAAGGCGCCGATCACGCTCAGCGCCGGGGTGCCAAGGGCAAGCGAGGCGACCAGCCAGCCAAACCCCGGCGCCGGCAGGTTCAACACCAACCCCAACAGCGGCGCCGCAAGGGTCAGCGGCAACCCGGTGGTCAGCCAATGGGCCAGCGCCTTGGCCGCCGCGACGCCCTCCAGCGGGACGGGGGCACAAGCCAGCAGATCAAGAGTGCCATCCTCAAAATCCAGTGCAAAAATCCGGTCGAGGGACAGCAGGCAGGCCAAAAGCGCACCCAGCCACAGCACCCCGGGCGCAATCACCGTCAGGCGCGCGGTGTCCGGCCCCACGGCGAAAGGCACCAGAACCACGACAATCAGGAAAAACGCCAGCGCCAGGCCAAACCCGCCCCCTGCCCGCACGGCCAGCGCCAGATCGCGCAGCACCAGCCGGATCACAGAAAGGCCTCGTCAAAATCGGATGTGGGGGCGGCAACCGCGCGAAACCCCGACACATCCACCACCCGCGCCGCAAAGCCCAGATCAATATGGGTCGCGATTATCGCAGCGCCACCATCGGCCAGATGATCGCGCAGCACGGCGGCAAACAATCCCACGCTGCCAGAATCCAGTGACACTGTGGGTTCGTCCAGCGCCCAGACCGCGCGCCCCGTCACCAACAACCGCGCCAGCCCCAGCCGCCGCTTTTGCCCCGCCGACAAATGCTGTGCCGCCCGGCCCCGCAATGCCCAGAGATCAAAGGCGCGCAGGGCGGAATCTATGGTGCGTGTGCCAAACATATCGGCCCAGAACCGCAGGTTTTCCGCCACGCTCAGGGCGGTCTTGATACCATCGGCGTGGCCCGCATAGGCGATGTCATCCACCGCGCCGCGCACATCGCCGGCCAAGGGCGGTTGCAACCCGGCGATGGTGCGCAACAGCGTTGTCTTGCCCGATCCGTTCGGCCCGCGCAGGACCACCGCCTCACCTTTTGCCAGGGTGAAATTCACCCCCGACAGCACCGGCACCCCGCCCCGTGTGCAGGCCAGATCGACCAGCGACAGAAGCGGCTCAGACGGCAATCAGGGCCACGCCCACCCGGCGCCCCTCGCTTAGCAAAACGTTGTAGGTGCGGCAGGCGGCGGCGGTGGCCATGCTTTCAACGCCCAATCCCGTCTGTTCCAGCACGTCGCGAAAGGCGGCCGGCAGATGCGCCACCTCGGCGCCGGTGCCGACAAACAGGACATCCAGATCATCGCGCGCCGCGATCAGGGTTTGCGTGTCCGCATACCCGCCCCAGGGCAAAACCCCGCTGGGCAGAACACAGACATCGCCCTGCACCACCTCACCGGCGATGCGGAAAAACCCCGGCCCATATCCGTCAATAGGCCGGGAATCGTTGAAGGTGATCTCGTTCAGTCGCATCCCGATCCCTCCGTTACGGCTTTGCCTCAGGCGTCGATATTGGCAAACTGGTTGCCCTTGTCGTTTGGCTTGTCCTCGCGGTTGACGCCAAGAAACAGCACCACGTTCTTGGCCACATAGACCGAAGAATAGGTGCCGACGATCACGCCCCAGGTGATTGCAAAGACGAACCCGCGAATAACATCACCCCCCAGCACCAACAGCGCAATCAACGCCAACAGGGTGGTGCCCGACGTCATCAACGTGCGGGACAGGGTTTCGTTCACCGACAGGTTCATCACCTCGCGCAGATCGCGTTTGCGGTATTTGATCAGGTTCTCGCGCAATCGGTCGAAAATGACCACGGTGTCGTTGATCGAATACCCGATGATCGTCAGCAGGGCCGCGATGGTGGCCAGATCGAACCGGATCTGAAGCACCGAAAAGATGCCGACGGTCACGATCACATCGTGAAACAGCGCCGCCACGGCGCCGACGGAAAACTGCCACTCAAACCGCAGCCAGATATAAAACAGGATCGCCACCAAAGAGGCCCCAACGGCGAGAAACGCCGTCTGGATCAATTCGCCCGACACTTTGGGCCCCACGCTTTCAACCGAGGGAAAGGTGATTGACGGATCAACGCCCTGAAGCGCGGTTTCCACCTTTGCAACCGTATCGCCGGTCACGCTTTCCTGCCCGTCCTGGGCCTGGATGCGAACCATCGACACGTTCTTTTCCGGGCCGAAGCTGGGGTCGAACACTTCGGTAATCGTGACATCGCCAAGGTTCAGCGGGTCGATCGCGGCGCGGTAAGCGCCCACATCAACCGTCTGCACACTTTCGGTGCGGATCGTCGTGCCGCCGCGAAAATCGATACCAAAGTTCAACCCGAGCATGGCCCAGGCAATCAATGACAGGATCACGGCGAAAACCGAGGCCCCGAACGTATATTTGGCATAGCCGAAGAAATCGAAATTCGTCGTTTCGGGAACCAGTCTCAGACGCATATCAAACCTCGATCGTCTTGGGGCGGCGGCGCTCGAACCATGTGACGATGATCAGCCGCGTAACGAAGATCGCCGTGAATACCGAAGTCAGAATGCCCAACCCCAGCGTGATGGAAAAGCCGCGCACCGGCCCGGACCCGAGAACGAACAGGATGACCGAGATGATGAATGTGGTGATATTGGCATCCACGATCGCGCTCAGCGCCTTTTCATAGCCCAGCTCGATGGCCCGTGCAGGCCCGCGTGCGGTTTTCAGTTCTTCGCGAATCCGCTCGAAAATCAACACGTTGGCATCCACCGCCATCCCGATTGTCAGAACGATCCCGGCGATCCCCGGCAATGTCAGGGTGGCCCCGATGATGCTGAGCAGGCCAAACAACAGACCCACGTTCAACAGCAGCGCGATATTGGCAAACAGCCCGAACAACCCATAGCTGAGCACCATGAACACCAGCACCGCGCCAAAGGCGACAAGGCAGGCGATCCGCCCTGCATCAATGCTGTCCTGGCCCAGTTCCGGGCCGATGGTGCGTTCCTCAAGAAAGGTCATGCCAGCCGGCAAGGCACCGGCGCGCAGCAGGATGGCCAGATTGGTGCTTTCCTCAAGGCTGAAATTGCCGGTGATGATGCCGCTGCCACCGGGAATGTGGCTTTGGATCACCGGGGCGCTGATCACTTCGCTGTCCAGAACAATGGCAAAGGGCGATCCGATGTTTTCGGCGGTATAATCGCCAAACTTGCGCGCACCGCTGGGGTTGAACCGGAACGAAACCGCAGGCCGCCCGTTCTGATCGAAGCTTGGCTGCGCATCGACCAGTTCCTCACCGGTGACAACCGGGGTCTGTTCGATCACGTAATAGACGCCCTCTTCGTCCGCTGCGGGCAGAATTTCCTGGCGCGGCCCCGGCTTTTGGGTGTTGTCCGTGGTGCGCCCCACGACGGGGTTGAAGGTAAGCTGTGCGGTGGTGCCGATCAGCGCCTTCAGTTCGCTGGCGCTGCCGATACCCGGCACCTGAATCAAGATCCGGTCGGCGCCCTGCCGCTGGATCGTCGGTTCGCGGGTGCCCACCTCATCCACCCGGCGGCGGATGATCTCGACCGATTGCTGCATGGTGCGGTCATCGGTCGCGGATTGTTCTTCGGGGGTCAGGCTCAGGGTGATGGTGTCACCGTCGCCCGCAACCGCGATATCGCTGGCGCCCACACCGGTCAGGCTGACCACCGGAGAGGCCAGCCCCCGCACGGTTTCAAGCGCGCGCGCCATGCCTTCGGGCTTGGAAATCCGCAGCTTGAGCGTGCCCGGATCACCCTCGATCCGGCGGATGGTGCCCACCTGATCGCGCACGTCGCGCAGGGCGTCGCGCACTTCGGGCCACATGCCATTCATCCGGTCGGCGTAAACCTCGCTGACGTTGACTTCGGCCAGCAGGTGGGCGCCGCCCCGCAGATCCAGCCCCAGATTGACAAGGGTCGTCGGGAGCCAGTCAGGCCAAGCCGCCGCCGCCTCTGTCCGCTCGGGCGTGGCGCCCTGCGCTTCGATGGCGGCCACGGCATCATTGTGCCCCTCGACCCGGGTGTAAAACGCGTTCGGAACCGCAAAGGCCAATCCGATGACAATAAGCCCCCAGATGACGATCCGCTTCCACAATGGGATATGCAGCATGGTGCGCCCTTAAATTCAGTGACTTACGAGGCGGCAGGCTCGGTCTTGTTCAACACCTGGCTTATGGTCGAACGCACGACGCGCACTTTCACGCCTTCGCTCAGTTCCACCTCGACCTCGCCGTCTTCCTTCACCTTGCTGACCTTGCCGATCAACCCACCGGCGGTGACCACCTGATCGCCCCGGCGCAGGGCAGCGACCATTTTCTGGTGTTCCTTGACCTTCTTTTGCTGCGGCCGGATCAACAGGAAATACATGATCGCAAAGATCAGGATCAGCGGGACAAAGCTGGTAAGGGCGCTTGCAGCACCCCCGGCCGCTTGCGCATAGGCAGGCGTGACAAACATATATGGTTCCTCGGTCTAACATGCAGGGCGCCCTTGGCCCTCATTTCGGATCGTCGCGCACCCTATCTGTGGTCCCAAAGGATGGCAAGCAAGGGGGCGGCCGATGATTGCGCCCCTTTGCCATGGCATTGAGCGATTTTCAACGCCTCAGTTGTTGTATAAGGAACCACCACCCACCGATTGAGGACCAAACCCATGCACGACATCCGCACGATCCGCGACGCCCCTGAAACCTTCGACGGCGAAATGCAGCGCCGGGGGCTGTCGGGTGTGTCGTCCCGGGTGCTGGATCTCGACAATGCGCGCCGCGCCGCGATCCACGCCGCCGAAACCGCCAAGGCCGACCAGAACGCCGCCAGCAAACAAGTGGGCGCCGCCAAGGCCGGTGGTAACGATGCACTGTTTGAGGAGTTGCGCGCCACCGTTGCCGCCAAAAAGGCCGAAGTGGCCGAGATGGAGGCACAGGCAAAGGCGCTGGATCAACAGCTTACCGATTTGTTGCTGACCCTGCCCAACGTGATGGATGGCGATGTGCCCGCCGGTAAGGACGACACCGACAACCTTGAAATTGCCCGCTGGGGCACGCCGCGCAGCTTTGATTTCAAACCGGCTGAGCATTATGATCTTGCCGCCGCAAAGGGCCTTGATTTCAACACCGCCGGCAAACTTTCGGGCAGCCGGTTCGTGGTGTTGCGCGGCGCCATGGCCCGCCTGCACCGGGCGCTGGCGCAATTCATGCTCGACATGCACACCAATGAACACGGGCTGGAAGAAACCAACGCCCCGGTTCTGGTGCGCGAAGATGCCATGTATGGCACCAACCAACTGCCGAAATTCGCCGAGGACAGTTACCAAACCACCAACGGCTGGTGGCTGATTCCCACCTCCGAGGTGACGCTCACCAATTCGGTGCGCGAAACCACTCTTGAGGGCGCGCAACTGCCGATCCGCCTTGCCGCCCATTCCCTGTGCTTTCGCAGCGAGGCGGGCAGCGCGGGCAAGGATACGGCGGGGATGTTGCGCCAGCACCAATTCGAAAAGGTCGAAATGGTGTCGATCACCCACCCCGACGAAAGCCGCGCCGAACATGACCGCATGACCCGCAACGCCCAAAACGTGCTTGAACGCCTGAACCTGCCCTATCGCGTGATGTTGCTGTGCGAGGGCGACACCGGGTTCGGGGCGCAGCGCACCCACGATCTTGAGGTGTGGTTGCCCGGGCAGGACATGTATCGCGAGATCAGTTCCGTTTCCAACACCGGCGCGTTTCAGGCCCGGCGCATGAATGCCCGGTTCAAACCGACCGAGGGCAAACCCGCCTTTGTTCACACGTTGAACGGTTCGGGCCTTGCCGTGGGGCGCTGCCTGATTGCGGTGCTGGAAAACGGGCAGGAATCCGATGGTTCGGTCACCCTGCCCGAGGCGCTGCATTCCTATATGGGGGGCAAAACCCGCATCACCGCCGAGGGGCAGTTGGCCTGATCAATATCCCGTGATCGGGCGCGCAATGGCAGTATTGCGCGCCTTGCGCCGGACCAATGGTTGAAGTCGCGGCACAACAACTCACTTATGGGGTATCCAAAGGAATCGCCCATGCCCGAAAAGATGCCGCTTCTCGAAGATGTGACGCCCCACCGCCGCCCCAAACTGGAAGGTGGGCGGCGTTTGCGCATGAACACCGAATTTCAGCCCGCCGGTGATCAGCCGACAGCAATCAGAGAGTTGTCAGCAGGCGTGCTGAGCGGCGAGCGCGATCAGGTGCTGTTGGGGGCCACCGGCACCGGCAAGACCTATACCATGGCCAAGGTGATCGAGGAAACCCAGCGCCCGGCGATCATTCTGGCCCCGAACAAAACCCTCGCGGCGCAGCTTTATGGCGAATTCAAAGGCTTTTTCCCCGACAACGCCGTTGAGTATTTCGTAAGCTTTTACGACTACTATCAACCCGAGGCTTATGTGGCGCGGTCCGACACCTATATCGAAAAGGAAAGCCAGATCAACGAACAGATCGACCGGATGCGCCACTCGGCCACCCGGGCGTTGCTGGAGCGTGACGATGTAATTATCGTCGCCTCGGTGTCGTGCATCTATGGCATCGGGTCGGTTGAAACCTATGGCGCGATGACACTCGATCTGGTCGCGGGGCAGGAATATGACCAGCGGCAGGTGATGGCCGATCTGGTGGCGCAGCAATACAAACGCAACGATCAGGCGTTCTCGCGTGGGTGTTTCCGGGTGCGCGGTGACAGTCTTGAAATCTTTCCCGCCCACCTTGATGACCGGGCGTGGCGTTTGTCGTTCTTTGGCAATGAACTTGAGGGGATAACCGAATTTGACCCGCTGACCGGGCATAAAACCGATACGTTCGATCAGATCCGCGTTTACGCCAATTCCCACTATGTGACGCCGAAACCGACGATGAAACAGGCCATTGTTTCGATTAAAAAAGAACTGCGCCAGCGGCTTGACCAACTGACCAACGACGGAAAATTGCTTGAGGCACAGCGCCTGGAGCAGCGCACCAATTTCGATCTTGAGATGCTTGAGGCGACCGGCGTGTGCAACGGCATCGAAAACTATTCCCGCTATCTGACCGGGCGCGCACCGGGCGAACCGCCCCCCACCCTGTTTGAATTCATCCCCGACAATGCCATCGTGTTTGCCGATGAATCCCACGTGTCAGTGCCGCAGATCGGTGGCATGTACAAAGGCGACTATCGGCGCAAATTCACCCTGGCCGAACACGGGTTCCGCCTGCCCTCCTGCATGGACAACCGCCCCCTGAAGTTCGAGGAATGGGACGCCATGCGCCCGCAATCGGTGTTCGTGTCCGCCACCCCGGCAAAGTGGGAAATCGAACAGACCGGCGGTGTGTTCACCGAACAGGTGATCCGCCCCACCGGCCTGCTTGACCCCATGGTCGAAATCCGGCCTGTCGGGATGCAGGTCGATGATTTGCTTGATGAAATCCGCAAGGTCACACAGGATGGGTTCCGCACGCTGGTGACGACCCTTACCAAACGCATGGCCGAGGATCTGACCGAATATCTGCACGAACAGGGGATCAAGGTGCGCTATATGCACAGTGACATCGACACTTTGGAACGCATTGAAATCCTGCGGGATTTGCGCCTTGGGGCCTTTGATGTGCTGATCGGTATCAACCTGTTGCGCGAGGGGCTGGATATTCCCGAATGTGGGTTGGTGGCGATTCTGGATGCCGACAAGGAAGGGTTCCTGCGCAGCGAAACCAGCCTTGTGCAAACCATCGGGCGCGCGGCGCGCAACGCCGAGGGGCGCGTCATCATGTACGCCGACCGCATCACCGGCAGCATGGAGCGTGCCCTGGGCGAAACCGATCGGCGCCGGGAAAAACAGATCGCCTATAACGAAAAGCACGGCATCACCCCCGCGACGGTGAAAAAGAACGTCGAGGATGTTCTGGCCGGGCTGTACAAGGGCGATGTGGACATGAACCGCGTCACCGCCAAGATCGACAAGGGCCTGTCCGGCAGCAATCTTCAGGCGGTTCTGGATGGGTTGCGCACCGACATGCGCAAAGCGGCCGAGAACCTCGAATTCGAAGAGGCCGCCCGCCTGCGCGATGAGGTGAAACGCCTTGAGGCCGTCGATCTGGCGGTGTCAGACGACCCGCTGGCGCGCCAATCCGCCATCGAAGCGGCCAGCGCCGAATCCGCCCGCAAAACCGGCCGCTCGACCGCCGGGCGCCCGGGCCAGCGCGGCGGAAACGTGCAGCGGCGCAAAAAACACTAGGCGCCTACCCCTCGCCGGTGGATTGCGCCAGCCGCAGAACCGGGGTGAGTTCCACCGTTTGCGGCCCCGGCACACCTGTGCCGTCACGCAGGCCCAGCAAAAGGGCGGCAGCGCGTGCGCCGATCCGGGCCGGAAACGGGTCGATCGTGGTCAGGGTCGGCACGCAGATCGACGCGATCTCAAACGCGCCGAACCCGGCAATCGCCATCTCGCCCGGCACATTGATGCCGCGCCGGGTGCATTCGGTCAGCGCGCCAAAAGCGGCCTGATCGGCCACGCAGACCACCGCCTCGGTGTCCGGGTGATCGCGCAATATCCGCGCCATGGCATCGGCGCCACGCTGCATCGACGCTGCCGGTGTTCCAACCCCGGCGATCCGTCCGGCGTTCAACCCGTGACGCCCCATGGCGGTGATAAACCCGCGCTTGCGATCCGCGCCGCGGGTATCATAGGCCGGATCACCGCCGATAAACGCGATTCTGCGATGCCCCAACGCAACCAGATGATCGACCATCCCTTCAATGCAGCGGGCATTGGAAAACCCCACCACATGGCCAATGGGATCGGCAGGCAGATCCCAGATTTCAACCACGGGAATGGCGGCATTGCGCAACATCCGCCGGGTGCGCGGGGTGTGGGTGCCGCCCGTGACCACAATCGCCTCGGGGCGGCGGCGCAGAAGTTGCGCGATCAACCGTTCTTCTTCGTCAACGTCGTAATTATCATAGCCCAACAACACCTGAAGCCCGGCATCGGCCAACCCACGCGACAGGGCATCAACAGTGTCGGCGAAATTCGCGTTGTTCAGCGACGGGATCGTCACCGCGACGAATTCGGATTTCTGCGCCCGCAATCCCGCCGCCATGGCATCAAACACATAGCCCATTTCCTCGGCTGCCTGCTGCACCTGGCGCCGGGTTTCCTCGTTCACCGAGGTATCGGCCTTGAACGCACGGCTGACGGTCATCACCGAAACGCCAACGGCGCGGGCCACATCTTTCATGGTTGGCGGTCGGGAGGGGGCGAACCTGTCACAGGATCACCCTAGGCCGGCCCGGCTATGCGGGCCAACAAATCGGCGACGATCACCTCGGGCGGGGGGCCGATATCAACGGTGATGGCCGCCTCGTCGGGGCCGGGCACCTCAAGGGCGGCGAACTGACTGTCCAACAGCGCGAGCCGGCATGAAGTGATCCTTTCGCGCCGCCATCCGCGCGGCGATCAGGGCGCGGGTGCCTGCAAGATGCAGGAACGCAACAGGCCGCCCCGCCGCCCCGCCGATCCGTTCGCGATAGCTGCGCTTGAGGGCGGAACAGCCAATGATAACAGGGCCATCCCCCGCACCAAGCGCCGCACCGACCCGATCAAGCCAAGGCCAGCGGTCGGCGTCGCCCAAGGGGATGCCGGCCGCCATCTTGGCCACATTCTCAGGGGGATGCAGATCATCGCCATCAATAAACCGGGCGCCCATGGCCCGGGCCAATCCTTCACCAACCGAGGTTTTGCCGCACCCCGACACCCCCATGACCACAAATCTGTCCATCTGCCCGCCTTTTTCATCCGCGCCGTTTGCCCGTCGCGACCCTATCCTGTCAAGCGACGCGCGCCTATCCCTGCCCGCCACCGCGCAACCCGCCGATCATCGCACTGACGGTAAAGCACACAGCAGCCACGCAAACGATGGTTGGCCCGGTCGGTGTGTCGAACCGGAACGCGGCCCACAATCCGCCAAGCGCCGACACCGCCCCGATCGCCGCCGCAATCGCCGCCATCGCCTCTGGGGTGCGGGCCATGGAGCGCGCGGCAGCGGCAGGCACCACCAACATGGCCCCGATCAACAGCGCGCCCACCACCTTGATCGCGACGGCCACCACCACCGCCAGCGCGATGGTCAGGATCACCTGTTCCCGGCGCGGATCAATCCCCGCCGCCCGGGCCAGATCGGCGTTCAGGGTCGCGGTCAGCAGCGCCGACCAACGCCAGCTCAGCAGCGCCAGAACAAGGGCCGCGCCGCCCCAGATCACCATCACATCGCCCTGTGATACGGCCAGAATATCACCGAAAAGATAAGCCATCAGATCAATCCGAACCCCGGTCAGAAATGACGCGGCCACCAGCCCGACCGCCAGCGCCGAATGGGCCAGCACGCCCAACAGCGTGTCCATCGCCAGCCCCCGGTCGGCCAGCACCGACACCAGCCCCGCCATCAACAAGGCCACCGTCAGCGAGCCGACAAAGACCGACATCGAAAACCCAAGGCTGAGCGCGACCCCGAGAATGGCGGCATGGGCCGTGGCATCGCCGAAATAGGCCATGCGCCGCCAGACCACGAAACACCCCAGAGGCGCCGCCGCCAGCGCCACCCCCACGCCAGCCAGCGCCGCGCGAGATCAAGAACCCGTCAAACATCATTTCGCCGCCCCGTGGGTGTGTCCGCAGCCCTGATCATGCGAATGGTTGTGATCATGGCGATAAAGCGCCAGAGCGCCCCCGTGCCGGTGCCAAACAGCGCGCGATATTCCGGCGCATCGGCCACCACCTCGGGTTTGCCTTCGCAACAGATATGCCCGTTTACACAGATCACCCTGTCCGACGCGCTCATCACCACATGCAATTCATGGCTGACCATCACCACACCACAGCCAAGGCTCTGTCGCACCTCCTCGACCTGCCGGTAAAACGCGGCCGAGCCGGGTTGATCGAGGCCCCGTGTCGCCTCGTCCAGCAGCAACAGATCGGGCTTTTCCAGCAGGGCGCGCGCCAACAGAACCCGCTGAAACTGTCCCCCCGACAGGCGCGCCATCTGTCGCGCGGCAAGGTCCGCCGCCCCCGCCTGTTGCAAGGCCGCTTCAATCTGCGGGCCTGTGCGCCGCACGGGCAGCGACAGAAACCGCGCCACGGTGATCGGCAGGGTCGCGTCGATATGCAGGGTTTGGGGCACATAGCCGATGCGCAAGTCCGGGGCGCGCACCACCCGCCCCACCCGTGGCGCAACCGCGCCGATCATGGCGCGCAGCAAGGTGGATTTTCCCGATCCGTTCGGCCCGACGATGGTGACAATTTCGCCCCGCGCAAACGTCAGATCGACATCGCGCAGCACATCAGCCCCGCCCAGACGCACGCTGACGCCCTCCAGCGACAACAGGATCATGGCGCATCGACCCCGGCACAATTGGGGCAAAGCCCTCGGCCTCCACCACGGTTTGCTCGATCGTAAACCCCTGATCCGCCGCTGCCCGGCCAAGGGCGCGCCCCGGTCCCACCTCGGCCTCGGCCACCGAACTGCACGACCGGCAAATCAGAAAGGCAGGCGAATGATCCTGCCCCGGATGAACACAGGCGATAAAGGCGCTCAACCGCTCGATCCGGTGGGCAAAGCCGTGTTTGACCAGAAAATCCAGCGCGCGGTAAGCAACAGGCGGCTGCGCCCCCGGCCCTCGGCGCGCAATTCTTCAAGAATATCATAGGCCCCCATGGCGCGATGATCGGCCAGAAGAATTTCCAGAACCCGGCGCCGCACCTCGGTGAACTGTAACCCCTGTTGCGCACAGGTCGTGGCGGCGGTGGCCACAGCCGTGTCGATGCAGGCGGCATGATCGTGGCGTCGAAAGGCAGGGGCAGGCATGGGCGCGCTTTCACGTTCGGGTATTGATATGTTATATCATCCCGGTTACAGGGTGATATGTTATAAAATTACATGGATAAGATAAATGTTCAAGCGCTACTGCCTTGCCCTGTGCACTTTGGCCGCCCCTGCCATGGCCGAGGTGCCCAATGTTGTCACCGATATTGCCCCGGTGCAGGGGCTGGCCGCGCGGGTGATGAAAGGGCTGGGCACCCCCGATCTGATCGTGACACAAGGTGCCTCGCCCCATGATTACGCGCTGCGCCCCTCCAATGCCCGGGCGCTGTTTGCGGCGGATATGGTGTTCTGGGTCGGGCCGGACCTGACCCCGGGGTTGGAAAAATCGCTCCGGACTCTGGCCGAAAAGGCGACGCAGATTGAACTGCTCGACGCGGATGTCACCCAGCGGCGCATGTGGCGCGAAACCTTTCACAGCGATGAGGGACACGGGCTCGAAGAGCACGCGACCGAAGAGCATCACTCCCACGATCACGACGCCGCCGATCCCCACGCCTGGCTTGACCCGGAAAATGGCAAGGCCTGGCTCACCCTGATGGCCGAAGCCCTGGCAACCCGCGACCCGGAAAATGCCGCAACCTACCGCGCCAATGCCGCCGAAGGCCGCGCCGAAATTGACGGCGCAACAGCCGAAATCACGGCGCGGCTCGCACCCCTGTCCGACCACCCCTATGTGGTGTTCCACGACGCCTATCAATACTTTGAAAACCGCTTTGGCCTGCATCCGATCGGCGCAATCTCGCTTGGCGATGCCGCCGATCCCAGCCCCGCGCGCATTGCCGCCCTGCGCGAAACCCTGCGCGATTCAGGCGCCACCTGCGTGTTTTCAGAGCCGGAGTTCAACGCAGGCCTGGTGGCAACCGTGTTTGAGGGCAGCAATGCCCGCACCGCAGTGATTGACCCGCTGGGCACCACCCTTGAACCGGGTCCGGGCTTTTACCCCGCGCTCCTGCGGCAGTTGGCGCAAGCCATGGCCGCCTGCCTGTGACCGGCGGGCGGCAGGCTCATTCAGCCCGCTTTGCCATCGGGCAGGTTGCCGCCCAATTCATCCGCGATATGCACCTGAATGATTTCGTCGAACGATGCCTCTGCCCGAAAGCCCAGATCGATCGCCCGCTGGGGGTCAAAATCCTCGGGCCAGCCTGCAACTATGTTGGCAATCGTTTCATCGGGTTCGCGACGGATCAGGGCCACCGCATCATTGCCCGCCACCCGGCGCAGCGCCTCGATCTGTTCGGCGACACTGGCGCACAACCCCGGCATCGACAGGTTGCGCAACTGGCCCAGGGGCGCCGTGTCCAACGTGGCGGCGTGGGTCAGAAACCCCACCGCCGCACGCGGGCTGGCATGCCAGTGGCGCACCGTATCGGCCACCGGCAACACAGCGGGCTGCCCGATCAGCGGTTCGCGCAGGATGTTGGAAAAGAACCCCGACGCCGCCTTGTTCGGCGCGCCGGGGCGCACACAGATCGTCGGCAGGCGGATGCCGATCCCGTCGAAAATTCCACGCCGCGAATAATCCGCCAGCAACAATTCGCCAATCGCCTTTTGGGTGCCATAGCTGGTCTGGGGGGTGCGGTGAAACGTATCGCCGATCCGCTCGGGGAACGGCGCGCCGAATACCGCGATGGACGAGGTAAAGACCACCCGTGGCACATAATCCGCCCCCTGCCCTTCGGCGCGGATTGCCTCGAACAGATACCGGGTGCCATCAAGGTTGATGCGATACCCCTTGTCAAAATCCGCCTCTGCCTCGCCGGACACGATCGCCGCAAGATGGAAAATCACATCGGGGCGCGTGGCCACCAACACCCCGGCCACGCCGGGGGCGGAAATATCTGCCGCTTTTCGCGTGACATGGCCCGCAAATCCCACGGGGGCGGCCGGTTCGATCACGTCAATCAACGACAACCGGTCCAGCGCCACGCCGCCCAAAGCGCCATCGGCCGCCAACTGCGCGGTCAGCTTGCGCCCGACCATCCCGGCGGCCCCGATTATCATGACGTGCATCGCGTATTCCTTTTCACTGTCCCGTGGTTTTCAAAACGGCCTTGCACCGATCGGGGTTAAAGATCGCCCCGGACATGCCAAAGCTCGGGGAACAGCTCAACCTCCAGCATCCGGCGCAGATAGGCAACGCCCGCCGTGCCACCCGTGCCGCGTTTAAACCCGATGATCCGTTCCACCGTGGTCACATGGTTGAACCGCCAGCGGCGAAAATAATCCTCAAGATCCACCAGCTTTTCCGCCAGTTCATAAAGCTGCCAATGGGCGGCGGTATCGCGGTAAACCTCGGCCCACAGGCCGCGCACATCATCATTGGCCCTGTGGGGCGCATCCATCGACATGATGCCTTCGGGCACATCGGTGCCGCGCAAGTTCTGAAACAGCATGGTCAATGCCACATGATAAAGGCTGGGTTGGGCCAGTTCATCGGCCAATACCCCATGCCAGTCGGGGCGATGTTCATGAACCTTCAGCATCGCGGGCTGTCGGTTTCCCAGCATGAATTCGATCTGGCGGTACTGGTGGCTCTGAAATCCGCTTGAGGCGGCCAGATCGCCGCGAAAGGCGGTGTATTCGCTGGGGGTCATGGTGCGCAGCACATCCCAGGCGTTGTTCAACTGTTCAAATATCCGCGCCACCCGCGACAGCACCTTGAACGCCTGTCCCATCTGCGCGTCCTGCAAGGCCTTGCGCGCCGCCGAAAGTTCGAAAACCGCCAGTCGCATCCACAGCTCGCCCGTCTGGTGCTGGATGATGAACAGCATTTCATCATGGGCCTGTGACAGCGGATGCTGCGCGGTCAAAAGCGCCGAAAGCGACAGATAATCACCATAGGACATCTCGTCCTTGAACGACAGTCGCGCGCCTTCCTGCGCCGGATCAAAGGGTGGTGTGGTCATGGCGTGGTCATCCTGTTGCACCGGTCACAAAGCGGTGAACACCGCCCTGTCGTCAGGCATAGCCGCCCTCGGCCGGGCAGGCAACGCCAGCCGGCTGCACGCGGTAATTCGGCGCAGGTTAACCTACAATTAACCAATAAGGCCGCACCCTGCCCCAAAGGAGCCACCCTTGCGCATCACCCTGATCCTGGCGGTCCTGCTCCTGCTGCCCTGCTCTTTTGTGAATGCCGGAGCATGGCCACGGGAAAAGGGCAAAACGTTTCTGTCGTTCAACCAGAACATCAGCCACGATGGCACAGGCCATCCTGACGGCTATCGCTCACTCTATCTTGAATATGGGATGACGCCGAAACTCACCTTTGGCGCCAAACTGTGGCAACGGGCAGATCGCGGCCATGGCGACATTCTGGTTTTTGCAAGGTATCCGATTGGTGACCCCGACAGCGCGCATAAATTCGCCCTCGGCTTTGCTCTGGGCATGCGCACCTATTCCGACGGAGTCTCCCGCGCCGTGGTCCAATCCGAGGCGGCCTGGGGCAAAGGGTTTCAATCCCCCTTCGGCGATGGCTGGATGTCACTGGATGCGGTCGTGGGGCAAACCATCGGGCGCAACGATACCTGGCTAAAGCTTGATTTCACCTTCGGACTCAAACCCGATAACAAGACACATCTCATCATGCAACTGCGCGGCGTTGATGGCGCCACCGGACGTGCGGCCACCCTTGCCCCCACATATGTGCGACAGATAAATCAGCGAATGAAACTCGAACTCGGGCTCACCTATCGGCTTACAGGCAACAATCGTCTGGGGGCGCTTATCGGGTCGTGGATCGAATTCTAGGCAGAAACGCCCGGGGCGAATCACCACCCCGGGCTGCACCATTCAGAACGGTTTGTCGCAGCGCACCGTCAATTGCACCCTGCCGCGCGTCGGCACCGACCATCCCAGGCGCACGCGGTTCTGCCCCGCCCCATCCAGCGGCGTGACCGACGGCATATCATAAACCACCGCCGCGCCAGAGGTTTTCAGCTCGCCCTCGGGCACCACCGCCGTCACTGTCCGGGCATAGCCCTCAAACGGCAGGAAGCCGCCAACCGCAAGGGTCCACACACTGGCGTTGTCGTTCTGGCTGAATTCCAGGGTGACGGGATTGATCGTCGACTGTCCGATCCCGTTAAAGGTATTGCCGGTAAAGTTGATCAACCGCGCCAAACTGTGGTCCAGCCCGGCAATGGAATCATCCACACGGTCCACACGCTCAATCTGGCCGTTGATGGATTTGAACGTATTGCCAGCCACGTTCAGCCCCTGAATGAAATGCCCCGGTCCGAACGGTTTGATCACGATCCAACTGAACCAGGGCGCCACATCGTTGGCGGTAAAGATACAGCCCGTCACCGAAAGCCCGCCGAACGAAAACTCATTGCTGAACGACGGTTCGGCATCGTGTTCGTTGGTCCATTCAATGAACGAATTATCCAGATAGCACCCCGTGATCACCGTCTTTACGTTCGTTTCGGTCAACACCACACCGGCGGTGCGCGGCCCGTTGTTCACGTTGTCACCCTGAAACCAGTGATTGCCAACCAACAGATGGCCATTGCCGAACAAAACCATCGTCGTGCCCAACCGCTGAAACCGGCTGTCGCGGATCTTGCTGTCGTTGGCGTTGACGTTAAAGCCCACCGAAATCCGCTGGGTCGCGGCCAGCGATTGTTCGGCTGAAATGAAACTGCACCGGTCAATCTGAAGATCCTGACACCCTTTGCCAATACTGGTCACACCGCGATGTTTGGGCTTGGTGATAAAGCAATCCTTCAAATGAAACGTTTCGCCTTCAGGGGCCAGCATGATCCCGCTGGCCAGCCCGTCCAACTGAAATTCAATATCCGTCAGATTGAATTTGCTCAGCCGGGTAAAGCCGCCAAAATCCAGCGCATAGCGGAACCGGCGGAAGGTATAGTTCTGACTGCCCACCGCATCATACAAAGGTTGGCTCAGGGTCACGGTGCGCTGGCCGATATTCTTGTCGCGCACATACACCTCGCGGCCCACGCCATTACCGGTGATCAGGGATCCAACCTCGATATTGGCCACATTCACCACGTCCGTCAGGGTCTTGGGATTATTGGTATTATAGCGCGCGGTCGAGCTGACACTGGGGGTATTCCAGGCCGTGCCGGGCACACAGTTGAACTGGCCATTGCGAATGACCCGGCGGATTTCATAGGTGGTCAGATTGCCCACCGCCGCCGCCATATCGATCGGGCCATTCAGCTCGATCCGCCGCCCGCCCATGTCCAGGCTTTCGTGATCCGTGTTGTTCAGCAGCGCCTGAAACGCCTTCCTGAACGCCTCCACCTCATCGCCAAAGGCATCGATATAAGTGGGCAGATCGTAATTCTTGCGCAGGATCAGGCGGCGCTCGGCAGGCATCGAAAGGGTGCCGACAAACCGTGTCGTGTTGGCCATGGTGATGTCCGTGTTCAGCCGGAAAACCCCTTCGGGCACCAACACGCTGCGCCCATCGGCGGCGGCATCGGCGGCACTGAATGCCGCGCTGTCATCGGTTGTGCCATCGCCCACCGCGCCGTAATCGCGCACATCAACCCAATCCATCAGATCGCGCAGAAACGCGCCGGTGATGTCCTCGATCACAATATCATCGATCCGCACCACACCGCCGTTCGGCCCGGTCAGATCCAACCCGAAATGCCCATAAAGCGCGCCGCGTCCCCAGGCCATATCAACGCCATTGCGTGCCCCAACGCCGACAATCGCGCTGATCTCGACCACCGAACCATAACTGCTCAGTTGCACCGAAGGGCCAAAGCCTGCAACGCCGCCCACCGGATTGCCCCCCGCGCCCGCCGCAAAGCCCGCGATCCGCACCGCTGGCAGGTTCCCGGCGATGGCCTTGACCCGCGCCGTGATCCGCAGATAACACCCCGGCAAAATCGGCGTTTCCCCGGTATAGCGCAACTTTTGCGTGCCTTGGGTTTTCACCAATTCCAGCGCCACGCCAAAATCCTGATCCGCAGGCACCACGGCGGCATTCCCGGCCCCCGCATAGGTGGCCGATCCCGGCGTTCCGTTCTCGCTGGACCAGACGTTCAGACCGCCCCCGAACGACGGTGGCATAAACACCAACCCGTCTGTGATCGCTTTGTTCATCGCTGTCCCTTTCCATGCACCAGAACCGCCACACACCCCACAACGCAAAAAACCCGAAGGGCCTGCCGGCCATCGGGAAACTCGCAATTTGAAATGTCGTGATCTCTGGGCGAAAGAGGTATCACCCGGCGATTAACCCGGCGCTACCCCAGCGTACGCTGTCAGGCGCCCGCCTGTGCGGCCTTCAACAGATGCACCGCGTTGATCTGCCAACCGGACTCAGCCGGGATCATCTCGTAATCCAGCACGTGATAGGCGCCCTTGGCATCACGTACCAATACCTTTTGCCAAAGCTGCCCGCCGATGTTGCGCAATTCCAGAAACCGCACATCACGGGGGCGATACACCATGGGATAGCCCTGTTTTACCATCGCCCCGAACCGGTCAGCCTCACCAAACATCCCTTTGATCATGGGCGAGGCGAACCCAAAAGCGGCGTCGAAATCATCAGCAATAAAAGCGTCGATCTGGCTTTGGATCACGCCTTCAATGGCGGGATCTGGCATCACTTCGCTGGTCTGCGCGCGGGCCACCCCGGTAAGGCCCAGAACGATGGCCAAGGTCAAAAACAAGTGTTTCATCGCGGCGGCTCCCTGTTTGATTATGGGAACCACGTAGCGCAAAGCGGCAAAGTTTCACGGGCCGGGGCAAAATCAACTGGCCCCAGCCACACTTGACCGGGCATTCAGACCGCCAGATCGCCGCGCAATCCCGCTTCGATCAGGGCAACGGATTCATCCACACCATAAAGCGCGATAAACCCACCAAAGCGCGGCCCCTGCGAGGCGCCCAGCAACACCTCATAAAGCGCCTTGAACCAATCGCGCAGCGGCTCGAACCCATGCTCCTTGCCGACGGCAAACACCATGGTCTGCAACCCTTCGGCGTCCAGCCCGCCGTCCCATACCTTCAACCGCGCAACCAGATCTTCCAGCGCTGCGCGTTCCTTTTCGTCAGGCAGGCGGAACACTTTTTCGGGCTTCACGAAATCGTTGTAATACCGCACCGCGAACCCGGCAGCAGCGTCCAGATCGCCGTGGGTTTCCGGCGTTGCCTCGGGGGCATAGCGTTGGATAAAGCCCCACAGCGCATCCTTTTCCTCGGCCGCCGAAACGCTGGCCAGGTTCAGCAACATCGCAAAGGGCACCACCATGGTGGATTCGGGAACATCCGCGCCATGGATATGAAACACCGGGTTGTTCACCCGCGCCGCATCATCTTGCGTTGCATAGGCGCGCAATTGCTGGTGGTATTCATCCACCGCCTTGGGGATCACATCAAAATACATCCGCTTGGCGGTTTTCGGTTTTTGATACATGAAATACGACAGGGATTCCGTGCTGGCATAGGTCAGCCATTCATCAATGCTCAACCCGTTGCCCGATGATTTCGAAATCTTCCCGCCCTTGTCATCAAGGAACAGCTCATAGGTGAAATGGTTCGGCTTGCGCCCGCCCAGAATTTCGCAAATCCGGTCATAGATCGGCGTGTTGGTGCTGTGATCCTTGCCGTACATTTCAAAGTCCACGTCCAGCGCGGCCCAGCGGGCGCCGAAATCAGGCTTCCACTGCAATTTCACGTTGCCACCCGTCACCGGCAGCGTCCATTCGCGCCCGTCCTCGTCGTCAAAGGTGATCGTGCCCTCGGCGCCGTTCACCTCTTTCATCGGAACATACAGAATCCGGCCCGTTTCCGGGTGGATCGGCAGAAAACAGGAATAGCTTTGCTGACGTTCCTCGCGCAGGGATTTCAGCATCACTTTCATGATGTCGTCATACCGCTGGGCCGCGCGCAACAGCACCTCGTCAAACTGCCCCGATCCATAAAATTCGGTGGCCGAGATGAACTCATACTCAAACCCGAAGGTATCAAGGAACCGGCGCAGCATGGCGTTGTTGTGGGCGCCAAAACTGTCATGGGTGCCAAAGGGATCGGGCACCGAGGTCAGTGGCTTTTGCAAATGTTCTTTCAGCGCCTCGGGGTCGGGAACATTCCCCGGCACCTTGCGCATACCGTCCAGATCGTCGGAAAAACAGATCAGGCGCGTGGGGATGTCAGAAATCACCTCAAACGCCCGACGGATCATCGTCGTGCGCGCGACTTCGCCAAAGGTGCCGATATGGGGCAGACCCGAAGGGCCATAGCCCGTCTCGAACAACACATATCCCTTTTCCGGCGGTGCCTTTTCATACCGTTTAAGCAGCGCGCGGGCCTCTTCGAAAGGCCAGGCCTTTGATTTCATCGCCGCATCGCGCAGATTAGACATCACAAACACTCCTTGCGCCGCCCCCGCGGCGGCCAAGGCCAATCCCTATTGCCCCAGGCCCGTCGCGTCAATATTCTGCACCGCAACATAACCGACAGGACATTCCGTGACAGACATCCCCCATTCCTTTACCGCGCCTGACTGCCTTGTGGCAGTGATGATCGCCATCAGCGCGTCAGACGAAGCCATCCACACCGCCGAATTGTTGACGATCGAGCGAATCGTGAACCACCTGCCGGTTTTTGCCGATTACGATCAGGATCGTATCGCCAAGGTCTCCGAAATCGTGTTCGATCTGTTCAGCGAAGAAGAGGGTCTTGATGCCTTGCTCGGGCTGATCCGCGACAACCTGCCGGAAAAGCTCTATGAAACGGCCTATGCCATGGCCTGCGATGTGGCCGCCGCCGAGGGTCATATCGCCGAAGGCGAACTGCGCCTGCTCGAGGAAATCAGGTACGAACTGAACCTCGACCGCCTGCACGCCGCCGCCATCGAACGGGCCGCACGGGCGCGCCACCTGACCCTTTAGGCGCGGTTTGATCCAACGGCGCGCCTTGCGGCGCACACGACATTCGCGGCCCTGACGGGCCGGTTGGTGCCACCGCGCGACCTGGGCGCAATGACGCGCAGTCAGGCGTCATAGACGGTGGACCAGCGATCAATCAGCGCCCATTGCAATGCCCGCGCCCGGCGCACCCAGGCAAGGCCGCCTGGCGGACGTTCCATTTCCGCCTCACTCAGAGCGGCGCGGCGCGGCGCATCGGCACAGAAGATCGCAAAGACCAGATCGGGATGCCCCGGCGCGGCGATATACCCGGTCAGGGCCGAAACAAAATTCAGCGTTCCGGTCTTGGCCTGCACGACAACCTCGGGGCGGTCCTTGACGGAATAGGTTTTCATCACCTCGCGCAGTGCCGCCTCGGCCCCGTCTGACCCCAACGCGCGCACCATGGCGCTGGCGCTGATCCGCGAGGCGCCGCCCAGACCGGAATGATCCACCATCTGCGCCCCGCCCGCATGGTCGGCCAGCCAATCATCCATTGTCCCGGCGCTTTCCTTCAGGGATGTCGCGGCATTGCCCCGGGCCGCGCTGGCCGCCAGCCCGACAAGTTCAGCCGTTACATTGGTTGAATATTTCAGCATCTCGCGCAGAATATCCGGCAAGGGCGCGCTGTCGTGGGTCACCAGCGTGGTGCCCGCCGACGACGTTGCGCGCAACACCTTGCCGCCAAGCTGAATTCCGTGGGCGCGCGCAAGGGTCTGAAACACCTCGCCGGCATAAAGCGCGGGATGGCGCACCGGCAACCAGCGCGCCCCACCCGTGCCAAGGGCCGACCGGGCCACTGTCCAACTGTCCTGAACATCGGTTTCCGCAAAGGTGTACACCGGCGCGGCGCGGTCGATCACCTTCATTTGGGCCACCGTCACATCCGGGCGATATTTCGACGACCGGGCATCCATGGTCACGGCATATTGTCCGGCGTTGCGCTTCCACTCGAAATGCACCCGGTTGAAATTAAGGTTCAGCCCCCCCAGCGCCGGATTATACCCCACATGGGGCGGCTGTTCGGGATCAATGTCATGCAGGCGCGGCAAGGCCCCGTCCCAGACCCGGAAATGGCCTGCAACCTCGCGCAAGCCCAACTTTTTCAGATCCGACGCCATGTCGCCCAATGCATCGGTATCAAGGGTCGGATCCCCCCGCCGACCAGCACAAGATCGCCTTCGATGCGGCCATTGCTGATTGGCCCGGTCGCCACCAGCCGGGTCTGGAACCGGTGATCGCGGCCAAGGGTGTTCAGCGCGTAAAGGGTGGTCAAGGTTTTGGCCGTGCTGGCGGGGGGCTGTGGCAGAACCGGCGCGCGGCTTTCCAAAATCTTGCCCGTCCGTGCATCGGCCACCACAAAGCTGACCTTGCCGCCCAACGCCGCCCGGGCCACCAGATCATCGGCAGAATCGACCGCAACCTTGAAAAAATCATGGGCACGGGGCGCGGGGCGGATGGAATGGGCCGGCGCTTCGGCGGCCAGCGGGCTGGCGGCGCTGGCAAACAGGCCGCCCAAAACCGTTCGTCGTGTCAGGCGCACTGTTAATTCCCCCGCGCGTCAGTGGCATGGCGGCCCTGTGGCATGGGGCGCCGTCACACCGATTTAACGGCTTTGGCGCGGCGGCTGCAACCCCTGCCCAAACCCTACCATGTGCCGCCGGCACGGATCGCGCTGGACGACATGGTGTTCATGGGAATGTTGACGAAACACCAGACCGGGGTGGCGTGACGGCCCAGAAGCTGCGCCTCGCGCCCGCGCAGGCGGAACCGCGCGAACCGGGCGGCGGCCACCGAGGTGCGCGCCGAAATGCGTTGGCCGGGGCGCGCCAGAACGCCAACCGGCACATGGTTCAGAATCCATCTCCAGCGATCCCAGCGGTGAAAATCGGCCAGGCTGTCGGCCCCCATGAGCCAGACAAACCGCACGCCGGGATAAAGCACCATCAAATGTTGCAGGGTTTCGGCGGTATAGCGGGTGCCGATCCGCGCCTCGATGTCGGTGATTGTGACGCGCGGGTGCTGCATCACCTGCCGTGCCACGGCAACCCGGCGCGCCATCGGGGCCGGGCCGCGTGACTTGAGCGGGTTTCCCGGACTGACCAGCCACCACACCTGATCCAGCCCAAAGCGTTTCAACGCTTCGCGGGTGATATGGGCATGGCCCCCATGGGCCGGATCAAACGATCCGCCCAACAGCCCCACGATCTGCCCGGGGCGGGCGCGGGGAAAACCCGCGCCAGCGATCATTGCAGGGCAACCGCCATCATGGCGTCACTCACCGGCACTGGATCTCGCCCAGAGGTTGATGTCTTCTTCCTGTGACACCGCATCAATCTGTGCCAGTTCCTCGGCCGTGAATTCCAGATTACCGACGGCACCGGCGCAATCCACCACCTGCGACGGTTTGCTTGCCCCGATCAGCGCGGTGGTGATCCCGCCGCCCCGCAACACCCATGCAATCGCCATCTGAGCAAGGGTCTGCCCCCGGCCTTCGGCGATCGCGTTCAGTTTGCGGATGCTCTCAACGGCGCTGTCGGTGATCTTTTCCCGCGCCAGGGATTTGCCCTGTGTGGCGCGGCTGCCTTCGGGAATGCCGCCCAGATACTTTTTGGTCAGCATCCCCTGCGCCAGCGGCGTAAACGCGATCGACCCGATACCAAGTTCCTGCAACGTGTCCTTCAACCCGTCATGTTCAACCCACCGGTTCAGGATGTTATAGCTCGGCTGGTGGATGATGCAGGGCGTGCCAAGATCCTTGAGAATGGCCGCCGCCTTGCGGGTGCATTCGGAATTATACGACGAAATCCCCACATAGAGCGCCCGGCCACTGCGCACGATATGATCCAGCGCGCCCATGGTTTCCTCAAGCGGTGTGTCTGGATCAAAGCGGTGCGAATAAAAGATATCGACATAATCCACCCCCAGCCGTTTCAGCGACTGGTCACAGGACGCGATCAGATACTTGCGCGATCCCCATTCGCCGTAAGGGCCATCCCACATGGGATATCCGGCCTTGGACGAGATAATCAATTCATCGCGATATCCGGCAAAATCACTGCGCAGGATTTCACCGAACGCGGATTCCGCCGCTCCGGGGCGGGGGCCATAATTGTTGGCCAGATCAAAATGGGTGATGCCGTGGTCAAAGGCGGTCTGGCAGATGTCGCGCTTTGTCTGGTGCGGCGTGTCTTCGCCAAAGTTGTGCCAAAGCCCCAGCGACACCGCAGGCAGCTTTAGCCCCGTGGCGCCGCAACGGCGATAGGTCATACGGTCATAACGGGCGGGATCAGGGCGATAGGTCATTCGGCATCCTCTTGCTGTATGTCCCCTTTTCAGGCCAAGGGCATTGCGTGTCAAACGGGTTGCCCCATACTCGCCCCAAGGATGTACCCAACCGAGGATCACGCCATGACACGTCTTGCCCTTCCCCTTGCCCTGCTGGCCAGCTTTGCCGCGGCCCCGGGATTTGCCCAGCAATCCACCGATGCCATCGCCCCCGAAAAAACCAGCGAGAACACCGTCACCTCGGAAAATCCCGCCGTTCAGGCGGCCCTGGATGCCAAGGCCGCAGGCCAACCTGTCGCCGCCAAACACTGGATGATTGCCGCCGCCAATCCGGTGGCTGTTGCCGCTGGCGCCAAGGTGCTGGAACAGGGCGGCAGCGCGGCTGACGCCATGATCACCGTGCAAACCGTTCTGGGACTGGTCGAACCACAGTCGTCGGGGCTGGGCGGTGGGGCCTTTCTGGTGTGGTATGATGCGGCAACGGGCGCGTTAACCACGCTGGACGCCCGCGAAACCGCGCCCCTTGCCGCAACCCCGACGCTGTTTCAGGATGAAAACGGCGAAACGCTGAAATTTTACGATGCCGTGGTTGGCGGCTTGTCGGTTGGCACCCCCGGCACACCGATGCTTTTGGCCGAGGCCCACCGCCGTTGGGGACACAGCAATTGGGCCGGTCTGCTTGCCCCGGCCATTGACCTTGCCGAAGATGGCTTTGTGGTGTCGCCCCGTCTGGCGGGCCTTGTGGCGGACGATGCCGAACGGTTGGGCCGCTTTCCCACCACCGCCGCCTATTTTCTGCCCGGCGGCACCCCCATCACCGAAGGGACACTGCTGAAAAATCCTGCCTATGCCGCGACCCTGACCGCCATCGCCCAAGGCGGGGCCGATGCGTTTTATACCGGTCCCATCGCGCGCAATATCGTGGCCACCGTGCAGGGCGCCAAGGGCAACCCCGGCGTGCTGAGCGAAACCGACCTTGCGCTGTACCGGGTCATCGAACGCCCCGCCGTCTGCGCGCCCTATGCCGCGCACGAGGTCTGTGGCATGGGTCCGCCCAGCTCGGGCGCCCTGACCCTGGGACAGATCCTCGGGGTGCTTGATGGTTTCGATCTGGCCGCAATGGGTGCCGACAGCGCCGAAGCGTGGCAGTTGATCGGCGATGCCTCGCGGCTCGCCTTTGCCGACCGGGGCCGCTATATGGCCGACAGCGATTATGTACCGGTGCCCGTCAAGGGCCTGTTGTCGCAAGATTATCTGACAACGCGCGCCGAATTGTTGCACCCCGGAACCGCCCTGTCCGAGGTGGCCCCCGGTCAGCCGGAATTCGACCACGCCCTGAATTGGGCTGATGATCAAAGCATCGAATTTCCCTCCACCTCGCATATTTCCATTGTCGATGCGGCGGGCAACGCCCTGTCGATGACCACCACCATTGAAAACGGATTTGGCAGCCGGTTGATGTCGGGCGGGTTTCTTTTGAACAACGAACTGACTGATTTCTCGTTTGCCACCAATGCCGATGGCCGCCCCATCGCCAATGCCATCGCGCCGGGCAAACGCCCGCGCAGTTCCATGGCACCCACCATCGTGATGCAGAACGGCGCACCAACCATGGTCATCGGCAGCCCGGGCGGATCGCGGATCATCGGTTACGTCGCCAAGGCGATCATTGCCAACCTCGACTGGGGCATGGATGTGCAACAGGCCATCGCCCTGCCCAACATGGTCAACCGGTTCGGCACCTTCGACATCGAAAAAGGCAGTGACCTGACCACGCTGGAAACGCCGCTGACCGACATGGGGTTCAAAACCTCGGTGGGTGATCTGAACTCGGGCCTGCACGGCATTTCGATCACCAAAGACGGCCTGCTGGGCGGCGCAGATCCCCGCCGCGAAGGCATCGCGTTGGGAGAGTGAGACAAAGGGGGTGGCGTATCGCGCGCTGCCCCTTCAATGTGGGGGCCTTCGGTCTGCCTGTCCGGGCCGTTCACATTTGCCGCGAGATTGGAAAGCCCCATGAAAATTGCAATGATGGCCCAAAACGCCAACCTGTATTCTCACCAACGCCTGAAAGACGTGGCCGAGGCGCGGGGGCATGAATTTACCATCATCAAGACCCTGGGCTGTTACATGAACATCGCCGCGCGGCGGCCTGAAATCTATTATAACGGCAACAAACTGCCCAAATATGACGCCGTGATCCCGCGCATCGGCGCTTCGGTCACGTTTTATGGTCTGGCCGTGCTGCGCCAGTTTGAAATGCAGGGGGTGTTTCCCCTGAACGAATCCGTCGCCATCGGCCGCTCGCGTGACAAGCTGCGCTCGATGCAGCTTATGGCGCGCGATGGCATCGGCATGCCGGTCACTACATTCGCCCACGACCCCAAACAGACCGAAGAGGTGCTGAAACTGGCCGGAGGGGCGCCATTGGTGATCAAGTTGCTGGAAGGCACACAGGGGTTGGGCGTTGTGCTGGCCGATACCGACCGCAGCGCGAAATCGGTGATCGAGGCATTTCGCGCCACCAACACCAACATCCTGATCCAGGAATTCATAAAAGAGGCCGGCGGCACAGACATCCGCGCACTGGTGATTGGCGGCAAGGTCGTCGCGGCGATGAAACGGACAGGTGCCGAGGGCGAGTTCCGATCAAACCTTCACCGGGGCGGATCGGCACAACTGATCAAACTGTCCCCCGAAGAACGCGCAACAGCGGTACGCGCCGCAAAATCCATGGGGCTGAACGTCTGCGGTGTCGATATGTTGCGCGCCAATCACGGGCCGGTGGTGATGGAGGTAAATTCTTCGCCCGGTCTGGAAGGCGTTGAAAAAGCAACCGGAATCGACATAGCGGGCAAGATCATCGACTTTATCGAAAAGAACGCCAAGCCGGGTAAAACGAAAACGGTCGGCAAGGGGTGATGGCACGCAGCGGGTTTGAAATCGGCGGCACTGTATTGGCCCCGGGCGAGAGGCGCACGATCGAACTGCCGGTTTCGGTACTGTCCGATCACACGCCCGTTACCATGTCGGTGCAGGTGATCCACGGCAAACGGCCCGGGCCGGTGTTGTTCGTTTCCGCCGCTGTGCATGGTGACGAGGTGATCGGCGTCGAGGTGGCGCGCCGGGTGTTGCGCGCCCCGCAACTTGACCGGCTGGCGGGCACGCTGATGGTGGTGCCCATCGTCAACACCTTTGGTTTTTTGAACAATTCCCGCTATATGCCCGACCGGCGCGATCTGAACCGGGTGTTTCCCGGCACGCCCAGCGGTTCGCTTGCCGGGCGTTTGGCGCATCTGTTCATGAGCGAAATCGTCGCCCGGGCTGATTTTGGCATTGATCTGCATTCCGCCGCGATCCACCGCACCAACATGCCCCAGATTCGGGTATCTGCCAGCAACGAGGAAACCCTGGAGCGGGCCGAAGCGTTCGGCGCCCCGGTGATCGTGCGCGCCAAACTGCGCGACGGATCATTGCGCGCCGCCGCCCGCAACATCGGATGCGACATCCTGCTGTACGAGGCGGGCGAGGCGCTGCGCTATGATGAACTTTCGGCGCGGGTGGGGTCGTCGGGGGTGTTACGGGTGATGCACCAGATGGGCATGATCGGCGCCAAGGGCCTGCCCAAACGCCGCGCCGCGCCGATTCAGGCCACGTCATCCAGTTGGGTCCGCGCCCCCGCCGGGGGCTTTTGCGCAGCTTCAAGGAAGTGGGCGAAGGGGTGGAAACCGGCACGCTTCTGGCCATTGTCACCGATCCGTTTGGCGAAAGCGAACAGGAAATCACCGCCCCCGCCCCCGGCATCATTCTGGGCCGCGCCATGATGCCGGTCATCAACGAAGGCGACGCCTGTTACCACATCGCGGCAACCGCCATTGATCCGCTGCACCGGATGGAGCGTCTTGCCGCCGATCTTGAGGCCGACCCGATGTTTGACGAGGATGAAATCCTATAGGGGCTGCGCCGACCCAAGGGTTTGCAGGATCGGGCAATCCGGGCGCTGATCGCCGGCACAGGCATCAACCAGCGTCGAAAGCGTGTCCTGCATCGCCCGCAAATCGGCGATCTTGCGCTCGATCTGCTCCAGATGGTGGGTGGCGATCTCTTTCACCTCGGCGCTGGCGCGGCTTTCATCCTCGTAGAGATGCAACAGATTGCGGCAATCCTCGATGCTGAACCCCAGGGCGCGGGCGCGGCCCAGAAACGCCAGTTTGTGCAGATCGGTTTCGCGAAAGCTGCGATAGCCGTTGGCGCTGCGCAGGGGGAAATCAGGCCGATGTCCTCGTAATAGCGAATGGTTTTCGCCGGAAGGCCCGAACGGGCGGCGACATCTCCGATATTCATGGCATGGCTCCTTTTTATTCTGCCGGGGCCGGGGTGGTGGCGCCGGTCTGTGCCGCATCTGCGCTCAGCGCCGGGGCAATCCGGCGCAGGCGCAGGGCATTGCCCAGCACAAACACCGACGACAGCGCCATCGCCCCCGCCGCCAGCATGGGTGACAGCAAGGTGCCAAAGGCCGGATAAAGCACCCCCGCCGCCACCGGGATCAGCAGCGTGTTATACCCGAAGGCCCAGAACAGATTTTGCCGGATATTGGCCATGGTGGCGCGCGACACTTCAAGCGCGTTGACGACCCCGCGCAGATCGCCCGACATCAACACCACATCCGCCGTTTCGATCGCCACATCCGTGCCGGTGCCGATGGCGATGCCCGTATCTGCATGCGCCAGTGCGGGCGCATCGTTGATCCCGTCGCCCACAAAGGCCACCGGGCCATTGGCGCGCAGGGTGTCGATGGCATCAACCTTGCCTTCGGGGCGGACCTCGGCCACCACATCGTCGATGTTCAGTTCGGCGGCGATGGCATTGGCCGTGGCGCGGTTGTCGCCGGTGATCATCGCCACCCGCAGGCCCATGGCATGCAGGGCGGCGATGGCCTCGGGCGTGCCGGGTTTGATCGGATCTGACACCCCGATGGCGGCAACCGCCTGCCCGTCGATGGCGGCGTAAAGCGGGGTTTGCCCCCGGGCACCAAACCCGGCGCCCGCCTCGGCCAATGCGCCCAGCGCGATGCCTTCGCCGGTCAGAAAACGGTCGGCACCGATCAGCACCTGTTGGCCGTGCACCACCGCGCGCACGCCCATGCCGGTGATGGATTGAAACTGCTCGACCGCCGGCAGATCCCGCCCCGCCGCAGCACGGGCGATGGCGGCGGCAATGGGGTGTTCGGACTGCGCCTCAACCGCCGCCAGCAGGGGCAACAGGCGCTCTTCGCTCTGGCCTTCGGCCACGCTCATCGCTGTGAGGGTCGGCTGGCCGCGGGTCAGGGTTCCGGTCTTGTCGAGCGCGATCACTTTGGCGTTTTGCAAGCCCTGAAGCGCGTCCCCCTTGCGAAACAGCACCCCCAGGTCAGCGGCCCGCCCGGTGCCGACCATGATCGACGTGGGCGTGGCCAGCCCCATGGCACAGGGGCAGGCCACGATCAGCACCGACACCCCCGCCACCAGGGCCAAACTGAGCGCGGGATCGGGACCGAAGATCAGCCAGACCAGCACCGTCAGCGCCGCCAGCCCCATGACCACCGGCACAAACACCCCGGTGATCCGATCCACCAACGCCTGCACCGGCAATTTCGCGCCCTGTGCATCCTCGACCATGCGGATGATCCGGGCCAGTGTCGTGTCGCCCCCCACCGCCGTGGCCTGCACCACCAGCGCACCGGTGCCGTTCACCGTACCGCCCACCACCGGCGCGCCTTCGGATTTGGCCACTGGTGCCGGTTCGCCGGTGATCATGCTTTCATCGACATAGGATTCGCCCGTTGTCACCGTGCCATCCACGGCGATCCGCTCACCAGGGCGGACATGAATCCTGTCGCCGGTGGCGATTTCAGCAATGGCGATCTCGGTGATCTGGCCATTGCGTTCCACCCGCGCCGTTTCGGGGCGCAGGGCGACCAGCCGCTGGATTGCCGCACCGGTGCGCCCCTTGGCGCGGGCCTCCAGATACCGGCCCAGCAGGATCAGCGTGGCAATCACCGCTGCCGCTTCGAAATACACCGCGCGGGTGCCTTCGGGGAACAGCCCCGGCGCAAACAGCGCCAGCACCGAATATCCCCATGCCGCCGATGCGCCCAGCGCCACCAGCGAATTCATCTCGGGTGCGCCGCGCAACAGGGCAGGCACGCCTTTGGTAAAGAAGATGCGCCCCGGACCGGCCAGCACGGCAGTGGTCAGCAGGAATTGAATGGTCCAGCTTGCCGTTTGTCCAAGGGTCGCCATGACAAACCCATGCATGCCGGGGATGAAATGCGACCCCATTTCGAGCACGAACACCGGCAGCGTCAACAGCGCCGCCAGCACCAGCGAGCGGCGCAGGCTTGCCGCCTCATCCTCGTGGCGCGCGCCGGAATCCTCGGGGCTGTCCCCATCGGCAATGCGCGCAGTATATCCGGTTTCACCCACCGCCGCGACAAGCGCCGCAGGGGTTACAGCGCCGCTGAGCACCTGCACATGGGCGCTGTCGGTGGCCAGATTGACACTGGCCGATACCACGCCGGGCACCGCCAACAGCGCCTTTTCCACCCGCCCCACACATGAGGCACAGCTCATCCCGTCGATCTGCAACCGGATGTCAGACTGCCGCGCGGGATAGCCTGCCTTTTCCAACGCCCCCGCCACAGCGCCCAGCGCGCCGGGCTGTGACAGTTCGACCCGCGCCGTGTGGCTGGCCAGATTGACCGAGACATCCCGCACCCCGTCAACGCCCTGAATCGCCTTTTCGGCCCGCCCCACGCACGAGGCGCAGGACAGCCCCTCAAGGGAAAATTTCACCGTGTGCGTCATTGTCATGCCTTCCGATTCCATGGGTCAGGCCCTTCACATAGGGCTTCCAGTCACCGGAAGGTCAAGGGATGATCTGCGCTGGACCCGCCCCCGCGCCGGTGGTTAACTGCGCCCAGCAGCAGGCAGGAGGCACAGATGGCGACAGGCACCAACATCCGCACCTATTTTGAGGGCCGCTGGCACAATGGCGACGTGCCGGTAATGAAAGCCGCCGATCACGGCGCATGGCTGGGCAGTGGCGTGTTTGACGGCGCGCGGTATTTCGAGGGGGTCGCCCCCGATCTGGAGGCCCATTGCGCAAGGGTCAACCGATCTGCCGAGGCGCTGATGGTGCCGCCCTGTGTTTCGGCAGAGGACATGGTGCAGATCGTGCAAGAAGGACTGTCGGCCTATCCGCGCGACGCCGCCGTTTACATCCGCCCCATGTATTGGGCCACCCAGGGTGGATTTGGCGCCATTGTGCCAGGGGCCGAGGGCACCGGGTTCTGCATCTGCCTTGAACAGATCCCCATGGCCGATGCCAACGCAACCACAACCCTGTGCCACACTCAATTCCGCCGTCCGGTTCTGGAAAGTTCGGTGGTCAACGCCAAGGCGGGCTGTCTTTACCCCAACAACGCCCGGATGCTGGCCGAGGCCCAGCGGCGCGGGTTTGGCAACGCCTTGGTGGCCGATGCCCTTGGCAATGTGGCCGAAAGCGCGACGGCAAATGTGTTCATGGTGCGCGATGGCGTGGTGTTCACCCCCGTGGCCAATGGCACCTTTCTGGCCGGTATCACCCGCGCGCGACACCTGAAAAACCTGCGCGCCGAGGGGGTTGAGGTGCATGAAACCGTTTTGTCCTTTGATGATTTTGCCGCAGCGGATGAGGTGTTCCTGACCGGCAACATGTCAAAAATCACCCCCGTCACCGCCTTTGAGGACCGCCAGTATCAGCACGGCCCCGTCACCCGCCGCCTGCGCGAGATGTACTGGGACTGGGCGCTGTCGGCGTGATGCCATGGGCCTGCGGCGGCTGCTTTACCGGGCGCTGACGCTCTGCACTTTGGCCACGGGGGCGCCACGCTTTGGGCGCTGTCCCAGCACCCGTTTGCGGCGCCCCTGGTTGAACGCTCGCTTGCCGATGCGAAACAGGTGCTGGCGCGCAACATGGCGCGCCGCGCCACACCCGAACGCCTGATTCAAGAGGTGGAACAGGCGCTGGTTGACGATGACATGGACCGTCTGCTGATCGCGCTGGATACGGCGACCGCCCAAGGCATCACCCTGCCCCGCCCGTTGATGGAACGCGCCATGGTGCAGGCAAAAGCCGCCGAAAGCACCACCCACCGCCTGACCGATTGCGCCGCCTGCGCCTGGGATATCACCAGTTGCAAGACGGTGATGGCCATCGCCACCTGCGCCCTGCCCTTGGAAATCACGCCCCTGGGCGATGTGAATGCCCTGCGCCGGGCCGCTGTCGATTACGGGGCGGGCGATCCGGTGGACCGGCTCGAGGTCGGGTTGGCGCTGGCCGGGTTGGCGGCCACGGGCGCGATCGTGCTGAGCGCCGGCAGCAGCGCGACCGTCAAGGCAGGCGCCACCGCCCTGCGGCTTGCGCGCCGCTCCCGCGCTCTGACCCCGGGGCTGACCCGGGTGTTGGTACGCAACGCCGATGTGCTGCGCGATGCCACTGCGGTGCCTGCCTATCTGGCCGGTCGCGTGCCGTTGGAACAGGTGGCAGACACCGCCAAACTGACCCGGCTGTCACGCATTGCCGAGGATCTGGGCACCGTCGCGCGCGAAACCTCGCCCGCCGAAGCCATCGTTCTGTTGCGCCATGTGGACAGCGCCGAAGATGCCAGCCGTCTGGCCCGCCTGACCCGCGCCGAAGGGGGCAAAGCCGCGCCACCCTGCATATTCTGGGCAAATCCCGCGCCTTTCGTGCGCTGGTGCGGATCAGCAATCTGGCGCTGGCCACCCTTGGCCTGATCGCCGCCTTTGCCGCGCAACTGGCCACGCTTTTGTTGGCCGGGCTGCGCCGTGCCCTGCGCCCTTGACCCCGGCGTGACACGGGAATGGTTGCCAGCGCGCGCGTGGCAAGGCATCATCACCCCCTGTCCCAAAGGAATGGACCCATGCGCAAGTTTCTCGTGATCCTCGACGATACCCGCGAATGCCTGAACGCCATGCGCTTTGCTGCCATGCGCGCGGCAAAGACCGGCGGCGGCGTCGAGATTTTGGCGGTGATCCCGCCCGAAGAATTCAACCACTGGATCGGCGTCGGCGACATCATGCGCCAAGAGGCGCGCGAGCGGATCGAAGTCCACTATGAGGTGTTCGCCAAGTGGATGCGCGACCGGCAGGGCGTCAGCCCCGAACTGGTGATTCGCGAAGGCGAGATCGTGCCCGAAATCATTGCCCAGCTTCAGGAAAACCCCGAGGTGGGTGTTCTGGTTCTGGGTGCGGGCGATGACAAAAGCGGCCCCGGCCCCCTTGTCAGCCAACTCAGCCGGGCGGCGGGCGCCCTGCCCGTTCCGGTCACCATCGTGCCCGGCAGCCTGAGCAAGGAGCGTCTGGAGGCCATTACATGAACGGGCTGAACCAGCACATGAAACGGGCCGCCGCCCCTGCGCGGTGCCTTTTTGTGCTGGTGTTGGCCGTCTGGCTTGTCTGGCCTCGCATTGCCACCGCGCAGGCGCGGTTCGATCCCCGGGATTATGGCAGGCAGGATCTGATCTATCTTCAGGCCGCACTGGCGTTTCAGGGGCAATATACCGGCCTTCTGGATGGCGACTGGGGGCGGCGCAGCCAATCGGCACTGGACGATTTCACCACGACAACGGGCGATCTGGCCCGGCTTGTGCGACAATTCGAAACCGAACGCCGTGCCTCGGGCTGGGCGCGGATCAACAACGATTCTGCCGGAGTTTCCATTGCCCTGCCCATAGCGCTGTTGGCTGAAACCGGCGAAGACGACCGATACCTGACCTATGCCACGCCATCGCGCGATCTGCTGGTGCGCTGGATTGCAGACAACCGCGATGGCACATTCGACATGCACAATTGGGCGCGCCAAAGCCACGTTGGCGCACAGCCCGCATATTCCAGCGACACGGGCGAACGGATCATTACCGCGGCCACCCTGGAATCGGGGCGGCGGGTTTATCTGCGGTCGTGGCGGCTGGGGCGGGCCTATATCACCCTGCTGATCCAATCCATGCCCGCCCAATACAACCGCGCCGCCCTGATCGCCGCAAGCCTGACCCTGGAACCGCGCCCGATCTGGCCCCCGCCCCAGGTGGGCGGCTGGCGGCATTGTTGGGCACGGCGCGCCCCGACAATAATAACATCGCCCGCGCCCCCGATCATGCGGCCCCCCTGCCGGTGGCGCGCCCATCGCCGTCGCAACAAGTGCAGGCGACCGGCACCGGGTTTTTCGTAAATGCCACCGATGTTGTCACCGCCGCCCATGTGATCGCCGATTGCAGCGCGCTTACCCTGGCTGACGGCACCCCGCTCAGCCTGTTGTCCAAGGCGGCAGACAGCGATCTGGCGGTGCTTCAGGCGACAAGGCGCAGCGCCCATTGGTTGCCCCTGCGCAGCGATCCCGATCTGCGTCTGGGTCAGGGGGTGGCCGCTGTCGGTTATCCGTTCATGTCGTTCAACGGCGGCGCGCTGAACCTGACCATGGGCAATGTCAGCGCGCTCAGCGTCGGGGGTGCCCACCCCGATTGGGTGGCGATTTCGGCGCCGGTACAGCCGGGCAACAGCGGCGGGCCGCTTTTGTCCGACATGGGCGAGGTGGTGGGCGTGGTCGTTGCCCGCGCGAATGACGATTTTTACCTGCGCGAAACCGGCACCCTGCCCCAGAACATCAACTTTGCCGTGCGTCTGGCCCGCCTGCGCCGGTTCCTGCACGACGCGGCCATCCCCCTGCCCAGCGACAAGGGCGACGCGGCGGCGCCCCTGTCCGATGGGTTGGCATCTGGCAAACAGGCCGCGATTCAGCCGATCCTGTGCTATTGAGTACAGTTTAGAATGATTCCAACTCGTTGACATTGCCCCGCCCCGGGCGCATATTCAGGGGGACAACGAAAAGGTGCCGTCATGTTCATCCAGACAGAATCCACGCCGAACCCGGCAACCCTGAAATTCCTTCCCGGCCAAAGCGTTCTGGAAACCGGCACCGCCGATTTCCCGACCCCCGAATCCGGGGCCACATCGCCGTTGGCCAAACGGATCTTTGCGGTCGATGGCACTGCGGGGGTGTTTCTGGGCAACGATTTCGTGACCGTCACCAAAAATGACGGCGTGGAATGGGATCATGTGAAACCCGCCATTCTGGGCGCCATCATGGAACATTTCCAATCCGGCGCCCCGGCAATGGAGGGCGAGGCCAAAACCGGCGGCGGCCATGCGGCCCATGACGGCCCCGACACCGCCATCGTCGAGCAGATCAAGGAGTTGCTTGATACCCGGGTGCGGCCCGCCGTGGCGCAGGATGGGGGCGACATCACCTTTCACGGGTTTGACCGTGGCATCGTCTATCTGCACATGCAGGGCGCCTGTGCCGGCTGTCCCTCATCGACGCTGACCCTGAAAATGGGCATCGAAAACCTGCTGCGTCACTATATCCCCGAGGTGGTCGAAGTGCGGCCGGTTGCCGCTTGACGGCATCCCGAAACATGCCGCCTGACCTTACCGTTCTGGCCTTTGATACATCGGCCGCGCATTGCGCGGCCGCTTTGCTTTCGGGCGGGCGGATCATTGCCGATGTGCATGAGGATATGGCCAAGGGGCAGGCCGAACGGTTGATGCCCCTGCTTGCGGAATTGCTGGCCAGTGCCGGACTTGGCTGGGGTGATCTGACCCGCATCGCCTGTGGCATCGGGCCGGGCAATTTCACCGGGGTTCGCATGTCGGTGTCGGCGGCGCGGGGGCTGGCCCTGTCGCTGGGGGTGCCTGCAGTCGGGGTTTCGGCGCTGGCGGCGCAGGCCTTTGGCACTGCGGGGGCGGTTGTCTCAACCCTCGACGCGCGGCGCGAATCCCTTTATCTGCAAGGGTTTGCGCCCGAAACGCCGCCGGTGATGTGCGCCATCAACACCCTGCCCGACCTCGCCCTGATGCGCCCCACCTGCATCGGCCACGCCAGCGATGCCGTCGCAGTAACGCTTGACGGCACAGTTGCGCCGCCCACCCACCCGCTGGCCCATGCCATCGCCCATTTGGGCGCCATTGCCCCGACCGGCAAACGCCCTGCGCCGCTGTATTTGCGCGCACCTGATGCGGCACCGCCGCGCGATCCGGCACCGGTGATCGTGGCGTGACCCCGGCGCAAATGGCACAGCTTCACGCCGTTGCCATGACCACGCCGCGCCCCTGGAGCGGCGATGAATTCGCCGCCCTGCTGGCCCTGCCCGGCACCTTTGTGATCGGCGCCACACATGCCTTTGCCCTTGGCCGGGTGATTCTGGACGAGGCGGAATTGCTGACCCTTGCGACCCACCCCGCCCACCGTCGGCAGGGATTGGCGCGCACCTGTCTGGGCAGGTTTCACGCCCGCGCCCATACCATGGGTGCGCGGCAGGCGTTTCTTGAGGTCGCCGCCGACAATGCCCCGGCCCGGGCGCTGTATCTGGCCATGAATTACCGCGAAAGCGGGTTGCGCCGTGGATATTATCGCCCCGCGGATGGCCCGCCTGTTGATGCCGTGGTCATGGCCCGCACCCTGACGGAGGGTAACCTGTCGAATTAGCAGGCAATCACGCAATCGGGTGAGCCAGAACCACAAAAAGCTATTGACCACAAAGGCCCCTGCGGCTTTGTTTGACCATGAGATAAAATCTGCGATCAAAGACCACGGGCCGACGCCAATGCGCTCTGGCCCCAACACGTAAAAAACCTGGGAGACACCAATGACCCTCATGCATAAATTTCTCGGCGCCACTGCGGCCCTCGCGCTCAGCACCGGCGCAGCCCTGGCCGAACCCGGCCTGATCATTGATCTGGGCGGCAAGTTTGACAAATCCTTTAACGAATCCGCTTATAACGGCGCGCAGAAGTGGGTCGAAGACACCGGCGGCGAATATCTTGAAACCGAACTGCAATCCGAGGCACAGCGCGAACAGACCATGCGCCGCATGGCCGAAAAGGGCGCCAACCCCATTGTTGTTCTGGGCTTTGCCAATGCCTCGACCCTTGAAAAGGTCGCGCCCGATTACCCCGATGTGAAATTCGCCATCGTCGATATGGTGGTGGATCAGCCAAACGTTGAATCCATCGTGTTTTCCGAACATGAGGGCAGCTTCCTTGTGGGCATGCTGGCCGCCATGGCCAGCAAGACCGGCACGGTTTCGTTTGTCGGGGGCATGGATGTGCCGCTGATCCGCAAATTCGCCTGTGGCTATGCCCAGGGGGCCGAAGCGGCCAACCCCGACATCAAGGTGATTCAGAACATGACCGGCACCACCCCCGCCGCATGGAATGACCCGGTGAAGGGCGCCGAACTGACCAAGGCGCAGATTGCCCAGGGGTCGGATGTGGTGTTTGCCGCGGCTGGCGGCACTGGCGTTGGCGTGTTGCAGGCCGCCAAGGACGAAGGCATCCTGTCGGTCGGCGTGGACAGCAACCAGAACTATCTGCACCCCGGTTCGGTTCTGACCTCGATGACCAAGCGCGTGGACAACGCCGTTTATGCCGTGTTCGAAGACGGCACCGAGGGGTTCAAGCCCGGGATCAACGTGTTGTCACTGGTCAACGATGGCGTCGGCTATGCCATGGACGACAACAACAAGGATCTGGTCACCCCTGACATGGTCGAAGCCGTGGAAGCGGCCAAGGCCAAGATCATCGCGGGCGATCTCAAGGTCCACGATTACACCAGCGATGACAGCTGCCCGGCCGGCTGAGCCGCATGTCCAGCGATACCCAACAGGGGCGGCCCACAGCGGCCGCCCCCGCATATGCCTTTGCTGCGGCAATTGCCCTTGGTGCAGCCGCCGCATTTGCGCCAGCGCCCCTTACCGCCGAAACCCTGACGTTCGAGGCTGACAGCGCGGTCAGGATCGTGCGCACCTACGACCAATATGGAACGGCAGTGATCGAATTTATCGGTGCGGCGGGGGCCATATACCAGTGTGTGATATTGAATGCTGCGGGTGATCCGGTGGCAACAGCCTCGGCGGTGTCCGATATGGGGCGGATATTGGTCGAGGGCATTCCGGCCAGCACCATCGCATCCGTCGCTTGCCGAAAGGTAATGTAATATGGCCTCGTCCAATACACACCCCGCCATTGAGTTGAAGGGCATCTCCAAGGCCTTCGGCCCGGTGCAGGCGAACAAGGATATTTCAATCCGCGTCATGCCCGGCACGATCCATGGGATCATCGGTGAAAACGGCGCGGGAAAATCAACGCTGATGTCGATCCTTTACGGGTTCTACAAGGCCGACGCCGGCGAGATTTTCATCTCGGGACAGAAAACCCCCATCCCCGACAGTCAGGCCGCCATCGCGGCAGGCATCGGCATGGTGTTTCAGCATTTCAAGCTGGTTGAAAATTTCTCGGTACTGGAAAACGTGGTTCTGGGCGCCGAAGATGGCGCGCGCCTGACCCCAAGCCTGAGCAAGGCGCGCAAACTGTTGACCGAACTGGCGGCGGAATATGAACTGCACGTCGATCCCGATGCGTTGATTCAGGATCTGGGCGTGGGGATGCAACAGCGGGTAGAGATCCTCAAGGCGCTGTATCGTCAGGCGGATATTCTGATCCTTGATGAACCCACCGGCGTGCTGACCCCCGCCGAGGCCGACCATCTGTTCCGCATTCTCGAAGGGCTGCGCCGCGAGGGCAAGACGATCATCCTGATCACCCACAAACTGCGCGAAATCATGGAGGTAACGGACACCGTTTCCGTCATGCGGCGCGGTGAAATGACCGCGACGGTGAAAACCGCCGATACCTCGCCCGAAAAGTTGGCCGAGCTGATGGTGGGGCGCAAGGTGTTGTTGCAGGTCGACAAGGTGCCTGCGACGCCAAAAGACACGGTTCTGTCAGTGGAAAACCTGCATGTCGTCGATGAAAAGGGCGTTGAGCGGGTAAAAGGCATATCCCTGAACGTGCGCGCCGGTGAAATTCTCGGCATTGCCGGGGTGGCCGGGAATGGCCAGTCCGAACTGCTTGAGGTTTTGGGCGGCATCCGCAACGGCACCGGTACAATCACCCTGAACGGGGAACAGATTGATCTGACCGGCCAAAATTCCGACGCGCGCACCCGCCGCGAACGGGGCATCGCCCATGTGCCCGAAGACCGGCATCGTCAGGGGTTGATCCTTGATTTCCATGCCTGGGAAAATGTCGGATTTGGCTATCATCATGATCCGAAATACAATTCCGGCCTGTTTATGGATAACGATGCATTGCGCCGCGATACCGAAGCGAAAATCGCCAAATTCGACATCCGCCCGCCGAACTGCTGGCAGACGGCAGAAAATTTCAGCGGCGGCAACCAGCAGAAAATCGTCATCGCCCGCGAATTGGAGCGAAACCCCGATCTGTTGCTGGTCGGCCAACCCACCCGGGGCGTCGATATCGGCGCCATCGAATTCATCCATCAACAGATTGTGGCCCTGCGCGACGCGGGCAAGGCGGTGCTGCTGGTTTCGGTCGAACTCGATGAAATCATGTCGCTTTCTGATCGGATCGCGGTGATGTTCGATGGTCAGATCATGGGCGAGCGTCTGCCCTCAGAGACCAACGAACAGGAACTCGGCCTGCTCATGGCGGGCATCACCGACACCACGCGCAACGTACCGGTCGAGGAAATCGAGGCCAATCTGGCGAAAAGAGACGGGGCGACTCCATGACCCTTCCCAAGTGGGCCGATGTGGTCCTTATTCCGCTGATCAACCTGCTTTTGGCGCTGTTTGTGTCCGGGCTGGTGGTGCTTTTGATCGGCGAAGATCCGATCAACGCCATGAAAATCATGGTGAATGGCGCCGTGGGCAGCACCTATGGCTGGGGCTATACCCTGTTTTACGCCACCAATTTCATCTTTACCGGCCTCGCGGTGGCGGTGGCGTTTCACGCGCGCCTGTTCAACATCGGCGGCGAAGGTCAGGCGCAACTGGGCGCGCTGGGGGTGGCTTTGGTGTGCCTTGCGGTGCCATGGCCCCACTGGATTGTGGCCCTGCCCTTTACGATCATCGGCGGTGCGGTGTTCGGGGCCGCATGGGCGGCGATTCCCGCCTATCTGCAAGCGCGGCGTGGGTCGCACATCGTTATCACCACGATCATGTTCAATTTCATCGCCTCGGCACTGCTGGTCTATCTTCTGGTCAGCACCCTCAAGGCGCCGGGAATGGCCCCGGAAAGCGTGCGTTTCCCCGAAGGATCATTCCTGCCCAATGCCCGCGATGTCTTCGCAACGATTGGCATCAAATTTGCCCGCTCGCCCCTGAATGTATCGTTCATCGTCGGGCTGATCGCGTGTTTTCTGGTCTGGCTGCTGCTGTGGCGCACCAAGCTGGGTTATGAAATCCGCGCCTATGGGCACAGCGAACCGGCGGCGATCTATGCCGGAATTTCACCGTTCAAGATCACCATGATCACCATGCTGATTTCGGGCGCCCTTGCCGGGCTGATGGCGGTAAACGCCGTGCAGGGCGAGGCGCAGCGCCTGTTGCAGGACAACGTGCTGGGCGCCGGGTTCGTCGGCATCGCCGTGGCACTGATGGGGCGCAGCCATCCGGTGGGCGTGCTGATTGCCGCGATCCTGTTCGGCGCCCTTTATCAGGGTGGCGCCGAGTTGGAGTTCGAAACCAGCGTACCGCGTGAAATGATTCTGGTTATTCAGGCACTGGTCATCCTGTTCACCGGCGCCCTTGATAACATGGTGCGCGGGCCGGTAACCGGCGCATTCCTGCGGTTCGGGCGGCGCCCCGGGCCAACGACAAAGGCGGCGGAATAAACATGGATCTCAATACCATCATCCAGATTCTGGATTCCACCATCCGCCTTGCCACGCCTTTGCTGCTGGCCTGTCTTGCGGGGCTGTTTTCGGAACGTGCCGGGGTGTTTGACATCGGGCTTGAGGCAAAGATGCTGGTTGCGGCGTTCTTTTCCGCCGCTGTGGCCGCGACCACCGGATCGGTCTGGCTGGGCCTTTTGGCCGGGATTGCCGCCAGTATGGTGTTTGCGCTGATCCATGCCATCGCCTCGATCACGTTTCGGGGGGATCAGCTCATCTCGGGGGTGGCGCTGAATTTTCTGGCGTCGGGGATGACCGTTCTGATCGCCCGTGACTGGTTCAATCAAGGCGGGCGCACCCCGGCCCTGATGGATGGCGGGCGGTTTCAACCCATCGACCTGCCCTTTGCCGAGTCAATTTCCGGTTTCCCCGTCCTTGGCCCGGTCTATTCCGAGCTGATCTCGGGGCATACGATATTGGTGTACCTGGCGTTCCTCATGGTGCCCCTGACATGGTACACGCTTTATCGCACCCGGTTTGGGCTGCGTCTGCGGGCCGTGGGGGAAAACCCCGGTGCGGTGGATACGGCGGGCATCTCGGTGGTGCGGCTGCGCTACTCCGCTGTCTTGATCGCCGGCGTGCTGTGTGGGATCGCCGGGTCGTATCTGGCCACGGGTCTGGCCGCCGGGTTTGTCAAGGATATGACGGCGGGGCGCGGCTTTATCGCGCTGGCCGCGCTGATCTTTGCCAAATGGCGGCCCTGGTATGCCCTTGGCGCCTGCCTGTTGTTCGGGCTGCTGGATGCCATCGGCAACCGGTTTCAATCCATCGAACTTTTGGGCGTCGCCGTGCCGGGGCAGTTCATGCAGGCCCTGCCCTATATCCTGACCGTGGTGATCCTGGCCGGGTTCGTGGGCAAGGCAATTCCACCGCGCGCAGGAGGCGAGGCATATGTCAAGGAACGCTGAGGATCTGGTTCGGTTCATTCAGGACCGCGCGGGCGATACGCCGGTGCGCTTTGGGCTGATCCTTGGATCGGGGCTGGGCCATCTGGCCGATGCGGTCGAAGGTGTGGCGATCGATTATACCCAGTTGACCGGCTTTCCCCATGCCGGGGTGTCTGGCCACAATCCCAAGCTGGTGATCGGCACGTTGGAAGGCGTGCGCGTGGCCGTTTTTGGCGGGCGGGCGCATTATTACGAATCCGGGCGCGGCGATGCCATGCGCCTGCCGCTTGAGGTGCTGAAAGGTCTGGGTGCCGAAGGATTGATCGCCACCAACGCCGCCGGGTCCATGCGCCACGACATGCCCACGGGCAGCCTGATGATGCTGAACGACCACATCAATTTTTCAGGCCTGAATCCGCTGATCGGCGAACCCTCTGACGCACGGTTTGTGCCGATGAAAGACGCCTATGATCCGGCCATGCGCGCCGCCCTGCAAAGCGCGGCCAAGGCCGAAGATGTGGACATGGATCAGGGGGTTTATGCCTGGTACAGCGGCCCGTCGTTTGAAACCCCCGCTGAAATCCGCGCCATTGCCATGCTGGGCGCCGATGCCGTGGGCATGTCAACGGTGCCCGAAGTCATTCTGGCGCGGTTTCTGGGCCTCAAGGCGGCCGCGATTTCGACCATCACCAACATGGCCGCCGGGATGAGCGACGAATCAATCAGCCACGAACACACCAAAACCATGGCCCCTATCGGCGCGGCCAAGCTGGACCGGGTGCTGCGGCGGTTCCTGCGCGAACAAATCTGACACAGAGTTGCACTGCACGGCATATTTCCGGCATCTGAGCCGCCGCAGCCCGTTGCGCATTTTCGCTAGGGCGCGCTAAGAGGTGCCATGCAAATTTACCTTCCCATTGCCGAGGTTGCCGTCAACGCTTTTCTGCTTCTCGGAGTGGGTGGGCTTGTCGGGGTGCTGTCGGGCATGTTTGGCGTTGGTGGCGGGTTTCTGATCACGCCACTGTTGTTTTTCATCGGCATCCCCCCTGCCGTTGCCGTGGCCACCTCGGCAAATCAGATCGTTGCCGCATCGTTTTCGGCCCTGCTGGCGCATCTGAAACGCAAGACGGTTGATATGCGCATGGGGTCGGTCCTTATGGGGGGCGGTCTGGTCGGGTCACTGCTTGGGGTGCAGGTGTTCAACCTTTTGCGCTCGCTTGGGCAGGTCGATCTGTTGGTCAGCCTGTGTTATGTGGTTTTTCTGGGCATCATCGGGGTGTTGATGTTCGTGGAATCCCTGAACGCGATCCGCAAATCGCGCAAAGGCACCATCACCCGGCGCAAACACAATTGGGTGCATAACCTGCCCCTGAAGATCAAATTCCGCAAATCCGGTCTTTATATTTCGGTGATCCCGCCGGTTCTGGTGGGGCTGGCGGTTGGGGTTCTGTCGGCCATCATGGGGGTTGGCGGCGGGTTTATCATGGTTCCGGCGATGATTTACCTTTTGGGAATGCCCACCAAGGTGGTGATCGGCACATCCCTGTTCCAGATCATTTTCGTAACCGCCTTTACCACCGTGCTGCACGCCACCACAAACCACACCGTCGACATCGTTCTGGCGGTGCTGTTGCTGGTGGGCGGGGTGATCGGGGCGCAGATCGGCACGCGGATCGGGGTCAAGCTCAAGGCCGAACAATTGCGCATTCTGCTGGCGCTTCTGGTTATTCTGGTCTGTGGCAAACTGGCCTATGATCTGTTGGCACAGCCAAGCGAACTTTTCTCGATCGCGGGGGCAAAAGAGGCATGATGTTGCGTCTGTTCCTTCTCATTCTTGCCCTCGCCACCCCCGCCCAAAGCGAAGAGGTGGTTGCCGGGCTGAGCCAGAACCAGATTTCGATCAGCACCAATTTCGACGGCTCGGAAATTTTGATTTTCGGCGCGGTCAAACGGCAAGAACAGATCGACACCTCCAGCGAACTGGGCGTGATCATCACCGTGTCCGGCCCGCCCCAGGCCCTGACCGTGCGCCGCAAGGAAAAGCTTGCCGCGATCTGGGTCAACCGTGATGCGGTGAACATCCGCAGCGCGCCGTCCTTCTATGCCGTGGCAACAACCGCGCCGCTGCATGACATGCTGTCGGATCAGGCGGACCAGATCTATCTGGTGTCGGTTCCCCGGGCAATTTACGCTGGCGTCGCCTCGGAAGGGGTTGAAAACAAGGCGTCATTTACCGATGCACTGATCCGTATCCGTCGGGGTGATGACCTGTATCAACTGAACGAGAACGCGGTTTCTCTGGTCGGGGATACGCTGTTCAACACGTCCATCGTCCTGCCCGCCAATCTGGTTGAGGGCAATTACAACGTCCGTTTTTTGCTGACCCGCAATCAACAGGTGGTCAGCCAGTATGAAACGGTGATCTTTGTGAAAAAGGTCGGGATGGAGCGGTTCCTTTACAACCTCGCCTATGAGCAACCGCTGATCTATGCGCTGTTGTCGCTGGCCATTGCCATCGCCGCCGGTTGGGGTGCTGCCGCCGTGTTCCGCTATATCCGCACCTAGATTTCTTCGGTCGCGTCCAGCGTAAGGGGCGCGGCGGGCCCTGCCAGATCGGCCACGCCCAATGGCTCCGTGGGGCGCGCCAGGCGGTTGTTCACCACCCAGAACAGCCGTTCTTCGGCGCGGGTGATCGCGACATAGGCCAGCCGTTTCCACAGTTGCAGCCCCGCTTCGGTGCGGTTGGCCCATGCGGCGGCGGAAATATCGGGGGCGAACACCTGAACATCGCGCCACTGGCTGCCTTGGGCCTTGTGGATTGTCACCGCCGCACCGTGCAGAAACGTGGCCCCCATGCGCGCGGCAAAGGGGATAAAGGGTTCTTCCTCATCAGGCATTTCGATTTTCACGATGCTGGCGGCACTTACCTGCGGTTCCGGGGCGCCCACCACATGCAGGCGCGAAAACCCCGGCTTGCGCCCGTCGCCCAGAAAAATCACCTGTGCGCCCTTGATCAGACCCCGCGCCTCAAGATCAATGCGTTTCTTGCGGTGCTTCAGGGGCAGTTCGATCCCGTCGCAAATCAGCGGCTCACCGGGCAGCAGGGCATCGGGCGGGGCGGCGTAAGCGGCGCGAAAGGCATGGATCAGGCGGATGCGCGTCTTGTTGCGCCAGACCAGAACCGGTGATCGCGCCATTTTTTCCGCCTCGACCCGACCGGCAATCACGACACGCGGGTCATTCTCGGCGGCCTCATGCACCATGCGGTTGAACTGATCATAGGTCAGCGCCGGGTCACCCAGAGCATGGGCCAGATCAAGGATCGGGTTGCCCAGATCCTGCCGGTGAATGCGGTTCAGGGTCAGCTTGCGATCGCCCTCAAGGGTGTCAAACACCATGGCGCCCGATTGGTTCACCGGGGCAAGCTGTGCGGGATCGCCAAACAACAGCAGGGTTGGAAAAATCTCTTGCAGGTCATCAAACTGCCGGGTGTCGAGCATACTGCTCTCATCCACCAGCCCGATATCCAGCGGCTCTTCCCGGCGTTTCCAGCCGGTGATGAAATCGCTGCCACGCAGGCCCGCCGTGGCCAGAGCGCCGGGAATGGATTTGTTGGTCTGGTAAAACGCCAGCGCGCGGTCCAGCGCGATGTCGGTCAGCCCTTCAACCGTGGGCCGTTCGCCGTTTCCGGCCAGCCATTCGGCCACCTTTTCATATTCCGGGTCATAGACCGGGGTATAAAGGATACGGTGAATGGTTGTGGCCGGCACGCCGCGATTGCGCAGCACGCTGGCCGCCTTGTTGGTGGGGGCGAGAATCGCCAATGTGCGGCGATCCTTGCGCTTGCGCCCCTCGTAATCGCCTGAAACGATGTCGACACCCGCTTCGGCCATCGCCTCGTAAAGGCGGGCCAGCAGCATGGTTTTGCCAGATCCTGCCTTGCCCACCACGGCCAGCACCGCTGATTTACCCTCGGACATGGGGCGCAGTGCCTCATTTTCCAGATCAACCCCGGCGGCGCGCAGGATTTCGGAAACGCGATCAAAGGCCTCGGCCTGATCCTCGGAAAAGGTGAGCGCGTTGGAGGTGTTGGCGGGCAATGACATAGGCGCGACCATAGGGATACGGGCCGCCAATGCCCAGACAGATCACGCCGCCAAAACCAATTTCCCGTCACCAAAGGCGCGCCGATACCACAGGGCCGAAATTTCCGCTGACAGCCCCGCCTTGCGCAACAACCCCGGGCGCAGATCGGCGGTAAACGCCCATTTTCCGGCACAGATGGCATGGCGCCCCTGCCCCTCTTGCCCCAGCACGACAGGGGGCCAGCCCAGCCGCCCGTACACCCGCAGCATCCGCGCATCGAACACACCCACGGCATGGGACAGCCCCAAATTCAGCCCCACCTCAAGCCCGCCGAGCATCAGCGCGGCTGAAATGTTGCCCCCCGCCCCCGGCGCCAGACAGAACCGGGTGCATTCCCACATATCAGGGTGGCAGATCGCCGTGCCAGCGGCCAGATGGGCGAAATGTTCGGCAATCATCGTGCGCCCCGTGGTGGGCATATAGCGCAGCGATCCGCCATGGGTGCCGTCGGGGCGTTGCCAGATCACATAAAGCGGATTCAACGGGTCGTATTGATCCCGCTCCTGCCCGCTGGCATCCACCGGAATGTCCCATTTCAACCGGGTGTGAAACTGTGCCGCACGGTCCGCGAACATGCTGTCGCGCAGATCGGGATAACGATGCAGGGCGTTGCCGAACAAATACCGGATCATCATTCTTTCCTTCGCAATAGATACGAGGAAAGGGATGGACGGGTTCAGGTTAAGGCCGGGTGCGCGGGGCGCGCGGTGGGTAAGGAACAGGTAAGGGTTCAGACCACCAGCAGGCCACAGGACAGGGCACGCGCAACGGCATGGGTGGTGTTCGTTGCGCCCAGTTTGAAGCGCGCACTTTCGATATAAACCCGCAGGGTGTGTTCCGATATCGCCAGTGTATCGGCAGCCTGCGCCCGGTTCAGCCCCGTGGCCAGCAGGGTCAGTGCATCGACTTCGCGGGGGAAAGTTTCTGCACCGGTTTCTGGTCACTGCCCCGCTCGATCTCAAGCGCCTTGAGATTGATGAAATGCGCCATCAGGATCAGATCGGCCAGATGGGCATCACGATAGGTTTTCCATTGCTCATCTGTCGCCCGGTGATTGACGGTGAACAGGGCAAATTGGCCACTGGGGCCGCGCACGGGAACGGAATAGCCCTGATTGCCCACCCCGTTTTCGCCGGCCTCGCCCAGAAACTGGCGGGTGGCCTTTGGTGTCCAATCGAGCCGTTTCCAATCCACCGGGTGAAACCGGCGATAACACCCCTGCACCACCGGATCGAGCCGGGCGTAATCCTGTTTGATGTAATGATCCACCCATGGCTGATCATAGGTCAGGGCAGCATATTGTTCGCCGGTCGAATTGACCGAGTGATAGACCAGATGTTCGACTTCGAACCTGTTGCGCAGGTCGAAAATCGCCGTGTTCAGATCGTCAAGCGTCGTCACCGATTGCAATCGTTCGATGAACCATTCGCGTTTGGGCCGCATTCACACCAATCAGGGCCGAAGCCCGCAGTTCGTTCGACGCGATCTCTTGGGCGGCAACAGCCGCCGTTTGGTCAAGCTGGCCCGCAAGAGCCGTAAGATCATTTCTGGCGGCAAACAGTTTAAGGTCTGCCAGCACGTCGAGTATCCAGTCGTTTGCCATCTCAGACTCTCCTGCCCAATTATTAACCAATCGTTAATACAACCCTAGCATGTACCAGTCGGCAGTGAATATTCACGAAATTCAACTCCCCAGAAATGGCGAGGCCGTGAATTACAGACCCCTGAAAACAAAAGGCCCCCGATGGGGGCCTTGTGATTCGTGTGAACAGAAGCGTCGGGACGGCGCCACTGTTTTTGATATGGAAACAATCACCCTGTGGTTGCGGCCTCGACCGTATCTTCGAATGTGCGCAGCCCGGTGCGGGGCGCCTGCACCAGAACCGCCATATTGCCCGGCTTATGTTCGTTGCGGCGCATTTTTACATGGGCCGCCGGAATCTGGCTCCAGGTAAACACCTCGGACATGCAAGGATCGAGCCGCCGTTCAATCATCAGCTTGTTGGCCGAGGCCGCCTGTTTCAGATGGGCAAAATGGCTCCCCTGCACCCGTTTCTGGTGCATCCACAGATAGCGTGCATCCAGCGTCAGATTATACCCGGTCGTGCCGGCACAGATCACCACCATGCCGCCCTTTTTGCACACGAAGGTGGACACCGGGAACGTCGCCTCGCCCGGATGTTCGAACACCATATCGACATTCACCCCCTTGCCGGTAATGTCCCAGATCGCCTTGCCGAACTTGCGCACCCCGGCAAACCATTTCTGATAGTCATCGGTGTTCACCGTGGGCATCTGCCCCCAACAATCGAAATCCTTGCGGTTGATCACGCCCTTGGCCCCCAGGGACATGACGAAATCGCGCTTGTCCTCATCCGAAATCACCCCGATGGCATTGGCCCCGGCGGTGTTGATCAACTGAATCGCATATGACCCAAGCCCCCCGACGCGCCCCAGACCAGCACGTTCTGCCCCGGTTTCAATTCATGGGGATGATGGCCAAACAACATCCGGTAAGCGGTGGCCAGGGTCAGGGTATAGCAGGCCGATTCCTCCCACGTCAGGTGGCGCGGGCGCGGCATCAGTTGTTGCGCCTGCACCGTGGTGAACTGGGCAAAGCTGCCATCGGGGGTTTCATAGCCCCAGATCCGCTGACTGGGCGAAAACATCGGATCACCGCCGTTGCATTCCTCGTCTTCGCCATCGTCCTGATTGCAATGGATGACCACCTCGTCGCCCACCTTCCAGCGGGTCACCTTGTCGCCCACCGCCCAGACGATGCCCGCCGCGTCGGACCCGGCGATGTGATAATCGGCCCTGTGAACATCAAACGGTGAAATCGGAATGCCCAGTCCGGCCCAGACACCGTTATAATTCACCCCGGCCGCCATCACCATCACGCAGACTTCCTGGCTGTCGGGTCTTTTCACATCGACCACTTCCAACTGAAACGCCTGATCCGGCTCGCCGTGGCGGTCACGGCGAATGGCCCAGGCGTGCATCTGTTCGGGCAGATGGCCCATGGGGGGCATTTCGCCCATGGCGTAAAGATCCTTGATCTCGGACTCATAGGTCAGGGGCGCGGTATTCGTATCCAGTGCCATCACGGGCCACCTCCGGGTTGTGCACGCCGCAGCGCAGAATCAAACAATCGGTAAAGGTGGAATACAGATGGCCGCGCAATTTTGCAATCCACATGGATGCATTTTTGTAATTTTATGTCTCGCTAGTTACCGGCGCACCCTGCCCTCCGGTCAGATGCTGGGCGATGGAATTGGCGTAAAACCCCACCAATGCAACGGCATCTGGCGCAATCGACACCCCATCTGGCCCGTCCACGACCATACCCCGCAGCCGCAGCATGGCCAGGGGCGCGGTTTCACCCTCGGGCGGGCACATCACTCCCTTGGCGGTCAGATGTTGGCGCAGCGCGGCGACCTGTGCCGTCAACTCGGCCTCGGGCATGGGGCGCCCCGCCGCGCGCAGGACGTGGCAATACAGCGGCACCGGCACCACCGGGACGGCACCGCACAAACGCGCCATCAGGATGTCGGCCACCGCCCCCACCCGCCCGGCGCCCGGGGCCCCCGGCACCTCGGACAGGGTAAGCGGCGCACCAAAGGCCACCGCCGCCATACCAAAACGCCGCGTCCTGCCAGTGACCCGCCCCAGTGCCCAACGCAATGCCACCAATATATTGCGAACCACCGAGCCGCGAAACCGCCCTTCGCCTTTGGGCTGGGATGCGGCCTTCAGCAAAATCCGATCCTCCAGCACCTGATCGTAATTCAGCGCCACCGGCACAAAGACAACATCGCGCCCCGTCGCCTGCCCCTCGATGATATATGACAATAACCCCATGCGCGCCGCGCCCACCGCTCCGGTCAGGGACAGGCCGCCTTCGGGGAACATCGCCTGCGTCACCCCTGCCTCGGTTGCCATCTGAACATAACGCGCCAACACCCGACGATAGAGCGCATTGCGCGATCTGCGCCGGATAAAATAGGCCCCCATGGCCCGGATCAACGCCGACAGCGGCCACACCCGCGCCCATTCCCCCACCGCATAGGACAGGGCCGACCGCCCCCCGGCCAGCCATGTCACCAGCACATAATCCATATTGCTGCGGTGATTCATCACAAACACGATGGTCGCCTCGGGGTCGATGCCGCGCAACAGATCCTCGCGCCCCGCCTGCACCCGCACCCGGAACAATCCGGTCGACAGCCACCGCGCCACCCGGATCGCAAACCCGAAATAGGCCGAGGCGCTGAACGATGGTACGATTTCGCGCGCATATTTCTGCGCCAGCGCAAAGGCTGCATCTTCCCGCAACCCGGTTTCATGCGCATGCTCCACCACGGCGCGGGTCACGTCCGGGTCATAGCTCAGGCGCAGGATGGTATCGTGACGGCGGGCCAATTTGAACGGCTGGATCGGCACCTGAAGCCGGGTATTCAGCCGCGCCACCGCCCGCTCCATCCGACCCCGAAAGAACCAGCGCACCGTGGGGCTGATGAAATGGGTTGCAAATGTGACCGCCGCGAACAACAGGATCAACAGCAATAACCACAAGGGAAGTTCGACAGGCCTGAACATAACGGCAAAACTGGCAGGTTCGCATCGCGCGGTAAATCACAATCCCGCTTGCCTTGCACGATTGCACCCACAGGGTAATTCTGTGATTGCCGCAACGCAGCGATTGACAACGCCACAATATTGCACATACGAATGTCGAAACGTAATTTTGTTACGCAAGAGGCCTCAATGACCGACACCCCCCACCGTGACGCCCCCTGGCTGTTTCGCACCTATGCCGGTCACTCCACCGCTGCCGCCTCCAACGCGCTTTATCGGGGCAATCTGGCCAAGGGGCAAACCGGCCTGTCTGTTGCCTTCGATCTGCCCACCCAAACGGGATATGACAGCGATCACCCCCTCGCCCGCGGCGAAGTGGGCAAAGTCGGCGTGCCCGTGGCCCATCTGGGCGATATGCGGGCGCTGTTCAACGACATTCCGCTGGACCAGATGAACACGTCAATGACGATCAACGCCACCGCCCCGTGGCTTTTGGCGCTGTATATTGCCGTGGCCGAGGAACAGGGCGCCGATCCCCGCGCCCTGCAAGGCACGGTGCAAAACGACATCATCAAGGAATACCTGTCGCGCGGTACCTATATCACGGCGCCCGTGCCATCGCTGCGGATGATTACGGATGTCGCTGCCTATACCCGTGAACATCTGCCCAAATGGAACCCGATGAATGTCTGTTCCTATCACCTGCAAGAGGCGGGCGCGACACCGGAACAGGAACTGGCCTTTGCCCTGGCAACCGCCACCGCCGTTCTGGATGATCTGCGCGGAAAGGTGGACGCGGCGGATTTTCCCGAAATGGTGGGGCGGATTTCATTTTTCGTGAATGCCGGAATCCGCTTTGTCACCGAATTGTGCAAAATGCGTGCCTTTGCCGAATTGTGGGATGAAATATGCCGTGAGCGTTACGGCGTCGAAGATGCCAGATACCGCCGGTTTCGCTATGGGGTGCAGGTGAATTCTCTGGGGCTGACCGAACAACAGCCCGAAAACAACGTCTATCGCATCCTGATCGAAATGCTGGCCGTCACCCTGTCGAAAAATGCCCGCGCCCGTGCCGTGCAGCTCCCGGCATGGAACGAGGCCCTGGGCCTGCCCCGCCCCTGGGATCAGCAATGGTCGCTGCGGATGCAACAGATTCTGGCCTATGAAACCGACCTTCTGGAATATGGCGATCTGTTCGATGGCAACCCGGCGATCACCGCCAAGGTTGAAACGCTGAAATCCGGAGCGCGCGCCGAATTGGCCCTGATTGATGGCATGGGCGGGGCGGTGCAGGCCATCGACTACATGAAATCCCGCCTCGTCGAAAGCAACAGCGCCCGAGATCGCCGCCATCGAAACCGGCGCCACCACCGTCGTTGGCGTCAACCGTTTCACCACCGGCGAACCCTCGCCCCTCGTTTCCGATGACGCCGCCGTGATGATGGCCGACAAGAACGCCGAGGCAGATCAGATTGCCCGCCTCGCCGCCTGGCGGGAAGGGCGCGATGAGAAAGCGGCGCAAGCCGCGCTCGAAGAGCTGCGCGCCGCCGCCGCCTCGGGCGCCAACATCATGCCCCCCAGCATCCGCGCCGCCCGCGCCGGGGCCACCACCGGCGAATGGGGCGATATGATCCGGGCCGCCTTTGGCCAATATCGCGGCCCCACCGGCGTGTCGCGCAATCCGTCCAACCGCACGGAAGGGTTGGAGAAAATCCGCGCCGATGTCGATGCGGTCTCGGCGCGCCTGGGCCGTCGGTTAACGCTGCTGGTCGGCAAGCCGGGTCTTGATGGCCATTCCAACGGGGCCGAACAAATCGCCGCCCGCGCCCGGGATTGCGGGATCGACATTACCTATGATGGGATCCGCATGACCCCTCAGGACATCGCAACCGCCGCGCGCACAACCAGGGCCCATGTGATCGGCCTGTCCATTCTGTCGGGCAGTCACATTCCGCTGGTCGGCGAATTGATTGAATTGCTACGCGCGCAGGATTGCGCCGAAGTGCCTGTCATTGTTGGCGGAATTATCCCCACAGCGGATGCAGATGAATTGCGCGCCATGGGTGTTGCGCAAATTTACACGCCTAAGGATTTCCAACTCAACCGTATTATCGCTGATATCGTTACCATAGTTGAAAGCCCCGCGATCACGGTCAAATAAGAAGATCGGCGATTTGTTTCTTAAATGTTACCGCCCAAAATTTAATCTTGCCAATTTCGTTCAGATGTAAAACAACGCAATCGGAACTGCGCTCAATTTCCGGGTGCTTGGAACGATTGGAAAAATGATGGACCTTGAAAAACTCTCCCGTGCGGAGTTGCTGAAGCTGCGTGTCGAACTCGACAAGGCGATTGAAACACTCGATACCCGCCGCAAGGCCGAAGCCCGCGCCGCCGCCGAGGCGATCGCAAAAGAGCACGGATATTCGCTCGACGAGCTTCTTGCCGCCGAAAAGAAAGGCCGCAAGGCCGGCCAGAAAAGCCCCCCGAAATACCGCAACCCCGCAAACCCCGTCCAGACCTGGACCGGACGTGGCCGCCAACCTGGTTGGATCAAAGAGGCATTGGCCGTCAATAAATCGCTGGATGCATTCGAGATCTGATAATTCGGTATTTCGCTTGCGCGAATTACCGAAACACGAAAACGGGCATTCCGCCACCGGATTACGGTCGGAAACAGGGATGCCCCATTCAATTCACCTCAAAAACGCAGACCGAAACTCTGTTCAGGTATCTCTTGCAGGAACCGAAAGACCAAATGCGTCCGGTGCGTTGAAGTCTTTGATTTCAGGTCGTTTTGTGTGGGTCTGGAATTGGCGTTCTGATCCGCTTGTGACGGCCGGCTGCCCTGTTTGGCGACGCCAGACTACTCTCTCAGATCGCTTCTCGCACGGCGCCGCCGCCCCGTGACCAGCCATAGGCTGCACGGAAGCCGATCTGTCGGCGCCGGTGGAAAAGCTGCGGGCAGCCGCAACCTTCAGACCGTGCGTTCAACCATCATCTTTTTGATCTGGCCGATGGCACGCGCCGGATTCAGCCCCTTGGGGCAGGTCTTGGCGCAGTTCATGATCGTGTGGCAGCGGTACAGCTTGAACGGATCTTCCAGATCGTCCAACCGTTCGCCCGTCGCCTCATCGCGGCTGTCGATGATCCAGCGATAGGCATGCAGCAACGCGGCCGGGCCGAGATAGCGATCACCGTTCCACCAGTACGAGGGACACGACGTAGAACAGCAAGCACACATGACGCATTCATACAGACCGTCGAGTTTCTTGCGGTCTTCAATGCTCTGCTTCCATTCCTTTGCCGGACGCGCGGTGGTGGTTTCCAGCCATGGCATCACGCTTTCGTGCTGGGCATAGAAATGGGTCAGATCGGGGATCAGATCCTTGACCACGGGCATGTGGGGCAACGGGTAAATCTTTACGTCACCCTTGATTTCATCCATGCCATAAATACAGGCCAGCGTGTTGATGCCGTCGATGTTCATCGCGCAGGATCCACAAATGCCCTCGCGGCAGGACCGGCGAAAGGTCAGCGTCGGATCGATCTCGTTCTTGATCTTGATCAGCGCGTCCAGAACCATTGGCCCGCAGGTGTCCATATCGACGAAATAATGATCCACCCGGGGGTTTTCACCGTCATCCGGGCTCCAGCGATAGATGCTGAACTTGCGCGTGTTGGTCGCGCCCTCGGGCTTGGGCCAGGTTTTACCGGTGCGGATACGGCTGTTTTTCGGCAGGGTCAGTTGAACCAAGGCAAGGCTCCTATCTCAGAAGGGCCGGCAGACCTTCGGTCGCCAGGCATTGAATTGTCCCGCTGCGGGACAAAATATCGCTTACGATCTTCACGGTGTTGGCCGTTGGCCCGGTAACCGCATCGGCGGCCAGCGACAGCAATTCGTTCGAATTGGCGTTGTCGATCACACAATCGGTGGCCGGTTCACTGGCAACCCCGGGCAGTTTGTTCGCCATCACCGGGCGCACGGCGGATTTCGCCGCGCTGCGCGTCAGATCATCGCGGGTGGCAGGGGTGCAGGCGGCCAAGGCAACCAGCCCCAGAATGGCAAAGCGCATCATCACAACACCAGAGGCCGGATCGGCCCCTGCCCTGATTTCTCGCGCACACAGCTATCATACACCTGATAGGGGTCGCGGTTTCGGAAATAATCACTGGTCACGCCAATTTTCACCTTGCTGCGCGCACCACCGGTGCCAACGCCAATGCCAACCTCGCCCGTTACCCCATCTGCGGCGCGCGCCCGTTCCTCACATTGGCGCGCCGCGAGTTCGGGCGATATCGGCGTACAGGCGGCAAGCCCGGCAAAAACAAGAAAGGCAGCGCCGGTTCGCATCATCAACAACCGTTCGCCCGGCGCACATCATCCTTGATGATATAGCCCGAACCGCCCAAAAATGCCGAATCCGAAGGCCGATAGGGATAGCCGCAAAATGCCCGCTCCCCTGCGCGCACCACAAGTGTTTGCCCGGCATCGGTGTTCACCCCGTGGCGCGCGGCACATGCGTTGACCACCTGCGCCGTCTGGACCGAAACATTTGCCCCGGCGTTCAACCGGGTAAAGGCGCGCCCGCCGACAAACCCACTCTGGACCGAAACCGGCCCCGTGACCCCGGCGTCGCGGGCACATTCCAGCACCGTGGCGCTGGGGCTGGCCTGCGCCGTACCGGCCAATGCGACAAATACCATGCTCAGCAGAATACGCATCAATACACCCGCGTTTTGGGGGCAATCTTTTTCAATGCGATCCCGCCGTCATCCTCTTTGGTCAGGGGGTCCAGATGCACGGCGCGATAATCAAGGCTGGCCTTGCCGTCCTTGAACCGGATCAGCGAATGCTTGCGCCAGTTTTCGTCATCGCGGTCAGGATAATCCTCGTGGGCATGGGCGCCCCGGCTTTCCTTGCGCGCCGCCGCCGAGGTGATGGTGGCCACGGCATTGGGCATCAGGTTTTCCAACTCCAGCGTTTCCATAAGATCGCTGTTCCAGATCATCGAGGTATCCGTGACCTTGATATCGCTCAGCTTGGCGGCCACGTCCTCCATCTTTTTCTGCCCTTCTTCCAGGGTTTTGTCGGTGCGGAACACCGCGGCATCGGCCTGCATCGTCTTTTGCATCTCAAGGCGCAGTTCTGCCGTGGGAACGCCACCCTTGGCAAAGCGCAGCGCATCAAACCGGGCCAGCGCGGCATCAATGGATTTCTGGTTTGGCGTCGGCACCCGGGTTTCGGGATCGACGATTTTACCCGCCCGAATGGCCGCCGCGCGCCCAAACACCACCAGATCAATCAACGAGTTTGACCCAAGCCGATTCGCCCCATGCACCGAGGCACAGCCCGCCTCGCCCACGGCCATCAGGCCCGGCGAAACGCGGTCGGGTTCATCCGCAGTGGGCGACAGAACCTCGCCCCAGTAATTGGTGGGGATGCCGCCCATGTTGTAATGCACGGTGGGCAAAACCGGGATCGGTTCCTTGGTGACATCGACACCGGCAAAGATGCGGGCGCTTTCGGAAATCCCCGGCAGACGTTCGTGCAGGGCCTCTTTCGGCAGGTGGTTGAGGTTCAGATGCAAGTGATCGCCATCCTTGCCCACGCCGCGCCCTTCGCGGATTTCCATGGTCATGCAGCGCGACACCACGTCGCGCGACGCGAGATCCTTGTAAGTCGGGGCATAGCGTTCCATGAACCGCTCGCCTTCGGAGTTGGTCAGATAACCGCCCTCGCCCCGCGCGCCTTCGGTGATCAGGCACCCGGCGCCGTAAATCCCGGTGGGGTGGAACTGAACAAACTCCATATCCTGAAGCGGCAGACCCGCCCGCGCGGCCATCCCGCCGCCATCACCGGTGCAGGTGTGCGCCGAGGTGGCGCTGAAAAACGCCCGGCCATAGCCGCCGGTGGCCAGCACTGTCATCTTGGCGGAAAACAGGTGCAGGGTGCCATCGTCCAGCTTCCAGCACAAAACGCCCTGACAGGTGCCATCGTCGGACATGATCAGATCAATGGCGAAATATTCGATATAGAACTGCGCCTTTTGCTTCAGGCTTTGGCCGTACAGCGTGTGCAAGATCGCGTGACCGGTGCGGTCGGCGGCGGCGCAGGTGCGCTGCACCGGGGGGCCTTCGCCAAATTCGGTAGTGTGGCCGCCAAAGGGGCGCTGATAAATCTTGCCCTCTTCGGTGCGCGAAAACGGCACGCCGTAATGCTCCAGCTCGTAAACCGCCTTGGGCGCCTCGCGGACCAGATATTCCATGGCGTCCATATCGCCCAGCCAATCAGACCCCTTGATCGTGTCATACATATGCCACTGCCAATTGTCCGGCCCCATGTTGCTCAGGGATGCGGCGATGCCGCCCTGTGCGGCCACAGTGTGCGACCGGGTGGGAAACACCTTGGTCACACAGGCCGTGCGCAGCCCCTGTTCGGCCATGCCCAGCGTCGCGCGCAGGCCCGCACCGCCCGCCCCCACGACGACAACATCATATTCGTGCGTTTCGTATTCATAAGCAGCCATGCGGCAAACTCCCGTGCGTTGGCGTCAAAGAGCGATGCGGACGATGGCGAACAAACCTGCCGCCGCCGCTGCATAGGACAGACAGATTACACCTATAATCAACGCTTTGCGCGTCAACCCGCCTGCGTAATCCTCGATCATCATTTGCGCACCGTTCTTGAAATGCATGAACCCGACCGCAATGGTCAGCCCGGCGATGATGGCCGGAAAGGGCCGTGCGAAATATGCCACCACGTCGGCGTGGGGGCTGCCCAGCATCGGGCCAAAGGTAAAGACAAACAGCGGCACCAGAATAATCAGCGCGACGGAACTGACCGTCATCGCCCAGTGATGTGCTGTGCCGCTCTTGGCTGATCCAAGGCCCTCGGCCCGCTTGCGATCTGTCAGATATCTCATGTCAGCGGCCCCCTATACCAACGCCACGGTCAGCAGTGTCAGAACCACCGATCCGCCGATACAGCCCCAGCCGAGCTTTTCGGCAAATTCCACCTCATAGCCGCGCCCGGTGTCCCAATAAAGATGCCGCAGCCCCGCCAGCGTGTGATACCACAGCCCCAGCACCGAAAAGAACATCACCAGATCGCCAAACCAACTGGTGATGAAACCATCCGCGGTGGCAAATGCCTCGGGCGATGTGGACGCGGCCAGAAACCACCACACGATCAACAATGCCGCAACCAGCATGGCGTTGCCGGTGATCCGGGTCAGGATCGAGGTCATCGAGGTAAGCTGCGGGCGATAAATGCTCAGGTGTGGCGACAGGGGCCGATTGCCCCGGTTTACGTCTGCCATGGGAATATCCTTGTTCTGCGCATCCGGGACGGGATGCAAACCGTACTCTTGTCCGCACCTTACGCCCGAACCCTTAAGCAAGTCACCCACCCTCGCCAATTTTCCGGCCAGATTTCGCCGCCTGCGGAAAGATTTCTTGCAATTATGTGATCACACGCCGATTTTTCGTGATCACAAAAACGGAACAGACGCCAAACACCGGCACCGCGCTGCTTTCACAGTGGAATCACCGCCCAATAATCCAGATCAAGCAGGATGTGGGGCAGGTATCGCCCGTCGCCATCCTTCACCCCGTCGCCCACGCCTTTGGTTGCCACCGTCCGCAGCCGGATAGCCCCCACGCCGGGGGCCGCTGTGGGGGCCAGATCCAACACCTCGGACCAGGCGCGCACCGTATCGCCCGCAGCGCAGGGGTTGGCATGGGCACCGCCGTTCAGCGCGACGATCATCTGCGCATTGGCCAAGCCGTTGAAACTCAGCGCCCGGGCCAGCGAAATCACATGGCCGCCATAGATCAACCGCCCACCGTCGCGCGCGGTGGCGTCAAAATGCACCTTGGCGGTGTTTTGCCACAATCGTGTGGCCAGCATGTGTTCAGCCTCTTCCACGGTCACGCCGTCGATATGGTCGATCACCTCGCCCACGGCGTAATCGCCCCAACGGTGCGGGCTCGCCCGCCTGGGCGAAATCATAACCGGTGAAATTCAACCCTTCGGGCAGCACCAGATCGCCCGCCGCCACCACAGGGGCCAGATCGGGGATCACCGTTTGCGGCGCATCGCCCGGTGCGCGGCGACGCACCATCACCCAGCGCACATAGCTGAGCACCGGCCTGCCATGTTGATTCACACCCGTCGTGCGCACCCAGATCACCCCGGATTTACCGTTGGAGTTCTGTTTCAGCCCGATCACCTTAGACTGGCTGCGCAAGGTGTCGCCGGGCCAGACCGGCGCCAGCCAACGGCCCTCGCCGTAGCCCAGATTGGCCACCGCGTTCAGCGAAATGTCCGGCACGGTTTTGCCAAACACCACATGAAAGGCGATCAGATCGTCCAGAGGGGCGCCGGGCAATCCGCAGGAGCGGGCGAATTCATAAGACGAATACAGCGCCCCGCGCGCGGGATAAAGCGCGTGATAAAGCGCCCTTTCCCCGCCCCCACCGTGCGGGGCACGGCATGGTCGATCACCTCACCCAGCCGGTAATCCTCAAAGAACCGCCCCGGGTTGGTTTTGCCAGAGGCGGTTCTTTTATTCATTGCTGGCCCAGCTTCATGTCCGGGGCATAAGGTTTGTCGATCACCTTGGTCACGGCCTGCGCACAGCGCATCACGCCATTGGCCCGATCAAACCCATATGCGGGTGACCCATGCAGCACCCAGCCCTTGCTTAGCGCCAGCGAAACCTTGTGACAGAATTCCGACGTATCGTCGCCCGTCAGCAGGCGATAAATGACATGCTCAGCCAAAGGGGTTCGCTCCCAACATGGTATGGATTCCCGCGACCACGGCAAACACCACCACCGTGGCAATCACCGCCGTCACCTCTTTTTTCACCGGCACCGGATGGGGCGGTGTCCAGGCGCCCGTTGCCCGGTTGATCACGATCACCTCGGCCACGGCCCAGGCCAACATGCCGCCAAACAACACCAGCGACGGCAGATCACCGTTCACCAGAATATGCGCCAGGGCCCAGACCTTGACCGCCGTAAGTTGCGGATGGCGGATAAACCGGGTGATCCGGGTTTTCGCACCACTGGCCGCGAACAGATAGAACGCAAACACCATCAACAGGTTGTTGATTCCCACCATGGCCGGCGTGCGGCCCCACCATACCGGCCCGTCGGCCCCGCGATAGCCAACAACCATCAGCACGATGGCAACGACAACGGCCAGCGCGACAATCCCCTTGCCCTTGTCCCCCATTGCCGCCCGGCTGTCGGGTGAAATGCGTTTCCAGAAATGCGCGCCTGCCCACAGGATCAGGCCAAGGATGATAAGGGTCATGTGTTCTCCAACGTGGCGATGGCTGCGTGTTTGGCCAAGGTCGCCTGTGCGGTGACGATATGCAAGTTCTCAACGATGCGACCATCCAGCACGGCCACCCCCTGCCCCGCAGCCAATGCCGCGTCATAAGCCGCAATCTGACGGCGCGCCAGATCAATTGCATCGCCCGAGGGCGCAAACACCGCGTTGGCCAGCGCCACCTGTGCCGGATGAATCAGCGTCTTGCCATCCATGCCCAACGCGCGGCCCTGTTCACATTCGGCGCGCAGGCCCTCTTCATCCTTGAACGCATTATACACGCCATCGACACAGGCAATCCCCGCCGCCCGCGCCGCCATCAGGCAGGTTTGCAGCGCCAGCATCATCGCCATCCGGTCGCCCCCGGTCTGGCATCCCAGTTCCCTGGCCAGATCGTTGGTGCCAATGACGAACCCTGCCATGCGCGGCGCGCGGGCCACGGCGGCGGCGTTCAGGATGCCGTCGCAGGTTTCCATCATCGCCCAGATCGCCGTTTCGCGGGTTTCGGGCCGGGCGTCCAGGCGCGCGGCCAACGCCTCGATGTCCGCCGGGCCGTTGACCTTGGGCAACAACACCGCGTCGGGGGAAGCGGCGGCGATGGCATCAAGGTCGGCGTCGGCCCATTCCGTGTCAAACCCGTTGATCCGCACCATGACAACCCGCGCGCCAAAGCCTTCGCGCAGGGCCGCAACCACGGTATCACGGGCACCCGGTTTGGCATCGGGGGCAACCGCATCTTCCAGATCAAGGATCACCGCATCGGTGGCAACGCTGCGCACCTTTTGCAAGGCACGCGCATTCGACCCCGGCACATAAAGAACCGAACGCAGGGGGCGCGTTTGAATATCCATGATCTCTCTCCGCAATTATATTGCGCAAAAAGGTCACAAAACGCACCTTTCCGCAACCTTAAATTTGCCGCGCCGCAGAAAGTCGCGCGCCGTCAGGTCAGCGCATCAAAGATCAGCTTGGCCCCGGTGATCGTCAGAAACGCATAGGTCAGCCCGAAAAACAGCCGCTCGTTCACCACCCGGTGCAGCCAGACCCCAAGGTAAACCCCGCCAAAGGCCACCGGCACCAGATAGACATCGGCCAACAGCGTATCAGGGGTGAAAATGCCCAAAGCGGCATAAAACCCGACCTTGTAAAGGTTGATCGCGGTAAACACGAGAACGGTCGTCGCCTGATAGGTTGTCTTGTCCAGCCCCCGCGTCAGCAGATACACCGCCGCCGGCGGGCCGCCCGCGTGGCTGATGAAACTGGTAAACCCGGAAACCGCCCCCCAGAAATATCCCGCCCCCGGCAAGGGCCGCCGCCCCTCAAGGCGCAACCAACCCCGGGTGCGCGCCAGTTGATAGACCACAAATCCGATTGCGACCGTCCCGATCAGAAACCGCAGAACATCGGCATTCGCCACAGTATAAAGCGCCGCCCCGATCAAAACCCCCGGCACCGCCCCGATCATCAGCACCCGCGCCAATGGCCAGTTCCAGCGCCGCCAAAAGGCGCGCAAAGCTGTGACATCCATGATCATCAGCAGCGGCAACATCAGCCCGATGGCCTGGGCCGGTTGCAGAATCAGCGCCAGCAGTGGCGCCGCCGCAAAGGCCGCCCCCGACCCGAATCCGCCCTTGGATGCCCCGGCAAACAGCACGGCAGGGATCGCGAAGGCAAAAAATGTGATGTCCAGTTCCATGTGGTGCGCCCTGCCCGATATCCCCGATCTGCCAGAGCTTTAGCGCCAACATCGCACAGGCACCAGCCGTCAGCGCGCCATCACTTGGCGCGGCAGGCTTGCAGGGGCCGCGCCAAATCGCTACCCAACCGGGCAATACCACACCAGATCGGAGATCACTTCCATGGCCAGACCCAAAATCGCCCTCATCGGCGCCGGGCAAATCGGCGGCACGCTCGCCCATCTCGCCGCCATCAAGGAACTCGGCGACGTCGTTCTGTTCGACATCGCCGAAGGTACGCCTCAGGGCAAGGCGCTGGACATCGCATCCTCAGGCCCGTCCGAGAAATTCGACGCCGCCGTGACCGGCGCCAACGATTACGCCGATATTGCCGGGGCAGATGTCTGCATCGTCACCGCCGGTGTGCCCCGCAAACCGGGGATGAGCCGCGATGACCTGCTGGGCATCAACCTCAAGGTAATGAAATCGGTGGGCGAAGGCATTGGCAAACATGCGCCCAACGCCTTTGTCATCTGCATCACCAACCCGCTGGATGCCATGGTCTGGGCGCTGCGCGAATTTTCCGGCCTGCCCCACAACATGGTCTGCGGCATGGCTGGCGTTCTTGATTCCGCCCGCTTCCGCCATTTCCTGTCGCTGGAATTCAATGTTTCGATGAAGGATGTGACCGCCTTTGTTCTGGGTGGGCATGGCGATACGATGGTGCCGCTTGCGCGCTATTCCACCGTGGGCGGCATTCCCCTGCCCGATCTGGTCGATATGGGCTGGACCACGCAGGACAAGCTTGACGCGATCATTCAGCGCACCCGCGACGGCGGTGCCGAAATCGTCGGCCTGCTGAAAACCGGCAGCGCGTTTTATGCGCCCGCCACCTCGGCCATCGAAATGGCCGAAGCCTTCCTCAAGGATCAGAAACGCGTCCTGCCCTGCGCCGCCTATGTGGAAAATGCCCTTGGCCTCAAGGGCATGTATGTGGGGGTGCCGACCGTCATCGGTGCCGGTGGCGTCGAAAAGGTGATCGACATCAAGATGAACAAGGACGAACAGGCGATGTTCGACAAATCCGTGGATGCCGTCAAAGGCCTGGTCGAGGCCTGCAAGGGCATTGACAGGCTCGCTGAGCTGAGATCGGTTCGACTGACCAAAAAAGGGGCGCCCCTGTGGCGCCCTTTTCGATTCTGCCCCTGCACGGCACGCTATTTTCCCCCGCCCCCCGGAACTTCCTTGGAACTTCGCCGCGCCCCGGTCATTATCAAATGGCGGGGTGCATCGGTTCGCCCCGCACCCACCGGTGCCATGCCACGGTGCCACAGTGCTGCAACAGGGGAGATGCGCTCATGGCGGAACAAGAAAATTCAAACGGTTTTAATGGCTTGACGGGAATTGTCATCGCCGTGGCCGTGGTTGGCTGGCTTACGGCCCTGTATTTCTTTGTGCAGCAAAGCCGCACATCCGACGATATCACCGCCGCCCTGCAACAGCGCGACGCCGCCACCCAGAGCCTTGAGGAACAGCGCACCGCCTCGGGCAGCGTTGACGATCTGAACGCCAAAATCACCAGTCTCACCCCCGAGGTCAAAGAACTCACCGACAAGCGCGATGCGGCCCAGGGCCAGGTTGATACCCTGACGGCGCAAGTGGCCGGCCTTGAAACCCGCCAAAGCGATCTGCAAGACCAACTTGATACCGTCAACGCCGCCCGCACCAAGGCCGAGGAAGACCTCGCGCCCCTGCGTGAGGAACTGGCCAAACATGAACAACGCAGCACTGAACTGGCCCAGACCATCACCGATCAGACCGATGAACTGGCCAAGATCAGCGCCCGCGTCGAAGAGGCCCGCGCCAAAGAGGCCGATCAACTGGCATCCGTCGCGCAGCTTACCAAGGAAAGCGCCGGCCTCTCTGATGAAGCCGCCGCCAGCGAAAGCCGCCTGAACGACGCCCGCGACGAACTGGCCACCGCAACCGAGAGCCTGACCGCCGCCCGCGACGAAACCGCAGACCTGACCGAACGCGCCGAAACCCTGCAAAAACAGGTGGACAGCGCCACCGAACGTCTGGCCACCCTGCAAGATGACGTCACCGCCATCGAAGCGCAACGCACCGAATTGCAGACCACTTTGGCAGAGTTGACCCAATCGGTTGCCGAGCGGTCAAAGAGCCTCGCCGAGATCGAGAACCGCATCAGCACCGGCATTACCGACGAAAACAGCCGGACCGCGGCACAAACCGAAACCGACAAGCCTGCAAAAGCGGTTGAAAAAGCCGCCCCCGACACACAAACCGCGCAACCGCCCGCCGCGGACGAGGAGACAAGCAAAGCGGTTGACGAGGCCGCACCCGCAACAGACGACAAGGCTGGCAATGCCGCCGATAAAGCCGCGCCCGCAACTGACGAAAAGGCTGGCGAAGCCACCGATGAGGCCGCGCCCGCAACGGACGACAAGGCTGGCAATGCCACCGATAAGGCCGCGCCCGCAACAGACGAAAAGGCTGGCCAAGCCACCGATGAGGCCGCGCCGGACACTGAAGCCGCCCAACCGCCCGTTACCGATGAGGAAACCGGCAAGGCGGCCGACAAGGCGCCCGCGTCGGAATGAACCGGACGGGCGCCCACAAGAGTTGATCCAAATGCACCGGCCCGCCCCGGGCCGGTGCAGTGTCAAACACCTCACAGAGCCGCGCGAATCACCTTTGCGCCCGGGCTTGTCACATTTTGTGATCACACCATTTCGACGTGTGATCACAAATGCTCGATTTTCCGCGAATTTACCGCCCTGACTGAAAATATCCCTTAAACCCTTTCGCAACACGTGGCATGCACAAAGGAACCGAAAGCATGACAAGGGACTGTCGCCATGAACATCCACGAATATCAGGCCAAAGCCTTGCTGCGTTCCTATGGCGCTCCGGTCAGCGACGGGCGCCCCGTCCTGCGCGCCGAAGACGCCAAGACAGCAGCAGGTGAACTTGATGGCCCCCTTTGGGTGGTCAAGGCCCAGATCCACGCCGGTGGACGGGGCAAAGGCAAATTCAAAGAATCCGACGCCGGCGACAAGGGCGGCGTGCGCCTGACCAAATCCGTGGCCGAGGCCGCCGAGGAAGCCAAGAAGATGCTGGGCCGCACCCTTGTGACCCACCAGACCGGACCAGCGGGCAAGCAGGTCAACCGTATCTATATCGAAGACGGCAGCGGCATCGAAACCGAACTTTACCTCGCCCTGCTGGTTGATCGCCAATCCAGCCGCATTTCCTTTGTCTGCTCCACCGAGGGCGGCATGGACATCGAGGAAGTCGCGGCATCAACCCCGGAAAAAATCCTGTCGTTCTCCGTCGATCCCGCCGCCGGCTACCAGGCCTATCACGGACGCCGCATCGCGTTTTCGCTGGGCCTGAAGGGCCAGCAGGTGAAACAATGCGTGTCGTTGATGGGGCTGCTCTATAAGGCCTTCACCGAGAAGGACATGGAGATGTTGGAGATCAACCCTCTGATCGTCACCGACAAGGGCGATCTCAAGGTGCTGGATGCCAAGGTGTCATTTGACGGCAATGCCATCTATCGCCACGCCGATATCGCCACCCTGCGCGACGAAACCGAAGAAGACCCCAAGGAACTCGCCGCGTCGAAATACGATCTGAACTATATCGCACTGGACGGTGAAATCGGCTGCATGGTCAACGGCGCGGGCCTTGCCATGGCGACCATGGACATCATCAAACTGTATGGCGCGGAACCGGCCAACTTTCTGGATGTTGGCGGCGGCGCCACCAAGGAAAAAGTAACCGAAGCGTTCAAGATCATCACCTCTGACCCCAACGTCAAAGGCATCCTCGTGAACATTTTTGGCGGCATCATGCGCTGCGATGTGATCGCCGAGGGCGTGGTTTCCGCGGTGAAAGAGGTCGGCCTGAAAGTGCCGCTGGTGGTCCGCCTTGAAGGCACCAACGTCGAGGAAGGCAAACGCATCATCAATGAATCCGGTCTCGATGTGATCGCCGCCGACGACCTGCGCGACGGCGCCGAAAAGATCGTGAAGGCCGTGAAGGGCTAAGCGCGCGCCGGTGCCCCGGCACCGGACAGTCGCCCCTGTGGGCCACGCAATACACTGATGAAGCGGTCGAAAACATCGCCGCTTCAGAACGCCAAATCCAGAACAGGACCACCACAATGGCCATTCTCGTAGACGAAAACACCAAAGTCATCTGTCAGGGCCTTACCGGCTCACAAGGCACGTTCCATTCTGAACAGGCCATCGCCTATGGCACCAAAATGGTCGGTGGCGTGACCCCCGGCAAGGGCGGGCAGACGCATCTTGACCTTCCCGTGTTCAACTCCTGCCACGAGGCGGTGGCGCAAACCGGCGCCAATGCATCTGTCATCTATGTGCCGCCCCCCTTTGCCGCCGATTCCATCCTTGAGGCGATCGACGCGGAAATCCCCCTGATCATCTGCATCACCGAAGGCATTCCCGTGCTGGACATGATGCGCGTCAAGCGCGCGCTGGAAGGCACGGCAAGCCGCCTGATCGGGCCGAACTGCCCCGGTGTCATCACGCCCGACGCCTGCAAGATCGGCATCATGCCCGGCCACATTCACCGGCGCGGCAGTGTTGGCGTTGTGTCACGCTCGGGCACGCTGACCTATGAGGCGGTGAAGCAGACCTCGGATTCGGGCCTTGGCCAATCCACCGCCGTGGGCATCGGTGGCGATCCGATCAAGGGTACCGAACATATCGACATTCTTGAGATGTTCCTGGCCGACCCCGAAACCGAAAGCATGATCATGATCGGTGAAATCGGCGGCTCTGCCGAGGAAGAAGCCGCGCAGTTCCTGGCGGATGAGCGCAAGAAGGGCCGCTGGAAACCCACCGCAGGCTTCATTGCCGGGCGCACTGCCCCTCCGGGCCGCCGCATGGGCCATGCCGGGGCCATCGTGGCCGGTGGCAAGGGCGGCGCCGAGGACAAGATCGAAGCGATGAAATCAGCCGGAATCGTTGTCGCAGACAGCCCCGCCGGTCTGGGCGAAGCCGTTCTCAAGGCGATCAAGGGCTGATCGGATGACGCCGCTTGCCGCCATTGACATGGGTTTGCGTGACAGCTTCCGCTTTCGCGGGAAAATGTCGCGCGGCCCGTATCTGTGGTTTCTGGCGGCGTCGATCGTGACCCTGGGTGGGCTGTTGTGGCTGGCCTGGGTCGCGTTCCCTGACCGGTTCGCATCCCTCGCTGTCGGCCTGATGCTCGTGTTTTACATCCCGGTTACATCGGCGGGTGCGCGGCGATTGCAGGATGCCGGACATCCGGGCGCTCTGATGCTGCGTCCGCTCGTGCCCGCCGCGACCGGGCTGATCATCGGTGTCGTTGCAATCTCGATCATCTATTCCAGCGTGATTACCTTTGCGATTTTCTTGCTCATGGCCAAGCTGATCTATTGGGTCGCGGCCCTCGTGGTTCTGGGCCTGACCATCGCCACGATGATCGCTGTCTCTGACGTGCTGTCGCGGCTGCTTGCGCCATCTGCGGCAATGAACAGGAGCGCGCGGCCATGACCCTTGCCCAAGCCATCAAAACCTGTCTGCGCAAGTATTTCACCTTTTCAGGCCGCGCCGCGCGCAGTGAATATTGGTGGTTTGTCCTTTTTGGGTTTCTGGCCTCGCTTCTCGCCGGCCTTGTCGATTTCCTGATGTTTGGCAGTGGCACCATCACCACAGCCCCGGGTGAAATCGCGGTTGAATCCGATGGCCCCCTTGGCGGGCTGGTCGCGCTGGCGCTGTTCATACCGGCCCTGTCGGCAGGATGGCGGCGGATGCACGACAGCGGGCGGTCCGGGTTTTACCTGCTGTATCCCCTGATCGTCATGATCGGAATTACCACGGCCGTGACCTTTTTTGGCGGTCTTAACATGATAACCGATGGCACCGCCCAAGGGCTGGCGGCCATCGTGCTGATCCCGGCGATGATTGTTCTGGCCATCTCGCCGCTGCTGGTGCTGTGGTGGCTGACCCGGCCCAGCCAACCGGGCACAAACGAATATGGCCCTGAACCCCATTCCGACCCCCGCTCCAACGAGGTGCAAAAATGACCGATCAATCCTCCAATGACGTGTTCCACGCGTCCAGCTTCATGCAGGGGCATAACGCCGAATACCTTGAGCAACTCTATGCGCGCTATGCCGCCGACCCCGAGGCGGTGGATGAAAGCTGGCGGGCGTTTTTCAAATCCCTTGGCGACACCCCCGCCGAGGCACAGGCCGAGGCCGCAGGCCCAAGCTGGGCGCGTTCCGACTGGCCGCCCCAGCCCGCCGATGATCTGACGGCGGCGCTGGATGGCCAATGGCCCGCCGCCCCGGTAGAGGCAAAGGCCGCCGGACAGAAAATCGCCGCCAAGGCCGCTGAACAAGGCGTCAAGGTCAGCGATGAGGCGATCAAACGCGCCGTGCTTGATTCCATCCGCGCCCTGATGATCATTCGCGCCTATCGGATTCGCGGCCATCTGGCCGCCGATCTTGATCCCCTGAACATGCGTGAAGAAAACGATCACCCCGAGCTTGAGCCAAAATCCTATGGCTTTACCGACGCCGACATGGATCGCCCGATCTTTATCGACAACGTGCTGGGGCTGGAAATCGCCACCATGCGCGAAATCCTTGATATCGTGCAGCGCACCTATTGCGGCACCTTCGCGCTGCAATACATGCATATTTCCAACCCCGAACAGGCCGCATGGCTGAAAGAGCGGATCGAGGGATACGGCAAGGAAATCGCCTTTACCCGCGAGGGGCGCAAGGCGATCCTGAACAAGCTGGTCGAGGCGGAGGGGTTCGAAAAATTCCTGCATGTCAAATACATGGGAACCAAACGGTTCGGCCTTGATGGCGGTGAATCCCTGATCCCGGCGATGGAACAGATCATCAAACGGGGCGGCAATCTGGGGGTGCGCGACATCATCATCGGCATGCCCCACCGGGGCCGTCTTTCGGTGCTGGCCAATGTGATGCAGAAGCCGTACCGCGCCATTTTCAACGAATTTCAGGGCGGCAGCTTCAAACCCGAAGATGTGGATGGATCGGGTGATGTGAAATACCACCTTGGCGCCTCGTCTGACCGGGTGTTCGACGATAATACCGTTCACCTGTCCCTGACCGCCAACCCCAGCCACCTTGAGGCGGTGAACCCCGTCGTTCTGGGCAAGGCCCGCGCCAAACAGGATCAGCGGAACGACAAGGAGCGCACCAGCGTTCTGCCGGTGCTGTTGCACGGCGATGCGGCCTTTGCCGGTCAGGGTGTGGTGGCCGAATGTTTCGGCCTGTCGGGTCTGCGCGGCCATCGCACCGGCGGCACCATCCATATCGTTGTGAACAACCAGATCGGGTTTACCACCGCGCCGCATTTTTCGCGCTCGTCCCCCTATCCCACCGACAACGCGCTGGTGGTCGAGGCGCCGATTTTCCACGTCAACGGCGACGACCCCGAAGCGGTGGTTCACGCCGCCAAGGTGGCCACGGAATTCCGCCAGAAATTCCACAAGGATGTGGTGATCGACATCTTCTGTTACCGCCGCTTTGGCCACAACGAGGGGGATGAACCCATGTTCACCAATCCCCAGATGTACCAGAAGATCAAGAAACAAAAGACCACGCTTACCCTTTACACCGACCGTCTGATCAAGGACGGGCTGATCCCCGAGGGCGAGATCGAAGATGCCAAGGCGCAGTTTCAGGCCTATCTGAACGAGGAATTCGAGGCCGGTAAGGAATTTCGCCCGAACAAGGCCGATTGGCTGGATGGCCGCTGGTCGCATCTGGATAAGCAGGGCAAGAAATATCAGCGGGGCAAAACCGCGATCAGCAAGGCCGATTTTGATGATATCGGCGCAGCGATCACCCACGCGCCCGATGATTTCGCGACGCACAAGACAATCGACCGCCTGCTGGACGCCAAGAAACAGATGTTTGAAACCGGCGAAGGCTTTGATTGGGCCACGGCCGAGGCGATCGCCTTTGGCTCGCTCATGCTTGAGGGCTATCCGGTGCGTCTGTCCGGTCAGGACAGCGCACGGGGCACGTTTTCGCAGCGCCACTCGGCCCTTGTGAACCAGAACACCGAAGACCGGTATTACCCCCTCAACCATATCCGCGAGGGGCAGGCCCAATATGATGTCATCGATTCCATGCTGTCGGAATACGCGGTCCTTGGGTTTGAGTATGGCTATTCCCTGGCCGAACCCAACGCCCTGACCCTGTGGGAGGCGCAGTTCGGTGATTTCGCCAATGGCGCGCAGATCATGTTCGATCAGTTCATCTCAAGCGGTGAATCCAAATGGCTGCGCATGTCCGGGCTGGTCTGCCTGTTGCCCCATGGCTATGAGGGGCAAGGGCCAGAGCATTCGTCCGCCCGCCTTGAACGGTTCCTGCAAATGTGTGGTCAGGACAACTGGATCGTGGCAAATTGCACCACGCCAGCCAATTATTACCACATCCTGCGCCGCCAGTTGCACCGCAGTTACCGCAAGCCGCTGATCCTGATGACGCCCAAATCCCTGCTGCGCCACAAGATGGCCGTCAGCCGCGCCGAAGAATTCCAGACCGGCAGCAGCTTTCACCGGGTGCTGTGGGACGATGCGCAATACGGCAATTCCAATCTGACGTTGAAAGACGACAGCGCGATCAAGCGCGTCGTCATGTGTTCCGGCAAGGTCTACTATGACCTTCTGGAAAAGCGCGACGCCGAGGGCCTGAACGATATTTATCTGATGCGGCTTGAGCAATTCTATCCGTTCCCGGCCAAATCTCTGGTCAATGAATTGGAACGGTTCAAGGGCGCCGAAATGGTCTGGTGTCAGGAAGAGCCGAAAAATCAGGGCGCCTGGAGCTTTATCGAACCCAACATCGAATGGGTGCTGAGCCGGATCAAGGCCAACACCACCCGCCCCGAATATGCCGGGCGCCCCGCCTCGGCGTCACCTGCCACGGGGCTTGCCTCGCAACACAAAGCACAACAAGCCACATTGGTGGCCGCCGCACTTGGCCTGGAAGGATAAGATCATGAGCACCGAAGTCCGCGTTCCCACTCTGGGCGAATCCGTCACCGAAGCGACCATCGCCACATGGTTCAAGAAACCCGGCGATATGGTTGCCGTCGATGAAATGCTCTGCGAGCTGGAAACCGACAAGGTCACCGTCGAGGTGCCCTCGCCCGTGGCCGGCAAGCTGGCCGAACTGGTCGCCGCCGAAGGTGAAACCGTGGGCGTCGATGCCCTGCTGGCCACCATCGCCGAAGCGGGCAACGCCGGCCCCGAAGAAACAGCGCCCAAAGCCAAGGCGGCAGCCCCCGAAGCTGGGGCCGAAGTGATCGACATCATGGTGCCCACCCTGGGCGAATCGGTGACCGAGGCGACGGTTTCGACATGGTTCAAATCCGCCGGTGACATGGTCGAGGCCGATGAAATGCTGTGCGAGCTGGAAACCGACAAGGTCAGTGTCGAAGTCCCCGCCCCCACCTCGGGGATGCTCGGCGACATTCTGGCCAAGGAAGGCGACACGGTGCAGGCCAACGGCAAACTGGCCACCATGACCCAGGGGGCGCTGCCGCCCCGGCCAAACCCGCCACCGCACCCACCGCGCCCGAGGGCACATCCACCGGCAAGGACGTGGAAGATGCGCCGTCGGCGAAAAAGATGATGGCCGAAAAGGGCGTGTCGCGCGATGCGGTCACGGCCACGGGCAAGGATGGCCGGGTGATGAAAGAGGATGTCCTCGCGGCGCTCTCATCGGGCGCCAAGGCTCCCTCTTCGGCGCCTGCCGCCGCCCCCGCGCGCCAGCCCCCGCCGCCGATGCTGATCGCGAAGAGCGGGTCAAGATGACCCGCCTGCGTCAGACCATCGCCAAGCGCCTGAAGGAAAGCCAGAACACCGCCGCCATGCTTACCACCTATAACGAGGTGGACATGACCGAAGTGATGGCATTGCGCAGCGAATACAAAGACCTGTTTCTCAAGAAGCACGGCGTAAAGCTGGGCTTCATGTCGTTCTTCACCAAGGCCTGTGTCCACGCCCTGCAAGAGGTGCCCGAGGTCAACGCCGAGATCGACGGCACCGATGTGGTCTATAAAAACTTCGTTCACATGGGCATTGCGGCGGGCACCCCCACCGGCCTTGTGGTGCCGGTGATCCGCGACGCCGACGCCATGTCATTCGCCATGATCGAGAAAAGCATCGCCGAAATGGGCGCCAAGGCGCGGGACGGCAAGCTGTCGATGGCCGAAATGCAGGGTGGCACCTTCACGATTTCCAACGGCGGTGTCTATGGCTCGGCTCATGTCCTCGCCCATCCTGAACCCGCCGCAGTCGGGCATTCTGGGCATGCACAAGATTCAGGACCGGCCCATGGCGATCAACGGCAAGGTCGAAATCCGCCCGATGATGTATCTCGCGCTCAGCTATGACCACCGGATCGTCGATGGTAAGGGTGCCGTCACCTTCCTTGTGCGGGTGAAAGAGGCGCTGGAGGATCCGCGGCGGTTGTTGATGGATTTGTGAGGATGAGAACAACGACAATCTCAACCGCGATTCTATTCTGCTGCGCGGCGGCATACTACTTTGTTGCCCCCGACAAATACCGCCCCGAGGTCCTTCAATCGGACTTCGAGCGCTTCTGTAAGGCTTGCGAAACAACCCTAAAAGACAGGCTCAAATCGCCCTCCTCCTACAATCGTCTAGAATGTTCTGGACCATTCACAGAGCAGGCCGATAAAGTAAAATACCTTTCTTACGACCCTACCGAAAATTGGGACGAACTAGATAAATGGCAAAAGGAACGTATCAAGAAGGGTGAAACACAAATTACGACCGCGTATCTTAAATATGAGGCGAGTAATTCATATGGTGCCGCGATAGCGGGCCTGAAAAGCTGCAAGATTTCTCATCGCAAAGGACAATCTCTCCTAGATGCAATTAAAATTCTGGGCCCGAAGGTTGATGGATACAACAAGATAGACTGGACATTAAAGAATTTCCTAGAATTGAAGTCAAAATGACCCCCGAACTCACCGCCCTCACCCTCGCCGCGCTCCTGCAAGTGGCCCAGTTCGTCGCCTATTCCGTCGCGGCGCAAAAACAGGTTGGCCCCAAGGCGGCGGCCAGCCCCCGTGACCGCAAGATCGAACTCACCGGCACCGCCGGGCGGCTGCAACGAGCGTTCGCCAACCATTTCGAGGGGCTGACCCTGTTCACCATCGCCGTGTTGGTCATCACCCTTGCCGATCAATCCACCCCCATCACCCGCGCCTGCGCCTGGGTCTATCTGATCGCCCGCATCGCCTATGTCCCGGCCTATGTCTGGGGCTGGGTGCCCTGGCGCAGCCTGATCTGGGCAATCGGCATGGCCGCCACCACCATCATGCTGATCGCGGCGCTGATGTGACTTTTTACTGAATGAAATACTCTGGGGGGGCCGCAAGGCCGGGGGCAAAGCCCCCTCCCCGCCAAACGGAAGGAACACCCATGTCCACTTATGACGTCATCGTAATCGGCTCCGGCCCCGGCGGGTATGTCTGCGCCATCCGCTGCGCCCAACTGGGCCTGAAAACCGCTTGCGTCGAGGGGCGTGAAACCCTTGGCGGCACCTGCCTGAACGTCGGCTGTATTCCCTCCAAGGCGCTGCTCCATGCCACCCATATGCTGCACGAGGCAGAGCATAATTTCGCCGCCATGGGGTTGAAGGGCAAATCGCCTTCGGTGGATTGGGCGCAAATGCAAAGCTATAAGGAAGATACCATTGCCCAAAACACCAAGGGCATCGAATTCCTGTTCAAGAAGAACAAGATAGACTGGATCAAGGGTTGGGCCAGCATCCCCGAAGCGGGCAAGGTCAAGGTCGGCGACGAGGTGCATGAGGCGAAAAATATCGTCATTGCCTCGGGGTCTGAGGTGGCCAGCCTGCCCGGCGTCGAGGTGGACGAAAAAATCGTCGTTTCCTCCACCGGCGCGCTGGCGTTGAAGAAGATTCCGAAAACCCTGACCGTGATCGGCGCGGGCGTGATCGGGCTGGAAATGGGCAGCGTTTACAGCCGCCTGGGCACCGAGGTGACCGTGGTGGAATACCTTGACGCCATCACCCCCGGCATGGACGGCGAAGTGCAAAAGCAGTTCAAAAGGCTGCTGGAAAAACAAGGCATCAAGTTCGTCATGGGCGCCGCCGTTCAGGGTGTGACCGCGACCAAATCCAAGGCCAAAACCACCTATAAATTGCGCAAGGACGACAGCGAACACACGCTGGATTCCGATATTGTGTTGCTTGCCACCGGCCGCAAACCCTTCACCGATGGCCTTGGGCTTGAGGCGCTGAACATCGCCACCACCAAACGTGGCCAGATCGAAACCGATGCCCATTGGGCCACCAACGTGACGGGCATCTATGCCATCGGTGACGCCATTGAAGGCCCGATGCTGGCCCATAAAGCCGAAGATGAAGGCATGGCCGTGGCCGAAGTTATCTCCGGAAAACAAGGGCATGTGAACTATGGCGTGATCCCGGGTGTGATTTACACCCATCCCGAAGTCGCCACAGTCGGCGCCACCGAAGACCAGTTGAAAGAGGCGGGTCGCGCCTTTAAGGTTGGCAAGTTTTCCTTCATGGGCAACGGACGCGCCAAGGCGAATTTTGCCGGTGAAGGCTTTGTCAAACTGCTGGCCGACAAGGACAGCGACCGCATTCTTGGTGCCCATATCATCGGCCCCATGGCGGGCGATCTGATTCACGAGGTCTGCGTCGCCATGGAATTTGGCGCCAGCGCGCAGGATCTGGCCCTTACCTGCCACGCCCACCCCACCTACAGCGAAGCGGTGCGCGAAGCCGCCCTCGCCTGTGGTGACGGCGCGATCCACAGCTGACCCAGAACACCGGGGGGGCCGGCAAGGCCCCGCATCACGCCAGCAAAAGCCGCAACCCTTGGGTGACATCGGTACGCACCGCCAGCCGCAATCCCGGCTCATCCCCTGCGCGCAGGGCGGCGACGATCATCCGGTGCCCCGACGGCACCTCGGTGCGGCGCAACCGGCCGTAAAGCTTGCGCATGGTCGGCCCCAGTTGCAACCAGACCGTTTCGCACATGGCCAGCATCGCGGGCGCCTGAGCGCGCAGATACAGGGTGCGGTGAAACTCAAGGTTGGTGCGGATATAGCCCACGGCATCGTGACGGGCGATCACCTCGGCCATCGATCCGTTGATCACCTGCAACCGGTCGATCAGCGCGATATGCGCCCGGGGCAAGGCGCGCGAGGCCAGCTCAACCTCGATCAGCGCCCTGAGCGCGCCCAATTCTTCGATCTCGTTCATTGCTCAGCTCCGGTGTGGACACCCGCCCCGATGACGACAGGGTCAGCGCACCTTCGGCCACCAGACGGCGCACCGCCTCGCGGGCCGGGGTCATCGACACATCGAACTGCCGGCCAATCCCCCGCAGGGTCAGCGCCACCCCCGGCGCGATTTCCCCGTGCATGATCTGCGCCCGCAGACTGCGGTACACCCGGTCATGGGCCGCGCTGAGCGGGTCACGGTTGCGCACCAGCGGGGTCATGGACGAAACTTCCAACGGTGCAGGCTGGCCCCCTCCCGGCGCAGCCAGGCGCGCGGCGCGGCAAAACCCGGCATCAGATTGGCAACCACGGCCCAGAAAGCGGGCGAATGGTCCATCCGCTCCAGATGGGCCACTTCATGGGCCGCGACATATTCCAGCACCTCGCGCGGTGCCAGTGCAAGACGCCAGGAAAACATCAGATCACCGGCAGATGAACACGACCCCCAGCGGCTGCGCGTATCGCGCAGAGTCAGCCGCCCATAGGGCCGCCCCAAAGCCGCCGAATACCTGTCTGACGCCGCCACCAGGGCATCGCGTGCCAGCGCCTTGACCAACGCCTCGGCGCTGGCCCCCACCACGCCCCGCAGAGGCACCAGCAGCCGCGCCCCATCCAGACGCGGCGCACGCACAGCGCCCTGTTCGACCCGCCGTTCCTGCCCCAGCAGGGGCAGAACAACCCCCGGCGCAACCAATGCCCCCTCGGGGTGGCGGGCCAGTTGATGGCGAATCCACTCTTCCTTGTCGCGGGCGAATCCCAATGCCTCGGCCTCGGTTCCCCGGCGCGGCAGGGTCAGGGTCACCTTGCCATCCAGCCCCGACACCCGCAGGGAAATGCGCCGCGCCCGCGGCGACCGTCGCAACGTGATATCGATCGGGGGATTGCCGGGCAGCACCGCCTGCGCCATATCTGTTGTCTCCGTTGCTTGACCGCAGGCCATCCTATCGCGCGCCCCCTGCGCGGGCCAGTGCAAAAGCGACCTTTGACACAGGCCCGCGCCTGTGGCATGGGACAGCGGATTTTGACCATCGATCACCTAGGAAAGGGTCTCTCATGCCCAAGGAAGAATGGGGCACCAAACGGGTGTGCCCGACCACTGGCAAACGGTTTTATGACCTCGGGAAATCGCCCGTGATCAGCCCCTATACCGGCGAAGCCGTCGTTCTGGACACCGGCAAGGGGTCGCGCACCATGCTGGCCGACAAGGCCGACAAGGAAAGCACCAAGGACGACGTGAACGACGACGAGGATGTCGTTCTGGACGATGATGACGACAACGATGCCGATCTGGGCGACGACGTGCTGGAAGACGACGACGACGACGACGACGTGTCGCTGGACGACATCGCCGATGTGACCGTAAACGACGACGACTGACACATAAAATCAAGAGATGACGCGGGGCGTGTTTTTTTCGCTTGAACTGCCCCGCTTCATCCCCTAGACCGCCCATGCAACCTGATCCAGCCGGTTGCATATGGGGCCTTAGCTCAGCTGGGAGAGCGCCTGCATGGCATGCAGGAGGTCAGCGGTTCGATCCCGCTAGGCTCCACCAAATCACCGTTTGACAAGTACCAGATGGCTCTGCCTTTATCGTCAGAGGATTTGCCTCCGCCGCGCTGACGGCTGCTGTTTTCCCTACGAAAATCCATGCTGCCTCGATCCACGCCCATTGCGTGTTGATCGCTGCGCAGCCCTCTCCCTGTCCAACCCGGGAATGGCTCATGAGCGACCATTTCTTCGTCGTGACGGGCGGCCCCGGTGCGGCTCTCACTCAATTCCCGTATGGAGCAGGATCGGGCGCACCTTCACGCGGCGCTTGCGGCCTCACCGTCCCGGCACATGACGTTCCTGGCCACCGCTGGCGGGCAGACACGATCTTCCAAGGCGCTGGGAACCATGATCCGCACAGCCGCGCGCGACGCTGATATCGAGAAAAGTGCGCACGGGCTGCGAAAATCGCGTGCGGTATTGCTGGCCGGTGCCGGTGGCACAACCCACCAGATCGGCGCCTGGACGGGCCACAAATCGCTTAAGGAAATTGAGCATTACACCCTTCGCGCCGACCGCCGCAGGGCGGTCATGGGAACGGGTGCCGAACACGAAGGTGCAAAACATGCCGCGCCAAAGTGCAAAACAGCTGAATGATTTCAACCGATAGCATGGTGAATTGGCGCGCTGGGGAGGATTCGAACCCCCGACCCCTTGATTCGTAGTCAAGTACTCTATCCAACTGAGCTACCAGCGCGCGAGTGGGGCGGATGTAGCTGGCGGGCGCGCCGAGTGCAAGGGGGTTTTGCGAGGTTTCTTGCCTTTGATCGAAATCAATCCCGGGTGTCGTCCAGCGAAACCACGGTCTTTGGTAAAACCAGCATGAATTCCGTTCCGTCTGCGCCCGTTTCGATCAGATCCAGCCTGCCCCCGTGCCCCCGGACCAGCTCTGCCGCGATGGTCAGGCCCAGCCCGGTGCCGCCCTTGCGCGCGCCGCCCTGAAACGCGGTGAACAGGTGGTCGCGCGCCTGGGCGGGCAGGCCGGGGCCGGTATCGCGCACCGTGACGCGCCAATCGGTTTCGGTGTCTTCGGCGTGGATGAAAATTTCGCCCGGCTTGCCGCTTACCATGATGGCCTGCCGGGCGTTGCGGATCAGATTTCCCAGCACCCGGTAGAGCTGTTCGCCGTCCGCGCGCACCCACAGGCCCATAGGCACATCTTCGGCAAAACTGATGTCATGGTCGCCACAGGCCAGCCGTTCGCCGTCCACCACATCGTTGATGATCGGTGCCAGTTCGATCCGCGCCAAGGCGGGGGCGGACTCGCTTCGCCTTGCCAAAGGCCAGGGTGGATTCGCACAGGTTCACGGCGCGGGTGATTGAATTCACCAGCTTGGGCGCCATGCGTTGCACCGTGGGGTCGGCGCTGTTTTCCAGCCGGTCGGTGAACAATTGCGCCGTGGTCAGGATGTTGCGCAGATCGTGGCTTACCTTGGCGACGGCGCTGCCCAGTTGCGCCAGCCGGTCTTTCTGGCGCAGGGCGCCTGTCACATGGGTCTGCATGGTTTGCAGCGCCTCTTCCGCCTCGCGCAGTTCGCGCACCCCGGCGCTCGGGGTGATGATCCGGCGTGCATCCTCGGGGGCGGCGGCATAGCTGCTCATGGCGCGCACCACGCCCTTGATCGGCACCACCAGAAACCGACGCACGGCCAGAAACAGCAAAAACGCGGTAAAGATTGAAATCACCGCCGACAACGCCAGAATACGCAACCCGTATTCCAGCATCGCGGCGCGCAGGGGGTGGGTGGGCAGCGTAATTTCAATCTGGATACCGGCATTGCGCACCGGATTGCCGATCACCCGGATCACATGGTTTTGCGGCGTCGCGACCGCCACGACCGCATCCCGGATCAACGCCCAGACCGACGGATCGCGCAGATCATATGTCGCCTGAATCGGCGAAGGCATGGGCGAGGACAGCACAAGCTGGCGCACCGAATCGCGCAACAGCACCACGTTCAGAACCTCGGCATTTTCCAACAGTTCGGCTTCAAGCTTGTCGTCGATCATGCCGTTGGCCAGAAGCGCAAGCGAGGCGATCTGCGCCCGCTCCAGTCGCGACAGCAGATAATCTTCGCGGAACCGCGCCACCGAGGGCACAAAGATCAGAACCTCGGCCAGCATGACAAACACGGTCGTCAGGATCAGGAACCGACCTGAAAGCGAATTCATCACGCCGCGCCCTCCTTGACCACCCTACCCTTATGGCAGGTACTTTTGCACCAGACCAACCATCGTTTTGAGAGTCGGGTTATCAAACAATTTCGGTGAGAAATAGGCCCCCGCCGCCCGCTTGTTGATTTCCCCCAGCGTCGGATAGGGCAGAACAGTGGCGGCGATCGCGCTCATCTTTTGCCTGTTGGCGATTGCCATGGCCCACATCCCGATCAACTCGCCCGCGTGGGCGCCCGCAATGCCGGCCCCCACCGGGCGGCCCCGCACCACCAGAACCTTGATCAGGCCTGCCGTTTTGCCCTCGGCAATGGCGCGATCATTTTCGGCGTAAGGAAAGCGCACAACCTCGACATTGGCGCCATGTTCCTCGCGCGCCTGCGCCTCGCTCAGGCCCACATGGGCCAGTTCCGGGTCGGTATAGGTGGCCCATGGAATATGGCGCGTGCTGGCCTTGGTCCACCACAGGCCCAGCACGCAGGACCGCACGACGATCCCCGCGTGATACCCGGCCACATGGGTAAATTGCAGCCCCCCGCGCAATCGCCCACCGCATAAACCCGCCGGTTGCTGACCGAGCGCAGCCGGTCATCGACCGTCACCGCCCGGTCATGGGCAACATTACCCCGGGCCAGATCGAGGCTGTCGATATTCGCCTTGCGCCCGACCGCCATCAACAGATGGCTGCCTTCATAACGGCCACCGTCGGTTTTCACCGTAATCGCACCGTCACTGCCGCTGATCTTCTGCGCCTGCTGGCCCTCAACAATCGTAATCCCTTCGGCGCGCAGGTTATCCAGAACCACGGCGGCCAGTTCCGGGTCATCCTTGCCCATGGCTTTGGCGCCTTCGATCACTGTCACCTCACACCCCAGACGGCGGTGCGCCTGCGCCATCTCCATGCCAATCGGCCCGCCGCCGATCACGATCAGATGGCGGGGCCGTTCGCGCAGATCGAAAATCGTTTCGTTGGTGTAATGCGGCGTGTCTTCTGCCCCGGAATCGGTGGCACGAAAGGCGACGATCCCGTGGCGATCACAAAGCGGCGCGCCTCGATCACCGTCTCGCCAGCCTGCACCTCGGTGGGGGAAATGAACCGCCCAAATTCACGGATCACGGTGCATCCCAGCCCTTCGAACCGGTCCTGACTGTCCACCGGTGCGATCTGGGCGATCACGCCTGCCACATGATCCTTGGCCTTGGCGAAATTCACGTCCGGTTCCACAGGGGCCGCACCAAACGGCGCGCCGGTTCCCATGGCGTGGGCGTGTTTTGCGGCCGCAATCAATGCCTTGGACGGAACACAGCCATAATTCAGGCAGTCGCCCCCCATCTTGTGGCCTTCCAACAGAACCACGCGCGCGCCCATCTGAACCGCCCCCGCCGCCACCGAAAGCCCGCCCGACCCGGCGCCGATCACACAAATATCTGTCTTGATCCGCTTCATTTCAAACCCCTTTCTTGCCGCGCACGGCCTTTAATACGATGGGCAGTGCCGCCAACACGCACAGCCCCAGAATGGGCAACAGGATGTGTGGTTCAAAGATAATCCCAAGGTCGGGCGTTTCGCCCCGGGCAAACACCGCGCCCAGCCCGGCCCCGACCGAAGTGAACACCACCGCGCCTGGGATGATTCCCACAAAGGTGCTGACCGCGAACCGGAAAAGCGGAACACCCACCAGTGCCGGCACCAGATTGGCCACAAAGAACGGCACCGCAGGCACCAGCCGGATCAGAAACAACATCGACCATTGATTTTCGTCGATCCCATCCTTGATCTTTTTTACCACCCCTTGCCCGCTTTCCATTCTGGCGGCCAACCGTTCCCCCAGGCCCCAGCGCGCGGCAAGGAAAATCGCGATGGCACCCAGGGTGGCCCCCGTCATGTTGAACAACGCACCGGGAAAGGTGGCGAACAGGAACCCACCGGTCAGGGTGGCGATGGTTGCCCCGGGCAGGGAAAACGCCACGATCACCACATAGGCGGCGATAAACGCCGCCACGGTCAGCCCGTAATTGGCATCACGAAAGGCGATCAGCCGCTCGCGATTTTCCGCAAGCGTATCAAACGACAGATAATCACGAAGGGTAAACGCACCGATAACGGCGATCACCCCAATGGCAATCAACGGCAGTCGGCGCCCCCAGGTCGATCCTGCGCCATTGTCGGTTTCGGTTCCATTCATCACATCTTTCCCTGCGTCGGTCGTTGGCCTGTTCCACTTTACATGCGGTGTTGCAGCGCCCAGAGATAGCCCGCTCACGGGCGGTTGATGAAAATCCCGGAATTTTGCGGTGTTCACGAATTTCTGTAACAATTGCAGCGCCAATGTTGCAGAATTTTCGGCAAACCCGGCCATTTCACCCCGCCGCACCCGTTGACTTGGTGCGCTTTGCGCCGTAATGACCGGGCTTCGCATGATACGCGGTTTACGAATCCACAAAGGGTGCGGGCCGCATAGGACGGACGGAGAGACGCCGATGAAACGCACATTTCAACCTTCGAACCTGGTTCGCAAGCGGCGCCACGGTTTCCGCGCCCGCATGGCCACCAAGGCTGGTCGCAAGATCATCAATGCCCGCCGCGCGCAGGGCCGGAAATCCCTGAGCGCATAAGCGCGCCGGTGATGGAAACGAGAACGCCGCCGATGGACGTGCCACCGGCGGCTTTGTCGCGCCTGCCCGCCAAGATGGCGCTGACAACCCTGAGCAAACGCGCCGATTTTCTGCGCGCCTCCCGGGCCGGGTATAAGCCCACAACCGGATCTCGTGCTTCAGGCGCGCCAGCGCAGGCCGGACGAGGCCGAAGGCATTCGCGTGGGGTTCACCTGTTCCAAAAAGGTCGGCAATGCCGTGGCCCGCAACCGCGCCAAACGGCGGCTGCGCGAAATTGCCCGCGCCATCCTGCCCACTCACGGGCGCGATGGCTGGGATTATGTTTTGATCGGGCGCCGCGATGCGACCGCCGCCCATCCGTTCGAGCGGCTAAAGACCGATCTGATTGCCGCTCTTGCCCATCTTCACAAATGACGCCCCTCGCCCGCCTTCTATCTTTACCTGTTCTGGCCTATCGCGCGGTGTTCAGCCCATGGGTCGGTCACAACTGTCGCTATCATCCCACCTGTTCGGCCTATGCGCTTGAGGCATTGCGCAAACATGGCGGGTTGCGCGGTGGCTGGCTGGCCTTGCGCCGGATTGGCCGCTGCAACCCATGGGGCGGCAGTGGCATTGATAACGTCCCGGATTAACGCGGCGCGGTTTCGGCGCTATCCATGCACCCGCAACAGCCGCGCCGCCGCCATGGCCGCGCCGAACCCGTTGTCGATATTCACCGTCACCAACCCCGGCGCGCAACTGGCAAGGGCCGAGCTCAACGCCGCCCGCCCGCCCTGTGCCACACCATAGCCAACCGAGGTTGGCACGGCGATCACCGGGGGGCGGACTAGGCCGGAAAGCACTGAAAACAAAGCACCTTCCATTCCGGCCACGGCGATCAGCAGATCAAATTCGTTCAATTCCCCGGCCCGTTCCAGCAGCCGCCACAGCCCGGCAACCCCCAGATCGGCAAAAATTTCAGGGGCCATTCCCAGAAACCGCGCCACCTCTGCCGCCTCGTGGGCCACAGGCAAATCCGAGGTGCCCGCTGTGACAATCCCGATCCGGCGGGCATCTGCCGCAGGCAAGGGCGCGGCAAGCGCCGCCGTCCTGGCCAAACGGTTGTGAACCAAGGGTAAATCCGCCACTCCATCGGCCTGTGCATCGGTCAGGCGGGTCAGCAACAGTGCGGCGTCACAGTCCATATTGGCGGTGATGATATCGCGCAACTGGTCAAGGGTTTTCGATTCTGCCAGAACCACCTCTGGCAGTCCGGTCCGCGCCTGCCGCGCCCAGTCAAACACCGTGTGATTATCGCTCATCCCGCTGGCACCGTCAAAATGCGCTGCCGCGCCGATATGGGCCAACCCCTTGGAAAACATACCCTTCCGCGCGGCAGATCCCGGCGATTTCCATTTCAACACCAGCGGGCAGCACGGCGTCAATCTCCAACCGAACGCCTTGCGCGGTTAACCGGCACCGCACATCCCCGGCGCCGGTTGTGCGCCGCAACAGGGTTTCGACCCGATGCACGAACGCCAGATCGGCGGCATCAATCGCAATCCCGGTTTCGATCCGGCTGGCCAGACAGGGCTGTGCAGGCAATGACGCCACCTGCCCCAAGCCCAATTCTGCCGCTAATCCACGCAACTCGGCCTTGGAAATCTTTGCGTTAACAAAGGGATGCACCACCCCATGTTCCGACGCTGCAATCAACCCGGGGCGGAATTCGCCCAGATCGTCGGTGTTGGTCCCCGCGGCAATCGGCCCCTCGGGCAGGGCCTCGCGTATTCTGGCATAGAGGTTTGTTTTGCAAAAATAACAGCGATTCAAGGGGTTGTCGACATAAGCGGGGTCATCAAATTCGCGGGCATTCAAGACATGCAGCACCCACCCCTGCGCCACGGCCATCTCGCGCACCCGCGCTGTCGCCTCGGGGGGAACGGCGGGTGAAACCGCATGGGCCACCCGCACCGGCGCCATGCGGTGGGCGAAACTGGCAAGGGTCAGGCTATCCACACCACCGCTGACTGCAACGATCAGATTATCGTGTTGGATCAGGGCATCGCGGAGCCTTCTTGACACGTCAGACATCGGCCAGCCCCGCCTTGCGCCGCACGGTCAGGGTGGCAAGAGGCGCCAGATCGTCGGCCTCGACCTTTATCGTGTCACCGCCGGGGCGGTGGGCAATCTTGGCGCGATGGCCGGCAATTTCCACGTCGTCACGGCCAACAATTACCCGCCGCGCCTGTCCGATCCGCACGCCGAGGGTTGTGGTCTGCACCAGACATTCCCGCGCCACAGCCTCGGCCCGGTCGGGGCGCACCAAAAGGCGCAGGGCAAACCGCATCCGCCCCTTTTTGCCGTATTCCACCCCGTAACCGACATCGAAAACCCCCGGCACAGCGCGCAGATGGTCCAGCGCATGGACGATTTCCTCGGGGGTCATATCGTCAATCTCAAACGCCAACTCGCCGATACTGTCGGCCTGAACCGTTGTTTCAAAACGCAAAAGCCGACAGATGTTGGCGATACCCTCCAAATCACGCTGCCCCGCGCCGGTGCCGGTTTGCGCCAATGTCACCTGCTCGGGCACACCCTGTGCTGGCGCCAGATGCCGAAGAATCGCGGCGCCCGTGGGGGTCACACGTTCACCTGCGATACCGTCATCAATCACCGCAAACCCGCGCAAAAGATGGGCCGTGGCGGGGGCTGGCACGGGGATCGGGCCGTGCTGGGTTTTGACGTTGCCGCGCCCCAAAGGCACCTGCCCCACCGACCACCCCGACACTTGCGACGTTTCAATCAGCGACGCGGCAGCGGTGATATCGGCCAGCGAATCCCAATCGGCGATTTCATGAAAATGCACGTCTTCGATTTCGATCCCGTGACAGGCGGCCTCTGCCTCGGCCAGCAGGGCGAAAATGGCGATGGTGCGCGCCTTGACCGGGGCGCGCAGGTCAGAGGCCTGAAAAAACGCACGAATATCGCGCCAGTGATAGGTTGGCGGCGCGTCACAGGATTGACCGAACGTCACCTGATTGGCCGCAAAACCGGCTTTGCGCACCTGCCCGATGTTCAGCGTCACATGGGCCAATATCCCCGCATCGCCCAGATCGGCCCGCAACGCGCCTTCGGCATCGGGCATCAGCGACAGCATCGCGCTGGCGAACATATCGCCCGACAGCCCGCCAAGGGGCGCGATATGGATATGCCCGCTCATTCGGCGGCCATGGGTGCGCGGGCCAGCGGCACCACATAGGGGCCTTCGGGAATCACCGCCACATCGGCGCTGGCGTGGCGGGCGATGGCCTCGGCGATGGCGGCGGTCACATCGGTGATCCGCTCTACCCCCGTCACGGTGGTATCTTCGTCGGGCAAGCCGCCGGAATACAACAAAACCCGCCCCGCGCGCATGGGTTTCAACTGCATCTCGGTCTGCCATTCATCCACATCGGCCAGGCTTTTGGCCAAAAGCGATTTCAGAAAAGCATCGGGGCCAAGGGCCACAAGCCGTTCCTGCGCCGCGCGAAAATGAGGCGATCCGATCCCTTCGCCGCAATGGGACACCACGATCAGCGTGCCGCCGGGTTCCAGAATGTCCAGCGGCGTGACCATCCCCTTTACCGTCTGGTAATAGGTCTGATCCAGGGGATACCCCGCCGCCGATGTCACCACGGTGGAAAACCGCCGCCCAACAGGGATTTCGGTGAATTCCCGCACGAATTCAACCGCCGCCAGATGGCTTTCGATGATTTCGCCAAAGCTGGCGAATACCAGATTGCGTTTGTCATCAATTACGGTGTTCAGGGCATAGACCTCGCCCAGCATCCGCACGATCTCAAGCTGTTCTTCGTGCAGGGGGTTGGCGACAAGGTTACATTCGCGCGCTGCCGGGTCTTCCATGAAACGGGCAGAATGGAACGTGCGGATCGTTTCATGCCCCGCAACCCCCGGCGCCACAACCTTGCGACCACCGGAATAACCGGCCATGAAATGCGGCTCTACCAGACCGGTGGCGATGCGCAGATCGGCCTCCACGAATCGCCGGTCAATGCGCACCGGAACGCCGCGCCCCTTGGTTGTGCCCAAATCAACATGGTCTTCATCGTTCAAGGCAAAGTGGTTGACGACACTGACATTTTCCAGAACCCAAGGGTCGCCCACCAATTCAGCCATCTCATCCCCTTCGTTGGGGCGATGCAGGCCGGTGGCAATCAGAACGGTGATGTTTTCGGCGGCGATTCCGCCGGCAATCATGGTTTCGATCATCGGGCGCAAAAACAGGTGGTTTGGCACCGGGCGCGTGATGTCACAGATCAGGATGCAGGCTGATTCTCGCCCCGCGCACAAGTCGGCAAACGGCGCCGCCCCCACGGGCGCTGACAGGGCCGCGGCAATCTGGGTTTGCGGCGCGGCCACCTGCGGAAACGGCGGTTTGTCGATGACATGGCCCTTGGCCCCCTCGGGCAGCGTGATTGACAGGCCGGTGCGCCCATACAGCAGGTTCAGATCCATCACATGCCCTCCTTCGGGCGCCTTGCGCGCCGACATGGCCACTGTATGCCAAGGATCGCGCGCCAGCGTCAATCAACACACCCTTGCCCAGCCCCCGCTTCACCGCTAAATCCGCTGACATGCTGGATGATGCCGACGATATTCACCCCCTGTTCTTTGGCGCCCCCAAAAGCGCCGAATTCAAAAAGCTGCGCAAGCGGCTGGTGCGCGACACCCGCGAGGCGATCGAAGCCTATGGGATGATCGAAAAGGGGTCGCGTCGCACCGAAGGTGCGCCACTTGATAAATGGCTGGTGTGCCTGTCGGGCGGCAAGGACAGCTATACCTTGCTGGCCATCCTGCACGAGTTGCAATGGCGCGGGTTGCTGCCGGTTGATATTCTCGCCTGCAATCTGGATCAGGGACAGCCGAATTTCCCCGCCACCGTCCTCCCGGCGTTTCTGGAGCGGATGCAGGTGCCGCACCGGATCGAATATCAGGATACCTATTCCATCGTCATGGATAAGGTGCCGGTCGGGCGAACCATGTGCGCCCTGTGTTCACGGCTGCGGCGCGGCAATCTTTACCGAATCGCCCGCGAGGAAGGATGCAGCGCCGTGGTGCTGGGCCATCACCGCGACGATATTCTGGAAACCTTTTTCATGAACCTGTTTCACGGCGGACGGTTGGCCACCATGCCCCCCAAGCTGTTGAACGAGGAAGGGGATCTGTTCGTCTATCGCCCGCTGGCCCATGTGGCCGAGGCCGATTGTGAACGATTCGCGCGGGCGATGGATTATCCGATCATCCCCTGTGACCTGTGCGGCAGTCAGGATGGGCTGCAACGCCAGCAAATCAAGGCCCTGCTGGATGGCTGGGAGGCCAACAGCCCCGGCCGGCGGCAGGTGATTTTCCGGGCGCTGACCAACGCACGGCCCAGCCATCTTTTGGACCCGAAGCTGTTTGATTTCGCCGGTCTGATGCGCGGTGAACCCGGCTCATTCGAGACAATTGAATAAAATCACCGATAACTGAGCGGATGGCGTTAACCGCCCCGTCAGTACGATGCCCTAGCCTGTTGTCCAAACCCACGGACAAAGGACGGTTGCCCATGGCCCGACTGATGCAGAAATTCCTGATCCGATGCCGCCGCAACGGTTGGTCGCTGTCGTTTATGGCGCTTGCCCTTGCGGGGCTGGTGGGGGTTTCGGCAGCAATCAGCGGCGCGCAGGGCGTGATGTTTTCCCTCGCTCTGGGCTGTGCGTTCCTTTTGGGCACTGCCAACCGACCGGGGCCGTTTCATTTGCGCAGTCTGGCCACGCACCCTCTGGATCGCCCGGTTGATCGCGATGTTCTGTGTGCCCGGATCGCGGAATATACGGATATGCCTGAAAATGCCGGGCCTTCCCTTTGTATCGTTCTGGCCATTGATGGGTTTGAAGATTTGACCGCGCGCCTGGGCCAGCGCGGGATCAGTGACCTCAACCGCCAGTTGGGCGAACGGCTGTTTCGCGAAATCCGCAACAGCGACACACTGGCCAGTCTGGGGGATGGGCGCTTTGCGGTGTTCCTGCCCCCGAATACGCGGATCAATCTGGAATCCGCCGTGCAAACCACGATGCGGCTGCACAGCATCGGCGCGCGCCCGATCCCGGTGGATGGCCTGCGGTTGCACCTGACCCTGAGCGCGGGGTTCTGCACCTCGGATCGTTTGCCCGCCGGGCTGCGGGCGCCCGGCCTTTTGGACGCCGCCGAAGCGGCGCTTGCGGCCGCCCGGCGCGAGGGTCCGCGCGAGATCTCGCGCCTTTGATCCCGTCATGACCCGCAATCCCGACGAAAAGCGGCTTGGATCTGGCAAACGCGATGTCGCCAAGGCCCTGAGCAACGATGAGATCGAACCCTGGTTTCAGCCGCAAATCTGCGCCGATACCGGCGCTCTTACCGGGGTAGAGGCCCTGGCACGCTGGCGTCACCCCGAAGAGGGCATTCTGGCTCCAGGAGCGTTTCTGGCAGAAATGCAGACGCAGGGTTTATCGACGATGTTGACCGAAACCATGATGACCAAGACGCTTGGCCATCTCAGCGCCTGGGATCAGGTCGGACTCCATATTCCCCGGGTATCGATCAACATCGGCGCCGAGGATCTGGCCGATCCACGGCTGGTGAATCGCATCACATGGGCGCTTGACCGGCACGGGGTGCCCCCTGCGCGTTTTGGCATCGAGGTGCTGGAAAATGTGGTCGCCGGGGCCAATCCCGATGACATGACCGCCTGCAACCTTCTGGCGCTGGGTCGGATGGGCTGCTGCATTGATCTCGACGATTTTGGCACCGGCAGCGCCTCGATCAATGGTATCAGGCGATTTTCGGTCAACCGGATCAAGATCGACCGCTCTCTGATCACGGCCATCGACACCGACCCCGACCAGCACGCCATGGTCGCGGCAATCCTGACCATGGCCGCACAACTGGGCGTCGCGGTCCTTGGTGAAGGCGTGGAAACCCCGGGGGAACACTCGGCCCTTGCACAATTGGGCTGCGATCATGTGCAGGGCTATGCCATCGCACGCCCCATGCCCGCTGCCGATCTTGTCGCCTGGGCGCTGCGCCGGGGCGCGCAACAGCCGCCAGACCCGGATACCGCCCAAACCCTGCGACGCAGCGCCCCGCAAACGGGACAGAACGGCAAAACGGCTTGACCTTTCGCTGTCGTCACTGTTGAACCGGCCTCACCTAAAAATCACAGGCGGCGCTCCGGTATGGACGATCAAAACAAGAACCTCATTCTGGCTACGGCACTCAGCTTTATCGTGATCGTGGGTTGGTTCCTGCTGGTTCCGCCACAGGATCAGGCACCCGACCCCGATGTTCAGGTGACCGGCCAGACGGGGGATTTGCCCCCGACAGCGGCACCGACCCCAGACAGCGGCACAACCGCCCCGGCCCCGACGGCGCCTGGCGGTCTGTTGGTTGCCGATGCCGACACCCCAAGAATCGCGCTCGAAACCCCTACACTCGAAGGTTCGCTTTCGCTTTTGGGCGGGCGGATCGACAAGCTCTCTCTGAAAACCTACCGCGAGACCCTTGCCCCCGACTCGCCACTCGTCGAATTGCTGGAGCCTGTCGGCTCGGAACATCCCTATTATGCGGCCTACGGCTGGGCGCCCGGTGGCAGCCTCGGGTTTGAGGATGTTCCCGGCCCCAATACACTCTGGACCCAAACCGGCGGCACCACCCTCACCGCTGACACCCCGGTTCAACTGACCTGGGACAATGGTAAGGGCCTGATTTTTCATCGTGAAATCTCGGTCGATGACAAATTCATGTTCACCGTGACCCAGAGCGTCGAAAACACCACCGACGCCCCGGTCCGCGTCGCCCCCTATGGTACGATCTCGCGGCAGGGCATGCCCCCCGATCTGGCAAAATTCTTTATCCTGCACGAAGGCGTCGTGCGGATGTCGGACGGAAAGTTGCAGGAAATCAAATACAAGGCAATGCCCGATCAACCCAGCGATGAACGATGGGGCGCCCATGCCGATGTGATTTCGGTCAACGAAAATGGCTGGCTTGGCTTTACCGATAAATACTGGATGGCCTCGTTGGTCCCCCAGGCGGGCAGCGCCTTTACCTCGGTTGTGAAATACAACGCCGGCGCCGACATTTATCAGACCGAGGCGCGCCTTGCCTCGATGGATGTGGCACCGGGCAGCACCGGCACATCGACCAGCCGTCTGTTCGCCGGCGCCAAGGAATGGGACACGATCCGCAATTATCAAAACAATGAGGACGTGCCGGGCTTTCTCGATTCGATCGACTGGGGCTGGTTCTTTTTCCTGACCAAACCGATCTTTTTCGTGCTGCACTGGCTGCATGCCATCATTGGCAACATGGGGTGGTCGATCATCGCGCTGACCTTCTTCCTCAAGGCGCTGCTGTTTCCGCTGGCCTATAAATCCTATGTTTCCATGGCCCGGATGAAGGAACTTCAGCCCGAAATGGAAGCCCTGAAAGAGCGCGCAGGCGACGACCGCCAGAAGATGCAGCAGGGCATGATGGAGCTGTACAAGAAGAACAAGGTGAACCCCGCCTCGGGCTGCCTGCCGATCCTGTTGCAGATTCCGATCTTCTTTTCACTCTACAAAGTGATTTTCGTCACCATCGAACTGCGGCACGCGCCCTGGATCGGCTGGATTCGCGACCTTTCGGCCCATGACCCCAGCAGCATCCTGAACCTGTTCGGCCTGTTGCCCAATGCGACGCCGGAACCCGGTTCGACGTTCTTCATCCTCAGCCTTGGCATTCTGCCGATCCTACTGGGCATCTCCATGTGGCTTCAGCAAAAACTGAACCCGGCGCCCACCGATGCGACCCAAAAGATGATCTTTGCCTGGATGCCCTGGGTGTTCATGTTCATGTTGGGGCGGTTTGCCAGCGGGCTGGTTCTGTACTGGATCACCAACAACACGATCACGTTTACCCAGCAATATCTGATCATGCGCAGCCAGGGCTACAAACCCGACGTGTTCGGCAATATCATGAGCAGCTTCCGGCGTAAAAAATCGACGGACAAGGCTGAAAAGGCAGACCAGAAAAAGCCCGCCAATCAGAACACGCCCAAGCGAAAGTAACCGAGACCACAATCGACACGCTGACGCCGGGCCAATAAGGCCCGGCGTTCGCCGTTCAGACCGAAGGTTCCACCATGCCCGGCCCCGACCCAGATACCCTTACCCCGATGCCCCAATATGACGGCACGGTGTTTCTGCGCCCCTTGGCGCAGGGCCGTGCGAATGTCGATGTGGGCGCCTTTACCTATTATGACGACCGCGAGCGCGGGCGCGACTTTTTCGACCGTAACGTCCTGCATCACTATGATTTTATCGGCGATCGCCTGATCATCGGGCCGTTCTGTGCCATCGCCCACGGGGTACGGATTTTCATGAACGGCGGCACCCATGCCATGGACGGGTTTTCAACCTTTCCGTTCAATATCTTTGCCCATGGCTGGGAAGACGGATTTGACCCGGCCACCTGGACCATGCAGCAAAAGGGCGACACTGTGATTGGTCCCGATGTCTGGATCGGCGATCATGCCACCCTGATGCCCGGCATTACCATCGGCGCAGGGGCCATCATCGCGGCGGGCAGCGTGGTCAGCCGGGACGTGGCACCCTATACAATGGTCGGGGGCAACCCGGCCCACGCGGTGAAACAGCGGTTCGATGCGGCGATTGTGGACGCGCTGCTGCGCATCGCCTGGTGGGACTGGCCGGTCGACAAAATCTCACGCAACCTGAACGCCATTCGCGGCGCCGATCTGAATGCATTGGAACACGCCACATGACCACCCTGCCCTTCCCCCTTGCCGAGATTGACGATACCGCCCGTGAAACCGGGCGCCTGCTGTTTGCCGGTGAAACCGATTTTGTCAAAGGCGTTGTCGCCATGGATGGCATGCCCCCGGACGACCGGCTTGAGGTGTGTTTTGCCGGTCGTTCCAACGTCGGAAAATCCACCCTGATCAATGCACTGACCGGGCGCAAGGCGCTGGCGCGTGCCTCAAACACCCCCGGACGCACGCAGGAGATCAACTTTTTCACCTGCGGCGAGAGCCATTATCTCGTTGATCTGCCCGGTTATGGCTTTGCCAAGGCGCCACTCAAGACGGTGGAAAAATGGCAACGGCTGATGAAATCGTACCTGTCGGGCCGTGCCACCCTGCGCCGGGTGTTCGTTCTGATCGACGGGCGTCATGGCGCCAAGGACGTGGACGAAGAGATCATGACTCTGCTCGACAGATCGGCCGTGACATTTCAGGCGGTGCTGACCAAGGCCGACAAACCATCGGCCCGCGATCTTGACGAATCCCTTGCCCGCACCCGCGCCATGTTGGCGCGTCACCCGGCGGCCTTTCCCGAAATCGTGATCACCTCGTCAGACAAGGGGCTGGGTATCGACACCCTGCGCGGGATCATCGCCACCCTGGATTAATGCGGGCGCTGCACCGGTGCGCGGTCTGAGTCGTCCATGTCGTCCTCGTCTGCGGGGACGGCATAGGCCCCGTTCAGCCATTTCCCCAAATCCACATCGGCGCAGCGGCGCGAACAGAAGGGGCGGTATTTGCGGTCGGTTTCGCGGTGACAGATCGGGCAGGCCATCGGCGCTCCTTTCGTCAGAGAGGCAGGCGGTCGCGCTTGCGCTGCAATTCATAGCAGCCCAGCGGCGTCCAGCCCGCCAGAATAGTTTCGACTGAATCATGGCGAAAGGCGGCGCGCAAGATTTGTTCAAATCCGCGCCGTTCCTTTTTCGCCATGGGAGCAAGATCAAGCGTGATCTGCCCGCCCAGCCCGCGACAGCGCAGTTGCGCCGGAAGGGCGCGCACGCAGGCGATGTTCGCCTTCAGCCCCGCCGCCAGCGATGTATCGGCGCCGGTGTTCACATCCACCGCCACCAGCGCGCGGGTGGGTTCGATATACATTGATCCGGTGCCCAGCGGCACATGGGCGCGGTGCAACGTGTCGATCATCGCATCCACGCCCTGTTCGGCAAAGCCGCCGTCGCGAGTGGAAATCGAGATCGGGTTCGGGCCATTCGCGCCAGGCCAGGGTGTGCGGATCGGGACCATCGGCCAAAAGTTCGGGCGCGCCTTCGGTTTCCCCAAGGATCGCCTCTGCCAGATCACCCATGGCAAAAATGTCTTCGGCCACGGCGCCGTCGGGGGCATTGGCCGCCGCTGAACGCAGGATCAACCCGGTGCGCCCGGCCTCTCCCATTGCCTCGTGAGCAATCAAAAGCAGCTCTTCGCGCCGGTCGTCGTCTTTGATGCTGCGGGAAATATTGATGCCCGGCGCGTCTGGCGTAACAATCGCATAGCGGCTTTTGAACAGCACCCGGTCCGTCACCGGCACGGCCTTGGTCCCTTCGGCAAAGCCGGTCACCTGCACCAGCATCGTGGTGCCCGGTGCCAACCCTTTGGCCGATTTCAGGTATCCGCGCCCTTCGGGCAGTTTCACGATCGCCCCGCCCTGCCCTTTCATCGGGCGGTCAACCACGGCGCGATAGATGGCGCCGGGAACCGGCACGCCATCGGGGGGCGCGATCAGCAGATCGTCAAGCACACCGTCAACGATCATCGCCGCCGCCAGCCGCTCTCCCAGCCGGTCAAGAAGAACCGCGCGCCCTTTCATCGGCCAAACACCGGATACCCGGCCGCGCCCAACAGCGCCGCCGTTTCGGCCACGGGCAACCCGACAACCCCGGTGAAAGACCCTTGAATCCACGGGATAAATGCGCCCGCAGGCCCCTGAATGGCATAGCCACCTGCCTTGCCCTGCCAATCGCCGGTGGCAAGATAACCGTTCACTTCGACATCGCTCAGCCGTTTCATTTTCACATCCGTCACCACGTCGCGTTGCCACAGGCGTTCGCCCCGGCGCACGGCCACGGCGGTGATCACCCGGTGCCGCCGCCCCGAGAGTTTATGCAGAAATTCCGCCGCCTGCCCGGCGTTGTCGGGTTTGCCCAGAATGCGACGGCCCAAGGCAACGGTGGTATCGGCGGCAATCAGGATTTCATCCTCGGCCAGCGTCACCGCCGCCGCCTTTTCGGCGGCCATACGAATGCAATAGGGGCGCGGCAATTCAGCAGCGCCCGGTGTTTCATCAATGTCGGGGGCGCGTATATCGTCAGGCACAAGGCCCAATTGCCCCAGCAATTCGCGCCGCCGGGGCGAGCCTGAGCCGAGAATCAGCCGCATGGCTTACTTGAAACGATAGTTGATCCGCCCCTTGGTCAGATCATAAGGGGTCATTTCGACCTGTACCTTGTCGCCTGCCAGAACACGGATGCGGTTTTTGCGCATCTTGCCTGCCGTGTGCGCGATGATCTCATGGCCGTTTTCCAGCTCGACCCTGAATGTCGCGTTCGGCAGGAGTTCCTTCACGACACCGGGGAATTCGAGCAGTTCTTCCTTGGCCATGTTCACTCCATCATGTGGGTGCCCGCCAGAAGTGCGGACGAGCGACTAGATGCGCCCAATCGCGCCGGTTTTCAAGGCTTCATCGTGCCAGTTGTTGTAAAGATCCCAATGTTTCGGCACGCCTGTGGCATTTCCAACGGATCAGCGGCCAAAGAGGCCCGTCCGACGGTCAAACATTCACGGGTGCCGGGCCGAACCGGTCAAACATTCGCAGTTTTATCTGATCGCGCGCTTCGCGATACGACCGCAGTTTGTCGTCACGCCCCTGCCCCAGCCCCGTCGGATCGAGAATCGGCCAGTATTCGACCTCAAGATGGTAAATGCGCGTAAGATCAAGAACGTGGCGCTGCGACGCAGGCGACAAGGCCACGATCAGATCAAACCCCGAAAGATCATCGCCCCATTGCTCCATTTCGTCAAAAGACCGGGTGCGGTGACGTTCAAGCTCGACCCCGAGTTCCCGGCAGACGGCGATTGAAAACCCGTCGATTTCCATGTCGCCCTTGACGCCAGCCGATTGAACATAGGTCTGATTGCCATAAAAGCGTTTCATCATCCCCTCGGCCATGGGCGAGCGGACGGCATTGTGATCACAGCAAAACAGAACCGACTGTGGAAGTCCGGCCACCTCAGGCGCCGAAATGCAGCACGCAGATCAGCGTGAACAGGCGCCGCGCGGTGTCGATGTCAATGTCCGCCTTACCGTCAAGCCGTTCCTGCAACACCCGCGCGCCTTCCATGTGAATGCCGCGCCGCGCCATATCGATGGTTTCAATCTGACTGGCCGGCAGCCGTTTCACCGCGTCGAAATAACTTTCGCAGATCTGAAAGTAATCCTTTACCACCTGCCGGAACGGGCCAAGGGACAGGTGAAATTCGGTTACTTTTTCACTGTCCGGGGTGGTCAGATCAAACACCAGTCGCCGGTCGCGAATCGCCAGCAGAAGGTGCAGATCGGCGGTCGGCATCCCGGGCAGCGCAAAGGCGTTATCCTCAAGCAGATCAAAGATGGCCACCCGGCGTTCCTGTTCGATCTCGGGCGTGGGGGCGGCAAGGCCGGTATCGTCGATGTCGATCTGAACCAGCCCGCTCATCGGTTCAGCCGGTCCAGACGGGCGCGCACCGACAGCCCGTGTGCCTCAAGGCTTTCTGAATTGGCCAGGCGTTCCGCGGCAGGGCCGATCGATTTCAACGCCCCGGGCGACATTTTGGCCATGGTCGTGCGTTTGAGGAAATCCATGACCGACAGCCCCGAGGAAAACCGCGCCGAACGGGCCGTGGGCAGCACATGGTTTGGCCCGCCCACATAATCGCCAATGGCCTCGGGTGTCCATTTGCCAAGGAAAATCGCGCCAGCGTGGCTGATGTTGGCGGCAAGGGCGTCGGGGTTATCGACGCAGAGTTCCAGATGTTCTGGCGCGATCTGATCGCACAGCGCCGCCGCCTCGCCCAGATCGGCAACCGTGATGATCGCCCCGAAATCGCGCCACGATGCCCCGGCAATGGCGCGCCGTTCAAGGGTTTCAAGGCGCATCGCCACCGCTTCGGCCACCGCTTCGGCCAGAATCGGATCGGTGGTGATCAGGATGCTTTGGGCGCTTTCGTCGTGTTCGGCCTGGCTCAGCAGATCAAGGGCGATCCAGTCCGGGTCATTGTCAGCGTCGGCAATCACCAGAATTTCCGACGGCCCGGCAATCATGTCGATGCCGACCTTGCCAAACACCCGCCGTTTCGCCGCCGCCACAAAGGCATTGCCCGGCCCGGTGATTTTATCAACGGGTGCAATGGTTTCCGTGCCATAGGCCAGCGCAGCAACCGCCTGTGCCCCGCCAACCCGGTACACGGTTTCAACCCCGGCCAGCCGCGCCGCCAGCAACACCAACGGGTTGCCCACCCCATCGGGCGTGGGCGCCGTGATGACCAGGCGTTCGACCCCGGCCACGGCGGCGGGAATCGCATTCATCAACACCGACGACGGGTAAGAGGCAAGACCGCCCGGCACATACAGCCCCGCTGCCGAAACCGGTGTCCAGCGCCATCCAAGGGTGGCGCCGGATTCATCGGTCCAGCTTTCATCTTTTGGCATCTGCCGTTTGTGATAGGCCCGGATGCGGGTGGCGGCCAGTTCCAGCGCGGCGCGATCCTCGGCGCTGACCTCGGCACAGGCCGCATCAATTTCGGCCTTGGTAAACGCGAGCGTCTCCGGCGTCAGGCTCAGCCGGTCGAATTTCGCCGTCAGCTCCAAAACCGCCGCGTCACCACGGGCGCGCACATCGGCAATGATGGCCGCCACGGTGGCATCCACATCGGGGCTGTCTTCACGCTTCATGGTCAACAGGGCCGCAAAGCGGGATTCGAAATCGGTATCGCTGGTGGACAGGATATGGGGCATGGCAAATACTCCGTTCCCGCAAGGCATAGCGCCGCAGTGCAGCAGGCTCAAGCCCGCGGCTTAGTCGGGGTGGTGGGGCGTCTTGCCCGAAACCGCACGATAGGGTTGCGTCACATCCCTGAGCGAAACCTCAAGCGCCGAGGCATCAATGGCAATCGCCCCATCCCCCGCAAGGGTCAGGATCGCCCGGTCACTGTCACCATCCAGCGTGACCGCAAGCAGTGACAGGATCTGATCGCCGTCGCCCCGGTCAATTCCGCTGCTTTGCACACCCGTCACATTGTCAAACGACAGCACGGCGCGCACCCGTTCGGGGTTGGCGGTATTGTCCTCCCAGCGGAACCGGTTGACCAACACGGAAAACCGGCGCACGGCGCGTTCAAACCGCATGTCGGTGATCGGGAATACCGCATCCTGCACCAGCGAGGAAATGACCGTCAGATCCTCGCCGCTCAGCGCCTGAAGCCGCAGAGGACGGGCGGCACCGTCCTCGAACCTTGCATCCCCGCTCATGCGCGCACCCGTTCGATACGCGCGCCACAGGCGCCCAGTTTTTCCTCAACCCGTTCGTACCCGCGATCAAGGTGATACACCCGGCTGACCATGGTTTCCCCTTCGGCCGCCAGCCCCGCCAGAATCAGCGAAACCGATGCACGCAGATCGGTCGCCATGACCGGCGCACCTTTCAGACGCTCAACCCCTGTCACCCGGGCCGTACCGCCATGCACATCAATATTGGCCCCCATGCGGATCAGTTCGGGCGCGTGCATGAACCGGTTTTCAAAAATCTTTTCTTCCAGCGTGCTGGTGCCTTCGGCGGTACACAGCAGCGCCATCATCTGTGCCTGAAGATCGGTGGGAAAGCCGGGAAACGGCTCGGTCGTGATGTCCACGGCCCTGATCCGCCCGTTCTTGCGCGCCACTTTCAACCCGCGCGGCGTTTCCTCAACGGAAATACCCGCCTGATCCAGCTTTTCACAGAACGCGCCCACCAGTTCGATCCGCCCGCCAAGGCATTCCACCTCACCGCCGCAGAACGCGGGCGCCAGCATATATGTGCCCAGCTCGATCCGGTCAGTCACCACCGGGTGCGTTGCGCCGTGCAGCTTTTCAACCCCCTGCACGGTGATCGTGCTGGTGCCTTCGCCCTCGATCTGCGCGCCCATGCGGCGCAGGCATTGGGCCAGATCGACAATCTCAGGTTCGCGCGCGGCGTTGTTGATTGTGCTGGTGCCCTTGGCCAAACTGGCCGCCATCAGCACATTTTCCGTGGCACCGACCGACACCAGCGGAAAATCAACTGTCCCGCCCCTCAGGCCCCCGGGCGCCTTGGCGTGAACATAGCCGTCGCGCAGCTCCAGCTCGGCCCCAAGCGCCTCTAGCCCGCGCAGATGCAGATCGACAGGCCGCGCCCCGATGGCACAGCCCCCGGGCAGCGACACCACCGCATGACCATCGCGCGCCAACATGGGCCCAAGCACCAGGATCGAGGCGCGCATCTTGCGCACGATATCGTAGTCAGCGGTGTGGTTGGTCACGTTGTGCGACGACATCACCAGAACCTGACCATCCTGAAGGCTGCTTACCTCGGCCCCAAGAGAACGCAAAAGCGCCGTCATCGTCGCGATATCCGACAGACGCGGCGCATTGGTCAGGGTCAGCGGCTCATCGCTCAGCAAGGTCGCCGGCATCAGGGTGAGGCAGGCATTCTTTGCCCCGGCGATTGGGATTTCCCCCGAAGTTCGCCGCCACCGCGCACAATAATCGAGATCCATCTGCCTGCCCTTTTCATTCGCCCTTGGCGGAACCACCGTCCGCCGTTTTTGTTACCTGCCCTGAACGTGCCCGCGCCTGTGCCTTGCGCCGCGCCAGATTGGCCTTGAGCGCCGCCTTCAGCCGCGTCTCACGGGCCGAGGCCGGTTTGGCATTCTTGTCTGGGCCGTTCGTCTTTACCATGGCCCGTTCCTACCCCAGCCTTGTCCGTTGGTCCAGTTTCTACGATCCACCACAGCGGCAGACCGCACAAAACCTGCCCTGCCCTCCATGTTCAGGCCAGGTTTGCCCTTGAATAAGGCACCCGCACAGCATTCCTCGCAAAAACCCGAAAAATCCCCCTTGCGCCCCCGCCACCAAGCGTCTATCCACCCGCCACGATGAAAGCTGTGGTAGCTCAGTGGTAGAGCACACCCTTGGTAAGGGTGAGGTCGAGAGTTCAATCCTCTCTCACAGCACCATCTTTTCCCTTTATCTTCAATACTATGGCCGAAATTCCCTTATCTTTGGCGGTTTGTCCTAGCGTTTGTCTTAGTTTCGACTAAGACACGGAACTAGGACACAGCCATGGCGCTCCCCAAGATCAAATACACAAAACAACGCGGTGGCATCTACCACCTCAACATTCCCGTGCCGCTGGCAATTCGACATCTGTATCGGGAAAAGGCCGCATTCGAGGCTTCCACCCGGTCCAGCGACCCGCGCGAGGCCGCACGGCAAGTCACAGACCAGCGCGCGATCATGGCGCGGCAAGTCAAGGAAGTTGATGCCAAAGCCGCAAAGGCCCGCCTCAAGGAATTGTTGGACGCCCCCGAGGCTGCAATGGTCGAAGCGCTGGGCGGCGCAGACAAGCTGCCTGCCCTGATCGCGGAACTCCGCTGCACGAATGCTTTCCTTGAAGCCGGACGGGGGGCGGACGACCCCATCGACACAGATGTGGATTGGCTTCACTCCGAAATCATTGACTTCAAGACAGGCAAGACTCGCCGGAAAACATCCCCGGTTCAGGTCTTCATCGGTGAAGAAGACGTGGAACCGGACCTGTTGCGCGACATACACCAACAAGCAGAACGAGCCGCCCAGCGCGCCTTTGCCGATCACGTCACCGCCGAACTCCGCAAGCTGAAAACCACAGCCGCAACACTGCAAGAGCCAATTCCCGAAGCGCCGGAGTGGGCGGACGAAGGTGGAGAAGGGCTGCGCGATCTTGCTGAACAGTTCGCCGCCGCAAAGTCCTACACCAAGCAGCATAAGGACTCGTTGAATTACACCGTTCGCCGCTGGATCGAACTTCACGGTGAGACGCCCATCAACAAGTTCAAACGTGGTCACCTCCACGACTTCGATGAAGCTCTCAAGAAGCTGCCCATCACACGGGAGAAGCGAATCCAAGACCTACCCATCCAACAAGCAATAGAAGCCGGGGAAACTGAGGGGCTTGAATGTGCGGGCGACAAGATCAGGGGCACCCGCGTCGATCACATGAAGGCGATGATGGCATACGCTCTCGATAAACCCGGAACTATTTCTGCTGATCCATTCTCAGGCTACAAAATAATCAAAACGAAGGTGAAACACTCCGCAAAGGCTGATGATGATGTCAGGCCGTTCGCTCCCGCGCATATTCGGCTGATCCTCCACCACTGTGCGGCTAAATTCCATGAGGACAGCATCGACCGCTGGGCACCGATGATCTCCGCATACACCGGAGCACGCCGGGAAGAGATCGGACAGCTTCACGTCGCAAACGTCGAAACTGGGGGAACGGACTGACGCTCAAAATCACCGACGAAGACCCGCTGCAAAAGGTTAAGAACAAGCATAGCTTCCGTGTGATCCCCATCCCGCCGGTCCTGCTAGATGCGGGTTTCGGTGACTTCCTTTCCCGTCGGCGCGCGTCTGGTGACAAGATGTTGTTCATCGAGAACTATACCGACAACAAGACCAAGATCAGAAGCCCCCGTGAGGTGACCCTCAGCAAACGGGATCGCTATAGCGAGACCTTTGGCACACGGTTCCCCCGCGAAGTCACCAAGGCCCTCAAGATCAAAGAAGACGGACTGGTCTTCCACAGCTTCCGCCATAGCTGGACGCGCGCCGCCCGACTCTCGGGCATCAAACCGGAAATTCGCCGCCTGATCGCCGGACGGCTTGAAAACGTTGGGGTAAAAGAATCCAAGGATCAGGCGTGTGAATCGGCATGCGAAATTGACCCACTTAGGTGGGTTATGAGCGAGTAAAATTGACCCACCTGTTTCGTTAACATCGGCGCTTCAAGTGCGGAGGGAAGAGCAGGTGTTATTGATGGAAAGTGTATCGAAGATCCGTCTGTGGGTGCTGGTTGAAGGGCGCAGTATCCGGTCTGTTGCGCGGGCGACGGGATTATCGCGCAACACGATCAAGAAGTATCTGAAGGATGAGAGCCCGCCGAGCTACCAGCGCCAAGCCCCGCCGGTTCGGCACAAACTGTGCAACGGGTTTGATCTTCGGCTTCAGGAGCTGTTCGAGCAGGACCAGAAGCGACCACGCCGGGAACGGCGAACGGCCGTGAGGCTTTACGAGCAGCTTGTCTCGGAAGGTTATCCTGGTTCCTATTCGCCGGTTCAGCGATTTGTCCGCGATCTGAAGCAGGCCGGTGCCGGTTCGGGCGAGGCTTTTATCCCGCTTTATTTTGCGGCAGGTGACGCGCTGCAATTTGACTGGAGCGAGGAACGGGTTGTCCTGGGCGGTGTCGAGCGATCGGTGAAGGTTGCCCACTTCCGCCTGTGCCATAGTCGCAAGCCCTTTGTCGTCGCCTATCCCGGCGAAGCCCAAGAGATGGTGCTGGATGCCTTTGTGCGGGCGTTGTCCTTCTACGGCGGGGTCCCGCGACGGGGTGAACATCGACCCACCGAAGGTGGCAAACCGTCCGGGGGACGGTTTGAGATGTGAACGGGCGGAGCCCCGGGATCATCGACAATCCCAAAACGATGGTGACCTATGTCTCCCGCTCGAAGGATCGGATATTCCATCCGCGGTTCCTCGCGTTGATGAACCACTATGTCATGGAGCCGCCGTCCATTGGGCTTGAACCAATGGCGCCCTTCTGGACGGCCCTGCCCCCCGCGTCGGGCTGGGAGAAGGGTCAGGTCGAGAACCAGGTCCAGTTTTTGCGAGGCCGGTTGTTTGCCCCAATGCCAGCCTTCGATGATCTGGATGGGCTGAACGACTGGTTGCGCCTGCGCTGCGAGGAGCTGGCAAATCGCGCTCATCCTGAACATTCGACCCGCACGGTTGCAGAGGTTTTTGAAGATGAACGCGCCGGGCTGCGCCCCCTGGGGCGGGCTTTTGATGGCTATGTGGAGAAGACGGTGCGTGTCCGCTCCACCTGCCTGGTTCAATATGCCAGCAATCGCTACAGCGTGCCGTCCCGGTTTGCAGGCCAGCATGTCTCCTTGCGCGCCTATGCGGGCCGGATCGTGCTGGTGTCAGGCCAGGATGTCATTGCCGAACACAGGCGCCGCTTTACCCGCAACGTCAGCTACTTTGAACCGTGGCATTACGTTCCTCTGCTGGATCGCAAACCCGGCGCCTTGCGCAACGGGGCACCCTTCGTGGACTGGCAACTGCCCGATGCCATGCATCGGATCAGGGAACATTACATGGCCGGCAAAGGTGGGGATCGGGAGTTTGTCGATCTGCTTCTGCTGGCCCAGGATCACCGGATCGAGGTCGTCGAGATTGCGTGTGATCTGGCGGTGGAGCAAAACACCCTGCGCCTGCCCGCCATCATCAACCTGATTAACCAGCTGGTCGAGCCGGTCATCACCTCCTTGAGCGAAACATACGTCTATCCACAGCTGACCCTGCGCCCGGAGGCCGATTGTAAGCGCTATGAAACGCTGTGCTCGGCAGAGGGGGCCGTCATATGAACGCTCTCATTGATCAACTGACCGCCCTGAGGCTGCATGGAATGGCAGCTTGCGCACATGATTTGCTGTCCGCGCGCAAGCCGCCCAGTCTGACCACAGCGATGAAGCAACTGATCGACGCAGAAACTGTAGAGCGCCGGGTGCGCTCCATCTATTAGCTGACAGGCGATGCTTTGCATCGCCGAGAGGCCAGTATCAAATGCGCATCGCGAAGTTCCCGCATCACAAGGACTTCGCCACCTTCGATTACGGCGCGGCAGCCGTCACCAAGGCCCGGATCGAGCCCTTCTGCTCGGGCCAGTTTACCGAAGAGGCACACAACCTCATCCTGGTGGGTGGAACCGGAACAGGCAAAACCCACATCGCCATCGCGCTTGGAACCGCCTTGATCAACAACGGCAAAAAGGCCCGCTTCTTCAACGCCGTCGATCTGATCAATGCCCTCCCTCTCATGCATGTAAACATGCACCGCCGGGCAGTGGATCAAGGAACAGGCCGAAGGCAACGCCGGGAAGATCATCCGGCAATTGTCAGCCCTGGATTGCGTCATCATCGACGAGTTGGGCTACATCCCCTTCCCGAAATCCGGCGGCGCACTGCTGTTCCACCTGATCAGCAAGCTCTACGAGAAAACCAGCGTCATCATCACCACCAATCTGGAGTTCGGGGAATGGGTCGCTGTCTTCGGCCCCTCTCATCGCTGCAAGCAGCGACTGCCGGGCAGTGGATGCCAAGATGACAACCGCGCTGCTGGACCGCGTCACGCACCACTGCGCCATCATCGAGACCGGCAACACCTCATACCGCTTCGCTCAGAGCAAAAGCCGCAGAGAAAAATAACCGCACCGCAAGCAAAGCCCACAGACGGACTCGCTATATGAGGGCGGCCCGCCTGAGGGCTTTGCCTCCCAATAGGCGGGTCAAAATCAAATGCTGAAACCGGGTCAGTTTTGAACGCTCATTGACAGGGGAGTTCGGCAATAGCGAACTTCTCGTGCTCCAGCTTCTCGATCTTGGATTCAAAGGCCTTGATGACCGTTGGGTTCCTAGGGGCTGTTGACGTTCAGGATTCCCAAATCACTTGACTTCTGATTCAAGGTTGCAAACAGAGGAGAGCAGCCTTGACCTGAAGAGTTTTAACCGACGCGCAATGGGCCACGATCGAACTGTATTGTCTTGGGAAGGTTGCCGATTCGGGACAGACTGGGCGTGATCCCCGCTTGTTCGTGGAAGCGGCCCTGTGGATCGTCCGCACCGGGGCGCAGTGGCGTGAATTACCGATCGAATTTGGCAAATGGAACAGCGTGTTCAAGCGGTTCCGCAGATGGGTTGGCGCGGCTGTTTTCCATCGGATGTTCAAAGAGTTATCTTCAGACGCCGACTTGGAACACGCGATAATCCCCTCTCATTGATTGCTCCGCAATCAACTGCCGGGCAACGGACGGAATGATCGTGAAGGTCCACCGCTCGGGTCAGGGCGCAAATGGGGGACTCTTTGCCAGGCCATCGGGCGTTCCCGCGGAGGCATAACGACGAAAATTCTGGCCCTGACCGATGCGCTCGGCAATCTTGTTGATTTCTGCCTGATGCCCGGACAGGCACAAGACTTGCGCGAAACCGATGAGTTGATCCGCAACCTTTCCGCCGGACATCTGCTGGCTGACCGGGCTTTCGACGCGGATTGGCTGCGAAATGACCTGCTGGAACGCGACATCATCCCGGTCATACCGCCGAAATCCAATCGAAAGTGCGATATGCGCAAAAGTTGGTGACGCCTGATCAGGCGGCAGCTTGAACGTGGCGGAGGCCGTCGCGGAACTCAACCCCTTGGATGATCTCGGGCAGGCGGTTCTGGCCGTCGAGTTTGCGCCAATTTTTCTGCGCTGACATCATCAGCTTGAACGCCATTGCCAGCCCGGTCTTGCGACTGAGGCACCCCTTGGTGCGTTTCGTGCGATGCCGGACAGTGGCGAAGGTGCTTTCGATCGGGTTTGACGTCCGAATGTGTTTCCAGTGTTCCGCCGGGTAGTCGTAGAAGGCCAGCAACGCGTCTCTGTCCTTGACCAACTTGGCCACCGCCTTGTCTTATTTCACGCCATAGTTTTCGACCAAGAAGTCGAAAGCGAGGTTGGCCTTGGCTTTTGCCTGAACGGATTTCGGCATCGCGTTCAGCACGTTCATGGTCTTGTGAACCCAGCACCGCTGTTCCCGCGTTGTGGCGAACACCTCGCGCAGGGCCGTCCAGAACCCCAGGGCACCGTCGCCGATCGCCAGCTTGGGGTCCTGCTTCAGGCCACGCCATTTGAGATCGAGCAGCACCTTGCGCCAGCTTTGGGTGCTTTCGCGGAAGCGGTCGGTCATGGCCAGCAGCTCCTTGCGATCACCTACACGCTTGTTGAGACCGCCCGCATGAACGGCGTCAATCCCGAAGCCTGGCTTACCTGGGTTCCCGAGCGTATCGCCGATCACAAGATCAACCGCGTCGAAGAACCCGCGCCCTGGAACTGGACGCCGCAACAGGCGTCAAGCGCGACGTAGCCGGACGGATACGTCGATACGGGCATTCGTCCGCGATGTCGGACGTTTCTTCGATCACGCAGGTCGATACCGACCCCGAAAAAGTTCTTGGATTTTCCGCAGCTTTTTCCGGATGTGCCGGTCACGAAATATCTGACAACAGCAAAGACCTGCTGCGCCCTGCGCGCCAGGTCTGTGTGTTCAGGGCCCCCGCCAAACGGAATGCGTGTGGATGATGCGGCCCATTTTTTACAGTCCCGCACGCCAATGCAGATGCCGTCCCGAAAGGGCGCTGACACAGAGGCGGAAATGGGAAATGGCGCGGTTGACGGGGCTCGAACCCGCGACCCCCGGCGTGACAGGCCGGTACTCTAACCAGCTGAGCTACAACCGCGCGTGAGGTGCGGGATAGGCCAGTCGCACGGGGCCGTCAAGCGCGAAGATGCCCCCAAAACGCATTTTGTTTCCGAAAGGAATATTCAGTGAAAATGTCACGAAAAGAGGGGTAAATGGCGCGGTTGACGGGACTCGAACCCGCGACCCCCGGCGTGACAGGCCGGTACTCTAACCAACTGAGCTACAACCGCGCATGACGTGCGGGATAGAATATGGCACCGGGGGCGTCAAGGCATTCCTGCCTGTTTTTTGCTATTTATCAACGCCCCCGCCCCGGGGCCGATAACGCGCCTTTGCGAATGTCATCAAAGGGCTTTTTCCTGCGCCGCAATCACATCAGATGTTCCACTTCTGGCGCGGCAACAAAGCGCCATTTGCGCAAGGGGCCTGCCATCACGTTGAGGTAATACATCTCAAACCCATAGGGCGCGCCACAGGGGTGATGACCGCGCGGCACACAGACGACATCACCGTCGGCCACGGCCATGGTTTCATCAAGTTGCAGATCATCCGTATAGACCCGCTGAATCCCAAAGCCATTTGCAGGGTTAAGGCGATGGTAATAGGTTTCCTCCAGATAGGTGATGCGTGGAAAATCATCCTCGTCATGGCGGTGGCTTGGATAGGACGACCAATTGCCTGCCGGGGTGAACACCTCGGTTACCAACAGGCTGTCGGCATAGTCTTCGTTTTCCATTGCGATGTTGTTGATATGGCGGGTGTTGGTGCCCTCGCCCCGCTGGGTCAGGGAAATCCCGTCGGGGCCGATCCTGCGCGCGTCATGCCCGGATTTTCCGGGTGCCTTGCAAATCGCGATGGTGCAATCTGTGGTGGCGACCGCCTGCCACTCCTGACCATTTGGCACATAAAGACAATGGGGCGGCGTTTTTTCAAACACTTGCATCCTGTCCCCCAATTCGCCCCACTCGTGACCTGCGGCCACCACCGTGGCCTTGCCTTCGACCATGACCAGTATGACCTCATCAGAGCCGGTGACATCGCCCGCGGTTTCGCCCGCCCGCAGGCGGTAAAGATCAAACCCGACATAGCGCCAGCCCGCGCTTGCCGGGGTGATCGCGTGGACCTTGCCATGGGTGCCAAACGGTTTTTTCAGAAAATCGGCCATGGGTCGCTCCTTTAGATAAGTCCGGTTTCACGCGCGATGCGTTTCAGGGTGTGCAACCCAAGGGTTTGATACAAAAGCGGGTTATGCACGTCGGGGTCTTGTTCGGCCTCGATCACGATCCAGCCGTCATAGCCCGCCGATTTCAGAATCTGCAAAAGCGGCGCGAAATCAATCGCCCCCTCCTGATCGCCCGGCACGGTGAAAACGCCACGGCGCACCCCGTCCATGAAGGACCAGCCTTTGTTTTCGACCGTTGCCCGCACAGCCGGGCGCACGTTCTTGGCGTGAAAATGCGCAACCCGGCCGATGTGACGCGCCAAGACCTGCGCAGGATCACCGCCGCCGAAATAACAATGCCCCGCATCAAACAAGAGTTTCGTCGCCGGGCCGGTTGCGGCCATAAAGGCATCGATGTCTTCGACGCTTTGCACCACTGTGCCCATGTGGTGATGATACACCAGATCAATGCCCTGCGCGGCGGTGAAGACAGCGATTTCCTCGACCCGGGCGGCGAAATCCACCATGCTGGCGCTGTCCAGCGTGGGCCGTGTCGTCAGCGGCGCATCAAGGCCCTGCACGGAATTGGATGTCTCGCAGACGATGCACACCCGGCAACCGTTATGCTTTAACTTGTCCAGGTGCGGCTGAATCGCCGCTTTCTCATCCGCGACAGAATGGGCCAGCAGGTTCAGGGAATGCCAGCCCGAGATAAAGCGCAAACCATATTGCCCCAGCAGATCCTTGAGCGCGGCAGGGTCGTCTTGCGGCCAGCGGTGACCGTTCTCTATTCCGTCAAAGCCGATAAGGCGGCCCGCCTCGTGCAGGATGCGCGTGGTTTCAATATCGGCGCCCAAGCTTTGGTCGTCGTCATTGGCCCATGCGATCGGATTGGTGCCAAACAGGATCATGTGGTGTTCTTTCAGTTTACAACGCGCTGTTGTGCAAGGTTTTTCAGGTAATCCGCATAGGCGGCGTTAATGTCCGGTGTATCACTGACCGCAGGAACCGCCACATCCCACCACGCCCCCGACCCATCAAGGTTGGGGCCGACTGTCGGATCGGTTTCGATCACGATCACCGTTGGAATGTCGCGCCCACGGGCCGCCGCGATCTGCGTTTCCAGATCGGCAATATCGCGGGCCTTGACCGCATGGGCGCCCATTGATCCCGCATGGGCGACATAATCGATCTGCGGCTGCGCCTCGACGTTGCAATCGGCATAAAGGTTGTTGAACGCCGCGCCCCCCGTCCCGGTTTGCAGGCGATTGATACAGCCGTACCCCCGGTTATCGGTCAACACGACCGTAAAGGGCACGCGGCGCATCACGGCGGTTGCCAGTTCGGAATTGGCCATCATGTAAGACCCATCCCCGACAAAACAGATCACTTCGCGCGCCGGATCGGCGAGTTTAAGCCCCATCGCGCCCGCAATTTCATAGCCCATGCAGGAAAAGCCGTATTCCATATGATAGCCGCCGCTTGCCGCCTGCCAAAGCAGCTTCAGCGCGCCGGGCATGGTGCCGGCGGCGCACATCGCCACGGCGGTTTCATCGGTGGCGCGTTGCACCGCGCCGATCACCTCGGCGTCAAGCGGGCGATACCCTTTGGGGGTGTCTGCACGGGGCGCGCAATGGGCCGTGACCGCCGCCAGCCACCCTGCCCGTGCATCGGGGTTTGCGCCCTTTCCGGCGTAATCGCCCAAGGCAGCGGTCAGTTTTTCCAGCGCAATCCCGGCATCCGCCATCAGTGGCACCGCCCCGTGCTTTACCGCATCATAGGCCGCCACATTGATCGAAATCAGGCGCCGGTCCGGGTGTTTGAACACCGACCATGACCCGGTGGTGAAATCCTGAAACCGCGTGCCAACCCCGATCACCAGATCCGCCGCCGCCGAAATGTCATTCGCCGCCGCCGATCCATCCACGCCCGAACCGCCATAGTTCATCGGATGGGCCTGCGCGACAGCACCTTTGCCAGACTGGGTTTCCACGATCGGAATATTGTGACGTGTCGCGAAATCTGCCAGCGTCTTTTCCGCCTGCGCATAGATGACGCCGCCACCGGCAACGATCACCGGGGTTTTGGCCGCGCGGATCAGATCGGCCACTTCGGCCAATTCCACCGCATCCGGTTCGGGCCGGCGAATGCGCCACACACGCGGGGCAAAGAACGCGACGGGGTAATCATAGGCCTCGGTCTGCACATCCTGACAAAATGCAAGGGTCGCCGGGCCGCAGGTTGCCGGGTCTGTCATGGCCGCCATTGCACGGGGCAGCGCCGTCAAAAGATGTTCGGGGCGCACGATGCGATCAAAATAACGGCTGACAGGGCGCAGGCAGTCATTGGCGCTTACCGTGCCGTCGCCGTGGTCTTCGATTTGCTGCAACACGGGATCAGGGCGACGGTTTGCAAACACATCACCCGGGATCAGCAACAAGGGCAAACGGTTGACGTGGGCCAAGGCCGCCGCTGTCACCAGATTGGTCGCGCCCGGCCCGATCGAGGTGGTCACAGCCATGGCGCGGGTGCGCTTTTTCGCCTTGGCATAGGCGATGGCCGTATGCGCCATGGTCTGTTCGTTCTGGCCCCGCCATGTTGGCAGGTCAGCACCATAAAGCGCCTCGCCCATACCCGTCACGTTGCCATGACCAAAGATCGCCCAAACGCCCTCGATGAAACGCTCGCCTTCCTCGGTCATCTGCACCGAGAGCCATTTGACCATGGCCTGCGCCGCCGTCAGTCTGATTGTCTTGCTCATCGCGATTATCCCTTGCTTGCGGCGCGCGCCGCATCCCAAACCTTGCACAGTCGCGCAAACCGGTCTGCCATCTGTGCAACCGCATCCGCATCTGACATTGCGTTCACCATCCATGCCCGCGCGGTATCGCCGAATATTGTGCGCCCCACGGCAAAGCCCTTGACCAGGGGATGGCGCGCCGCGACGGCAAAAGACGCCGACAATTCTGTCTCTGGCGCATCCAGCCCCAACACCACGATCCCGCGTGTGTGCCGGTCGTTATCCTCGATTGCCGACACTGTGGCGGCCCAACCTTTCGGGTTTGCCATCGGTTCCAGCTTCCACCAGTCGGGATAAACCCCGGCCTTGTAAAACTGCCGGATCAGGGTTGCCGTTGTGTCAGGCGTTACCGGACCAATCTTGGAGGGGATCACTTCGAGCAGGAATTCCAGATTGTTGCGCCGCCCCGCATCAAACAGCCGCTTGACGGTCGCTTCCTGTGCCATACGCGTTGCGGCATCATCATCGGGGTGGCAAAAACACAGGCATTTGATCACATTCTCACGCGCCCAGGTATTCACGCCGCCAAAGTCACTGCCAAGGTCAGGCTCCAGCGTCAAAGGCCGCGAGCCGGGCCATTCGGCGGGCCGGCCGATCCAAAGCCCGGTGCCAGAGGCCCCATGCAGCGCCGATTTCCCGATCCGGTTGTCGCACAGAATGCCAAACCCGCCCTGCCCGCCCTGCACCTGTAACGCGGCCTTCAAACACAGTTCCTTGAACGCCGCGCCCTTTTCAATCGTGTAACCGTCCATCTCTTCCAACTGGGACCGGTGATCAAAGGCAAACACCCGCATGGTCGACCAATCGCCCCCATTGCGCGTGTGGCGTGTGGTTGACCAATGAACCTGCTCTAACGCGGGATCGTTGCGCAAATCCTTTTGCACCACCCCGCGTTCAAGAAAAAACTCAAGCTCGGCCAGGGACGGATAGGCAGGGGTGCACCCGTGCCGCGACACCGCAAACGCCCCGCAGGCATTCGCGTATTTCAGCGAGGTCGGCCAGTCGGCATCTGCCATCCAGCCTTTCAACAGGCCCGAGAAAAAGCCATCTCCCGCACCCAGAACATTGAACACCTCGATCAGAAATCCCTGGCCCGTCTGCCCCGCATCAAGGCTGTCGGGGATCGGCCCGTCAAAGGCAGTGGCACCTGCGGCACCGCGTTTGCAAATCAGGGTCGCCGCTGATTTTTCCCGCACCGCAGACAGCGCCGCAAGGGTATCTGTCGATCCGCCAGCAATGTGGAATTCTTCTTCGGTGCCGACAATCAAGTCAAAGTAATGCAGCGTCGCCAACAGTTTATCCGTCACCTGTTGGCTTGCGACAAACCGGCTTTCACCGTCGCCATGCCCCGCGACGCCCCAAAGGTTCGGGCGGTAATCAATATCCAAGGCGGTGCGGATGCCGTTGTCACGCGCGATGGTCAGCGCCTTGAGAACCGCCGCCGCCGTGCGCGGGTTCGACAGATGTGTGCCCGTCACAACCACCGCCCGCGCGCGTTTGATAAAGGCCGCGTCGATGTCATCTTCGCACAGGGCCATATCGGCGCAATTCTCGCGGTAAAAAATCAGCGGAAACTGTTCCTGGTCGCGGATGCCAAGAATCACCAGGGCTGTCAGGCGCTCGGGGTCTGTCACGACGCCATCGGTACAGACGCCTTCGCGGGCCAGTTGTTCGCGAATGAAGCGGCCCATGTGTTCGTCACCGACCCGGGAAATCAACGCCGTCCTCAGACCCAGCCGCGCCGCGCCGCAAGCGATATTGGTGGGACTGCCGCCGATGTATTTTTCGAACGAACCCATATCCTCAAGCCGCCCACCGACCTGTGCGCCATAAAGATCAACGCCCGCGCGCCCGATTGTGATTACGTCGATGTCTGGTTTCATGGCTCTATCCAAATGTCGCGTTTGTTGCCCGCGCCCGATTATGCGGATCATGGCCAAATCACAACGATCCCGCCACCCCTGCCCCGGCCAGATGCAGCCGAAAATGGAATTGTCGTCGGACACTCGTGATTGAAGCCATTGCAAAGCCGTGCAATAGCACGCAGGACAGCGGCTCGTAAAGGACATGACCGATGACCGAACAACCGCCCCCGCTGGCCCCGGATACCCTTGGCCGTCGCGCTGTTCGATATTGGGCGGCCTTGCGACATGGGATCACCACCGTCATGATTTACACCACAAATGCGCATTTCAAACCCGACGAGGCAAAACAATGACGGAACCCACCCCATGGAGCGGCCGGATCGGAATTCTTGCCGATCCGCATTTGCACGCCGTTGCAACCGGCGCCGCCTATGGGTGCGAGGGCGTCGCGATGCTGCGCAGCCTGGCCAACACCGTCCAGTCCACCCGCGTCTTTAACGAAAGCGAACCCGCCCTGCGCGCCGCGCTGGATGCCATGGTCGCTGAGGGGGTCACGTTGGTGCTGATCCTCGGCGATCTGACCGATGACGGTCAGGCGCCCAACTGGCAGGCCGCCGCCGCCATTCTGCACGAATATGAGAGCCGCGCAGGGATGCGGTTTTTCCTGACGCCCGGCAACCACGATCAATGGGTTGACGGCACGCTGGCGCAAACAAAAGAATTCACAGCGCCGAATGGCGGTGTGTTCACCGTCTCCAGCGCGCCAGAAACGCCGCATCATCACGCACCCGTCCTGCAACGCCTGAGCTATGCACAGGTTTTTCCTTTCGCATCCGGTTTCGGCTTTGCCCCGCATCCCGGTGATGTACTGTGGGAAACGCCCTTTGGCACCGATCCCGCAATTGAGGCGCGTATGGGGCCGGTTTTCGCCGGGCCTGAAACGGTGATGACGCCCGACTTTTCCTATCTGGTAGAGCCTGTGGCGGGTCTGTGGATTCTTTCGGTTGATGCCTCGGTCTATCGGCCCGACCCGGCATCGCAAACAGGCGCCTGGCGCGACAGCAGCACCGAGGGCTGGGCCGCTGTGCTGGGGCGCAAGACCTGGTTGCTTGACTGGATTGCCGATGTCGCGGCGCGCGCACAGGTTTTGGGCAAACGGCTGGTGACATTCTCGCATTATCCGGTGCTTGATGCGCTCAACGGGGCGGCCGGTCAGATGGAGGCAGGCGGTCAGCGCCGCATCATGCCGGATGATACCACGGGCGCGCGGATTGCCGCGACGGGAATGGGGCTGCATTTCAGCGGGCATTGGCACCTTAACCGCAGCACCGCAATTACCACCCCCAAACCATTGATAAATATCGCCACACCGTCGACCGTCGCATTTCCCGCCGGATGGAAACTGCTGCATATCGACGGGGAAACAGCCCGGATTCACACGCGCCTGTTGAACGATGTCACCGGATTTGATCTGGGGTTTGACGCCTATCGTCAGGCGGGGGCGGACCTGCCGCAGGGCGATTATCAAACCTTTCTGCGCTGGCACCTCGAACACCTTGTCATCACGCGCTTTCTTCCCCGGGATTGGGAGGAAGGTTTTGCCGAGCACCTTGCCGGGGTGACGCTGGCCGATCTGATCGACGATACCAACCACCACCCCGACGCGGCGCGGATTTCCGGCCTCACGGCCATCACCGACCTTTACCTGCTGGAGCGCGCCGGCTCTCTCGCGGCCCTGCCGGAAGAGCGTTTGCGGCTTTATCGCGGATTGTCCGTTGGGGCCGAAACCGGGCCGGCGGCGCGGATGCTCAGAACCTTGCACAAACATGCAAACGGGGCGCCTGACGCGGATTTTACGATTGATCTGACGGCGGGCAACCTCACCGCGCCCGGCGCGAACTAGCGCGGTCGGACAGACCGCCGCCAGATCAGTTGCGCCTCGAATGTCACGCCGTCGCCTGCCACGTCCTCGCGATCAAGAAGCTGTGTGATGTGTTCGGCGATCTGGTTGATTGGCTGACGGAATGTCGTAAGCCCATAGGAATCCCACCCCCTGATCAATGTCATCGAAACCGATCACGCAACACTCGCGCGGGATTGCCAGATCAAATTCCAGACGTGCGGAATCCATGAAGCCAAGCGCCAGAAGATCGGTCACACAGAACGCCGCATCAACGGCGTTGGAGCGCGCCAAAACCTGCCGGGCAGCAGCCTGCCCCGATTCATAGGATGTCGCCCCCGCCGCGACCACCTCAACCGCGACACCCGCCGCGCGGGCCGCCTGAACATAGGCCGTTTCCCGCGCCACAAGGCTTGGCGTCCGGTTCTGGCTTGATACCACGACATGGCTTTGCGCACCCGCCCGTTGATGCAGTAAAAACGCCTCATGGGCGGCAGCGGCATTGTTTACCGTGATCCGGTCTGCCCCTTCCGGGGTTTCGCCCCGATTGATCAGGATGACATGTTGACCGTTGGCAAGGCAGGTATCAACAAGGGTCGACGACGGCGTTCCCGTCAGCACGACAGTCGCATCGGCGCGGTAATTCAGGCTTTGTTTCAACGCCTGCGCGGCGTTGGCATCATCGCCATTGGTGTTGATCACCAACGCAACGCGATTTTGCTTTTGCAGCGCCCGCGTGATTGCCTCCATCAGGCGCGCCTGAAACGGGGTGGCGATTTCGGAAACCACGAGCGACACAATGTTGCTGCGTTCGCGGATCAACCCGCGCGCCAGATGATTGACGTGATAGCCCAGCTCTTCTGCCGCCTTCAGCACCCTGCCCCGCGTTTCTGCCGAAACACTCGCCCCGTCGGTAAACGCCCGTGACACCGCCGAACGTGACACGCCCGCCAGCTCTGCAACCTTTTGGGCGCTGACAAAGCCACGGTTTCGGGGCGGCAAAGAATTGGTCACATTGTATCCCACCATTGTGCAGACCCCTCAGGCCCGCGTCGCGCATAAAATCTTTTGGCCCGCGGTGCGGTTCTGCCCCCTGTTCTGGCGCAATCTGCGTGCAATGCAAGCCTTGCGGCCCGGCCCATGCGGAAACCCGGCGGCAATTCCTGCGCCGTCCGACACGTGCAATGCACAGGGTTGCACAGAATACCAAAAACGCCAAATCGCGCCATGATGTCAACGATCAGCTTGAATGACCGGCGCGGCACTGGGCACGACATGGTGATATCGCGGTCGCGTTTCCATTTCTCGGGGGTGGTGCGCCCCTTCATACAGTTCATCTTCGACTCGACGCGGCTGAATTGAGACAGGCGTTCGGGGGTTAAGCAATATCCGCCACAATGGGGCGCACGGAAGCGCTTCTTTCGACATTCACTGTCAAGAGGCCGGGCAACAAAGGCGCGGATCTTTACCGCAGGAACCGGCCGGAAATGAAAGCGGAGCAGCGGAACGCGATCTGGTCCCGGTCATGGTCGAGTGTCGCGACGTGAAAGGAGCGGTCCAGCCATTGCAACGACACATCCGAAGATCCGACATCGCGCAGGATGCGCAATCCGTTTTCCGGTGCGACGACATGGTCTTCGCGGGACTGGAACACAAGGACCGGCTGCTTCAACTCTGGCAGCAGGATGCCCGTCGCGCAGGTCAGGATGAATCTTTCCCGCATCGTGGAAACGGGAATTCTGTCGTAGCATGTCTCGCGCCGTGTGGGGTGGCTGATGTCTGATCCGATGCCTGGATGGAACGCGTCGGATTCGGTCGAGAACAGGCCTGTCACCTGATCCGGCCGGTAAATGCCGGTCGACCCGTTGATGCTGATCACGCCATCGACACGATCCGCAAAGCGGGCGGCGAGGTTTAAGGCAATCGTTCCGCCCAGCGACAAACCTGCCACGACAACACGGTCGCAGTCATTGTGCAACCGATCGAGCGCAGCCTGCGCAGAGTCCAGCCAGTCGCGGAACCCGGTGCACGCCAGCGCTTCGGGTGTTTCTCCGTGGCCGGCCAGCAATGGCACGCTCAGCGTGACCCCGGTCGCCGCGTGGATCTTGCGGCCGACATGGGCGACGCTTTGGGGCGTGCTGGTGAAGCCGTGCAGCAGCAGCACGCCAGTGTCTGATCCGCTAAGGTAAAAGGGGGTCGGATCGGTATCACAGTCCATCGCGGTCTCACACTGCTCATTCATGTCGGCGCTGCCATAAGACGCAAGGTCGCCACGACGCTCAAATAAGGTTGTGTGATCGGGTGATCGCGGAATTGGATCACCTGCGCGGCCGATCAGGTTGCAAAACTGTCCCGAAAGGCGTGCAGCAGCCTGGTATCGACGACCTTGCTCCAGGCCATTGCAATGGTCATCTGCGGTGTCCAATCCGGCACCGGCAGAATCTGGAGCGCGGCGGGCAGGCTATCGGCCGCGCTGATCGGATAGAAGGTCAGTCCGCGCCCGTCCGCGACCCGCTGAAAGATGACCTGCACGTCCCATGCCTCATCCACGATCAATGGGGTCAGACCCGGTGCAATGAATGCGGCGTCGAGAAGCGCGCGGAATGATCGCCAGTTTTCGCGGACACCCATCACGAAGTCGCTGGTGCGCAGCATGTCAAGCGACACGGCGTTGATCGTGCGGGGAACGACGACGCCGATCGTGGTCGACCAGATCGGCTTTTGCGCAACCTCGGGGTCGTGCACGCTGTCGTGCGACAGAAGGAAACCGATGTCGATCTCGCCGGTCTTGAGGTTGCGCATCATCGTGTCCGTGGACATGACGTGCATCTCGACCTGGCAGCCCGGGTGGCGTTCCTGAAATCGGTCCAACCCACCCGAGATCTGGGAAGACGCGGCAAGCGCCGAGTATCCGACAATGATGTGCCCCCGCGCGCCCAGTTCATTCTGGCGCGACGCGCGGATCGTCCTTTCAAAGGTCGCCAGTGTCTGGCGGGCATCATCAAGAAAAACGCGACCCGGTTCGGTGATTTCGAACACCCCCGCACTGCGCACGAAGATCGCGAACCCAAGGTCGTTCTCGGTGTCCTGCACCGTCTTGCTGACCGCGGGCTGGGCGATGTTCAACATCTCGGCCGCCGCACGGAACCCGCCGGCATCCGCGACGGCAATGGTATAGCGCAGATGGCGGATGCCTATGCGGGTCGGACCCATTGCGTTCTCCTCATCGTATGACGGATCGATAACGAAGTGCGATCACCCGATCAAGCTTTGCGATTTGCGATGAACAGACCTGTGCGGAATGCTGTCAAAAAGCGCAGCCGATCATGAGGATCTCTTGCGCAGGGAGGATCAATGGATCGCGCATTTCGCAAACTGACTCATGGGCTGATGCTTCTCGGTGGCCTGGGCATCATCCTGATGATGCTCAACATCACGCTGGATGTCGTTCTGAAGGTGTTCTGGAACGCCCCGATCCAGGGCACGGTCGAAATCTCGTCCTATTATTATATGGTTGCGATCGTCATGCTGCCGATGGCAATGGTCGAATACGACGACGAACAGATCAGCGTGGACCTGCTGTTCAACCACTTTCCCGACTGGCTGAAGCGGACCAGCCTGATCGCGACCTTCATTGCCACGGCGGGGATGCTGTCAATCATGACCTGGCGCACCGGGCTGGATGCCGTGCGTGCCTTTAACGTCGGCGAGGTGGTCATGGGAAGCCGCGAAATCATCGTCTGGCCCGCGCGCTGCATGCTGCCGCTGGGCTTTGGGTTGGCGGCCGTTGCGGCGCTCATGCGGGCGATCATGCTGTTGCGCGGTCGACCCGTCACGAAACTGCACGATACGGATTCCGCAGCATGAGCATGTTGGCCATCGGTTGGATCGGGGTCGGCAGCCTTTTCGCCCTGCTTGCCCTGCGCATGTCCATCGGCATCGCCCTTATGATCGTGTCATTCATCGGCATTTCGGTCATGCTGAACACGACGGCCGCCTTCGGCATCGTCAGCGCGCTGCCGTTTAGTTTCATCGGTGACTGGTCCCTGACCGCGATCCCGATGTTCCTGCTGATGGGGTTCATCGCCGCCAATACCGGCCTGACGACGGGTGCGTTCGATTTGCTGAAGCTGCTGCTGGCGCGTGTTCCCGGCGGGCTTGCCTCGGCCAGCGTGGGGGCCTGCGGGCTGTTCGCCGCGGCGTCCGGTTCCAGCATCGCGACGACGGCAGCCATGTCGCGCATTGCGGTTCCCGAAATGCTGCGGGCGAAATATCACCCGTCGCTGGCCACAGGCGTGGTTGCGGCCTCGGGTACGCTCGGCTCGCTGATCCCGCCGTCGATCCTGATGGTGCTTTACGGCATCTTCACCGAGCAATCGATCGGCCAGCTCTTCATCGCCGGCGTCATTCCCGGCGTGATCTCTGCCCTGATCTATATGGGCATGATCACAATCCGTTGCGCGCTGAACCCCGCCCTGGCCCCCCGCAGCAAGGGAACCTTCGACACGTCGCGGTTCTTTGCCCTGCTGTGGTCGGTCTGGCCCTTTCCGGTGCTGATCATGGGCGTTCTGGGTGGCATCTTCGGCGGCTTCTTCACCCCGACCGAGGCCGGTGGGGTCGGCGCCACGCTGGCCATCCTGATCGCCGTCCTGCGCCGCAGCCTGACATGGGAGGCCGTGCGCATCGCCATCCGTCAGACCGTTGTGGCGACATCGTCCATCTTCTTTCTGTCGATCGGCGCGATCATGTTCACCCGCTTCATGGGGTTGTCGGGTGTGCCGCGGTCCCTGACGGATGCGATGCTGTCGGTGTCGGACAACCAGATCGTCATCATTCTGATGGTCGCGGGGCTGTTCGTCATCCTGGGCATGGTTATCGATTCGATCGGCCTGATGCTGCTGACGCTGCCGGTATTGCTGCCCGTCCTGGAAGGCGCCGACGTGAACCTGATCTGGTTCGGGATCATCACCATCAAGCTGCTGGAAATCGGGCTGGTCACACCGCCGGTCGGCCTCAACCTCTACGTCCTGCACAGCGCATTATCCGGCAAGGTCAAACTGGGCGACATCATTTCCGGAACGACGTGGTTCATCGCCATGGACCTGCTGACCCTGATCCTGCTGATCGCATTTCCCGCGCTCAGTCTTTTCCTGCCGTCGCTGATGGCAGGCTGACACCAAACCACTGCATGTTCCAAAGGGAGGAAACCTGTGAACACGACATCAATTCTGAAATCCACCGCCGTCGCACTTGTGGCGATGACGACTGCGGCCGCGGCCGAAAGCTATAACGCGAACCATTTCTTTGCCGAACGCCATTCGATGGTGCGCGGGCCATATGTCGAATTCGCGAAAAAGGTCGCGCAGGAAACCAACGGCGAAATCGAATTCACGGTGTTTTCCGCCGGCTCACTGTTGCCGCCGGCTTCGTCGCTGCAAGGGGTCCGCGACGGGGTGGCACAGGTCACCTATCATGCGGGCACCTACACGCCGTCCGAACTGCCCATCGACAACCTGATCGGCAACATGGCGTTCTATAACACCGACCCGCTGGTCATGGCGTTCGCCTCGACCGAATTCGGGCTGACCAACCCCGAACAGCAGGCCGAATGGAAGGCGAACGGCGTCGTCTTCGGCGGCGGCTATTCGACCTCGCAATACTTCATGCAGTGCAACACGCCGATCCGCACGCTGGAGGACATCAAGGGCAAGCGGCTGCGCATGGCCGGTGGGGCATGGTCGCGCTTCGCCGAATACGTCGGTGCCGTGCCGGTCTCGATCCCGTCCAGCGAAATGTATACGGGGCTGGACGCGGGGTCGCTCGATTGTGCGGTGGCCGCGGCGGACGCGCTGGACAGCTTCAGCCTGAAGGATGTCGTCACCGACATGAACACCCTCGCGATCGGCAATTATTACGCCGGGTTCGAATGGGGGTACAACGTGCCGTTCTGGCAGTCGATCTCGCCCGAAAACCGCCGCGTGCTGTTCAACCAGATGGCTTATTACCTGGGCGAGCACCGCATCGAATTCGACAAGGACGTCGCGAAAGCGGTTCAATCCGCGAAGGACGCCGGCATGACCGTCGTCGATCCCGATGAGACGCTGAAAAACGCGCTTGCAGACTTCGTGGTGGCCGACGAAGCGACCCTGATTTCAACGGCAAAGGAGCGGGGTATCGAAAACCCCGAAGATATCCTGACCGCCTTCAAGGCGCTCGTCGACAAATGGGACGGGCTTCTGTCCGAGGTGGACACCAAAGACGTGGATGCCCTTGCCGACCTCGCCCGCACGGAAATCTACGACAAGATCGACGAGACGACTTACGGTGTCTATTGATCCTCGTTGAGCGTGATCACGACAAGAGCAGGCGGCTTTCGGGCCGCCTTCTCTTGAGCGCATTCGCGACAAGATAGCCGCCTCGCGCAAGAAGGGCATGTGGATGGGCGGCAAGCGTGCCAAGAATACCCGAGAGCGTTGAGGACACCGCACGCGCAGCCTTGACCCAACTTGAGCCGCTTTGGAATGAACTCTTCCCCGCCGAGCAGGCCCGCATTGTCCAGCTGCTGGTGGAACGCCTGGACATCGGTCTTGCCGGGCAGGATGTACGCCTGCGGGTTGTGGCCCACCCCGGGCATTGACCATTCGATCACACCGCATTCCCATTGCGGCTTTTGGGTCTTCGTACAGCATTTTATCTGTCGGATGCCCGGTCCTTGTCCCGACCGTCTGGGCAAGGCACTATTTCGGGGCAAACCGTTCCAAAAATCGAGACCTGCCCATGGCCCGCAAACCCGCCCTTTCGATCAACAAGCTGAAGGAACTCGGCATCGACAAGCTTGCGCAACTGGTGCTGGACGAGGCAGAGCGCGACGCAGGCTTTCGGCGCCAGGTCAAGGCGGCGCTGGCCGGGAAATCCGGCCCCGAAGCCATCGCCAAGCTGATCGACCGGCGGCTTTCCGGGTTGGAACGGGCAAAGAGCTTCATCGAGTGGGACAAAGCCCGCGCCTTTCGCGACGATCTGCGCAGTCTGATCGATACGATCACATCCGAGCTTGGCCCCGCCGCTCCGGCCCTGGCCATCGACCGGCTGCTGCGCTTCATCGCGACCCATGAACGGGTCTTCGAGCGCGTTGACGATTCCTCGGGAAATGTTCAGGATGTCTATTATCAGGCGATCAGCGCGACCGGCGATCTGGTGCAGACCCTGACCAGCCCAGAGGCCGACATTCTGCCGGACAAGATCATGGCAGCCCTTGGCGAAAGCTGCCATGGCTATCTGACGGACCTGACCGAGGCCGTGGCGCCGCATCTGCCGCAAGACACCCTGACCCGCTGGGACAGCGATCTGAACGCCGCCATAGCCAAACGACAGGCCATTGAGACGGAGCGCAAATCGGATGGCTGGGTCTACTCCATGACCTCGCAATGGGCGAGGATGCGCCAGACCATCGCGTCAGCGCGTGGCGACATCGACCTGCTTATCGCCATGGAGGCCCAAAAACGCCCGCATATGCAGGACACGCTGGGAATGGCGGCACAGCTTCTTGAGGCCGGTCGTGCGCCCGAAGCGCTTGAGTGGGTGCGCAAATCGGGGCGGCATAGCTTTGGCGAAACTGATGATGGCCTGTCGCCGGAGCAGGTCAGCCTGGAGGCGCATATCTTGGACGCCACGGGCGACAAGCCAGCGGCGCAAGCCCTGCGCTGGCATTGTTTCGAGGCGCGCCTTTCAGCTGGCATTCTACGTGACTACCTCAAGCACCTGCCGGATTTTGAAGACATAGAGGCCGAGGAGCGCGCTCATGCTCTGGCGCTTGAGCAGGCCGACCCCGAGGCGGCGCTGCAATTCTTCCTTGACTGGCCACGTCTCGATCTGGCGGCAAAGCTGATCGTTGCGCATCCCCACCACTGGGACGGCGGCGATTGGCACGTTCTGCCGAAAGTCGCTGCCCTTCTGGAACACGACCATCCGCTGGCCGCGACCCTCCTTTATCGGGCCCTTTTGGACGATATCCTGACCCGTGCACGGTCCAAGGCCTATTCCCATGGCGCGAAATACCTGGGAAAACTGGCCCTTCTGGCCCAAGACGCAGACCGCGAGCGCACCAGCGGAGTGGCCGACCACGCCACCTATCTCGCGCAGCTGAAGAAATCCCACTCCCGCAAAACTGGTTTCTGGTCCCGTACCGGAGCCGCCAAACCAGCGCCAACCAACATCGCCCGCCGTCCTGTTTGGGGCAAGACTGACGAGTGACGCACGCCCCCTGCATTGGCCGGGCGGGCCTGCGCAGTCGCGCAACGCCGGGCCTCACAACAAAAATCCGCGGGTTTCCTTGGTTCGCAACCCTGCAGTGCATAGGTCATGCAAAAGGACCGCACCATGAAGAAATTCTCGTTACTCGACTTGTCGCCGATCCCCGAAGGCAAGACCGCAGCAGATGCCTTGGCCAATACCGCAACCCTTGCCGTCGCGGCAGAGGCTGCGGGATATCACCGCTTTTGGCTGGCCGAGCATCACAACATGCCGGGCATCGCCAGTGCAGCCACGGCGGTTGTCATCGGTCATGTCGCGGCGGCGACGAAAACCATGCGCATTGGCGCCGGTGGAATCATGCTGCCCAATCACGCCCCCCTTATGGTGGCTGAACAATTTGGAACGCTTGCAACCCTGTTTCCCGACCGGATCGACCTGGGATTGGGGCGCGCACCCGGCACGGATATGGCGACAGCCCGCGCGTTGCGGCGCCATATGGCGCCCGAGGATCGCTTTCCCCAGGACGTGCAGGAATTGATTGGCTATTTCAACGACGCGCCGAAGGGCGCTGCGGTGCGCGCCATTCCCGGCGAAGGCACCCAGGTTCCGGTCTGGATTCTCGGCTCCTCGCTCTATGGTGCGCAACTGGCGGCGCATCTTGGCCTGCCCTACGCCTTTGCATCGCATTTCGCACCTGACCTGTTGGAGCAGGCGATTTCGATCTATCGGTCGTCTTTCCAGCCCTCGGAATCCCTTGCGCGCCCCTATGTGATGATGGCCACAGGGGCTTGCGCGGCGGAAACCGAGGCAGAAGCAGAGTTTCTGCGGTCATCGCAATTCCTGGCCTTCGCCAACCTGCGCACAGGAAACCCGGGCAAGCTGCCCCATCCGCAGAACGATGTCGCCTCGCTCATTCCGGCGCCGGTGTTTGCCCAGGTCCAACGCGCATTGTCCTGCTCGGCGACCGGCGATGTTCAGACGGTCCGCAGGCAGTTCGAGGCCCTGATATCCAGGTATCAACCAGATGAGCTTATGGTGACAGGCATGATCCACGACCCGCAAGCAAGGGTGCGATCATTCCAGATTGCCGCAGAGGTTCTGAAGGAATTCAGCACGTAACAATTGATGGCACCTAGAAATGCCATCTGGGTCATCAGGTTCGGGCCGAAGAAGATTTTCGCATAGCAATCGGCGCAGAGGTTGGCGCGCCACTCAACAATGCAAACCCGCCATTCCGGCAGGCATCCGTGAATTAAGCAGCGGGCTTCCATTTTACCGGGGTCACGTAAACGATGCTGTCACCAACACTGACCATCACATCGCCGTCCTGAATATTGACCTGAAACTTCATCGCGCGGCTTACCAGTTTCGCAAGGTCGCTGGTGTCGGTCTCGGACAGATTTATCACCTGAAGATTATCGAAACGGGTGGTGCTGTTTTTAACTTTGTCCCACCACATCTCGGCGGTCCTGCCGCCGTAAGGATAGACGATCACCTTGCCAGCTTTGCCGCAGGATTGGCGCATCACCTTCTCGCTGGGAAGCCCCAGAGCCACCCACAGATCAAGCTCGCCGCTCAGGCTTTTTTGCCAGATGTCCGGTTCGTCATCGGTTGAAAGACCCTTCGTCATTTCCAAATGCGCATGGGCATTCAGCGCAAAAGCCAGGATGCGCACCATCAACCGCTCATCCGTCTCCGACGGGTGCTTCGCAACGGTCAGTTTATGGGTCTCATAATAATGACGATCCATGTCAGAGACCGAGAGTTCAACTTTATAGATCGTTGATTTTTGCGCCATGATCTGTCCCGAAACGCCAAAGATCGGCATGCCTACTGTGTGAATCGGCATGCGAAATTGCCCCACTTAGGTGGGTTATGAGCGAGTAAAATTGACCCACCTGTTTCGTTAACATCGGCGCTTCAAGTGCGGAGGGAAGAGCAGGTGTTATTGATGGAAAGTGTATCGAAGATCCGTCTGTGGGTGCTGGTTGAAGGGCGCAGTATCCGGTCTGTTGCGCGGGCGACGGGATTATCGCGCAACACGATCAAGAAGTATCTGAAGGATGAGAGCCCGCCGAGCTACCAGCGCCAAGCCCCGCCGGTTCGGCACAAACTGTGCAACGGGTTTGATCTTCGGCTTCAGGAGCTGTTCGAGCAGGACCAGAAGCGACCACGCCGGGAACGGCGAACGGCCGTGAGGCTTTATGAGCAGCTTGTGTCGGAAGGGTATACCGGGTCCTATTCGCCGGTTCAGCGATTTGTCCGCGATCTGAAGCAGGCCGGTGCCGGTTCGGGCGAGGCTTTTATCCCGCTTTATTTTGCGGCAGGTGACGCGCTGTGACCTGCCCCCCGGAAGTTCCCTCAATCTGATGTAGAGTCTGCCCAACCTGAAGGAGCAGACGAGATGAGGAAAAGCCGTTTTACCGATGCGCAGATAATCGGGATGATCAAAGAGCAGGAGGCTGGTTTGCCAACCGCTGATCTGTGCCGGAAGCATGGCCTGAGCCCTGCGACGTTCTACAAGCTGAAGGCCAAGTATGGCGGGATGGATTTGTCCGATGCTAAGCGGCTGAAGCAGCTCGAGGATGAGAACGCGAAGCTGAAACGCCTAGTGGCAGATGTCATGCTGGACAATGTTGTGCTGAAGGATCTCCTGGGAAAGCCCTGACGACGCCGATGCAACGGCGGGACGCAGCGCTGCGGGCGATGCGGGATCATCCGATCTCTCAACGCCGGGTCTGCGTCCTGATCGGTGTCGATCCCAAGACCGTGCGGCGCGAAAGATCGCCCGATAATCCGGAGGTCCGCCTGGAAATGAACAAGATTGCTGAGAAACGGCGCCGGTTCGGTTACCGGCGCATTGGCGTCCTGCTGGAGCGCGTGGGCATGATTATGAACGAAAAGAAACTTTACCGAATTTACCGGGAAGAGGGTCTGTCAGTGCGCCGCCGTAGAGGCCGGAAACGGGCGCGAGGCAGCCGCACACCGATGCCAGTGCCATTGCGCCCGAACCAGCGCTGGTCCTTGGACTTCCTGTCCGACACCTTCGGAGCCTGTCGCAAATTCCGCATCCTGGCTGTGAACGACGATTGCTGCCGCGAAAACCTATGCCTGGTCCCGGACACGAGCATCTCCGGGGCCAGGGTCGCACGGGAGTTGGATGCGCTGGTCCGGATCTATGGGAGGCCCGCCTGCATTGTCTCGGACAATGGCACCGAGTTTACCAGCAAAGCGATCCTGAAATGGGCAAACGACAACAAGGTCGAGTGGCATTACATCGATCCCGGCAAGCCGCAGCAGAACGGCTACATCGAGTCATTCAACGGCAGCCTCCGCGATGAATGCCTGAACGAAGAGATCTTCGACACCTTGGCAGATGCCCGCCGAACGCTGGCCCTCTGGCGCTACGATTACAACAACGTCAGGCCACACTCATCGCTCGGCAACAAGACCCCAGCAGAAGCGCGCCGGGCGCTTGACCTACATGATGGCACCGCGCCCGGCGCGCTTGCCACACCCGAAATCGACGACTATCAAACCCAAGGACTCTCGTTATGAATGAGGGACGACCGGGGGGCAGGTCAGAGGGCAGCGTTTCCAACTGTGGCAAACAGACAGATTATTCATCCCTACTTGGATGATGACCATTTTTTCACGGAAAAGTGGACGACGGCTACCGTTGTGCGAACTGATCCGATTACGGTGACGTTTTCTGTGGCTGCGCCAAACTACTGGAGCTTGGTCGATCAAGACAGGGTTTGGTACCATTTTGATGACTGTGATTTAGCCCTCAGATACAGCAAGCAGGTACCGGGAGAAATCGGTCCGCTCATCGATCAACGCAAATCCTCGCTTCGAAATTTGCCAGTTGTGGACTTCCGAGCGGTCTTGAGAGACGTAGCTGATAGCAACACGCTTCCAATCAACGGTTGGAAAAGAACCTTGTATGCTGCGTTGGCCGACACTGATTGGTTCTACAACGCTGACTTCAACTCACCCGAAGGACACATGCACTAAGTCCTTCAAAACAGAGAATGATCAAGCCGTACATACCTACTGTAGGGATGGAGTTCTCATGCGGACAGTGTTTTCTGTACTTATTCTGTACTCGAAAAGAAAAAGGACTTAGCGGATGAGCGCTAAGCCCTTGAATTCTTTGGCTCCGGCGGTAGGGATCGAACCTACGACCAATTGATTAACAGTCAACTGCTCTACCGCTGAGCTACGCCGGACCATGGGCGGGACATAGCAATACCTTTGGGCAGCGTCCAGAGGGTTTTGTCACAAATTTTCGGCCCGGGTGAATTTGGCGTCCAGGGAAAGGTGCGGCAGGGCGTGGATCTGGCTTTTTGACGCCAGATCAATGAGATGGGCCAGGACGTTGCGTGTGGCGGCGGGCAGAAGGGCTGGCGCGAGGTCGGCGTAAACCATGCGGGTGATCGCAAAAAGCGACAGCGGCGTGTCACCGAGGGCCGCGAGAATCTGGCGTTCACGGGATTCGCGGTGGGCGATCAGGGCGTCGATCCGCATCTGTGGCGCCCGGACCGGGGCACCATGACCGGGAAAAAGCATCCGCGCGCCCAGTGTTCGCAGCCGTCGGCACGACGCCATGAAGGCCGCCATATCGCCATCGGGGGGGACACAAGCGAGGTGGACCAGCCCATCACCAGATCGCCCGAAAACACCACATCGCCCATGGCGAAACACAGGTGGTTGCCCATATGGCCGGGGGTGTGCAGGGCGCGCAGATGCCAGCCGGGGCCGTTCACATCGGCGTTGTCGGCCAGGGTCACATCGGGGGCAAACCCCGCATCGACGCCCTCACCGCCCCCCGTCAGCCCGTCAGCGGCCAACCGCGCCATGACCGGGCTGCGCCCCGCATCGGCGGGGCCGAACCCATAAACCGGCGCGCCCGACCTGCGGCCAAGCATGCCGGCCAGGGGTGAGTGATCGAGATGCGCGTGGGTCACCAGAATATGGGTGATCCTTTCGCCGGCAAGCGCCCGTGTGATGGCCAGCATGTGCGCCGGGTCGGATGGCCCCGGATCAATCACCGCAACATCGCCCTGCCCCACCACATAGGTGTTGGTGCCACGAAAGGTCATGGGCGACGGGTTGGGTGCCAATATCCGGCGCACACCGGGCGCCACCTGTTCGGCCACCCCCACCGGAGGGTCAAAGGTCATCGGATCATTTTCGGGGTCTGTCACCATGGCCCTTTCTTGCGCCCGCCCCAGAGGATAGCAAGGGGCATGACTTTTGCCTGGCTCAAACGATATGCTCCGCGCTCGCTTTACGGGCGGGCGGCGCTGATCCTGCTGACGCCGGTGATCGTGATTCAGCTTGTGGTCGCCGTGGTGTTCATCCAGCGCCACTATGAAGACGTCACCGAACAGATGACCCGCAACATTGTGCTGGAGCTGCGCCTGCTGGTCAGCCGGATTGACGCGGCGCCCTCGCCCGCAGCGGCGCTGGCGCAAACGGCCGATCTGGCCCAGGGGCTGCGCCTTGATCTTACCCTGCCCGTAGCGCGCAACGACACCGGCAACCGGCGGCGGTTTTATGATCTGTCGGGGCGTATTGTCATCAACACCCTGCGCGCCGAATTGCAGCGTGTCACCTGGATCGACCTTGCCGAGGATGACGGCCGGGTGATGATGGGGATGAGAACCACCCACGGATCGCTGGCAATCACCTTCCCACGGTCGCGGGTGTCAGCGTCCAACCCTCATCAGCTGTTGGTGCTGATGGTCGGGGTCAGCCTGCTGATGACGGTGATCGCCTTTTTGTTTCTGCGCAATCAGGTGCGCCCGATCCATCGGTTGGCCAAGGCTGCTGCCGCCTTTGGGCGTGGCCATGCGGTGCCCTATCGCCCATCGGGGGCCGCCGAGGTGCGTGCCGCGGGGCAGGCATTTCTGGACATGCGCAACCGGATCGAGCGCCAGATCGAACAGCGCACCGTCATGCTTTCGGGGGTAAGCCACGATCTGCGCACCCCTCTGACCCGGCTGAAACTGGGGCTAACCATGCTGGATGCCGGCCCGGATATCGAAGATCTGTTGAGCGATGTCCGCGATATGGAGGCGATGCTGGATTCCTTCCTCAGCTTTGCCCAGCTCGATTCACTCGACGACCCGGAACCGGTGAATCCAGCCTACTTTCTTGGCACGCTGGCACGGGGCGCGGCGCGGGGCGGGCAGGATGTGCAACTGATCACCCCCTGCCCCGAAGGCCCGGTGCTGCTGCGCCCGTTGGCCGTGCGCCGCGCGCTGGAAAACCTGATCGGCAACGGGGTGCGCCACGCAGACCACATTGAGCTGTCCTGTGACATAAGCGAACGCGCGGTGGTGTTCCGGGTCGAAGACAACGGGCCGGGCATCGACCCCGCCGTGCGCGAAGAGGCGCTGAAACCCTTTACCCGGCTGGACACCGCACGCGGCCAGAACCGGGGTGGCAACGTGGGGCTGGGCCTGTCCATCGCCATCGACATCGCGCGACAGCATGGCGGCACCCTGCGTCTGGAAACCAGCGAACATTTGGGCGGGCTGCGCGCCGAACTGGTGCTGGCGCGTTAGCCCCCGTGGCGATGGATATAGCCGACCAGCCCGAGGGTTGAGCCATCCTTGCCCGCCCCGTCGCTTTGGCCGCTCACCACCGGCTCCAGCGCCAGCGCCAGTTCCTTGCCCAGTTCAACCCCCCATTGATCATAGGAGTTGATGCCCAAAAGCACCCCTTCGACAAACACCCGGTGTTCATAAAGCGCGATGATCTGGCCCAGAACAAACGGGGTGAGTTTCGGATAGGCCAGCGTGGTTGATGGCCGGTTGCCCGGAAACACCCGGTGGCGCGCCTGACGATCCAACTCATCGCCACTGAACCCTTTTTGCGCCATCAGCGCCCGCGCCTCGCTCAGGCTGCGCCCGCGCAACAGGGCCTCGGATTGGGCAAGGCAATTGGCGATCAACAGGGTGTGCTGATGTTTCAGGTCATCCTCAAACCCTTCGGCACCCACCATGAATTCGCAAGGGACAACCCGGGTGCCCTGATGGATCAACTGATAAAATGCGTGCTGCCCGTTGGTGCCCGGTTCGCCCCAGACCACGGGGCCGGTGTTGACGGGCACATCGCTGCCATCCATCGCCACCGCCTTGCCGTTGCTCTCCATTTCAAGCTGTTGCAGATAGGCAGGCAGACGCAAAAGCCGCTGTTCATAGGGTAAAACGGCGCGGGTGGCGTATCCACAGCCCTGATTGTGCCAGATGCCCACAAGGGCCAGCATGATTGGCATGTTGTCCTGCGGTGCGGCGGCGCGGAAATGCAGATCCATCGCCTCGGCCCCGGCCAGAAAGCTGCGGAACGCATCATGCCCGATGGCCAGCATCAACGGCAGGCCGATCGGCCCCCAGATGGAATAGCGCCCGCCAACCCAGTCCTCAAAGCCGAACACCCGTTCCGGCGCGATGCCGAAAGCGGCGGTTTTCTCGGCGGCGGTGGACAGGGCGGCAAATTGTGCGCCGGGGTCTTTCACCACCTCGCCCATCCACGCCTTGGCGGTGGCGGCGTTGGTCATGGTTTCGATGGTGGTAAAAGTTTTCGACGCAATCACCACCAGCGTGGTCTCCGGGTTCAGCCCGCGCAGGGTATCGGCAATATGGGCCCCATCGACGTTGGAAACGTAATGCACCTTCGGCCCGTCGTGGTAAGGGGTCAGCGCCAAAGTGGCCATCACCGGCCCAAGGTCAGAGCCGCCAATCCCGATATTCACCACATCGGTGATCGCCCCGCCCTGCCCCGTGAACGTACCACTGCGCACGGCATCGGCAAAATCGCCCATGCGTTTCAGGGTGTCCAGAACCCCGGGCATCACATCGGTGCCATCCACCATCACCGGTGTGCCCGTCAGGTTGCGCAGGGCGGTGTGCAGCACCGCGCGCCCTTCGGTATCGTTGATCGGTTCGCCTGAAAACATGGCGTCACGCTTTTGCGTCAATCCAGCATCGTCGCACATGGAAATCAGCAAATCGCGGGTTTCGCCATCAATGTTTGTCTTGCCATAATCAAACAGCAGATCGCCCGCCGTCACCGAAAAATCGCCCGCCCGCGAGTCGTTGAACAATGACAGGATGTTACGGTCCGCCACCCGGGTGGCGGCATCGGAAAGAGAAGTCCAGTCAATCATTATTCGGCCCAATGTATTGTTGCTTCGCCCAGAACCGCCGCAATCGGCGCCTCAGCGGGGAAAGGTGGCGCGCGCGTTCGATCGCGGCACGTTTTTCGGCCCCGGTAATCACCACATGGGTGGACAACGCGCCGCGCAAAACCGGTGCCGTCAGGGTGATGCGTGGTTCCGGTGCGCCGGGGGCGCGCATGGCCATCAGGGGTGGTGCGTCATTTTCCAGGGCCGCGTCCAACTGATCGGCGCCGGGAAACAGCGATGCGGTGTGCATATCCGCCCCCATCCCCAACAGCAGAATCGACAGGGGCAACACCGCGCTCACCTTTTCGGCCAGCGCGTCCAGCCGATCCTCGGGGGTGGGGGCATCGGCGTAAAGTGGCACATGGTTGGCCGCCGCCGCCTTGTCGGTCAACAGCCGCTGACGCAACAACCGGGTGTTTGACCGCTCGCTGGTTTCTGGCACCCAGCGTTCATCGGTCAGCAGGATATGCACCCGCCCCCAATCCAGATCGGCACCACACAGCGAATCAAACACCGGCCCCGGCGTGGTGCCCCCCGGCACCGCCAGCGATGCCCATTCATGGGTCATCAGGCAATTGTTCAGCTCGCTGGCGATCTTGTCCGCCAGTTGCATCATCATCATTTCGCGGTCAGGATATTCCCTCAGGTCCATGGCTGGCCCCCTTTCGGTTTCATGGGCAGATTACCCCGCAGTGCGGCGTATCGAAAGCCCCCTCACTCCTTGATTTCGCGCCAGCGCCGGCCCTCGCGGTGCATCAGCATCTGCGCCTCTTCCGGCCCCGAGGTGCCGGGGTCATAGGTTTTGGGCGCATCGCCCCGTCCTTCCCATCCCTCGATGATCGGATCGGTCCAGGCCCAGGCCGCCTCAACTTCGTCACCGCGCATGAACAGGGTCTGGTTGCCCCGGATCACATCCATGATCAGCCGCTCATAGGCGTCGGGGGCGTCTTCGGCATCGGGGCCAAGGGCATCGGCAAATGTCATATCCAGCGGCACATCAATCAGCCGCATCCCCCCCGGCCCCGGTTCCTTGATCGTGACGCCCAGGGTCATGCCTTCGTTGGGTTGCAGGCGGATGGTCAGGATATTGCGGTGTGTTCCCGCCTCATCGCCAAAGATCGAATGGGGCGTGTCCTTGAACACCACGGCGATTTCGCTGGTGCGCGCCTTCAACCGTTTGCCGGTGCGCAGATAAAACGGCGTTTCCGCCCAGCGCCAGTTGCTCACATTCACTTTCATCGCGATGAAGCTTTCGGTCAGGCTGCGCGGGTGCTCCACATCCTCGCGATACCCCGGCTGATCGCCCTCGGGCCCATATTGCCCCCGCACAATGTGATGCGGTGCCACCGGATCAAGCGCGCGAATGACCTTGAGCTTTTCATCGCGCACCGAATCCGGTGAAAACCGGCTCGGCGGCTCCATGGCAATCAGGCACAACAGCTGCATCAGGTGGTTCTGCACCATATCCCGCATGGCGCCGGATTTGTCGTAATAGGCACCACGCCCGCCTACCCCGACAGTTTCGGCCACGGTGATCTGGATGTGATCGACGTATTGGGCGTTCCACAGGGGTTCGAACAGCATGTTGCCGAACCGGACCGCCATCAGGTTCTGGACCGTTTCCTTGCCCAGGTAATGATCAATCCGGTAAATCTGTGTCTCATCAAAATGCAGCGCCAAAGTGCCGTTCAGCGATTTGGCCGAATCAAGATCGCGCCCAAAGGGCTTTTCAACCACGATCCGGGTGTCCTGATCCGCCAGCCCGTGTTTGTGTAACCGTTCTGCCAGATCGCCAAACAGGCTTGGCCCGACCGAGAAATAATAGGCGTGAACCACATCATCACGCACCAGATCGGCCAGTTGCGCCCAGCCTCCGTCGCCCTTGGCGTCGATGGTGACAAAATGCAGCCGCTCCAGAAACTGCGCCAGACAGGCCTCGTCACGGCCATCGGGAATGAATTCCTCAACCGCTTCGCGCACGAAACCACGGTAATCTGCGTCACTGTATTCGGCCCGCGCCGCGCCGATGATCTCGCGCCTCGGCGGGCATCTGACCGGCAACGAACCGGCGAAACAGCCCCGGCAGGATCTTGCGCCGGGCCAGATCGCCCGTGCCACCAAAAATGACCAGATCGAATGCATCGACCGGAATAACGCGTGAGACCATGATACCCTCGTCTGCTTGCGGCCCGCGGGCCGGTCTTGCCTGTCGCGCTCACGCCTGTTAGCGCTAACCAGACTTTCTCGCCTCTTATCGCCCCCCGCGGGCCAAGTCCAGCGTTCCGCGCCGCCTTCACAACTGTGTCAAACCTGCGGCGCGGGGTTTCGGCCAGCCCGGCAAGACGTTACCACATTTGCCAAACCATGCGGAGCGTTGCAATGAAAGACCAGACCCACGCCATTGATCCGGCCAAGTTTCGCGACCCCCGCGTTACCGCCAAGGGCGAACGCCGCGCGACGGTCAGCCTCGGTGATCCGCAAACCCTGTGGTTCAACACCGGCACCCTGTGCAACATCGAATGCGTGAACTGCTATATCCAAAGCTCACCCACCAATGATGCGCTCGTCTATATCACGACGGATGAGGTGATTTCCTACATCGATCAACTGGAGACCCGACACTGGAAGGTGCGCGAGATCGGCTTTACCGGCGGCGAACCCTTCATGAATCCCGACATGATCCCCATGGCGCGTGCCGCCCTGACCCGGGGCTATGAGGTGTTGATCCTGACCAACGCCATGCGCCCGATGATGCGCAAATCCATGCGCGACGGGCTGGTCGCGCTGCAAGCCGATTTTCCCGGCAAGATGACCCTGCGCATTTCGGTCGATCACTGGTCCGAAGACATGCACGACACCGAACGTGGCAAGGGCGCCTTTGCCAAAACCATCGACGGCATGAAATGGCTGCGCGATGCGGGCATTCCCATGGCCGTGGCCGGGCGCACCGTCTGGGGCGAAACCGATGCACAATCCCGGGCGGGCTACGGCGCGCTCTATGCCCGGCACGGCTTTGCCATCAACGCCGATGATCCGGGCGAAACGGTTCTGTTTCCCGAAATGGATGATCGCGCCGATGTGCCTGAAATCACCACCGCCTGCTGGGACATCCTCAACGTTTCGCCCACATCGGTCATGTGCGCCTCGTCGCGCATGGTGGTCAAACGCCGTGGCGCCGCCAAACCGGCGGTGCTGGCCTGCACGCTCCTGCCCTATTCCCCGGAATTCGAACTGGGCGAAACCCTCGAACAGGCCGAGCGCGACGTCGCCCTCAACCATCCCCATTGCGCAAAATTCTGCGTGCTGGGCGGGGCAAGCTGTTCGGCCTGAACGCCCTGCGGGATGGCGGGTGGGGCGTCGGCGCAGCCGCGCGTCACCCCCATCAGCAGTATTTCACCCCTTCGCCCCCACGGCCTAGCGCAGTTTTGGCGGGCGGGCCGGGTCCATGCCGGGGTTGGCGCCCGGAGGGGCAGATTGCTCAACCTCGGGCAAATCGAACCGCAGCCCGACCCGCGCCAGACGCGCGGCAAAAGGATCGCTTGGGGCAAAGAACCCCACGTCCAGCATCCCCGCCCCGACCCCGGAAAACGCCAGCGCCTCGCCTGTCGCCTGCGCCAGCGCGGCTTCGGCCCCCGGCGCCGGATCGACAAAGGCCAGAAGATGCGACAGCCCCCCATCGTACCGCGCCCCCACAAGATAGGCCGTCCGCGCCATCCCCGCCGCCGTGGCCAGTTTCGCATCCAACCCCTGCAACAGGCGTTCGGGCAAACCACGGGGGACGGTAATTTCGCGCGGGCGCGCCTCGATCTGTTGCGGGGCCTCTGACAGGGTGGCGACCAGCCAATTCAGGGCATCGGGGGGAATAAGAAACGACGAGGGCGCCACATCAGGGTTCAGCGCAAGGCCCAACCCCTGAGGCGCCAGCATCGCGGCGATCGCCCGCCCCGACAGCGCCGCATAGGGGATGATGCCCCCCGCAAAACCGGCCAGGCGTTCCTCGCGGTCAAACCCCAGAACAAACCGGCCCTCGTCCGTGTCAAACACCGAGGGCGCGATGGTTTCGCCATCCGCCTCGGCGTCAAGCATCATGAACAATTCGCCATCGGCCAGCCGTTCGTAAAACCGCAGACGCAGGGCATCGTCGCCCGGGGCCTGTTCCATGGCGGCGTGGGCGTGGTCAAGGGGAGTTTCGGGTGTCATGTCAATTCCTGTGTGACGGCGGCGCGCAGGGCGGGCAACAGCTCGGCCTCGAACCAGGGATGTTTGCGCAGCCAGCCGGTGTTGCGCCAGCTTGGGTGCGGCAGGGGAAAGACGGCCGGCGCCAGAGCGCGCCAGTTTTCCACATGTTCGGCCACCGTGCCGGGGCCAAGGTGCCATTTGTGGGCATAGCCCCCAACCACCAGCGTCAGCGGCACCGGCCCGATGTATTCCATCACCCGGTCACGCCATGTGCGCGCGCAAATGGCCGGGGGCGGCAGATCCGATCCTTTGGCGGAATAGCCGGGAAAACAGAACGCCATTGGCACGATGGCAATGCGGCTGCGGTCATAGAAGGTGTCGGCGTCAACGCCCATCCAGTCGCGCAGCCGGTCGCCCGACGGATCACTGAACGGCCGCCCCGAGCGATGCACCCGCGCCCCGGGCGCCTGCCCCGCGATCAAAATCCGCGCACCACGCCCGAACCACGGCACCGGGCGCGGCGCGTGCCGGGTGGCGGTGGCGGCAAAGCGGGCGGCGCACAGGGTGCAGGCCGCGATTTCGGCAGGCAGATCAGGCATGCCCACCACATAGGCCGTGCGCGGCGGCAGGTCCATGAGGGGTTGCATCAATTCTATATTTCTATATCCATAGAAATATGAAAACACATATGACCGACTCACTCGCAATCGAACAGGTGGCCTCGACCTTTGCCGCCCTCGGATCGGAACAACGGCTGGCAGTGCTGGGCGCCCTGGTGCGCGCCGGGCCAGATGGGCTGAGCATCGGGGCGCTGGGGGAAAAATGCGGCGTCACCGGATCGACCCTGACCCATCACATGCGCATTCTTACCCAGGCGGGGCTGGTGCAACAGGTGCGCAAGGGCCGCTCCATCATCTGCGCGGCGGTCGAATATGGCCGGGTGCAGGCCCTGACCGATTACCTTTTACGCGAATGTTGCGCTGATCGCGTACGCGAATGCTGTACTGATCGCGACGCAATCGGAGAACACCGCCATGTCTGACCACTGCCACACCCACGCGCCCGCCGGTATGCCGTCGATCTTCAACGCCTGGACTGCAAGCATTTTCTTGCTGGTCGTCCTTGCCATTGTCGACATCGCTGAACTGTGGCCGACCATATCCTTTGCCCTGAACGCCATGGGCCACACGGCCCCCTTTATCATCTTTGCCGTCTGCGCCGTGGCCTATCTCAAGGCAAGCGGGGCGGAAAACCTGTTGGCCAAGGCATTTGAGGGGCGACAGGTGCGCATGATCGTGCTGGCCGCCCTGCTGGGCGGGTTGGCGCCGTTTTGCAGTTGCGAGGTGATTCCCTTTATTGCCGCCCTTCTGGCCGTGGGCGCACCGCTAAGCGCCGTCATGGCTTTCTGGCTGGCCTCACCGTTGATGGACCCGGCGATGTTCGCGATCACCGGCGCCGCCCTTGGGTTTGATTTCGCGGTGGCCAAGGCGGTTGCGGCGGTATCATTGGGCCTGCTGGGCGGGGCAGTTGTGATGATCTTTGCCAACAGCCCGGTTTTTGCCGATCCGCTGAAGCCACAACCAACCCGCAAAGGGTGCTGTGGCAGCGCAAAGCCGTTTTCCGGCAAACCCGTCTGGGCGTTCTGGCACAGCGCCGAGCGGCGTGAAACCTTCCGTGATACGGCCATCGACAACGCGCTGTTTCTCACCAAATGGCTGTTGCTGGCCTATCTGTTCGAGGCGCTGATGCTGCGCTATGTGCCTGCCGACTGGATCGGTTCGGTGCTGGGGGGCAGGGAATCGGCCCGATCTTTCTGGGCGCATTGGTGGGCGCACCGGCCTATCTGAACGGCTATGCCGCCGTGCCGCTGGTCGATGCCCTGCTGGATCAGGGCATGGCGCCGGGGGCGGCGATGTCGTTCGTGCTGGCCGGGGGTGTCAGTTGCATTCCCGCCGCCATTGCTGTCTGGGCGCTGGTGAAACCCCGGGTCTTTTTCGCCTATATCGGCATCGCCATGACGGGCGCGGTTCTGGCCGGTCTGAGCTGGGGCGCCCTGGCCTGATCCCGCCCTGCGGCCGTTCCAACCGGATTGGCCGCAGGTTCCTGTCGCGACATCAAGGGCGATTGCCCCTGTCACAGGGATGATTTAGGCCTTGGACCAATCTGCCGGGGGTTGGGGGAAATATGTATCGTGTCTGGAACTTCGTCACCAATTATTCTCTTTTGCTGATCGTCGGTGCGCTGATCGCCCTGATATGGGCCAACGTCGATCCTCAGTCCTATCATCACATGGTGGATTACCCCCTGTGGTTCAACGATCTGATCGGCATCCATTCCGGCAAATGGATGGACAGCCACGGCGCGGATTACGGCTTGGATGCCATCGGGGATGTGAACCGGGTTCTGACCTTTCATTTTCTGATCAATGACATCCTGATGGCGTTCTTCTTTGCCGTCGCCGCCAAAGAGGTCTGGGAGGCGGTGATTCTTGAAAACGGCGCCCTGCGCGGCAAAAGGCGGCAACACCCCTGATCGCCACCCTTGGCGGGATGCTTGGGCCGATCGTGGTGTACCTCGGGATGGCGCATTTCGTCTTTGGCTCTGAAACCTATGACGCGGTTGCCCGGGGCTGGGCGATTCCCACGGCCACCGATATTGCGTTTTCCTATCTCGTGGGGCGGATCGTGTTCGGCGCGGGCCATCCGGCGGTGCGGTTCCTGCTGTTGCTGGCGATTGCCGATGATGCGGCGGGGCTGATCATTCTGGCAGTCTTCTATCCCTCGGCCGAACTGGCGCCTGCCATGCTGCTGGTGTCGCTGGCGGCGGCGGTTGCCGTGTTCGTGCTGTTCAACTGGTTGCCGCGCAAGATGGATGCCCGTGACCAGTTGCGCCCCCATTCGACATGGGTGCGGGAAAAGCTGTCGTTCTGGCCCTATCTGGCGGCGGGGTGCATCAGTTGGTGGGCGTTTCAGCAAAGCGGGCTGCATCCGGCGCTTGGGCTGCTGCCGATCGTGCCCACCCTGCCCCATGCGGACCGGGCCTTTGGCATCTTTTCCGAGGCCGAACAATATCTGACCGACCTTCTGAACCACACCGAACATCTGCTGAAACACCCGGTTGAGGTGATCCTGTTCTTTTTCGGGCTGTTGAACGCGGGGGTTGAATTCAACACAATCAGCACACCGACGTGGCTGGTGCTGGCCGGGCTTTTGATCGGAAAACCTGTTGGCATCTTCCTGTTTGGCTGGGGCGCGGCGCGGCCCTTGGGGCTGGGCCTGCCGGCGGGGATGCGCACGGTTGATCTGTTCGTGGTGGGCTGTGTGGCCGCCATCGGGTTTACCGTTTCGCTGTTTGTCGCCTCGGTCGCCTTTCCCGGAGGGCCGATTCAGGACGCGGCCAAGATGGGCGCGCTGTTCAGCTTTGCGGCGGCGCTGATCTCTTTCATCGCGGGAAAATTGACCCGGGTTGAGAAACAATCAGGCTAAGCCGCGCCCCTCACCCCTGAATCCGGCACATCTGGAAACAATTGACCGGATTCTGCGGGTCCGCGACACGCAAACACCTGTGATCGCGGGGCGCTCTGACATAATATGGCCCAATTGAACGCATATGCAGGGTGTTAACCACTATATGTTAGCTGTGGGTCATCCAGACAGGCGCCGGGGCGCAAATGATCGAGTTTGAAAATGTTTCCAAGTCCTATTGGACAGGATCACACCACAAGGTGATTCTGCACCGCGCGTCGTTTCGCGTTGAGCTCGGCAATTCTCTCGGGATTCTGGCGCCCAACGGCACCGGGAAAACCACCCTGATCAACATGATGGCCGGGTTGGAAAAACCTGATGAGGGCACGATTTCCCGCACCTGCCGGATTTCCTTTCCGCTGGGGTTCATGGGCGGCGTGATTGGCCGGCTGTCGGGCACCGAAAACGCGCGCTTCATCGCCAAACTCTATGGCATTGACCCCGATTATCTTGAGGCGTTCTGCCGCTGGCTGTGCGGGTTGGGTGAATATTTCGACATGCCGGTGGGCACCTATTCGGCGGGCATGCGCTCGCGCCTGTCCTTTGCGCTGCTTTTGGCGCTGGAGTTCGATATTTACCTGATCGATGAAGGCATGCCGTCGACCACGGATGTGGAATTCAACAAAAGGGCCGGCTCCATTCTGCGCGAGCTGGCTTGAAAATTCCACCATCGTGGTGGTGTCGCATCAGGCGAAAACCCTTGAAAAATTCTGTCGCTCAGCGGCCGTTCTGATGGACGGACAGCTGAACATGTTTGATACACTGGAAGAGGCCAAGCAGCTTTATGACTACGAAACCGAAAGTTAGAAAGTTCCGCATTCGCCGCTCCAGCCCCTTGGCAACAGCGCCCGCGACCGACGAACCAACCGGCGAAACGGCCCCCGACGCCGCGCCCAACGTGCATCCTATGCCCGAACCACCACGCAGCGCGCCCGAACCGGCCAAAACCCAACAGCCGACCCCGGCGGAGAATGCGGCGGTTTCCTCGCCACAGGATGTGGCCGCCGAAGATGACATGACGGCGCTGCGCCGCGAGGGGCTGACCGGGCGGCAGTTGCGCATGGCCCGGCGTCTGGCCCAGAAACACGGGCTGGCCCCCACATCGGATTTCGACGCCGTGCGCCTGTTGCGCGCCCGCGGGATCGACCCGTTCGAGCGGGCCAATATGCTCGAACTTGTGGTGCCGGAACAAGGGGCGGGCCTGCCGGGTGACGCACGGGTGCAATTGCCCCAGACGCGCAAGCCCGATCAGGTTCCCTCGACCCAGGTGGGCACCCCGCCCCGCCCCGATCCGCGCGATGCGCGAAATCGCGAGATTCAAGGCATCCAGCGTGACATCGCCCGCCGCCGCCGCCGCAAATCAGCGCTCTTGTTGGCGCGACTGCTGGTTCTGGTGGGTCTGCCCACGCTGATTGCGGGGTATTATTTCTATGCCATGGCCACGCCGATGTATGCCACCAAGTCGGAATTCGTGATCCAGCAAGCCGATGTCGGATCGGCCAGTGCGCTTGGCGGGCTGTTTTCCGGCACCAGCTTTGCCACCAGTCAGGATTCGATCGCCGTTCAAAGCTATCTCCAATCCCGCGATGCCATGCTGCGGCTTGATGCCGACGAAGGATTCAAGAAACATTTTTCGGATCCGTCGATTGATCCGCTTCAGCGGCTGCCGGAAAACCCAAGCAACGAACAGGCCTATAAGGTGTTCAAAAAGAACGTCGAAATCGGCTATGATCCGTCGGAAGGCATCATCAAGATGGAGGTTGTCGCCGCCAACCCCGAGGCCAGCGCCGAATGGTCCAAGCGCCTGATCAAATACGCCGAAGAACAGGTCGATAACCTGACCCGGCGCCTGCGATCCGACCAGATGGAGGGCGCCGAGGGCAGCTATGCCGATGCCGAGGCCAAAATGATGGCGGCCCAGAAAAGGGTGCTGGATTTGCAACAGGAACTGGGCGTTCTTGACCCCACCGCAGAAACCGGCGGATTGATGAGCCAGATCACAACGTTTGAGGTGCAGCTTCAGGAAAAGCGTCTTCAATTACAACAGCTTCTTGATAACAGGCGACCGAATGAGGCGCGGGTTGACGGGGTGCGTGGCGATATTTCGCGACTGGAAACACTGATTGATACCCTGCGCAGCCAGTTGACCGAAGGCGACGGCAGCGCCAGTTCGCTCGCCCAGATCTCCAGCAAGTTGCATATGGCCGAGGTCGATCTTCAGACCCGGACGATGCTGATGCAACAGGCCCTGCAACAGCTTGAGGCCGCGCGCATCGAGGCAAACCGCCAGACCCGCTATCTCTCCATGGGGGTTTCGCCTGTTCCGCCGGATGAACCGACCTATCCGCGGGCCTTTGAAGACACGCTTCTGGCGTTCCTGATCTTCTCGGGGATCTATCTTCTGGTGTCGCTGACGGCGTCGATCCTGCGTGAACAGGTCTCGGCCTGACGACGTGGGGGGCGGATCGGGCTTTTCCTGATCCGCCGCACCGATTAACGTGGCGGAAATTTTGCCACGGATATTGTCGATGAAGCCCCTTTTCGCCCTGCTGGCCGCATTCCTGCTGGCCTGTACCATTGCCGCCCCCCTGCCCGTCTGCGCGCAGGAAACAATCCAGACCGACAACGAGATGAGCCGCGATCTGGCGAGTGTCGAAGCGGCCATCGCCACCGATGCCCGGATCGCCGACCAGATTCGCGACATTCTGATCGAACTGGACGGATATGACAGTGTCACCGTCGCCGTGCGGTCAGGCATCGTCACCCTGTCGGGCGAGGTGTTGGATGACACCGCGCTGACCCGCCTCGAAACGCTGGTCACGGGCATTGACGGTGTCATCGCCGTGCAAAACGAGGTGAGCGAAACAACCGACCTGTCAAAACGGCTCCATCCCGCGATCGAACGCATGCAGGCGCGGGTCCGGCAGGGCGTTGCCTTTCTGCCGCTGATCGCCGTCGCGGTTTCCGCTGCGGCGCTGGTCTGGTTCATTGGTTTGCGCATCGCCCGACTGCGCCAGCCATGGGAACGGCTCGCGCCCAACGAATTCATCGCCGACATCTATCGTCAGATCATTCTGCTGGTGTTCATTATTGTCGGAATCGTCACCGCGCTCGACATCCTGAACGCCACCGCCCTGCTGGGCACCATTCTGGGCGCCGCGGGGATCATCGGCCTGGCCATCGGTTTTGCGGTCCGCGACACGGTGGAAAACTTTATCGCCTCGATCATGCTGTCGATCCGGCAGCCGTTTCAACCCAACGACGCGGTCGAAATCAACGGCGATCAGGGCAAGGTGATTCGCCTTACCAGCCGCGCCACGATTTTGCTCAGCTTTGATGGCAACCATATCCGCATCCCCAATTCCACCGTGTTCAAAAGCCGGATCGTCAACTTTACCCGCAACCAGGAACGGCGTTTTCAGTTCAGTATCGGTGTCGAATCCGACAGTGATCTGGCCGCCGTGCGCAGCCTGATCGAAGAGACCGTCACCGCCATGCCCTTCACGCTCTCCACGCCGGGCACCTCGGTCTGGATCGAGGATCTGACCGACAGCGGCGTGATTTTCACCGTTACCGGCTGGATCGACCAACGCTCCACTTCGCTTTTGCGGGCACGCGGAGAAACCCTGCGCCTGGTCAAACAGGCCATCGAGGCCGCAGGATTTCAGATTCCCGACACCACCTACCGCATCCGCATGGAGGCCCCCGCCCCCCAGGAAAAGGCCCAAGGATCGACGCCCCCGGCGCCGAAAGCACCCCGCCGCCCGAACCGCCGCTCGATGTGGTCGGCGTCAACGCCCAGGACGACGAGGCGCTGGAGCATATGATCGCCGAAGAACGCAACGACGACACCAACCCCGATCTGTTGCGCCAGAACGCCCCAATAGAATAACCCGCGAGAAAACCCGCAAAAAACCGGTTTTTTGCCCTTGCACCGCCCGCCGCCCACCAGTAGAAACCGCGCACTGTTGGGGTGTAGCCAAGCGGTAAGGCATCGGTTTTTGGTACCGTGTATCGTAGGTTCGAATCCTACCACCCCAGCCAGTCACTCATCATGACTGAGACCGTTCTAGGTGTGCTGCGTTTAGTGGCGCAATATCCGCGGCTTGTGGCAATGGTGTATCGACGCAGACCGTGACAAGCCCTTAGGTTGGGCGGCGAACGGGGTGGAGTCTGCGCTTGGCGTTTTCGAGATACGAGGTGTGGAGAGGGCCGATCAAAGGGTCGCGATCAACCGGCGCTGGTCTTGCCAATCGGATGGCAATTTGTGGCGCAGGCACCAATCTGATGTGAACCCGACCGGCTGAGTACCATCCAGTACAGCGCGCAGGATATCCGGGGCAAGGAATGCAAGGTCGATCATCTGCTGGATCCGTCGTTTCGAGAGAGGGCCGACAGCGGCGATTTCACTGAATGTCTTTCCAGCCTTGATCTGCTCAAACCAGCTGTGCGCCAGAGCAATGTTGCGGATCAGGACCTCGTCGCGCCCCATGAGGGTATCAGCCAGGACAAGCTTCGTCTCGACCCCGCGCTTGCGCAACTGGAAGCAAGCTTTAAGTTGCAGACCTGCTGCGTCGATCCGGTTGGAATCAATCTCCAGCGCCGTGCCAAGACGCGCGGGGTCGAGCGCTAGACCGATCTCACCCGGCACGATGTCGATCCGGGCCACGAGAGCCATCAGCGCATGATCGTCGGCCCTTGATGCCATCAGGATCAAAGCCCCGCGCAGTCGTCCGATCTCGCCCGCATCCGCGCCCGCGATCAGTCGCGCAGCCAGCGAAGGTTCCGACAGAAGACCTTTCGTCAGACGGCTTACGCAGGCTTCGATCTGCACTGCCGGCAGCCGCCATCCATCCAGACCTGCCTCACCGCTCTGTGCCACCAACCGGTGCGAGATGTAGTAGCGCAATCGCGAGCCCTTTGCAGTCTTGGTATGGGACGGCGTCAGCCGATCCCCGGTGTCGTCGAAGATCTTCCCGCAGAGCGGCGAGGCTTGCCGCGCTGTCGCCTTCGTCCGGCTCTTTGCCGCATCCTGCTGCAACCGATCCTGCAAGACGTCCCATCGGTCGGATTCGATGATCGCCGGGTGCTGCCCGTCAAAGACCTTGTCGCGGTGCCGGATGCGCCCCGCATAGATCGGATTGCTCAGGATGTGGTAGATATGGCCTCGGTCCAACGGCCCGCCACCGCGCCTTTCACCACCGGCCGCGAGGCGAACCCGGCTGCACAGTCCCAAGGTCTCCGCCGCCGTTTTCACTTGCCGGATCGTGCCGAACCGCTCGTAGAGTGCGTAAAGCGTTCGGATAGTTTCGGCCTCTACACCGTTGATGGCAAGGGTCCGACCGTTCGCGTCGTAGCCCAGTGGCACCTGTCCGCCCATCCACATTCCCTTGCGCTTTGACGCCGCAATCTTGTCGCGGATGCGCTCCGCCGTCACTTCGCGTTCAAACTGGGCAAAAGACAGCAGCATGTTCAGCGTCAACCGCCCCATGCTGGTGGCCGTGTTGAACGACTGGGTCACCGACACGAACGAGGCGTTCGCCGCGTCCAGTGTATCCACGATTTTCGCGAAGTCGGCCAAGGATCGGGTCAACCGGTCGATCTTGTACACCACGATCTGATCGACCTGCCCGGCCCGCATATCATCGAGTAGCCGCTTGAGGGCGGGGCGCTCCAACGATCCGCCCGATAGCCCACCATCGTCATAGGTCGCTGGCGACAGAATCCATCCCTCATGCTTCTGGCTGGCGACATAGGCAGCGCAGGCCTCCCGCTGGGCGTGGAGCGAGTTGAACGCCTGCTCCAACCCATCCTCGGAGCTCTTTCGGGTATAGATGGCGCAACGGATCTTCTTCATGAAACTACTCCACGCTGCCCCGCCCCTGTCCTCCGCTTAAGGCCAAAGAACCGCGGCCCCGACCAGGTCGTGCCGGTGATGTGTTTGGCGATCGCAGATAGCGACGGCCAGTTCCTGCCATCCATCCTGTAGCCACCCTCAACCACCTCGACCTGATACGTCCGGCCATTCCAATTCCGCACAAGGTGGGCACCGGCTCGGATATGGCTGCCTCCCGCCTCGCGGACCGGTATTCCGTCGGCAATCTGGCGCAGCACCCTCTGTGTCGCCGCGGGAAGACCATCGGTAGCCCTACATTGGCTCTGGTAAGCCACGGCTTTACACATAAACGCTACCGATAGGTACTGCGGAGCAGGCGACCCGAAAATTTCCTTCCATCGCTGCCGGACCGCGTTTCTCACCGGATCGGCCTTACCCGGCATTGTCGGTCTCCACCGGCTCCGTCACCTGCCCAGAAGTCGGCGACGCTGCGATACGATAGCGTTCGGGCTTGGCCCGCCCCGACGTTTCGACCGCCAGCTCACAGTCCGTCTTGCGCAAACCGCTCAACACGGCCCGCTTCATATAAACCTGCCAGCCCAGCGTCTTGCTGATCCTACCCGCATCGGCACCGGTCTTCCCACTCAACATCCAGATCAGCTGGTCCTCCGTCATCAAACGCCCCTTGAAGGTAGTCGCTGTGGGTTCATCGCTTGGCCCCGTCATCGTTGTCGTATTTGGCATCATCCCATTCTCCTGAAGTATGGCGCAGAAGTACCCTGCTCTGCGACCGCCTCAAGCCCAGCCCCCCGGGCGCAAAAGCGGCCAAACCTGACATCGACCAAATCCACTACCGCTCCAGACCAGCCGGAAGTCCAGTCATTTGAGGAACGATTGACGGCTCCAAGACAGGTCCACATTGAGCAAACTGCGGCTTCTGTGTTTGGTGTTGTCGCCGCAAAAGGGTGGTTTCGCGCCCGCGGCGCGTTCTCGCAGACCGGGATCACTCAGCTGTAAGCGGTGCGTGGGCAGCACGGGGTTTCAGCTTGATGGCCGGAAGTTCCATGGAAGCAAGTCGTCGATGCGGCTTTTCGGATGGCCCGCCACGATGGCTTCGAGCGTGGATTTCAGGTACGCGAAGGGCTCCACGCCGTTGATCTTTGCGGTCTCAATCAGTGAGACGATGCGGCATGCGGCCCCAGGCCCGGCCACCCTCGTCGTGACCGGCGCGCGGTGTCCTCAAGAAAGAGCTGCTGGCCCAGCTGCGCAGCCGCAGGATTATGCGCCGGGGGCGAACATCAACAACAGCCGGGCAGGCGCGCGGACAGAATCGTCGATGCCGTGTCGATCCGAGACAAACCGGCGGAAATTGAAAATCGCCCCATCCCCGGGCACTGGGAACGCGATCTTCTGAGCGACACAAAGAACACCCACATCGCAACCCTGGTCGAACGCAGCTCGCGCTTTGTCAGGCTGTTCAAGGTGAAAGGCAAAGATAGCGACAGCGTCGTGGAGGCCTTGATCCGGCACGTGCGAAAATCTCTGTCGCTTTCGAAAGTAAGGTGGCCTGAACGAGCATGTGGGGCGGCACAAATACGTGCCAAGACCATCAAGCCATGCGCACCCCGACAGTCGCGCGTAAGCTGACCCGCTCTTGCGCTCTCGCAAAGGATTTTTTCACGCGTTGGCTGTGAATTCCGTGGGGTACAATTGGATTTCCAACCAGAACTTCCGTCGGCATCAGCGCACAATACTCGGTTTGTGAAACCGAACCTGCAAGCGCGTCCTGTATATCATACTGAAGCTTGCCGCCAACCGGTACATCCACCCCGCGCGTGATACACATGAAAGTGCCATTGCCGATATAGGCGGTCAAAAAGCGCGCCGAGGCTATAACCTGCGCCACCGCACGGACAACATCGACCAGTGCATCGATAAATACCCGGCTGTTGCAGCGGCAATAGATTTTATCGATCGGTTCGATCCGCAGAGCAAAGACCCGGCAAATATCAATTTCGCTCCTGGGAAGCTGCGTCAGATAGTTGCCAAGCGAAAAGGGAAGGATCAATCGATCAACACCATCAATCTGAAAACTCTGCGACAAATCAAAAGGGTGTCGCCCGGCCGGATCGGCAGGGTCGAATGTATTTGGCACCAGCGTCAGATTCGCCTCGGCCCGGGATAGATACCGCTCGGCAACATGCACCCGGCTGGTAAAGGCTCTCATGTCAAAGCGCTTGATAATATAGTCATTCGCACCTGCGGCAAAGGCGCGTTCGATTGACGTTCCGTCTGCGCGGGCGGTGAGCATGATGATTGGTGTGTTACGATAACGGGGCAACTGCCTGATGCGTCCACAAAGCTCAATGCCGTCCATACCTGGCATTTCAATATCGAGGATGAAGCAATCGAACACTGCTTTTGTGTCGTTCAAGATCGTTAATGCCGATGCCCCGGAATCGGCAATCTGGATGGGATGATAGTCGGTGTTCCGAAAGAGTGTCGGAAGCAGATCCCGTACAAACTTGTCATCGTCGACAGCCAGAATTCTCATGTTTCCCTCCACGGTTCGGCATTTAAATTCGTTGTGCGGAAAGCTTGAGAGCACTGCTCGACCGCCTAGCTTGTTCCTCACTGTGGTTGGACCCTGTTTATCGATCCACTCCCCCCAGCTCAGATATGTCACCGACACTCGGGATCGTGAATATGCTGGTGCCGTTGGTCCGGTCCGTTCGAAGCGACAGGAACAACGCAAAAATGCGCCCCAGACTTACAAACTATCTGTATCAAATGCGTGCCTGAATAAAGCCAGCGACAAAACAGAGAGGGATCCTGGTGAGGGGTGTCTGACCCGCAAACCATGCGGATCAGACATTTTCTTGTTTCGTGAGCAGTAGATTTAGATCATTCCGTTTTCATCGGAATTGAAGAGGCCTCCCAGAAGACCGCCAACCAGGCCATCATCCCCGAGGACACCGTCCAGCAGGCCGCCGTCCGTTTCGCCGCCCCCGAGAAGACCGCCAACCAGGCCGTCATCCCCGAGGACACCGTCCAGCAGGCCGCCATCCGTTTCGCCGCCGCCAAGAAGACCGCCAACCAGGCCGTCATCCCCGAGGACACCGTCCAGCAGGCCGCCGTCCGTTTCGCCGCCCCCGAGAAGACCGCCAACCAGGCCGTCATCCCCGAGGACACCGTCCAGCAGGCCGCCGTCCGTTTCGCCACCCCCGAGAAGACCGCCAACCAGGCCATCATCCCCGAGGACACCGTCCAGCAGGCCGCCGTCCGTTTCGCCGCCCCCGAGAAGACCGCCAACCAGGCCGTCATCCCCAAGGACACCGCCCAGCAGGCCGCCATCCGTTTCGCCGCCGCCAAGAAGACCGCCAACCAGGCCGTCATCCCCGAGGACACCGTCCAGCAGGCCGCCGTCCGTTTCGCCACCCCCGAGAAGACCGCCAACCAGGCCGTCATCCCCGAGGACACCGTCCAGCAGGCCGCCGTCCGTTTCGCCGCCCCCGAGAAGACCGCCAACCAGGCCGTCATCCCCAAGGACACCGCCCAGCAGGCCGCCATCCGTTTCGCCGCCGCCAAGAAGACCGCCAACCAGGCCGTCATCCCCGAGGACACCGTCCAGCAGGCCGCCGTCCGTTTCGCCACCCCCGAGAAGACCGCCAACCAGGCCATCATCCCCGAGGACACCGTCCAGCAGGCCGCCGTCCGTTTCGCCGCCCCCGAGAAGACCGCCAACCAGGCCGTCATCCCCGAGGACACCGTCCAGCAGGCCGCCGTCCGTTTCGCCGCCCCCGAGAAGACCGCCAACCAGGCCGTCATCCCCGAGGACACCGTCCAGCAGGCCGCCGTCCGTTTCGCCGCCCCCGAGAAGACCGCCAACCAGGCCATCATCCCCAAGGACACCGCCCAGCAGGCCGCCGTCCGTTTCGCCGCCGCCAAGAAGACCGCCAACCAGGCCGTCATCCCCAAGGACACCGTCCAGCAGGCCGTCAGAGGCACCAGCTTCGCCGGGGTTCTCTCCGAGTGTCCCGGTCCCGGTGAGATCACCCACCAGTCCGTCTGCGCCGGTCACGTCGGACAGTGCACCGTCATTGCCGACCAGATCGCCGAGCAAGCCATCGGAGCCAGTAATATCCCCGAGCGCACCGTCGTTGCCGGTAATGTCACCAAGCAGCCCGTCGTCTGCAATAACACCGTCCAACAGACCGTCAGAGACACCAGGTTCGCTGGGGTTCTCCCCAAGTGTCCCGGTCCCCGTGAGATCACCCACCAGTCCGTCTGCGCCGGTCACGTCGGACAGTGCACCGTCATTGCCGACCAGATCGCCGAGCAAGCCATCGGAGCCAGTAATATCCCCGAGCGCACCGTCGTTGCCGGTAATGTCACCAAGCAGCCCGTCGTCTGCAATAACACCGTCCAACAGACCGTCAGAGACACCAGGTTCGCTGGGGTTCTCCCCAAGTGTCCCGGTCCCCGTGAGATCACCCACCAGTCCGTCTGCGCCGGTCACGTCGGACAGTGCACCGTCATTGCCGACCAGATCGCCGAGCAAGCCATCGGAGCCAGTAATATCCCCGAGCGCACCGTCGTTGCCGGTAATGTCACCAAGCAGCCCGTCGTCTGCAATCAGACCATCGGTTAGCCCAACGTCGGGCGTGATCGTACCATCGCCAAGGACGGGTTGGCCCAAAAGATGCTCACCAAGGTCGCCAACCGGACTTCCATCACCGATGAGATCACCCAACAGACCGTCGGAGCCCGTAACATCACCAAGCAATCCGTCGTTGCCCGTGATATCACCGAGCAGACCGTCATCAGCAAGGATCGGATCGAGGAGACCTTGGTCGCCAACATCCGTTCCGTCAGTGCCATCAGTGCCGTCAGTGTTGTCGGTCCCGTCGGTATTGTCGGTTCCGTCGGTGCCATCCGTCCCGTCGGTTCCGTCAGTGCCATCCGTCCCGTCGGTATTGTCGGTTCCGTCAGTGCCATCCGTCCCGTCAGTATTGTCGGTTCCGTCTGTGCCATCCGTCCCGTCGGTATTGTCGGTTCCGTCAGTGCCATCCGTCCCGTCAGTATTGTCGGTTCCGTCTGTGCCATCCGTCCCGTCGGTATTGTCGGTCCCGTCAGTGCCATCCGTCCCGTCGGTCCCATCCGTCCCGTCAGTATTGTCGGTTCCGTCGGTGCCATCCGTCCCGTCGGTATTGTCGGTTCCGTCAGTGCCATCCGTCCCGTCAGTATTGTCGGTTCCGTCTGTGCCATCCGTCCCGTCGGTATTGTCGGTTCCGTCAGTGCCATCCGTCCCGTCAGTATTGTCGGTTCCGTCTGTGCCATCCGTCCCGTCGGTATTGTCGGTCCCGTCAGTGCCATCCGTCCCGTCGGTCCCATCCGTCCCGTCAGTATTGTCGGTTCCGTCGGTGCCATCCGTCCCGTCGGTATTGTCGGTTCCGTCAGTGCCATCCGTCCCGTCAGTATTGTCGGTTCCGTCGGTCCCATCCGTCCCGTCAGTATTGTCGGTTCCGTCTGTGCCATCCGTCCCGTCGGTATTGTCGGTCCCGTCAGTGCCATCCGTCCCGTCGGTCCCATCCGTCCCGTCAGTATTGTCGGTTCCGTCGGTGCCATCCGTCCCGTCGGTATTGTCGGTTCCGTCAGTGCCATCCGTCCCGTCAGTATTGTCGGTTCCGTCGGTGCCATCCGTGCCGTCGGTGCCATCCGTCCCGTCGGTCCCATCCGTCCCGTCAGTATTGTCGGTTCCGTCGGTGCCATCCGTCCCGTCGGTATTGTCGGTCCCGTCAGTGCCATCCGTGCCGTCCGTCCCGTCAGTATTGTCGGTTCCGTCGGTGCCATCCGTCCCGTCGGTATTGTCGGTCCCGTCTGTGCCATCCGTGCCGTCAGTATTGTCGGTTCCGTCTGTGCCATCCGTCCCGTCGGTTCCGTCGGTGCCATCCGTCCCGTCGGTATTGTCGGTTCCGTCAGTGCCATCCGTCCCGTCAGTATTGTCGGTTCCGTCTGTGCCATCCGTCCCGTCGGTATTGTCGGTCCCGTCAGTGCCATCCGTCCCGTCGGTCCCATCCGTCCCGTCAGTATTGTCGGTTCCGTCGGTGCCATCCGTCCCGTCAGTATTGTCGGTTCCGTCGGTGCCATCCGTCCCGTCAGTATTGTCGGTGCCATCCGTGCCGTCAGTATTGTCGGTTCCGTCGGTGCCATCCGTCCCGTCGGTATTGTCGGTTCCGTCGGTGCCATCCGTCCCGTCAGTGTTGTCGGTTCCGTCTGTTCCATCCGTTCCGTCGGTACTGTCCGTCCCGCCACCGCCACCACCGCTCATAGCCAGACCCAGGCCACCTGCCCCCACCAAGGCAGCCATTGCTGCTTGCTGATCCTCCATCGACAGGCCAAGGCCACCTTCACCGTCAACTTCGCCGCGAATGCCACTATCTGTCGAGTCACCGAGAATCAGACTGTGGAGAGAGTCATTTGCTGCTGGCGTATAGAAATCATTAATCAAGACGCGGTCGCCGTTCTTGAGTTCAACGATCAACGTATCGCCCTTGCGAGAATAGCGGGCAATGTCGCTCGAAACCGCATTGATTTTGATTCCGATCTCTGGTCCAGCCTGGATCACCGTTTCTGACATGGATTTCGTCCTCTCATGGCCTAGGAGCGCTACGGCGCGAATTATCTAAAGTCTTTTATACGAACTTAAGTATGTACTAACCAGACGAAAGGTCATCAAGTCAACAGTCTTTTGCTCCAAGGTTCTAAGTTTGGCCAATCACTTCTGAACGCCCGTATTGTGCACAGAACGGACGCAATCCGGTGAGCCAACCGGCGCTCCAATAAAAAATGCCCCGGCAAGCCAGGGCATTTTCAAGTTGGTCAGCTCTTCTCCCTACTTGGGATTATGATTGGATCAGCTACTTTCCCCAAACAGCTCCAGCCCCGACAGCAGACTACTACCACCCAAATCGCCGAGAACTCCGTCAACCAAGCCCCCCTCGCCCAGAATTGGATCGGTGACATCACCCAGCGCTCCGCCATCCGCGCCGCCGTCGCCCAGCAGACCCCGGCCAAGCAGATCGCCAACAAGTCCGTCGTCGCCCGTCACCTCTCCCAGCGCCCCGTCGTTGCCCACCAGATCGCCCAGCACGCCGTCGGAACCGGTAACATCACCAAGCAAACCATCGTTGCCAGTAAGCTCGCCCAGAAGGCCGCCGTCGCCGATCACCGGTTCCAGAACGCCCGCACCTTCGCCGATCAGGTTGTCCAGCACCGCGCTGTCGCCAAGCAGGCTGTCGGTGACATCGCCAAGCGCTCCGCCATCCGCGCCGCCGTCGCCCAGCAGACCCCGGCCAAGCAGATCGCCAACAAGTCCGTCGTCGCCCGTCACCTCTCCCAGCGCCCCGTCGTTGCCCACCAGATCGCCCAGCACACCGTCGGAACCGGTAACATCACCAAGCAAACCATCGTTGCCAGTAAGCTCGCCCAGAAGGCCGCCGTCGCCGATCACCGGTTCCAGAACGCCCGCACCTTCGCCGATCAGGTTGTCCAGCACCGCGCTGTCGCCAAGCAGGCTGTCGGTTACATCGCCAAGCGCTCCGCCATCCGCGCCGCCGTCGCCCAGCAGACCCCGGCCAAGCAGATCGCCAACAAGCCCGTCGTCGCCCGTCACCTCTCCCAGCGCCCCGTCGTTGCCCACCAGATCGCCCAGCACACCGTCGGAACCGGTAACATCACCAAGCAAACCATCGTTGCCAGTAAGCTCGCCCAGAAGGCCGCCGTCGCCGATCACCGGATCCAGAACGCCCGCACCTTCGCCGATCAGGTTGTCCAGCACCGCGCTGTCGCCAAGCAGGCTGTCGGTGACATCGCCAAGCGCTCCGCCATCCGCGCCGCCGTCGCCCAGCAGACCCCGGCCAAGCAGATCGCCAACAAGCCCGTCGTCGCCCGTCACCTCTCCCAGCGCCCCGTCGTTGCCCACCAGATCGCCCAGCACACCGTCGGAACCGGTAACATCACCAAGCAAACCATCGTTGCCAGTAAGCTCGCCCAGAAGGCCATCGTCCGCAAGGATCGGATCGAGAAGCCCCTGCTCGCCAGCGTCCGTCCCGTCAGTGACGTCCGTCACGTCGGTGACGTCGGTGGCGTCCGTCACGTCGGTGAGGTCCGTCCCGTCGGTGCCGTCCGTTCCGTCGGTGCCATCCGTTCCGTCGGTATTGTCGGTCCCGTCTGTGCCATCCGTCCCGTCAGTGTTGTCGGTCCCGTCTGTGCCATCCGTCCCGTCAGTGTTGTCGGTCCCGTCTGTGCCATCCGTCCCGTCGGTATTGTCGGTTCCGTCAGTGCCATCCGTCCCGTCAGTATTGTCGGTTCCGTCTGTGCCATCCGTCCCGTCGGTATTGTCGGTCCCGTCTGTGCCATCCGTGCCGTCAGTATTGTCGGTTCCGTCGGTGCCATCCGTCCCGTCAGTATTGTCGGTTCCGTCTGTGCCATCCGTCCCGTCAGTATTGTCGCTCCCGTCTGTGCCATCCGTCCCGTCGGTATTGTCGGTCCCGTCTGTGCCATCCGTCCCGTCAGTATTGTCGGTCCCGTCTGTGCCATCCGTGTTGTCCGTCCCGTCGGAACCAGAACTTGCGGTAGCGGCCAAGATGCCACTTAGAACTGACGCAGCGCCAGCGGCCACCGCATCATCAGGAATAGCGACCCCGAGGCCGGCAGATTCCTCCTCGGTAAGTGTGCCCTCTACCCCGCTAAAGCTTCCGTCGCCCAACATCAGACGATGGGCTGAACCATCGGCGGCAGGGGTGTAGAAGTCATCGATTGTGATCTTGCTGCCATTATTCAGTTGAACCACAAGATCTTTGCCAGATCGCTGGTAGCGCGCGATGTCGCTACTGCTGAATGCAATGCTTACTTCGGCCATCGGGCCGGCCTGAAGTTCAATATCGGCCATCGGTCAATTCCTCGGGTTATGCCAGTTGAAGGCGTGCGGTGATACTAAAGTACTTTACAACATCCTTTAGTATGTAGCTAATACATCCGAAAGTAAATTATCTGGAAAGGTGCAAAAAGTTTGAATATGCCGCAAACCTGTACTTCGTTCGCACCGTTTGCTATCGTTCCTGTCCACATCGGCCTGAGTCGGCAGCAGTTCGTCCAAGTAGCAATCAAGGCATTTCACCGCGTTCCGGCGTGGTGATTCTCATCTTTTCCATCGGGGAGTCATCGGTTGGACAAAACTGGGCCTGAATCGCCTCATCCTGAACATGTCCGTCACCCCGTGATGTCGGCCGAGAGAATCAGAACGGTGCCGCGCGGTGAAGATGCAGCGTCGGTACGGCCGGTTCTACAGGCCATTGCACGGATGATCGCCACCGACCGGCGCGCCGTGGTATTATCCACCGAAACGGCGGATATTCTGTTGGCCAACACGCCTGCCAATCGGCTCGGACTTACCGCCGAACGGCTGCGCGCTTTGCTTGACTGGCCATCGACTTGTGTGCGCGCACAACGTGCAGGCAGTGCGATGGTCTCGCTTGATGTCGAAAATATGTCGCTTGAAGGAGAGCTTGTCCATCTGCCATTGGGCCGCTCGGCGGGATATCTTTTACGGCTCTCGGAAACGGATCAAGAGGCAACCTGGCTGCGCAATCGTGCCCGCGCATCAACGCTCATGCGGGTAGCCCACGATCTGAGGACGCCAATTCAGTCCTTGCTTGCCAACGCCGAGGCCTTGCTTGATCCCGACCGACGCGAAGACGTGGACATGGGCCAACTGCGCCGTGCGGCCGATCTGGCGCTCGACCACGTCAGCAACGTTCTCGCGGTGATTCGCGGCGAACAGGCGGTTGGTGGGTTGCAACCGGACGAGACATTTTCGCTGGCAGACGAACTCGGCGGGTTACTTGAGATAATGAGTCCGATTGCCCGTGCCCGCGGCGCGGCCCTGCGGCCTGCAATCCTGTCGGACAAGGCCAGCCAGGTGACCGGCCCGGTTCGTTTCGTTCGCGCTCTGTTTCAGAACATGATTGATAATTCGGTAAAATACGGCGGGCCGGTTATCGACATCAGTCTAACCACTTCGCCTTTGCCACTGTCGCTCGACGCCCAAAACGGCGCGGCACAGCAGTTGGGCATCGTTCTTGAAGTGCGCGATCTGGGCGGCGGCCTGCCAGAATCGCAGAAGCAACGGCTGCGCTTGGCGCTTGGTCAGGCCGGGGGCGCCACAGGACGATCGCCCGAAAAAGGACGGCCCGCCGGGGGTTGAACGTCTTGGCTCATGCCCTGCTTCAGTTGGGTGGGCGGCTTGAGGTACTGGACCGCGGCGAAAATGGCGACGCGGTCATTGAGCCGGGCGAACCAGTCATCGGAACCATATTACGCGCCACCTTCAGCCTTGGTCTGGCAAAATCTGCAACCTTTGCAGAAGCCCCCGCCACCGGGGCCAAGGAAACCGCAGTCAGGGCCTTGCTGGAAGGGCAGTCGATTCTATTGATCGAAGACAGTCCCTCAAGCCGGGACTGGCTGACACACGTGCTTCGCGGCGCCGGGGCGCGGGTTCAACCCGCGAAAAGTGGCGCAGAGGCGCTTGCGCTGCTTGCCCGTGCCGCCCCTGAAGAAATGCCCGAACTGATCGTGACAGATGTTACGCTGCCGAACATGAGTGGGATCGAATTGGCACGCCGGATCTGCGAGGCCGGGCAATCCGGCAAGCTTGCATGGCATGGGCGGATCGTCGGACTGACCGCCCATGTAGACGCAAGAATTCAACAAGCCTGTCTTGAGGCCGGTATGTTACGGATTCTGGAAAAGCCGATCCGCCCAGCAAAGCTTTGCGAGATCCTTCACGAGGTTCTTTCGACACAACCCATCGCGGAACCACCTGCCGCTATCGCATCTTCACGCGCAGAAAACCTTGCCCAGTTAAGTTCATTGTTGGAAAAAACAGTGATTGCAGATCTGATGTCCGAACTTGGCCAGGAAGGCGCCGGGAGCTTCCTGACCCGTGCGTTGGCTGAGGCGGAAGGCGCCGCCCAAACCCTGCGACAGACGGGCATCGTTGACGACACATGGCGCATGCTACATGCAGCAACCGGTGCCTGCGGACTTACCGGTCTATCACACCTGGAGAAATGCCTGCGCCAACTGGAAATCGCGATTGAAAAGGATAAAGCCCGTCTTCCCGCATTGCTTGACCTTACCGATCAGGCTGTCATGGACAGCGCCAAGGCAATCCGGACACTTCTGGCATGATACTCCGCAACACCTCTTCACCCTGGACGCTTGTTATCCGTCGTTGGCATAACAAAGATACAAGTCCACTGGTGAACAAGAGGTGTATTATAAACCAAGGTAACATGCGCATGTCGGCCCCCCAAACCCGGACTGTGTCGGCAACATGAATCAGGGGCGAGTAATAACACTTCATATGGCGGAAACAAACAAATGACGACCAAGGCTGCTGCATCGATAAGGATTCTTATCGCTGACGACCACGCGATGGTTCTTGAGATGTTCGCGCATTTCATTTCGAGATCTTACAGACGTAAGCGCAATGACCGCGCCCGACCTCTCGGAGGCTCTCGCGTTGATCGAGAGCGACGGGCCGTTTGATTTGGTTCTTGTCGACCTGAACATGCCAGGAATGAACGGCGTCGAGGGATTGGGCAAGGCCATCGCCCAGAACGGCGGCAAACCCGTTGCGCTGCTGACCAGCCATCCGTCGCCGCAAGTGGTTTCGGAAGTTTTGCAGTCGGGTGGCTGCGGTATCGTTCTGAAAACCACATCGCTGCGCAACTTTGCGAATGAGATCCGCTTCATGGCCGCCGGGGGGCGCTATATCCCTGTTGAACTGATTGAAAAGCAACGTGTCACCACCAGCGAACCGCGAAAGGTGCCACTGTCGGACCGCGAAGCCGACGTGCTGAGTCATCTTGCCGAAGGCAAATCAAATCGCCAGATTGGCGACGCGCTCGGTTTGGCCGAGCCAACAATCAAGATGCATGTCAAATCTATTTGCACGAAACTCGAAGCAAGCAATCGGACACAGGCGGTAATTGTCGCCCGTGATTTGAACCTGATCTGACGGTCCAGTCGTTCTGGTTCTGCTTTCCACCAAAGTCTATTTGTGCCCTGCCGCCATATCCTATACTTAAGAACGTATCCTTCGATCAAGGGCCGTGTGTGCGGGATTGGCGAGGAACAGAATAGGGTAAGGTAAGGGACGAAATGCAAAAACCTGTAATTGTCTTCGCGGGAGCCGTATATCCGGGGCAGTTCGGTCGTTTGTGCGACTACCTGCGGGAAACCGGGCTGGCCGACAGCTATTTCCTTACAACGCCAGGTCATCAAGAACGCAATGCCCATCGCGGCAAGCATATACTTGGCTTCAAACCTGACGGCGCCGTGATCGGACCTCAGAGTTATTATTATTCTGCCAAGGTAGAGCGGTCGGGACGAATTGGGCGCGGGTTACTCAAGGCATTGCAGGCCTTCGAAAAGCAGAAAAAGATTGATGTTGTCGTAAGCCACTCACTCTGGGGCGCTCCACATTTTCTGTATGACGAGATTGATGCCGCAATTGTCAGCTATATCGAGTTCCCAAGCTATTTCGCCCATGGCTGGGACCCCGCTTATCCACCGGATCAGGCCCAACGTATGGCCGACAAGAACACAGAAATGTTGAACCTGCACCAGGCCGTCCGTAGCGATCTGGTGATCTGTCCAAGCCACCACGCCAAACAGATGTTCCCGAAAGCGCTGCGATCAAATATCGAAGTGCAACTGGAAGGTTTCGAGTTCGAAGCTGATAGTGAACACCCCGCTGAAAGTGGCGGATCACGCCCTTTCACCATCGGATTCTCGGCGCGTGACCTCTCCAGCTCCAAGGGTTTCGAAACCTATGTTAGATTGGTCGACAAGTTGGTCGAGAGAGGCGTCGAGGCAGAGTTCATCGCACTCGGAGGTGCTGACGGAACAACCTACGGTTATGAACAGCAATGGGTCAAACGCAAATATGACGGTGCCGTCGAGACCTTTCGCGACCACCTGTTGAAGGTCTACCCAAGAACAGCGGACGTCATCCAATTTCCGGGCAAACTTCCCTACGAGCTATTTGCCGAGAAAATTGCCGGGATTGATCTCTTTCTCTACCCGCTGAAGTTCGGCGTGGCAAACTGGGGGCTGGTAGAGATTCTGGGCGTGGGGGCTGTGTTCTGGCGCCCGACCGCGGATATGCATCCGAGCTGATCCAGCATGACATCAACGGTATGCTGCTGCCCGATGACGATAACGCCTGGCTTGATGCAATCATTGCCCTCAAGGATGACCCCGCTCGCCGCCTCCGTTATAGCACGAAAGCGAAGTTCCTGGCACGGCTGCAATACAGCTTACCCTCCGTCGCACCGCGTTACATGCGGTTATTCCGACAGGCCGTGGAAAACCGCGTAAGACGGATGTCCGGCAAGGAAACATATTAAAAGCTTGCGCTGAAGCCCAAGCCAAAGACCTGGACTTCATCGCCCGGCTCCTTGCGCAGAGGTTCGGCAACATAAAGCGAAACCGGTGTATCCGCGACATCAAAGGTCAGCGAAAGACCGACACTGCTGCGGTTCTGCCAACTATCCTCAATCTGCCCGTTCAACGTGTTGTCCAACCCCCAGGCGCCGCCCGTTTCAAGGAAAAGACCGCCGCGCAAGTAAGTTCCCAGCACTTGGCCAAAATCGCGCTGCAATTCTAGATAGGTAACAACATACTGGTTCCCACCCAGTGCGTCGTCTCCATCACGCGGACCGATTCCACGGGGTGCAAAACCGCGAAACGTATCGGCACCGGGGAAAAACCTGTCGATGCTCCGGGTATTATTGCCCGACAGTCCCGTGACCATACCCGCACGAATGCCTGATCGAAGGCGCAGATCAGATGTCAGCGGCAACTGCGCCTGCAAATCAAGGCGCGTATCCGACAACGTATCCGAGCCGCCCAGATTCCAAAAAAACTGATCAAAAGTAATCGAATACCCGGCTCGCGCCCAATCAGCCCGCTCTCCGTCCAACTCAGAGCTGCTGTTAAAGTTCAGAGAAAACCGCAGATAGGGTGCCGTAATTTGACTCCCCAGCGCCTCTTGCTGCACTAGTCTGCCAGCGTTAGCGTCAAGGTTCCGCATACTGTAATCGCGCAGACCAAGCCCGGCTTCGAGACGCAGCTGGTCATCCGGTGTCCAGGCGATATATGGCTCGAGCCTCAAACTGCGCTCGGAATAGCTCAGATCGTCATAATCAGTCTCGCGACCAATCAGGTCCAACCCCAGATCAACATCATCACCAAACACATCTGTGCGATAGAGGTTCGCGTCGAAACTCTTGACCTCAGTGTTAAAAAGAAGGTGCAGCGCCCCATAGGTAGAAGGAAAAAGGTTGTAGCGTTCAAATGAAAGTTCGGCAGTCAGGCCGTCTTGCGCAACGTATGCGATTGTCCCTTCAACCCGACCGGGGCGCATTTCTATCTCGGTCACCTCAATAATCAGCGTTTCACCTTCAGGGTAAAGCCGCACGGTTTCAAAGACATCGGTCGACATCAGGCAATCTTGGATCGCTTGCAACTCTACTGCGGAATAATCGACATCGTTCCTGGCACCGCAAGTCAATCGAATGTCGTCTTCTGGTATGAACTCGGCCCCCCTCACCTCGACAGACCTGAATTCGCGGGCATACCCAGGGTCTGATCCAGCCAGTAAGGCGCTGCACAGTAAAACACCCGTTCCAGCGCGCACGGCAAATCTCGGTATGCAACCATACTTTATTGGCGACATAGGTATTCCTTTTCAATTCTGCCGGTTAGCACGGAAATGGATACGATCAGCGCAAACGCGCGTTAAGCAACGGGCGCGTCAGATAGCTCAGCACTGAACGCTTACCGCTCTCGATATCTACCTGAGCGACCATGCCGGGACGGATCGGGTATTGCTCGCCGAAACGCTCAAGGTAATTCAGATCGGTGCCCACCATCACCCGATAGAAATCCTGCGGTCCGGTACGGGTTTCTTCTTCGACCGTATCTTCAGATATCTGCAAGACGGTACCTTCCAGATCGCCATAGATCGAAAAATCATAGGCTGTGATCTTGACGCTGGTTGGCATGCCAGGCGCAACAAAGGCAACATCACGCGGCAAGACTTTGGTTTCGATAATAAGCTTGTCGTCAATTGGGGTGATTTCCATGATCGCTTCGCCCGGTTGGACCACCCCCCCAAGGTCGTGATCGAAATATTATTTACCCGCCCTTCAACTGGCGAACGTATATTTGTGCGCTGAAGCTCATCCTGTTTCTGAACCAGTTCCTGCTGAAGCGTGCCGAGTTTTGCCCGACGCTGCGCAAGATCCTTATAGGCGTCTTGCACATAGGCATTGCGGGTTTCACCAATTTTACCCTCCAGTTCCGCCTTCTTCTGCTCAAGCTGCAGCAGGTCTATGCGACTAACCGAGCCACGTTCGGCCAGCGGTTTGGTGATGTTAATCTGTTCCTGGATCGTGTCACGTTCACTTTCCAGCGCACCTAGAGATGCCTCGAGCTTGGTGCGACGCGCCCTGAACAGCCGCAGTTCGCCACGCTCTGTTTCTGAAGGCGTCGCGCCGAAATCCAACTTGGGATATTCCAGCACCTCGGCCTCAAGCCGGGCCAACTCCGCGACAAGGGTTTCGATTTGCGATTCTGCCGCATTGAAAGCAGATTGCGTGCGCGTAGGATCAAGTTTGGCGAGAACTTGGTTCTTCTGCACAATGTCGCCTTCGTGCACCATCAGCGCTGAAAGGATGCCCCCCTCAAGACTCTGAATGGTCTGCATACGTTGGGCGGGCACAACCCGCCCGTCGCCGCGAGTGACTTCGTTCACCTGCGCAACAGCGGCCCAAACGATAGCGGCGATCAGAGCAAGAACCACTGTCTGGATCGTCAGGCGCGCCCTGGCCAAGGTCTGACGGCGATAGCTGCCGTCGACGTGACTCGGGTCAAAAATATCAGCATTGCTCATGTCACGGCCTTGACCTGAGGTTTCGACGCGACATTGGCCCGTGCGGCATTAAGAATTTTAAGAAGATCGCCATCGCGAGCAATTTTTCCATCCTTAAGCACCAGCGTGCGCTCTGTCAGGCTCAGCAATTCCCGCTTGTGAGTCGAAATAATGGTGGTTCGATCCTCTAGCCAGGTCTTCAGATGCGCAATAACCTTGCTTTCCGTGATATGGTCGAAAGCAGCAGTCGGCTCATCCAGCAGAACGATCTTGGGGTCTTGCAACAGGATACGGGCAAGACCAATGGACTGACGTTGCCCACCCGAAACATTGCCATTGCCCTGAATTTGCAGATCCAAACCGCGCACATGGCGGCGCACGAAGCTGCCGAGGCCCACATGATCCAGTGCTTCCAAGAGTTCGTCGTCCGAATGCAGGCTGTGATCAAGTAACAGATTGTCGCGCAGCGACCCCTGGAACAGCGCAACCGATTGCGGAAGATAGCCGATCTGGCGGCGGCGATCTAACGGGTCGATCTGACCAAGGGCCAGATCATCCACCAGGACACTCCCGCTTGCAGGATCGGTAAGACCGGCCAATAGGCGCAGCAATGTTGATTTGCCCGCGCCGTTTCCACCGAGCAGCGCAATACGTTCGCCCGGGGCAATGTTCAACTCGCGGATGTTGACCACTGGCGGCGCCTTCGGGTCATGATGGTACACCATATCTTCAATGTGATATTTGCCCTCAAGAGACGAAGCGCGGACAAAATGGCGATCAGCGGGACGCTCAACAGGGAGGTCCATGATCTTGTCCAGCCCATCCATCGCGGCACGGACTTGCTGCCAACGTGCCAAAAGCCCCGCAACCTGGCCCATCGGCGACATTGCCCGACTGGTCAGAATGGTACATGCAATCAAGCTACCCACCGTCAGGTCGCCCGCACTGATAAGGTAGACCCCCGCGATGATCACCCCTGCGTATGCAAATTTCTGTACGCTGCTGACGATCTGGCCCATGACATTGGTCAGGTTGCGGGTCTGCACGGCTGTGTTGGCCATAGTGGCCGAAAGTTGCGCATGGGCGCGTTGCAAGCGACTTTCAGCGCGTGCAGCCTTTACCGTTTCAAGGTTAGAGATTGTTTCTAGGAGAAGCCCATTGAGCGCCGCAGATTCACGAACATTTTCGCGTGAGGCGCGGGCCAGACGCTTCTGCATCAACAGACCTGGCAGGATGGTCATAATCACACCAATAACAGCAACCGCCGCAACCACGCCACCAATCGACCAGATTACAGTAATAAAAATCAGGACAAAGGGAATGTCGCAGAGCGCTGTTACCGTGCCCGACGTGAAAAACTCGCGGACCATGGCAAAATCCCGCACCTGATCTCGCGAATACCCCGGTTGACGTTGGCTGATTCGCCAAACGCATATTTACCACTTTATCAAAAAGCTGTGCTGAAAGCTTCAAGTCCAGATCGCGCCCTGAAATGTCAATCAGCGAGGCCCGCATCACCCGCAGCAGCACCTCAAGCAGGATAGCGAGTCCGACACCGCTAGCCAGAATCCACAAGGTATCGAAGGCGTTGCTGGGCACCACACGATCATACACCTGCATCGAGAAAAGCGCTGTCGCAACGGCAAGGATATTCGCCGCAAAGGACGCCATTATCACATCGCGGTAGATCCACCAGTTTTTCAGGACCGGCCCGAGAATCCAATGGCTGCCATTTGGATTTGGCTCGTCAAGGCGGTCGGAAACAATGTCGACAGGCTTTGAAACCAGAATGCGCCCGTCGCATTGCCTTTCAAGTTCATCACGGCTCCACTTAGCACGACCACCACCGCTTTCAGGTAGAATGACCGTGGCATAGACCTTGTTAAACTTTTCCACTATCAGCGTGCGTCCATCCTTCAGGAACAGCATCACTGGCAAACTGTGGGAGGGAAATGACGAAAGAGGATCCCGGCAGACCCGACAACTCATATTTATGCGGCGCAAGGCCATGGGCGCCAACTCGATCGGCATCGTCTCGCCGGGCTTAATTGGCAATCCATTGGTCAGCCGCATCGCCGAGGTCGCAATGCCCTGTGCCCGGCAAAGCTCAACGAGGCCAACTACGATTGGGTCGGAATGGACCTGGTCATGCATTCGGCGGCTTCCTTCGTAATCTACCCGGCAAAGCTCATTGCGTTCTGGCGAATGGGAGGATCAGCGTCCCAAGGACGCCTAGATCATGTGCGGCGATGTATTCGGTTCGTTTTCGTTCGTCATATGTATCGACCTGGTCGATCTGCGCGTCATAGAGATCGCGACCGGTGGTAAGTACGTCAATCAGTTCGCGTTTACCGGCTGTGAACTGCTCTTCGTAGTTATCCAGCACGCGGCGCGCCTGCACCAACTGGGCCTCGCGCGATGCCTCGTTTGCACGCAGAGTTTGCAAATGCTGCAATGCAGTCAGCGCAATATTACTCAGTTGTCGCTCAACAGCGCGCATCGAAGATTGCGCGGCTTTCAAATCCTGTTTAGCAACCTGAATTCCACGACCGCCGAAACTGCCCGCGTTCAGATCTACACCAGCAGAAAGGCCAATCGCCGTACGGCTGCGACCGCCATTCAAATCTTTACGCCCCTGGGCCTGAAGCTTGATGGTCGGCAAACGCGAGGCGCGGGCAGTATCCACCTTGGCTGCGGCCTCATCAGCCATCGAACGGGCCGAAATGTAGTCTGGGGCAATGCGCACAGCTGCAAGAATCTTGTTTTTATTGGAATAATGTTCGGAAAAGCCAATTTCTGGCGTCCGTTGGACACCTGATACAGACTTTCCAACAAGGAATTCGACCTGCATCAACGTCATGTCACGATCCGATTGCAGGCGCGACAGCTGGTCCCGGGCACGGGCAATCTCAAGACGCGCGCGCGCCACTTCGCCATTGTCGCCCAGACCAGCCCGACTACGAGCCTCTGACTGCTCGGCCAATCGGCCAGCATATGTCATATAATTTTGCGTCAGGCGAATTTTGCGTTTCGCAATCTCAACGTCAAGAAATGCTTCGGCAACTTGTAATGTCAATCCTTCGACCGCCATCTTCAGTTCCGAAATAGACTGCACGCGTCCTTGCGAGGCAACTTGAATCTTGCTGCGGATCAGGCCCCAGTCATAAAGAACCTGCGAGACGGTCAATGTAATTCCGGGTCCGTTGGAATCGGTTGTGCTGCTATCAGCCGAAACGCTGAGGCTGGGATAATAAGCGTCACGTTCTTCCTGAACGCCAATTGTCCGGCTGGCGACCTGCTGTCGCAGGGCAGTAATATTGGGATCAAGTTCCGTGGCCAATCGCACCGCATCAGGCAGTGACATCTGCGCTACCACCGGAGATGCAGCCGCAAGGCAGAACGATACCGCCAGCGAGAAAGCAAAACCCGTCAACCGTGTCCTGACAAGGGCTGGCGTGGTACGGTTCATACTTCAACCTCGGTCATGAATTCCGCCATCAAAGCTCCCCCTGGGGCCATCTCAATATGACCGACATCTTCCCACCCGCCGATCAGGCCCCCAAACATGTCCTCTTCGGGTGGCAAGGGCGCGTCTTCCACAGTCCCTTGCAAAGCTTCTTCGCCTCCCGTCCCTGCTGCCACGGTATCACTGCCAAACAAGGATTCGATTTCGCCAGCCAAACTCATTTCGTCGGCGTCCGTGCCAACCAGCTTGTCAATCTCCTGTGCCAGTTCGCTTTGGTCGACCGCAGCGCCTGAAGGTGTTTGTATCTCGGCTTGGGCAGCATTTGTGGACATGTCATCGTCCGCCAGCAAACCAGTACCGCCGAAGCCAGAGGCCAGCCCCAAGCCCCCCAACAACACTGGCGTTGACCAATCGGACCCTTCCACCTCTCCAGCCCCGGCGTCAGGTCCCTCATGCACGGCGGTCGCAGGCGCTTCTGGCCCACCAACCCCGGACGGCAGAGACTCCGGATTCAGAAACGCCTCACCGGCGCCATCGGCAGAGCTTTCGATGTCCAAGGGGTCGGGTTCAGGCGCTACGAGGCCCGTAATCGCCTGGGACCCATCAACAGTGTTCAAACTGCTAAAGTCGCCCTCAGGGCTGATGACGAAAAAATCCTGCAAATTCAATTGCTGACCATCCGCAAACTGCACCTGAAGATCAGGACCAATCTTGGCGTAATTCACAACCTGCGGGGCACTCGACGCCAGGGTTATGTCGGTTGCCGCATCGAGAATGTACCGAGAGCCAACTTGCCGAACAGGAGCGTTGTCGTCTGCCAAATTGTGAGTGAAGAATTCGATGGCCATATGCGCATCTCCCAATGGTACCTTCCGCACTCGCTCCAAAGATATTCAATCAATCGAGAACCCCACAAGAAGCGAAATTCACTAAAGATTGCGAACTCTGTTACCGAGAGTTGTGCGTTTTCCGTTCGTTAGAGTCTAACTACCCCTCTAAACCCTACGTTTCAATTGTATAATCTGGTTTTTCCTCGCCTTCCGAGGGCATCACGCATCCGTGACATAATTTTCTCAGATAAATGGAGCCACTGGACATGATAACTTCACCTGCCCGAAGCCTGTTCAGTTCAGTGTTCAATCAGGCTGATCCTCCGTGCCCGGCGTAAAGAGACCGCTGAGAAGCGAACTTCCGGTGTCCGAAACTTCATCGAACAACGTACCCAGAGCGCCCTCGACAGCAACATCGTCCACCAGATTATAATCATTATCCGGTGCAGTCTCATCGTTGCCCGTGCCTTCCGGATCAAGAAGCATGCCAAGCGTACTTACCGAACCGCTAAGAATATCACCTTCTGCACTGGTGCTGAGAATATGGTTGAGCAAGTCGTCAACCTCGGCATCCGGCATCTGGTTGGTGTCGTCGGCGCCAATCACTCCCTCGTCAACCAGCGTACCGCTCAAAAGGTCTCCCCGTCGAGACCGGCAAAAAGATCATCTGCATCGTCGTGCACCGGCAATTCAACGTCGACGCCAAAGGTATCGGTGTCACCAAGCAGTCCGTCAAAGACCGGACTGCCGCTGTCAGTTGCGAGGAATGCTTCAAGATAGCCATCGTCGCTTTCCAACGATGGCTCGCCGGGCATCTCATCCCCAGAAGAATCAATGCCTTCCTGGCCCGCAGGTGCGGCTTCTCCAAGCATCTCGGAGGACAGATCCGCGGAACCACTCGCGACAAGATTAGCTTCTGCGACAACATCGGGGGCGGCAACTTCATTACCATGACGGCCCCCAAACTGACCGGCAAGTCCCAGCAAGCCATCCTCGCCCGTAACCGTGTCGAGAACGCCGTCCACGAGACCGTCATCGCCCAGAACACCGCCAAGCAGACCATCCTCGCCGACGAGGGCGTCTGACGCGCCATTCTCCTCGGTCACTGCATCGACAGGTGCTTCATCAGGCACATCGGCCGCGTCGTCACCGCCGAGAAGTCCACCCAGAACGCCGCCCAGCAGACCGTCTTCGCCGGTGACCGCATCCAGCAAGCCATCCTCGCCCGTAACCGTGTCAAGAACGCCGTCCACGAGACCGTCATCGCCCAGAACGCCGCCAAGCAGACCATCCTCGCCGACGAGGGCGTCTGACGCGCCATTCTCCTCGGTCACTGCATCGACAGGTGCTTCATCAGGCACATCGGCCGCGTCGTCACCGCCGAGAAGTCCACCCAGAACACCGCCAAGCAGACCATCCTCGCCGACGAGGGCGTCTGACGCGCCGTTCTCCTCGGTCACTGCATCGACAGGTGCTTCATCAGGCACATCGGCCGCGTCGTCACCGCCGAGAAGTCCACCCAGAACACCGCCAAGCAGACCATCCTCGCCGACGAGGGCGTCTGACGCGCCATTCTCCTCGGTCACTGCATCGACAGGTGCTTCATCAGGCACATCGGCCGCGTCGTCACCGCCGAGAAGTCCACCCAGAACGCCGCCCAGCAGACCATCCTCGCCGGTGACCGCATCCAGCAAGCCATCCTCGCCCGTAACCGTGTCAAGAACGCCGTCCACGAGACCGTCATCGCCCAGAACACCGCCAAGCAGACCATCCTCGCCGACGAGGGCGTCTGACGCGCCGTTCTCCTCGGTCACTGCATCGACAGGTGCTTCATCAGGCACATCGGCCGCGTCGTCACCGCCGAGAAGTCCACCCAGAACGCCGCCCAGCAGACCGTCTTCGCCGGTGACCGCATCCAGCAAGCCATCCTCGCCCGTAACCGTGTCAAGAACGCCGTCCACGAGACCGTCATCGCCCAGAACACCGCCAAGCAGACCATCCTCGCCGACGAGGGCGTCTGACGCGCCATTCTCCTCGGTCACTGCATCGACAGGTGCTTCATCAGGCACATCGGCCGCGTCGTCACCGCCGAGAAGTCCACCCAGAACGCCGCCCAGCAGACCGTCTTCGCCGGTGACCGCATCCAGCAAGCCATCCTCGCCCGTAACCGTGTCAAGAACGCCGTCCACGAGACCGTCATCGCCCAGAACACCGCCAAGCAGACCATCCTCGCCGACGAGGGCGTCTGACGCGCCATTCTCCTCGGTCACTGCATCGACAGGTGCTTCATCAGGCACATCGGCCGCGTCGTCACCGCCGAGAAGTCCACCCAGAACGCCGCCCAGCAGACCATCCTCGCCGGTGACCGCATCCAGCAAGCCATCCTCGCCCGTAACCGTGTCAAGAACGCCTTCCACGAGACCGTCATCGCCCAGAACACCGCCAAGCAGACCATCCTCGCCGACGAGGGCGTCTGACGCGCCATTCTCCTCGGTCACTGCATCGACAGGTGCTTCATCAGGCACATCGGCCGCGTCGTCACCGCCGAGAAGTCCACCCAGAACGCCGCCCAGCAGACCGTCTTCGCCGGTGACCGCATCCAGCAAGCCATCCTCGCCCGTAACCGTGTCAAGAACGCCGTCCACGAGACCGTCATCGCCCAGAACACCGCCAAGCAGACCATCCTCGCCGACGAGGGCGTCTGACGCGCCATTCTCCTCGGTCACTGCATCGACAGGTGCTTCATCAGGCACATCGGCCGCGTCGTCACCGCCGAGAAGTCCACCCAGAACGCCGCCCAGCAGACCGTCTTCGCCGGTGACCGCATCCAGCAAGCCATCCTCGCCCGTAACCGTGTCAAGAACGCCGTCCACGAGACCGTCATCGCCCAGAACGCCGCCAAGCAGACCATCCTCGCCGACGAGGGCGTCTGACGCGCCATTCTCCTCGGTCACTGCATCGACAGGTGCTTCATCAGGCACATCGGCCGCGTCGTCACCGCCGAGAAGTCCACCCAGAACGCCGCCCAGCAGACCGTCTTCGCCGGTGACCGCATCCAGCAAGCCATCCTCGCCCGTAACCGTGTCAAGAACGCCGTCCACGAGACCGTCATCGCCCAGAACACCGCCAAGCAGACCATCCTCGCCGACGAGGGCGTCTGACGCGCCATTCTCCTCGGTCACTGCATCGACAGGTGCTTCATCAGGCACATCGGCCGCGTCGTCACCGCCGAGAAGTCCACCCAGAACGCCGCCCAGCAGACCATCCTCGCCGGTGACCGCATCCAGCAAGCCATCCTCGCCCGTAACCGTGTCAAGAACGCCGTCCACGAGACCGTCATCGCCCAGAACACCGCCAAGCAGACCATCCTCGCCGACGAGGGCGTCTGACGCGCCATTCTCCTCGGTCACTGCATCGACAGGTGCTTCATCAGGCACATCGGCCGCGTCGTCACCGCCGAGAAGTCCACCCAGAACGCCGCCCAGCAGACCATCCTCGCCGGTGACCGCATCCAGCAAGCCATCCTCGCCCGTAACCGTGTCAAGAACGCCGTCCACGAGACCGTCATCGCCCAGAACACCGCCAAGCAGACCATCCTCGCCGACGAGGGCGTCTGACGCGCCATTCTCCTCGGTCACTGCATCGACAGGTGCTTCATCAGGCACATCGGCCGCGTCGTCACCGCCGAGAAGTCCACCCAGAACGCCGCCCAGCAGACCATCCTCGCCGGTGACCGCATCCAGCAAGCCATCCTCGCCCGTAACCGTGTCAAGAACGCCTTCCACGAGACCGTCATCGCCCAGAACACCGCCAAGCAGACCATCCTCGCCGACGAGGGCGTCTGACGCGCCATTCTCCTCGGTCACTGCATCGACAGGTGCTTCATCAGGCACATCGGCCGCGTCGTCACCGCCGAGAAGTCCACCCAGAACGCCGCCCAGCAGACCGTCTTCGCCGGTGACCGCATCCAGCAAGCCATCCTCGCCCGTAACCGTGTCAAGAACGCCGTCCACGAGACCGTCATCGCCCAGAACACCGTCCAGCAGACCGTCTTCGCCGGTGACCGCATCCAGCAAGCCATCCTCGCCCGTAACCGTGTCGAGAACGCCGTCCACGAGACCGTCATCGCCCAGAACACCGTCCAGCAGACCGTCTTCGCCGGTGACCGCATCCAGCAAGCCATCCTCGCCCGTAACCGTGTCAAGAACGCCGTCCACGAGACCGTCATCGCCCAGAACACCGCCAAGCAGACCATCCTCGCCGGTGACCGCATCCAGCAAGCCATCCTCGCCCGTAACCGTGTCGAGAACGCCGTCCACGAGACCGTCATCGCCCAGAACGCCGTCCAGCAGACCGTCTTCGCCGGTGACCGCATCCAGCAAGCCATCCTCGCCCGTAACCGTGTCGAGAACGCCGTCCACGAGACCGTCATCGCCCAGAACGCCGTCCAGCAGACCGTCTTCGCCGGTGACCGCATCCAGCAAGCCATCCTCGCCCGTAACCGTGTCGAGAACGCCGTCCACGAGACCGTCATCGCCCAGAACACCGTCCAGCAGACCGTCTTCGCCGGTGACCGCATCCAGCAAGCCATCCTCGCCCGTAACCGTGTCGAGAACGCCGTCCACGAGACCGTCATCGCCCAGAACGCCGTCCAGCAGACCGTCTTCGCCGGTGACCGCATCCAGCAAGCCATCCTCGCCCGTAACCGTGTCGAGAACGCCGTCCACGAGACCGTCATCGCCCAGAACGCCGTCCAGCAGACCGTCTTCGCCGGTGACCGCATCCAACAAGCCATCCTCGCCGGTGACCGCATCCAGCAAGCCATCCTCGCCCGTAACCGTGTCGAGAACGCCGTCCACGAGACCGTCATCGCCCAGAACACCGTCCAGCAGACCGTCTTCGCCGGTGACCGCATCCAACAAGCCATCCTCGCCCGTAACCGTGTCAAGAACGCCGTCCACGAGACCGTCATCGCCCAGAACACCGCCAAGCAGACCATCCTCGCCGGTGACCGCATCCAGCAAGCCATCCTCGCCCGTAACCGTGTCAAGAACGCCGTCCACGAGACCGTCATCGCCCAGAACACCGTCCAGCAGACCGTCTTCGCCGGTGACCGCATCCAGCAAGCCATCCTCGCCCGTAACCGTGTCGAGAACGCCGTCGTCACTCTGCCCTGTCACCTTCACCGATAGCAGGTCTCCACCACCGTCAGGTCCGGGAATTTCAACCGGATCGTCTTGCAATAGTTCGACGACTGTCGTGCCTGTCGACAGTGTAGGCGCAACCATGACCGTCGGGGTTATCGAGGTAATAACTGGGGCGCGAGCCTATGTCGACCGGTGTCAAATCTTTCGGTTCATTGTCCGAACCGGACGGGAACAGGCCCTCGTCCGCCATAAGCAGCAAATCGACATCACCACCATCCGATTCCGGTGATGGCGACGCCGAAACCTCAGCCTCCGCTATAAAATCAGTGACTGGAATGGATGCGGTCAGATCCGTTTCATGTTCGCCTCCCGTCGCTTTGAAAGCGGAATCCGCCGCAGGGGATGCTCGGTCTGAGTTCGCCCCCTCCTGCGGATTCAGGCGGGCCTGGACTGACACCTTATTGTCCGCGGTCTGCGAGGAAGACACGAGTGACGCCTGACCTTCGGCCGTCGCCTTCTGCGCAGCAAGTCCCATTCCAATGGCACCCGCGACAATCGAAACGCTTGCCTGCCCGAACTCCGACCGCGCGGAAGACAAGTCTTCCCTCTCGCGCAAGACGAAAGAAGGCACAGTCGCAGAATCGGCATTAATCCGATGTGTCAGCGCGCCGCGTTTGTCCTTGCCATTGGCCAATGGAGGCTCTCCCTTGATCTTCCGTTGACAGCGCTGCAAATAGTCAATGTCATTTCAGCTCCATGAAAAATGGTCAGCACCTAGAACGTGTGTACACATCAATACATTGGGCGGAACATCGGATTCGTCACCGTCACATCCATTAGTATGTAGCCAGCCCCCGGTTGGCAAGTGCAATTCGCAACAATCGGAGCGTCCCCACCAAGTCGACGCACATGAGCCACATTCACGTCCAGACAGATCACCCCAGAATGGCCGACGAAGACGATCAGGTCGCTTCGTGCTAACTTTGGTATGGTGCAGATTGCGCTACACAAAGAACCTCGCCAGAATTTTCAATCATGAAACCAGCATGATAGCCGGTTAACATGAACAGTTGGACACCAACGACCTACAAGACCAGGAATTGGCCTGGCTACAAACGCCCCCTGAGAGCAAGCACCCAGCCTGACGGCTCTGCCACTGAGAGAGTGAACGATAGCGCACGCTTTAGTCATTGCCTCACGACCCCCCACCCAGCGATGTACGCCCCGCAAACGGCGACTGCGGCGCATGATGTACATCGGGAACGACGAAGAAACACTGAAGACTACGACCATCAGTATAACGAGCAGCAGCCTCGAGCGCGCCGCCATGCTGCCGGACTTACTCAATCAGATTCCCCGGGACCATGCACTGCGGCCGGTCGGCTAGGGCCTAACGGGTTGGATCCACGGCGACGTCCTCGCCCCATATTCGCCGCAGGGAGGTATGCAAAGAACTGCCGACGTTAGCGTTGCAATTATTTCCCGGAAGCAGTGGAATACATACTTTAGTTTTAAAATATACATGCTATAGTAATTATCACATACTTTTGACGAAGGCGTCTGGAGCCCCTTTTGCAGAGGTTCTGGGGCAATGACATGCAATTCAAATGAGGTATTACAATGGCTGCAATTGATCGCTTCGAAACTGAAAATTTCATGCATCATGACGTCCCGGTTGCCGATATAGAGCGGGACTCAGCCCCTTTGATCGGCATTGTGTTGGTAGGCGCAATCAGTTCCTTTATTGTCGTTGTGACGGCGCTCCTGATGGGGGCAGGAATCGGAACGTTGGTACTTGTCTATCTTCTGTCCGGCGTATTTGCCATTGCATGTTTGGCCATTCTGTTCGTGCTTCGGTCAGCCATTCTGTGCATCCTCCGGTCGGATTGATGATTGAAGACAAGCGCAGAGTGTTGACTCAACCCGCAGGCCACCTCGATCCTACGTCAACGAAAGCAGATCGGCAAAATCCGACGCCCGCCTTTGCCCTTCATGTAGTTCATTCTGAACAACGACTTCGGGCGGTGATTTACAGTTTCTGATGGTGACCAACGCCCTGCGTGAAGCCATGCGGCAGTGTGATCAGCCAGATGAACTGGCACAAAAAGACCCACAGGTGACGCACCTTAGCATGTCGGTGCCGTAACAGATTAGCGGCTGTTGACGTTCAGGTTTCCCAAATCGGTTGTGTCTCAAGTCTGGTGGAAATTCTCTGGCGTAGTTCTCCGAGCATGTGGATTTGGGCCTGATCAGGCCGCGAGGTCAAGGCTGATCGGGGCGATGGGCTGAGCCAAGGTTTCCCCGCCATCGACTTTTCGCATTTGGATCTGGCCCGATGCCATCAGCGCCCAGAGGAGCATCGGCACGGTTTCAGCACAGGGCAGCACGGTCTGGGTCTTGATGCGGCGGCGGAATTCCTCGTTCAAGCGATCGATGGCATTTGTGGTTCGAGCGGACTTCCACTGCGACGGGTCCAGGGGTGTCCACATCATCAAGGTTGCAAACAGAGGAGAGCAGCCTTGACCCGAAGAGTTTTAACCGGCGCGCAATGGGCCACGATCGAACTGTATTGTCTTGGGAAGGTTGCCGATTCGGGACAGACTGGGCGTGATCCCCGCTTGTTCGTGGAAGCGGCCCTGTGGATCGTCCGCACCGGGGCGCAGTGGCGTGAATTACCGATCGAATTTGGCAAATGGAACAGCGTGTTCAAGCGGTTCCGCAGATGGGTTGGCGCGGCTGTTTTCCATCGGATGTTCAAAGAGTTATCTTCAGACGCCGACTTGGAACACGCGATAATCCCCTCTCATTGATTGCTCCGCAATCAACTGCCGGGCAACGGACGGAATGATCGTGAAGGTCCACCGCTCGGGTCAGGGCGCAAATGGGGGACTCTTTGCCAGGCCATCGGGCGTTCCCGCGGAGGCATAACGACGAAAATTCTGGCCCTGACCGATGCACTCGGCAATCTTGTTGATTTCTGCCTGATGCCCGGACAGGCACATGACTTGCGCGAAACCGATGAGTTGATCCGCAACCTTTCCGCCGGACATCTGCTGGCTGACCGGGCTTTCGACGCGGATTGGCTGCGAAATGACCTGCTGGAACGCGACATCATCCCGGTCATACCGCCGAAATCCAATCGAAAGTTTCCCGCAACCTTCGACAAGGAAACCTACAAATGGCGACACCTGATCGAAAACTACTTCGGCAAGTTGAAGGAAAACAGAGGTATAGCCATGCGCTCATGTAAGACCGACCAGAACTTCAAAGCCTTCATCTCAATTGCCGCAGCGATTATTCAAACCCGGGGAACGTCAACAGCCCCTAATTGCTGCACACACGAAAGATGTTCAAGCATTCATTAAAATGGTCTCTGCGGCGAGGGCAAACACAAGAACCATCCCGGCGCCCGGCGTTTAATATCAATTCCGACCCATCTTTTCGTATCGACGCCGTCAGGGGAATGTCATCAAAGCCCTGCGAAGCCGACGTCCACACCCTCGCTGAATGCCAGCTGTGCAAGCAGTTTACCGATGATATCAAGGACATCCGCGAACTCTTGCTTTTCGTTATTCAGAGCGGCGATACGCTCGGGTCTTCTGGCGCGTTTGAGGGCACGGCGCGTTCTGACAAGCTCGGCTTTAAACATGGCCTCACGCTCCCGCCACAGTTCGACCTGCGCGACTTGGTCTTTCGTGGCGGGCCCCACGATGTGGGCGACGCCCGTGTTCATGTCGATCTTCACTTGGTCTGGATGGGGCAACGGAGCGGGTAGATCGGTGATGCCCAATTTTTCGCGACGATGCAGTTCGCGATCCCATTCAACCTTGTATTCGATTGCGGTGTGCAGCCATTCATCGGCCAGCGCCTTGTTCTGACGTTCGGTGCTGGACAGCAGTTCCGCAAACAGGCGCTGTGCGCGGTGCTGGCCCTTAGCGGCATTCACAGCCATCGACCGGACGACGGCCTGTGCCATCGGGATAGAGATATTGCGATGGCCGTCACGCACGGTGATACTGCGGTAAGCCTCTTGCAGAATTATCCCCTTGAGCCGTTCCTCGTTCAACGCCGGGACCTTGTTTTTCGATCCACGCGGCCGACCCTTCGGATTGCCCGAGCGCCCCGGTACGAACTGGGTATGACTTGGTGGTTTGGCGTAACCGACATCATAATCCGGCTCCTGACGGCGGGCCGGAAGATCAAGCTTGCGATCCGTCACTCTGCGGCCTCCATCTGCTGGGCGCGCGCCGGGGGTGTCCAGCCACAGAGAATCTGCTCGGCGTCGTCCTTGGCGAAGACCTCATAGCGCCTCAGAATCCGATCGCAGTAAACGGTATCCAGTTCGCACAGATAGGCCCGGCGTCCAGTCTTCTCGGCCGCGATCAGGGTCGTTCCGGAACCTGCGAAGATATCGAGGACAATATCACCGCGCCCTGACACGTCGCGAATGGCATCGGCGATCATCTGCACCGGCTTGACCGTGGGATGCAGCGCCAGTTCCTCCATCCGCCCGGCCCGCATGGTGTTGACCCCGCGGTACTGCCAGACATTGGTGCGATAGCGCCCATGCTGACCCAGCTCGAACGTATTGATGTGAGCGGCCGTCCCCTTCTTGAACACGAAGATCAACTCGTGGCGCGAGCGATAGAATGTGCCCATGCCACCATTGTCCTTTGCCCAGACGATCAGGTTCTTCATCTCGTTATAGACCCCCTGCCCCGCCGCCAGCATTTCCGTCATATGGCGCCAATCCATGCACAGAAAATGAATCGAGCCGTCAGCGCTGTGGTTTGCGAGGTTCTGGAATGCCGCCGTGAAAAAATCCGTGAATTCGGCGGACGACATCTCACCCGATGCCATCGCGAACTCCCGGTGCTGGGTCTTGCCGGAATTGCCGACGTGGCCGTCGATCGGCACGTTGTACGGGGGATCCGAGAACACCATGCGGGCGACCGCGCCATCCATGAGGTCCGAAACCACAACAGGATCCAATGCATCACCACAGACCAGACGATGCCGCCCCAGCTGCCAGATGTCGCCGATATGGACCCTTACCGGCGCATCGGCGGGCAACTGGTCATCCTCAGGGTCGCCCAGATCTTCCGGTGCGACGGTTTCCATGAGAGTGTCGATCTCGGGAATGGAAAAGCCGGTCACCCCGATGTCGAATCTGAGGTCATCGCTCATCAGCGCGCCCAGTTCCGCGGCCAGGAGATCCTCGTCCCAGCCTGCGTTCAGCGCTAACTTGTTGTCGGCCAAGACATAGGCCCGCTTCTCTTGTTCGGACATGTGATCAAGCCGCAAACAGGGCACATCCGCCAATCCGAGCAGTTTCGCAGCTTCGACCCGTCCATGACCCGCAAGAATCGTCCGTTTCTCGTCGATCAATATAGGGTTGGTAAATCCAAATACCTCAATGCTGTCAGCGATCTGACGTATCTGCTTCTTCGAATGGCTCCGGGCGTTGCGTGCCCAAGGTGTCAGATCGCGAATTGCGATATGCTCGATATTCTGTCTGGCCATGATGGCCTCCTCTTTTGACCCACCGATGGGATGATATTAATCGGCCGCTTCTGTAAGATATATCTTACGTCTGGTCATCTGTCAAACGAAGGCGTACGCTGGCGTCAGACGCATCGGACAGGAGGCAAGCATGCAGATCGGAGAGAGGTTGTTCAGCCTGCGGCAAAAGAGCGGGGAGTCCCTTCAGGCAGTCGCTGACAAAGTCGGCGTATCAAAGGCCCACGTGTGGGATTTGGAGAAAGGCCGGACCAGCAATCCGTCTTTCGACTTAGTCCGCAAACTGGCAGGACACTACAATGTAAGTATTGCTGTGATTACAGGTGACATGGCTGAACCAAGTTCGCAAAATCTGCAAATCGAACGCATTGATCGCGGCCTTGATTCCCTCTCCGAACGCGACCGGTCGATCGTCGAGCAGATGATCAAGTCGATGGCGCAGAAGACACCCGGCCAGGACTAGACTTTGCAACTTGATCGCATCGAACTCGCAGACATTCATGCCCCGAAACGTTTGGCAAACGCCATTCACGCTCAACTGGGCCCGGTCGAGACAGCAATTCCAGTGGCTGAGATCGCTTTGGCACTGGGCGTCTCCAACGTAAAAGTGGATAAATTCGACGGCTTCGAGGGAATGCTGCTGACGGATCGTGTCCGCAGTCAGGGTATCATTCTGGCCAACGCCTCAAAAGGACACTATCGAGCACGGTTCACCGTTGCCCATGAACTTGGCCATTTTCTGATGGAACGACACCAATTGTCCGATACGACGGGCTTCCGGTGTTTGACGGGCGACATGAGAGAGTCCCGTGAGGGGCGCCAACATCTTCTTCAGGAAACACAGGCGAACACGTTTGCTATCGAATTGCTGGCACCCGGTTCGATGGTGGATCATCTATTGCGCAACGAACCTGATCTACGAGATGCACAGCGCTTGCGCAATTTACTCGATATCAGTCTCGAGGCCGCGGTTCGGCGGATGATAGAGCGCCGCATTGATTTGATAGCCGCAATCTGGTCCTTCAAAGGCCGTATACGATATGCTGTGAGGGGGGCGGCTTTCCCTTCATCACGTGCAAGACAGGCACGAAGTTCTCACAATCGACCGCCGCCTTTCGTGCCATCGCAACAGGAACTCGCGGATTTACGTCAGTCGTCGAAACCCCTGCCACTGCGTGGACATCAAATCCGGACCTGGAACTGTACGAACAGACAAAGCTGGCCGACAGCGGACACGCAGTGACCCTGCTTTGGGCAAAGCTTCCTGACGACGACAAAGCGCAGTGTCCAAGCGAACTTGGTCGGCCAACCTTTCGATAAGGTTGCCGCTCATTGCCACGGTCCCTGCTTTTGCTGAAAACTTCCCTGTTCTTCCGTGATCGTTCCCTGTTCGGTGCGAGAAGATTCCCTGTTCTTCGATAACAGGGGACTCTCACCTAACCATCTGTATTAATTAAATTATAGACGTCAAAAATAGGAGATTTCGGACCGTTTGGATCAGAAAATGCCGGATTTCCCTGATAATTCCCTGTAGACCGTCTTCAGAAAGTCCAGACCCGATAGCCCGGGACTGGCCGCACAGCCAGTTTTTCTGAATTATCGTTTTAGATCAAGCAGCCCGCCTTATTGGCTGGGATGATCTGAAGTTTTGCGGCGCAGGTGTTTGCACAGATGTTTACACAAGTGTTCACACAAAAAGCCTCCCGAGGCGCCTTGGGACCAAAATTTCCCTCCTGAACAGTGACCAGAATCGAGGTCACTATGGACAGATTTTTTTACCTTACCAGACGGCGAGAAACGTGGTTTTATCGCCGTCGCCTGCCTGGTTTGTCCACAGAAAAACGCCCGGTGATGCTGTCCTTAGGGACGACAGATCGCAAATTGGCCCTTAAATCCTGTCAAAGCTCACCGCGCACATGGACCAAATGCTGGACAACGATCTTCATATGACACTGCCCGAAACGGAGGTCGCCACCTTTTTCAAGGCCGAGCTACGCCGTATCCTGCGCGACCTTAGGGTTGAACGCATGGTCGAGCATGTCGACGGGCCCATGACAGCATGCAAGGCCCGCCAAAATCATCTGAAAGCAACCATTCTGTCCAGCATGGCCGAAGATGGCCTGTCTAAAGAGATGCCGCAGACGAGGCTGGCGCAAATTGATCCGTCCCTGCGCGATGAAGCACTGTCTTTGCACCGGGCGTTGTTGCAGAACTCAGACTGCCAAGGATTCACAACGTGAATCCATGCGGTTAGACGGGGTGGATGAACAAGCCAACACCCGCCCGCTACCGCACCACGAACTGGTCTGACTACAACGCTGCGCTCAGAAAGCGCGGATCGCTGCTGATCTGGGTGGACAAGGAGATGGCCTGGGCTCGCACCGCATGAGGGGCGCCTCGGGCGCCCGCCGGTCTTTTCGAACGCGGCGATCCAAGTCTGCCTGTCGATCAAGGTGCTGTTCAAGCTGCCGCTGAGACAGACCGCGGGAATGGTCGCCAGCCTCTTGCGACTGGCCGGGCTGGACTGGCCAGTCCCTGACTATTCTACCTTGTGCCGGAGGCAGAAGACCTTGGCCGTCCAAATCCCCTACCGCCGTGCCGACGGGCCGCTCAACCTGCTCGTCCCCTCTCGTGACATCACTGCGTGATGCACTGCCGGGCAGTGGACAGCACCGGGATCAAGTTCCTCGGCGATGGTGAGTGGCAGGTTCGCAAGCACGGGGTGCAGGGCCGACGGCGAGCCATGTCGCGCCATCGGTCCGAGCGACGATGGCGAGCGGCGCAAGGTCCATCTGGCCATGGATACTGCCACGTCCGACATCCGCGCCGTCGAATTCACTCCCAGCCGCGACGGCGACAGCCCAGTGCTGCCAGACCTGCTCGACCAGATCCCGGAGGGCGAACCGATCGGCACTGTAACCGCCCCCTCTCGGCCGATTGCTCCGCAATCGCCTGCCGGGCAATGGACGGGGCCTATGACACGCGCCGTTGCCATTCCGCCATCATCGAGCGAGATGCCGTTCCGATCATTCCGATCCGCAAGAACGGGCGGGAGTGGAAAGAAGACTGCCCGGCAGCAAGGTCTCGAAACGAGACCCTGCGAGCCCACCCGGCACTATGGCAGGGCGTTCTGGAAACGCTAGACTGGATACCACGCCCGCAGCCGGATCGAGGCAAAGATGCGCTGCCTCAAGGCATTCGGCGAACGCATCGCCGCACGAGATCCCGACCGACAGACCGCCGAAATCCACATCCGCATCGCCCTCATGAACCGCTTCAACGCCCTCGGTACCGCCGAGATCGTTCGCGTCGCATGACGTCAGTGGGGAAAGGGGAGGTCACGCCTCAAGCGTGAATGCTGCAACAACGCCCCCTACATCGCACCCCCTTGGACTTTCAGGCAACAATAACGTTCGACACAGGGACACACTCGCGACAATATCGCCCAGTATTATTTAAAGGATTTTCCCATGCTTCGTCTCGGCCTTGATATTGGCAGCAATTCCATCGGATGGTGGATATATGAAATTGCACAGGGCCGACCCGTCGCGGTTATTGATGGCGGTGTGCGAATATTCTCCAGTGGGCGGGATGCTAAAACCGGCGCATCACTGGCAGTGGATCGGCGCAATGCACGGGCGATGCGTCGGCGGCGGGATCGTTATTTGCAACGCCGCGCAACGTTAATGAAACGGCTGGCCGCCGCCGGTTTAATGCCCAGCAATCCGGAACTGGCCAACGCACTGACATCGCTAGATCCGTTCGCTTTGCGCGCTCAAGGGTTGGATCAGGCGCTACCGCTCACCCATTTGGGCCGCGCCTTTTTTCATATTAATCAGCGCCGGGGATTCAAATCCAACCGCAAGACCGATCGCGGCGATAATGAGGGTGGGAAGATCAAAGACGGCACCGCCCGGCTGGATATGGCGATGCTGGCGGCGAATGCCCGCACCTATGGTGAGTTTTTGCACAAACGCCGCGCCTCAGCTCAAAGTCTGCGTAAAATTCCGGCAGTGCGTACGCGCCTTACCCTGCGACTAGATGAATCCTCCCGCAAGTCCGAGCCGGGCTATGATTTCTACCCAGACCGCCGCCATCTGGAGGATGAGCTTCACGCGCTTTGGGATGCCCAAGAACCGCATCATCCGGTTCTGACCGAGACATTGCGCGACCAGTTGTTTGAAACCATTTTTTATCAGCGCCCATTGAAGGCGCCCAAGGTCGGCCGTTGTTCTTTCTACCCCGAAGATCGTCTGCCCAAAGCACATCCACTGACTCAGCAGCGTGTTTTATATGAAACAGTGAATAACCTGCGCATAACGGCCAATGGACGCGCAGCCAGAGCTTTGACCCTGGAGCAGCGCGATCAACTCATCACCCTGTTAAATGCCAAAGAGCCGTTAAAATCACCGGGTGGCACCAAACTGACCTTGGTGGCCTTGGCCAAGGCACTAAAGCTGAAAGACGAACGCTTCACATTAGAGACTGCGACGCGCGATGCAATCGCCTGCGACCCGGTACGCGCCAGCCTTGCGCATAAGGGCCGTTTTGGTTCGCGTTGGTCTATGCTAAGCTGGGAGCAACAATGGGAAGTGATCCAGCGCCGCCAGAACGCCGAAAGCGAGCAGGAGGCGCACGATTTGATTGACTGGCTCGTGGCAACATATCAGCTGCCTCTAGACAATGCCAAAGCCACCGCAGATGCCCCATTGCCCGAAGGATACGCCCGTCTTGGCATGACGGCGACCAAGGCGCTTTTGGCCGTGCTGAAATCCGACGTGCTGACCTATGACAAAGCGGTTGCGGCTATTGGGCTGCATCACTCAGATCAGCGCACGGGCGTGGTGCTGGATAAGCTTCCATATTACGGCCAAGTCCTAGAAAGCCACGTCATTCCCGGCACTTTAAATCCTGAACATGATGATATAACGCGCTATGGCCGCATCACAAACCCAACGGTGCATATCGGGCTCAACCAGATACGGCGGTTAATAAACAAGATTATCGAAGTTCACGGCAAACCCGAAGAAATCGTTGTGGAGCTGGCCCGCGAGCTGAAACAAAGCGCCGATCAAAAAGCCGAGACCGAACGCAGGATCAAGAAAAACACCGCTGCTGCCATTCAGCGCGGTGAAAAGCTGATTGAACTGCGGCAAGTCAATAATGGCGCAAACCGTGCGGTTTTGCGGATATGGGAAGAGATGAACCCCGATCCTATGAAACGGTTTTGTCCTTACACAGGTACGCTTATTTCACCTTCTATGCTGTTTGATGGCAGCTGCGACATCGACCATATCCTGCCTTATTCTCGCACGCTCGATGATGGGAACGCAAATAAAACACTATGCATGAAAGAAGCAAACCGGCTTAAACGCAATAAATCTCCGTCTGAAGCGGCGCATGATGGTATGGATATCTGGGCGTTGCAGGGCGAAAACCTGAAACACATTCCTACCAACAAAGCTTGGCGTTTTGCCCCCGACGCCATGACAAAATTCGAAGGAGAACGCGATTTTCTTGATCGCGCTTTAGTAGACACCCAATACCTTTCACGCATCGCCCGTGAATACCTGGACAAGCTGTATGATGGCGACGATGAAAAAAGCCACGTCTGGGTTGTTCCCGGTCGCCTGACAGAAATGCTCAGACGACACTGGGGGCTGAATAGACTGCTCCATGACGACCAGCGCGATGTCAACAAAGCCAAAAACCGTATGGATCACCGTCATCACGCGCTGGATGCTGCGGTGATTGCCGCCACTGATCGCAGCCTTATCCAAAGAATGGCTAATCAGTCAAAACGCGATGCTGGGCAGGGTCTTGATGACCTTGCTTCGCGCGTGCTGCCCCCATGGGAAGGGTTTCGTGACGCCGTAAAGGCTCAAATAAACCACATGACCGTCAGCCACCGTGCGGATCATGGAACACTCTCGCCCTCAATACGTGCTATGGGCAAGGATAGCACGACGGGCCGGCTACATAACGCCACAGCCTATGGCCTTACAGGGCAATCGCTAAAAGATGTGCCGCTGGTTGTGACGCGCAAACCCCTTGACGGCTTGACCCCCGCAATGATTGGTAAGCTGCGCGATGCCCCGCTGGCAGAAGCGCTAAGACAGGCCACCAAAGGCAAGGATGGCAAAGAGTTTCAAACCGCCCTGCAGCGATTTGCCGCCCAACCCGGCCCCTATCAGGGTATTCGCCGCGTCAGGATCATCGAACCGGTAGATATTATTGAAATAAAAGACAATAAAGGCGTATCTTACAAAGGCTACAAAGGCGACAGTAATCAACGCTATGAGGTGTGGCAAATGCCCGATGGGAGCCACAAACACGTTGTCATCTCGACCTTTGATGCACATAGGGACGTTGATCATCGCCCCCACCCGGCCGCCAAAAGGCTGATGCGCCTGCATAAAAATGACATGGTGCGATTAGAGGAAAGCAAATTTGGTCCTGTGACCGTGACTGTTGAGAAATTTAACGTCAATGGTCAGGTGTCTATGGTTGCCCACAATCAGGGAAATCCAGATCAACGCTATCGCAAGGACAAGGAAGACCTCTATATCCGTATGCAAGCCTCAGCGTTGATAAAAAGCGGCGCACGGCGCATCCATGTTGATGAAATGGGCCGCATCAAAGACCCTGGCCCACCTAAAAAAGCCTGAAATCCGCCCCAATCGTCCAATACAATATCCAATAAGGAACGTACTGGATGCTGTTTTGGATCAGGTTGTTGATATCACACAGGATGGCCGTCACCTTTCGCGAGATCGTGGCTTTCTGAAAGTTGAGGAAGGCGGCCAAACTATTGGCCGCGTCCCTCTCGATCAGATTGCCGCTGTGATCGTCCACGCTCATGGTGTGACTTGGACCAATTCCATTCTAGTCGAACTCGCTGAACGCGGAGCGCCTGTTGTGCTTTGCGCAGCCAATCATCAACCCCGTGGGGTGTTGATGCCACTTGAAGGACACCATGCACAAGGTGCTAGGATGCGGGCACAATGGGCCGCGCCCGAGCCATTGCGTAAGCAGGCTTGGAAGCAGGTCGTCATCGCCAAGATCAAGATGCAAGCGGGGGCATTGGCCGCTGTCGGCCAGCCCCATGCGCCGCTTGATTACTTGGCACGCTCTGTGCAATCAGGCGACAGGAGCAACACCGAAGCGCAAGCCGCACGTCTCTATTGGCCCATGTTCATGGGACCCGATTTTCGGCGCGACCCAAACCGTAATGATGTAAATGGATTGCTTAACTACGGTTATACCGTTTTGCGTGCGGTCACTGCCCGTGACCTGCCCCCCGGAAGTTCCCTCAATCTGATGTAGAGTCTGCCCAACCTGAAGGAGCAGACGAGATGAGGAAAAGCCGTTTTACCGATGCGCAGATAATCGGGATGATCAAAGAGCAGGAGGCTGGTTTGCCAACCGCTGATCTGTGCCGGAAGCATGGCCTGAGCCCTGCGACGTTCTACAAGCTGAAGGCCAAGTATGGCGGGATGGATTTGTCCGATGCTAAGCGGCTGAAGCAGCTCGAGGATGAGAACGCGAAGCTGAAACGCCTAGTGGCAGATGTCATGCTGGACAATGTTGTGCTGAAGGATCTCCTGGGAAAGCCCTGACGACGCCGATGCAACGGCGGGACGCAGCGCTGCGGGCGATGCGGGATCATCCGATCTCTCAACGCCGGGTCTGCGTCCTGATCGGTGTCGATCCCAAGACCGTGCGGCGCGAAAGATCGCCCGATAATCCGGAGGTCCGCCTGGAAATGAACAAGATTGCTGAGAAACGGCGCCGGTTCGGTTACCGGCGCATTGGCGTCCTGCTGGAGCGCGTGGGCATGATTATGAACGAAAAGAAACTTTACCGAATTTACCGGGAAGAGGGTCTGTCAGTGCGCCGCCGTAGAGGCCGGAAACGGGCGCGAGGCAGCCGCACACCGATGCCAGTGCCATTGCGCCCGAACCAGCGCTGGTCCTTGGACTTCCTGTCCGACACCTTCGGAGCCTGTCGCAAATTCCGCATCCTGGCTGTGAACGACGATTGCTGCCGCGAAAACCTATGCCTGGTCCCGGACACGAGCATCTCCGGGGCCAGGGTCGCACGGGAGTTGGATGCGCTGGTCCGGATCTATGGGAGGCCCGCCTGCATTGTCTCGGACAATGGCACCGAGTTTACCAGCAAAGCGATCCTGAAATGGGCAAACGACAACAAGGTCGAGTGGCATTACATCGATCCCGGCAAGCCGCAGCAGAACGGCTACATCGAGTCATTCAACGGCAGCCTCCGCGATGAATGCCTGAACGAAGAGATCTTCGACACCTTGGCAGATGCCCGCCGAACGCTGGCCCTCTGGCGCTACGATTACAACAACGTCAGGCCACACTCATCGCTCGGCAACAAGACCCCAGCAGAAGCGCGCCGGGCGCTTGACCTACATGATGGCACCGCGCCCGGCGCGCTTGCCACACCCGAAATCGACGACTATCAAACCCAAGGACTCTCGTTATGAATGAGGGACGACCGGGGGGCAGGTCACCCGCTCTATCGTCGCGTCAGGACTTAATCCGACCATAGGTATTTTTCACAGCAACCGTAGCAACGCCTTTGCTCTTGCCGATGACCTTATGGAGCCTTTCCGCCCCTTGGTCGACCTGACGGCACGCGCGATCATGGCTCAATCCGGGCCTGACGTTACATCGGCAGCTAAACAGTCTTTGACCCGCCTCATCTCTTTCGATCTGACACTGAATGGTGAGACCAGCCCCGTTTCCGTCGCGATATCGCGCCTCACGACATCGCTGGCCCAAAGCTTTGAAAACCAAAAGCTGGCATTGGCGCTGCCCGAGCCCCCTCCCCCCGACTTTCTAACGGCCCTTACACCATGAATGTGCCGATCACTCACCTCAGTGGATATAGGCTTATGTGGATTCTTGTCATGTTCGATTTGCCAACGGAAACCAAGCCGCAACGCAAAGCGGCGAGCGATTTCCGGAACTTCTTACTGGATCAAGGGTATGAGCGTTCACAATTCTCAGCTTACACCCGCTTCGCAAATGGGAAAGAAGCAGTGATAACCCGGATAAATCAAATAGAACGGGCTCTACCAGCTTGGGGGGATGTGCAAATACTCAACTTCACAGACCGCCAATTCCGCGATATAGTTCATTTCTCCGATCAAGGTCGCCGTAGCCCCAGAAAAAACCCAGAGCAGTTGGCGTTGTTTTGACCATGATTCGCACAGTTTTCAAAAATGGTGAGCCGGTAAAAATCGGCCAAAACAAAGCTCTACCAGTCCATCTATCATAGCTATTCAGAAACCGAGGTCCAGCCGCAACAAAGGCGAGAAGTAATGCTTCAAGGTGTCTATCATAGCTATTCAGAAACCGAGGTCCAGCCGCAACTCAAGACCGGAGTGACTTCTTCCAGCCAACATCATAGCTATTCAGAAACCGAGGTCCAGCCGCAACCGTCGCACGGAATCGCACAACAGCGCCGGGATCATAGCTATTCAGAAACCGAGGTCCAGCCGCAACCATTTCAGCAAGCGCGCAATCGTCATGCGTATCATAGCTATTCAGAAACCGAGGTCCAGCCGCAACTGAACCGCAGCTTCGTCCATATCGCGGTTTATCATAGCTATTCAGAAACCGAGGTCCAGCCGCAACCGCAGCGCGGACCTTGGGTGTGTTCACGCCATCATAGCTATTCAGAAACCGAGGTCCAGCCGCAACCGACAGCAAGTACGCTTATCCTGTTGCTTCATCATAGCTATTCAGAAACCGAGGTCCAGCCGCAACCCGGTGGAGCGGCCGCCTACGTCCCCAAAGATCATAGCTATTCAGAAACCGAGGTCCAGCCGCAACAGAGCGGTTCGCCGCCTGAGCGCCCACGGAATCATAGCTATTCAGAAACCGAGGTCCAGCCGCAACGAAAGCCTGCAAGGTGAGGACGTGCAATTCATCATAGCTATTCAGAAACCGAGGTCCAGCCGCAACTTTGCGTGGTCTGTGATCTTTTTAATGAGGATCATAGCTATTCAGAAACCGAGGTCCAGCCGCAACGGTTCGGCAACGGGGCCGTTTGGGGCGCAGATCATAGCTATTCAGAAACCGAGGTCCAGCCGCAACCTAAATAATGAGGTGACATTTGTCCCATCTGATCATAGCTATTCAGAAACCGAGGTCCAGCCGCAACTGGCGCGAACGCATCGCAACAGAGTTGCGGATCATAGCTATTCAGAAACCGAGGTCCAGCCGCAACCGCGCATACTTCCAATCCGTGACGTTCACAATCATAGCTATTCAGAAACCGAGGTCCAGCCGCAACCGTGCCGTTTGGTTTCAGGGTTCAGAGAAATCATAGCTATTCAGAAACCGAGGTCCAGCCGCAACTGTCCTGCCCGGTGTGTGGCCATGGGCGCGATCATAGCTATTCAGAAACCGAGGTCCAGCCGCAACTGCTGTCCGTCGCTGGCCCTTGTTTCCAAGATCATAGCTATTCAGAAACTGACCTGCCCCCCGGTCGTCCCTCATTCATAACGAGAGTCCTTGGGTTTGATAGTCGTCGATTTCGGGTGTGGCAAGCGCGCCGGGCGCGGTGCCATCATGTAGGTCAAGCGCCCGGCGCGCTTCTGCTGGGGTCTTGTTGCCGAGCGATGAGTGTGGCCTGACGTTGTTGTAATCGTAGCGCCAGAGGGCCAGCGTTCGGCGGGCATCTGCCAAGGTGTCGAAGATCTCTTCGTTCAGGCATTCATCGCGGAGGCTGCCGTTGAATGACTCGATGTAGCCGTTCTGCTGCGGCTTGCCGGGATCGATGTAATGCCACTCGACCTTGTTGTCGTTTGCCCATTTCAGGATCGCTTTGCTGGTAAACTCGGTGCCATTGTCCGAGACAATGCAGGCGGGCCTCCCATAGATCCGGACCAGCGCATCCAACTCCCGTGCGACCCTGGCCCCGGAGATGCTCGTGTCCGGGACCAGGCATAGGTTTTCGCGGCAGCAATCGTCGTTCACAGCCAGGATGCGGAATTTGCGACAGGCTCCGAAGGTGTCGGACAGGAAGTCCAAGGACCAGCGCTGGTTCGGGCGCAATGGCACTGGCATCGGTGTGCGGCTGCCTCGCGCCCGTTTCCGGCCTCTACGGCGGCGCACTGACAGACCCTCTTCCCGGTAAATTCGGTAAAGTTTCTTTTCGTTCATAATCATGCCCACGCGCTCCAGCAGGACGCCAATGCGCCGGTAACCGAACCGGCGCCGTTTCTCAGCAATCTTGTTCATTTCCAGGCGGACCTCCGGATTATCGGGCGATCTTTCGCGCCGCACGGTCTTGGGATCGACACCGATCAGGACGCAGACCCGGCGTTGAGAGATCGGATGATCCCGCATCGCCCGCAGCGCTGCGTCCCGCCGTTGCATCGGCGTCGTCAGGGCTTTCCCAGGAGATCCTTCAGCACAACATTGTCCAGCATGACATCTGCCACTAGGCGTTTCAGCTTCGCGTTCTCATCCTCGAGCTGCTTCAGCCGCTTAGCATCGGACAAATCCATCCCGCCATACTTGGCCTTCAGCTTGTAGAACGTCGCAGGGCTCAGGCCATGCTTCCGGCACAGATCAGCGGTTGGCAAACCAGCCTCCTGCTCTTTGATCATCCCGATTATCTGCGCATCGGTAAAACGGCTTTTCCTCATCTCGTCTGCTCCTTCAGGTTGGGCAGACTCTACATCAGATTGAGGGAACTTCCGGGGGGCAGGTCAGATTGAGTGTTCGCTTGCGCGTCTCGGGGATCATAGCTATTCAGAAACCGAGGTCCAGCCGCAACTTTGCCATTATCCGGTGCATGAATACCTTGATCATAGCTATTCAGAAACCGAGGTCCAGCCGCAACTCCAGAAGGCTTGCATCCAGTACCAGCGGGATCATAGCTATTCAGAAACCGAGGTGCAGCCGCAACCGCGGCCTCGCGCATGGCCGCTGCCGCCTCGATCATAGCTATTGGCGTTGTTGCAGAATTCACGCTTGAGGCGTGACCTCCCCTTTCCCCACTGACGTCATGCGACGCGAACGATCTCGGCGGTACCGAGGGCGTTGAAGCGGTTCATGAGGGCGATGCGGATGTGGATTTCGGCGGTCTGTCGGTCGGGATCTCGTGCGGCGATGCGTTCGCCGAATGCCTTGAGGCAGCGCATCTTTGCCTCGATCCGGCTGCGGGCGTGGTATCCAGTCCAGCGTTTCCAGAACGCCCTGCCATAGTGCCGGGTGGGCTCGCAGGGTCTCGTTTCGAGACCTTGCTGCCGGGCAGTCTTCTTTCCACTCCCGCCCGTTCTTGCGGATCGGAATGATCGGAACGGCATCTCGCTCGATGATGGCGGAATGGCAACGGCGCGTGTCATAGGCCCCGTCCATTGCCCGGCAGGCGATTGCGGAGCAATCGGCCGAGAGGGGCGGTTACAGTGCCGATCGGTTCGCCCTCCGGGATCTGGTCGAGCAGGTCTGGCAGCACTGGGCTGTCGCCGTCGCGGCTGGGAGTGAATTCGACGGCGCGGATGTCGGACGTGGCAGTATCCATGGCCAGATGGACCTTGCGCCGCTCGCCATCGTCGCTCGGACCGATGGCGCGACATGGCTCGCCGTCGGCCCTGCACCCCGTGCTTGCGAACCTGCCACTCACCATCGCCGAGGAACTTGATCCCGGTGCTGTCCACTGCCCGGCAGTGCATCACGCAGTGATGTCACGAGAGGGGACGAGCAGGTTGAGCGGCCCGTCGGCACGGCGGTAGGGGATTTGGACGGCCAAGGTCTTCTGCCTCCGGCACAAGGTAGAATAGTCAGGGACTGGCCAGTCCAGCCCGGCCAGTCGCAAGAGGCTGGCGACCATTCCCGCGGTCTGTCTCAGCGGCAGCTTGAACAGCACCTTGATCGACAGGCAGACTTGGATCGCCGCGTTCGAAAAGACCGGCGGGCGCCCGAGGCGCCCCTCATGCGGTGCGAGCCAGGCCATCTCCTTGTCCACCCAGATCAGCAGCGATCCGCGCTTTCTGAGCGCAGCGTTGTAGTCAGACCAGTTCGTGGTGCGGTAGCGGGCGGGTGTTGGCTTGTTCATCCACCCCGTCCAACCGCATGGATTCACGTTGTGAATCCTTGGCAGTCTGAGTTCTGCAACAACGCCGCCAACGCCTCAAAAGGACACTATCGAGCACGGTTCACCGTTGCCCATGAACTTGGCCATTTTCTGATGGAACGACACCAATTGTCCGATACGACGGGCTTCCGGTGTTTGACGGGCGACATGAGAGAGTCCCGTGAGGGGCGCCAACATCTTCTTCAGGAAACACAGGCGAACACGTTTGCTATCGAATTGCTGGCACCCGGTTCGATGGTGGATCATCTATTGCGCAACGAACCTGATCTACGAGATGCACAGCGCTTGCGCAATTTACTCGATATCAGTCTCGAGGCCGCGGTTCGGCGGATGATAGAGCGCCGCATTGATTTGATAGCCGCAATCTGGTCCTTCAAAGGCCGTATACGATATGCTGTGAGGGGGGCGGCTTTCCCTTCATCACGTGCAAGACAGGCACGAAGTTCTCACAATCGACCGCCGCCTTTCGTGCCATCGCAACAGGAACTCGCGGATTTACGTCAGTCGTCGAAACCCCTGCCACTGCGTGGACATCAAATCCGGACCTGGAACTGTACGAACAGACAAAGCTGGCCGACAGCGGACACGCAGTGACCCTGCTTTGGGCAAAGCTTCCTGACGACGACAAAGCGCAGTGTCCAAGCGAACTTGGTCGGCCAACCTTTCGATAAGGTTGCCGCTCATTGCCACGGTCCCTGCTTTTGCTGAAAACTTCCCTGTTCTTCCGTGATCGTTCCCTGTTCGGTGCGAGAAGATTCCTGTTCTTCGATAACAGGGGACTCTCACCTAACCATCTGTATTAATTAAATTATAGACGTCAAAAATAGGAGATTTCGGACCGTTTGGATCAGAAAATGCCGGATTTCCCTGATAATTCCCTGTAGACCGTCTTCAGAAAGTCCAGACCCGATAGCCCGGGACTGGCCGCACAGCCAGTTTTTCTGAATTATCGTTTGAACTCAGTGCCTACAGCAAGTTAGCTGGGGTGATCTGAGGATTTGGTCGCACAGGTGGTGACACGCGCCGCGCCGTGACCACCGCGCAACCGCCGCGTCGCCCGCCCGGAAGAACCGGTTCAAAGTGCTGGTCCCGGAAAGTCTGGCGGAGGACGGATTGCGCCAGGATTTCCCGAGTGCCCGCATCGAGGGTCTTGCGCCGGTCGAGCGCTGGCATGCGCATTGCCGGTTTCAACCTCCGATCCGCACGCCGGGCAGATTTTCGTTGGGCGACAGACTTCGAGAGGATCGGATGGCAGAAGCCTTCCATGTTGCTTGCGCTTGCGAGAGCCGGACGTAGCGCGTTTCAGATTGCGGGGCGGCTTGGTTATGGAAAAACAAGGCGTCATCGGTCGCGCGATCAAGATGTCCGGCGGAACCCGCCTGACCGCGTTCAAAACCTTGCTGGCCACTGGCTGACGGTTTATGACCGCGACGGGGGCGCCAGTGAACGGTTTTTCACCTCGCTATGGCGTTTGGAAATTTGCTTTGGATACCCCGGAAACGGATGATCTTGATGCAACGTGACGTGGTACGGGGAACCGAGACTTGATCGACAACGACCCGCAAAGACCGCCGGAGGCTCTCGCACTCTTCCCCCACGCCCCGATCCCGTGTTGAGCACGGGCATCATCGTCGCCGCCCCCCAGTCGGGCAGCGGCAAGACCACGATCACCCTCGGGTTGCTGCGCGCCCTGACACGGGCCGGGCACCATGTGCGCGGCGCCAAATCCGGCCCCGATTACATTGATCCAAGATTTCACGAGGCGGCGTGTGGCGCGCCCTGCCGCAATCTTGATGCCTGGGCCATGGCGCCCGCCCGCATCCGCGATCTGGCGCAGGGCGACGGCATGGTGATCGTCGAGGGCGCAATGGGGCTGTTCGATGGCGCGCCGCCTGACGGGCGCGGCGCCACTGCCGATCTGGCGCGCATTCTGGGGCTGCCCGTGGTGCTGGTGGTTGATGCCGGGCGGATGGCCCATTCCATCGCGCCGCTGGTTGCCGGGTTCGCCTGCCACGACAGTGCCGTCACCATCGCCGGTGTGATCCTGAACAACGTCGGATCTGACCGCCATGACCGGATGCTGCGCGCTGCTTTGGCCCCCGGCGGCATTCCCGTTCTGGGCACTTTGGCGCGCGCCCCGGCCCTTGGCCGTCCCGCCCGCCACCTGGGGCTGGTGCAGGCGGGCGAACACCCCGACCTTGACGCCTTTTTGAACACCGCCGCCGATGCCGTTGAGGCGGGAATCAATCTCTCTGCCCTTTTGGCCTGCGCCGCCCCATTGCCCCCCGGTTCAAACGCCCCGCGCCTGCCGCCCCCCGCCCAGAACATTGCCATCGCCCAGGACCACGCCTTTTCCTTTGCCTATCCGCATATGCGCGACGACTGGCATGCCGGTGGCGCTGCGATCACCACGTTTTCGCCCCTGGCAAATGATCCGGTGCCGCCTTGCGATCTGGTGATCCTTCCCGGCGGCTATCCCGAATTGTTCGCGGGTCGGCTGGCCGCAAACACCACATTCATGCACAGCCTGAGGAATGCCGCACAAACAACTGATATATATGGAGAGTGTGGCGGATACATGGTGTTGGGCGAAACCCTGACCGATGCTGATGGTCAAACCCATCCCATGGCGGGGCTTCTGCCCCTTGATACCAGCTTTGCCACCCGCCGCCTGCATCTTGGGTATCGCCACCTTGCCGCCGCCCATGGCCGGTTCGCGGGCAATTGGGGCGGTCATGAGTTTCACTATGCCACCACCCTGCGCGCCGAAGGGCCGGCCCTGTTCACCGCCCGCGACGCCGAAGGCACCGCCCTGCCCGACATGGGCCTGCGCCAAGGTCACGTCAGCGGCAGCTTTGCCCATCTGATTGATCGCCCTCTTCCCTAAACGCAAATGCCGGAGTATGGCAGAGCGATGACCCAAGCACTCCCCAAGAAAACCGCCGTCCGCAATGTCGGAATCCTCGTGGCCGCGCAGGCGCTTCTTGGCGCCCAGATGCCGATGCTGTTCACCATCGGCGGGCTGGCCGGGCAATCGCTTGCCACCAACCTGTGCTTTGCCACCCTGCCGATTTCAATGATCGTGCTGGGCAGCATGCTGTGCGCCACACCGATGTCGGGCTTCATGCAGCGGCACGGGCGGCGCGCGGGGTTCTGGCTGGGCACCTTTGGCGGTGCCATGGGCGCGGCGATCGGGGCATGGGCGCTGGCCATTGCCAGCTTTCCACTGTTTCTGGTCGGTTCGCTGTTTACCGGGATCTATATGTCGGCACAGGGGTTTTACCGCTTTGCCGCCTCTGACAGCGCCGACGAGGCGTTCCGCCCCAAGGCGATTTCCTATGTCATGGCAGGCGGTCTGTTTTCGGCTGTTATCGGGCCGCAACTGGTGAAGGTGACGGCCGATTCCATGGTGGTGCCGTTTTTGGGCAGCTATCTTACTGTGATCGGGCTGAACATGGTCGGCTCGCTGTTGTTCTTCGGCCTGAAAATCGCCAAACCGCCCGTCCCCAAGGCCGGCGATGATCTGGGCCGCAGCCGTTGGCAACTGCTCACCACGCCGCGCGTTGCGGTGGCGATCATATGCGCCATGGTGTCCTATGCGCTGATGAATCTGGTGATGACCTCCACCCCCCTTGCCGTCGTCGGCTGTGGGTTCACCAAGAACAACGCCGCCGATGTGGTGTCCGGTCATGTTCTGGCCATGTTCATCCCGTCGTTCTTTACCGGCCACCTGATCGCCCGGTTCGGAGTTGAACGGATTGTCGGCACAGGTCTGGTCATTCTGGCGGGGGCCGGGGTTGTTGCCCTGTCCGGCGTCGAGCTGGAGAACTTTTTCCTTGCCCTGATCCTGCTGGGGCTTGGCTGGAACTTTGGCTTTATCGGCGCCACCACCATGCTTGCGGGCGCCCATACCGCCGCCGAACGGGGCCGCGTACAGGGCATGAACGACATGATCGTGTTTGGCTGTGTCACCTTGGCCAGTCTTGCGTCGGGGGGATTGATGAATTGCTCCGGCGGCACCCCTCAGGCGGGCTGGCATGCGGTCAACTATGCGATGATCCCGTTCCTGATTCTTGCAGGTGGGTCGCTGATCTGGCTGGTGGCGCGTGGACGGCGGGGCCTGACGACCTGACCCGCCACCAACCGGCACGGGTGATTTTCATCAACCGCCCCACTTGCACCCCCGCCAACTGCCGCTAAACCCCCGCCAGCGGGTGATTAGCTCAGTGGTAGAGCGCTTCGTTCACATCGAAGATGTCAGGGGTTCAAATCCCTTATCACCCACCATCCCCCCGCACAGTGATGTCGTGATCGAAATCATCGGTTGGTGGATTACATGGTCAGGCGGGCCGGTTTTGTACGGTCGATGCATCGTGATGCCAATCGGGTGATGGATCGGCTGACTATTGATGCAGATGACTCCACGGTCTACTCTGCATTGTGTTCGGTTGAAGCGGAGAGCGGGATGATTCACGAAAGGCCAATTGCCATTGACCTCTTCGCCGGGTGCGGTGGCATGTCGCTCGGGTTCGAGCAGGCAGGCTTTGATGTGGTTGCCGCGATCGAGATCGACCCGGTTCATGCTGCTGTTCACAAGTTCAACTTTCCCGACTGTGCAATATTGCCCCAAAGCGTCGTCGGCCTGACCGGTGCGGCAATCAGGAAAGCAGCCGGGATAGGCGATCAACGTGTTGATGTGGTCTGTGGTGGCGCCCCCTGCCAAGGGTTCTCGCTGATCGGCCAGAGGGCCATCGACGACCCCCGGAACCTTTTGGTCAAGGAATTCGTGCGCATCGTGTGCGAACTCGATGCCCGGGCCTTTGTTTTCGAGAACGTGAAGGGGCTGACCCTTGGTCAGCATCGTCGTTTCCTCGATGAGCTGATCACGGAATTCGGCACTGCCGGATACGTGGTGGTCACGCCGACAAAGGTGTTGAACGCTGCCAATTTCGGTGTTCCGCAATCGCGCGAAAGGCTGTTCCTGATCGGGATGAAGGCGGGCGAGGCCGCTGCGCGGTATCCGGCGCCGATCACCGCCATACCGGGAAAACGTGACCAGCGCGATCTGCCGTTGGGACCGACGTGTGCTGACGCGCTGGACGATCTGCCCGACGCCGAGGACTTTGCGACCCTCATCACGACCGATCAGGTCCGCACGACGCGCTATGGCGCGCGCGGCGCAAGCCCGCTGAGCGCATATGCAACCGAGATGCGATGCCTGTCGAACGACGCGTGGCATTATGGCAAGGTGCGTTCCTGGGATCCTGCAATACTGACATCCAGCATCCGCACAGATCATACAGAAATCTCCAGACGGCGGTTTGCCGAGGCGAACCCCGGGTCCAATGAACCCATTTCACGGCTGTTCAAGCTGCCGCCTGATGGCGTGTCCAACACGTTGCGGGCGGGCACGGACGCGGCCCGTGGTGCATTCACCAGCCCACGTCCGATCCACTATGCCAGGGCCCGTTGCGTGACCGTGCGCGAGATGGCGCGACTTCATGGTTTCCCGGACTGGTTCCGGTTGCACAGGACAAAGTGGCACGGCGCACGCCAGATCGGCAATGCGGTTCCGCCCCCTTGGCACGGGCGGTCGCAGGAAGCGTCATGAAGGCGTTGGGCGACATTCCCGCAGGGGCCGAGGCTGTGCTTGCCCTGGGCGACCCTGCCCTTTTGCGAATGGATATGGGGCAGGCAGCGGCCTATTGGGGCGTTCAGGCTCCGTCGTCCAGACGGGACCGGAAAAGCGGCGCAACAAAGCGCAAGCAGGTCGATATCGAAGCAATGCGGCTGGCCGCGTTAGCCGCAGAGTAGAATATTGGCCGCACAGAACAGGTATCATGCGCTGGTGGAGAAGATTTTCTTCGACCGCTATTCCGACGGCGACACGGATCTGCCCTGGGCGCGAACGGATCTGGAACAAGCGGCGATCGATCTCGACATCGTCTTGCCAAAGAATCTGGGCGATGTGGTTTATTCGATCCGCTATCGCAGCCCGATGCCCCAAAGCATCCTCGATACCCAGCCCGAGGGCATGGAATGGATCATCTCGGGTGAAGGGCGCGCTCGCTACAGCTTTCGGCTGGTCCCGTTCAACCGCATCCGCCCAAACGAAAACCTGATCGCGATCAAGATACCCGATGCCACCCCCGAGATTATCGGCGCATATGCGGTCAGCGACGAACAGGCATTGCTGGCAAAGGTCCGCTATAACAGATTGATCGACATCTTTCTGGAACTGGCGGCGTATTCGTTGCAGAACCATTTGCGCACGACAGTTGCCGGTGTCGGGCAGATCGAGATCGACGAGATTTATGTCGGGGTGGACAAGCGTGGGCGGCAGTTCATCGTGCCGGTGCAGGCCAAGGGGGGAACGACCAGCTCAGCGTCGTTCAGACCGAACAAGACCTCAGGTGCTGCGCCGAAAAATACCCCAACCTCGTGGCGCGGGCGGTCTCGGCGCAGTTCATGGATGATGATCTTATTGCACTGTTCGAACTCGCGGTCGAAAACAGTCAGGTCAAGGTCGTAGAGGAACGGCACTACAGGCTGGTGCCCGCCGGCATGATCGAAGTGGCGGATTTGGAACGCTATAGCCGGGGCTGAGACATTGGGCCGACAGCAGCCCGGCAACGTCACTCTCATACCCTGCGGCGGCTTGGCGATCGGGCACTGGCGTGTTCCATGGGGCATGGGTTCCTCCGGCTACCGACCTCACCACAAGGGGCTCTGGGGCGCGCTGACCGCCCCCTTTGTCTGCGCCTCAGGTGTGCATTTGACAGCGGTGATCGGTGCGGGCGATGAACATCCGGCGCACATACAGGGCCACGCCGGGGTTTTCGCGGGGATTTCCAAACGGGCTGTATTGTAGAAACGTCACTTTCGTGGCAACAAACGCCACACTGTTTTATCCACAGGAGCGAGCATGATGCGCGTACTAGCGGCGGTGGTTCGGGCAATATGCGGACTGAATACACTTATCGGACAAGTCTTTTCCTGGCTTTCGCTGGGTATCGTGATCATCTGCTTTACCGTTGTGGTACAGCGCTATCTTTTCGCGATCAGTTACGTCTGGATGCAGGATCTTTATATCTGGCTGAACGGCGCGATGTTCACCGCTGTGGCGGGGTTTGCCATGATGCGCGGCGATCATGTGCGCGTTGACATTTTCTATCGCCCTGCCACCCCGCGCACCAAGGCGATCGTGGATCTGATCGGGTCGGTCCTGTTTCTGCTGCCGTTCTGTGCGGTGGTTTATACCTATTCAATGCCCTTTGTTCAGCGCGCCTGGGGCTATCACGAAGGGTCGGCCAATGTCGGGGGCATGCCGGGGCTGTATATTCTCAAGACGTTCATCCTCGCTTTCGTCGCCCTGCTTGCCCTTCAGGGCATAGCGATGATTGCGCGCTCTGTTCTGGTGCTGGCCAGCCGCGCCGATCTTTTGCCCCCTTCGCAACGTTATGACGCCGACAGCGAAGGAGCTGCGTAATGGATCCTGTCGCAATCGGAGAACTTCTCGCCGGGTTGATGTTCTTTGGCATTATCGGGTTTTTGCTGCTTGGCTTTCCGGTGGCGTTCACGCTGGCGGGTGTGTCGCTGATGTTTGGCGCCGTGGGCATGTCGTTCGGCGTGTTCGATCCGTCAAATTTCGGCGCCCTGCCCAACCGCTATATCGGGTTCATGACCAACGAAGTGTTGGTCGCCGTGCCGCTGTTCATCTTCATGGGCGTGATGCTGGAGCGATCCAACATCGCCGAGCAACTTCTGCTGACCATGGGCAAGCTGTTCGGCAATCTGCGCGGCGGTCTTGGCATGTCGGTGATTGTCGTGGGTGCGCTTCTTGCGGCCTCTACCGGTGTTGTCGGGGCCACGGTGGTGACCATGGGCCTGATTTCACTGCCGGCGATGCTGCGGGCCGGGTATGATCCGAAACTGGCCACCGGTGTGATCTGCGCCAGCGGCACCCTGGGGCAGATCATTCCGCCTTCGACCGTGCTGATTTTCATGGGCGATATGCTGTCGGGCATCAATTCGCAGGTTCAGATGGCCAAGGGCAATTTTGCCCCCACCGCCGTGTCTGTGGGTGATCTGTTTGCCGGGGCGTTGTTGCCGGGGTTCATGCTGGTCGGTCTGTACCTTGCCTATACCATCTTCAAGGCGATCACCGATCCTGAAAGCTGCCCCGCGACGCCGGTTCCTGCGGACGAGAAAAAGGATCTTTTGCGCGACGTCTTTGTGTCGCTGGTGCCGCCGCTTTTGCTGATCCTGTCGGTGCTCGGGTCGATCCTTGGCGGTATCGCCACCCCGACCGAGGCCGCCTCGGTGGGGGCGGTGGGCGCGATGATCCTGGCCGCCATACGCTGGCGGCTGTCATTCGCCATTCTGCGCGAAACGGTTATCGCCACGGCCACGATCACCTCGATGGTGTTTGTGATCCTGCTGGGGGCTTCGGTGTTCTCGGTCGTGTTCCGGCTGATGGGCGGTGACAATCTGGTGCATGAATTCCTGTCCAGCCTGCCCGGCGGTGTGTTGATGCCCGTTGCCGTCGTCATGGCGATCATGTTTGTGCTGGGTTTCATTCTTGACACCTTCGAGATCATTTTCATCGTCATTCCGATCACGGCGCCAATTCTGCTGGCGCTGGATGTCGATCCGGTCTGGCTTGGGGTATTGGTGGGGGTGAACCTGCAAACCTCGTTCCTGACCCCGCCCTTTGGCTTTGCGCTGTTTTATCTGCGCGGGGTCGCGCCCGCCGATTTGCCGACCTCGGCGATCTACAAGGGCATCCTGCCATTCGTCGTGCTTCAGATCATCGCCATCGCCATATTGTTCGCGTTCCCGGGCATCGTGACATGGCTGCCCCGCTTGATCGCGGGTTAACGCGACACCCGTGAAACCAAAAATGGCCCGGCGATGACGCCGGGCCATTTTCGTTTCGCCACGCGGGTGAAATCAGTACTTGAGATACTTTTGACGTGCGACCTGATAGGGCAGATCGATCATTTCGGTCCGCTCACGCACAAGGCTCAGACCGTCAAGGAAACTTTCGGTCACCTTCTTGACCAGCGGATCGTCGCTGTTGCGCAACTCCTCGATCACTTCTTTCGAAGCCACAGCACCCGCCTGCATGATGTCATCGGGGAACGCCCGCACCGTCACGCCGTGATCGTTCACCAATGTGCGCAGGGCGCGCGGATCGTTGGCATAGAAATCAGCCGCGACCTGATCGTATTCGGCCTGACAAACATCCCGGATGATGGCCTGCAAATCGTCCGGCAGCGCCTGATATTTGGCCTTGTCCACCACCAGTTCCGTCGCCAGCCCGGATTCAACAAAGCTGGGCATATAGTAGTTTTTGGCAACCTGATGGAACCCCAGCGCCAGATCGTTGTAAGGGCCAACGAATTCGGCGGCATCCAGCGTGCCGGACTGCAACGCCTGGAAGATTTCGCCAGCCGCCAGGTTTGTCACCGTGGCGCCCAGTTTTTCCCAAACGCGCCCGCCAAGGCCGGGCGTACGGAACCGAACGCCTTTCAGGTCATCGACGCTTTTGAGTTCATTCTTGAACCAACCGCCGGCCTGCGTGCCGGTGTTGCCCGACAGAAAGCCCTGAACGCCGAACTGGTCATACACCTCATCCCAGATTTCCTGACCACCAAGATAGCGCATCCACGCCGTCAGTTCGGGGGTCGTCATCCCGTAGGGAACGCCCGTAAAGAATGACAGGGCCGGTGATTTGTTCTGCCAGTAATAGGCGGCGCCATGGCTCATTTCGGCGGTGCCGTCGATGACAGCATCCAGCGATTGCAATGGCGGCACCAGTTCACCCGCAGAATAAACCTGTACGGTCAGGCGGCCACCCGACGCGGCGGTAACGCGATCGGCCAAACGCTGCGCGCCAACACCCAGACCCGGAAAATTCTTGGGCCAGGTGGTGACCATGCGCCAGGTGATGTTGCCCTGCGCGATGGCCGGGCTGGAAAGGCCCGCGGCAGTTGCCCCTACGCCCGCAACGCCTGCGCGCTTGATAAAAGAACGACGATCCATTCTTACCTCCCTAAACAATGGATAACACTCTGCCGGATTTCAAACCTGCCAAAGTGGCGACCTTAACGATCAACAACAACAGGTAAGTCGTTGTAGCGCCTGTTGTCCAGACAGCCCGCACCCGAAACGTGGTGATATTCACAGGCGATCAGAAAGGACCAAAGCATTTGCCGGGGGTGGCCGAACCAACCCGCACCGCAAACCACTGATCCCCCTATGTGCGCCGGGACGGGGTTAGCGGCTTTTGCTGACGTTGCCGGCAAATGTCGCCGGATTCATCAGGTAATGAATTGGCAGGGCCGCGGCGCCCATTTGCGGCAGGTCATCGCGCATGGCCCGCAGGATACGGGGGAAATCATGTAATCCTCTCCCAGGCGCGGCTGGTTCGCGATATGGGTGATGAAACCGTCGATCAGACTGGGGTGCAGCGTGCCCCCGAACACGATCGCATCGGGGGCAAAGGTACGGGCAATGACAAGGCACAGCCAGCGCAATTGTTCGGCCGCCCGGTCGCGCCACGCGCCGACCAATGGCTGTGACAGGTGGGCATCGGTGAAATCGGCCAAGCGGGCAATCCCGGCCCCTGCCCGTTCCAGCGTATCCAGCAAATCCTGCCCCGACGGGCGCGGCGCCGATTTGGGAAACATGCCGCCCCATTCCGCCGCGCCGTTGTTGCGCCCAAGATAGGGGCGATGATCAACCACTGCCGCCCCGCCGATGCCGTGGGACAGCCAGACATGGCAGAAATTCCCCACATCCTGACAGGCGCCGTGATAAAGTTCGCCAAGACAGGCGGCCTTGGCATCGTTCATGTGGCGCACGGGCATGCCGAAATATGGCGAAAGATCGCGCTCGACATCCACACTGGGCCAGTCGGCGAACTGGCGAATCCGCATCACGCGGGTCGGGTCTTCGCTGTATTGGCCCGGATAGCTGACGCCGCAACCCGCCATGCGCGCCTTTTCGATCCCGAGGGTCGCGATCTGGCGCGCAACACTTTCGGCGGCCACGGTCATGATGGCAACGAAAGACCGGTCAGGCACGGCCACCTCGTCGTGCGAGGCAACGCCGCCGGTCAGATCCGAAATGCAGGTCATGATGCGGTCAGGGTCGATATAGACCCCCGCCGTGAACAATCCGCCCGGGCGGATGAACAGCGCCCGCGCAGGATAGCCGCGCTGTTTTTCCCGCCGCTCGCCGTCGCGTTCACCAAGCAACCCGTAATCGATCAGCAGGCCGCACAGACGGGTGACAGTGGGCGGGGTAAGATCAAGCGCGCGGGCAAGATCGGCCCGCGATTGCGGCCCGCCAGCGCGCAATCGCGACAGGATTCGGCGGGCGTTAAAGCTGAGTTTGATATGATCCGCCATATTTTTCACCATAATATCAAATCCCATGGCGCCGATAGCCATCAAAACCGTTGACTCCGATTATATTTTGGAAAGTAATATAATGCGAGACTGTATGTGACGGGCCTGCGACTCTGCCCGGCACCGACACAACCCCCGGGAGGACACATGAAAAAACTTTTTGGAATGACCGCGCTGGCATCGACGATGGCCCTGACGGCAACCATGGCGCTGGCCGATGGCAAAGTGACGGTCTATACCGCCGTGCCGCAAAACTTTATCGACGCACTGGTGCCGGTCTTTGAGGAAGACACAGGAACCTCGGTCGAAATCATCAAGGCGGGGTCGGGCGAATTGCTCAACCGTCTGAACGCCGAAAAGGAAAGCCCCGCCGCCGATGTGCTGTGGAGCGTGGACGGCACCGTGATCGACTTTAACCCCGATCTGTTCGCGCCGTACAACACCGCCGGGTCCGATGCGCTGGCCCCCGGGATGAAGCAAAGCGACCTGTGGACACCCTTCACCGCCGTCGTGATGGTGTTTATCGTGAACGAAGGAAAGCTGAACGGCCTGCCCGTGCCCGACAGTTGGAAATCGCTGGCCGATCCGCAGTACAACGACATGATCTCGTCGGCCCGGGCCGAGGCATCGGGTTCTGCCTATATTCAGCTTGCCAACGTGCTTCAGGCCTTTGACACCGAGGAAGAAGGCTGGGACGTGTATAAGGGCATGTTGGGCAATTTCGTGCTGTCCGACAGTTCGGGCGCCGTGCCGCGTTTCGTGAACGACGGCGAACTGCCCATCGGTGTAACGCTGGAAGACGCGGCGCTTCGTTATGTCGAAGGCGGCGGTCCGGTTCAGATCGTCTATCCTGCCGAAGGCACGGCGATCGCCCCCGATGCGATGGCCCTGATCAAGGGCGCGCCGGACGAAGACAACGCCAAGGCGTTCCTTGATTTCATGCTGTCCGAAAAGGCACAGACCATCGTTGCCGAACAGGGCCGCCGCCCGGTGCGTGGCGATGTCGATTCAAATCCGGTTCTGACGCCCTTGGCCGAGGTGAACTCGGTCGGGTATGACGCCGCATGGGCCGCCGAAAACCGCGAACGCCTGGTCGACAAATGGAAAGATATGGTGCTGGACGTGCAATAAACGCACCCCTCACCCATCAGGCGTGCCGCCCATTCCGGCGGCCCGCCGTCTTTTGCGCCCAAGACACTTGCAAGGAATCCCCCCATGGCCTCAGTCGATATCACCGAGCTGCGAAAGCTTTACGGTGACGTGGTCGCCCTGTCCGACATTTCGATTTCGATTCCTTCGGGGTCGTTCTTTACGCTGCTTGGCCCGTCGGGCTGTGGCAAAACCACCCTGTTGCGCACCATTGCCGGGTTTCACGCACAGACGGCCGGAACGATACAGGTCGACGGAAACTCCATCGAAAACCTTCCCGCGCACCGGCGCGATGTGGCGATGGTGTTTCAGGATTACGCCGTGTTTCCCCATCTCAGCGTGCGCGACAACGTCGCCTTTGGGCTGAAACAGCGCCGGATCGCCAGCCGCGAAATCACCCAGCGGGTGAACGAGGTGCTGGAGGTTGTGCAGCTTGGCCATCTGGCCGAACGGATGCCCCACGAATTGTCGGGCGGACAACAACAGCGCGTCGGGCTTGCCCGCGCCATCGTGGTGCGCCCCAAGGTGTTGCTGATGGATGAACCCCTGTCCAACCTTGACGCCAAGCTGCGCGTCGATCTGCGCGCCGAACTGCGCCGCATTCAGCGCGATCTGGGGGTAACGACCGTCTATGTGACCCACGATCAGGAAGAAGCCCTGGCCATGTCTGACACGGTCTGTGTCATGTATCGCGGCGTGATTCAGCAAGCGGCAAGCCCGCTGGACATTTACCTGCGTCCCACCAACCGGTTTGTTGCCGCCTTTGTGGGGGCCAATAATTTTCTCAGGGTCAAACGCGACGGCGATCAGCATGTTCTGGCGGCCAATGGCGCGCCTGTCACCTTTGGCGGCGATGGCACGGTCGATGCAGTCTGCGCCCTGCGCCCCGAAGAATGCCGGGTTCTGACCGACGCCGCACAGGCGGGGCCAGACGATCTGGTGATCCCCGTGCGCACCACCCAAAGCAGTTTCATCGGGCGCGAGGTTGAAGTGTTCGCCGTCACCGACACCGATGAAGACATCAAGGCGGTGATCCGCCCCGACCCGGCGATCATCGCACTGGAACCGGGCAGCCGCGCCTTTTTCGCCGTCCCCCGCGCCGGGCTTTCATTTTTCGAGGATACGGAAACCGGAGGGCGCTTGTCATGACCATTGCCGGGCGCACCTTCCGCCCCGATTTCTGGACGGGTGTCACAGTTCTGGTCATCCTTGTGCTGGCGATCCTGCTGATCCTGCCCATCCTCAGCGTGGCGGCACTCAGCTTTGTGGATGACAAGACCGGGGACTTTACGCTGGGCAATTTCGTTCAGGTGTTCACCCGGAATTATTACCTCAACGGGTTGAAAAACACCCTGTTCGTCGGGGTACTTGGCACCGTGGGGGCCTGTCTGATCGGTATTCCGCTGGCGTTTTTCACTTCGCGGTTCGTGATCCGCGGGCGGGTCTGGATTTCGACCCTGGCGATCCTTGTTCTGGTCGCACCGCCGTTTATCGGTGCCTATGCCTGGATCATGATGTTGGGGTCTAACGGGTTTATCACCAACTTTTTCGGATATTTCGGCATTACGATCCCGACGATTTACGGCGCACACGGAATCATTCTGGTGTTCACTCTCAAATTCTTTCCGTTCATTTTTCTGATGACCCAGACGGCGTTGAACGGGTTGAACAAGTCCTATGAGGATGCGGCGTCAAACCTGGGCTGCACCCCCTGGCAACGGTTTACCAAGATCACCCTGCCGCTGGTGTTTCCGGCGGTCAGCACCGGCGCGATCATCTGTTTCGTGCTGTCGATTGCCGATTTCGGCACGCCCGCCATTCTGGGGCGTGGGTTTCGCACACTTTCGACCATCGCCCTGGCAGCCTATAAATCAGAGTTGGGCGGGCGGCCGACCATGGCTGTCACCGTATCGATGGTGATGATGGTTATTTCCATGCTGGCGCTTGTGGCGCAACGGCGCATTCTGGCCAAACGCCGCTATGCCAGCGCGCTGACCAATCCGCCGGTAAAGGTGAAACTGGACGGCTGGCGCAACATGGGCGTGCATGTTTTCAGCCATGGCATTGTTTTGCTGGCCATGCTGCCCATGGCGGTGGTTGTCTATACGTCGTTTCTGAAAACCAACGGGCCGGTTTTTGTGGGCGGTTTCGGGTTTGAAAGCTATCAGCGGATCTGGCGCGTCGCCCCCGAAGCGATCGGCAACAGTTTCCTGTTTTCGATCCTTGCTGTCATCCTGATCACGGTGTTTTCCGGGCTTATCAGCTATATCATCGTGCGGCGCGAAAATGCCGCCTCGGGGGCGATCGATTTTCTGATGATGGTGCCCTATCTTGTGCCGGGGGTTGTGATGGCCATCGGGTTTGTCACCTCGTTTCGGGGGGGCCTCTTGATATTTTCGGGGCGGCGGGGTTGTTGGTGATGGTCTATTTCATCCGCCGCATTCCTTACGGCGTGCGGTCAACCACCAACAGCCTGCGACAGATCAAACCCTCGGTCGAAGAGGCGGCGATCAACCTCGGCGCCTCACCCCTGCGCGCGTTTCTCAAGGTGACGGTGCCGCTGATCCTGCCGGGGCTGATCGTCGGATCATTGATGAGCTTCATCACCGCGATCAACGAATTGTCCAGCACCCTCATCATCTACAGTTCGGGAACAATCACCATGCCGGTCAAAATCTATCTGGCGGTTCTGGATGGCGAATTCGGGTTGGCCGCCGCCCTGTCCACGGTGCTGCTGGCCTGTACCGGGGCCTGCGTTTATGCCGTGTTCCGCTTTGCCGACAACCGCGATTCAGCGTTTATGTGAGTGCCATGAAAATCGAGCTGGAAAACCACGCAAAGTATCGCGCCCCCGGACAGCAAGGCGACGACGTGCCGCTGATCCTGCCCGGGGTTGTCTTTGGCATATTTGACGGCGCCACCGATGCCCACGGAACGGTGATGGACGGTGTCGGCATGGGGCGGATCGCGGCGCTGACCGTGGCGCAGGCCGCCACCTCTCTGTTGCTGGACCCGACGGCGCGGCGCCTGCCGCTGGCCCGGATTCTCGACCATCTGAGCGAGGCTCTCGCCGCACGCTGCGCGCCGCTGTCGGTGCCGATTTCACCATCGACAACGGTGGCAATGGCCATTGATTGTGGCGATTCCTGGCGGTTCATCACCCTGGGCGACACCGGGATCCGGGTAAACGGGGGCGAAATTCTGCGCCATGAAAAAATCATTGATGCCGTATCGGCCCACGCCCGTGTCGCGCTGTTTCATCACTTTGCAAGCACCACAACCGACCCTGACGCCATCGAAGCCGCGGCACGGCGCGGAATCCTTCTGGGGCTGGACAATGCCGTCACCGAGGGCCATCTGACCCCGCGACAGATGGATGACATCATCACCAAAGCCGCCTCTGCCAACGGGTTGGACCATGCCATCGACGACGTGCGCGCCTTTCTGCGCGGGGGCATTCGCGTTCAGCACCGGCTGGCCAACGGCACCGGCAACGCCCTGAACTTTGATCTCGATGAATGGTGTGACACCGGGCCTGAGCGAAGTCGCGGATCAAACCCGCGCAAAAGACGCCGTGCATTCGATCGAAATCTTTACCGACGGCTATCCCGACGTGCCGCGCGCCATTTCGGCTGCGGCGTGGGAACAGGCCTTTGCCGACGCCGAGAAAACCGATTTTCACAAGATCGGCGCCTTTGCCACGGTCAAGGGATCGACCAGCACCCAATATTTCGATGACCGGAGCGTGCTGGTGCTGGACGGGCTGACCGCCAACACCTGACCCCTACCGGCGCGGGTGCCCTATGGGGTTATCGTCGCCCTGAGCGCCGCCGATACCGGTGCAAGGGCCACGCTTGCCGCGCGGTTGCCAAGGGACCATTCCATCAGCGCGGCCAGGGTTTCGGGGCGGTTGTGGCCCACCAGAATCACCGCGTTCATTTGCCGTGCCCGGAACGCCGCCTGATCAAGGAACCGTTTCACCGCCTTCAGATCCTGCCCGTCACTGTCGATTTCACGAAACACCAATTCCGCCGCAACTCCGCCGCGCACCGCCACCTGCTGCGCCGTGTTCAACCCCTTGGGATAGGTAATCAGCCCATGGCCGGTGTCGGCCAACTCGCTCACCACCTGCCCCAGCGCCTCGCGATTGCCCAGGGTCGTTCCGTCGGGCGTATTGATCAACGCCACGGCATCGGGAATGCGGGCAAAGATATCCTCAAGCGCGACCGATACATCGCTGGCCCGCGCCCCTTGGGGAAAGGCCGGAATCAACACCACCTCGACCCCGGCCGCCCGATAGGCGGCCGCGCGCGCAGCGGCGTCCGGCGCCCCGGCATCAATGGCAACCGACACCGCAAACGGAAGCTTCACCACCGGCCCGCCCTGATCCAGCAGGATCACCGCCACGATGGGCCGCCCGTCGGGGTTGTCAAAGGCAACGGCGTTGCGGGTCAGCGCATCGGCTGCGATCACCTCGTCCGTGGCCTTTGGGGCCTCGGGTTCGGGGGCCGCCTCGGGGGTGTCGCCAATCCGGGGCAAACGGTCGGTGATGACGACAGGTTGCTCTGGCACCAGTTCAGGCGCCACCGGGGGCAACGTGCCATCGGCGGGCAAGGCGGGATCGGGTGCGACCCGCGCAATGGGGGCGTCAGGGGCCGCGGGCTGTGCCGGAACACTGTCACCGCTCGGTGCGTCTGATTGGGCTGGCGGCAGCACAGGCGTGGGCAACCCAGGGGCGGCAGAGGGGACAGTCGGCGCCGGAACCGGGTCGGGCTGCACCACCGCCACGGGGTCGCGCCCGGCTGCGGCGGGCACGCGGGGGGCGTCGCCCTGCAACGGCGCCTCGGCCACATCGACCGCCACCTCGGGTGCAGGTTCGGGCGCGGCAGTGGCATCAAGCGCCAGCGCCCCGCCGTCTGTCTGGGCCGGGGACATCGGGCCGGGGCCGTCCAGCGTGGCAGGCTCGGCGATCCGGCCCGGGACATCATCACCCGACGGCACACGGGGCGCCGCCCCCCGGCCCAGCGTCAGGCGCCAGCGGCGCGTCAGCCACAACCACCGGGCCGGGGCCGGGCGGCAAGGCCGTGGGCGGGCCGCCAACCAACGGCGGCTCTGCCCCCTGCCCCTGTCCCGGGGTCGGCAGCGCCGGTTGCATCACCCGCCCCGGTTCAGCGGTTTCATCGGTCACAAGGCCCGGCACAAGATCGGCGTTTTCCGCAACAGCCCGCAATCCACCCGGAGCCTCGGCGATCACAACAGGAATCGCCCCGGCACCATCGGAATCAGGCGCCACATCCCCCCGGCAGGCGGCACAAGCGGCGCAACGGTTTCAGGCGCCACCGGGTTTTCCCCAGCGTCACCAAATTCGGGCGCCCCTTCCGCTCCGTCCGGTGCCACAAGTGGTTCCACAGCATCGGGCGCCCTCGGGATCACCCCGGCGTCACCGGCATCAGGCACCGCATCCGCCCCGGCAGGCGGCGCAAGCGGCGCAACGGTATCGGGTGCCGCAGGGATCGCCCCGGCGTCACCGGATTCAGGCGCCGCATCCACCCCGGCAGGCGGCGCAAGCGGCGCAACGGTATCGGGTACCGCAGGGACCGCCCCGGCGTCACCGGCATCAGGCACCGCATCCGCCCCCGCAGGCGGCACGAGCGGCGCAACGGTATCGGGTGCCGCCGGTGCATCAGACGGCACCGCTTCATCATCGCCCGCCTTGCCGGCGGGAACCAATGGCGATTCGTCCGCAGGGGGCTGCGCATCCGGTGTTTCCGGTGCCACCACGGCAACCTCGGGTGTCGGGGTATCATCAACGCCGTCAACCGCCGTTTCAGGCACAACAACGGGTGGGACAGGCGCAATCGCCCGCCGCTCGGCCTGCTGACTGACCACCGCCAGAATCAGCCCCGAGACGAAAAGCCCCAAAAATCCACCAGAAACAAATGCGCGACCCACGTTCAAATACTCCGTTTCCGATGCGCCAACAGCGCTTGACCCCCGGGCGCGCCTGCGGCCATGTATAGCGCGACACTCCGGCAGGTTCACCCCCTTGCCACCGCACCCCCGGTCGCGGCACATCGTTGCCGCCCCACTTGCTCAAAGGAACCCGCCCCGTGCTCCTGCTGATCGACAACTACGACAGTTTTACCTACAACCTTGTGCACTATCTTGGCGAACTCGGCACCGACGTTCAGGTGCATCGCAATGACGCGCTGAATGTGCAAGAGGCGATCGCGCTTGCCCCCTCCGCAATTCTGCTGTCCCCCGGCCCCTGCGACCCCGACAAGGCCGGAATTTGCCTGCCGCTGATCCACGCCGCAGCCGCGCGGGGCATTCCGCTTTTGGGGGTATGTCTGGGCCATCAGGCGATCGGTCAGGCCTTTGGCGGCAAGGTGGTACGCGCCCCCGATATCGTGCATGGCAAGGCCGGGGTGATCCGCCACAACGGGCGCGGCGTTTTTGCCGGGCTGCCCACGCCGTTCTCGGCCACCCGCTATCACTCGCTGACGGTGGACCGGGCCAGCCTGCCCGATACGCTCGAAATCACCGCTGACCTGGAGGATGGCACGATCATGGGCCTGTCACACCGCACGCTTCCCGTTCACGGGGTGCAGTTCCACCCCGAATCCATCGCCTCGGAACATGGTCATGCCCTGTTGCGCAACTTTCTGGCCGATGTAACGGTGGCGGCATGACCTCGGAAATCAAACCGCTAATCGCTGCCGCTGTCACCCGCCCCCTGACCCGCGCCGAGGCCGAACAGGCGTTTTCGCTGCTGTTCACCGGCGAAGCCACGCCAAGCCAGATCGGCGGCTTTCTGATGACCCTGCGCACCCGGGGCGAAACGGTGGATGAATACGCCGCCGCCGCCGCCGTGATGCGCGCCAAATGCCGCCCCGTGCGCGCCCCCGAGGGCGCGATCGACATTGTCGGCACCGGGGGCGACGGCAAGGGAACCCTGAACATTTCCACCGCCACCGCCTTTGTGGTGGCCGGTGCCGGGGTGGTGGTGGCCAAACACGGCAACCGCAACCTCAGTTCCAAATCCGGCGCCGCCGATGCCCTGGGGCAGATGGGAATCGACGTGATGGTCGGTCCTGCCGTGGTGGAACAGGCCCTGCGCGACATCGGCATCGGCTTCATGATGGCCCCCATGCACCACCCGGCAACGGCCCATGTAATGCCCACCCGCTCGGAATTGGGAACGCGGACGATTTTCAACATCCTTGGCCCGCTGACCAACCCCGCTGGTGTGAAACGCCAGTTGACCGGCGCCTTTTCCGCCGATGTCATCCGCCCCATGGCCGAAACCCTCGGCGCGCTGGGGGCAGAAAAGGCGTGGCTGGTGCATGGCGGCGACGGCACAGATGAAATCTCGATCGCGGCCCCCACCCAGGTGGCCATTCTGGACAATGGGCAGATCACGGAAACCGAAATCAACCCCGAAGATGCGGCCCTGCCCGTCCACCCCTTCGAGGCGATCATGGGCGGCACCCCCGAGGACAACGGCCGCGCTTTCCGCGCGTTGCTGGACGGCGCACCGGGCGCCTACCGCGATGCTGTCCTGCTGAACGCCGCCGCTGCGCTGATCGTCGCTGACAAGGTGAAAACCTTGCCAGAAGGCGTTGAAATCGCAAAAGAAAGCATCGATTCCGGCGCCGCCCGTGATAAAATCACGGCGCTGGCCAAACTCACACCCATCAAACCCTGACCACCGCCAACTTTTTACTGATCATAAATACTCCCGCCGGAGGCTCCCGCCCCCACAGCCCGCGCCACATCAAAGATGGCGCAGCACCCGGGGCAGGGTTTCCGGCAAATCCTCGGCGATCAACCCCGGGCCAAAGGCCCGCGCGCATTCCACATGCAACCATGCGGCAGAACAGGCTGCCTCGAACGGGTCGTTGCCCCGGGCCAGCAGCCCGGCAATGAACCCGCTCAGAACATCACCCGCCCCGGCGGTGGCCAGCCAGGGCGCGGCGCGGCCATAACAGGCGCCGTTGATCACCACCCGCCCGTCCGGGGCCGCGATCACCGTATCCGGCCCCTTGAACAGCACACAACACCCGACACACGCCGCCGCCGCCCGTGTCACATCCACCTTTGACAGGGCCGCCCCGCCCCCGGTGGCGCCGCCAGATGGTCCGCCAGATCGGGGAACAACCGGGAAAATTCACCGCCATGGGGCGTCAGCACACAACCGGAATGCAGACCCGACAACAGATCGGGCGTGCGCGCCAGCAGGGTCAGCGCATCGGCGTCCAGCACGGCGCGCCGTCCCGTTGCCAGCGCCGCCCCGATCAGCCCCCGCGCCCGCTCACCGGTGCCAAGCCCCGGCCCAAGGGCCAGCGCGTTGATCCGCCCGTCCCCCTGCACCAGCGCGCCAAACTCCGCCCCGTCAGCAATGGGGCGCAGCATCACCGCATTCAACTGCGCCGCATTCTCGATCAGCGCCGCAGGCGGGCAGCCCAGCGTCACCAGTCCGGCACCGATCCGCAACGCCCCGCGCGCCGCCATCCGCGCGGCGCCGCCCTTGCCAACGCCCCCCGACAGAACAAAAGCGTGGCCGTGGCCAAACTTGTGCCCGCCGCGTTTGTTCATATCGCCCGGCCCCACCAGCAGAGACACCGGCGCCGCCGCAACGGCTTCGATTGGCGCGGCGGGCGGCAGGCCGATATCCACCACCGCCAGCGCCCCGCACAAGGCGGGACCATCGGCCAGATAATGCCCCGGCTTGGCGTGGTGAAAGGTGACGGTGAGGTCGTATCGGCATGGGTTGCCACGATTGCGCCCGCTGTCCGCACACAGCCCGCTGGGCATATCCACCGCCACAATGGCCGGATGCCCGCCGCGCTGGTCCTTGTCGTGCCGGATGCCCGACAACACCCTGGCAATGCCCGGATCAAGATCCCGGGTCAGCCCGATGCCAAAGATCGCATCAATGATCAGATCGGGCGGCCCGTCGCGACCCTCGCCGTTGCCCGTTTCATCTGCCGCCCAGGCAGCACGCGCCGTGCGGGCATCGGGTGGCAGGCGGTCCGGGTCGCCAAAGGCGCGGGCGGCCACCTGCCAGCCCAGCCCATGCAGCAGCCGCGCGATGACATAGCCGTCACCGCCGTTGTTTCCCGGCCCGCAATAAACCACCGCCCGCCCGGGGCGCTGCGCCAGCGCGGGCCAGCGCGCGTGGATGGCATCAACCACCCCCTGCCCGGCCCGTTCCATCAGAACGGCGCCGCTGACAGCGCCCGAACCGATGGCCGATTGGTCCAGCCGGCGCATTTCGGCGCTGGTCGGCAACGGGGTGGTCTGACCATGCTGCATATTCACAAACCGCTCAATTTACGCTCTATCTGCACAAAAAACAGGCAATACCCCATGAATCCTCCTTGCTCCCTCCGGCTGCAAACCTTACCCAATTGTGACCCCGGGTGAGACCTGATCTGACCCAATGTCAACACACCAAGGAGTCGGCCCATGAAGAAGATCGAAGCGATCATCAAGCCTTTCAAACTGGACGAGGTCAAGGAAGCCTTGCAAGAGATCGGCGTTCAGGGGCTGAGCGTTCTTGAGGTAAAGGGGTTTGGCCGCCAGAAAGGCCACACCGAACTTTACCGTGGCGCCGAATATGTGGTGGATTTCCTGCCCAAGGTGAAAATCGAGGTGGTACTGGACGACGATCAGGTCGATGCCGCCATCGAGGCCATCGTCAGCGCCGCCAAGACCGACAAGATCGGCGACGGCAAGATTTTCGTCGCCCCCGTTGAGCAGGCGATCCGCATCCGCACCGGCGAAACCGGCAGCGACGCGCTTTAACATCCGCCGGGCTGGCCCCGTGCGACCGGAACACCAACATCGAAACTCAAGGATAGGTTCATCATGAGCGCTTCTGACATGCTGAAAATGATCAAGGACGAGGATGTCGAATACGTCGACATCCGTTTCACCGACCCCCGCGGCAAGCTTCAGCATGTCACGGTCATGTCTGACCAGGTCGACGAGGATTTCATCGAGGAAGGCTTCATGTTCGATGGATCTTCCATCGCCGGGTGGAAGTCGATCGATCAATCCGACATGAAACTGATGCTCGACACCGACAGCATCTATCTTGATCCGTTCTATGCCGAAAAAACCCTGGCCGTTCATTGCACCGTCTGCGAACCCGACACCGGCGAACGCTATGACCGTGACCCGCGCGGCACCGCCCGCAACGCCGAGGAATACCTGAAATCGACCGGTATCGGTGACACCGCCTATATGGGCCCCGAGGCCGAATTCTTTCTGTTTGACGACGTGCGTTACAGCGTCGAGGTGAACAAGGTGTCCTATCAGGTGGATGCCGTTGACGGATCGTGGAACAGCGACACCGAATATGAAATGGGCAACATGGGCCACCGCCCGGGCCTCAAGGGGGGTATTTCCCCGTCAATCCCATCGATGACGGTCAGGATATCCGCAGCGAAATGCTCTCGACCATGAAGCGGATCGGCATGAAGGTCGACAAGCACCACCACGAGGTGGCCTCGTGCCAGCACGAGTTGGGCCTGCTGCACGGCACGCTGACCACGCAGGCTGACGAGATTCAGAAATACAAATACATCGTCCACAACGTGGCCCACGCCTATGGCAAATCGGCCACCTTCATGCCGAAACCGATTTCCGGCGACAACGGCACCGGGATGCATGTGAACATGTCGATCTGGAAAGACGGCAAGCCGATCTTTGCGGGCGACAAATACGCCGATCTGTCGGACGAGGCGCTGTTTTTCATCGGCGGCATCCTGAAACACGCCAAGGCGCTGAACGCCTTCACCAACCCGACGACCAACAGCTACAAGCGGCTGATCCCCGGGTTTGAGGCACCTGTGCTGCGCGCCTATTCCGCGCGCAACCGGTCGGGCTGTGTGCGTATTCCCTGGGCCGAGATCCCCCAAGGCGAAACGTGTCGAGGCCCGTTTTCCCGACCCCGCCGCCAACCCCTATCTGTGCTTTGCCGCCCTTCTGATGGCCGGGATCGACGGCATCAAGAACAAGATTCACCCGGGCGAAGCCATGGATAAGGATCTCTATGATCTGCCTGCCGAGGAACTGGCCGGCATTCCCACCGTCTGTGCGTCGCTGCGCGAAGCCATGGACGAGCTGGAAAAGGACATGGATTTCCTGACCGCCGGCGATGTGTTCACCAAGGACCAGATCGAAGGCTACATGGATCTCAAGTGGGAAGAGATTTACGCCTACGAACACACACCCCACCCGATGGAATTCAAGATGTATTACAGCTGCTGATCCAGACCGCAGCACTCTATCACGAAAGGGCGCCCCAACGGGCGCCCTTTTTGCGTTCACGCCATGTCGGGCGCTTGCTTTGTTGCGGCCAATTCTGCGCATTTGGCCCAGGTATCGGCGGCATTTTCCAGCTTGACGATCCAGTCAACCGGAATGCCCGCATCACCGCCCACCCCATGGGCCGCCCCCATAAGCGCGCCGATCACGATGGCGCGTCCGGCGCTATCGCCCCCGGCGTTGATGTTGCGCTCGATCGCGTCCCGGAAACTGCTGGCCCGGGCCATGATGTGAAAGGCCAAAGGCATGCCCATGGGCAGATGACAGGCCCGCCCCGTGATTTCACCATAGGCCGTTGAATCCGGTTCTTGCGCGCTCAGGGCATCGGTGAGGGTGGCGTCACCTGTCAGAGGGGCGGCATCCTGCAAGGCCTGTGTCAGGCGCGCGCCGCCCAGCACCGGCGTCAGCGCCGCCGCAAACACGGCGCCATGGGTCAGGGCCACCGGGTTGTCATTGGTGACGGTGATTGCCCGGCTCACCGCACCCGGGTCGGCCACGATGACGGCAGGCAGGGTTGCCATGGCCGGCAGTTGATCGTCGTCGATGCCCGAAGGGTCGCCTTGTTCGGCTGCAAGATTGGCCAGCGCCCCACGTGTGGGTCGGTCGATATACCCGACATAGCCGCCCCCGGCCCCGAAATACCCGGCAAAATCTGCCTGATAGGCGGCAACATCAAACCGACCATCCCGTGCAAGGGCCGCCATGGCAAGGGCCAGAACCGCGCCATATTGGGTTTGCATCCCGTTGCGGCGTGCGCCATGGGCGAAATACCCGACACCCCCCGCATAATGGGCCGCATCCACCGGCAGAAACGCGGCACTGCCCCCATGCGCCGCGCGCAGGTCGGCGATCCGGCTCACGTCGTAAATCCAATGGGCGCCGAGACTGGCCGCATCCGCCACCAGCGCGCCCAGCAGGGCCGCCTGTTTTCGCTGCATCATGTCCATGGTTGGCCTTTCCGTTGTTTCCCGAACCAGATCACGCCGCCCCCGGCCCGTCAACGCGCCCGGGTTACAGCCCCGTCACCATGGCGTGAGAGGGCCGACACAGGCGTTGCAGCCAGCCAGCACCGCGCGCACATTACCCTTAACGCCAATGCGGAGAAGACGATGGCCATGGAAAAGATCACCTTTCAGGGCCACGATGGCCATACTCTGGCGGCGCGGCTGGATCTGCCTGACGGGCCGCATCTGGGCACTGCGCTTTTTGCCCATTGCTTTACCTGCTCCAAGGATATTCCCGCCGCGCGCCGGATCGCGGCGCGGTTGGCGACAATGGGGCTGGCGGTGCTGCGGTTCGATTTCACGGGTTTGGGCCATTCCGAGGGTGAATTCGAAAACACCACCTTTTCCTCGAATGTGGCCGACCTGAAAACGGCCGCTGATTATCTGGCCACGCGTGGCATGGCGCCGGGGCTGTTGATCGGCCATTCCCTGGGCGGGGCGGCGGTGCTGCGCGCGGCGGGGCAAATCGTATCGGCCAAGGCGGTGGTCACCATTGGCGCCCCGGCTGATCCGTCCCATGTGACCCATAATTTCGGGGCCGCGCTGGAGCGGATCAAGACAGACGGCGTGGCCGAAGTTTCCCTTGGCGGGCGGCCGTTCCGCATTGCGCGTGCCTTTGTCGAGGACGTGTCGCAGGCCAAACTGGAACCCGCCATTCACAACCTGAAACGGGCGCTTTTGGTCATGCATGCCCCCCGCGACGCGGTGGTGGGGGTGGAAAATGCGACCCAGATCTTTACCGCCGCGCGGCACCCCAAAAGCTTTGTCACGCTGGACGATGCCGATCACCTGATCAGCCGCGCCGCCGATGCCGAATATGCCGCCGAGGTGATTGCCGCATGGTCGGCGCGCTACCTTGACCTGCGCCCACCTGCCCCGCCCCCGGCGCGCCCGAAGGCATAATCCGCGTGACCGAAGCCGACCCCGAAGGGTTTTTACAGGATGTCACCGCCGGGCAGAATATTCATGTTCTGGCGGATGAGCCTTTGGCCTATGGCGGCACCAACAAGGGCCTGTCGCCCTATGGGTTGGTTGCGGCCGGTCTGGGGGCCTGTACCTCGATGACGATCCGCATGTATGCCCGGCGCAAAGGCTGGCCGCTGGATGATGTGCGCGTCGATATCAGCCACAACAAGGTTCACGCCCAGGACGCCGGCAGCCGAAGCGACGAAAAAAACGATGAATTCACCCGCGCGGTGTATCTGACCGGCGATCTGGACGCCGAACAGCGGGCGCGCCTGATGGAAATCGCCAACCGCTGCCCGGTTCACCGCACGTTGGAGCGTTCGGCCAAGGTGGTGACCCGTCTGGTGGAAACCGAGCAGGTCTTATCCCGCTAGCGACCGTGTTTTTGCGCAAGGGCCGCATTCACCGCGTCCGTGACAAAATTTGAGGTGTCGCCCCCAAGGCGGGAAATTTCCTTGACCAGTTTACTGGCGATCGCCTGATGTCGGGCTTCGGCCATCAGGAACACCGTTTCAATGGAATCGTCCATCGCGCGATTCATGCCAACCATCTGATATTCATATTCAAAATCCGCCACGGCGCGCAGTCCGCGGATGATGACCCCGGCGCCCACATCCCGGGCGCAGTCGATCAACAGGTTTTCAAACGGATGGACGATCAACTCACAGCCCGTGGTTGCCGTGATATCGGCAAATTCCACCTCGACCATGGCCACCCGTTCTTCCAGCGAAAACAGCGGGCCTTTGTCGCGGTTGATCGCCACGCCGATCACCAGACGATCCACCAGGCTACAGGCCCGGCGGATTATATCTATGTGACCCAGGGTGATCGGATCGAACGTGCCGGGATAAAGACCGATGCGCATGGCAAACCTCATAATGCTGCACCGCAACGCAACATTATTGCGCCGCAAAAGGCAAGCCCGGTCTAGTGGCCCATCACCATTGATTCCAGCGCGTCGCGTTCCATGGACAGTTCAGACAGCCGTGATTGCACCACATCCCCGATGGAAATCAGGCCGATCATCACGTCGCCCTTCATCACCGGCATGTGGCGGAATCGCCCGTCGGTCATTTTCTGCAACACGGAAACCGCCTCATCCTCGGGGGTGCAACCGATCAGGTCGCGGGTCATCAGATCATCAACCTTGTCGCTCATGCAGGCCGCGCCGCGTTTGCCCAGTTCGCGCACGATGTCACGTTCGGACAGGATGCCAAGGGGGGCGTCACCTTTTGAAACGATCACGGCGCCGATTTTCCGGTCTGACAAAAGCTTTGCCGCGTCACCCACCGTGGTGCCCGGTGCAACCGTCACCACATCCGCAGCCGTTCTTCCGTGAAGGATTTGTTGAACCAACATAATTTGCGCCTTTCCACTGCCGGTTGACCTTGATGAAGGGTCGCCGCAATCGGGCCATGCTGTCAAGCCAAGGCTTCGAGGCGCTGAATTTCCGCGCGCAGGCCCGCCCCCAGTGCCTGTGCAAACCGGTTCACCCGGGCAACGCGGCGATCATCGGCATGGCGAATCAACCAAAACGTGCGTTGCAGCGACACCTGATCGCGCAACACCCGCACCAGCCCAGGCGCGGCAGGCAGCGTGAAATCATGGACAATCCCGACCCCACAGCCTTGGGCAAGCCATTGAAACTGAACCGCAACGGAATTTGACGACAGGGCGACGCGCTCAATCCCGACCTCTCCCAGATAATCCAGTTCCTTGTCGAAAATCATGTCAGGGATATAGCCGACAATCTGATGGGCGCTCAGATCGCCAACACTGGTCAAAGGCGGCGCCTTGGCCAGATAATCGCGGTGCGCCGCCAGATGCAGCCGGTAATCGGCAATCTTTTGCACCGTCAGCCGCCCGCCCGTGGGCAGCGACACGCCGATGGCCATGTCCGCCTCGCGGCGCGACAGGTTGAACACCCGGGGCAATGCAACGATCTGCACCTCAAGGCCGGGATGGTCGGCCATGATCGCCGCACAGACCTGCGGCAACAGGTAATTGGCACAGCCATCAGGCGCGCCCAGCCGGATTGGCCCGCTTAGCGGGTCGCCATCGCCGCGCAGTTCATCCGCAGCGGCCCCCATCGCCAGTTCCGCCTGCTCGGCATGGACAACAAAGCGTTGCCCGGCGTCGTTCAGCAGATACCCCTGCGGCGTTTTCACAAACAGCACCGCCCCCACCGCCGATTCCAGCCGCGCAATCCGCCGCCCCACCGTGGCCGCATCCAGTTTCAACGCCCGCGCGGCGCCGGAAATACTGTCATGGCGGGCCACGGACAGGAAAATTCGCATGTCATCCCAGTGCATATCAGCATTCATCCTTGCAAAAATGCAAAACACTTTTGGCAAACTGCCGCTTTTCCCGCCACGATGGCAACCCTAATGTAAGGTGAAACCAATTCTTCGGAGGATACGATGGAAACCCTGTCTCACTGGATCAACGGCAAACATGTCAAAGGCACCGGGCGCAGCGCCGATGTGTTCAACCCCGCCACCGGCGAAGTGCAGGCGCAGGTGCCCCTTGCCAGCAAGGCCGAACTTGACGCCGCCGTGGCCGATGCCGCAAAGGCGCAACCCAAATGGGAGGCCACCAACCCCCAGCGCCGCGCACGGGTGATGATGGAATTCGTCCGCCTGCTGAATCGCGACATGGATAAACTGGCCGAAGCGCTGAGCCGCGAACACGGTAAAACCCTGCCCGATGCACGGGGCGACGTGCAGCGCGGGCTTGAGGTTGTGGAATTCTGCATCGGTGCGCCGCATCTGCTCAAGGGCGAATATACCGATGGTGCCGGCCCGGGAATCGACATGTATTCCATGCGCCAGGCCCTTGGTGTTGTTGCCGGAATCACGCCGTTCAACTTTCCTGCCATGATCCCATTGTGGAAGATGGCCCCGGCTTTGGCCTGTGGCAACGCCTATATCCTGAAACCGTCCGAGCGTGACCCCTCTGTGCCGCTGATGCTGGCCGAACTTCTGCAAGAGGCCGGCCTGCCCGATGGCGTGCTTCAGGTCATCAACGGCGACAAGGAAGCCGTCGACGCCATCCTTGATAACGAAACGATCCAGGCGGTTGGCTTTGTCGGGTCCACCCCGATTGCCGAATATATCTATGGGCGCGGCTGTGCCAACGGCAAGCGGGTGCAGTGTTTCGGCGGCGCCAAGAACCACATGATCATCATGCCCGATGCCGATATGGACAAGGCCGCCGACGCCCTGATCGGGGCCGGTTACGGCGCGGCGGGCGAACGCTGCATGGCGATTTCGGTGGCGGTGCCCGTGGGCGATGCCACGGCCGATGCCCTGATCGAACGTCTGATTCCGCGGATCGAAAAGTTGAAGGTCGGGCCTTATACCGCTGGCGACGACATGGATTACGGCCCCGTTGTCACTGCCGCCGCCAAGGAAAACATCCTGCGTCTGGTGCAATCGGGCATCGATCAGGGGGCCAAACTGGTCGTGGACGGGCGCGATTTTTCGCTGCAAGGGTACGAAGACGGCTTTTTTGTCGGCCCGCATCTGTTTGATAACGTGACCACGGATATGGATATCTATCGTCAGGAAATCTTTGGCCCCGTTCTTTCCCAGGTGCGTGCCCAAACCTATGAAGAGGCGCTGGGATACGCGATGGACAATGAATATGGCAACGGCACCGCGATCTTTACCCGCGATGGCGATACGGCGCGCGATTTCGCCAGCCGGATCAACGTTGGCATGGTCGGCGTCAACGTGCCCATCCCCGTGCCGCTGGCCTATCACACCTTTGGCGGGTGGAAAAAATCAGGCTTTGGCGATCTGAATCAGCACGGGCCGGATTCCTTCCGCTTTTACACCCGGACGAAAACCGTGACCGCGCGCTGGCCTTCGGGTATCCGGGAAGGTGGCGAATTCAACTTCAAAGCCATGGACTGACCCATACCAAAGGAGATCGCGATGGATTTCGGCCTTAGCGACGAACAAACCGCAATCTTCGATATGGCCCATGATTTTGGCCAGACCCATATCGCGCCCCATGCGCGGGATTGGGAAAGCGCGGGGGATATCCCCCGCGCCCTCTGGCCAAAACTGGCCGAACTCGGCTTTGGCGGACTTTATGTTTCCGAAGAAAGCGGCGGCACGGGGCTTGGCCGCCTTGATGCGACATTGGTGTTCGAGGCCCTTTCGATGGCCTGCCCATCGGTGGCCGCTTTCCTTTCAATCCACAACATGTGCGCCGCGATGATCGACCGCTTCGCCAGTGCCGAAATGAAGGCAGATCGCCTGCCGTCAATCCTGTCCATGGAAACGGTCCTGTCCTATTGCCTGACCGAACCCGGATCAGGCAGCGATGCCGCCGCCCTGCGCACCCGGGCCGAACGCACCAACAGCGGGTATCGGCTGAACGGCACCAAGGCATTCATTTCCGGCGGCGGATATTCCGATGCTTATATCGTCATGTGCCGCACCGGCGAACCCGGCCCAAAGGGGGTGTCGACGGTGATCGTCGACGACGGCACCACGGGCCTTTCCTTTGGTGGGCTTGAGGAAAAAATGGGCTGGCGCAGCCAACCAACCCGTCAGGTGCAGTTGGACAATTGCGACATTCCGGCGGAAAATCTGCTGGGAGACGCAGGCAAAGGTTTCACTTATGCGATGTCGGGGCTGGATGGCGGGCGTTTGAACATCGCCGCCTGTTCCCTTGGCGCCGCGCAATCCGCAATGAACGCGACCCTCGCCTATATGTCAGAGCGCAAGGCCTTCGGGCGCAGCATTGATCAATTTCAGGCCCTGCAATTCCGTCTGGCAGATATGGAGACCGAGCTTCAGGCCGCCCGGGTTTTCCTGCGTCAGGCCGCCTGGAAATACGACACCGGCGCCCCCGACACGACCAAGGCCTGCGCCATGGCCAAGAAATTCGTCACCGAAGCAGGCAGCCGCATCGTCGATCAATGCCTGCAACTGCACGGTGGCTATGGCTATCTGGCGGATTACGGCATTGAAAAACTGGTGCGTGATCTGCGGGTGCACCAGATTTTGGAAGGCACCAATGAAATCATGCGCCTGATCGTGGCCCGTGAGATGCTGAAATCATGACCGAGGTCAACATCCGCGTCACCGGCAAGGTGGGCCGGATCACCCTGAACCGGCCCAAGGCCCTGAACGCCCTGACATGGGGCATGGTGCGCGCCATCGACACCGTCCTGATCGACTGGGCCGGCCGCGATGATGTGGCGATGCTGGTGATTGACGGCGCCGGGGATCGGGCCTTTTGCGCCGGGGGCGATCTGGCCGCCATGTACGAAACCGGCACGGCGGGCGATTACGAATACGGCCGCCGGTTCTGGCGCGAAGAATACGCCATGAACGCGCGATTGTTCAACTTTCCCAAACCCATAGCCAGTTTTCTTCATGGATTCACCATGGGCGGCGGTGTGGGTGTGGGATGCCACGCCAGCCACCGGATTGTCGGTGACAGCAGCCAGATGTCCATGCCCGAATGTGCCATCGGCCTGGTCCCCGACGTGGGCGGTTCGCTGCTTTTGGCCCGCGCGCCGGGGCGGCTGGGCGAATACCTCGGCACAACGGCACACCGGATGGCGGCAGGTGATGCCATCCATGCAGGATTTGCCGATCACTACCTGCCCGAACCGCAATGGCCCGCCCTGATCCGCGCTCTGGAACACACGGGCGACCCGGCCTTGATCACTGCCACAACACGTCCCCCCCAGAATCGGAACTTGCCGCCCAGGCCGATGAAATCGGCCACATCTTTGCCGCCGAAACCCTCGATGATCTGCACACCGCCCTCGCCGCCGCTGACAGCACTTTCGCCGCCAACAGCCGCAAGACACTGATGCGCGCCTCCCCCTGTCGGCGGCCTGCACAATTGACCTGGTGCGCCGGGTGCGCGGGCTTGATACCATCGAACAGGCCTTGCAGATGGAATACCGTTTTACTGCCCGCTCCATGGAACACGGCGATTTCATCGAAGGCATCCGCGCCAGCATCATCGACAAGGACCGCAATCCACAGTGGCGCCACGCCACCAACGGGATCGCCGCCCATGCCTGCGCCATGTTACAGCCATTGGGCAGGGACGAACTGCAATTGGAGGGAACAACATGAAGATCGGTTTCATCGGCCTGGGCAATATGGGCGCGCCCATGGCGCGAAATCTGGCAAAATCGGGCCACGCGGTACGCGGCTTTGACGTAAGCGGCGTCGTCCCCGATGGCGTCACCGCCGTCACAAGCGCCGCCGACGCCGCCGCAGATGCCGAACTGGTCGTCACCATGCTGCCCAATGGCGCCATCCTGCGCGACGTGGCAGGCGCCATTCATCCGGCCATGGCCAAAGGCACGGTGCATCTCGATTGCTCCACCGTGGATGTGGAAAGCGCGCAATCGGTGGCCCGCGACGCCAGCAAAACCGGCCTTCTGGCGCTGGATGCCCCGGTCTCGGGCGGCGTCGGCGGCGCGGCTGGCGGCACGCTGACCTTCATGGTGGGCGGCGAACCAACAGCATTCGCCCGCTGCAAACCCCTGTTCGACATCATGGGCCAAAAGGCGGTGCATTGCGGCACGGCAGGCATGGGCCAGGCCGCCAAGATCTGCAACAACATGATCCTTGGCGTGACGATGATCGCCACCTGCGAGGCTTTCGCGCTCGCTGATAAACTGGGTCTGGCCCGGGATGCGATGTTCGATGTGGTCTCCACGTCGTCAGGCTCGTCCTGGTCGATGAACACCTATTGCCCCGCCCCCGGCATCGGGCCGAAATCCCCCGCCGACAACGGCTATGCCCCGGGGTTCGCCGCTGATCTGATGCTCAAGGATCTGCGCCTGTCCCAACAGGCCGCCACGGTGGTTGACGCGGACACCCCCTTGGCCAGGCGGCCTGCGAACTCTATGCGCAATTCGTCGAAACCGAAGACGGCAAAGGCAAGGATTTTTCCGCCATGCTGCCCCGCTTCAGCACCCGCAAACGTGGGGCCTGAAACACCAACGCCCTGACTTTTTACTGATAAAAATACTCAAAAAAGCGACATCAAACAAAAACGGGCCGCCCGATCAGGGGCGGCCCGTCTGAATAAAATCAGAACTCACCTCACATCCGCGAGGCAACGTTTTCCCAGTTGACCAGATTATCAAGGAAGTTGGTCAGATAGGCAGGGCGCTTGTTGCGGAAATCGATGTAATAGGAATGCTCCCACACATCACAGCCCAACAGCGCGGTCTGCCCGAAACACACGGGGTTCACGCCGTTTTCGGTTTTCGTCACCTTCAGACTGCCATCGGCGTCCTTGACCAGCCAGGCCCAGCCAGAACCAAACTGCCCGCCACCTGCGGCGGAAAAATCTGACTTGAATTTATCAACCGACCCAAAGCTGTCGGTCAGGGCCTTTTCCAACTCGGACGGCATCGCCGATTTGCCCGGGCCCATCATTTCCCAGAATTGATTGTGGTTCCACAACTGGCTGATGTTGTTGAAAACACCGCTCTGGGCGACGGCGCCCTTGTCATAGGTGCCCTTGATGATCTCTTCGAGGGATTTTCCCTCCCACTCGGTGCCGGCAATCGCCTTGTTGCCGTTGTCGACATAGGCCTTGTGGTGCAGGTCGTGGTGGTATTCCAGAGTTTCCTTGCTCATGCCATTGTCGGCCAGCGCATCGTGCGCATAGGGAAGATCGGGAAGTTCAAAAGCCATAACAAGCCCCTTTCATTGATGTTTCGCTGCCTGATACCTGAGCCGCAGCGGCGCAGAGGTCAAGCCTTCTAATGACAAAGCCCACAAGGGGGCTGTGGTTCCCGGTTCCGCGCACTCAGCCGCGGAAAAGTTTCGGATCACTGCCCGCCCGGGCCGAGACCGACAACAGGTCAAACACATAATGCGCCACGGACCGGAAACAGATCAGATTGGCAGTTTCCCCATCCGCCAGCCAGAACGCCGCCGCCACCTGGGCAATACGGGTGCGCCGCAGGGTGTTTGCCGACAAGGCCGTGGGGGACACATCGGCAGGCGTCAGCTTTGCCAGAACATCGCGCACAGCGGCGCCTTTCAGGCGGAACATGGCCCGGGCATCCGACACATCGGCGGCCAGATGGTGGGTCTGTGCAAGATCCGCTGCAATCCGGGCCAATGCCCCGGGAACATCTGCCCGGGGCAGCAGGATCAGCGCCTCGTCCGGTGACATCCACGCCGCGCCACGTTCGCCGTTCATCACGATGCCGCCCGGGTCGGGCAGATCGGCGGCGGCGGTTTCCAGCACCACGTCGCGCAGGGCGGACGCGGATAGATCGCCGCGCAGGGTGATCATCCCTTGCGGGCCGATCTCGGAAACGGTGACAAAGCCCGCATAGGTCGCGCCATTCAAGGGGGTGACAGGATCAGACATTCTGTTTCGCGCCTTCCTTGTCGAAAAATACCGGGTCAACGATCCGCGCCTGCACGACTGTGCCATCAATGCGCGGAAAATCAAGAACCTCGCCCATCCGGTCGGGCCCGTGCAGCACCAGCCCCATGGCAATACCCTTGCCCAATGTGGGCGAATGATAGGTCGAGGTGACGCGCCCTTGGGTGTGTTTCTGACCATTGGCATTGGTGCCCGACGCGGTGGCATAGGCGCCATCGGGCAGGACCGAACCATCGGTGGTTTCAAGGCCAACCAGTTTCCAACGGTTTGGGTCGGTCATATGGCTGCGGCTTTGGGCACGTTTGCCGATAAAATCGGTCTTTTTCTTTGAAATCGCCCAGTTGAGGTTCAGATCCTGCGGGATCACCGTGCCGTCGGTTTCATCGCCGATCATGATGAACCCCTTTTCGGCACGCATGATATGCAACGCCTCGGTCCCATAGGGGGTGATGTTGAAGTCCGCCCCCGCCGCAAGCAGCCTGTCCCACAACGCGCGGCCATGGGCGGCGGGAACGGCGATCTCAAAGCTCAGCTCGCCGGAAAACGAAATGCGAAAAACGCGGGCCGGGATACCGGCAAGCGTGCCCTCGGTCCATTGCATGAATGGCAGGGTGTCCTTTGACAGGTCCATCCCGCCGAGGTTTTCCAGCACCTTGCGCGCGTTCGGGCCAACCACGGCAATCTGGGCGAATTGTTCGGTCACATTGGCGGTGAAAACCTGCCAATCCCACCATTCGGTTTGCAGGAATTCCTCCATATGGGCGTGAATACGATCCGCGCCGCCGGTGGTGGTGTGGCACAGCCACGTATCATCTGCGATCCGGGCCACGACGCCATCATCGGACAGGAATCCGTTTTCACTGCACATCAGGCCATAACGGCATTTGCCGGGGGCAAGGCTGGACATCATGTTGGTGTACATCATGTCAAGAAACCGGCCCGCATCCGGGCCTTTTACGATGATCTTGCCAAGGGTCGAGGCGTCCAACAGACCAAGGCTGTTGCGGGTGGCGTTCACCTCGCGCGCGACGGATTCCTCAATGGTTTCACCCGGGCGTTGGTAGGTATAGGGGCGGCGCCAATGGCCCACCGGCTCCCAAAAAGCATGGTTTTCGTCGTGCCAGTCGTGGATCGGGGTGCGGCGCAGGGGCTGAAAAAGTACGCCGCGCGCCTCGCCCGCGATGGCCCCCATGGAAATTGGCGTATAAGGGGGCGGAACGTGGTGGTGCCCACCTGTGGGATCGGCGTGTTGAGCGCCCCTGACAGAACGGCCAGGCCGTTGATGTTTGAGAGTTTCCCCTGATCCGTGGCCATCCCGAGGGTGGTATAGCGTTTGGCATGTTCAACGGATTCATAGCCTTCCTGCGCGGCCAGTTGCACGTCAGACACTTTTACATCGTTCTGGAAATCCAGCCACATTTTCGCGCGGAGTTTCACCCCCGCCCCCTGTGGCATGATCCAGACCGGCAGCACCGGCGCCTCATCGCTTGGCGTCGCTTGCGCGACGCCCGCGCTTTTCGGCGTGGCTGTGGCGGCGTAGGCATTTTCCAGCACTTCGGCCGTTGTCATCGCGCCGCTGGCGGCCCCTGCCGTGGCGACGAACGGCTGGCCATCGGCACCCGTGGGGGCGCGAGTGGGATCGGGTTTGAAACAGGCCTGCGCGTCATCCCACGTCAGTTTGCCGCCGCAGTGGGACCAGAGATGGACCACGGGTGACCAGCCACCGGACATGGCCACGACATCGCAGGGGATGGTGTCGATCACCGCGCCTTCGCCCGCGTGTTGGCACAGGGTCACGCCGGTGACGCGTTTACTGCCCTGCACGGTTGCGATGGCTTTGCCCGTTTCAATACGGATCCCCGATTGGCGGGCCTGTTCCATCAGCGCGCCGCCACCCATGGGGCGGGCGTCGATGATTGCGGGCACGTCGAGACCTGCGCGTTTCACGGCGATGGCAGTGCGGTAGGCATCGTCGTTGTTGGTGACCACAACCACCCGATCGCCCGGAGAGACAGCGAAGTTGGTGATGAAATCGCGTACCGCGCTGGCCAGCATCACGCCGGGAATATCGTTGCCCGCAAAGGACAGGGGGCGCTCAATCGCACCGGTGGCGGTGACGATCATTTTGGTGCGGATGCGCCAGAGGCGATGGCGGGGGCTGTCGGTTTCTGGCTGGTGATCGGCAAGGCGTTCATAGGCCAGAAGATAGCCGTGATCATACACCCCTGCCCCCATGCAGCGCAGGCGCAGGGTGACATTGGCCATTTCGCTGAGGGTTTTGACGGTCGCGTCGATCCAGGCTTGGGCCGGTTGGCCGTTTATCTCATCGCCGTCGACGGGGGCCCGCCCACCCCAATGGGCGGTTTGTTCCATCAGCATCAGGGTTTGGCCGCTGGCGGCGGCGCTCAGGGCGGCTTGCAATCCGGCAATACCGCCGCCGATAACGACCATATCGAAGTGGGCGTTCAGGTGGTCATAGCGATCTGCGTCGCGATCCTTGGGCGCCTGGCCCAGACCGGCGGATTTTCGGATGATCGGTTCATAAACGTGTTTCCAGAACGGGCGCGGATGGATGAACATCTTGTAATAAAACCCGGCGGGCAGGAACCGCGCCAGGTGGGTATTGATCGCGCCCACGTCGAATTCGAGGCTGGGCCAGTGGTTTTGCGATGTGGCGGTGAGGCCGTCGAACAATTCGGTTGTGGTGACACGTTGGTTCGGTTCGAACCGGGCATCCGTGCCCAGGTTGACCAACGCGTTGGGTTCTTCCGCGCCGCTGGCGATGATGCCCCGGGGACGGTGGTATTTGAACGACCGGCCCAGCAGCATCTGATCATTGGCCAGCAGGGCCGAAGCGAGGGTATCGCCTTTGACCCCACGCAGGGATTTGCCGTTGAAGGTGAAATTCTGCGGCGTGGAGCGGTCGATCAGGCGGCCACCGGTGGCGAGGCGGGTGCTCATGTTTCGGGCCTTTCGCGGGGGGCGGCGGGGGCAATTTGAGTATTTTTATCAGTAAAAAGCATCATTTGTGCTGCCAATCGGGGCGGCGGGCGGTGATCGCATCAAGGATGTGTTGCGGGGGTTTTGTTGTCTGGGCGCTGTAGGTGCCGAAAACTTCGAGGGTTACGGTGCAGCGGGCCGCGTGAAACCATTTGCCACAGCCCATGGCGTGGCGCCAGCGTTCGAAATGCACGCCCCGGGGGTTTTTGCGCAGGAACAGGTAGGTCTCAAAACTGTCGTCATCGCTGTCGGGGCCCGCGCGCTGGATATGGGCCTGACCGCCGGGGTGCAGTTCGGTTTCATCCGCTGCGATGTTGCAGCAGGGGCAGGTGAGGATCAGCATGGGCAGGGTCCGGATGCAAAAGGGCGAATGCCAACCGGCACCCGCCCTGTGAAATGTGGAAAATGGCGTTTGTGCAGCTTAGTTGCCCTTGTCGGCGGGTGCGCCTTCAAGCGTCGGAAGTTCGACGTTGATGTTGGTTTCACCGCCACCCCCGCCCGAAACATCGAGCCCGCCGTAGAGGATGAACCCCACAACGACCAAGGCGACGACAACGCCCCCGAGAATAAAGGCGAGCGTGGATGAGCTGCCTTTTTCGTGCACGTGGGTTTCGCGGATTCTGGTGTTGGAATCGTCAGACATTGGGCTGGCTCCTTGCGTTGATATGTTGGGCCATCAACGATCAGAGCCCGTGCGCGGTTCCGTTGCTGTTTCATCAATGGGCCACCCCTGCTGCCACGCTTTCATCGATGAAGCGGCCTTCGCGGAAGCGGTTCATGGTGAACGCCTCGGCCAGGGGGCCGGGTTCGCCCTGTGCCATGAGTTCGGCCATGGCCCAGCCGGAACCGGGGATTGCCTTGAACCCGCCCGTACCCCAGCCGCAGTTGACGAAACAGCCTGTCAGCGGCGTTTTGGAGATGATCGGCGAGCGGTCGCCGGTCATGTCGACGATGCCGCCCCATTGGCGCAGCATCTTGAGCCGCGAGATCATCGGGAAGGTTTCGATCAGCGCGCGCACGGTTTCCTCGATATGGTGGAAACTGCCCCGCTGGGTGTAATTGTTGTAGCCGTCGGCGCCGCCGCCGATCACCATTTCGCCCTTGTCCGATTGCGACATATAGCCATGCACCGTGTTGGCCATCACCACCACATCCATGCAGGGTTTGATCGGTTCGCTGACCAGCGCCTGAAGCGCCACGGATTCCAGCGGCAGGCGGAACCCGGCCATTTCGGCCAGAACCCCGGAATGGCCCGCCACGACGAGCCCGAGCTTGTCACAGTCGATCTCGCCCTTGGTGGTGGAAATCCCGCTGACCTTGCCGCCCTGTTGGCGCACGCCGGTCACTTCGCATTGCTGGATGATGTCCATGCCCATGTCGCTGCACGCCCGGGCATAGCCCCAGGCCACGGCATCATGGCGCGCGGTGCCGCCCCGGGCCTGCCAGAGCGCCCCAAGCACGGGATAGCGCGGCCCGTCGATGTTGATGATCGGGCAGAGGTCTTTCACCCGGTCCGGGCCGACAAATTCGGTTTCAACCCCTTGCAGGGCGTTGGCATGGGCGGTGCGTTGATAACCACGCACCTCGGCCTGGGTCTGGGCCAGCATCATCACACCACGGGGCGAGAACATGATGTTGTAATTCACATCCTGGCTCATGGTTTCATAGAGGCTGCGGGACTTTTCATAGATCGCCGCCGAGGGATCCTGGAGATAATTGGACCGGATGATCGTGGTGTTGCGCCCGGTGTTGCCACCGCCCAGCCAGCCCTTTTCGATCACCGCCACGTTGCGGATGCCATGATTCTTGCCCAGCCAATAGGCCGTTGCCAACCCGTGCCCCCCGGCCCCAACGATCACCACATCATATTTCTTTTTCGGCTGGGGCGAACGCCAGGCCCGCTCCCATCCGGTGTGAAAGCGCAGCGCCTCACGCGCGACGGCAAAGACGGAATAGCGTTTCAATGGCGGAATCCCCTATGGCTGGGCGGCGGTACGGCCCGCCCCTTATGGGGGGATTACCACGCCGCGCCCCCCTGTCAAACGGCACCTGTCTGGCAATTTGCGACATGGGCGCGGCCCCCGTGTCACAGGGCTGTGACCGAAGGTCGCGCATGGCTGGTGTTCCGCCCCCGAAGGCGGCACATAGGGGCGCAGAGATCGGAGGCGATATGTTCTGGGCGGTGGTCATAGGAATGGCAGGCATGACGGCGGCGGTGATCGCCCTGTCCTTGCTGCGCGGGGGCAACGGGGCGGCGCCCCGGGCATCCGACGTACAGGTTTACCGCGACCAGTTGGACGAGGTCGAGCGTGATCTTGCGCGTGGCACCCTGACGGCGGACGAGGCCGGGCGTGTGCGCACCGAAGTGGCCCGGCGTCTGCTGGAGGCGGACCGCGCGGCGCGTGGCGCGGTGCCCCCCGAGGCCGCGCCCCGTGGCATCACCCGCACCATGGCCGGGTTTTGCGCGCTGCTGGTGATTGGTGGCGGCGTGGGGGCCTATCTGTGGCTGGGGGCGCCCGGGTATCCCGATCAACCCATTCAGGCCCGCAAGGACCAGGCCGAGCGCGCCCGGGAAAACCGCCCGACCCAGGCCGAGGCCGAACAACAGGTTGCCGCGCTGACCACGCCGCTGCCCGCTGATCCGACCTATGCCAAAATGATGGAACAACTGCGCGCAACGGTAAAAAAGCGCCCCGACGATCTGCGCGGGCATCGGCTTTTGGCCCATAACGAAGCCGGGCTTGGCCGGTTCAACAGCGCGATCACCGCACAGAATCGGGTGATCGACCTGTTGGGGGACAAGGCAACAGCCGGTGATTATACCGATCTGGCCGAATATATGATCCTTGCTGCCGGGGGCTATGTTTCGCCCGGGGCCGAGGCCGCCCTGACCCGCGCCCTGAAGCTCGATCTCGAAATTTGGCGCGGCACTTTATTATGCCGGGCTGCTTTATGCACAGACCGGGCGCCCGGATCTGGCGTTTCAGATCTGGCGCGATCTGCTTGAGACAGGGCCGGACGATGCCCCGTGGATGACACCGATCCGCAGCCAGATCGCCGATCTGGCCGACCGTGCCGGGGTGCGATATGACGTTCCCGCCCCCAAAGGCCCCAGCATCAAAGGCCCCACCGCCGACGATGTGGCCGCCGCCTCGGACATGACCGCCGAAGACCGTGACGCGATGATCCGCACCATGGTGGCGGGCCTCGCCGACCGTCTGGCCAGTGATGGCGGCCCCCCGAAGACTGGGCGCGACTGATCGGCGCCTATGGCGTGCTGGGCGAAACCGATACCGCCGGCAAAATCTATGCCGAGGCGAAAGAAACCTTTGCCGAGGATCCCGCGGCGCTGGCCACGATCAGGGCCGCCGCCAACCGCGCGGGGTTGCCCGGATGATCTGTACCGACATCGAAACACTTGCCGCCGCCCTGCCCCGCCACGGCGCGCTGGCCGGGCTGGATCTGGGCACCGTCACCCTTGGCGTTGCTGTGTCCGATGTCATGCGTTCCATCGCCACGCCGCTGGAAACCATCCGGCGCAAGAAATTTGGCGTTGACGCCGCTCGCCTGCTGGATCTGACCACGAAGCGCCAGATTGTCGGAATCGTGCTGGGCCTGCCCCTGAACATGGACGGCAGCGAAGGCCCCCGCGCCCAGGCCACCCGCGCCTTTGCCCGCAATCTTGAACGCCTCACCGATCTGCCCATCACCTTTTGGGACGAACGCCTGTCCACCGTGGCCGCCGAACGCGCCCTGCTGGCGGCGGATACGTCACGCAAACGTCGCGCCGAGGTGATCGACCATGTGGCCGCCGGCTATATCCTGCAAGGGGCGCTCGACCGCCTGTCGCATCTGAAAGCCACGCAATGAGCGATATTCTCTGGAGCCGCGCCGAGGTTGAATCACCCTGCATCAAGATCTGCGTCGTCCACCCGGTCGAACGGATCTGTACCGGCTGCCTGCGCTCGCTCGATGAAATCGCCCAGTGGTCACGGCTCAGCGCACAAGAGCGTCAGGCCATCCTCGATGATCTGCCCGGTCGCGCCAACCGCCTGAAACAGCGGCGCGGCGGGCGGGCCGCGCGCCTGGCCCGCACGCAGGGGTGAACACCCCTGCCGCAGCGCCACAACAGCCGAAACAGGCCCCCTGAACAGCGTGCGCCGAAGGCGCTCCTTTGGGTCAGGCGTCAACACCTTCAACCGTCGCCAATGCGGCGTGCAAAACCTCGACACCCGCCCCCGGACGATGGGCGCCCTCCGACAGGATCCGCCGCCAGGCCCGCGCGCCCGGTCGCCCTGCAAACAGGCCCAGCATGTGGCGGGTGATCTGATTCAGCCGGCCACCGGCCGCCAGATGCGCGGCGATATACGGCTCCATCGCCGCCACAACCTCCGCCCGGTTCAGCCCCGGCCCCGCTTCTCCAAAAATATCACGATCCGCCGTGCCAAGAATATCAAAGGGCTGATGATAGGCGGCCCGTCCGATCATCACACCGTCCAGCCCCCGCGCCAGCACTGCCTTTGCCTGTGCCAGATCGCCAATTCCGCCGTTGATCGACAGATGCAGATCGGGAAACGCCGCCTTCATCGCCACAACCAGATCGTAATCCAAAGGCGGCACATCGCGGTTCTGCTTCGGGCTCAACCCCTGCAACCATGCCTTGCGCGCATGGATCTGCACCCGCCTCACCCCGGCCTGCTGCACCTGTTCCAGAAATCCCGGCAGCGCGTCTTCGGGGCGCTGATCATCAACTCCGATCCGGCATTTCACCGTGACCGCCACATCGCGCGGCACTGCCGCAATCATCGCCGCCACGCATTCAGCCACCAGCGCCGGACGCTCCATCAAAACCGCCCCGAAACAGCCCGATTGCACCCGGTCCGACGGGCAACCGACGTTAAGGTTAACCTCGCCATACCCCTCATCCGCCCCCATCACCGCCGCCTGTGCGAGTTCCGCCGGATCAGAACCGCCCAGTTGCAACGCCACCGGCTGTTCTGCTGGGTGGAACGCCAACAAATGCCGCGCGCCCCCCGCACCAACGCCGGCGCCGTCACCATCTCGGTATAAAGCAACGCCTGCCGCGACATGAGCCGATGAAAATACCGACAATGCCGATCCGTCCAATCCATCATGGGTGCAATGCTGAGCCGAGCGGATGATTCTATTTTTGAATTCAAACACATAACAGGAATTCCGTGGTTTCTTTACTTTGCCGCATTTCCTGTGATTCACCCCGATTTTCGGTGGTTTCCGTGGGTTTCCCGAGAACGCTTGCCAGCGAATAGCAGCTTTATACGCGGTCTGCATCCCCAAGTGAGGGGCCTCCAGGGACGCACTCTCCCCAATTTTCCGGCCCGAAAGCACGGCGCCCAGGGGCGACGGTGAGCCATGTCGCGCCATTGGTCCGAGCGAAAATGGCGAGCCGGCGCAAGGTGCACCTCGCGATGATACAGCCACCTCCGACATCCGTGCCATCCATTGCCGTCAGGTGATTGCAGGGCAATCACCGAGCGGGAGTTCACCCCGAGCCGCAACGGTGACAGCCCCGCGCTGCCTAACCTGCTCGGCCCCAGATCCCCGAGGACGAACAGATCGGCACCGTGACCGCTGACGGGGCTTGTGACACGCGCCGCTGCCGCACCGTCACCATCGCGCGTGGCGCTGTCCCGATCATTCCGATCCGCGAGACCGTTCGGCAGCCCCACAGGGCCATTTCTCAGGGTTCGTCCGATCACAATCCTTTGGCTATGCCACATTGATCCGATGCACTGCTGCGTTCTAAAATCCGGCGTTCGCCAAACCTGCATGGGCAAATGACAGCGGGCGCGCAAAATGGTATGTTGGGGCTTTCACCAGGAGATGTTTTCATGACCCGATATATTCTTGTCACCTTGCTTGCGTTCTGGGCCACATCCGCTGCGGCACAGAGCTGTTCCGAAATCAAATTCGCGCGCGGTGCGTCTTCGGGGGTGGTGTCGGGGCTGGTGTCGGATGGGCGGCCCCTGTGTTTCACCTTTGGTTCGGGCAACGGGCAAACGGCGCGGCTTCAGCTTTCGGGCAGCCGCAACACCTGTTTCACCATCCCCGGCGTGATCGATTGTCAGGACGATTTCAGCTTTCGCACCCGGCGCGCAACCTATGAAGTGAATGTGTTCCAGTTGTTTCGCAACACCGGATCCGAACAATTCTCCCTGCGTCTCAGCATCCGCTGAGGGCGGCGCGCGCCGCGCCGCGCACCTTTGGTTTTACGTCTTTCTTCCCCGGCAACGCTGACATATACCGAGGCCAGGCTGGCCGAGGGCCACACGGGAATGAGGATGGCATGACAGAAAAAACGCACAAGTCCGACGTCGCCTTTATCGAGGCACTGGCAAAACTGCTGCGCGAAAACGATTTGACCGAACTCAGCGTCAAACGGGAATACGGCGAAGACGACAGCCTGGATGTGCGCGTATCACGCAGCATCCCCGCACCCGCACCCGCCGCCGCCCCGATGGCCGCGCCTGTTGCGGCCCCCGCCGCCCCGCCAGCGGCCAGCGCCCCCCGGCCCCCGAACGCACCGCCGACCCGGCCGAACTCCCCGGTGCTGTGACCTCGCCCATGGTCGGCACCGCGTTCCTGTCGCCCGAACCGGGTGCCCCCGCCTTTGTCAAGATTGGTGATGCGGTAAGCGAGGGGCAAACCCTGCTGATCGTCGAGGCGATGAAAACCATGAACCAGATCCCGGCCCTGAATTCGGGCACCGTGAAACGGATCCTGATCGAAGACGGCACACCTGTCGAATTCGGCGCCCCCCTGATGATCATCGAATAAGGACACCCGCCCATGTTCGACAAGATCCTGATCGCCAACCGGGGCGAAATCGCCCTGCGTGTCATCCGGGCCTGCCGCGAGATGGGCATTGCATCCGTCGCTGTGCATTCCACCGCCGACGCCGACGCAATGCATGTGCGCATGGCCGACGAAAGCGTGTGCATCGGCCCGCCTTCCGGTTCGCAAAGCTATCTCTCGGTGCCGGCCATCATATCAGCCTGTGAAATCACCGGTGCGCAGGCGATTCACCCCGGCTATGGCTTTCTGTCGGAAAACGCGGCCTTTGTGCAGATCGTCGAAGACCATCAACTGACGTTCATCGGCCCCTCGGCCGAACACATCCGCATCATGGGCGACAAGATCACCGCCAAGGACACCATGAAGAATCTGGGTGTGCCCTGTGTTCCGGGCAGTGAGGGCGGCGTGCCCGATCTGGAAACGGCAAAAACCGTGGCCGCCGAAATCGGCTATCCGGTCATCATCAAGGCCACGGCAGGTGGCGGTGGGCGCGGTATGAAACTGGCCAAAACCGCCAAGGATCTGGAAACCGCCTTTCGCACGGCGCGCAGCGAATCCAAGGCCGCTTTCGGCAATGATGAGGTCTATATCGAAAAATACCTCACCACCCCGCGCCACATTGAAATTCAGGTGTTTGGCGATGGCAAGGGCCGCGCCGTGCATCTGGGCGAACGGGATTGTTCGCTGCAACGGCGCCACCAAAAGGTGCTGGAAGAGGCCCCCGGCCCCTCGATCACCCCCGAACAGCGCGCCCGCATTGGCAAGACCTGCGCCGATGCCGTGGCCAAGATCGGGTATTCCGGTGCCGGCACCATCGAATTTCTGTACGAGAACGATGAATTCTATTTCATCGAGATGAACACCCGCCTTCAGGTCGAACATCCGGTGACCGAGGCGGTGTTTGGCGTCGATCTGGTGCGCGAACAGATCCGCGTGGCCGCCGGCCTGCCCATGGAATTCAACCAGAGCACCCTGCGTCTGACCGGCCATGCCATCGAGGTGCGGATCAACGCCGAAAAGCTGCCCAGCTTTTCACCGTCCCCCGGCACGATCACCCAATATCACGCGCCCGGCGGGTTGGGCGTGCGGATGGATTCGGGGCTTTACGATGGCTATCGCATCCCGCCCTATTACGATTCCCTTATTGGCAAGCTGATCGTCCATGGTCGCGACCGCCCCGAAGCCCTGGCCCGCCTGTCACGCGCCCTGGGGGAATTGATCGTCGATGGGGTCGACACGACAATCCCCCTGTTCGACGCCCTTCTGCGCGAAGAGGCGGTGCAAACCGGCGGATACAACATTCACTGGCTTGAACACTGGCTGGAAACCAATCTGGGGTAATCCTTGACCGAAGGCCTGCTGACGCCTGAACTGCTGCTCCGGGGCTATGGGGCGGGGATATTTCCCATGGCCGACAGCCGTGATTCAACCGATATTCATTGGATTGATCCACGGCGTCGGGGGGTTTTTCCCCTGTCCGGGTTTCACATATCGCGCAGCCTGCGCCGCCGGTTGCGCAGCGCCCCCTTTGGGGTAAGTTTCGATCGTGATTTTACCGGCGTCGTCACCGGCTGTGCTGATCGCCCGGAAACCTGGATCAACGACACGATCTTTGATCTTTACCAGGCATTACACCGGGGCGGTTTTGCCCATTCCGTTGAATTGTGGGACGATGGCGCGCTGGTGGGTGGGGTTTACGGTGTGACCATCGGCGCCGCCTTTTTTGGCGAAAGCATGTTTTCCCGGCGTACGGATGCCTCAAAACTGGCGCTGGCCTATCTCGTTGACCGGTTGCGCGTTGGGGGGTTCACCCTGTTTGACACACAGTTCCTTACACCGCATCTGGCCCGTCTTGGTGCTGTGGAAATTTCCCGCGCCCAGTATCACCGGCACCTGGCCACAGCCATCACCCGCGCCGCCGATTTCAACCGCGCCGGGCCACTGGCCCCCGCCCCCGATCAGGTTTTACAGCGGATGACCCAGACGTCATAACGCGGATGTTCCATCGCGTTCAGCGCCGGACTGGAGGCAATCATCCAGCCCTGAAAGCGCGGCACTTCCACCCCCGCGTCCCGGATCACCAACCAGGCATAGGCATCGCCCGCCGGGTTGTTGGTGGGATAACGGCAATCGCCCAGCGTGATCTGCAATCGCCCCAGCGCGACGGTCTGTCCGACGGAAATGTCGATGTCAGACACCACCCCCGACACCTTATCAAGCCCCCGCAAAATCGCCCCCGGCGCGCTTTGCACCCGGGTTGTTGTGGTTTCGCTCTGGCCAAATGCCGGGGCAGCGGCCCCCAGAAGGGCAGCGCAAAAAGCAAGTCGTTTCAACATTATACCCGTCCGCCCTGCGGCAGCGCAGTGTTTGTTATCAGATCGCTAGAGATTGCCATCGCCGGTTATTCCGGCGTCCACGCCTCGTAATCGCTGCGCGGCGCCGGGTCGCTGCGCCGCAACGATCCTGCGGGCGCATAGGCCTGCGGCGTGCCGGTCATATTGGCCAGATGCGGCTTTTCCCAGGCACGGTGGCGCAGGGGCTTTTCCGTGGGCGGCTCATCCCAGGTGTGGTGCAACCAACCGTGCCAGTTGGCATCAACCCGCGACGCTTCGACCGCACCGTTAAAGATCACCCAACGGCGCGATTTGTCGGCGTTCTCGTAAAACACATTTCCGAGGTCATCTTCGCCCACACGAATGCCTTTGCGCCACGTCCAGAACTGGGTGTTCAGCGTCTGGCCGTTCCACCATGTCGCGGCGCGCAGAATCGATTTGAGAATGCCCATCTTGGCCTCCGGTTTCCTTGCGCCCAGATATGGACCAAGCGCGGCGCAACGTCCAGTGGTGGTATCCGGCTGCGCGGCATTTGACGGCGCCTGATGCGATGATCGACCGAAAACCGCCTCAGGCCTTGGCGGGGCGCCATGCGGTAAGTTCGATTTCAATGCGATATTCCGGTGCGATCAGCCTGGCTTCAATCATCGTCGCGGCAGGCGGGGACGCCCCAAAACCCGCGCGCAGGATCGGCCAGCAGGATTCGAATTCCGCAGCGTCGGGCAGGATATAGGTGACGCGCACCCCATCCGCGAGGGTTGCGCCCGCCTCATCCAAGGCGCGGATGATAACGGCCAGCGCCCCTTCGCATTGCGCCGCCGCCCCCAAAGGGACGGCGCCGGTGATCGGATCGGGCGGGCAGACCGTGCCGGACACATGAATCCAGCCATCGGCCACCACCGCCCGGCAATAGCCGACTTTGCCCTCATATGCGCCGCCCGAATGGATGCGGCGCATGGGCGTTAACCCGCCGAAGCCGGGGCCGCCGCTTTCTTGGCGTCGGAGTGGATCATCAGGGGCGCGGCACCGGTATTCACCGCCTCGTCGTTCACGACCACCTCTTCCACGCTGTCCATACCGGGCAGATCGAACATGGTATCCAAAAGAATATCCTCCATGATCGAGCGCAGCCCCCGCGCCCCCGTCTTGCGGGCAATGGCCCGTTTGGCGATGGATTGCAGGGCATCATCGGTGAAGGTCAGCTGCGCATCTTCCAGTTCGAACAACCGCTGATATTGCTTGACCAGCGCGTTTTTCGGTTGCGTCAGGATAGTCACCAGCGCCTCTTCATCCAGGTCGGTCAGGGTGGCAATCACCGGCAAGCGGCCAACAAATTCCGGGATCAACCCGAATTTCAACAGGTCTTCGGGTTCGAGTTCGCCAAGCTGTTCGCCAACGCCCTTGGTATCAGCATCCTTCACATCGGCACCAAACCCGATGCCCGACCCCTTGCCCCGCTGGGCGATGATCTTTTCCAGACCGGCAAAGGCACCGCCACAGATGAACAGGATGTTCGTGGTGTCCACTTGCAGGAATTCCTGCTGCGGATGCTTGCGCCCGCCCTGGGGGGCACCGATGCAACGGTGCCTTCCATGATCTTGAGCAATGCTTGCTGCACCCCCTCGCCCGACACGTCGCGGGTGATGCTGGGATTGTCGGATTTGCGGGTGATCTTGTCGACCTCATCGATATAGACGATGCCGCGCTGCGCCCGTTCAACATTGTATTCCGATGCCTGCAACAGCTTGAGAATGATGTTTTCCACATCCTCGCCCACATAACCAGCCTCGGTCAGGGTCGTGGCATCGGCCATGGTAAAGGGCACATCAAGGATGCGCGCCAAGGTCTGCGCCAGCAATGTTTTACCACAGCCGGTGGGCCCGATCAGCATGATGTTGGATTTCGCCAGCTCGATGTCGGATTTTCCGGCATGGTTCAGGCGTTTGTAATGGTTATGCACCGCCACCGACAGAACCCGCTTGGCGTGCATCTGGCCGATCACGTAATCGTCCAGCACCTGACAGATTTCCTTGGGTGTGGGCACGCCGTCGCTGGATTTCAGCGACGCCGATTTCGTTTCCTCGCGGATGATGTCCATGCACAGTTCGACGCATTCGTCGCAGATGAACACGGTTGGCCCCGCGATAAGTTTGCGCACCTCGTGCTGGCTCTTTCCGCAAAAAGAGCAGTAAAGGGTGTTCTTGCTGTCGCCTGAATTGTTCGCCATCGCTTACCTCTGGGCCTCTATCCGCCGTAAATTTAGCCAGCCTCCGCTGGTCCGTCCGCCCTGTGCCACCAGCCTAGGGCAGTCGTTTTTTGCCCGCAACGCCAAAGTGGCCCCACAGCCTTCACAAGCGGTTTCAGCTTGCAGGCTCGCCTTTCTCGCGGTTTTCGACGATTTCGTCGATATGGCCCCAATCCTTGGCCTCTTGCGGCGACATGAAATTGTCACGCTCCAGCGCCTTTTCAACCGCTTTCATGGTCTGGCCGGTGTGTTTGACATAAATCTTGTACAGTTGTTCGCGCACTTTCTGGGTTTCGGCGGCGTGAATCATGATATCGCTCGCCTGCCCCTGATACCCGCCCGAGGGCTGGTGCACCATGATCCGGGCGTTGGGCAGGGCAAACCGCATGCCCTTTTCGCCCGCTGCCGACAGAACCGACCCCATAGAGGCCGCCTGCCCGACCACGAGGGTCGATACCTTGGGTTTGATATATTGCATGGTATCATAGATCGACAGACCCGCCGTCACAACACCACCGGGGCTGTTGATATACATGCTGATGTCCTTGGTCGGGTTTTCCGCCTCAAGGTGCAAAAGCTGTGCAACGACAAGCTGGCTCATCCCGTCGTGAACCGGGCCGTTGACGAAAATGATCCGTTCTTTCAGCAGGCGGGAAAAAATATCATAGGCGCGTTCGCCCCTGCTGGTCTGTTCCACAACCATGGGAACCAGATTGTTGGTGAAATAATGTGCCGGGTCTTGCATGTGGGCCTGCCTGTTTTTCGGGTTGGGGCGGAATACCGCGAAACTGCTTTCAAGAGTCTTAGTGGCGCGTCCGGGGGGCTGCAAGGGCATGACGCATTTACCACGGGTTTGGTTACGGCATCGTTAACCTACGCCTCAGACGCTGAGGGTGGCCTGCACCGCCTTTTTCCAGGCGGCATATTTCGCCGCACGCTTGTCTTTGTCCATGTCCGGCTCGAACCGCCGCTCCAACGCCCAGCTTTTGGCGAATCCCGCCTGATCGGGGTAAACGCCTGCGCGCATGCCTGCCAGCCAGGCCGCGCCCAGCGCGGTGGTTTCCAACACCGCCGGGCGATCCACCGGGGCGCCGATGATGTCGGACAGGAATTGCATGGTCCAATCGCTCGCGCTCATCCCGCCGTCCACCCGCAGGGTCGCCTGGCCGGGCGCCGACCAATCGGCCTGCATCGCCTCTAACAGATCGCGGGTCTGATACCCGACAGATTCCAGCGCCGCACGGGCAAATTCCGCCGGTCCCGAATTGCGCGTCAGCCCATAAATCGCCCCCCGGCAGTCTGCATTCCAATAGGGTGCGCCAAGGCCCACAAAGGCCGGCACCAAAATCACCCCCTGCCCCGCATCGGCCTTGTCAGCCAGGGGTTGGGTTTCCTTTGCCTCGTCAATAATCTTCAACCCGTCGCGCAGCCATTGCACCACGGCCCCGGCAATGAAAATCGATCCCTCAAGGGCATAGGTCGGTTTGCCATCAAACTGATAGGCGATAGTCGTTAACAAACGGTTGTTCGAATCCACCGGCGTGTCGCCCGTGTTCAGCAGGGCAAAACACCCCGTGCCATAGGTGGATTTCAACATCCCCGGTTCAAAACACGCCTGGCCCACGGTCGCCGCCTGCTGATCGCCCGCAACCCCCAGAATCGGAATTTCAGCGCCCAGCAGATCGCGCTGTGCAACGCCGAAATCGGCGGCACAATCCTTGACCTCGGGCAGCATCTCCATGGGAATGCCCAGAAGATCGCAGATGGTGGACGACCAGCGCCCCTTGCGAATGTCGTAAAGCAGGGTGCGCGCGGCATTGGTGGCGTCGGTCACATGGGCGGCACCGCCGGTCAGTTTCCAGATCAGAAAGGAATCCACCGTTCCGAACAACAGCTTGCCCTGTTTCGCCTTTTCGCGCGCCCCATCGACGTTATCGAGCAGCCATTTCAGCTTGGTCCCCGAAAAATACGGGTCCAGCAACAATCCGGTGCGCGCCGTCACCATCGCCTCGTGGCCCTCGGCCTTGAGCGTCTGGCAAATCCCGGAGGTGCGCCGGTCCTGCCAGACAATCGCGCGGTGGACAGGCCTGCCGGTGTCCTTGTCCCAGACAACGACGGTTTCGCGTTGGTTGGTGATGCCGATGGCCGCGATATCACCGGCGGCAACGCCGGTTTTTTCAATCACCGCGCGGCAGCTGCGCTGGGTCGTAGCCCACAGATCGTCAACCTCATGCTCGACCCAACCCGACGCGGGGTAATGCTGTTCGAATTCCTCCTGCACCACGCCGGCAATCTGTAATTCTCCGTCAAACAGGATCGCCCTGCTAGAGGTGGTTCCCTGGTCGATGGCCAGAATATGGGTCATTTGCTTTCCTCCCGCTGATTGCGCCGTGTTGCCATAAAGACATCAAGGGCGGCAATCTCATCTTTGCCCATCCGCAGGCCCAACTTGCTGCGCCGCCAGACCACATCGTCCGCCGTGCGGGCATATTCCCGCGCCATCAGCCACTCAACCTCGCGCGCCGTCAAGGTGCCGCCAAAGGCCTGTCCCAGGTCTTCGGCGCTGCGCGCACCATCCAGCATCACCGCCGCCTCGGTGCCATAGGCCCGGATCAGCCGCCCCGCCCAGTAAGGATCAAGGAACGGATAATCCGCGCTTAACCTTTCGGTCAGCGCCGTCACCCCATCCACCGGGAAATCCCCGCCGGGCAAGGCCACGCCCGCCGTCCAGTCACCGGTGGCCCCGGGAAAGAACGGGCGCAGCCGCGCGAACGCCTGTTCGGCCAGTTTGCGATAGGTGGTGATCTTGCCGCCAAACACGTTCAACAACGGCGGCTCGCTTCCCCTGCCGCCATCTGTGGTTGGGCCTGCATCAAGGGACAGCACATAATCGCGCGTCGCAGCCGTGGCCGATTTTGCCCCGTCATCATAAAGAGGGCGCACGCCGGAATAGCTCCAGACCACATCATCGCCAGTGATACGCCGTTTGAAATACCCCGATGCAAAGCGGCACAGATAATCCGCCTCTTCCGACGTACAAACCGCCGGTTTGTTGGGATCGCCCCCGTGATCCTTGTCGGTGGTGCCGATCAGGGTGAAATCGGTCTCATAGGGAATCGCAAAGATGATCCGCCCGTCCTCGCCCTGAAAGAAATAAGCCTTGGCATGATCAAACAGGCGGCGCGTCACGATATGGCTGCCGCGCACCAACCGCACCCCTTCGGTTGCGTTCACATGCACCCGGTTGCGGATGATGTTTTCCACCCATGGCCCCCCGGCATTGACCAACCCGCGCGCTGTCACGTTCTGTTGTGCGCCGTTTTCATCCTCAAGGGTGATCTGCCACAATCCCTCGTCCCGGTGGGCCGCGATCACCTTGGTGCGCACCATGATCGTGGCGCCCCGCGCCTCGGCATCCCGGGCGTTCAGCGCCACAAGGCGCGAGATCCTCGACCCAGCAATCGGAATATTCAAAGGCCCTGGCGAATTTATCGTTCAGGGGCGCGCCCTCGGGTCCAGTGGTCAGATCCAGGGTTTTCGTGCCGGGCAGATATTTCCGCCCGCCCAAATTGTCATACAGAAACAACCCGAAGCGGATCAGCCAGGCAGGCCGCCGGCCCCGCATCCAGGGCATGACGACATTCAACAGGCGGCTGGTCGGGGTTTCCCCCTCAAACCGCATATCAGGGGAATAAGGCAGGACAAACCGCATGGGCCAACTGATGTGGGGCATGGCGCTTAGCAACACTTCGCGTTCGATCAACGCCTTGCGCACAAGGCCCACCTCGAAAAATTCAAGATACCGCAACCCGCCGTGAAACAGCTTGGTACTCGCGCTGGATGTGGCGCTGGCAAGATCGTTCATCTCGGCCAGCCCCACCCGCAGGCCCCGCCCCTGTGCATCGCGGGCAATGCCCGTGCCATTGATCCCGCCGCCAATCACAAAAAGATCGAACGGCGCCTGTTCCGTTTCACTCATCCAAAGGCCTTTCCGGCGTACCAGTTCCCTGCATCCCGGCGTAATGGTAAGGCGGGCCAACAGATGTGCAACCCCCGCCCCGCCCTTTGCGCGGTGCGGTCCCGTCGCCATAACTATGCCACAGCGCACCTCTAAAACCGGGGCAGACATTAGGGAGTTTCAATGCCAGCCACAGGCAAACGGCGCAGCATTCGTGAAAGGATGCGCAACAGGCTGACCGGTCTGGGGCGGCGTTTGCGCCTGTGGCACAGCCTGCGCCATGTGCAGGGGCCGAAACGTTTCGATCTGGCGCAAGACGATGTGGTCGTCGTGGCGCTGGTGCGCAATGGCGCTTATTACCTTGATGAATTTCTACGCCATTACCGCGCCGTCGGGGCGCGGCATTTCGTGTTTGTCGACAACGGCTCTGACGATGCCACCCTTTCGCGCCTTCGCGGCGAACCGGGCTGTGCCGTGATGCAATCCACCCTGCCCTGGGGGGCTTACGAAAACGATTTCCGCGCCCGCGCCGCGCGGCGCTTTGCCAACGGTCACTGGTGCCTCTTTGCCGATATGGATGAAATGTTCGACCCGCCCGGTGCCCTGCCTCTGCCCGATCTGGCCGCACGGTTGCATGCGCAGGGCGCAACCGCGCTGGTGGCGCAGATGTTGGAGATGTTCCCTGATGCTCCGCTTAGCACGGTCGCCACCCTGCCCTATGATCAGGTGCTTGAGCGTTTTGATCATTGCGACACGGGCAATATCACCGCCCATGCCTATCACGACCCCGCCATCGGCTTTGCCTGGTGGCTGGCGCAGAACACCGCACCGCCGGGGGTGCAGGTGATGTTTGGGGGCGTGCGCCGTCGGGTGTTTGGTGAAAACTGCTGTCTGACCAAACACCCCATGGTGTTTCTGGCCCCCGGCGTGCTGTCCGGCGTTCACCCCCATTGTTCCGCCCATGTGACCTGTTCTGATGTTACCGCCTTGATCCGTCACTATAAATTTGCCAATCAACCCGCCCTGCGTGATGCGCAAACCGTGCAAAATGCCGCCATCCCCCATGGCGAAGACCGCCTGCGTCTGGTGCGGATGCAGAACGATCCGGCCCTTACCCTCATGGGGCCAAACGCCTGCCGCTACACCGGCCAGGCGATGCTGCGCGACAGTGGCTTTCTGATCGGAGAGCCCCCATGACAGGCATCGCCGCCGTGGTCATCGGGCGCAATGAGGGTGCGCGCCTTGTCACCTGTCTGGATGCGTTGCAAGGACAGGTGGCGCGGATCGTCTATGTTGATTCCGGCTCGACCGACGACAGCGCCGCGGCAGCCCGCGCCCGCAGGGCCGAGGTGGTGGCGCTGGACATGGCACGGCCCTTTACCGCCGCGCGGGCGCGCAACGCCGGGCTGGCGCGGCTTGATCCTGACGACACGCCGCTGGTGCAACTGCTGGATGGCGATTGCGAATTGCGCGCGGGCTGGCTCGACGCCGCCAGCGCCTTTCTGGCCGATCACCCGCAGGTGGCGGTGGTCTGTGGGCGGCGGCGCGAACGTCACCCCGATGCGTCACTTTATAACGCCCTGTGCGATGCGGAATGGAACACGCCGATCGGCCCCGCGCTGGCCTGTGGCGGCGACGCCCTGATCCGGCTGGCGGCCCTGCGGCAAGTGGGCGGTTACCGCGATGATCTGATCGCGGGCGAGGAACCCGAGCTGTGTGTGCGCCTGCGCGATGCCGGTTGGCTGGTGCATCGGCTGGACGTGGAAATGACATGGCATGACGCGGCCATCACCCGCCTGTCGCAATGGTGGCGGCGCAGCCGCCGCGCAGGCCATGCCTTTGCCGAAGGCGCCGCCCTGCACGGCGCTGCGCCCGAACGCCACTGGGTGCGCGAACACCGCCGCGCCCTGCTCTGGGGGGCGGCCCTTCCTGCCGTCGCCCTGCTGGGCGCGCTGGTCACCCCTTGGGCGTTGCTGATGCTATTGCTTTGGCCGGTGCAGATCGTCCGCCTTGCGCGAACCATGGGGCTTAGCCGCGCCTTTTTCACCGTGTTGGGCAAATTGCCCGAGGCGCAAGGCGCGCTGACTTTTCATGTCAACCGCCTGCGCCAGCGCAAGACGGGGATCGTGGAATATAAATGAACCGCTCAGCCAAATCTTGCGCGCAGCGCCGCGATCACCTGCCCCGGCAAAACCGCGAAACAGGCGGCATAGCGCGGTATCATGCGCGCCGGGCTTTCGATCAGGCGCCACAGCCATTCCATGGCAATGGCCCGCACCCAGCGGGGCGCGCGCACCTGCCGCCCGGCCAGAAAATCCAACCCCGCCCCGATCGACGCAAACCCCACGGTGGGCGCATCCCGTCGGCCCCGGGCGGCCAGCAATTCCTGTTTGGGCGCCCCGAGGGCCAGAAAACACAGCCGCGCACCGCTGGCGTTCAATTCGGCCAGAATCGCCGCCGCCTCGGCGCCGCCCGGATCAAACACCCCCGAGGGCGCGTGGCGCAGCGCGATGTTTACCCCCGGCACCTGCGCCTCGAGGGCGACAGCGGCACGATCCAGGGTTTCGTGAGTGCTGCCCACCAGCGCCACAGACACCCCCACATCGCGCGCCAACCCGCACAGGGGCACGATCAGCTCGCTTCCGGGCATCAATTCTACCGGCGTGCCCGCCAGCCGCGACAGCCACACGATGGGGTTGCCATCGGCCACCACCAGATCCTGCCGGCAGTAAGCATCGACAAAATCGCCCGAGCGCCGCATCTTGACGATGTGATCAAGGTTGATCGTGGCCAGCGCAAAGCCTTCGCCACCGGTGAAACGCCCGCGGATCGCGGCAAACAATTCATCACGCGTGGCCATGTTAATTGTCACCCGGCGGCGACCGAACGCAAAATACACAGAATTTCCCCAGTCGGTTCAGCACCGCGCAAAGGTGCAAAGGCAGCGGTGCCATTGTGCAACAGCAGGGCGGGCACGCAAACATATATGCCCACGACACTGCGCAACGCCCCTGCTAGTGTTGCCGGATCAACACCCCCGCCCCTGCGGAGCGCCTGAGCATGCCAAACCCCGTCGCCTATCTGATGCTGGTCATCTGGCCGTTTGCATGCCTGTTCATGTTTCGCCGGATGCCGCTGGAACGCGCCCTGATCTGGAGCCTGCTGGGCGGTTATCTGATCCTGCCCGAACTGACCGGTTTCAACCTGCCGCTGGTTCCGGTCATGGACAAGACATCGATCCCGACGCTTTCAACGGCGGTGATCCTTGTCTTTGTCCTGAAACACCGGATTGCGCTGCTTCCGGGGTTCTGGCCGGCCAAGGTGCTGGTGCTGCTGTTTCTTCTGGGCACGATCCCCACGGTTCTGAACAATGCCGATCCGATTCTGTTTCGCGTGCTGGAAGACGCCGCACCGATTCAGTTCATCACCGGGAGCCAGCCGGGCCTGTCGATCCGCGATGTTCTGGCGCTGGGGATGCTCAAGGTGCTGGCAGTGCTTCCTTTTCTCATGGGGCGACAGTTTCTGGGCAGCGAAAAGGGCATGCAGGAAATGCTCAGGGCGCTGATGATCGGCGGGCTGATCTATTCCGTTCCGTCATTTTTCGAGATCCGCTTTTCCCCGCAGTTGCACATCTGGATCTATGGGTTCTTTCAGCACAGTTTCGAACAGACCATGCGTGACGGCGGCTATCGGCCCATCGTGTTTCTGCCCCATGGATTGTGGCTGGCGTTTTTCATCATGACCACGCTGTTGGCCTCGGCGTTCCTGTATAAACAGGCGCCAGCCGAACAGAAACTCAAATACATCGCCATCACTGTCTATCTCGCGGTGTTGCTGGTGGCCTGCAAAAGCCTCGCCTCGCTGGCCTACGGTGTGGTGCTGACGCCGCTGATCCTGTTCACCTCGGCCAGGATGCAGATACGCTTTGCCCTTGCCTGTGCGTTTGTCGCGGTGCTGTATCCCATGCTGCGCAATGGCCATCTTGTGCCGCTGGATGCCATCCTGTCCCAGGCCGATCTCGATCAGCAGTGACCGGGCCGCCTCGCTCGATTACCGGTTCAATAACGAAGAATTGTTGTTGGGCCGCGCCGCCGAGAAACCCTGGTTTGGCTGGGGCGGATGGGGGCGCAATCTGATCCGCGACGGGGAAACCGGCGAAATCCTGTCAATTCCCGACGGGCGCTGGATCATCGTTTTCGGCACCTTCGGCTGGGTCGGGTATATCGCGGAATTCGGCCTGCTGGCCCTGCCCGTCTTTCTGACCGGCTGGCAAATGCGGGCAAACCGGGCTGTACAGGTCTCGCCCTATGTGATGCCGCTGGTGTTGATGCTGGCGATTACCATGATCGATCTGTTGCTGAATGCCACGCTGATCCCGTTCACCTGGCTGATGGCGGGCGCCATTCTCGGCCATCTGGAGCAGGTCCGCCGCGACAATCGCGCCCCGGCCCTGTTTCCCGAAGGCACCGCCATCGGGCGCGCCCCGCCCGCTGGGCCACGCACAATCCTTTAGGGTCAGCCCTGTTCACCCATGGCAGGCCACGGTATTGTCGTTGAAATGGAAACGAACGGCCCGCGCGACTCCTTAAAAATGCCCCTTTCTGCCGCTAGGTCAGGGCACAGGAGCCTGCCCTGTGAGGTCGTTCTGCGCATTTTGACGGGGTATGCCCCGATGTGGCACGACAACAACGGTTCCTGAACCAGTTGCGCCCATATTGCGGGCGCAGCACCAGCGTATGGAACGATCCGGCTTAGGGGGCCTGAGATGAGCAAGGCGCGCGCGATCAAAGGCGAAGACATCGCCATTGTCGGTCTGGCACTGACAGTACCGGGCGCCGATACCCCGGCGCAATTCTGGCAGAACCTGCGCAGCGGCACCGAATCCATCCGCCGTCTTTCCCACGACGATCTGCTTGCCGCTGGCGAATCCGAATCCAACATCCGCCGCAAGAATTACGTCCCCGCCGCCGCCGTGCTGGAGGGATTCGATACGTTTGACGCCGATTTTTTCGGCTTTTCCCCGAAGGAAGCGGCGATCCTTGATCCGCAACACCGCAAATTCCTTGAAACCGCGTGGGAGGCAATGGAAAGCGCCGGCCACACCCCCGAATCCCTGAATGGCAATGTCGGGGTGTTCGCGGGCTGCGGCATGGGCAGCTATTTTTACTTCAACATCTGTTCGAACCCCGATCTGGTGAACGACACCGGCATGTTCCTGCTGCGCCACACCGGCAACGACAAAGATTTCATGTCCACCCGTGTGTCCCATGTGTTTGATCTGAAAGGCCCGTCGATCAACCTGCAAACCGCCTGCTCCACCTCGCTGGTGGCGGTGCATTACGCCTGCAAGGCGCTGAGTGATGGTGATTGCGACATGGCGCTGGCGGGGGTCACCATCGAACTGCCCCACGGGCGCGGATACGAATTCAAGGAAAACGAAATCCTGTCCCCCGATGGCCATTGCCACGCCTTCGATCACCGCGCCCAGGGCACCGTATTTGGCAGCGGTGCAGGCACAGTGACCCTGCGCCGCCTCTCCGATGCCATCAAGGACGGCGATCATATCTGGGCCGTAATCAAGGGCAGCGCGATCAACAACGATGGCGCCGCCAAGGCCGGCTATCTTGCACCATCCGTCGATGGTCAGGCCGCCGCGATCGAAAAGGCGCTGTGCGCCGCGCAGGTTGACCCCGAAACCATTGATTATGTCGAATGCCACGGCACCGGCACCTATCTCGGCGACCCGATCGAAGTCACCGCCCTGAGCGAAGCCTGGCGCAGCCACACCGACGCCACCGGATTTGCCCGCATCGGCAGCGTGAAAACCAACATTGGCCATCTTGATACCGCCGCCGGGGTTGCCGGACTGATCAAGGCGACGCTGGGCCTGCACCACGGTGAAATTCCGCCCTCTCTGGGCTATGAACACCCCAACCCGGCGATTGATTTTGACCATTCGCCGTTTCGCGTGGCCGACCGTCTGATCCCCTGGGTCAGCCACAAAGGCCCGCGCCGCGCCGCGATCAACGCGCTGGGGGTTGGCGGCACCAATGCCCACACCATCATCGAGGAACCGCCCCTTCGCGCCCGCTCTGAGGAAAGCGATTTCCCGTTCCAGATCCTTACGTTATCGGCCCGCAGCAAAGCCGCGCTCGATGCGCAGGCCGCGCAACTGGCGGCCCACCTGCGCGCCCACCCGGAACAGGATCTGGCCGATGTCGCCTTTACCCTGAAAACCGGGCGCCGCGCCTTTGAAAAGCGCCGCACGTTGGTGGCCGAAACCCACGAACAGGCGATTTCCCTGCTGGAGCAGGGCGATATGCGCCGCGTGTTCACCCACGACAAGGTGACCGATACCCCCGACGTCACCTTCATGTTTCCCGGTGGCGGCGCGCAATATCCCGACATGGCGCGCGATCTTTATGAGACTGAACCGGTGTTCGCCGAATGGATGGATCGTGGCCTTGATCACCTCCAACCCCAGCTTGATTACGACATCCGCGCCCTGTGGCTCCCCCCCGAGGCGCGCGAGGCGGCAGAAAAAACCCTGCAAAAACCCTCGGTGCAACTGCCGCTGATCATGATCGTAGAATATGCGTTGGCGCAACTCTGGCTGTCGTGGGGGTGAAACCCACGGCGATGATCGGCCATTCCATGGGCGAAAACACCGCCGCCTGCCTTGCCGGCGTGATGAGCTTTGAGAATTGCATCGACCTCGTGCTGCTGCGCGGGCGGTTGTTTGATACGGTGGCGCCGGGCGGGATGCTGTCCATCGCCCTGCCCCTGACCGAAGTGCAGCCGCTGCTTGGCGACGATCTGGACATCGCCAGCGTAAATGCCCCGGCGCTGACGGCGGTGTCCGGCCCGCAATCAGCCCTTGATGCCCTTGAAACGACCCTGAAATCCCGCGAGGTAGAGTGTCAGCGGATCGCCATCGACATCGCCGCCCATTCGCGCATGCTTGACGCAATCCTGCCCCGATATCGCGCCTTTCTTGCCAGCCTTGATCTGGCGCCGCCGACATTGCCCGTGATTTCCAATCGCACCGGCACCCCCCTTACCGCAGAACAGGCCACCGACCCCGATTATTGGGTCGCGCAACTGCGCAATACCGTGTTGTTCGCCGATGGCATCGCCCATCTGGGGCAAAACCCGCGCCGTGTGTATCTTGAGGTTGGCCCCGGCAAGGCCCTGTCGTCACTGGCGCAAATGGGCAAAGGTGTTTCCCCCAATCAGGTGATTTCCGCCCTGCGCCATGCAAATCAGGATATGGCCGACGATACCTATTTCCTCCAAACCATCGGCCGCCTCTGGGCCACGGGGGTTGAGGCGGACTGGCAACAGATCTGGGGTGAATCCCGGCGCAACCGCGTGGTTTTGCCCACCTATCCGTTCCAACGCAGCCGCTATTTCATCGAACCGGGCAAAAACGTTGAAAATCATGATATTACCCTGCCCACCCGCCACGATGACCTGTCAGAATGGGCCTATCGCCCGGTGTGGCGGCAACGGTTAAGCGAACTTGATGCAGAGGTTGAAGATTGCATTACAAACACCTGTAATTGGGTTATTTTCAGGGATGATACAGGCGTTGCTGATGCTCTGATCAGCCGGCTGCGCACCGCGGGCCATCGCGTGATCTCGGTTGTATCCGGCGATACCTATGCCCATCTGTCGGGCGACGATTATACCCTGTCGCCCGAGCGGGGCCGCGAAGGCTATGACAGTCTCATGGCCGATCTGGCCGGGCGCGATGCCCTGCCACGCCGGATCGCCCATTTCTGGCTGTTGACCGAGCGTGAAACCTTCCGCCCCGGCAGCAGCTTTTTCGATAGAAATCAGGAACATGGGTTCTATTCCCTCATGTTTCTGGCCCAAGCCATTTCCGACCATGACATGGGCGATATACATATCACCTGCATCACCAACGATGCGGCGCAAGTCGCAAACGAACCGCTATCCTATCCCGAAAAGGCAATGGTTTCAGGCCCCTTGGGCGTGATCCCCCGGGAATTGCCCGGCGTCACCTGCGCCCATCTCGATATCGAACTGCCGCGCAAAAGCGCCCGCGCCACCCTGACTGACCGCCTGCTGGAAGACCTGCTCGCGCCTCCCGCCAACACCACCGCCGCCTGGCGCGGCGACAAACGGTTCGCCCCATCCATGCGCCCGGTCAAACTGCCCGAGGCCCAGCAAAGCCCTTGGCGCGATGGCGCCACCTATCTGATAACAGGCGGTTTTGGCGGCATCGGGCTGACCATTGCCGCCGATCTGATCACGCAGCACAATGCCAATATCGTCCTGCTCAGCCGCACGGCACTGCCCGACCGCGAAGAATGGGACAGGCACCTGCGCACCCACAGCCCCGCCGATAAAACCGTCCGCGCCATTACCGCGCTGCGCGCTCTTGAGGCGGCAGGTGGTCAGGTGATGGTCTGTCAGGCCGATGTCTGCGATGTCGATCAGATGCGCGATGCCATCGCCCAAGCCACGGAAAAGTTTGGAAAAATCAGCGGTGTCATCCACGCAGCCGGCATGATTGACGATGGCCCCCTTCTGGCCAAATCACGGTTTGAGGTCGAGGCGGTTTTCGCACCAAAAATCAACGGCTTGCGTGTAATTGACGCGCTGTTCCCCGATGGCGCGCTTGACTGCCTCGTGCTGTTTTCGTCCACGTCCACCGCGATACGGGCGGCGGGGCAGATCGATTATGTGGCCGCGAACGACTATCTCAACGCCTTTGCCAAATCCCGCCGGACCGCAAAAACCCGCGTGATTTCAATAAATTGGGGTGTCTGGTCCGAGGTTGGAATGGCAGCCGAAGCAACCGCCACCAATACGCCAGCCGATTTCACGACGACAAATCAACCCCTGCTGCGCCGGGCCGGGTTTGACACAACCGGCAACCGGGTTTTCCAGAGCGATCTGTCAGCAACCACCGATTGGGTGCTGAACGACCACCGCACCAATGCGGGTGATGCCCTTCTGCCCGGCACCGGATACATTCAGATCGCCGCAGAAACAATTGCAATACAACAAGAAAAATCCACGTTTGAATTGCAGGATCTGACATTCTTCAGCCCCTTTGACGTGGGCGCGCAGGGGCGTGAACTTAAGGTTCGGCTTTCTCGGGCGGATGACGGGCAAACCCTTGAAATCCTTGGTGGCGTCACCGTCGATGGCAGGCAGGGTCATGTGCTGAATGCCCAAGCCACGCTGCTGCCCCTGTGCGACGATCCGGGAAAGGTGGATCTTGCGGAAATCGCCGCCCGCTGCCCAAATGTGGCAAGCGAATTGAAGTCACCGCAAGAGGCACAGCTTGCCTTTGGCCCCCGCTGGCAAGTTATTGAAAAGATGTCGTTCGGCACGGGCGAAGGACTGGCCGAACTTGCGCTGCCCGACGGGTTTCGCAACGACCTGGGCGACGGATACACGGCGCACCCGGGCCTGCTCGACCTTGCCACCGGCTGGGCGATTTCGCTGGCCCCGGGCTATGCGCCCGATCACCTTTGGGTGCCGTTGTCCTATGGCACGATCCGGGTGTTCGCGCCGCTGCCAGCCGAAATCACCAGTTGGATGCGCCTTGCCCCCGGGGGCGACACGCAGGATGGCTATGCCAATTTCGATGTAACGATCACCGATCGTGATGGCAACATCGTGATAGAAGTCTTTGATTTTGCAATGAAACGAATTCAATCCGCCGCATTTGCAAAAGCCACGCCCGTGCCCGCCTCTGAGGTGGAATTCGCCGATAGAACCGCGCGGCCCCCCTCGCCCGAGGAAGAGCGGCTGGCCGAGATCGTCGCCCTTGGCATCCGCCCGACCGAGGGCGCCGAGGCATTGCGCCGGGCGCTGGCGCTGGCCATCAAAACCGACACGGCGCAGATCGCCCTTTCGCCTCTTGATCTGCCCACCCTCATCGCCCGCGCGGCGGCACCGGCCCGGAAACCCACCGCCGACAGTCAGACCTTTGAACGCCCGCAACTGGACGGCGCCTTCATCGCCCCGCGCAACGGAATCGAGGAAACGCTGGCCGGGTTCTGGCAAAACCTTCTGGGCATTTCACAGGTCGGGGTCGAGGACAGCTTTTTCGACCTCGGCGGTCATTCCCTGATCGCGGTGCGACTGTTTGCCCAGATAAACAAGGCGTTTGGCGTGCAATTTCCGATCTCGACCCTGTTTGAGGCCCCGACCATCGCCGCCTGCGCCGATCTGATCGCGGCGCGCGTCGGCCATGTCACGGGCGCCGCCGCCGATGCCGGCAGCAGCGCCGCAGGTGGCCCGGGTTTCGACCATCTGGTCGCTTTGCATCAGGGCAGTGGCGGCGCGAAAACCCCCATGTTCATCGTCGCCGGCATGTTCGGCAATGTGATGAACCTGCGCCATCTTGGCCTGTCTCTGGGGCAGGATCGCCCGGTTTACGGGCTTCAGGCGCGGGGCCTTGTGGGCGATATTGAACCGCACCGCACCATCACCGATGCCGCGACCGCCTATCTGGCCGAACTGCGGCAGGTGCAGCCCCACGGCCCCTATATGCTGGGCGGGTTTTCCGGTGGCGGAATAACCGCTTATGAGATGGCACACCAATTGCGCGCCGAGGGTGAACAGGTGTCGGTTCTGGCCCTGCTTGACACACCATTGCCCGTGCGCCCACCGCTTAACCGGCGGGACAAGGCGATGATAAAAACACAAGAGATAAGACGCAAGGGTCTGAAGTACCTCGGCGAATGGGCACGCAACCGGATCGCGTGGGAGTTTGAAAAACGCCGCGCCCCCGATGCGCCCACCGGCGACAACGCCTTTGACAACGCCAAGATCGAAGCGGCGTTTCGCCGTGCCGTCGAAACCTATGATCTGCGCCCCTGGGATGGCCCGTTGACCCTGTTCCGTCCGCCTCTTGACCGCCATTGGCAGGTGTCGAATGGCAACTGGGTAAGCGCGGCGCGCGAATATGTTTTCGACGACAACGATTGGACAGGCACCGCCCCCCATATCGACGTGATCGAGGTGCCGGGCGATCACGACAGCATGGTTTTGGTGCCTAATGTCAACGTGTTGGCCGCGCGTCTTAAACAGGTAATCCGCGCCGCCGAACGGGCACAGCGGGTGCCGCGGCGCAATCGCACGCCCGATCATTCGCCCCGGCTCCAGGCGGCGGAGTAACCATGACAACCCTTCTCACCGTCTTGCTGAACTATCGCACCGCGCCCATGACCCTGCGCGCCGCCGAGGCCGCGCTGGCCGATATGACGGGGATCGCGAGCGAATTGGTGATCGTCGACAATGCCTCGGGCGATGGCAGCTTTGAAATGCTGCGCGACACCGCCGAGGCGCGGGGATGGGGCGCGCAGGGCCGCGTTCGGGTGATTCAGGCGGGGCGCAATGGCGGCTTTGGCGCGGGCAACAATGTGGGCATCCGCGCGGGGCTGTCGGATGGCAGCGCGCCGGATTATATCTATATCCTCAATTCCGATGCCTTCCCCGATCCGGGCTGTATCGCCACGCTGATCAGGTTCCTCGACAGCCACCCCAGGGCAGGGTTTGCAGGCAGCCATGTGCGCGGCGAAGACGATGTAACCCATTGCACCGCCTTTCGTTTTCCCTCGATCGCCGGCGAATTTGAGGGCGCGGTGCGCACCGGCATCTTTTCGCGCTTGTTGAAAAACGCCATCGTCGCCCTGCCAATCCCCGAGCAGGCACAGCGCGTCGATTGGGTGGCGGGGGCCAGCCTGATGGTGCGCCGCAGCGCGCTTGACGACATCGGGCTGTTTGACGAAACTTTCTTTCTTTATTTCGAGGAAACCGATCTGGCCCGCCGCGCCGCCAACGCGGGGTGGGAGACATGGTATATCCCCGACAGCCGGGTCGTGCATATCGGATCGGTTTCGACGGGCATGAAAACATGGCGCCGGATGCCCCGCTATTGGTTTGAGTCCCGCCAACATTATTTCCGTAAAAACCACGGACGCGCATATGGCGCACTGGCCACGACATCGCTGATCGCCGGGGCCGCCCTGTGGCGGCTGCGCTGCGCGATTCAGCGCCGCCCCCTGCGCGACCCCGCCCATTTCCTGCGCGATCTGATTGCCCATTCCATTGGCCGGTCGCCGCGCCCTGTTGAACCATCCCTGCCCACACAGACCCTCAGTGAGGACCGCAAATGACCCATTTCAGCACTGTCTTGATCGGGGACGAATCCCTGTTGATCGGCTGTGGCGACATGCTGCGCGCGCGCGGGCATGACATTGCCGCCGTGGTATCGCGCGACGGCGCGATCACCGCCTGGGCCAATGAAAACGGCCTTCCTTTGGTGGCCCGGGCGGATGATCTGGCGGTGCCGGTCGACTGGCTGCTGTCCATCGCCAACCTGTCGGTGATCCCCGATGCCGTGCTGGCACAGGCGGGCAAGGGGGCGGTGAATTTTCACGATGGCCCCCTGCCGCAGATGGCCGGGCTGAACACCCCCGCATGGGCGCGCATTCTGGGCCACACCAGCCACGGTATCACCTGGCACATGATCGAAGGCGGCATTGATGAAGGCGACATTCTGGAACAACGCCTGTTTGATATTGCCCCGGAAGACACGGCATTTTCCCTGAATTCGAAATGTTACGCTGCGGCGATGGACAGTTTCCCGGCGTTGATCGATCAGTTGGAAACCGGGCTGAACCGGCAGGCACAGGATTTGTCACAAAGGCGTTATTTTGCCCGCAACGCGCGGCCCGAAAATGCCGGGATGCTGGATTTTTCGCAAGGCAGCGATCACCTGATCGCACTGGTGCGCGGCCTTGATTTCAACGGCTATAAAAACCCCCTGAGCCGGGCGAAAATCGCCACCACCGGCCTGCCGCTTTTGGTGCGCGGCATTGAAACCACCGACGACACCGGCGCCCCCGGCACGATTATCGCCGCAACCCGCGACAGCGCAACAATCGCCACCCTTGACGGTGCGGTGCGCCTGACCGGGCTGACCAACCCCTTGGGCCAATCGGTGGACGCTGCCGCGCTGCTGCCCGTGGGCCATGTGATCGCACCGCCCGCCCCGGGCGACACCGCCGCGCTGATCCCCGGTGAGGGATACTGGCGCGCGCAACTGAAAACCGCCACCCCCTTTCCCCTGCCCCTTGCCGGGCCACTGGGCATCGAACAGGATTGGCACAGCCGCAGATTGGACCTGCCCGCGCTGGAGCGTGAGGCGCTGATCGCGCTGATTGCCCAGTGGGCGCGTCTGTCCTGCGGCGCGGCATCAGGCGACATTGGTTTCACCAGCGCCGCCCTGGCCCGCCATGTAAAACAGGCCCCGGGTCTTGTGGCGACCACCGCGTTCTTGCGCATCCCCGAGGGGGATCAGGCAACGATCCGCGCCGCCATCGCACCGCAGCTTGCCAAAATCGCCAAACACCCCGGGTTTCTGCGTGATCTGTTCACCCGCGACCCCGACATCGCGCTGGCCCGCCCGGGCATCTGCATCTCGGAGGCCGGCACGGTTTTCGGCACCGCCATCACCGTGACGCTGGATGATGCCACGCTGCATTGGGACGCGAACCGTCTGAGCGAGGCGGCCATCGACCTGCTGATCGCGCGCCTCACCGCTCTGGCCAACGGCGATACCCTGCCCGAGGCCGAGTGGAGCGCGTTGATCGAATCCCGCAATGCCACCGCCACCGACCATGACCGCAGCCTGACCACCCACGCCGCGTTCGAGGCGCAGGTGGCCCGCACCCCCGAAGCATTGGCGCTGGTGTTTGAGGGCGAAACCCTCACCTATGGCCAACTGAATACCGCAGCCAACCGCATGGCCCATACCCTGCGCGCCATGGGCGTTGGGCCGGGGGCCCACGTGGGGATCTGCGTCAACCGCTCGCCCGATCTGCTGATCGGAACACTGGCGATCATGAAGGCCGGGGGCGCCTATGTGCCCCTTGATCCGGCCTATCCGACAGATCGCATCGCCCATTATGTGAGTGACAGTCAGGCCAGCGTGATCATCGCCCAACCCGGGTTGATCGCCACCCTGCCCGCCAGCGGCGCACAGGTTCTGGTCAGTGATGATCCGCGCCTTGCCACCGCCTCCGACACGAACCCCGAGGGCGGCGCCGGGCCGGGTGATCTGGCTTATCTGATTTACACCTCCGGCTCCACCGGCCTGCCCAAGGGCGTGATGATCGAACACCGCAACGTGGTGAATTTCTTTGCCGGGATGGATCAGCGGATCGACCATGAACAGGGCGCGGTCTGGCTTGCCGTTACCTCGCTTTCCTTCGATATTTCGGTGCTGGAGCTGTTCTGGACCCTGGCGCGGGGGTTCAAGCTGGTGCTGTCATCGGACGAAAACCGCGCGCTGATTGCCGGTGACACCCCGGCGCGCAGTGACCGGCACATGGATTTCAACCTGTTTTACTGGGGCAACGACGACGGTGTCGGGCCAAAGAAATATGAACTGCTGTTGGAGGGGGCAAAATTTGCCGATGCCAACGGGTTCAACGCCGTCTGGACGCCCGAGCGGCATTTTCACGCCTTTGGCGGCCCCTATCCCAACCCATCGGTGACGGGCGCCGCCGTGGCGGCGGTGACGCAAAACCTGTCGGTGCGCGCCGGGTCTTGCGTGGCCCCCTGCACCATCCGGCCCGGATTGCCGAGGAATGGGCGGTGATCGACAACCTGACCAACGGGCGCGCCGGGCTGGCCATCGCCAGCGGATGGCAGCCCGATGATTTTGTGCTGCGCCCCGAAAATACCCCCGCCAACAAACCGGCGATGTTTGCCGCGATCGACACCCTGCGCAAACTCTGGCGCGGTGACGCGGTGGAATTCCCCACCAAAGACGGCACGCCCTTTGCCGTAATCACCCAACCCCGCCCCGTGTCAGCCGACCTGCCCATCTGGGTGACGACTGCGGGCAACCCCGACACATGGCGCGAAGCAGGCAGCATCGGTGCCAACGTATTGACCCACCTGTTGGGCCAAAGCGTGGATGAGGTGGCGGGCAAGATCGCCATCTATCACGACGCCCTGCGCGCGGCGGGCCATGATCCGGCAGATCACAAAGTCACGCTGATGCTGCACACCTATCTGGCGCAGGATCGTGAAACCGCGCGCGACATCGCCCGCGACCCGATGAAGGATTATCTGCGCAGCGCGGCGGGCCTGATCAAACAATACGCCTGGGCCTTTCCGGCCTTCAAACGCCCCAAAGGTGTCACCAACCCGTTTCAGGTGGATCTGGGCGGGTTGGCCGATGAGGAAATGGAAGCGATCCTTGATTTCGCCTTCCTGCGGTATTTCGAGGATTCCGGCCTGTTCGGCACCATTGACGATGCCGTCGCCCGCGCCGAACAGTTGAAGCGCATCGGCGTCGATGAAATCGCCTGTCTGATTGATTACGGTATCGCGCCCGATCTGGTGCTTGAGGGGCTGAAACCCCTGGCCGAGGCATTGCACCGAACGAACACCACCACCGCCCCCGCCGAGGATGATTTTTCCATCGCCGCACAGATCCGCCGCCACGGGGTGACGCATCTGCAATGCACCCCGTCCATGGCGCGGATGATCGCCATGAACGACGACGCGCGCCTGGCCCTTGGCCGGATAAAAACCCTGATGATCGGCGGCGAGGCATTGCCGGGCGATCTGGTGACATCTCTGCGCGGCTGCACCGGCGCGCAGATCCTCAACATGTATGGACCGACGGAAACCACCATCTGGTCCACCGTCCAATCGGTGACAGAGGCGCCCGATATTCAGCCCATCGGCACGCCCATCGCCAATACACAGGTTTATGTCCTTGATCCCCATGGCACCCCGGCCCCCATTGGCGTGGCAGGCGAATTGTTCATCGGCGGCGAGGGTGTAACGCGCGGCTATTGGCAGCGGGATGAGTTGACCGCCGAACGCTTTCCGCCCAACCCGTTCCATGGGGGGCGCATGTACAACACCGGCGATCTGGTGCGGTGGCGGATGGATGGCGCCCTCGATTTTCTGGGGCGCAGCGATCATCAGGTGAAAATCCGCGGCCACCGGATTGAACTGGGCGAGATCGAGGCGCGGCTGGCCGAACATCCCGCCGTCAAACAGGCGGTGGTCATTGCGCGCGATATGGGCGGCGATACGCGGCTGGTGGCCTATGTCACCGCCGGTGCGCCCCTGACGGAACCCGCCATGCGCGCCCATCTGGCCATTCTGCCCGACATCATGATCCCGGCACATCTGGTCACGCTCGATCACTTTCCGCTGACCCCGAACAAAAAGGTGGATCGGGGCGCCCTGCCCGAACCGCAACCCGAACGCGCCCCAAGGCCCGCAAATCTGGGGGCCGCAGCGGAAAACCCGGCCGAAGCGGCGATTGCCGCGATCTGGGCGCGTATCCTTGGGGTGGGTGATATTCGCGGCGATGACAATTTTTTCGCCCTTGGCGGTCATTCCCTGCTGGCGGTGCAGGCGCACCGCGAAATCCGCGCGGCGCTGAATGCCCCGCGCCTGTCGATCACCGATATTTTCCGTTTTCCCACTTTGGCGGCGCTGGCGGCGCATCTGACCAAGGGGCAATCCCCCACCACAGACGCTGCGCAAAGGGTTGACGACAGCCCGGCGCGCGCCGAAACCATATCCCGGCGGCGCGCCATGCGGGCGGGTCGCGGGAGCAAAACAGGGTGATCGCCATTTCCGACTTTCCCATTTCCGACACCGCCTTTTCCGGGGCGATGGTTGAACCCTTTGTGCGCCGGTTGTTCGACAGTGACGTGGCGATTGCCCTGTGTGATCCACGTGCGCCCATGGGCAACCTGCTGCGCCCCGAACGGGCGGGGATGACGCGGATGGTGGCCAAGCGACAGTTGGAATTCACCGCCGGGCGCATTGCCGCCCAGCGGGCCATGGCCGCCCTTGGCCATCCGGCCCAGCCGGTTCTGCCCGGGCCAGACCGTGCCCCGATCTGGCCCGGTGGCCTTGTCGGAAGTCTGAGCCATTGCGACAGCCTGTGCCTGTGCGCCATGGCCCGCGCCCGCGATGTGCAATCCCTTGGGGTGGATGTGGAAGAGGATGAACCGCTTGATCCCGACATGATCGACATGATCTGCACCACGCCCGAGCAGAACTGGCTGAACGACCAGCCTCGGGGCGATATGGCGCGATTGGCCAAGCTGATCTTCAGCGCCAAGGAAACCGCCTATAAGGCGCAATACCCCCTGTCGCGCGAGGTGCTGGATTTTCAAGCCATCGCCATTCTGCCCGATCTTGACCATGGCACCTATCGCGCCACATTTACCCGTGCGGTTGGCCCCTTTGCCAGCGGCACGGTTCTGGCGGGGCGGTTTGCCCGCGCCCATGGGTTGATCCTGACGGGGCTGACCCTGCACCACCCCGGCCAAAGGTGACCAAGGCATGAGCCTGCTGTCCACCCTTTCCACCGTTCTGATGATCGGCCATTCCCTGATCGGCCCGGATCAGCCGGGCATGCTGGAACAGCTTTTGCAGGCGGGGGGCGGCGATGCCCATGTCGAGGCGCAGATCATCAACGGCGCGCCCCTGAAATGGAACTGGGACAATCCCGAGGTTCGCTTTGGGGTGAATGCCCGCGCCGCATTGCCCAATGGCTATGACGCGCTGATCCTGACCGAGGCGATTCCGCTGGCCAATCATGTGCAGTGGAGCGACAGCGCCGGATATGCCGCGCGCTTTGGCGACCTGGCGCGCCAGGGCAACCCCGATGTGCGGGTGTTCATGCTGGAAACCTGGCATTCCCTGAACAGTGGCACCGGCACCGCCGTGGAATTTGACGATGGCGCCGAAGTGCCCTGGCGCCAGCGGATCACCGAGGATCTGCCGATCTGGCAGCGGCTGGCGGATGCGGCAAACGGCACCCTTATTCCGGCAGGGCAGGCCATGGGCCGGCTGGCCGATGCCATCGACGCGGGCGATGTGCCGGGGTTGAACGACATCCACGCTCTGTTTGACGATGATATTCACCCCAACGCATTGGGCCATTATTTCGTGGCACTGGTCAGCTATGCCATGCTCAGCGGCCAAGACCCGAAAGGCCTGCCCCACGCGATGCGCGGGCGATACGACCGCAGCCTTGCAACCGCCGATCCGGCGCTGATTGCGCGCTTACAGGCGATTGCCGGGGAAACCGCCCGCGCATTCGCCAGTGCATCCCCGCCGGAAACCACGCCGGTGCAACCAAACGCGCCTGCCCCCGTAACGGTGCCGCCCGTGGCCCCTGAAACGGCGCCTGTTTCCGCCCATGTCACGGATATGGCGATCAACCTTGCCGCCATCAACGATTGGGGTGTGCAACTGCCGTTTCTTGATCTGATGAAAACCGCCCGCCCGTGGATTGGCCACAAACCCCGGCAATGGGGCGGGGTCGAGGTGGGCGATCTGCGCGCCGACGGGGTGCTGGGCGGTGATGGCTGGCCCCTTCGCCTGCCCCACAGTCTGAGCAGTATCGGCACCCTGATCCTGACCGATCTGCCCGAAAACACCGGGGGTGTTACGGGCCAGTATGTGTTGCGGTTTCAAGGCAAGGGCATTGTCGAGGTCGCGGGGCGCGGGCGCAACCAACGCTATGGCAAGACCAGCGTGACGTTCGATTACACCCCCGGCCCCGGCGGGGTGGACATTCGCATTCAACGCACCGACCCGGCCGATCCGGTGCGCGCGATCACCGTGGTGCGCGCCGACCGGGTGGCGGATTTCGACAATGGCGCGGTGTTCAACCCGGACTGGATTTCGCTATTGCACGGCTTTGGCGCGCTGCGGTTCATGGATTGGATGGCCACCAACAATTCCACCCAATCCACATGGGCCAACCGCCCGAAACCCGGTGATTATACCTATGCCGAAAAAGGTGTGCCGGTCGAAGTGATGCTGCGGCTGGCCAATAGGGTGGGCGCCGATCCGTGGTTCAACATGCCCCATCTGGCGGATGATGCCTATGTCACCGGTTTTGCCAGTGTCGTGCGCGACGGTCTGAACCCTGAACACCGCGCCTATGTGGAGTTTTCAAACGAGGTGTGGAATTGGCAGTTCGCCCAAACCAAATGGGCCGATGAACAGGCCAAAGCGCGCTGGAACACCGACAATGCCGGGGTGCAATATTACGCCATGCGCGCCGCCGAGGTGGCTGGCCTGTGGTCCGCCATCCTGCCCGCTGACCGGCTGGTCAATGTGATTTCCACCCAAACCGGATGGCTGGGTCTGGAAGACGCGATCCTGACCGCGCCCCTTTCGGTGGCCGAGGGCCACGCCCCCCGGTGGATGCCTTTGATGCCTATGCCGTGACCGGGTATTTCGGCGGCATTCTTGGCACCGAGGCCCGGGCAGATATTGTGCGCGGCTGGTTGGCACAGGGTGTGGACCACGCCACTGCCATGGCGGCGCAGGAATTGCGCGACGGGTCAATCACCGGCGATACCACCGATACGCTGGCCGATCTTCTGGGCCGGGTTCTGCCCTATCACAAGGGGGTGGCCGATCAATACGGCCTGCGCCTGATCATGTATGAGGGCGGCACCCATCTGACCGGAATCGGCCCCATGGTGGATGATGCCGCGCTTACGGATTTCTTCATACATTTCAATTACACCCCTGAAATGGGCGCGCTTTATACGACGTTAATTGCGGGCTGGTATGCATTGGGCGGACAGATGTTCAACGCCTATGACGATGTGTATGCGCCCAGCAAATGGGGCAGTTGGGGCGCGCGGCGGCACTTGGACGATGACAATCCTCGCTGGCGGGCGCTGAAGGCCGCTCAGTGACGGTAAGCGTGATCCTCCCCGCCCATAATGAGGCGGGGTATCTTGGCACCTGTCTTGGGGCGCTGCTGCGCTCTGACGGGCCGGGGATGCAGATCATCGTCGTGGCCAATGGCTGTAGCGATGATACCGCCGCAGTGGCCCGTGGTTTTGCCCCCGCGGCGGCGCAGCGGTGCAGCACCCTTGCAGTGATCGAAACGCCCGAGGGGGGCAAGCTGAACGCGCTCAATCTGGGGGATGCTGCGGCATCGGGCAATATTCGACTCTATCTCGATGCCGATGTGGTGGTAACCCCGCCCCTGATCGCCCAGATCGCCGGGGCGTTGGATGGCCCCGCGCCCGGATATGCCTGTGGCAGCCCCCATGTCAGCCGGGCGCACAGTTGGATCACCCGCGCCTATGCACGGTTTTGGGTCACCCTGCCCTTTGTCACCCAGGGCGCGCCGGGGTTCGGGGTGTTTGCTGTCAATGCCGCCGGGCGCGCCCGCTGGGGGCCTTTCCCCATATTATTTCGGACGACACCTTTGTGCGGCTGCAATTTGCGCCCGGTGAACGGCACCGGGTTGGCGCCGGTTATGACTGGCCCATGGTCGAAGGTTTTGGCAATCTGGTGCGGGTCCGGCGGCGCCAGAACGCGGGGGTTGATGAAATCGCCCGACGCTTTCCCGCCCTGCTGCGCAACGACGATCCCCCCGGCGTGACGCCCGGGGGATTGCTGCGCCGGATGCTGCGCGATCCGGTCGGGTTTGCGGTGTATGTCGCCGTGGCGCTGGCGGTGAAATCACCGCTGTTTGCCAGCACCTCGCCCTGGGCGCGCGGGCGTTAACCCACGGCGGCGCGGATGTGTTCGGCCAGTTTGGCCGCCTCAACATCGACATCATGACGCGTCAGCACCCGTTTGCGCCCGGCCAGGCCCATTTCAACCATCCGTTCGGGCGAGGTGTTGAACAATTCGATCAGCACATCCGCCAGCGCCGCGTCATCGCCCGCAGGCACCAGCCAGCCGGCATCGGGGGTGACCAGTTCGGGAATCCCGGCGATATAGGTGGAAATCACCGGGCGGCCCGTGGCCATCGCCTCCATCATCACCATGGGCAGGCCTTCGGCAAAGCTGGGCATCAACAGCGCGTGGGAATTGGCAAGTTCAGCGTTTACCCGTTCTTCATCGACCCAGCCGGTGAGGGTGACGCGGTCCTCGATCCCGGCCTCCCGGAGCGCCCTTTCCACATCCGGGCGCATATGGCCATCACCCACCAGCGTCAGGTGAATGTTGGGGTGGCTGTCTTTCAGGCGGGCCATGGCGCGCACCAGAAACATCTGGCCCTTTTGTTCCACGAACCGCCCGATCAGCACCACGCGCAGCACATCGCCCCGTTCGGGCAGCGGCGTGACCTCGGGGAACACCTCGGGTTCGATCCCGCATTGCACGACCTTGATCCGGTCCCAGACATCAAACCCGGCCCAGCGAAAAAGCTGCGAGCGGCCAAACTGGCTGACCCCGACGGCAAAGGCCGAATGGCGCATCTTTTCGCCCAGCGACAGCGCCTCGGGCGTGTCGAATTCTTCGGGACCGTGCACGGTAAAGCTGAACTGCGGGCCGCCCATGGCCCGGGCCAGCATGGCAACGGCGGGGGCGTTGGTGCCGAAATGGCAATGCACATGCTGCACCCCCTCATCGGCGCAGCGTTGCACCACATAGGCCGCCTCGACCACATAGCCAAGATGGCTGAGCAGATGCCCCCGCGCCCGGCGCGCCAGCCCCATGGTCAGCTTGAACGCCCGCAACACCCCACCCGGATTGCGCAACAGATGGCGGCCAAAATTGCCAAGCAATTTGCCCATCCCCTGCTGTAACACATATTCCGAACGCTGCCGTTCGGCCTCATTCGCGGGATCGACCAGCACATCATTGAAACGCCGCATGGGCAGGCGCAGCACCTCGAACCCCTGTCGTTCCATCGCGTGAATTTCCCGTCGGATGAAACTTTGCGACGGCTGCGGATAGGTGTTCATCACATATGCGATCTTCACGGCTGGCGGTCCTTAATATTGATTTTATCACGCCCTTGAATAGCGGCCGAAGGACAACGGCACCGATTGCGATTTCCTACACCCGGACAGTGCGCAATTCACGGCACGACTGTGGCGGAAACAGGGAAAATCTTAGGGATTAACGCTGGCCAATGTCCAGCCTTCCCCCATAAACAGGCTTAACAAGTGAAGGGGCGAGTGATGGCTATGAAACGGTTGCTGAATGCAATGCAGGATAACCGGCTGATGGCCCGGGCCATGCGCAGTTCATCGCTGATTATTATCGGTTATTCCGGCAGTCAGGGGATGCGGCTTGTCTCGAACCTGATCCTGACCCGCCTGTTGTTTCCCGAAGCGTTCGGGATGATGGCGCTGGTCGGGGTGGTGTCGGTCGGGTTGGCGATGTTTTCCGATGTGGGCATCAGCCCGTCGATTTCCCATTCCAAACGTGGCGATGACCCGGATTTCCTGAACACGGCCTGGACGATTCAGGTGATGCGTGGATTCGGCCTGTGGGTGGCGGCCTGTCTTTTGGCGTGGCCCGTCGCCATGTTTTACGGCGCGCCCGAATTGATGACATATCTGCCGGTGGCGGGCATTTCCCTGGCGATTGCGGGGTTCCTGCCCACCCGGATCGAAACCGCCCACCGTCACCTGTTGATGGGGCGGCTGACGATGCTGGATCTGGCCAGTCAGGCCATCGGCATCCTTTCCATGGTTGTTCTGGCGATGCTTTTGCAGTCGGTGCTGGCGCTGGTGCTTGGTGGTGTGATCGGGGCGTTGGCCAAACTGGTTCTGACCCATTTCGGCCTGCCCGGAATGCGCAACCGGTTTCGCTGGGAACCCACCGCCGCAACCGAACTGGTCACGTTCGGCAAGTGGATTTTCCTCTCCACCGCCTCGTGGTTTCTCAGGCTCGCAGGGCGACAAGGCAATTCTGGGCAAATTTCTGTCGCTCAATATCCTTGGGGTTTATAACATCGGGTTTTTCCTTGCGGCCTTTCCCCTTGCGCTGGGTCAGGCGATCACCGGTAAGGTTCTGATTCCGATCTATCGTGATACACCGCCCACCCAATCGCCCGAGAACGCGCGCAAGCTGCGCAAGATGCGCTATACTCTGGCTGTGCCGATCATGGCCCTGTTAACCATCGCGGCGTTTCTCGGCCCCGAAATTGTCGATCTGCTGTATGATACCCGGTATCTTCACGCCGGGGCCATTCTGGTGCTGCTGGCCACGGCGCAAATCCCTCAGGTGATCGGCCTGCCCTATGATCAGGCGGCGCTGGCCTATGGGGATCTGCGGCGGTTTTTCGTGTTCACCTGTGCGCGTGCGGTGTTGCAGGTCGGGTTGCTGCTGATCGGGGTGTCGTTCTTTGGGTTGATCGGTGCGCTGGTTGCCTGGGGCATTTCCAGCCTGCTGACCCACCCGTTTGCCATCTGGCTCGCCCGCCATCACAAGGTGTGGGATCCGGTCTATGATCTGGTGTTTTTCACCTATGGCACTGTCGTGGCGGTGGCTGCGATCTGGGTGCATTGGCCGCAAATCGCGGCAATGATCGCCGCCACCTGAGCGGCCTTACATCAGGCGTTGTCGGGCGGTTCGATCGCCCGGCTGCGCCGCGTCGCAAGCCAATCGTGCAGGCGATGGCGCAGGCTTGCAAAGCGTGAGGCGCGGATCGGTTTCGCCGCCAGAAACGGAATGGCCACGACGGGCGTAAGGCCGGTTTCCCGCTTCATCTGGGTGGGGGTGCGCAACACGGGTTTGCGCAGATCCAGGGCAAAGGCCACGGCCAGCGCCGCCAGAACCGCCGCCACCCCGCCCATCACTGCGCGGCGTTTTTTCGAACCGGTATAGGGATATTCGGGCAGCGGCGCCGCCTCTAGCACGGTCAGTTGTTCGGCGTCGTTGCGCGCCTCAAGGCGCGCGCCCACCTCGGCCTCGGTGCGGCGGGTGCTGATCACGTCAAGCTGGCCCTGCAACTGGCGCAACTGGCGTTCAAACGCCGATACCTGCCGTTCAATCTCGGGGCTGGTGTCGATGCTGGCGCGCAGGTTGGCCACCCGTTCGCGCAGCATATCACGCTGTTTGTCCAGCCCGGCCAGTTCTGCCTCGAATTCATCGACCTCGCGTTTCACCGTGGCGCGTCGGCCGTTGCGGTCCACCTGATCCAACTGGCGTTGGACGGAAATGCGACTGCGTTCAATATCAAGGATCGCCTGATTGATCGTCGAAATCTCGCCCCGGCGAAATTCCAGCGACCCCGGAATCGCCAGATCATTGGCGGCGCGAAAATCGGCGATCTTGTCCTGAAGCGCGGTCACTTCGCTGGTCAGCTTGTCCTCTTGTGCGGTAAAGAATTCCAGCGTCGCTTTGGTCTGTTCGGCGCGGGACCTGGCGCTGAGCGCGATGGTCCGCTGGGCCATGTCGTGGGCAACGTCCTGGGCCTGTTGGGCGGTGGGCATATTGGCCGAAATCGTCACGACCGAAATCGTGCCATCGTCGGCAAACCCTTCGCGCACGGCGGCCACACCATCAATTGAAACCCCTTCGCGCAGGCGGTTCACCTTTTCGGTCAGGGTGATGCCCGGCAGATCCGCGAACAGATCGAATTTTTCAATCACGTCAATCAGGCTGCCCCGCGCCATGATCTGTTGTTCGATCAGTTGCAGCCGCCGGGCCGATGATCCGGCCACGGTCGAGGGCGCCAGATCATTGGCGATTTTCGGGGCTTCGATCTGAATCACTTCGGCGCTGTGATACATATGCTGTTGGTTTTCGGCATAGATCAGCGCGCCGATACAGCCAAGCAGGGTCAACCCGATGATCAGGCGCAGGTGCCGCCACACCATATCCAGAAAATCGTCCAGCGAATAAATCGGACCCATCGTGTTTCATCCCAGTCTTGAAGGCATAGCGACGTAGAAATAATATGCGTGCCCCCGAGAAACCAGATCAACGGGGCGAAACTGTGGCCATCGCGGGGACAATTGACCGTTATCGGCTGTATTTTCGCACGGAGGACGGGCGCGCCCGGTTCAGGATCACCCCAAGCAGCGGCGCCTGCCCGGCCAATATCCGTTCGCATTCGGCGATATGACGGGCGGTTGTGCGCGTCGCATCCGAGATCAAAAGCACCCCATCGACCTGCGGCAGGAACGCCCCCAGATCGTCATGGGTCAGAATGGCCGGCATGTCATAGATCACCACATCCGGGGTCAGCGCAGTGTGCATCGCCTCAAGGGTTTCGGCGGTGCGCCGGTCGTGCAGAATGTCGGCACTGTCCTGAAACGGCACGGTATTCAGCCCCAGCGCAAGGGTATCGGACAGGCGCACCAGATGGTGTGACATCGGCACGCGCCCGGCCAGAAAATGGCGGATTTCCCCCCGCCGTGAACATCCAGCGCATCGGCCACACCGGGATTGCGTTGATTCAGATCCATCAGAATGCTGCGGCTGCCCGGCACCCGGGCCATGGACATGGCCAGATTGACGGCGGTAAAGGTGGCGCCACAACCGGGCGTGGGGGCGGCAATCGCGATCCGGGTCCAACCGTTCTGGCGCAGGGTGTGCATCAGTTGGGTGCGCAGCAGATCGACCGCCCGCGACACATCGCTTTCGCGGTAATGATTGGCCAGCGGCGCGCCACCCAGTTCATATTTGCGCGCGCGGGGCTGGATCACCCGCAGGCCGACCCAGGTTTCACTGCGTTGCGGCGTTTCCACCCCGTTTTCATGGGGAAACAACACCGACCGCCCCGCCCCCCGCGACGTGGGCGTGAACACCGAGGTATCGGCACGGGCGACAACCTCGCTCAGGCGTTGCGCCCAACCGCTGTCGCGTTTCAATCGCTCCCTTGGTTTGCGCGATTGGTTCATCTTGCGCCCACCTTCGACATCTTCCCAATCCTCCGGCCCAAACAGGGCATCCAGCGGATCAGGTGGTAATGACACATCATTCATCGCATGACCAATCTTGTTTGGACCAACACCGGATCACCCGGATTTACGGGCGCGGGCATCGGTTTACCAACCGGGATCGCAAATCAAAGGGGCGGTGATGTGGCGCCCGCGCGGCCAGTATGGGGCCGCCTGTCAGTATCCGGTGCGCCGCAACATAACACCGACCGTGCGCATCATCACGCCCAGATCCCCCAACAACGACATTCTGGCATGGTATTGCGCATCGATTTCGGCGCGGAACGAAAAGTGGTTCTCGTTGCGGGCCGACACCTGCCAATATCCGGTCACACCGGGGCGCATGGCGAAATAGGCATAGGGATCGCCATACAATGCCAGTTGGTCAGGCATCATCGGACGCGGGCCGACCAGGCTCATATCGCCTTTCAGCACATTCCAGAACTGTGGCAGTTCATCCAGCGAACTGGTGCGCAGGAATTCCCCCACCCGGGTGATGCGCGGATCATGCTTGAGCTTTTGGGTCTGCGCCCATTCCCGCGCCATGGCCGGATCGGCATCCAGATAGCGTTGCAGGCATTCGTCGGCATCGCGCACCATCGTGCGCAGTTTGAGGATCGAAAACCGCCGCCCGCCAACACCCAGACGGTCCTGCCGGTAAAACGGCGATCCGCCCTCGATCCACAGGGCCAGCGCGCACAGCGCCACGATGGTGAGCGTCAGCGGCGCCGACAGCAGAACAAAAATGATATCGACAATCCGCTTGCCCAACGCGCGATACCGCATTGATCCGGGCAACGGCCCCCGTGGCACCATCGGAGCGCGACGCCGTGAAAACACGAGCCCGGATGACAGGGCCGAGACCACCGGGTGGTGGTCGTCCGGGCCTTCGGTGACGCGCGCAAACCCGAAGGCGTCGCTGTCGTAAATTTGTTCTCTCAAACCCCTGGCTCCCCAAAAGGATGCCGCACATCAATAGCAGCAGCTGTGTGGTCGCATTGAAACCCGGCGGCAATCCGCCCCGGATTCCAGTCGTCGTATACCCCGCGGCATGCAGAACCCTGCACACCGTAAACTCAGAATTGGCACCCCACGCACCGTCCGTTACAAATACAGTCTTTTTTGAACCGACTTTTAGTGACTTGGCCCAAAACACACTGTTTCCACTCAAAGAGGCGCGAAACTGGCAACAATCCCCCTGTGGACGAGGCACCTTTCACAAAACAGCAACACCGCGCAGATTACCGTGCCACCGTCTTTCCCAACCACGGCAATCAGCAGGAATAGTTTCAGCCGTTGAAGGGTTTAGCGTTGGGCCGCGCCAACGTGGCCAATTTATGCTGCGGGCGCGAAAATCAAAAGTGGGGAAACCCCTACTCCACAGATAACGCTACGGAACTTGACGTTACGGGAAACGGGACATCCAACGAAACTGTGTTCACTGTCTTTGCTGGCGCTGACCTGCCGCGAAACGGGCGGCAGATCGTATTTCCCGCACATCTGTTAGCGCTCACTCTTGAGACTTTGCGCAAAACCGCGTTCAGTCGCGGGAATGATTCGTTAGGGAAAGGGACCACCGGATGAAACGCTCGCAAGTGAACGAAATTCTGCGTGCGGGCGATGATTTCATCCGCAGTTTCGGATTTATCCTGCCCCCCTTTGCCTATTGGACGCCGGACCAGATGCGCGCCGCCGTAGGCAGTGATATTCACACCCGCGGCCTTGGCTGGGACATCACCGATTACGGTGCGGGCAAATTTGATGACATGGGCCTGTTCCTGTTCACCACCCGCAACGGCGACAACGCCGATCTGGGCAAGGATACGGGCATGCTCTACGCCGAAAAGATCATGATCAGCCGCGAAAATCAGCTCTCGCCGATGCACCGCCACAACATCAAGGCCGAAGACATCATCAACCGGGGCGGTGGCGATCTGATTATCGAATTGTTTGCCCCCGACGGAAATGGCGGGATTGATCGCAAGGCAGACGTGACTGTGCCCTCGGACGGAATGCCCGTCACCCTGCCTGCCGGTGGCAAGCTGCGCCTGAAACCCGGCGAAAGCGTAACCCTGATGCCCGGCATCTGGCACGCATTCTGGGCCGAAAAGGGCGATTGCCTGATCGGTGAGGTCAGCACTGTCAACGACGACAAGACCGATAACGTGTTCGAACAACCCATCGGACGGTTTGCCGACATCGACGAAGATGTCGCGCCGGTTCACCTGTTGGTGGCCGATTACTGACGGTTCGCCATAAAGGCGGTCAGGCGGGCCAACCCCTCGATAATATCCGCCGTGGCGCGGGCATAGGAAAACCTGAGCGTGGTTGCCCCGCGCTCGGGGTCGAAATCCAGCCCCGGCGTGACGGCAACCCCGGCCTTGTCCAGAATTTCAGCGGCAAAGGCCAGGCTGTCATCGGTCATCGCGGATACATCGGCATAGATGTAAAACGCCCCGTCCGGCGGCGCAAAGGTGGGGAACCCCGCCTTGGGCAACCCGTCCATCAACACCTGCCGGTTGGTGGCATAGACCGCCAGATTGGCCTGCAATTCATCGTCACAATCCATCGCCGCCAATGCCGCGATCTGGCTGGCGTGGGGCGCGCAGATGAACATGTTTTGCGCCAGCCGTTCGATCATCCGCACATGGCCCTCGGGGACCACCATCCAGCCGATGCGCCAGCCGGTCATGGAGAAATACTTGGAAAATGAATTTATGACATAAACGTCGTCACTGATTTCCAGCGCGCTGACCAGGCGCTTTTCGTAATTCACCCCGTGATAGATTTCATCCGACACGAACGCCGCGCCCCTGGCTTGTGCCGCCGCGATCAGCGCGGCAAGGTCGGGTTTGTCCAGCATGGTGCCCGAAGGGTTCGCCGGTGAGGCCACGATCAGCCCGGCAATATCGTCGGGCAAAGTTTCGGGTGTTGGTTGAAACCGCGACTCGGGCGTGGTGGTAATATCCAGCGGCTCAAGGCTCAGCGCGCTGAGGATCTGACGATAGGACGGATAGCCGGGGTTGCCCAATGCCACGCGATCACCAGCATCAAACAACGCCGTAAAGGCCAGCAAAAACCCCGCCGATGACCCCGATGTGACAATCACCCGCTCGGGGTTCAGATCAACCCCGTACCAATCGTGATACAGCCGCGCGATCCGCGCCCGTAATTCCGGCAGGCCCAGGGCCACGGTGTATCCCAGCGGCCCCGCCTCCATCGCGGCGGCCAATGCGGCGCGTGCGCCTGCGGGGGCCGGGGTGCCGGGCTGGCCCACTTCCATGTGGATGATGTGGCGCCCTTCGGATTCGGCGCGCCGGGCGCGTTCCATGACATCCATCACGATGAAAGGGGCCACCTGCCCCCGGTTGCTTTGTTTCATGGCATGTTCCGCTGTTGTTTGCGCCTTGGTCGCGCGGCGGATCGTCGCCGTCAATGGCCAGCGCGCACAAACCCGCGTGAGAATGCCATCCCCCCTTTGCCACCCCGCCGCGCTGTGTCATTGTATCCGTCAACCCGATCACAGGAGACGCCGATGTTGCGCACCCCCTGACCGCCCTTGCCCTGACTGCCGCTTTGGCCCTGCCCGCAGCCGCCGAAATGACAGATGCCGAGCGGGCGGATTTCCGCGCCGAAGTGCGCGCCTATCTTCTGGACAACCCCGAAGTTCTGATGGAAGCCATCGCCGTTCTGGATCAACGGCAAGCCGATCAGCAGGTCGCAGGCGACAAAGAGCTTCTCAGCACCCATGCCGATGCGATCTTTGACGATGGCCATAGCTGGGTCGGCGGCAACCCCGATGGCGATGTCACCATCGTTGAATTCATGGATTACCGCTGTGGGTACTGCAAAAAGGCCCAGCCCGAAGTGGCCGAACTGTTGGCGCGCGATGGCAATATCCGCCTGATCGTCAAGGAATTCCCGATTCTGGGCGAAGACTCGGTGGTCGGATCACGTTTTGCCATCGCGACCAAAATGGTCGCGGGGGATGAGGCCTATGGCGTCATCCACGACGCCCTGATGACATTGCGCGGCGATATGTCCCCCGACACCCTCAAGGCGCTGGCCGATGACAACGGGTTTGACGGTGCGGCCATTGTCGCGCAGATGTCCGACCCCGAGGTCACAAGGATCATCGCCGCCAACCGCGCCCTGGGGCAGCAGTTGAAAATCAACGGCACCCCCAGCTTTGTGTTCGGTGATCAGATGGTGCGCGGCTATGTGCCACTCGACGCCATGCAACAGATCGTTACCGCCCTGCGCGAGGGATAAATACGCGCCCCCCGGTCGGCGCGGCTGACCGGGGGTTTTGCGAATTCCCATTCAGGTGGGCTATTCTGCGGCCTGATCGGCGGCGGCGGTTTCGGCTTCCAGCGCTTCGGCGCGTTTTTCCACCTGTTCAACGATGTGATCGACCATTTCGGCATTGCTCAGCTTGTGGGTTTGTTTACCGGCCAGATACACCATGCCCGCCCCGGCACCGCCACCGGTGAACCCCACGTCGGTCATCAATGCCTCGCCGGGGCCGTTGACGACACAGCCGATGATGCTCAGGCTCATGGGGGTTTTGATATGTTCCAGCCGCTTTTCCAGCGCCTCGACGGTTTTGATCACGTCAAACCCCTGCCGCGCGCAAGACGGGCAGGAAATGATATTCACCCCGCGATGGCGCAGCCCGAGGGATTTCAGGATCTCGAACCCCACCTTCACCTCTTCCACCGGATCGGCGGACAGGGATACGCGGATCGTATCACCGATCCCCATCCACAGCAGATTGCCAAGGCCAATGGCCGATTTGATCGTGCCGCTGGTCAGCCCGCCCGCCTCGGTGATGCCAAGGTGAATCGGCGCATCCGTCGCCTCGGCCAATTGTTGATAGGCGGCGGCGGCCATGAACACGTCTGACGCCTTGCAGCTTATCTTGAAGTCGTGAAAATCGTTGTCCTGCAATATCTTGATATGGTCCAACCCCGATTCAACCATGGCATCGGGGCAGGGTTCGCCGTATTTTTCCAGCAGATGCCGTTCCAGTGATCCGGCGTTCACGCCGATACGGATCGAACAATTATTGTCACGTGCCGCGCGGATCACTTCCTTGACCCGCTTTTCATCCCCGATATTGCCCGGATTGATCCGCAGACAGGCCGCGCCCGCCTCGGCCGCCTCGATCCCGCGTTTATAGTGGAAATGAATATCGGCCACCAAGGGCACCGGGCTTTCGCGCACGATTTCGCGCATCGCGCGGGCGCTGTCCTCATCCGGGACAGAAACGCGCACGATATCGGCCCCCACATCTGCGGCGGCCTGAATCTGGGCGATGGTGGCTTTTACATCGGTGGTCAGGGTGTTGGTCATCGTCTGCACCGTGATCGGCGCATCGCCCCCCACCGGCACGTTGCCCACCATGATCTGGCGGGATTTCCGGCGATAGATATTGCGCCACGGGCGGACGTGATTAAGCGACATGGGATTGGCCCTTTTGCCTGAGGGGTTCACACCACCAGATAGGGCATCACAGGGCGCAGGGCAACGTCGGCGCCGAACCTGTGATCACTCCTCGACCGGTGCCAAAAGCGAGGCATCGGCCACGACCGTCGCCAGATCGCCATCATTTTCCAGATCGGCCACCTGATATTGATCTTGCAGGTTATCCGCAGCCAGGCTCAGGTTTTTGGTAACCTGTCCGTTGCGCCCTGCGGGGCCATAGGTTGCACCGTTCACGGCGAAATAAACGGCGCCGGATTCCCCGGTCAGCAGGGTTGCCGCCTCTTCGGTTTTGGGCAAAACGAAACGGTCGCCCTTGTGCATGGTTTTTTCATAGATCACCGTGCCATCGGCGGCCCGCACCCGGACCCAACTGTCACGCACGGCAAACATCACCACTTCGGGGACATTCTCGGCCACCACGCGGATCACTTCTCCGGCGTCTATTGCCGGGGAAAGCGCGCCAGTGTCAGAGGGTGTTGCGGTGGTGATGGCGGCCATTTCGCTGGCGCGGCGCGACAACACGGTGTCCGACGCGATCGGCCCTCCGGCACGGGGGTCAAGCGTGGCAATGGCGGCGTCCCGCGCCACCATCACCGGCACATCCAGCGCCTGCGGTCGGTAAAGCCGGTCAAAACCATCGGCCTCGCGCGGTTCCACCCCGGCGACGGCTGCGTCGCCCACGGGCATTTCCGCCCCGGCCCCCAACAGCGGATCAAGCTCGGACACGACACCGGGGGCCTGATCAACCGGGACAAATTCAACCTTCTGCATCTCGCTCAGAAAGGAATACCCGCCATAGCTGATGCCACAGATCAACGCGAGCAACACCGCGCTTGACCCGATGGCGCCGGGTTCGATCCGCGACAGCAAACCGGGGGCGGGCGGCGAAAACATGATCGAAGACTCGGAAAACGGATCGCGACGGCCCTTGTCGGCGCTGCGCGTTTCGGATCGTTTGGCAGACGCGGCAGAAGACATGCCATGGGCGGTTTCAAACCCACCCTCGGCACAGAACGCCTTGTAAGCCCATTCAGGATCAAGCCCAAGATACCGCGCATAAGACCGCACATAACCGGCAATGAACCCGGGGGTTTCAAACGCGGCGGGATCGGCATTTTCGATGGCGGCGATATAGGTTGCCTTGATCTTCAGCTCGCGCTGAACATCCAGCAGGGATTTCCCCAGCGTGGCCCGTTCGCCCCGCATGACATCCCCCAGCCGCAGATCGAAATCATCAAAGCCGCGCGGCTTTTCAACTTCTTCCACAACATCGGGTGCCCGAAAACGACGGATCATTCTGCCCACCAACCTATCACTGCCTCATGTCCCCAACGCCCCACGATTCTGACTCCGGGGTGATTTGCCTGACAGGGTAACATAGGGTTGATCACGATGCACCGCCAGAATGGTCGCCCTTGCCGAAAATGGGCGTTTTTCTGCGCAAAACCGGGTGTTTGATGGCGCTTCCTGCATTGCAACATATTGTGTCACATTTGCACGGAAAGCCTTCATGTTGGGCGGCGGCGCGGAATGTTCAGCTAAAAACATTTACTTTCCGCACCTTGCAACGCGAAGTTTATCCACAACGCCAATGCGCCGCGCTATTCAGCGATCGCGATTGTACAATCCCCGGCTCCGCGGGCCTTTTTATTGCAATCGGCCAAAGCCAGGGCATTGGCCCCCTGCCCCCTGGCCAGCGCCCAATCGCCGGTGGATGGCGAAACCGCCAGCGCCTTTGGCCCGCCCCCTTTCCACGATTTGCGAAATCCTGCCGTGGCATCCACGGAAAGTTGCAGCGCCTTGGGGGTGTAATTTGCCGGGCGGATCTGGGCCGCAATCAGGCAACCCGCACTGCCCCGCTTGCGCGCCTTGTTGCACGCGGCCAGCGCCGCCGCCTCGGCCGGGGGGATGGCGTGATAATTCGCGGCGGCAAGGGTCGGTTCGGCCATCAGGCCCTCATCCGGTGAAAGGGCGATGGCGCCGTAGTATTTCTGCTGTTTGGCCAGTTCCGCCAAAACCAGTTTATCCTGCTGCGACAACATCGGCAGGTTGAACACCGTCACCGAAACGCCCTTGGTGGAAAACAAGGTTGTATCCGCCATGCGCCCGTCCACGGGCTGGGCCAGCGCCGGGGCGGCAAGGCTGATGGCCAGAGCAATGGGCAAAAGTCGGGTCAGGCGCATGGTGGTATTCTCCGTCGCAGATCTGTTTCCCGCAACCCTAAGGCCCAGAGGCGCCACTGGCCAGCCCGCAGCGCTGGACAGTGCGCGCCCGGCTGATACTGTCACGCCAACATCCAATCAGCCGGAGCCACGCCATGAGCCTTGACGCAGTCCTTTCCCGCATCGACGACGACTTGCCCCAGGCCACCGAACGCCTGCTCAACCTGCTGCGGATCAAATCGATTTCCACCGATCCGGCGTTCAAATCCGAATGTGACCGCGCCGCCGACTGGCTGACCGACGATCTGCGCAGTCTTGGGATTGACGCCGGCAAACGCGCCACACCGGGCCATCCCATGGTGGTGGGGCATCATCCGGGCGAGGGGCGCCATCTGCTGTTTTATGGCCATTATGATGTGCAACCCGTCGATCCCCTGAACCTGTGGGATCGTGATCCCTTTGATCCGCAGATTGAAGAAACCGCAAAGGGCAAAGTGATTCGCGGACGCGGCAGCAGTGATGACAAAGGCCAGTTGATGACCTTCATCGAGGCCTGTCGCGCCTGGAAAGCAGTGCATGGCACCCTGCCCGGCAACCTGACGTTCTTTTTCGAGGGCGAAGAGGAAAGCGGCTCGCCCTCGCTGGTGCCGTTCATGAAGGAAAACGCCGATGAGCTGCGCGCTGATGTGGCGCTGATCTGTGATACCGGGCTGTTTGGCGACAACACCCCGGCCATCGTCACCATGCTGCGCGGTCTGCTGGGCGAAGAGCTGACCATCACCGGGCCAAGCAAGGATCTGCATTCGGGGCTTTATGGTGGCCCGTCGATCAACCCGGTCCGTGTGCTGACCCGCATCATTGCCGGGCTGCACGATGACATGGGGCACATCACCGTGCCGGGGTTCTATGACGGGGTGCCGGAATTGCCCGGACAGTTGCGCAGCCAGTGGGACAACCTGAATTTCGATGCCGGTGCCTTTTTGGGCCAGGTGGGCCTGTCCACCCCGGCAGGCGAACAGGACCGCACCGCGCTGGAAATGCTGTGGTCGCGCCCCACCTGCGAAGTGAACGGCATCTGGGGCGGCTATCAGGGCGACGGGTTCAAAACCGTGCTGCCCGCCCAGGCCCATGCCAAGATCAGTTTTCGTCTGGTGGGCACCCAGGACCCCTATGAGATCTCGCAAGAATTTCCGCAAGATGGTCGAGGCGCAACTGCCCCCGGATTGCACGGTTGAATGGAAAAGCCACGGCGCCTCAGCGGCCAGCCAGATGAGCATCGACAACCCCGCCTTCGATCTGGCCCGCCACGCGCTGTCGTCTGAGTGGCCCAATCCGGCGGCCTATGTGGGCAGCGGTGGGTCGATCCCGATTGCGGGATATTTCAAATCCATCCTCGATACGGATTCGATGTTGATCGGGTTCAGCAAGGATGACGACCAGATCCACTCACCCAACGAAAAATACGACCTGAGCAGCTTTCACCGGGGCATTCGCAGTTGGGCGCGGGTGCTGGACGCCCTCACCCGTTGACCGCGCGCTCATCGCTCCCTTGCGGTCGCTCTTCGCGAGAAGCGACCGCAAGGGAGCGCCGAGCGCCCCCCGAAAGGAGCCATCATGGCCGCAACGAAAATCATCATCGACACCGACCCGGGACAGGACGACGCTGTTGCCATCCTTCTGGCACTGGCCAGCCCCGACGACATCGAGGTGCTGGGAATCACTGCGGTGGCAGGCAACGTGCCACTTGCCTTGACCCAGAAAAACGCCCGCATCGTCTGTGAACTGGCTGGTCGGGTGGATATTCCGGTGTTTGCGGGCTGCGACACGCCGTTGAAACGCCCGCTGGTCACCGCTGAACATGTCCACGGCAAAACCGGGCTGGACGGCCCCACCCTGCCCGATCCGAAAATGCCGTTACAGGATCGCCACGCCGTCGATTTCCTCATCGATACCCTGCGCGCCCACCCTTCCGGCAGCATCACCCTCTGCCCTCTCGGCCCGCTGACCAACATCGCCACGGCCTTGCAACGGGCGCCCGATATTGCCGGGCGCATTCAGCGGATCGTGTTGATGGGGGGCGCCTATTTCGAGGTGGGCAACATCACACCGGCGGCGGAATTCAACATCTATGTCGATCCCGAGGCCGCCGATATCGTGTTCCGCTCTGGCGTCGATCTGGTGGTGATGCCGCTGGATGTGACCCACAAGGCGCTGGTCACCGGGCCGCGCAACGCCGCGTTCCGCGCGATTGGCACCCCCGCTGCTGTGGCAGTGGCGGAAATGACCGATTTCTTTGAACGGTTCGACAAGGCGAAATACGGGTCAAACGGTGCGCCCCTGCACGACCCCTGCGTCACCGCGTACCTGATCGCGCCTGAATTGTTCACCGGGCGCCATATCAACGTCGAAATCGAAACCACCTCTGACCTGACCCTGGGCATGACCGTGGCCGATTGGTGGGGTGTCACCGACCGCGCCCCCAACGCCACTTTTATCGGCAATCTTGACGCCGACGGCTTTTTTGCCCTGCTGACCGAGCGTCTGGCCCGGTTGTGAGCGTCACCCTGCGCATTGCAACCATAGAGGATCGCGACCGCGCGCTGGCACTGGTCGCGGCATTTCACCGGGAACACGCCAGCGACACCGATGGTCTGGACGCAGCACTCGATCCATTGCTGGAGGGGGTGCCGAACGCCGTTCTTTACCTGATCGGCCCACCGAAATCGCCGGTGGGCTATGCAGTGATCTCGTTTGGCTATGCCCTTGATCTGGGCGGGGCGACGGCAACCATCGCGGAATTGTTCATCCGCCCACCGGTGCGCGGGCGCGGCATGGGCAGTGAAGCGGTGGCGGCATTGGCCAAAGCCCTGTCGCACCACGGCATCCGCGCGTTGCACATGGACGCCGCCGCCGCCAACCCGCGTGCCCTGGTGTTCTGCCGGCGGCTGGGGTTTGTGCCACGTGACAGCCACACGGTAATGACCCGCCCGTTGTGACACGGCGCGTGATCCAAAGGCGCGGGCTGCGCCCGCATTCCATATTATGTCTGGCGCCTGTGGCGGGCGGCACCGTGCTCTGTCCGGCGTGTCACCGGAATGTGACCCGGGGGTGGCACTGACCGCTCCGGGTGCCTAGGTATCAGGCAACTCCGGAGGCCCCATGACCCTGCACCTGCCCTTCAACAACACCTATTCGCGACTGCCCGCGCGGTTTTTCACATCGATGGCCCCCACCCCGGTGAACAATCCCGGGTTGGTGCGGCTGAATCGCGGTTTGGCATGTGATCTCGGGCTGGACCCGGACGCATTGGCCGGGCCTGAGGGCATCGCCATGCTGGCAGGCAACCATGTGCCCCAGAGTGCCGCTCCGCTGGCGCAGGTTTATGCGGGGCATCAATTCGGCGGCTGGGCGCCGCAACTGGGCGATGGGCGCGCCCTGCTGCTCGGAGAAATCGACAGCCCCCTTGGCCATGTGGATCTGCAACTGAAAGGGTCCGGGCCGACGCCCTATTCGCGCAACGGCGACGGGCGGGCCTGGCTGGGTCCGGTGCTGCGCGAATATGTGGTGAGCGAGGCGATGCATGCCCTTGGCCTGCCCACCACCCGGGCGCTGGCCGCCGTCACCACCGGCGAGGCGGTGCTGCGCGAACGCCGCTATCCGGGGGCGGTTCTGACCCGGGTGGCCCAAAGCCATATCCGCGTCGGCACCTTTCAGTATTTCGCCGCTAGGCAGGATACCGAGGCATTGAGCGCCCTTTGCCAGCATGCCATCGCGCGCCATTATCCCGGGGCGGATGGCCCTTTGGGGCTGCTGAACGCGGTGATTGACGCGCAGGCGGCCCTGATTGCCGGGTGGATGTCTGTGGGGTTTGTCCACGGCGTGATGAACACTGATAACATGAGCATTGCGGGCGAAACCATTGATTATGGCCCCTGCGCCTTTCTCGATGCCTATCACCCGGACAAGGTGTTTTCCTCGATCGACCAGTTCGGGCGCTATGCCTTTGCCCGCCAGCCCGACATCGCCATCTGGAATCTGGCGCAACTGGCCACGGCCCTGTTGCCGCTGATGGGCGAACGCGAGGCCGCGATCGAACAGGCCACCGAGGCCGTGCATCGCTTTCCGGTGGTGTTCGGGCAGCACTGGCTGGCGCGGTTCCGCGCCAAGCTGGGGCTGGCCACCTCCGAGGACGATGACGCCGATCTGATCCAATCCCTGCTTGACCGGATGGCCCACGGGCAGGCGGATTTCACCAACAGTTTTCGCCAACTGGGCCAGCCCGGCGCGCGGGATCAATTCAGTGATCCGACTGCATATGATACCTGGGCCGGGGTCTGGCAGGCGCGCCTTGCCCGGGACGGCGCAGACCCGGAAACGGTGCAGGCGCGCATTGCCGCGACCAACCCCGCCATCATCCCGCGCAACCACCGGGTGGAACAGGCCATCACAGCCGCACTCGACGGCGATCTGGCGCCGTTCCAGCGGTTGACCGACGCGCTGCAAACCCCGTTTGCCGACAACGCCGATCTGGCCCGCGCCCCGGCCCCGGACGAAATCGTCAGCCAGACGTTCTGCGGAACCTGAACCCCGTTTCGGGCCGGTTGATCAGCGCCAGCCCAACGGCCACCAGGGCCAGCGCGGCAAACAGCGGCGTGCTCAGGGGTTCGTCCAGGAGCGCCCAGCCCATGAAGGCACCGAAAACCGGCGACAAAAACCCAAAGGCCGCCACCTGCCCGGCACGATACCGGCCCAGCAGCCAGAACCACAAAAGAAATCCGGCGCTGGCAACCATGACAATCTGAAATCCCATGCTGATCACATAGATCGGCGCAAATGCCCGTATCCATGGCCCAAAGGCCAGCGACGCGATCAGCAACACGACCGTTGAAATCACCGACTGCCACAAAAGCTGCATTTCGGGGCTGACGCCGTTCATCCCGCGTGCACGGGTGGCCAGCGCAATTCCCGCCCAGCAAAACGCCGCACCAAGGGCACAAAGATCACCCACAAGCGATGATGCCCCTCCGGGCGCGCGTGCCGACAGCGCCAGAACCACACCGACAAAGGCCAGCGCCAGCCCGGCTGCCCTGAGGCGCGATAATCGTTCGCCGGGCAGCAGGAAATGCGCAGCAAGGGTCAGCCAGACCGGCATGGAATAAAAAATCACCGAGGTGCGCGTTACCGTCGTCAGGTCCAGCGCAATGAACAACAACAGAAATTCAAGGCTGAACAACACCCCCAGAACCAGCCCGGCCCGGGCGGAACGCGGCACGATCACCACCGCAACCCCGCGCCACCGCATCCACGCCAACAGACAAAACGTCGCCCCAAGCGAACGAACCCCCGCAGCAAACACCGGCTGCAAGCCACCGTTGGTCAGCTTGATCACCACCTGATTGAGGCCCAGCAACAGCGCGAACCCGATCAGCCAGGCCGCCCCGAATCCATCCATATCCTTGCGTTGATCCATCGCGCCACAGAGGGGCAGCAACAGCAGGGTGTCAAGGGGGCCATCGGGGCGCAACAGCCGCCAAACGCGCCCGCAAAACATCATGTGCGGGCGAACGCCCGCTCCTTTTGGTCAGACCATCGCCAGACATGAAAACGCCCGCCCCGGCATCCCGGAGCGGGCGTCAACACTGCGATGTCGGGGTGATGCAGGGCGCGTCAGTTGATGATTGTCGCCGATTTGATCACGTCCGGCTTGCCCGACACGGCGCCCGATTGGCCCGAGCCGCGCTTGATCTGGTCGATCACGTCCATCCCGCTCGTCACTTTGCCGACCACCGTGTAATCGCCGTTCAGATGCGGCGCCGGGGCGAACATGATGAAAAACTGCGAATTGGCGCTGTCGGGGTCCGCCGCGCGGGCCATGCCGACGCTGCCCCGCTCGAACGGTTTATCGGAAAATTCAGCCTTGAGATCGGGCATGTCCGAACCACCCGTGCCGGCGCGGCGCAGATCGCCCCCCACCTTGCCGTATTGCACATCGCCGGTCTGGGCCATGAACCCGTCAATCACCCGGTGAAACACCACGTTGTCATAGGCCCCGGCCCGGGCCAGTTCGGTGATCCGCGCCACATGGGCGGGGGCCACGTCATCGAACAGGTCAATCACGACCGTGCCGTTGGCCTGACCGGCCACCTCAAGCTTCAGCTCGGTTGCGACGGCGGGTGCCGCCGTCAACAGGGCCAAGGCAACGGAAAGGGCAAGTTTACGCATCTGCGGCCACCTTCATGCTGATCATCCGGTCGGGGCTTGCGGGCGGCTCACCCCGGGTAAGGGCATCGACATGGTCCATTCCCTCGATCACCCGACCATATACCGTATATTGGCCATTGAGGAAATTATTGTCGGAAAAGTTGATGAAGAACTGCGAATTGGCGCTGTTCGGGTTTGACGACCGGGCCGCGCCGATGGTGCCGCGATCGTGGGGCAGCTTGGAAAACTCGGCCGGCAGATCGGGCATGTCCGACCCGCCCGTCCCTGCCGAACGCAGGTTGAAATCCCTTTCCATGTTGCCGTTGGCCACATCGCCGGTCTGGGCCATGAAGCCGTCGATCACCCGGTGAAAGGCAACGTTGTCATAAGCGCCGCTGCGGGCCAGTTCCTTCATCCGCGCGCAATGCTGGGGGGCGACGTCGGGCAACAGTTCGATGGTGACGGTGCCGCCTTTGAGTTCCAGCAGGATGGTGTTTTCGGGGTCTTTGATCTCGGCCATGTTCAGGCTCCTTCGCTCTGGTTGTGGGGGTTCTAATGCACCGGCGGCTCCGGGAAAAGGTGAAACAGGCACCCGGCGGTTGACGATCGCGCGACGGGACGCAACAAGGGGGTAACCCGAAAAAGGAGCCGCCACCATGGCCTGGAACACCCTCGACGACCTGGATCTTGTGGGCAAGATCGTGCTGACCCGCGTTGACATCAACGTGCCGATGAAAGACGGCGTGGTCACCGACAGCACCCGCATCGACAGGATCGTGCCAACGGTGCGCGATATTCTCGCCCTTGGGGGCAAGCCGGTGCTGATGGCCCATTACGGCCGGCCCAAGGGCAAGGTGGTGCCGGATATGTCGCTGAAACCATTGGTGCCCGCCCTGGAGCAGGCGCTGGGGGTGGTGGTGAAATTCGCGCCCGATTGCATTGGCGGCCCGGCGAAAACGGCGGTGGGCGATTTGCAGACGGGCGAGGTTTTGTTGCTGGAAAACACCCGCTTTCACGCCGGAGAAGAACAGAACGATCCAAAATTCGCCGCCTCGCTTGCCGCATTGGGCGATGTCTATTGCAATGATGCCTTTTCAGCCGCCCACCGCGCCCATGGCTCGACCGAGGCCATCGCAAGGCTGCTGCCCAATTGCGCCGGGCGCGGCATGGCGGCGGAACTGGGCGCGCTGGAACAGGCCTTGGGCCAGCCCCGGCGCCCGGTTGTCGCCGTGGTCGGGGGCGCCAAGGTTTCAACCAAGCTGGATCTGTTGGGAAATCTGGTACGCAAGGTCGATCATCTGGTGATCGGCGGCGGCATGGCCAACACGTTTCTGGCCGCTCAGGGTATCGACGTCGGCACATCCCTGGCCGAACATGACATGACCGACACCGCCCGCGATATCATGGCCAAGGCCGATGAGGTGGCCTGTGAAATCATCCTGCCCACCGATATCGTGGTCGCCCGCGAATTCAAGGCAGGTGCCGAAAATGAAACCCTGCCCGCCGATGCCTGCCCCGCCGACGCGATGATCCTTGATGCCGGTCCCGAAACGGTAAACCGGATCGCGGCCACCTTTGCCAACAGCAAGACCCTGATCTGGAACGGCCCTCTTGGTGCGTTTGAAATCGCGCCCTTTGACGCCGCCACCAACGCCGCCGCCGCAAAGGCCGCCGCGCTGACCACGGACGGCGTGCTGATTTCCGTGGCCGGGGGCGATACCGTCGCCGCCCTGAACAAGGCGGGGGCAGCCGGGGCGTTCACCTATATTTCGACCGCGGGCGGTGCGTTTCTTGAGTGGATGGAGGGCAAGACCCTGCCCGGTGTTGCCGCCCTGACCGATTGACCGGCGCGCCCCGTTCAGGGCAACAGGCTTGATTTTCGCGCCCGCAAGGCGTCTGATCCTTTTCATATTTGAGCGAAAGGATTTGCCATGCTGCCCGCATCACCCCTGCCCCGCCTGCTCGGGGCCACTGCCCTTGCCGTGTTACCCCTTTCCGTCAGCGCCCAGAGCGCGCCCAGTCTTTGGGATCTGCTGAACCCTCAATATCTGGTGCAACGTATGGTGCAGGGCGGTATCATGGCCCTGCGCACCCAGGTCGATATAAAATACGGTGAGATGAGCGTCGACCTGGCCCAGGGCAACATGACCCTGAGCGATGTCACCGTCTGGCCGAACTTTGACTGGGACGCGAACGGCGCCTGCACGATCACCTTTGATCGCCTTACCATTCGCGCCGCCCCCCTGAACCGCCCCGATCTGATCCGGCTCAAGGTGCAGGCGCAGGGCGCTGCCGCCCCCGACATCTGTTTTCCCGCGCAACCACGGCAGGCCTTTGGGGTTGTCGGGCTGGACAGGCTGACGGTGCCGCGCCTGACGCTGGATGTGGAATATGACATCGCCCAGGCCGAGGCCGACATTCACGCCTATACCCAGGTTGACGGGGTGGCCGCGCTGGATGTGACGGCGGATTTTTCGTACCTCTGGATGAACGGGCGCAAGGACATGGAAAACCCCGAGCCCGTGGCCTATCTGCGGCGCGCGGCGGTGACGCTGGAAAATCTTGGCGGGTTCGAGGCGGTCAAGGGCATGATCCCGCCGCCCTTTACCGACCCGGCACAGGCCCCCATGGTGCTTGACGGAATGCTGGGCACTGTCATTGGCGGGATGAACCGGCAAGGGGCGTCAGACGCTGCATCAGGCGATGCCAGCGCGCTGAACGAGGCGCAAACAGCGTTTATCGACTCGGCCAAAACCATCTGGCCCGCGTTTCTGGAAAACCCCGGCAGGATCGTTCTGGAAACCGGAATCGCTCCGGGGTATGACACGCTCGTCGATTTCATCGCCTATGAGAAGAACCCCGGCAAAGCCTTCAGCGACCTGAAACCACGCCTGACGCTGGCCCCTGCCGCGGCCCGCGCGACCCTGCCTGCTGCGCTGATCAAACAGGCATTGGCCGATGATCCGGGGGATCTGTCCGATGATGACCGGTATCGTGTGGGTGTGGCCCTGGTGACCGGCGTTGGCGCCCCGCGCGCCATCGCGCAAGGCACCCGGTTGCTGACAACGCTGGCAAATGCCGGGGATGGCGTCGCGGCGCTGCAACTGTCGGCGGCCCTGGAACAGCGTGATCCGCCCGCCGCCTATCGCTGGGCGCTGATTGCCGGGGGCAGCGGGCAAAGCGGGGCTGCGGCGCGCCTTGACCGGCTGGAACAGGTTTTACCCTTTGCGCAGGTTCTGGCGATACAGTCCGATGTCTTGGGCGATATTCAGCACCCCCTCAGCGTGCTGGAAAAGGTGTCGCTGATCCGCAACGAGGCGATGTTCCGCCTGTCAGGCATCGGGCGGGTCCGGTCCTATTCGGTCGCGGCCCTTTGGGCGATCATGGGCGCGGCTGCCGGGGACGGCGAAAGTCTCGACATTCTGAACCAGTTGGATGAGCGGGTGGCGAACGTCGATGCCGAGGGCAAGGCCGCCTGGGCCGAGGCCGAAACCGCCGCCAGTGATCTGGCCATGCAGGCCTGGCTGGGCCGCGATCTGCCCGCGCAATTCGGCGGCCAATAACCGGCCCCGCCCCTGCCATCGGCCCCGCCCACCGTGGCCGATGGCACCCTCTTTCGGAAAAAACAATGGAGCGGCAAGTTGTTAGCGCCATCAAAGTTGCGTGATGACGCCCCGCAACTTATGGCACTGCCATAACGTCAATCCCTTTACCCACGGAGCCGCCCATGAAAGCCTCGAACACCGTCCGCAAGATCCTTGCCAATTACGAAGGCGAAACGCCGGGCGTTAAGGGAAAGCTGTGCCAGATCCTGATGCACGGGAAACTCAAGGGCAGCGGCAAGATGATCATCCTGCCCGTCGATCAGGGGTTCGAACATGGCCCCGCGCGCAGCTTTGCTCCGAACCCGCCAGCCTATGACCCGCATTATCATTATCAACTGGCCATTGATGCGGGGCTGAACGCCTATGCCGCGCCCCTTGGCCCGCTTGAGGCGGGGGCCGATACGTTCGCCGGGCAAATCCCGACGATCCTCAAGGTGAACAGCGCCAATTCCCTGATGTCGGGCACGGCGGGCAAAAATCAGGCCGTAACGGCCAGCGTTGACGATGCCCTGCGCCTTGGCTGTGCCGCGATCGGGTTCACCATCTATCCCGGGTCCGACATGGCCGTGGACATGATGGAAGAAATCGTCGCCATGCGCAAAGAGGCCGCGGCCAAGGGTGTGGCGACCGTGATCTGGTCCTATCCGCGCGGCGAAGGCATCACCAAGGACGGCGAAACCGCCATCGACGTGGCTGCCTATGCCGCCCATATGGCGGCGCTGCTGGGGGCGCATATCATCAAGATCAAACTGGGCACCGATCATCTGATGCTGCCCGAGGCGAAAAAGGTGTATGAGGAACAGAAGATCGACGTGTCCACCCAGGCGGCCCGGGTGGCCCATTGCGTGCAATCCTCCTTTAACGGGCGGCGGCTGATCGTGTTCTCGGGTGGCGCGAAAAAGGGCGCGGATTCGGTCTATGACGACGCCCGCGCGATCCGCGATGGCGGCGGCAACGGCAGCATCATCGGGCGCAATTCGTTCCAGCGCGACCGCGACGATGCCCTGGCCATGCTGGAAAAGCTGGTCAATATCTACAAGGGCGCCGAATAAGCCCGGACAACGCAAAAGCCGGGGCGGGTTGATCGCCCGCCCCGCGCAATACGCAAATGCGGCCTTGCTCCGGGCCAGCCAAACTGGCACAGATCCTGAACGCTTGACGCTTTTATCTGGATACGGCTTTGAGTTTTCTTTCGGTTACCTCTGTTCCGACGCTGCGCTGGAGTTCGCCAAAGGCGTTCACCATGAAACCGCCATTGGCGTCGGTCGTGTTCCTGGTCATTGGCCTGTTGGTCTTTGGCCTGGGCGAGGCGTTGCTGGTCACGGCTGGTGTCGGCGTAAGCCCCTGGACCGTGTTCGCGCAAGGGGTGACCAACATCACCGGCTGGAGCCTGGGGTTTGCAACCTTTGCCATCAGCGCCTGCGTCTTGTTTCTGTGGATCCCTCTCAAACGCACGCCGGGCATGGGAACGATCCTGAACGCAGTCATCATCGCGCTGGTTCTGGAATACGTGTTGCCATGGTTGCCGGTCTTTGACTCTTATGCAGCAAACGCCGCGCTGGCCCTGACCGGGGTGTTCGTGACCGGGTTCGGCGGGGCGATTTATCTGGTCGCGAACCTTGGCCCCGGCCCCCGCGATGGCCTGATGACCGGGCTTCAGAACGTGACACATCAACCCATCGCCCTTGTGCGCATGGGGCTTGAGCTGACGGTCGTGATGATCGGGTGGGCCTTGGGCGGCACGCTTGGGCTTGGCACGGTGTTCTTTGCCCTGGGCATCGGACCGGCCGTGGCAATCGGCATGCAAATCCTGCAATTTCGCAACACCGCACCTTAAAATTTGCCGGAAAAACAGGAAATCCGGTGGCGGTTAATGTCGGGCAGAAAAGCGGATCGAACATTCATCTGTAGCTGATTTCAGACGTGTCGGCTTTAACTGGCAGAGGACGACAATTTCATAAGCACGATGCCCGCGACGATCAAAAGTGCCGCGATCAGACGCATCGGCGTTGCCGCTTCCCCCAGCACAATGACCCCCACGGCGAACGCCCCGACGGCGCCGATGCCGGTCCAGATGGTGTATGCGGTGCCAAGAGGAAGCGACCGCATCGCAAGCGAGAGAAGCGTGAAGCTTGCCATCATTGTGATGATCGTGACGGTACTGGGCACAAGCAGCGTGAATCCTGCGGACTTCTTCATGAAGAACGCCCAGACAATTTCAAGAATTCCAGCAATAATAAGATAGGACCAAGCCATGACACAGCCATCCGTTTCAGTGTCGGGTCGTCCCAAAATAGGTGTCACAGGCGCGGGCCGTCCCGAACGACACCTCAAATAACAACGACGTTGCGGTCAATCAATACTCTGCTGCATGCTGCTCGGCAGCTCCTTGCGCACAGCAACCACGGGGAAGATCCGCGGCATTCTTGCGTTTCGCGATGGCGGCGCCCTGCCGTGATACAAATCCACCAGGGTATTTTGGTGCGGGGTCGTGACCTGTCGCTGTTCACGTCTGCGATTCGGGGATTCACAACCGATTCGCCCTGTGCCATACTGCCCCCACCCGCCCGGCAGAGGCGGTAATGAGGCAGCGCATGACACATAACAGCAACCGCCCCGCGCTTGGGGTTGTACTCTATTTTTCTCTGGCCTTTGTGTTGGGCATGTATTTCACCTTTGCCAGCGTGCAGGGCGATTACGGGGTGTTCCAACGGGTTCAGATCGACGCCGAGGCGCATGAACTGACCGCCGAACTGGCCGAACTTGACAGCGAACTCGATGCATTGCGCAATCGCACGCGGCGCATGTCCGATGCCTATCTCGACCTTGATTTGCTGGACGAACAGGCCCGCGACATTCTGGGCCTCGTGCGCTCGGACGAGGTGGTCTTGCGGTAAGGGACGAAAACGGGGCTTTCGTTTTCGGCGCGGGCGTGGAATAGTTTAATACTGAACTATCGCCCATCCGCGAGGAGCCAGCCAAATGGCCACCAAGAAATCAGCCGCAAAACCCAACGTCAGCAAGGATGAATTGCTGCATTTCTATCGTGAAATGCTGTTGATTCGCCGGTTCGAGGAAAAGGCCGGCCAGCTTTATGGCATGGGCCTGATCGGCGGGTTCTGCCACCTTTACATCGGCCAGGAGGCGGTTGTCGTCGGATTGGAAGCCGCCGCCGAGGACGGCGACAAACGGGTGACATCCTACCGCGACCACGGCCATATGCTGGCCTGCGGCATGGACCCGCGCGGCGTGATGGCCGAACTGACCGGCCGCGAAGGCGGGTATTCGGGCGGCAAGGGCGGCTCGATGCACATGTTTTCAAAGGAAAAACACTTTTACGGCGGCCACGGCATTGTCGGCGCGCAGGTGCCCATCGGCGCGGGCCTTGCCTTTGCCGATAAATATCTGGGCAACGACCGGGTGACATTCACCTATTTCGGTGACGGGGCGGCCAACCAGGGGCAGGTCTATGAAACCTATAACATGGCCGAACTGTGGGATCTGCCGGTGGTGTTCGTGATTGAAAACAACCAATACGCCATGGGCACCTCAACCAAACGGTCAACCAAATCGCCCAGCTATTGGGAACGCGGCGCGTCCTATGGCATCCCCGGCGAAGAGGTGGACGGCATGGATGTTCTGGCCGTCAAGGCGGCGGGGCAAAAGGCCGTGGCCCACTGTCGCGCAGGCAATGGCCCCTATATCCTTGAGATCAAAACCTATCGGTATCGTGGTCACTCCATGTCAGACCCGGCCAAATACCGCACCCGCGATGAAGTGCAGAAGATGCGCGAAGAACGCGACGCCATCGAACATATCCGCCAGATGTTGCTGAGTGGTAAACACGCCACCGAAGATGAGCTGAAGGCGATCGACAAGGAGATCAAGGCCGTGGTCAACGACAGCGCCGAGTTCGCCAAGGACAGCCCCGAACCCTCGGTCGATGAGCTTTACACTGACATCTACAGCAACAAAGTTCCGCAAGAGGGGGCCGTGTAATGCCACATTTCGAAATACATGCCACCGACAATGCCCGGGCCCGCCAGTTCTATAGCGGCCTTCTGGGGTGGCGTTTCGATCCGATGGAAGGCGGTGAAGCGGCCGATTATCACCTTATTTCGGGCGACGGCATCGGCATGGATCATGGGCTGACTGCGGCAATCATGACCCGCATGGACGCAAAACCCAAACCCGGAAGCCCCATTCGCGGCGGCACCATGGTGTTTGAGGTGGCGGATGTTGACGAACGCTATGACTGGGCGCTGGCCAACGGCGGGGCCGAGGCCCTTGCCCCCACCGATTACCCCGGCGCCGGGCGCTGTGCCTATGTCGAGGATGGCGAAGGCAACGTTGTGGGGATGATCACCCCGGTGGAGGGTTAACCATGGCCGAAATCCTGATGCCCGCCCTGTCGCCCACCATGGAGGAAGGTACCCTCGCCAAATGGCTGGTCAAGGAAGGCGACACCGTGAACGCCGGCGATATTCTGGCCGAGATCGAAACCGACAAGGCCACGATGGAATTCGAGGCCGTGGATGAAGGCGTGATCGGTAAAATCCTGGTGACTGAGGGCACCGAAGGCGTGGCCGTGAACAGCCCCATCGCGACCTTGGTGATCGAGGGTGAACCCGACGACGACACCCCCGCGCAACCGCAACCCGCCCCGGCAGAAGCGCGCAAAGAGGATGCACCCGCCGCACCGGCGCCACAAACACCCCCGCCCCGGTCGAATCTGAACTGCCCGAGGGCACAGTGATGAAAAAGACCACGGTGCGCGAGGCCCTGCGCGATGCCATGGCCGAGGAAATGCGCCGCAGCGACAAGGTGTTTCTGATGGGCGAAGAGGTGGCCGAATATCAGGGCGCCTACAAGATTTCCCAAGGGTTGCTGGATGAATTCGGCGCGCGCCGGGTGATTGACACGCCGATCACGGAACACGGGTTTGCCGGTATCGGCGTGGGCGCCGCCTTTGGCGGGCTGAGCCCGATCGTTGAATTCATGACTTTCAACTTCGCCATGCAGGCCATGGATCAGATCATCAATTCCGCCGCAAAAACCCTCTATATGTCGGGCGGGCAAATGGGCTGTCCCATCGTGTTTCGCGGCCCGAACGGTGCTGCGGCCCGGGTTGGCGCACAGCATTCCCATGATTACGCCGCGTGGTATTCGCAAATTCCGGGGCTGAAAGTGGTGATGCCCTATTCTGCCGATGACGCCAAAGGCCTGTTGAAAACCGCGATCCGCGACCCGAACCCGGTGATTTTCCTCGAAAATGAAATCCTGTACGGGCGCAGTTTCGATGTGCCGGATATTGAGGATCACACCGTGCCATTCGGCAAGGCGCGCATCTGGCGTGAAGGCGGTGACGTGACCATCGTATCCTTTGGGATCGGGGTCAGCTATGCCTTGGAAGCGGCTGAAATATTGGCAAAAGACGGAATCGAGGCCGAGGTGATCGACCTGCGCACCCTGCGCCCCATGGACACCGGCGCGATCATAGAAAGCGTGAAGAAAACCAACCGCTGCGTGACCGTCGAAGAGGGTTTTCCACAAGGTTCCGTCGGCAATTACATCTCATCGGTGCTGATGCAACAGGCGTTCGATTATCTTGACGCGCCGGTCATCAACTGCACGGGCAAGGATGTCCCGATGCCATATGCGGCGAACCTGGAAAAACTGGCGCTGATCACCACCGATGAAGTGGTCGAGGCCGTGCGCACAGTCACCTACAGCGGGTGATTGCCGCGCACACTTACGAATGATTTCGCAGGCCCGCCTGCAAAATGGAGACTGACATGCCAACCGAAATCCTCATGCCCGCCCTGTCGCCCACCATGGAGGAAGGCACCCTCGCCAAATGGCTGGTCAAAGAGGGTGATACCGTGGCATCCGGTGATTTGCTGGCCGAAATCGAAACCGACAAGGCAACCATGGAATTCGAAGCCGTCGATGAAGGCGTGATCGGCAAAATTCTGGTGGCCGAGGGCAGCGAGGGCGTGAAGGTCAACAGCCCCATCGCGGTGCTGTTGGGCGATGGTGAAAACGCCGATGACCTGGCGCAGGGTGATGAAACGCCCAAAGCCACTCCGGCGAAAACGGCTGAGCCGGAAAAGGCGCCAGAACCGGCACCGACGGCGGCTGCGGCACCCGTTGCCAACAGTGGCGAGCGTATTTTCGCCTCGCCCCTCGCGCGGCGTCTGGCGGCGGACAAAGGGCTGGATCTGAGCACGCTGAAAGGAACAGGCCCGAAGGGACGGATTGTCAAATCCGACGTGGAAGCCGCAGAAAAACCAGCGGCCCCCATCGCGGCTACCGCCAGCACCGACACGGCGCCGGCAGCGTCGGGAGACAACAAGGTTGCCGCACTTTATGCCGACCGTGCGCACAGCGAAATCACCCTGAACGGGATGCGCAAAACCATTGCGGCCCGTCTTTCCGAGGCGAAACAAACGATTCCGCATTTCTATCTGCGCCGCGATATTCATCTCGACGCCCTGCTGGCCTTCCGCGCCGACCTTAACAAACAATTATCAGGGCGCGGCGTTAAGCTTTCGGTCAATGATTTCATCATCAAGGCCTGTGCGCTGGCCCTGCAACAGGTGCCAACGGCCAATGCCGTCTGGGCCGGTGACCGGATTCTGGAGCTGAAGCCGTCGGATGTTGCCGTTGCCGTCGCAATCGAGGGTGGGTTGTTCACACCGGTTCTGAAAGACGCCGAGGTCAAAACCCTCAGCGCGCTGTCTGCTGAAATGAAGGATCTGGCCAGTCGCGCGCGCGACCGAAAACTGGCGCCCCATGAATATCAGGGCGGCAGTTTTGCCATTTCAAACCTCGGGATGTTCGGGGTCGATAATTTTGACGCGGTGATCAACCCGCCCCACGGGGCGATCCTGGCCGTGGGCGCCGGGGTCAAGAAACCCGTGGTTGATGGTGAAGGAAACCTTGCCGTGGCCACCGTGATGTCGGTGACCCTGTCCGTCGATCACCGGGTGATCGACGGTGCGCTGGGGGCTGAATTGTTGGCCGCGATCAAGGATAACCTTGAAAACCCGATGGCCATGCTCGCCTGAGCATCTCTGTTCAGGCGTCCGGCCCGTTCAGCAGGTGATTCATGCTGACGGCGGGCTGGGCACAACCGGCCTCGCCTACGATGCGCGCGGGCACCCCCGCCACGGTTTTCATCGGTGGCACATCCTCAAGCACCACCGAACCGGCGGCGATGCGGGTGCAATGGCCGATGTGGATATTGCCCAGCACCTTGGCCCCTGCCCCGATCAACACGCCGTCACCGATCTTGGGGTGGCGATCATCGTCTTCCTTGCCTGTACCGCCCAGCGTCACGGAATGCAGCATCGACACATTGTCACCCACCACCGCCGTTTCGCCAATCACGATGGAATGGGCATGGTCGATCATGATGCCACGCCCGATCTTTGCGCCGGGGTGAATATCAATCCCGAACACCTCACTGTTGCGCATTTGCAGGAAATAAGCCAGATCGCGCCGCCCCTGCTGCCACAGCCAGTGGCCCAGCCGATACGCCTGAACCGCCTGATAGCCCTTGAAATACAACAGAGGCTGCAACAACCGATGACTGGCCGGGTCACGATCCAGAACAGCCACCAGATCGGCCCGCGCCGCCGCCCCCAGCCATGGATCGGCGGCATAGCCCTCATCCGCGATCTCGCGCAGGAACTGCTCTGACATCTCGCCCGAGGCAAGCTTGAGCGACACGCGATAGGCGAGCGCCTTTTCCAGACTGCGATGATGCAGGATACTGGAATGGATCAGACCGCCCAAAAGCGGCTCATCGGCAATCGCCGCGCGCGCTTCGCTGGTGATCTGCGACCAGACCGGGTCAATCTGCGAAAGGTGTTCCTTGGCATCGGGCATGGCGTGTCCTTTTTGTCGCGCACCGACTATACCACATAGGGCCGATATTCCACCGTCAAACCCTAGTTCTCGCTTAATCGTAACAAAATGTGGGCCAGACAGAGGCAGAAATCCCTGTCCGACAGGGGCGGCTCCCCCGCCGGTGCGCGCCGCAGTGCCACCGCCATCAGGCTGCCATCGCCCCAGATACAATGGGCGCGGCCGGTTCGGGCAACATGAGAGTGGGCGCGCGCCGCTTCGCGCAACATTCGCTCCTGCACCCAGAGGCGCCGATGTACGGGGACGCGGCACATAACCCGCGCCGCCGCACTGGCATCGCCCAGCCACATCTGCCCGCCCGGCCTAGCCAACAAAGACCGCCCGCCTATACAGCCCCGGCCCGAACCGGTCAGACACCTGCGCAACCTCAATGGCAAAGGGCGCCACCGCCCCGTCCGCCGCCTGTTGTGCGGCGTCATAGGTCCATTGTGGCGCGGTGACAGTGGCTTGTCGCAACACCGTGCCATTCTGCACCACCCGCAAGGCATAGACCTCGCTCGCTTCGCCCAAAGGCACATCGGTTTCTCCCCATGGATCACCGTCGATCCGCGTGCGTCTGATCCACGTCGCGGTGATGTCGCCCGCCACCTTGCGCAGCCGCAGATGCACCGGCGCATAGGGGCGCAACCCGACCCCATCAAAGGCACGCACCTGTTCGGCAAAGATCGGATCGTCCAACGGACGCCCCGCCGGGCCGATCCGGTAATGGCGCGCCAACCCGCGATTGGAGGAGTCGAGGCTGATCTGATTCACGGCGGTATTCAACAGAACAACCCGGCTGCCCACTGGCCACTCAAAGGGGATCAAGGCATCGGTCCCCGCCTGCCCCCGCAGCCGCTGGCTCAGGTCATACTTACGATCGCCGACCAGATCGGCCTGCCCAAACTGGAACACTTCCCAAGCGTCATCCTCGCCGGTTCCAATCGCCATGGCGTTATGGCCCGCAAGAAGCCGGTTCATGGTGATCGATTCCAGCGCCCCGCTCAGCAAACGCACCCGCAAGGGCGCGCCATTGTCCAACAGCCCCGTTTGGGCCGCCGTCATCACGCTTTCGGTCACGCCCATGGTGGCTTGCGCCGAAATCAGCCTGTTCAGCGTAAACCCATCCTCAAGCGCGGAATCGTATACTGCAACCGATCCCGGCCAAGGCCGCCCCGTCACCGCGATATGGGGGGCGTGCGGCACCTCGTTGCCGCTTAACAGGGGCAGATCCAGAAACACCGGCAACACCGGCACCGGGGCCACAAAGGGCGCAAGGCGCACTGCCGTATCCACAGCATCGCTTGGCTCATACAGCTCGGGTTCAATCCGCACCGCCTCGATCATCTGTTGTCCGGCCTGTTCGATATGATCCAGCCGATACAGCGCGCCCCGCACCTTCAGGACATCGCCAGCACCAAAGCCCAGTTGCGACAGCGGCAGCGCAAAGCGCAACTTGTCGCGCGCCACCCGGGATTCCGCCAACCAGCGTTCAACGATCCCCGTCGCCTCGGCCCGGGTCAGGACCAGCGGAAATTCCGATTGCGCCACGCCAAAACTGCGCTCGTCGGGGAAAATCGCCTCGGCAGCCTGAACCTCAAAATCACCATCCGCCGCAACGAAATTCAACCGCAGCCGCCCCACGGTATCAGCCTCGGGGTTGCGTACGGCGTCAATGTCGCCGTCCAATTCGCCGGTCACCACCACGCGCTCGGGGTCAACCTGCCCGATTTCACGCCCGTCCCGGGATTGAAACAGCAGCTTTCCCTCGCGCTCGATGGCGTCAAACCCATAGGCCATCATCAGCGGCTGAAGCCGCGCGCGCGCCCCGCTGACATCGCCAATCACGAACCCACGGACCACATCATACAGGCGGCTGACATCCACATCGCGCACACCAGATTGCGCGCAAATCTCGCGCACCACCGAAGACAACGCCCGCGCTGTCGCCCGCCCGGCGATCCAATGCCCCCGGGCGTAATTCTCACCGTCGCTCCACAGGTCAGCATTCCCGGGAAAAAACGGATAGGGCCGCGCATCCCATGCCCAGACATGGCCGCGCGACATATCCACCATCGGCCCGCCATATTGCTCGGACACCGGGTTATTTGCCGGGTCGGACCAATAGCATTGCATCGCCCGCAGATATTGCATCTGCATCAAGTCATCGCGCCGCCCGGTGGAATATTTCGGCAGATCGCTTTCGCTTGATTTCGGGTCCAGAAACTTGTTGGGCTGGTTGGCCCCCTTGTCGATGGCGGCACACCCGTATTCGGTGAACCAGATCGGCTTGCTGCCCGGTTCCCAATTCGTTGGGGTTTGATCGCGCACACCGCCGCTGCGGTTGTAATGCTCGTTGCTCCACCAGCCTTTCAAATCCTTATACCGAAACACCCATGGTTCATCATAAGCCCCATCGGTGATCGGCGTGCGCAGTTGAATCGCCTCGGCCTCGGGGGCGTGGTAATACCAATCATACCCTTCACCACCCGCGATATTGGACTTGAGATAGTCGAGATTATAGACCGCGCCCCAATCCGCATCGGCATGATCAAACCCGTCACGCCAATCGGCCAATGGCATATAATTGTCGATTCCGATGAAATCGGTTTCCGAATCTGCCCACAACGGATCGAGATGAAAGAATACATCACCCGATCCATCCTGCGGATGATAGCCGAAATATTCCGACCAATCAGCGGCATAGCCGATCTTGCAATCCGACCCGACGATGGCACGAACATCCTGCACCAACTGACGCATGGCCTCGACCGCCGGAAAACTGCCCCCAGCACCCCGGATCTGGGTCAGCGCCCGCATCTCTGTGCCAACGCAGAATGAATCAACCCCCCCGCAGCCGCACACAGGTGGGCGTAATGCAGGATGAACCGGCGGTAAGAAAACTCAGCCGGACCGGTGTAATCAACGCCATCGTCTGTCACCGTGAAATCAGCCCCCGACGCCACACCGAAAAACGCCGCGACCTCGGCCTCGGCCTGCGCCGTTTTATCGGGCGAACCATCCCGCCCCGGGGCCACCGAAAGCGTGATCCGCCCGCGCCATGGCAGAATGGGCTGATCATCCGCACCGGAATAAGGGTCAGGCAACCCGTTGTCCGCCAACTGCTCCATCAGGATAAACGGATAAAACATCACCGCCTGACCGGCATCGCACAGGGCCGTGATCGCCTCTTTCACCGATTGATCAGTCGGGGTGCCGCCATAAATCACCTTGCCGTCCACCTTGGCCAACGGCACTGCCGAAGAGCGGGTCAGGCCCGAAACCGTCCAGGGCATTTCAACCCCTTCGAATTCCCCCTGCTCCACCTTCGGCGCAATCTCACAACTGCCACACCGCAGGTCATTGCCGAACCACGACACGACCAGCGATGTCGCGCCACAATTCGGCAGTTCCTCTCTCAAAGCATCCACCGACGCCGCGAAATCGGTTTTCCCCAAGGGCGAATTGATGTTGATAAAACTCGAAACCCCCGGTTCCTGCTGAAACCGCACCGGCGTGGTGGCCAGGGCATATTCCCCGGTTCCGGGCATCAACGCCACGCCCTGCACGCTGCGCGCCAGATCCGGCATACCGCCCTGCGCGGTCGGTTCCGGGCGCATCACCTCAAAGCTGAATTGCGGCACACGGTTGCCATAGGGCGCAAGATCCAGATCCTCGAACACCACATAGGCGATGCCGCGATAGGCCGGCACATTGCCAGCCCCCTCGACGGCCTCGATCTTGGGGTCGGGCAGTTGGTTCTGCGATCCCGGATAAACCCGGATATTCAGATCGTCCAGACTGGCCTCGGCCCCGTCGATCCACACCCGACCCACGCGTGAAATCTCACCGGCGCACAGGGCTATGGCAAGCGACACACAATAACTATAGCTGGTCGTGCTTGGCCCGCTGGGCGCACCCTTGCCCCCGCCGCTGGTCGCGGTTTTTTCCAGGAACTTCGACGCCCAGATCACCTGCCCCGAAATCCGGCTGCGACCAAACACCTGATTGACCGGCGCGCCCTCGCTGGCCCCCGTCAGCCGAAACCGTTCCACCTTACCGGTTTCCACCGCCTGTGACCCTGCCCCAAGGATCGACTGGTCAATTACACGGCCCAGAGTGGCCCCCACCGCCCTGCCGATCACAACAGACGACAACCCCAGAACGCCGCCACCAAGGCTCGCGCCCGCCGCCGCACCAATTGCGGAAAGAACAATCGTGGCCATCAAAGCCTCCTGTCAGGAAATGCAAAGCGCGCCACGATGCGGCGCCGCCAAGGGGCGCTCAGCGGGCTTTCGATCACCCCATGCCCGGAATAAGCATGGATGAACGACGCCCGCGCACCAGTCTCCGAAATCACACCCAGATGTTTGGCAACGCCGCTGTCGCGCATCCGAAACAACACCACATCGCCAGCGGCCAAATCGCCCAATGGCTGTTCCGCCAAATGCGCCCGCGCCGCCTGCCACAGCCGCTCTTGTCGCTGCGGTTCCGACCAATCTGGCGTATAGGCAGGCACCGCCGCCGGTTCATGCCCGTTCAACCCTCGCCAAATGCCCCGGATCAGGCCCAGACAATCGGCCCCGGCCCCAAGGCAGGACGCCTGATGCAAATAAGGTGTGCCGATCCACTGGCGCGCAATGGTGACGGCCCCGGGGTTCCCCACGCTCATCCGTCCCACCTCCTTGTTGACAGCGAACCACCCGAATTGTCATCACCGCTTGACGGATAGGCCATAAGCCAGTCTTCACCGGGGATGTCGGGAAAGCCGCGAAAATTCAGGATGTTGTTGAATTTCAACCGGCAGGTTTTCACCCGCTTGTCGCACCCCGCCTCCAGCCGGATCATATCGCCTGGCGCAATCTCCAGCCGCAGTGCCTCCCACACCTCAATGGTGCGCCCCTTCGCGCTCAGCCGGTCGTTTTTGATGATTGCGACAATGCCCTTGGCCACTCCGCTTTCGACAATCAGCCGCCCGCGCTCAAACCAGCGGTCATCAAATCCATCCAGTGCCGCGAAGCGAAAAATTTGCGCCCCTCCACCACCTCCACCGCCCGGGTTTCCACATAGCCGGGCGTGGACAAATCGAACCCGCAGTCGCCATCGCCCAGAACCGCCGAACAAGGTGCCTGATACACGCGCCCCTGCGGCTGGTTCAGCGCCTCGGTCAACCCGCGCAGCTCGGCGCGAAAGGCCCCCCTGCACGCTGGATTTCTCCCAGGGTGCCGCGAAACTGCAAAACCTGCTGCTCTGGCGCGGCCCAGTTCACCAGCCAGGCCAAAACCTCGGCGCCGTCGAACAGACCGGCGCGAATATCCTCCTCGCTGACCGACGCATCGCTCAGCACGCCCATCGCCTCGGAGTTGTCCACCGCCAGCCCGGTCGTCTGCTCCAATGCCCGCGCCGACATACCTTCCGAGGCCAGAAACACCTGTCCATCGAACCGCAATGTATCATCATGATCGGTAAACCCGAACCGCTCGCCATCCCGGCGCAGCACCTGCCAGCAACGGCACACACTCGTGGTGCCACTTTCCAGATGCGCCTGAAACTCCTCGGAAATTCCCATCAGATCCGCACCTCTACGATTGGCACGTTCGGCACATTGCCCGCCTTGAAACTGGCCACCGACACCTGAACAAGATCGGTATCAAACCGCACCGGCACGTCGAATTCAAACCCGGCCGTAATCTCGGCCCCCGCAGGTGGAACCTCGTAAAGCGTGACCAAACCCGTTGTCACATCCAGATCGAAATGCACCGCCTCGCGCAAAAGATCGCCCTCAAGGCCCAACGTCACGCTCCCCGCCAAGGGCTTGCGCACGGGGCGCACATAGGGGTTCACCCCCGCCTGATAGGTCTTGCTCAACTGAAAATCGGCAGACACACCATCCCCGTGGCCGATGATCTGATCGTTGTAATCCACGCTGCGCGACGCCGCGCAGGATTTGAAATCGGCCCAATCCTTCCAGCGAAACCCGTGCAACTGCCCGCGCCGCGCCTCGAAAAACGCCAACAGCAGCTCAACATCGTCCAGCGACCGCATCCCCAGCCCGGCGTCATACCGGCGGCGCGAATGGGACCACGGCGTGTTGCGCTCTTCAAACCCGTTGGCCAGCGTCACAACCTCGGTGCGCCGTTCCGGCCCACCGACCGATCCGAAGGACAGGTTCGCCGGAAACCGTATTTCATGGAATGACATGCTATTCTCCTCAGCGGTTGCGTTGGCCCTGCCCCAAGGCGCGGCCCATTCTTGCGGCGATCTGGCTTTGACTGCGTTGAAATCCCTGCACATCCGGCGTCGTGATATTCATCACCACCGTCACCGGGCCGCCCCCGCCAGCCGACCGCACGCCCAACCGCCCGTCAGCCCCGCGTGCCAGCGGCATGATCGCCTCTGGCCCCGCTTCGCCCATCAACCCGGTGCCACCGCGCATGGGAAAGGTCGTCGGCCCCGAAACAACACCGCCCTTGGCGAATGGCATGACGCGCCCCTGGGAAAAACTGCCGCCCTTCTCAAACGGCAACAGCCCGTTCACCAACCCCTCCACTCCGGTGGCCAACAGCCCGCCAAAATGCTTGCTCACCGGGCGCATGGCGGCGTTATAGGCGGAATCCACCATGGATTGCGCCACGCCCTTCAACGCATCCGACAGCTTCATCCCGTCAAAGATCAGCCCGTCGAAACTCTTGCGCAGCCCCCGAGAAATACCGCTCGACAGCACGCTCACCTCGCGCCCGGTATCCGAGATTGTCGATTGCATCCGCCGCAACTCACCGTCAAACGCGGCGGCCATGGTGCTTGCCCCGCCAAGGGTTTGCTCCAACGTGATGATCTGATCCTCCAGATCGTCAATCTGTGCCGTTTCCATCGTGATCTCCTCCGTCATTGTCGGGATAACGCGCCGCCAGCGCGTTCAGACCCGCGCGGCCCATGGGGGCAGCACCGCCCCCGCGCCCCAACATCAGCATCAGCTCGGCTGGGGTCAGCGCCCAGAAATCGCGCGGCAACAGGCCCCGTTCACCAATCCCCGCGCGCATCAATCCGGGCCAGTCAAACCCCATGGTCCGCATCCCCCGGCAGGGCAAAGGCCCGCGCCAACAATGCGCCCGCCACCCGCGCCGCCTCAACCGGGCCGCCGCCGATCTTGGCACTCAGCAAATCGGCAGTACCGCCCCGCCAACCACCCCCGCGCAGGCCCGCCACGACCAGTGCCAGAACATCGCGCGTGGAAAACCGCCCCGCCTCGAACCGCTCCACCAGATCGACCAAGGTATCGACGCCCAACGACTCCTCAAGCTCGGCCAGCGCCCCAAGGGTCAGCCTGGCCTGCCTCACCTCACCATCCAGCGTCAGGGCCACCTCCCCGGCCCATGGGTTCCCGCTCACAGCGCGACAAAGTCCAGCGCGCCGGCCGAGGCGAGCGAGATTTCATAACTCGCCTCGCCATTATGCGCCCCGGCATATTCCAGCGATGTCACCTGAAACGCGCCCGACACGATGCCGAAATCCGGGATGATTACCTGAAAATCCGGGGTCAGCCCGTCAAAGAAAATCTGCCGCGCCCTTGCGTCGGTATCACTGTCCTTGAACACCCCCGACCCCGATATCGAGGCCGATTTCACCCCGGCCCCCGACAGCAATTCACGCCACCCCCTGGGATTCCAGCGATGTCACATCCACGCTTTCCGCGTTAAAGGAAATCCGCGTAGCGCGCAGCCCCGCGATGGTTTCAAATTGTCCGGCCCCGGTCAGGTCCAGCTTGATCAACAGGTCTTTGCCGTTTTGCGCAGCCATATCATTCACTCCGTTCGGTTAGATTCAGTTGTCTTGTGTCTGGGCGCGAAACCGCAGATCGATACGGCGTTGATCGCCGCTGCCCACCCGGCGCGCCCGGGCTTTCAGAAACCACAGCCCCACAATGCGCCCCCGGCTCAGCACCGGCGTGGCCCCCAGAAGGGCATCCGAAACCGCACCCGCCGCCGCCTTTGCCGTGGAAAACCCGGGCACATCCGCGATCACGCTGATCGTCAGATCATGCAGCGCGCCGCCCGCGTCCTTGTCGGACCGGTCGCGCACATCCTCATCGCCCAAAACCACATAGATCGCGGGCAAGGCCCCCGCCGGAACAGCATCGTAAATATCGCTGCCCACAATCGCCCCAAGGGCCGTATCACCCTGCAATGTTTGAAAAACAGCCGCCTGCAACGGGCCGGAAATACCATAGCTCACAGCGCCACCTCCTCATGGGCATAGCAGATCAGATAGGTGCCGCCCGGCACCACCTCGCTGACCGCATCAATCACAAAGAACCGCGCGCCATCACGAAACCGCTGGCCCGGAACAGGCCGCGCCGCCGCGCCCTGTGGTGCACCGCGCACCGTGATGCGATAGGTGATCCGCGACATCGCAACCTCTTCGCCCCCGGTACTGCGCCCGGACCGGATCCGCAAATCAGCCCATAACGTGCCCAGCGCCTGCCAGCTTTGCGTGAATCCCCCGGCACCGTCCGCCACCCCAACCGCGCCTTCCAGCACCAGCTTGCGGCTCAACTGCACGCCGCTCATACCCGCACCCCGCCCGAAATCCGCAACCGGCGATACCGGCTCAGCAGCCCTGAAACCATGACAGGCAGCACGTCAGACTCCTCCGCATCACGCGTTTCGTAATACCGCGCCGCCAGCATCAGCACCGCCTGCGCCATATCGCCCGGAACATCGGCCCATGCCCCGTATCCGGCAGTGAATGAAACCTCGGCCTGCCCAGCCAAGGGAATGCGCGGCAGGGTATATCCGGCAGAAATCAGCAACGGCGCATGGTCATCCCGGATCAACCGATACCGCGCCCCATCAATCACCACCTGCGCCCCGCTCCGGTCTGAAATCGCCAGTTGCGTAACCGCAACCACCGGGGCAACCGGCAGCACCAACCGCGACAGATCGCGCCATTCTCCAAGGCGCAGCGTGAAATCCCGCACCAGAATTGCCTTGCTGCAATGCCCCTCGATCCGGGCCAGCGCGGCCCGCAGACAGATTTCCAGCACACCGTCCTGCAAACTGTCGTCACCAAATCCGGTCCCCAGGCGAAGATGGTCACGGAACTGCGCAACCGGCAGTGCAGCACTCGCCACGGATGTCACTTCGACTATATTCATGGAAAAACTCCGAAATTCCGAACCCTGCCGATCCGAGAAGGCCCGAAACGGTCGAATGATGGACGCGCACCTCCGCGCCGCACAGACGGAGGGAAGGCAGCTTTACGACGCGAAATCCTGCGGCACGCGCCCATGCAGGGCCGGACAGGCGAAACCGCCCGGCCCCCCCGGCCCTTACGAGACCGAGAACTTCAACAGCTTGATCGCGGCAAAATCGCTCACGTCGCCGCCCACGCGTTTGGTGGCATAGAACAACACATGAGGCTTGGCGCTGAACGGGTCGCGCAGGATGCGCAGGTCCGGGCGTTCGGCAATGGTATAGCCCGCACCAAAATCGCCAAAGGCAATCGCATGGGCATCGCTGGCAATGTCGGGCATATCCTCGGCGATCAGCACGGGATAGCCCAACAGCCGCGCAGGCTCACCCGCGGCCAGACCGTCGGACCACAGGAACCGCCCGTCGTTGTCCTTCAGCTTGCGCACCACCCCGGCGGTCTTGCTGTTCATCACAAACGACCCGTTGGCGCGATACTGCGCGCCCAGCGCATAGACCAGATCAACCAGCGAATCCGCGCCGTCAAACGCCCCATCAGCGCCCGTGGCGACATAGCCCAGCTTATCCCAGGCCCAGACCGCATCGTCCACGATGGTATGGGTCAGAAACCCCGTGGGCTTGTCCACACCGTCACCGCTTACAAACGCCGCAGCCTCGGCACGGGCGAATTTGTCGGCGATCCGCCCGGCCAGCCAGCCCTCGATGTCAAACGCCGCATCGTCCAGCAAACGCTGGCTTGCCTTGGGCAGCGCCGAAAGCTCGTGCAAAGGAATGACGATGCGGTCGATCGCCGGCGTACCGGTTTCACTGGCCGATCCGGTTTCACTGGCCCAACCGGCACCAATATCGCTGGTGTCGATCAGCACATCATAAGATGTCGCCTCGACATTCAGCACATTCGCCACCGCCCGGATCGACGCCGTGGCCCGCAGCACCGATTGCACACTGGCCGAGGTCACCGGATCAACGAGATACCCACCATCCCCGTTCACCGCCGTGTTGAGCGACTTTCCGTCCAGCTCCAGCCCGCGAAATCCGTCATCATCGCCCGACCGCACATAGGCCTCAAACGCCTTTTGATGTGGCGCTTCGGTTTCGGCACTGCGCGCCAATGCGGGGCGGCCCGCCATCAATGTCTTACGATCCAGCATGTTCACTCGCTCTTCGGTTTGTTTAAGTTTGATCTCAACGCCGTCCTGAAAACGCTTCAGGTCGCCCACCAGCCCGTTCAACGCCCGGGCCACATCCTGTTCGGGCAGATCTTCTCTGACCCCAGACTTCGTCTCGGTTTTCTGCATTGCAGTTCCTTTTCAATAAGCGGGGTCAGCCCCGCATCTTGCTGATTGCGCGGGGTCAGTCCCGCGACAGCAGCCCGCGCGCGCCCTCAAGGGCCGCCGCCAGACCGCGCAGGGTGTCGGCCCCGGGGCTATCGCCCTTCGCCCCCACCCGCGCCTCGGGAAGCATGGGAAATGTCACCAAAGACACCTCCCACAGCTCCAATTCATGCAGATGCCGCTTGCCGCCCGCATCCTTGCTTGCCTTTTTGGTGCGGTATCCGATCGACAGCCCGTCAATCGCCCCCGCATTGATCAGCGCGATCGCCTCGCGCCCCTTGTCCACATCGGCCAGTATACGGCCCCTGACGAACAGGCCCCGCGCATCTTCGCGCACCTCGTCCCAGACGCCGATGGGTTGCGCCGGGTCATGCTGCCACAACATTTTCACCCGCCCGCCCTTGGCGTTCAGCCCGGCCAGTGATGCCGCATAGGCGCCCGCTGCCACCACATCGCCCCCCTGATCGCAGGCGCCAAACAGGCTGGCATACCCTTCAATCACCGATCCATCCGTGATCGACACATCCCCGCCAATCCGGCAGAACTTACGCTCCAAATCAAACTCCATCTTCACTCCTCACCCTCCAACGCAGGCAGGCCCAGCAGCGCCCGCTTTTCCACATCGCTCAGGAAACCGGCCCCCGCCACCCGCGCCCATTGCGCATCCCGCTCGCCACTCAGGGCGCTCACCTGATCCAGATCGTATTTCAGCTCCACCGCCTCACCGCTGAACCCGGCCAGCCAGTGAGACACCGCCGCACAAACCCTTGCCGCCAGGGGCAAAACCGTCAGCCGGTAAAACGCCCGGTGCGCCTCGGCGTAATTCGCATAGGTCGCATCGCCGGGGATGCCCAACAGCATCGGCGGCACCCCGAACGCCAGGGCAATTTCCCGCGCTGCCGCTTCCTTGGTTTTCTGAAATTCCATGTCCGATGGTGAAAACCCCATGGGTTTCCAATCCAGTCCGCCCTCCAGCAACATCGGCCGCCCGGCATTGCGCGCCCCCTGATGATGCGCCTCCATCTCGGCCACCAGCCGGTCATATTGATCCGTGCCCAACTGCCCCTGTCCATCGGCCCCGCGATATACAATCGCCCCAGACGGGCGCGCCGCATTGTCCAGCAACGCCTTGCTCCAGCGTGACGCCGCCGTGTGAACATCCAGCGCCTGCGCCGCCGCCTGCATGGGCGACAACCCGTAATGGTCATCCTGCGGATGGAACGATTTGATATGGCAGACCGGGCTTATCCCATCTTCCACCGAGAACCGATGCGCCTTGCCTCCCACGGAATACTCATACCCAACAGGCCAGCCATCCGCCCCGGGGATCAGCGTCATGCGATCAGACCGCAGCACATGCAGTTCCAGCGGCACGCCCCCCGCGCCCACCGCCTCAAGATACCCGTTCCCCGACAGCAACACCTGTCCGTAAAGCGCCTCGAACAATTCCGCCCGCCCCTGCCCGCCATTGGGCCGGTTGATCAGCGACAACACCGGATGCGCCCCGTACCGCGTTTCGGCATCCTGCAACACCAACGGCAAAGCCGCCGCCGCCTCGGAAATCAGCCGCACACAGCGAAACCCCACCGGATTGCCCACAAACCCCGACCGCGTCAGCGAAGCGGTGTCGCGCGCACTCCAGGCCACGCGCCCCGATCCCCCCAGGCCACGACCTTGCCCGTGGCCGATGCCTTGGCCTCGGGGGCCGCTGCCGGGGCTGATCGCTTCAGAAAATCAAACACCATGTTCCGCTCCTATGTGCGGACAACAGAAAACCGGGCCAGCGCCCCACATCGGGCGCAACCTGTTCTCATGCTGTCACTGTTCGGGGTCTTCCGGCCCCCTGGCCAGATGCCGCAGGGGGGCCACATCAACTTGTGCGATCACTTTCCCACAAAGGGTTAACCATCACACTAACGCAGCGTACGCACCTTCGGGGCCATCCGCGCAACAGAGGGCGCAAGAATCAGATCGTGCAGCGCCCAGACCAGGGCATCCACACGGTCCGGGCTGCCCGCGCCCTCAAATCCGGCGGTGGTCATGCGGCACATCTGTTCTTCCAGCGCACCCAGCCCCGGCATATGCGTCACCCGGCCCTGTTCATACAGCGCCGCCACAGGCTCGGCCCGGGCCACCTTGCCCCGCGTTGCATGGACCGCACGATAGGCGATCAGCGGGTCCACCTGGCGCACCACGGTTTCCACCAGATCGCCCCCCTGATTCACCTCAGCCACCAGCCGGTCGGCGTTCCACCGCTTCGCCGCCGCCACCGCCGCCTCGGCCCATTGCATGGGCGACGCCGCCGAAACGCTGGCATCCTCCAACACCACGGCGCGCCAGTCCTTCGGGCTCGCCTGTGGTGATCGCGCCAACCACGACGATGCCGCAATCATCCGATGATTTCCCGCCCGTCACCGGCGGGTCAACCGCCACAACGATGCGCGAAACCTCGGGCCGTTCAGACACCTTGCAGGCCTCCAAAGCGCCGATATTCCACAGCGCCCCTTCGGCATCTTCCAACAACTGTCCCTCCAGTTCCTGCCGCCCCAGCCGCGTGTCGTGATACCGCGCCACCACCTCATCCAGAAACGAACCCGCCAGATTGGCCCGGTTCGCGCTGGTCGGCGCCTGGGCCAGCACCGTCGACGGGTTGGCCAAAATCGACTTCAATACCGACACATTGCGCGGCGTCGTGGTCACGCACTGGCGCGGATCATCCCCCAGCCGCAAGGCAAACTGCAACATATCCCACGCCTCGTCCCCCTTCTTCCACTTGGCCAACTCGTCCACCCAGGCCGCATCAAACTGCGGCCCGCGCAGCCCCTCGGGTTCGTGCGCGGAAAACACCTGCGCCACCGCCCCGTTGGGCCAGACCAGCCGCTTGCGCCCCGCCTCCCACACCGGGCGACGGTCGGGGGCGAACAGGCCAGAATACCCGATTCTCCAAAAATCATCACCTCGCGCACCTGATCCTGGGTTTCCCCGATCAGCGCCACGCGCCGGGAACGCCCGGGATCAAGGGGCATGTTCCCCTCAACCTCGGCGCGCACCCATTCGGCCCCGGCGCGCGTCTTGCCCGCACCCCGGCCCCCCATGATCACCCATGTACGCCAATCGCCCCCGGGGGGCAGTTGATGCTCCATCGCCCAGAATTCAAACAGATAGGGAAGGCCCAGAAGGGCCTCCTCGCTTAATCCATCCAGAAACTCAGACTGGGCCGCGATGGGCGCGGAGGCGATCAAGCGCGCCCCCGATCTCACCGCGCACGGCGTCAAAGTCGATGGCATAGTCGTTAACGATTCCGCGGTTGCGCCGCTTAAGCTCTTCAACTTTTTTCCTTTCGTCAAAAAGGGTCTGCGTGGCGCGGGCATAATTGCCGGTGACACGCTTGATTTCAGCTTCGGAAATCTCCGTACATTCCCGAAAATAAAGGCGCATGGCGATCAGTTCTTCCAATGCACCGGCATAGTGTTCCTCGGCCTCCCGCAGCAAAAGCTGGGATGGTTCGGTCTCTCTCATCGTGTCGGCGTTCGCCATTATGTGGGCACCCATTTGCTAAGGAACCCCCGTCCGATCGCGCATAAAAAAAGCGACACAAGGCCGTCAGGCCAAGGTCGCTCTCATCATGTCGCGTCACTGCTTGATGGGTGTACCCCAACAGCGCGCAAAAGTCAATGTTTTCGTTTTATATCAGCAACCTAGCGTTCGGTCCCGTTAACAAATTCCTAACGGGACCGCCCAATCGCTCACTCGTTGGCGCGCTCGGCCTCGATCTCGCGCCAGCGCGCCACGTTGGCGTTATGCTCGGCCAGGGTCGTCGAAAACGCATGGCCGCCACTGCCATCGGCCACAAAGAACAGATAATCACTCTGCGCCGGGTTCACCGCCGCCTGAATGCTGGCCAGCCCCGGATTGGCGATGGGCGTCGGCGGCAACCCGTCGATCCGATAGGTGTTATACGGCGTGTCGCGGTCCAACTCGCTGCGCCGCAAACCCCGGCCCAGAACGCCCTGCCCCTTGGTGATGCCATAAATCACCGCCGGATCAGTCTGAAGCCGCATTCCCTTACGCAGGCGGTTCACAAACACCGCTGCAACCTCTTTGCGCTCAGACGGAACACCGGTTTCTTTCTCGATCAGCGATGCCAGAATCAACGCCTGTTCCGGCGTGCGCACCGGCAGATCATCGTCGCGGTTGCGCCAGGCTTCGGCCAACCGTTCATCCTGCGCCGCCCTCATCTGGGCGATCAACTCGGCCCGGTCCGCCCCCGGGCGCACCTCGTAACTGTCGGGCGCCAGAACGCCCTCATCGGGCACGGTCTCCACCTCACCGGTCAGGAATTCGGCGGCCTTCAGCCCCTCGACCACCTGCCAGCTTGTCACGCCTTCGGCCATGGAAATGCTGAACCGGGTGTCGGCCTGATCGCGCACCTTCAGATATTCGTCCGGGGCATCACCGGAAACCGGGTCAAACTCGGCCTTGCTGACAAAACGGTTTGTCACCGGATCCAGCTCGCGCACCCGCATTTGCAGGGCCGTCACCCCGATGTTCAGCACCACCGCCACCCCGCAGGTCGACGCCCCGCCACGGGTGATGATATCGACGATCTGCTCCATCGACGCTGCCTCAGGCACCAGAAAGCTCCCGGCCTTGAGCGCGCCCGACCGGTCGGAATAATCCGCCCCGATACGAAAGATGTAAGGGCTGGAAACAGCCCCCTGTTCGGCCAGATCCTCGGACACCCGCGGGATGGTGGACCCGCTTTCAACCTTCAGACAGATCGCCTGCGCCAGCGGCCCCTCGTTGGTGTATTGGGCCTTGCCCCAGGCCACCAGTGCACCGGCAGCAATCAGCAAAACAATGAAAAACGACAGGAAATTAGAAGCAATGTGACGCCACATCAGTCGGTAACCCGTCGCATGATCAGCGCGGCGTTGGTTCCGCCAAACCCGAACGAATTGGACAGCACCACGTCAATATCCCGCTCGACCTTGTGGTTTGCGGCCAGATCAATCACCGTTTCGGCGTCGGGATTTTCAAGGTTGATCGTCGGCGGTGCCACCTGATCGCGCATGGCCAGAATACAGAAGATCGCCTCGATCGCGCCCGCAGCGCCCAACAGATGCCCGGTCGAGGATTTGGTGGATGACATGGTCACCCCCCGCCGCATCGCCCAACAGCCGCTCGACCGCGCCCAACTCGATCGTGTCGGCCATGGTGCTGGTGCCGTGGGCGTTGACATAATCGATATCTGCCACGTCGATCCCGGCCCGGGCCACGGCGGCCCTCATCGCCCGCTCGGCGCCCTCGTGGTTGGGGGGCGGTGCGGTGATGTGATGGGCATCGCCCGACAGGCCATAGCCGATCACCTCGGCATAGATTTTCGCCCCCCGCGCCACCGCGTGTTCGTATTCCTCCAGCACCACAACCCCCGCGCCTTCGCCCATGACAAACCCGTCACGGTCGCGGTCCCAGGGGCGGCTGGCCTTGGTCGGATCATCGCCGCGCCCCGTGCTCAGGGCCTTGCAGGCGTTGAATCCGGCGATTCCGATCTCGGAAATCGGGCTTTCGGTTCCCCCCGCGATCATCACGTCAGCATCGCCCCATTGGATCAGGCGCGCGGCATCGCCGATGGCATGGGCGCCGGTAGAACAGGCCGTAACCACAGCGTGGTTCGGCCCCTTGAACCCATAACGGATGGAAACCTGACCACTCACCAGATTGATCAAAGCGCCGGGAATGAAAAACGGCGACACCCGCCGTGGCCCGCGCTCTTTCAGCAAAACGGCGGTTTCGGCAATGGATTGCAGCCCGCCGATTCCCGAACCGATCATCACACCGGTGCGAATGCGGTCTTCCTCGTCTTCGGGCATCCAGCCGGAATCTTCCACGGCCTGTTGCGCGGCGGCCATGCCATAAAGAATGAAATCGTCAACCTTGCGCTGCTCTTTCGGCTCCATGAATGCGTTGGCGTCAAACGTGCCGTCGCTGCCGTCGCCAACCGGAACTTCGCAGGCATATCCGGTGGCCAGGTGTCCGGCGTCGAATCGCTTGATCATACCGGCCCCCGATTGCCCGGCCAGAAGCCGGGTCCAGGTTGCATCGACACCGCTGGCCAGAGGGCTGACCATGCCCAATCCCGTGACAACAACTCGCCGCATATGCTTCTCCTCGCTAACGTCTTTTGCCGAAGTAATACACCGCCCCTCGCGGCGACGAAAGAGGCGGCGCACAGGCGGGCATCACGCCGCCGGGCCACCCCCGAAAATGGAAAAAGCGGCGCATCCAACCGGAAACACCGCTTTACAGTCTTGCCCCCGGACATTTCCGGGACGCCCCCCTCAGGAGGCTTCGGTGATGAACTTCACAGCATCGCCAAAGGTCTGGATGGTTTCGGCGGCGTCGTCGGGGATTTCGATCCCGAACTCTTCCTCAAAAGCCATGACCAATTCGACCGTATCCAGGCTGTCAGCGCCCAGGTCGTCGATGAACGAAGCGTTCTCGGTCACTTTATCTTCTTCAACGCCCAGATGCTCGACGACGATCTTCTTAACGCGATCTGCGATGTCGCTCATGTCACTTCCTCTTAGGTTCCTCGGGGAATTATGGCCCCGCTGTCAGTCCGACCCGTGGGCCACTCGTCCTACCATATGGCAGTCTTCTGCGGGTTCGCCAAGCGCTCCCGCGAAATTCGTGCGCCGCCTATATCATATCGTCTGGATAAGGCAATCGCTTTCACCTGCGGCCAAAACGCGGCCCCCACGGCCCGCCAATGGCCCGTGTTCCCGTCAATACATCGCCATGCCGCCGTTCACATGCAGGGTTGCGCCGGTGACATAACCGGCCTCGGAACTGGCCAGATAGAGCACCGCCGCGGCGATCTCATCCGCGTCCCCCATGCGCCCCGCCGGCACCTGTGTCAGCAGCGATTTCTTCTGATCTTCGGTTAAAACAGCCGTCATATCGGTCGTGATGAACCCGGGTGCGACAGCGTTCACCGTCACCCCCCGGCTGGCCACTTCCTGGGCCAGAGATTTCGCCATTCCGATCATTCCCGCCTTGCTGGCCGCATAATTGGCCTGCCCCGGATTTCCCGTGGTGCCGACAATGGACGAGATATTGATGACCCGCCCCCAACGGGCCTTCATCATGCCCCGCAACACCCCGCGCGTCAGCTTCATCGCGGCGGTCAGGTTGATTTCCAGCACCTTGTCCCACTGCTCATCGCTCATCCGCAGCATCAGGCCATCGGCGGTGATTCCCGCGTTGTTCACCAGAATATCCACTGCCCCCATCGCCTCTGTCGCCTGTTTTGGCAGGGCATCGACGGCCGCGCGATCCGACAGGTTGCAGGGCAGAACATGCGCCCGTTCGCCAAGGGATTGCGCCAATTCCTGCAAGGGGGCCTCGCGCGTGCCCGACAGGCCCACCGTGGCGCCCGCGCCGTGCAAGGTGCGCGCGACTGCGCCGCCCAGACCGCCCGAAGCCCCTGTAATCAGCGCGCATTTTCCCGTCAGATCAAACATCATTTTTCCGCTTTCGTCCCAATTAAGCCTCTCGCCGCGCCGCAACATCGTCTGGCGTGGCAACATTCACCACCTCCACATCCCTGGCGATGCGGCGAATCATACCCGACAGCGCCTTACCGGCGCCGATTTCCCAAAAACTGTTCACCCCCGCCCCGGCCATATTCGCCACGCTTTCACGCCAGCGCACAGCGCCGGTGATCTGCTGCACCAACAGGCCGCGAATCTCGTCCGGGTCGGAAACGGGCGCGGCGGTGACATTGCTGACCACCGGCACCTGTGGCGCAGCAATCGCCACATCCGCCAGGGCCGCCTCCATCGCCGTGGCTGCCGGGGCCATCAATGCACAGTGGAACGGCGCCGAGACCGGCAACAAGATCGCACGTTTCGCCCCTTTGCCCTTGGCCATCTCCACAGCCCGCTGCACCGCCGCCGTTTCGCCGGAAATAACCACCTGTGCCGGGTCATTGTCATTGGCCGCCTGACACACCTGGCCCTCCGCTGCCTCGGCCGCCAGTTCGGTTACCGCCGCCAGATCCAGGCCCAGAACCGCCGCCATGGCACCTTGTCCCACGGGCACGGCTGCCTGCATCGCCTCGCCGCGCAGGCGCAACAATCGCGCCGTATCGCCCAGGGTCAGCGCCCCGGCAGCCGTCAGCGCCGAATATTCGCCCAGGGAATGGCCCGCCACAAAAGCCGCCGTTGCAACGGTTATCCCCTCGGCTTCCAGCGCCCGCATGGCCGCGATCGAGGTTGCCATCAACGCCGGTTGGGCATTCGCGGTCAGGGTCAGGTCCTCGGCTGTTCCGTCCCAGATCAGCGCCGACAGCTTTTCACCAAGCGCGTCGTCCACCTCATCAAAAACGGCACGGGCCGCAGGATAGGCATCGGCCAGCGCCCGCCCCATCCCGACAGATTGGGCGCCCTGGCCCGGAAATACAAATGCACGGCTCATCCCATGGCGCTCCCTGTAAAATAGCGGCCTCTTTCAATGGTTAACGGATACAGTGCAATGGATGGGCGTGCAACTCGCACGGCAAGAGGGCGCAAGAACGCCCCAAAACTCAGCCGATTGTTCCGATCTGACGCAGGCGCATCATCAGAACAACGGGTCATGCCATACCGTTCAAGGTCAAATCGCGAATGCGCCCATCGGGATGGACGCCGGTCAGGCCGCTTGCATTCCGGCAACCGCAGCACCCTTTGCGGCATCGCTGCGGGGGATGGGGCGTTCACGTTGTGCGATGCTGCGCGCCTTGGCCAGATCAACGCTCATCCGGCGATGGACCGCTTCCAGCGCCTCGTTGTGGCTGACGCCCAGCAAAACAGCCTCATCTGCCCCGCGAATCCGCATGTAAAGGCAGGATGCCGCAGGTTCGGCCCGATTGCGTCGGATAAACAGGCTTTCCACTTCCGAGAAGGGGATACACATCATTTGCCGTTCGATACCGCTCGCCGCGCGCATGACCTGGCGAAATTCACAATGGATCAGATCAATCTGGCTTTCATATTGCGGGCGGGCCCGGGCGGCCCAGAACAGCATGATGGCCAGCGCTGCCAAGGCCATCGTCAGAATCAGTTTCAGGGGAAGAACATCGCCAGCATTGGCCGTACCGGGCAAAAGCCAGAACGCCCCCAAAGCCACCAGCGCCGCAATCGCAACAAACCGCATGACCCTTTCCCACATAACCACATATATCAGGGCATTATACCCCTGCGTAAGAACATAACCGCTGTACACATCGAACATCGACAATGTCGGTTGCGGGCCAGCGGGCGAAAGGGGCGAGCGTTTGGTCATGATTTCTACTACCAAGGTCCGGTTAACAAATCGGTAAAGGCCAATCTGGGCAGAAATGCGGCACGCCGATGCCGATTTGGCGACCCGACGTTTGCAGTCCAACGGTATTACCGGGGTTGCATCACCGCCCCGCCCCGCCTAAAAGCGCCCATCCTTCCGTGAGTATTTGCACCCTGCGCAGCCTCTCGTGACCGGCAACGGAAGGATTACCGCCGGGCTTTGAAGTGCGCTTGAACACAGAACAGGAGAGCACATGCCGCTTTATGAGCATGTCTTCATTTCCCGTCAGGATCTGAGCAACACTCAGGCCGAGGGATTGATCGAACATTTCAGCACGGTCCTTGCCGACAATGGCGGCAAGGTGGTTGATCACGAATATTGGGGCGTCAAAACGATGGCCTACAAGATCAACAAGAACCGCAAGGGCCACTATGCCTATCTGCGCACCGATGCCCCCGCCGCCGCAATTCAGGAAATGGAGCGACTGATGCGCCTCCATGACGACGTGATGCGCGTGCTGACCATCAAGATGGACGTGCTGCCCGAAGGCCCGTCGATCCAGATGCAAAAGCGCGACGAGCGTGAAACCCGCCGCGAACGCCGCTGAGCTAGAGGAGCTAACCCATGGCAACGAAACCATTTTTCCGCCGCCGCAAGGTCTGCCCGTTCTCTGGCGACAATGCACCGAAAATTGATTACAAGGACACGCGCCTTTTGCAACGCTACATCTCTGAGCGTGGCAAGATCGTGCCGTCCCGCATCACGGCCGTATCGGCGAAAAAGCAGCGTGAACTGGCCCGGGCCATCAAGCGCGCCCGCTTCCTCGCCCTGCTGCCCTATGCCGTGAACTGAGGAGCAAGCACATGCAAGTCATCCTTTTGGAACGTGTGGCCAAGCTGGGCCAGATGGGCGAAGTCGTCGATGTAAAATCCGGCTATGCCCGCAACTTTCTGCTGCCGCTGAAAAAGGCGATGTGGGCCTCGCAGGCCAATATCGCCGCATTCGACGCGCAAAAAGCCCAGCTTGAGGCCAACAACCTCGAAACCAAAAAAGAAGCTGCGGCATTGGCCGAAAAACTCGATGGACAACAGTTCGTCGTGATTCGTTCGGCATCGGACTCCGGCGCGCTTTATGGCTCTGTCACCACCCGTGACGCCGCCGAATCCGCCACCGAAGCAGGCTTCACCATTGATCGCAAGCAGGTCGCGCTGACCGCCCCGATCAAGGATCTGGGCATTCACACCGTGCTGGTCACCCTGCACCCCGAAGTGGAAGCCAAGATCGAACTGAACGTCGCCCGTTCGCCCGAAGAGGCCGAATTGCAGGCCTCGGGCAAGTCGATTCAGGAATTGGCCGCGGAAGAAGAAGCCGCCGCCGAATTCGAGATTCAGGAATTGTTCGATGATATCGGTGGCGCCGCTGCCGATGATTTCGGCGGCGACGACGATGGCCCCTCGCCGGTGGCTACCGACGACGACAACTGATCGTCGCTCACTGGAAAACTATAAAGGCCGCGCAATATCTTGCGCGGCCTTTTTCATGTATCGCATGAACTGCATTCCGGCTTAACGGCGATCCAGAATTCCCGTCCGAAATCCGATCACATTGCCCCTTGCCGGCGCGGCCACCGTCCCCATCACGATCTCGCCTTCGCCACTCAGCAGAGTCGTGCGCCGATGCACCATCAGATCCTGCCCGTTGGCCAGGCGCACGGCACTCCCGCCCGAACTGTGATCCGTAAACTCCAACTCCCCACTTGTGATCGTCAGGGCCGCGTGGCTGCGCGACACCGAAGGCAGGTTGATCAGAATATCGCTATCCGGCGCCCGCCCGATCGACACCCGCCCCCCGGCACCAATTGCCAATGGGCATCACCCAAAGAAATATCCGCAATGGCGGTGCGGCTCGGCGCCAGATGTTTGCCCGGAATCACCGTGGTCTGTGTGCCCAGCGTTGCGACAGCGCAGGAATACACCTGCGTCGCCGCCTCTTTGCCGCGCAGGGGAATCGCCCCGATGGCCAGAAACCGCGCTTTGTGCGCAGCGTCCAGATCATCGTGGCATGCATCGCCAAACAAGATTTCACCAGCCTTGGCCAGAGATGCCAACCGCGAGGCGGTGTTCACCGCATTGCCAAATATGTCATTGGCATGGTTTAGAATTTCGCCGAAATAGGCCCCCGCGTGAATGGCCAGTCCTTCTGGCCAAGGTTCGTTGATCATCGCCCAGGCGGCCTCAAACGCGGCATCAGGATCGGGAAAGAACGACAGAACGTCGTCCCCCTTGGATTTCACACAATGCCCGCCAGCGGCGCCGATCAACGCCCGCATCCGTGCCAGAACACCGTCGATCCGGGCCAAGGCATCGGCATTTCCCATGCGGTCGAACAGGCCCGTGCTTCCGGCCACATCAGACACAAGGACACAGGCCAGGGACATTTCAAATTGCCTTCGGAAAACGGGGGAAACCGGGTGAAAAATATGCCGTAACATATCCTGCAACATCGCCACGGCGCAACCGGGCGCAAACAAAAAGGACCGCCCCAAACGAGGCGGCCCTTTGCGAAACGCAGTCTTGGGTTGCGTCAGTCGTCTGCGTCCAACGCCTCGACAGCAGCCTCAAGATCGGCCTTGGTTGCGGGCTTTTCGGCAACCGTGGCCAGTTCAAACACGTAATCCACAACCTTATCTTCAAAGATCGGCGCCTGAAGCTGCTGACGCATCTGCGGGTTTTGCTGAACGAATTCAAAGAACTGGCGTTCCTGCCCGGGATATTGACGGGCCTGATTCATCACGGCTTGGGTCATTTCGGCGTCGGTCACGCTGATTTCGTTCTTGCGGCCCAGCTCGGCCAGCAGAAGGCCCAGACGCACCCGGCGTTCGGCCAGCTTCTGATGCTCGTCCGTTGGCGTGATCTCGGGGTGATCATGGCCCTCGACCTCGGGGTTTTCCTCATGCCAGAGCTGATGGGCAATCTGATCGGCTTCGGCCTTGACCAGGCTCGGCGGCAGATCAAAGCTCACCTTCTCGTCCAGTTGGTCCAGAAGGCTGCGCTTCATCACGGCGCGGGCCGCGCCAGAATATTCCGACGTCAGACGCTCACTGATCTGCTCTTTCAGGGCGTCCAGGCTCTCGGCGCCGAAACCCTTGGCCAATTCATCGTCGATGGCGGTTTCGCCCGGCTTTTTCACCTCTTTGACGGTGACGGCAAAAACGGCCTCTTTGCCTTTCAGATGCTCGGCCTGATAATCGTCGGGGAAATTCACCGTCACATCAAGCGTATCGTCGGCTTTCACGCCGACAAGCTGCTCTTCAAAACCGGGAATGAACGACCCGGACCCCAGAACCAGCGGATAATCCTCGGCGGCGCCACCTTCGAAGTTCTCGCCATCGATCGAACCGACGAAATCGATCACAACCTGATCGTCGTTCTTGGATTTGCCCTTCTTGGTTTCATAGGACTTTCGGCTGTCGGCCAGAGATTTCAGCGCCTCATCAACCGCCTCTTCGTCGGGCGTAACCACCAGCTTTTCCAGGTTCAGGGATGTGGCATCCAGATCAGGGATTTCTGGCAGTGCTTCATAGGACATCGATACCTCGATATCGTCGCCCTCTTTCCAGTCGTCATTGGTCATTTTGACTTCGGGTTGCATGGCCGGGCGATCGCCGCTGTCCTCAAAATGCTTGGACATGGCGCCATCGACAGTTTCCTGCATGGCTTCGCCCAACAGACGGGGGCCGAACTGCTTTTTCAGCAGGGCCATGGGAACCTTGCCCTTGCGAAAGCCCTTCATCTCGACCTCGGGCTGGGCCTCGGCCAGTTTTTCATTCACCTTCGCGTCCAGCTCCGAGCCGGGAACGGTGATCTGATAGGCGCGTTTGAGGCCCTCATTCAGGGTTTCAGTGACCTGCATCTCAATTCCTTTCATGGTCCGCCGCCCTGCGGCGCGCCCCATGGCACGCCCAACCCGGGACAACCGGAAACAACCTTTGGCGCCAACCCAACCGCGCTGCCGCATCCCGGATCGCATAACAAAAGAAAAAAGGGGGTTCTAGGAGAAAATGCCCCCCGGCGCCCCCTCAGTCGTCACATCGAAAGCGGCGCGCGCCTTATGCGGCCGAATCTGCCGCGCCCCTACTCCTCCATCAGGAAAACCGATGGCATCCTGGCCCACCATTCGCCAGGTTCGCGACTGTCCAACGGATTCTGCATGGGGCCACAAAGCGCCCACCACTCCCTGGTCACCGGGTCCTGGCTCATCGCGGCCATATCAGCGTCAAAATCAGTGCCATGGTATTCATAATATGAAAACAGCAGGTTTTCCGGTTCGCGCAAAAAGATCGAATAATTGCGAATATTGGATTTCCGAATGCGGGCCAGAACATCAGGCCAGACATCGGCGTGAACCCGTTTATATTCTTCCAGAGTTTCGGGTTTGACCCCGATCACAGATCCATAGCGTTGCATAGGCTTTCCTTCCCGTTCATTCTTTGGGTTTCGCGCCCAGTTTATCAGATCACGGCGCATGCACCAGATCGCTGAACCACGTGAAACCCCATTGGTTGCCGCCCATGCTGCAGCGGCCTTATCGCTGTCGGGTTTACGCGCACCAATGTCTCTACACGGTCATGATGGCCTGCAAATACAGTCGGTTACTCCGTCTTGCGGACCGGATCACCCAAAACGTGCATCAACCGGTTCGCCCAGCCAAACAACGCTGTGGACAACACGAGATCCAGCACCTCCAGATCGTCGAGCCCAGCCTTGCCCAGGTTTTCCACATCCGCCCGGTCCGCCCTTGGCGGGGCATCGGAAAGGTGGCGGGTGAAGTCAAAGATCGCCCGGTCCCGCAGGCCCAACGGGGCATCGGGACCGTGACGGAATATGTCCTCGACCACCTGATCGCCCCCGGTCAGTTTCATGTGACGGTCCGCGTGGGTCGCGGCGCAAAACACACATCCGTTAACCATGGATGCTCCAATCGCGCCCAGCTCACGCGATGCACGGTCCAATCCGCCCGCATCATACATGATACCGTTGAAAAGGGACGAGCGGACCTTGAGAGTTTCCGGATCATGCGCCAACACCAAAACATAGTCGCTGACCTTGGTGTTGGATGGCGTCACCTGCAAGGCTTGCATCTGCTCTTCACTCGCCATGCTTAAATCGACAGGCGTGATCCGTGGCCGCCACGCGGGCACTGTCTTGGTGAACTTTCGGATGACATCATTCATGCCCTGCCCCCGCCAACAATCTCAACCCCGCGACGAGGCGCAATTGATAGGACATGAACGCGCCCAATTCCGACAGGCGCACAATATCAGCATCTTCGACACCTGCGGCTTGCAGGTCGGCAACATCGCGCTGTTCCATTTCACGCGGTGCCTGGCTCATCGCATCAAGGAAGGCAAGAACAGCTTTCATCCGCGGCCCCTCGCCCGCAAAGGCCGGGTCCGCCAGCGCGGTTTCCTTACCCACACCGGTGGCATAGTGATCGGCCAAAGGAAAATCCCGATTCAACCGGGCCACGCGCGCGGCAAGGGCTGCGCGAACCTCGTGGCCCCACGCCCCACGCGCCCGAGGGCGCAGGACGGCATCCTCGGCAGCCTGGGTCATGGCCAAAACTTCAGCCCGCTGTGCCAGCGCCTCAACCAGATTCGGTGCGCTTGCCGCCCCTGACACCAAAACTGCCGTAGACGTTTGCATCACCATGGCTGAACCCTGCGCAGACGTGGAACTTTCTCGCGCAAACATCCCTTCCTCCATGACACGTTGCTCCCTGAAGTATGCCCGTTGGTCTTCTCAACGACCCTATGGTCAGTTTGTGAACAAAAAGTGAACAATATTCCATTCCAAAATGCAGGAATCCTCATGCCACACCACTGGCTTGCGTTAACGTCATCTCAATATGTACCAGGATAACTTCCGCCATCTATTAAAAGATTCTGTCCCGTAATGAACCCGGCGTGGGTACTGCACAGAAAGGCAAAATATGCGGCAATCTCCTCGACCTGTCCAAAACGACCCGCCGGGTTACCCTTTGCACGCGCAGCCCAGACCTCGTCGAAACTCTTGCCCATCTGGTCCAGCATACCTTCGATATGTTCACGCTGACCGTCACTGTCGAATATTCCCGGCAACAGATTGTTGATGGTCACCCCCCGCGCCACGGTCTGGCGGGCCAAACCGGCCGTAAACCCCACCAGCCCCGAGCGCGCGCCGTTGCTCAGGCCCAATTCTGGCTGTGCAATTTTCACGCTGCGCGAGGCGATATTGATGATCTCGCCCGAAGCCCCGCTCCATCATTCCGTCCACGGTGGCACGCATCATCAAAATCGGCGGCAGCATCATCTGTTCCACGGCCGCCACCCACACCTCTGGCCCCCAGTCGCGGAAATCCCCTGGCGCGGCCCCCCGGCATTGTTCAACAGGATATCCGGCGCCGGACAGGCCGCCAGCGCAGCGGCGCGGCCTGCGTCGGTGGTGATGTCCGCAACGACCGTGGTCACGCTGCCGCGTGTTTCGGCACGGATCGCCGCCGCTGTCGCCGCCAGCGTGTCGGCATTGCGTGCAACGATGGTCACGGCCACGCCCTCCTGGGCCAAGCGGTGGGCACAGGCCCGGCCCATACCTTTGCTTGCCCCCGTCAACAGCGCACGCTTTCCCGTCAATCCAAGGTCCATTTTTCCTCCTGTTCCACCCGAACGAGCGTGCTCAGCGCGGCACAGGCCTGCGCAAGCGAAGATGTCTGACGCCATGCTGTCAAAACATTCGGGTTCCCGTTCCGCTCAATGCCTTCGCCAGGGTCAAACCACGCGCCGGTGGCCATTACCGCCACACCGCGCCGAACCCCCGGATCAATCCGCACCCGCGCCCGACAGGCCCCCCGATGGTTAAACAAGCGCACCCGGGCATCATCAGACAAACCACGGGCGGCGGCATCCTCCGGGTGCATTTGCACCGTCTGTGGGCCATCCTGGCTGACCTGCCAAAGTTGGCTGTGCAACTGGCGGGCCGGTTGATTTGTTATCAGGTGCAATTCATCGTCTTCTGCCGTACCCAGCCATTCGGCCGGTGCAAGCCAGGCAGGATGACCCGGGCAATCTGGCAGATCAAAGCCCGCAATCACCGAAGACGTCAGTTCGATCCGTCCCGATGGGGTGGCCAACGGAAAGGCCTCGGGATCTGTGCGAAAGTCGTGCAAAAGCACCTCTGGTTGCGCGGTCGGTGGCAACGGCCATGGACCGCCGGAAAAAAGAAAATCGAAATCAGGCACTTGCACACCTGTCGCCAGCGCCCGGGCCTCGGTTTGCGCCCAGAGGTGGCGCAGCCAACCCATTTCATCGCGCCCTTCATCAAAGGACGCGCGGCAATTCAGACGCCCGGCCAGTGCGCTGAAGGTATCGAAATCGTCCCGCGCCTGCCCCACGGGGGCAATAACACGGGGCATCGGTATCACAAAAAGATCACGGGATGTGCCGCCGATATCGTTGCGCTCCAGCGTCGTGGTCGAGGGAAAAACAATATCCGCGCGCCGGGCCGTCGGGGTCCACCATGGATCGTGGACAATCACGGTTTCCGGGCGCTTCCAGGCTTGCTCAAGCCTGTTGAGGTTCTGGGAATGATGAAACGGATTGCCCCCTGCCCACCAAATCAGGCGAATGTCCGGGGCGGTGACCGTCGTGCCGTTAAAGGCAAACTGCCGGCCGGGATGGGCAAGCGCCTCGGGGAAACACGCCACGGGAATGGCCTCGGGCACCGGATTTTCCACTTTTCCCAGCACCGGCACGAAACCGCGCCGCCCCGCCGCGCCAACCCCGTTCATCGAACCATAGCCAAAGGTAAACCCACCCCCGGGCAGACCGATCTGCCCCAAAAGTGCCGCCAGCGCGATCAGCGCCCAATAGGGTTGTTCCCCATGATCGGCGCGCTGCAACGACCAACTGGCGCTGAGCATCACGCGCCCGGTTTCGATCTGTCCCCAAAGCGCGCGGAGGTCGGCCACGGGCACATCCGCCAGCCCCGCCGCCCAGTCGAGCGTTTTTTCGGTGCCGTCGCTCCCCTCCAGATAGGCGATGAATTGATCGGCGCCAGTGGTATAACGGTGCAGAAAGGCGCGGTCGGCGCGTCCGGTGATCACCGCCTGATGGCACAGGGCCAGCAGAATCGCCGTATCGCTGCCCGGGCGCGCATGAATTCTCGTGGCGTCGAGGCCCGGCGGCACGTCCTCGGTCAGGGGCGACACCACGGTAAAGCGCACGCCGCGTGCCGCCGCGCGGGCTACCGCCTGTGGCAAATGGTGCGCGCCAGCCCCGCCAGAGGTGACGCGCCAATTTTTCGGGTTCAGCCCGCCAAATGCAACGACCGTATCGGCATGTTCGGCCACTGTGGCCCAATCGGTGGCTGCGGACGATACCGCGCTGTCATCGCCCAGAACGTGGGGCAACAGAAATTGCGCCGCCCCCCAGGAATAATTTCCAGTGACATCGGTAAACCCGCCCGCAGCGGCCAGAAACCGGCGAACCTGCGTGCGGGCGTGGTGGAATCGTCCGGCGCTGGACCAGCCGTAAGAGCCCCCGAACACGGCCCGTGCCCCGTGGGTGCGATGCACCCGTGCCAGCTCATCCGCGGCAAGATCCAGCGCCATGTCCCAATCGACGGGCACCATTTCCTCTTGGCCACGCCCTGCGCCACCGGCCCGATGCCCGTGATCAAGAAAGCCGCGCCTGATATGGGGCTGGCTGATCCGCGTGTCGGAATAGACCAACTCTGGCCATTTTCCGATCATCACCGGGTCCGCACCGCTGCCCGGCCAGGGGTGCGCAGCCACAAGGCGGCCGTTATCCACGACCGCTTCGAACGCCCCCCAATGACAAAGCGAGACCACCATTTATTCGGCGGCAAGCGCCGGGCGGTTCAACCCGTACTTCTTGGCCAGGCCCAATTTATCAAACGCCGCCAATCCCTTGGCGAGAACCGCAGGCGATGCAGGTTGCAACGGCTTGCGCAGTGGTCCGGCCGGCAGCCCAACCGCCTGCATCAGGGTTTTGATGCTGACCGGATTGACCGCCGCATAGGCAAAATGCAGCATGTCAAGGTTGTCCAGCCAGGCTTCGCGGTGATTGAACGCATCCTCGCCATTTTCCCACGGCTTGGAAATCACCGCCATTTCACGCGGAATGATATTGCCGGTCATGTTCGCGGTCCCATGCCCCCCCAACGCCATGGTCGGCACCACAAGGCCAAGATTGGGCGAACAGCAACACATGATCGACATGTCCGGTTTTGCCGCGCAGATCTGCGCCACCTGCCCCACACGGGTCGTGCTTTCTTTCAGGACCACCATATTATCGTGCGGTGCGAGTTTCAGCAGATCGTCCCAGTGCATGTCGGTTTTCACGCGCGGCGGGTTGTTGTAAAACCCCATGGCCAGATCGGCGCTGTCCAAGACCTCCAGCATGTAATCGGTGATCGCCGCGTTGTCGGCACAGATATAGGCAGGCGCGGCGATGATCGCGCCATCGGCGCCCTCGCCCTTGGCATACCGGACATAATCAATCGTGGTTTCCGTGTTATTGCCCGTACAGCCGTAATACATCAGCATCTTGCCCGGCTTCATTTTCGCCGTTTCACGAATGATGGCGCGGCGCTCTTCAGGGCTCAGCATCGACACCTCGCCGGTCGATCCCATGATCAGCACCGCCTCGGTGCCGTTTTCAGCGTGCCAGTTCAGCAGCGTGCGAAACCCTTCGAAATCGATGGAACCATCGGCATTCATCGGGGTGACAAGGGCCACGAAAGACCCTTTTGGTTTGATATGAGACATTTACGGTCCTCCTTAAAAGAGTTGCGGAACAAGAAGTTTGGGCAGCCACAGCATGATTCCCGGCACCCAGAGCGACAGCACGCCAACGGAAACCGTCAGCAGACAGATCGGCGCAGCGGCCCACATGGCCCGGCCCAGTGGCACCTCGCCGATGCGCGCCGCGATCAACAGACATATACCATAGGGCGGCGTGATCAGGCCCACGGACAGCGTGACAGTGGACAACACCCCCAGATGCACCGAGTTTATCCCCGCCGTATCGCCAAGCCCTTGAATGATTGGCAGAAAAATCAGCGTGGCGGAAATCGGATTCAGCACCATACCGACCAGCAGCAGAAACCCCATGAGCAGCAACATGATACCAAAGGCGTTGGCCGTAACCCCGAGGATGAAATCCACCACGATCTGCGCAGCACCAAGATAGGCAATCATCCAGCCGAAAATCCCGGCCGATGCGACCGTGAACATGGGAATGGCAAAATCCACCACCGCCGCCTGAAGAATACCCGGAAGCAGGCGCAATGGGATGTCGCGATAGACGATGAACGTCAGGAACAACGCCCAGAGAACCGCGATGATCCCGCCTTCGGTCGGGGTAAAGAAACCGCCGACAATCCCTCCCAACACCAGCACCGGGATCATCAGCGGCGCCGATCCGCGCACGATGGCCACGCTCATACCGCGCACGCCGGGAAACGGATTGGCCGGGTATCCATGGCGCAGGGCCAGGACATACGTGTACCCCATCATGAACAGCCCCACGAGCAGGCCCGGCCCAACGCCCCCCAGAAACAGCGCGCCGATACTGACGTTGCCAAAGGCGCCATAGACGATCAGGATGATGCTGGGCGGGATGATGACACCAAGAGTGGAACTGGCTGCAGTCAGGGCCACGGCAAAGGCCGGGGCGTAACCTGCCTGCTTCATTGCCGGAATCAGGATACTGCCGACACTCGCGGTATCCGCAGCGGCCGAGCCGGAGAGCGAGGCAAAGATCATCGAAACGAACACATTCACATGGCCCAGCCCGCCGCGCACATGGCCCACGGTGGCATCGGCGACCGCCAACAGGCGTGTGGTGATGCTCCCGGCGTTCAGAATGCGGCCAAGCAGCATGAAGAACGGCACCGCGAGCAAGGTAAAACTGTCGATTCCCGCATACATCTGATTGACCACCGAGGTCAGCGGCAAATCCTCGATCCACATCACCAGAACCGACGACAGGATCAGCGAAAATCCGATGTTCACCCGCAGGGCGATCAGGGCGAAAAAGCTGCCCAAAAGAATGACCAGAGGGTTCAAAACGTCTCTCCCCGCCATTGTTTCATGGCGATTTCCACCAAGAACAGCGCCATCATCACACCGCTGACCGGGATCGGCAGATATAACCACATGCGCGAAATGCCGATGCTCTGTATTTCGCCCCGCGCCCGCGCCATGGCCAGCTCCCAGCCGTTGACGGCAAGGATGAACACCACCACCACGCTGGTCGCGATACCAAACCAAGTGACGGCACGGCGCCAGGCGCTATTGCCTTCGGGCCAGAGATCGACGAAATAATGTGCCCCCTGGCGCAGCCCGATGGCCGCGCCCACAAAGATCAGCCAGGAGAACAACAATTGCGCCACGTCACTGGTCCAGAGCATGGGCAGCGACAGGATATTGCGCGCGACCACCTGCAAGGCAACCGCACCGATAAGCGCAAGGAACAGCGCACCCGAGATCACCTCGGCGATGCGCATCACCCGATGGCACAGACGTTCATACATGGCAAACCAATGTGACGGCGCCCCCGGATTGCCCCGGAGGCTGCACAATCACTTACCTTTCAACAGCTTGTATTCCGGCTCAAGGCTCAGCTCGGCGGCAAGGCTGGTCTGGATCGGCTCCAGCTTGGCGATGAAGGCGGCCTTGTCAGGTGTGGACACGGTGACGCCATGTTCGGACTTCAGGGTTTCCACCAGGTTGTTGTCATATTCCTTGGCCTTTTCAACGCCCAACAGGTTGGCCTCGGTCGCGGTTTTCACCACCAGCGCCTGAAGATCCTCGGGCATCTTGTCAAAGCTGCGCTGGGAAATCGAGATGTGGTTGATCTGGATCTGATGCTGGGTCAGGGCCAGATTGGGCGCAACTTCGTAAAGCTTGGAGCCGCTGTACCCGGGAGGCGAGCTTTCCATGGCGTCGGCCACGCCAGTTTGCATGGCGGCATAAAGTTCGCCCCAGGCCACCGACACCGGCAACATCCCCAATGCCGACCAAGACGCCGAATCCATGGGCGATTGCGTGGTGCGCATCCGCAAGCCTTCAAGCTGCTCGGGCGAGGTGATCGAGACATCGACCGCAGCCATGTTGCGCGCACCAGACGCGCCAAGGGCCAACAGTTTGATCCCGGTTCCACGGTCCACAAAGGCAGCGGCAAAATGATCATGCGCGGGGTGCCCGGCCCGATCTGCGCGACCGCCTCATCCATACCGCCAAAAAGATAAGGCATGGTAAAGATCGACAGTTCCGGCACTTCGCCGCTGGCGTTGCTGGCCGTGGACACCATCATGTCGATGGTGCCAAGGCCGACCTCACCGATCACCGCCGGATCCTGGCCCAACTGGCCGGAATCGAACACTTTGACCGCGATCCGCCCGCCGCTTTCCGCTTCGAGTTTTTCCTTAAGATAGGCCGCCATGTCATTGTAAGGATGCGGAGATTTCACCAAAGTGTGAATTCGCAGATTAACTTCGGCAGCCATGGCGCCTTTGGTTCCGACCATCAGTGTCGCGGCGGCAAGGGCCAGGGTGGCCCGTCGATTGATCATCATCTTACGTCTCCCCGTTTGGTGGCGATATGGCCTATTGGGACTCGGGCTTGCGATAAAATCAAATAGAATTATCGTGGCACCCTATTCAGTTTTGTTATGAGGACCACAATGAACGACCGGCAGATCAACGCATTTCGGCAGGTCATGCGCCTCGGGTCAATCACCGCCGCCGCGCGGGCGCTCAGCGTGTCGCAACCTGCGGTCAGCCGCCTGATTGCGGATCTTGAGGCCGATCTTGGCTTTGCCCTGTTCGACAGGCGCGCGGGCAAGCTGTTTCCGACACCCGAGGCGCGCAGCCTTGCATCAGAGGTCGAGCGGATGTTTTACGGGCTCGCCCGGCTGAAACGTTTCGCCCACGACATGCAAAATCTGCAAACCGGCAGCCTGACCGTGGCCACCCAGCCCATGGCCAGCTTTCATATCCTGCCCCGCGCCTTGTCTATCTTTTTAAGCAAACACAAAGGATTGCGCGTCACTCATAATGTTCACACCTCGCCCCGCGTCGCCGATCTTGTCGCCGCGGGTCAGGCCGATCTTGGCATTGCCCAAACCGCGCCGGGGCGCAGCGATGTGCGCCATCTGCAGTCATGGCGCACCGAATGCGTCGTCGCGCTGCCTGCCGGGCATCCACTGGCGCGGCATACCGAACTGACCCCGCGCGATCTGGCCGGTGTTGCGATGGTGGCGCTGTCGTTTCAAACGGTTACGGCGGGCTATGTGACCGAACGCTTTGCCGAGGCGGGCGTGGCCCCGAACGTGGTGGTCGAAAGCCAGCCGTCCTATTCGGCCTGCGCGTTGGTGGCGCAGGGGCTGGGCGTGGCGATTGTCGATCCGCTCACCCCCGGATTTTTCCTGAAACGGCGCTTTGCACGGTGCCGTTCGCCCCGGCGGTGCCGTTCGATCTGCACCTTCTGGCGCATGGGGAACAGCCCCTGTCACGCCCCGCCGCCGCCCTGGCCGAAATGTTGGTGGAAACCATGAACACCACCCCGGGCGTGCGGCCCCTGCATGATCCCGCCGGTTGAGCGAACGGGCCTTTGCCCATGGTCCGCCATCCGCTAGACTGGCCCAAATGGCCTAAAAAAACAGGTGGGCAAATGCAGGCAACCAGACGCAATTTCACATTCGGCGCCACGGCGGCGCTTCTTTCGGGCTGTGGCGCGGGGGCGTCGGGCGGGTTTTCCGCCCCGGTGCGACGCGACGAAACCACCCTGCCCTCGGTCCCGAATGCGGGCTGGGATGCCTGGGTCGCCGGGTTCAAAACCCGGGCAACCGCACAGGGAATTTCGCCCGCCGTGGTCAACAGCGCCTTTCGCAACGCGGGTTTTCTGCCCGGCGTGATCGAACGGGACCGCAACCAGACCGAATTCAAACGCAGCCTCGAAGATTACCTGTCCATCGCCGCTTCGGATGAACGGGTGAGCAAGGGACGCATCCATTTTGCCGACCAGCGCGCCACCCTGTCGCGCATCGAAAACCATTACGGGGTCGAGGCAAACGTGGTGGCCGCCGTCTGGGGCCTTGAAAGCTTTTATGGCGAGCGGCGGGGCAACATCCCCGTGGTTTCGGCGCTGTCCACCCTTGCCTATGAAGGGCGGCGCGGCGCGTTCTTTGAAAAGCAACTGATCGCGGCGCTGAAAATCCTGCAAAACGGCGATACCACCCCCGCCCGAATGACCGGGAGCTGGGCCGGCGCCATGGGCCACACCCAGTTTATCCCGACGTCCTATGAAATATTCGCCGTCGATTTCACCGGCGACGGACGGCGCGACATCTGGTCAGACGACCCGACCGATGCTTTGGCCAGCACCGCCGCCTATCTGGCGAAATCCGGCTGGCAACGGGGGCAGCCCTGGGGCGGCGTGGTCGGATCGCCCGGCGCCAACGTCGCCGGACGGCAGCTTCAGCCCGAGGTCGGCGGGCCGGTGTTTGTCGTCGGGCACAACTTTGATGTGATCAAACGCTATAACAACTCTGACAGCTATGCGATCGGGGTTGGCCATCTGTCGGATCGGATCGTGGGCGGCGCGCCAATCACCGGCCCATTTCCGCCCGACCAATACGGCATGCGCAAGGATGACCGGATCGCGCTGCAAGAACGCCTGACCGCTGCCGGGTACGATACCCAGGGCAGCGACGGCGTGATCGGGCCAAACTCACGCGCCGCGATTTCCGCCTATCAGCAGCGCAACGGTCTGGCGGCAACAGGTGATCCGTCATTGGCCCTTCTGGCGCGACTGGGCTGAACCTTGCGGCGGCTGGATCGGCAACGCGATGGTTCGGGTGCGACATCCCGTCATTTGCGCCCGAGTCTTCCTGGTGAACTCGCCGAAAAAGGGCCGTGTGTTTCACAAGCGGGCGACATCGGCATGTCAGCCAGGGGCAAATCACCGCCGCCCGCCGGTCATGTCGTCGTCTTGTCCAAAACGGTGATTCGTTCACTCAAACGAATACACGGGCCTGCTTTCAAGTGATTTAAAGAAAATGGTCGGGGCGATAGGATTCGAACCTACGACCCTCTGTTCCCAAAACAGATGCGCTACCAGGCTGCGCTACGCCCCGACGCCGCCCTCATAGCGGCCTGCGACGGGGAAGAAAAGCCTTAAGGTGCGGTGCAGGGCCAAACGGCGTTCGATTGCGGCACGGCGGGGTTGCGCATCTGGCTGCCCGGCGCAATGCCCAGCCGCCCGGCCAGCCCGCCGTTCACCTCAAGGACGAACAAAACGTCATTTCCACCCGGGATCGGCGTTTCGTCCAGCGGGCGCGCGTTTTCATGCACGCGGGTCACGGTGCCACTGGCATCCATAAAGATCATATCAAGGGGAATCAGCGTGTTACGCATCCAGAACGAGGCGCGCTGAGGGTGATCATAGACAAACAACATGCCACTGCTGGCGGGCATTTCCGGCCGGTTCATCAACCCCTGCGCCCGTTCGCCGGCATCATCGGCCACTTCAACCGTGAACCGGGCGCGCCCCCAATCGCCGCGCAGCTCTGCCACGGTATCGCGGCAGGCCGTCGCCTGCCCCTGCGCCGCCATCGCCGCCAGCGACAGCGCCGTACAGACGATCAGCCTTGCGGTTCCAGAACCGATTCCCATGGCGCCACCTCCATTGCCAGCTTGCCGCGTTTGCCGTCTGCCACACGCACGACCACCGCCTCACCCGTTTGCAGATCCGCCAGCCCGGAGCGACGCAGAATCTCGATGTGGACGAAAACATCATCAGCCCTGCCAAAGACATTGGCAAACCCGAATCCCTTCCCCTTGTCGAACCATTTCACCCGCGCCGGTTCGAATGGCCCGCCCACCAGATCGGGATCGAACAATTCGCCATGGCATGCATCCGAGTCAGGGAATTCTGGTGGTGTGATCGACAAGACCTCAACCGCCTGTGCGCCGCGCTCGGTGGATTGCACGCTCACCCGGATCAGCGACCCATCGGCAACCGAACTTTGGCCGAAATTGCGCAAGACATTCGCGTGCAGCAGGATGTCACTGTCGAGGCCCGGCGCAATGATGAATCCAAAGCCTTTGCCCGGATCGAACCATTTCACCACCCCATCCAGGGATCTCGCCTTGTTTTTCGTCCTCGTCCTGCAAAATCCGTCCCGCGCTCTACGGCCCCTCAACGGGACCAATACAGATAAAGCCGCTTTCCCCTTGGCGAAAGCAGCCCAGTTCAGCTCACCAAACACTACAAGCCCGGCGCACCTGCCGGGGAAACAACGGACGATCAAGGATACAGTCGCGTCACCGTCCAGTCCTGATCGAGGCCAGAACGTAACCACCGTTCGCGGTCATGCAAGCGGAATGCGCCATCTGCCCAAAATTCACATTCAAGGGGCCGGATACGAAAGCCCCCCAATGGGGCGGGCGGGGCGGATTGGCCCCATGGCGCACACCTGCGGCGGCCACCTCTGCCATCAGCGTGGCCCGGCTTTTCAACGGGCGCGATTGTTGCGAGGCCCAGGCGCCCAGGCGACTGTCGAGCGCCCGGCTCTGGTAATAGGCATCGGCCTTTGGCCCGTCCTCTTTTTCCACCAGGCCGCGCACGCGCACCTGTCGCGCCAGGGATTTCCAGTGCAGCACGAACGCCGCCTTGCCGCTGGCAATCAGTTCCTGCCCCTTTTTGCCCTCATAATTGGTGTAAAAGACAAAGGCATCGGGTTCGATTTCTTTCAACAACACGATCCGCACATTCGGCATTCCGTCAGCATCGACCGTGGCCAGCGCCATGGCATTGGCATCGGCAATCTCTTTGGGCGTCGCCTCGGCCATCCAGCTTTGGGTCAGCGCAAAGGGGTCGTCGGCCCCGAATATGCTGTCAACTGTGGTCATTGCCTGTCCTTTCCCGTTCGCGGCCACCCTTGATGGCAGCGAAACAATGACCTAAAGGAACACCAATTGTAAGATCGCGCAAAGGGCTTTGTGACATGGGTAATGAACTGATGGCAGGCAAGCGGGGTCTTATCATGGGGCTTGCCAATGACAAATCGATCGCCTGGGGCATTGCCAAGGCCTGCGGCGATGCCGGGGCTGAACTGTGTTTTTCGTATCAGGGGGATGCGCTGAAAAAGCGGGTCGAGCCGCTGGCGGCTCAGGTTGGATCGGATTTCGTCTTTCCCTGCGATGTGGGCGACGCCGCCTCGCTGGATGCGCTGTTCGCCGAGATCAAACAGCGGTGGGGGGGCCTTGATTTTGTCGTCCACGCCATCGGATTTTCCGACAAGAACGAATTGCGCGGTCGTTATGTGGACACCAGCCGGGAAAATTTCCGCATGTCCATGGATATTTCCGTCTATTCCTTCACTGCCGTCATGCAGCGGGCCGAAAAACTGATGGGTCCGGGATCATCGGCCCTGACGCTCACCTATTACGGCGCGGAAAAGGTGATGCCGCATTATAACGTCATGGGCGTCGCCAAGGCCGCGCTTGAGGCCTCGGTGAAATATCTGGCCGAGGATCTGGGCAAGGACGGCATCCGCGTCAACGCCATTTCCGCCGGTACGATCAAAACCCTCGCGGCCAGTGGCATCGGCGATTTCCGCTACATCATGAAGTGGAATGAATATAATTCCCCCCTGCGCCGCAATGTTACCCAGGATGAGGTGGGCAAGGCCGCGCTTTACCTGTTGTCCGATCTCGGGTCGGGCACCACCGGGGAAAATCTGCATGTGGATGCCGGGTATCACGTGGTGGGCATGAAAGCGGTGGACGCGCCGGATATCACCAAAGGCTAGGCCCGGACTGCCCCGTGGCCGCGTATTTGCAGGACGGATGGCACGGGGTGTAAATTTCATATGCTTGACCACAGTTTGCACTATATCAGTAAGACCCGGGCCATGCCCCTTCTGAAAACCGCTGAGCGTGCCGTCGATGACGCCAATCCACGCCCCCCGATCATGACCTGGTTGCCCCTTTGGGCTCAGGGCCTTCTGATTCTTGTCGGTCTTGTCGTGGCGCGGGCCGCGCTCAGCACGGCGCGCACACCCCAGGGGGCCTCGGCCTGGGTGGTGTTTCTGATTTCATTCCCGCTGATTGCCCTGCCCGCCTTTGCCCTGTTCGGAAGCGTCTCTCGGATCAATGCCCGCATTGACGACAGGCACCGCTCGCGCTTGTCGGACCACAAGCTCGATCTCGCGGCTGGGTCTGCTTGGCCCGATCACCCGAACCACCCTGCACGATGGCAACAGCTTGCGCCTGCTGATCGACGGCCGGGCCACCTTTGATGCCATTTTCCAGGCAATCGACAACGCAAAGCAGGATATCGCGGTGCAATATTACCTGATCGGCGACGATCCGTTGGGCCATGAACTCCGTGATCGCCTGATCGCGGCGGCCGGGCGAGGGGTAAAGGTGCGGGTTTTGTGCGATCTGGTCGGCTCGCTGTTTCTGGGCGGGCGTTACAGCCGTCAGTTGCGCAAGGCCGGGGTCGAACTGCGGGGCATTCCCGGCCCGCACCGGGCGCTGGGGCGGATCGGGCTGAACTTTCGCAACCATCGCAAGGCGGTGATCGTCGACGGGCGGATCGGCTTTACGGGCGGCATCAACGCGGCCCAGGAATATATCGACGGTGGCAAATCCTTCGAAAGCTGGCGTGACACCCACCTGCGCATGGAAGGCCCGATGGCCGCGCAGTTGCGCCATCTGTTTGCCGCCGATTGGAAGGCGGTCACCGAGACCGAGCTTGACGATATTCCGGTGCATATGCCGGGCGGTCAGGTACGCGGCCTTGTCACCGGTTTCGGCCCGACCGATCTCGCTGGAGCGGGGCAGCCTGCTGCTTTGCGGTCTCGTGGGATTGGCGCAGCGGCGGCTGTGGATTGCAACGCCCTATCTCATTCCGCACGCCGACCTGATCACCGCGCTGCAACTGGCCGCCCTGCGCGGGGTCGACGTGAAAATACTGATCCCGCGCGAATCCGACAATATCCTGGCCTGGTACGCCACGCGCAATTTTGCCCTGTCACAAACCGGTGTGGGGATTGAGGTGCATGAATATCTGCCCGGGTTCATGCACCAGAAAATCATCCTGATCGACGATGACATCGCCTCTGTCGGGACGATCAATCTCGACATTCGCTCGGCGCTGCTGAACTTTGAACAAACCGCGCTGATCGAGGACCGCGATTTTGCCCGCGACGTCGAAACCATGCTGGATGCCGATTTCGCCCGCGCCGCATTGCTGAATTCGCCCGGCCCCTGGCACGTCCGCCTGTTGGGCCCGGTCGCGCGGCTGTTCGGGCCGCTGCTGTGAGCGGGCTGAAAATCGTCAGTTGGAACATCCGCAAGGCGGTCGGGCTGGATTGGCGCCGCGATCCGGCCCGGGTTCTGCATGTGTTGCGCGCCATGGCCCCCGACATCGTGCTGCTGCAAGAAGCCGACCGCCGCCTGCCCCCGCGCCACCCGGCCCTGCCCCTTGATGCGGTGCGCGCGGCGGGGTGGAACACCGTCGATGCCGACCCGAACACCGTGTCGATCGGCCATCATGGCAATGCCATCCTGCTACACCCCGATTTCGCCACCACCCAGATCGAGGGCCTGGACCTGCCCGGCCTTGAACCACGGGGCGCCGTTTTGGCACGGATCGAAGGGCGCGGCATCGCGCTCACCCTTGGTGCGCTGCATCTGGGGCTGAAACGCCGCGACCGGCAACGGCAGGTGGCCCATGTCATCAAGGCCAGCCAGCGGATCGGCGGCAATATCCTGTTGGGCGGCGATCTGAACGAATGGCGCCCCGGGGGCGATGTGTTTGACCTGCCCGCCGGTTGGCAGTTGCTTGCCCCCGGCAAATCCTTTCACGCCACGGCACCTGTTCTGGCCCTTGACCGGTTTCTGGTGGGGGGCGGTATCACCGTCCTGGGCCATGGTGTGCTGGCGCGCCATCTGGCGGCGCGGGCCTCGGATCATCTGCCGGTCTGGGCCGAGCTGTCGGTTGCCCCGCGCTACTGACTTCCCATCCCGGCCCTTGCCCGCTACAACATCCGCAACCAGAGCAGCACGAGAGTCTCGTATGACCGACCGCCTCCCCCATGAAAAAGGGTTCCACATCAGTTGGGATCAGATCCACCGCGACAGCCGGGCACTGGCCTGGCGGCTTGACGGCCACGGCCCCGATGACACCGATGGCGCCTGGAAGGCCGTCGTCGCCATCACCCGTGGCGGCATGGCCCCGGCCATGATCGTGGCGCGCGAGCTGGATATCCGCACCGTCGATACCATCAGCGTGAAATCCTATGACAATCAAACCCAATCCGAAGCGCGCGTGCTGAAATCCCCCGATCACGAATTGATGGGCGACGGCACCGGCATTCTGATTGTGGACGATCTGGTGGATTCCGGGCGCACGCTGGAATTGGTCCGCGCGCTGTATCCCAAGGCGCATTTCGCCACGGTCTATGCCAAACCCAAGGGCCGGCCCATGGTGCATACCTTTATCACCGAGGTCAGTCAGGACACCTGGATTTTCTTTCCCTGGGACATGGCCCTGCAATACGTCGAACCCTATCGCGGCACATAACACCCCATGTCCGAAGCGGTTCTGGGGTTTCAACTGGCGATCATCCTTACCGTTCTTGTGGCGCGCATATGGGGAAAAGACGCCATGTTCTTTGTGGCGGGCGGCTGGACTGTCTTTACCGTTATGGCGGTCTTCGCCACGCCGCTGATCCTGCTGCAACTGACAACGATCTGGGGAACGCACTGGGCGGTTTCTGCACTGGGCGGGCTGGGAAAGGCCGCGCCACAAGCGCAATCCGCACCTCTGCCCGCAAAAGATACGGAACCTGTCACAGCGCCCGCCGAAATTTCCCCGAAACCCTCCGCTGCCCTGCAAAGCGCTGACACCGCATCAACCACCCCTCTCAGCGGCTTTGCCGAAAGCGCCGAGCGTTTTGAGACAGCGATTAAAGAGCTTGATGCACGCCATGCAGAGACATCGCAGATGCATGCCGCCCTGCGCCCGGTCCGAAATCTCTTTGCGTTGCAAAAGGCGGTGATCGACGCTGGCCTGCGCGACGCGCACAAATGGGTGGGAATGAACGTCGAAACCGGACGCCCGACCCCAGAGGATCTGGCGCGGCTGAACGCCCCACGAAACGACATACATTCAACCGCCCGGCAGGAAACCATTGATATTTTCGGCGTCGGGGGCTGCCCAGTGCCGCCCTCAAATGCCCCAGATGCACAGACCGCCGCCAACTGGCACGCTGCTTATGGCGAACTGGTTCTGGCGCAGGACATCTGTTTCGAAAACGCCCGCCAAGAGGTTTCCGCCACCCCCGAGCTGACGCACCGTTTCCGCGAGGCCATGCTCAAAAACGGCCCGCGCGGCGACAGAGCCTTTCGCCAATGGCTGCATTCCCGCATCATGACGCCAGAAACCGACAAGGATTGGACCAGACAACTGATCCTGGCCGAAACCCATCACCGCGCCATCACCCGTCTTGTCCATTTCACCCGTGCCTCGAACCTGCCCTCGATTATGGCCCACGGGCTGCAATCCGTCGAATCCTGCACCCGCCTTGGGCTGCACCCCCAGATCAACGACCGTCAAAGGCTGGATGGGCACCCCGGCGCGATTTCCCTGTCGGTCGGTCATCCAAACGACCGAATGTTTTATAAGTACCGGATGGAAAATCCCGCGACCGATTGGGTCGTTCTGCTGATTGATCCTTCGGTCCTGTGGACCCTTCCCTGCACATTCTGCCCGACGAATGCCGCCGACAAGCGGATTCGCCACCGCCCGCCGGGCGAGCTGCAAAACCATCGTGCCTTTCGGGCGATGTTCGCGCAGGAGGGCGGCATTCCTGCTGACGTGCAGGCCGAGGTGCTGGCGTTTGCGCCGGTACCCCCTGAGGCGATCACCAGCGTGGTGTTCCGGTCTGACACGGCGCGCACGACCTATCGCGCCAATCTGGACGGGCGTATTGGCGCCGTCAGACGCGATGGCACAGGTCTGTTCGGTGCCCGCCGCTAACGCAGTTCGCGCCCGTCACCGCCGGCTCCCGGTTGGCTGATCTGCCCGCCGCCCACTGTGGCGGCCACGCCGGTTGTCGTCGGGCAGGTGGTTGGCATGCCCCGCGCCACCCGCACGGCCAGATGGGCAATCGCCTGTGGCCCGATCATGTCACCGTTCAGGCCCGCCGCCTCGCAGCAGGCCACCGGACAATCGAGAGATCCGGCAATCATCGCCACCAGAGGGGCCACATTGCGCCCCGGCCCGGTCAGCAAGACCTGCATCGGCGGTTCGGGCAGATATGCCATTGCATCGGCCAATGTCAGGGCGACACAGGCATCGCGCGTGGCGCTGGCATCGGCCGCACTCATCCCTGACAGGGCATCGTCCAGCCACGCAAATTCATCAGGATTCAACAGTTTGGGCGGAATTCGTGCAAAATGCGCCTGCCCCAAAAGCCGCAGCAAAACCGCCTCATCCGGGGTGCCATCGCCATCTGTCGCACCGCCCCCCGGCCCGGCATCAAATGCCAGACAGCCACCGGGCAATTCCGGCGCAGCACACCGGGGATCGACCCAGCAAACCCGCACCACGGGGCCAAGATCGACAAACATCACTGGCCCCTTGGCCGCGATCCACACGGCGCAGGCGAACAAAAAGAACGGCGTCAGGGGCGCGCCCGCCCCGCCCAACTCCCGGTCGGCGCTGGCAAAATCCGAAACGACCGGCACGCCAAGGGCCTCGGCCAGAACCTGTGGATCAAACGGTTCGCGATCCTGCATCCCGATCAGATCAACGCCCGTGAAACCCGCGATCACCGCGCCATGGCGCATCTCGGGGGCGTCCTGCGCCAGATCGCGCTGCGCCACCGGGCCAAGGGCGAAAATCCGCGCTCCGTCGCTTTGAACCGTCGCCGCATGAACGGCGGCACCCTGTGCAACCGACCCCAGCGCCCAGACCGGCCCGCCCTTGCCCCCCGCTGCCATCTTGGCTTTCCCTTCTGCACCGGTCCCGATATAGATTGGCCCGCAAGCGCCAAGATGGACAATACCCCAATGACCTACCACCCGAAATCCGATTTCCTGCATGTAATGATGTCACGCGGTTTTCTGGCCGATTGCACCGATTATCAGGCCCTGGACGAGGTGATGCTGACCCCCGGCACGCCCGCCTATATCGGGTTTGATGCCACGGCAAAATCGCTGCATGTGGGGTCGCTTATTCAGATCATGATGTTGCGCTGGTTGCAGAAAACCGGCGGCAAACCGATTACCCTGATGGGTGGCGGCACCACCAAGGTGGGCGATCCCAGCTTTCGCGCCGATGAACGCCCCCTGCTTGGCCCCGACCAGATCGGTGAAAATATCGACGGCATTCAGCGGGTGTTCGCCAAATACCTTACCTATGGCGATGGCCCGTCAGATGCGATGATGATCAACAACGCCGAATGGCTGGATGGGCTGAATTACCTTGATTTTCTGCGTGACATCGGGCGGCATTTTTCCATCAACCGGATGCTGGCCTTTGAATCGGTAAAATCCCGTCTGGACCGGGAACAAAGCCTGTCGTTCCTTGAATTCAACTATATGATCCTGCAAGCCTATGATTTTCTTGAACTGAACCGCCGCTATGGCTGTGTTCTGCAAATGGGCGGGTCGGATCAATGGGGCAATATCGTCAACGGGATCGACCTGACCCGCCGGGTGCTGGATCACGAAATCTTTGGCCTCACCTCGCCGTTGCTGACCACCAGCGATGGCAAGAAAATGGGCAAAAGTCAGGATGGCGCCGTCTGGTTGAATGCCGACATGCGGTCACCCTATGAATTCTGGCAGTTCTGGCGCAACACCACCGATGCCGATGTGAGCCGGTTTTGCAGGCTTTACACCGAACTGCCGCTAGAGGAATGCGACCGGCTTGGCGCGCTGGCGGGGGCGGAAATCAACGCTGCAAAAATCATTCTGGCGAACGAAGTGACAACTCTGTGCCACGGCGCCGAGGCGGCCCGCACCGCCGAGGCTACAGCGCGCGAAGTGTTTGAGAAGGGCGGCGTGGGCGATGACCTGCCCACCCTGTCGCTGACCCCCGAGGACGTGGGCGGCGGCATTTCCATCGTGCAACTGATCGTGCGCGCGGGTCTGGCCAAGACGGGCAAAGAGGCCAAGCGCCTGATTGCCGAAAACGGCGCGCGGATCGACGACGCCCCGCTGAGCGATGCCGGCCTCATGCTTGACGCAGCGGCACTTTCCAGCCCTGTCAAACTCAGCGCGGGCAAGAAACGCCACGCGCTGATCACCCTCACGCAAGAGGCAACATGATGACAGTTCTGGACAGGATCAAGGCGTATAAGCTGGAAGAAATCGCCGCCCGCAAGGCCGCGAAATCCCTTGCCGATGTCGAAACCGCAGCCCGCGCCGCAGGCACGCCGCGCGGGTTTGCCCGGGCGCTGACCGACGCCGCCCGCGAAGGCTATGGCCTGATTGCCGAGGTGAAAAAGGCCAGCCCGTCCAAGGGGTTGATACGCGCCGATTTTGATCCGCCCAGTTTGGCACAGGCGTATGAGGCGGGGGGCGCCACCTGTCTTTCGGTGCTGACAGACACGCCCAGTTTTCAGGGCGACGACAGTTTCCTGACCGCCGCGCGCAACGCCACATCCCTGCCCGCCCTGCGCAAGGATTTCATCTATGACCCCTATCAGGTGGCCGAATCCCGCGCCCTTGGGGCCGATTGCATCCTGATCATCATGGCCAGTGTCAGCGATGCTCAGGCGCAGGAACTTGAATCCGCCGCAACCGGTTGGGGCATGGATGTTCTGATCGAGGTTCACGACGAAGCGGAACTGGAACGTGCAGGTGTGCTGAAATCGCCGCTTATGGGGATCAACAACCGCAACCTGAAAACCTTTGATGTGACACTCGACACCACCCGCCGGTTGGCGAAACTGGTTGATCCCGGGCGCACCATCGTCGCGGAATCCGGCCTGTCCTCGCCCGAAAATCTGGCTGATCTGGCCCGTTATGGCGCGCGCTGTTTCCTGATTGGTGAATCGCTCATGCGGCAGGATGACGTCACCGCCGCCACCCGCACGATCCTTGCCAATCCGCTAAGCGGGCATTTGTGATGGCGCTCACGCATTTTGACAGCGCGGGAAATGCCCATATGGTCGATGTGTCGGACAAGGCCACAACCGCGCGCATCGCCATCGCCACGGGCTATGTGCAAATGTTGCCCGAAACCCTGACCCTGATCACCGAGGGGCGGGCGAAAAAGGGCGATGTTCTGGGCGTGGCCCGTTTGGCGGGCATCATGGGCGCCAAGAAAACCGCCGATCTGATCCCCCTGTGCCACCCGCTGCCCGTCACCTCGGTCAGTGTCGATCTGGAGCCTGACCCCGCATTGCCCGGTGTCCGCGTCACCGCGCGGGTCAAAACCACCGGCCAGACCGGGGTGGAAATGGAGGCGCTGACCGCCGTTTCAACCGCCTGCCTTACCGTCTATGACATGGTGAAAGCGGTGGAAAAAACCATGGTGATCGGTGACATTCGGGTCACGTTGAAAGACGGCGGAAAATCCGGCCGCTTTGAGGCCCCATGATTACCGTCGATCAGGCGCTGGCGCAGATTTTCGGCCTGCTTTCGCCTCTTTCCGCTGAATCCGTGCCCCTGCGCGCCGCCGCTGGCCGGGTGCTGGCCACACCAGTGCTGGCCGCACGCGATCAGCCGCCTTTTGCCGCCTCTGCCATGGATGGCTATGCGGTGCAAAACAGCGCCGTGCGCCCCGGTGCCACGTTCACCATCATCGGGGAATCCGCCGCCGGGCGTGCCAGCGACAGCAGCGTCGGCCCCGATCAGGCGGTGCGCATTTTCACCGGCGCCCCGGTGCCAAAGGGCGCCGATCGGGTGATTATTCAAGAGGATGTAATCCGCGACGGCGATCAGATCACCTTGCGCGAAGGTATTGATCCGGCACGTTATATCCGCGATTCCGGGGCCGATTTCACCGTCGGTGATACATGGTTTCCCCGACGCGCCCTTGGCCCGTCTGACGTTGTTCTGATGGCGGCGATGAATTGCGCCGCACCCAAGGTTGCCCGCAAACCCATTGTTGCCCTGATTGCCACGGGGGACGAATTGGTCATGCCCGGCGAAACTCCGCGCGCCGATCAAATCATCGCCTCCAACACCTTTGGCCTTGCCGCGATGGTCGAACGCGAAGGCGGCATTGCCCGGATTTTGCCCATCGCCCGGGACACCGAAAGCGCCCTGCGCACCGCTTTTGCCCTGACGGAAGGGGCCGATCTGGTGGTGACCATAGGCGGTGCATCGGTGGGCGATCATGATCTGGTGGGCAAGGTCGCGGGCGATCTGGGAATGAAGCGCGCCTTTTACAAGGTCGCCATGCGCCCCGGAAAACCGCTTATGGCCGGGCGGTTGAACGGCATCCCGATGATCGGCCTGCCCGGAAATCCTGTTTCATCCATGGTCTGCGGGTATGTGTTCCTGTTGCCTGCCTTGCGCGTGCTGCTTGGCCTGCCCGCTGCGCCGGCGCCGGTTCTGACGGCCCCCCTTGCCGCCGCCCTGCCCGCCAACGGACCTCGCGAACATTACATGCGCGCCACGTTGCAGGATGGGCAGTTGCAGGCCGCCGAACGGCAGGACAGCGCCCTGACCGGCGTTCTGGCCACGGCAAATGCCCTGATCCTGCGCCCGGTGAACGACCCCGCCCGCGCCGCAGGGGATCGTGTGAGCTTTGTGGCGTTGTCGACCAACTGAAAATGGCGCATCCGGTGATCTGACGCGAAACCTTGCGCGCGATCTCTATCTCATACCTTTGATTTCAGATGCGACATAGCGGCGTGAATTTCGGTCCCGGACGCCCCATGCAGTGGGCCACAGAAACTTGCGAAACATGTGGCACCGGCATCCACGCCGGTTTCCAGCCTCGGGATCGCAACATGTGGGTGAAACAAGCCCACATTGGCGGCAGGCCGATGCAGCACGCCTTGGCGTGGATGATCTGACAGGTCGATCAAAACACGGCCATTCACAAACCCGACCACCGGCTGGTTCCGGGCGTTGGTGTCGCACAGCGCGGTCTGGCTGGCGGCTTCGGCAAATCCGCTTTCGATCATCTCGAACGGCACATCGCTCTGGATCGAATGCAGCCGCACATGCCCCGTGCCACAAAAACACATGAACGTGTCGATCTGAATACCCTGAAAGGGCGTCCAGCGTGAATGGATATAATCGTTTGTCAGCGTCACAAGCGCCGCCCCCTGGCGCGCATGCCAGCGCCCGCCCGTCACCTTGATGGCAAGGTTATTGTCGAATGCGGCCTCTTTGGGGGTGGCATCGCGGGCCTCGACGCAAAACCCATTGTCGCTGGAATAGCAGAGTTTCGCATATTTTTCACCGCCGTGCCGAAACATCGGCGCCACCTGCCCGCCGCTCAACGCGACCACGGCGCCATTTTGCCGCGCAATCAGAAAACGTGGCGCAGGTTGGGCGGTGGCGGCATGGGGTGGCAAGGGCAGTTCCTCGCAGCCCCAGAATGGGTGATTTTCAGGCATGGCCAGCATGATAAACGCCTTCATCGCCCAATAGGGCGACCCGGGCGAATTATAATCTTCGGCCATCTGCGGGTTGGGATAGGCATAGCCGATAGACAAAACCCCGTCCCGGTCTGCGATCGGCTGATTGGCCCACCACCGCAGATTGCGCAGCACGATGCCTTTCAACACGCCCATGGGCAAAACCGGATCAGGATCAGCCAGAGCATAGGCGGCGAAAAAGGCAACCATGCCAAACCGATAGGTCATGGAGCGGCCAAAGGGCAAACCGCGACCGGTATCGTCAAACCAGCGCGCGAACTGCGGCGCAAAAAGACGGGCACGGGCCAGATGATCGCCACGGTCCGTTTCCGGTGCGAAATGATGCAGCAGCAAACCATAGGTATGAAAGGCAAAGCCGTTATAGTGATCAACCCGGTGACCCGGGCCGTCGCGATACCATCCATCCCCAAGATAAAGCGCATCCAGCGCCGCGCGCATCCCGTCACCGCTTTGTGGTGCCGGGCCATCGCCTGTGGCCCGCAACCCCGCATCAATCAACAGGCGAAAGAACATCCAGTTGTTGGGCGAAAATGTCTTGCCCGCCGCCGCTGTCAGGTATCGGCGGACATTCCTTTTTGCTTTGGGCGAAAGGGGGCAAAAATCCGCGGCGTCGCAACCAGCAGGGCAAATCCGATGGCCGCCAGTTCCACAAGCCGCTGATCGGTGTTTTGCACATCCCCCCAATATTCGGGATGGTCCGGGTTGGTGCCATTCGCCAAACCATCACGATAGGGCTGCCAGTCTATCGCGCTCCCGCCCAGTTCCGCCGGGGCAATCGCCCAAAGTGGGCGCGCAAAACCTTCGATTTCTGCGGCAACCGGGTCAAACACCGCACCATATGGCGACAGTTGCACACGGGCGCCACCGGCCGAGCGGTGGCGATCCAGCGGCGCCAGGAGCCGCGCCATCGCGTGTTCCAGATCGGCCCTGCTTTCCAGCGCCAGCCCATACAACGGGTTCGCCGCGAGGTAGGGTTGAAATTCCGTATTCCCCATTCTGCCCTAAAGCCCGAACAGATGCGGAATGGCCAGGGCGACCGCCGGCGCAAAGGTCACAACCAACAATCCCAACGTCTGCAACGCAAAGATCGGCAGCAACGGGCCAATCACCCGCCCGATCCGTTCGCCGCTGATCGAACAGGCAACGAAAAGAACCGTGCCAACGGGCGGCGTCACGACCCCAAGCGCGAGGTTGTAAACCAGAATGACCCCGAAATGCACCGGATCAACCCCAAGATCCGTCACCACCGGAAAGAAGATCGGCGTAAAGATCAGCATCGCGGGCGACATGTCCATGAACACCCCGACGACCAGCAAAACCACGTTGATCATCAGCAGGATGATAATCTTGTTGTCGCTGACAGAGGTGAGAAGCATCCCGATCGTGTCGGGGATCGAGGCAAAGGTCATCGACCAGCTCATCATCGTGGAGGCCGAAATCAGAAACAGGATTGATCCCGTGATAATCGTCGTCTCCAGCAGGATCGCAAACAGCCGGCGTGGCGTCAGGGCGCGGTACACCAGCGCCAGTATCAGACTGTAAACCACAGCAATGCCCGAGCCTTCGATCGCGGTGAACGCACCGCCAAGAATGCCCGCGATCACGATAACCACCAACAGCAGGCTGGGCGCCGCACGCAGGAACAGGCGCAGCGCCTCGGGCCAGCCGCCCTGGGTCTTTTCCGTTTCATAGCCGTGTTTGCGGGCATACCACCATGCCACGACCATGACCGAAAGCCCCATGATCATCCCCGGCAGATAGCCCGCCATGAACAACGCGATGATTGACGCGCTGCCCCCGGTGATCAGCGAATAAACGATCAGCGCCCCCGACGGCGGGATCAGCATACCCGACGGCGCCGATGCCGCATTCACGGCAGTGGTCATTGCCATGTCGTAACCCTTTTCACGGGCAACCGGCGTTATGATACCGCCAATGGCCGTGGCGGCGGCAATCCCGGACCCCGACAATGTGCCAAACAGCATATTGGCCAATACATTCGTTTGCCACAAACTGCCCGGAATACGCCCCCCCAGCAGCATGGCGAAATCAATCAGCCGCCGCGCCAGCCCCGTCGCGTTCATGATATTGCCCGCAAGGATAAAGAATGGCAGCGCCAGAAAGCCGAAACTGTCCAACCCGTTGAACATCGTTTCGCCCACGGTTGGCATGACCGAGGGCAGATCCAGTTGCAGCCCCAGCGTCAGCACCCCGGCAAACGCCAGACCGACGGCGATCGGACTGCCCATGACCAGAAACAGCGCGAACGTCGCAAACAACACGATGGTCGAGGTCAGCTCCAGATGATCGGCAACCTTGTCCAGCATCCAGGCGGATTGCCACAGCGTCGTCACGGCGGTTACCGCCAGGATCACGATCAAGGTCGCCACGCCACATTGCCCGAGGCGCGCTTCGCCCCGGCGGATCAGGGATGTCATGGCGATCAGTTCTGCGATCACGATCATCGCACCGCAGACTGCCAGAACCGATTGCAGCCACCCGACAGGAATCTGCGTCATTGCGGTTTTCATCAGCGAATTTGAAAGGACGCTTGTGCAGCCCCCCAGATCAGGATCAGCCCGAAGACAAGCGACAGTTGTGAATTGATGAATTGCAGAACGCGCTGCGCCGAGGGCGGCAGCATTTCGATCAGCAGCGGCAGGTTCATGTGCCGCCCGAGGATAAAACAATAGCCTGCGGACAGCAGGCCAAGCCAGATCAGAGAGAACCGCAAGAATTCTTCCGAATACATGCTGGGCGAAGAAAGCACATAGCGCGCCAGGACTTGCCAGGCGATGGCCACGACCATCAGCGCCAGAAGACCGGCAAGGAAAACCTCAAGCGCCCGCAACGCAAGGATGCCAAGCCGTGCAAACGCCCCCGTCGGGCGCATGGTTTCCTGTCGTTCGATCATGATGCCGCCTCCCCCGTCGGACGTGATCCCGGCCGCGACAGACGCGACCGGGAGATGTTCAGAAATCGCGGCCTTCCAGTTTGAAGATGGCCTCGATCAACGGTTTCTTTTCGTCATCCGCAAGGGCGGCCTGATACATCGGCTTGACCGCTTCGATGAATGGCGCGGTGTCCACATCGACAACTTCAACGCCCATCTCATCCACGGCCTTTTGCAGATCGCGCGCTTCGCTGTTGTCAGAGAATTCGATGGATTTCAGGCTGACCTTTTCAAACTCATCCTGAACGATCTTGAGATCGGCCGGGTCCAGTTTATCGACAAAGCGGGTTGAGGTGACGACGAAATCGGTCAGGCGCGTCTGATTGGTGCGCAGGGCATATTTCGCCACTTCACCGAATTTCGCAACGTAAAGCCCCGCAAGGCCGCCTTCGGCGCCATCAACGATGCCCTGCTGAAGACCGGCGTAAAGTTCGCCAAATGGCAGCGGTGTCGGCACGGCGCCGAACAATTGCAGCATTTCCGTATAGGTCGGGCTGGCGATCGAGCGCAGCTTGAGCCCTTTCAGATCCGCAAAGCTGCTGGCGGGCTTTGTCGTATAGATTGACCGGAAACCGGACGAGATGAACCCGAGCGGCACAACCTTGTGCGCGGATGTCGCGGCCGTCAGCGCGTCGCGAACGCCGGCATCTGTCATCACTTTCCCGTATTCTTCGGAGGTGCGGAACACATAGGGCAAATTCATCACGCCAATGGCAGGTGCGACATTTTCCAGCGTGCCAGAGTTCACCAGACCGGCATCAATCACGCCCTTCTGGATCTGTTGAAAATACTGAAGCTGTTCGCCCAACACACCGTTGTTGAACATCTTGAACTCGACACGGCCATCGGTGCGTTCGGCCACTGCCTTGGCAAAGTCAGAAAGCAGCTGACCGGCGGTGCTGTCTTCGGACACGTTGGTGGCCATCCGATATGTGGCCGCTGTGGCAGATGTGGCCGCCAGGGCCATCAGAACAGCGGCACTCGCTGCCAGGCGTGAAAATACTGTCATGATCGTTTTCTCCTATGATTGCGGCGCGAACGAAACTTTCGTCATGTTTCGCTCACACTCCGCGCCTCCCAAAACGCCGCCCATGGTCTGTATCTGTGTTTTACAGGTCCACCGCGCCCGTAATTCCATAGTTTCATGGCTCCGAATCGTCAAGAAATAGTTTCATATTGACGAAACTTTCGTAATTTGCGAAACATACCCCACTGACAGAGAGAGCGGCACCATGCAAAAAACATCCTACTTCAGCGGCGACACAGATATTGGCGGCAATGAACACTATCAACACGCCCTGACCCGCTGTCTGGCGCGGTTGCGGGGGCTGTTGCCCATTGCCGGATTGCGCAACCCCAAGATCGGAACGCCGACCAATCAATGGATCTGGTGTGATGGCCCCGATTGGGTCATGGGATTTTTGTCCGGTCAGCTTTGGCTGGCCCATCAGTTGACCGGCGATCCGGTTTTTGCCGCTGCGGCACGGGCGCGTCGCCCACAGTTCCGCGCGGTACTGGATGACCGCAAGGCCCGCGATCACGATCTGGGGTTCATCTATTCTCTGCATTCGGTGGCCGAATGGCGTGGCACTGGCGATGAGGTTGCCCGCGCAATGGGACTCGAGGCCGCCCGTGCCCTGGTTGCCCGGTTTCGCGAAGACGGCGGCTATATTCAGGCCTGGAACCCCGTGGGGCCGGATAACCGCGAACAGGCGCGCTTTGCCAATGGCCGCATGATTGCCGATACCATTCAGAACCTTGCCCTGTTGCATTGGGCGCACCGCGAAACCGGCGTGGCCGATTTCCGCGAGGTCGCGGACCTGCACGAGGCAACATCCCTGCGGCATCTGGTGCGCGCGGATGACACGACCTTTCACACCTTCCTGTTCGATCCGGCCACAGGCGAACCCCTGCACGGTCAGACCCATCAGGGCTTTGCCGACGATCTCGTGCTGGGCGCGCGGTCAGGCCTGGCTTATTCACGGGTTTGCAAATTGTCACCGGGTCACCGGCAACCCCGTATCGCTGGACGCGGCCCGCCGTCTGGCCACCAGGGCAAAGGCGTTGATGGGTGACACGCGCCTGCCCGTCTGGGATTACGCGCTGCCCGCCGACGGCACCCACCCCATCGACAGTTCTGCCGCCGCGGTCATGGCTGCGGGTGTGTTTATGCTGGCCGATCTGGTCGCCGGCGCCGAGGCGGAACACTGGCGTGCCTTTGGGCATCACCTGCTCGACGCACTGTTGGCTGAATGTGATCTGACCGGCGACCCTGACGCACAGGGTTTGCTTGCCCATGGCGCGGCCCATGTTCCGGCGGGCCGCAGCGACGGGATGCTGCCCTATGGCGATTACTATTTCATGGAGGCGCTGATGCGCGCCCAGGGCCACACTGAATTCTTTGGTGACGGCCGCGATGGCAACCCGCAACTTTCGTTTGCGGGCTCATGTTTCGCGCCGCTATGGAGGACGGACAAACCGCAGGCCTGTATATTCCACTCGAAAGGACGGACCGACATGAGCATGTCAAGCAACGTCACCCTGAAAGACATCGCCCAAGCGGCCGGTGTTTCTGTTGCTGCGGTCTCAAAGGTCCTGAACAACCGCCAGGGCGTCGGCGAGGCGACACGCACCCGCGTGCTGCGGATGATGGATGATCTGGGCTATCGCGGGCGGTCCGGGCGCCCCGGCCAGATCGAAGCGGCCCAACTGTTGACGCTTGAACAATACGTAACCAACGACGCCTTTTACGGTGAAATCCTCGGCGCGATCACCGCCGCAAGCAAACCCGCCGGTTTCGATATCGAACTGACCGTGCATCGCACCGTCGCCGAAATTGCCGCGGCCATCCGCGACACAGAGATCAACCGGCCCGCGCTGCTGATGGGCGTCGCGCATCCCGACATCGTGGATGCCCTGTGCGCGCGCAACATTCCCGCGGCCATCGTCAATGGCATGGATCGGACGATGCGCCTGCCCAGCGTCTCACCCGACTATCATTTCGGGGCCTGGATCGCGACGCGGCACCTGATTGAACTTGGCCATCGCCACATTCTGCACGTCACCCACCCGTACCGCGAATCGATCCGCCGCCGCATCGACGGGTTTCGCAACGCAATGGAGGAACAGGGCCTTGGGTTTTCCCCCGAGCGGAATTTGCTGGATCTTGGCAATCCTGCGAATATCTCGCTGGCGGCAAAGGACGTGGTACTGGCCCGTTTGCAACAGGGCGACCTGCCCACAGCATTGTTTTGCATGAATGATATGGTTGCCCTCGGCGCCATGCAGGCGGTGCAGTCGATGGGGCTTTCGGTGCCGGGTGATATGTCGATTGTCGGGTTCGACGGCCTGCCGCTCGGGGCTTATGCAACACCGCAGCTCAGCTCGGTGCGCTCTGACCGCGTGGCATTGGGGCGCATTGGTGTCACGTTGCTGGCCGACCGGCTCGCTGATCCGACCTGCTCGACCCAACGGGTCATTGTTGGCGTCGAATATCTGAACCGCCGCTCGACCGCGGCCCCCTCAACCCAAGAGGGCATGGCGCCACCGCAGTTGCATCGGGCCTAACACGCGCCACAACATTCACGGCTTTGCACCTCAAGCGATTGTTTTTTCGATATCCCCCAAAGACTGGACAGTATTCGACGCAACCGCACGATGAAAACGTTACCCGGTAACCGGCCTTTGGGCGCCGCTTCGGACGCGCCCAGGCCAAGGGGCTCGAACCCCGGAATTGTCATTTCTGTTCAGGGCATTATTGGGCAACAATGGTGGTGGTTACACTATGGCGGAAGCGGTGGGATTCGAACCCACGGAACCTTGCGGTTCGCTGGTTTTCAAGACCAGTGCCTTCGACCACTCGGCCACGCTTCCGTTACGCGTCCCCCTTGTGATCGGTTATGGGCGACGTGTTTGGTGATCAGGGCTTAGCGTTACCTTTATGATCTCGAAAAGGGTGCTGTGACGACGGATTTCAGCCGAACCGTTCCGACGCACTTTCATTGCCGTGCGTCAGGCGTTAGAGTGCGCGCCAGACAGGTGCAAAAAAGCACCGGGGATGAGCAGCAACGCCGGAGACCGGCATTTGGCGCGGCAACGTCTGCGCAGCGATATAGGGGCAAGAGATGACATCCAATGTGGTCAGACTGGCCGTTCTGGCAGGCGCGCTAACGGCTCTTTCGGCCTGCGAGGACGGGTTCAAGTTTCCCGGACAGGGCAGCACCGGCGATCCGGCGACAGAAACCGCGCAGGACAGCGGCGAAGCGCCCCAGACCTCGCGTCTGGTCGAACGCGATGTCGAGGTGCCCGAAGTGTTTCAGAAAACCGAATCCGGCTTGTGGGACGGGCGCCCGTCCCTTGGCGGGGTCTGGGTGGCGCATCCCGATGTAAAAGACCCCGAGCGCGTCATCATCCGCAACGAAGTAAACAAGAAATTCGTCATCGGAGCCCTGTTTCGGCGCGAGCGTGACAACCCCGGACCCCGGCTTCAGGTATCGTCAGACGCCGCCGAGGCGCTGGGGCTGTTGGCGGGGCAACCTGCCAAGCTGAACGTCACCGCCCTGCGCCGCGAGGAAGTGGCCGAAACGCCCCCCGCCCCCGCCCCTGCCGACTCGGTCGCGCTGGAGGAACCCGACATGATCGAGGCGCTGTCGCTGGACAGCCCCGACAAAGGTAAGGATGCAAAGGCAATCGGCGCGGCTGCAACCGCCGCCATCGCCCCCGTGGCCGCCGCACCGAAACCTGTGCCGGCGCCCGTCCCCCCAACAAAGAAATCTTCGCTGAGCAAGCCGCACATCCAGATCGGCATTTTCAGCGTCAAGGCAAACGCCGACAATACCGCCACCGCCCTGCGCGGCGCCGGGATGATTCCGACTGTGAAAAAGCAATCGTCCAAGGGCAAAACATTCTATAGTGTCACGGTCGGCCCCGCCACCACGACCGCCGAGCGCGCCGCTCTTCTCAAGAAAGTGAAGGGTCTGGGCTTTAATGACGCCTATTTCACCTCGAACTGATCGCCATCCCGTGTCACCGTGCACCGCCGCCACAGCAGGACCGCAGACATGACCAGACGTTTCATCACCCGCATTTTCCTTGCGCTGACCCTTGCGATCACCGCCGCCCTGCCTGCCCGGGCCGCGTTTGAAACGCTGGCCACAGCCGCCTATGTCTATGACCTGACCACTGATACCGTTCTGCTGAGCAAAAAGGCCGACCTGCCCCTGCCCCCGGCCTCGATGTCCAAACTTATGACGGTCAACATGCTGTTTGAGGCATTGCGCGACGGGCGTGTGGATATGGACACCCGGTTTGGTGTGTCCACACGGGCCAAGAACATGGGCGGTTCAACCATGTTCCTGAACGAACGGGACCGCCCCACCGTCGAAGAGCTGATTCAGGGGATCGTGGTGAATTCGGGCAATGATGCCTGCGTCGTGGTCGCCGAGGGGCTGGCCGGAACAGAAGATGCCTTTGCCCGGATGATGACCGAACGCGCCAAGGCCCTTGGCATGACCCATTCGACCTTTGCCAACGCCAGCGGCTGGCCCGATCCGCAGCACCGGATGAGCATGAAGGATCTGGGCATTCTGGCCACCCGGCTGATCACTGAATTCCCCGAATATTATGGCTATTTCTCGGAAAAGGAATTTCCCTATGACGGGCGCGCGCCGCAGAACCGTTTCAACCGCAACCCGCTGTTGAAACTGGGTCTTGGCGCCGACGGGTTGAAAACCGGCCATACCTCCGAGGCGGGCTATGGTCTTGTCGGGTCGGCCAGTCAGGGCGCGCGGCGGATCGTCTTTGTCATCACCGGCCTGCAAAGTGAAACCGCCCGCGCCCAAGAGGCAGAGCGGATCATGAACTGGGCCTTTCGCCAGTTTGTTCAGAAAACCATCGTGAAAAAGGGTCAGGAAGTGACCCGCGCCGATGTCTGGCTGGGGCTTGACGATCAGGTCGGGCTTGTTGCCGCCGAAGATATCGACGTGCTGGTCCCGGCCCTGCATCAGGAAGGGCTGAGCGGCAAGGCCATCTATACCGGCCCGTTCGAGGCGCCGATCATCGCCGGTCAGGAAATGGGCGAACTGGTTGTCACGCTGGATGGGTTGCCCGATGCGACGGTCGCGCTTTTGGCGGACAAATCCGTCAGCAAGGCCGGCTTTCTGCCCCGGCTCAAGCTTGCGGCGCAGACCCTGTTTCGCAAATTCGCCAGCGAGGCGGCAGAGCTTCGGTGACAGGGCGCGGTCTGTTCGTCACGTTCGAGGGGATCGACGGGTCCGGCAAATCCACGCAGGCGCGGCTGCTGGCCGATGCCCTGCGCGCCGAGGGGCGCGATGTGGTGCTGACCCGCGAACCGGGCGGCAGCCCGGGGGCCGAGGACATCCGCGCGCTGGTGCTTGAGGGGGCGACCGACCGCTGGTCACCGGAATCCGAAATCCTGTTGTTCACCGCCGCCCGGCGCGACCATCTGGAACGCACGATCACCCCGGCGCTGGACGCGGGCAAGGTGGTAATTTCCGACCGCTTCGCCGACAGCACCCGCATGTATCAGGGCCTGTCACGGGGCGATCTGCGCGGTGTTGTCGACCAGTTGCACGACCTGATGATCGGGGTTGAACCCGACGTGACCATCCTGATCGACATGGACCCCGACACGGGGCTGTCCCGCGCCCTGTCGCGCCAGACCGCCGAGGAAAGATTTGAATCCTTCGGCGCCAGTCTTCAGGCCAGAATGCGGGCCGGTTTTCTGGCCCTGGCCGCAGAATTCCCCGATCGGTTCATCACCATATCAGGGGTCGGCACCCCCGATCAGGTGGCCGCCCGAGTCCGGGCCGCCCTCAGCCCGCGTTTGCCCCATGACTGACGATATCATCCCCGAACCGGACCGGATCGAAGGCATCGCGCACCCCCGCGAAACCCTCGCCCTGATCGGCCACGATGCGGCCGAGGCCGCGTTTCTGGACGCCTGGAACAGCGGGCGCGCGCATCACGCCTGGCTGATTGCCGGGCCGCGCGGGGTGGGCAAGGCCACGCTGGCATGGCGGATCGCACGTTTTTTGTTGTCGCAACCGCCCCGCGACGAAGGCGGCATGTTCGCCCCCGAACTGCCGCAAGACCTGAACACCCCCGCCGATCACCCGGTCACCCGGCGCACCATGGCCATGGGCGAACCCGGGCTGTTTTTGCTGCGCCGGGCGTGGGATGTGAAAAAGAAGGCCCTGAAAACCGTCATCACGGTGGACGAGGCCCGCAAGCTCAGGGATTTCTTTGGCATGTCGGCCCCGGGCGGCGGGCACCGGGTGGTGATTATCGACAGCGCCGATGAAATGAACACCAGCACCGCCAACGCCATCCTGAAACTGCTTGAGGAACCGCCCGCCAACTGCACCCTTCTGCTGATCAGCCACGCCCCCGCACGCCTGTTGCCCACGATCCGGTCCCGCTGTCGCACCCTGCGCTGTACGCCCCTTGGGGCCGATGATCTGACCCGGGCACTGGCGGAAACCGGCGAACAGATCGACGCCCCCGAGGCCCTGGGCGAACTGGCCAACGGTTCGGTGGGCGAGGCCCTGCGCCTGCTGCACAGTGACGGGATGAAACTGTATCACACCCTTTTCACCCTGCTGGACGGGGCGCCGAACATGGATCGCCCCCGCCTGTTGGCGCTGGCAGGTACAATGGTGGGCCGCGCGGCAGCCGAGCGGCTGGACCTGACCTTGCGGCTGATCGACACGCTGCTGGCGCGGTTGGCGCGCACCGGCACCGGCCTGCCCCCCGATACTGAAATCACCAGAGGCGAATTTGCCATGCTGCACCGCCTGTCCCCCGACCCTTGGGCCGCGCGGGAATGGGCCGACCTGCAACAGGCCCTGTCGGCCCGGGCGGCCCATGGGCGGGCGGTCAACCTTGACCCTTCCGCGCTCATCCTTGATATGGGGTTGACCATCAATCAGACAGCGGCCCGCATCGCCGGGCGCTAGAGGCGCCATGACCAACCCCGCGATCACCGACAGCCATTGCCATCTGGATTTCCCCGATTTCGAGGGGCAGTTGCCCGACATCCTTGAACGGGCCGCCGAGGCAGGCGTGACGCGGATGGTCACCATCTGCACCAAGCTGCATCAGGAACCGACCGTGCGCGCGATTGCGGAGGCGAATGCGGCGGTGTTCTATGCCCTGGGCACCCACCCGATGAGCGTGGCAAGCGAACCCATGGCCACCACCGAACAATTGATCGAACTGGCCAGCCACCCGAAATGCGTTGGCATCGGGGAAACCGGGCTGGACTATCATTACACGTCTGATTCTGCCGCGGCGCAGCAGCGCAGCCTGCGCATTCATATCGACGCCGCCCGCCAAACCGGCCTGCCGCTGATCATCCATGCCCGGGCTGCGGATGAGGATATGGCAAACATCCTGCGCGAGGAACACGCCAAGGGTGCCTATAGCTGCGTCATGCATTGTTTTTCCAGCGGCGCCGCGCTGGCCCATGCCGCGCTTGATCTGGGGTTTTACCTGTCGATGTCGGGCATTGCCGCATTTCCGAAATCGCAGGAGTTGCGCGATATATTCGCCGCCGCGCCGCTGAACCGTATTCTGGTGGAAACCGACAGCCCCTATCTGGCCCCCCCGCCCCATCGCGGCAAACGAAACGAACCGGCCTTTACCGCCCATACCGCCCGCGTCGGGGCCGAGGTGTTCGGGTTGGACTACGCCGAATTCGCCGCCGCCACCCAGGATAATTTTGACCGGTTGTTCGCCAAGGCCGCCGCGTGGCGCCCATGAGCGGCTATCGCTTTACCATCCTTGGGTGCGGGTCATCCGGCGGGGTGCCGCGCCTTGGCGGGCATTGGGGCGATTGTGACCCGGGCAATCCGAAAAACGCCCGCCGCCGGTGTTCCATGTTGGTCGAACGGGACGGGCCGGACGGCACCACCCGGGTGCTGATCGACACCTCGCCCGATCTGCGCGCGCAACTTCTGGGCGCGGGGATCGGCGCGTTGGACGCCGTGGTTTACACCCACGCCCATGCGGACCACACCCATGGGCTGGATGATCTGCGGATGATCGTGTTCAACATGCGCAGCCGCCTGCCCGTCTGGGCCGATGCCCCCACCCAGGCCGATCTGCTGGTGCGCTTTCGCTATGCCTTTGTGCAAGCCGAAGGGTCAACCTATCCGCCGATCTGCGAGATGAACACCATCGACGGGCCGGTCACGATCACCGGCAAGGGCGGCACAATCACCCTGACGCCATTCCTCGTCAACCACGGCGCCATCGACGCGCTGGGGTTTCGCATTGCCGGGCTTGCCTATCTGCCCGACGTTGCCGAAATTCCCGATCCGGCATGGGAACATCTGCGCGATCTCGATATCTGGGTGGTCGATGCCCTGCGCCGCACGCCCCACCCCACCCACGCCCATCTGGCCCGCACGCTGGAGTGGATCACCCGCGCCGCGCCCAAACGCGCCATCCTGACCAATATGCACATCGATCTGGATCACGATACGGTGGACGCCGAAACCCCGCCCCATATCAGCCCCGCCCATGACGGCATGGTCCTGACCCTGCCGATCGCCTGAGCCAAGGCCCCCAAGCCCGAAGGGACAATCATGCAGGCCCTGCTTGACGTCATCCTGCCCGTCTTTCTGGTGATCGGGTTCGGCTATGTTGCGGTCTGGAAGGGGCTGTTCAGCGACGCAGGCGTTGATGGGTTGATGAAATTCACCCAGCAGTTCGCCATCCCCTGCCTGTTGTTCCGGGCCATTGCCGGGCTGGATCTGGGGCAGCAGTTCGATCTGTCGCTGTTGCTCTCATTCTATCTTGGGGCGCTGGCGGGGTTTGGCGCCGGGTTCCTTGGCGCGCGGTTTCTGTTCAACCGCCCCTGGGCTGATTGCGTCGCCATCGGGTTTTGCGGGCTGTTCTCGAACTCGGTTCTTCTGGGCCTGCCGATTGCAGAGCGCGCCTTCGGGGCCGGATCCCTGCATTTCAACTTTGCGATCATCGCGATCCATGCACCGTTCTGTTATGGCCTTGGGGTGACCACCATGGAAATCGTGCGCAATCCGGGCGGCAGCCCTGTGGCGATCACGCGCAAGGTGTTTCGCGCCATGTTCCGCAATGCGCTGGTGATCGGGATCAGCCTGGGGTTTGTCGCCAACCTTACCGGTCTGGCCATTCCGGGCGTGTTGCAAAGCGCGCTGGACATGATGGTGCGCGCGGCCCTGCCCGCCGCATTGTTTGGCCTGGGCGGGGCGCTGGTGCGTTATCGCCCCGAGGGGGACATGCTGACCATCCTGTGGGTGTGTGGCTGTTCTCTGGTGTTGCACCCTGCGGTGGCCCTTGGGGTGGGCACCGCCCTTGGCCTGTCGACCGAGGCCCTGCGCGCGGCCGTCATCACCGCCGCCATGGCGCCCGGGGTCAACACCTATATCTTTGCCGACATGTATGGATCGGCCAGACGGGTGGCCGCATCGGGCGTCTTGATCGGAACCGGGCTGAGCCTGATCAGCATCTGGCTCTGGCTGTTGATCCTGCCGTGACCCGAAGGGGTATTTACGCACGTTCTGCGAAGCTGCAAATCCGCTGCCGCAGCGCGCCTCGCAGACGACGTATTTGAGTATTTTTATCAGTAAAAAGCTCATGGGCGTCATCCCCGCGATGGGCGGATCGGACGATAGCGGACCATGATCTGCCGGAAAGCGATCTGAGTGATCGCACTTCCGTGAGATGATCTGTATAGGTGGGGGAACAGGATTTCGCCGGGTTTCCGACAAGCATTTTCCGGCAATATCAAAGGAACACCACATGGCATCGACACCCCCGGTTTGTGAATTTGGATGGAACGCCCCGGCGTTTGCCCTGCCTGCCACCGACGGCCGGGTGCTGTCGCTTGCGGACATTCAGGGCGAGAATGGCACGCTGATCATGTTTATCTGCAATCATTGCCCCTATGTTTTGGCGGTGCTGGATCGGATCAAACGCGATGCGGCCGATCTGGCCGCGCTGGGTGTCGGGGTGGCGGCGATTTGTTCGAACGATGCCACATCCCACCCCGATGACAGTTTCGACAACATGAAGGCCATGGCCACCCGCGAAAACCTGCCGTTTCCGTATCTGCATGATGAGGACCAATCGGTTGCCCGGGCCTGGGGCGCGGCCTGCACGCCTGATTTCTTTGGTCTGGATGACAAAGGCGGGCTGCAATATCGTGGGCGGCTTGATGCCTCGGGCGCCCGCCCCGGCCCAACCGATCTGCGCCGCGATCTGTATGAGGCGATGAAACAGGTGGCGCAGACCGGCCATGGCCCCGCCGATCAGACCCCCAGCATGGGGTGTTCGATCAAATGGAAGGATGGCGGATGGGCCTGATTGTTTTCGACCTGGACGGCACGCTGATCGACAGCGCCCCCGACATCTGTGCGGCGGGCAATGTGGTGCTGGTCGAAAGGGGCGCCGCGCCCATGGACCTTCCTGAGGCGCGCTCGTTCATCGGCTCTGGCGTGCCGGTTCTGATCGAGCGGATGATCGCGGCGCGCGGGCTTGATCCGGCGCACCGTGGTGACATGTTGGCGCGGTTCATGGTGCTTTATGAGGATGCCGTGCATCTGACCACCCTTTACCCCGGGGTTGTCGACGCCCTCGATCGACTTGCGCAGCAGGGCCACACCTTTGGCATCTGCACCAACAAACCCGAGGCGCCGACCCGCGCCGTTCTGGCCCATTTCGGGCTGGGCAACCGGTTTGTCGCGATTCTGGGCGGTGATACATTGCCCACCCGCAAACCCGATCCGGCCCCCCTGCGCGCCTGTATTGCCGCCATGGGGGATGGCCCGGTTCTGTATGTGGGTGACAGCGAGGTGGACAGCGAAACCGCGCAAAACGCGCGCGTTCCCTTTGCCCTGTTCACCCAAGGATATCGCAAGACGCCGGTGGATGAGATTGCCCACGCCCACAGCTTTGACGATTTCACCGCCCTGCCCGGCATCGTCGCCCGGCAATTTGCCTGATTATTCGCTCAGCCCATAGGCCGTGCGGATCGCGCGCTGGGTGCCTTTGCCGAAATCACCATCAATGGCCGAGGTGTAAAACCCGAATTTCTTAAGCTGTTCCTGAAGCGCCTTGCGCGTTGCCAGTTTGAACATCGTCGGGTTGTCGCGCACCACGTCGAACACATCCTGCGCCCCGGTGCGCAGGGCACGATACAGGTATTTCGCCGCATCCTGCGGCCCCTTGCCCGACACTTTGCCGTCATCGATCAGGGCGGCAAAGTTATACATCGCCTGGGGTTGGCGCAGGTTTGCCGCCTGTTCGAAATATTTCAGCCCCAGCTTTGGGTCACGGACAACCCCCAGCCCGCCCTGAAAATGGATGAACCCCAGATCGTTCAGGGCATCGGCAAACCCCATGTCAGCCGAGCTTTGATACAGTTCCAGCGCCCGGGCGTTGTCTTGTTTCACCCCCAGACCTTTTTCGTAAAGCTGTGCCAGTTCAAACTGCGCCTCGGCGGACCCGGCCCTGGCCGCGCGTTCCAAAAGCGTGGCAGCGTCGTTGGGCGCATAGCGCGGATCGGCGGCGTTCAGGCGCATATAGGCCAGCCCGACCATCGACCGGGTATCGCCCTGTTCGGCCAGCGAGGCCAGTTGCGTTTCCTGATCGCGCGGAATTTCCGACCAGGCGGTGTCGGGGTCATAACTGACCGTCTGCACCGCATTATCGGCAAGGAAAAACGGTGTGCCGGACAGTGAACCATAGGTGTGCGGCTCTTGCAGGTTGCCGGTGGCTTTCAGCACCTCGTCGCGCACCTGACGAAACATCAGCGAAATTTCAACGGTGTGGGGCAGTGAATCAATCAACGCCTGGGCAAAGGGGCTGTGGTCGCCGGTGCCATCCAGCGCCACCTGCCCATCACGCGCCGCAAAGGCCACCAACGTGCCACGGTCGGGCGATGGCGGCGCCAGCCCGCCCCCGGCGCCCCGCGTGCCGGGCGTCGGGGTTTGATTTTGCGCCAGCGCGTCAAGGTCAAGCGCCCCGCCAAAAGGATTGTTGCGGCAGGAATCAAGAATAACCACCCGCATCTTGCGCGCCCCATCCACCGCCTTGAGCAAATCATCGAGCGACAGGGACACGCGCTGAATATCAAGGTTCGAGGCGACCTTGGCATCGACGGGAATCAGGAAATTCTGCCCCTGCACCTCAACCCCGTGACCGGCGTAATAGATCAGCGCCAGGTCCGATGTTTCCGCGCGAAACTGAAAATCATCGACCGCCTCGCGCAGCTTTTCGCCCGGGGTGTCGATCAGGGTGGTGACGTCAAACCCGATCCTGCTCAGGGTTTCACCGATCGCCCGGGCATCGTTCACCGGATTGTCCAACGCCTGCACATTCTGATAGGCGCCCATGCCAATGACCAGCGCGATCTTGTCAGACGCCCGGGCGGTCAGGGGGAAATACATATCAGTATGGCAATCAGCAAACGCACGGCAAACCTCCGATCAGCAACTGGTTCAACATAAATCACAGCCATGGCCACACCGCCACCCTGCGGCGCATGGGTTGCAAAGGCCACTCAATTTTCCGGCAATCGCGCGCCTGCGTCAGATTTTTCCCTCGCCGCGCCATTGTTCAAGCATCTGGCGGCTTACCTCAAAGTGCATGGAATCTTCGCGGCTGAACCCCGCCCCCCAGACCCAGCCTTCGGCGTGAAAGAAATCGGCAAGGATGGTCAGGCCAAGCTGGGTCTTGCCATCGCCAAGGGTATCAAGTTTGCCATCAATGTTCAGATCCACGGCAAGACCAAAGGAATGGGTGCTGGTGCGCCCCCGGGTGCCGCGAATCTGGCGCACACACAGCGACCCGGCGGTGTTGATCCGGGCATAAAGATCGGGATCGGTGGATTTCACGTTCTCGAACACCCGTGTCAGGCTGTCGACGGCAGGTTGCAACATCGACACCCGGATCGGCCCGACGCTTTCGGTTTTCAGCATCGCGCGCAGTTTCGGGTTGGTCATCGGGTCGCATTTGTCCGACAGGTTTTCACGGGGACGGCCCAGAAATTTTTCCAGAAAGCTGGGTCCGGCGACGTTGATCTTGCCGTTCACCTTGCGCCGGTTGGCGATCAGCACAACCTTGGCATAGGCATCAATGATCGTGTTGGGGCCAATATTTTCGGGCGCATCATTGGCGCCGTCACTGTTCGGCTGGCCGCCCAGCATCGGCGGCGGCGCAAACCCCTGTGCCGGGCGCTGTTCCAGCGTCTGAATCCGGCTGTCGAGGGTGGCAATATCATCCTGCATGGTTTCAATCTGCTGGCGCAGGGATTCGATTTCGATCCGTGCGGCGCTGTCCACCGCGCTGCCCGCGATGGTGCCACCGCCAAATCCGTCACCCTCAGCGCTGCCCAGATCCATGGACGACACGGCAAACCAGATCAGCCCCGCCGCCAAAAGGACGATCAGGGCGGCAATGGCAATGATGGTAGCGCGCATGACAGATCCGGCCCAGTTTCCCGCAAACTTTGCGGCACCCGCCGCCCCGTGTCAAACATGACAGCAAACGTCAGGATTTCCCCACCATATTCAGCAGCCAAGATCATTGGCATGGCCATACAAAACGGCTAACCTTGCGTCATCGCATCCGCTGAAAGGGAATTACAATGAACCGCACCACCCTTGCCCTGATCTGCGGCCTTGCGGGTCTTGCCCCACTGGCCCAGACGGCATTCGCACAAACCACAGAAATGACACAGCAAGAGATCGAAAGCAGGTTTCTTGCCCAAAAAACCCGCGGCCTGACCATTGCCCCGGTCACCACCGAACAGCAACCCGCCGCCGCGCAGACCGCAACCCCCACAACCGTGGCCCCGGCAAACATGACGATCATGCCCAAGGATCAGCAGGTCAACATCAACATTTCGTTTGATTTCGACAGTGCCGCCCTGCGCGCCGACCAGAAACCGAAACTGACCGCCCTGTGTGGCGCGATGAAGGCCGTGTCCGGCGAATCTTTCCGCATTCTCGGCCATACCGATGCCTCGGGGTCGGATGCCTATAACCAGCGGCTGTCAAAACTGCGTGCCGAAGAGGTAAAGCGTTTCCTGGTGTCCGATTGCGGCATCGCCCCCGAACGGCTCGAGGCGCAGGGCGTGGGGGAAAAGTTCCTGTTTGATCCCAACGATCCGCGCGCCGATGTGAACCGCCGCGTTGAATTCCAGGTGCTTGGCTAATCGTGAATCGCCTGCCGCACCGCCCGGTGGCCCGGTCATGACCGGGCAACGTTCCGACGCCATCTTTCAGATTGGCGATCTGCTGAACAACACCTATCGCATCGAGGCGGTCCTGGGGCGTGGCGGCACCTCTGAGGTGTATCGCGCAAGGTCCGAGATTTCCGGGCAGCCCGTGGCGCTCAAGGCGCTGCGCTCTGAATTTTCGGGCAACGACGATTTTCTCACCCTGATGACCCGCGAAGAGGCGATCCGCGAGGTGCGCCACGACGCCATCGTGCGGTATTTCCACAATCAGCGCACCGATACCGGCGTTGTCTTTCTGGTCATGGATTACGTCGAAGGCGTCGGGCTGGACCGCAAGCTGAAAGACGGCGGCATGTCGGCCCCCGATCTTTTGACCATCGCCGCCCGGGTGGCCGAGGGTCTGGCCGTGGCCCACGCCAAAAACATCACCCACCGCGATCTTTCCCCCGACAACATCATCCTGCGCGGCGGTGATCCGGCCGAGGCGGTCATCATTGATTTCGGCATCGCCAAAGACAGCAATCCGGGGGCCGAAACCATCGTCGGCAACGAATTCGCCGGAAAATACGCCTATGCCGCCCCTGAACAGCTCAGCGGGAACGCCGATTCCCGGTCCGATATCTATGCCCTTGGGGCGCTGTTGCTGGCCACCTTCCGGGGCAAGGCCCCCGATGTGGGCGCCAACCCCATGGAGGTGATCCAGAACAAGGCCAAACCGCTCGACACCAGCGGCGTGCCCGACCCCCTGCGCAGCCTGATCGACCGGATGACAGCCCCCAACCCCGCCGACCGCCTGCCCGATGCAGCGGCGGTTCTGGCCATGGCCCGGGGCGAAAATGCCGATGATGAAAGCGACCAAACCATTATCGCCCCGATCCCCCTGCCGCGCACTGTGCCGCCCCCGGCAGCCCCCGTGGCCAAACCGGCGAAATCGGGCGGGCGCGGTGGGCTGATCGCGGCTTTGGTGCTGGGCCTTGCCGTTCTGGCGGGGGCCGGGGCCTATTTTGGCGGGCTGTTCGGCACCAGTCTGCCCATGGCCGATCCCTTCGTGCTGCGCGTGGCACAGACCGAAAACGCCGCCCCCACGGCCCAGGGCAACGTGCCGTCGAAATCCGTGGCCGATGCCCTGACGGCCCGCCTGGCCGAAATGGGCGGCACCGCAGATCTGACCCTTGCCCAGGGCAATATCGCGGATGATTGGGGCCCGGGTGTCATGACCCTGCTGAACCTGCTGGCCCCGCTGGACAGTTTTTCGCTGGAAACCGCAAACGACACGGCCAGCGTCAGCGGCATCACCGAAAGCCGCCCGTTGTTCGACCAGCTTTCAGCCGCGCTGAACAATCCCGACATCGCGCCGGGGCTGAATGTTGAACCGGCGCTGGAACTGGGGCCGCGCATCCTTGCCACCGCCCGGGTGCAGCAAATTCTGACCACACAGGCCGATTGCGGCGAGCTGACCCTGCTCAACCCGCCGGCCACCGGTTTCGGGATGGATGCCAGCATCGTTGTTCTGGGCCGTGTCGCCCTGCCCGAAACCCGCGCCGCCCTGCGCGACCGGATCAGCGCCATCGCGGGCAACCGCGAGGTGCAGATTGAAACCGATGTGCTGAATCCCGCTCTCTGCGTGATCGACGCGGCCCTGCCCCGCGCCCCCGCCGCCGGGTTTGACATCGGATTTTCCGACGGGGCCACAGGGGCCGAAAATTCGACGGGGCGGTTTTTCGTGGGTGAAAACCCGGTGATCGACGTCACCATCCCCGCCGATATCACCGATGGCTATCTCATTGTGTCGGCGCTGGATGTATCGGGCAATGTGTTTCACCTGCTGCCCAACAACAACCGCCCCGACAACGCCGTGGCCGACCTGCGCGATGGCGCCACCGGCCCCGTCACCGTGCGCGTTGCCTTTTCCCTGAAGGATTCACAGGACAGCGGCGGCAAAAAGCTCGCCTTTATGGTCGATGATTCTTCACTGGGCAAAACCAAGATCATGGTCATCCACTCCGAGGCGCAAATCCTTGACGGGCTGCGCCCCACCACCGAAAGCGCCGAAGGCTTCGCCGCCGCCCTCGCCGAACGCAGCGGCCCGGTCCGCTCGCTCGACAGCCGGATTTTGACCACGGCCCGCCCCTGAGCATTGAATTGTCGGGCATGCCTCGCTTTTGCGCCCCGATTGCCCTTTCCCTGACACTTTCCTGAATAATATCTTTCGACATATGGTCTGCTGGTACGGGGGGTATTTCGTGGGAAAGAGAAAGAGCTAGCTCATGGCGCCCGTTGATTGGCTATTGTTGTTCGTCCTCGGCGTCGTACCGCTCTGGTCGCTCGTGAACTCAGCTTGGGCCTTTTTTGTCGGGCGGCGTCGACGCCCCTTTATCAGAGCTCAATGGGAGGCAGCGCGCCTGCAACGCCGTGTTGGCGTGCCAAATCCACGAGATCGAAGACAATAACGGCCAAGCACGAGCTTCGTCCCCCGCAGCCATCATTGATCTAACCGGCACATGTCGCCTGACCGTTGGATTTTTGGTCGGTTGGAAAACAGCACGCCTCAACGTTTCACTTCAATCATCTGCGACCTTCCAAACTGCAATTACAGCGCGTCGACCACCACGATTGAGATGTTGTCCTGGCCGCCGCCGTCCAGTGCGATTTGCAGCAATTTGTCAGCCAGGGTTTCAATCGGGGCGCCGATCACCGCGTGGCGGAGGGTCTGGAATCCGGCGTATTTGTTCAGCCCGTCCGAGCAAAGCAAGAACCGATCACCCGGGCGCACCTCTCCGCGGATTTTCTCCAGCCCTGGCGCGTCGCCCACACCGATGGCGCGGGTGATGGCGTTGGATTGGGGGTGCTGCTCGGCCTCGTCCCAGGTCATCTGCCCGGCCTTCACGAATTCGGCCACGACCGAGTGATCCGAGGTCAGCAGTTCGATATCGCCATCGCGAAACCGGTAAAGGCGGCTGTCCCCGGCCCAGAAGGCGGCGAAATGGCCGTTGGCGATAATCAGCGCCACAACCGCCGCGCCAACGGTCGCCCCGCCCCGCCGCCCGCTTTCGGCGCAGATCGCGTGGTGCGCGGCCTCAAGCGCTGCGCGCAGGGCCTGCATCCGTTCCGCCGGGGGCAGATCGGGCGGCAGGGCGGCAACACATTCAACCACCGTTTGCGAGGCGAAATCCCCGGCGGCATGTCCGCCCATGCCATCGGCCACCAGCCAGATCTGTTGATCCGGGAGCGACAGGATACTGTCCTCATTCACCTTGCGCACCCGGCCCACATGGGTCACGGCGGAATGGCGCAGGCGGCTCATGCGGCGACCTGCCAGATTGGCGCATCCAGATCGAACAGCGCGCTGAACTGCGCGCCACGCGGCAGGGTTTCGCAGCGCATCAGCCGCATTCCATCTTCGCTGCGCGCCGACCACAGGGTGGTGGCATCAAGGTGCGGGGCGGCCATGGCCGGTGCGATATCATCATCCCCGGCGATCACGCTCAGCATGCCTGTGGTTGTCATGAGGCCCGGCGCGCGGGCCTCGGGCAGATCGGCAATGCGGGTTTTCAGCACATCGAGGGGCATGTCATCCAATGCGGCCAGCGCAATATCCTCAAGGGTTTCGAACAGGGCGCGGCTGTTCAGATGCGCGGCGGCGTGGGGCGCGGTCAGCGGCGTGGCCAGCATCAGCGGAAACTGCCGCCCAACCCGATCAACCGAGGCCATCATGATACCCAGCATCCCCTGCCCCCCGCCACACCGGGCGCCAGCGAAAACCGCCAGATCGGCGCCGACATGTAACACCCCTGCCAGCGCGCGCCCAAGGCATCGCGCGACGCGGCAATCCCGGCCTGCATCCATCTGTCCCAGGGGTCGATCACCCCGGCCCCCATACCATGACGGATAAAATCGCCGGTGGCGGGCAGTTTGCCATAAAACCCCCAGCCCACGGTCAAAACGACTTCGGGCATTTGAACGCGCTCAGCGCCGGGAGCGCAAAGGGGTTCAGCACCGATCCAAACTGCATTCGGAACATGGCCAGCCGCCCTCCCACATTGAAAATCACCAGTTTTCGGTCCGGCACGCTGGTCTTGCGCAACTGGGCCGCGTCCAGCAGGCGGAACCACGCCCATGGCCCATCACGCACCAGCCCGCTTTCCGATCCGGGCGACGGGGGCAGATAATTCACCCGCGCCGATCCCACCTGCCCCGGCCAGGTAAACGCCGAGGGGCGCGGTTGCCCGGTGCCTTGCTGAAACCCGATCTGTTGACCGTCGATTTCCAGCACCACCGCCTGCGCGGCAGGGTCAAGCGAATGAGGCGTGATCTGAAATTTCACTGTTGGCGTCGGATTACCCGCAAAGAACGCATCGCGGATCGCGGCGGCGTTTTCGAATTGCTCCAACACCGCGTTTGAAATGCCCAGATCGGTGTCGTTCACCTGTTTAAAGGTCCAGGGCCGGGTGCGGATATCGACGAACTGCGCCAGATTTTCCTTGAAGAACGTATCCAGCATGCCGTTCGGGGCGAACAGCCGGGTGAAATCCTGCATCGCAATATCATTCTTGGCGTTGCGGTTGAACGGATAGGCGCTGCCTGTTGCCTGAGTGCAGAACGGCAGGACATTGGCCTGCCACAACCCGTCAATCCCGGCGCGGGTATTGCCCGCCGCGATCCCGGATGACCCGACGGCAATCTGCTGGCTCCAGCGTTCCATCGGGCCCGGCAGGCCCTTGGCCGCCTGTTGGAACCGGGCCAGCGCGCTGCTGTCCCCCTGTGGCGTGCCCTGCCCGCCACCGATGTTCAGCTTGTTCAGCTCTTGATACACTTCGGTCAGGCTGGTGATCAGCGCGTCAAGCTGGCTGGGCTGGCCATCCTTGCCGGTGACCAGATCGTGCAGCCATGCAAACCGTTCGGTCACATAGGCACCCGGGGGCGGTGGCGGGGCGTTGCCGCTGGCGGTTTCGGCATTGCTCATCGCCTCAAGAAACAACCGCCCCGATGGCGTCAGCTTGCGCCGGGCCAACACGCCGCCCACGGCGCCCGCGCCAGCGGCGGCACCTTCGACGTTCGGATCGGCCTCTGGCACCGCCAGAAGATCGGTTTCCCTGGCCACCGCTTTCAGAATGTTGACGATGGGCGATGTGGGGCCGGACAGCACATTGGTGACTTCCACGGCGTGCGACAGGCTTTGCATCGGGATAATGTCGATATCTCCCAACAGCTTGTCATATTGCGCCACGAAATCGTTGTAATACAGATCAAGCACATCGCGCGACAGGGCCAGAAGGGCAGTGTCGGAATTCTCGATCTCGCCGCGCGGACCAAGAACCCAACTGTCACGCTGAATCCGCGTCGCCACGCCCATGGCTTCGTTCAGGAACACATCGTTGAACCCGTCATAGGTATAGATGCCCGCAATCCCATCGCTCAGATCCGCGCCCGACGATCGCACGATGGCGCGCGCCAGATTGGGGCCGCCGATATCGCTCAGCCGGAACTGCGGCAGGGCGGTGGCCTGTGCGCTGTTGACGATTCCGTTATAGACCCGCTGGGCCTGTGGCATTGACGTGAGGATACCACGCACCTGTTCCACCAGATCGCCGTTCAACTCGATCTTGTCCATCGGTTGATCCAGCATCGCGCTTAGGTGCCCCGCCAGATCGGCCCGCAGATCGGCCCGTTGCGGACCGGGATAGGCAAGCGACCAATCCACCTCCATCCATTCGCTGACCAGATCGGCGCTCATCGGGCCGACAAGCCCCAGCATCAGATAGATTTTCAGCGCCTCATAGAGCAGTTCGGGATTGTTGATATTGCCCTGCATCTGTTCTTCCAACCGATACAAAAGCCGGGGCAGAAAGATGTGATTCAGCGCCTCGCGATAGGTAATCGCCGCCTCGTTGCCCACCACATCACCCTGATACAGCCCCCAAGTCAGGCCCGTGGGCACATCAACGCGCCCCGCCACCGGGTTGACCGGCACATCGCGCAGGATGTTCAGGGCCGGCACCACCGAGGGCAGATCGCTGTCACTGATCGGGCTGCCCGGAATCTGCGCCGCTGCGCTCTGATATGCGCTGACCTGGGTTTCGATCTGGGCAATCATGTCGCGATTGCCGGTAAAACTGCGCGTCCACAGCAGACCGGCGGCAATGGCCACAATCACCGTGGCCGCAATCGCCCCGCGCATGGACCAACGATAGCGGCGTTCCACCTTGTCATCGGCGCTGACCAGCCCGCTTTCGCGGAAAATCACCTGATCAAACAGCCGGGTCAGGAAATACGATCGCCCCGCCCCCGCGCCCGTGCCGATGGCCTGACGGCCAATGCCAAAGGTGCGCGCCATGCCCATCATCAGCCGGTCGATCGGCGTGCCTTCCTGGGTGCCCGAGGTGAAATAAACACCGCGCAACATCTGGCGATGTTCAAACCTATTGTCCTGAAACAGCTCGTTCAGGAAAGATTCCGCCACGGACCGGACCGAGGCCACCTGTGACGGGAACCCGGAAATCAGCGCCCGGCGCGCCGGGTCGGTTTCGGCCTGCATCCGCTCCAGCGCCTGTTGGTTCAAGCGGTCGATCAGGCCCTGATATTCCTCGCCGAACTTGGCCATGGGCGATGCTTCGCCCTTGCCCGACACCAGTGGCAGGGTGAACCCCCAGACCTGACCGCGATCTTCCTTGCCGAGATTTTCAAACATCTGCGAAAATCCGGCCAGCAGATCGGCCTTGGTGAACAACACATAAACCGGAAATCGCACCCCCAGACGTTCGCGCAATTCATGCAACCGGCGGCGGATCGCGGCTGCGTGGGCGGTTTGGGTCTGTTCGTCCTGCATCGACAGATCGGACAGGGAAATCGCCACGATGGCGCCATTGATCGGCTGGCGCTTGCGGTGTTTCTTGAGGATGCCCAGAAACCCCAGCCAGGCGGCATTATCGGCCACGGCATCGCTTTCCTGGGTGGTATAGCGCCCCGCCGTATCCACCAGAACCGCGCCATCGGTGAACCACCAATCGCAATTCCGCGTCCCGCCCACGCCGCCAATGGCGCCCTTGCCCAACTCATCGGCCAGCGGGAATTGCAGGCCCGAATTGACAATGGCGGTGGTTTTCCCCGCCCCCGGCGGGCCGATCAGAATGTACCACGGCAGTTCGTATAATGACCGTTTGCCCAGTTTCGATTTGCGCAGCCGCAGCATTGCCGCCTTCAGCTTGTCGCGCATTTCGCCCAGTTCCGAGGTCACGATTTCACTGTCGTCATCGGCGCTTGCCGGTTCGACAGAGGCGACGATATCCTGTGCAAGTTCCTTGTCGCGGGTCTGACGGCGCAGCAGGATGATCAGAATGGTGACCAGCGCCACGATCCAGATCACGCCAAGCCCGACAATCCGCCCGGTCAGGGAATCAAATGGCCGCGCCTCGCCAAAGCCAAGGTATCCGCCAAGAAACCACAGGCACAGGGACAGCACCACAGACAGCATCAGCGTGATGCCAATCCCCGAAAATATCGCGCGCAGCACCTTCATTGCTCAACCCCCGTGCGCACCAACAGGATTTCGATGCGTCGGTTTGCGGCGCGCCCGTCCTTGGTGTCGTTGCTGGCGATGGGTTCCTTGTCGGCGCGGCCTTCGGCGCGCAACCTGTCGGGATCATCCATCTTGGCGGCGATCATTTTCGACACCGATTCCGCCCGCGCCAGCGACAGGGCCTTGTTGGTGGGAAACCGCGATCCGGCGCTGGGGGCGATGTTGTCGGCGTGGCCCGCCACGATCACCGGCCCCTTGGTGGCATTCAGCGCCTCGGCCACCCGGCCCAGTGCGGTGTCGAATTCGGACTTTACGGTGGGCGAGCCGCTGGGAAACATCCCCGCGCCCTTCATCCGCACGGTGATGGTATTGGCGTCCTGAAACACCGTCACAAGGCCGTCTTTGATTTCGGCGGTCAGGAACCCGGCCACCTGTTTCAACTGTTCTTCGTCATCCACGATCGGCGCGGCAATCACCGGCGGTGCCGTGCGCCCAAGCGAGGCGACGCCAGCGGGGTTCAGCACCGAAAACTGCCCGATCACCCGCTCCGTATCGCGTGACAACGCATGTGACAGGCCGATAAACCCGCCGCCCAGCAAGGCGGCGGTCACACCAACGGCGATCCACACCGGTTTCCAGGCGGACAGACGTTTGTGGGGTTTGTCCAACCCCTGCCAATGGGGCGACAGATCGTGTTCCACCTCGCCACGCTGGGTGCGGATGATCCGCGCCAGCCCGGCGCGAATGTTCAGATGCCGTTCCGATCCGTTCTGTTCCACCCTGAGCCGCCCCTCGAACCCCAGCGCAAGGCAGGTGTAAAGAAATTCGAGAAGTTCGATATTGGTGGCCGGGTCTTGCTCCAAGCGGGTCAGCAGATCGTAAAACCGATCCCCCCCAACCGTTTCGCGATGGAACGTGCCAACCATGCTTTGCTGTGCCCAGATGGATTGCCCGCCCCAGGGGGTGTTCAGCACCACATCATCCAGCGTGGCGCAAATGGCATAGCGCGCCACCTTTACCTTTTGCGGGTCCACATGGGCGGAAATGGCGCGGGATTCAAACGCTCGCACCTCGGCCACCACCGAGCGGCGCAAGGCGTCGGGGTCGGGGTGCTGGGCGCGGTTGCGGATGCGGCTGACCAGCGCAAACAGGGTGGCGGCGGCGGCATTCAACGGGTTTGGCCCGGTCATTGACCCGGCCATGGTATCGGGACCGGGGGCCGGTGCAGATGCCGGGGCAGCAGGCTGCGCAGCGACGGGGGCCGCAGGCGCAGGCGTGGCCACCCCGCGCCGGCCGCCCGGATTGGGCCGGATCACCGTGCGGTCGGTGTCGTCAGGTTCGGCGAAGGGATCTTCGTCGGCCATGTCCCAAATCCTTTCAACCCCGTTCCTGTCAACCTTGGCGAATTGCCCAAAGCTCCATCTTCAAACCGGGATAATCCCCCGATACATGCACCGCGATGCCACCCGAGGTTGTCATCTTGCCCCAGTATTTGCTGGCAGGATCAACCTCGAAATACACGACGCCGGAATGATAGGGAATCTGGCGCGGCGCCACGGGCAGCGGGCGCAGATCAATCCCCGGCAGGGCGGAATTGACCAGTTGGCGAATTTCCTCGACCGGGCCGATTTTCGCCTGCCCCGCAAAGTGACGGCGCAGCTTTTCGCCCGGCATATCGGCAGTCACCGCCAGCACGAATTGCGCGTTGCCGATCAGTTTGCGATCCGCGATCACGCCCACCGAAATACCGTATTTGCGCGGCTCGATGGGAATCGCCACAGCCGTTTGTTCCAGCACCGCCGACAGATAGCGGCGCAGATCACGGATCACCGGTTGAAAGCTCGCCGTCAGGTCGTGGTGCTGATAGCTGGGATATTGCGCCGGTTTCTTGTCGGGCGCCATGAAGGTGGCAAGGGCACCCGCCAGCGACACCGCCTCGCGGTACAGGGTGATCGGGTGCAGATGGTCGCAGCCGGTGAAATGGCGAAACAGCGGCAAAGCGCGGTTGATCGTCATCAGCAACAGGAAATCCTGAATCTCGGCGGCGCCCTTGGCCCCTGCCCCGGCGGTCATCCGCCCGGCCAGCGCGGTGATGCGATGGTTCAACAGCCCCTCAAGTTCGCCCAGAAACCCCGACAGCGGCGCGGCGGCGCGGATATCAAGGCAGGACGGGATGAAACCATCGTCAAGGATCACCTCCCGATCGGCGCGCACCTCGATGATACGGGCAATGGGGATGGTCAGCCGGTCGGCCAGATCGTCAACCTCCAACGCGAATTGCAGGCGCAGCTTGCCCACCGCAAGGCGCGCCTCCTTGCCGCCCCGCTGGGTGTTGTCGGTCACGTCGATTTCAGCCGGGCGCAGACGGGCGGCGGACAATTCGCTGCCGGTCATGTCCACCTCGGGCGCGCCCTGACGGCGTTGGGGGACCGACAGGTAAACGATGCAATCCTTCACCGCCTCGGGCACATCCAGCGCGGGGGTGTTCATCAGAATCGGGCACCCGGAACACGGTGCCGTCCTGGGTCAGACCGCTGGCCGAACGGATCGCAAATTGGCCGATTTTCAGAACGTCGCGGTCAATCTCAATATCGCTGATGCCCCAGCCATAGGGCGTCAGCCGCCCCGCCAGCCCGGCAATCAGCGCCTCGGTGTGGCGGTCGGCCTGTTGAAAATGGTGGGGTTGCAGAAACAGCCCCTCGTTCCATAAAACCTTGGCATCCCATGACATCAGCGCGCCCCCTCATTTCAGCCGGTCCAGTTGCGCCTGATAGGCGCGGGCAAATTCGCGGCTGAACAAGTCGTGGAAATCGGTTTCGGCCTGATCCGAAATCCGCGCATACATGGTTTCGTAAACGTCCCAATAGCGTGCCTTCTTGCCTTGCAGCAGGCCGCTCAGCCCGCTGCCCTTGGTGATCTGCCCCTCAAGAACCTCGGGGGACAATTGTTTGAGAATGCCTTTCAGCGCCGCCTCCATGGCGGCCATCACGGCCACCTCGTGGGCCTTGATATCATCCAGCGCCTGTTGCGTGGCCTGATCGGGCGCAAGGTATCCCTTGGCCCTGGGGCGCACCATTGCCTCGATCGCCTGTTCGGGGGAGATCGAGAATTTCAACGGGTTGTTGCCCCCGGCGCTGATCATCGTTTGCTGAATGCGGAATTCGGATTTGATGCTGGCGCGGGTCATCAGGATTTCGCGCAACCCGGTGATCATGGTCTGCATCACCCCGCCAAGGCGCGCCATGGTTTCACCCAGTTCGGCATCGGGAATATCCACATCCCCCGCCCCGGCTGCGTCAAGAAACGCGCGGGCGGCGTCGGTGTTGGTGGGCGGGGCGGGCGCGGTTGTTTCGGCGCGCGGGGCTGGTTCTGGCTCTGGCTGCGGCGTTGGGTCCGGCACTGGTGCAGGCGCGGCCACGTCGACCCGGGCAGCCGGTGGCGCCTGGGGTGGTTCCTCGGGGATCGGCGCAGGAGGCGCGGCGGCGGGCGGTTCTGCGAAGGGGTCACTGTCATCCCCGCCGCCCAACAGATCATCACCCCAATCGTCGGGGATCAGCGGCGTGGAGGGGCGAAAGGCATCCGAGGTGGCGGCGGAATGCTGACTGTCGCTGGCGCCCTGCCCATCGTCGGGCGCGGCAGGATCAAGCAAACCACCCTCATCCTCGCCCAGGGGCGGAAGCAACCCGTCTTCGCCCAACTCGGGGCGGTTCACGGCGGCGGGGCCACGCACCGGGCCACCATCGCCCAGAAGATCATCAAGGAAATCCGCATCATTGCCGCCCCCCGCCGGATCGCCCCCCAGCAGATCGTCAAGATCGGGGTCGGGCGGCAGATAGGCAGGCGTATCGGCATCGGCAGGGGGTAAAGGTGCCTGCGCAGGGGGCGCGCATGAACGATTTCCACCAGCAATTCATATGACCCCATGGTCAGGATATCGCCGTCGTTCAGGGGTGTCGCCACCGGGCCAAGGGGCGCCTTGCCATAGTTCAGAAAGGTGCCGTTGGTCGAAAGATCGGTGATGACGATATTGCCGGAATGATCCTCGATCGTGCAGTGGGTTTTCGAAATCACCTTGCCCGGATCAGGCAGGCAGACATCGTTTTCGGCACCGCGCCCAATGGTCAGCGATGGCCCGGCCATGGCGACGGGCGCGCCATTTCCCGGCACTGTCCCGGTGGATTGAAAATGCAGCGTAACGCCCATAAAACCCCTAACCGCCGACCAAAACCGTGGGCATCCCCACAACGATCGTCCCTCCATGGGCTGTCATATCACCCATCCGCGCCTGCGGCATCCCCATTGTAATCACTGTGGCACTGCCTTTGGCAACCACATCGGGCGGACCGACGCAAACCGCCATGTCGCTGATCCGGGCGGCCGGCATGCCGCCGATCAGAACCGTGGGCGCGCAGGGGCCGGAAATCGGCCCGCCCACATGGGGAATCGGCGGAACCCCTGGTGTGACCATCGGGCAGACATGCATATCCGCAATACGGGCGGCGGGCGTCATGGCGCGATCCCCTTATCGGCGACGCCCTTGTCGAGCTTGCCCGATCCACCCCGCGCAATATCCAGCGCCCGGTCGATCAGAAGGTTGGCATGGGCCTCGACGGTTTCGGCATCGCAATTCCCAAGGGATTTGACGTTTTGCCCAAAAATGAAGGTGCCCAGCGCCCCGGCCGGCGCCTCAAGTTTCGCCAGATCCCCCAGCCCCAGATTGCCATCGCACATCACCACGGCGTTGGCGCACAGGGTGGTGTCGTCGTCCGGGTCTGCTGTTTCCAGCGCGGATTGCGCGGCGGCGCGGGTTTCGTCGGTGGGTTTGAACACCCATGCACGGGCCGCGTTCAAAGGCGGCGGAATGGCATCATCCGGCACCAGATCACCCGCCGCAAGACAGCCCCACCAGATACATTCCCGCGCCGGCAGCGACGCCGCAAGCAGGCGCAGCATATCCCCATGGGCGCCCTTTTCGGCCAGTTCCGCAAGCACAACGCCAACGGGGGCCGCCGTCGGCGCCTCCAGCGGCGTGGAAAGTTTGGCATTGGCCAGCGCCAGCAACCGGCGCGCCGGGCCTTTGGGTATCTTTTTCAGGTTGGCAAATCGTTCGTCCATCCGCCCTCTCCTAGTTGATCATGGTCAGGCCGCCCTTGAGGGTCAGCATGCCAGAGCCTTTCACCTCGGTCATCACGCCTTCGACACTTGCCTGAAGGCCCGCCTTCATCTTGGTGGTCATCGCGCCGGTGATTGTCACTCCCATCTGGTCAATCTTGATCGAGCTGCCGCCCACCTTCAGTTCGATGGATTGCATCGCCTCCATGGTGATTTTGCCCGCGTTGCATTTGACCGAATAATTGCCGACGCCAAGGGTGGTGCTTTCGTTGCCCAGATCCACCTTGCGCGTGACGTTGCCCATCTTGATGGCCTCGGACACGTCGCCCTTTTCAACCGTGTCACTGACATTGCCCATCTTGACCGTGCGCGTCACATCCTTGGTGATTGTCTGGGTGGATTTCCCCTCGATGGTTTCATCCACATCCTTTTTCACCTTGATCGTCTGTTTCCCGCTGGCCACGGTAAAGGCGTGATCGCCGGTCTTGACTGTTTCGCTCAGGTGCCGGTGGACCGTCATTTTCATGTCGCCCTTGTCTTTATGTTCCAGCCCCACGGTGATTTCGGCGTCGTTCTTGACGATCTGCCTGTAATCCCGCTCGGCCTGAAAGCGGACCAGTTCGGCGTCTTTCTTGTCTTCGAACATCAGTTCGTTAAAACCGCCGCCGCCCTTGGTGCTGTTGGTCTTGACCCCGCTCTGGGTCATGTTCGCGGGCAGTTCCCAGGGCGGCATGGTGTCGGCGTTATACAACATCCCGATCACCATAGGCCGGTCAGGATCGCCCTCTTCGAATTGCACGACGACCTCCTGGCCGATGCGCGGCACCGCCATCATGCCCCAATTCTTGCCGGTCCAGGGCATCATGCAGCGCACCCAGCATGACGAATTATCGTCGCGCTTGCCCTGCCTGTCCCAGTGAAACTGAACCTTGATGCGGCCATATTTATCAGTGTGAATTTCCTCGCCCTTGGGGCCGGTGACCATGGCAGTGTGAACCCCCGAAATCTCGGGCCACGGGGTAATCAGCGGGGCGCGGTATTGCTCGCCCTTGGGCAGAACCTCGAACAGGATGCGATAAGGATCGTCACCCGCCGTATCCAGCCCCATATCGCTCGACAATGGCGCCTGTACATTCAGGGGCGGTTGATCACGGTTGGTCAGGCGCATGATGTGGGTGGCGCGCGACAGCATCCAGTCGCGGTTTTCGCTGTCGCGCGGATGCCCCTTGAGCGTAAATGTATCGCCCATGGTCAACACCGGAATCGTCCCCGCCCCCTTGGCCGCATGATAGCGCGCCGCCTCGGATTCCATCCGCACCCGCACCCGGCGTTCGCCTGTATCAACGTCGCGGAAATGCCCGGGATAGCTGTATCCCTCATGATCCTTGCCCGCATGTTTCCCTTTGGGGATGGCATTGCTGGTGCGCAATTTCGCGCTGGGGTTTTCGAAATCATAATCCACCAGCGTCATCTTGCCCGTGGTCGCGGCCAGCCCGGTTTCCCAACTGAACACATGATCGCCCATGCGGTGCCCCGCGGAATCAAGCGGCACAAATTCGACCGGATCGTTCGGTTCGATCGGTTGATGGCAGCCCGGGCCATCGGCCAGCACCAGCTTTTCCCGCTCGCCCTCGACCAGAAAGAAGAAATAGATCCCCTCTTCCTCCATCAGCCGGCGGATGAAATCCAGATCGGTTTCACGGTATTGGATGGTGTATTCGCGCGCCGGGTATTCGCCGCTCAGCCGTTTATCGACGTCGCCCCAAGCGCCATATTCCGACAGGATCTCTTGCAGGATGTCCGGCGTTGACTTGTCCTGAAACACCCGGTTTTCGCGGGTCCGCCCCAGAAACCACAACCAGGGCCGCAGCAGGGCGCGGTAATGGGCCGGCCCCATGGGATTGCCCAGAAACTCGATGGAAATGCAGGTGCCGGGGAAAATCCGTTTGCTGTCGTCAGTGGGTTCGATCACCACGCGCAGCGGGCTGCCCAATAGCGGTTCAAGATCGACCTCGCGGTCGGTACAGACGAATTCGATCGTCGTTTCGGTCAGAAAATTCATCCCCTCCTCAACCCGCGCCCCCAAGAGGTAAAGCGCATCGGAGAAATCGCCCTCCATGCGGAGGGGGAAGTTTTCGGGATTAACGGGTCTGGCCATGATCTGTCCTGACTTGGTTTGCACGTGGTGGCGCGGATGCGGCCCGGGCGGTTGCTCTTACCGCCCGGGCCGAAAAACCCTATTCAAAACGATAGGCGAATTCACCATCCTCGACAATGATTTCAACCTTTTCCACCACTTCGCCCTGCATCATCCGTTTCAGGAATTCCGCTGAAATGTCGGGCAGCATGGTGTTGGTCACGATGGCGTCAATCATCCGCCCGCCTGATTCCAGCTCCTGGCAGCGTTCGGTGATCAGATTGACCACATCATCGGTATAGCTGAACGGCACCTTATGGGCCGCCTCGACGCGTTTCTTGATGCGGTTCAGTTGCAGGCGGGTGATCTGGCCAATCATGTCGGGTGACAGCGGATAATAAGGGATCGTCACCAACCGGCCCAACAGGGCAGCGGGAAAGATTTTCAGCAGCGGATCGCGCAGCGCCGTTGTGATGCCTTCGGGTTCGGGCATCAGATCGGGATCGGAACACATATCCATGATCATGTCGCTGCCCGCGTTGGACGTCAGCAGGATCACGGTGTTCTTGAAATCAATCACCCGGCCTTCGCCGTCTTCCATCACGCCCTTGTCGAACACCTGAAAGAACACCTCATGCACGTCGGGGTGGGCCTTTTCGACCTCATCCAGCAGCACGACGGAATAGGGTTTGCGCCGGACCGCCTCGGTCAGAACGCCGCCTTCGCCATATCCGACATAGCCCGGGGGCGCGCCTTTCAGCGAACTGACAGTGTGGGCCTCTTGATACTCGCTCATGTTGATGGTGATGACGTTCTGTTCGCCGCCATACATCACCTCGGCCAGCGCCAGCGCGGTTTCGGTTTTACCGACACCCGAGGTGCCCGCCAGCAGGAACACACCGATCGGTTTATTGGGGTTATCAAGGCCCGCGCGGGATGTCTGGATGCGCTTGGCGATCATCTTCATTGCGTGATCCTGCCCGATCACCCGCTTGGCCAGATGGGTTTCGAGGTTCAGCACCGTGTCGATTTCATCGCGCACCATGCGCCCCACGGGGATGCCTGTCCAATCGCCCACGACGCTGGCCACGGCCTGGGCATCGACAATGGGCAGGATCAGGGGGTTTTCGCCCTGAAGCGTTGTCAGCTCTTCGTTTTTGCTGCGCAATTGGCTGAGCAGGTCTTCGCGCTCCGGGCCGCTCATCGGACTCGCTTGCGCGGCCTCTTCGCTGGCGGCATCGGGGGCATCGACCGGTGCGCCCCCCTCGCGCAATTTTGCGCGCAGGTCGAGGATGTCAGCGACGATGGCCTTTTCCGCGTCCCATTTGCCGGTCAGCTCCTCCAGCCGCGCCTCTTCGCTCGCTTTCAGCTCGCTTATCAGCATCTTGCGGTCACTGGCATCGTATCCGGCGGTTTCATCGCGGCTGATGATCTCCAACTCGGTCTCCAGCGATTCAATCCGCCGCCGGGCGTCATCCACCTCGGCGGGCACCGCGTGTTGCGAAACGGCCACCCGGGCGCAGGCCGTATCCAGCACCGACACCGATTTATCGGGCAGTTGGCGTGCCGGGATATAACGCGCCGAAAGCGACACCGCCGCCTCGATCCCTTCGTCCAGCACCTGCACCTTGTGGTGGCTTTCCAGCATCGAGGCGATGCCGCGCATCATCAGCGTGGCTTTTTCGACGCTGGGTTCTTCCACCGCGACCACCTGAAAACGCCGGGTCAGGGCCGGGTCTTTTTCGATGTGTTTCTTGTATTCCGCCCATGTTGTGGCGCCGATGGTGCGCAGGGTGCCGCGCGCAAGGGCCGGTTTCAGCAGGTTGGCCGCATCGCCGGTGCCCGCCGCGCCGCCTGCCCCGACCAGAGTGTGGGTTTCATCGATGAACATGACGATGGGGGTGGTTGAGGCCTGCACCTCGTCTATCACGCTGCGCAGGCGGTTTTCGAATTCGCCTTTCATGCTGGCCCCGGCCTGCAACAGGCCCACGTCCAGCGCCAAAAGGCGCGCATCCTTCAACGCAGGCGGCACATCACCGCGCGCAATGCGCAGGGCGAACCCTTCGACAACGGCGGTTTTACCCACGCCCGCCTCGCCGGTCAGGATCGGGTTGTTCTGGCGACGGCGCATCAGCACATCGACGATCTGGCGGATTTCCTCATCCCGCCCGACGATCGGGTCGATCTTGCCGTCGCGCGCCTGTTGCGTGAGATCGGTGCAGAACTGCTGCAACGCTTCCTCTTTGCCCATGGCGGCAGGCGAACGGGCGCCCGACGCCTCGCCCGGTTCTGCGCCGCCGCCGGTGGTGGAGCCATCCTGGGGCGACAGGCGATCTTCGGGCGATCCATCGGTAATGTGGTGGAAATTGTCGGACAGATCGTCAGGTTTCACCTTGCCGAATTCGCCCGAAATGTTCAGCAACCCACCCCGCAACCCCGGCGTTTTCAGCAGGCCCAGCAACAGATGCCCGGTGCGCACCTGATTTGAGGAATAGAGCAGCGAGCCATAGACCCAGGCCCGCTCCATCGCCTCTTCCAGGTGCGCGGACAGGTCGGAAATGCTGGTGGCGCCGCGCGGCAGGGCATCGAGCGCCTTTTGCATGTCGGCGGAAATGCGCGCCGGATCCAGATCGTAATGTTTGATGATTTTCAGAATGTCGTTGTCCTGACCCTGCAATATCTGGGCCAGCCAATGAACGATTTCCACATAGGGGTTTCCGCGCATCTTGCAGAACACCGTGGCGCCCTCAACCGCCTGATACCCCACCTTGTTCAGCTTTCCGAAAAGCGCGACCCGGCTGATTTCCGTCATGTTACCATCCCCTTTTGCGGCTCTGTGGCCATTGTTTCACGGCACAGAGGTTCGAGATACAGATCATCCGCATCCTGCCCCGGCGCCCGCGTGCCGATCCAGCTGGTCTGACCCAGCCGCGTGGTTCCCCCAAGGGTTGCGGCAGGCACATCGCCCGCCCGCAACACCAGATTCACATCCCAATCCAGCGCGTCGCCCACATAGTTGCGCACGATGGCGGTAAGCCGGGCCAGGGCATCGCCCCCGGGCAGCAGCGCCCCGTATTCCGCCGCCGACAAAGGCCCGATGTGCAGGCGAAACTTGGCGCTGCGCGACCAGACCCGATCACCGATGCTGGTGGTTTGCCCAAGACCGGCAGGCGCGCCCAACTGCCAGCGGTCACCCGGTTCCAGCGAGAGCCAACTGCCCACGAATTGCTGCACCCTGACCGGCGCATGAAAGAACGCCGACACCATGGCGCCCAGCCCCGCCGCACTGCGCGGACCACGGGCCAGATGGCCGGTGAAATATCGCTTGGCCATGTCGGGCATGGCGTCGCGGTTCTGAAACGCGGCGCCCTGCATGCCCGACAGCGCCGCCACCTTGCGCGCCATCCGCCCGCGCGGCCCCCGGTCAAGATCGGTGGCAGGTTGCCCGGTGGCCCAGGCGCGGTAAAGCACGCTCATCACCCGGTGGGTCAGCATGTTGGCAAAGGCCACAAAGGTGGGATCGCGGAAATTTCGCTGTCGTTCGCGCGCATATTCGGTCAGGTGCGGCGGCAGGGGGCCGTGGGGGCCGAACAACCCGAAAAACAGGTTTTGCAATCGCCCCGGCCCCGCCCCGCCGGGCCGTGTGACGGACGTGATCGTGGTGCGCGCGAACGCCATCGACGGGTCCTGGCCAAGGCGCATCTTGTCTTGCGACGGGCGGCGGCTCTGGCCAAGGCGGGGCGCGTCGGGGAATGCGGCTTCGATCACGCGCAGGGCGTGAAAAATGTGATGCGTGGTGGGTTGATCGATCAGGCGGTCAAAATGGCCTAAAGGATCTGACCCAGGCCTTTCTCGGGGCGCCATCGGGCCACCTCTCCGCGTTGGGGGGTTTTCAAAACCGTTTCGGTGAATGAATTGAGCGAGACGTAATTCGCAAAAAACCGTTGCAGCACCGTGGCCAAAAGGAATGGTCCCGAGCCTTCAAAGTAGTCCTCGTCGCAGATGATCGCGATTTCCAGCCCGCGCACGGCGGTTGACAGCATCCCGTCGGACATTCGCCGCACGATGGCGCGACTTTCGATGCCGGTGATCCCCTCAAGCTGCTTTTGCACGGCGCGGTCATTTGTCGGGGCATAAAGCCCGATCAATTCGCGGATCGCCTCGGCGCCGCTGCCCTGTTCGGTATCGACCAGCGACAGGTAATTCAGCGACAGGTTCGAAATCAGCTTCCACGCGCTTTCGCCCTGGGCCAGCGTCGGGCGCGGGCGGGTTGGCGGCACCGGCGTGGTGATCGCGGCGACCGGCCCGCCACCCGGCAGGTGAAACACATCGCGCCCCCCCGTGGGCAGCAGCATCGGCAGATCGCGGTTTGACACCATCGCCTTGACCGCCAGTTGCGTCAGCCCCTCGGGCCATGGCGCCTGTGCCATATCCACCAGCGTGAGATACATTTCCGAGCCAAGGTAATTGGTGCGCGTCGCCTTGAGCCGCTCGCGTTCCGTGCGCTGGCGCATCTTGCGCGCCTGGCTGTAAAACGCACTGGCCCCGCCCCCGGCGGCGGTGAATTCGGTGGCGGAATAAAACGCGCGGAACGGCACGTCATCTTCGCCTTTGCCGCTGATTCCGGTGACCGACAGCAGGGTGATCAGTTCATAATCCAGCGGCGCCGTACGATCGACAACCACATGTTGTTCACTGTCTGCGGGGGTAATCAGCACCCGGTCACAGCGTTTTTCAAACAGGTTGATGGCGGGCACACAGTTCAGCCTGAATGCCTCAAGGATGACATTGGCGGCCACATCGGGGTTGCCGTTTTTCAGCAGGATATAAAGATCAATCTCATCGCCGTCGCTGCGCGCCATTGCCCTGTCCAGCCCGCAAATATCAGCGAAATAAAACCGGTCCGGCAGGGCGAAATATTCCTGCAACAACCGATAGGCATCCAACGAGCGGCGCGGCGTGGGCAGCAGGGCATCGGCGCGCGACAGCCCGCGCTGTTCGATCCCGCCCTGCAAGGGCAGCACCCAATCCGCCCGCCGGTCGGTGCCCCGCGCCACGACACCGGAACAATCACCACAGAACAATTCATGCAGCTTCCAACCAACCGCCGGATTGCCACCCAGAAACACCGTCAGCCGTTCCAGCGGCAGTTCATCAAGGGGCGCACCGCCGGGGCGGCGCAGGCGCAGGCGGATTGCGGCGCGCGCCTCTACCCCGGTGCCGACAACACCCGCCGCCACCAATTCGCCCCGCCCGTCGATATATTCCGCCTCGCTGAATTCAACCGGCCACATGGTCAGATCATGGGCGGTGGTGAAAACACAGGCGGTTTGCGTGCCTTCAGCCGCGACCGAGCGCAGTTGCGTGCCGCGTGGCAATGCCGCCCCGGCGGCCAATGCGCCGCTGGCCATATCCGGTGCAAGCTGGGCAATCATCATCGACGGGGTGGGCGCCATCAGGTGCGGATAGACAATATCCAGCAGGTGATTGGTAAAGGCCGGGTATTGCAGTTCAAGCTCAAGCTGGACGCGCGCGGTCAGAAACGCCACGCCCTCAAGCAGGCGTTCGACGTAAGGGTCCAGAACCTCGGTGCCGTCCATGCCCAGCCGCGCGGCGATCTTGGGGTAACTCTGGGCGAATTCGCCGCCCATTTCCCGCAGGAACGACAGTTCGGTTTCATAGTGGCGCAGCAGGCGGGTATCCATCGCTGCTACCTCTTTTCTTCCAAGGCGACCTCACCCGTGGTGATATCCACTTCCGAGCGCAGGTAGAGTTCCAGCGGGATCGGCTCTGCCCACATGTCGGCCACGATGTCGAACACGACAATCGCCTTGCCCCGCTCGTCATCCTTGCGCAGCACGATATCAAGCGTGCCTTCGTTGATCCGCGGTTCAAACCGGCGAATGGCCGCCTGCATGGATTTGCGGATTTCGATCACCCGCTGCCCGGTGGAAAATTCGCCCGACACCTCGCGCAGGCCAAAATTTAGCACCGACTGCGCCGCATGGGGATAATGCGCCGCGTCGATTTCACTGTCGAGATTGTTGGCGTTCAACAGCCACGCCAGATCACGGCGCACGATGTCGCGCAGACGGTTGATGTCAATCACCCGGCTGTCACGGGTTTCCGTGGCCTTTTCGGGCTGAAGGTCTGTCAACCGGTCCAACAGGGAGGGTTGCAGACGTTCGATGATATTTCTATCCGCCACTTGGCCCGTCCATCGTCAGGGTCCGCACATCCAGCAGGGCCGTGTCACCTTCGCCCGTGGTCAACAGGCGTTGGCCGGTGCCGATCCATGTGTCGGCCCCCGCATCGGCCCAATGGGTGGCGCGCGACAGGCGGGCGGAATCATCGCCGGTTTCGGCGGTTCCGGCATAGCGGGTGGGGATCAGCGCCACCGTATCGCCGCCATTGTGCAGGGTCAGATGGGCCGCGCTCCAGACGCAATCGCGCAGGTCGGTGGGTTCTTCCACGGTCAGCGTGGCGATCGAGGTGAACGGCATCCAGAAATAGCGCCCGTTCACGATGATTTCCAACACCGGGCCAAGGCGCATATCGGCATCGGCCACCCATTCAAACGGCGCGCCGTTCAGGGTGCCGGCCCCCGCAGGGGCCATGTCAAACGCCTTGGCGCGCAGATCGGCGGCGCGTTCCGCCTGCCCGCCTGCCAGCGCCTTGAGAGATTGCCCCAAAAGCGCGATCCATTCGGCCGGTTCGCCAAAGACCAATGGTTCCTTTTCGCCCGAAAACACCTTTTCGCGGAACACTTCGCAAATGATCGCCTCGCGGTATGTCTGCGCCATGGGCAGGGCCATGGTATCAAGCTCGGCGCACAGCTTCAGCTGGGTGATGGCGCGCTTCCAGTCGCCCAGCACACACAGCAGTTGAAACAGGAAAATTCGCAGTTTGGCATTGGCCGGATCGGCCCGCACCTGCCCTTGCAGGGTTGCAAGGGCGCCGGACAGATCGCCCTGTTTCAACAGATCGGTTGCATCGCTGTTCACGGGGAAATCTCCGGTTTGAAAACAGGGGCGGTCCGCCGAGACGCGCCCGGCGGACCCTTGCGCAGTGGCGGACGGTTACTTTGCGTCCATGGCTGCAATGTCGTATTTGAACGGCACCTGACCGGCCTCGCCACCTTTCTTGTCCTGCTCTTTGTACAGGATGTCGAACTCACCGAAATTGATCGAAAAGTTCACAGTCAGGCGATCTTCGCCCCCCGAACCGCCGGTGCTGACGCTGGTGATGATGCAGTCGCTCAGCTTGTAGGTAATATATTCCAGCGGCGAGTCACCAGCCTTGCGGCAGGTCAGCGTGATCGTTTCGTGGTGTGTGCCCTTGGTCGACGATTTGATCAATTCGTGGGTCGACTTTTCGTAATATGTCGTGACGCTCAGATCCTGGAAATTCGCCTTGCCCGCGCCGGAACCACCGCCCAAGTGGGTTGTGCCGCTGTTGGACACACCCCAGGACCACGCCAGAACGTCCAGTTCCTTACCGTGCACCTTGTCCTGGCTTTCGCCTCCGATATTCGGACCTTCAATCTTCATAAACATGTCGACAGCCATGTCGAACTCTCCTTCTTTGAAATGCGGCCACATGGGCCGACTGGGTTAATATCTCCGGGCGCGGGGGATGCGCCCGGAGTCGAAATCAGCCTTTTTCCGACGGCAGCTTGGACACAAGGCGGAGCGAAACGCTCAGCCCTTCAAGCTGATAATGGGGCCGCAGGAAAAATTTGGAGGTGTAATAGCCGGGGTTGCCCTCGACCTCTTCGACGACGACCTCGGCGGCCGAAAGCGGACGGCGGGCCTTGGTGCCTTCTGACGATGTTTCGGCCTGACCATCGACATAGTTCAGGATCCAGCTATTGAGCCATTTTTCCATGTCAGCGCGGGATTTGAACGATCCCACCTTGTCGCGCACCATGCATTTGAGGAAATGCGCAAACCGGCAGGTGGCGAACAGATAGGGCAGCCGCGCCGCCAGATTGGCGTTGGCGGTGGCGTCCGGATCGTCGTATTCCGCCGGTTTGTGCAACGACTGGGCACCGATAAAGGCAGCCATATCGGTGTTCTTGCGGTGGATCAGCGGCATCATGCCCAGATTGGCCAATTCCGCCTCGCGCCGGTCGGAAATGCCGATTTCGGTGGGGCATTTCATATCCACGCCGCCATCGTCGGTGGGGAAGGTGTGGGTGGGAAGGTTATCGACCGTGCCGCCGCTTTCCACACCCCGGATCCGCGAACACCAGCCGTATTCCTTGAAGCTGCGGTTGATGTTGGTCGCCATGCCATAGGCGGCATTGACCCAGGCGAATTTATCGCTTTCGGCGTTGCCGGTGTCTTCCTCGAAGGCAAATTCCTCGACCGGGTTGTTCTTGGCGCCGTAGGGCTGGCGACCAAGGAAACGCGGCATGGTGAGGCCCAGATATTTGGAATCTTCGCTGTCGCGCAGGGATTTCCACGCGGCATATTCCGGGGTGCTCTGGATCTTGGCCAGATCCCGGGGATTTGCCAGTTCCTGCCAGGATTCAAAGTTCATCAGCGACGGATCGGCACCGGTGATGAAGGGCGCGTGACAGGCGGCGGCCACCTTGGCCATTTCGCCCAGAAGTTCCACATCGGGGGCAGAGTGGTTGAAGTGGTAATCCCCCACCAGACAGCCGTAAGGTTCACCACCGAACTGGCCGAATTCCTCTTCGTACAGCTTTTTGAAGATCGGCGATTGATCCCAGGCCGCGCCTTTGAATTTGCGCAGGGTCTTGTGCAGATCCTTTTTGGAGATGTTCATCACCCGGATCTTCAGCATCTCATCGGTTTCGGTGTTGTTCACCAGATGATGCAGACCGCGCCAGGCGCTTTCCAACTGCTGATATTCGGCATGGTGGATGATTTCATTCACCTGCGTGGTCAGCTTTTTGTCGATCTCGGCGATCATGGATTCCAGCGAATGCAGCACATCGTCGGAAATCAGGCTGGCGTTTTCCAGGGCCTGCGCGGCCAGGGTGCTGACTGCCTTTTCCACGGCGGATTTGGCATTGTCGCTGCGGGGTTTGAAACTTTTCTGCAAAAGGGATGCAAAATCGCCTTCTGCGGTTTCCGTTGCGCCCTCGGCGGCGTCGGCTTGGGTTGCTTCTTCGGCCATCTTTGCGCCTCCTTATTCTTCGGGCTTGTCTTCGTCAGCGGGTGCCGGGGCAGCCGCGAGCGATTTCAGCAATTCAGGGTTGTTCATGGTTTCGGCGATCAGCTCTTCTGCGTCGGGCTTGCCGTCCATGTAACTCATGAGGTTGCTCAGCTCCTGACGCGCCTCAAGCAGTTTACGCAGGGGCTCTACCTTCTGGGCGACGGCAGCGGGCGAAAAATCATCCATGCTTTCAAAGCTCAGATCGACCGAAAGGTTACCTTCACCGGTCAGGGTGTTGGGCACCGAAAAGGCCGCGCGGGGTTTCATCGCCTTCATCCGGTTGTCGAAGTTATCAACGTCGATTTCCAGAAACTTGCGATCGGCGATTCCCGGTTGGGGCACCTCGGATTTACCGGCCAGATCCGACATGACCCCCATGACGAACGGCAGTTGCACCTTTTTCTCGGCGCCATAAAGTTCAACGTCGTATTCGATCTGCACCCGTGGGGCGCGATTGCGGGCAATGAATTTCTGCGAACTGGACATTTCTGTCTCCCTGGAAGTCGGGTTGTTGGGTTTGTTGGTCGCACTTTAGGCACGACGTTGACGTAGTGTCACTCCGGGTTTTCCATACCTCCGATCAGTTTGACATTGTCGAGCCCGAGGGGCGCGATGTCTTCGATGATGGTCATGAAATCGGCCCCCACCAGACGGCGTGCGCGTTCCAGAAGAATCGGCAGCGGGCTGGAGGGCTCGTGTTTGGCGTAATAGTCGATGATCCGGCCAAGGGCCTTTTCCACATCACCGGGCGACGCGATGGTGCCCGGCGGGGCCGCCGCCGGTTTGGCCACGGCGACCACGCCGTCACCCGGTTCGCCGCCCTCATCGGTCGCTTCGCTCGCCTCTTCGGGGGCACCGACCAGGGGCGCCAGAATGCTGACCGCCTTTTTCAGCATCACCTGCATCGGGCCAAGGTTCGGCCCCTGCCCCGGCAGTTTTTCATCGAACACGGCATTGATCGCGGCCACATCCTCCAGCGCGGTTTGCGCCGCTGCAAGGGTCGCCGTCAGAACCTCGGGGTCGGTATCCTGAAACGCCGCCGACACGGTCTGGGCGGTGGGCGGGTTTTCCATGCCTTCGGGGGTTGCGATTTCGCCGTCAGCGATGGCCATATCGCGCAGGGACATGCGCCCGAACGCCGGGCTGAGCGTGAGGGGCGCCGCCCGCAATGCCCGCAGAACGGTGTTCGTGTCGACCAGCCCCAGCATGGAGTTCACGCGCATTGTCGGATCGTCGTCATCCTCGGCGTCAAGCTGGGGATGGCAAGTGTCCCAGAAATCCTCAAGCGAACTGCGCAAAAAAGTCGTGGCCTCGGCCAGGCCGGGCAGGCCCGTCAGCCGCAGTTGTGCATAGCCGTAAAGGATCGCCGCACGCAGATCGTTGGACAAGTCCAGCACCGCCTCGGCGCGTTCGACGATGGCCTTTGCATCAGGTTCCTGGGCCGCGATTATTTCGTTTCCGGCCTGGCGTTCCTCTTCGGGTTGGGCCGCAAGCAGCAGATCGGTAAACACTTTCTCATATTCAAGATTTTCGCCGCTTGGGGCGTCATCGTCGCGGTGGATGGCAGCAATCGGCACGCGATCTTCTCCGGTTCTGGCCTCATTGTTTTGGTCGCTTTTCCGACCAAACCCATTCGGCGGATCCTTCCCTTTGGGCGTAAACATTGGCCCACAGGGCTTTGTTGTTCCTCAAACAAACGCTCAGAGGCGCAGAAACTGATGCCCGCCCCCTGCAAGTGACGTTAGGTCAGAGCCTGTCGCAAAGCAACTGTTTGTCACGGGCGATAATCCGTCGCATTGCGACAACAGGACGAAGGCAATCCACAATAAATTCCATTGCAAGTTGACCCGGTGTCACGCGACCCTCAATATTCGGAAGAAATGAAAGAGGACTGGTGATGAGACTACGCAATCGCGCAACAGGCGCTGCCGCCGCGCTGACGTTCACGCTGGGCATCGGGTTACCTGTCGGCGGTGCGGCCCATGCCCAGGCCAGCGACGGCGCAAACAAGAACGTAACCCTTCTGGGCATTCAGTCGGCCACGGTCGCGCCGGGCGGGCTGGCCTTTGCCGCCCTGTCAGGAACGACCAACCGGGTGGGCCCGGGGGACAAGATCGACGGGTCGCTGGCGTTCGGCGTCGGGGTCGGAAACGCCGAAACCGGTATCGGGTTCCAGTTTACCGGCTTTGTCACTTCGCTGACCGATTCCTTTGGGGATTCCGGTTATTTCGAGGTCAAGGCATCACACCAGATTTCCGCCGGGCGCGCCCCGACCTTCGTGGGTATTTCCGTCGATGGCGGCGGCTTTGGCGATTCGTCAAACCGCGATACCGGGGGCAAGATCGCGGTCACTTCGTTTCGGCGGGTGCAGTTTTCGCAGGGTGGCGAATATTTTCCCATCATGTTCACACTGGGGGCCGGCACGAACATTCGCAACAACGAGCGTGATCCAGGAATATTCGGCGGCATCGGTATTGGCCTGAACGAAAACCTCGGGGTATCGGCCGCCTGGAGCGGCGAATACGTCAACCTGGGCGCTTCGTTCCGGTCCGACGCCGCCAAGAACTTTGGCCTGTCGGCCACGCTTTACGATGCATTCGACCAGGAAAACAGCAGGCGCCTGGGTATTTCGGTGTCGTATTTCATAGCAGACCTCTTCTAAGGACTTTCCGATGACATTCTCGCTTTACGCCCGTTCCGGCCTGACAGTCGTTATAACGGCCGCCCTGTCGTCAACCGCCTGGAGCGGTTCGGAAGCGGTCGATCCCAGCGGCCCGGTGTTTGTGCCGCCCGTTTTCATCGCACCGGCCCCCGCCCCCACCATCACGCCCGGACCGACCACCGGCGGCGGCGCATCGGGCGCGGCAGCCCAGGGCAGCGGCTCGGGCACATCCAAAGACGGCGCCGCCGCCACATCAAAGGAAGGTGGCGCAAAAGAAGGCGCCGCTGCGTCTGCAAGCGAAACCGCCAAGGCCGAACGGCTTGCTCAACAAACAGCCAGCGCAACCAATTCCTACAATGATGCGCAGCTTTTGTGCCTGCGGATTTCCGATGTCGTCTATGGGGTCGATTGCCTTGCCGATCAGATGGCGCAATATGCCACCGACCTGCCGCAAGACCCGGAATATGCCGAAGCCCGCAAGATCGTCGAACAGACGGCAGGCAAACTGCGTTCGGTCGCGCGGCGCAACGCATCGAAAACCAAACGCCCCGCCCGCCTGCGCGAAGCGACAGGCAACAATCCACACCGCAGTTCGCGCCCGATCGTACCCGTGGCCCCTGAACGCCTGAACAGCGCCAACGCCGAGGCGACCGCAATCATCCGCGAGGCGCAAACCATGCTCTTGCGTGCCGCAGAACGGTCAGAGCGGCGCAAGGTGGCATTCAACCAGATTGCCGAGGCTGTCGGTTCATCGACGATCCTGCTGCGGTCGAGCTAAGCAAAAGGTAACGTATCCCGGTATATGAAAGCGGTGCATACTTTGGTAGAGTTCGCCATATATTTTGATTTGCCGGAAGGGACGTCTTGATCATGGGCTATTTGACGGTATTCAGATCTTTGATACGCAGGGGTGTTCTGGCTGGCGGAATGGCCACGCTGTGCGCCGCTGCCGCCATGGCGCAGGACAATCCCTTTGCCGGGGGCTGGACCCTGAAACCCGACAGTTCCGCCCTGCGGTTCCAGTCGGTCAAGAACGAAACCAAGGTTGAATCCAGCACCTTCGCGGCGATCGACGGCAGCATTTCCGAGGATGGCACCGCAACGATCAACGTCAAACTCGATTCCGTCGATACCAAGGTTGACCTGCGCAATGTGCGGATGCGGTTCCTGTTCTTTGAAACGTTCCAGTTCCCCCAGGCGGTCATCACCGCCCATATCGACCCTGCCGATCTGGTTGATCTGCCCCAGGTGCGGCGCAAGCTGATCACCCTGCCCTATACCCTCGATCTGCACGGCGTCACCACCAAGGGCGAGGCCGAGGTTACCGTCACCCTGATCAGCGACACTCTGGTCGCCGTCGCCTCCAGCACGCCGATTTCCGTCGCCACCGCCGATCACAACCTCGACAATGGTATCCGCAAGCTGGAAGAGGCGGCAAACGTCAAGATCGTGCCCTCGGCCACGGTCAGTTTCGACATGATCTTTGGCCGCGCCGCCCCCGATGCGCCCACTGCCCCGGTGGTTGCGGCGGCCCCGGCCAAACCGGCCCCTGCCGCCAGTGCTGCGGTGGAAACCACCGGTGATTTCGATCTGGCCGCCTGCAAGGGCCGGTTCGAGATTCTGTCGCGCACCGACAATATCAATTTCCGCTCGGGTTCCGCCACGCTGGACAGTTCCAGCTCGTTTCTGCTCGACAGTATCGTAGACATCGTGCGCCGCTGCCCCGGCCTGTTGGTTGAGGTGAGCGGCCACACCGACAACGTCGGCAGCGCGGCAAGCAATCAGCGCCTGTCCGAACGGCGCGCCGCCTCCGTGACCGAATATCTGGTGACCAAAGGCGTTGACCGCGCCCAGATCACCAGCAAAGGCTATGGCGAAAGCCGCCCTGTTGTTGACAATAATACAGCCGAAAATCAGCGCAGGAACCGGCGTATCGAATTTACAGTACTGAATGGATAACATGTTTGAGCGCACACGCATCCTGGCCCTAGGTGCCGTTTTGTCTCTGGCGACATTGGCCGCCCAGGCCCAGGAGCGGCTTGCCCTGGTGGTGGGCAACGGCGCTTACGGCGCGGTGCCATCGCTCGACAATCCGGCCTCCGACTCCCGGCTGATGGCCAGTGCGCTGGAAAAATCCGGGTTCACTGTAACCCTGCTCACCGATGCCAATCATCTGGCCATGAACCGCGCCATCGCCCAGTTCGGACGCGAATTGCGCGCGGCGGGCGAAGGAACGACCGGGCTGTTTTACTATGCCGGCCACGGGGTGCAATCCTTTGGAACCAACTATCTTTTGCCAACTGACGTCAGCCTGACCGATGCCGCCGACCTGCCCCTTGTGGGGATTGAGGCGCAAGCGGTACTGCGCCAGATGGCCTCGGCGCGCAACCGCACCAACATTGTCATTCTCGATGCCTGCCGTGACAATCCGTTTGAAACGATCCCGTCGATGGATGACAACGGTTTGGCCGAAATGAAGGCGCCAACCGGCACCTTTCTGTCCTATTCCACCGCGCCCGGGGCCGTTGCCCTTGACGGGCTGGACGGCAACAGCCCGTTCACCGCCGCCCTGGCCAAACACCTGAGCGACCGGGGCCAAGCCATTGAACAGATGTTCAAATCCGTTCGGGTCGATGTGTTGCGCGCCACCAACGGGCGGCAGGTGCCATGGGACACGTCATCGCTTACCGGTGATTTTCAATTCACCCCGGCCCTGCCCGTCGACCCCGAAGAACAGGCCGCAGAGGCGCTTTGGGCGTCGGTCCGAAACAGCGGCGATCCGGTGCAGATCCTGCTGTTTCTGCGCGCCCACCCCGAAAGCGCCCGCGCCGACGAGGCCCGCGCCCTGCTGAACCGCCTGATTGCCGCCGAGGCCAATCCCGTCCCCCCCAGTCAAGAGATCGCGGCCCTGCCCGAAGCCTCGCGCGCCACCCCGGCCCCAACCCCGATGCCGGCCGCAAGCGAACAGGACATGATCGAACGCGCCCGCACGACAGGCACCATGGAAGATTATCAGGCCTATCTCGATGCCTATCCCGATGGCACCTATGCCGAACTGGCCGCCTTTGAAATCTCGATCCTTCGGGAAAAAGCCGCGAAATCCGCACCACAGCCGCCGGTCGAAACCGCCGCTGTGCCAACACCGGCCACCAAGGCCGAACCCGCCCCCACATTGGTGACCTTCAACGCGCCGCTGACCACAGGTGGCCCGGCGGTTGAGGGAAAAACCCTGGAACAACTGGTCACCGGATCGCCATTGTTCCCCCCGATCGAGGGCCTGCCCGAGGCGGTGTGGAAAGGGAAACACTGCTCCAACTGTCACGAATGGCACCGTGATAACCTTTGTACCCAGGCCAAGACCTATCTCAAGGAAAACGGTGAACGGGCGTTGAAAAAGGAACACCCCTATGGCGGCGGGCTGAAAGCCAACCTGCGCCGCTGGGCAACCAACGATTGCCGCTGAACAGCGGTCACGGTTTCGGCGCGGTCGAGACGAAGAAATAAAACCATTCTCCCTGAAAATCGGACGTTTCGGCCCGTGCGGCGGCAACGGCGGATTTCAGGAACGCCAGATAGGGCGCCGCCGGTTCAACCGTGGGGCGCACGCCATCATAAAGAGGCTCTGAACTGGCGAAGGTCACCATGATCTCTTGGCCAAAGGGCGGCGAGACGATGAGCTTCATCGCGGGCGCCCCATCCGCCCCCTGCCCGATCACCATCCGCTCTTTCGGGGCAATCTGGCGCAAAGGCACCAGATCGTTGGGTTGCAGATGAATGACCTGTCCGTCAGCATCGAAATAATCGACATAGATATACGCCGGATAATCCGGCCCCTTCACCTCAAAGGCCAACAGATCACCTTCGGCAAAACGTGACACGGCGGCAAAGGGTTGATCCCCCACAACGCGCGGATCGCCTTCCTGTTCGTCCGATTGGGCCAGCCCCACCGCCGCAATCCCGGCCAGCGCCCCACATTGCGGGCGGGGCAGGATCAGCAGATTGTCGGTCAATGGAATCGACGGGCCAACCTGCGCCCCCAACGCCGCAAGGACCGGCGCGCGCAAACCGTTGTCGGGGATATGGCCGCGCAGTTCCAACTGGCCGCTGTCCGGGTCGAACACCGTTTGCAGCCGCGCGCAGGGCACCTGCGCCAGCAATGCGCCGATGGCATCGCGCACCTTCGGGCCATCGCCCGAAGGATCGCCCGCCCGGCTGAATGCCTGAATCGCGGCCAGAGACACATCATTCAGCGCGGCATCACCGCCGCCGCTCCAGGCCAGGGCGGCGGTCTGGCGCGCCCCTACGGTCGTGATCGCAGCGGCAGCGGGGGCATCAGGCGTTGCGACCGGCAGGGTGCCACCACCAGTGGGGGCATCGGGCAAAGCTGCACCTTCCGGGGCCGATTGGGCCAGGGGCGCACCGGGGGCGGCCAGTGCCGCAAAGCGGGCGGCGGGTGCGGGTTCTGGCTCCTTTCGCTCGGATGCGGGACGCCGACCGGCAAGCGCTGCCGCGCCCGGCATCGCCTCGGGCAGGCGGGCGGTGGGCAACGGCGCGGCAGTGTTCAGCGCGACGGGAATCACCCTGGCCGTGATGGCAACAGGTGCCGCCACTGGTGGCGCGGCAGCAACCACCGCGCCCGGTGCCGTTTGTGCGCGCAGGGTCGGCGGGGCGGCGGCAAAGGTGGCCAACTTGGGCGCGGGTGGCACTTCGGGTGGGTGATCCGCAACAACCGCAATGGCCGCCGCGGTCGGTGCGAGGGTGGCCAAGGAAGGCACAGGCGGCGCCGGGTCCGCCTTCTGAGACAGTGGCGCGACGCGGTTGGCCGGTGGTGCGACAGCGGCAATCCCGGGCGCAGATGGCACATCGGGCGGGCGTTCCGCAACAACCGGCGTCGTGACAGCGACAGGAGCCAGCGGGCGCACGGGCCGCGTCACCGGTGCGGTTTGGGCCAATGACGCCACCCGATCCGCCGGTGTTGTCACCGGTGCAATCGTGGGGGCCGCCGGCGCCTGCGGCAGACGATCTGCAACAATGGGTGTGGTCGATGTAATCGACGCCGATGCTGCCACAGATTGCAGGGGGGCGCCGACACCGCTTTGGAGGGCAGTGACGTGACGCGATCAGGCGTGGGTGTTGCAGGGGAAAGGGCCGGTGCAGGTGGGGCTTCGCTCAACCGGTCTGCCACAACCGGCGTGGCGGCGACAGGGGCCGGGGTGGCCAGCGGCGCGGCGCGCTGCCCGGTCAATGGCACCGCGGCGGCGCGCGATTGCGGCACGGCGTGGCCCGTGGTGCGGGTGCCGTTTGTGGCGTCTTCGCTCAGGGCTGTCGCGTCGGCCTTTTCCTCGGGGGCGGTGGAATGGGGCACCTGATAGCTGGAGATGTCGAATTCCGCCTCGGGCGTTTGCCCTTCGGGGGGCGGATCGGGGGCGATCGCGCTGGCCAGCACCGCCACCAACCCGCCGTGCAGCAGAACCGAGGCCACCGCCCCGCCCCCCCAGAGCGCCGCCCCCCGGATCATGGGGCGCCCGGGGTCAGCACCAGAACCACCTCGCGCGCGCCCAGCGCCTCGATCTCCGAGGCCAGCGGCAAGACATCGCGCAGGGCCGCGCCCCGGTCGGCGTTGAGCCGCACAAGGGTGTCGGGCGCCGCCTGCACCCGCTCGCCCAGGCGTTGCAGAACATCGGCGCGCGGCAGGATTGCGCCATCCAGCGCCAGCGCACCATCGACGGCCACCGACACCGTAACCCCGCCGCCGGGCATATCTGCCCCCGTCTGGGCGGTGGGGGGCAGCACGGCAAAGGGCGCGGTGGCGTCCATCCGCCCCACCAGCATGAAGAATATCAACAGGAAAAACACCACGTCGATCAGGGCGATGATGGTTTCGGGCGGGGTGCGCCGGATCGGGCGTGCCAGCTTCATGGTTGTGCCTCCAGCCGGACAATGCGCAACCGCTGCGCCCCGGCCCCGACCAGCACATCCATCAGCCCCGCCAGCGCCTGCACATTGGCCTGCCCCGAGGGCAGCACCAGAATATCTAGGCCCGGGGTATCGGCCAGCCGCGCCGCCAGCGCCGCCGGGTCGAGCGGCTGCCCCCGCACATAAGCGGCCCCCTCCGACGAAAGCCGCACCAGCAGGCGATCGGGGGCGCGCCACCGGCGCTGCCTGCCCCCGCTGGCCCATCCGCCCCGGCCAGCGGAACCATATCGAGGTCAAGATAGGTCGAGGTGACCATGAAGAACACCAGCAGGATCATCAGCACGTCGATCATCGACACCAGCGAAATCACCATGCCAAAGCCTTTGGGGCGGGATATTTGCATCAGCGCGCTCCCCTAGGGTTCAAGCCGGTCCTCGATGGCGTAAAGACGGCCCACGGCCGCCTCGGCCAACTGCCCCGCGCGTTCCACCCGCGCGCCCAGAAGGCCCGCCGCGATGGCCGCCGGAATGGCCACGATCAGCCCCGCCGCCGTGGTCAGCAGCGCCTGCCAGATCCCGGCGGCCAACAGCGCGGCGTTTGCCGACCCCTCGGCCAGGGCCAGCTCGCGGAACGCCTCTATCATGCCCAGAACCGTGCCAAGAAGGCCCAAAAGCGGGCTGACCATGGCGATCAGTTCCAACAGGCGCAGCCCGGTGGACAGATCCGAAAGTTCGGCATTGCCGCGCCATTCCAGATCACCGTCCAGCAGCTTGCGCTGGGTGCCGCCATCCAGCCCGGCCATGGCCTGGGCCAACAGACGGTCTGCCGGGGCCTGCCCGCCCTTGAGCGCGGCGCGCGCGCCGCCCGGTCACGCCCCGCCCACAGATCAAGGGCGCGGGCGCGCCGGGCCTGCCCCGACAGGGCCGCGCGCAGGCCAACAACCTTGACCACGATCAGGGCCAGCGAAAACAGCGACAGAACAACGAGAAGCCAGACAATCGGCCCCCCGTCGTGCATCAGATCAAGCGCGCCCTGCATCGGATCAGTCGGTCAACCGGGCCGAGGCGCGGCTGACCAGATCCAGATTGGCGAAACAATCCACCTCGGCCCCGCCCGCCGCCACGCAGGACGGGATGTCGTGCAACAGGATTTCGGAAATATCGCCGCACCCGATTTCGGGAACTTCGAACAGTTTCAGGGTTGTCCGCCCCACCGGGAGCGGCGCCGCGTCGATGGTCAGCAGACGGTCGATCACACCATTTCCGTCAAGGATCGCCAGTGACATTTCAAACCCCTCAAGGGTGGCGGCGGTGTGATTTCGGAACAGGAAAAACGCGCGGCACCCGCCGTTTTCGCCCGGTTCGATCTTGTTCAACTCGACCGTCAGCTTACCGGTGTCGGCAAGGGCCGGAGCCGCCGCCGCGATCAGAACCGCGCATGTTGCAAGAAGTGTCTGTCGCATCTTTTCCTTACCCCTGATGTTTGCCCCATGGAACGGCGAAGCGGGCGGTCACGTCAAGGCATGATTTCCCAACCTTTTCCTTGGCCCGGGTCCGGGGTTGCGCAATGATGGGGCAAATCCGCGACACCGGAGACCTGCCATGATCCGCGCCTTTTCCCTGCCCCTGTGCATCGCCTGTCTGGCCCTGCCCGCCCAGGGGCAGGTCAATAAATCCGATGATTTCTGCCACGCCGCCAGCGGGGTGAACATGGTCGATACCTCGGCCATCGTGACGCGTGAATTCCTTGATGAAATGCGCGAGGTGGGGGTGACAACCATCGGGCGATATTACGATTACCCCGATGAAACGATCACCGGAAAGCGGCTGCGGGCCGAGGAACTTTCGCTGATTGCATCCTTTGGCATGTCGCTGGTGGTGGTGTTTCAGCACAACAACAACAAGCCCGAAACCTTTCAGGATTGGCGCAACCGTGGCCCGGCAGATGCGCGCGAGGCGTTGAAGCTGGCGGCGGAATTCAACCAACCGCCCAATGGCGCGGTGTTTTTCGGGGTCGATGGCGATTTCGTGGGCAATGGCGCGATTTTTCACACCGAAGATGTGATCGGATATTTCCAGGAGGTGAACCGGGTGTTCGACGAGGCGGATGTATCATATCCGGTCGGGGTGTATGGATCGGGGGAAACCTGTTTCACGTTGATTGGCGAGGGGTTGGCGGGGTTCTGCTGGCTGTCGCATTCTCACGGGTTTACCGGCACCAAAGAGGCGCTGGCCGGTGGGGTATTCGATATCGAGCAATACCTGCACGGCACCTGTGGTGGGCGTGCTGTGGATTTCAACAAGGTGCGCGACGGGGTGACGGCCTTTGGTCAGTTCACGCCCCAATAGCGGGTGGCGCATCTGTGGTGGTGTTGGGATTTGAGTATTTTCATCAGTAAAAAGCGCAAAATGCGGGATTTGACCCGGAGCGGGCGCGCCATTAGGTGAGGGGCATCTGCGCTGACGAAAGGAAGTGATCGTGCGTCTGTTTGTAGGGCTGGGCAATCCCGGTGCCAAATATGCCGGGAACCGGCATAATATCGGGTTCATGGCGGTTGACCGGATCGCCGGGGATCACGGGTTTGCGCCCTGGCGGAGCAAGTTTCAGGGCCGGGTGAGCGAGGGCAGCCTTGGCGGCGAAAAGGTGATTTTGCTGAAACCCGAAACCTTCATGAACCTTTCGGGGCAATCGGTGGGCGAGGCGCTGCGGTTTTACAAGCTGACCCCTGCCGATGTCATCGTGTTTCATGACGAGATCGATCTTGCCCCCGGCAAGCTGAAAGTCAAAACCGGGGGGGCATGCGGGGCATAACGGGCTGCGCTCACTCCATGCGCATATCGGTGCCGATTATGGCCGGGTGCGCCTGGGGGTTGGTCATCCGGGGCACAAGGATGCGGTGCCGGGGTTTGTGCTGCGGGATTTTGCCAAGGCGGATCAGGAATGGCTGGACGATATTCTGCGCGGGGTTTCCGATGGGGCGGGTGATCTGGCGCGGGGTGATGGCGGGGCGTTCACCAATGCCGTCGGCCTGCGCATGGCGCCACAGCGCACCGCGACCGGGAAGAAACCGCCTGCGCCGCGTGCCCCCACACCGGAGCCTTTGCCCGAAGATGGGCGCAGCCCGCTGCAAAAACTGGCGGACCGGTTTCGCTGACCCCATGAAGGAGCGCGTGTGTGATGGAAAAAGACAGCCCTGTGAACGTGTTGGGCGGCGATCTTGCGCCGTGTTCGACCGCGCCCCTGACCGGGTTTTTTCGGGATGGCGCCTGCAACACCTGTGCCGGGGATCAGGGGAGCCATACGGTTTGCGCCGTCATGACGGCCGAGTTTCTGGCGTTTTCGAAATACCTTGGCAACGATCTTTCGACACCGCGGCCCGGGTTCGGGTTTGCCGGTCTTGCCCCCGGTGATCGCTGGTGCCTGTGCGCGGGGCGGTTTCTTCAGGCCCATGATGAGGGCTGCGCGCCGCAGATCGTGTTACAGGCCACGCACATCCGCGCGCTTGATATTATCCCGCTTGAGGTGCTGCGCGGCTATGCTGTTCCTGCCCCGCGTTGACGCGAGGGCAGTTGTCTGTGCTGGTCAGATCACCTAGACCCAAGGCGACTCAATCGCTCGGAGAATGACGATGTCTGACAAGACCCATGGCTTTGAAACGCTGCAAATCCACGCCGGCTCCCGGCCCGACCCGGCCACCGGGGCACGGCAGACGCCGATTTACCAGACCACCGCCTATGAATTCCGCGATGCGGATCACGCGGCGGCGCTGTTCAACCTGCAAGAGGTGGGGTTCATCTATTCCCGCCTGACCAACCCCACTGTTGCCGTGCTTCAGGAACGGATCGCAACCCTTGAGGGGGCGCGGGCGCTGTGTGTTGTTCGTCGGGCCATGCGGCACAGATCATGTCGCTGTTTCCCCTGATGGGTCCGGGCAGGAATGTGGTTGCCTCGACCCGGCTTTACGGCGGCACGGTCACGCAGTTTTCCCAGACGATCAAGCGGTTCGGATGGTCGGCCACCTTTGTGGATTTCGACGATACCGACGCGGTAAAGGCCGCGATCAACGACGACACCCGCGCGGTGTTCTGCGAAGCCATCGCCAACCCGGGCGGTTATATCACCGATCTGGACGCCATCAGCGCCATCACCAAGGCCGCCGGTGTGCCGCTGATCGTGGATAACACCAGCGCCACGCCATATCTGTGCCGCCCAATTGAACATGGCGCCGATATTGTGGTGCATTCGACCACCAAATATCTGACGGGCAACGGCACCGTGACCGGCGGTTGCGTGGTGGATTCGGGCACGTTTGACTGGTCGGCCTCGGACAAGTTTCCGTCGCTGTCCCAGCCGGAACCCGCCTATCACGGGCTGAATTTCCACGAAACATTCGGACCGATGGCCCTGACGTTCCACGGTATTGCCATTGGCCTGCGTGATCTGGGCATGACGATGAACCCCCAGGCGGCGCATTACACCCTGTGCGGCATTGAAACCCTGTCCTTGCGGATGGAGCGGCACGTTGCGAATGCGGTGAAGGTCGCCAAGTGGCTGGAGGCCGATCCCCGGGTCGATTACGTCACCTATGCCGGGCTGGAAAGTTCGCCCTATTTCGACCGGGTTGCCAAGATTTGCCCCAAGGGGGCCGGCGGGCTGTTCACCTTTGCGGTCAAGGGCGGCTATGACGCCTGTGTGAAACTGATCGATGCGGTTGAAATCTTCAGCCATGTGGCCAATCTGGGCGATGCCCGTTCGCTGATCATTCACCCGGCCAGCACGACCCACCGCCAGTTGAAGGAAGATCAGCTGCGCGCGGCGGGTGCGGCGCCTGAATCTGTGCGCCTTTCCATCGGTATCGAATGCGCCGACGATCTGATTGCCGATCTGGATCAGGCGCTGACCAAGGCCACCGCCTGAGGATACGAAACCGGGGCGCGTTATGTTGCGCCCCGGTCCCCGGTCATCGGGTGATGGCAAACACCATCGTCACGCTGGCCGACACGTCAATTTCACCGGCGGCAACGGGCATTGAACGCAAACCGGCGCTTTCCATCATTGCGACGGGGCGCGGGAAACTGCCCCCGGTTTCGGTAATCTCAACCACTGGCCCCAGGGTCAGCCCGGCCGCATCGGCATAAAGCGTGGCCTTGGCCATGGCATCGGCCACGGCGGCACGGCGCGCATCGTTCGACAGCGGTTCGCGATCCTGCACATCGAACGCCACCCCCGACAGCCGGTTTCCGCCCGCCTTTGACACCACATCGATCAGATCGCCCAAACCTGCCAGATCCTGCACCCGCACCGTCAGATCTCGACGCCGCGACATAGCCGCTGATCGTCGGGGGCGCATCCCGTTCGCCCTGATCGCGGTATTGCGGGCGCACCGACAGGGTGCTGGTCTGCACATCGGCGGGGGCAATCCCTGCGCCGTTCAACGCATCCATCACGCCGTTCATCTGCTCGGACGCCTTGGCCAAAGCCCCCGCTGCCACGGCATCGCTTGCCTCTACGCCAAGGGTCAGGTGTGCCATGTCGGGAACGGCGGTGATCCGCCCCTCTCCCGAAACCGTGATCCGTGGCTCTTGTGCCTGTGCCGATGCTGTGCCAGCTACGATAGCCAAAAGCAGCCCCCAGGCCACAACAGAAAATTTGCTCGAACGCATTGCGCACTCCTTTTGATTGTTTGCTCTCATGTACCGCGCACCCTGTTCCGGCGTTGAGGTTTCGGAAACCTCTTTTTGTTTTCCTCGGCGGAAAGCTGCTATAGAACATCGAAAGCCGCGCAGAAGACTCCTGCGCGCGCGGCAACATGGTAGAGCATTGATATGAAGCCGAACTTTATACTGCAATTGTCTCACTCGGGGATCTGTCTGCGCCAGGTGGCCGACGGCAAGACAAAGATGGTCGGCGAGGTATCCCTGAGCGACCCCGAGTTCGATTCCAAGGTTGCGGCGCTGCGCAATACCGTGGCGGAAAAATCCGATGCGCCCATGGCGACCGAACTGCGAGATCCCCGATTCTGAAATCCTGTTCACCACCCTGGATGACCCCGAGTTTGACGCCAAAACCGCCAAGGGCAGCCGTGCCGATTTGCGGGAAAAGGCGGTGCGCGACGCGTTGGAGGGCATGACGCCCTATGCCTTGAATGATCTGAATTTCATTTGGAAAATCAAAGGCAAGACAGAGATATCCGTTGCGGCGGTGGCCCGCGAAACCCTGGCCGAAGCCGAGGAATTTGCCGCCAGCCGGGGGTTCAACCCGGTGCAGTTTGCGGCCCGCCCCGGCAAGGCCAAGTTTCCGGGCACCGCACAATTCGGGGCAACCGCGATTCAACGCAAACGCGAGGCTGCGGAAGCGGCCAAAGCGGCTGCGCTGAAAGAAGCGCAAGCCGCCGCCAAGGCCGCCGCAGCCTTGGAAAAATCCAGAACGCCGCCTGCCCCCAAGCCCGACCCTGCCCCCAAGGCCGCCCCCGCAGGCCCAAAACCCGGCACGGACACGCCGAACACGCCCGCCGCCGATTCGGCCCCGGACACCGCAAAGGCCGACACAGCCCCCGCCAAGGTGAAACCAGCCAGCCCCGCCGCGGTTGCCCCCACAAACAATGCCACCGACAAACCCAAACCCGAGGCGCAGAACGCCGCAAAACCGCCCCCCGGGCAAATACGCCCGAAAAGGCGCCCCCGCCCGCCTCTGAAAAACCACAGGCAAAGGCACAACCGGACGCAACGCCGAAAACGCCAGAGGCGCCTGCCGATGCGCCCCGGGTCGGGTTTTCACAGCCACGGATCAACGATCCGCTGCCGCCGCTCGATGATGACGCGCCGCTTGATGATGTGCCTGCGATGCCCGTGTCTTTTGCGACCCGGCGCAAGCAACAGGCAGACATCAAACGGCCCGCAACGGGCAAGCCGGCCACAGGGCCGCTCAGCCCCGGCGCCGCAGCCGATCCGCTGGACAGGGACAGCCGTTTTGGACGGATCGCCGCGCGTTTTGCCGTAACGCCGGAAAACACGGTTGCGGCCAAGGGCAGCGTGCCGCCCCCGCCACCGCGCCGCACGCCACCGGGCACCGCAAAGCCGGCCGTATCCCCCGTTTTGCGCGGGTCGGCCAACAAAAGCACCGCCAAGGCCCGGGTGACGCCCGTTGTTGGCCTGCCCGACACCACCGAAGCGGCGGCCAGCCTGACGCCGGTGTCCGATTCCAACGGCAAACTGCTAAGCGAACCTGACCGCGAGGCGGTGTCGGCACGCATGGCCTCGGGGCGCAAATTGGCCGAGGCCGAGGCGATGACCGTCTTTGGCGCCCGCGACACTGGCCCTGCCCGCTCGGTCAAACCGCTGATCATCGGAATCGCCATCGCGGCGGTTCTCGCCATAAGCGTCTGGGCCGCCTTCCTGCTGTTTGGCAGCGCGCAGATCTCGGACAATGGCGATCCGGTGCCAGCCGATACAGCCAACGCTCTTGTCGCTCCGGCGCCCGTCGAACAGACCGCGCCCGAACCGGCGGTGGATCAGGCGGCTGTCGTTCCCGCCCCCGCAGACCCGGTAACACAGCCCCCCACGGCGGGCACCGATATTGCCAGCCTGCCCGACGACACTGGCACGACAACGCCGGGTGACGCCCCGTCCGACCGGGCCAGCGCGCCGGATTCCACTGTGGCGATGCTTGATCCACAGGCACCCGTGCCCCCCGCCCCGGAAACGCTCCCGGTCAGCCCCACCGCCCCCGAGCCGATTTCGCGCGATCCTCTGCAACGCCCCCTACTGAGGGCGGCGACGAAAACATCGTCGGGCGCTATGCCACCACCGGTATCTGGGTCGCATCGCCCACGCCGCCCGAAGTGCCCGGCACCGACCGGATTGATAAGATTTATGTCGCCTCTGCCGATCCCACGATCAACCTCGAAAGCGAGGTCAGCCGCCCCCCGCTGCCCGACACCGCCACGCCCACCCCGCTGGAACAGCAGTTGCCACCGGCGCCACAGGGCCAGGGGTTCACACTGGATGATCGCGGGCTGGTGGTGGCAACCCCCGACGGCACCCTGTCGCCCGATGGTATTCTGATCACCGCCGGGCGCCCGGCGCGCGTGCCGCCGACCATGCCCGAACGCCCCGCCACCCTTGCGCCCGACCCCGCCACCCAGCCCGATCTGCCGCGCACCCGGCCACGCACCCGCCCCGGCGGCGACGATGGCGATCAAGCGCAATTGAACACCGCCGCCGTCGCCACAACCCAAGAGGCCGGGCTGCAACCGCGCCCCCGCCCGGACGCCGCCACCGCCACAGCAGCCGAAACCGCTCCGGGCACGCCGGAAACCATTCAGGATCGCGCAGTGACCGCCGCCCTGGATGCGGCCGGGGCCTCGACCGCCGAACCGCAGGCGCCCACCAGCACCCGCGCCCCCCGCGCCCCGCCTGCCGAACTGATCGCCCTGCGCCGCGCCGCGCCCGATACCCCCGTGGAGGAAGCCGACGCAGAACCCGACGAACCCATCAGCCCCTATGCCGTCGCCCGCTCGCGCCTGCCCAAGACCAAGCCCGGAAATTTCGCACAGACTGTGGAAACGGCGCGCGCCAAAGCCGCCGCCGCGCCGAAACAACAGGCCGTCACCCGCGTTGCCGCCGCGTCTGCCGTTGTCACACCACGCCTGCCGTCAAGCGCCTCGGTGGCAAAACAGGCCACGGTCAAGAATGCAATCAACCTTGGAAAAGTAAACCTGATCGGCGTCTACGGCAGTTCGTCGAACCGCCGCGCATTGGTGCGCCTGCCCTCGGGCAAATTCGTCAAGGTAAAAGTGGGGGATCGGGTGGATGGTGGCCGGGTGGCCGCGATTAGCCAAAGCAAGCTCAGCTATACAAAGCGGGGGCGCAGCGTCACCCTGTCAATGCCAAACGGCTGACCATCGGGGCCAAGGGGCGCCAACGCGCCCCCGGGCATATCATATTATGGGCCACCTCAGCCGGTTTTCAGAACACCGCGTTCGATCTGATCCTGTTCGATGCTTTCGAACAATGCCTTGAAGTTCCCTTCGCCAAAGCCATCATCGCCCTTGCGCTGAATGAATTCGAAAAAGATCGGGCCGATCACTGTTTTGCTGAATATCTGAAGCAAGATCCGGGTTTCCCCACCATCCACCACACCTTCGCCGTCGATCAGGATGCCGTATTTCATCATCTTGTCTTTCGGCTCATCATGGCCCACCACACGGTCATAGGACATGTCGTAATAGGTGGCCGGCGGTTTGGGCATGAATGTCACCCCCCGGTCAGCGATTTCATCCACCGACGCATAAAGATCGCGGGCACCGACCGCGATATGCTGAATCCCCTCGCCGTTATAGCGTTTGAGGTATTCCACGATCTGCCCGGTTTCGCCCCGATCTTCGTTGATCGGAATGCGAATCCGTTCGCAAGGCGAGGTGAGAGCGCGGGAATACAGGCCCGTATGTTTGCCCTGAATGTCGAAAAACCGGATTTCACGGAAGTTGAAAATCTTGCCGTAGAAATCAAACCACTTGTCCATATTGCCGCGATGAACGTTGTGGGTCAGATGATCGAGGTAATAAAACCCAACGCCTTCGGGGTGTGCCTTGTCGACCCAGTTGAATTCATCGTTATAGGGGTTCTTGTCGTAATATTGGTCAATGAAATAGATCAACGACCCGCCAATCCCCAGAATCGCCGGCACATTCATGGTCTTGCCCGGGCCGGTATATTCCTTTGCGCCCTTGCTCAGGGCGTGGCGCAGGGCATGTTCGGCATCCACCACCCGCCACGCCATGGACGGCGCGCAGGGGCCATGTTCGGCCACAAACCCGGCGGCATGGCTGTCGGGGTCGGCGTTGATCACATAGGTGATATCGCCCTGCTGCCACAGTTCAACCGGGCGGTCCTTGTGGGTGGCGGTGTGGATGTACCCCATGCGGGTAAACGCCTCGCGCAGCTTTTCCGGCTCGGGGTGGGCAAATTCGACAAATTCGAATCCATCTGTCCCGGCGGGATTTTTATCGCTGATGGTCGCCTTGGGGGCGTCGTGGGGAAAAGGGCCCATGGTGCGTTCTCCTGTTCGTTCGATTTGTTTCAGGCTATCACGCGAACCGGCGGCATTTTGCGCATTTTACCGCATAGCGGACCTGTGAAATGCGTATTTTCCGCGCTATCCTGCGAAAGGCGTGTAAAGGTGCCGCATGACCAGCCTTGATGAAACCGACTCGCATCTTTTGGCCGCGCTCCAGAAAGATGCCCATCTGACCGCGCAGGAATTGGGCGAATTGCTGAACCTGTCGCCCTCTCAGGCCGGGCGGCGGCGCCAGCGGCTTGAGGCCGAGGGTTATATCGAACATTACACGGCGCGGCTGAATGCCCGGCGCCTTGGCCTGTCGATTCAGGCCTTTGTGCAGGTGGAAATGGCCAGCCATGAACCGCAAAAGGCGCGCAGCTTTTCAACCCTGCTGTCCACCCGCCCCGAAGTGATCAGCGCCTGGACCCTGACCGGCGAGGCCGATTATCTGCTGCGCGTCTTTTGCGCCGATCTGCCCGGGCTGAACCGCCTGTTGCACGATGTTCTGTTGCCCCATCCGGCCGTCGCCCGGGTGCGCAGCCAGATCGTGATGGACCAGTTGAAATCTGACGCCCCCTGCCAACCTGAACCGCACCTTCACCCCTGCCCCACCCGGAGACATTATGGAATCCTTTCTTTACCAAGCGACGATCTATCTCGGGGCGGCGGTGATCGCGGTGCCACTGGCGGCGCGGCTGGGGCTTGGGTCGGTGTTGGGGTATCTGGCGGCGGGTATTTTCATCGGCCCGGTTGTCGGGCTGGTGGGCAGCGAAACCGCCGATCTTCAGCATTTCGCCGAATTCGGTGTGGTGATGATGCTGTTTGTCATCGGGCTGGAGCTGGAGCCAAAGGCGCTTTGGGGGATGCGCCACCGTCTTTTGGGGTTGGGCGGGTTGCAGGTGACGGTAACCATGGCGTTGGTGGCAACAGGCGCGGTGATGTTGCTGGGTCTGCCGGTATCGCAGGGGATCGCCATCGGCATGATCTTTGCCCTGTCGTCCACCGCCATCGTGTTGCAAACCCTGTCGGAAAAGGGGCTGATGCAAACGCCGGGGGGCCGGTCATCGTTTTCGGTGCTGCTGACGCAGGACATCGCAGTGATCCCGATGCTGGCGCTGTTGCCGTTGCTGGCCATTGGCGGGCTGAACGCAGGGCATCAAGTCGACACCCACGCCACCGCCCCCACGGAACAGACCACGCCCCATGGCGGCCCCGAGCATGACATTGAAAGCGCCGCTGCCCTTGTCGAACAGGCCGGCGACACCACCGAGGCGATGACATCAGGCACCCCCGTCAAAGCCGCCGAAGCGGCAATGACCCTGGTACAAAGCCTGCCCGGCTGGGGCATCACCCTTGTCACCGTTGCGGCCATCGGTCTGATCATCCTGTTCGGTGCCTATGCCACGCGCCCGATCTTTTACTTCATCCACCGCGCACATCTGCGCGAACTCTATGTGGCGCTGGCGCTTTTGATCGTGATTTCCATCGCCTTTGTCATGACATTGGTTGGCCTGTCGCCGGCCCTTGGCACCTTTCTGGCCGGTGTCGTACTGGCCAACTCGGAATTCCGCCATCAGTTGGAATCCGACATCGACCCGTTCAAGGGCCTGCTTTTGGGGTTGTTTTTCATCACCGTGGGGGCCGGGATCAATTTTCACACCTTCTTTGCCGCGCCTTTCACCCTTTTGGGGCTGACGCTGGGGGTTATGGCGGTCAAGGGGGTGGTGCTGTACCTGCTGACGCTGATCTTTCGGATCCGGGGGCGCGATCGCTGGTTGTTTACTCTTGGTCTGGCACAGGCCGGTGAATTCGGCTTTGTTCTGGTGTCCTTCGCGCTCAGCACCGATGTGTTGCCCGTAGATCTGGCCGAAAAGCTGTTGCTGGTGGTGGCCCTGTCGATGTTGCTGACACCGCTGTTTTTCATTCTGTACGAGCGGCTCTCGCTGCGGATGGTGGAAACGGCCGAGACGCCGGAACACGACACCATCGACGATCAGCAGCCAATCATCATCGCGGGAATCGGCCGGTTCGGGCAGGTGGTCAACCGGATGATGCAGATGACCGGCTTTGGCACCACGGTGATCGACAACAATCTGGAAACCATCCAGTTGATGCGCAAATTCGGGTTCAAGGGGTTTTTCGGTGATCCGACCCGCCCCGAGTTGCTTCACGCGGCCGGTCTGGACAGTGCAAGGGTGCTGGTGGTGGCGCTTGATGATCGCAACGCGGCGTTGAAACTGATCCGCTATGCCCGCAAGGCGCGCCCCGACATCCACATTGTCGCCCGCGCCTATGACCGGGTGCATACCTATGAAATGTATGCCGCAGGCGCCAATGACATCGTGCGGGAATTGTTCGACAGTTCCCTGCGCGCCGGGCGCTATGTGTTCGAGCAAATGGGAATCAACGATTACGACGCAAAAGAGCTGGAACACGAGTTTTTCAAGCTCGACCGCAGCGCCCTGCGTGAATTGGCCCAATTGTGGCTGCCCGGCGTACCGCTTGATCGCAACCCCGCCTATGTGGCGCGGGCGCGCGATCTGAACAAGGAATTGGAAACCGCCCTCGTGCGCCGTGCCGATACGGAAAAACGCACCGGCACGGATGATTAAGCAGGGTTAACCGTCGGACACGCCCGCTTCGGCAAAGGTGGCCATGCCCGAATGGCAGGCCACCGCGCCCTGCACCACGGCAATGGCCAGCGCGGCCCCCGACCCTTCGCCCAGCCGAAGCCCCAGCGACAACAGCGGCGCCTTGCCCAGCCGGTCCAGCAACGGCCCATGGGCGCCCTCGGCCGAAACATGGCCCGCGATACAGTGATCCAGCGCACCGGCACCGACCACGGCCAAGGGGGCAACGGCGGCGCAGCAAATGAACCCGTCCAATATCACCGGAATGCCCAGCATTCTGGCCCGCAGAACGGCCCCTGCCATTGCCGCCATTTCCCGCCCGCCCAATGCGGCCAAAACCGCCAGAGGATCGCCCAGTACCGCGCGATGACGCGCCAATCCGGCCTCGACAATGGCGATCTTGGCTTTCAGGGCCTCTCCCTCCACACCCGATCCGGCACCCGTCCAATCCTGCGCGCTGCCCCCGTACAGCGCCGTGCAGACCGCCGCCGCTGCCGTGGTGTTGCCGATGCCCATTTCACCGACAACCAAAAGATCGCTGGCCGGATCGACCGCATCCCAACCGCAATGCAGGGCGGTCAGGCATTCGGCCTCGTCCATGGCGGGGCCTTGGGTGAAATCCGCCGTGGGGCGGTCAAGCTCCAGCGCGTGAACATCCATCCGCGCCCCGAAACAGCGCGACAATTGGTTGATCGCAGCGCCACCTGCCTTGAAATTCGCCACCATCTGCACTGTCACCTCGGGCGGAAAGGCCGATACCCCGCGCGCCGCAACCCCGTGATTTCCAGCAAAAACAATCACCTGTGGCGCGCTGACCCGGGGGCGTGCATCGCCGCGCCAGCCCGCATACCAGATCGCCAGATCCTCAAGCTGGCCCAGGGCGCCGGGGGGTTTGGTCAACTGCCCGTTGCGGTCATGGGCACCGGCCAGCGCGACGGTATCGGGGGCCGGAAGATGCGACAGGATCGCGCGGATTTCGGAAAAGGTGGTAAAGGGGGTGCTGGTCATGTCTTCTGCCTCGTTGATCTGTCTCGCCCCCTGTTTAACCATCGACCCGACAGGCGAAAGCGGCAAATAAGGTGATCCGATGCGCAACTCCGACAAACCACAGCTTGCCGATCTGGCCGCCGCCCTCGGATTGCTCAGCCGCCTGCCGGTGCCCGTTGACACCGCCCATGCCACCGCGCGGGGCGCAAGGGCCGCGTGGGCCTGGCCCGTGGCGGGCGCGGTGCTGGGGGGCTGGCGGGGTTGGTGGGGTTTGTCGCGCTTTGGCTTGGCCTGCCCACAGCCATGGCGGCGGGGCTTGCCCTTGGCGTGGGGCCGGTCGTTACCGGGTGCATGCACGAAGATGGACTGGCCGATTCCGCCGATGGTCTTTGGGGGGGCTGGACCCGCGAGCGCCGCCTTGAAATCATGAAAGACAGCCATATCGGAACTTACGGCGTGGTCGCGGTTGCCCTGTCCCTTGGGTTGCGCTGGTCGGCCATTGCGGCGCTGTTTGGCGCCGGGCATGTGGTGCTGCCGCTGGTGGCCGCCGCCGCCCTGTCGCGGTTGCCCATGGTGGTGATCGCCTCGGCGCTGCCCAATGCCCGGCCTGCGGGCCTGTCGGCCAAAGTGGGGCGCCCGACGACAGTGACCGCCAGTTTTGCCGCCCTCGCCGCGGTGCTGATCGCCCTGCCCGCCCTTGGCGCTGCCATCCTGCCGGTGATTTTGGCCATCACCCTGACCGCCCTTGGCGTGGCCGCGTTGGCGCGTGCCAGGATCGGCGGGCAGACCGGTGATATTCTGGGCGCAAGCCAACAGCTTTGCGATATCGCCGCGCTGGCCTGCCTTGCGGCCTTGCTCGGCTAGCCCATGGCCGAATTGATCACATAGAAAATCGTCGCAGACAGGATCGCGGCGGCGGGAACGGTGATGATCCATGCGGCAATGATTGTCATGAAGTGCGACCGGCGCACCAGTTTCCGGCGGCGCCGTTCCTCGGGTGCAAAGATTGCGCGTTCGGGCATGGCCAGGCGCGCCTTGCGAATCCGGCGTTCCGCATCCCATTCGCGGAAAAACCCGACGCCGAACACCCCCACGGCGATATGGGTTGAACTGACCGGCAGGCCCAGCCAACTGGCCAGAATCACGGTGGTGGCCGCCGACAGGGCCACGCAATAGGCGCGCATTGGGTTCAGCTTGGTGATCTGCCCGCCCACCATGCGGATCAGTTTCGGCCCGAACAGGAACAGGCCAAAGGAAATCCCGAAGGCGCCAATCACCATGACCCAATAGGGAATGCGAACCGCATCGGCAAAATCACCCGACAACGACGCCTGCACGATCGCCGCCAATGGCCCAACTGCGTTGGCCACATCATTGGCCCCGTGGGCAAAACTGAGCAGCGCCGCAGACACCACCAGCGGAATGCCAAACAGCACCTTGAGCGATTTATTCCGGTTCTCAAGCCCCTGAGATTGCTTGCGGATCGCCGGAATCATCACCAGCCAGACCACGATGCCGACAGCGACACCGACCATCACCGCCGCCGACAGATCAAGGTGGATGATCTGTTTCAGCCCTTTCAGCACAAGATAGGTGGCAAACGTACCGGCCATAAGCCCCACAAGCGCCGGCACCCAAGTGCGCGCAGCGGCGATTTTATCATCGCGGTAGATGATCCGCGATTTGATCAGCGCCAGAAACAACGCGGCAACCACCCCGCCAAGGATTGGCGAAATCACCCAACTGGCCGCGATCGTGCCCATGGTGGGCCAGTTCACGGCGCCAAAACCCGCCGCCGCGATACCGGCCCCCATAACGCCGCCGACCACGGAATGGGTGGTCGAAACCGGCGCACCGATCCATGTGGCAAGGTTCACCCACAGCGCAGCCGACAAAAGGGCGGCCATCATCGCCCAGATAAAGACGGATGCCGTTCCCATGCTTTCGGGCGCAATGATGCCCTTGGCGATGGTGGAAACCACATCGCCGCCCGCGATCAGCGCGCCGGCGCTTTCGAATACCACGGCAATGGCAATGGCCCCGCCCATGCTCAGCGCATTCGCCCCCACCGCCGGCCCCATGTTATTGGCCACGTCATTGGCGCCGATGTTCAGGGCCATATAGGCGCCAAGACAGGCGGCAATCACAACGATAAGGGAATTGTTCGTCTCGCCAAAGAACACCATGGCGGCAATGCCCGCCAGCAGGACAAAGACAAGGGAAATTCCCGGCCCGACCAGCGGACGCGACGCATAGCTGGTGGCCAGTTCAACGTTGGAATAGCGCGCAAGGTCACGATCCAGCGTATCAAGGTGGCGCGGGTCGCCCTGTTCTTCTGCCATAGTGTTCGTCCCCTCGGTTCGAAAAGAGGACTAGCCCTGTGCGACCGGAAAAATCAACCGCACAACGCAGGCCGGGAAAAATTACTTACTGATGCCTGCGGAAAATCGTTTTCAGCTCCGATTCATGGACCATCTCGGCGGCAGCCTCGGCCCTGACCCATTTACGGGTGCGTTCATGGGCCTCGGGGAAATCTTCGGACAGGTCTTGCACCGCCACGGAATACACCAGCGTTTCCACCGGAATTTCCCAGCCCGCCGATTGCCGTTTGCGATAGGTATAACTGCCAACCGGGTCTTTCGTGGCTTTGCTGTTGCGAACGCCGGCCTCTTCCCAGGCTTCCTGCAAGGCGGCTTCGTTGGAATTAAGCCCGCGGATCGGCCAGCCTTTGGGAATGATCCAACGGGCGGTATCGCGGCTGGTCACCAACAGAAATTCCTTATTCCCCCCTCGCCACGATGGCACAGGGCGGCGACTTGCAACCGTTTCGGGCGTCGCAACATCGGGCCCAGGAACGAATCCCAGACGGTTTGAAGGGCGGCATTCATAACAGGACCACTCGATATTTTTTTCTTATGTCAGCAATATATAGGGTGCCGCTGCGGAAATTACAATTTTCATTCCGTCAATTCCGTCACAGGTGTTTGACAATACGCTGCACCAATCAGAGACGACAGCACAGACCACGGCCAGCGTGAAAAGGCATTTCCGCGCTGGCCGTGAAAATAGACGCCCCTAAAGAATGAAATCGCCCGCTGCCACGGATGGCGCGCCATGCAGTTCTATGGCGAAATCCCCCACACCGTCGCCGTTGACATCGCCCACAACAAAACTGACCCATCCATTGTCTAAATAGCGCAATTGCGCGCCACCACTAAATGCCGCGTCACCAATGAACGTCAGGTTCATGGTATCGAGGTTGATCTTGTCTATCCCGGTTTTAAAATCCATGATCTCGTCACGCGTCGCGCCGATACCGGCCTGTTGGGCGCTGTTGAACACAAACACGTCGGCGCCGCTGCCCCCTACGATCACATCACGCCCGGTTCCGGCAAACACCGTATCATTGCCCATGCCGCCATAGATTGTGTTCGCTCCGGCCCCTGCGGTGATCTGATCGTCCCCCCCGTCACCGTTGGCATAATCATTGCCGTGCCCCATGAAAATCAGATCGTCGCCGTTATCCCCATACAGAATATCATTGCCTGCACCGCCAACCAAAAGGTCGTCACCCCCGGCCCCCAATATATTGTCATTGCCGCCGTTACCCCAGAGTTCCTTGTCGTCAATACCCACGCCGCAGAATCGTATCGTTGCCCGTGCCGCCCTGAACCGTGTCTTCGCCCAGACCTGTATAAATCAGGTTTGCACCTGCCGATCCATAAATCAGATCATTGCCATTTCCGCCGCCAATCAGATCATTGCCTAATCCGCCATAGATCGTGTCGTCACCACCGTTGCCCCGCAGGGTATCACTGCCTGCGCCGCCGCCCATGAAGTCGCCGCCACTGCCGCCGGACACATCATCCTCACCCGCGTTGCCCAACAGAACGTTCCGCCCGTCACCGCCACCATAGATCGTGTCATTGCCGCTGCCGCCCTGCACGGTATCGTTGCCCAGACCACCATAAATGGTGTTGGATCCGCCAAGCACGGTAATGCGGTCATTGCCCGTTCCACCGCCGATGTAATCATCGCCCGACCCTGCCGTGATCACATCATTGCCGGCGTCGCCCAGAACAGTGTTGTTCCCATCCCCCGCAACGAGTGTATCATTGCCGCCGTAGCCGCGCAGATCGTCAGGGCCATCATCGCCTTCGATATACTGCGCCTCTTCCGGGTCTGGCACATGCACAGAATACGGAATTAGGGTGCCGATGCCATAATAATCAGACAGCAGCGTAAACGATCCATCCGCCTCCATCCGGTAGAGGTTTTCCTGATCAAGGTCGGTCCCCCCATAGCCATCGTCCACCAGACGCCCGCCTTCGAAATAAAGGGCGCCATTGTGAACCGTCAGATGTTCCACCGTGTCATAGGCAAACCCCGGAATATCAAACAGGGTTTCGAACGTTCCATCCGCGTTAAGCCGCGCAAGCACCCGCCCCCCACCATTTCCGCTGATCGCGGCATATATTTCACCGTCAAGTTCAACAACCTCCCACAAGAAGTGAGGTATTCCCAGCGTCGTGAACAGATTGTCGCCCAAGGTTCCGTCAGGCGAAAGTGGGTACAGCCCCTTTTGTGCATGCAGATACAACTGCCCATCAAACACCTTGAAGGCTGTGGGCCGAATAAGGGGCAGTGACGGGAGTTCAACTGCATTCCCGGTCGGCGTGTCAAACCGGAACATCCGGGACACCTCACTGCTGTAGCCGACTGTCGTGACGAAAAGACTGCCATCATGGACAATCATGTCCATGACCTCACCCGAGGAAGTGATATTCAGCGCCGGTTCAACAGTCCCGTCGGGCAATCGACGCCATATTTCTGACGTGCCAAGCGGGGTTTGCTGATCCGCCACAAAATACACTGCTCCATCAAACCCGGTGACGATGCCAATGGCCCCCAAGGCAAAGGGGCGGGAAAAGCCCGTCAACTGAGTTGAGTCCAGATTTTCATCGAACCTCATGTACTGACCGATCACCTCATGAAAATTGGCGTAGAGGCTTCCATCGATGACTGCCACACTGTCGGATTGACCACTTTGTATCCGGCCCGGCACTTCACGAGCGATCGGGTCAAATCGGCCATCGTCATGGACCTGCGCGATATAAGTGTCAGACCCGGTATATTGCCCGCCCGTAAAATGTGTTCCGTTCCAGAAATACGTAAGCGCACCATCAAAAACCGCCCAGCCCAATTCATCAAGGGCAAGCGATCCCCCTCATCCGCTGTGAACAATGGGTCCACAACGCGAGAGGGGGCCATGATCTCGACCACGGTATCGTCACTGGTCACGCCATAAAGTTGGGCGGAATTTGTGCTGTAATTCGGGCCAAGGGCGGTAAAGAAAAATTCGATATCTTGCGAGATGTTCATTTTATGACTCCCCAATAAATCAAATCAGAATACCCGGTATTTTTACTTTGACAATAATTTGAATCACGTCAGCCGGGCATCTGCGGCAGCGGTGAAACCGCCTTTAAAAAATTGCGCCCCGGGCGATCCGGCCTTGTCGAAGGCGCGGGGCGCGCCTATCTTTGGGGCTGCGGCGGGTTCTGGCCTTTTCGTGCCGGGGTAAAATCTGGTGGCCTTAATCAATTTCGAGGGAGCTGGCTCTGGCTGGATCGTGGTCCTGCTACCTGGTGCCCACCTGTACATACAGGCTCTCGAGATTTAACACCCTGACGGTCGTGCTGGTCCCGTCGCGCCTTGGTTCCATCGGCATTCCATCGCCCCGGCGGCCCGGGTTTACCATCTGGGCTTGGGAAATGCCCGCAACCGCCCCATATTGCATGGAAGGTCAAGGGGATGGGTGATGGACACGGATCGTAACATGAGCCGCGCCGAGGCGCAGGGGGTGCGGTATGCCCGCGAACTTGAGGGGCATCTGAGCTGGCTCGATACGTTTTCCGGGGCCGCTTTGGGGGTTCTGGCAGCGGCATCGGGGATTTACACCTATCTCGGGGTTTCATCGCTCTTGGACAGTGACGGCGCGCTCAGCGTCTTTGCCGCACTCGCCTATTCCATCGCCGTATCGGTCGGGATTTTCGTGTTCTGGTCCTATCTCATGCGCCTGCTGCCTGCGGTGCGTACTGCGGGCGCGCGTTTGGGCCTGCTTGGCTCGATGGTTCTGGGGTCGCTGGCGATCATTGCCATGTCATCCTGGTTGAACGCGGCGGCCTTGGCCGGGGCGGCGGCGGTTGAACAACATCTGGCGCGCACGGTGCAGCAATATCAGGGCGCGCTAGAGCGGGCCAATGCCATCGCCGTTGCGGCGCAGGGGTTGCAGCGGGATGTCGCCCGGGTGCGCCAGAGCTTTGAGGATCTGAGCCAGCAGGAAGCCACCGGCGATCTGTCAGGCTTTGCCGGGCGCGGCGCGGTGTTTCGCATCCTGCGCCAGAAATCCGAGGAACTGACCGGGCTGGAAACCCAGATCGCCAGTCAGGAGCCGCTGATCGCCCAGGATTTCACCACTGGCAACGAAATCCTGTCCCGGATGCGGTCGCTCACCGTTGAACCCGGCCCGGTCGAGGCCCGCTCGGTCGAATTTTCCGAAGAAGCGGTGCGTCTGGCCGGTATCATCACCCGGTTGCGCCAGCTTTCGGTGGCGCCGCTGGTTGCGCGGGCGGCCTCTGATCTGTCGGCCTCGGTGGTGCTGCCCCGGCTGGACGGGTCCAGCGCCGATATTCAGGCCGGTCAACAGGCCACCATTGATTCCGTGCTGTCGTTGCTGGGCCAGAGGGCCGATACCCTGCGCGCCGCCGCCGAAGCGGTCAGCGCCATGTCCCCCCCGCCTGACATCACCTACACCCCAATTTCCACCGCCGATGCGGTGATCCGCTATGCCGGAAATTTCATTCCCTCATGGGCAGGGGCCATTGCCATTGATCTGTTGCCTGCGGTGCTGGTGTTCATCCTGATGATCACCCAGGCCGCCATCCGTTCCGGGCGCGATGGAGTCGCCATGGAACAAACGATGACCCTGGCCGAATTGCGCGCCGCCCTGGCCGCCGCGCGGGAAATGGAATTGACGTTGGAGCGCGACACCCAAACGCCCCCGCACACAGGCCCCGCCCCCTGCGTGAACCGGCCGAATGAAACTGGGCGGCGTGACACCGGGCGCGATGATCAAGGGCATTCTCGGGCTGCAACTGGGAATGGCGGCGCTGATGTTTGGCGCTGATCTTCTGGATGGCTGGCAAGGGTTGTCTTTTGCCCCCGCCGCGCCGCAATTGGAAACCCCGGTCAGCCCCGGCGATCAGACCCGCCGCTATCGCCCCGGCGATCTGCCCCAAGGCCCCGCCAACCGCCCTTTTCCGCCCCCCGCCGACCTGCCCAAACGCCTGATGTTTCAGACCACTGGCGACGTTCTGCGCATCACAGGCACCATCGCCCCCGGCGACGGTGTACGTTTCACCAAATGGCTGTCCGAGGCGGATGATCCCCCCACCACAGTGTCGCTCAACAGCCCCGGTGGGTCGGTGTCCGATGCGCTGGAAATTGGTCACGCGTTGCGCGGGGCGGGGTTCAACACCGAACTGACCGCGGGTGACATCTGCCTGTCGGCCTGCCCCTATATTCTGGCGGCCGGGGTTGTGCGCACGGTGGATAGCGATGGCTATGTCGGGGTTCACCAGCATTATTTCGGCGAAAACACGGTGTTGCCCGCCTTTATGGCTGTCGAGGATATTCAGCGCGGTCAGGGGCGGGTGATGGAATACCTTGCCGAAATGGGCGTCGATCCCCTGCTCATGCGCCACGCGCTGATCACCCCACCGGACGAGATTTACATCTTCCTGCCCGAGGAATTGGAGCGTTACCGGATCGTGACCACGGCCTCTGAACGCTGAGCCGCCGATTTACCCGGTCAGCAGCTTTGCCGCCGCGCCGCGCGCCTCTTGCGTCACGATATCCCCGGACAGCATCCGCGCAATTTCATCCACCCGCTGCGCGGCGTTCAACGGCACCACGTTTGACGTGGTCACGTCGCCGCTGACCGATTTTTCCACCCGCCAATGGTGCTGCCCCAAAGCCGCCACCTGCGGCGAATGGGTGACGACCAAAACCTGCTGCCCCTCGGCCAGTGACGACAGACGCCGGCCCACGGCATCGGCGGTGGCACCGCCCACGCCCCGGTCAATTTCATCAAAAATTAATGTCAGGCCGGTATCACTGCGGGTGAGACACACCTTGAGCGCGAGGAGGAAACGCGACAATTCACCGCCAGATGCGATTTTTCCCAGTGGCCCGGCGGGGGCGCCCGGGTTGGTCGCCACGGTAAAATCAACGCTGTCACTACCGTCCGGCCCCGGATCGACCGGGGTGATACGGGTGGCAAACACCGCCCGCTCCATCTTGAGCGGGGTCAGCTCCGCTGACATCGCCAGATCAAGACGCTTGGCCGCCTCAATGCGCAATTCGCTCAGGCGGGTTGCGGCGGCGTGGTATTCGGCCTCGGCTTTGGTGACAGCAGTGCCAAGGCGCGACAGGTCGGCCTCGCCGGCATCAAGCGCCGCAAGACGGCTGCGCAGCCCATCGGCAAAGGAGGAAAGATCATCAGGCAGAACCCCGTGTTTGCGCGCCATCCCCCGGATGGCAAACAGACGTTCTTCCGTAATCTCAAGGGTATGCTGATCGAAATCAAGCGCTTCAAGACAGGCCAGCACCCCCTGTTCGGCCTCGGCCAGTTCATTCAGTGCGCGGCCCAGACTTTCCAACGGCGCGTCAAGCAGGCCGTCGGATTGCGCGGCGGCACCGTCAAGCCAACGCATGGCGTCGGTCATCTGCCCCTCGGCGCCATCCGCCCCAAGGGCACGCACCGCACTCAGCACGCCATCGCGAGATCCGCTCGGCACCCTGCATCTTGCGCCGGGCTTCATCCAGCGCGGCTTCTTCGCCCGGTTCCGGCGCCAAAATGTCAAATTCGTCCACCGCGTGGCGCAGAAATTCTTCTTCGGCGCGAATTGCCGCAATCGCGCTCTGTGCCTGATCCAACGCCTTGCGCGCCGCGCGCCACCCGGCCCAGGCAGCGCGCGTGGCCGCAAGGGGCAAATCAGCGCCCGCGAACTGATCGAGCAGCGCCATATGACCGCGCGGGTTCAGCAGCCCACGGTCATCATGCTGTCCGTGCAGTTCAACCAACGTATCGGACAGTGCGCGCAGCACCTCGCCGCTGGTCCGGCGGTCGTTGACAAATGCCGTCTTGCGCCCTTCGGCGGTGTTGATGCGGCGCAGAATCAATTCATCCGTGACGGGAAACCCCGCCTCTTCCAGCACCGCGCGGGCCGGGTGCTGGGGCGACAGATCGAACCACGCCGTCACCTCGCCCTGGCTGGCGCCCTGGCGCACCAATTCGGCCCGGCCCCGCCAGCCCAAAACAAAGCCCAGCGAGATCCAGCAAGATAGATTTGCCCGCCCCGGTTTCACCGGTCAACACGTTCAGGCCCGGCTGAAACATAAGTTCCAGCCGGTCAATCAACAGCATGTCCCTGATATCCAGACCGCGCAGCATGTTCAGATCACCTGTCGGGGCCGTCGTGCCCCGAAATCACAACCATTCGCCCTTGATGACCTGCCGATAAATATCACGCAGCCAGCTTTTTCCAGACGGCTCCAACGTGAGCCCCTGCCCCGTCAGCAAGGCAAAACTGTCCTCGTACCAAGGGGTAGACCGGAAGTTGTGACCAAGGATCGCGCCCGCCGTGCGCGCCTCATCCTGAAGGCCAAGCGAAAGATATGCCTCGACCAGCCGGTGCAGCGCCTCGGGGGTGTGGGTCGTGGTCTGGAATTGCTCAACCACCACCCGGAACCGGTTGATCGCGGCGGCATAATTCTTGCGCTTGAGATAATAGCGCCCGATCTCCATTTCCTTGGCGGCCAGATGGTTGAACGCCAGATCGAATTTCAGGATCGCCGAGCGGGCATATTCGCTGTCGGGGTATCTCTCGATCACCACGCGCAGGGCCTGAAGCGCCTGAAAGGTCAGCCCCTGATCGCGGCCCACATCATCAATCTGATCGTAATAGGACAGCGCCATGAGATATTGCGCATAGGCCGCATCCTCATCCGCCGGGTAAAAATCAAGGAACCGCTGGGCCGCACCGCGGGCAGATCTCGTAATCCTTGTCACGGTGATAGGCAAAAGCCTGCATGATCAACGCGCGTTTGGCCCAGTCGGAATAAGGGTAGAGCCGCTCGACTTCACCGAAATACCGCGCCGCCTCATCGGGCTTGCGCGATTCCAGCTCAAATTCGGCGCGTTTATAGATATCTTCGGCGGAAAAGCTCTCAAGCGGCTGTTCACGGCTGGAAAATCCATCGCCACACGCGCCCAACATCAATGCGGCAACCATTACGGCGGCAAGGGGCCTGTGCCTGACCGGGAAGAATTTCATGCCATTTACCTCCGACGCCGCCCTTGTTTCGACAGGGGCGTTCCCACTCTTACGGGGTGGTCTAGCATATTAAAAGTCGGGGCAAAACGCCTTTGCGCGCCAAATTTACTGGGCGCGTGGTGCATCTGTGCGCGACAGCCCCGCACCGGGCAGGCGCGCCTCCATCGGGGCGTCGCAAATCACCATCCGGCAGGCACCCGCGCGCGCAAACAAGGCCCGCAACAGGGCGTTAGTCATGGCGTGGCCCGCACGATACCCGGTGTAGCGCGCCAACAGCGGCGCCCCGGCCAGCGCAAGATCACCCAAGGCATCCAGCATCTTGTGGCGCACCGCCTCATCCCGGTGGCGCAGACCGCCCGGCGAAAGAACATCGGCCCCGTCAACCACCACCGCATTGTCCAGCGTCCCCCCCAGCGCCAACCCCTGGGCGCGCATGGCGTCCACGTCGGATTGACGGCAAAACGTGCGGCTGTCGCACAATTCATGCACAAAGGTGCCATTGGCCATGTTCAGGGTTTTATCCTGCACACCGATCGCCGCGTCGGGAAAGCTGATGTGAAAATCCATCTCAAGGGATTGCGCCGGGGTCAGGCGGGCAAAGGCATCACCGTTGCGCACCTCGACCGTTTCAAGCACCTGAAGCGCGCGCACCGGCACCTCAAGCCGCCGCAGGCCGCGGGCCAGAATCCCGGCAACGAAGGGTGCCGACGACCCGTCAAGAATCGGAACTTCGGGGCCGTCGATTTCGATCAGCAGGTTCTGGATGCCACACCCTGCAACAGCCGCCATGACATGTTCGATGGTCGAAACAGTCACGCCCTGCCCATTGGTGATCCGGGTACACAATTGCGATGGCATCACCGCATCCCAATGGGCCGGGATCAGGGTGTTGCCTGTTGTGATGTCGGTCCGGCGAAACCAGATGCCGAATTCGGCGGCGGCGGGGCGCAGGGTCATACGGACGGGTTGACCGGAATGCAGGCCAAGCCCTGTGAAGGTCACGGGTGACTTCAATGTGGTTTGCATGATCTGCCTCGTCTTTAGGTGTCGCCGATGCCAGGCCCGGTCGTTACAGAGAGCTAATCACACTGTGCGATGCAGACAATTCAATCTTTGTAACGGTCTGAAACATGCCATCGCGAAAAGGGCGGGATTTCGCCGCAATCCTGCGAAAACGACAGTAATCATCTGATAAAAAAAGAAAAAGGCCAGCGCAGGCTGGCCTTTCCTTTTCGAATTGTGACCCAGCGTCAGTTGGCTTGACGCCGCAGGAAGGCGGGAATTTCGATCCGTTCCTGATCGGGCGACATATCCTGAGGCTCTTCCTGGCGGCTGACCTGGGGTTGTTCGCGGCGCACGGCGGGCTGGGCGGCGGGGCGTTCGGCGCCCCCTTCCTGATGGCCGGTCATGCGATTGATCAGCGAATTGATGCCAAAGCGCGGACGATCAACACCCGCGGGGGCTGCCGGACGCGGCGCGCCTGACGCGGCCGACGGTGCCGGGCGCTGCTGGCCGGCCTGTCCTGGCGCACGCTGAACCGCAGCCTGAAGCCGTGCCATCGCCTCGGGCGAAGGGGCGCCGGGTTTGGGGGCGCGGGGGGCAACAAAAGCCTCGGCGGGGGTTTCATCACGGGGCTGGAACGCGGCCGGCGCTTGCGGACGATAGGCCGGGGGCGGCACATCGTCCTGCCCGTTGTCGCCGAACAGATCCCGGTCATCGGCCCGTTCAGCAGGCCGGTTCATGTCGGCGAAGAAATCGTCGACGTCTTCCTCGACCGGCTCTGGTTCGGCCACGCGGGCAACTTCGGGCATCGGGGCCGGTTGCGGCGCAGGAGTCGGGCGCGGTGCGGGTGCCGGTGCTGCGGCTTCTTCCATGGTCGTCGCGTTGCGCAGCGGTTCCGCCATGCGGCGGCGCGGCACGGGGATGTCGTGAACCGCTTCGCTGGCGTCGATGCCGGTGGCGACAACCGAAACCCGCATGCGGCCTTCCATCATCTCGTCCAGCGTGCTGCCGACGATGATGTTTGCCTCGGGGTCCACTTCCTCGCGGATGCGGTTGGCGGCTTCGTCCAGTTCAAACAGGGTCAGGTCATGGCCACCCGTGACATTGATCAGCACGCCCTTGGCACCGCGCAGCGAGATTTCGTCAAGCAGCGGGTTGGCAATGGCCTTTTCGGCGGCCTGGATGGCGCGGTCCTCGCCGTCGCCTTCGCCGGTGCCCATCATCGCCTTGCCCATTTCGTCCATCACGGCGCGGACATCGGCAAAGTCGAGGTTGATAAGGCCGGGGCGGACCATCAGGTCAGTCACGCCTTTCACGCCCTGATACAACACGTCATCAGCCATGGAGAAGGCTTCGGTAAATGTGGTTTTTTCGTTGGCCAGACGGAACAGGTTCTGGTTGGGAATGATGATCAGCGTGTCGACCATTTTCTGAAGAGCCTCAACACCCTCCTCGGCCTGCTTCATCCGCTTGGAGCCTTCGAACTGAAACGGCTTGGTCACGACCCCAACGGTCAGAACACCCAGTTCGCGGGCGGCCTGCGCGATGATCGGCGCGGCGCCGGTTCCGGTGCCCCCGCCCATACCGGCAGTGATGAAACACATATGCGCCCCGGCCAGATGATCGACGATCTGTTCGATGCTTTCCTCGGCGGCGGCAGCGCCCACTGAGGGGCGCGCACCGGCACCCAGACCTTCGGTCACTTTCACACCCATCTGCACCTTGGCCGGTGCGGTGGATTGCTGCAACGCCTGCGCGTCGGTGTTGGCCACCACGAACTCGACCCCGTCAAGCTGTTTGGCGATCATGTTGTTTACGGCATTGCCGCCTGCCCCACCGACACCGAACACGGTGATCCGCGGCTTGAGTTCTTCTTGCTGGGGCATCATGAGGTTGAGTGTCATCTGGTCTGTCCGCCTGTTCTGATCCCGTTATCCGGGGTTTGCTGCCGTCGTTTTCAGTGATTCTAACGGCTCCCCCCGCCTCGTCACCCAAAAAACATCTTTTTACCACAAAATATGGCCAATTTTTTACGGTTCTCAGCGGGATTTCGCCAAATCCACCGTATATAGCGGCTACCAGTTGTCCTTGAACCATTTCACCGCCCGCTTTAGCGACCGCGAAGGATAGCGGTCGGCGGGAATCTCGAAATCCCACCACTCATCCTGTGGGTGCGCCGCGAAAAGACACAGCCCCACCGCGCTGGCGAATCCCGCGCCCGTGGCCGCCTGTGGCAACCCCTGCACCCGCAGCGGACGGCCAATGCGCACCTGCTGACCCAGAATTTTCGGGGCCAGCCCGTCCAGCCCCGGAATCTGCGAGGCGCCGCCGGTCAGCACGATCTGCTGCGAGGGCAGATGTTCAAACCCGGCACCGTCAAGGCGGCCGCGCACCTCTTCCAGAATTTCCTCGACCCGGGGGCGCATGATGCCGATCAGTTCGGCCCGCGATACCGTGCGCCGGTCCAGTTCCCAATCGCCGGTTTCGCCGCCGATCTCGATCAGGTCACGGTCGTCCATCCCCGTGGCCACAACCCCGCCATGGACGGTTTTCAGACGTTCCGCCACAGACAGCGGCACCTGCAACCCTTTGGAGATATCCGATGTCACCTGATCGCCGCCCAGACTGACCGCATCGGCATAAATCATGTGTTTTTTCATGAAAATCGAAATGCCGGTGGCCCCGCCCCCCATATCGACACAGGCGGCGCCCAGTTCCTGTTCATCCTCGACCAGACTGGAAACCCCCGACACATAGGCAGATGAGGCCAGCCCGGCCAGTTCCAGGTCACAGCGTTTGATGCAGTAAAGAAGGTTGGCAATCACATTGCCATCAACGGTCAGCAGATGCATGTCACAGGCCAGTTGATGGCCGGTCTGGCCGCGCGGGTCGGCCATGCCACTGCGATGATCCAGCGCAAAGTTTACCGGCTGCGCGTGCAGCACCTCGCGTCCTTCGCCGAAATCGGGAACGTCGCTGGCGGCCATGACCCGGGCCACATCCTGTTCGCTGACCGTACTGCCCTCGACCTCGATCTGCCCGGCCAGCCCGTAAGACCGCGGCGCGCCGCCGGCCAGACAGGCAATCACATGATCCACCCGCACATTCGCCATTTTCTGGGCCGCCTGCACAGCGGTGCGGATGGCGCGTTCGGTTTCCTGAATGGCATCGACCTCGCCAAACCGCACCCCGCGCGACCGGGTGGTCGCCGCGCCTATCACGCGAAAACTGCTTTGCCCCGCGAGTGAGCCAACACCATCGCTGTCACGAAACCCGTCGGGGCCGTCAAACCGCAGCACCAGACAGGCGATCTTGGAGGTGCCCACATCCAGAATGGCGATCACCCCGCGCTGCATCGCGGCCTTGCGCATGGCCCGCATGGCGCGCTGGGATTCATAAAGGTCCGTCATCTCAATTGGCTCCCAGTTCTTTTACTCGTATTTCACGCAGGGTATCGGCTGCCGCTTCGCCCAACCGGACAGTGGGGCGGTGAATGTTGCGCATATCCACATCGGTCACATCCCGCGCCAAAAGATCCTGTGCCTCGTTCAGGGCCAGCACCTGTTCCAGCACGCGCACCGGGTTCTTTTCAGGCAGTTGGATTTTCTGCCCACGATCCAGCACCACATCCCAGCGCCGTTCACCCATCCGCACAAGACCGCGCAAGCGATCGGCCAGCGGCGCGGCGGCGGCAATGATCGCCACGCCTTCCGCAACCGCATTTTCCGCGCCAGGCCCCGCCACCAGCGGCAGATCGGGCCGTTCGCCACGATGGGCGACGGGCGCCACGCGATGGCCTTCGTTGTCCAGCAGATCCAGTGAATCGTCATTGCGCCAGATGGCAACCGGCACCCGTTCGACCACGGAAACCTGCAACACGCCGCCCGGGCGCACCCGCAGATCGGCCTTGGCAACGGCATCCAGATTGGTCACTTCCCGCAGCATCAATGGCAGATCAAGATCGAACGACGACACCGGGAAATTGATCGGCACGACTTCGCGGATATCATCGGCCACCCCGGGGGATGCACCGTCGATCGCCATCAGTCTGACCATGAATTCCGGGCGTTCGCGCACCGTTGCCTTTACATCGTCAATCCAAAGCGAAATGCCGTCGCGCCGGGCCTGATCAGAAAGATAGATACCCGTGCACAGCGACAGGGAAAGCACCGGCACCCCAACCCAAAGCAACCGCCGGATCATCGGTGTCAGCAGCAGGCGCTGCATCCGGTAGGCCAGGCGCGACGGCGCCGGGTCGCGACGGGGGGCCGCAGCGGGTGATGTCATCTGTTGCATGAAGCATCCTCGATCAGCCGGGCGCAAAATTTACCGAATGGAATACCGCAGTGGGCCGCCTGTTCGGGGGCCAGGGATGTTGGGGTCATTCCCGGTTGTGTATTGGTTTCCAGCAGGATCAGCCCATCAACGCCCCGGGTTTCATCCCAGCGAAAATCAGTACGGCTGACACCGCGACAGCCCAGCACCTCGTGGGCGCGCAGGGCATAATCCAGACAGGCCGCGTGAACTTCGGCGGGCAGATCGGCGGGCAGGATATGGCGCGATCCGCCGGGCTTGTATTTGGCATCGTAATCATACCAGCCATCGACGCGGATGTCGGTTACGGTCAGGGGCCTGTCGCCCAGCACGGTGGTGGTCAGTTCGCGCCCGGGGGCGAACCGTTCGACCATCACCCAGTCGGGCATGTCAGGGGCCAGTTGGGGCGGGCCGTTCGCGGCGCCATGCACCAGGTAAACACCGACGCTTGAGCCTTCGTTGAAGGGTTTCACCACATAGGGCGGGTCCATGACGTGCGAGGCGCGCACATGTTTCGCCTCGGCCAACAGTGATGCAACCACCGGCAATCCGGCCTTGCGGAACGCCACCTTGCTGCGTTCCTTGTCCATGGCCAGCGCCGAGGCAAGAACCCCGGAATGGGTATAGGGCAGGCCCAGCCACTCCAGCATGCCCTGCACACAGCCGTCTTCGCCCCAGCGGCCGTGCAGGGCATTGAACACCACATCGGGTTGAATTTCGGCCAGCCGTGCAGGCAGGTCGCGGCCCGCATCCACGGTTACCACTTCGAATCCTTCATCCCGCAGCGCGGCGGCACATTCATGCCCCGACGACAATGACACCTCGCGCTCAGCCGAGAGTCCGCCCATCAATACCGCAACTTTGGGGTCTGTCCTGCTCGACATACCCAACTTAACGCCTCACATGGCCTTTTCGGCCATTTTGCAGCCCTTGGGGCCGCTTTTCTGATTTAATCTGCCTGCTTTTGCATGGGCGCCGGATCACCGACACGCATGATTTCCCACTCTAGACGAATCCCGCTATTTTGAAAGACCTTTTCGCGCACCTCTTCGCCAAGGCCCTCAAGATCGGCGGCTGTGGCCCCATCGGCATTGACCAGAAAGTTGGGATGTTTGGGCGACATCTGCGCCCCGCCCCGCCGGTGGCCGCGCAAACCGGCGTCTTCGATCACCTTCCACGCCTTGAGATCATGGACATCATCCGCCTTGCCGGTGCTGGAAAACCCCGCCGGATTGCGAAATGTGCTGCCTGCGGTGCGGTCCTTGGTGGGTTGGGTGGCGTCGCGTTTGGCCAGTTGATCGGCCATGCGGGCATTCAGCGTGTCAGGGTCGCCCGCCTGCCCCTCAAGGCGCGCCTCGATCAACACGGCACCCTCGGGCAGATGGCTGTGACGATAGGCGAATTGCATGTCATCGGCGGTAAGGGTAATGATCTCGCCCTGTCGCGTCACCGCAGTGGCACCGGTGAAATGATCGGCAACGTATGATCCATAACACCCGGCATTCATCCGCACCGCCCCGCCGATGGCGCCCGGGATGGTGCGCAAAAACGTCAGATCAACCCCCGCATCCGCCGCCCGGCGCGCCACATGGGCATCGAGCGCGGCAGCCCCCGCCGTCACCGTGGTGCCCTCAACCGCGATGCCGTTGAACCCGCGCCCCAGCCGGATCACCACCGCACGAATGCCCCCATCACGCACGATAAGGTTTGACCCAACCCCCATGGGAAACACCGGGATGGCCGGATCAAGCTGTTGCAGAAACGCCGCCAGATCCTCGGCATCCGCAGGCTGAAACAACCAATCGGCAGGGCCACCCACCCGCAACCACGTGAGATCGGCCAAAGCGCGGTTAGGCGTCAGGGCGCCACGAGGCGTGGGAAGGTTGGTCATGATACTTGGCTTTCTGTTTGAGCAGTTCGCAGTTTCATCGGGGCAAGGCTCAGGGTCGTGCCATTATCCGGCGCAGCCAGCCCACGAGATAACGCAGGGGCCAGCGCAGGATTGATATGCCGCCCGCCATGACCAGAAGCGCGATCCAGGGGCCGTGTTGCAGGCAGACATAGCCGAGGATCGGGATGCCGGTGGCGATAAGGGCATAGGCGAGGGGCCAGTGGCTGTGTCGTGAGGGCAGGATCGCGCCGACGTTGGCGATCACGAACCAGAGGCAGGTGAGGGTGAGAGAGGCGGTCATCGGCGGCCCTCATCGCTTGCTTGCGCGCGCTTTTCGGGGTGTTGCACCGGCAGGCCAATGGTGCGCCGGGCGAGATAGATCAACGGGTTGCGAAACATCGACAGGGCCGCCGCCAGCATGGCCAGCGCGACCCACACCCCATGCACCGCACCGATCCAACCGATCAGCACGGGCGCCGCGATCAGCAGCGTGATGCCGGGGATATATTGCGCGCGCATGGGCAGCATTGCCGTCAGGGTCGTGGCCAGCACCCAAAGGCAGGCGGCGATCAGTGGCGCGCTCACCACGGGCTGCCGTCGCGGCGTTTCAGCACCCCGATGCCCTGCCCGATCACAAAAAGAATGACAGCGGGAATAACCGTCAGGCCCATAGTGTCATCCCCCGGCCAGCGTGTTCCCATGCCTGACAGGATGCCCATGACCAGCCCCGCAATCACCGCCAGCCCGGCAAGGGGCCAAACCGCACGAAACGGCAGCGCATACCCCGACCACAGACCAAGGCCAAACCCGGCCACCAGCGTCAGGAACGAGATTTCCACCCCTAGGCGCCGGACAGGCGGGCGGGCAGATTGTTGGCCCAGGCGCTGATCGTGCCGGCGCCAAGACAGACCACCATATCGCCGGGGCGGGCCTGTTCACGCACCAGCCGTTCCAGATCGTCCTCGGAATGCAGGGCGCGGGCGTGGCGGTGACCGTGGCGGATCAACCCGGTGACCAGATCGTCGCGTGACGCGCCTTTGATCGGGTCTTCGCCCGCTGCGAACACCTCGGCTATGGCGACGACATCGGCCTCGTTGAAACAGGCGCAGAAATCATCAAACAGCGAATGCAGGCGGGAATAGCGGTGCGGCTGATGCACCGCGATCACCCGGCCTGTCGTGGCCTGCCGCGCCGCCCTGAGAACGGCGGCAATTTCAACCGGATGGTGGCCGTAATCGTCGATGATCGTCACGCCGTCCACCTCGCCCACCTTGGTAAAGCGGCGGTTCACCCCGCCAAAGGTGGCCAGAGCGGTGCGGATTTCATCGGCCTTCATGCCCAGATGCCGGGCGACGGCGACCGCCGAAAGCGCATTCGAGACATTGTGATCGCCGGGCATGGGCAGGGTGCAGCCTTCGATCACCAGATCCTCTGTCTGAAGGGCGATATCGAAATGCGCCACGCCCGCCTTATAGGTCAGGTTGATCGCGCGCACATCTGCCTGGGCGTTGAACCCGAATGTCACCACGCGCCGGTCGGTGATCTTGCCCACCAGAGCCTGCACCTCGGCGTGATCGGTGCAGCACACGGCAAGACCATAGAACGGGATGTTCGACACGAAATCCAGAAACCCCTGACGCAGGGTGTCAAAATCGCCCCAATGCTCCATATGTTCGGGGTCGATGTTGGTGACGATGGCGATGGTGGCGGGCAGGCGGTTGAAGGTGCCGTCTGACTCGTCCGCCTCGACCACCATCCATTCGCCCTGCCCCATGCGGGCGTTCGACCCATAGGCGTGGATGATGCCGCCGTTGATGACGGTCGGGTCGATCCCGCCTTCGTCCAACAACGCGGCAACCATGGTTGTGGTGGTCGTTTTGCCATGGGTGCCGGCCACGGCAATGTTGGATTTCAGGCGCATCAGTTCGGCCAGCATCTCGGCCCGGCGCACCACGGGCAGGCCGCGCAGGCGGGCGCCGTCGAACTCGGGGTTGCCGGGTTTGATGGCCGAGGAAATCACGACGACCTCGGCCTTTTCCAGATTTTCCGCCTTCTGCCCCACGAATATGCGCGCGCCCAGTTGTTCCAGCCGCGCGGTGATCTTGCTGGCCTTCAGGTCTGATCCCTGCACGGTATAGCCGTGGTTCAACAGCACCTCGGCGATTCCCGACATGCCAATTCCGCCAATCCCGACAAAGTGGATCGGCCCCATTTCAGTCGGCAGTTTGGTGGCGGTCATGGCGGGCTCTTTCTGGAGGTCAAACATCGGTGGCGTTCCTTGGCGGTAACAGGGAATCGATAAGCGCGACAAGGCGCTCCGTTGCGTCGGGGCGGCCCTGGGCGGCGGCGCTGCGGGCCATTTCCCGGGCTTTCTCCGGGTCAGACAGAATGTCCGCAATCCGGGCCGACAACGCGGCTGATGTCGCGTCCTTCTCGGTCAACAAGACGGCGGCGCCCGCATCAACCAAACCCCTGGCGTTGGCGCTCTGGTGGTCGTTGGTGGCGGCGGCATAAGGGATAAGGATCGATGGGCGACCGATCACGCTGATATCGGCCACCGAAGATGCCCCGGCGCGCGACACCACCAGCGTCGCCTGCGCCATCCGGTCCGGCACATCGGTGAAAAAAGGTGAAACGTCGTGCGCAATCCCCTGAGCGGTGTAAAAATCCGCAACCCGGGCCTGATCTTCGGCGCGGGCCTGTTGGGTGACGTGCAGGCGCGCCTTCAACGGCGCGGGCAAGGCGGCAACCGCCTGCGGAACCACGTCCGACAGAATGCGCGCCCCCTGCGAGCCACCAATCACCAGCAGCGACAGCCGCGCGCCGATGTCATAGGCCGCCCCGGCGTGGTGCAGGATGGCGCCGCGCACCGGGTTGCCAATGTGAACCCCTTTGATACCCGCAGGCAGATCGGTGGGCCATGTGCCACAGGCCACGGCATTGACACGGCGCGCAAACAGCCGGTTCACCCGGCCCAGAACACCGTTTTGTTCATGGATGATCCGGGGCAGGTTCAACATCACCGCCGCCATCAGCGCGGGCACCGACGGATACCCGCCAAAGCCCACCACGATGGCGGGCCGGTCAGCCCGCATCGCACGGCGCGCCGCCATCCCGCCGGCCAGAATGCGGAATGGCACCGCCAGTTTGGCCAACAGCCCGCCGCGCGCAAAGGTGGCCGATTGCACTTGCCGGATCTCGACCGCCTCGGGGAAGCCACCAGTATAGCGCGCGCCCCGTGCATCGGTGGAAAGCTGCACCCGCCAGCCGCGCGCCAGCATCGCCTCGGCCAAAGCCTGGGCCGGAAACATATGCCCGCCGGTGCCACCCGCCGCGATCACGATCAGCGGCGCCATGGGGCACCCCCGGCGACAAGGGACCGCAGGGACCGAGGAGCGCCCCTCACCCTACCGCCCCCGTGAAATCAGGATATCGCCAATTTCGCCCTGTGGCCGGGTGCGGGTAAAGGCCAGAAGCATCCCAACGGCAATCCCCCCGCAATCAGCGAGGACCCACCATAAGACACAAACGGCAGGGTCATCCCCTTGGCCGGAAGCAGCCGCACGGCAACCCCCATGTTGATGATTGCCTGCACGCCGAACACACAGGCCAAACCGGTGCCCGCCAGCCGGATGAACGGATCACGTTCACGCATCAGCCGGATCAGCGAGCGCACAACCACGATGCCGTACAGCGCAATGATGACCAGCACCAAAAGCAGGCCATATTCCTCGGCGGCGACGGCAATGATGAAATCCGTGTGGGCATCGGGCAACGACCATTTCACCTGCCCCTCGCCCACGCCAACCCCCAGAAAGCCCCCTCGCGGATCGCATCGGTGGCATAGCCGATCTGGGTTGTCGGATCGACATCCGCCGACAGAAACCCGTCAATCCGTCGCGCCACATGTTCGGAATTGTTATAGGCCACAGTCCCAGCCACAACGACCGCCCCCGCCAGCCCCAGCAACAGCGTGATCGGCGCACCAGCCACGAAATACATCACCGCCCAGGCAAACAGCACCAGACTGGCCTGCCCGAAATCCGGCTGCATCGCCAGAAACCCGACAACGACAACACAAAGGCTCAGGGAAAACGTCTTGCCGGGCGGTCCGCCCACCTCATAACTGGCGGCCAGCATCCAGGCCGAAACGACGATAAACCCGGGCTTGAGAAACTCGGAGGGCTGAAGGCTGCCAAAGCCCAGCGAATACCACCGCACCGCCCCCTTGCCGAAATCGGTGCCAAACACCGGCAGCATAACAAGGGCGGCAAAGGCACCGACAAACCCCAGAACGGCAAGGCGGCGCACCAGTTGCGGCGACATCAGCGTGGTGATCCACATGGCCAGCAACGCAGCGCCGCCAAAGACGGCCTGCCGTTTCACATAATGAAACGGCTCAAACCCGTTGCGCGCGGCCAGCGGCGGCGACGAGGCAAGCCCCAGCAACAGCCCGATCCCGAACAATAAAAGAATGCACGACAGCGACCAGCGGTCGATCGTGTTCCACCAGCGCGGAAGAATCGGTTCTCCGCTCTGCACGGGTGCCGTGCCGTATACCATTTCAGTCATGGATGTGCTGCCTACTGCCTCGGGTGTTGCCCGTTTTCCGGGTCTGCCTGTGATTCTAGCGCGAAACCCGCGTTTAGGCCAGCGTTTTGCACGCCCCGCGTCACATCGGCCCGTCAAGTGCCCCTTGCCCCCGCCCCGCCAACATGGTGACAGGGGGCATGAGCGATTATGATACCCTGATCCTTGGCGCCGGTGCGGCGGGCATGATGTGCGCCGCCCATGCCGGTGGCCGGGTGCTGATCGTCGATCATGCCAGGGCGGCCGGCGAAAAGATCCGCATCTCGGGCGGTGGGCGGTGCAATTTCACCAACATCGGCACCGGGCCGGAAAATTTCATCTCGAACAATCCGCATTTCTGCAAATCCGCCCTGTCGCGCTATACCCAGTGGGATTTTCTCGATCTGATGGCGCGCCACGCCATCCCCTGGCACGAAAAAACCCTGGGACAGTTGTTTTGCGACCGCTCCGCAAAAGACGTCATCGCGATGCTGCTGGCCGAAATGGCCACGGCGGGGGCCGTCCTGTGGTTGCAAACTTCGGTGCGCGATGTTTCCCATGACGGGCAGTTCTTTACTGCCCGGCTGGAGCGCGAGGGGCGCGCCGTCACCATCACCGCGCGCAATCTGGTGCTGGCCACCGGTGGGCGGTCGATCCCGAAAATGGGCGCGACCGGCCTGTCGCACAGCCTTGCGCGACAGTTCGGCCTGGCCCTGACCGACATCCGCCCTGCCCTTGTGCCCCTGACCTTTGGTGATGAGATGATGGCGGGCTTTCGCCCCCTTGCCGGTGTTGCCACCCCCGTCGCCGTGACCACCGGCAGCGCCCGTTTCGATGAGGCGTTATTGTTCACCCATCGCGGCCTCTCTGGCCCGGCGATCCTTCAGGCCTCGTCCTATTGGCGTGAAGGGCAGGACATCACGATCAACCTCAGCCCCCACAGTGATCTGTTCGCCGCCCTGCGTGAACGCCGCGCCACGGCCGGGCGCCGCGCCCTGACCACCCATCTGGGCGATCTGCTGCCCTCGCGTCTGGTTGGGTATCTGGGCCAGACATTCGATCTGACCGGCAATCTGGCCGATTGCTCTGATGACCGCCTGCGCGCGCTGACCGCCGATCTCACCGCATGGGCCCTGCGCCCCACCGGCACCGAAGGATACCGCACCGCCGAAGTCACCCTTGGTGGCATCGACACTGCCAGCCTCGACAGCCGCACCATGGCGGCCCGTGCCCTGCCCGGGCTTTATGCCATTGGCGAGGCGGTGGATGTCACCGGATGGTTGGGCGGGTATAATTTTCAGTGGGCGTGGTCATCGGGCTGGGCTGCCGGAACGGCGATTGCGGCGCGGCTGACCGCGTAAAACGCAACCGTCACACCAACCGCGCCACCTCGGCCACGAAATCATCTCCGCGCTTTTCAAAGTTCGGGTATTGGTCGAAACTGGCCGCCGCCGGCGCCAAAAGCACGGTATCGCCCGACTCGGCCTCGGCCGCCGCGCGCTGCACCGCCTGCGCCATCGTTTCGCATATCTCATGGGGGGTTTCGCCCAGTTGCAGCGCGAATTCCCGCGCCGAATGCCCGATAAGATAGGCCTTTTTCACCTCACCCAGATGCGGCACCAGGGCCGCAACCCCGCCATCCTTGCCCAGGCCTCCGGCAATCCAGCGGATCGCGCGGAATGCCTGCAAGGCCTTCATGGCGCTGTCCACGTTCGTCGCCTTGCTGTCGTTCACAAACCGCACCCCGCCCCGCTCGCCCACAAGCTGGCTGCGGTGGGGCAGGCCGGCAAAACTGTGCATGGCCTCTTCGATCACCCGCGGCGCTACGCCAAGGGTGCGGGCAACCGCATAGGCGGCACAGGCATTCTGATGGTTGTGACTGCCCGGAAGGCCGGAAATCTTGCGCAGGTCGATGCTGGCCACTTGCCGCCCCTTGCGCCATTCCGAAAGCTGCCCCTTGCGCGCCTGCACCATCCAGCCGGGGCCGGACAGCCTGCGCTCAACCGACACCCGGATCAGCCGGTCATCGGCGGCATGTTCCACCAGTTGGTTGGCCAGATACACGCCCTCGGGTTCATCCACACCCACCACGGCGCGGTCCGGTCCGCCCTCGGCAAACAAACGCCGCTTGGCCGCGAAATATCCGCCCATACCCCCGTGCCGGTCCAGATGATCGGGCGAAAGATTGGTGAACACGGCAATATCAGGGGTCAGCGCCCGGGCCAGATCGGTCTGATAACTGCTCAGCTCAAGAACCACGACAGCACCGTCGCCGGGCGGGTCGATGTCCAGCACCCCGCGCCCGATATTCCCCGCCAACTGACAAGGCTTGCCCGCCGCCACAAGAATATGCTGTATCAACGCCGAGGTGGTGGATTTTCCGTTGCTGCCCGTCACGGCAACCACGCGCGGCGGGCTGTCGTGCTGATCCCACTCGCCCAGGGCAAGGCTACGGAAAAACAACCCGATGTCGTTGTCCACCGGCACCCCCGCCTCCATCGCGCGGGCGATCAGCCGGTTGGGTTCGGGATAAAGATGCGGAATGCCCGGCGAAACGACAAGGGCCGCAATATCATCCCAGGCCTGCGCACGGGTCAGATCATACAGGGTCAGACCCTCTGCCTCGGCGGCGGCGCGCGCCTCGGGGCTGTCATCCCAACACAAGGCCTGCGCGCCCCCCGCCACCAGCGCCCGCGCCGTGGCCAGACCGGACCGGCCCAGCCCCAGAACGGCGATGCGCGCGTTTTCATAGCCCCGTACCGGTATCATATTCTGCCCTTACTTGCTCTGCCATTGCGGCTTAACCAGCGAAAAGCGCGGGCAACGCCCAAGCGATGAGCGCCCGCGCCGAACTCAGATCTGTTTTTCGGGCATCTGCACGATCAGGCCTTCCAGCGCATCGGTGACTTTCAACTGGCAGGTCAGACGCGACCGGTCGGCATCGGGCTGAAAGGCAAAATCCAGCATGTCCTCTTCCATGCTGTCCTTTTCCGGCAGCTTTGCCACCCAGTCAGGATGCACGTAAACGTGGCAGGTGGAACAGGCACAGGCGCCGCCGCAATCGGCCTCAATCCCCGGAATGCCGTTGTCGCGCGCACCTTCCATGACGGTCAGCCCGTTGGCCACATCCACCACATGTTCGGTGCCGCCATGTTCGATATAGGTAATCTTTGCCATCTGTCGTCTCAATCCCTCATTGACGGTATCGCACCTGTACCTAGTGCCGCGCGCGCCATGATGCCAGTCTCATTCGCGCGATCCTGCTCTCTGCAAACGGACAAGGCTCTTCCCCACCCTCATGCTTTGGGCTAGAATCCCGCGAAACGACCCGCCAGAGGCCGAGCAGAATGCACATCCCCTTGCCCATCCCGGCCCTTTTCCCCGCGCTCATGCTGATGACGCTTGCGGGCTGTGGTGGCGTGGCTGCGCCTGATGTGGCGCGGTTTCTCGAACCCGAACTCGGGGTCAGCAACGGGCCCGACCAAACCGGCCCCAACACCTGTTACAGTCGCGATGTCACGCCCGCCCTGATCGAAACCGTGACCGAACACGTCGAGGAACGGCCCGCCGACGTTTCCGCCGACGGCACGATCCTGCGCCCGGCCACCTATCGCACGGTCACCGAAACCCGGATCGTGAAAGACCGCCACGACATCCGGTTCCAAACCCCCTGCCCCAACGAACTGACACCGCAATTCACCGCCAGCCTGCAACGGGCACTGGCCGCGCGCGGCCTTTACACAGGCCAGATCACCGGCGAGATGAACGCGCAAACCCACCGGGCCGTGCGCCGTTATCAACAGGCCGAAGGGTTGCACAGCGGCGTGATTTCCACCGCCGCGGCCAAACGTCTGGGCCTGGCCGTCTATAGCCGGGACGAGGCGCTGGCAACGCGGCGCTGACCGGCCCGCCAAAACGAAAACAGGCGCCCCGAAGGGCGCCTGTTTCACTGTCAGGTCAAAGGGTGATCAGCCCAGCGGCAGCGCCACGAACCGCGGCTCGCCCGCCCGCCGCACCAGCAGCAGGATCGAATTGCGCCCGGCATCCTTGGCTTCGGCAATCCGGTCGTCCAGATCGGACGGGCCGGTGATCTTGCGCTGACCGGCCTCGGTGATCACATCCCCGGCGCGGATGTTCTTTTCAAAGGCCTCGCTGTCTTCGGCCACATCCATAACCACCAGACCGTCGGTTCCGGCGTTCAGGTTCAGCTCCTTGCGCATCTCATCCGTCAGGGTCGAAACCGTCATGCCAAGCACTTCGGTGTTTTTCGGCTCTTCCGGTTTTGTGGCCACGGCAGGCACGGCGCTTTCGGCGGATTCGCGCCGACCAAGGGTGATCAGCAGCGTTTCGGTTTTGCCATCACGATAGACGACGACGCGCACGGCCTTGCCCACCTGGGTGTTGCCCACGGTGCGCACCAACCCACGGGTGTCGGCCACGTCTTTGCCATCAAAGGTCATGATGACATCGCCGGCCATCATGCCCGCCTCTTTTGCCGGGCCATCCGGCACATCCGTGACCAGCGCCCCCGAAGCGGTTTTCAGATCCATGGAATCGGCGATGTCGTCGGTGACATCCTGAATGCGCACCCCCAGCCAGCCGCGCCGGGTTTCACCAAATTCCTTGAGCTGCGCGACGACCTTGTTGACCACGTTGCTCGACATGGAAAACCCGATACCGATCGAACCACCGTTGGGCGACAGGATCGCGGTATTCACGCCGATTACCTCACCTTCCATGTTGAACAGCGGCCCGCCCGAGTTGCCCCGGTTGATGGCTGCGTCCGTCTGGATGTAATCGTCATAGGTGCCCGAAAGCGCCCGGTTGCGGGCCGAAACGATGCCCGAGGATACGGAAAATCCTTGCCCAAGGGGGTTGCCCATGGCCAGAACCCAATCACCGACACGCATGACATCGCTGTCACCGAACGAAACATGGGGCAGCGGCTTATCGGCCTCGACCTTCAACAGCGCAATATCGGTGTTGGGGTCGGTGCCAACCAGCGTGGCCGGAAGTTGCAGACCCGAGAAGAATTCGATCTGGATCTCGTCAGCACCTTCAATAACGTGGTTGTTGGTGACGATATAACCGTCTTCGGAAATCACGAAACCCGATCCCAACGCCTGACTGCGGCGTGGGCGGTCGCCTTGGCCACCGGGGTTGTTGCGATTATTGAAATCACGGAAGAAATCCTCGAAGGGCGATCCTTCGGGTACGATGGGTGCGGGGCCGGAACGGGCCGCCACGGTTGTTGTCGTGGTGATGTTCACCACCGAGGGGCTGATCTTTTCAGCCAGGTCCGCAAAGCTGTCGGGGGCGCCACGGGCATCTGCGGCGAGGGTCTGCGCCAGAACCAGCGCCAAACCGACGACCAGCGCCCAGAACGCGCGCAGCGGGACCGATACGGACCGTTGAAGTGTTGTTGTCTGAGATATCACGATATGCTCCTCCAAGCAAAGCATTGGTGCAAATGGCAGAGCGGGCGCAGCGCCGCTGCGCGAACCACCTGTCACAGATAGTGTGGCATCGACGCAGCGCAACCGCCAGCCCACGGCGTGTCAACAGGCCGTGATTGCCGCGCGACGGAAAGTGATGTTAACGTCACAGCCCCGCCCCCATGGCCCGGGCGCCCCAGACCAGACACACACCAACCGCCAGCACGCCCAGCCCCACAAGGCGCCGGGTGTCCGGTGACATGTTGCGCAGCGCCTCAAGCGCGTCCTCCAAACGCGAAGGGGCCAGTGCGAACACCAGCCCCTCGAGACACAACACCAGCCCAAGAGCCAGAAGCGCGCTTGCCATCACTGGCCTGCCGCGCGCGGTTTATCCGATTTGAGATAGTCGAAGAATTCGCTGTCCGGCGACAGGACCATGGAGGAATTCTCAGACTTGAGCGACCGTTCATAAGCCGTGAGCGAGCGATAGAATTCAAAGAATTCCTCATCTGCGCCAAAGGCTTTGGCGAAAATGTTGCTGCGCTGCGCGTCCGCTTCGCCGCGCGTCACGTCGGCGTCACGGGTCGCCTCCGAGACCAGTTCGACCACGGTTCTGTCTGCGGCGGCACGCACCCGTTGCGCCGCTTCCTGACCACGGGCGATTTCGTCGGCCGCTTCGCGTTCACGCTCGGCGCGCATCCGGTCGAACGTGGCTTCCAGGTTTTGTTCCGGCAATGCGGTTTGCTTGAGACGCACGTCAAGCACCTCAAGCCCCAGAGGGGCCGCGCGGGTGCGGGCCTGGGTGGTGATGCGCGTCATCAGATTTGCACGATCTGCCGACAGGATCGTGTTGGACGTCACCCCATCCGAACCCAGAACAGCGCGAGATCTGCGGGTTCAGGATACCTTCGAGGCGGGCTTCGGCGGCGCGTTCGCCCCCAAGACCCACGGCGCGGCGGAACTGGCGTACATCGGAAATCCGATAGCGGGCAAAGGCATCGACAACCAAACGGCGGTCATCGCTGGGCGTGACTTCGATCGGGTCGGTATCAATCGACAGGATCCGGTCATCATAGCGCACGACATCCTGAATGAACGGAACTTTGAACGCCAGCCCCGGTTCTTCCTTTACGGCTTTGATCTGGCCGAATTGCAGCACCAGAACCTTTTCCCGTTCATCCACGATAAACACCGACGACATCAGAACGGCGCCGATCACCACGATGATCGGGATAATAAGTGCGGATTTCTTCATCACTTCGTCTCCCCGGTGCTGGAATTGCGGCGCAGCTCATTCAGCGGCAGATATGGCACGACGCCCTGCTCGCCCGGCTTGCCGGAACTGTCGAGGATGATCTTGTCGACCCCGCCCAGCACCTTTTCCATGGTTTCAAGATAAAGACGCTTGCGCGTCACCTCGGGGGCTTTGACGTATTCACCCAGCACAGCGCTGAAACGGCTGGCCTCACCCGTGGCTTCGTTCACCTCTTTGGCGCGGTAGGCTTCGGCCTCTTCCAACAGCTTGGCGGCTTCACCGCGCGCGCCGGCAAGGGCCTGGTTGGCATAGGCATCAGCCTGACGTTGCAGGGTGTCGCGCTTTTGCTCGGCGGCCTGCACTTCGCGGAAGGCGTCGATCACCTCATGGGGCGGATCGGCCTTGTCGAGGTTGAGCCGCACGACGTTCACACCGGAATCGTAACTGTCGAGCGTGCTCTGGATCAGTTGCTGCACGGTATCGGCGATCAGGGCGCGATCCCGGTTCAGGATCGGCGCCAGCTCGCTGCGCGCGATCACTTCGCGCATGGCCGATTCCGAAACGGCCCGGATCGTCTGGCGGGGGTCACGCAGATTGAACAGGTATTTCGCCGGATCGTTGATGTTCCACACCACTTCGAAATCAATATCGACGATGTTTTCATCCGTGGTCAGCATCAACCCTTCGTCGCTGCGCGTCGCAGCAGTTCCGCCCACCCCGATCTGTTCGGTTTGTTCGCGCGTCACCGGCAAGACTTCGGCGGTCACAAGGGGCCAGGGCGCAAAGTTCAGGCCCGGGTTGCCCGTGGCCGAATATTTGCCAAGAAACAATTCAACCGATTGTTCTTCGGGTTTCACGGTGTAAAAACTGGCAAACACCCAAAGACCAACCACGGCCAGCGCGGCAATGCCAACGGTGCCACGGGTCAGGCCCGGCCCGCCAGACGACCCGCCCCCGTTGCCAGAACCGTTGTTGCGGCCACCACCGCGCCCGCCCATCAGCACGCGCAAGTGTTCCTGACCCTTTTTCATGAGTTCATCAATTTCAGGTATTTGCGGGCCGTCGTTGCCCGGTTTCCGGTTGCCCGGTTTCCGGTCATCGTCGTCACCGCCACCTCCGCCTCGGGGGCCGTTGCCCCAGGGTCCGCCGTTATTGCTGGCCATCCAGGTCTTTTCCTTTTGTCGGTCAGTATCGCTTGTAACTGTGGTTTCCTGCGCCAAAATCAACCGCTGCGCAAAGTATTGCGCGCGCTCAATCCCTGCGCACCGGGGTTCGCATCGTCACCAGTTCCTCCGAGATCGTCGGATGAACCGCAACGGTGCGGTCGAAATCTTCTTTTGTCGCGCCCATCTTGATCGCCACCGCGGCAAGTTGAATCAGCTCGCCCGCGCCTTCGGCCACGATGTGACAGCCCAGAACCCGGCGATCATCTGCATCGACGATCAGCTTGAACAACACCTGATCCTCGCGCCCGACAAAGGCGGTTTTCATGGGTTTGAACGCAGTGGCATAGACCTCGATGGTGTGATCCTTGCGCGCCTCTTCCTCGCTCATCCCGACATAGCCGTATTCGGGTTGGGTGAACACCGCGCCGGGCACAAGCGCGTGATCGGCTTTCACCTTCTTGCCACCGAACAGGGTGTCGGCAAAGGCGTGCCCCTCGCGAATGGCCACGGGGGTGAGGTTGATCCGGTCGGTCACATCGCCCACGGCAAAGATCGACGGCACGCTGGACTGCGACCATTCGTCCACCACGATTTCACCCTTGCGGCCCAGTTTCACGCCGATGCCTTCCAGACCAAGGCCCGCTGTGTTGGGGTTTCGCCCGGTGGCATACATCACCGCATCATAGTGGCCACAGGTGCCATTCGTCGCGTCAACCTGTATCCCGTCATCCGTGCGCTTCATTTCGCGCACATCCCGATCCAGCCGCAGAGCCACGCCGCTTTGTGCAATCAGCTCGCTCAGGTGGGTGCGCACCTCCTGATCGAACCCGTTGAGAAGTTGCGGCCCACGATAAAATTGCGTCACCTCAACCCCAAGACCATTCAGGATGCAGGCGAATTCACAGGCAATATAACCGCCCCCCACGATCAATATGGATTTGGGCAGTTCGTCGGCAACGAAGATATCGTTGCTTGTCATCGCCAGATCGCTGCCCGGGAAATCGGGCACAAAGGGATGGCCACCCGTGGCCACCAGAATATGCTTGGCCGTCACCAGCTTGCCATCGGCAAGGCGCACCGTGTGGGCATCCTCCAACACGGCACGGCTGTCAAAAATCGTCACGCCGGCTGTCTCGGCATTTCGCCGATAGGCCGCTTCCAGCCGGTCAAGTTCGGCGTCAAGAACCCCGCGGAATTTGCGCCAATCAAAGCCGTCGCTGCGGATATCCCAACCATAGCCGCCCGCATCCTTGACCATCTGGGACACCCCGCTGGCAAAGACCATCAGCTTTTTCGGCACACAGCCCCGGATCACACAGGTGCCGCCCATGCGGTATTCTTCGGCCAGCGCCACCTTTGCGCCACCTTCCGACGCCGCAATCCGCGCCGCCCGCACCCCGCCCGAGCCGCCACCGATCACGAACAGATCGAAGTCAAAATTCATCAGCATCCACCCCTTCGTTCGCGTCGCGCCGGTATCCCACAATGACGGCCAGATGGCCAGTGCGCGTCACTCGCCCAGATCGCTGAACAGGTTTTCCGTGTCCACGAAATCAATCTTGTCCTGCTGGGTGACGCCGGTGTTCACGTCTTTCACCTCGACCCGGCCATCGCCATGGCCGATCACCACCACATCGCAGATATCGATGAACAATCCGTTTTCAACGATCCCCGGAATCTGGTTGATCACCAGTGCCAGTTGCCGTGCATTGCCGATCCGGTTGAGATGCAGATCAAGGATATAATTCCCCTCGTCGGTGATATAGGCCGAATCGCCGGTCATCCGCAGGGTGCCGGAATCGCCCAGCACATCCAGCGCGGCCAGGGTTTCCTCGACCAGCGCCTTGGTGGTCTGCCAGCCGAACGGCACCACCTCTACCGGCAGGGGAAAGGCACCAAGGGTCTGAACCTGTTTGGAAACATCGGCAATCACCACCATCCGGTCGCTTGCCGTTGCCACGATTTTTTCCTGCAACAGGGCGCCACCGCCGCCCTTGATCAGGTTCAGCTCTGCGTCGAATTCATCGGCGCCGTCGATGGTCACGTCCAGCCACTTTGCCTCATCCAGGCTGGTCACCCTGATGCCCACCTGCCGGGCCAGTTCGGCGGTGCGCGCGCTGGTGGGCACGCCAGTGATGCGCAGCCCGTCTTCCTTTACCATCTCGCCCAGACAGCGCACCAGCCAGGCGGCGGTGCTGCCCGTGCCAAGGCCCACGCGCATGCCGTCTTCGACAAATTCGCAGGCCCGTTTCGCGGCAACGAATTTTGCGGTGTCGATGGGGGAAAGGCGACCTGACATCAGAACGGCTCCGGTAAAACGGCATTTGGGGGGTTATAGTCCGCCTTGCCCCCGGGTGCGAGTGGATATTGGCCCACGGGGGGCCTGCGCTGCGCCGCCACCCGTTGAAACGTCGCATTCGCCCGTGCAATCGTGCCGGTGCCGTGGCACAGATCGCCCAGCCCCGTAACAACAGGTTCATCCATGTTTCTCTCTGTATTCGATATGTTCAAGGTCGGAATTGGCCCGTCGTCGTCGCACACCATGGGGCCGATGGTGGCCGCCGCGCGATTTCTTGCGCACCTGCGCACGATGCCCTTTACGGCCCATGGGTTGCGCGCCTCGTTGCACGGATCGCTGGCGTTCACCGGCGTGGGCCATGCCACTGATCGCGCGGTGATCCTTGGGTTGGCCGGGTTCCTGCCCGAAACCTATGACAATGAGGCGGCCGAGGCAGCCTTGACCACGATCAGGGCCGACAAACGGGTCACGCCACCGGATTTGCCGCCACTGGCCTTTGATCCGGGCAGTGACCTCCGGTTCGATTATGGCCCGCCCCTGCCCGGCCATTCCAACGGCATGGTCCTGATGGCCACCGACGCCCAGGGCGATATCATTGCACAGGAAACCTATTATTCCGTCGGTGGCGGCTTTGTTCTGACCGAGGCCGAGCTGCAAAGCGGCGCCGATACCGATGACGGGGCGCCGGTGCCCTTTGCGTTCAAATCCGCCGCCGAAATGCTGGAGATGTGCGCCAGCACCGGCAAAACAATCGCCGCCCTGAAACGCACCAACGAATTGACCCGCCGGGATGCCACCACCCTGGACAAGGGAATGGCGCGGATCTGGCAGGTGATGAACGATTGCATCGACCGGGGGCTGGCGAATGACGGCATCCTGCCCGGCGGGCTGAGCGTGCGTCGGCGGGCGCGCGCCATCCACCGCGCCCTGATCGAGGAACGGGGCATGAACCAACCCGCCCCCCATACCATCAACGACTGGATGAGCACCTATGCCATGGCGGTGAACGAGGAAAACGCCGCCGGGGGCCAGGTGGTGACCGCCCCCACCAACGGCGCGGCGGGGGTGATTCCGGCAACCATCCGGTATTGGCTCGATCATGTGCCGGGGGCCACACCGGCGCGCATCCCCGAATTCCTGCTGACCGCCGCCGCCATTGGCGGGCTGGTGAAACATAACGCCAGCATTTCAGGCGCTGAATGCGGTTGTCAGGCCGAAGTAGGCAGCGCCGCCGCCATGGCCGCCGCCGGGCTGGCCGCCGTGATGGGGGCAACCCCGCAACAGGTGGAAAACGCCGCCGAAATCGCGCTGGAGCATCATCTGGGCATGACCTGCGATCCGGTCCGCGGCCTTGTTCAGGTGCCGTGTATCGAACGCAACGGCCTTGGCGCGATCAAGGCGGTTTCGGCTGCCTCGCTGGCGTTGCGCGGCGATGGCACCCACCTTGTGCCGCTGGATGCCGCCATCGAAACCATGCGCCAGACCGGTGCCGACATGAGCGAGAAATACAAGGAAACCTCGCTTGGCGGGTTGGCGGTGAATGTGCCCAACTGCTGACGGCGCTCAGCCGCCCAGACGCACGCTTTCGCCAACCGTGGTACGGTCTTGCGCCGAGAACCCGGCGAAATGGGTCAGGGCATAATTTGCCCCGACCGCGATAAGCGCGATGGCGCAGGCGGCCAGCAACATCTGTTTCATGTTTTCACCTCGCCGCCCCTCGGCGCATCGCCTTCGGCCTCGCGGGCTTTCACCTCGTCCAACCAAAGGCTGTGGTGTTCACGCGCCCATTGCTCTTCGACCTCGCCTGTTCCCATGGCCTCATAGGCGCCCTCCATCCCCAGAGTGCCGATATAGATGTGGGCAAATATGATGGCGAGCAGAACAAGGCTGACGATGGCGTGCCACAGTTGCGCATATTGCATTTCTTCCTGCGGGGTAAGGTGTTCGGGCAGTGGCCCCTGCGAAAACCAACCGGGCACGCCCAGGGCGTTCAGCTTTTCAAACGTGGGCGCAAACAGGTGCAGTTCGAACGGAAACAACAGCGCCAGCCCGGTCAGGGAAATCGACCCGCCCAGCACAATCACCGACCAAAAGATCATCTTTTGCCCGGCATTGAATTTCTTGGCCGGGGGATGCCCGCCGCCGAAAATTCCACCGCCTTTCAACAGCCAGCGAATATCGGTGCGGTCAGGCAGGTTGTGGACAACCCAGAACACAAACACCATCACCAACGCCACCATGAACGCCCATGATACATTGTTGTGAATCCACTTGCCGCCAATGGCGAGGGTCGAAAACGCCTCGTGACCGAACGTGGGAATCAGGTATTTTCGCCCGAACAGCGAAATCAGACCGGTGATGCCCAGCAACAGGAACGACCCGGCCAAAAGCCAGTGCGCGAACCGTTCGATTGCCTTGAACCGGGTGATGGTGTGGCCGGTCTTTTCCCCCTCGATACGGATGCGCCCGCGCAGCAGAAAAAACAGCGCCAGCACGCCAAGGGTTCCGATCAGAAACCACGCGCCATAGCCCAACAGCGGCCCTTCCCGGAACCGTAGCCACCACATGCCACCATCCTGCACCAGAACCGTGGCGGCGGGGCCGTGGTTCTGGGTGCTTACATCAGCCTTGTCATAGCGCAGCGCGCGCCACATTTCGGCGTCCGAAACCCCGCCAAGGGTGCCAAGGGGCGCAGTTGCCGGGGCGGCAGATTCGGGGTCGCCTGTCGCGTCGCTGCGAAACTTGTCATCCACATGCTGCCGGGCCTGACGGGCCAGGATATCTTGCAATGTCTGGGCGCCGCCGGTTGCCGCGCGGCTGTCTGCGCCTGCGCCATCCTGCGCCGCCGCCGTTCCCGCAATGAGAACCACAGCCAGCACCCGCGCCAAGTTTCGTAGGATCATCATCTTGCCGCCCTCCTTGCCACACAGCCAGACGTTAGCCGAGCCTCGCCCCTCTGGAAAGGCCCTCAGCGATGGATAAAGACCTTTGCCCACCCGTTTCGCCAGTCAAGGGGGGGCGGTTACAGCGCCACATCCTTTACCGCCTGCATCGCCACATAGGTCGAGGTTTGCGCCACATGGGGCAGCGTTGAAATCCGCTCGCCCAGCACGGCGCGGTAACTTACCATGTCGGCGGTCCGCACCTTGAGCAGATAATCGAAAGACCCCGCGATCATATGGCATTGTTCCACCTCGGCGACCCCCTGCACGGCAGTGTTGAACGCCGTCAGCGCCGCCTCGCGGGTATCGGTCAGTTTCACCTCGACAAAGGCCACATGTTCGCGCCGCACCCGAACCGGGTCGATCATCGCGCGGTAACCGGTGATTACACCGTCATGTTCCAGCCGCTTCAGCCGCGTCTGTGTCGGTGATTTGCTCAGCCCGATCCGCTTGGCCAGATCGGTAACGCTGATCCGCCCTTCGACAGCCAGAATCGCAAGGATTGCGCGGTCGAACCGATCCGGTTCAGTTTCGGTCACTTGCATTGTATTTCCAATCAATTTCGGTCGTTTGTCCTGACTTTTGCACGAATTCAGGCCATCGTCATAAAAATTCCGGGATATGCTCGGACAAATCCCGGAAAGGCCTGCCCATGCGCGACACACCCCATGCCCCCGCCCTGCCCTTTGTGGCCGACAAATACGCCGATGCCGATGCCACGCTGACCGCGTTGATCGACACTGCGGCCCTGTCCGCAACCGACCGCACACAGATCAGCAACCGCGGGGCCGAACTGGTTACTGCGATCCGCAAATCGGCGCGACCGGGGCTGATGGAGGTCTTTCTGGCCGAATACGGGCTGTCCACCGAGGAAGGCATCGCGCTCATGTGCCTGGCCGAGGCCCTGTTGCGCGTGCCCGACGCCGATACCATTGATGAGCTGATCGAAGACAAGATCGCGCCGTCCCAATGGGGCACGCACCTGGGCCGCTCCTCGTCCAGTCTGGTGAACGCCTCGACCTGGGCCTTGATGCTGACGGGCAAGGTGTTGCGCGATGAAAAGCCGGGCATCGCCGGCACGTTGCGCGGCGCGGTCAAACGGCTGGGCGAACCGGTGATCCGCACCGCCGTGGCCCGCGCAATGAAGGAAATGGGCCGGCAATTCGTGCTGGGCGAAACAATGCCTGCCGCCATGACCCGCGCCGCCAACATGGAAAAGCGCGGCTATACCTACAGCTATGACATGCTGGGCGAAGCGGCGCGCACCGCCGCCGATGCCGCGCGTTATACCACCGCCTATGCCCGCGCGATCGATGCCATGGCCCCCGCCGCCACCCATGGCGACATTCGGGAAAACCCCGGCATCAGCGTGAAATTTTCCGCCCTGCATCCCCGTTATGAGGTGGCCCAGACCCACCGCGTGCTGGATGAACTGGTCCCCCGGGTCATCGCCCTTGCCCGCCAGGCCGCCCGCCTTAAAATCGGGTTCAACGTCGATGCCGAAGAGGCCGACCGCCTGAGCCTCTCGCTTCAGGTGATCGAGCGGGTGCTGGCCGATCCCGAACTGGCAGGCTGGGATGGATTTGGCGTGGTGGTGCAGGCCTATGGCCTGCGCTGTGCGCCCACCATTGATTGGCTGCATGACCTGGCCACGCGGCTGGATCGCAAGATCATGGTCCGGCTGGTCAAAGGCGCCTATTGGGACACCGAGATCAAGCACGCCCAGACTTTGGGCATGCCATCCTTTCCGGTGTTCACCGCCAAACCGGCCAGCGATGTCAGCTATATCGCCAATGCGCGCAAACTGTTGGGCATGACTGACCGGATCTATCCGCAGTTCGCCACCCACAACGCCCACACCGTGGCCGCGATCCTGCACATGGCCGATGACAAGACGACGTTCGAATTTCAACGCCTGCACGGGATGGGCGAGCGGCTCCATGATATTGTTCTGGAACAGGAAAAGACCCGCTGCCGGATTTATGCGCCGGTGGGCGCGCATCGTGATCTGTTGGCCTATCTGGTGCGCCGCCTGTTGGAAAACGGCGCCAATTCATCCTTTGTGAACCAGATCGTCGATGAAAACGTCCCCGCCACCGAAGTCGCCGCCGACCCCTTTGAACAGATCGCGCGCAAGGCGCCGGTGCGCGCTGGCACTGCCTTGTATTCAGACCGGGACAATTCCAAAGGCTGGGATCTGAGCAATGCCAAAACCCTCGCGCTGATCGACGCGGCCCGCGCGCCCCACCAAGAGGCACAGCCCGAAGCGGCCCCGATCATCGCCGGTGACGCCGCCCCGAAACCGGCGCATCCGATGCCCAGCCCGGTTGATGGCCAAACCGTGGGCAGCGTCGCTGATGCCTCGGACAGCGATGTGGAAACCGCGCTGGCCGCCGCCCGGCCTTGGGGGGCGGATGTGGCGGAACGCGCGCGGATTTTGAACCGCGCTGCCGATCTATATGAGCAAAACTTTGGCCCGCTCTTTGCCATTCTCGCCCGCGAGGCCGGGAAAACCCTGCCCGACAGCACCGGAGAACTGCGCGAGGCCGTTGATTTTCTGCGCTATTACGCCCAACAGGCGCAATCCCTCGCCCGCCCGGCGCGGGGCACGTTCACCTGCATTTCACCGTGGAATTTCCCGCTGGCCATCTTCACCGGCCAGATCGCGGGGGCCTTGGCCGCAGGCAACGCGGTGCTGGCCAAGCCGGCGCAACAGACCCCGCTGATCGCCCATGCCGCCATAAAGTTGCTGCACGCGGCGGGCGTTCCGCGCGACACCCTGCAATTTCTGCCCGGTGACGGCGATGTCGGGGCCGCGCTGACGGGCGATGCCCGGGTGCAGGGCGTCGCCTTTACCGGTTCCACCGCGACGGCGTTGAAAATCCGCGCCAACATGGCCCGGCATATGGACCCGGGCGCGCCCCTGATCGCTGAAACCGGCGGGCTGAACGCGATGATCATCGATTCCACCGCCCTGTTGGAACAGGCCGTGGGCGATGTGATCATGTCGGCGTTTCAATCGGCCGGTCAGCGATGTTCGGCCCTGCGCTGTCTTTATGTGCAGGAAGATATTGCCAAGGAATTCAAACAGATGCTCTTTGGTGCGATGGATGAGCTTGCCCTTGGTGACCCGTGGGAGATCGCCACCGACTGCGGCCCGCTGATTGACGCAGCCGCCCATGAAACCATCATCGCCCACATCCGCGCCGCCCGGGCCGAGGGGCGGATGCTCAAACAAGTGGGCGCGCCGAAAACCGGGCATTTCCTGCCCCCGACCGTGATCGAGGTGCCCGGAATCGCCGCCATGAAACGCGAAATCTTTGGCCCTGTTCTGCATCTGGCGACGTTCGGGGCCGATGAAATCGACGCTGTGATCGGCGCGATCAACGCCACCGGCTATGGCCTTACCTTTGGGTTGCACACCCGGATCGACACCCGGGTGCAGCATGTGACCGACCGCATCCATGCGGGCAATCTTTACGTCAACCGCAACCAGATTGGCGCCGTAGTGGGCAGCCAACCCTTTGGCGGAGAAGGGCTTTCCGGGACAGGGCCAAAGGCGGGCGGCCCGTCCTATCTGCCACGTTTCACCCAACCCGCGACGGCAATCAAAGGGCAGGAAGACAGCCGCAACGCCGCCGATCTGACTGCGCTGGCGCGCCGTCTTGCCCGGGGGCGGCGCCCAACCGGCGCGATCCGCGCGATCTGCCGGGGCCGACGGGCGAGATCGAACCGGCTTTCGGTGCATCCGCGCCCGCCGATCCTGTGCATGGGGCCGGGCGAAACGGCGCGCGCCGCGCAGATGCGCGATGTCGCGGCCAAGGGCGGCACCGCCCTGCCCTGCCCGCCACTGGACCCGGCATCACTGGATGCCCTGCCCGCCATGGGCGGCGTGGTCTGGTGGGGCGATGACGACACTGCGCGCGCCATCGCGCTGGCCCTGTCGCGCCGCCCCGGCGCCATCGTGCCGCTGATCACAGGGGCGATCACCGCCAACGATTGCACCCATGAACGCCACATCTGCATCGACACCACCGCGTCGGGGGGCAACGCGCAACTTCTGGCCGAGGCGGCAACCGCTTGACCAACGTGGGAAACACGGGCAACCCTTTGGCCGATGTTTCCCATTCGCGATCATAATCCGTCCCTGCGCACGCCGTTTGTGACCTACGCCCTGATTGCCGCAAATATCGCGGTGTTTCTGTGGGGGCTGGCGTTCCTGAGCGGTGCCAACGCGCAGGGGATGTTCTATCACAACTGGGCGTTGATCCCGGCCAAATCCGCGCCTGTGACCTATGTAACCTCGCAATTCCTGCATGGCGGGTTGCTTCATCTTGCGGGTAACATGCTGTTTTTGTGGATCTTCGGCGACAACCTCGAAGATGAGATGGGCCATCTGCCGTTTCTTGGCTTTTATCTGATCGGGGGCATTGCGGCCGGGTTGGCACAGACATTGGCCAACCCCGGATCACCGGTTCCCATGGTCGGCGCCTCGGGGGCGATTGCGGCGGTGATGGGCGGCTATCTGTTGCTGTTTCCACGGGCGCGGGTGGATGTTCTGATCATTTTCGTGATCTTTTTCCGCATCTTTCCAATTCCGGCCTGGATCGTTCTGGGCATCTGGTTTGCGCTTCAGATGTTTTCCGGCCTCAACACCCCAACCGATGGCGGCGGTGTGGCCTATTGGGCGCATGCGGGCGGGTTTATCGCCGGATTGGCGATGACCATGCCCCTGTGGCTGCGCCTTGGCGCGACAACATTCTGGGACCGCACGCGCGGCCACCCGCCCCACCCTGCGGCGCAATACAAACTGTCGCCCACCACCATTCCCCGGGTAGGCCGGAGATGAGGGCGACATGTCATTGCGGGGCGGTTGTTCTTGAGGTGACGCTCAGCGATGGGATGAATACGCTGCGCCGGTGCGATTGTTCGTTTTGTGCAAAACGTGGTGCCGCCGCTGTGACGGCACACCGCGATAATGTTGAAATTGTGCAAGGCGGCGAAAATCTGCAAACCTATCAATTCGGCACGAAAACCGCGCGTCACCATTTTTGCAAGACTTGCGGGATCTATACCCACCACAACCGGCGCAGCAATCCGCAAGAGGTGGGAATCAACGCCGCCTGTCTTGAGGGCGTCCACCTGCCCGATCACGATCCGATCACTTGGGTGGATGGCCGCAACCATCCGTCAGACAGAAAACCCTAGCCGCGCACCAGTTTCGCAAAACCATCAAACAGCGGTTCGTTGGCCGCGATCACTTCGCCATGCTCCAGCATCGAACGGCCTTCATGCACCGGTTCAAGCAGCGCGCCAGCTTCGCGGCAGATCAACAGACCGGCGGCAACATCCCAGGGTTTCATCCGCCGTTCCCAGTATCCATCAAACCGGCCCGCCGCCACATAGGTCAGGTTCAGCGCCGCCGATCCCCAGTGCCGCACCCCGGCCACGGCAGGCAGAACGCGGCCAAATTCACGCAGCAATTCAGGCAGCCCCGGCGCGCCGGAATGGGGCACGCCACAGGCAAAGATCCCCTCGATCAGCGACCGGCGCCCCGAAACCCGCACCCGGCTTTCGTTCATCCAGGCGCCACCACCCTTTTCAGCCACGAACATTTCGTCCTTGGCGGGGTCGAACACCACGGCCGAAACGATTTCACCCTTATGTTCCAACGCAATGGAAATGCACCAATGGGGCAGCCCGTGCAGGAAATTCGTGGTTCCGTCCAGCGGATCGACGATCCAGCGCCGGGTCGGATCCTTGCCCTCGACCGGGGCGCTTTCTTCGGCCAGCCAGCCGTAATTGGGGCGCGCCGCCATCAGATCTTCTCGGATGATCGCCTCGGCGGTCAGATCCGCCTTGGTCACGAAATCACCGGCGCCCTTGGCGGACACCTGCAAATTCTCGACCTCGCGGAAATCCTTGACCAGGGAACGCCCCGCCCGGCGCGCGGCCTTGATCATCACATTCAGATTTGCACTGCCCTGCATCGCATCCAACCCTTAAATTCCAAGCTCGCGCGATACACCGGGGCCGTGCAAAAGCCAACCCCAACTTGCCGCTTAACCATCGCCGCGTTGCAACTTCACCGGCTCACTGCGGCACAGACGCAGGAAATGCGCCATCCACGGCACGGTCGTATCCTCGGCCCGGGTCGCGGCATAGAGGCGCTTTGTCACGCCCTTGGCGGTGAGCGGGCGGGTCACATAGTCAGAGTTATAGCGCACCTCGCGCACCACCCAATCGGGCAACACCGACACCCCGCGCCCCGACGCGACCAACAGCAGGATCACGGCGGTCAATTCCACCTGCCGCAATGCACGCGGTTCAACCTTGGCCGGGATCAGCAATTCAGTGAACACATCCAGACGCGAACGCTCTACCGGATAGGTGATCAGGGTTTCTTCGCGAAAATCCCCGGCCTCGATGAAATCCCGTGCTGCCAATGGATGGTTGGCCGAAGCCACGAAAACCGGCGCATAATCGAACAGCGGGCTGAAATCGACCCCGGGCAGGTTTTCCGGGTCGGACGACACCACCAGATCAACCTGTTCCTTTTGCAACGCAGGCAGCGCGCCAAAGGCAAGGCCGGGGCGGATATCGACATCGACATCGGGCCAGGCGTGGCGGAACTTTTCAAGCACCGGAAACAGCCATTCAAAACAGGCATGACATTCGATGGCGATATGCAAACGCCCGGATTTACCACTGAGAAGACCGGCAAAATCATCCTCCATGGCGGCGATTTCAGGCAAAATCCGTTCCGCAAGGCGCAACAGTTTCATTCCCGCCGCCGAGAGTTTCAGGGGTTTGGAGCGGCGCACGAACAATTCAACGCCTGCCTGATCCTCCAACCCCTTCACCTGATGGGACAGCGCAGATTGGGTGATGTTCAACTGGTCAGCCGCCCGCGCAACGCCGCCTGCATCATGGATTGCCTTGATCGTGCGCAGATGGCGAAACTCGATATGCATGGCCGCCTCATGATGTTGATGAAAATTATGAATTGGCTTCACATACGGGATTCCGGCACAAGGGGGCAACACCAATCAGGATTTGCGCCATGCCCACCCCGACCGTTTCATTCGAATTCTTCCCGCCCCAGTCGCTGGAGGCGTCGTTCCGCCTGTGGGACACGGTTCAGACGCTTGCGCCGCTTGATCCGGGATTCGTGTCGGTCACGTACGGCGCCGGTGGCACCACCCGCGACCTGACCCACGAGGCGGTGGGCCTGCTGCACCGCAATTACAACCTGCCCGTGGCCGCCCATCTGACCTGTGTGGATGCCACCCGCGATGAAACCCTGGCCATTGCCCAGTCTTACAAGGATGCAGGCGTGAACCAGATCGTTGCCCTGCGCGGCGATCCGCCCAAGGGCAGCACCGGCTTTGCCCCCCACCCCGAGGGATTCGCCAATTCCATCGAATTGATCGAAGCATTGGCGCGGACCGGCGATTTCGACATCCGCGTCGGCGCCTATCCTGATCGCCACCCCGAAGCGGCCAGCGATACGGCGGATGTGGAGTTTCTCAAGCGCAAGATCGACGCTGGTGCCACATCGGCGATCACCCAGTTCTTTTTCGAGGCAGACACGTTCCTGCGGTTCCGCGATGCCTGTGTCAAAGCGGGGATCGACGCGCCGGTCATTCCCGGCATCCTGCCGATCGAGAACTGGAACGGTGTGAAACGGTTCGCCACGCGGTGTGGCACCTCGGTGCCAAAGTGGCTGGACGATGCGTTCACCACCGCCATCCGCGACGACCGCGAAGAGTTGCTGGCCACTGCGATCTGCACCGAATTGTGCAGCACGCTGATGGCCGAAGGGGTGGAGGATCTGCATTTTTACACCCTGAACAAGCCGCATCTGACCCGCGATGTGTGCCATGCTTTGGGGGTAAGCCAGAAAGTGGTTCTTGAGAACGTCGCCTGAACCAGCCAGATTGGCGCGACTGTAAAAGGACGCGCCAATGTATTTTCCCGACGATGCCAGCCAATTACCCGACCGCGAGACGATCCTGTCGATGTCGGGGATGGAGTTCATGGAGCGGCTGCGCGATGGTAAATTGCCCGCCCCGTCCATTGGCCGGGTTCTGAACTTTCACCTTGATGACATCGCGCCGGGGCGCGTGGTTTTTCGTGGCGCCCCCGCGTTCGATCACATGAACCCCTCGGGGGGCATTCACGGCGGGTGGTACGGCGCGATTCTGGACAGTTGTCTGGGCTGCGCGGTGATGACCACGGTGGCGCAGGGATCATTTTACACAACGCTGGAATACAAGATCAACATCACCCGGGCGATTGCGCCGGGCACCGAGGTGCTGGCCACGGGCATTGTCGATCACGCCGGACGATCAACGGGGGTGGCCCACGGCGAAATCCGCGACGCCAACGACGGGCGGCTTTATGCCACCGGATCGACCACCTGTCTGATCATGGCCGTTCCCGCAAAGGGCTGATCCAAAGGCGCGCCTGCGGCGCATTCCATTTTTTGATTGGCGCCCGGCGGCAGCGGAACGCCTAGCTGAACGCGTCGGGGCGGGCTTCGCGGGCCATGTGATCGAGAACGCCGTTCACGAATTTGGGCTCGCGACCATCGGGAAAGAACGCCTTGGCCACATCGACATATTCGGTGATCGCCACCCGTGGCGGCGTGTCGCCGCCGATCAGTTCGGCCCCGGCGGCACGAAACAGCGCCCGCAGGGTCGGGTCGATCCGGGCGATGGGCCATTTCGCCACCAGGGCCCGGTTGGTCATCTGGTCGATCTTGGCCTGATTGTTCACGGCATCATCCAGCAGGCGGCGGAAATGGGTCACGTCGCCTTCGATCATCTCGTCGCCCTCATAGATGGCGCCGAACCGGTGATTTTCGAACTCGGCGCGCACCTTTTCGATGGTCAGGGACGAATGCTCCATCTGGAACAACGCCTGAACCGCATAAAGCCGCGAGGCCGATTTCATCTGTCTTTTGGTCGGGGATGTCATGCGTTTGTCGAACCGTCCGTCTCACCTGCCAGGCGGTAACTGCCCGGTTGAAATCCTATGCCCTTGGGCGTGCGCGCCCATTTGCGCGACAGGGCCACCAAATGCAACGCTGCCGCAGCGGCACCGCCGCCCTTGTCCTGTTCCCCTGCCCGCACTGCCGCCTGAGCATGGTTTTCCACGGTCAGGATACCATTGCCGATGCAGCACCCATCCAGCCCCAACAGCGTGAGCGCGCGGGAACTGTCGTTGCAGACCGTATCATAATGGGTGGTTTCGCCCCGGATCACGCAACCCAGCGCGACGAAACCGTCAAAATTGCTGGTGCGTTGGGCGATGCGGATGGCGGTGGGCACCTCAAGCGCGCCGGGCACTTCGATCAGATCGAATGTGCCACCGACGCTTTCGATCATCGCCTTTGCCCCGGCGACCAGATCATCGGCGATGTCCTTGTAATACGGCGCCACGACAATGAGCAGTTTCACCGGCTCATCGAACGCGGGCATGGGCGGGGTGTAATGGGCGGTTCCGGCCATTATCCGATCTCCGATATCTTGCGGGTGCCTGTGATTTCAAGGCCATAGGCATCAAGCCCGACAACCTTGGGCTGGGGCGAATTGGACAGCAGGATCAGCCGGGAAATGCCCAGCGATGACAGGATCTGCGCGCCCAGACCATATTGACGCAGGGTTTGGGGCGATACTTCGTTTTCTGCCGACAGCTTCATGTGCAGGTCACGCAGCAGCACCAGCACCCCGCGCCCCTCAGCCGCGATCATTTCCATCGCATCGCCAAATTCGCGCGCCCGCCCGGCCCCGCCAATGCCGATCACATCCAGCATCGGGTCAAGCGCGTGCATGCGCACCAGCACCGGATCGTCGCCCGAGGGATCACCCTTGATCAAGGCGATATGTTCGGCGCCCTGGGTTTCGTCGGTATAGATCCGCATGGTCCATTCGCCGCCAAATTCGCTTTGAACCACCTGTTCCTTTTGAACACGCACCAGATTGTCGTAACGGCGGCGATAGGCGATCAGATCGGAGATCGTCCCGATTTTCAGGCCGTGCCGCTGGGCGAAAGCCACCAGATCGGGCAGGCGCGCCATGGTGCCGTCGTCATTCATGATTTCACAGATCACACCGGCGGGTTTCTTGCCCGCGAGGCGCGCGATATCCGTGGCCGCCTCGGTATGACCGGCACGCACCAACACGCCACCTTCGCGGGCGCGCAGGGGAAAGACGTGGCCCGGGGTGGCGATATCGGCGCCGGTTTTGGTTTCATCGATGGCGGTGGCAACAGTCAGCGCCCGGTCATGGGCGGAAATGCCGGTGGTCACGCCTTCGCGGGCCTCGATGCTGATGGTGAAGGCGGTTTCGTGGCGCGATGAGTTGTGGGTGGACATCAACGGCAAGCCGAGCGCGTCAAGCCGAGCGCCCGGCAGGGTCAGGCAGATCAGACCGCGCCCATGGGTGGCCATGAAATTCACCATTTCAGGGGTGGCCATTTCGGCGGGGATCACCAGATCGCCCTCATTTTCGCGGTCTTCGTGATCGACCAGAATGAACATGCGCCCGTTGCGCGCATCCTCGATGATCTCTTCGATGGACGACACGGCGTCGTGGTAATGATCGGTCATGGCGGCTCCTACGCTTGGGCGCGCAATAGCGCAGGTCACGGGCAAAGGCCAGCGCTCAAACCGCTGTTGCGTTGCCGTTATCGCCACCAAAGAACCGATCCTGCGGAACATAGCCCGCCAGACCTGCCGCACCGGCCCATTCCCGCTCGAATGCGACATCGCCAATCAGGATCACACCATCAGCGGGCAGGCCCCGGTCGCGCAGGACCGAAAGCAAACCGGCCCGTTGATCGCGCCAAAGCGCAAAGGGGCGGGGGCCGGATGGGCGGCGTCGAGAGGTTCGCCCGGTGCCACGGCCATATGGGGTGGGTGCAACAGGACGGTGCGATCACAGGCCACCCGGTGCAGATGCGCCGCCCGTTCGGGTGGCATTTTCTGGCTGGCCAGATGCAAACGCAAAGCGTTGGAGGAAAACAGAAACCCGATGATATCGCGCCCGGACGTGGCGCGCACGGTGGCATAGGTGCGATAATCCAGCCCGATTTCCTTTGCCCGCGCCACCCGGCGGCGGATCACATTCAGCGGAAGCTGCGGCAGCAGATCGCGCCGCGCCTTGGCCCAGGCATGACGGCGAAATCCCTGCCCCGGCTCCATCGACGGGCCGTTGTTATGTCCCAGGTTGCTCATCGTTCCCTCCGGTCACTTTTCGCTTTTGCGATCACGCGAATTCCTGCAAGCGGGCCACATAGCGCGCCATTGTGTCGATTTCGATGTTCACGGCATCGCCCACGGCCACGGCGCCCCAGGTGGTGGCGATTTTAGTGTGGGGGATGAAATTGATCCCGAAGGATGCGCCATCAACCTCGTTCACCGTCAGGGATGTGCCGTTGAGCGCGACCGAGCCTTTTGGCGCGATGAACCGGGCCAGAGCCCCGGGCGCGCGCAGGGTCACGCGGGTGCTGTCGCCCTCGTCCTGCATGGCGGTGATTTCGGCTACGCCATCCACGTGACCGGACACGATATGCCCGCCCAGTTCATCCCCGACCTTCAGCGCCCGTTCCAGATTGATCCGCTTGCCAAGAGGCCAGCCGTTACGCCCGATGTTCGTCGCGCCCACGGTTTCGGCGGAAATCTGTACGTCGAACCAGGGCTGCGGCGCAGTGCCAAGGGCCACGACCGTCAGGCACACCCCGTCACAGGCGATCGAGGCGCCGATGTCGATGCCCTCCACATCGTATCCGGTGGCGATGCGGGCGCGCAGATCGCCCTGCTGCTCTACTTCAAGAATACTGCCGATATCGGTGATGATGCCTGTAAACATGCCGGTCTCCTTGTCGTGTTCAGTGCTAATGCGGCCATTGCGACAACTCAAGTGTCACAAATAGGCAAAGATCGGCCCGACAATGCCCCTCTGTTGACATTTCCTTGTCGAATTTCGGGACAATGATTGGCACGTTGGGCCATGGTCTCTGGCTCGCGAACAATTCCACCCAAAGGGTACACCGCCAGATGAGCAAACCCGACAACCGCCATTTCCTGTTTCTGCAAGGGCCCCATGGGCCGTTCTTTGCGCGCCTGTCGCGGATGCTGCGGGCCGCGGGGGCAAAAACATGGCGAGTGGGGTTCAACCGCGGGGATCAGTTTTTCTGGCACGACCCCACCCATTTTCACGCCTATACCGATACGCCCGAGGCCTGGCCCGACAGGTTTTGCGCCCTGCTCGACCGGCATGCCATCACGGATATTGTCATCTATGGCGATACCCGCCCGATTCATGCGCAGGCCATCGCATGCGCCCGGGCGCGCGGCATCATGGTGCATGTGTTTGAGGAAGGATACCTGCGCCCCTATTGGGTGACCTATGAACGGGGCGGCTCCAACGGCAATTCGGCACTGATGCACACCTCGATCGGCGACATGCAGCATGCGCTGGCCAATGCCGAGCTGGACCAACCCGAGGCACCGGCCCAGTGGGGCGACATGCGTCACCATATCTTTTATGGCGCCACCTATCATGCCTTCGTCATGCTGGCCAATCGCCGATATGCCAATTTCCGCCCCCACCGCGCCCAGACCGTCACGCAGGAATTTCGCCTTTACCTCAAACGCTTGATGCTGATGCCGATGCTTTGGGCCGACCGTGTGGTTGCGACCATGCGCATCCGTGGCGGCGGATTTCCCTATCACCTCGCCTTGCTGCAACTTGAGCATGACAGCAATTTCCAACAGCATTCGCCCTTTTCCGGCACCCGCGATTTTCTGCAACTGGTGATTGAAGGGTTTGCCAAAGGCGCCCCCACCCATCACCACCTTGTGTTCAAGGCGCACCCCCTTGAGGATGGGCGCGTTCCTCAGCGGCGCGATGTGCGTGCCGTCGCGCGTCAGTACGGCGTTGAAAACCGGGTGCATTATGTGCGGGGCGGCAAGTTGGCGCAACTTCTCGACCATGCGCGCAGTGCCGTGACGGTGAATTCAACCGCCGCGCAACAGGTGCTGTGGCGCGGATTGCCGCTCAAGGTGTTTGGTAAGGCGGTTTATGCCAAACCCGAGTTTGTCAGCACCCAGCCAATCGCCGAATTCTTTGTGCAACCCACCCGCCCCGACAGCCGCGCCTATCGCGACTATCGCCATTATCTTCTTGAAACCAGCCAGATTCCCGGCGGTTTCTATTCCACCTCGGGGCGGCGGCAATTGCTGCGTCAGGTGGTCGATATGATGCTGGCCGAGGACGATCCCTATGATGCGCTGACACGGGGCACAGCGGCACCAAGGCAACAGTTGCGTATCGTGAAATAGCCAACCTGCCCGGAGGAGTAGATTTTCCCTCGGTTTCCCCGTAGCTTACAAAAAAACTTGAGGCAGAAACATAGGTCGAGGAGACCGAGCAGTGAAAATCAAGGGATCGCGCTGGGCGAAGTCCGTCGCCCTGGCCGCGCTTGTGGCCACCGTTGCAAGCTGCGGCTTGCCCCGTTCTGGCCCGACCAAGCAGGAAATTTTCGAAGGGTCCGTTCAAAGATCGGGCGATGCATTTGTCGTGACCGTGAATGATCGTGTGACCCGCGCCACGTCTGTAACCCCCGCGCTGGGGTTTTCCGATGCGTTGCAAAACGCCGGAATCGTTGGCTCTGACACCATCGCGCCGGGCGACACCCTGGGTTTGACGGTTTTTGAAAACGTCGACGACGGGTTGTTGGTGCCCCAGGGCGCGCCATCCGCCGTGTTGGACGAGGTGCAGGTCGATGGTGCGGGATACATTTTCGTGCCCTACGCCGGGCGGATCCGGGCCGCCGGCAATTCGCCTGAAACAATCCGCCGCCTGATTACGTCAAAGCTCGACAGTCAAACACCCGATCCGCAGGTGCAGGTGCGCCGTTTGGCCGGCGATGGGGCGACAGTTTCGGTTTCCGGTGGGGTTGGCGCGCAGGGCGTCTATGCCATTCAGCGGCCCACCCGCACGCTTTCGGCAATGCTGGCGCGCGCCGGTGGCATTTCCATTCCCACCGAAATTGCGCAGGTGACGCTTATCCGCGGCAGCCAAAAGGGCAAGGTCTGGTTCGCCGATCTCTATCAGGATCCGCGGCTCGACATCGCCCTGCGCGGGGGCGACCGTATTCTGGTCGAAGAAGATTCGCGTTCCTTCACCGCCTTGGGGGCCACCGGCACCCAGAACCGCGTGCCGTTTGAATCCCAGACCATCAGCGCGATCGAGGCCTTGGCCCAGGTTGGCGGTCTTTCCACATCTCTGGCCGATCCCACCGGCGTGTTCGTTTTCCGCAACGAACCGGCGGAGATCGCCAATCAGGTGTTGGGCCGCACGGACCTTCAGGGCGCACAGCGGATGGTCTATGTCCTTGATCTTACGGCGCCCACCGGCATGTTCGAGGCCCGCGATTTTGCGATCCGTGATCAGGATACGGTCTATGTGACCGAAGCGCCCTATGTGCAGTGGACCAAGGTTCTCAATGCTCTGACCGGCGCCGTGACCACCGTGGATTCCCTGAATAACCTGGGCTCGGGGTCGAGTGGCTGACCCAGCCCACCCCAGCGAAGATAACGCCGCCGGTGGGGTTTCCTCCCCCGGCGGCTTTTCGTTTATAATGGTGGTTTTCTGACCAAGCGGCGCATTCGCCGCATCCTGGCCCTGTCCGGCTGGAAGATATCTCTTGGCAAGCCGCGCGCGCAGGATTGGGTCGGTGTCTGGGGCAAATCCCCCACCTCGGCACGCGGCGAATCCGTGGCAAAAACCACGGGCGCGCCGATTCTGCGCGTTGAAGATGCCTTTTTACGGTCGGTCTTGCCGGGCCGCGCTGGCAGCCCGCCGTTGGGGTTGCATCTTGATACGCGCGGCGCGCATTTCGACAGCGCGCAACCATCTGATCTGGAGCATCTTCTTGCCACGCACCCCCTTGATGACACGGCCCTGCTGAACCGGGCACGGGATGCGATTATCCGGCTAAAGCGCGCGCATCTGAGCAAATACAACGCCTATGATCCCGCCAGCCCGCCGCCTGACCCCGGCTATGTTCTGGTAATCGACCAGACCCGTGGCGATGCCTCGATCCGCCATGGGGCCGGGTCGGAGGCGCTGTTTGATGAGATGCTCGCATTTGCACAAATCGAACATCCCGGCGCAAAAATCCTTTTGAAAACCCATCCTGAAACCACCCAAGGGCACAGAACCGGACATTACGGGCCAGATCACGAAGATGCGCGTACGTCCCTGTTTACCGCCGCCATTTCCCCCTGGGCACTGCTGGAGGGGGCCATCGCGGTCTATACTGTCACGTCGCAAATGGGGTTTGAGGCGATCCTCGCTGGCCACCGGCCCAGGGTGTTCGGACAACCGTTTTACGGCGGCTGGGGCCTCACCGCAGATGAGAACCCCTGCCCCAGACGCGAGCGGCGCCTGACGCGCGCGCAATTGTTCGCCGCGGCGATGATCCTCTATCCGGTCTGGTACAATCCGTTCACCGACCGGCTGTGCGATCTGGAAACCGCCATCGACGTGCTGGAGGCCGAGGTGCGTGCGTGGCGTGATGACCATTCCGGCCACGTGGCCAGCGGCATGCGCCTGTGGAAGCGCCGCCCGCTGCAACAGGTGTTCGGACGCCAGAAACGCCTTTTGTTTCAGGATGACGCCGCACGGGCCAGCACCCTTGCCGCGCGCACCGGACGCGGATTGCTGGTGTGGGCCGGCAAGGAAAGCGCGACGCACAAGGGGCGAATCCTGCGGGTCGAGGACGGCTTTTTGCGTTCGCGCGGGTTGGGGGCCACCCTTATCCCGCCCCTATCATTGGTCGCCGATGATCTTGGCATCTATTACGATCCCACCCGGCCATCGCGGCTGGAACAGATCATCACAGAATCGCGAATGCTGACGCCTACAGAAATCGAACATTCAGAGCGGATGATCGGCGAAATAAACCGCCATAAATTGTCTAAATACAATATTGGCGCCAATTCCGTTCCCACCCTCACGCCTGGCCACCGGATACTTGTTCCCGGGCAGGTCGAAGATGACGCATCAATCCGCAAGGGGTGCAACCACTGCGCCACGAACCTTGATCTGCTGCGCCACACATGCCGCGAAAACCCCAATGCGGTGATCATTTACAAACCGCACCCCGACGTCGAAGCGGGGTTGCGCGCGGGGCGGATCGAAACCGATATCGCACTGCAATATGCCACCCACGTCATCAATGGCGCCGACCCTGCGGCGCTGATCGCACTGGTAAACGAGGTCTGGACCATGACCTCGCTTTTGGGGTTCGAAGCCTTGTTGCGCGGCGTACCGGTGACCACCCTTGGCGCGCCATTCTACGCCGGTTGGGGCCTGACCCGTGACCTGGGCGACATCCCGGCGCGGCGCAAAGCACGCCCGACGCTGGCGCAACTGGCCCATGCCACGCTGATCGGTTATCCGCGTTATCACGACCCGGTCACCAATATGCCCTGCCCCGTCGAGGTGGTCATGGTCCGCCTTGCCACCGGCATTGTACCGCACCCCGGACGGGCCAATCGCCTTTTGGCCAAGGCTCAGGGGTTATTGGCCAGTCGCGCCCACCTGTGGCGCTAGGCGCCATTCGGCCATCACGTCACCGCCAACGCTGCGCAGCCGGTCCAACGTGAACCGCGGCCCCTCTGCCAGCACCGTGATCCCCATATCCCCAAGCGAAGGCCGCCCTTCGGCCCCCAGTGCCAGACCGGCCGTGAACCCGATCAACCGATCCACCAGCCCCGCCCGCAACATCGAAGCCGCCAGCCTCCCGCCGCCTTCGCACAATACCCGGGTCAGCCCCGCCGCACCAAGGGCATGCAACGCCTGCGTGGGGTCAATCGGGCCGTTCCCCGGCACCTTGAACGTGCGCGCACCCATGCGGTGCCAGGGCGCCACATCGGCCCCCGGTCCATGGACAAGCCACAAGGGAACATCTCTCGCCGACCGGGCCAGCCGGCCATCGCGGGGCAGATCCAGCATGGCCGACAGCACCACGCGCACCGGTTGCGCAACGGTGCCAAAACCGCGCACATCAAGGCTGGGGTCATCCGCACGGGCCGTTCCGCCTCCGATCAGCACTGCGTCATGGTTCATCCGCAGGGCATGCACCCGGCGCCGGGCCAGCGCGCCGGTGATCCACCGGGATCCCCCGTGGCCGTGGCAATGCGCCCGTCAAAACTGTTGGCCAGTTTCAGCGTAACCATAGGGCGCAACAGATTGATACGTGACAGAAAACCCATCTGATCGCGGCGCGCCTGATCGGCACAGATACCGATATCAACGATAATCCCGGCGGCGCGCAGCATCGCAAACCCGCGGCCAGACACCCGTTTATCGGGATCGCCCAGGGCACAGACCACGCGGGCAATCCCGGACTCAATCAGGGCTTGCGCACAGGGGGGTCTGGCCGTGATGGGCGCAGGGTTCAAGCGTGACATAAGCCGTCGCGCCGCGCGCCGCCTGCCCCGCCTGTGCCAGCGCCATCGTTTCGCCGTGGGGCCGCCCGCCCGGTTGGGTCCAACCGCGCCCGACAACGCGGCCACCCGCGACAATCACGCATCCCACCGCAGGGTTGGGCCAACAGCGCCCCAGCCCCCTCTGCCCCAAGGTGAGGGCGTGGGCCATGTGGCGCAGATCTTCGGCGCTCACGTGTCGGGGGGACGTTGGGGCGCAGGCTCGCTCACGAACTTATCGAAGTCATCGGCGGCCTGAAAGTTTTTGTAAACGCTGGCAAACCGGACATAGGCGACGGTGTCGATGCGCGCCAGACTTTCCATCACGATCTCACCGATCACCTTTGACGGGATGTCAGTGTCGCCCAGGGATTCCAGCCGCCGCACTATGCCACTTATCATCTGGTCCATCCGCTCTGGCTCAACCGGGCGTTTTTGCAGGGCAATGCGGATCGAACGCTCCAGCTTGTCCCGGTCGAAATCTTCGCGCCGGCCATTGGTTTTGATCACCACCAGATCGCGCAGTTGCACCCTTTCGTAGGTGGTGAACCGGCCACCGCAGGCCGGGCAGAACCGCCGCCGCCGGATCGCCACATGATCTTCGGCAGGACGCGAGTCTTTCACCTGCGTATCAATATTCCCGCAAAACGGACACCGCATCTATGTTGGCCCCTTCCCGTCATTTCCCACCGCAGTTATAGGGAAACCGCCAGACCTTGGGTAGAGGCGTTGAGCATCACCAGATGTAGGTGTTGCAGCCGGGATTCACTGTAGCGCGGCGGCGATCTGGCGTCGGTGCGGGGCATCGCGGTGTTCAAACAGATAGATACCCTGCCAGCGGCCCAAAACCATGCGCCCGTTGCGCACCGGAATGCTCAGACTGACCGGCAAAAGCGCGGCCTTGATATGGGCCGGCATGTCATCGGGGCCTTCATAGGTATGGGTCAGATAGGCCATCGCGGGATCGGTGGTTGGTGGAACGAGGCGGGCGAAAAACGCCGCCAGATCGGTCTGCACCTCGGGGTCGGCGTTTTCCTGAATAAGCAGGGAACACGACGTATGGCGCACGAACAGGCTCAGAACACCATCGCCCGCCACCCAATCACGCAGTTGATCCGTTAGCTCATACAGGCCCTGCCCGCGCGTCGGAACCTCAAAATCCCCGTGACGGGTGGTCATTGGGTGGGGAACAACGCGGCGTCACACAGGCTGCGCGCGTGGGCGATCGAGATACCGCCTCCGGTGGCGCCGAACGTGGCAAGGCCGGTTCTGCGCGCGGCCGCGCTGGGTGAAAGTGAAAATGAAATACCCTGACCCGCGCGGCGCGGCGGTTCCGAACTGCGATAAAGAGTGGCCGCAGGCGATTGATTCAAAACCTTTTCGGCGTATTCCCCCGCCGCACACCAAAAGGCACGCGCACCGGATTTGCCGTGATAAGCCACGTTGAACCCCTGCCCCTGCGGTTCAACAATCAGATCGTTGGACGCCACAAAAGCAGCGGCAGGGCTGACGGCGAACCCGGCGCAGATAATGGCCGGGGCGACACAGGCGAGAAAACGCATGAAATTTCCTTTCGGTTGCCCATAGGATGGGGTGTCATCGCCCGCAATCAAGCACGCCCGGGGAAATATATCTCGCGATCCTGCTTAGCCGAAAATTTTGTCGCCCTGTTCGTCAATCAGCATTTTCGCTTTTGCAACAGAGGCTTCTGCGGCGGACTCGGCGCTTTCCAATGTATCGGCACGCACCATTTTGTGACTCTTGGTCACGCCTTCAATGTCCTTTTCAATCCGGGCCGCGATGCGCCAGCGCCCGCCCTCATTGATCGGTTCGGCGTGGATGGCAAAGCCGTCGTGAATTTCTGCGGGCGCGGCTGGGGCACTGCTGCTACCGCCACCCCCGAACAATCGTGACCAAAATGACACGGCTGACCTCCTATTGATCCAGGAATGAACGCAGTTTGCGTGACCGGCTGGGGTGTTTCAGTTTGCGCAACGCCTTGGCTTCGATCTGGCGGATGCGCTCGCGGGTCACGCTGAACTGCTGACCGACCTCTTCGAGCGTGTGATCGGTGTTCATGCCAATGCCAAAACGCATGCGCAACACGCGCTCTTCGCGCGGGGTGAGCGAGGCGAGAACCCGGGTCGTGGTTTCCTTCAGGTTTTCCTGAATGGCCGAATCCAGGGGCAGAACCGCGTTCTTGTCTTCGATGAAGTCGCCAAGCTGACTGTCTTCCTCATCCCCGATGGGGGTTTCCAGCGAAATCGGTTCCTTGGCGATTTTCATCACCTTGCGGACCTTTTCCAAAGGCATCTGAAGCTTTTCAGCCAGTTCCTCGGGCGTCGGTTCACGGCCGATTTCATGGAGCATCTGGCGCCCGGTGCGCACCAGTTTGTTGATCGTTTCGATCATATGCACCGGAATACGGATCGTGCGGGCCTGATCGGCAATGGACCGGGTGATCGCCTGACGAGATCCACCAAGTGGCGTAGGTGCTGAATTTATAGCCCCGCCGATATTCGAATTTGTCCACCGCCTTCATCAGGCCGATGTTACCTTCCTGAATAAGATCAAGGAATTGCAAGCCGCGGTTCGTGTACTTTTTCGCGATCGAAATCACCAGACGCAGGTTCGCCTCGACCATTTCCTTTTTGGCCTGACGCGCCTCTTTTTCGCCCTTCTGCACCTGCTGCACGATGCGGCGGAATTCGCTGATGTCGACGCCCACATATTGGCCGACCTGGGCCATTTCGCCGCGCAGTTCATCAACCTTCCCGGACGAACGTTCGATAAATGCCTGCCAGCCCCGGCCCGATTTCTCGGCCATCTTTTCCATCCAGGTCGGGTCGAGCTCGTATCCGCGATAGGCGTCGATGAATTCGCGGCGGTTGATGCGCGCCTGATCGGCCAGTTTCACAAGGCTGGAATCAATCGACATGATCTTGCGGTTGATGCCGTAAAGCTGATCAATCAGCGCCTCGATACGGTTGTTGTGCAGGTGAAGTTCATTCACCAACAACACGATTTCACTGCGTAATTTCTGATATTCGGCTTCGGCGCCTTCGGTGAAACTGTTGTCTTCGTTCAGGGTTGCGGACATCCGCAAATCCTGCATTTCCGACAGTTTGGCGTAATCGTGGGCAATGACCTCAAGCATTTCCAGAACGCGGGGTTTCAGCGCGCTTTCCATTGCCGCAAGCGACATATTGGCCTGTTCGTCGTCGTCGTCATCATCATCGGCCTGGGAAATCGGGTTTCCGTCGGCGTCCAGCTCGGGTTGGTTCGATTCGTCCTTGGCGGGGGCGGGTGTGGCGGTGGCAGTGGCGGCCACATTCAGGGCGCCGGGCACGACGGCCTCATCGTCGTCATCCTCGCCCATGGAGCGGCCAAAGGTGGTTTCAAGATCAATAACGTCGCGCAACAGAATGTCTTCGTTCAACAATTCGTCGCGCCAGATGGTAATCGCCTGAAATGTCAGCGGGCTTTCGCACAGGCCCGCAATCATCGTGTTGCGCCCGGCCTCGATCCGCTTGGCGATGGCGATTTCGCCCTCGCGCGACAACAGTTCGACCGACCCCATTTCGCGCAGATACATGCGCACCGGATCGTCGGTACGGTCCAGCTTTTCGGTTTCCGACGACGACAGAACCATATCGCGGGCCCCTGACGTTGTGGTCAGTTCGGTCGCGCCCTTGTTCTCTTCTTCTTCGGTTTCTTCGTCTTCGATGATGTTGATGCCCATTTCGGACAGCATCGACATCACATCTTCGATCTGTTCCGAAGACACCTGTTCCGGTGGCAGAACCTGATTCAGCTGGTCATAGGTAATATACCCCTTTTCCCGCGCTTCAGCGATCATCTTTTTGACAGCGGCCTGGCTCATGTCCAGACCTTCATTGTCCTGATCGACCTGCTTGTTCCGGTCGTCGGTGTCTTTGGCGGCCATTCGGCACTCCTTCCACGGCGAAAACGATCTCGCGGGTGATGGCGAATCATCCATTGCGAATCACTGATCTCGCAACCCCTGCTTACTCTGCCCTGTTTACCGTTCCCTCACCGAGAGTCACGGCCTTACCCGGTTGTATTGTCTTTGTTGATCTGCGCCAGCAGCGAATCAAAGGCCAGACGTTCGTCCCGGCTGATCTCGCGCGCCATTGGCGCCGATCTCGAATTCTGTCTTGTCTTCGTTTTGCGCCCGCTCGGCCCGGTTGCGCGCTTCGGCGGCCTGACCAAGACGCCAGGTCGTGCCCTCATCTCCGGTTGCCTCTGCGTCACGCACCGCTTCTTCGATCTCGCGGCGCGCCCCACGCCGGGCATGCAGTTTGCTCAGTTCCTCGGCCACGCAGATCGCCGCGACATCGTCGTCACCCGGGCTGCGCACTGCGGGGCAGAGCGTGACATGGCGTGACAGAAGCAGCTTTTCAAGGGGCCCACGGCCAATGGCTTCGCGCATTTTTTCCCCCAAATCGTCAGCATCCATGTGGCGCAACAGCCCGGCGGCAATGCGGGCGTGATCCGGGTCGAGAAACTCCAACCGCTCCAGCGCGTCCTCGAACTGGGCGATCACGGCGGGATGGATCAGCAACACGGCCAGAATGACCGCCTCACGCAGCATCTCATCCATGGTCGAATTGCCCTGCGCCAGTTGCGAGGCCCGGGTTGCGGGCACCGCAACTTCGGGCGTGCCTTTGGGGTGCCAGACCCGCCCGCCGGGCTTGCGCGGGTTGAACAGCGCCCAGCGTTTTTCTTTGATTGCAGCGCCATAGTGGGTGCGGATATGTGGATCGGCGATTTTTCCGATGGCCGCACGCAAGGATTTATCCAGAGCCGCACGCCGTTCGGGGCTGTCGAATGTGCCCCCTTCGGTTTCGCGCTGCCACAGCAGATCAACCATGGGGCGCGCCTGATCCAGCAGCTTTTGCATCGCGCCCGCGCCCCGGGATTTCAACAGATCATCCGGGTCCATCCCCTGAGGCATCAGGCAGAACCGCAGCCCCTTGCCCGCCTCCAGCAGCGGCAACGCCACATCAATCACCCGCATGGCGGCCCGCAGGCCCGCGGTGTCGCCGTCCAGCGCGATCACCGGTTCGTCCGCGATGCGCCACATGAGGCGCAGCTGATCTTCGGTCACGGCGGTGCCGAGGGGGGCGATGGCGGCGGGAAATCCGGCCTCGGACAGGGCAATCACATCCATGTACCCCTCGGCCACGATCAGCGGCTGACCCTTGCCTGCCGCCTCGCGTGCGGGGGCGAAATTGAACAGGCTGCGGCCCTTGTCGAACAGTGGGGTTTCCGGTGAATTCAGATACTTGGCCTTGTCATCCGGGTCCATCGCCCGCCCGCCAAAGGCAATGGCGCGGCCCTGCGCATCGCGAATCGGAAACATGATCCGGTTGCGAAAGGTGTCATAGGGTTTCTTGCCTTGGCGCGACGGTTTCGCCAACCCGCATTCAACGATGAGATCCTCGGAAATACCCTTTGAAATCAGGGCGTCCCACAGGGATTGCCAGCCGGGCGGGGCGAACCCGATCTGCCAACGCTCTTGTGCTGCCGGGTCCAGCCCCCGACCCACCAGATAATCCCGCGCGCCAGTCGCCTGCCCGGTTTTCATTTGCAGGGAATAAAACTGAACCGCTTTCTCCATGACTTCAATAAGTTGGGTGCGTTTATCAGCCTTCTGCTGCGCCTGGGGGTCGCGGGCGGGCATGGGCATTCCGGCTTCACGCGCCAGAATCTCGACCGCTTCCATAAAGCCGACATTTTCGGTGTCTTTCACAAAGGAAATCGCATCGCCCTTGGCGTGGCAGCCAAAGCAATAATAATATCCTTTGCGGTCATCCACATGGAAAGAGGCGCTTTTTTCCTGGTGAAAGGGGCATGGCGCCCACATGTCGCCCTTGCCCTGGTTGGATTTGCGCGCATCCCACATCACCTTGCGCCCGACCACTTGCGAAAGAGAGGTGCGGGTTCTGAGGTCGTCGAGGAATCCGGGGGCAGGCTCATGGGTCTGATATTGGGGCAAATGAGGGAAGTGTCGAGTCTCGAATTGGCGATGCGCCGGAGGTCTGACTTATGGGCACAGTTTGGCACATCTGCGCCCGTGATTTAACCGATTCTTAGGGTTTCTGGTGCTAGGGTTGCTTAACGCGCGGTTTGGAAACACTTATTTCACCCTATTTCGGAGGAACCCGATACTGCTGATTCTGCCAATTCTTCTGTGCCTCTCGGGGGCATTACGAATGTTCCTCTGCGGCGGTTGCCGCCAGGGCGCGATTATAGGCGCGCAGGGCATCGACGTGGAACAACGCGCCCAGAATCTCGGGCGCCTCACCCGCCGCGCCGGTTTTCACCACCGGCAGGAACGGCCAGGGGGTTTCCTCAAACATCGGCAAGGCGGTTTTCAGGGTCGCATTTGCCTCGATCATATGACCCGCCTCGATCGCCTCCCATATTCCGTCATCCGGGGCCGCCCGGGGATCGTCGGGTTTGCGCATGACATTGGCCACCCGGAACATGCCCAGCAAATACGCCTGCGGCCCCTTGGACAGCGCGATATTGTCCCGTTCCAGTTGCGTCATGAAAAACGACCGATCGACCAACCGCGATGCGACGGCGGTGGACGACGACACCGCCACCATAACCGCCAGCCCGGTCTGCCAATCGCCGGTCAATTCAAAAACGATCAGCGTGGTCGATATCGGCCCTCCCAGAACGGCCGCCGCCACAGCCCCCATTCCCGCCAGCGCATAGAGCGTTTCCGACCCGCTCACATGGGGGAAAAACGACGTGGCGATCATGCCATAGGCCAACCCGGTCAACGCCCCGGTCATGAGAGCGGGCGAAAATACGCCCCCCCCATGCGCCCGCCAAAAGTGACGGCCACCGCCACAACCTTGACCACCGCAAACAGGATCGCCTGATACAAAAGCAGATTGCCCGTCAGAGCCAGAGAGGTCGTTTCATACCCCACGCCAATGATGTGCGGAAAGAAAATGGCCAGCGCCCCCAACAGCCCGCCAGCCAACGCAGGCCGCAAGGCCCGATGCAACCCCATGGCAGCTTGCAACCGGTCACCTTGGGTTTCGGCCCAAAAAATCGACCGCATCAACAACACTGCAACAATGCCACAAACCAACCCGAGAATGAGAAAGGCAGGAAGCTCGACATAAAAGGCCAGAACATCATCGCCACCAAGGGTGAATTCGGTCACATCGCCAAAGGACAGCCGGTTGATCACGGTTCCGGCAACCGATGCTATGAAAATGGGCGCAATGGCGTGAAAGGCAAAATGCCGCAGAACCACCTCCAGCGCAAAGATCGCACCTGCGATCGGCGTGTTGAAACTGGCCGAGATGGCCGCCGCCACGGCACACCCCAACAAATCGCGCCCGGTGATCCCATCGGCCTTGATCACCGTGCTGATCCAGGCGGAAATCACCGAGGCAAGGTGCACCACCGGCCCTTCGCGCCCCGACGACCCGCCCGACGACAGGGTGATCAGTGCGGCGAATGCACTGGCCAGCCCGGCACGTTTTTCGACCCGGCCATCGTGCAGGGCGGCGCCCTCGATCACATCGGACACCGCCCGCGCCCGGCCATCATTCGTGAACCGATGGAGAACCAACCCGACAATCAATCCGCCGGCCACCGGGATCAATACAATCCAGTACCACGCAAGGGTCCGCGCAAAACTGTGCAGATGCGCGACATCCTCTGTCCCATAAAGGGTCGCCTGAATCACGTTGATACCGGTGCGAAACCCGAGCGATGCCAAGCCCGCGGCGATGCCTACCAGCAAGGCCAAGACCCAAAACCGCGCCTGCCCTGCCCCGCGATGGCGCACCATTTGCCAACCGCGCGACATACCAGCCGCGGCACGGCGCGCGTATTTGGCCCTCGCGGGTCTTGATGATTGCGCCGGGCGCTCCATGCGCTCCCCCGTTTTCTATGCAGGCGGTTGCTCCTTTCGGGGCACATGCCCGGGCCATGCGGACAGACGGAACACAGCACCGCCCTGACGATTTCAGCGCAGTAGTTAGGGGATCAGGCGCAGGTGGGAAAGTCCGATCTCGCGGTTTCAAACCAATCGGGGCGGTATTTTCAACGAGATCGGCCCGCCTGTGTCCGGGGTTGCGCAAAGGCGCAGCCCGGGGTAGTGCGGCGACCTTTTCGAGGGGATGCGCGATGAACACTCTTGGTATCGATTTCGGAACGTCGAATTCGGCCTGTGGCGTGTTGGTGAACGGACGCCCCCATCTGATTGAGATTGAGCCGGGGGAAAAGACGCTGCCCACCTCGGTGTTTTTCGATTTTGACAATCGCCGCACGCTGTTCGGATCCCAGGCAAACCGCGCATTGATCGACGGCGCCGAAGGGCGGTTCATGCGGGCGCTGAAAAGCGTTCTGGGCACGGCACTGATGCGGGAACGGCGACAAATCCTGAATGAACAGATTGATTTCATTGATATCATCGCCCGTTTTCTGGGGCGCCTCAAGGCCGGAGCAGAAGCAGCGTGCCACGTGGAATTCCCCCATGCCGTGTCCGGGCGACCGGTCCATTTCCACTCGGCCAACCCGGCGCGGGATGCGCAGGCGGAAACGGATTTGCGCGAATGTTACAAGCGGGCCGGATTTCAATCGGTCCGCTTCATGTATGAACCAGAGGCAGCGGCACTGGCCAATGGCGCGGCGGGTGGCGGCCTGGGGTTGATCGTGGACATCGGTGGCGGCACGTCGGATTTCACCCTGTTTCGCGCCGCAAAAACAGGGGTCGAGGTGATCGCCAGCCACGGTGTGCGCATCGGCGGTACCAATTTCGACCGCGCGCTCAGCCTTGATCATGTCATGCCGTTTCTGGGCCATAACGCCTTGATCCGAAACACGTTCGGCAATGGCGCCCTGCCCGCGCCCAATGCATTGTTTCATGATCTGGCGACCTGGGAAAAAATCCCCTTCGTTTACGGCGCCCAAACCCTGCGCGATGTTCGGGCCATGGCACGCCAGGCGGTTGACCCGGTGCCGTTTGCGCGGCTTTTATCGGTGCTGGAAATGGAAACCGGCCACGACATCGCCTTTGCCGTCGAACGGGGCAAGATCGCGGCAAATGCCGGTGACGGGCGAATTGATCTGCGGGTGATCGAGCGTGCTCTTTCAGTGCCGCTGAGCCACGCGAACCTGGCCAGCTCCCTCAACACTTTGGCCGAAGGTATCCGGGCCTGCGCCGCTGAAACCTGCGCCATGGCCGGGGTCACCCCCGCCGCGGTAGAACAGGTGGTGTTCGTCGGCGGGTCGAGCTTGATGGATGTGGTGATCGCGGCGATGACCGACCTGTTTCCCGGCGCCAGTCAAAACCGGTCCGATCCATTCACCGGCGTCGTTGACGGGCTGGCCATCGCTTCGGCGCAACAATCAGGTGCCCCAACTGGCGATTCGCCCTGAAATCGGCATTCTGCCCATTGTACTATCCTGGCGGCTTCGGGCAGCATTGACAGAACACCCCGGCATCCCATTGCCCACAAAACGAGGTCCGCCAGTGCCAGTGCTTTTTGGAAAAACAACAACCCGCCGCGAGATTGCCGCGTTAACCGGCGATCTCCGCGCCTTTGGCGGGGTCCGGCTTATGACGCTGGGCGACGGGGTTGAACGGGGGCAACGGATGCTGGAATTCCGCACCGGGTCGGGGCTGCGGTTTACGGTGATGGTCGACCGGGCCATGGACATTGCCGAGGTCGAACACAAGGGCCGCGCCATCGGCTGGCAAAGCCCCACCGGCTATCCTGCTGGCGGAGCGATCACCCCCGAGGGCGAAGACGGGCTTGGCCTCATGCGGGGGTTTTCCGGTTTTCTGGTGACCTGCGGGCTCGATCACATTCTGGGTGATGAAACGGTCGATGCCCTCAGCTATGATTACCCCCGCCGCGCGCGGGTGCGCCACGGGCTGCACGGGCGCATCTCGCTGCAACCCGCGCGACTGAACGGATATGGCGAAACATGGGAGGGTGACCGCTGTATTCTCTGGGCAGAGGGTGAAGTCCGGCAGGCGGCGAATTTCGCCGAAAACCTGCGCCTGATCCGCCGGATCGAGGCCGATCTGGGCGGTGACGAAATTCGCATCACCGATCGCGTGGTGAATGCCGGCTTTGCTGTCACCCCGCATATGTTCTTTTACCACGTGAACCTTGGCCATCCGGTGCTGGAGGATGGCGCACGGCTGATTGCCCCGATTGCCGATGTCCTTTGGGCCAGCCACGCCGCGCGATACGAGGCCCAGGGTGTCGGATATGACCGCGCCTGCGCGCCCCGCGCCCCGTTCAGCGAACAGGTGTGGGAACACGACATGGCCGCCGATGCCGACGGCGCCGTCGCTGTGGCGCTGGTCAATGACCGGATCGCGCTGGGGCTTCAGATCACCACCCGCAAGGCCGAATTCCCCTGTTGTTATCAATGGCAGAATTTCCACGCCGGGGCCTATGCATTGGGCATCGAACCCTCGACCCACCACGTGACCGGCAACACCGCCGCCCGCGAACGGGGCGAAATGATCTGGCTCGACCCGCAGGAGGAACGGCCCTATCACGCCAGTTTCCGCGTGCTGGATGGCGCCGGAGACATTACAGCGGCCGAGGCGCAGATCACCCGCACCGCAACGCAGCCCGCCGCCCCCTTTCCCCCGCCCTCGGGCCGGTTCCCGCCCCTTACCGGCAAGGGCCGCCGAAAGACGGCCTGATCGGCACCAGACCCCAATCCAAAGGAGAAAAAAATGGCCGAGTGGACAGAAGTTGGAAATTTCGACGACATTGACGAGGAAGACGTGATCCGCTTTGATCATGGCGCGCGAACCTTTGCCGTCTACCGCGATCTTGAGGGCGGCGTCTGGGCAACCGACGGGCTGTGCAGCCACGAACAGGTCCATCTGGCCGACGGCCTGGTGATGGACGAAACCATCGAATGCCCAATGCACAACGGTCGTTTCAATTACCGCACCGGCGCGGCCCTGAGGGCTCCGGCTTGCGTTGATCTTCACACCTATCCCGCCCGCGTCCGTGACGGAAAAATCGAAATCCAAATCTGACATGTCCTGCCGGTTCGCCTGCCGCAGGGCGGGGTGTGATCGGCCACCCGCCCGGCAAGGCGCCAAACTGCGCTCTGGTAAAAATCCGTGATCGGCCTAAACTTGCGGCGTCACTCGTATTTACCGGAGCACGTTTATGTTCAGAACGATTTCAAAGGCCGCCACACTGGCCGCAGGTATGGCCCTTGGTGCAGGTGCCGTGCAGGCCGCGCAATGTGGCAACAATGCAGGCGGGTTTGAACCCTGGAAAGCGGCCTTTGCCGCCGAGGCCCGCGCCCAGGGTGTGGGCCAGCGCGGGCTTCAGGCCTTGTCGGCCGCGCGCTATGCCACCAAGACAATTCACGCCGACCGCAATCAAAAAAGCTTTAAATACAGCCTTGAAAAATTCATGCAGGTGCGCGGCGCCAACACCATCATCGCTCAGGGGCGCAAGCGCAAGGCGCGCAACGCCAACCTGTTCAACGCCCTTGAACAGCGGTTCGGCGTCCCGGCCGGTGTTCTTTTGGCGATTCACGGAATGGAAACCGGTTTCGGCGGATTCATGGGCGACAGCAACGTGGTTTCCGCAATCACCACCCTGGCCTATGATTGCCGCCGCTCGGGGTTTTTCACCCCCCACGCCCTGGCGGCGCTGAAACTGGTGGATAACGGCTCCATGTCCGCCAATGCCATCGGCGCGCGCCACGGTGAACTGGGCCATACCCAGTTTCTGCCCGGCAATGCCCTGCGCTACGGTGTGGATGGCGATGGCAACGGTCGCGTCGATCTGACGAACGTGGTCGATGCCATGGCCTCAACCGCGAATTACCTGCGTCAGAAAGGCTGGCAACCCGGCGGCGGTTATCAGCAAGGCCAGACAAACTTTCGGGTCATTCAAGAGTGGAACGCGGCAGGCGTCTATCAAAAGGCAATCGCGATCATGGCGGCAAAGATCGACGGCTGAACCGGGCGCCAGCGGCCCCGCGTCCGGCGCAGCCGGGCGTGGGGTGATCATGTGGCGCCGGAAGGCGCCTCAATTTGGTCAAACCACTAGAAATCGGTCGGCGCGCCCCCCTCGGCTTTGCGCCGCGCCACGAAATCGGCCAGCTCGTCACGGATCGCTTCATCCATGGGGGGCGGTTCAAAACGCTCGATGATCCGTTTGTAAATATCGTTGGCCCGCTCGTGGGTCCAGACGCCGCCTGACATCTCCCAGGCTTCATAATTGCGCCAATCCGACAGAAACGGCTGATAAAACGCAGTGGTATAGCGATTCTGGGTGTGTTGCAGGCCAAAGAAATGCCCCTCGCCCCCCACATCGGCAATCGCGTCAACGGCGATGTCGTCGGGGGTTGTCGCCGTCAGCATCGGATCGAAATACCGCTGAAACTGCTGCAACATCTCGCAATCCATCACGAATTTTTCGGGGCTGGCAATCAGCCCCCCTTCCAGCCACCCCGCCGCGTGATACACCATATGGGTGCCCGATTGCACCGCCGCCCACAGGCTGTTTGATGTCTCCCACGTCGCCTGCGCGTCGGGCACGTTGGCCGCGCAAACCCCGGATGAACGCAGGGGAAGGCCGTAAAACCGCGCCATCTGCCCGGTCATCTGCGTGGCGCGGATATATTCCGGGGTGCCAAAGGCGGGCGCGCCCGATTTCATATCCACATTGCTGGTGAAGGTGCCAAAGGCACAGGGCGCACCCGGGCGGATATATTGCGCAAGCGCGATGGCGCACAGCCCTTCGGCAAGCGATTGCGCCACCGCCCCCGACAGGGTGACAGGCGCCATGGCCCCCGCCAGCGTGAATGGCGTCACCACCGTCGCCTGCCCCCGCCGCACACACCGCATATAGCCATCGAGCATGGGAAAATCATGCTTCAGGGGCGACGTGGAATTTATGTTGGTAAACATATGCGGGCGCGCCTCGAACTCTGCCTGGCTCAGCCCACCCGCGATGCGCACCATTTCCATCACATCCTCGACCCTCTCACGCCCAAGGGAATAGGCATGGGCCACCTTGTCGGTCAGGGTCAGCGTGTCGAACAGCACATCAAGGTGGCGGATGCTGGGGTGAATATCCACCGGTTCCACCGGATAACCGCCAATAAAATGGATGCAGTTGAAATATTGCGACAAACGCAGCAGATCGGCACAGGTCTGCCGGGTGCCGGGCCGTTTGCCCCCGTCCATATCCCAGAAACCGGGGGGCGACGACACGTTTCCAAACAGCATCTGCCGCCCGCCGATGGTAATCTGGCGATCCGGGTTGCGCGGTGTGATGGTGAATTGCGATGGTGCATGGCGCAGCATGTCCATAACGAAATCGCGGCCCATCCGCACATTGGTGCCACTGATCGTACAGCCCGCCTCGCGCAGGATCTCCACCGCCTCTTCGTTCAGGAATTCGATGCCGATCTCTTCCAGAATCCGCATGGCCCCATCGTGAATCGCCACAACCCCTTCGGGGCGCAGGGGGTCGACCGGGCGGTCGGTGTTGATCGGCGGCGCCCATGGCATCTGTTCAATAACAGAGGGGCCGCGCCGGTCGCTGTGGCCGGCGCGCCCGCCCGCGCGGCGTCTTTTCGGGGTTTGATCGCTCATCGCCAACTCCTCGGTTGGTTCAGTGAACGACAGCCCGGCAACCGCTGCGGTGCCAGTCACGACAGATTGCGTCGTTTTCCTACCCCCGGGCGTCGATCCAGGCCGGCAGTTCACCGATGTCGGTCAGCACGACATCGGCAAGACTGGTTAACGTGGCCAGGTCGCTGGCACAGCGGCTCACCCCGACACAGATCATGCCCGCCGCCCGCCCCGCGACCATATCATGGGCGCTGTCGCCCACCATGGCCACCGCGCCCGGGGGCAGGTGCACTGCCTCGGCAAAGGCCAACAGCGGGCCGGGCTGCGGCTTGCCGCCAAAGCCGCTATCGGCGCCTGAAACGAAATCGAACAACCCCAGAACCCCGGCCGCCGCCAGATGCGCCCGGGCCGGGGCCAGATAATCATTGGTCGCCACCCCCAACCTCAGCCCCCGGTCCCGCAACCCCGACAAAAGCGGCGCCAGCGAGACGATGGACACCTGCGGCACCTCGCCGGCAACCTTGTTGATATGGGTCAACAGCCGGGGGTGATCCCAATCATCAAGATGCGGCAACAGACAATCCGCGATCATTTCAGGGGTGTCGGCAATAACCGGGCTGTGGGGAAAGAACCGCCCTGTTTCAATGTGATAGCCGATAGACTCGGCCAGAGCTTCGGTCAAACCCTCCTGGCCTGCGGTCAGGTCGTGCAGAAACCGGCGGCACCATTCGCCCCACGTGGCATCGAAATCGAACAAGGTTCCGTCCTTGTCGAACAACACGCCCGCAATCGCGCCCACGTTCATGTCCAATGCACCTCTGCCCCGCCCGGCAGGGCCTGTCGCGCACGCAGGGGCGTTTCATAATCAAGGCCCGCATCGTCACAAAACCGCACGACCCAGGCATCGTCCATGGTCAGGAAATCCAGAACCGAGGCAAGGAAACCGGCGTTTGACACGCCGTTGCGCAGATCATCGACCCCGGCGCCGGTGGCCCCCATGAACACCCCCAAAAGATCATCCTGCCCGGCCAGCCAGCCAAGGGCCTGCACGGCAATGGTTTCGGCGGTTTCCTGCTGCATCGCGAATTCCTTAATCCTTTCGAAAGGGTTTCTTAATCATTCTCAGGGAAAGATGTCCAAGACCAGTACAATTCAACCCAAATTGCGGGGAAACATGCCAGGCAGGATTCTCATTGCCGACGATGTGGCAACCAACCGCATCGTTCTCAAGGTCAAACTGGCCGCCGCGCAATACCGGGTCAGCCAGTGTGACACCGCCGTCCGTGCCCGGGCCATGGCGCGGGCCGATGAAACCGACCTGATTATCCTGCCCCCGTCCCTGCCTGACATGGATGGGGCGGCCCTGTGCCGGTTGCTGAAATCCGATCCGGCCACCGCCGCCCTGCCCCTGTTGATGCTGATCGATGAAAATCAGAGCGCGCGCCGTCTGGCCGCGCTGTCGGCTGGCGCGGACGAGGTGCTGTCGATGCCGCTCAGCGAAACGCGCCTGCTGGCCCGGGTGCGCAGCCTGTTGCGCGCCTATGACACCGACCGTGAATTGCACCGCCGCCATCTGACGGCCCACGAAATGGGCTTTGCGGAACCGGCGCCAGTGCTGCATCGGCCCGGCCGCGTGGCGTTGATCGGCGCCACCCCCGAACAGGGGCTGAGCTGGAAAACCGGCTTGCGCGGGCTGACGCCTCATTCGCTCGTGCTGATGAACGGTCGCGAAGCGTTGCAGCTTTCGCACGCCCCGGACAGCCCCGATCTGTTTGTGCTGGCGGCCTGTCGCTCGGGTCATGACGACGGGGTGCGCCTGTTGTCAGAGTTGCGCAGCCGCCCGGCCACCCGGCACGCGGCGATCCTGATGGTTCATCCTGACGATGGCGATGACAGTAAGGCGAACGCCCTTGATATCGGTGCCAATGCCCTGCTGGAAGATGGGTTCGATCCCGCCGAACTGGCCCTGCGGATTGATCGCCACATCCGTCGCAAACGCGACACCGACAGCCTGCGTAATACGGTTGAATCCGGGTTGCGCATGGCCACCATCGACCCGCTGACAGGGCTGTTCAACCGCCGTTATGGCGACCACCACCTTGCCGGGCTGACCGAACAGGCCCAACACAATCAACGCAGCTTTGCCGTTCTGATGATTGATATCGACCGGTTCAAGGTGGTGAACGATACCCATGGCCATGCCACGGGCGATCTGGTGCTCAGGGCCGTGGCGCGCGCGATGCAGGACAATCTGCGCGCGGTCGATCTGATCGTGCGTCATGGGGGCGAAGAATTTGTCGTGGCCCTGCCTGATACCGTGCTGCCCGCCGCGCGCCACGCCGCCGAGCGTCTGTGCCGTCGGATTGCCGCGCTGCCCATTCCCCTTCCGGGTGGCGGGGTGCTGACGGTCACGATCAGTATTGGCCTGGCCATGGGGGGCGCCGATTCCGGGTTGGCCAGCACCCTTTTGGCCCAGGCCGATCAGGCAATGTACGAGGCCAAGGAAGCGGGGCGCAATCAGGTTCGGGTCGCCTCAACGGCGGCCCTGATGAATGTGCCCGCGCGCCCGGCTCAGGGTTTGGGCGGTGTTTTGCGCGGCCCCCTGCGCAGTGACCGGTCAAGCCGGTCGGCATAGGCCGCGCGTTCCTCCGCACTCATCTGTGACAGGCGGCTGATCAACACCTCTTCACCCAGTTTCTGGCGTTCGAACAGCGCCTCGCGCTGCTCGGCCAGCAGGGTGCGCAATGCTTCGGCGTCAAAATCACTGGCCCGCAAGACCGCCAGAACGGCCTCGAACCGGGCGCGCAGCCGGTCGCGATTGGCGCGAAACAACTTGCTGCGCCCGCCCATGGATTTCACAAGCTGGTCGCGGTCACTGCGCGTCAGCGCCATGATGAACGGCGCATTGCCGATGTCGCGCAACGCCTGATCCGGGCCGTCGCGCCGCGAACCGTCCCCGTGGGACCGGCCACCAGACACCATCGCGCCGATCACCGCCCCGGCAATCAGCACGTTCACCGCCAGCGACGCCACCAACAGGATGCGCCCGCCACGCCCCAAACCTTTGCCCGTCACCTGCATCATCGCCTATCCTTCATTGCCCAAGGCCTGAAACCCCGGCATCAAATCACCCAGATCGTATGCCGCGACCGTATCAGTGCCCGCCACGATGCCAAACTCTGACAAGGCCACCGGTTGCGCCACCCCGATCCAGACGCCCAGAACGGCCACGGTTGCCAGCCCCGCCATGGATGGCCAACCGCCCAGCATGGCCCCGAACGCGGCCAGCCAGTTGCGGTTTTCTGTCACCGGCACCGCAGGGTGCGCCGCTTGCGCATCCGCCATGATCCGCGCGAACAGATCATCCGGCAGCGGCGCCGCCCCGGCCCGGGCCTCGGCGAACAGCGCGTCAACGGCGCGGTCATCGGTCATTTGCTTAACCATATCCCAGCTCCTCGCGGCGGGGGGCCAGGTCGGCCGCCAGCGCCCGTTTGCCCCGGGCGGTCAGACTTTCGACCGCCTCGGTGCTGATGTCCATCACATCGGCGATTTCGGGGTTCGCCAACCCTTCGATGTGGCGCAGGACCACCGCCTGACGTTGCCGGTCAGGCAAACGGGCCAGCGCCGCCGTCAATGCCGCCTGCCGCTGCGCGGTTTCAAGGTCCGCCAATGCGCCGGGCCGCTCGTCCGCTGGTTCGCCCGCATCATCCAGCGCGACCGAGCGGCCGGTTTTACGCAGCCGGTCAAGACACAGGTTCGACGCAACACGAAACAGCCATGTCGAAACCTGCGCATCGCCCTGCTGCCAGTCCGGTGCCATTTTCCACAGCCGCAGCATCGCCTCCTGGGTGACATCCTCGGCATCGGCCCGGTCGCCCTTGAGCATCCGGGTGGCAAAGCCCAGAACCCGTGGCCCCAGACGCGCCGTCAGCGACCGCGCCGCCGACAGGTCGCCATTGCCAAAGGCCACCAAAAGGGCGGCGTCAGGATCATTCCGGGGCATCTGCATCGTCAAAAGGGGCTAACCTGCTTTGGCGGTTCGGGCAATCTCTGGTTCAGGGTGCCGGAGGGTTCCCCGGCACCCCCGCTGCATCAATCGTGGTGACGTTTACCGCCGTCGTGCTTGCGCTTGCCGCCACGTTTGTGGGGGCCCTGCTCGGCCATCTTTTTCAGCGCCGCGTTGTATTCCGCCTCGGACACCGCGCCGTCGCCGTCGGTGTCGGCCCGCTGCAACATCCGGCCGCCCATATCGCCACGGGCACCCGGCCCTTTGCCGCGCTTGTGCATTTCCTCCTGGCTCAGCGCGCCGTCACCATCTGCATCCAGCATGTTGATCATCCGCGTGGCCATCTTTTCGGCCCGCTTGGCGGCGCGCGCTTCGCCTTGCGCTTGCAGTTCGGCAGCGGACAGGGTGCCGTTGCCATCGGTATCGACAGCCGCAAAGCGGGCATCGGCCAGTGCCGTCAGATCGGCGCGGTTGATGCTGCCGTTGCCGTCTGCGTCAAGCTCGGCAAAGCTGGGCGGTGCCGGACGGTCGCCCTTGGCCGACGCCGTTGTCGCGGTGAATGCCGATGCACCAATGGCCAAAGCGGCCAAACCACCGATAAATTTTGCCTTGGGGATCATGGGTATCTCCTTTTTGATCGCACCCGAGGGCTGCGCCTGTGCTGCCCTTCTGACCCGGCAAACGGCCCGGTTCGGGTTTTCCGTCGCAGGGCAGATGATTTTTTTGCGACATCGCGACGCAACGACACGTCAACGCCTTTAAGATAACGTGATCATGCGTATATTTGCGCCACAGTTCAGCACCCCACCGAAAGGCGCACCGATGTATGATCAGGCCCATCAGGCGGCCCCGCTCAGTCATGAACCGATGGGCGACCAAGCGCGCCCGCTGCGCCCCGCCCTGCTGCGGGGCTGGCGGCGCCATTGCCCCGGCTGCGGGGCCGGGCCGATGCTCAAGGGGTATCTCAAGGTGCGCGATCACTGCCCCGTGTGTTCGGAATCCCTGCATCATCACCGGGCCGACGACGGGCCGGCCTATCTCACCATCCTGCTGGTGGGCCATATCATGGCACCGTTGATGATCGTCAGCTTCACCATGTTCCGCCCCGAACCGATGATTCTGGCCACCGCATTTACGGTGGGCTGTGTGGCGCTTTCGCTTTATCTTCTGCCCCGACTCAAGGGCGCGATGATCGCGTTCCAATGGGCGCGGCGGATGCACGGATTCTGACCACGCCCTTTCGCGGAAAGGGCCATTGGCCATGACACTGGACAAAACCGCCCTGCGCGATGCCGCCACGCTTATTCTGATACGCGATGCCGCCGGGCCAACGCCCCGGGTTCTGATGGGGCAACGGGGCGCCAAGGCGGCGTTCATGCCCAGTAAATTCGTCTTTCCCGGTGGTGCGGTCGATGCCACGGATGCGGCCATTCCCATGGCCCGGCCCCTGAACGGGTTGTGCCGTGCCCGTCTGGCCCAGGGGGCAGGCCGGGCAGAACCGGCAACCATTGTCGCCGCCGCCATCCGCGAATTATGGGAGGAAACCGGCCTGATTCTGGGGCGCCCGCATCGCTGGCCCGGCACCCCGCCGGAAAACTGGCGCGACTTTGCCGAGACCGGCCATCTGCCCGCCCCCGGTGGGCTGCGGTTCGTGTTTCGCGCGATCACCCCCGGGGCGGCCCCGCCGGTTTGATGCGCGGTTCTTTGTTGCCGATGCGGCGCGGGTTGTCGGCGATCTTGACGATTTCTCGCGCGCCTCGGATGAGCTTTCACATCTGCAATGGATTGCGCTGGACGAGGCGCGCCATCTGGACCTGCCCTTCATCACCGAGGTCGTGCTGGCCGAAGCGGCGGCGCGCCTGCCGTCGCTTGATGCCCCGCCCTCGGTGCCGTTCTTTCAGAACAGTGATGAAGAAAGCCTGTTTCGCCGGTTGGGCCGGGGATCATAACGCCAGAACAAGCACCAGAATCGACAGGCCAAGCAGGGCCATGCCCGCCCCTTCGCGAAACGACAGGCGTTCGCGAAACACCAGCACCGAAGCGGCCAGCGAAAACAGCAGTTCCACCTGCCCCAGCGCATTCACATAGGCGGCGTTTTGCAAGGTGAAGGCCGTGAACCAGCAGAACGACCCGACCATCGACGCCAGCCCGACCAGCCCGGCAATGCGCCACGCGCCCACCACTTTGCGCATCTGCCCCCCTTCGCGCAGGGACAGCCACAGGGCCATCGCCACCGTCTGACAGGCCGTCACTATGGCCAGCGTGAACCCGGCGCGCAAGATCACATCGCCACTGTCCAGCGCCAGCGACGCGCCGCGATACCCAACAGCCGAGAACGCAAAGAACACCCCCGACAACAGCCCCAGCCCCGCCGCCCGGTTGAACAAGCGCCGCCGCCACGGGCCGTTACCCCCGGGCGGGTCAGACAGCAACAGCACCCCAAGAAACCCGATGGCAATGGCCAGCGCGCCCCGGGGCGACACGCCCTCGTCCAGAACGAGGGTTGAAACGATGGCCGTCTGCACCACCTCGGTTTTCTTGAACGTGATGCCGACTGCGAAATTCCGGAGCGAAAACAGCGCGACAACGCACATGGTGGCCAGAATTTGCGCCGCGCCGCCCACCATGGCAAAGGCCCAGAACCGCGCAGAGGTGCCGGGCAACACCTGCCCGCTGGCCGCCGCATAGGCAAGGATCAGCACCGCCACGAGGGGGGCCGAAAACAGGAACCGCGCGAAAGTGGCACCGCCGGTGGACAGGCCGACCGTTTTCAACTGTTTTTGCGCCATGAACCGCAGGGTCTGGGCAAAGGCGGCGGTCAGGGTGATCGGTATCCAGGGGTCCATTGCGCCTTGTGGCACGGGGCCGCGCGCCCCGCTACTGCACTTCTCGCAATATCCGAAAAATGTGCAATCACCCAACGCGTTGAAATCTTGGGTTTCAGGCAGTGTTGGGTGAGTCAGGTTTTTGCGAAAGTGCCTTACGGAGCGGGTGGATAAAGCGGGTGCGCCACCGGATCTTTGCGCCGCCACAGATACCGCGCCGCCACATCGCCGTAGGAGCGATAGACATAGGCATCGTTGCAGGCCTGATACCGCTGCTTTCTGGCCCCGTAACGGGCAGGCAGATGATACCATGCCAGATTGGGGTGCATGTGGTGAACCATATGCAGGTTGTTGTTCAGGAACAGAAACGCCAGCGGCCCGCGGTCTTCGACAATCGCGGTGCGCGCCCGCGAAAGGCTGTGGGCGCGGTGCTCCAGAAAGGTGCGCAGTTTCAACAGCGCCATCCCCCCATAGATCGACAGCCCATAAGCCCACCAGGGCATCGCGCCCCAGCGCCCCAGAACCATGACAACCAGCAGCACCGCCGGAATGTGCCACAGCCACGCCCGCACCACCCTTTGGTCACCGCCCCGCGCCGCCGCCAGATCGGCACGGATGAACGCCACCATCCCCAAAGCCGGCCCAAGGGTCAGCCGCCCGGCCATGGTGTTGTTCACCGCCAAAACCCGCTGCCCCCAGCCGGGCAGGCGCGCCCAGACCGCCGGATCAAGGTAATTGCTTTCCGGGTCGTCATAGGGATCGGTCAACCGCGCATCGTGATGGTGCGCCAGATGGGTATCGCGGAACCGCCCATAAGGCACCAGCAGATCAAGCGCCGGAAATACCAGCGCCGCATTCAACCATGTGTTTCCCGTCGGATGACCGTGAATCGCCTCGTGCCGCAACGACGAATGCAGGGTGATCGACAGCGCCACCAACACCACAGCCAGACTGGGCGACCATGCCGCCACCGATGTAACCCCGAACCCCCATGCCCCATAGCAGAGGATCAATGTAAAAATCGTCGGCCACTCAATGCGTCGCGCCACCCGGCACCTCCTTTTATTATGCTGGCGCAGGCTAGATCAGTTGCGCGGTGCCGGGCAGGTGAAGCTTGGTTAACAAAATACCGCAATCCGTGATATAAATCACCACATGATAGGAATTTACGACAAACGTGACCGTGCCGCCCGGTTCCGCGACCGCCTGACACAGGCCATGGCAACCCGCAGCTTCAGCCAATCGGCATTGGCCCGGCGCACCGGGGTGGATCGTTCGACCATCTCACAGCTTTTGGCGAAGGGCGATCCGCGCCTGCCCAATGCCCAGCTTTTGGCGGAATGCGCGGCGGCGCTGGGGGTGTCGGCGGATTGGCTGTTGGGGCTTTCGGATCATCCCGAAACCGCCGCCGATCTTCTGGCCGCCTCAAGTGCCGTGACCGAGGCCGGGCGCGCCCCCATTGATGAACAGATCTTTGAATGGCACGTTGCGGCAGCGGGCTATAAGATCCGCCATGTGCCTGCCGCCCTGCCCGACATGCTGAAAACCGAAGGATTGATGGCCTGGGAATATGCCCCCCACCTTGGCCGCAGCACCGATCAGGCGATCAGCGCCAGCCGAAACAGGTTGAACTGGATGCGCGCGGCGGGGTCGGATTATGAAATTGCCATGCCCCTGCACGAACTGGCGGCGATGGCCCGGGGCGAAGGGTATTACCAAGACCTGCCCCCGGCCCTGCGACGTGAACAGATCGCCCATTTCGCCGATCTTCACACTCAGCTTTATCCCCGCCTGCGCGTCACCCTGTTTGACGCGCGGCAGGTGTTTTCAGCGCCCCTGACGGTGTTCGGGGCGCAACTGGCCGTGGTGTATCTGGGCCAGCAATATCTGGTGTACCGCGATGGCGCCCGGGTGAGCCGAGCTTTCGCACCATTTCGACAGGTTGGTGCGCGCGGCCCATGTGCAGGACCACGCCTTTCCCGATCATCTGGCCACCCTCGCGGTTTAATGTTCGGGGACATCCCCGATTTCGGCCATCTTGGCGTCCAGTTTTGCCAACAGCGCGGCCCTGACATGTGCATACGCCGGGTCATCGGCCAGGCTGAACAATTCAAGGGGGTCTTTTTCACAATCGAACAGCTCCCACTCGCGATCCTGGCCGCCCTGATTGGTGCCGGGCAGATCATAGCCTTCGTTGTACCAATAGATCAGTTTATAGCGCTGATCGCGGATGCCATAATGGGAATAGGCGTTGTGATCGGGGTCGCGGTGCATCCAATAGCGGTGATAGGCCGTCTGGGGCCAATCCTTGGGCGTCGCGCCCTCAAACAGCCCGCGCACGGATTTCCCTTGCATGTAATTGGGCGTGGTCAGCCCGGCGTAATCCAGAAACGTCGGGGCGAAATCGACGTTGCAAAACAGATCGTCGTTCACGCTGCCCGGCGCAATGGCATCGGGATAGCGCACAAGGAACGGCATCTGAAACGATTCCTCATACATGAACCGTTTGTCGAACCAGCCATGTTCGCCAAGGAAAAACCCCTGATCCGAGGTATAGATCACGATGGTATTATCGGCCTGCCCGGTTTCCTCCAACCAGTCGAGCAAGCGCCCGACGCTTTCATCCACGGACTGGATCGTGCGCAGATAACGCTTGAGATACCGTTGATATTTGAAGTGGGCCAATTCATCCTGGGATGCAAAGGTAAACACCTCGCCGCTGTCACGGTCGATCAGGCGCAGGTCTGACACGTCTTCCGGGTGGGGAATGCGGCGATGGGTTTCGCCCCGCTTTGTGCGCTCGCCCACTTCGCTGCCGCCTTCGGGCTGCACCAGCCCCAGGTCGATATATTTCATGTCGTTGCGAATGCGCATCTTTGCCTCGGCGGCGGCGCGGGCGCGGTTTTTATAATCGTCGTCAAAACTTTCGGGCACTGCAATATCATCGGTATAAAGCCCGCGATTCTTGGGGTGCGGTTCCCATTCCCGGTGCGGCGCCTTGTGGTGACACATGAGGAAAAACGGCTTGTCCCGGTCGGTGCCGTTCAGCCACTCAAGGCTTTTGTCGGTGATGACATCGGTGCAATATCCGGGCGCCTCGATTTCCTGCCCCATCTCGATCATGAAGGGATCGAAATATTCGCCCTGCCCCGGCAGCACCGACCAGAAATCAAACCCGGTGGGTTCATGGGCGCGCCCCTCGCCCAGATGCCATTTGCCGATCAGCGCCGTCTGATACCCGCCGCTGCGCAGGTGCTTGGCCACGTTGGGCAGGCGGTTGTCGATATGGGTGTCCAGCGTGGTAACGGAATTGACGTGGTTATAGGTGCCGGTCAAAATCGCCGCGCGGCTGGGGGTGCAGATCGAATTGGTGACATAGCAATGGTTGGCCCGCATGCCGCCCTGCGCGATCCGGTCAAGGTTGGGGGTGTGGTTGATGCCCGCGCCATAGCAACTGATCGCCTTGGCGGCGTGATCGTCGGCCATAATGAACAGGATATTGGGTTTTTTTGCCATCTGTCTGGTCCTGTCAGTGGGCGGCGCGGGGCAGTGCCGCACCGGTTTCGGGGTCAAAAGCATGCAGGCGGGCCGGATCGAACCGGATGCGCACCTTTGCCCCCGCCTGCGGAAAATCAGTGCCGCCAACACGGGCCAACAGGGGTTGGCCCTGCACGACAAGGTTCAGCAGGGCATCGGCGCCAAGCAGTTCATCCAGCTTTACAGTGCCGTCAAACACCCATGGGTCATCCGGGGCGTCGGGGGGCAGCACCTCGATATGTTCCGGGCGCAGGCCAAGATTGGCGGCCCCGGCCCCCGGCGCAAACCCGGCGGGTGCGGGCAGGGTCAGGTTGGTGTCGGTGATCTGCCATGTGTCCCCCACCCGTGTGGCGGGCATGAAATTCATCGCGGGGCTGCCGATGAACCCGGCAACAAATTCGGTGGCGGGGTTGTCATACACCTCGCGCGGGGTGCCGATTTGCGCGACCACGCCGCCGTTCAGAATGACGATCCGGTCGGCCAATGTCATCGCCTCGACCTGATCGTGGGTCACATAGATGCTGGTCACGCCGATCCTGTCGTGCAGTTCCTGCAATTCCATCCGCATTTTCACCCGCAGCTTGGCGTCAAGATTCGACAGGGGTTCGTCGAACAAAAACACCTCGGGCGTGCGCACGATGGCGCGGCCGATGGCCACACGCTGACGCTGACCACCGGACAGGGCGGCCGGTTTGCGGTGCAGATAATCGGTGAGGCCCAGCATATCGGCCACGTCGTTCACCCGCTTGTCGATCTCGGCCTTGGGCAGGCGCGCCAGTTTCAGCGCCATCGCCATATTGTCGAACACCGATTTATGCGGATACAGCGCATAGTTCTGAAACACCATCGCCACCCCGCGATCCTTTGGGTCGATGTCGTTCACCCGCTTGCCGCCGATCAAAAGATCGCCGGTGGTGATCCCCTCCAACCCTGCGATCATCCGCAGGGTGGTGGATTTGCCACAGCCCGACGGCCCCAGCAGCACCAGAAATTCACCGTCGGCAATTTCAAGGTCAAACTGCTGAACAGCCGTGACATTGCCATAGGATTTACCCAGTTGGTTGAGTGTTACGCTTGCCATATCGTGGCCCTCACTTGCCGGCGCCTGCGGTCAACCCGCCGACGATCTGTTTCTGAAAAATCGCGGTGATGATAAGCACCGGAATGATGGCCAGCACGGTTGCCGTGCTGATCGTTTCCCATGGGAACGCATATTCCCCGGGATAAAGCGAAATCCCCACCGGCGCCGTGCGCATGGCGTTCTGGGTCATCAACACCAGTGACAGCGGAAATTCGTTCCACGAAAAGATGAACACGATCAGACCAGTGGCGACAAAGCCGGGCCATGACAGGGGCAGAACGATGGTGAAAAAGATGCGCAGAAACCCCATGCCATCCATGCGCGCCGCCTCTTCTATCTCGACCGGGAGGGTGGCGAAATAGCTGGCCAGCATCCACACCGAAAACGGCAGGAACAACCCGGCATGGGCCAGGATCAGCCCGGTATAGGTGTTCAGCAGCCCAAGGTGCAGAAAGTTCTGAAACAGTGATGGCAACAGGGACACCGGCGGAAACATCGACACCGCCAGAATACCCACCATCAGCACCCCGGCGAATTTCAGCCCCAGACGCGACAGCGCATAGGCCGACAACCCGCCAAACATCAGCGTGATCACGGTACAGCCAACCCCGACGATGAAGCTGTTGAGGATATAGCGCAGCAATTCGGGCGATCCGGTGATGATCGCGCGGTAGTTTTCCAGCGTAAAGGGATCGGGCCAGTATTGCGGCGGCCAGGCATAGATTCCGGCGGTGTTCTTGAACGAGGTCAGGATCAGCCAGACGATGGGAAAGAACGAAATCACGACCGACAGGGCGACAAGGGCATAAAGCCCGAAACGGGGGCGTTTTTGCATGGGGTCAATCCTTGCTGCGCAGGGCGACGACATAGATCAGGCTCATCGCGAAAATCACGAGAAACTGAACCACGACAACGGCCGCGCCAAAGTTGAAATCAAGGAAATCAAAGATCACCTTATAGGCATAGAGTGACAGGCTTTCCGTGGCGTTTACCGGGCCACCATCGGTCAGGTTGAAGGGCAGTTCAAAGGTGCGCAGGGCATCCATCGACCGGATGATCAGCGCCACAAGGATCGGCCCCTTGAGCAGCGGCAGGGTGATCTGGGTGAATTCCTGCCACTTGCTCATCCCGTCCATGCGCCCTGCCTCGAACAGGTCACGGGGGATGGATTGCAGGCCCGCCAGAATGATCAACGCCATGAAACTGCTGGTTTTCCACACGGCCACCAACACCATTGATCCCATGGCCAGCCATTCATCACCAAGAAAATTGATCGGCCGCTCCGCCAGCCCGCTTTGCAGGGCAACGGCGTTGAACAGCCCGTAATCGGCGTTATACATCCAGCGCCAGATCAGCGTGTTCAGCGCCGTGGGCAATGCCCAGGGAAACAACACCGCAAGCCGCGCCAGCCCCTTGAATTTGAACGTTTCGTTCATCAACAGCGCCAACCCGATGCCAAGGCACAATTCCAGCGGGATCGACAGGGCGGTAAAGGTAAACGTCACCCCCAGCGCGTTCCAGAACCGGTCATCGCCCATCAAGGCGGCGTAATGTTTCAGCCCGACAAACTGATACGGCACAGAGCCGTCAATGCTCGATTGACCAAAGCTCAGAACCACCGATTGGATGATGGGGTAAATCAGGATCAGCGCAATGATCAGGATGGTCGGCGTGACGAATCCGATCCCGGTCAGCGCCGTGCGCTTTTCAAGTGTGATGGCGCGTGACATGCCCACCTCCGATGTTCAGGGAAACGAAATCCGCCCGGCGTCAGGCGCCGGGCGGGCGACCTTGGCGTTACTGCCCCAGGATCGATTTCAGCTCGGCAGCGGCATCGTTCATCGCCTCTTCTGCCGTCTTTTTCTGGTGCAGGGCGTTGGTGATTTCGGTCTGCATCACCTCGGACACCCGGGGGTAAAGATTGCCCGTGTCCGCCGAGGGGCGCACAACGCCAACGGCAAAATCGGCACCGAAATCACGGATCAACGCGGCATCGGCCATCTTTGGGTCATCATAAACATCGGTACGCCCCGGCGCGCGGTTTTCATCCAGCGCCGCTTTCAACTGATTGTCGTAGGATGTGAAATGCGCCACCAGTTTGGCCGCCTCTTCCTTATGCTCGGAATTGGCATTCACCGCCAGCAACCAGCCGCCCAAGGCGGTGGAATGGGCATCCTCGTGGCCCGCGAAATACGGGTTGCGGGTGAAATCGAACTTGCCTTTCACCGGGCTGTCATCGGCGGACAGGGGCGCATAGACGAAATCCTGCACCATCAGGAACACGGCGCGCCCCTGCTGAAACAACGTGCGCGCATCGTCGGGGCGCATGTTCAGGATCGAGATCCGGCGCAATGTGATCTTTGTGCAGCATGTCCACCATGGTCTGGGTTGCCGCAATCGCCTCGGGCGAATTCACCGCGACATTGCCATCACCGTCAAAGAACGTCGCGCCATTGCCATAGGTAAAGGACAGCCAGTTCATGAACAGGCCTTCGATCTTGGCCCACATGGACACAAACCCGTAAAGCTGCGGATTGCCCTCGCCCTCCATCACGGTTTTGGAGGCGGCGATCACCTCTTCCCATGTCTTGGGCACCGCAATGCCGTATTTTTCCAACAGGTCGCTGCGGTAAAACAAGTGGGTGCCGTCCAGATACAAAGGCGCGGCATAAACCTTGCCATCCACCGTCGCCGCCGACAGGAACGACGGGTTATAGGCGGCCATCGTTTCATCATCGATCAGCCCGTTGAGCGGCGCAAGCCAGCCACGCTGGGCAAATTCCCCGGCCCAGATCACATCAATGGCAAAGACATCGGGTGTCGGGCTTTTCGCAGTCAGACCCGTGACATACAGCTTGCGGCTGTCGCCCGGCACATCCGATACCTTGTTCCATTCCACCGATACACCGGGGTTGGCGGCCTCGAAACTTTCGATATTCGGCTCGACCATGCCGCCATATCCGCGCGATCCGATGGACAGCACCATATCCTGTGCCGTCGCGGCAATGGGCGCTGCCACCGCCATGGTTGCGGCCACGGCAACCGCGCCAAGGGTAAATCTCTTCATCATCGTTCCTCCCTATAAAATCCTGCGCGCCTATGCCTGTTGGCTCAGCGCGCCTTTGCCTGTGCCGCCGCTCTCGGCAACGGCCTTCGCCTCCAGAAGCACGGCGCGCACATTGGCGACATGCCCCTCGACATCGCGCAGGGGGTGGCGGCCTCGGCTGCCGTCAAAAGCCCTGCGAATTTTCCATCCGTTCCGTTGACCGCCACGCAATAGCGCCGCACGCCCTTGGCGTTGCCCATCAGATCGAACTGCATATCGGCGTGATCCACGGCGGCGATCCGGCTGCGCGCCTCGCTCCATGGCACCTTGCCGCCGGTGACGCCCACATCGTGAAACGCGCTCACATCCCAGCTCTGTTCGATCCGGTCCGTCGGCAAATGGGCCAATACCATCCGGGTCAGCGAATCCAGCTCATAGGTGCCGCGGATAAACCCGACCCCGGCCCGCAATCGGATTGATTGCTGAGGGTGGGCCTCGGCCACATGCCAGAACAGGTTTTCGCGGCGCAGTGCGATGAATTCCGATGCCACCCAAAGGCGCGCGCTGACGGTGCGGCAGGCATCCAGCATCCGCGCCAGATCGACCCCGCCAACCACGACCCCCTGTTCAAACAGGAACTGCGGCACCAAGCGCCGGTCGTCGTCTTTGCGCAGATATCCCAATCCCTCAAGATCGTGGGTCAGACGGTACACCGTCGAACTGGCCAGGCCCGTCTGCTCGACCAATTGCGCAACCGAAACCCCGGCACCGCGCGCGGCAGACAGATGTTCCAGCAGGGTCAGGATGCGGCTCAGGTTTTCACTCATGGCAACTCTCATTTTTGGGAAACTTATTCCCAACTATGAGATATCGTCAAGCCGAATCCAGATCACAGGTCATATTTCCTCTGCCCGCCCCATGGAAATGGCACGAAAAATCACGTATATATTTGATATTATTCAGATAAATTAAAGGACCGGATTATTTCCGCCCAACAGAACGGCCAATCCCCTCGGGCCGCTCCTGGCCCGCGTGGGCCGCCGCCACCGCCGCGATCCGCGCGGCCACGTCGCCCACAGGCACCACCGGGCGCCGCGATTCCAATGAAACATGCAACAGAAAATGCTCGCCCGTTGCCAACAGATCGCCAGCACGAAACAGCCGGTGAAACAGATGCAACTTGGCCCCCTCGCCGCGCAGACACAGGGTTTCCACCCTGATCCTGTCCCCCGCATGGGCCTCGTTCAGATGGCGGATATGGGTCTCGGCGGTGAAAAAGCTTTTCCCGTCCGCGATGTAATCACTGTCACAGCCGACGATCTCCAGAAACCGGTCGGTGGCATCGCAAAAGGCCTGAAGATAGCGCGCCTCATTCATGTGACCGTTGGGATCAATCCAGTCCAGCGGCACCGCCCGATCAGCCGTAACAAGGGGCGTGTCCAGGACCCCGGCGCCGGGCGATACCCGCCTGTCCCGGGCGTTCAACACGGCACCCGCCCCCCAATCCTGCACCTTCAGCGCGCGCAGCATCGCCACAAGGTTGGTATCGCGAATCCGCTCCAACGCGCGCAGGGGCAAATGGCCGGACTGGGCGTCTGATTGGCTGGCGATCCGTTCGATCAGCGCCTCTGTCAAATCCGGCACATCGGTCAGCTTGGTCCAGGGCAGATGCAGGCAGGGGCCGAATTGCGCAATGAAATGGCGCATCCCCGCCTCGCCCCCGGCAATGCGATAGGTCTCGAACAACCCCATCTGCGCCCACCGCAGGCCAAACCCCATGCGGATCGCCTCGTCGATCTCGGCTGTGGTGGCCACGCCGTCATGGATCAGCCACAGCGCCTCGCGCCATACCGCCTCCAACAGCCGGTCGGCGATATGGCCGTCAATCTCGTGACGCAGGCGCAGGGGCTGCATCCCCAGCGAAGAGAGAAGGGCGCAAGCCCGATCGATAAGCGGCCCCTCCCCCACCACCTCTACCAAAGGCAGCAAATAGACGGGATTAAACGGATGGGCGACGATAATTTCATCAGGCCGAAGGGCACCCTCGCGCAGGTGCGACGGGCGAAACCCGCTGGTGGACGACCCGATGATCGTGCCGGGCGCACAGGCCCCCTGCACCTCGGCCAAAACCCGATGTTTCAACGCCAACTGCTCGGGCACGCTTTCCTGCACCCAATCCGCCCCGGCCACCGCTTCGGCCAGCGAAGAACACAGCGTCACCCTGCCCTCGGGCGGCAGCGCGCCATCCGACAGCCCCGGCAAGGCACGCCGCGCCCCGGCCAGAACCTCATCCAGCTTGCGGCGCGCGTCCGGGTCCGGGTCGAACACCCGCACCTCCCACCCCATCAGCGCAAACCGTGCCGCCCAGCCACCACCAATCACCCCGCCGCCGATCACCGCCGCCACATTGCTCATTGCGCACCATTTCCGACCCGCGCCAGCCTGCTCAGATCATAACCGTTGAAATCCAGAATTTCGCGCGCCGCCGCCAACCTGTCAGGCGGGATCACCGGATCGCGGTTCAAAATCCACCCCGCGCGCCCCGACGGAACCCCCACGACAGCCGTGCGATACCCCTGATCGACCCAAAGCACCCAATAGGGCGCCGACAAAGCGGGCGCACCGTCAAGCCGCACATCAAACCGCCCCGGTCCGATCATCCGGCCCGTGCCCGTGATCCGCGACACCGATCCGCCACCCGCCCCGTGGCGGCAGGTATGCACCACCCCGAACGTGCCGTCAGCACGCAGATCATACTGCATCTGAACCGCGACACAGCCCGATTGCGCCGCAACCGGATACCCCGCCACCGCATACCACGTTCCGGCAAACCGGGCCGGATCGAACAGCACGATCGACGAAAACGGCGCGGCAGCGTTGCGATAGCTGTCAGAGGGGGTCAACGTGGCCGGCCCGGCGCATCCCGCCAGCAGGGCCAGCGCGGCCATCAATCCACGCATAAGGTCGCCGTCTGTCCGCGCCCCATCAGCACCGCATTGCAGCCCAACAAGGGCATCACCGGGGCGCAACTTTGTGATCGCGCCAGACACAGCCCCTCGCATTCAGTGCCCGACGAACAGGTTTTTCCGGCATCCTTTGTGTCCGTATAACACACCATCCGCCCGCCAATCCCGCCCGGCCCCCAGCGCCCGCCGTCCTTGACGCAAGCCGCCTGCGCATGTTCCGCCAACTGCGGATCATAGCCCGCAAGGCTGGTGTCGGCGGGCGCATACCCCGGCAGGTCGGCCGCCGCCGGTTCGGGCGCAGGCTGACAGGCACAAAGCCCCAGCATCAGGATGATGGCAAACCGGATCATGCCCCGCCCCCCGTGGTGGTTTTCCTGACCCGTTCACGCACCGCCTCGGCCACGGCGGCGCCCAGAATGGCATGGGAGTCGCCGCTCAGATGCACCCCGTCCAGCGGGTCCACCGCGACATGGGCCCCGGCATCCACAAACCCCACATTCAGCCGCCCGGCCTCCTGCATCATATGCACGAACAATCCCGCGCCCCGTGCCTCGGCGCCCTCGAACATCCCGGCCAGACAGCCCACTTCGCGCACCACCGGGGGGCAGACGATCAGCACGTCGCGCGCCACGCCGCTGGCCCGCACCGCCTCGGTCAGCCGCCCCACCGACAATGCGATGTCAATGGCCGGTACGTTGAACCGCAGTTTCAGATCGTTGGTCCCCAGCATCAGCACCACCATATCCAGCGGCGCGTGGCTGTGCAGGATCGCGGGCAGCACACTCATCCCATTGCGATAGGCACCCTCGACCGGATCGTCGTGAACCGTGGTGCGCCCCGGCAACCCCTCGACGATCACCTCCCAATTCTGCCCCAGCGCCGCCGCCATCACCTGTGGCCAACGCAGGGCGGCAGGCATCCGCGCGCCCAAACCCCGCTCGGCCATGGGCGGTGTACCGTGGGAATTACTGTCACCATAGACCAACAGGACAGGCATCACATACCCTCCGGGGCGCATTTGACAAGGTTGAACCGCGCGCGCACCTCGTCGGGGCCAATCACCCGCGCGCCCATGCGTTCGACGATGTCCACCGCCCGTTCAACCAACTGCCCGTTGGTGGCTAGAACGCCGCGATCCAGCATCAGGTTATCCTCCAGCCCCACACGCACATTGCCCCCGGCCAGAACGCTGGCCGCGACATAGGGCATCTGGTGACGCCCCAGCCCAAAGGCGGAAAAACTCCATCCATCCGATATGTTATTCACCATCGCCATGAACGTGTTCAGATCATCGGGCGCCCCCCAAGGCACCCCCATGCACAATTGCACCAGCGCCGGAGCGTCAAGAATACCGTCCTCCACCAGTTGTTTGGCATACCACAACTGGCCGCTGTCGAACGCCTCAATCTCGGGCTTTATCCCCAGATCGCGCATCGCACGGCCCATGGCGCGCAACATGCCCGGGGTATTGACCATGACATAATCGGCCTCGGCGAAATTCATCGTTCCGCAATCGAGCGTGCAGATTTCCGGGCGACAGGCCACCAGATGCGCCAGCCGTTCGCCAGCGCCCACCATATCTGTGCCATCCGCCAGCGGCAAAGGCGCCTCGGTCCCGCCGAACACGATGTCGCCGCCCATTCCCGCGGTCAGGTTCAGCACCACATCAACATCGGCGCTGCGAATGCGGTCGGTCACCTCGCGGTAAAGCGCCAGATCGCGCGAGGGCGCGCCCGTTTCGGGATCGCGCACATGACAATGAACAATCGCCGCCCCGGCGCGGACCGCCTCGATTGCGCTGGCCGCGATCTCGGCCGGCGAACGTGGCACATTGAGACTGCGGTCCTGGGTGCTGCCCGATCCGGTGACGGCGCAGGTGATGAACACCTCGCGATTCATCTGCAATGGCATCTCGTCCCCTTCGTTTTGCGCAGGGAACGGCATTTCCCGCGCCCATGCAAGGGCGCGGGCAGTTTTGCCCTGTTCAATAGGGCATCGGGTGGGCCTTGTGCGCCAGGGCAATATCCGTCAGCACCTCGTCAGACAGGGTCACGCCGACCGCATCAAGTGCCGTGTCAAGCTGCGCCAGCGACGTTGCCCCAAAGATCGGAATGGTGCGAAACGGGCGGCTGCGGGCAAAGGCCAGCGCCATATGGACCGGATCAATCCCGTGTTTGTGCGCCACCGCCAGATAGGCATCGACAGCCTCGAACACCCGCGCGGATTTCCGCCCGCCCAGATCAGCGTTCACATCCATGCGCGATCCGGCAGGAATGTTGTTATTTTGATATTTCCCGGTCAAAAGACCGACAGCAAGCGGCGAAAATGCCAGTAAAGTGACATTCTCGTGGTGGCTCATTTCGGCCAGATCACTGTCATATTGGCGGCACAGCAGGGAATATTCGTTCTGCATGGTCGCAATGCGCGGCCCGCCTGTGGCCTTGGCCGCCTCCAGCCATTTCATCGTGCCCCAGGTCGATTCATTGGACAGGCCAAAGGCGCGGATCTTGCCTTCCTTCACCAGCGCGGCAAGGGTTTCCATCACATCGGCCAAATTCGCCTCAACCGCGCCCGTGTCTTGCCCGCTGGGATCAAACCCCCAGATCTGGCGAAAATGAAACGATCCGCGGTTGGGCCAGTGCAGTTGATAAAGATCGACGCAATCGGTTTTCAACCGCCGCAACGACCCGTCAAGGGTGGCGCGCAGGCTGGCACCGCTCACCGGCTGGCCCTCGCGCACAAACCGTTCGTTGAAGCCGCTGCATTTGGTGGCGATCACCACATCATCGCGCCGCCCGCTTTTGGCGATCCAGTCACCGATGATCGTTTCGGTCCGCCCGACCGTTTCCTTTGCGACCGGATTGACCGGATACATCTCGGCGGTATCGATAAAATTGATTCCACGCTCCAGCGCGCGGTCGATCTGGGCGTGGCCATCTTGGGCGCTATTCTGGCTGCCCCAGGTCATCGAGCCGAGGCAGAATTCGGAAACTTTGATATTGGTGGCGCCCAGTGGCAGCATTTTCATATGGATTCTCCTGTGATTGCCAAAGGGATAGCCGCTGAAGCGGCAAAGGCAATATCACGGCGGCATTTTCTGCGCGCCTTCGCTCTATACATCGCGCGCCGTTCGGCGTATGCCCCATTGCTTGGCGCGCATCCGCGCCCCTCCCTGCCCCAACAGATGTGACCGCCGTGATCCAGACCCTTGCCGATGCCCTTGCCCAGCGTGGCTATGACACCCTGACCCAGGTGCAAAAAGCAGTGACCGAACCGGGGCTGGCTGACGCCGACCTTCTGGTCAGTGCCCAGACCGGATCGGGCAAAACCGTGGGTTTTGGCCTGGCCATCGCCCCGACGCTGCTGGACGACACGGGCCGGTTTGGCCCCGCCGCCACGCCGCTGGCCCTGTGCATCGCCCCAACGCGCGAGTTGGCCTTGCAGGTGAAACGCGAATTGCAGTGGCTTTATGCCAATACCGGCGCCGTTGTGGCGTCGTGCGTGGGTGGGATGGACATGCGCGACGAACGCCGCGCGCTGGATCGCGGGGCGCATATCGTGGTGGCCACGCCGGGGCGTCTGCGCGATCACATCATGCGCAATTCCCTGAAAATGGGCAGCATCCGCGCCGTGGTTCTGGATGAAGCCGACGAGATGCTTGATCTCGGGTTTCGCGAGGATCTGGAGTTCATTCTGGGCGAAGCCCCAGAGACGCGCCGCACCCTGATGTTCAGCGCAACGGTGCCACGCGCCATTGCCACACTTGCACAAAACTATCAAAAAGACGCGGTTCGCGTCAGCACAACGGCGGAAAAATCGCAACATTCCGACATTGACTATCGCGCGCTGAGCGTGGCCCAACACGACGCGGAAAACGCCATCGTCAATGTGCTGCGCTATTACGAGGCGCCCAATGCATTGGTGTTCTGCAACACCCGCGCCACGGTGAACCGGCTGACCACGCGGTTTTCCAACCGGGGATTTTCCGTTGTTGCCCTGTCGGGTGAGCTGACCCAGAACGAACGCACCCACGCGCTTCAGGCGATGCGCGACGGGCGCGCGCGGGTGTGCATTGCCACCGATGTGGCGGCGCGCGGGATCGACCTGCCCAATCTGGAGCTGGTGGTCCACGGCGAATTGCCCACCAATTCCGAAACCCTGCTGCACCGTTCGGGGCGCACCGGGCGCGCCGGGCGCAAGGGGGTCAGCGCGCTGATCGTGCCGCATAAACTGCGCAAAAAGGCCGAACGTTTGTTGCAGGGCGCCAAGGTGCGCGCCACATGGGACCAGCCGCCAACGGCGGACGAGGTGCGCGCACGCGATGAAGAACGCCTGCTGGAAGATGCGGTATGGGACGAAGACCCCACCGAGGACGAAGCCGCCTTTGCCAACCGCCTGCTTGACATGCACGGGCCTGAAAAAATCGCCGCGGCCTATCTGCGCCTGTTCGCCAGCCGCCAATCCGCCCCCGAGGATCTGTCCGATCCCGGCACGCCCCCGCCGCCCCGCGCGCCCTTTGGCCCGTCGGTCTGGTTTTCGTTGTCCGTGGGGCGGGCGCAGAACGCCGAGCCGCGCTGGCTGTTGCCGATGCTGTGCAAATCGGGCGGAATTTCGCGCGATGACATCGGCGCGATCCGTATTCAGCAGGGCGAAACCTTTGTGGAAATGCTCGCCAGTTCCGAGGCGGCGTTCCTCAAGGCGATCGGCCCCAACATGATGTTGGAAGGCGGCACCGCGATCAAACGTCTGGCCCAGGCCCCCGATCTGGCCCGTGGTCCCCGCCCCCCGCGAAGAGCGCCCCCGGGAAGACCGCGCACCGCGCCCCCCGCGAGGATCGCCCTGCGCGTGAACAGGCCGCAGCGGCCCCGCGCCCACCCAAAACCCGCTGGCAACCCGACACCCCCGATGCCCCGGCGCCGCGCCCAAAGGAAAAATATCGCGCCGCCGAAACGCCAGCCGCGCCCCCGCGCCGCGCGACAAACCAAAGGGCAAGCCCTTTGCAAAGCGGGCCGCTGAAAGCGTGGGTGCGTCCAAACCGGCCCGCGCCTGGGACAAACCGCGCGGCGACGAACGGCCCAAAGGCGGCAAACCCTTTGGCAAACCCAAGGGCAAACCGGCCCCCCGTGCCGAAGGCGCCCCCGCAGCCAAGCCCAAAGGCGACGCCCGCGATCCATCGAAACGGTTCACCCCGCCTGGCGCAAAACCGGGTGCCAAACCGTTCAAGCCCCGTGGCCCCAAAGGCCCGCGCGGCCCCAACGCCACCCCGCGCCGCAAACCCTGAAAAGATAAAAACCGACAGGATCGGTCGAATACAGCACAGACAACCGGTGCCACGCCGCCAACAGCTCGCCCGGTAACCCGAGGACGTCATGCGCCTGCTGATCTCGTTCGCCGCCCTGTTTCTGTCGGTTATCCTGCTTCAGTTCGGATCGGGCGGCATTGTGCCGCTCGATGCGATTTCGGGCCTCGATCTGGGGTTCAGCCGGGCCGAAGTCGGGGTGCTTGGCTCAGCGCATTTCCTTGGGTTTTTCATTGGCTGTTGGTGGGCGCCGCGCCTGATGGGCAGCATCGGCCATTCGCGGGCCTTTGCCGCCTTTTGCGCCACCGGCACCATCGGCATTCTGGCCCATATGATCGTGGTGCATCCCCTGGCCTGGGCCGGGTTCCGGGTGATGTCGGGGCTGTGTATCGCCGGGTGTTATACGGTGGTTGAAAGCTGGCTTCAGGCCAAGGTCACCAATGAAACCCGGGGCCGCGCCTTTGGCACCTATCGCATGGTCGATATGGGCGGATCGCTGGTGGCGCAGTTGTTCATCGGCGTGCTGGAGCCGGGCAGCTATGTGTCCTACAACCTTTTGGCGCTGCTGTGCTGTGCCGCGCTTTTGCCGCTCACGCTCAGCACCAATCCGCAGCCTGAAACCCCCAAAGCGCCCCGCCTGCGCCCCAAACTGGCCTGGCAGCGATCCCCGCTGGCGGCGGCGGGGGTGGTCGTGTCGGGGCTGACCTCGGCGGCGTTTCGGATGGTCGGGCCGGTTTACGGCGTCGAAGTGGGGCTGAGCACCGATCAGATCGCGCTGTTTCTGGCGGCCTTTGTGCTGGGGGGCGCCCTGTCGCAAATCCCCGCCGGGTGGCTGGCCGATAAATTTGACCGGCGCTGGGTTCTGGTCTTCTTTTCCGCTGCCGGGGTGCTGGCCTGTGGTGCCACCGTCGCCCTGTCCACCCAGGGCACCGGCGCTGTGATGCTGGGGGCGGCGCTGTTCGGGCTGACCACCTTTCCGGTGTATTCGGTATCCGCCGCCCATGCCCATGATTTCGCACAAAGCCACGAAAGGGTCGAACTGTCGGCGGCGTTGATGTTTCTTTATGCCGTGGGCGCCATCGCCTCGCCCTTTGTGGTGTCGGGGCTGATCGAGGGGTACGGGCCACCGGCGATGTTTATCTTTGTCAGCGTGGCCCATGTGCTGTTGATTCTGTTCGGGCTGTCGCGGATGCTGCACCGCCCGGCAGCACGGCGCACGCCCTATGTTTATGCCCCGCGCACCAGTTTTATCATCGGGCGTCTGCTTGGACGGGCCCGAGACCGCTAGCCCTTGGCGCAACCTTGCGCTAAACGGGCGCCCAGACCACCGAAAGGCGCCCCCATGGCACGCATCCTCATCACCTCGGCCATTCCCTATATCAACGGGATCAAACACCTCGGCAATCTGGTAGGCAGCCAACTGCCCGCCGATCTTTACGCCCGCTATATGCGCCAGCGCGGGCATGAGGTGCTGTTTCTGTGCGCCACCGACGAACACGGCACGCCCGCCGAACTGGCCGCCGCCAAGGCAGGCAAGCCGGTGGATGAATTTTGCGCCGAAATGCACGGGGTGCAATCGGACATCGCCGCCGGGTTCCGCCTGTCGTTTGACAAATTCGGCCGCTCGTCCAGCCCGCAAAACCATCGGTTGACCCAGCATTTCGCCGCCCGTCTTGACCAGGCCGGGTTGATTGAGGAACGCGGCGAAAAACAGGTCTATTCCAACGCCGATGGCCGGTTCCTGCCCGATCGTTATATCGAGGGCACCTGCCCCAACTGCGGCTATGACAAGGCGCGGGGCGATCAATGCGAAAACTGCACCAAGCAGTTGGACCCGACCGATCTGATTGATCCGCGCAGCGCGATTTCGGGCTCAACCGATCTTGAGGCGCGCGAAACAAAGCATCTTTACCTCAAACAATCGCAAATGCGCGGCAAGCTGAGCGACTGGATTGATTCCAAGGCCGACTGGCCGATCCTTACCACATCCATTGCCAAGAAATGGTTGAACGATGGTGACGGGTTGCAGGACCGGGGCATCACCCGCGATCTGGATTGGGGCGTGCCGGTGCAAAAGGGCGACGCCCCCTGGCCCGGGATGGAGGGCAAGGTGTTCTATGTCTGGTTCGACGCCCCCATCGAATATATCGCCTGCGCCGCCGAATGGGCCGAAGAACAGGGGCTGGACGACGCGGCATGGCAACGGTGGTGGCGCACCGATCTTGGGGCTGATGATGTGCGCTATGTGCAATTCATGGGCAAGGACAACGTGCCGTTCCACACCCTGTCGTTTCCGACCACGATCATGGGCGCCAATTCGGTTGGCGACGAGACATGGAAACTGGTCGATTACATCAAGGCGTTCAATTACCTGAATTATGACGGCGGGCAGTTTTCCACGTCACAGGGGCGCGGCATTTTCATGGATCAGGCGCTGTCGATCCTGCCTGCCGATTACTGGCGCTGGTGGCTGTTGTCCCATGCCCCCGAAAGTAGCGATGCGGAATTCACCTGGGAAAACTTCCAGTCCAGCATCAACAAGGATCTGGCCGATGTTCTGGGGAATTTCGTCTCGCGCGTCACCAAATTCTGCCGCTCAAAATTCTCCGAGGCAGTGCCCGCGGGCGGCACATATGGCCCTGATGAGGAAAAGCTGATCGCCGATCTGACCACCCGCATCCGCGCCTATGAAGGGTTCATGGAAACCATCGAAGTGCGCAAGGCCGCCGCCGAATTGCGGGCGATCTGGGTTCTGGGCAACGAATATCTGCAACTGACGGCCCCCTGGAGCGCGTTCAAAACCGACCCAGAGCGCGCCGCGGCGGTGATTCGCCTGTCCCTGAACCTGATCCGGGTCTATGCCGTGTTGTCGCGCCCCTTCATTCCCGATGCCGCCGCCGAACTGCTGGCCGCGATGCAGACCGATGACGATAGCTGGCCCAGTGACGTGGCGGGCGCGCTTGGCGCCCTGCCCGTCGGCCATGGGTTTACAGTGCCAGAGGTAACATTCGCCAAGATCACGGACGAGCAGCGCGACGATTGGCAGGTCCGTTTTGCCGGCAAACGAGACTGACGGCAGGCCGGCGAAAGGCCCCGCGCCTTTGATCCGGCTCAAAGCCCCCGGGGCAACAGCGCAACGGGGGCCGGTTCGTCGGGCGCGAAATCCAGCGGCGGACGATCCGAAACTGGCGTCTTGCGCTTGAATTCATAGACCATTTCACCGTCGGTCACCCCACTGGCCATAATCAGGCAGCGGCCCATATGGCGCGCCCCGTCATAAAGATCGACATGACCGCGCACATGGGGGGCATCGGCGGCATCCAGCGCGAATCCCTTGTCCCAATACCGCAGGATCGTTAAGGTTCGCCCCCCAACATCAATCCGCATCCGGCCCTTTTGGCGCGTGGATGTCCTGCGCGCCGCGTCCAGCCCGTCTTTGATGTCTTGTGGCAGATCTTCCAGCATCGGTGCCTCCGGTTCTTGCGACACAGCCCACAGGATGCCCGATCTCAGGCATCCGTCAAGTATTTGTGAGCATCGCCTGAAACTATGGCACCATTGCGTAACAGTTTCGTTAAACCCGGGTCTTTGGGCGCAAAACATGGGGCATTTCCGGGTCATACAGGGCCGAATCGCGAAAATCCTGCACCTCGCCCAGGGCCGGACCAACCAGAATCAGCGCGGTTCGGGTGATTTTTTCGTCCCGCACCTTGGCGCGGATGTCTGACAGGGTGCCGCGCAAAAACATCTCATCCGGCCAGCCAACGCGATAGGCCACAACCACCGGACAATCGGCCCCGTAATGTGGCACCAGCACGCGCTCGATCTCGCGCAGGTTGCGGACCCCAAGGTGGATGGCCAGTGTCGCGCCGGTGCGGGCGAAATTTTCAAGGGTTTCCCCACAGGCATCGAGGTGGATTTCATCGACACCCGGGTCAGCACGATGGATTGCGCCACCTCGGGAATGGTCAACTCCTGCCCCAGCGCGGCGGCAGCGGCGGCATAGGCGGGAACGCCCGGAATGATCTGATAGTCAATACCATCGGCGCGCAACCGGCGGATCTGTTCGGCAATCGCGCCATACAGCGACGGATCGCCGGAATGCACCCGGGCCACATCCTGCCCGCGCCCGTGGGCCGCCACGATTTCGGCGTGGGTATCGTCCAGCGTCATCACCGCCGTATCGCGGACCAGCGCCCCCTCGGGCGCCCCGGCAACAACCTGTTCGGGCACCAGTGACCCGGCATAAAGGCAGACCGGGCAGGCCGCGATCAACCGCTGTGCCTTGAGCGTCAGCAACTCGGGGTCGCCCGGCCCTGCGCCGATAAAATAGACCGTCATTTCCTGTCCTTCTCTATGGTTCGTTGCCCTTGACATGCCACCGTCCAAGGCGGGATTATGCGCCCATGGATACCCCGACAAAACCCGCCTGCTGCACGCCCCCCACCGGTGCGCGCCCCCCGAAACGCCCGATGACTTCACCCCCCGCGCCCGGATGGACCCGGCGCTGCGCGATTGCGTCCCGGTGCCCGGCGGCACGTCGCTGATCGGCACCAACCGGCCGATCATCCTCCCGGACGAGGAATCGCCCCTGCGCCACGCAAAGGTGAAACCGCTGTTCTGGGAACGGGGCACCACCACCAACGCCGCCTTTGCCCGTTTCGTCGCCGCCACCGGATATGTCTCCGAGGCCGAAAGGTTCGGCTGGTCCTTCGTGTTCTGGCTGCATGTGCCCGAAGTTCTGGAACTGACCCAGGGTGTTGACGGGCTGGAGTGGTGGCGCCGGGTGGATGGCGCCTGCTGGGCGCAGCCCACCGGCCCCGACGGCCCCGCCGCCGACCCCGATCACCCGGTCGTTCATATGTCCTGGGCCGATGCCCGCGCCTATGCCAAATGGGCCGGGGGCCGCCTGCCGCGCGAGGCCGAATGGGAACACGCCGCACGCGGGGGCCTTGGTGATGTGCGATACCCCTGGGGCGAGCAGGAACCGAACGACACCGATTTCCTGCCCTGCAACATCTGGCAGGGGGATTTTCCGCGCACCAACACCTGCGCCGATGGCTATGCCACCACCGCCCCCGCCATCAGCTTTGCGCCCAACGGATATGGGTTGCACAACATGGTCGGCAATGTGTGGGAATGGTCGGGCGATCCGTTCCGCCTGCGCAGCCTGAAAAAGACCGCGCGCAATGCCGCGCCCCATGGGCCGCAGAAAATGCTGAAAGGCGGATCGTTCCTGTGTCATGCGTCCTATTGCCATCGCTATCGGATTGCCGCGCGCACGGGCAACACCCCCGACAGCGCCACCACCCACATGGGGTTTCGCGTTGTCTATGACGCACCGCCCGCCTGAGACAGATCACCGTCGATCTTGCGCGCATACCCACGCGGCGTGAACATGCGCGGCCCTTCGCCAAGCTGCGCCAGCCGCGACTGGCTGGACCCCACAAGAACCACGGTCAGCATATCCACCTCATCCACCTGCAATTCATCCAGACGGCGATAACGGATATGTTCCTCGGGGCGGCCAAGGGAGCTGGCCAGCATCACCGGCGTATCGGCCGGGCGGTGTTGGAGCAAAATATCGCGCGCCTCGGCCAACAAGGTGCGGCGGCGCATGGACACCGGGTTATAGAACGCGATCACGAAATCGCCCGTCGCGGCGGCCCGCAACCGGCGCAGAATATCGTCGCGCGGGGTCAGCAAATCAGACAGGGAAATCGCGCAGAAATCATGGCCCAAAGGCGCCCCGGCCCGCGCCGCCGCGCCCTGCAACGCCGAAACCCCGGGTGAACAGACCACCTCAACCCGGCGCGCCGCATCGCTGACGCCGTGCTCCCTGCGATCCAGCAATTCAAACACCAGGGCGCCCATGGCATAAATCCCGGCATCACCCGAGCAAACCAGCGCCACATCGCGCCCCTCGCCTGCCCGCTCCAACGCGTAACGGCAGCGGTCCTCTTCGCCGCCCAGGGGGAAATCCGACCGCTGCTTTCCTGCCGCCAGCGGGCCCAGAAGATCAATATACAACCCATACCCGACCAGCTCGTCGGCCTCGGCCACAAGGCGTGACACCTCGGGCGTGCGCCACGCCGCCTGCCCCGGGCCAATGCCCACAACCGAAAGCCGCCCGCGCGCCCGACCGCGCAACTCGGTGATCGGTTCGGGGGCATTGGCCAGCGCGCAGGTGGCCATAGTGGATTTACGCTTGGGCATCCCCAGAATCGCCTCCGGCCCCGCACCGGCCAATGCCGCGCCCTCGCTCACACCGTGGCACCCCACCTCGGCGAACACGACATGGCTGGGGTGTTCCAGACGCGGCGTCATCTCCTCAAGCTCAGCCGCAGAAAACAGGCGCAAAGGCAGGTTCAGCCGCTTGGCCAATTGCAACACCGCGGGTTCATCGGCCTTCAGATCAAGGGTGCAGATCGCCTTGATCGCCCCCGCCGCCGTTTCAGACTCCTCCAGCATGGCGCGCACCAGTGTTTCCAACTCATCCGGCGGACAGTCGCGCGCGCAACCAACCCCCAGCACATTCAATTGCGGATGAAAGGTCAGCAGATCATCAACCGCGGGCATGGTGGTGACATCAATGGTCACAACATCCTCATCGCCCGGGCTGGCCAAAGGCAGCGCGTTCAGCCAGGTGGCACGGCGCGCCTCATCCCCATCCACATGGGCATGCGCGCCGCTCAGCAACCGTGCCATGGCATCCCTGGCCAGATCGGGATTGGCCAGCACCCAGCCTTCGGGCGGTTCGTCCAGCGCGATCCCCAGCGCCACATCTCCCGCCGTTGTCACCGCCGCCACACCGCCCAGCCCTTCGGCAATGTCACGCGCCAAACGGTTCGCGCCGCGATGCCCGCCGAGCAGGGGCACAACCACGGCGCCATCGTCGGACACCGACACCACTGGCGGCTCGGCCCGCTTGTCAGACAGCAAAGGCGCGACGCCCCGGATCAGAATGCCACTGGCACACACCCCGATAACCGGCACCCCGGCGGCAAACAGATCACGGGCATGGTCCAGCGCATTGTCGAAAAACGCATCCGCCCGTTCCACCCGGCCCTTGCGCCCGTGGACAGGGGCCGAAAGCAGCGCCGCGATGCGTTGCGCCACCGACTCCCCGGAACGGGACAGGCACAGAACGACAGGTTTCACAGCCATGGATCGGCCCCCTTGGTCAGTAGAATCATCGAAAAATAAGGTGCCGCCTCAGGCGCCTCGGACAGCGGGCAAACCACCTCATCGGCCATGGTCGCCCGGGCGACATAAACCGCGCGATCCTCCAACCCCAGATTGGCCAGAACCGCGCGGATCTTGCCCAGATGGCGGCCAACCTTCATGATCGCCACGCTTTCAGCGCCCGCAATCCGGGCACGCAACTCCGGTTCCGGCAAGGGGCCGGGCAGGATCGTCACCCGTTCGTTGCGCGCCGCCAGCGGCATCGCCGCCCGCGCCGCACAGGCAGTGACCGACGTAACCCCCGGCACAACCTCAACCTGAAAACGCGGGGAAAGCCGGGCGTGCAGATACATGAACGAGCCGTAAAAGAACGGATCACCCTCGCACAGACACACCACATCGCGCCCCTGTTCCAACACCGCTGCAATCCGCGCCGCGCCATCGTCATATGCGGCCTGCGCCGGTTCACGGGAAACGCTCATCGGAACGTCGATAATGATTTCCTCAACGCCCGGCACAATCAGATCAGCAGCGATGGAACGCGCAAGACTGTCGCCCCCCGCCAGCGCCGGATAGGCGATTACCGCCGCCCCGCCGATCAGCCGCGCCGCCTTGCGGGTTATCAGATCCGGGTCACCCGGCCCCACGCCGACACCGTACAGAACGCCACTCAAACCACACATTCCTGTGACTTTTTCTGATAAAAATACTCAAATTCCGCGCTATCCACCCAGATCATCGTTTGATCAGGCTCCACTGGGTCACGGGCATCGCCGGACGCCAGCCACGATAGGGACCAACCGGTTCGGCCCGGTGAATCTGCACCTTCACCAATTCGCCCCCGTGGGCCGCGTGCAGCGCCATCAACTGCGCCTCGGATTCCAGCGTCACCGCATTGGCCACCAGCCGCCCGAGGGGTTTCAGGGCCGCCCAGGCCGCGGCGAACACCTCTTCGGTAAACCCACCGCCGATAAAGATCGCATCGGGGGGCGCCAGCCCGGCCAATGCGCCGGGCGCTTCGCCCTCGATCAGTTCCAGGCGGGGCGCGCCAAGGGCCAGCGCGTTTGCGGCGGCCATGGCGCGCCGGTCGGCCCGGGGTTCGATGCCGATGGCGCGGGCGTAACGGGCCGCGCGCATCCATTCCACCGCGACCGAGCCACAGCCGGTGCCAATATCCCACAGCAACGCGCCGCGCATGGGCATCAGTTTGGCCACGGTAACCGCGCGCACCTCTTGCTTGGTCATGGTGCCGTCGTGCTGAAACAGGGCATCGGCCAGCCCCGGCACCCGGGGCAACAGCGCGGCATCGGGGGCCGCGACACATTCCACCGCAAGGGTGTTGAACGCCGGGACGACGTGATCCCAGCTTTCGGCAATACCATCAAAGCGCTGTTCGTTCTCGCCCCCCATGGCCGCCAGCACCGACATCGGGCTTTTGCCAAACCCCCGTTCCGTCAGGAACCGGGCAATTTGCCCGGGGGTTTCGGCCCCCGTGGTCAGGATCAGCAACCGCACATCCGGTTGGATAAAGGCGATCATCTGTTCCACCGGGCGGCCATGCACGGTGAGGGTTTCCACATCCGCCATGGACCAGCCCATCCGCGCCGAGGCGAGCTGAAACGCGCTGATCTGGGGGTGAAAGATGATTTCACTGGGCGCAATGGCCCGCCCGATCCGCGCCCCCACAGAGAACCACAAGGGATCACCGGTGGCCAGCACCACAACCCGGCGCCCGGCATATCCCTTCAACATGTCGATCAGCGCATCAAAGGGCGACGGCCATGAAACACGTTCAGCCGTGACAGAATCGGACAGGCGATGGTGGCGATCCCCGCCAACGATCACCTCGGCCGCCTCAAGGATGGCCTGGGTGGCCGGGGCAAGGCCCGCCATTCCGTCTTCGCCGATGCCGACGATATGCAGCCAGGGGTCTGTCATTGTGATCCTCCCAATGCGTTGACAGCCGCCGCCGCCATGGCCGACCCGCCCCGCCGCCCACGCAGGGTGACGAAATCGCAACCACGCGGATCGGCGGCCAGTTCGGCCTTGCTTTCGGCAGCCCCGACAAAGCCCACGGGAAAGCCGAGGATCAGCGCCGGTTTCGGCCAGCCCTGATCGAGCAGTTCAAGCAGGTGAAACAGCGCCGTCGGCGCATTGCCCACCGCCACCACGGCGCCTTCAATCCGGTCGCGCCAGTGTTCGACCGCCGCCGCCGAGCGGGTATTGGCGATGGATTTGGCACGCTGCGGCACGTCCACGCCGTTCAGCGTGCAGATCACGTCATTGTTCCGGGGCAGAAACCGGCGGATCACCCCCGAGGCGACCATTTCGCAATCGCACAGCACCGGCGCCCCCGCCGCCAGCGCCGCCTGCCCTGCCGCGAAGGCCCCGGGGGAAAAGGCGAGCCTGTCGGCAATTTCCACCATCCCACAGGCATGGATCAGGCGCACCGCCATGCTGTCGATTCCGGGTGGAAACCTGTCAAGCCGCGCCTCGGCCCGCACGGTGGCAAAGCTTTGGGCATAGATGGCAGATGGATCTTTTTCGTAGGGGCGCATGGGACTTTCGATGTTGTGCCGGTGGATGGGTCCGAGCCTCCGGCGGGAGTATTTTGATCAGTAAAAAGAGGCGGTCATGCCTTGGCTGTGCGGCGCGCCGATTCCGGACCGTGGGGATGATCGGCGTGGGGGTATGGGGCATGGTGATGGTGGTCATGATCATGGTGGTGATCGTGATCGCCGTGGTGGTGGTGGTGCTGTGCCTCAAGTCGGCAGAGACCGGTGCAGAAGGTATCGCAAAGCGCGCAATCCTCGACGTTGGAGCCGGGGGCGCTGGCGCCTTGCCCTTCAACGTGATGATGGTGGGATTCCTGCACGGCGCCGACCTCGGATTCGAATCCCAGCACTTCGGCGCGGTATTTGCACATGGCGCAGGTCGGTGGGGGAATATCGGAAAAGGCAGGATGGTTCTGGCGCCCCTCGATCAGGAATCGAAATTACGTCGGCCCCATCGGGCGCGAGGATCTGTGCGCGGTAGGGACAGGCGCCGCAATTGGGAGGCGGTGTCGCACTGGTTTGCTCGATAACCCGCTCTGCGAAGGTTTCCAGCACCTTGGGGTGATCGTTCAGATACCCCGCCTTGATGAACTGGATATCCGGGTGGCGCGCGGCGACTTCATCGGTAAAGCCATAGATCCGGTCGATCAGGATGCCCGCGAACAGGAAATACGGAAAGACGATGATCCGCTTGTAGCCGAGTTTTGCGGCGTGGCTCAGGCAGGGTTCGACCAATGGGAAGGTAACGCCGGAATAGCCCACCTCGACCCAGCCAAAGCCCATGCCTTCGTGCAGGATGCGCGCGATTTTGGCCACGTTGCCATTGGCGTCGGGGTCGGACGCGCCACGCCCTATCACCACAAGGCAGGTATCGTGCAGCGCCACATCGCCATGCTCGCTGTTGGCGCGGTCCAGCGCCTGTTGCACCCGGTCACCGGCGGCGGCGATCATTTTCGGATCCACCCCGAGTTCGCGGCCATATTGCACCGAAACCCCGTGTTTCGCGCCATAGGTGTTCAGCACCGTGGGAATGTCATTCTTGGCATGCATCGCGGCGAACAGCATGCCCGGCACTGCCAGAATCCGGTCACACCCCGCGTTGCGCAACCGGTCAAGCCCGTCGCGAATCACCGGGTTGGCAAATTCAAGATAGCCGTAATCGACCATCCAGTCGTCGGGCAGATAGGCGGGCAATTTTTGCGCCAGCACGGCGAATTCGTCTACCGCCGCCTGACTGCGCGACCCATGGCCGCAGATCATCACGCCGGTTTTCATGCTTCGGCCTCGGTTTCTTCGCTGTCCTCGGACGCGTCCTCGTCAGTCTTGCCCTTCAACCCCGCCCAGAGGCCCAGTGCGATAGCGATGCCAATGGCCGCGCCTGCCACCCAGTGATCATGCCCGGCATATTCGCCCAGATGGCCCACATGGGCCAGGGCCGTACCCGGAATGAGGATAAACAGAAGAATCAGTCGCATGTCGCATCCTTTCACAGCTTTGCGGGCGCGCCGGAAGGGTGCGTCGGGGCAGGCCCCGGCTGACGATGCCATCTGCGTACCCCCGGTTTGGGTCGATCCGCGCATGGCCACCTTTCCGGCCCCGTTTGGGGCGTCGTCCTGCAGGGGTATAGGACGGGCGACCTCTGGCCGCAATGCAGGATGCGGCAGGCGCGGAACACCTGGCGACCTGTGCGCGTTTGCCGAGGTGGCCGTGCCGTGGCGCCACTTTGACGAGGCGGCAGGGTGCGGTATGAAGTGTGAGACAGCAAAACAAGGGGTGCATTGATGGGGCAACTGGTTGACGGGCAGTGGCACGATACATGGTACGATACCAAATCCACCGGCGGCGCCTTCGAGCGGTCGACCGCCAGTTTTCGCAACTGGATCACCGCCGACGGCAGCGCCGGCCCCACGGGCGGGGCCGGGTTCAAGGCCGAAACGGGGCGCTATCACCTTTATGTTTCGCTGGCCTGTCCATGGGCCAACCGTGCGCTGTTTTTTCGCGCCCTGAAGGGGCTGGAGGATTTCATCGGGGTGTCGGTGGTGCATCCTGACATGCTCTGCGATGGGTGGACATTCGACGCGGAGTTTCCGGGGGCCACGGGGGACCGGCTTTATGGAGTGTCCTTTGCGCGCGACATCTATCTCAAGGCGCTGCCCGATACGTCGGGCCGCGTCACCGTTCCGATCCTGTGGGACACCCAGCGTGAAACCGTGGTCAGCAACGAAAGCAGCGAGATCATCCGCATGTTCAACACCGCCTTCGACCACCTGACGGGCAACACCGACGATTTCTGGCCCGAAGAATTGCGCGCGGCCATCGCACCGGTGAACGACCGTATCTATGACACAGTGAACAACGGCGTTTACAAATGCGGATTTGCCACGACCCAGGCGGCCTATGACGCGGCGGTGGTGCCGCTGTTTGACAGCCTCGATTGGCTTGAGGCCCGACTGGCGAACAACCGCTATCTGATGGGGGACCGCATCACCGAGGCCGATTGGCGGCTGTTTTCAACGCTGGTGCGGTTTGATCTGGTCTATCATCTGCACTTCAAATGCAATCGCGCCCGGATTGTGGATTATCCCAACCTCTGGGCCTATACGCGCGAATTGTATCAATGGCCGGGGATCGCCGACACGGTGAATTTCGATCATATCGTGCGGCACTATCATTACAGTCACGACACCATCAATCCGCATCGGATCATTCCGATCAACCCGGTGATCAATTGGCGGGCACCCCACGGGCGGGGCTGACAATCTTTCAATGGCACCCAAAACTCGGCGCCATGACGGACGGGAAAACGATAGGGTAGCGGTATGATGTGTGACCTGCCTGCCCCCGTCACGCTTTATGCCGCCCTGCGATCGCGCGACCCCGCCTATGAGGGGCGTGCCTGGGTGGGGGTGCGCACGACCGGCATCTTTTGCCGCCTCTCCTGCCCCGCGCGCGATCCGAAGTTCGAGAATTGCATCGGTCGCCTCTTGCCTCGAAGCCGGGTATCGCCCCTGCAAGCGATGCAGGCCGCTCACTGCAATTGCCGCCGCTGATCCCATGGTCACCGCGCTGCTGGATGCCTTGCGCGCCGCCCCCGCCCACCGCTGGAGCTCGCGATCTGGTGGCCTTTGGGCATGATCCGTCAGCCGTGCGCCGGGCCTTTCGCCGCCATTTCGGGGTTACGTTTCTTGACATGGCGCGCATGTCGCGAATGCGCGAGGCGTCGGCCAGCCTGGCAAAAGGCGCCCCAGAGGTCGAAGCGCAGTTGGAGGGCGGGGTTCAGTCGGCATCAGGGTTTCGCACTGTCTTTGCCCGGCTGATGGGCCACCCCCGAATGCAGTCACAGGGGACGCGTTTTTGCGCGCCGATTGGATCGCCCCCCCATCGGGCAAATGGTGGTGGTGGCAGACAAGAACGCCGTGCGCCTGTTGGAATTCACCAACCGCCGCGCCCTGCGCAGCGAATTGGCGGCGCTGCAAACGGGGCCGGGGGCCGGATCGGGTTGGGGCGTTTTGCGCCCAGTGACCGGATCACGGTAGAGTTGAGCGGATTTTTCGCCGGTAAGACGGTGGAGTTCACCCCCTCTTGCGCCCATTGGCACCCCGTTTCAGCGCCGGGTGTGGCAGGCGTTGCGCGCCATCCCGCCCGGGCAAACCCGCAGCTATGGCGAATTGGCCGGCGATCTGGGCCGGCCCACCGCCACCCGCGCCGTGGCCCGGGCGAACGGTGCCAACCCCATCGCACTGGTCACTCCCTGCCACCGGGTGATTGGGGCAGACGGGAGCCTGACCGGGTATGGCGGCGGGTTGTGGCGCAAGCAGTGGCCGATTGCCCATGAGGCGAGGTTGGCGTGCAATTCGTGAACGCGGCGGCTGGTGTAAGGTCGGATATGAGTATTTTCATCAGTAAAAAGCGACATCGTTTTGGCTTTTTACTGACCCAAATACTCTCGCCGAAGGCGTTCCGTCAGTCCGCCCATTCCCAGGGCCGGGTGAATTCGCCCAGAACCACCGCGACCTGCGCCCCTTCATCGCGGTTTTCAGTGGTCAGGCGGGCCACGAGGCCGCGTTTCTTATCCTCAATCACCTCTTGCACCCGGGTTGTCAGGCCCGCCTTTTCAAGCGCGCCGTCATAAATGCGGGTGATGGCGCGGCGGCGCAGATCCGGCTTGAACACCTTGCCCACGGCTGTTTTAGGCAATTCATCAAGGATTTCGATATATTTCGGGCAGGCCGCGCGTTCATGTACCGTTTTGCGGGCGTATTCCATCAGGGCCTCAACCGTGCAGTCGGCGCCCGCCACCAGTTCGACATAGGCGCAGGGCAATTCACCGGCAAAGGCGTCGGGTTGACCTATCGCGCCACACATGGCGACGGCATCGTGACCGGCCAGTGCCTCTTCGATCTCGGCGGGGTCGATGTTGTGCCCGCCCCGGATGATCAGATCCTTGGCGCGCCCGGTGATCCAGAGATAACCGTCACCGTCGATCCGACCCAGATCGCCGGTGCGCAGATAGATATCGTGGAAAAACAGATCACGGTTCTTGTCGGCCTCGGTATAGGTGGCACCGGCGAAAACCCCGGGGTTGGCCACGCAGATTTCGCCGACGGTGTCGGCCTCGCAATCCTGCACGCCATCGGGTGTTTTTTTCAGGATTTTCACGTCGCAATAGGGAAACGGAATTCCGACCGAGCCGACTTTCTTGAGCCCATCCACGGGGTTGATCGACACAAGGCATGTCGCCTCGGTCAGGCCATAGCCTTCGCAGACCTTCACGCCGGTCGCCTTTTCGAACCGTTTGAACAATTCGATCGGCAGTGGGGACGAGCCGGAGAATGCCGTCTTGATTGACGACACATCAGCATCGACCGGGCGTTGCATCAACGCCGAAATGGCGGTGGGAACGGTGATGACAAAGGTGATTTTCCAGCGTTCGATCAGCTTCCAGAAATTGTCGAACACGCCATCCCCGCGATAGCCTGCGGGCGTGGGAAACACCACATGCGCCCCTGATGAAATCATAGCCATCAGGATCACATGGCAGGCAAAGACGTGAAACAGGGGCAGCGGGCAGATCACATTGTCCTGCTCACTGAACAACAGCCGGTGCCCGAGCCAGCCGTTGTAAACCATCCCCGACACCTTGTGCTGGGCCACCTTGGGCATTCCGGTGGTGCCACCTGTGTGGAAATAGGCGGCGACGCGATCTTCCTCGGGGTCGTCAAAGGTGAGGTGATCGGCGGGATAGCGGGCCAGTTCGGCGTTGAAACTCAGCACCCGGGCCTGATGCACCGCCGGATTTTTCGGGCGGATAAACGGCACGATCCAGGATTTTGGCGGCGTAAGATAGCGGTTGAGATCAACCTCGAGCACGGTTTTCACGTTCGGGGCCAGCTTCAGCGCCGCGGCTGCCTTGTGCGGCACATCCGTCTTGGGAAACGCCCTGAGCGTGACCAACACCTTCGCCCCGGTTTCGCGCAGGATCGCGGCGATCTGTTCGGCGTCCAGCAGCGGGTTGATCGGGTTCGCGATGCCTGCGATGGTGCCGCCGATCAGGGTCACTGCCGCCTCAAGGCAGTTGGGCAACAGATAGGCCACCACATCGCCCTGCCCCACCCCGAGATCGCGAAACATGTTGGCCGCCTGGGTGGATTGGCGGTGAAAGTCGGTCCAGCTTAAGGTGTCGGCGCGGGCACCCGGGTCTGACAGCAGTTGAAACGTAACCGCGTTGCGCGGGCCGTGGCGGCGGGCCACATCGGCCATGAAACGGTGCATGGTTTTGGGAACGTCACGTTCCGCCCATCGCATTTCATTCTCGATCGCGTCGCGATCCGCATAGCCGGCGTATTGGCCCATGGTAGTGTCCTCCTCCCGGTGGCACGCTTGCTGCGCGCTTATCCTGGTTCGCCCCAAGATGCGGGCAAAGCCGACACAGGGCAAGCGCGGCGTCACAAGGGACGCCGCGTCAGATAGGGCTGTTACGAAGGGTTATTTCCCGATCATTCCGCCGCAATACCATCGGTGAACTGCAAACGTGCCAGCCGCGCGTAAAGCCCGTCTTCGGCAACCAGCGCATCATGGGTGCCGGTGGCGATGATCCGCCCGGCATCGAACACCACGATACGGTCGGCCTTTTTCACCGTGGCCAGGCGGTGCGCCACGATCAGCGTCGTGCGCCCCTGTGCCAGCTTTTCCACCGCCTGTTGCACCGCGCGTTCGCTTTCGGCGTCCAGCGCGCTTGTCGCTTCGTCCAGCAGCAGGACCGGCGCGTCGCGCAGGATGGCGCGCGCGATGGCGATGCGTTGTTTCTGCCCCCCCGACAGCATCACGCCCCGTTCCCCGACATAGGTGTCGTACCCTTCGGGAAGGGCGGTCAGGAAATCATGGGCGGCGGCGGCGCGGGCGGCCTGTTCGACCTCGGCGTCGCTGGCATCGGGGCGGCCAAAGCGAATGTTTTCCCGGGCCGATTCGGCAAAGATCACCGGGTCTTGCGGCACCAGCGCCACATGGGCGCGAAAGGCATCACGCGTCATTTCCCGCAGATCGATCCCATCCAGCCGGATCATGCCGCTGTCCGGGTCATAGAACCGCAAAAGCAACTGGATGATCGTGGTCTTGCCCGCCCCCGATGGCCCGACCAGCGCGATGGTTTCCCCCGGCTGCACGTCAAGCGACACGCCATCCAGCGCGGCGGCGGCGGGGCGGGCGGGATAATGGAACATCACATCGTCAAAGGTGATCGCCCCCTTCACCGGTTCTGACAACACCCTGGGCGCTTCGGGGTCGTTTACCGTGTCGACCGCGCTCAGCAGTTCGACAAGGCGTTCGGTGGCGCCTGCGGCGCGCTGCAATTCGCCCCAGATTTCCGACAATGCGGCCACGCCGCCCGCCACCAGCACGGCGTATATGACGAATTGCACCAGCTCGCCCACCGTCATCAGATCGGCGCGCACATCCCGCGCCCCCATCCACAGCACGCCGACCACGGCAAAGAACACCAGCGCAATCACGATCACCGTCATGATTGCCCGGGTGAAAATCCGCCGACGCGCGGCGTCAAAGCTTTTCTCGGTCACATCGGCAAAGGCCCGGCGGCTTTTGGGTTCGTGGGTAAACGCCTGAACGGTCTGCACCGAGGTCAGGATTTCACTGGCCGACCCCGAAGATTGCGCGATCCAGTCCTGATTTTCGCGGCTCAACACCCTGAGACGCCGCCCCAGCACGATGATCGGCACAATAACCAGCGGCACGATCAACAGCACCATCGCCGTCAGTTTGATCGACGTGATGAACAACAGGACAAGCCCGCCAATCAGGATCAACAGGTTGCGCAGGGCGATGGACACGGACGACCCGATCACCGACTGAATCAGCGTGGTGTCGGTGGTGATCCGGCTTAACACCTCGCCGGTCATGATTGTTTCATAGAACGAGGGCGACATGCCGATCACCCGGTCAAACACCGCCTTGCGAATATCGGCCACCACCCGTTCACCCAGCCGGGTGACAAAATAATACCGCAGGCCGGTGCCAACCGCCAAAAGGCCTGCAATGGCCAGTGCAGCCGCGAAATACCCGTCAAGCAAATCGGCGGCGCTGGTTTCAAACCCATCAACCACCCGGCGCACCGCAATGGGCAGAACCAGCGACACACAAGCCGTCAGCACCAGCGCCAGCAACGCCAGCACCACCAGCATGCGATAGGGGCGCATGAACGGCCAAAGCGCAGCCAATGCGCCAACCTTGCGGCTTTTCGCCCGATCCAACTCGCTTGATGTCTTTGCCATGGGTCACCCTTTTTCCACCGCCTGCGGCTTAGCCGTTTCGCGGGCGCGGAACAAGTTGCACGGGCCGCGTCACGTGGTCCGCCCTGATTGGTACCACATCAGGTTCGTCGCATGTGGAGGGTGATTGGAGCGGGCGGCGGGAATCGAACCCGCGTCATCAGCTTGGAAGGCTGAGGTCTTACCATTACACAACGCCCGCCCGCTCGGGGGTGTTTAACTTGCCAGATCGCGGGTGGCAAGACGGCGAACCACGAAACCGCAAAATGCCGGTCGGTCCCCGGGCAACCGGTTACAGCGGCAAAGCCTCGATCACCACAAAGGCCTGCGCCCAGGGTCGGTCATCGGTAAGAGTGACGTGAATCACCGCCCGGTGGCCCGGGGGGTCATGGCGACCAATCGTTCAGCGGCCCAGCCGGTGACGGCCATCACCGGTTGGCCGGTGGGCAGGTTGCTGACGGCCATGTCCTTCCACGAAATGCCCATGCGCAGCCCGGTTCCCAGCGCCTTGGAACAGGCCTCTTTCGCGGCCCAGCGTTTGGCATAGGTGGCGGCAATATCGGGGCGGCGGGTGGCCTTGCGTTGCTCCACCTCGGTGAATACGCGGTTGCGAAACCGGTCGCCGTGGCGATCAAGCACCCCGGCGATCCGGTCGATGTTGCACAGATCGGTGCCGATCCCGAGAATCACGCGATCCCCCCACAGCAACGCTGCCGGGCAATCGCCGAGCGTCGCAGCCCGCAGGCTGCGAGCGAGAAGAGCGCCTTGCGCCCGGTTCATCCCACCGTCCGGGCCGCATCCATCAGGCGGCGCATTTCGGCCATGGCAGCGGGCAGGCCGACAAAAATCGCCTCGCCCACCAGAAAATGCCCGATGTTCAATTCCACCACCTGCGGCAGGGCGGCGATGGGGGCGACGCAATCATAGGTCAGCCCGTGACCGGCGTGGACCTCAAGCCCCAGATCGGCGGCCAGCGCGGCCATCTCGCGCAGGCGGGCCAGTTCGGCATCGCGTTGCGCAAACTGCCCCTCGGCGTGGAAATCGCAATAGGCGCCGGTGTGCAGTTCCACCACCGCAGCGCCGATCCGCGCCGATGCCCGGATCTGCGTTTCGTCAGCCCCGACAAACAGCGACACCCGACAGCCCGCATCGCGCAGGGGGCTGATGAACCGCGCCAGTCGGGTATCATCGCCCGCCACCTCAAGCCCGCCTTCGGTTGTGCGTTCCTCGCGTTTTTCGGGAACGATGCACACGGCGTGGGGGCGGTGGCGCAGGGCGATGGCCTGCATTTCATCGGTGGCGGCCATTTCAAAATTCAGCGGAATGCTCAGGGCGTCCATCAGATGGTCGATGTCGCCATCCAGAATGTGGCGGCGATCTTCGCGCAGATGGGCGGTAATGCCATCTGCGCCGGCCTCTTGCGCCATCAACGCGGCACGCCGGGGATCGGGCACAGCGCCCCCCGGGCATTGCGGACGGTGGCGACGTGATCGATATTCACACCAAGGCGCAGGCGGTCAGGGGATTGGGGCATTGTCGGCTCCTGTGGGTCAGCCGGCATTTGACGGCGGGTTCGGTTTCAGTTTGGCCGCTTCCATGGCCGCGCGCCGTTTGGCAAAGTTCTTTTTCAACCGCTTGATCCGCGATTTCTGATAGGCGGTGATCAGCGGGCGCGATGCAAAATAGGCCGCCAGCGCCGCAATGATACCCGGGATGATACCCCCGACAAGGTACGGCAGGAACACCCTGTCGAAAAATTGGTTCAGATGGCTCCAGCGTACGGGTTCAGGCGTGAACACCGCCTTGAGGTTGTGCCAGATTTCAAGGGAGGCATAGGAAAACGCGGACACCACCGACGGGTGGTTCAGGTTGCCGCTGCTTTGGCCCAACATCCAACTGCCCAATTCGACCGATACCGTGGCGATGATCGGAAATGTCAGCGGATTGCCCGCAAAGGTGCCCAGAACCGACGCCAGCAGATTGCCGCGCATCACCCATGCGATGGCCATCGCCGCAACGAAATGGAACCCGAACAGCGGCGTAAAGCTGATGAACACCCCGGCCGCCAATCCACGGCTGATCTTGTGGGCGGGATCCGGCAAACGGCGCAGGCGATGCCCGACATATTGCACCGCACGCATCCAGCCACCACGGGGATAGAACAGCTCACCTATGGTCTGAAGATATGAACGTGGGGTGCGTCGTTTGAACACCACTGAATTTGCGTCCTTTATATCAGGGTTTGCGGCTCAGGTCGCGGTGACGGCGGATCGTGGCAACATCGCTGTCAGCCTCAAGCGCCAGACGAACAGCGTGCATGTGTTCGGCATCCCGCAAGTCAACATCTATAATAAGGCGATAAAAGTCCTGTTTTCTGTTGCTGAAGTGAAGATCCGAGATATTTGCCTTTTGTTCACCGATAAGCGTGCACAGCCGCCCCAGAACCCCGGCATCATTGCTGATCGTCATGTCGAACGACACCGTATGCACGGCGGCGTGGGGGCCGGAATGCCAGGTCAGATCGACCCAGCGGTCGGTTTCATCCTCAAAATCGCTCAGGACGGGGCAATCAATGGCGTGAATGCGCACCCCCTGCCCGCGATAGGTGATTCCCACGATCCGTTCCCCCGGCACCGGCTGACAGCAATCGGCGCGGTCAAAGGTCTGATTCGGGGACAGCCCGACAATGGCGCGGCTTTGCTCGATCGCTTCGCCGGGGGTCACGGTCAGTTCGGGATAAAGCACCTGCACCACCTGACGCGCAGGCAGTTCGGCAGACCCCAGCCGCGCCAGCAATTCATCGCTGCTGTTCAGGTTCAGGCGGCGGGCCGCCGTGGTCAGCGCGCGGTCGCTCATCCGTTTGCCAACGTGATCAAAGGCGACGCGGGCCAGCTCCAGCCCAAGTTTGATGAACCTTTCGCGATCCTCATCGCGCAAAGACCGGCGAATCGCCGTTTTCGCCCGCCCGGTGGCGACGATATCAACCCAGGTGGATTGCGGGCGCTGGCCCTCGGCGGTGATGATTTCAACGGATTGGCCGTTTTTCAGCCGGGTCCACAGGGGCACGCGAATGGCATCCACCTTGGCCCCCACGCAACTGTCGCCGATCCTTGTGTGAATCGCATAGGCAAAATCCAGCGGCGTCGCCCCGCGCGGCAATTTCACCACATCGCCCTTGGGGGTGAAACAGAACACCTGATCGGTGTACATTTCCAGTTTGACCGCTTCCAGAAAATCCTGGTGATCCTCGGCGGTATCCAACCGTTCGGTAAGCGAGGCGATCCATTTGACCGGATCAACGGCAAAGGGGTTTTCCACCCGCACGCCATCGCGGTACGACCAATGGGCGGCAACCCCGGTTTCCGCCACCTCGTGCATCAGACGGGTGCAGATCTGCACCTCGACGCGTTTGCCATCGCGCCCCGAAACGGTGGTGTGAATCGAACGATAGCCGTTGGACTTCGGCTGTGAGATGTAATCCTTGAACCGCCCCGGCACCGCACGCCAGCGTTGGTGGATCGCCCCGAGAACACCGTAACATTCCAATTCGGTGCCACAGATCACCCGAAACCCATAGATGTCGGACAGGCGCGAAAACGAAAGCTGCTTTTCCTCCATCTTGCGCCAGATCGAATAGGGTTTCTTGGCGCGGCCAAACACTTCGGCCTCGATGTGGGTCTTTTTCAGCTCGTGCTGGATGTCGCCGGTGATCTTGTGAATCACATCGCCGGTTTCACGCTGAAGCTTGATGAACCGGCGGATAATGCTGGTGCGCCCTTCGGGGTTCAGCACCTCGAACGCCAGATCCTCCAGCTCGTCACGCATCCACTGCATCCCCATGCGCCCGGCAAGGGCGGCATAGATATCCATGGTTTCGCGGGCCTTTTGCACCTGTTTTTCCGGGCGCATGGATTTGATCGTGCGCATATTGTGCAGCCGGTCGGCCAGTTTCACCAGGATCACCCGCAGATCCTTGGACATGGCCATGAACAGCTTGCGGAAATTCTCGGCCTGCTTGGTTTCGGTGCTGTTCAGTTGCAGGTTGGTCAGTTTGGTAACACCATCAACCAGTTCGGCCACGTTGGTGCCGAATTTCTGCGCCACCTCGCCATAGGTGGATTTGGTGTCTTCGATGGTATCGTGCAGCAGCGCCGTAACGATGGTGGCATCGTCAAGCTGCATGTCCGCCAGAATACAGGCGACGGCAACGGGGTGGGTGAAATAGGGTTCGCCGGAATGGCGAAACTGACCCTCGTGCATGGCCTGACCATAGGCATAGGCATCGGTCAGAAGCCGTGCATTGGTCTTTGGATTATAGGCGCGGACCAGGGCAATCAGGTCTTGGGCTGTCGTCATCCGGTCCGCCGCCTTGCACACTTTGGTGCGTGTTACTGTTGCCCCTGCGCTTCCATAAGGGCACGCAGAAGTTTCTCTTCGCTCATGTCGTCTTCGGCGGGCTTGTCGGGCGCGCCGCCCATGAGAAGGGCCATGGAATCTTCTTCCGGTTCGTCCACTTCGATCTGGGTCTGGTGGCTTTCGATCATCCGCTCGCGCAGATCATCGGCCTGTTGGGTTTCATCGGCGATTTCACGCAGGGAAACCACAGGGTTCTTGTCGTTGTCGCGATCCACCGTCAATGCACCGCCCGAGGCGATTTCGCGCGCCCGGTGGGCGGCCAGCATCACCAGTTCGAACCGGTTTGGTACTTTGTCTACGCAGTCTTCAACCGTTACGCGGGCCATTGGAAACTCCAGTCGGGAAAGAAAAGCCTGAACGGTGTATGTAGGCCTGTTGAAAATCCTTGACAACCACAAACAACCGCAAACGTCAGGTTTGCAACGCGATCACAGAGGATTTATCGCCCTCGGGCAGCGCATCGGCCATCTGACGCACGGTCAGGCCCGAAACCGGGTGGCGCCAGTCGGGCGCAACGTCGAGCAGGGGAATCAGCACGAACGCCCGGTCGGCCATCCGGGGGTGCGGCGCTATCAACTCTTCGGGAGCGCGCAGCCGCTGTTGCGCAACGGCAAGATCGCGCCAGTGACAGAAGGTTGCAAGATCAGGCAGAACCGCATCGCCGAACGCCAATAAATCAAGGTCCATCGTGCGGTTTCCCCAGCGTTGCACCCGCTGGCGCCCCATGTCGGATTCAATGCTGTGAAGGTGTGACAAAAGCTCCCGTGCGGTAAGCCTTGTTTCGCAGGCCGCAACAGCATTAATATAGTCAGGTCCGGCATCTGCCGGAAAGCAGGGCGTAGAGAATGAACGGCTGTGCTGCATCAACCGACAATCGGGAGTGTCGAGTTTATGCAGGGCGGTCGCTATGGCGCCTGCTAGCGTTTGACCCGTCAGGGTTGTATTCGCGCCCAGTGCGATCAGTACATTGGTACTGTTACAAGCTTGAAAGGATGGTTGCGTCACCATTTAAATTCCTTAAATATCAAAGAACCCCGGACCGCGCGCTATCACTTCTCGCTCACGGAAACCAGCAGCCCGGGCCATTAGAAGGACTCTATTTCATGTTTTACCGGGACGAACGGCTTGCGCTGTTCATTGATGGGTCCAACCTTTACGCTGCCGCAAAGGCGCTTGGGTTTGACATCGACTATAAACTACTGCGACAGGAATTCATGCGGCGTGGCAAACTGTTACGTGCGTTCTACTATACCGCCCTGCTTGAAAATGACGATTATTCCCCGATCCGGCCCCTGGTCGATTGGCTGCATTACAACGGGTTCACCATGGTCACAAAACCGGCCAAGGAATACACCGACAGTCAGGGTCGCCGGAAGGTGAAAGGCAATATGGATATCGAACTTGCCGTTGATGCCATGGAACTGGCGCCGCGGGTCGATCATATCGTGTTGTTTTCCGGGGATGGTGATTTTCGCCCTCTGGTAGAAAGCCTGCAACGATCAGGGGTTCGGGTTTCGGTGGTATCCACCATCCGCAGCCAGCCGCCGATGATCTCGGACGAGCTGCGCCGTCAGGCCGACAACTTTATCGAGTTGGACGAACTGAAAGAGGTGATTGGCCGCCCCCCGCGCGAACCCCGCGAAGAAGAGCGCCCATTGCGCGAGGTGGTGGGCGAATAACATCGCCCCCGCCCGGGCAGCGCCGGGATGAGCGGCCTTGCCCTTCTTTTTGTCGTCGCGTTCGGCGCGGCGACGCTGCTGCCCCTGCAATCCGAAATCGTCTTTGCCGCCCTGCAAGTGCGGGGCGAAATAGCGTTGCCGTGGCTGATCGTCGTGGCCAGCCTTGGCAATACCGCCGGGGCGCTGGTGAATTATGCCCTTGGATGGCAGGTCGACCGATTTGCCGACCGGCGTTGGTTTCCGGTCAAACCGGCACAGATGGCCCGCGCCCAGGTGTGGTTCGGCCGCTGGGGGGTTTGGGCGCTGCTGCTGTCATGGGCGCCTTTGGGTGATGCGATCACGCTGGTGGCGGGGGTCATGCGCACACCTTTGTGGCTGTTCCTGCTGCTGGTCGGTTTCGCCAAGACGGCGCGTTATGGCGTTCTGGCGGCGGTCACAGCGGGGCTGATCGGTTAGGGGGCGCTGGCGGCATTCATGGCGTTGTGGCGTTCGATAATCGCGGCGGGCCATGTGGATTTGATATAGGCCAGCGTCGCGGTGATGTCTGCATCGCTGAGCACGCCGTCATAGCCCGGCATATCGCTTTCATACCCCTGCCCGACCATCGCGGCGACGCCCTCTTTGGTGATCGCAAACAGGGCGGCATCGGGGTGATGCCAGGTGTGGCCCGATTGATCATGGGGAGGCGCGGGCATGCGGCCCTTGGCATTTTTCTGGCGCCAGTCTGGTTGTCCCTCCAGGGTGGGCCCATGGCAGGCGGCGCAGGTTTCGTCATAAATTTCCTTGCCCCGGGCCACCACGGCAGGATCGTCATAGGCAAACAACTGCCCCTTGCGCGGGGCGGCATCTGTGGCAATCCAGAAGGTTCCGGCCACGCCTGCCGCAAGGGTGACGATGGTGATGGATTTGGCTGTCATGGCGGCTCCTTCGGGTTGACGCCCGACATCGCAGGTTCCCGCAGGGGGAAGCCAATTCACATTTCCGCGAGGCCGCGGGGGCTGGACGCCCGACCCGTCAATCCTTACCTGTTCCCCAATATCCGATAGGAGTGCAGACATGGCCCAACCGCCCCTTTCCCTGTATCTGGCCGCGCCGCGCGGGTTTTGCGCGGGCGTGGACCGGGCGATCAAGATCGTTGAAATGGCGATCGAGAAATGGGGCGCGCCCGTCTATGTGCGCCACGAAATCGTGCACAACAAATTCGTCGTCGACGGGTTGCGCGCCAAGGGCGCCGTGTTTGTCGAGGAACTGGATGAATGCCCCATTGACCGGCCCGTGATCTTTTCCGCCCATGGGGTGCCAAAGGCGGTGCCCGCCGCCGCCGAGGCGCGGCAGATGGTTTTTGTCGATGCCACCTGCCCGCTGGTCAGCAAGGTGCATATCGAGGCAGCCCGCCATTCGGAAAACGGCTTGCAGATGGTGATGATCGGCCATGCCGGCCACCCCGAAACCCTTGGCACCATGGGACAATTGCCCGAAGGCGAGGTGTTGTTGGTGGAAACCGTCGCCGATGTGGCCCGGGTGGCCCCGCGCGACCCGGAACGGTTGGCGTTTATCACCCAGACCACCCTTTCGGTCGATGATACCGCCGGGATTGTTGCCGCGCTCAAGGCCCGGTTTCCCGCCATTGTCGGGCCGCACAAGGAAGACATCTGTTACGCCACCACCAACCGTCAGGAATCGGTCAAGGCGATGGCCCCCAATTGCGACGCCATTCTGGTGATTGGCGCGCCCAATTCGTCAAACTCGCGCCGGTTGGTCGAGGTGGGGCGCACGGCGGGCTGCGGTTATGCGCAATTGGTGCAACGGGCCACTGATATCGACTGGCGCGCGCTGGACGGGATCACCAGCATCGGCATCACCGCCGGGGCCAGCGCCCCCGAAATTCTGGTGAACGAGGTGATCGACGCCTTCCGCGCCCGCTATGACGTGACAATGGAACTGGTGGAAACGGCAGTGGAAAACGTGGAATTCAAGGTACCACGGGTGCTGCGGGAACCGCTGTAATGGCCACACCGTTCGACCCGGCTCTGGTGTTGGACCGGGCATTGATGGCCAATCTGGCCACGGTGGCGCCCGATGGCACGCCGCGCAACGCGCCGGTCTGGTATCAGTGGGAGGATGGCGCGCTTTGGATGCTGGGCGGCAAGGACAACGCCAGCACCCGCCGTCTGGCCACCAACCCCGCCTGCGCGGTCGAGATCGTGGATTTTGACCGTGACCTTGGCCTGCTGCGCCATCTAGGTCTGCGCGGGCGCGCCGAAATTCACCCCATGCGCCCCGATCTGTTTCGCCGCCTGCTGGCGCGCTATCTGGGCGCCCCGGAGGGGTGGAATCCGTGGTTCATCGACACCATCGCCCGCATCGACGACCCCGAAGGCCGCCTGATCCGCCTGTCCCCCGACAGCATATTCACCAACGACGTGTCTTATTTCCGCACCGGCCCGGACCGCGCCAGCCGCCCCTGAGGTCAGCTCATCCACTGCCCGCCATCAACGTTATAGGTTTGGGCCACGATGTAATCGGATTCACCTGAGGCAAGAAAAACCGCCATCCCCGCCAGATCGGCAGGCACCGCGAACCGCCCCGCCGGCACCCCGGCGGCGACTTCGGCCTTTTTCTGGCCCGGCGCCTTGCCTTCGAGTTTGGCAAACATCGCATCCACATGCGCCCAATGTTCGCCGTCCACCACCCCGGGCGCGATGGCATTGACGTTGATCCCGTGCCCGATCAGATTCAGGCCCGCCGATTGGGTCATCGAAATCACCGCCGCCTTGGTCGAACAATAAACCAGAACAAGGCTTTCCCCCGTCGCCCCGCCTGCGAAGCCATGTTGATGATCTTGCCCCCGTGGCCCTGCGCAATCATCTGTTTGGCGGCGGCCTGCATGGTGAACAGCGTACCGGCCACGTTGACGGCATAAAGGCGGTCATAACTTTCGCGGGTGATATCGACCGTTTCGGCGGCATCAAACAGCGCCGCATTGTTGATCAGGATATCAAGCTTGCCCGCCCGGCCCACAACCGATGCGATGGCGGCGTCGATACTGGCCTGATCGCTCACGTCGATCTGCACTGCAAAGGCCGCGTCACCCAGCGCCCGCGCCGTTGCCTCGGCGGCCTCAAGGTTGATATCGCCAATGGCCACGGTGGCGCCTTCGGCGACATAGGCCTCGGCAAAGCCACGCCCGATTCCACGGGCAGCCCCGGTGATCAGCGCCGATTTTCCGTCCAGTCGTTTCATATCCGTCAACGCCCCCGTGCATCATATGGTCTGCGGTTTCGGCTTTTCGGATCAGGCGGATCGTCGTGCCCCGAATGTGCCATCCCTTTACACTATACGCTTTGCGCACACCGTCCAGATGGGCAGGGCTGAATATGTCTGGCCAATGATCTGGCCCGGCACGTGCCGGGCCCTGTCAGATCGCCACCAGCGGCACCATGACCCTGCGCTTTTATCTGCCTCCTCCGGGAACCATCGCCTTGCATCCCCGTTAGGGAACAACCGGTCCGCGCCTGCGGCCACCGGACAAACGGAGACCCGATGGCGCGCGAACCCGACACAGCCGACACCCCGGAACTGCACACCCTGAACGCAATCCGGCGGGGCGTGACGATCCTTGTGGTGATTTCACTGTTTTCCACGGCCTATGTGGCGCGGGATCTGCTGTTGCCCATCCTTGGCGGGCTGCTCATCGCGCTGACCCTGCGCCCCATGGCCCGGGGGATGCAGCGTCTGGGCCTGCCCGCACCGGTGAGCGCCGTGATCCTGTGCCTTGGAATCGCAGTGATCTTTTTGGGCGGCGCGCTGCTTTCGGCGGGTGCGGTCAACACGCTGATGGCCGACGGCGCCCAGATGCAGGCGGATCTGCAACATCGCCTTGCACGGATCATGATTTCGGTGCGCGATGTGCAGGATGCCTCGAAAGAAGTCGAACAGATCACCAAGATGGGCGACAATGCCGCGCGTGAGGTGGTGGTGCAGCAACCCTCGCTTTTGAACAACGCGATGAGTTCGCTGGGCCAGATCGGCGCAACCTTTGCCGTGGCGCTGGTGCTGGCGACGTTCCTGCTGGCCTCGGGTGAATTGTTCCTGATCAAACTGGTGCAGGCCTTTCCACGGATGAGCGACAAGAAACGCGCCCTGAACACCGTTTACGATATTGAGCGCAACGTGTCGCGCTATCTGCTGACGATCACGATGATCAACTTCTGCCTTGGGCTGGCCGTGGCCGGGGCTTTGGCGGTGATCGGGCTGGAATATCCGTATATCTGGGGCATTCTGGCGTTTTGTCTGAATTTCCTGCCCTATATCGGCGGTCTGGCGGGGGCGGCCCTGGTTGGGGCCTTTGCCGTGGTGTCGTTTGAGTCGCTGGCCTATGCGGTGCTGGCCCCTGCCACCTATCTGTGCCTGACCGCCCTTGAGGGCCAATTCATCACCCCCTGGCTGGTCGGGCGGCGATTGGAAATGAACCCGGTCGCGGTGTTTCTGACCGTCGTGGTCTGGGGCTGGCTTTGGGGGATTCCCGGCGCGCTGGTCGCGGTGCCGCTTTTGGTGGTGTTCAAGGTGATCTGCGACAACGTCGAACGCCTGACCACCATCGGGCGTTTCCTGGGTGGCCCGGAACCCGACCGCGAAAAAACCTAGGGGCCGCATGTCTGGCCAGTTGGCAAAACAGCGGGTATGACCGCGCCACCTGAACCAGCGGAGCCTGCCCCATGCCCGAAATCCACGCCTATACCGATGGCGCCTGTAGCGGAAACCCCGGCCCCGGAGGCTGGGGCGCGCTGATGATCGCCCGCGCCGGTGGCAAAGTGGTGAAACAGCGCGAACTGAAAGGCGGCGAGGCCGACACCACAAACAACCGCATGGAGCTTTTGGCGGCGATCAGCGCGCTTGAATCCCTGTCGCGGCCCAGCACGATCACCATCGTCACCGACAGCGCCTATGTGAAAAACGGCGTGACAAGCTGGATTCACGGCTGGAAACGCAACGGCTGGCGCACCTCGCAAAAGAAACCCGTCAAGAACGAGGATCTGTGGCGCCGCATCGATGCAGCACAACAGCGCCATGATGTGACATGGACGTGGGTAAAGGGCCACGCCGGCCACCCGGAAAACGAACGCGCCGATGAATTGGCCCGGGCCGGAATGGCCCCCTTCAAGCCGGGCAAACCGTGACCCTGCTTGCCTCGCTCGATTACGCCGCCGTGGCGATTTTCGCCCTGACCGGCGCGCTGGTGGCCAGCCGCGCCCAGCTTGATATTGTCGGGTTCGTGGTGCTGGCCGGACTGACGGCAGTGGGGGGCGGCACCCTGCGCGATGTGCTGCTCAACCGCGATCCGGTGTTCTGGATCGCCCAGCCCGCCTATCTCTGGGTGATCGCGGCGGCGGGGGTTTTCGTGTTTTTCGCCGCCCATCTGGTGGAAAGCCGCTATCGCTGGCTGCTGTGGCTGGATGCCCTCGCGCTTGCCGTGGCCGTCCCGGCGGGAACGGGGGTGGCGCTGGCCATGGACCAACCGCCGCTGATCGTGATCGTCATGGGGGTGGCCACCGGCTGTTTTGGCGGGCTGATGCGTGATGTGGTGGCAAATGAGGTGCCCCTGCTGCTGAAGCAGGGCGAACTTTATGCCACCGCCGCCGTCGGGGGGCTGCTGCCGGGCTGGGGGCGCTGCATCTGGGCGCCACGCCCGATCTGGCGCTGGGGGCCAGCGCGGCGGCAACCCTGGCGCTCAGGGCCGGATCGCTGGCCTTTGGCTGGCGTTTGCCGGTCTATCGCGCCCGCCCGCCGCGCGCCTAGGCTCAGCCCAACCTCTCGGGCAGGGACAGGCCGCGCAGCACATCTTCGGCATCCATCGCCGCCCTGCCCGCCCGCTGGGCGCGCAGTACCTGCACGGCGTCCTTGCCACAGGCCACGGTGAATCCGCCCAAAACCTGCCCCGGCGCGCCGCCCCCGGCACGGCCTTTGCGCGCAAAACCTTCACCCGCTCGCCCGCCACATCGCACCACGCGCCGGGAAACGGCGACAGCCCGTTGATATGGCGCGCCACCTCAGAGGCCGGGCGTGCCCAATCCACCCGCGCCTCGGCCTTGTCGATCTTGCTGGCATAGGTGACGCCCGCCTCGGATTGCGGCACAGGCCTCAATCCCGCCAGATCGCCCAAGGCCCGGACAATCAGATCCGCCCCCATCCCCGACAGCCGATCATGCAGTTCCCCCGCGGTGTCGCCCGGTTCAATCGGCGTTACATCGCGCAACAGCACCGGCCCGGTGTCCAGCCCCGCTTCCATCTGCATGATGCAAACGCCGGTGTCCGCATCCCCCGCCATCACCGCCCGGTGAATCGGCGCCGCCCCGCGCCAGCGCGGCAACAATGACGCGTGAATGTTCAGGCACCCATGACGCGGCGCATCAAGCACCGCCTGGGGCAGGATCAACCCATAGGCCACCACCACGGCCACATCCGCCTCAAGCGCGGCAAAATCCTGCTGCTCAACCACGCCTTTCAACGACACTGGATGACGCACCGGCAGGCCCAGCGCCCCGGCGCGAACATGTACCGGCGACGGGCGGTCCTTTTTGCCCCGCCCCGCCGGGCGCGGCGGCTGGGAATAGACACAGGCCACATCATGCCCCGCCCCCACCAGCGCCTCCAGCACCGGCACAGAAAAATCAGGCGTCCCCATGAACACGATCCGCATGATGCCGCTCCCCCTCTTTTTACTGACCTCAAATACTCCCGCCGGAGGCATCCGACGCCGGACAAAAACGCGCCTATCGCAGCTTTGCCGCCTTCTTCAGCAGCATCGCCCGCTTGACCCGGCTGAGGCGGTCGAAATACATCTGCCCGTTCAGATGGTCGATCTGGTGCTGCACGCTTGTCGCCCACAACCCGACGAAATCGCGCTGCTCCGGTTCCCCCTTTGCATTCAGGAACCCCACCGTCACGGCGCGGGGCCGCTCGATCGGGGCGGACAAGCCTGGCAGGTTGGGCGAGGCTTCCTCGTGCCAGCGCGGCGCGACGCTGGAATGCAGCACTTCGGGGTTGGCCATGCGCACCGCCTGCCCCCGCTTGTCCGAGGCATCAACCACCGCAAGGCGCAGCATCACCCCAAGTTGCGGCGCGGCAAGGCCGACGCCGGGCATGGCATCCATGGCCGCGATCATCTCATTCCACAGGGCGCGGATGTCATCGGTGATCGCGTCCACCGGTGCTGCAACACTGCGCAGGCGCTTGTCGGGCCACATGACAAAGGCGCGGGGCGTCATGCCAGAAACCCCGCCTCAAGGCTGGCGCGCAGGTCGGGCGCGATATGGTCAAAAATCACGATACCGTTCAGATGGTCCAATTCATGCTGGGCGCAGGTCGCGGCAAACCCGTCCAGATCGGCGCGCTGTGCCTGCCCCGCCAGATCCTGCCAGCCAAGGGTGATGGCCGCCGGGCGCGTCACGGCCATGGGCGTGTCGGGGATCGACAAACAGCCTTCGTCGCCCGTGGCAGCCGCATCCGACGCCGCCAGAATTTCAGGGTTCACACAGATCATCGGTTCGGGGGGGCCATCCTTCCATGCCACATCCATGACGAACAGGCGCTGTTTCACCCCCACCTGCGGCGCGGCCAGGCCCCGCCCCGGCGCGGCGTACATGGTTTCCAGCATATCATCGGCCAGCCGGGTCAATGCCCCGTCAAACACCGTAACCGGCGCGCATGTCACCCGCAGCACCGGATCAGGCCAAAGGCGGATCGGCAGGATCACGCGCGCAGCCGCTCGCGTTTCAGCTTCACCATCTTGCGGGTGATCATCTGGCGGCGCAGGGGTTTGAGGTAATCAATGAACAGCTTGCCATCCAGATGGTCGATCTCGTGCTGCACGCAGGTCGCCCACAAACCGCTGAACCGCTCGGAATGTTCTGCCATGTCCAGATCGTGCCATGCCACCTCAACCTCGGCGGGGCGTTCGACCTCGCCGTATTGTTCAGGGATCGACAGGCAACCTTCGTCATAAACGGATTGCGCATCCGACGCCCAGGTCACTCTGGGATTCAGCATGGCAATGGGGCGCGGCGCGGCGCCGTCCTCCTTGACGCAATCCAGCACGATCAGCCGTTGCATCACCCCCACCTGTGGCGCAGCCAGGCCGATGCCCGGCGCGTCATACATGGTTTCCAGCATGTCCCCCGCCAGGGCGCGCAGGGCCGGCGTGACCTCGGCCACGGGAAGGGCGGTTTTTTTCAGACGCGGATCGGGGTGTATGAGTATATCAAGCAGGGCCATGGGCGGGATGTAAGCGGGCAAAGCCGGTTTGGCAATATCGCCACGGCGCCAATGGGGCAAATTGGGGCTGGACGTGGCCCTGCCCCGGCGTAGTGTGGCGCCGGATAACGGCAAAAGGATACCCCACCATGAATTTCGACGAAATCATTGATCGCCGCGGCACCCACAGCGCCAAATGGGACATGATGGAGCCGCTCTACGGCGTGTCGCGCGACGAAGGGTTGTCGATGTGGGTGGCCGACATGGATTTCCGCCCGCCCCAATGTGTGCAGAACGCAGTGCAGGCCATGGCCGATCATGGGGTCTATGGGTATTATGGGGATGATGCGGCTTACAAGGCCGCAGTCCAGTGGTGGATGAACAACCGGCATGATTGGCAGATAGAACCCGAGTGGATTTTCACCACCCATGGTTTGGTCAACGGCACCTCCATGTGCCTTGATGCCTTTACCGCGCCGGGCGATGGCATCGTGCTGTTCACCCCCGTTTATCACGCCTTTGCCAAGGTCATCAACGCATCGGACCGGCGGGTTGTGGAATGCGAAATGGCCCTGAACGACGGGCGGTATGAGTTGGATATCGCCCGCTGGGATACGCAGATGGACGGCAGCGAAACCATGCTGGTGCTGTGTTCGCCCCACAATCCCGGCGGCCGCGTCTGGACCCGTGATGAGTTGGAACAGGTAGCCGATTTCGCCCGCCGCCACGATCTGATTCTGGTCAGCGATGAAATTCATCACGATCTGATCTATCCCGGCCATCGCCATATCCCCATGGCCCATCTCGACGGCATCGCCGACCGGCTGGTGATGATGACGGCCACAACCAAGACATTCAACATCGCCGGATCGCATATCGGCAATGTGATTATCCCTGATGCGAAACTGCGCGCCCGGTTTGGGGCCCGGATGGCAGCCATGGGCCTGTCGCCCAATTCCTTCGGGCTGTTCATGGCCACCGCCGCTTATTCCGCCGATGGCGCGGCATGGGTGGATGAATTGATGATCTACCTTGATGGCAACCGCAGGCTGTTCGATGAAGGGATCAACGCCATTCCGGGCCTGTCGTCGGTGCCGCTTGAGGCGACTTACCTTAGCTGGGTGAATTTTGACGGCACAGGCATGGCCCCCACTGAATTTACCGAACGGGTGGCAAAATCAGCCAAAATCGCCGCCAACGCCGGGGCGACCTTTGGCAAGGGCGGCGAAACCTTTTTGCGGTTCAACATCGCCACGCCACGCGCACGCATCGAACAGGCCGTCGCCCGCCTGAAAGACGCCTTCGGCGATCTGCAATAAACGCACCTTACCCCGGCGGGGATCGGCCTTGGCCAACCCCGCCATCCATGCTTTTATCCCGGCAGGCAATGCTTCGGAGGCCCCATGTCCATTTTCGATTTCCTTTCCGGTCAGTTCATCGACGTCATCCACTGGACCGACGACACCCGCGACACCATGGTCTGGCGGTTTGAACGGCAGGGCCACGAGATCAAATACGGCGCCAAACTGACGGTGCGCGAAGGTCAGGCGGCGGTGTTCATCCATGAAGGGCAGATGGCGGATGTGTTCACGCCCGGGCTTTACATGCTTGAAACCAACAACATGCCGATCATGACCACCCTGCAACATTGGGATCACGGGTTTCAAAGCCCGTTCAAATCGGAAATCTATTTCGTCAACACCACCCGGTTTTCCGATCTGAAATGGGGCACCAAGAACCCGATCATCCTGCGCGATCCCGAATTCGGCCCGACCCGGGTGCGCGCTTATGGCACCTATACGGTCAAGGTGTCCGATCCGGCCCGGTTCATGACAGAAATCGTCGGCACCGACGGCGAATTCACCATGGACGAGATCAGCTTTCAGATCCGCAACATCATCGTACAGGAATTTTCCCGGGTTCTGGCCACCTCGGGCATTCCGGTGCTGGACATGGCGGCCAACACCGCCGATCTGGGCAAGATGGTGGCCGAGCAGATCAGCGCGACGATCACCGGCTATGGGCTGACCATCCCCGAACTTTACGTCGAAAACATATCGCTCCCCCTGCGGTTGAGGCGGTGATGGACAAACGCACCTCCATGGGCGTGGTGGGCGATCTGAACCGCTACACCCAGTTTCAGGCCGCCGAGGCATTGGGCAATGCCGAAAGTGCCGCAGGCAGCGCCATGGCAACGGGCATGGGGGCGGGCCTTGGCATGGCCATGGGCGGGCAGATGGCCGGCCCCTGGGGCGCACGCCCCGCCATGCCCCAGGCGGCCCCGCCGCCCCCACCGCCGCCGCCGGTCGAACATGTCTGGCACATTGCCGAGAATGGCGCGACCAAGGGGCCGTTTTCCAGGGCTTCCATGGGGCGCATGGTGACGGACGGTGCCCTGAGCCGCAAATCCATGGTCTGGACCCAGGGGCAGGATGGCTGGCTGCCCGCCGAAGACGTGGCAGAACTGGCGCAACTGTTCACCGTCATGCCCCCGCCGCCACCGCCCGGCGTCTGAGCGACGGAAATTTCCGACCCCTGCGTTTGCCTCAAAATCAGCGACAAACGGAGTTCGCCATGACCACGCCCCGCATCGGTTACAGCCTTGGGCAAATCGGCCTTCACTGGGCGATCGCCCTGCTTATTGTCGTCAACTGGTTCACCAGCGATGGAATGGGCCCGGCGCTGCGCAACCGTATCCAAAGCGGCGCCTCGGGGGTTGAGGGCAACACGTGGCACATCTGGATCGGGAGCCTTGTGTTTGTGCTTGTCCTGATCCGCATTGCGGTGCGTCTGATGCAGGGCGGTCCGGTACCTGAAACCGGCGGTCCGGGCTGGATGGAACCCGCCGCGCTTTGGGGGCATCGTCTGCTTTATCTGTTGATGGTGCTGGTGCCCCTGACTGGCGCGGCCACCTGGTATCTTGGGCTTACGGCTCTGGGCGATCCGCACGGGCTGATGTCAAATCTGTTGCTGATCGTCGCCGGGGGCCATGCGGCGGTGGCGCTGGTTCATCACTTTGTTCTGAAGGACGGCACCCTCAAACGGATGTGGCGGCCGCAATAACGCGCCCCGCCCGCCCTTTCATCCACTTTGAAGGGGCGCCACGAAACGCCTGTAAACGCGCGGAAATTTGACGGGTCTGTAAAAACGGCTGCCGAAGGTGTTGCGCCGCGGTTTTCAGCCGTTACGGTACTGCGCAGCGTTCCCCGTGAGAAAATCCGCGACATGAGCACCGACGACCACCGTTTCCCCTGCAACGCCTGCGGCTCGGACATGCGGTTCGACCCGGGGCAGAACAAGATGATCTGCGATCATTGCGGCAATGAAACCCTGCTGGGCAGTGCAGGCCCCGCCCTGCCCCCGATCCGCGAGCTGGATTTCAAAGACGCCGTTGAGGCGCGCCTGCCCGATGCCGAAATCGAAACAACCCGTGTCACCCAATGCCCCAACTGCGGCGCCGAGGTGGAACTGGGTGCCGATCTTCAGGCCACGGAATGCCCGTTCTGCGCCACCCCCGTTGTCACCGACACCGGCGATCACCGCCATATCAAACCCCGCGCGGTCATGCCCTTTGTTCTGGCGGAACAGCAGGCGCGCGAGGCGATGACCCAATGGTTGGGCCGGCTGTGGTTTGCCCCCGGTGGCCTGTCGGAATATGCCCGCAAGGGGCGCAGGATGCAGGGCATCTATGTGCCCTACTGGACGTTTGATGCCGACACCAAAAGCGCCTATCGCGGCGAACGCGGCACGGTGTATTACGAAAGCCAAACCGTGGTGCGCGATGGCAAACGCGAGACCATACAGGTGCAGAAAATCCGCTGGACAGCGCGCAGCGGGCGCGTGGCGCGGTTTTTCGATGATGTTCTGGTGCTTGCCTCGCGGCTCGCTTCCCAAGCGGTTTACCGACGCCCTGCAACCCTGGGATTTGTCGGCGCTGGTGCCTTATGCCCCCGAATATCTGGCCGGATTCCGCGCCGAGGGTTATCAGGTGCCGCTTGAGGAAGGCTATACCGAGGCGCGTGGGCTGATGGACCGGGTGATCGAACGGGATGTGCGGTTTGACATTGGCGGTGATCGCCAGCGCATTCACGGCATCGAAACCGCGATTTCCGATGTGACGTTCAAACATATCCTGCTGCCGGTCTGGCTGGCCGCCTATAAATACAACGGCAAGACCTTCCGCTTTGTGGTGAATGGCCAAAGCGGGCGGGTGCAGGGCGAACGGCCCTATTCCGCGATCAAGATTGCATTGGCGGTGATTGCCGGGGTCATTCTGGCCGCTGGTATCGGCTATATCTATGCCCAGAACGGGTGAATTCCGGTGGATAGGCGATGGATTTACGGCTCCGTTAGCGATAACAAGGCGCAAATTCAAAGGGAGATTCGGCTATGATCCTGTGTTGTGGCGAAGCGTTGATCGATATGTTGCCGCGCACGACGGCGGCGGACGAACCTGCATTCGCCCCCCACGCGGGGGGGCCGTGTTCAACACCGCCATCGCGTTGGGGCGGCTGGGCCGCCCGGTGGGGTTCTTTTCCGGGCTTTCCGATGATCTGTTCGGCGAAATCCTGATTGAAACCCTGTCCGCCTCGGGGGTGGACGCCACACCGGCGCACCGTTCATCGCGCCCCACAACCCTGGCCTTTGTCAAATTCGTCGATGGCCATGCCACCTATGCGTTTTACGATGAGAACACCGCCGGACGGATGTTGAGCGCCGAGGATCTGCCCGCCCTCGGGCCGCAAAAGGCGCTGTTTTTTGGCGGTATCAGTCTGGTGGTTGAACCCTGCGGCACCGCCTATGAAACCCTGGCCCAACGCGCCGCGCAGGATCGGGTGGTGATGATCGACCCCAACATCCGCCCTTCGTTCATTGCCGAGGAGGCCGCCTATCGCGCCCGGATCGACAGGATGCTGGCGGGGTCGGATATTGTGAAACTGTCCGATGACGATCTGCGCTGGCTGCAAGGCGCGGGCGATCTGGCCACGCTGGCAGGGCAGCTGTTGCAAAAGGGACCATCGCTGGTGTGCATCACCGAGGGCGCGAAGGGCGCAACGGGTTACACCGCCACGGGGGCCACATTTGTGCCATCGCAAAAGGTTGAGGTGGTCGATACCGTGGGCGCGGGCGATACGTTCAACGCCGGGGTTCTGGCCGCATTGGACGAGGCGGGCGCGCTGGACAAACGCACCCTGCGCGCCCTGCCCGACACATTGGTGCGCGACGCGCTAAGCCTTGGTGTGCGCTCCGCCGCGATCACCGTCAGCCGCGCCGGCGCCAACCCGCCCCGCCGGGATGAGTTGTGAAAGCGCTGATCCAACGGGTCAGCCGCGCCGATGTGCGGGTTGAGGGGGCCGTTCTGGGCGAGATCGGGCCGGGGCTTCTTATCCTGGTCTGCGCCATGCAGGGCGATACCCCGCAACAGGCCGAACGGCTGGCCGCGAAAATCGCCAAGTTGCGGATTTTCAAGGATGAAGCGGGCAAGATGAACCGATCCGTGCTGGATGTACGGGGGTCGGCGCTGATCGTGTCACAATTCACCCTGGCCGCCGATACCGCGCGCGGTGGCAACCGGCCCGGATTTTCCAGCGCCGCCGCCCCCGCCGAGGGAAAGGCGCTCTATGAACACTTTTCCGGGGCGGTGCAGGCATCGGGTATTCCCGTGGCCATGGGCCGGTTCGGCGCCGATATGCAGGTCAGCCTGACCAACGACGGGCCGGTCACGATCTGGATGGAAACCTGACACATCTGCCCCGAAAAATCTGCGGTGTGCTTAACCCGTTGTTTACCGCAATCCCCTAAGACATGCCTATCCGGTCAAACCGGGTTCGGTCCGCCCGGAACACGGGGCGGGCGCGGGCCAAACGGGGGAACCCCCGCAAGGAACGCCTGCACAGACCGCGCACCCCGCTGCTCGAATTGCGGGGGGTGCGTGACTGTTCACATGTTACAGGCCTTTTTTGGCAATCTGGCGTGCCAGTTCGGTAATCGCCTGCCCCTGTGCGGCGGCGATGGCATTGGCATTGCCCGCGGTATAGGGCATCGAAATATCGAACCGCCCCGCCACATCGCGCCGCGCGCCTGTCGGGAACGACACGAAATACTGCCCCGTCATGCGGTAATTGCCATTCACCCCGGCCAATGCCTCTGAAAACCGCACCTCAAGCCGCGCATCGGCAGAATCGCTGAGCGGCCAAGGTTCGGCTGCCGCCTTGGCGCGGGTCAGGGTGGACAGGGCATCGGCCAACCCCTGCGTGATTGCCCGGGTCGGATCATCGGCCCAAAGCAGGTTCTTGTCGGTCAGCAATTCACCGTTTGCCCCCTCAAGCGCGATGGTTTCCAGCGACGCGTAAAGCGGCAGATTGACCTCGCGCACCTCGACCGATCCGACATGTACGCCGATCTTGTCCGAGGCGGTGACCGAGGGCACGGCATAGCGCAGGGTTGGCGTGCTGGTGCAGGCGCCAAGGGCGATCAGGGCAAAAGCGGCGGCAGGCAGAAATTTCATATCAACGTCCAAATAACAGGGAATTCGGGCTGCGCTCGATCGCGCGGGCCAGGGAACTGACGGATTTGGCGGCATCGCGGATGTCGCGCAGGGCCGATTTCGCCTCGCTGCCCACCTGTCCGTTGGCATCATATCCGCCGACCACGGTTTCGGCCTGGGCCAACAGCCGGTTCATCCGGGACAGCAGCGCGGGCAGATCCTCGCTCGCCTTGGCAACGGCAGTTGCCGCGTCGGTGGTGGCGGCAAGGGTGGCATTGGCGTTGTCGATCAAGCCGCCGTTGCGCATATCGGCCAGCACGCCTTCGATCTGGGCCAAGGCATCGTTCAGGGCTGCGGGCACCGCCTGGGTGTCGGACGAGGCGATAAGGGTGTTGGCGCTGTCGATCAGCTTGCCCGCCTTGTCGGCCAGTTCCTCCAGCGGAATATCCCCGGCGGATTTGACCAGCTTTTCGATCTCGGCGGCGATGGTATCGGCGCGGGCCGTCAGGCGGGGCAGATCGGTGGCGGCAGCATCAAGGCTGGTCACCGCACTGCGGGCCGATTCCAGCACCGGCAGCAGCGCATCGGTGATCCGTTTCACGGCATCCGATGTCTGGCCCAGGGTTGCGCTGGCGTTGTCGATCACCCGACTGGCACGCAGATCGGCCATGGTATCGCGGGCGGTGTCGATCGCGGCGCCCACCTGTGCCGGCAGGGCGCGGGTGGCCGGATCATTCAGGATGGCATTGGCACTGACGATCACACCGTTGGCCTGTGTCACCAGTTCCTCAAGCGGCAGGGTCTTGGCGGAAATCAACAGCGCGTTGGCGTTGCCCGCCACGCCCTCCAGCTCGGAAATCAGGGCGGGCATACCATCAAGGGTGGTCGTGGCGCCATCCAGGGTTGCCTTGGCCGCATCAATCACCGGCAGCACGGCATCGGTCACCCGGTTCACCGCATTCTGGGCCGACGTCAGGGTGGTGCCCACCTGTTCAACCACACCGCTTGCACGCAGATCGGTGATGACGCCGCGCGCCTCGTCGACCGTGGCGCGCAGGCTTGCAGGCAGGGCCTGAGTGGCCGGATCGCGCAACAGGATATCGGCACTGGCCAAAATCGTGGTGGCCTGCGTCATCAGATCCTCCAACGGCAGGTTGTTGGCCTTGACCAGCAGGGCATTGGCATTTTGCGACACGGCCTTGAGATCGGCAATCAGGCCATCGGCATTGGCCACGGTTGCCGTCACCGCATCGGCGGCATCCTTGGCCGATTGCAGCGCGGCAACAAGGGAATCAACCGCGCCCGCATCACGCACCTGTTGCAACAGGGTTTCCATCGAGGTGACACTGTTTTGCAGCGTGACCAACATGTCGGACGCCTGCACCGGCAATCCCTGCACCTGCTCGGACCCTACAAGTTTGCGGATATCAGCGACCAGCCCCAGCACCTCGGCGGGGGTGGCGGTGGTGCCTTCGTCGTTCAACAGACGGTTGACGCTGTCCATCACATTGATCGCGGACCCGAGCAATTCTTCGATCGGCAATTCGTTGATCCGGTTGAACACCCCTTCGGCGGTGTCCGAAAAATCGGACAGATTGGCGGGAATCGACGGGATGATCGGATAGGGTTCGCCATCCCGGTCGATCCTGCCGGCCGGTTGCGGGCCGATGGTATTGGGGATCAACAGCGAAACCTTCAACCCGCCTGTCAGGATCGAGGCATTCTGCAATTGGGCGCGCATCCCCCGTGATACGGCATCGTCCAGAAAATCCAGCGCCTGTTCTTCGGTCGCATCGCTTGACAGGCCCATCTTGACCAGTTTGAGGGACAGCGTCGCCAGCAACCGGACCGACCGGTCACCGAACCGCGTTTCATCGACCAACCCGGTGATTGCGGTCACGGTGCCGATGTTGATGCCCTGAAATTCCACGGCAGCCCCGGCCGACAACCCGCTGACCGATCCCTCAAAGATCACGGCCATGTCCAGTGTCGGGCCTTCGTCGCCATCGGTGAAAACGCTGTTGCGGGCGGTTTCCTGATCGGTGAACAGTTGAAATGTCGTGCCCTGTTCAACCGCCGTGCCGCCCGAAACGATGGTGTCAAACGCCACGCCCCCCGATACCAGCGAGGCCAGCGACGACACATCAAGCTGCGCCCCCTGCGCGCCGAATGAGAACGTGAACCCCGAGGTATCCCAGAACCGGGTCGACGTGGTGATCAGCCGGTCCTCGGGGGCGCGGATAAATCCGTCGGCCACCACGGAAACGCCATCGTCTGACAGGCGCAGGTTGGCCACCTTGCCCACCTCGATGCCGCGATAAAGGATCGGTGTTCCCTCGCTCAGCCCCTCGACGTTGTTCGAGCGCAGGGTAATTGCCACGCCCTTTTGGCCTGCCCGCACCAGTGGCGCCCGGGCAAGCCCCTTGAAATAGGTGGTCGGTTCGTTGACCGTCCGATCCCAGCTTCCTTCGATATAGACGCCGGACAGAACGGTATCCAGCCCGGTCACCCCCTGCGCCGACACCTCTGGGCTGACCACCCAGAATTGCGCATCGGAATCAACATATTGCGCCACATCCTTGTGCAGGCGCACCTCGGCGATCACATCTTCCAGATTTGCGGAAAACCGAATGCCTTCGACGATGCCGACCGTCACGTCGCGATACCGCAGTTCGGTTTCATCCACCTTGATGCCTGAGGCATTTTCAAAGGCGATTTCAATCAGCGGGCCGCGCGCGGCATAGGAATGAAACACCACCCAAAGCGACACGACAAGCGCACCAAAAGGCACCAGCCAGACCAGCGAGAACCGCTCACGCAGGCTCTTTTTGGCGGGCACGGTATGTGGCGCTGGCGGGATGTCGTCAGAATGTGTCAAGAAGCGTCGCCCTCCGGGGCATCCCAAATCAAACGTGGGTCAAAGCTGAGCGCCGACAGCATCGTGAAGATGACCGACAGCGCAAAGGTGATGGCAGCAGGCCCCGGATTGATCGACGCCACCGAACTAAGCTGCACCAACGAACTCAGGATCGCCACCACAAACACGTCAATCATCGACCAACGGCCAATGAATTCGACGAATTCATACAGCTTGTGGCGCGCATGTGACGAAAGCCGCACCTGATGGTTCAGACTGAGCGCAAGATAGGCGATGGCCACGAATTTGCTGATCGGAATGATCACAGAGGCGGTAATGATGATCGCGGCAATGCCATAGCTGCCATGGTGGGCAATATCGATCGCGCCCCCCAGAATCGTGCTTTCCGTCGTGCTGAACAACGTGCGGGTCAGCAGCATCGGATAAAGATTGGCCGGTATGTAACAGATCATCCCCACGATCAGCCAGGCCCAGACCCGTTGCAGGCTGCGGGTGTGGCGCGATTTCAGGGCACTGCCGCAACGGCTGCACCGTTCCTGCCCCATGGGCCAGACCCGGGTGCAGCGCGTACAGGCGACAAGGCCGCGTTCGCGCGCGGTTTGCAGGTGATGGGCGACGCTCAACGCCGCGCCTCTTTGTCCAGCGCCTTCCAGATGGTCCAGCGGCACATATACCCGTCTTGAATCGTGATCACCACGACCAGCGCGGCAAACATCCAGAACGCCGGGCCATAATCCACCCGGGCCAGATCGGAAATCTTGACCAGGGCCACCGCCACACCGATCACGAAAATTTCGGCCATGGACCAGGGTTTCAACTGTTCCGACAGCCGGAACGCGACGGTCGCGCCATGCAGGGGCGAACGATCAAGCGCCAGTGGAATAAGCACATACAGCACCAGAGCCGCGCGAAACACCGGGATCAGCACGATCAGCGATACGACAGCAATCGACAGGGGCAACATCGGCCCATCGACAAAGGCCAGCGCCGCATCAAACACCGAACTGGAATGATGCAGCCCCGCAACCCGCACCTGAAGGAACGGAAAAAACGTGGCCCCCAGCATCAGGATCATCATCGTGATCGCCAGCGCGATCACCCGCAAAAATCCCCCACGGCGTGGCGCAATCAGCACGGTTTCGCAGCGTGTGCAGGCCGAACGCTCTCCAACGGCCGGCGGAACAGCCGAATAGAGCGCATCGCATTGCGGACATGCGATAAGCTCGGGCTCGGCCTTCGGGGAAGGTGCCGAATCAGTCATGTGACCACTGCAAACATCAACATGCTGGGTTTTAACAGGAACCGGGGCCAAGGTGCAGTGCCGATTTCCACGTGCAACCCTGCGGTTGACGTCAGGAAATGCAGCGAAACCACGCATCAGCCAACCGGCGGCGCACCTGCGGCCCCGATCACGGGCGGTGCAACCGCAGGGCCATATCGATCATCCGGTTGGAAAAGCCCCATTCATTGTCATACCAGCCAAACACCCGCGCCATCCCGTCGCCCTGAACAATCAGTTCCGGCCCCGCAAGGATCAGGATCTCGGCACGCGCGCGCAAATCGCTTGAAACCAACGGCCGGTCCGTCCAGCCAAGGACCGGGCCAGCGGCGGCGCGCAGGGCCGCCTCGACAGCCCCCTGATCGGGCGCGCCATTCAGGCGCACCACCAGATCGACCGCCGAAACACTGGCCACGGGCACGCGCACCGCCGCCCCCGTCACCCGCCCCGCCAGATGGGGCAGGACCACGCCAACAAGCTGCGTCGCGCTGGTGGTTGTCGGCACCATCGACAGCGCCCCCGCCCGGCTGCGCGCCGGATCGCCCCGGGGCGCATCGGTCATCGGCTGGCTGCTGGTGTAACAATGCACCGTGGTCATATGCCCCTGTATCACCCCAAAGGCGCGGTCCAGCACGGCCAGCAGCGGCGCCGTGGCATTGGTGGTGCAGGACGCGTTCGAAATGATGGCATGATCGCCCGCCATGGCCTCGTTCGCGCCCAGAACCACCGTGACATCCGCCGCCTTTGACGGCCCGGAAATCAGCACCCGTCGCGCCCCGCCCGCCAAACCGCGTTCCGCCACGGCGCGGCTGTCGGCCCGGCCCGTACACTCCAGCACAAGGTCGATGTCGCGCAGATCAAGCGCCGACAGATCCGCCGCCCGGTGCAGCGCAATCGCCTGCCCGTTCACCGTCAGCGTGCTGCCCTCCAGCGTGACAGACCCCGGGAAAGGGCCAAACACGCTGTCATATTCAAACAGATAGGCGCAAAGATCGGGCGCGGCGATGTCGTTGATGCAAACCACCTCGATCCCGGTATTGATGCGAGTGGTGGAGAGGGCGCGCAGAATGCTGCGCCCGATACGCCCGAATCCATTGATCGCAATACGCATAGCCCAGCCCCGGTTGTTACGGCGCCATCAAAGACTTTGCACAGGCCGTGTCAAATCAGTTTCCGTGACATGCCCCATCAACACCGAACAACCTGCCCGGTGTCCGCACCATTTGCCACGGGCGCCCACAAAATATGGCGTGGGGCCGCAAGGCCCCTCCTTTTGGTCAAACTACGCTATGATCTCGAATTTGGTCACATCCACCATGCCGCGGTCGGTGATTTTCAGCATCGGAATGACCGGCAGCGCCAGAAACGCAAGTTGCAGAAACGGCTCTTCCAACACCACGCCCAAAGAAACCGCCGCCGCGCGCAGTTTCTCCAGCCGTGCGCGCACATGCTCGAAACTCTCAAGGCTCATCAAGCCCGCCATAGGCAGGGCCAGTTCCGCCAGAACCACACCATCGCGCACGACCACAAAGCCGCCCTCGATCTCGCCCAGCCTTTGCGCCGCCAGGGCCATGTCGTCGTAATCCGCGCCCACCACCGCGATATTGTGGTGATCGTGACAGACGGTCGAGCCGATAGCCCCGCCCTGCAACCCGAAACCGCGCACGAACCCGTTGGCGACATTGCCGTTTTTGCCGTGGCGTTCGATCACCGTGATCCGGGCCAGATCGCGGGCCACATCCACCGGTTTGTCGCCATCCACCACGGGAATATCAATGTGCAGATGTTCGGTGATGATCTTGCCCGGCAGAATGCCGATCACATCCGTTTCGGCCCGGTTCGATGCGGTGCGGAACGCCGCCCGATCAACCACCGGCGCCTGCACCGAATGGCGCCCGATGGGCGGCACGATCCGGCGCGCATCAAACGCCGCCGGCTCCATCGCCACCCCGCCACACAGCACCAGTTGCGCATCACAGGCGGCAAGGGATTTTACCGCCACGATATCCGCCCGCTTGCCCGGCGCGATCTGGCCGCGATCCTTCAAACCAAACGCCTCGGCCGCCGAAAGCGATGCGGCGCGATAGGCTGACAGAGGCGTGACACCCCGGGCAATCGCGGTGCGGATCATGTAATCCAGATGGCCGTGTTCGCCGATATCCAATGGGTTGCGATCATCGGTGCAGAAACAGCAATAGGCGCTGGTCGCCTCATTCAGGATCGGCAAAAGCGCCTCCAGATCCTTGGAAACCGATCCTTCGCGGATCAATATCCGCATCCCCTTGCGCAGCTTTTCCAACGCCTCGTCCGCCGTTGTCGCCTCGTGCTCCGTGCGGATGCCCGCCGCCACATAGGCATTCAGATCGCGCCCCGACAGCATCGGCGCATGGCCGTCGATGTGATGGCCCGCAAAGGCCTCCAGCTTTTCCATACAGCCGGGATCACGGTGAATCACCCCCGGGTAATTCATGAATTCCGCCAGCCCAAGGGCGCTTGGATGCTCCAGCAAGGGCAGCAGATCGGCGGCAGAAATCGCCGCCCCCGCCGTTTCCATATCGGTTGACGGCACGCAGGACGAAAGCTGCACCTTGATATCCATGAGCGTTTCCAATGCGGAATCAAGGAAATACTGTATCCCCGGCACCCCCAGAACATTGGCAATTTCATGGGGGTCACAAATCGCCGTCGTCACCCCGCGCGGCCCGACGCAGCGGTCAAACTCAAACGGCGTGACAAGACTGCTTTCGATATGCAGATGGGTGTCGATGAACCCCGGCACCAAAATCAGATCGCGCACATCGCGGATTTCCGCGCCGTCATAGCTGTCACCGATCCCGACGATCTTATCGCCGGTGATCGCCACATCCCCCGCAATCATCGCCCCGGTAACAACATCAAACACCCGCCCCCCCGCAGCACCAAATCACAGGGGATGGCACCGCGGGCGGTGTCGATCAGGCGGGCGAGTGTTGGTTTGGGCATCGTTTGCCTCCTTATTGGGCGAATGTGTGACAGATTGGCACCAATTTCGCCAAAAGGTCCACTCCACACGCGAAGCTTTGCCCATAGCAGGCCCTGCGCCTTTGTTCTGCCCGATTTTATCGCTATATTAAAATCAACACGCCGCCACATGCGACGCCGCGATAGGGCCGGAATTATACCCGCACGTCGCAATCGACACGACAATATCTGATTTTGCCGCTGGCCCTGGTGCCCGGTGGCGCAAAGTTCCTCCCTGACTGGACAGGTCGCGGCTTGCCGCGACCTTTTTTTGCCCGTCACCGCAGGTTTTTGCCTGTCACCGCAGGGTTTCAACCTATCCCTCGTCATCGGTTTTCTGAAAAAGCAGCGACAACAGCCCGAGGACGGCGGACCCCACGATCAACAGCAACGACACGGCGTTCAAGACCGGCGTTGACCCCTGCTTGAGCTTGTCGAACATGGTGATCGTCAACGGCGAATCCGAACCGACCAGCATCAGGGTGGTGTTGAAATTTTCAAAGCTCATCAGCACCGCAACAACCCCAGCGCCGATGATGGCGGGCGCCAGAAACGGCAGCGTGATCTGGCGCACCGCCCCCCATTTCGTTGCGCCAAGGTTCAGCGCCGCTTCCTCAAGGCTTTGGTCGAATTTCTGCAAACGGGCGGAAATCACCAGGGTGGCGAATGTCGTGATGAAGGAAAACTGCCCCAGAATCACAAGGATCAGACCGGGCCGCAGCCCGTCAAACCACAGGCCTGTGGCATCCTCCAGCCGGTTGGCGACCGAGCTGGCAAAGACAAGGATCGAAATCCCGAGGATCACCCCGGGAATGATCAGAGGCAACAGCATCAGGATATACAGCAGCTCCTTGCCGCGAAAATCATGGCGCACGAACAGGAAGGCATTGCAGGTGCCAACCACCACCGAAAGCCCGGCAACCCAGACCGCAACAAAGGCCGATGTGCCGATCGAACGCAGGATCGAACGTTCGTGAAACACCCCGATGAACGGCGATTCAGTGCCGAAAAACCATTTCAGGGTAAAGCCTTCCCATGGCAGCGACGGAAAGACAGAATTGTTGAAGGCAAAGGCGCAGACCACCGACAATGGCAGGGCAAGATAGACAAAGAACAATGTGACATAGGCCCGGTAAGACCATTTCAACACGCCGGATTGGGGAACTGTCGGGATCATCTCAGCGCCCCATCGTTTCAGTCAGGGATTGGCGCGACAGTTTCAGCCCCAGATACACAACCGTCGAGGACAGCCCCAGCAGCAGGAACCCGAAGGCCGAGCCAAGCTCCCAGTTAAAGCGGGTAATGAATTGGGTATAGATCAGCCCGGTGAACCACAGGCTGTCCTTGCCGCCCAACAGGATCGGGGTCAGGTAATTGCCCAGCGACAGCATGAACACCACGATACACCCCGACACGATGCCGGGCATGGCGTGGGGAATGACGATTTCACGCAGGATCGAAAATCCGTTGCCACCCAGATCATACCCCGCCTCGATCAGGCTGTCGTCAAGGCTGTCCAGCGTTGTCACCAAGGGCACGATCATGAACAGGATCGACGTGTAAACAAGGCCGATCATGATCGCGGCGTCGTTATAGAGAAATTCGACAGGGCCGGATATGACGCCCAGATATTGCAGCACATTCGACACCACCCCGGTTTCGCGCAATAGGATCATCCAGCCAAAGGTGCGCACCAGTTCGGACACCCAGAACGGGATCAGACACATCAGAAACAGCGTGGTCTTGCTGCGCCCCCGGGTCAGTTTCGCGATGTAATAGGCGATGGGAAACCCAAGCAGCAGCGTCAGCAATGTCGCCAGAACCGACATGAACGCCGTGCGCGCAAAGGTGCGCCAATAGAGCGGTTCGTTAAAGAAAACGGCATAATTTCCAAAGCCGGTTTCATATTGCCGCACACCCACCTTTTCGCTGATCGACACCACGAACAGCCCGATATGGGGCAGAATGATAAGCGTCACCAGCCACAGCAAAAGCGGCGAAAGCAAAAGGTAAAACCCAAGTTTTGAGCGATCCGAAACCATTCTATGCCCCCTCTGCCGGAAAACACCGCGCCTGCGCCGGATCCCAGCTTGCGTAAACCGTCGCCCCCTTGCCAAGGCCCAGAAACGCGCCGGTCTGGGGCAAGGCGGCCTTGATCGTTTCGCCTGATTTTGCATCGCGCAGAATGGCAAGGCTGTTCGCGCCGTTGAACAACACGCTGTCCACGATCCGTTCGCTTGCGTTGGTGTTGCCTGTCTCGGGTGGTGCGCTCAGCGACAATTGAATCGCCTCGGGCCGGACATAGATTTGCGCCCGTTGCCCTGTGGCGGGTTGGGCCGCCATGGCCTGGGCGCGCAATGTAACGCCACCATCTGTCACGATTGAAACCATCTGGCCGTCTGTCGCCGTGATCTTGCCCTCATACCGGTTTGCATCCCCGACAAACCCGGCCACAAAGGCGCTTGTGGGTTCGAAATATAGCTCTTTCGCCGTGCCGATCTGATCGAACCGGCCCTTGTTCATCACCGCGATCTTGTCGCTCATCACCAGGGCCTCGGATTGGTCGTGGGTGATATAGACAAAGGTGGTGTTGAATTCCGCCTGAAGGGTTTTCAGCTCGATCTTCATATGTTCGCGCAACTTCAGATCCAGCGCACCCAGCGGTTCATCCAGCAACAAAACGTCAGGTTCCAGCACCATGCAGCGCGCAATCGCCACGCGCTGTTTCTGCCCGCCGGACAATTGATCAACCCGCCGCCCTTCGATGCCGGGCAGGCCGACACGCTCCAACACCTGCGCGACCCGGGTGGTGATTTCGGATTTGCCAACCCCGCGCTGGCGCAATCCAAACCCCACATTCTGACCGATGTTCATCATCGGAAACAGGGCAAGATGTTGAAACACCATGGAAACCGGGCGCTTGTTCGGCCCGACGCCGATCATGGATTTCCCCTTGATCGACAAATCCCCGCTGGTGGGAAACTGAAACCCGGCAATCATCCGCAACAGCGTGGTCTTGCCACAGCCCGACGGCCCGAGGATGGAAAAGAACGACCCCTGCGGCACATCGAAACTGACCCGATCCACCGCGCGGAAATCCTTGAAATTCTTGGTAAGATCGCGGCACACGAGATCAGCGGTTGCAGCCATTTGTCTTTCGCCTTTCATGATAGAAAAGAGGGCGCGTTTTGGCGCCCTCTTTGGTATTGGTCAAGCGATGCTCAGTTCGCGGCGTTGACACGATCCAGCGTGGCGCCTTCCATGGTTTCCAGACCGGCAGGCACCGGCGGATACCATTTGATGTTGTCGATGGCCGCCTGATCAAAGCTGGCCTGATAGCGCGCCTTGAGATCGGCGTTGACGCCTTCATCGCCCCCGACAGCCGCGGTGAAATTGCCGGCTGAATTGGTGATCATCGATGCAATATCGGGCCGCATCACAAAGTTGATCCAGTCATAGGCCGCATCATCCGCCCGCCCACGGGCCGGAAAGGCGAACGTATCGATCCAGCCAAGCGCGCCGGATTTGGGCGCGACAAAGGTGATATCGGGGTTGTCGGCGTTCAACTGCCAACCGCCGGTATCCCACGCCATCGACGCAACAACCTCGCCCGAGCGCAGCAGGTTCTTGATCTCGTCGCCGCCATCCCAATAGGTTTTCACGTTGGGTTTGCACTCGATCAGCTTGGCCTCGACCTTATCGAGAATCCCCTGATAGGCGTCGGAATCGGCATAAGCCGCAAACGGATCAAGCCCCATGGAAAAGGCAAACCCGATCAGGGTCGGGCGTTTCAGACGATACGAAACCTTGCCCGCCACCGAAGGATCACACAGATCGGTGTAATCGGCCACATTCCCCGCTTCGGCCGTGTTGATCACCAGCCCGCTTGTCCCCCAGATGTGGGGCAGGCCGTAAACCTCGCCGTCAAAGGTCGTGTTCTTGGCGGTCGCGCTCAGCATCGAGGGAATGACCTGCGCGCTGTCCACGCGGGACATATCGATCGGTTTATAGATGCCGAATTCTTCCTGGGCGCTGGTGATTCTGTCCTGGCTTGGCTGGGCAAGGTCGAACCCGCCGCCGTTGGTTGCGCGCAGTTTGGCGATCATCTCTTCGTTGTTGGTGGTCGTGACTTCAACCGTGTGGCCGGTTTCAGCCTCGAATTTCGCGATAACCTCTTCAGGTGCGTATCCGCCCCAGGTCAAAAGACGCAATGTCTCGGCGGATGCCGCCGTCGTGGACATGGCCGCGATGACCATTGTTGTTGAGATCAGTCCGATTTTCATACCCTGTTCCATCCGTAAAAGTTGAGACGCCGCCATTAACACAAGCCCGCCCGCGAAAGTCCAGTGTCGGGTGAAAAGCCAGTTCCAAACAACCACATTTACCACCGCCCCCCTGCCCCCCGGTTTATGGAACGGCCCGCCATCCGCGCCGGCACCCCCGGCCGATAGCGGGTGGATCATCTGCCTTGCCCATGGTCAGCAATAGGGCCAGAATGGGCCATCCATAGGTCCAGCCACATGCCCATTGCGCCTGAAACTTTCTTTCTCGATCCCCGCGCCGAAGGCACCCTGCAATCGCAGATCCAAACCATGGTGGCCGGGGGCATCCTGTCGGGGCGGTTTCGCCCGGGTGAACGGCTCCCGTCATCGCGGCAACTGGCCCGCCACCTGGGCGTCAGCCGAATCACGGTGACCCTCGCCTTTACCGAACTGCTGGCCGATGATTATGTCACGGCCCGGGGCCGGTCTGGCTATTACGTTTCCAAAACCGCGCCCCATCCGCCCATTTTCACGCCCCCCGAAACAATCGATCGGGTGGATTGGACCCGCGCCATTGGGCAGCGATTCACCGGGGGCGCGGGGGTGATCAAACCCGCCGATTGGCAGGGCTATCGCTATCCTTTCATCTATGGCCAGACCGACCCGGCCCTGTTCGATCACGCCAATTGGCGGTTTTGTGCGCTGCGGGCTTTGGGGCAAAAGGATTTCGCCGCCCTCACCTCGGATTATTACGAATCCGATGATCCACAGTTGATTGAATTCATCGCCCGCCATTCGCTCCCCCGGCGCGGCATCGCCGCTGAACCCGATGAAATCCTGATCACCATGGGCGCGCAAAACGCCCTGTGGTTGGCCGCGCAGGTGCTGTTGAACCAACGCCGCCGCGCCGCTGTCGAAGATCCCTGTTATCCCGCCCTGCGCGATATCCTGCTGCAAAGCCGGTGCAAGCTGGTGCCGGTGCCCGTTGATCGGCACGGGCTGATGCCCGACCTTGTGCCCGACGACACCGATGTCGTGTTCACCACGCCCAGCCACCAATGCCCCACCACCGTCACCATGCCCCTTGCCCGCCGCCGGGCCTTGCTCGACCGCGCGGCGGCCCATGACATGCTGATCGTCGAGGATGACTACGAATTCGAAATGTCCTTTCTCACCGCCCCCTCCCCGGCGCTGAAATCGCTCGATACCGATGGGCGGGTGATCTATGTGGGCAGCTTCTCCAAATCCCTGTTCCCGGGCTTGCGGCTCGGCTATCTCGTCGGGGCAGCGCCGTTCATCCGCGAGGCGCGCGCCCTGCGGTCCACCGTGCTGCGCCATCCGCCAGGGCATATTCAGCGAACCACCGCCTATTTCCTGTCCCTTGGCCACTACGATGCCCTGATCCGCCGCATGGCCCGCGCCTATCACGACCGGCGCCGCGTGATGGAAAGCGCCATCACCGATCTGGGCCTGAGCATCGCCGGGCAAGGCAGCTTTGGCGGCTCCTCGCTCTGGATGCAGGCGCCACAGGGCACCGACATGGCAGTGGCCGCCAAAGACCTGCGCGCCAGATCGGTGCTGATCGAACCCGGCCGCCCGTTCTTTGCCGCCCCTGACGCCCCGCGCAATTATTACCGTCTGGCCTATTCCTCGATCGCGTCATCGCGCATCCGCGATGGCCTGGGCCACATCGCCGCACGTTTGGCAAAATGATGCCGCCGCCCCGGCGGCAACGCGCAATATCACCGCCCCCGTCCCCGCCTCACCGCAAACACCAGCGATGAGAGACGCAAGGATCGAAGAGCGGCGACAGCCCTGAACCAACCCGGCGAAAAAAATTCCCCATGCCATATTGCTAAGCTATTACCGGAACTTATACTTCTTTTGCCTTATTCCCCGCACCGGACTCGCACTTGGGCGATCCAGGGTCTAATGTGCCCCCGAACCAGCCGGAAATCCTACCATGCCCCACAGCCAGCCGCAGATTGATACCTCCCCCCGCGTCAGCGACGAGGTACGCAAAACGACCTGCTATATGTGCGCCTGCCGGTGTGGCATCAACGTTCACCTCAAAGACGGCAAGGTCGCCTATATCGAAGGCAACCGCGATCATCCGGTGAACAAGGGCGTCCTGTGCGGCAAAGGTTCGGCAGGCATCATGCAGCACCTGTCCCCCGCCCGCCTGCGCGCCCCGATGAAACGCACGGGCGAACGGGGCAGCGGCAGGTTCGAAGAAATCTCATGGGACGAGGCCTATGATATCGCGGTCAAATGGCTCAAACCGATCCGCGAAACGGCCCCGGAAAAGCTCGCCTTTTTCACCGGGCGCGATCAAAGCCAAAGTTTCACATCATGGTGGGCACAGGCCTTCGGCACCCCCAATTATGCCGCCCACGGCGGGTTTTGCAGCGTCAATATGGCCGCCGCCGGGATATATACCATGGGCGGCGCATTCTGGGAATTCGGCCAACCCGACTGGGACAATACCAAATTGTTCATGCTGTTCGGCGTGGCCGAGGATCACGACTCAAACCCGATCAAGATGGGTCTGGGCAAACTGAAGAAACGCGGCGCCAAGGTGATCGGCGTAAATCCGATCCGCTCGGGGTATAACGCCATTGCCGATGAATGGGTCGGTATCACCCCAGGCACCGACGGGCTGTTCATCCTCTCGCTGATCCACTGTCTGCTCAAGGCCGGCAAGATTGACCTGTCCTATCTGGCGCAATTCACCAACGCCCCGGTTCTGGTAAACGACGATCCCAAATCGCCCGAATACGGCCTGTTGCTGAAAACCGAGGACGGCCGCGATCTGGTGATGGATCGTGCCACCGGCAAACCCGCGCCTTTTGATGACCCGGGCGTGCGGCCCGATCTGTCTGGGTCGCTCAGACGCGCCGGGATCAGCCACCGCAGTGTTTTTCAGCACATCGCGGAAAAATACCTGACCGATGAATACGCCCCCGAAACCATCGCCCCGAAAATCGGCCTCAGCGCAAACCGGATCAACCGCATCGCCGCCGAACTGGCCCGTGTCGCCTTTGACGAAGCCATCGAAATCGACCAGCCCTGGACCGATTTCCGCGGCACCCGCCACGACAAGATGATCGGCCGCCCGGTCAGTTTTCACGCCATGCGCGGAATTTCGGCCCATTCCAACGGGTTTCAGACCTGCCGCGCCCTGCACCTGCTCCAGATCCTGCTCGGAAGCGTCGAAACCCCCGGTGGAATGCGCTTCAAACCACCCTATCCGAAACCGGCCACCGCCCACCCCAAACCCCATTGCAAGGTTACGCCAGGCCAGCCGCTCGATGGTCCGCACCTCGGCTTTACCCAAGGCCCCGCTGACCTTTGCCTGACAGCGGATGGCGCCCCGGCCCGCATCGACAAAGCCTTTACCTGGGAAAACCCCATGAGTGCCCATGGCATGATGCACATGGTGATCTCAAACGCCCATGCGGGCGATCCTTATAAAATCGACACGCTGTTCATGTATATGGCAAACATGGCCTGGAATTCCTCCATGAACACCCAGGGCGTGATGAACATGCTCGGCGACAAGGATGAAAACGGCGAATACGTCATCCCCCATATCATCTATTCCGATGCCTATTCGTCGGAAATGGTCGCCTATGCCGATCTGATCCTGCCCGACACCACCTATCTTGAACGCCACGATTGTATCTCACTGCTCGACCGCCCCATAAGCGAGGCCGACGCCGTGGCCGATGCCATCCGCTGGCCCGTGGTCGAACCGGATCGCAACGTCAAAGGGTTTCAATCCGCCCTCATCGACCTTGGCGCGCGGCTGAACCTGCCGGGGTTCGTGAATGACGACGGCAGCCAGACCTTTGCCGATTACGCCGATTACATCACCAACCACGAACGCCGCCCGGGCATCGGGCCTCTGGCGGGTTGGCGGGTGGGCGATGGCGAAGCCGAGTCCACCATCCAACACGGACGGGGCCACCCCAATGGCGCGCAGATTGATGAATACATCAAGAACGGCGGCTTCTGGGCCGGGCACATCCCCGATGAGGCGCTCTATTACAAACCCTGGAACAGGGCCTATCAGGATTGGGCCGTAAAAATCGGCCTGTTCGACAAACCCGCCCCCTATATCTTTTCCCTCTGGAGCGAACCCCTGCGCCGGTTCCAGCTGGCCGCCGAAGGCCACGGCACCCGCCAGCCCCCCGACCATCTGCGCGAACGGATCAAGGCCACGCTCACCCCCCTGCCGATCTGGTATGGCGCCCTTGAGGATGGCCACGCCGACCCGGTGGAATATCCCATCCACGCCCTCACCCAACGGCCCATGGCAATGTATCATTCCTGGGGCGGCCAGAACGCCTGGCTGCGCCAGATCCATGGTCACAATCCGCTCTATGTCCCCACGAAAATCTGGGAGGCGAATGGCTTTGCCGATGGCGACTGGGCACGGGTCAGTTCGATCCATGGCGAAATCACCGTGCCGGTCGCCTTGATGGCCGCACTGAACGAAAACACCGTCTGGACCTGGAATGCCATCGGCAAACGCAAGGGCGCCTGGGCGCTGAAGGATGACGCCCCCGAGGCGAAAAAAGGCTTCCTTCTCAACCACCTGATCCACGAACTGCTGCCCCCCAAGGGCGACGGGCTGCGCTGGTCCAACTCTGATCCGGTCACCGGACAGGCCGCGTGGTTCGACCTGCGGGTCAAAATCGAAAAGGTTCGCGCCCCGGCGCGCAGTTACCCGGACATTCCCGGACAGGTTTCGCCCGTGGGGCAAGGACCGGCCAATGTGACCCAAAAAGTGGGGTCGTAAGAGATGGATGGTTCGGAATTGAGTATTTTTATCAGTAAAAAGACAGGAGAAGCGTGAATGACCGAGCTTCCCGAATCCACCCAGCGCAAACTGGGGCTGGTGATTGATCTGGACACCTGTGTCGGCTGTCACGCCTGCGTCACTGCCTGCAAGGGCTGGAACACTGAAAACTATGGCGCGCCCCTGGCCGACAAGAACGCCTATGGCGCCGATCCGGTGGGCAGTTTTCTGAACCGCGTTCATTCCTTCGAGGTACAGCCCGAAACCGGCCCGGCGCAGACCGTGCATTTTCCGAAATCCTGCCTGCATTGCGACGATGCGCCCTGCGTCACCGTCTGCCCCACCGGGGCCAGTTACAAACGGGTGGAGGACGGTATCGTTCTGGTGAACGAAAGCGATTGCATCGGCTGCGGGTTGTGCGCCTGGGCCTGCCCATATGGCGCGCGGGAAATGGACCCGGTGGAACAGGTGATGAAGAAATGTACCCTTTGTGTCGACCGGATTTACAACGAAAACCTGCCCGAGGAAGACCGCCAGCCCGCCTGCGTGCGTACCTGCCCTGCGGGCGCGCGCCACTTTGGCGATTTTGCGGATCCCGACAGCAACGTCAGCCAGTTGGTGGCGGAACGGGGCGGGTTTGATCTGTTGCCGGAACAGGGCACAAAGCCGGTCAACAAATACCTGCCCCCCGCCCGCGCGATGAAGAGATCGACGTGCTGGCGCCCTTTCTGCAACCCGTGGCCGAAACGCCGACAGGCTTTCTTGGCTGGCTTGACCGCGCGCTGGAGAAACTCTGATGCATCCCGCCGCCTCTATCATCGCTTTCACCACGCTGTCGGGTCTTGGGTTTGGCCTGTTGGCGTTTCTTGGCCTTGGGTTTCCGCCGGTTGCGGGCGGCGGCGCCTTTGCCTTTTTCACCATTGCATTCGGGCTGGCCGTGGGCGGGCTGATTTTTTCGACCTTCCACCTTGGCCACCCTGAGCGGGCGCTCAAGGCGTTTACCCAATGGCGCACATCATGGTTGTCGCGCGAGGGCTGGGCCTCGGTGGCAACGCTGGTGGTGATGGGCCTGTTTGCGCTGCCGCTGATTTTTGCCGATCTGCGCGTGGCGCCCCTTGGCTGGCTTGGCGCCCTGGCTGCGATGGGCACGGTTTATATCACGTCGATGATCTATGCCTCGATCCGTTCGGTGCCGCGCTGGCATCACTGGTCGACCAGTGCCATGTTCATCGCCTATGCCCTGAGCGGCGGCGCGCTGTTGTCGGGGCAGGTCATGGCCGCCATCCTGTTTCTGGCGCTGACCGGGATCGGCCAGTTCGCGACCTGGAAGGCTGGCGACGCCCGGTTTGCCGCATCGGGCAGCACCCGAGAAACCGCCACCGGCCTTGGCCACATCGGCAAGGTGCGCCTGTTTGAGGCACCCCATTCCGAGGGCAATTACCTGACCAGCGAAATGGTGTTTGTCATCGCCCGCAAACACGCCACCAAGCTGCGTTCGATCGCGCTTGTCCTTGCCTTTGTGGTGCCTGTCGCGCTGTTGTTGCTGCCGTTCCACCATATTCTGGCCGCGCTGGCGGTGCTGTCACATCTTTGCGGCGTGCTGGTTTCACGCTGGTTGTTCTTTGCCGAGGCGGAACACATTGTTTCGCTTTATTATCAGCAGTGACCCTGGGCGCGCGCCTAGCGGATGCGCGCCTCGGATTTTGTATCAAACAGCATGGCGCGGGCCGGATCAAAGGTAATGCCCACCTTGTCGCCCGCGCGGGAGCGGGTGTCGCCGCGTTCTTCCACGATCATGCGTTCGCCGTTTTTCCCCGCGAGATAGGCGTAAGAGACCCCGCCCAGCGCCTCGGTCAGTTCCACGGTGTGGGTGTCACCGGGCGCAAGTTCGATATGTTCGGGGCGGATACCGACGGTCACGGCAGTGCCTTCAGACGGCACCTGCACGGGCAGGGTCAGGGAATTCTGCAAGGATGCCACGGCAATCTGCCCCCCTGCCTGCACCGTGCCGTCAAGGAAATTCATCGCCGGGCTGCCGATGAAACCGGCCACAAAGCGATTGTCAGGGTCGCGGTACAGATCCAGCGGCGCGCCCACCTGTTCGATATTGCCCGCACGCAGCACCACAATCTTGTCGGCCAGGGTCATCGCCTCGACCTGGTCGTGGGTGACATAGATCATCGTTGCGCCGATTTCCTTGTGCAGCCGGGCGATTTCCACCCGCATTTCCACCCGCAGTTCGGCATCGAGGTTGGACAGGGGTTCGTCGAACAAGAACACTTCGGGGCCGCGCACAATGGCCCGCCCGATGGCAACCCTCTGGCGCTGCCCCCCTGACAGGGCGGCGGGTTTGCGTTTGAGATAATCGTCAAGTTTGAGGATCCGCGATGCCTCGGCCACCTTGCTGTCGATTTCGGCCTTGGGGTGGCGGTTCATTTTCAGCCCGAACCCCATGTTCTGGGCCACGGTCATATGCGGATAAAGGGCATAGGTCTGAAACACCATGGCCACGCCCCGTTCTGCCGGGTCTTCGCGGGTTACATCGCGGCTGCCGATGGCGATCTTGCCGCCCGTGGTTTCCTCAAGCCCCGCAACCATGCGCAGCAGGGTGGATTTGCCACAGCCCGATGGCCCGACGAAAACGCAGAATTCGCCGTCGGCAATTTCCAGATCGACCCCATGGATCACCTGCACATCACCATAGCGTTTGATGACTTGGGATAGCGTTACACCTGACATGGGTTCATCCTGTTGTTGCAAGGGGTTGAGCGGCGCGGTCGGGAAAGCGCCAGGTCGCGGCATCGGCTGCGATCCTGAGTGCTGCGGCGCGCAGGGTTGGCGCCAGGCTCTCCAGTTGTTGCAGGGACCGGTGCGGCCGGGTCGAGGTGACCGACAAGCCGCCCAGAACATGCCCCGCCCCGGTCAGAACCGGAACGGCAATGCAGATGATCCCCGGTTCATGTTCCTCGCGATCAAGGGCAAAGCCACAGGCGCGGATTTCGGCCAGATCCCGGCGCAGGCTTGCCCCATCCCCCAGCGTGTGTTCGGTAAAGCGGTGAAAGGATTGCTGCGCGATGGCGTTGTCCAGTTCGCCCTCGGGCAGGAACGCCAGCATCGCCTTGCCCACACCGGTGCAATAGGCCGGGCCGACCTTGCCCGCCTGTGAATACATGTCCACCGGCACCGCTGCGTTGCGTTTGTCAACATACAGAACCTGCGCATGGTCAAGCTGCGCCAGATGCACGGTTTCGCCCAGATCTGCCGACAGGGCGTCAATATGGGGGCGTGCCACAGGGGCCAGTGACGTGGTTTGCCAGGCGGCATGGGCCAGCCCGACCAGCCGCACGCCAAGGGTATAGGTGCCCATATCCGGGTCCAGCCGCAGCATTCCCCGCGATGTCAGCGTCTGAACCAAGCGATACAGTGTCGCCTTGGGAAACCGGCTGTCGCGTTGCAGCTCGACGAACCGCACAGGGCGGCCATGGGCGGCAACCTGGTCCAGCACATCAAGCGCCTTGCCAACGGTTCCGTCGCCCTGTGTCTTGCCCGCTGACGGGCCGTTTGGCCGGTCCGGCATTGCCGATGTCCTCCCTTTGCGTTCCTGCTTTTGTTGATGGGCCCCGGTGCGGCACGATGGCCCGACCGGTGCTGTGGGGCAGGAAACTGTTGACATCCATAACCGCAATACTGTTATCATTTCAATATCTAAAACCAAGTTCCACATAATGGAACCAGTATGGGAGGAACACATGGTGTTCAAACTGACAGCCTCGGCCGCGGCGCTTGGCGTTTCGGCGGTCATGGCGACAGGCGCATTTGCGCAGGATCTGTCCGGCGATCTGATCATCTTTTCCGACATGTCCAACCCGGCGCCCCGCGCCGTGATGGAAGGCATGGTCGAACGATTCGGCGCCCTGAACCCCGATCTTAACATCGAACTGACGGTGATTGATCGCGAAGCCTACAAAACCCAGATCCGCAACTTTCTGACGGCCAATTCGCCAGACGTGGCAAACTGGTATGCGGGCAACCGCATGGCCCCCTATGTGGATGCCGGCCTGTTCGAAGACATCTCGGACGTCTGGGACGACACCCTGTCAACCGAACTGGCCTCCACCAAAGGCGCCCTGACCCTGGACGGGAAACAATGGGGCGTCCCCTATACCTACTACAACTGGGGCGTTTATTACCGCAAGGATATCTACGACCAATACGGCCTGTCCGAACCCCAGGATTGGGACACGTTCAAATCCAACTGCCAGACCCTGCTGGACAACGGCGTCAAGTGTTTCACCATCGGAACCAAGTTCCTGTGGACGGCCGCGGGTTGGTTTGACTATCTCAACATGCGCACGAACGGTTTCGACTATCACATGAAACTGACGGCAGGCGAAATCCCCTGGACAGACGATGGCGTCAAGGCAACCTTCGCCAACTGGCGCGAACTGATCGACATGGGCGCCTTCATCGACAATCACACCGCCTATAGCTGGCAAGAGGCCCTGCCCTTCATGACCGGCGACGATGCCGATGCTGCGGCCTATCTGATGGGCAACTTCGCTGTGGCCCCCCTGCGCGAGGCAGGCCTGAGCGACGATCAACTGGACTACTTCCAGTTCCCGGCGATCAACGCGGACGTGAAACTGGGCGAAGACGCCCCAACCGATACGTTCCACATCCCCAGCGGTGCCGCGAACAAGGAAAACGCCAAGGCCTTCCTGAAATGGGTCGTCTCGGCCGACAACCAGACCCTGATCAACGCCGGCGATGCCCTGGGCCAACTGCCGGTCAACGCAAACTCCAAGGTCGGTGACGACAAGTTCCTCAAAGAAGGCTTTGACGTGCTGTCCAACAAGGCACCGGGCGGCATCGCCCAGTTCTTTGACCGTGACGCGCCTGCCGAAATGGCCAAGGTCGCCATGGAAGGCTTTCAGGAATTCATGGTCCGCCCCGACAATCTCGACAAGATCCTCGACCGGCTGGAACGGGCGCGCGGGCGCATCTACTGATCGCGATCACCGGCGGCTCTGGCTGCCCTGACAAAACGGTTGCGGGCGGCGCGTATTTTCGCACCGCCCCACCCTTCACCGCACCGGCCCCCTCACAGGACCGGCACCCCAGATCAGGTGATCCCATGACCCAGGCAACTCTCCCCGACACCCACCCCACCGGCGACAAGCGCAGTTGGTGGCGGCGCAATCAGATCGCGGTGTCCCCCTGGCTGTTTCTGGCGCCGGGCCTGATCTTCTTTGCCCTCTACGTGATTTTCCCGATCTTTCAGTCGTTTTACATCTCATTCCTGCGCTGGGATGGTCTGGGCGCCCCCGAATACATCGGCCTGCAAAACTACGAGGAACTGTATTACGACGACGCCTTCTACACCTCGCTCTGGAACAACCTGCTGTGGCTGATCCTCTATCTTCTCGCGATCCCCGCAGGCCTGTTCATTGCGCTGTTCCTCAATCAGACGGTGCGCGGCATACGGCTCTATAAATCCCTGTTCTTCTTTCCCTTCGTGATCTCCCAGGTCGTCGTCGGCCTGGTGTTCACCTGGTTCTACGATCCCACCTTCGGGCTGCTGAACATCATGTTGGGCTGGGTCGGGTTGGGTCCGATCAACGTGCTGGGCGATCCGACCTATGTGACCTACGGCATCATCGCCGCCGGTCTTTGGCCGCAAACGGCCTATTGCATGATCCTCTATCTGACCGGCCTGAACGGCGTGAACCCCGAACAGATCGAGGCCGGACGCCTCGACAACGCCAAGGGCTGGAAAATGCTCTGGTACATCATCATCCCACAGTTGAAACCCGCCACCTTCATCGCCTTCGTCGTCACCATCATCGGCGCCCTGCGCAGTTTCGATCTGATCTCGATCATGACCAACGGCGGCCCCTTCGGCTCCTCGCGCGTGCTGTCGTTCTACATGTTCGAGGTCGCCCTCTCGGAATACGGGTTCCGCATGGGATATGGCGCCGCCATCGCCGTGGTGCTGTTCCTGATCATGCTGTGTTTCATCGCCTATTTCCTCTGGTCCATGTATCGCGAGGACAAGGCAAGATGACCGCGCCCATGCTTTTTACTGATCAAAATACTCGCGCCGCAGGCATGGCCCCCAAGGCCATTCAGCGAAAGGACGCCTGAGAATGTTCCCCACCCCCGTTGAAAAAACGCCCCGGTCCTGGCAACTCACCTATCAATCCCTGTTGCCCGTCGCGCTTATCCTCTGGCTGTTGCCGCTGATCTCGATCATGGTGTTTTCAATCAAACCCGACAGCGATTTCACCACCGGCAATTACTGGGGCTGGCCCGGCAGTTTCGAGGGCATCACCAACTATGGCAAGGTGTTCTTCGAATCCGACATGCCCCGCTATCTGCTGAATTCGGTGCTGATCACGGTGCCGACGGTGATTGGCTGCATCATCCTCAGTTCAATGACGGGCTTTGCCCTCGGCATTTATAAATTCAAATCGAACCTCTGGGTGTTCTTCATGTTCGTCGCGGGCAATTTCGTGCCATTCCAGATCCTGATGGTGCCGGTGCGCGATCTTACGCTGGGCATGGGGCTTTACAACACGAAAACCGGCCTTGTGCTGTTTCACATCGCGTTTCAGACCGGGTTCTGCACCCTGTTCATGCGCAATTTCATCCGCGCCCTGCCCTATGAGCTGATCGAGGCGGCCCGGGTCGAAGGCGTCGCGGAATGGCGCATCTTCTGGTATGTCGTCCTGCCTCTGATGAAACCGGCGCTGGCGGCCATGGCGGTGCTGGTCTTTACCTTCATCTGGAACGATTATTTCTGGGCGGTGGTCCTGACCCAAGGTGTTGAATCCCAACCTGTCACCGCCGGGATCACCAGTTTCAACGCGCAATACCGCGCCGCATACCACCTGATGAGCGCGGGCAGCATCGTTGCCGCCCTGCCACCGGTGGCGATGTTCTTTCTGATGCAAAAACACTTCATCGCGGGCCTGACCCTTGGCGCCGTGAAGTAAGGACAGACATGACCGAAGATAAGATCCGCACATGGCGGATGGACGATGGCGGCCAGACACTTGTTCTGGCCGCCCGCAATTCCACCCTGCCCGAATGTGTTTACTGGGGCGCCCCCCTTGCCGATGGCGAAGACCTCGAAACACTGGCACAGGCCCATACTCTGGATGTGACCGGCGGAATGCTCGACGAAAACCCTGCCCTGTCCCTTGCCCCCGAAGCTGCGCGCAGCTTTCCGGGCCAACCGGGAATGGTACTAAGCGACGACACCGGCGTACCCATCCTGCCAAAGTTTCACTACGCCTCTGAACACCGGGTCACGCCGGGCGCGGCGCTGACACTTGTCTTCACCGACAACGCCAACGCCCTCACCTATACCGCCACCTTTACCACCGCCCCCGAAACCGGGGTCATCACCGCACAGGCCGCCCTCACCTCTGCGCGGCCGATCTATCTGCATTGGCTCGCCGCGCCGGTGTTGCCCGCACCGCAGCTTGCCGATGAAATGATCGACATATCGGGCCGCTGGATTGGCGAATTCCAGTTGAACCGCACCCCCTGGTCCCCCGGCGTGCGCCTGCGCGAAAGCCGCACAGGGCGCAGCGGGCATGAACATTTCCCCGGCCTGATCCTGCCCTGTCGTGGGGCGACGAACACCCAGGGGCAGGCTTTCGGCCTGCACTATGGCTGGAGCGGCGGGCACCGCATGGTGGCCGAAGAATTGCCCGATGGCCGCCGTCAGGTGCAATTCGGCCATGCCGCCCACACCGAACACGCCCCCGGCACCCGGTTTGAAACCGCGCCGCTTTACGTCACCTGTTCGCAATCGGGCCTCAACGGTATCGCGGTGGCGTTTCAGCGCCATCTGCGCGACCGCATCATCCCGCCACGCCCAACCCGCCCAACCCACCCCCGCCCCGTGCATTACAATTGTTGGGAGGCGGTCTATTTCAACCACAACCTTGATGAGTTGAAAGACATCGCAACCCGCACCGCCGCCCTTGGGGCCGAGCGGTTCGTGCTGGATGATGGCTGGTTCGGGCGGCGCGATGATGACACTACATCCCTGGGCGATTGGGTGATCGACGGGCGCAAATACCCCCACGGCCTGACACCGCTGATCAATCATGTCCACGCTGAAAACATGACGTTCGGCCTTTGGTTTGAACCGGAAATGGTGAACCGCGACAGCGATCTTGCCCGCACGCACCCCGACTGGATTCTCGGGCCTGCCGATCAAATTCCGGGGCGTCAGCAGATGGTGCTGAACATGGCCCTGCCCGAGGTGCGCGATTATCTTTACGATCACATCGCGGCGATCCTTGCCAACAACGCCATTGATTATGTCAAATGGGATCATAACCGCGTTTTGCCCGCCCCCGATGCCGCGCAGGCCCGGGGCACCTATGCCCTGTTCGACCGTCTGTGCGCCGATTTCCCCGAGGTCGAGCTGGAAAGCTGTGCCAGCGGCGGCGGGCGGATTGATTTCGGCATTCTGAAGCGCACCGGGCGGGTCTGGCTGTCCGACAGCAACGATGCGCTGGAACGCCTGCGCATTCAACACAACGCCGCCCTGTTCCTGCCCCTGACCGTCACCGGCAGTCACGTTGGCCCGCGCCATTGCCACACCTCGGGGCGCATCCTCGATATCCGGTTTCGCGCCTGGGTCGCGGCCCAGCGGCATATGGGGTTTGAAATGGACCCCCGCGAGTTGACCGGGGACGAGGCCGAGGTGCTGACCCGCGTAACCGCGTGGTGGAAGGCCAACCGCGACTGGATGTGCCAGGGCGATATCCTGCGGCTGGACAGCGCCGATCCGGCGGTGATTGCCGAACAACAGATGGCCCGGGACGGCAGCCGTTTTGTGGTGTTTGCGGGCAAGGCCGAAACCTCGGCCCAGATCGTACCCCGCCCTTTGCGGCTGACCGGGCTTGACCCTGCGGCACGATACCGTATTCACCTGACCAACCGCGACGATGCCGGGCGGCTGTCGCGCGGCACTCCGGTGCTGAAATCCGAAGACATCACCCTGTCTGGCCAATACCTGATGCAACAGGGCCTGACCCTGCCCTGGTCCTTTCCGCAAACGATCTGGGTCATCGAAGGAACCTTGCTGTGACCCCGACTTTCCCCGATCTCAACGGCAAATCCGTGTTCATCACCGGCGGTGGTTCAGGTATCGGCGCGGCCCTGACCGACGGGTTCATGGCGCAGGGGGCCAAGGTTGCCTTTGTTCAGCGCAGCGATGCCAGCGCGTTTCAGGATGTGATGGAGCATAAACACGGCCAGCGCCCGTGGTTTCAACCCTGCGACGTAAGCGATATTGCCGCCCTGCAAGGCGCAATCAAAGCCGCAGCAACCGCCAATGGCCCGATCACCGTGCTGATCAACAACGCCGCCAATGACCGGCGCCACACCACGATGGATCTCACCCCCGAGGATTGGGACAATCTGATTGCCATCAACCTGCGCCCGTTCCTTTTTGCGCTTCAGGCCGTGGTGCCGGGCATGCGCGCGGCGGGGGGCGGGGCGGTTATCAACCTGTCGTCGATTTCCTATATGATGGGCATGTCCGGAATGCCGGTTTACACCACCGCGAAATCCGGGATCAACGCCATGACCCGCAGTCACGCCCGCGAATTCGGGCCGGACGGGATCAGGGTCAACACCCTGACGCCCGGCATGGTTCTGACCGAACGCCAGCTTGCCGAAGTGGTGGACGAAGATGACATCGCCGCCCATGTGGCGCGTCAGGCAATACCAAAACGGATCGGCCCCCAAGATATGGTTGGCCCCGCCCTCTTTCTGGCGTCTGACGCGTCGCGTATGGTGACGGGTCAGGCGCTGATTGTTGATGGCGGCTATGTGGTGACAGGATGAACATGAACACCGATATCACGCCCGAATGGATTGCCGTCGATTGGGGCACGACCCATTGCCGCGCCTGGGCCATGGCAGGCGATGGCAGCATCCTGGCCGAGGCGCGTTCAGCCGCCGGAATGGGCACGCTGGACCGCGACGGATATGAACCTGCCCTGCTTCATATGATCGGCGGTTGGTTGGCCGGGCGCGGGGCGCAAAACCCGATGCCCGTCATTTGCTGCGGCATGGTCGGCGCGCGGCAAGGCTGGGCCGAGGCGGCCTATTGCGCCGTGCCCTGTGCGCCCCTGTCGCCCGATCTGACCCGCGCCCCCACCGATGATCCGCGCCTTGCGGTGCAAATCGTGCCGGGGCTGAAACAGATGCAGCCCGCCGATGTGATGCGCGGTGAGGAAACCCAGATTGCCGGGTTCATCGCCCTGAACCCCGGCTTTGATGGTGTGTTATGCCAGCCCGGCACCCACACCAAATGGGTGCATATCAGCGCCGGTGAGGTGGTGAGTTTCCAGACCGTGATGACCGGCGATATGTTTGCCGCATTGGCCGATCATTCGGTGCTGCGCCATTCTGTCTCTGGCGGCGGCTGGGATGATGCCGCCTTTGCCACCGCCCTGTCCGACACCCTGTCCAAGCCTGAAACCCTGGCCGCGCGCCTGTTTGCCCTGCGCGCCGAAGGGTTGCTGCACGGGCTGACCAACCCATCGGCCCGCGCCCGTCTGTCGGGCCTGTTGATCGGGGCCGAACTGGCCGCGACCCGGCCCTATTGGCTGGGTCAGCAGGTGGCGCTGATCGGGGCCGAAGGCCTGTGCGCCCATTATGCCACCGCCCTTGCCGCGCAGGGCATCACCGCCGGGCGCACCGATGGTGACGCCCTGACACGCGCGGGCCTGATCGCCGCCCATTCCCTTGCAAAGGAGCCAACGCCATGAGCCGCCCCCTGATCGCCATCCTGCGTGGCATCGACCCAACCGAAGCCGTCCCGGTGGCCGCCGCCCTGATCAAGGCCGGAATCACCCGGATCGAAGTGCCGCTGAATTCGCCCTCGCCGTTTGACAGCATCGAAGCGATGGTCAAGGCCCACGGCAACGATGCCCTGATCGGGGCGGGCACCGTGCTGACGCCTGAACAGGCCGCCCATGTCTATCGTGTGGGGGGACGGTTGATCGTATCGCCCAACTGCGACGAAGACGTGATCCGCGCCACCAAGGATCTGGGAATGCAAAGCTTTCCGGGGGTTCTGACGCCTTCGGAATGTTTCGCCGCGCTGAAATATGGGGCCGATGGCATCAAGGTGTTTCCCGCGTTCCAGATGGGGCTGGACGGGCTAAAGGCCCTGCGCGCGGTGCTTCCGGTGGAAACCAAGGTGTTCATGGTTGGCGGTGTCGGGCCGGACAATTTCCGCGATTGGCTGGGCGCAGGGGCCGAAGGGTTTGGCATCGGCACGGCCCTGTATCGCCCCGGCGACAGCGTGTCTGACGTGGCCAGCCGCGCGCAAGCGATGGTCAAAGCATATGATGAGGCAGCAGCATGAACATTTCCGTTCTCGACCCCACCCCTTGCATGCTGGGCGAAGGCCCCCTGTGGCACCCCGGCCTGAACTGTCTGTTCTGGTTTGATATCCTGGGCAAAAAGATGTTTCAGCATCGCGATGGCGACACCCGGACCTGGCAGTTCGATGAACATGTGTCGGCTGCCGGGTGGGTCGATGACAGCACCCTTCTGATTGCCTCGGCCACGCGGCTGTTCCGGTTCGACATCGAAACCGGCACCGAAGAAACCATCTGCGCGCTGGAGGCCGACAATCCCGACACCCGCTCCAACGACGGGCGCGCCGATCCGTTCGGCGGGTTCTGGATTGGCACGATGCGGCTGGACGCGGGCAAGGACGGCGGCGCGATCTATCGCTATTACAAGGGTGAGCTGCGCAAGCTTTTTGCGCCGATTACAATCACCAATGCGATCAGTTTCGCCCCCGATGGCAAACACGCCTGTTTCACCGACACCCCGACCCAGATCGTGCAGCGCGTGGCGCTGGATGAAAACGGCTGGCCCAAGGGCGAACCGTCGCCCTATCTTGACCTGCGCGGCACCAACCAGCGCCCCGATGGCGCCGTGTTCGACGCGGCGGGCGATCTGTGGGTCGCATTTTTCGGCGCGGGGCAAGTGGGCTGTTTCGGCCCCGATGGCGCGCAAAAGGCGCTGTTCGACCTGCCCGCCCAGCAAGCCACCTGTCCGGCGTTTGGCGGCCCGGGCTTGCGCACGCTGTTTTGCACCTCGGCGGCGCGCAACGATGACGGCCCCGCCGCCGGTCAGACCTTTGCGATCGAAACCGATGTGCAGGGGCAACCCGAACATCAGGTCAAACTCTGACACGTCAATTCACGGATTACCCATGACCAACCGCACCACCGGCGTTTGCTATTACCCCGAACACTGGCCCGAAGACCAATGGGCGCAGGATGCTGCGCGCATGGTCGCGGCGGGTCTGACATGGGTGCGGATCGGTGAATTCGCCTGGGGCAGGATCGAACCCCGCGAAGGCCGGTTCGATTTCGACTGGCTGGACCGGGCGATTCAGGTTTTGGGCGATGCCAGGTTGAAGGTGGTGCTGGGCACGCCCACCGCCACCCCACCCCATTGGGTGCTGGACAAACACCCCGGCATGCTGGCCGTTGACGCACAGGGCGGCCCCGCCGGTTTGGATCGCGGCGCCACTATTGTTTTTCGCATCAGGGGTATCGTGACGAATGTTATCGCATCGTTTCGCTTCTGGGCGAACGCTATGGCAAGAACCCCCATATTCACGCTTGGCAGATCGACAATGAATATGGCTGCCACGACACGACGCTCAGCTATTCCAGTGCCGCGCGCGATGCCTTTCACGACTGGTGCGCCCAGAGGTATCAATCGGCCGAGGCGCTGAACCGGGCTTGGGGCAATGTGTTCTGGTCGATGGAATATGACAGCATCGACGATATCGACCTGCCCAACCTCACCGTGACCGAACCGAACCCGGCCCATGTGATGGCATTTCGCCGGTTCAGTTCCGATCAGGTGGTCAGTTTCAACAAGTTGCAAGCCGATGTTCTGCGCAAACACACCAATGCGCCGCTGATTCACAATTACATGGGCCGTGAATTGGCGTTTGATCATTTCGCGGTGGGCGGTGATCTGGATATCGCCAGTTGGGATTCCTATCCCATCGGGTTTCTGTCTGACCGGATCGAGGCAAGCGAGGATCACAAGGCCTATTTCCTGCGCCAGGGCGATCCTGACATGCAGGCGTTTCACCACGACATCTATCGCGCTGTGGGAAAAGGCCGGTGGTGGGTGATGGAGCAACAGCCCGGCCCGGTGAACTGGGCGCCCTATAACCCCGCCCCCTGCCCGGCATGGCCCGCCTCTGGGCGCACGAGGCATTTGCCCACGGCGCCGAGGCGGTCTGTTATTTCCGCTGGCGACAGGCGCCTTTCGCGCAGGAACAACAGCACGCGGGCCTGTTGCGCCCCGACAGCAACGACGCCCCCGCCCTTGGCGAAGCGGCACAGGTGGCGCGCGAGCTGGCCGATTTCCCCGAGGCGGGAACGGTGACAGCGCGGGTTGCGCTGGTGTTTGATTACGCCTCTGCCTGGGCATGGGAAACCCAACCCCAAGGCGCCGATTTCGATTACTTCCGCCTGACCTTTGCCAGTTACCGCGCGTTGCGCCGCGCCGGGCTGTCAGTGGACATCGTGAATGCGACAGGCGATATTTCACCCTATGATCTGATCCTTGCGCCGGGCATCGCCACCCTGCCCCAAAGCCTGCTGGATCAGTTGGCAGGCTTCAAAGGCACCGCCCTGATCGGACCGCGCAGCAATGCCAAGACGCCGGAACTGGCCATTCCCGTGCCCCTGCCCCCCAACCTGCCCGGGCTGGAGGCAACAGTCGCCCTGGTCGAAAGCCTGCCCCCCGGCACCACGGTGCCCCTGACCGAAGGCGGGGCTTTCGCCCATTGGTTCGAACATCTGGAAACCGAAACCGCCAGCGAAACCACCGCCGACGGCAGGCCCGCCATCGCAACGGCGGGCAAATTGCATTACCTTGCCGGTTGGCCCGATGACGCGGCGTTTGACCGGATCATCGCCCGCGCCTGCACCGCCGAGGGGATCGAAACCATCCCCCTGCCCGAAGGCCTGCGCATCCGCGACACCACAACCCACCGGTTCTGGTTCAATTATGCACCCGAAAACATCACGTTTCAGGGCCAAACCCATTCAGCAGCGGGCGTCACATGGCAGACACGGTAAAACCTTTCGGCACCCGGCGCGATGGCGCCCCGGTGCAGACGATCACGCTGGACAATGGCATTCTGCGCGCCACCATCCTGACCCACGGCGCGGTGCTGCAATCGCTTTACCTCGACGGGGTGCCCCACAGCCTGACCCTCGGGTTTCCCGATCTTGCCGCCTATGACGGGCCGTTTCCGTATTTCGGATCCATCATCGCCCCGGTGGTCAACCGCATCGGCGGCGCACAGGCTGAAATCGCGGGGCAGATTCACCATTTCGACCATGACATGGGCGATATCACCCTGCACAGCGGCAAAGACGGCACCCACGCCGCAAACTGGACATTGACCGACCACGGCACCGATTTTGCCACCCTCGCCCTTGCCATGCCTGATGGCCTTGGCGGTTTCCCCGGCAACCGGCAGATCACCGCCACCTATCGCCTGAACGGCGATACGCTGGCGCTGGATATTCACGCCACAACCGACCGGCAAACCCTGATGAACATCGCCCATCACGGGTTCTGGAACCTTGATGGCAGCAAAACATGGGCAGGCCACAGCCTGTGCATCCACGCCGATCATATCCTTGCCACCGATGCGCGCACCCTGCCGACAGGCGAAATCACCCCTCTTGACGGCAGCCCCTATGACCTGCGCCAGCCGCGCACCGTTACCCCCGAAACCATGCCGCGCCTCGATCACAACTTCTGTCTGGCCAATGCCCGGCGCGCCCTGACCCCGGCCCTGTCCCTGACCGGCGCTTCGGGGGTGAGAATGGACATCGCGACCACCGAACCGGGGGTGCAGATCTTTGGCGCGGCCACCATCGACACGGGCGACACCCCCACGATCCACGGTCACGCCTATGGGCCGCACAACAGTTTCGCCATCGAACCGCAATGCTGGCCAGATGCGCCAAACCACCCCGATTTCCCGCAAATCGGCCTGGCCCCCGGCGAAACCTATCATCAAAGCACAACCTTCCGGTTCACCCGAGGCTAAGCCCCTGCCAAAGGATTGCCCCGGTGCGCCGGGGTGGGTGGGCGGGCGGCGTGCCGGGGCAATCCGACACTCACCCCCTTGCGCGACCTAAGGGTCAGTGCGCCTCGGCCCAACTCGCGCCTTGCCCGGCGTCCACGCTCAGCGCAACATCCAGATGCGCCGCCGGGGCCGCCGCGTTTTCCATCACATCCCGGGCCGCCGCGATCAGATCATCCACCGCGCCCTCTTCCACCTCGAACACCAGTTCATCGTGAACCTGCAACAGCATCTTGGCCGGCAGACCCGCAATCGCACCCGGCATCCGTATCATCGCCCGTCGGATCACATCCGCAGCACTGCCCTGAATCGGCGCGTTGATCGCCGCGCGCTTGGCAAACCCGGCCCCATGGCCACGGGCATTGATTTCAGGGGTATTTATCCTGCGGCCAAACAGCGTTTGCACATATCCATGCTCTTTGGCAAAGGCCACCGTTTCATCCATGTAATCGCGGATACCCGGAAACCGCTCAAAATACCGGTCGATAAACCCCTGCGCCTCACTGCGCGGAATCCGCAGATTCCGGGCAAGTCCAAAGCCGGAAATCCCATAGATCACCCCGAAATTGATCGCCTTGGCCTGGCGGCGCACCATCGGGTCCATCCCCTCAAGCGGAACGCCAAACATTTCCGCTGCCGTCATGGCATGAATATCCTGCCCCTCGGCAAAGGCCTGTTTCAACGCGTCGATCCCGGCCACATGGGCCAGAATACGCAGCTCGATCTGGGAATAATCCAGCGACACCAGACGTTTTCCCGCAGGCGCAACAAAGGCCTCGCGAATGCGCCGCCCTTCTTCACTGCGCACCGGGATATTCTGCAGGTTCGGATCAGTCGAGGCCAGCCGCCCGGTGTTCGCCCCGGCAATGGAATAGGATGTATGCACCCGCCCCGTTTCGGGGTTGATATGTTCCTGAAGCGCATCGGTATAGGTTGATTTCAGCTTGCTCAGCTGGCGCCAGTCCAGAACCCGCCCCGGCAGTTCATGCTCGGTCGCCAGATCCTCCAACACATCGGCACCGGTCGCATAGGCGCCTGTCTTGCCCTTCTTGCCGCCCTCGATGCCCATTTCATCAAACAGGATTTCGCCCAATTGCTTGGGTGATCCCACGTTGAACGACCGCCCGGCCAATTCATGTATCTCGGCCTCCAGCCCGGCCATTTTCTGGGCAAAGGCGTTGGACATGCGCGACAGGGTTTCACGGTTCACCTCGATTCCGTGCATCTCCATCTCGGCCAGAACCGGAATCAGCGGGCGTTCAAGGGTTTCGTAAACCGTTGTCACTTTGGCGCGGTGCAGGCGCGGCTTGAAGGTTTGCCACAGGCGCAGGGTGATATCGGCATCCTCGGCGCCGTATTTCACCGCATCCGCAACCGGCACCCGGTCAAACGTCTTGGCCGATTTTCCAGTGCCAAGCAGCGGTTTGATCGGAATCGGCGTGTGGTTCAGATAGCGATCCGACAGCGCGTCCATCCCGTGATTGTGCAACCCGGCATGCATCGCATAGGACATCAGCATCGTGTCGTCGATCGGCGCCACATTGATGCCCCGGCGGGCAAAAATCTTGGCGTCATATTTCATGTTCTGACCGATTTTCAGAACCGAGGCATCCTCCAGCAACGGTTTCAACATTGCCAACGCCGCGTCCAGATCCATCTGCCCTTCGGCCAGATCGTCACGGCCGAACAGATCGTCCTGCGCCGCCGCACGGTGGGTCAGCGGAATATAACAGGCCTGCCCCGCCTCAACACAAAGGGAAACCCCCACCAGATCGGCGCGCATTTCATCCAGACCCGTGGTTTCGGTATCAACCGCCACCCAACCCCGGGCATGGGCGCGATCAATCCAGACCTGCAATGCAGCGGCATCCTTCACATGCTCATAGGCATCGGTATCAAAGGGGGCGTCCTCGGGCGCTGCCGCTTCCTCGTCCGGGGCGGCCGGCGTGTCGTCGATCGCCGGGGCCTCGGTGCCCAGGGCATCGGCCACCCGCTTGGTGACCGTGCGAAACTCCATCTGCGCGAGAAACCCCAAAAGATCATCCGCGACGGGCGGCTTTACCTCAAGGGTTTCAAGACTGTAATCCAGCGCCATATCGCAATCCAGTTGCACCAGTTTGCGTGACAGGCGGATCTGGTCGGCATTGTCGATCAGGGTCTGGCGGCGCTTGGGTTGCTTTATTTCACCCGCCCGTTCCAGCAAGGCATCCAGATCGCCGTATTCGTTGATCAGCAACGCCGCCGTCTTGATTCCGATGCCCGGCGCGCCCGGCACATTATCCACCGAGATCCCCGGCCAGCGCCTGCACATCCACCACCCGTTCAGGGCCGACGCCGAATTTGGCGCGCACCCCTTCAACGTCGATACGGGCGTTTTTCATGGCGTCGAACATTTCAACGCCGCCCCCCACCAGTTGCATCAGATCCTTGTCGGAACTGATGATCGTCACCCGCCCCCCGGCCTCGCGCGCCCGACAGGCAAGTGTCGCGATGATGTCATCAGCCTCAAACCCCTCCTGCTCCAGACAGGCAATGTTGAACGCGCGGGTTGCGTCGCGGGTCAGAGGCATTTGCGGGCGCAGATCCTGCGGCATTTCTTCGCGGTTGGCCTTATACAGATCGTACATATCGTTGCGAAAGGTGTGGCTGCCCTTGTCGAACACCACGGCGGCATGGGTGGGGGCATCGGGGCCGCGATTGTCCTCGATCATCTTCCACAGCATGTTGACGAAACCGCTGACCGCGCCCACGGGCAACCCGTCGGATTTGCGCGTCAGCGGCGGCAGCGCGTGATAGGCGCGAAAGATAAAGGCCGAACCGTCCACCAGGCTCAGATGATGCCCCTTGCCGAATGTGTCGCCCATACCGCCCCTTTCTGCCCCGTCACCGGCCTTGGTAAACCGATCTCAGTGATCGTCGCCGTCGCCTTCCAGCACATACCGTTTGTCGCAATATCCGCATTCCACCCAACCCGGCTCTTGCGGAATTTGCAGCCACACGCGCGGATGACCCAGCGCGCCCTCTCCGCCATCACAGGCAATCCGGCGGCTATGAACGATCTCGGTTTCAGGCGCTTCGCTATTCATCTGGTTTCTTTCTGCATCTCGGTCTGGTCCGCCCTATGTTATCAGGCCCCCCGACACCGGCAAGGCCACAACGGCGCAACCACTGCACCCTTTGCCCCCGGCGCGCAGCCATGGCAACGGGCGCCCCCAAAAAATGTCGTGGCGCGCTTGCGCGCCTCTGTTGGATCAGCCCTTGGTCAGCATCCGCCCCAAAGGGCGGCCCGCCAGAATATGCAGGTGGTAATGGGGCACATCCTGCACACCGTCCACTCCGGTATTGCTGATCGTGCGATACCCGGCGCCGTTATCCCCCGGTGCCACGCCCAGATCGCGACAGATTTGCCCGGTTGCGCGCATGAAATCCACCAGCTCCGCCTCACTTGCCGCATTGGCAAAATGATCGTGGCACACATAGGCGCCTTTGGGAATCACCAGAACATGTTCGGGCGCCTGGGGTTCGATATCGCGAAACGCCAGTGTGTGTTCGGTTTCCAGCACCGTTGTGTTGGGAATTTCGCCGCGCAGAATCCTGGCGAAAATGTTCTGGTCGTCATAGGCATAGGCCATAGTCAAAGCTCCGTTATCGGCTTGGGTCAGTCATGGAACAGACCTTCGGTTTGGGCAATATCTTTGGCCAGCTCCAGCGGAATCGACAGGAACGCGGCCAGAGCGGCGGCATTTTCCGCTGCGGGGGCCATTTCATCCAGTCGGGAAAACCCCTCAAACCCTGCATCGCGCAAGATATCGCTTTCATATTCCACATCCGCGCGGATCGTCGGCAAAAGCGTATCGAGGGTTTCTTGCGGGGTGCGCTCTCCGGCCAGCCCTACCCGTTTTGCGTGCCCCAGAAGATAGGCGTTACTGAAGGCGCAGCGCACCTCCAGCATCCGGGTGGTTGAACGATCCGTCTGGAAATCACGCAGCAGATCCATGTTGTCGGGATCAAGACAGATGATCAGGCGGTCGGACTGATAGTAATCAAACAGCATCCGCATCAGCGCCCGCCTGTGGCGGGTCCGTTTTTCCAGGGTTTTCTGGATACCGCCCAGATCAGGCAGCCGGGCATTTTCCTCATCGAACAGAAAATCGACAGCGGGCATTTCTGTAACATGGGCGATCCGATCCAGCAGGCGTTTGGCCACATGCCATTTCTTGCAGATCACGATCATCAATTCGCGTTCGCGCCCCAAGGTCGATTCAGTTTCCCAGAACCGGGGTGCGAACCGCCGCCCTCGCGCCCGCGCCCGGTAAGAAAGGTGAACAACCTGCGCCCTTCGGCACTGATTTTGAAGGTCGCGCCCTTGTCGGCATAAAGATCGCCCAATTTGGCCTTCAGCCCGGTTGCCTCGGGGCTGATCTTGCGGGCGAACAGGTAATCCTGCGCCAGCAACAGATCATAGTGATCATTGTAAAAAACCGTTGGCATCCCGTAATCGGAAAAAATCAGAAAGGTGAGCGTGCGTGGCCGGATTTCACGTTCGGCCACCAGATGGCGCACGATGGTCTGGAAAAATGTCTCGTCCGGGATCCAGGTCGTGCGGAAAAACCGCATCACATCAGGGCGCGCGGTGCAAAACCCCAGCACCGCCTCGATCGTGCGCCGCCGCAGACACCACCATTGCGACCCGATCATCATCTGAAGATCGCCTGGAACCTCGCGTTCCAGCCCCAGCCGCTTTTGCAGTTCATAAGAGCGATAGAACAGCCATTTATGGGTACGTTCGTTAAAGAAGTGGCGGTAAATCAGCCGTTCGTCCTTGAACCCGGTCTTGATCCAGTCACTTTCGAAATAATCCTCGCTTTCGATGAAATCAACGTCGTCCTGATCCAGATACCGATGCGCATATTCGGCCGATTTGATCGCCATGCAGTCGCCGGACAGCATATAAAAATGGGTCGCGCGCGGAAAGGCGCCCACGGCCGCCCGTACGGCCAGCAGCGTCGCGTCAACAAGGCTCCAGCCGCCCCAACCGCATTTGATCCGTTTGCGCGCAAAGGTAACGCGGGGGTTGTCGCGCAGGGCCGTGCGAATCCGTTCAAAATCTGCGTGGGGGGCGCGGGCATCAAAATGGATCGCCATGAAATCGCCCACAGCGGTCAGGCGGCGCGCCTGTTGAATAATGGCGTCCGGGTCTTTGTGGCACAGCAGGATAAAGGCGATTCTTGCCATTTCAGAAGCGATACAGCCATTGTTGTTAAGAGCCTTCTAACGGTTTGGGCGTAAAAGTCAGCCGGAGCCGAAAGATTTCAGGAATTTTTCTGTGCATTCGCGTGGGTTTGTCACATAAACATGTCGACCAAGAAGAAAGATTTACCATGCGGTTTCCCGGAACATGGATGACAGAAAGCGAAAGTGTCGTCTATCGCGTCGTTCCCAAATGTGCCTGTTCGACCATCGGACAGATCATGTATTATTCTGATCACGGCGTGTTCTTTGATGGTGACATCCATGATGCCACTTCGGGCCTGCACAAATGGGGCAATGACGACAGCCAGGCCCTGATCGCCCGCACGGTGCAACAGCACAGCACCTATACCTTCAGTTGTGTGCGCAACCCCTATACGCGGATCCTGTCGTCATTCTTTGACAAGATCTGCGGCATTCAGCGCAACGGCAAACGGTATCGCGGCAATCTGGTGCCCTTGCTGATTCAGAAATACGGGGTCGATATCGGCGGCGTCGAGGGGCACGAGGATTTCGATCAGATCCAGTCGTTCCGCCGCTTTTTGCTGTTCGCGCGTGATACCATCCGCTGGCGCAAACCGATGGACCCTGACATTCACTGGTCGGCCATGTCAGGCCATGTTTCAACCTTTGTTGTCAACGGCGGGCGCTATGACAGCATCTTCTGGACAGAGCGGTTCAACGACGGCATGCAATCGGTGCTGGACCGGATCGAAACGCAGCATCCGGTGGTTTTGTCCGATATTCCCCGGTTCAACGAATCCGAAGGCCACGGCCCGAAACGCGCCCACCCGGTCGAGGATTACTTTGACGATCTGTCGATGCATCTGGTTTATGAAATCTACAAGGCGGATTTTGACCTGTTCCGCTATGATTTCGAAAACCCGGGCAACAAGATGCCGATCGGCGAAATCGACCTGGACGAGGTACACGCCAAGCTGGGCGATTGATATCATCAGCGCGCTTTATTGCGCCCGATGATGCAGCACGCCATCGTCCTGATTGCGCATGGTGTTCGCGTCGATTCTGTCGAACCACAGGGTCATCTCGTATTTCGGATCAACATCGGCCTTTTCCGCGGTGTTGTCATGGGTGCTGCTTTTGCCGGTAAAGATCACGACGAACGCATCATCATCGGCACGCTGCGCCTTGTAGGTGCCTTCGTAAAGAATGGTGCGCGATCCGGGCCTCATATTGTCAAGCCCGCGCCACATGTCGATGCCACTGAACGACCCATCCTTGTTCAACACCATGTTTTCAGTGACAAGCGCCGGCCCATACCCTTTCAGTGTCTTGCGCGACTGCTCGGAGTTCCACGCGCCCAGCAAAAACGCCAACGCCACGCCGTCACGGAATTTATAAACCTCATCCAGCACCGGTTTCAGCGCCTTGACCTCTTTCAGGGGCGTCCATTCTGTCAGGCCCTCGTACCAGACGGCGGTTCCGGGCAGAACCTTGCCCGCCTCGATCAACGCAATGATGGCCGCCCGTCCAAGCGGTCCGCGCGCCTTGCCGTCAATCACCAGATAGAGCGGGGCAATCCTGGCCCGGTCGTCCTGCGCAGGCCCTTTGGTGCCGGGGGCGGCGCCGGCCCGACGGTTGACCCTCCGTCAGCCGCCACAGGCCCGCCAACTGCCCCAAGGCAGGCGCACAGCGCGACCGCCAGGGCAATCCGCGCTGTGCGCCCCCGGGCATCGTCCTAGTTCGACATCCGGCGTGATCGCACGCCATCGTCGTTTGTCACGGTGTTCTGATCCACCACCGTAACCAGAAACGGAGTGTTGTTCTGCGCCACCGACGGGGCCTGCCCCGCCATACTATAGGTGACCTGCCCATTCGGCGTGATCAAAATCTTGCCCGGTCCCTGTTCCTTGGCGGTGTATGACCCGTCGCTGGTGATCGTCTGGCGCGCCGGATAGCCCTGGATCATCACATCCACTGTTCCCACATAGGAATATGACCCGTCCCTGGAATAGGTGGTGCGGCCATTCACCGTGGCGGGGCCGACGTTGGGAATCTGGGTTTGTTGCGGGTCGGCCACCCAGACGCCAGCGATAAACGCCATGGCATCAAATTGCGGCTTGGGCGGAACATTCGCCAGAATCCCGACCAGATCGGGCACTTTGGCCGCTTCCTCCCAGTTTTGCATCCCTGCGGTCCAGACCAGCGACGTGCGCACCAATTCGCCGCTGGCAACCTTGGCTTTCAACTGCGCTTCGTTGAACGGGCCGGCCTGCTGGCCGTTGATGACAACGTAATACGAAATCTGTTTGGCCGGTTCCGGTACGGGCAACGGCGGCGGCACAGGTGGCGGTGTCGGGCCGGGGGGGCGGTGGCACTGCCGGGCCGGGGGCCGGGGCGGGTGCAGGCGCAGGTGTTGGCGCGGGGGCGGGTGCAGGGGCAGGCGCGTCAGCGCCACCGCCCACCGCACCGATGCCGACACCATCAGCAGGGCGGGCCAGATCGGCCAGCCCCGGCGACGCGCCCAGTGCAACCGCCAGACAAAGAACCGCGACTCGTTTAGGTAATTGCGAAAATATCATGACACCCTCCAATCCCAACAGACAACGGGATCAGAGTAACGCCGGATTTCCACCGCGCAACGAAAACCACATGACAAATACTGTCGGGAAGGTGGCTCAGGTCAGCCCGTGTTGGGCGAACAGCGCGCGCAGATCGGTTTCGGCCCGGGCGCCAATGTGGCTGATCACCTCGCCCGCGGCGATGCACCCGGCGCGTCCACATTCCTCGGGGGAATGGCCCGCGGTCAGCGCCCAAAGAAACGCCCCGGCAAACAGATCGCCCGCGCCGGTTGCATCCACCACAGTCACCCTGGTGGCCGGGACATGCCAATATTTCCCGCCAGTCAACACATGGGCGCCCTGCGCGCTGTCGGTGCAGGCGACCATATCGACCTCGGATGCCGCCTGTGCCAGTGCCGCGTCGAAATCGTCGGTTTCATACATCGACAACATTTCGGCCCGGTTGCAGAACAACAGGTCAGCATGATCGCGGATCAGATCGCGAAACGCATCCCGGTGACGGCCCACACAGAACGGATCGGACAGGGTCAGCGAAACCTTGCCCCCCGCCCCCTTGCAGGCCGTGATCGCCTTGGCAAAGGCGGCGTGGCTGTCAGGCCCGTCAAAGCGATAGCCCTCAAGGTAGATCCACTCGGCCTCGGCCATTTGCGCCGGGTCGATGTCAGAGGGCGCCAGAAATTCGGTCACGCCCAGATAGGTATTCATCGAGCGTTCGCCATCGGGCGTCACCAGAACGATGCAGCGCCCGGTTTCGCCCGTCGCCTCTGGCCCCGCCATGGCCGTGTTGTAACTCACCCCCTGCGCGCGCAGATCATGGGCAAAGATCGCGCCCAGTTGATCGTCTTTCACCTTGCCCACATAGGCGGCCCGTCCGCCCAGATGGGCGATGCCGGCGATGGTATTAGCCGCCGATCCGCCGCTGATTTCCTTGGCCGGTCCGATCTTGCCATAGAGTTCAACGCCGCGCGCCATGTCGGTCAGTTGCATGATGCCTTTTTCGACATTGTTTTCGGTCAGGAACGCATCTTCGCAGGCGGCCAGAACATCCACCATGGCATTGCCGATCCCGACAACCTGAAACTTTTTCATAGGTTCTTTTCCTCATAGGCGCACAGATCGCGGATCAGGCAGGCGGCGCATTTGGGTTTGCGCGCCAGACACACATAACGTCCGTGCAATATCATCCAATGGTGGGCATGCAGTTGAAATTCTGCGGGAATCTGATCTTCAACGGCGCGTTCCACCACATCCACATTGCGCCCCGGTGCCACGCCGCTGCGGTTGCCAAAGCGAAAGATATGGGTGTCCACCGCCTGTGCCGGAATGCCGAACCACATGTTCAGCACCACATTCGCCGTCTTGCGCCCCACCCCCGGCAGAGATTGCAGCGCCGCGCGCGACGATGGCACCTGCCCGCCGAATTCATCAACCAGAAGCTGGCTCAGCTTGATGACGTTCTTGGCCTTGTTGCGAAACAGGCCGATGGTCTTGATATGCTCGACCACCCCTGCCTCGCCCAACTCCAGCATTTTCTCGGGGGTGTCGGCAATGGCAAACAACCCGCGCGTGGCCTTGTTCACCCCCGCATCGGTCGCCTGTGCGCTCAGCGCGACGGCAACCACCAGCGTGAACAGGTTCACATGCTCCAGCTCGCCCTTGGGCTCAGGCTCGGCCGCCTGAAACCGGCTGAAAATCTCGTGGATCGTGGAATAGGAAAGTTGTTTCACCATGCCCCCTAATGCCCAAGCGCCCCGGCCCAAACAAGCCCGGAAACCACCGCGCACCGCGCCAATGCGCAAAAACCGGATCGCCCACCAGCCGCGCAGCGCCTATTCTGACGGTAACGACAGAAAGGCACCCCATGTCAAACCCGGAACAAAGCTATTACTGGCCCCTCATGCGCCGCGCCATCGACCGTCTGGATGCCCCCGAAGGGCGTGACCTGACGCTTGAGGACATCGCCCGCGACATGAACCTGTCACCGGCGCATTTTCAGCGGGTGTTCTCACGTTGGGTGGGGATTTCGCCCAAGCGGTTTCAGCAATACCTGCGCCTTGGCCATGCCAAAACCCTGCTGCGTGACAGGTTCACCACGCTGGCCACCGCCGATGCCGTGGGCCTGTCGGGAACGTCGCGCCTGCATGATATGTTCCTGCGCTGGGAATCCATGTCGCCCGGCGATTTCGCCCGCCATGGCGCCGGCCTGACCATCTTTTGGGGAATGTTCGACAGCCCCTTCGGCCCCGCCCTTATCATGGGCACCGACAAGGGCATCTGCGCCATGGCCTTTACCGCCGAAACCGGTGAAACGGCGGCGCGCGCCGATCTGATGGCACGCTGGCCCCATGCCGATTTTGTTGAGGATGCAAACATGCTGCGCCCCTGGGCGCTTTCTGCCTTTGGCGCGGCGCCCGGCGATGCCCCGACGCCGCTGTTCCTGATCGGTGCCCCGTTTCAGTTACAGGTCTGGGAGGCGCTGCTGACCATCCCGACCGGCCATGTCACGACCTATGGCGAAATCGCCCAAAGCATCGGCAACCCAAAGGCCGTGCGCGCCGTCGGCACCGCCGTGGGGCGCAACCCGGTCAGTTGGCTGATTCCCTGTCACCGCGCCCTGCGCAAATCCGGTGGTTTGGGCGGGTATCACTGGGGCCTGCCGGTGAAACGCGCCATGCTGGCCCATGAATCGGCGCAAACCGGGGTGTAGAGATCACGAAAAAATGCGGCGATCATCCGCCGATTGCGGTTTTCCCACTGTCACGGATGGAACCCAATACCCTATATCACGCGTTGGAGATGTGTCGTAATTCGAGCGAGGACAGAATGATTCCCACCAGATATGCCTTAATGACCCTGAGCGCCGGCGCGCTGGCCCTGACCGCCTGTACCGATCCGATGACCGGCGATCCCAATCGCACCCGCACCGGCGCGCTGACCGGTGCGGCCATCGGTGCCGTTCTGGGCGGCACCCACAAAAGCGGCAATGACCGGTTGAAAAACGCCGCACTCGGCGCCGCCCTTGGCGCCGCTGCCGGCGGTGTGATCGGCAACGTTCTGGATAAACAGGCCGCCGAACTGCGCAACGATTTCGGCAATGGCCAGATCGAAGTGGTGAACCGTGGCAACGATCTGTTGGTGCGGATGCCGCAGGATATCCTGTTTGCCACCGACAGCGCCAATGTTGCCTATGGGCTGCAAAGCGATCTGGGGGTTCTGGCCGCCAACCTCAACCGCTATCCCAATTCGATCGTCGAGGTGCAGGGCCATACCGACAACACCGGCTCCAGCACCTATAACCTCAACCTGTCCCAGCGCCGCGCACAGGCGGTTACATCGGTTCTGGCCTCGAACGGTGTGTCGTCGTCGCGTCTGCGCGCCACGGGCATGGGCGAAGGCAGCCCCGTTGCCTCCAACCTCACCCCAGAGGGACGCGCCCAGAACCGTCGCGTCGATATCATCATCCGTCCGACCAACTGATCGGATTGCCACAGACGTTCGAAAGGCCGGGCCACTGCGCCCGGCCTTTTTCGTGGTCTTGCCCGACCACAATACCGGTCATATAATCTGACCAATTCAACGGGGCGCAGCACAATGCCATTTCAAAAAGTTCAGCCGGAACGGCTCTCGACTGCCGTGGTGCGTCAGATCGAACTGTTGATCCTGCGCGGCATCCTGCGCCCGGGTGAACGGCTCCCGTCTGAACGGGATCTGGCCGACAAACTGGGCGTGTCCCGCCCGTCCCTGCGCGAGGCGGTGGCCGATCTGCAATCGCGCGGCTTGATCGAAAGCCGCGCCAGCGCCGGAATTTTCGTCTCCGATCAACTGGGCGCCGCCTTTCCCCCTGCCCTGACCCAGCTTTTCGCGGCCCATCCCGAAGCGGTGTTCGACTACACCGCATTTCGCCGGGATATGGAGGGGCTGGCCGCCGAACGGGCCGCGCGCCACGGCACCCCGACCGACCTGCGCCTGATCGACACCCTGCTGCGCAAGATGGAAGATGCCCACGCCCGCCAGGAGGCCACCCACGAGGCCCAGCTTGACGCGGCTTTCCACCTTGCCATTGTCGAGGCGAGCCATAACATCGTCATGCTGCACATGATGCGGTCGATGTACGATCTGCTGCGTCAAGGGGTGTTTTACAACCGTCAGATCATGTTCAAACAGCACACCACCCGCGCCATGCTGCTGGATCAGCACCGCGTGATCAATTCCGCGATTCAGGCGCGCGATCCGGCTGCGGCCCGGGCGGCGGTTGAATCCCATCTCGATTATGTTCAATCCGCCCTGTCCGACCAGCAAGACGCCGAACGAAACGAAGAGATTGCCCGCCAGCGGCTGGATCACGAACAGGCCCGCTGACGCAAAAGGCCCGGTGCCTTGACAGCGCCGGGCCTTTCCATTCGCAATCCGCGAACCGGATCAGTGCAGCTTTGCTTCAACCGTCTTGATCGATTCATCAATCAACCCGGAGGCCCGCTTGCCATCCATGTCCTTTGACAGAACATCGGCGGCGGCGGCCACAGCCACCTGAATTGCGCGGTCGCGCACTTCTTTTACGGCGCTGGCCTGTGCAGATTCGATCTGTTCTTCGGCGCCACGCAGGCGCCGTTCGATCGAAACCTCAAGATCGGCCCGCGCCTTGGCAGCGGCGGCGTTCGCCTCTTCCTTGGCGGCGGCGACGATGCGGTCGGCCTGTGCCTGCACTTCGCCGTGCTTGCGCTCGTAAGAGGCCAAAAGCGTCTGGGCCTCTTCGCGCAGGCTGCGCGCTTCGTCCAGATTGCCGCGAATGCCCTCGGCCCGCTTGTCCAGAAGGCCCATGATCGTCGACGGAACCTTGAAATAGATCAGCACCGCCGCGAAAAGGATAAACGCGATAAGCACCACGAAATCGGTGTTGCCCAGCGAAAAGAACGGACCCGACGACGCCAGCGCCGGCGTTGCCGCCAATGCTGCGGTCAGGGTGAGTGTCAGTTTGCCCATGTCGCTCACCCTTTCATCCGGCTTTGAACGGCGCCATCGACGGCCGCCTTGTCGGACGTTCCGCCCAACGCAGTGACGATCGCCTCGGCGGTGTCCTTGGCCACGGCCTCGATGCTGTCCAACGCACCGGCGCGGATCTCGTTGATCGCCTTTTCCGACTCGGCGGATTTGGCGGCGATCTCGGCGTCGGCCTTTTCGATGGCCACATCCAGATCAGCCTGAATATCGGCCTTGGCAGCGGCCACGATACGGCCTGCCTCGGTGCGGGCATCGGCCAGCGCCTTGTCATAGGCCTTTTCCGCCTCGACCGCCTTCAGCTTCAGCTCTTCGGCGGCAGCGATATCGTTGGTGATCGTGCCCTGCCGTTCGGCCAGAACCGACCCGATACGCGGCAAAGCGATACGGGACAGAATGAAATAGATCGCGAACAACGCCACGATCAGCCAGAAGATCTGGTTCGGGAAGGTCGAGAAATCAAGCTGGGGCATCCCCGACTCGACCTCATGGGCGACCGTTTCGGCCCCGTGCCCAGCTATTTCGGTTGCCATGTCGTCCCCCTTGAAACCGTGCAATCCACCGGGCGGGCGTTTCCGCCCCCCGGCCGTAAGGATCAATCGGGATCAGACGGCAAACATCAGCAGCAGTGCCACGAGGAACGAAAAGATCCCCAGCGCTTCTGCGAATGCGATGCCGATGAACAGGGTCGCGGTCTGGGCTGCGGCAGCCGACGGGTTGCGCAGGGCGCCCGCCAGGAAGTTACCGGCAACGTGACCAACACCGATAGCGGACACGCCCGAACCGATGGCGGCCAGACCGGCGCCGATGAATTGACCCATTTGTGCGAATTCGCCTTCCATGTCTTCTCTCCTTACGATGGAATTAGGTAATGTTGTGTTATGTCGGGCTGACCGTCAGTGTCCCGGATGCAGGGCATCCTTGAGGTACACGCAGGTCAGGATCGTGAAAACATAGGCCTGGATAAAGGACACCATGACCTCAAGCGCATAGATGCCGACCATGCCAAAGATGGCGATCGGGGCAACAGCGCCGATGGCGGCAAATCCCGCGAACACCTTGAGCACGGCGTGACCGGCCATCATGTTGCCCGCAAGACGAATGGAATGGCTGACCGGACGCACAAAGTACGAGATCAGCTCGATCATCGCCAGAATGGGGCGCAGGGCCAAAGGCGCGCTGGTCACCCAGAACAGACCCAGAAAGGCAGGCCCGTTCTTGACAAAGCCAAGGATCGTCACCGTCAGGAATACGGCAATCGCCAGGGTGCCGGTCACCGCAATGTGGCTGGTCGTGGTGAACGACATCGGGATCAGACCCAGAAAGTTGCCAAAGACGATGAACAGGAACAGCGTCATGATATAGGGGAAATATTTCAGCCCATCCTTGCCCGCCACATCCTCAACCATCTTGTAGACGAACCCATAGGCAAGCTCGGCCACCGATTGCGCGCGCCCGGGCACCACGGTCCGGCCACGGGTGCCCAGCACCATCAGCAACAGCACCGCCACCACGGCCAGCGCCAGCACCACCGTGACATTCGAGATGGTGAACATGCCCACGTGCCCGTCGCCAAACAGCGGCGTGACCTTGAACTGGTCCATGGGATGAATACTCAGACCGCTTCCGCCTTCGGCTGCCATTTGCCCTCAGTCCTTCTTTTTCCTTGCATCCGGGCCGGAACCCGCTGCGCGTATCGCGTCGTCCTGAAGCTCTCTGGCGGTGCGCATCATCGTCTTCACACCGGCGGCCAGCCCCAGGCCAATGAATATCAGCATGAATATCGGCAGGGTGCCAAGCAGCACATCCAACCCGTACCCAATGCCAAACCCGATCCCAAGACCGGAAACAAGCTCTATCACCATTCGCCAGGCGGTATTCGCCGTGGAATAATGTTCATCCTTCCGCGCAGCGGGGGCCTGTGCCTGTTTGGCTGCGGCGATCTTGCGCTCCAGCGCCTCAAGACGCTTGGCGTTCTGATCGTCGGCCATGGCTCACCCCCTCTGGACGGCTGCGCGGACACTATGAATGCGGACGCCCCGAGTCAAGCAGGCATTGACTGGACGCAAGTTACTGTTTTTATGTTATATTTTCTGAAATACCCGGGTGCCGGAACGCCCGGTTGGCGCAAATGGCACCCCGCCCCATATTCAACCAATCGGTTGACGATTATACCGGGCGCTGGCACAGGGTGGTTCATGGCCCCAACACTCGACATTATTTTTGCCGCGCTGGCCGATCCGACCCGGCGCGAGATTCTGGCGATGTTGCTGGAGGATGACATGGCCGTCACCGATGTGGCGCATCCGTTTTCCACCTCGCTTGCGTCAGTGTCAAAACATCTGAGCGTGCTGGCAGCGGCGGGCCTGATCACCCAGGAAAAGCGCGGCCGGGTAAAATGGTGCAAACTCGAACCTGACGCCCTGCGCGATGCGTCGATCTGGATGCAGGCCTTTGGTCAGTTCGAAGCCGTCCATCTGGACGCCTTCGAACGGTTTCTTGAATCCGAACTGGATGGAACCGGCGCCGTTACAGAACGAACTGAACAATCGCCAGAACGATAACGACAAGCCCGACCAGGTAAATAATTCCATTCATGATCTTCCCCTTTTCAACTTAAGGAGAGAACGCACCTCTGTGCCCAATGGTTCCTTGCGGATGGCAAAACGAAAGCGGCGCCCGAAGGCGCCGCTTTAAATCCTGGACAACAGTTGCGGAACCTTAGTTGCCGCCGCCACCCCAGACAGGAGCACCCGACTCGGTGGTCGTGGTGGTCGTCGTGTTGCTTGTTCCCAGCGCACCGACGATGACAAGCGCACCCAGAACAGCCGCAGCCGCACCGGCACCACCCATAAGCCCGGCCCCATTGGGCAGAGTGTCAAAATCAGACGCCTTGCAGGGGTTGATGGTCACTTCAACCCGGCGGTTCAACTGGTTCGGGCCAAGGTCAGCAACCTTCAGATTGCTTTCACCAAAACCGGTCACGTTGTTCACCTTGATCGACGTACCGCTTGTCAGATAGTCGGAAACCGTCTGGCCGCGGCGCTTGGACAGCGCCAGGTTTGAAGCCTCGCTGCCCACGGCGTCGGTATAGCCGGCAAGGTCAACGGTGTTGCCGTTATACTTGCTGCGAATAATGTCGAGCAGGCCTTTGTTGGTCGTCGACACGGCAGCACTGCCAAAATCGAACGGAAGCGCAATAACGCATGTTTCAGCCGCGGCAACGCTTGCCGACATTGCCAAAGCGAACACACCAGCGGCGGCGGTCGGGATGTAATTGGAAATCTTCATTGGATCCTCACCAAAATCTCGAGTTGAGCCTCGTAAAACACGTTACACGAATAAGTACCACAAGATAAAGGTATCCCGAATGGGACACCAGTGACTTTGGCGCATTTCGCATCACCTTTGTCCGCTTTTTTGCCAGAATCGGCGATAACACAAGCCCCCTCGGCACGACTCCGCCTAAGTTTTGCGCCACAAGCGACATCTTGCCCACAGAGGGCGCCCACAGAATCGCCATGTTTGCGGCATCACAGGGGCAAACCCTAAAACGTCCACCCTTTCGCCGCCTCCTTGAGGTATTGCAAAAAGCTCTGGACCTTCATGGTCCGGTGAATATCAACATGGGTGACCAGCCACAGCTGGGCGATCCACGCGCTGCGCGGCGGCATGACCTGAATCGCGTCAGGTGTCATATTTGCCTCATAGGTGGACAAAAACCCAAGCCCGGCCCCCGCCAGCATCGCATCCCGCGCCACCCGGCCATCCGTCGTGCGGTATGTGATGCAACTGGCCGGCACATTTTCAAACAGCCATTGATAAAAGGGCGCCTTGGTGTCGGTATTGTCGCTGGCCACGAATTTGTGACGCTTCAGATCCTCGTCGGTCTTTGGGGTTCCGTGGCGCTCCAGATAGGCGCGACTGCCGTAAATGCCGAACGCGTCGCTGACGAACGGCTGCACCACATTGTCGGCCTCTTCGGGTACGGAACCTGCCCGGATCGCCACATGGGCCTCGCCATATTCAAGCCGGAACACGCGTTCATCGGTCAGACACCGCACCACAAGGCCCGGGTGCTCTGCCTGAAATCCCGCCAGAACCGGCGTCAGCAACGGCGACAGCGATGCAACGGATGTCACCACAAGCTCGCCCGTCACCGAGGCCCCCTGCCCGCGAATACGCCCCGCCAGTTGGGTGAACTGGTCATCGGTCACCTGCGCCACCTGCAACAGATCGGCACCGGCTTCGGTTGCCGTGTACCCCCGGGCGTGCCGTTGAAACAGCTTGACCCCCAATTGCCCCTCAAGCGCATCAATATGCCGGATCACCGTGGCATGATGCACCCCCAGCACATCAGCCGCGCCGCTGACCGTTCCCATCCGGGCCACGTGATAGGCGGTTCTGATCTCATCCCAGGTCGTGATCGTCATTGTCTCTGCGCACCTTTCATTCTCTGCGCCATCCAAATGATATTTCGCCCCACAGTACAAGACTCACCCACGCCGGCGTCATGACAAGGGCACTCTGCCCGCCGCGATGCTCATTCCCCCCGTGCCAGCATTAAACCCTGTTTCAGAATGGTTTTTCCCTGCCCGCCGCGCCCGTGATTTCTGAAACATTTGCGCCGCCGGGGCCATTTCCGCCGCAACAAAAACGCCCCGCGTGATCGGCGGGCGCGCCTTGGCGCCTTGTTTTACGGGCATACGGATGTGCCGCGTATTCCGTCGCGCGCGCCGCGTTTTGTGATGTGCGCCCGCGCACATGTGCCCCTCTCATTTCAACCCTACCGTTCGCCATCGCGCGACGCCATCTACCCCTCACAGCAGGCGGACAACAGCACGACACGCTCCGCCGCGAGAGACACAAACCAAAGGCAGGGCTGCGGCCCGCCACCTATGTAAAGGACCAAGACCATGAAACTGAACGCATTTGTTGCCGCCATCGCCGTTGCCGCCGCCTCTGCCGCTGCTATCCCTGCCGCTGCCCAAAGCCTCTCTGCCGGTGAAATCCAACTGTCCCACTCGGTTGGCGTCGTTCCCGGCACATTGACCACCGCGCAGCTGGTGCAACTGGATCAGGCACAGCGCGAAGGCGGCGCCGCCGGCAACGCCAAGGCCGCATTCATCCTCGCGTCGGCCGGGGCCGAGCGGGTTTCGACCTCGGGCAGCGCGGCCAGCGACACCAACCGCGCCATCCTGCTTGATCGGGCACAGCACGAAAACAACGATTTCCTGATCACCCAATTGTCCAAGCCCGCATCCAACCCCACCGCATCGGACCGCGACAGCCTGGCGCCCGGCAAGGTGCAACTCGCCGCGTCGCTCAACGTGAACCCGGCCGATTACACCACCGCAGAACTGGTATCCCTGCAAACCGCCCGCTTCTTTGCTGATGAGGCAAAGTAAGACACTATATACACGACTCACGAAACAGCGGGCGCCAGACATCTCTGGCGCCCGTTTTTCATCTGCACCCCCAATCCCCGTTGACTCGCCCGCCGCCTTTGGGTAACCCGCAGCAACTCCGAGAGTCTGCCATGTCTTCCGGTCCCTGCCACAGTGCCGGGATCGCCCCCCACCAGCGCGTTGCGCCCGTGGGGGCGCACTTCGTTGTCTATCGCCCGTGGGGGCGCAATTGCATTGTCGATCCCCCTTCGGGGCGTTTGGGGCTTGCCCCGTTTGAAACTTTCACGGTCCGCCCCCACATGCGGACCATCCGTCAACCGCCCGCAAAGGACCGCGTGCCATGTTTGAAAATCTGTCCGAACGCCTGTCTGGCGTGTTCGACCGGCTCACCAAACAGGGTGCCCTGTCCGAAGACGATGTAAAAACTGCCCTGCGCGAGGTGCGCGTCGCCCTGCTTGAGGCCGACGTTTCGCTGTCCGTCGCCCGCGATTTCGTCAAGGCGGTACAGGACAAGGCCACCGGCCAGTCGGTGACAAAATCGGTCACACCGGGCCAGCAGGTCGTCAAGATCGTCCATGATGAACTGGTCCATGTGCTGGCCGGCGATGACGAAGACCCCGGCAAGCTGCGCATCGACAACCCGCCCGCCGCCATCCTGATGGTCGGCCTTCAGGGCTCGGGCAAAACCACGACCACCGGCAAGCTGGCCAAACGCCTGAAAGACCGCGATGGCAAACGCGTGCTCATGGCCTCGCTCGATGTGAACCGCCCCGCCGCGATGGAGCAACTGGCCATCCTCGGCACCCAGATCGGCGTCGATACCCTGCCCATTGTCGCGGGCCAAAGCCCCGTGGACATCGCCAGACGCGCCAGAACCCAGGCGGGTCTTGGCGGCTATGATGTCATCATGCTCGATACCGCCGGGCGCCTGTCCATCGACGAAGCGCTGATGCAAGAGGTCACAGCGGTGCGCGACATCGCCCAGCCGCGCGAAACCCTGCTGGTCGTCGATGGCCTGACCGGCCAGGACGCGGTGCATACCGCCGAAAACTTCGATGAACGCATCGGGATTTCCGGCGTTGTCCTCACCCGGATGGATGGCGACGGACGCGGCGGCGCGGCCCTGTCCATGCGCGCCGTCACCGGCAAGCCGATCAAATACGTCGGCATGGGCGAAAAGCTCGACGCGCTTGACGAATTTCACCCCGAACGCGTGGCGGGCCGGATCCTCGGCATGGGCGATATCGTGTCGCTGGTCGAAAAGGCCCAGGCCACCATCGAGGCCGAACAGGCCGAACGGATGATGCGCCGGTTCCAGAAGGGTCAGTTCAACATGAACGACCTGAAAATGCAGCTGGAACAGATGTTGAAAATGGGCGGCATGGAAGGCGTGATGGGCATGATGCCCGGCATGGGCAAGATGCAAAAACAGGTGGCCGATGCGGGGTTCGACGATTCGGTCCTGCGCCGCCAGATCGCCCTGATCGGCTCGATGACCAAGAAAGAACGCGCCAATCCCGCGCTACTTCAGGCCAGCCGCAAGAAACGCATCGCCAAGGGAGCCGGTCTGGAAGTCAGCGAACTCAACAAGCTTCTGAAAATGCAGCGCCAGATGGGCGACATGATGAAGAAGATGGGCAAGATGGGCAAAGGCGGGATGCTGAAACAAGCCATGAAAGGCATGTTCGGCAAAGGCGGCATGCCCTCCGAGGCCGAAATGCAGGCGGCACAGGCGCAGATGGGTGGCAAGCTGCCCGGCGGTTTCCCGGGCGCAGGTGGAATGCCCGGCCTTGGCGGCAATGCCCTGCCCCCGGGCCTGTCCGGCTTTGGCAAGAAAAAATAACCATGGCTTTTTACTGGCACAAATACTCCCGCCGGAGGCATCCGGCACAGGCCACAGGTGCCACGCCCGCGATGGCACACGACAGGTGCGCCCGATGCTGATTCCGACAATCACAACCGAACGGCTGATTCTGCGCGGCCCGCGCGGATCAGACCTGCCCGCCTATACCGCGTTCCGCATGTCCGGGCGCAGCCATTATCTTGGTGGCCCGTTCACCGAGGCCCAAAGTTTTGAGCAACTTGCCGAAATCGCCGGTCATTGGCACCTGCGCGGTTTTGGCCGCTGGATCGTCGCCGACCGCGATGATGACACCCCGCTTGGCATTGTCGGGCTGTTCTTTCCGGTCCACTGGCCCGAACCCGAACTGGCATGGTCGGTCTTTGAGGCGGGCGAAGGGCGCGGCATCGCGTTCGAGGCGGCGCAGGCCGCCCGCGCCTACGCCTATGACACCTGTGGCCTGACCACCCTGATCAGTTGCGTCGCCCCTGAAAACACCCGCTCGCCTGCGCTGGCGCGGCGCATGGGGGCCACGCCCGATGGCAGTTTCGAACATCCCGATCACGGCACATTCCACATCTGGCGCCACCCCGGCCCGCAGGCCGCAGCATGACCGATATTGCCCGCCATATCCCGGTGGTTGAATCCGCCCGCCTGCGCCTGCGCGCCCACCGCCGCGCCGATTTTGACGCGGCTCGCGGCAATGTGGGCCAGCCCCCGCAGCCGTTTCATGGGCGGCCCGCGCGACCGGCGCGCGGCATGGGATGCCTTTACCAACGATTGCGCCGGTTGGGTGATTGACGGCCACGGCTGCTGGGCCATCGAGGCCCGCGATGGCGGCGCCTTCCTCGGGCAGGTGGGCGTTTCCCACCCCGACCATTTCCCCGAACCCGAACTGGGCTGGACCCTGCTGGACACCGCCGAAGGCCACGGATACGCCACCGAAGCGGCCCGCGCCGCGCTTGGCTTTGTGCGCGATACGCTGGGCTGGGCCTCGGTGGTCAGCTATGTCGCCCCCGGCAATACCGGCTCGGCCCGGGTGGCGGCCCGTCTGGGGGCCACCCCCGACCCCGACGCGCCCCTGCCCGACGGCGAAACGCCCGATGACACCATCGTTTACCGCCACAGGTTTCCCCAATGACCGAACGTGCGGCCCTGTGCCGCCCCGTTCCGCAGTTCAAAGGCCAGCCATGACCGACGATATCCAACGCGCCGCCGACCTGCTCAGGGGGCATCGCCAAAGCATCGACCGCCTTGATGCGATCCTCGTCTATACTCTGGGCGAGCGGTTCAAACACACCCAGGCCGTCGGCGCGCTCAAGGCTGAACACGATCTGCCGCCCTCTGATCCGGCGCGCGAGGCGACGCAGATCGCCCGCCTCGAAGCCCTTGCCAAAGATTCCGATCTTGACCCGGAATTCGCCAAGAAATTTCTGGCCTTCATCATCCAGGAAGTCATCAAACACCACGAAATCCACAAATCCTGAGGGCCGAAAGCCCGACCAAGCCATTCAAAGGAGAACACCAAATGGCCATGAAGATCCGTCTCGCCCGTGGCGGCAGCAAAAAGCGCCCCCATTATTCCATCGTTGCCACCGACAGCCGCATGCCGCGCGATGGCCGGTTTCTGGAGAAGCTGGGCACCTACAACCCCCTGCTGGCCAAGGACGACGAAAACCGCGTGAAAATGGATGCCGAGCGCATTCAATACTGGCTGTCCCACGGCGCCCAGCCCACCGACCGCGTGTCCCGCTTTCTCGAAGCGGCCGGCCTGCGTGACAAAAAGGTTCGCAACAACGCCAAGAAGGGCGCCCCCGGCAAGGCCGCCGTCGCCCGCGCCGAAGAAAAGGCCGCCAAGGCAGCCGCCCCCGCCGAAGAGTAAAGCCATCGCCCCGTGCCGCCCATGGCGCGGGGCAATTCCTGCCGGGATACCAAAACCATGCCTGACGAAGACCTGATCTGTGTCGGCTCTATCGCCGGATCGTTCGGTGTGCGGGGCGATGTTCGCCTCAAAAGCTTTTGTGCCGATCCCCAAGCGATCGCCGATTACGCCCCCCTCACCACCGGGGATGGTGCGCGCCGCTTTGACGTTGCCCTGACCGGCCATATCAAGACCGGCTTTTCCGCCCGGCTGTCGGGCGTCACGACCAAGGAACAGGCCGACGCCCTGCGGGGCACCCGCCTGTTCGCGCCCCGTGATCGTCTGCCCACTTTGCCGGATGATGAATATTACCACGCCGATCTGATGGGCCTTGCGGTGCATGACACCGGCGGCGCCCTGATTGGCATCGTGCAATCGGTGCAAAACCACGGCGCGACCGACCTGCTGGAACTGAAACTGCCCGGCGTGGGCGAAACCATCCTGCTGCCCTTTACCCTTGCGGTTGTTCCCACCGTCGATCTGGCGGCGGGCCGTATCGTCGCGGACCCGCCCGAGGGTCTGTTGCCGTAGGGCGGGAACAGGCAGGCACGTTTTGGCGTTATCCCCCTGAACCGGCCAATGGGCCGCACAAAAAGGGATAAACCAATGCTTCACCTCATTCTCGTTCTGATTGTCATTGCCGCTGTTGCGGCGCTTCTCGGCTTTGGCCGGATCTCGGGGGTTGCCCTGACCGGTGCAAAGTTTCTGATCGGTGTGGCGCTGGTGCTGTTCCTGCTGGTGCTGTTCGGGTTGATCGCGGTCGTCTGACCCGGCGCGGGCGGTTTCACGGGTTTCGTTCGGCAAAACATGTGCCAAAGCCCTGCGTCGCCCAACGCGGCCTGAGATCAGAAATTTCAACGCGTCGGGTGATGGTGAATACTTCAGGTATTGCGAGAAGTGCTGTAGGCCCCCGCCATGACAAACGAACCACCCGCCAAATCCCACGGGCGCCTCACCATTCAGGCCACGGCCCGGCCGCGCGAATTGATGCGCGACCGGCCCGACCTGAAAGGCGCATGGTGCGCCCGCATCATCACCCTGTTCCCCGAGGCATTCCCCGGGGTGCTGGGCGCATCGCTGACCGGCAAGGCCTTGCAGGACGGGCTTTGGCGGCTTGACCCCATTGATCTGCGCAGCTTTGGCGAAGGCAAACACCGCAACGTCGATGACACGCCGGCGGGTGGTGGTGCAGGCATGGTTTTGCGCGCCGACATCCTTGGGCGTGCCATTCGCCACGCCCAGCGTGACGTGCCGCAGGATCGGGGCAAATGGCCGCTGATTTACCTTTCCCCCGTGGAAAACCCTTTGATCAGCGGATGGCCGAGCGGTTTTCGCAAACCGACGGCATCACCCTGCTGTGTGGCCGTTTCGAGGGCGTGGACGAACGGGTGATCGAGCATTACGGCATCGAGGAAATCTCGCTTGGGGATTTCGTCATGACAGGGGGCGAGATCGCGGCTCAGGCCTTGATTGATGCCACGGTCCGGCTTATACCCCGCGTGCTTGGGAATCACGCATCCACGGAAGAGGAATCTTTTTCCACCGGGTTGCTGGAACACCCCCAATATACGAAACCTGCCCAATGGGAAGGCCGCGACATCCCCGACATTCTCCTGTCGGGTCATCACGGCAAGATCGCCCAGTGGCGCAGGGATATGGCCGAAAGGCTGACAAAGGAACGCCGCCCTGATCTCTGGCGGGCATATTGCAAGGCGCGCGATATGGACCCGATGGATGACCAAAGCTCTGAGGGTGCATCACACGTTGCGGGCAAACCCGTGCAAACATAGGAGCTTTCAGATGAATCTGATCGCACAGCTGGAGGCCGAACAGGTCGCCGCACTGGGGAAAGAGATCCCCGATTTCAAGGCGGGTGATACCATCCGCGTCGGTTATAAAGTGACCGAAGGCACCCGCACCCGGGTGCAGAACTATGAAGGCGTGTGCATCGCGCGCAAGAACGGCAAAAGCATTGCCGGTTCCTTTACCGTTCGCAAGATTTCCTTTGGCGAAGGCGTGGAACGCGTGTTCCCCCTGCATTCGACCAACATCGACAGCATCACGGTGATCCGTCGCGGCAAGGTACGTCGCGCGAAACTGTATTATCTGCGCGCGCGTCGGGGCAAATCGGCCCGTATCGCCGAAGTCACCAATTATCGGCCCCTCGCCGACAAATCCGCCTGAGGAGCAGCCCGATGAAAAAAGATACTCATCCCGAATACCACCTGATCGACGTCAAGATGACCAATGGCGACGTGGTGCAGATGAAATCCACCTGGGGCAAGGAAGGCGATCAACTGTCGCTGGACATCGACCCTTCGGTTCACCCGGCCTGGACCGGCGGCAACACCCGCCTGATGGATACCGGTGGCCGCGTGTCCAAGTTCAAGAAAAAATACGAGGGTCTTGGCTTCTGAGCCAGCCCACCGTGACGTTTCGTTCAAGGCCGCCCTTATCCGGGGCGGCCTTTTTCGTGCCCCGTGTCGCAATATCCCCGTCCGGGGCATTTAAATCTCTTTTGCGGCCTCCCCGCTTTAATTGCCCTTGCCCTGCCCATATAGTCCGCGCAAACCGCGCAGGCGGACAGACTGAGGGACAAGGGCGGGCACGTGGCGCATATTATCGTCGTCGGAAATGAAAAAGGCGGGTCGGGCAAATCCACGACCTCTATGCATGTTGCAACGGCACTGGTGCGGATGGGCCACCGGGTCGGGGCGCTGGATCTGGATCTGCGGCAGAAAAGCTTTGGCCGCTATGTCGAGAACCGGCGTCATTATCTGGCCCAAAAGGGGCTGGATCTGCCGGTTCCCGAATATCGCGATCTGCCCGATATTTCGCCTGACGCGCTTGAACCGGGCGAAAACGTCTATGATCGTCGCCTGTCAGCCGCCGTCGCGGGCATGGAGGCAACCAGCGATTTCATCCTGATTGATTGCCCCGGCAGCCACACCCGGCTGAGCCAGGTGGCCCATTCATTGGCCGACACCCTGATTTCGCCCCTGAACGACAGCTTTGTCGATTTCGATCTTCTGGCCCGGGTGGACGCGGAAACCAACCGCATCCTTGGCCCGTCGGTTTATTCCGAAATGGTCTGGAACGCGCGGCAGTTGCGCGCGCAAGCGGGGCTGAAACCCATTGACTGGATCGTTGTGCGCAACCGGCTGGGCGCCCAGCAGATGCACAACAAAAAGAAAATGGGCGAGGCATTGGGCCATCTGGCAAAACGGATCGGTTTTCGTGTCGCCCCCGGATTTTCCGAACGGGTGATCTTTCGCGAATTGTTCCCCCGGGGGCTGACCCTGCTTGATCTCAAGGATATCGGCGTCGGCAACCTGAACATGTCAAACATCGCGGCCCGTCAGGAATTGCGTGATCTGATCACCGAATTGCGCCTGCCCGGTGTCACCGCGGATTTCTGACCCCGCCACCACGCAACACATCCCATGCCTGCAAGGCCCGCGCGCTCAGGGGACGGGCCTGCCCGGACGCGGGACGCGGCAGATCGGGTTGCGGTGTCAGTGGCGTCAGACGGTGACGGCCCTTGTGGCTGGCCGGTTGCACGGCGCCCCCCGGCGGTTGCGGCCCTGTTCGGCGATCCGCAACAGGTGCTGGCGTTCCTCATATCGCACCCGGAAAACCGCCGTTCCCGCCCCTGCCGCCAACAGGCACAGGGCCAGCAGCACAAACCCCATGGGCCAGACCGAGCGGCGGGACGCGGTCAGGGCGATGGCCCGCCCCTGCGCGTAAATCCTGACGCCCAGCAGGCGATCCGCCACCACCCGCCCCTCGGCGCGCAGCAGATCGGACACCCGCCGTCCCAGCATCGCGGCACCGCCCAATTCACCATCAAGCGTGGCGACAGGTCCGAAATCACCGACCTTTTCAAACGGAGGCATCAGATTGGCAACATCCATCACCTCGGCATCCTGCATCGGCACATCGACATAGAAATAACCGATGATTGGCGGCGGCGTGGCTGCATCGCGCACCGCCGCAACGGCCAGCACCGGATAGGCCAGCGCGCGGGACCGGGTCAGCCCCCGACGGTAAAACACCTGAAGCGGTAGGGCGGCGTCAATCTGCGCCGCAATCATCACCTCGCCACTTGGGCCCTGGTTGGTGGCTTCGTCGAACGCCTCGATCATTACTCTGGCCGGTGCGCCGTGGCGCAGCGCCAGCGCCCGCGCCGCCGCCGCCTGCGACTCGGAATAAAACACCACGCAGGCCAGACCGACGAAAATCAACGCCGCAGCGTAGAACATCAGAGGGCGGGGCAAAAATAGTGGCAGGCGCGACATCGGGAAAACTCCAGCAGAACTATTTAAGTTTGTGCATGTTTTCCTTGGCATCACTGTGGCAATGGTTGGCAAGGATGCGGCAATTTCAGGCATTCGCGGTGACATGGCACAGGTTTGCGCAACAATGCGCCGGTTTCTGTTTGACACTGCCGCGCGGCAAGGCTAATTCGCGCCCATGTGAATGGCGTGGTAGCTCAGCTGGTTAGAGCACAGCACTCATAATGCTGGGGTCGGCGGTTCAAGTCCGCCCCACGCTACCACATGATTCTGGTCCGGCTGGAAATTGCGCAGGCGCTGTTGTCAGGTGGGCCCATGAATGATTTCCCGAAACTTGCCGCACTGGCCGTTGTTCTGCGCGACGATCATGTCTTGCTCGTGCAGCGCCGGAACGAACCGGATGCCGGGCTGTGGGGGTTTCCCGGCGGGCATGTGGAACATGGCGAAACCGCCCTTGATGCCGCCGCACGAGAACTGCGCGAGGAAACCGGCGTGATCGCGCGGCCCCGCCGCTATGTGACCAACATCGACGTTATCGAACGGGATGACACCGGGCAGGTCCGGTTTCATTTTCTTCTGGCGGCGGTGCAATGCGATTATGTATCCGGCACGCCACTGGCGGCGGATGATGCCGATGCCGCCGCATGGGTGCCCATCGCCACAGTGCAGCGCGGCGATCTGCCCATCAGTGACCGGGTGGTCGAGGTGATCGACGCCGCCCGGCGATAACCGCTATTGCGCGCTGCGCAGCACCCGGGCCGGGCGCGCCGCAAGGGGCCGCCAGGCAAAGGCCAGCCCCGCCAACAGCGTGACCAGAACACCGCCCACAACGATCAGCAGGGCCGAGACCGGTTCAAACACGAAATCGGTTTCCATCACGAACCGGCTGACGCCCCATCCTGCCGCGCCCCCCGCCACAATCGCCACCACACCCGCCGCCGCGCCCAGCATGGCCGAACGCAGGGCGAAACTGCCCAGAATGGTGGCCCGCGACGCGCCGAGGGTTTTCAGCACCGCCGCCTCATAGGTGCGCGCCCGTTCGCCCGCCGCCGCCGCGCCAATCAGAACGACACCCCCGGTAATCAGCGTCGCCAGCGCCCCATAGGTGATAGCCGAGGCGATTCCGCCCAGAACCACCGTCACCCGGTCGATCACATCGCGCACCCGGATCGCGGTAATATTGGGATAAGCACTGGCCAGATCGCGCAGAATCGCCGCCTCGGATGCCTCATCCGCGTAAATCGTGGCGATATGGGTGTGGGGCGCGCCCGACAGGGCGGCCGGATCGAACGTCATGACAAAACCGATTCCGGCGGTCGAAAAATCAACCTCGCGAAAACTGGTCACTTCGGCGGTGATGTCACGGCCCAACACATTGACGGTGATGGTATCGCCCAGCTTCAACCCGATCTCTGCCGCCTCTTCACTGGCAAAGCTGACCTGCGGTGGGCCGCTGTAATCCTTTGGCCACCATTTGCCCGCTGTCACCTTGGTGCCGGGCATGGGTTCGGCGGCATAGGTGATGCCCCGATCACCGCGCACCACCCAATGATCTCCGGCCACCTTGGTGGCATCTTCGCCGTTGATCTTGCTGATCACGCCGCGCAGCATCGGCGCGGTTTCCACCTTGCTGACGCCGGGATCGCCGGTCAGACGCGCCATGAAGCCATCCAGTTGATCGGGCTGGATGTCGACCATGAAATAGCTGGGCGCCACATCGGGCAAATCCCGGGCGATGGCGCCGCGCAGGTTGGAATCAATCTGCCCCACGGCGGCCAGCACGCTCAGCCCCAGACCCAGCGACAGCACCACCGACGCCGCCTCGCCTCCCGGCCCACCGACCGAACCCAATGCCAGCCGCAGCGCGCTGCGCCCCGCAAAAGCGGGCTGCGTGCCGCGCGCCGGGCCAACCTGCGCACCAATGCCGCCGCCCCCAGCAGCGCGAAAAAGGCGGCCCCAAGGCCAAGGGCGGCATAAAGCGTAAGCATCGCCAGCCCCGACAGCCACGCCGCAACCGCCACCAGCACCACCAGAATGCCCGCCAGCACCACGATATAAAACGCGCGCGGCATCACCCGCCCCGCAGCGCCAATATCGCGGTAAAGGGCGGCGGCGCGGATCTGTTCCGTGCGCGCCAGCGGCCAGAGGGTGAACAAAAGCGCCGTCAGCGCGCCATAAACCGCCGCCTCGATCAGCGGAACGGGATAAAGCGCAAATTCGATCGGCACTGGCAAATGCGCCTTGATCAACGGCGCAAACAGCAGCGGCGCCACCGCGCCAAGGGTCAGCCCGATCGCAATGCCAATGGCCGTCAGCACCGCAATCTGGATCAGATAGACCTGAAAGATCAGCCGCCCCTCGGCACCCAAGGTTTTGAGCGTGGCAATCACGCCGGTTTTCGCCTCAAGATGGGCACGTACCGCCGATGCCACCCCAACCCCACCCACGGCAAGGCCGGCAAGGCCGACCAACACCAGAAACGCCGAGAGCTGATCCACAAACCGGGTCAACCCCGGTGCGCCGTTGCGCCGGTCGCGCCAGCGGAATCCGGCGTCTTTCAACCGCCTATCAACCTGCCCCTGCACCGCATCAAGATCGGCCTCGGGGGGCAGGCGCAGGCGATATTCGGTTTCAAACAGGGTGCCCGGCTGTAACAGCCCCGATTGGGCCAGCGCCCCGGTGCGCACCAATGTACGCGGGCCAAGGCTAAACCCGTTCGCCCCGCCATCGGGTTCGACAGCCAGAACCGCCATGACAACAAAATCCTGAACCCCAAGGCGAAAGGTATCACCCGGGGTCAGGCCCAGCCGATCCATCAGCACCTTGTCCATCACCGCACCGGGCAGCCCGCCCTGCCCGTCCAGGGCCTGCGCCAGCGGCATTTCGGGCGACAGTTTCACCGCACCATAAAGCGGATAGGCACCATCCACGCCCTTCACTTGGGTCAACCCGCGTTCGGTGTCAGTGCCCCGTGTGACCGTGGCCATGGAACGGAAATCAACGATTTCCGACACCGCGCCCTGTTGATCCAGCCACGCGCGCTCGGCCTCGGGCATAAAGCGATAGGTCAGCCGGATCGACGCATCGCCGCCCAGCATCGACGCGCCTTCATGTTCCAACCCCCGGTTGATGCTTTCGCGCACGGTGCCAACGGCAGCAATGGCGGCAATGCCAAGGGCAAGACAGGCCAGAAAGACGCGAAACCCCTTGATTCCGCCGCGCAATTCACGGCGGGCAATCCGGGTGGCCAGGGTAATGCTCATGGGGCGCCTCGCTCTGCAACAGGTTCACTGACCCGAAACAACAACAAGCCGCAGCGGGAGGTGGACCCTACATATAGGGGGATGCGGCACAAACACCCCTTGGGCGCAAACTTTTTCGCCCCCGGGCCAGGGGGCCGCGCCCCTGCCACGCGGGCTTTGCGGGGCGCATGGTCGCGCTTTGACACCGGACGTTGCGCACCGCTATATCGGGTTCAGCATGGCGTGACCACAGCGCCGCGCGACCGGAAACAGGACCAAACCCCATGAACGATTTCACCACCCGCCCCGAAATCCGTGGCACCTTTGGCGTCACCACCTCAACCCACTGGATTGCCTCGGCGGTCGGGTTCGGGATTCTTGAAAAGGGCGGCAATGCCTTTGATGCGGCGGTGGCGACCGGTTTTGTCCTGCAAATTGTCGAACCGCATCTGAACGGCCCGGCGGGGGATCTGCCGATTGTGTTTCACGATGCCGCAAAGGGGGAAACCCGGGTTGTCTGCGCCCAGGGTGTGGCCCCGGCGGCGGCCACAATCGACCATTACACCGCGCAGGGCCTGCGCCTCATCCCCGGGTCCGGCCTGTTGGCCACAGTGGTGCCGGGGGCGTTTGACGGTTGGCTGTTGCTGTTGCGCGATTACGGCACGATCCCCCTGCGCGCGGCGCTGCAACCTGCCATCGATTACGCCCGAAATGGCCACCCCGTACTGCCCCGCGTGGCCCATACCATCGCCGGACTGGCCGAGTATTTCGCGGCGGAATGGCCGACTTCGGCGGCGGTCTGGGTGCCGAATGGCACGGCCCCCAAACCCAATGAAATATTCAAAAACCCCGATCTGGCCGACACCTATGAACGGCTGGTGCAGGCGGGCGAAGCGGCGGGCGATGACCGCGTCGCGCAGATCGACGCCGCCCGCAAGGCGTGGTCGTCGGGCTTCGTGGCCGAGGCGATTTTCGATTTCCTCGAAACCGCCGAAGTGCATGATGTGTCTGAACAAAAGAACCGCGCCGTTCTGGCCCCTTCCGACATGGCAAACTGGGCGGCCAGCTATGAGGAAACGCTGAGTTACACCTATCACGGCTGGAAGGTTCACAAGACCGCGCCATGGTCGCAAGGGCCGGTGCTGCTGCAATCCCTGGCGATCCTGCGCCATTTCGATCTGGCCGCGATGGACCCGATGGGCGATGAATTCGTGCATATCGTGATCGAGGCGATGAAGCTCGCCTATGCCGACCGCGAGACATATTACGGCGATCCCGCCCACAGCGATATTCCGATGCAGCATCTGCTGTCTGATGCCTATAACACCGAGCGCGCCCACCTGATCACGGCGCAAGCCTCGCTCGAACAGCGCCCAGGCCGCGTGCCGGGGTTTGAACATCTGGCCGATGCCTATATCGCCCGGGCGGCCCGGGATTTCGGGGTGGCACATGCCGCGCCACAAGAACCCACCATGGCGCATCTGACGGAAAAGCGCGGCGATACCGTGCATCTGGATATCATCGACCGGTGGGGCAACATGGTTGCCGCCACCCCCTCGGGCGGCTGGCTGCAAAGCAGCCCGGCGGTGCCGGGGCTTGGCTTTGCGCTGAATTCCCGGGCGCAGATGTTCTGGCTGGAAGACGGGCTGCCCACCTCGCTTGCGCCCGGACGGCGGCCCCGCACAACCCTGACGCCCAGCATCGCGGAAAAGGATGGCACCCAAATCGCCTTTGGCACCCCCGGCGGCGATCAGCAGGACCAATGGCAATTGATCTGGTTCCTGCGCCTTGTCCATCACGGGCTGGATCTGCAACAGGGCATCGACGCGCCGCTGTTTCACTCGCTGCATTTCCAAGGCAGCTTTTTCCCGCGAGAGGCCAGGCCGGGCGAAATGATGATCGAACCAAACGTCAGCCCCGGCACCATCGCAAAGCTGCGCGCACGGGGCCATCTGGTGACCGTGGCCGACCCCTGGACCGTTGGCCGCCTGACCGCGGCCCTGCGCCACCCCGACGGCACCCTGCAAGCCGCGGCAACCCCGCGCCTGATGCAGGCCTATGCCATCGGGCGTTAACCGACCCGCCGAAACACAACTGCGCGCCACCGCAACCGGGCGAAATATTCAGCGCGAAAACAACGTGTTTGGGTTATTTTACGCCCGAACGCGCGAACGGCTCTGGACAGAGCGGCACAGGTTTCGGTAACCTTCCTGTGAAACGCGGAGGATTCCGCATGGCATACAGGCCCCACGCTGCACATTTCATGTGCGCTTGGGGCCTGTTTTCGTTTGGGGGGTGGTGTGCGGCCAATCGTCGATCTTGGGGTTCTTTATTCGCGGTCGGGCACCTATGCCGCGCTGTCGCTGGCGTTCTTGCAGGGGGCAATGGATGGGATCGACGCGGTGAACCGCGCGCCGGAATACAACATCCGGTTCAACCCGGTGTTTCGCGACCCCGAAGGCCAGATCGAACGCTATGCCCCCTTTGCGCTGACATTCTGTCAAATTCGGGGGCGCGGCATGTGATCGGCTGCGTCACCTCATCCTCGCGCAAAGAGGTGATCCCGATTCTGGACCGCACCAGCGCGATGCTGTGGTACAACGCCCCCTATGAGGGGTTCGAAACCTCGAACCGGGTCATTTATTCCCATGCCTGTGCTAATCAGCACCTTCTGCCCCTGCTCAGCTGGTGTTTCCAGAATTTCGGCAAAACCCCCTATCTGGTCGGCTCCAATTATATCTGGGGCTGGGAAACCTGCCGGGTGGCGCGGATGCGGACCGATGAAATCGGCGGGCAGGTTCTGGGCGAACGGTTTTTGCCGCTCGACGACGAAGACATCGCCACCCTGATCGCTGAAATCGAAACCCTGCGCCCCCGGTTCATCCTGAATTCGCTGGTAGGGGCCAGTTCCTATGCCTTTCTGAAAGCCTACGCCGAACTGGGCCGGCGCGATGCGCATTTCAACGCCGAAACCTGCCCCGTCGTGTCGTGCAATCTGACCGAAGCCGAACTGCCCCTGCTGGGGCAAGCCGCCGAAGGGCTGGTTTCGGTCGGGCCGCATTTCTGCCCGACACATGCGGGGGACGGTCGGTCTTCGTCGCTGGAAATCACATCGTATCAGTCGGTTCTGACCCTTGCCGCGATACTTTCAACCCCGGAACAGCCCCCTTTGATCGCTTTATCGCCGATCAGGGGGCCCGGTTCGGAATCGACCCAGACACCCACCACCGTACGCTGGATGTGAAAATCGCGCAGGTGAAAAACGGCGTCTTTGAAACCATCGAACATTGGGAAAACGTCGCGCCCGATCCCTATCTGACGCGCCCGTCCCGCCACCCCCATGTGGCACGGCCCAGTTTGCAGGTGGTGTCACGATGAACACCGTGATGGACATTCCCAACCTCGATCAGGCCCATGCCATTATCGCACATGCGCCCCATGATGGCATCGCCGCACTTGAACGGCAGTTAAAGGCCATCGGCCTGAGCGTATCCCATGCCTGGCCCGAGGTTCCGGCCTCGGCCATCACGGCGGATTTTGTGTTTTACGACACCGACAAAGGGTATGACGCGCAATTCCCCTGGGCACCGGGGGCCGCCCCCATGCCGATGATCGCGCTGGTCGGGTCCGAGGCACCGGGACGGATCGAATGGGCATCACGTATGGGGGCGGATGCATTGTTGCTGAAACCCCTTGGATCAAGTGGCGCCTTTTCCGCCCTGTTGATGGCGCGCCAGTCGTTTGAACGCCGGCGCAGCTTTGCGTCTGAGATCAAGCAGTTGCGCCAACGCCTGTCGGCCCGTCAGACGGTTGTGCAGGCTGTGGTGTTGCTGTGCGCGCAGGGCAAATCCCAAGAGGCCGCCTTTGACCAGTTACGCCAACTGGCCATGGCATGGCGGCTGACCATGGAAGATGCCGCCGCACAGATCGTTGAGAATGCAGCCAAAGAAGGAAACCTGCGTGACTGCAATTGAACCCGCCCCCTGCGCGCCACCACACCATCGGCATGGGCCAGATTGCGCCGCCGCAAACTGGCGATGTTCGGGCTGTTTCTGATCGCGGCCACGCTGATCGGGGCGATATTCGCCCCCTGGCTGACCCCCTATGACCCCAACGCCCAGATGTTTGACGGGCTGACGATCGAAGGCGCGCCCATGGCACCGGGCGCGCAGTTTCCGCTGGGCACCGATCTGTTGGGCCGGGATCTTTTGACGCGCATTCTTTATGGCGCGCGGACCTCGCTGATTATCGGGCTGGTGGCCAATGGGGTTGCCCTGATGATCGGCACGTTTGTGGGGGTGACGGCGGGGTATTTCGGCGGGTTTATCGGCAGTGTGCTGATGCGGCTGACCGATCTGATGATGGCCTTTCCCGCATTGTTGCTGGCGATCTGCCTTGCCGCGATTTTTCAGCCGTCCCTGTGGATCGTGGCCATGGTCATTGCCACGGTGAACTGGGTTCAGACGGCGCGGGTGCTGTATGCCGAAACCTCATCCCTGTCCCAGCGCGAATTTATCGCCGCCGAAAAAACCCTTGGCGCGGGGCATCTGCGTATCCTGTTTCGCCACATCCTGCCCCATCTGACGCCGATGATCATCGTCTGGGGGACGCTGGGCATTTCAACCACGGTGCTGCTTGAGGCGACGCTCAGTTACCTTGGGGTGGGGGTGCAGCCGCCGACGCCAAGCTGGGGCAATATCATCTTTGAAAACCAGACCTATTTTCAGGCCGCCCCATGGCTGGTGTTCTTTCCCGGTCTTGCGGTTGTGATCCTTGCGCTGGCCTTCAACCTTGTGGGCGACGCCCTGCGCGATGTTCTCGACCCGACCCAGAGAGGGCGCGACTGATGCTGAACTTTCTGGGCCGCCGCGTGCTGCAATCCCTGCTGATCCTGCTGGGGGTGTCGTTCATCACCTTTGCGCTGCTTTATCTGCTGCCTGCCGATCCGGTGCGCCAGATTGCCGGGCGGTCGGCCACGGCACAGACCGTGGCCAATATCCGCGCGCAACTGGGGCTGGATCAACCCTTCATCGTGCAATACTGGCGCTATCTGGTGAACCTGCTTCAGGGGGATCTGGGGCGGTCCTATCTGCAAAAAACCGAGGTCAGCACCCTGATCGCCGCCCGTCTTCCGGCCAGCCTTCTGTTGATGGCGGGGGCGATTGCCTGCGAGTTGATCCTCGGGCTGACCATGGGGGTTATCGCCGCCCTGCGCCGGGGGTCGGCCACGGACAACACGTTGATGATTGTCTCATTCATCAGCGTATCGGCCCCGCAATTCGTTATTGGCCTGCTGCTGCTGTATGTCTTTGCGGTGCAACTGCATTGGTTCCCCATTGGCGGTTACGGCACCTTTGCGCATCTGGTTCTTCCGGCGGTGACGCTGGGGATACTCGGGTCGGGGTGGTACAGCCGGATGATGCGGTCCTCCATGATCGAGGTGCTGCGTCAGGATTTCATCCGCACCGCCCACGCCAAGGGCCTGTCCCGGTTGCGGGTGCTGCTGCGCCATGCCCTGCCCAACGCGATTTTGCCAATCATCGCCATGATCGGAATCGACGTGGGCATTTTCATGGGCGGCATCGTCGTGGTGGAATCGGTGTTCGGCTGGCCCGGCATCGGCCAACTGGCGTGGCAGGCGATTCAGCGCGTCGATATTCCGATCATCATGGGCGTCACCCTGGTATCGGCCTGCGCCATCGTCATCGGCAATCTGGTGGCTGACATCGCATCCCTGTTTGCCGACCCCCGGATCAAGGTCCGGTAATCAATCAAGAAACCAACCCCAACGCGGAGAAAAGAAATGAAAAAGTTTTTAACCACAACGGCACTGGTTGCGGCGCTGGCCCTGCCCGGTGTCGCCCTGGCCGATGCCCACAGTGACATGGACCCGAACGCCAAATCCGGCGGCAATATCACCATCACCTATAAGGATGACGTGGCAACGCTGGACCCGGCCATCGGTTATGACTGGCAAAACTGGTCGATGATCAAATCGCTGTATGACAGCCTGATGGATTACGCCCCCGGCACCACCGATCTGCGCCCCGGGCTGGCCGAAAGCTATGAGGTGTCTGACGACGGCACGGTGTTTACATTCAAACTGCGCCCCGGCGTGAAATTCCACAATGGCCGCGAAATGACGGCAGAGGATGTGAAATATTCGCTCGACCGCGCGACCAACCCCAAGACCCAAAGCCCCGGCGCCGGGTTCTTTGCGTCGATCGCCGGGTTTGATGACATTTCCAGCGGCAGCACCGACACCCTGAGCGGCGTCAAGGTGATCGACCCGCTGACCGTTGAAATCACCCTGTCGCGCCCCGATGCCACGTTCCTGCATGTCATGGGCCTGAACTTTGCCTCGGTGGTCGCCAAGGAAGCGGTGGAAGCCGCCGGCGATGATTTTGGCAAAATGGAAATGGGAACCGGCGCTTACAAGCTCAAGGAATGGGTGATCGGTCAGCGGCTGGTGTTTGAAAAGAACCCCGATTACTGGCGCGAGGGCCTGCCCTATCTCGACACCATCACCTTTGAAGTGGGCCAGGAACCCATCGTCGCCCTGCTGCGCCTTCAGAACGGCGAGGTCGACGTGCCCGGTGACGGCATCCCCCCCGCCAAGTTCCAAGAGGTGATGGCCGATCCGGCACAGGCCGCGCGGGTGGTTGAAGGTGGGCAGTTGCACACCGGATACATCACCATGAACGTCAAGATGCCGCCCTTTGACAATGTGGATGTGCGCCGCGCCGTGAACATGGCGATCAACAAGGAACGCGTCACCCAAGTGATCAACGGCCGCGCCGTTCCGGCGACACAGCCCCTGCCCCCCTCGATGCCCGGTTACACCAAGGGATACGAAGGCTATCCGTTTGATCCCGCCGCCGCGAAAGAGATGCTGGACAAGGCCGGTTTCCCGGATGGATTTGAAACCGAACTTTATGTGATGAACACCGACCCGAACCCGCGGATTGCACAGGCCATTCAACAGGATCTGTCCAACATCGGCATCAAGGCCTCGATCAAATCCCTGGCACAGGCCAGCGTGATCGCGGCAGGCGGTGAACCCGATCAGGCGCCGATGATCTGGTCCGGCGGCATGGCGTGGATTGCCGACTTCCCCGACGCGTCCAACTTTTATGGCCCGATCCTGGGCTGTGCGGGTGCGGTACAGGGCGGCTGGAACTGGTCGTGGTATTGCAACGAAGAGGTTGATGCCATGGCCACCGCTGCCGACAGCATGACCGACCCCGCCAAGGCCGAAGAACGGCTGCAAAAATGGTCCGACGTCTATATGAAGATCATGGACGACGCGCCGTGGGTTCCGGTGTTCAACGAACAGCGTTTCACCATGAAATCCGAACGGATGGGCGGCGCCGATGCGCTCTATGTCGATCCGGTTTCGATCCCTGTCAACTATGACTATGTGTATGTAAACGATGTGCAATAAATGCCCTGACTATACGATCCACGGCCATCAGCATCACTTCGGCTGGGACAATTCCATTGTCCCAGCCGAAAGGGTGGCCCCCGGTTCAACCATCGCGTTCAAATGCCATGACAGCTCGGCGGGCCAATTGTCCGCCGACAGCACCGTCAAGGACGTGGAAACCCTGGATTTCGGCAAGATCAACCCGGTTTCGGGGCCGATCTTTGTCGATGGGGCCGCGCCGGGTGACGTGCTCAAGATCACGATCGAGGGCTTTGTGCCGTCCGGCTTTGGCTGGACGGCGAACATTCCGGGGTTTGGCCTGTTGGCCGATCAATTCACCGATCCGGCACTGACCATCTGGAAATACGACCCCGATACGATGGAACCGGCGCTGTTCGGCAAAAACGGGCGTGTGCCCCTGAAACCCTTTGCCGGGACCATCGGCTGTGCCTTGGCCGAACCGGGGCTGCACAGCATCGTGCCGCCCCGCCGGGTGGGTGGCAACCTTGACATCCGCGATCTGGCGGCAGGCACGATCCTGTATCTGCCGGTCGAGGTTGCGGGGGCGCTGTTTTCGATCGGTGACACCCACGCGGCCCAAGGGGATGGCGAGGTCTGCGGCACCGCAATCGAAAGCCCGATGGACGCCACGGTGACGCTGGACCTGATCAAGGATACGCCCCTGAAAATGCCGCGTTTCACCACGCCGGGGCCGGTCACACGACATCTGGATGCCAAGGGTTACGAGGTGACAACCGGCATCGGCCCCGATCTGATGAGCGGCGCACGCGATGCGGTCAGCCAGATGGTTGATCTGCTCTGCGCGACCCACGGGCTGGCCGCCGAGGATGCCTATATGCTGGTGTCCACCTGCGGCGATCTGCGGATTTCCGAAATCGTCGATATGCCCAACTGGGTAGTTTCGTTCTACTTTCCGCGTTGTGTGTTTGAATGAACGTGATGCAAGAAAACGCCCCCGCAGCGCAGGTTGCGGGGGAAACGCCGATCCTGCGGGTTGATGATCTGACCATTTCGGTGCGCACCGAACAGGGGTTGATGCCCTTGGTGCAAAACCTGTCATTCACCTTGAACAAGGGCGAAACCCTTGCCATTGCCGGGGAAAGCGGGTCAGGCAAATCGCTCACTTCGCTTGCCGTCATGGGGTTGTTGCCCCCGCCCGCCGTGCGCGTCACGGGCGGCAGCATTGATTTTGACGGTCAACGGCTGACCGGGATGAAAGAAACCGCAATTCAGCAATTGCGCGGCAATCGCATTGCCATGATTTTCCAAGAGCCGATGACCGCGCTGAACCCGGTCATGCGGATCGGGGCGCAGTTGATCGAAGCGATCCGCGCCCATGAACGCATTTCCGTGGCGTCGGCGCGCAAACGCGCGCTGGAGGCCGTGCGCGCCGTGCGCCTGACGGAACCGGAACGCCGCTTGCGCCAGTATCCCCATGAATTGTCAGGTGGGATGCGTCAGCGGGTGGTTATCGCCATGGCCATCGCCCTGCGCCCCGACATTCTGATTGCCGATGAACCCACCACCGCGCTGGATGTCACCGTGCAGCGCGAGGTGCTGGATCTGCTGCGCGATCTCAGCCGCGAATTGGGAACAGCGTTGATCCTGATCACCCACGACATGGGGGTCGTTGCCGAAATGGCCGACCGGGTGCTGGTGATGCAACAGGGCCGGATGGTGGAAGAGGCGCCCGTGCAGGCGCTGTTTGCCGCCCCGCGTGAGGCATACACGCGCGCCTTGCTGGCCGCGGTTCCACGCATGGGCGCCGGGCGCGGCCAACACCCCGATGGCGCCGCACCGCCGCTGGTGTCGTTCCGCGATGCCCGGGTTGCCTTTGATCTGCACGGCGGGATTCTGGGCCGGGTGGTGCAGCGTGTTCATGCGGTCGAGGGGGTATCGTTCGATATATATCCCGGCGAAACATTCGCGCTGGTGGGGGAAAGCGGCTGTGGCAAATCCACCATCGCCCGGGCGCTGACCGGGCTGGTGCCACACACGGGCGATATTCGCTTTGCCGGGAACCCCTTGGGCAACACCGCCGCCACCCGCAAACTGGTCAGCCGCGAATTGCAGATGGTGTTTCAGGATCCGATGGCGGCCCTGAACGGGCGGATGACCGTTGGCAATCTGGTGTGCGAACCCATGGTCATTCACGGAATCGGCACCGCCGCCAGCCGCCGTGAACGGGCCGCAGAATTGTTCGCGCGCGTCGGGCTGAGCGACGACGCGCTTGACCGCTATCCCCACGAATTTTCCGGCGGTCAGCGCCAGAGGGTCTGTATTGCCCGGGCGTTGGCGCTGAATCCGAAACTTATCATCGCGGATGAAAGCGTTTCGGCGCTGGATGTGTCGGTTCAGGCCACGGTGCTGGACCTGCTGGCCGAGCTGAAGCACGAGATGGGCATGTCCTATCTTTTCATCTCGCACGATATGGCCGTGGTTGAAAACATCGCTGACCGGGTGGCGGTGATGTATCTGGGGCAGATCGTGGAGATGGGCACCGGCGCGCAAATCTTTGGCGATCCGCGTCACCCCTATACCCGCCGCCTGATTGATGCGGTGCCCCACGCCGATCCGACGCGCACCCTGCCCCCCGGGTTATCGCATCGCAAGACCCGCCAAGCCCGATCCGCGCCGTGGGCGATGCCCCGCAAACCGTTGTGCACGATGATGTGGGCGGGGGGCATCTGGTTGCCCGCAGTTAGGCCGGGTTGGAAAGGCTGGAAGGGCGCAGGGGGTGGCGGAGTTGGCCACCAACCCCCTGGCCGGATGCAGCGCCGCTTGGGGAAAAGCGCGCTACCTTTACCCCCTGACCACCGGGGCATATGGCCCCCCTTGCGCACCGGGACAGCGCGCTTTGATCAAGGGCGGACAGCCGGGGCGCCTGAATGAATGACGCTGCCGACTGCCCGATGTTTCCGGGAGTAATTCCCCGCTCACGAAACAAGATAACTTTGACGTAAGGGAACGAAGAAAGAAAGTAAGGGAAACCTTACCCTGGGTCAGCCCGCACTTTGCGGTTCAGTGCAGGTGCGCGCTCAGTTTCGTGATGTTGTCGCCGCCGATCTCGGGACCATAGACCAGGTCTTCCCTTTCGGCGCGCGACATGGTTGCAATGGCCTTGCGATCGGGGAATTTCTCGATGCATTTCGCCAGGACCGACTTTTGCACCGCAGGAAGATCGCCCACGGGAATGAACGGACTGCGGCTGGTGTGAAACGCATCGTCGCCAATCTTTTCAACGCTGAGCGTTTCACCGTCGATAACTTCGTTGCCGATACTGTATTGCGGATGGGCATGCACCGTTTCGCGCCCGACGTTCTGGGCGATATCGTGAAACTGGGTGATATGCCCGAATGAATGCCCGTTCTGGAAATATACGGTCGGGTTTTCGCCAATCTTGCCCGTGATCCCGATAATGTTGCCCGCTGTATAAAATTCGTCGCGATAGCCCATGGTAAATGCCTCTGTGCCAGGTTTCGCGCCCCCATGACGCAGGGTCAACTTACCGGGATGGCAATGCGCTGGCAAAGGTTTTACACCGCAAAATGCTTGCACGCGTTCCTGCCATGGGCGACAACACACCCCGCAGGAGGATGCGCCATGGCACTGACGGTGCGCGAACAGGTCAAATACTGGGGCATCGCCATGGCGGTGTTTTTGTTCGTGCTCTGGTGGCTGGGCGGGGTCATCATGCCGTTTCTTCTGGGCGGCGGCATTGCCTATTGCCTTGATCCCATTGCCGACCGGTTAGAGCGGCTGGGACTGGGCAGAACCATGGCCACCGCTGTGATCACCATTCTTGGCCTGCTGTTGTTTGTGGTGCTGGCCCTCGCGGTGGTGCCAACCCTTGTCTCTCAGGCGGCCGGACTGATCGAATCGGCCCCCAAGATTGCAAACAACCTGCAAACCTTTCTGACCGAGCAATTCCCCGATCTGGTCGACGAAGGCTCGGTCGTGCGCAAATCCTTGGCCGGGCTGGGCCAGACGATCCAAAGCAAGGGCGGAGAACTGCTCAACGGGGTGCTGGCATCGGTCAGTGGCATCGTCAACGTTCTGGTGCTGTTCGTGATCGTGCCGGTGGTGGCGTTTTACCTGCTGCTGGATTGGGACAGGATGGTCGCCCGGATCGACGCCCTCGTGCCGCGCGACCATGTGCATACCGTGCGCCAGATCGCCCGCGATATCGACAACACGCTGGCCGCCTTCATCCGGGGCCAGGGCACGGTTTGCCTGATCCTTGGCGTCTATTACGCCGGGGCGCTGATGCTGGTCGGGCTGCCCTTTGGCCTTGTGGTGGGGGCGATTGCCGGTGCGCTGACGTTCATTCCCTATGTGGGCGCCCTTGTGGGGGGCGGGCTGGCCCTTGGGTTGGCCCTGTTCCAGTTCTGGGGCGATTGGCTGTGGATCGTGCTGGTCGCGGTGATTTTTCAGGCCGGGCAATTGATCGAAGGCAATGTCCTGACCCCCAAACTTGTCGGCTCATCCGTCGGGTTGCATCCTGTGTGGCTGATCTTTGCGCTGTCGGCCTTTGGTGCCCTGTTCGGCTTTGTCGGGCTTTTGGTGGCGGTGCCAGTGGCCGCCTCGCTGGGGGTCATCATCCGCTATGCCCTGGCGCAATACCGGCAAAGCCAGCTTTACCGTGGCACCGCACCCCGCGACGTGGATGAAAGCTGACCCATGGAACGGCAACTCACATTTGATCTGCCCAGCGTACCGGCGCTGGGGCGCGAGGATTTCTTCGTTTCGCCCGCCAATGCCCATGCCGTGGCCGCGCTGGACGGCTGGCGCGACTGGCCCCTGCGCAAACTGGCCCTCAGCGGCCCGCCCGGCGCAGGCAAAACCCATATGGCCCATGTGTTTGCCGCCGCCACCGGCGCGCCGATCATCGCCGCCGCCGCGCTGGCGCAGGCCGATATTCCCGCCCTCGCCCCCGGCCCGCTGGTGGTTGAAGACGTGCCCGCCATCGCCACCACCCCCGATGCACAGCGCGCCCTGTTTCATCTGCACAACCTGTCACAGGCCGAAGGCGGCACCCTGCTGCTGACCGGAGTGGATGCCCCGGCCCAATGGCGCCTGACCCTGCCCGATCTGGCCAGCCGGATGCAGGCCGCCGATGTGGCCCGGATCGACCCGCCCGACGATAATCTGCTGGCCGCCGTGGTGGCCAAGATGTTCGCCGACCGGCAGTTGAACGTCGAACCCGAGGTGATCCGCTATCTCACCCTGCGCATGGAACGCTCGTTCGCCGCAGCGCGCGATCTGGTGACCCGGCTCGATGCCATTTCCCTGACCGAAAAACGTCCGATCACCAAACCTCTGGCGGCGCGGGTGCTGGACAAGGGCGACACGCCAGAGGCATGATTGTCATATTTCAGTTACAGCGATTGGTCATATACCGCCCATGAGCATCACCGATTTCTTGACCGCCCCCTTCCCCGACCCCGCCGATCTGTCCGATGTCGATCTGACCGGCCCGGCCCGGTTTTTCAACCGCGAGCCTAAGCTGGCTCGCGTTCAACTGGCGCGTTCTGGAAGAGGCGGGAAACCCCAGGGTGCCGCTGCTGGAACGGCTGCGGTTCCTGTCGATCAGCGCGACAAACCTTGATGAATTCTATACCGTCCGCGTCGCCGGCCTGCGCGAGCTGGCCCAGGCAGGCAATACCACCCCCGCCGCCGACGGGCGCACGCCGGCGGATCAGCTTGTTCTGATCGACAACGACGCGCGCACGCTGCTGGACCAACAACAAAGCCAGTTTCAGGAATTGCGCGCCCTGCTGGAGGCCGAAGGCATCAGCATCCTGGCCCGCGACCACCTGGACAAGGCCGATCTGGCGCATCTGGAAAACGTGTTCCTGACCCAGGTGTTTCCGATCCTGTCCCCTCTGGCCATAGACCCGGCGCACCCCTTCCCGTTCATCCCCAACACCGGTTTTTCCCTGGCGCTGCAACTGGAACGAAAGGCCGACCGGCGCAAGCTGCGCGCGCTGCTGCCGATCCCGGCACAAATCGACCGGTTCGTGCGCCTGCCCGCCGCCGATGGACAGGCCCGGTTCCTGCCGCTTGAGGAATTGCTGTTGCTGCACCTCGGCTCGCTTTATCCCGGGTATACCGAAAAAGGCTCCTGCGCGTTCCGGGTGCTGCGCGACAGCGATCTGGAGGTCGAGGACGAGGCCGAGGATCTGGTGCGTGAATTCGAAGTCGCCCTGAAACGCCGCCGCCGGGGCGAAGTGGTGCGCCTGACCATCTCGACCGGCGCACCATCGGGCCTGCGGCGGGTCATCATGGGCGAACTGCCCGTGCGCGACAACGAGGTGATCGAACTGGACGGCATGATCGGCATGGCCGACCTGAAAGAACTGGTGCTGGACGAACGCCCCGACCTGCTCTGGCCCAGCTTCACCCCCCGGGTTCCCGAACGGGTGCAGGACCACGACGGCGACATGTTCGCCGCGATCCGCCAGAAAGACATGCTGTTGCATCACCCCTATGAAACCTTTGACATGGTGGTCCGGTTTCTGGCGCAGGCGGCAAATGACCCGGATGTGGTGGCGATCAAACAGACATTGTATCGCACCTCGCGCAATTCTCCCATCGTCTCGGCCCTGTGCGACGCGGCCGAGCAGGGCAAATCGGTCACCGCCCTTGTGGAACTGAAAGCGCGATTCGACGAGGCCGCCAATATCGCCCAGTCCCGGCGGCTTGAACGCGCCGGCGCCCATGTGGTTTATGGGTTCCTCAACCTCAAGACTCACGCCAAGATTTCAACGGTGGTGCGCCGGGAAGGCGATCAACTGGTCACCTATACCCACTATGGCACCGGCAATTACCACCCGATCACCGCCCGCATCTATACCGACCTGTCGTTCTTCACCTGCGATCCGGCCCTGGGACGCGATGCCACACGGGTGTTCAATTACCTCTCGGGATATGCCGTGCCCGACCGGCTGGAAAACCTGTCGATCTCTCCGCTGTCGCTGAAAACCGCCCTGATTGACATGATAGGAAACGAAGCCGCGAACGCCGAAGCAGGCAAGCCCGCCGCGATCTGGGCCAAGATGAATGCAATCGTCGACGCCGATGTGATCGACGCGCTTTATGCGGCCTCTCAGGCAGGGGTGAAAATCTCGCTCGTGGTGCGCGGCATCTGCGGGCTGCGCCCGGGCATAAAGGGCCTGAGCGAAAACATCCGCGTCAAATCCATCGTCGGGCGGTTTCTCGAACATTCGCGCATCGTCTGTTTCGGTAATGGCCACGATCTGCCCAGCAAAAAGGCCCGGGTGTTCATCTCATCCGCCGATTGGATGGGCCGCAATCTGGTGCGCCGGGTGGAAACCCTGGTTGAATGCACCAATGCCACGGTAAAGGCGCAGATCGTGTCACAGGTGATGGCCGCCAACATGGCCGACACGGCGCAAAGCTGGATCTTGTCGCCAGACGGCAGTTTCGAACGCACCCTGCCCGACGACGACACGCCACCGTTCAACTGCCACAGATTTTTCATGGAAAATCCATCGCTTTCCGGGCGCGGATCGGCTGGCGCCGGGGATGTACCCGAACTGACCCATTCCGAGGACTGAGCCCGTGGCCCGGTTCGGATTTTGAGTATTTTTATCAGTAAAAAGGTGCGTGTCTTTTTACTGATCCAAATACTCAATTCCACAGATGCAGCTGAACGAGCCGTCAGGAAGCGGGAAACCCTGTGGGCAGCGCGTCGATGCTTTCGCGGTTCTGTTCATTCCAATAGGCACGGATGCCATCCTCGCTCTTGTTGTCATGCCAGTTTTCAATGGCCTGCCGTTCGCCCTGATAGTCAAACAACGGCACCCCATAACCGCAAGAGGTTTGCACAAGGTCAATGGCAAGGCGCACGATCTGGCGCGCGCCAAGGGGCGGTTCACCGTCAAAACAGGCCGCAAAAAGGGCGGCGAATTCTGCGCGGTCATAACGCAGGCATTCACCCCGGCCATACAGGCGCATTATCTGTGGCGGGCCGGCAAAGCTGCACAGCATGATCGTCATCCGGCCATCGGCGCGCAGGTGGGCGGCGGTTTCCATGCCGCTGCCGGTCCGATCCAGATAGATTGCGGTAGTGCTGTCGATGATCCGCAGCGCGCCAATTTCGCGGGGCGAGATATTGACCCGGCTGTCAGGGGTGGCCGTGGCGGTGAAAAACACATGCTGGCGGGTGATGAAGTCACGGTGGGCATCGGAAAGTTCGCGAAATTGTTTGGCCATGGCGCACCTGTCGATCTGAATTACCGCACCCTGCCCCAGATTGCCGCTGGGTGGAAGGTCCTGCGCATTGACCAGCGCGTGATCACCGGGCAGTGTCTCGGCCAGGGAATCCTGCCGGGAAAAGATGATGCAAGACGACCAGGACGACCGCGCGCCTTTTGGCCGCCCATTGTTCGACGACCCGACCGCACGGGCGCTCAGCCGGGTTGGGGTGGTCGATGTGGGGTCGAACTCGGTTCGGATGGTGGTGTTTGACGGGGCGGCGCGTTCTCCTGCCTATTTCTTTAACGAAAAGGTGATGGCGGGGCTTGGCACCGGGTTTGGTGACACCGGGCGGTTGCACCCCGGCGGGCGCCAGCGGGCCATGGACGCGATGATCCGGTTTCAGCAGTTGGCCGAGGGGATGAACGCCACCCCCTTACCGTCGTGGCCACCGCCGCCGTACGCGAGGCCGAGGACGGCCCCGAGTTCCGCGCCGAGGTGGCCGAACGCACGGGCCTGAAGATGTGGGTCGTCGATGGGCGCGAAGAGGCGCGGCTGACGGCGCAGGGGGTTCTTTTGGGGTGGCCCGGCGCCTATGGCATGGTCTGTGATATGGGCGGTTCGTCCATGGAATTGGCGCAGATCGGCGATGGGCGCGTGGGCAAACGGGTGACGTCTGCCCTTGGGCCGCTTCGGCTTCAGGGGATCAAGGGCGGCAAGAAAGCCGTCAAGGCCCATATCGCCGCCACTTTGGACGATCTGGTCGAAACCATGGGGATCGACAACAAACGTCTGTTTCTCGTCGGGGGCTCATGGCGCGCCATTGCCCGGCTGGACATGGAGCGGCGGGGGTATCCGCTGCATGTGCAGCATGAATATCGCATGACGCCCCAGGGCATTCAGGACACGGTGAAATTCATCGACAGCCACAGCGTGGAAGAACTGCGCGCCATGACCGGGATCGGCGAGGCGCGGATGGCGTTGGTGCCGCTGGCGGCCATGGTTCTGAAACAACTGGTGCGCCGGTTCAAGCCCCGCGATATCGCGATTTCCAGCTATGGCATCCGCGAGGGGCTGTTGTTTGAACAGATGCCCCAGCGGCTGCGCGACCGTGACCCCCTGATCGAGGCCTGCCGCTGGGCCGAGCAGAAGGATGCCCGTTTGCCGGGGTTCGGGCGGGCGCTGTATCAATTCCTGCTGCCGCTGTTCAAGGGCGACGGGGAAAAGCGGCTGCGCATCATCAAGGCGGCCTGTCTGTTGCACGATGTCAGTTGGCGCGCCCACCCCGATTACCGCCACGAGGCCTGTTTCGACAATGCCACCCGTGCCAATCTGGGCGGGCTGACCCACCCGGAGCGGGTGTTCATGGGGCTGGCCCTGCTGCACCGCTACAAGAATTCCCGCAGCGGCAGCCGCTTTGAACCCCTTGTCGCACTGCTGAGCGAACGCGAGGTGGCGCAGGCCGAGGTTCTGGGCCGGGCGATGCGGTTTGGGGCGATGTTTTCGGCGGACAAGCCCGGATCGCTGGGCGAACTGCGCTGGTTCCCCAAGAAAAAGCAGTTGGAACTGTGGCTGACCCAACCCGCCGAGGCGCTGTTCGGCGAAGTGGCGCAGGCGCGCTTTGCCTCACTGGTCAGCGCATTGGGCGCAGAAAGCCGCGTAAAACGGTTGCGGGCCAAGACCGAGGATTAAAGCTCTATTTCCGATCCGTCAGGGGCGGGAAGGTTCGGTTGCGGGGTTTTGCGGCGCAGGATGATATCGCCATTGGGCAGCACCTCGGGCGGGTGATAATCATCAAGATCCTTGATGGTCAGCCCGTTCCAGTTCAGGTTCTGCAATTCGCGCGCCATGTCGCGCATGGCCGGTTCGACCTCGTTCAACAACCCGCGAAACAACAGGCGCGCGCCTTCTTCCAACAGATCGACACCCTCGCCCACGTCGCCCTCGGCCCCGGGGTCAACGGGTGTGTCGTGGGTCTGGGCGGCGGCGGACAGGGCGAATGTCCCCGCAAGAAAAAGCACGGCGATCTGTTTCATACCCCTGACATAGCACAAATCGCGCCGGTTTTAAGGGTTCAGACATCAATATCCAGCGTGACCGGAAAATGATCAGACCCGTCCAGCAATGCCTGATGCAGTGCCGGATCACCGGCAAGTGCGGTATCGCGCAGGGGGTGCCAGATGCGCCAGCGCGGCGCGCGGGCGGCCAGATCGGGCGATACCATGATGAAATCCAGCAGCGCCTCTAGCCAGCGATCCTCGTGGCGTTGCCAGAACCGCGCCGATGTGGCCCCGGGGGTGGTGATGCTCGGGTCGCAAAGCTGTGCCGCCGTGCCTTCGCCGCGCACGATTTCAACGCCCGAGCGCCCGAACAACCGTTCATAGACATCCAGCCCCGGACCATCGTTGAAATCGCCCATCACCATCACGGATTCGCCCGCATCCAGATGGCCCTGCACCCTTTGACGCAGCCAGATACATTGGGCCAGTTGTTTGCGCCGGTTTTCGATGGCGATCCGGGTTGCATCGGCATCGGATGTCGCACCGTGGGGCGCCTTGGATTTGGCATGAACCCCGATCAGGCGCAGATCGTTTCCCGCCTTGGTGCGCAGGGCCACCTCAAGGGGCGGTTTCGACCAATGCACGGCTTCGGGCGCGGCATCCACATCGAGATCGATGTGAAACGCCTCGTCAAAGCGGGGGTTTTCGCGCGCACCCGGGGTGCCAAGGGCCAATCCGCCCGGGGCATGGCGTGCGGTCACACGATCGGGGTCGTAAAGCAGCGCGATTTCCTGCTGGGTGTCATTGGCAAAACCGATCAGGGCGCGCCTTGCCCGCACCCCGAACCGGGCGGAGAAATTTTCAAGCGCGCGCACACCGTCGCGGTGCCGGCTGGTGTCGGGGGCCTCGATCACCATGATTGCATCGGCGTCAAGGGCACGGAACACGGCACCAAGGGCCGCTGTCTGGGTGGCGCGGGTGATGTTCCAGCGGGCCGACCAGCCCTGATCGTCAATCAACCGGCCCGCATCATCGAACAGGCTGTTGAACCATTCGACATTATAGCTGGCCAGCCTCACACGTGGCCTGCGCTGATCTCTTCATAGGCGCGGTTGATGGCGATCAGGCGCGATTCGGCCATGCGCACCGCCTCTTCGGGGACGCCCCGGGCGATCATCCTGTCAGGGTGACCATCGCGCACCAGTTGCCGCCATGTGCGGCGCACCTCATCCGGTGTGGCGCCCGGTTCGATCCCCAGAACCTGCCATGGGTCAGGCTGCGCATCGGGAACAAAGCGCGTGCGCATGGCGCGAAATTCCCGGCTGTCGATGCCGAAAATCTCGGCCACGCGGTGCAGGAAATCGTTTTCGTTTTCGTGGTAATCCCCATCGGCCACGGCGATGTGGAACAATCCTTCGACCAGATCGCACAGGGTCATCCGGTCAGCCTCGCTGTCAAACATGGCCCTGATCCGGCGGGCGTATTCTTCGTATCCGGCGACGTCCTGACGGGCCAGATTGAACACCCGGGCGGCGTTTTCCTCTTCCTCGGGGGGGATGTGGAACACCTGCCGGAACGCAGCCACCTCATCGCGGGTGACCTGGCCGTCGGCCTTGGCCATCTTGGCGCCCAGGGCGATCACGGCGATGGTAAAGGCGACGCTGCGCTCGGGTGGGGCGCGCAAACGGTCGAACATCACAGAAAGACCCTCACCATTGGCGAGGGCCGAAAGCGCGGCAGCAATGCGTGACCAGATCGACATGGGCATGACCTTAGCGCGGTGCGACGGCGGTGTCAGGGGGATTTTGCAGGTGCGGCAAAGACGCTATCCCACAGTGACCCGGCCATTGGGCGTGTCGAACACGGCCTGCAACCCGGGCGCACCGGCGCTTGCGAATGCCACCCGCCCGTCATCCAGATCACCCAGCGCGTTGCGCAGGCTGTCAGCTTCGGGCAGGGTCACGGTCAGGGCGCGCAACCGGCAGCCCGCCTCGGGCAGCCGCGTCGCCGGATGGCCAACGCCCCGCCAGCGGATCAGCCCCGGCGCCAGCCCCCCATGGGGCGTCACGCCATCATCGGGCACCGCCATCTGCCAGCTCAGATCACCGCGCGCCAGATCCATCACGTGGCCCCGCATGGGCAGGGCCGACAGGCCTGCCTCCATATCATCGCAGCGCACCACCCAGTTGGTCAGGCGGGGGGCGCCTGCAAACCGGTCCATATCAAACCAGCGGGGGCGACCGGGTTCGCGCCCGTCCGGGTCAATCGCAATCACCTCAAGGTAAAGATCCGGGCCCAGCGACAACAGGCGGTTATGGGTTCCCATGGCGGCATGGGCGCCACCGGGGGCCATGGTCACACCAAAGGCCTGTTCGACAAAACCCGCGCCCGCGTCCAGCGTTTCGGCCACGATCACCAGATGATCCAGTTCCATTCCCACCTCTTACGTCAAAAAATACCGCAAACCGGCCCAAAGCAGGGCCGCAATCGTTGCATAGAAGGTGGCGGCAAAGCCAAAGGCGCGCAAGGCCGGCGCATGGCGATACCCAACCCAGAACGCAATGCGCGACAGGGCAAAAGCCACCCCAAGCGTCACCAGAACCCCCGGCCCGTCATCCAGCAACAGATAACCGCAGGCGGGCCAAAGGCACAGGGCCAACACCAGTTGTTCCACCGTGTTGCTTAGCACCCGCTGATCCACCCAGGCGCGCGACCCGGGCGCAAAGGCCTGTCCGTCGATCAGCGTATCATCGAAAAACCGCGCCCCTGCCAGACGGCCGATCATCATCAGCAGCACGATGCCGGGCGGCAGAAACGCGAACGCCAGTGACGGAAGCAGGGAAAACACCGGCAGGTTCACCTGTGTCACCCCAACCCAGATCACGCCGACCGACCACAAGATCGCCGCCGCCATCCCAATCACGATTTCCTGCCGTTTGCCCATGTCGCCCCCTCAGGACCGCGCCGCGCGGATCAGGCGCAGAATGTCCTTTGCCGCCTCGGGGATATTGGTGCCGGGGCCGAATATCGCCTTGACCCCGGCATCCTTGAGATAGGCGTAATCCTGTTGCGGAATCACCCCGCCGCAGATCACCAGAATTTCACCCGCCCCCGCCGCCTCCAGTGCCGCGATCAGTTTGGGTGCCAGGGTTTTATGCCCCGCCGCCTGCGATGAAATTCCGATCACATGCACATCGTTATCAACCGCGTCCTGTGCCGCCTCTTCCGGGGTTTGGAACAGCGGCCCCACGTCCACGTCAAACCCGATGTCGGCAAAGGCGGTGGCGATCACCTTGGCGCCCCGGTCGTGCCCGTCCTGCCCCATTTTCACCACCAGCATGCGGGGGCGACGGCCTTCTTCCTCGGCGAATGCCTCGACATCCGCCTGAATGGCGGCAAAGCCTGCGTCGCCCTCATAGGCGGCGCCGTACACCCCCGCGAGGGTTTTCACCTCGGCCCGGTGCCGCCCGAATGCCTTTTCCATCGCCATGCTGATTTCCCCCACGGTTGCGCGGGCGCGGGCGGCCTCGACCGCCAGCGCCAACAGATTGCCGGTGCCGCTTTGCGCGCCTTTTTCCAGCGCGGCCAGTGCGGCGTCACAGGCCTCTTGATCCCGGCTTTCGCGGATATTTTCCAATCGCGCGATCTGCGATGTGCGCACGCCCGCGTTGTCGATGCTGCGGATGTCCAGCGCATCTTCTTTTTCAAGGCGGAATTTGTTGACCCCGACGATCACCTCATCGCCGCGATCAATGGCCGCCTGTTTCTTGGCCGCTGCCTCCTCAATCCGCAGTTTGGGCATACCGCTGGCCACGGCCTTTGTCATGCCGCCCATATCATCGACCTCGGCGATCAGGGCGCGCGCCGCCTCGATCAGATCAGCGGTCAGCTTTTCCACGTAATACGACCCCGCCAGAGGATCGACCACGTTCGTCACCCCGGTTTCATTTTGCAATATCAACTGGGTGTTGCGGGCGATGCGGGCCGAAAAATCGGTGGGCAGGGCAATCGCCTCGTCAAAACTGTTGGTGTGCAGGGATTGGGTGCCGCCCAGAACCGCGCTCATCGCCTCATAGGCGGTGCGCACGATATTGTTATAGGGGTCTTGTTCGGCCAAAGACACGCCCGAGGTCTGGCAATGGGTGCGCAGCACCGATGACCCCGGCTTTTTCGGCGCAAACTCCTGCATGATTTCGTGCCACAGGAACCGGGCGGCGCGCAGTTTCGCCGCCTCCATGAAGAAATTCATCCCGATGGCGAAAAAGAATGACAGGCGCGGCGCAAAGGCATCGACGTCCAGCCCCCGCGCCACGGCGGTTTTCACATATTCCTTGCCGTCGGCCAGGGTAAAGGCCAGTTCCTGCACAAGGTTCGCCCCCGCCTCTTGCATGTGATAGCCGCTGATGGAAATCGAGTTGAACCGGGGCATTTCGCGGGCGGTGTAGTCAATAATATCGGCCACGATCCGCATGCTGGGTTCGGGCGGATAGATATAAGTGTTGCGCACCATGAATTCTTTCAGAATATCATTCTGGATGGTGCCGGAAAGCTGTGCGCGCTCCACGCCCTGTTCCTCGCCCGCCACGATAAAGCTGGCCAGAACCGGAATAACCGCGCCGTTCATTGTCATGCTCACCGAAATCTCGCCCAGCGGGATTCCGTCGAACAAAATCTTCATGTCTTCGACAGAATCGATGGCAACGCCGGCCTTGCCCACATCGCCCTCGACCCGTTCATGGTCACTGTCATAGCCCCGGTGGGTGGCCAGATCAAAGGCCACCGACACCCCCTGTTGCCCCGCCGCGAGGCCCCGACGGTAAAAGGCGTTGCTTTCCTCGGCGGTGGAAAACCCGGCATATTGGCGGATCGTCCACGGCCGCCCGGCATACATTGTTGCCTTCGGGCCGCGGGTATAGGGCGCCTGCCCCGGCATACTGCCCAGATGGGGCAAATCCGCCGTGTCGCTGGCATCATGCACCGGCTGCACCGCGATCCCTTCGGCGGTGTGCCAGGTCAGATCCTCCAGCGGGCGCCCCCGCAGTTCCTTTTCCGCCGTGATTTTCCAATCGCTCATCTGACATCTCCCCTGTTGGGTATCGCGTCGGGGCATATGCCCCCTGTGATTTCCGTCGTGCGCACCCTACATTGAACCTGAACAGGAGAATCCATGCGCACATTGCCTGCTATTGTCGTGTCTGCCCTTGTCGTTCTGGCCGGACTATCGGCCACGGCGCAATCGGCGGAAAACTCTGATGCCAAATCCGCCGTTGAACGCTGGCGCGCCGATCCGATGACCGTGTTCCAGGGCTCCGAAATTGATCTGGCCGCCTTCCAGTGGATCGCCCGCCCGGTGATCGTGTTTGCCAATACCGACGCCGACCCGTCGTTCCAGGACCAGATGCGCCTGCTGCTGGCCCGCCCCGAGGCCCTGATCGACCGCGAGGTCGTGCTGATCACCGACACCGACCCCGACGGCAAATCCGAGGTGCGGCTGAAACTGCGCCCACGCGGGTTCATGCTGGCGCTGATGGGCAAGGACGGGCAGGTCGAATTGCGCAAACCCCTGCCCTGGCATGTGCGCGAACTGACCCGGGTGATCGACAAGACACCCCTGCGCATCCGCGAGCTGAGCGACCGCGCCGGCGGGCAATAACGCGCGCCGCGATTGTAAAACCACCCCCGCGATGCTATATTTACCGCAGGAGGCGATATCATGAGACACCACGACACATCCACATATACGCCCAAACCGATCACCGGACGGACCGGCCCGCGACCGGGCTATTGATCCGCGCCGCCATGGCGGCCAGATCGGATTTCAACATGGGCACGGCGGCAGTCAGGCGTGCCTGTTCCTCGGCCAGACGCGCCGACTCGATCTCGCCCACCCGTTCTGGGCCACCTGACAGATAGCCCCCCATCATCGCCATGGCATCGCGGCCCAGCTCCAACGCCTCAACCTTGAGCGCGATGTAATCTTCATACATCCGCGCCGCCCGCTCATTGCCCACCACGTTTTTGTCCAGCCCGCGCAGATCACCGATCAGCGTCTCGATCGCCACCAACTGACTGTAATACAACGCGACCGGGTCGATCACTGCGCGGGGCAGGATGTGAATGTCGCTGACCACCGCGTCAAAAATCGTGCGGTTGCGTTCATGGGGGATGATCGGGAAATAATCCCTATCGCCACGGATTTTCGCGGCAAGATCCGTGGCGTACCTCTGTGGTTCGTCCCGTTCCAGAACGGCAACATAGGCGCGGATTTCAGCATAAAGCGCGCGCTGCACGTCGTTCACCCGTTCGCGCCGCAACCGGGTGGCGTGGCGGCGGGTTTGCCAGCCGTTGACAACCCAGCCAAGCGCCACAAACAGCCCCGCCACCACCGCCTGCCAGATCCTTGGATCCAGATCAGACAGCCATATGACGGCGTGCGCAATCACTCAAACTCCATGATCACTTCGTCGACGGCCAGGTTATCGCCAGCGGCGGCGTTTACCTTGCTTACCACGCCCTTGCGTTCGGCGCGCAGGATGTTTTCCATCTTCATCGCCTCGACGGTACACAGGGCCTGTCCCTCTTGCACCTCGTCGCCCGGGGCCACGTTGACCGCCACGATCAACCCGGGCATCGGGCAAAGCAGCATCTTGCTCGTGTCAGGAGGGAGCTTTTCCGGCATCAGCGCGGCCAGTTCCGCCTGACGGGGTGAATAGATACGCACCGGCATATCGGCCCCCCGGCTGCGCAGGCGAAACCCGTTGGTGATTTTACCCACCTTCAACACCAGTGGCGTGCCATCCACCGACAGTTGCGCCAGGGCATCGCCGGGCGTCCAGCCGGATTCGACCCGGATCGCCGGGGCATCGGGGAAATTCACCGTCGCGCCGCCTTTGTCGGCATCGATCGACACCTCGTATTGCCGGCCCTGCACATCGACCACCCAATCGGTGCCGATCTTGCGTTCGTGATTGCCCATCCGCCCCGATATCCGGGTGCGCCGGATTTGTGTCACCCGGTACATGGCAGCCGCCGCAGCGGCCACGCGGCGCAGGTCACCATCGGGCAGCGTGACACCCGCAAACCCTTCGGGATATTCCTCGGCGATAAAGGCGGTGGTGATGTCGCCGCTGGTGAACTTGGGGTGGTCCATCACCGCCGACAGGAACGGCAGGTTATGCCCGATCCCCTCAACCTCGAACCCATCCAGCGCCCGGCGCATCCCTTCGATCGCATCGGCCCGGTCACGGCCCCAGGTGCAGAGTTTGGCAATCATCGGGTCGTAATACATCGAAATCTCGCCGCCCTCGAACACGCCGGTGTCATTGCGCACGGCATTTGTGGCGGTGGCCACCTCGGCGGGCGGGCGATAGCGGGTCAACCGCCCGATGGAGGGCAAAAACCCGCGATAGGGGTCTTCGGCGTAAAGGCGACATTCCATCGCCCAGCCGTTCAACGCGATATCGCCCTGTTTCAGGCTCAGCGGTTCGCCGTTTGCCACGCGGATCATCTGTTCCACAAGGTCAATGCCGGTGATCAGTTCCGTCACCGGATGTTCCACCTGAAGGCGGGTGTTCATTTCCAGAAAATAGAAATTGCGCGCCCCATCAACGATGAATTCCACCGTTCCCGCACTGGTGTATCCCACCGCAGCGGCCAACGCGCAGGCCTGTTCACCCATGGCCTTGCGGGTTTCGGGATCCAGAAACGGCGATGGCGCCTCTTCGATCACCTTTTGATTGCGCCGCTGAATGCTGCATTCCCGTTCGTGCAGATACAGGGTGTTGCCATGGCCATCGGCCAGCACCTGAATTTCGATGTGGCGCGGCTGGGTGACGAATTTCTCGATGAAGATGCGGTCATCCCCAAAGCTGGCCGCGGCCTCGTTTTTGGAACTCTGAAACCCTTCGCGCACCTCGGATTCATCCCATGCGATGCGCATGCCTTTGCCCCCGCCCCCGGCAGAGGCCTTGATCATCACCGGATAGCCGACCTCGCCGGAAATTTTTACCGCCTCGTCACCATCCGCGATCAGGCCCATATATCCGGGCACGGTGGAAACCCCCGCCTCGGCGGCGATCTTTTTGCTGGTAATCTTGTCGCCCATCTTTTCGATGGCGCCCACAGGCGGGCCGATAAAGGCAACGCCGATACCGGCCAATGCCTCGGCAAACTTGCTGTTTTCCGACAGGAAACCATAGCCGGGATGCACCGCCTCGGCGCCCGTGGCCTTGATCGCCTCGATGATCTTGTCGATCACGATATAGGATTGGTTGGCCGGGGCCGGGCCGATATGCACCGCCTCGTCCGCCATGCGCACATGCAGCGCGCCCTTGTCGGCATCGGAATAGACCGCAACCGTCGCAATACCCATGCGCCGGGCGGTTTTGATCACACGACAGGCGATTTCACCGCGATTGGCGATCAGGATTTTCTTGAACATGCGGGCATCCTTTCGGGCGCGCCCGTCACGGCGCGGTCAAATCCGGGGTGGAAACGAAAAACGCCACCCCAGCGCGCGGCGCGGGTGGCGTTGATTGAAACGTAATGGCGTGTCAGACGCGCCGAAGCAGCCTTAGCGCGGGCAAAGTTCAGGCACGACATCATCGCAGAGCGCGCCGCCAGCGGCCCCCAGCGCCACCGCCGTGCCGACATCATTGTTGGTAAGGGCCGCCGCAACGCCCAAACCGGCCCCGCCAACCGCCGCGCGGTTGATGTCGGCATTGTTGGTGCAGGCCCCGAGGGCCAGTGTCGCGGCAACGCCGAGAATCCAGATCTTTTCCATGTGTGACTGCCTCCGTCATGGTTTTTATATTCTATATCAGCGGATATGACCGGGTTTGGTTCCGTTCCGCAAGCCCCGCCTTTGGCGAAAAAATGTGGTCCGACCCGAACAGGGCCGAACCACAAAGGGGAAGGGTAACGGTTTTGACAAACCAGAACACCCGCCGTGCTGAGAACGGGTGTTCCATGGGACACGATGACCTGCCTTTCATCCGCTGCAAACGGGAACCGCGAGTCGCGCCCCGGTTGCGCCAGATTCCGCCGAATTCGCTGATGCAAAGGCCGGAACATGCCGATCAATCCAGAAAAATATCGGGAAAGGCCGCCCGCGCCCTGGCAAAATCAACCCGAAGCAGCGCGTCATAACTGGCCGGATCAAACGGATCTTCTGCCGGAAACACCTCGCGCCCGAACAACCACGCCAGACGGCCCGCATCCAGATTGCCCCGCTCGAACGGGTCTTCTCCGAATTGCTGACACAGGGCCAGAAGAAACGCCTCATCCGCCCGCTTGTCGGCGGGGCGCCGGTCGGGATAGCGGGCGCGCGCGGTCAGGGGGTGGCCCCTTTGGGGTTGGCGCGGCGCAGGGTGAATTGAAAATCGGTGCCGGGCAGACGCCCTGGAAAACCCCGATGTTTGGTCATCGGCTCTCTCATGCCACACCCCCGATCAGGTACGGCAAAGAGGGTGTCGGGGTGGACACCAAGGCCCACCCCGGACTGTTTTTACTTGTATTTGCCGTGAAAGGTCGGCGCGACGGTGATCGGCGCCGGATCGGCATAGACGACTTCCTCGGACTTTTTCGCGCAGGCAGAAACGCCAGCGACCAGACCGAGTGCCAGAAAGAAAGTGATGCTCTTGGACATCTTATGCTCCTAGATAGGTTCAGGACCGAACGAGCGTTTCCGCCCGCCTGCCCCATGTTCGAGGTACAGGTCTCCTGTCGGAAACCTCTGGGGACCATAGCGCAAGCCAAATTCGATTGATACGGGGGCAAATGCAACAAATGGCGCTGTGGCGCGGCTGCATCATGCCCAAAGCGGCCTGAACGCCGCCCTGCAAGGTGTTGGGTTTTCATCAGAAACCCTCCCATTCACAATGATCGCCAGCGGGGCGATAGGCCTCAAAAAACTGCACCGCATCAGGCGAGATTTCGCCGAACGCCACCGGTTGATCCGCCAGCGAGATGACAATCTGGTTCGGCGTCGGGCCAAGCGTGCTGAGCCGGGGCAAGGCGTGGGTGTCACACAGATATTGCATATCCCCAACCGTGCTGTCGTAATCGGCCCCGTCCCGGATGTGCGGCGCCAGATAGCGAAACCGATAGGTCAACCCGACCCCCGGCACGTTGGTCACCACATCCTCAAGCGTCACCGCCTGCCCCGATGGCACAGGCACCGGCACGTCAATGGCCGCCAGCGCGGGTTGGGCCAACCCCGCAACCAACACCCCCGCCAGCCCGGCAAAGCGCCACAGATTGTCAGAGTGGAATATTGTCATGCTTTTTCCATGGGTTAGCAAGAGATTTCCCCCGCAGGGATGCAAAGGCGCGACACAGGCGCTTTCGGGTGGATTGGGGGTGGATCACCTCGTCGATGAACCCGCGTTCGGCGGCCTTGAACGGGTTGGCAAAGTTCGTTTCGTATTCCGCCGTGCGCGCCGCGATCTTTTCACTGTCGCCCAATTCGCTGCGGTACAGGATTTCGGTCGCGCCCTTGGCCCCCATCACCGCGATTTCGGCGGTGGGCCAGGCATAGTTCAGATCGCCGCGCAGGTGTTTGGATGACATCACATCATAGGCCCCGCCATAGGCCTTGCGGGTGATGACCGTCACCTTTGGCACGGTCGCCTCGCCATAGGCGAACAACAGTTTGGCCCCGTGTTTGATCACACCGCCGAATTCCTGACTGGTGCCGGGCAGAAACCCCGGCACATCCACCAGGGTCAGAATCGGAATTTCAAAGGCATCGCAGAACCGCACAAACCGCGCCGCCTTGCGCGAACTGTCGATGTCCAGACAGCCGGCCAGCACCATCGGCTGATTCGCCACCACGCCCACGGTTGACCCTTCCAGCCGGATAAATCCGGTCAGGATGTTGCGGGCGAACTCTTCTTGAATCTCGTAAAAATCACCCTCATCCGCCAGTTTGGTGATCAGTTCCTTCATGTCATAAGGCGTGTTGGCATTGGCGGGGATCAGGGTGTCAAGGCTGTGATCCAACCGCGCGGGATCATCAAAGAACGGGCGCACCGGGGGTTTACTGCGGTTGTTCAGGGGCAGGAAATCCACCAGACGGCGAATTTCTGTCAGGGCGATCACATCGTTTTCAAACGCCCCGTCCGCCACGCTGGATTTGCGGGTGTGGGTTGTGGCGCCGCCCAGATCCTCGGCGGTGACGACCTCGTTCGTGACAGTTTTCACCACATCGGGACCGGTGACGAACATGTAACTGCTGTCGCGCACCATGAAGATGAAATCGGTCATCGCGGGCGAATAAACGGCGCCCCCCGCGCAAGGCCCCATGATCACGCTGATTTGCGGCACCACGCCGCTGGCCAGCACGTTGCGCTGAAACACCTCGGCATAGCCGGCCAAGGATGCAACGCCCTCTTGAATGCGCGCACCGCCCGAATCGTTCAGCCCGATCACCGGCGCGCCGTTCTGCATCGCCATATCCATGATCTTGCAGATCTTTCGGGCGTGGGTTTCGGACAATGACCCGCCCAATACGGTGAAATCCTGCGAATACACATAAACCTGCCGGCCGTTGATCGTGCCCCAGCCGGTGATCACCCCGTCGCCCGGCACTTTTGCCTCGGCCATGCCAAAATCGGTGCAGCGGTGGGTGACGAACATGTCGAATTCTTCGAAACTGTCCTCGTCCAGCAAAAGCTCGATCCGTTCGCGCGCTGTCAGCTTGCCCTTGGCGTGCTGTGCGTCGATGCGGCGTTGGCCGCCGCCCAGCCGGGCATCGGCCCGCCGCTGTTCCAGTTGTTGCAGGATGTCAGCCATCGCGCCCCCGTTTTCGGTTTTGGCCAGTCTTACCCATTCGCGCAGCAAGGGCAAAGGACGAACGGGAATATTTGCAAATCCTTACGCCGGAACATACTAAAAATTGCAAAAGAGCAAATATCCGGCGGCTCTGCCGAGTGTTACCGGTTATGGGAATTCGGGCCAAATAACGCCCTTAGACCGAACAATAGCGTTGTTTCATTTCTTCATTGTTCAACAATTCCGCCGCCGATGCCTGATAAACGATCCGGCCCTGATCGAGGATATAGGCACGGTCGGATATCGCCAAAGCGATCTCGACGTTCTGTTCAATAAGCAGAATCGTGGTGCCGTCTGATTTCATGCGCTCAAACAGCTCAAACATCTCATCCACAAGGACCGGCATGATGCCCTCTGACGGTTCATCAAGCATGATCATCTTGGGGTCGGAAATCCACGCCCTTGCGATTGCAAGCATCTGTTGTTCGCCCCCCGACATGGTGACGGCGGTTTGCTCCAACCGCTCCTTGAGGCGCGGAAAGGTTTCGGCGATGCGTTCAATCATCGCGTTTTCGCTGTGCGCCGTTTTCATCGCCAGCGTCCCAAGGCGCAGATTTTCACGCACGGTCAAACCCGGCACGATCCGCCGATCTTCGGGGACATAGCCCAACCCCTGGAAAACCGGGCATGAGGCGGGGACGACAGGATTTCATCACCGTCGAACATCACCGCACCACGGGTGGACGCCATCAACCCCATGATCGCGCGCAGGGTTGTTGTTTTACCCGCGCCATTGCGCCCGATCAGCGAAACGATTTCGCCGCGTTCCACGTTCAGGGAAATCCCCTGAAGAACATGGCTGCGCCCGTACCACGCATTCAGATCCTGAACATCAAGCATCATTTGCGCTTTTTCCCCAAATAGACCCGCACCACGTCATCGTTTTCACGAATTTCATCTGGGGTTCCCATCGCCAGAAATTCGCCGTGGTGCAGCACCAGAATGTCGTCAGAGACATCCATCACCAGCTTCATCTTGTGTTCGACCAGAATAACGGTGCAGCGTTCGGCAAGCCGGGTGATCAGGGCCATGACATCAACGGTTTCTTCCGGGCTCATCCCGGCCGTGGGTTCATCAAGCAGCAAAACCTTGGGGTCAGAGGCAATCGCCATGGCGATTTCCAGCGCCCGCTGTTCGCCGTGCGACACCTCGGATGCAAGCCGGCGTTTGTGCGCGCCAAGGCCCACGTCATCCAGCAAGGCGGCGGCGCGGTCCTCCATTTCGGTCAGGCTGCGCCGGGGCGTCCACAGATCAAAGCGGCGGGTCATGGCCTGAACGGCGATCCGCACATTTTCAAGCGCCGTGAGATCGGGAAAGATATTGGTGATCTGAAACGACTTGGAAATCCCCCGACGGGCGAAATGATGCTGGCGTTTGCCGGTGATGCCGGTTCCATCCAACAGAACTTCGCCCTCGGAGGGGGCAAAAGCGCCGCTCAGGATGTTGAAAAGGGTCGATTTCCCGGCCCCATTTGGCCCGATGATCGAGGTGAGCTTACCCGCATCGAACCGCGCCGAAACATTGGACAGCGCCGCAAAGCCGCCAAAGCGCATGGTGGCATTGCGCACCTGAAGGATTGGAGTGCCGTTTGTCATTTGCGTCGCCCCCACGCCATGATCGACCCCCAGATCCCACGGGGGAAAAACAGCACACAGGCCATGAACACCAACCCGATGACCAACGGCCAGTGCGACGTCATCGACGTCACCACATCTTCGAGCAGCAAAAACACGAGGGCGCCGATGAACGGGCCAAAAAATGTGCCCATCCCGCCCAAAAGCGCGATCATCACCACCTGCCCCGACATATGATAATTGAGAATTTCAATAGGCACGATGGAAAGGTGTATCGCATAAAGCGCCCCGGCAAGGCCGCACAACAGCCCCGACACCACAAACGCGACCCACTTGGTCAGTTGCACGTCATAGCCGCAGGCACGGGCGCGATCCTCGTTCTCGCGGATGGCCTCCAGCACCGCGCCAAAGGGCGAGGCGAGTATGCGCGAAAATATCAGGATCGCGACAGCGACAAACGCCAGGATGAAATAATATTTCGTTGTCGGGTTCAGAAGGTTCAGCTCGACAAACCCGAGGTTGATACTTGGCACGCTTACCCCGGTCAGGCCGTTCTCTCCGCCAGTCAGGTCGCTCATCTGATAGATGAGATAGTAGACACATTGCGCCAGCGCGAGCGTGACCATGGCAAAGTATATTCCGCGGGTGCGGATCGCCAGCACACCGATGATCATCGCCGTCAGCCCGGCAATGAGAATTCCGATCGGAATCGCCGCAAACCACGGCAGCCCGAAATGAGCGATCGCGATCCCGGCGCCATAGGCGCCAACACCGAAAAAGGCGGCATGGCCAAATGACAGAACCCCGGTAAAGCCAAACATCAGGTTGAATCCCAGGGCAAACAGCCCATAGATCACAATATTGGTCGCGAGCGCCTGATAGGGCAAAATCAGGGGAAGCAGGATCAGAAACATGATCGAACCAGCCGCCCGGTGGCGTTGGACCAGCTCTCTCATTCGGTTGACCATGGGGGGCGTCGGCGCGGGTTGATCAATCATCCCATCAACCCTTTCTGCCCGAACAACCCCTGTGGCCGGATCAACAGAACCACCGCCATCATGGCAAACATCGCAAGGTCTGACAGTTCGGGATAAAACAGCGCCGTCATCGACACGATCACCCCCATCAACAGACCGGCAACCACCGCCCCGACAAGTGACCCCATGCCGCCCACAACCGTCACCACAAAGGCCTGCACCAGAACCGTGTCGCCCATGTCGGGAATAACGCTGGTCATGGGCGCATAAAGCACCCCGGCCAATCCGGCGATGCCCGTGCCAAGGCCAAACACCCCCAACCATACCCGGCCAATATCAATGCCCAGAACCCGCATGATTTCAGGGTCGCGCGCCCCGGCCCGGATGATCAGGCCATAGGATGTTTTCTCAAGCGCCAGCCATAGCGCAAGAACCAGCGCCACCGTGATTCCGATCAGAAACAGCCGGTACACCGGGAAATAGCCCACCCCGATATCCACCGCGCCCTGCAACAGGTCCGGCACCGGGAACGATTTGCCATCAAGGCCGAACACGATGCGCACGAGTTCAATAATCACCAACCCCAGCGCAAACGTCAGCAACAGCGGATAATCAATGCCGCGCCCATAAAGCGGGCGCACAAGGGTGCGTTCAACGAACAGGCCCATCGCCCCGACAACAAGGGGCACAAGGACAAGGGCCAGCCAGAAATTCCCGGTCACCCCCAGAAAGAACACCCCGACATAGGCCCCCAGCATGTAAAAGGCACCATGGGCAAAGTTGACCACCGTAAGCAGCCCGAAAATCAGGGACAGCCCGATCGCGAGCAGCACGAAAACCGACCCGAGCGCCATCCCGGCAAACAACTGAAGCAGAAAGAGGTTGAGTGTCATTTATGTGCCAAACCCTGAGACAATAAGGTGCGCACCGGCGTTTGCCGGTGCGCGATGGACAACCTAAAGACCAAGCGCCTGACAGCTGCGCAGCATGTCTTCGTTGGCCGGATCGGTTTGAACAATGCGGAACACGTCATATTCGTCCTTCATGTCCGCCTCGTCCTTGGATTCGATGATAAAGACCGATTGCACCGCCTGATGGTCGCATTTGCGGAAATATTCCTCGCCCTTGTATTTGTCGTATTTCGCCGCCTCCATCGCTTCGATCACGGCGTCGGTGTCGGTGCCCCCGACAGCGATGACCGCGTCCAGAATGGTGCCGACCCCGGCATAGCCATAGGCGCCGTAATCGGACGGCGGCGCGCCCTCGGTTGCGGCGCGCACGGCATCGTTGAATGCCTTGGCCGAGGCCACCTCATCTTCCAGTCCCCAATAATAATTGCTTCCGCCGACCACCCCGGAATAGACATCGGCGCCCCCGGCACGGCGCTGATTATACAACAGCGCCGGCGCCACCATCTGCATCTGCTCCTTCATGCCGAAACTTGCGGCCTGTTTGAGTGAATTCAACTGGTCAAAGCCAAAGTTGCACAGGCAAAGAACATCGGGTCTGGCGGCCTGAATCCGCGGCAGGAAGGTCGAAAAATCCTTTGATGCAAGCGGATGTTTGACCTCGGCCACCACCTCGATGCCCAGCGCCTCGCCTGCGGCCTTGAAACCTGCGGCCATTTCGTGGCCATAGGCGTAATCGGCAATCAGGAAGGCCACCCGCGTGCCATACTTGGGAAAGGCATAACGGCCGACGGCGCCCGCTGTCATGTGGGGATTCAGCGCCTCATGAAAGGTATATTTCGACGCATTTCCGGCCTCGTTGATCGCATCCGATTGCGAGATCGAATTATAGATCTTGCCACGTTCGACACAGACCGAATTTACCGCAAGCTGCACCGAGGCCGACAGCGACCCGCAAATGAAATCTGCGCCATCCTTTTCGATCAGCTCCAGTGTCCGCGTTGCGGCTTCGCCTGCTTTCAGCTTGTCGTCACGCACCAGAAGTTCGGCCATCCGCCCATTCAGGCCACCCGCCGCGTTGAACTGGTCAACCGCGATCTGGGCGCAGGTCGCCTGCCCCCGCGCCTCGGCGCCATAGGGGCCGGTCAGGGGGATCGGCAGGCCGATCTTGATGGTTTCTTCTGCGGCAAAGGCCGGCCGTGCAATCCAGGGGGCGGCAACCGTGGCCATCCCCCCGCCGCGCCAGCCAAAAGAAACTCCCGACGACGCAGTGCAAGACGTTTATCTTTTGTCGTATGATCCATCGCTTCTTCTCCTCCACTATTTGTTCATGTCAGCATCGAATGCCGTTTTCTGGCGCGCCCTTCTGTGGGGCATCTTGTATGTCGCTTCGCTGGGCGGCTCAGGGCGATTGCAGCCCGGGCAATCGGGGCTTGGCCCCTTTTGATGTACACCCGTCAAACATGCCCAAGCGCCTTGAGAATGCGCAGCGGTGTCATCGGAATTTGGGTAATGCGCGCCCCCGCCGGGCGCATGGCATCGTTGACCGCATTCATCACCGCGGCCCCGGCGGCGGCGGTGCCCGCCTCGCCCACGCCCTTTGCGCCCAAAATCGTATCCATGGTCGGGGTTTGCACATGTTCAATGATGATATCGGGCATCTCACAGGCCATCGGCACCAGATAATCCGCAAGAGATGCGTTCATCATCTGGCCGTCATCGTCGTACAGGCATTCCTCGAACAGCGCGGCCCCAAGCCCCTGAACCACGCCGCCCCGGATCTGTTCTTCGACCAGCAAGGGGTTGATCATGCGGCCACAATCCTCGACCACCCAATGGCGCAACAAACGGATCACCCCGGTTTCAAGGTCAACTTCCACATGGCTGGCCTGAATGCCGTTGGTAAAGGCAAAGGGGTATCCGTCGGGCGCGTAATGTTGGGCCGCCGTCAGGGAATTATCGGTGCCGGGGGGCAATGTATCGGGGCGATAAGTGGCGATGCGGCCGATTTCGGCCAGCGTGATCCGTTCCTGCCCCGTGTCGGCATCCACAACCAACCCGTTCGCCAGAGCCAGTGTCGCGGCATCAGCCTGCAAGATCTGCCCCGCCAGCGCGAGGATTTGCCCTTGCAGCTTTCGCCCCGCGCGCAGTGCCGTTTCGCCGCCAATGCCGGCCCCGCGGCTGGCCCAGGTTGCGCCACCGCTGGGCGTGGTTTCTGTATCGCCCGTCACCACCGACACCTGATCCGGCGTCACGCCCAACTGATCGGCAACGATCTGGGCGACGATGGTTTCCGTGCCCTGCCCCAGTTCGTTGATCGAAATCGCGCAAGTCACATCTCCCGAGGGGGTCAGCCTGACAACCGCCCCGTCCTGCGATGAAATCCGCGCCCCGCCGATGCCGTAAAACGCCGCCCCCGGATTGGTAATTTCGGCAAAGGGCGCAATTCCGATCCCGCGAAAAACACCCTTTTCGCGAAGTGCCGCCTGTTCGGTGCGCAGATCGTCATAACCCATCAGGCCGTGCATTTGCGCGAGACAGGCATCATGGGACAGTTTTTCAAACTGAAACCCGGTGGCTGACGTGCACGGATAGGCATCATCCGGCACCAGATTGCGCGCGCGCATCTCGAACGGGTCAAGCCCAAGAACCTCTGCGGCGCGGTCGGCCATCACTTCGGTCACGGCACAGGCAATCGGGTGGCCCACGGCGCGATACTGGCTGGTCTGCACCTTGTTCTGAAACACCACCGACAACCGCCCGCGATAATCGGGCATCCGGTAAGGCGCGCCCATCAGGCGGATCACCTGATTGCCCTCGGCAACGCTGGTGCGCGGATATGTGGAAAACGGCCCGATCTGGGTCATGTCATCGACATCCATGGCAAGGATGGTGCCCTCGCCGTCCAGCGCCATGCGGGCGTGAATGCGGTGATCGCGGGCGTGAATATCCGACAGAAAGGATTCCAGCCGATCCGCGATAAAACGCACCGGACGCCCCAGATGGATGCTGGCGGCCACCACCGCCATTTCTTCGTTATAGACGTGCAATTTCATCCCGAAAGACCCGCCAACGTCGGGCGCCGCCACCCGGACCTTGCCTTCGGGGATACCGAAATGGCGGGCATAAATATCCTGAAACTGATAGGGGGTCTGCGTGCCGTGATGCACGGTCAACTGCCCGTCCGAACTGTCATAATCCGCGATGATCGAGCGCGGCTCAAGCGACACCGCCGTGTGGCGGCCAAAGATGAAATCATCCTCGATCACATGGGCGGCCCGCGCAAAGGCATCTTCGACCCCCGGCGTTTCCAGAACCGTGCGATAGCACAGGTTGCTGTCCAGCCCGTCAGCGGCCAGCGGTGCATCCTCCAGCAACGCGTCATCGCCATCGACAACCGCCTGATCCTCATCAATGTCGAGCATCACCAGCTCGCAGGCGTCCTCGGCCTCGGCCCGGCTGCGCGCCAGGATCATCACCACGGGATGCCCGGCCCACAAAACCTGACCATCGGCCAGCATGTTCTGCGGCGTGCTTTTCATCCGCTCAAAATGTTTCAAGCTGCCGGTCCAGGGGGCACAGACATGGTTCAGGGTTTCGGCGGTAAAAACCCGCACAACCCCCGCCGCGCTTTCGGCCTCTTGCAGGTCAAGGCCAATGATGCGCCCCTTTGCCATCGGGCTGCGCACAAACGCGGCGTGCAGCATCCGGGGCAGCACCAGATCGCCCACGAAACGCCCGCGCCCCGCCAGATGGCGCAGGGCGGTCTTGCGCCGGTGGGATTGCCCGATATGGCTGGTGTCGGGGGCGGCATCGTTCATTGTGGCACCTCCTGCCCGCCGGATCGCTGCACCGCAGTGGCCTGAATGGCGTCAACGATGGCCTCGTACCCGGTGCAGCGGCAATAATTCCCCGACAGGGCATCGCGGATTTCATCCCGGGTGGGGGCTGCGTTGGTTTCAAGCAAGGCATGGGCGTTCATCAACATGCCGCTGGTGCAATACCCGCATTGCAGCGCGTTGCGGTCGTGAAACCTGTCTTGCAGATCGGCAATCGCGCCGCGCTCGGCCAGGCCTTCGATGGTTTCGACGGTGTGCCCTGAAACCTGCACCGCCAGCACCAGACAGGCATGGGCCGGTTTGCCGTCAAGCAGCACCAGACAGGCCCCGCAAGCGCCCATTTCGCAGCCCAGATGGGTGCCGGTCAGGCGCAGCCGGTCACGCAGGAAATCCGCAAGGCTGGTGCGCGGCTCGACGAATTCGCGCACCTCCTCATTGTTGACTACCGTGCGAACCTCGACCGTCATGCTGATGCCTCCAGTTTGGCAAGGATGCGGCCAAGCAGGACGCGCGCCAGATGCAACCGCGCGCTGGCCGGAAATTGCGGATCATCGGGCGGATCAAGATCATCACTCAGGGCGTCTTGCGCCGCTGCGATCCGCTCTGCGGTGATCGCGCCGCCCCGCAACGCATCTGCGGCCTGCAAGGCGGGTGTTGGCCGATCCCCGACCGAAAAAAGCGCGATGCTGATGTCCTCGATCACGCCAGCGGGTGCCACGGCCTGAACCGCCGCCCCGACCATGGCATAATCGCCCCGCCGCCGCGCAATTTCATCAAAGCCGATAATCTGGCCCTCCCGCACCGGCGGCACATAGATTGCGCGCAGGATTTCACCGGGGGCCATTGCCGTTTCATAAAGGCCCAGAAAAAACGCATCTGCCGGGATACGGCGCGCGCCCTTTGCGCCGACGACCTCCAATTCGGCCCCCAAAGCCACCGCAACCGCCGGAAATTCAGAGGCCGGATCAGCCAACGACAGGCTGCCGCCGATTGTGCCGCGATTGCGAATTGCCGGATGGGCCACATGGGGCGCCGCCGCCGCGAACAAGGCCGCATGTTGCGCGATCAACGGGTCTGAAATGGCCTCGGCGTGGCGCGTCATCGCCCCGATCCGCAACCATCCATCCTCAAGATAAACCCCTGACAATTCGGAAATACCGGAAATATCAATCAACTGCGCCGGTGCCTGAAGCCGCAGCGCCAAAGACGGCACCACAGAATGCCCGCCCGCCAGATACACGGCGTCATCGTTCATCGCGTCATAGGCCGACAGGGCCTCTGCCACGGAATCCACGCGGATATAATCAAACGCCGGTGATTTCATTTCCCCTCCCAAATGCGATCTCCCCACCGCATTTGTAACCACTTGTTCATTTTTGGTAGGCCCCATTTTTTCATCGGTCAAGGAAAAAGTGACCACTTGGTAATTTATCCCCAGCCTGCTAGATCGACGTGGCACGAGAGAGTGAGCCTGATGCAAGATCCGACAACAGACCAACCCATCCAGACGCCGCGCCGCCGAAACATGCGGGCAAAAGACCGCGAGGCGCAGATTTTGTCAGAGGCGGTCAGGTTTTTTGCAGAATGCGGATTTGAGGGGCAGACACGCGAACTTGCCAAACGCATGGGCATATCGCACGCTGTGATTTACCGCCATTTCGAAAGCAAGGACGCGTTGATCGAGCGGGTCTATGATCATATCTATGTCAAACGCTGGAACCCCGCATGGGAGCCTTTGGTGCTGGACCGAAGCCGCAGTCTCAAGGATCGGCTGACGCAGTTTTATCTGGAATACGCCGAACGGGTGTTCGATTATGACTGGGTCAGGATATTCGTGTCGTCCGGCCTTAAATCCTATGGGCTGAGCCAGCGGTATCTGGATCTCATCAATGAAAAACTGATCTGCCCGGCTGCGCGAGAATTACGTTTCGAACGCAATGAGAGCGACCTTGACCGGCCATTAACCCTGGAAGAAACCGAGCTGTTCTGGGGCCTGCACGGCAGTATCTTCTATATTGCGATCAGGAAATTCGTTTATAACGTCGTGGTCGATATTGATGTAAACGTCGCGGTCACAAACACGGTCAGCACGTTTTTCGATGGTGTTTCGTCAGGGCGCAAAACACCCTGACGCGCAACGCCCCTTTTCAAATCGCTTTCTGATTGACCCGCCTTGACAGTTCGGCGGCGCTTTCCTTGCGTTCGCTGTAACGGTCAAGCAAGTAATCCTTGGCGTCACGGGTCAGGATGGTGAATTTCATCAATTCCTCCATGACATCGACCATCCTGTCGTAAAACGGCGAGGGTTTCATCCGCCCTGCCTCGTCAAACTCCAGAAATGCCTTTGGGGTCGAGGATTGGTTGGGAATGGTCAGCAGGCGCATCCAGCGGCCAAGGATACGCAGTTGATTGACGGCGTTGAAACTTTGCGACCCACCACTGACCTGCATGACGGCCAGGGTTTTGCCCTGGGTCGGGCGCACCCCGCCCAGCGACAGCGGCATCCAATCCACTTGCGTTTTCATGATCCCCGTCATCGCGCCGTGCCGTTCAGGCGAACACCACACCATACCTTCGGACCATGTAACCAGATCGCGCAATTCCTGCACCTTGGGGTGATCCGCCTCGGCATCATCGGGCAAAGGCAGGCCAGAGGGGCAATAGGTGCGGGTTTGCGCGCCGAACCGGGTCAGAACACGCGCCGCTTCCTCGGTCATCAGCCGGCTGAACGAACGCGCCCTGAGCGAGCCGTAAAGCAGCAGGATACGCGGCGCATGTGTTGCCCGCGCCGGGGCGAACAACCGGTCGGCGTCGATGGCCCGGAAATGCGCCGTGTCGAGGTTTGGTGCATCAGTCAACTCGGCATCCCTTCGCATCGATCACAAGTGTGCCGTCTTCTTTCGTCATCGGCCCGTGCGGCAAGCGATCAAGAAGATCCAGCACCAACGCGCTCGGACGGCACAACCGCACCCCCTTTGGCGAACAAACGATAGGGCGGTTGACCAGAACGGGGTGTTCCAGCATCGCGGCAAGCAGGGTCTCATCATCCACCGCCGGGTCAAGCAGGCCCAGATCCTGCGCGGGGGATTTTGTCGTGCGCAGGGCCGTGTGGGGCGTCAGCCCGGCGGCGGCGAACAGTGCCAAAAGCTGTGGCCGCGTCCAGCCGGTTTGCAGATAGTCGATGATCGTCGGCGTCGCCCCCGAGGCTTGGATGATCGCCAGAACATTGCGTGACGTGCCGCAGGCAGGATTGTGGTGGATGACAATGCTCATGATGTGCCTTTCCCGGCTGGAAACCAATGTTGTGTCCGGTTGGCAAAGGCGACAAGGGACAGCATGACCGGCACCTCGACCAGCACCCCGACAACCGTGGCCAGCGCGGCGCCCGAGCCAAGGCCAAACAGGCTGATTGCGACGGCAACCGCCAGTTCAAAGAAATTGGAGGTTCCGATCATGGCGCAGGGGGCCGCGACGTTGAACGGAATGCCCCATGCCCGCGCCGCGCCGTAAGCCAGAAAAAAGATGCCATAGGATTGGATCAGCAGCGGAACGGCAATCAGCGCGATCACCAGCGGGCGGTTGAAAATCACCTCGCCCTGAAACCCGAACAACAGCACCACCGTCACCAGCAGCCCGATGATGGAAAACGGCTGCACCCGCGCCTTGAACCCATCCACCGCCGCCTCGCCGCCGTTGCGCACAAGGCGCTGGCGGGTCAGATACCCGGCCAGAAGCGGCAGCATCACATAAAGCCCGACCGACAACAGCAGCGTATCCCACGGCACGACAATATCGGTCACGCCCAGCAGAAATGCCACGATGGGCGCAAAGGCAAAGACCATGACAACATCATTCACGCTGACCTGCACCAGCGTATAGGTGGCATCGCCACGCGTCAGGTTTGACCAGACAAACACCATCGCCGTGCAAGGAGCCGCACCCAGCAGGATCACCCCGGCCAGATACGCCTGGGCATCATCCGGCGGAATGAACCCGGCGAAAACGTGGTTAAAGAACAACACGCCAAGCGCCGCCATGGTAAAGGGTTTGATCAGCCAGTTGACCACCAGCGTCACAACCAACCCTTTCGGTTTATCCCCCGCCTGCCGCAGGGCGCCAAAATCGACACCCACCATCATCGGATAAACCATCGCCCAAATCAGCACCGCCACCGGCAGGTTGACCGAAGCGATCTCAAGCGATGCAAGCGCCGCGAAAAGGCCGGGAAACAGATTGCCGAGCAAAAAACCGCCCCCGATGGCAAGCGCCACCCAGACAGACAGCCAGCGTTCAAAAAGCCCCAGACCCGCCGCAGCGGGACGCGATGTATCAGTCATGGTTCACTTTCGGAATTTGAAGGTTAGCAGGCGCAGGCGATTTCGTTGATGACAGGCTGGCACAGGTCCGGTTGCCCGCCACAGCAGTCCTCCATCAGAAAGGCCAACAGGCCGCGCATCCCGTCCATATCGGCGAAATAGCGGATACTGCGGCCCTGCCGTGTGCTGCGGATCAGGCCAGAGCGGGCGAGAATTGACAGGTTCGCCGACATGGTGTTCTGGCGGACCCCAAGCGTTTCCCCAATGTCGCCCGCCGACATGCCCGCCGCGCCCGCCTTGACCAGCAGGCGGAACACGTCAAGCCGGGTCGGCTGACTGAGGGCGGCAAAGGCTTCGAGGGCGCGATTCTTATCCATATATCCAGAGATATGGATTTATAGGGAGATCGTCAAACGGATAATTGCGGGCCACCCGGCAGGTTGGAGCGCGCCGCGGTAATCCGGTCGGTCAGCCGTGTGATGAACGTTTCAACCAGCGGGCTGGACATGGCATTCCGCCGCCGCACGATCCCGACCTTTCGTTCAAAATCAAAGCCTTTCAGATAGAACCGCCCAAAGCCCTGAAATTCCGGAAGCTGGATATTGGTAGAGGGCGTCACCCCGAAAAACTGTGTGCCGGACAGGAAACGCCGCAATATCTGTTCGGCATTCGTTGTGATCTTTACCCGGGGCGGAACCTGTTTGTTGCTGACAAAATACGCATCCAACGCCCGGCGGGCGGGTTCCTCCAGACTTGGAAAGATCCACTCATAGGTGGCCAGTTCGGCGGGGCCGACGCTTTTGCCCTCAAACGGGTGATCGGGTGAACACAGACCGATGAAACGGTCAGTGTAAAGGATCTGCACGTCAAACGACGTGTCATCGAACTCATCGTTGGCCATGCCGATATAAAAATCGATCCGGTCACCCAACAGCGCCTGACGCAGGTTGTGGGCATGGTCGGTCAGCACGGTGAACTGCACATCGGGGAACTGTCGGTCAAAATCGTGCATCATCTCCGAGGCGACCCCGACAAACGAAGACCCGGTTCCGACCGCGATCCGCCCTGACGAACCGGCGGCGATTGTCGCGATTTCGGCCCGGCTTTCCGCGACATTAAACAGAATACGCCGGGCGTGCGGTTCAAGGGTCAGGGCGAATCCGGTCGGCCGCACCCCGCGCGGCAACCGCTTGAACAGTGGAACCTTGTAATAGTTTTCGATCGAAATGATGCTTTTGCTTAACGCTGGCTGGCTGATATTCAGCTCTTTCGAGGCGCCAAGCAGGCTTCCGTTTTCGAGAACGGCAATGAAGTGCCGAAATTGTCGGATATTTATCAATGGCTTCACCCAAGCAGGATTCTGGCCTCGGATCATAGTCGGAAAGGTTATATAAACCAAAGGAAAAGAAGCTTGTTGTTGTAGTTATCGCAGATGACTATGGCGCAGCTTTTAGGGAGGGCATCATGAAAGTATTTCCAACAATCTGCCGTTCGGCAGCGGTGTCGGTGACGGCGGCGCTTTATGTTTCAACCGCATCCTTCGCCAATGCGCAGGATCTTGCACCCATCAACATCGTCATCAACCAGTCACCGTGGCTGCAAGGGTTTGCCAATCTCGTCGATCTGTATGAATCCGAAACCGGCAATGAGGTTACGCTTGACGTGAACCCCTATGCCGGGAGCCTTGAAAAACAGCGCAATGCCGTGCGTTCGGAAAAGAGCGAATATGACATCCTGATCGTCAACGGCATCTTTTACCCCGAGATGTATCACGGCGGTTTCCTTGAGCCGCTCAAGAACATTGACCCGGATTTCAAGCTGGACCCGCAGATTTACACCTATGATGATACCGTCTGTTTCGATGCAAAAACCAAGACGGTGAACTGCGAAACCGGCGATCTTCTGACTGTACCGGTCAACCCGAACATCACGCTGATGTTCTATCGCAAGGATCTGTACGAAGAAAACGGGCTGAGCATCCCAGAAACATGGGACGATCTGCTGGCCAATGCCAAGGCCCTGCACAACCCGCCCGAAATGATCGGCATGATGCAACGCGCGGCACGGGGCGCGATTTCGATCACCTGGGATTACTGGCCCTATCTGATCAGCAACGGCGGGTCGCTGTTTCGTGACGAAGGAAACGGCGATTTCTTCGTGACCATCAACAGCCCCGAGGCCCTGAAGGCGCTTGAAACCTATGTGAAATTTTCCAAGGAAGTCGGCCCCGAAAACCCCGCCAGCATGGATCAGGGCGATCTGATTCAATATCTGGTCACCGGGCGCGCGGCCCACGCGGTGTTGCCCGCAGCGGCGCAATCGCAGATGGATGACCCGAACAAATCCATCGTGGTGGGCAAGATCGGCTATATGACCATTCCCCATGCGCCGGGCTATCCGTCGGCGCCGGCGCTTGGTCACTGGCTGGGCGGTATTCCCAAGAATATCGAACCTGACCACAAAAAGGCGGCGCTGGCCTTTCTTGACTGGTTCCAAAAGCCGGAAACCCAGATCGCCTATGCAGAAATGGGTGGCTCTCCGGTCAGTGCGGCGGCCTATGAATCGGACTTCGCCGAAAAGCCGGAAAACCGCTATATGCTGACCATGCGCACGGCCTCGCCGACCGCACGGCGCCTGTGGACCATCCCGGAAGGCGCTGAAATCGTTGCCGTGCTGGAAGTGGGCCTGAACAGAACCGTTGCCGGTGAAATCACCCCGGTTGACGCGTTGAACGGCATGGCCGCTGACATCGAAAAGATCATGGTCGACGCAGGCTATGACACGGGCCGCCTGCCCGATCTGGCCGACTGATCGCTGCGGACTGGCGGCCATATGCGCCGCCAGTCCCCCCGTGCCTTTGCAGGCCATCATCCAATTTTCCGACTCTGGTGGACACCCCGATGGCAAAACCGAACAACCGAACAACCGCCAAATATCTGTCGCTTCTTCCCGCCCTGTTGTTTCTTGTGGTGCTGTCGGCACTGCCGCTGTTCAACCTTGTCGCGCTCAGCTTTGCCGAGGTGACATGGACGGGCGGACAGGCGCATTGGGCCTGGGTCGGCTTTGAAAACTACGTCAAACTTGCCTCGGATGCCTTGTTCAAGGCGGGGATCGTAAACACCGTTATCCTTGTGATCACCGCGACCACGGCGCAGATTTCCATTGGCCTGATGCTGGCGCTGGCCTGTTCGCGCCTTGGCAAGCGATCGCGCGCTTACCGGACGCTGTTTTTGCTGCCGATCCTCATTCCGGGCATCATCATCGGTGCGATCTGGCGGTTGATGTACAACTCGCAGTTCGGCGTGGTGAATCAGATACTTGATCTTGTGGGGCTGGGGCCGGTGGATTGGCTTGGCTCGTCATCTCTTGCGCTGATGTCGGTCATCATCGTCGATATCTGGCACTGGACACCGTTTTCATTCCTGCTGTTGCTTGCAGCGGTCGAGGCCCTGCCCAAGGATGTATCCGAGGCCGCGCAGATTGACGGGGCCAGCAAATGGAAAGAATTCCGCCGCATATCCCTGCCGCTTTTGTGGCCCGCCATTTTCACGACCTTCGTGTTTCGCGCCATCATCGCCTTCAAGGTGTTTGACGAGGTGTATCTGCTTACCGGGGGCGGGCCGGGCACCTCTACCGAGGTGATCAGTTTCACCATCTATCAGCGGTTCTTCGTTCAGGACAATCCAGGGTACGGGTCGGCCATGTCGGTCACGGTGATCCTTGTCATTGCCACGATCATCGCCGTCGCCATGACCCGCCAAAGGAGCAGAACCCAATGAGCACGCGTCACAAACAACGCCGTTCGGTCGACCGGGTGCTGCTTGGGTTTCTGTTTCTGGCGGCGGTCCTGACCCTTGGCCCGTTCCTCTGGATCGCTCTGGCCTCGCTCAAGACCCAGATCGCGCTGCTGATGGGCACGGTGAAATTCACCCCGGTCACGATGAATTATAACGAGGTCCTGTTCGGCAACACATCGCTGTTTGCGCGCAATTTCCTCAATTCGCTCGTCGTGGCGTCGATCAGCACGCTGATGGCCATGAGCATCGGGTTTCTTGCCGGGTATTCGCTGCTGCGCCTGCGCTGGCCCACCTGGGTCGTGAACCTGTTTTTGCTGTGGGCCGTGGTGTTCAATCTGGTGCCGCCGGTCACTCTGGCGGGGGCATGGTATGAATTGTTCCGCGATGTCGGGCTGGGCAATGATACTGTTGCGCTGATCCTGGCGCACACCACGCTGCACCTGCCCATGTCGCTTTGGCTGTTGTCGTCGTTCCTGCGCGAAATCCCGCGCGAACTGGAAGAGGCGGCATTCATCGACGGGGCGGGGTTTGTCAAAACCCTGTGGCGCGTCGTGATCCCGATCATGATGCCGGGGTTGGTTTCGACCGGGATTCTGGTCTTTATCTTCAGTTGGAACGAATTCCCGGTTGCCCTTGCCCTGACCAACAACACCTCGGCCACGGTGCCCGTGGGCATTGCGAAATTCGCACAGGAAAATGAAATCAAATACACCCAGATGGCCGCCGCGTCGGTGCTGTCGGCCATTCCGGCGCTGCTTGCGCTGTTGTTTGGCCAACGCTTTATCGTCAAGGGCCTGACCGCCGGAGCGGTGAAATGAACGCGCCCACCACCATGCACGCCCTGCGCCAGCAATACGGCGCGTTGCACGCCTATGGCGATATCCGTCTGGTCACCCTGGGCGACGGCGCCGAACGGGGGGTGCGGGTGCTGGAACTGCGCACCGGAGGCGGGCTTGAGGCGGAAATCATCATCGACCGCACGTTCGACATCGGGCGCCTTGCCCTGAACGGGACAACCCTGTCGTGGCACACACCGGCCGGTTATCGCAGCGCGGCCCATATCGACCCGCACAGCGAAGGCGGGCAAGGGTGGCTGACGGGGATGTCCGGGTTTCTGGGCACCTGCGGGTTCGACCACATCCGCCAACCCGAATCCGAACCGGCCCAAAATACCCCCCTGCACCCGACCCAAGACATCGCCTATCCGCTGCATGGCGCCGGGGCGCATCAGCCGGCGAAACTGATCGGCTATGGCATCGACGAATACGGGGAAGAACCGCTGATCTGGTGCGAGGGCGAGATCGTTCAATCCATGATGTTTCGCGGCGCCCTGCGATTGCACCGGCGGATCGAGGCGCCCCTGGGTGGCACCAGTTTCACCATTCACGACCGGGTCACGAATATCGGGCCGACGGCGATGCCAAACATGATGCTGTACCACCTGAACCTTGGGTATCCGATGGTTGATGCCGCGACCGAAGTGTCCCTGGACGCGGCAACCCAGGTCTGGAACGGGTCAGACCATGACCCCTGCGCGCCCATGGGGCCAAACCCCGATCCGGCGGTGTCTGAACTGTCGGTCCACCGGCAGGTTGCAACGAACGGAATGGCAACCTGTCACGTTCACAACCCGCGCAACGGCCTTTGCACACGGGTGTCCTATTCGACCGACACCCTGCCCTATGTGCAGATTCTGCGGGTGCGGGGCAAAGGCTGCACCATGATCGGCATCGAACCCTGCACCACCGCCGCCCGATCCCGGCAGGCCGCCCGTGCCGCCGGTGAATTACCGATACTGAAACCCGGCGACAGTCGCGCCTTCACCGTGACTATCGCACTTGAATCCCTGACGCCCAGCATGGAGGTCACCGCATAACCATGCGTGCAATCTTTGTTCTTTTCGACACGTTGAACCGGCATTTCCTTGAACCTTATGGGTCCGACCTGATGCAAACCCCGAATTTCCGCCGTCTGGCGGAAAAATCGGCCCGGTTCGACAATCACTATGTCGGCAGCCTGCCCTGTATGCCGGCCCGGCGTGATCTTCAGACCGGACGTCTGAATTTCATGCACCGCAGTTGGGGGCCGCTGGAACCCTTCGACACCGTCATGACCGAGGTGATGAAAAAGCAGGGGATCTATAGCCACCTGATCACCGATCACTATCATTACCTTGAGGTGGGTGGCGCTGGCTATCAGAACGCCTTTACCAGTTTCGAATTCCTGCGCGGTCAGGAAGGCGACGGCTGGAAGGCCCATGTCGCCCCCGACCTGAACAGGTATCGCCAGCAATATCACCCCGACCAATACAGCGAGACACCGGGAGAATTGCCGCTGCACTATATGATCAACCGGGATTATATCCGCGACGAGGCGGATTTTTCATCGGTGCAATGTTTCGATCTCGGGTGTGAATTCCTTGCGGTGAACAAGGACGCCGACAATTGGTTCCTGCAAATCGAAACCTTTGACCCGCACGAACCCTTTCACGCGCCCGAACGCTGGCGCGCGCAATTTCCCACGGAGTATGACGGCCCGATCCGCGATTGGCCGCCCTATGCCCGCGTCACCCAGGATGATGCCGAGGCGGCAGAGCTGCGGGCAAATTACATGGCCCTGCTGGCCCATTGCGACGCACAGATGGGCCGGCTGCTGGATCAGATGGATGCGCTGAACCTGTGGGAAGATACGATGCTGGTCGTGTCCACGGATCACGGCTATCTGACCGGCGAACATGATTGGTGGGCCAAGAACAAGATGCCCGCCTATCAGGAAATCGCCCATATCCCTCTGTTCATCCACCACCCCGATCACCCGGATGCGGCAGGCCAGTCGCGCGCCGCCCTCAGCCAGACGCCCGATCTGATGCCCACTTTCCTTGAGGCGTTCGGCTGCGACATTCCTGATGCGGTGCGGGGGAAATCGCTTTTGCCGGTGCTGCGCGATGCAGAGATTCAGAACCACGAAAGCGTCATCTTTGGCTATTTCGGCGGGGCGATCAACGTCACCGACGGACAGCACACTTATTTCCGCTATCCCGAAAACCTGCTGGATCAGACGCTGTATCAATACAGTTTGATCCCAAGCCACATGCGCCAACATTTCATCCGCGAAGAGATGGCGCAGGCCGAAATGATCACCGGCCTGCCCTACGGCGATGGTTATCCGGTCCTGCGCATTCCGGTGATCGAACAATCGCCGTGGTACACTTCGCACGGGCCGGCGGCGATGGCCCCAAGCGACAGCCTGTTGTTTGATGTCGCAACGGACCCGCAACAGGAAACACCACTGGACGATGGCGCGCTTCTGGCCGCCATGACCACAAAACTGACCCGGGAAATGCAGCGTCAGGATGCCCCCCCGAGGCGTTCACGCGGCTTGACCTCAATCCCGATGCGGAGACCACGTAATGGCAAGACTGACCGTTGATACCCTGACGAAATCCTTTGGTTCGGTGCAGGTGCTGCACGGGTTGAACGCCGATATATCCGATGGCGAATTCATCGCCGTTCTGGGCGAAAGCGGCTGTGGAAAATCCACATTCCTGCGCATCATTGCCGGGTTGGAGGATGCAACCGGCGGCGCGATCATGATCGACGGCAAGAACGTCACCGATCAGGGGCCGCGCGACCGCGACATCGCGATGGTGTTTCAATCCTATGCGCTGTACCCGCATATGACGGTCGAGCAAAACATTGATTTTCCGTTGGAATTGATGGGGCTGGACGCGCCGGAACGCAAACGCCGCATTGCCGAAACCGCCGAATTGCTGAACCTGACACCCTATCTGGGCCGCAAACCCAAGGATCTGTCCGGTGGGCAGCGTCAGCGTGTTGCCATGGGCCGGGCCATTGTCCGCGAACCCAAGGTGTTCTTGTTTGACGAACCCCTGTCAAACCTTGACGCGAAATTGCGCGTGCAAATGCGCAGCGAAATCCGCAACCTGCAACAGCGGCTGAACGTCACCGCGATCTATGTCACCCATGATCAGGTCGAGGCGCTGACCATGGCCGACCGGGTGATGTTGTTGAACGGTGGCAGGATCGAACAATTCGCCCCCCCGCTTGATCTCTACGACCGCCCGGCAAGCGTTTTCGTGGCAGGCTTTGTCGGCACCCCGCCGATGAACCTTGTGGATGCCCGGATGAAGGCCGGTGCCGGGATTGCCGCGCTGGACACGACATTTCCCTTTGCCGCTGAATCGACCCGGGATGTGACCCTTGGGTTTCGCCCCGAACACATCAGAATCGTAAATGCGAATGATGCCCATTTCAGCGGCACATTGGAATCAACCGAAAACACCGGCGACCGGCTCAACCTTGTGCTGAGGGTCGCAGGACAAGAGGTGCGCGTCAGCCTGAACGAACGCCACCACCTGACGGTCGGGGATATTGTCCCGTGCCGGGTCATGGACAACCATATCCATCTGTTTGATCGCACCACCGGCGAAAGGATCAACTGACCCGGCAACCCGACTGCGGTATTTACAGCGCCACCCAACTGACATATCAGATAGAACATTATAGATGGTAGTTTTAATAACTGCCATATCTTCTATGTCTCTTGGATGGAATCAGCGTTGCGCGAACATTTGTCACAGACGGTCAGGCGGCAACCGACGCAGTCACCTGTTGCGCAATTGCTTGGTGATTTTCGCCTGAACGCCGACGCGAACATCACGTTTCAGGTGTTCGACATTCTCAGGGGCCTCATCGTTTCGGTAAAGCTGCGGCCGGGGCAACGGCTGTCCGAGAAAGAAATCGCCTCGGCACTCTGTGCCAGCAAAACCCCCGTGCGCGAGGCATTGATCCGCCTTGATGAGGTAAAGCTGGTCAAGATCGTTCCCCAAAGCGGAACCTATGTGACCAAAATCTCGGTCAGCCGCTATACCACGGCCTGTTTCATCCGGTTGCAACTGGAACTTGGCGCGGTGCGCGGTGCCGCATCCCTGCCCGACCCAAGATACCGGGTTGAGGATCTGGACGATATTCTTGCACAGCAGTCCGACGCATTGGCCCGGGATGATTACGCCGCGTTCTTCAACTTGGACGAGGCCTTCCACCACCAGATTTTCGTTCTTGCCGGCTATGGCGATGCCTGGACAACGGCACGGCGCACGCAATTCGATCTTAACCGGGCGCGCCACGTCCGGATAATGCACCGCATCCTGCGCGGGCCAGAGGTGCTTGCGGAACACACCGCCATCGTCGAGGCGATCCGCGCCCGCGACAGCGACCGCGCAGAAGCGGCGCTGCGGGCGCACATCGGCGATCTGGATCGCCAGATCAGCGTGCTTTTCACCGACGACCGCCTGCACGGACTTATCGAACTGCCAAGCGCCATGAACACCGGGACATAGGATAGAATGTTGAACGTCTTGATTCACGGAACCGGATTCGCCGGACAGGGCCACGCCGACGCCTTTCGCGGGGCTGGCGCCAGGGTTGTCGGTATCGTCGGCCGAACACCCGGCGTTGTCAGCGACGTGGCGGCCAAAATGGGAATTCCCTATTGCGGCACCGACTGGCAAGAGGCCCTGAACACCTGCCAGCCCGATATCGTTTCCATTGCAACACCCGGTGGTGCGCATTTCGAACCGATTCAACAGGCCATTGATTTTGGTTGCCATGTCTTTTGCGACAAACCGATGACCCAAAGCGGTGAAACCGCGCGCGCCCTGTTTGAACAAGCGCAGCAAAAAGGCGTCAAGACCGCCTATGCCGCCAGCTTTCGCTATGCGCCAAGCGTTCGTCACGCCAGACAATTAATTGCGGATGGTGCCATCGGCGAACCGACCGAGGTTGAGTGCATTTCGCATTTCAACCTGGAGCGTGAGATCCCGTTTGGATGGTCCCACCGCAAGGCAGACGGCGGCGGGCGCCTGAACAACAATTTCACCCATACCCTGTCGATTGTCACTGCGGTGATCGGTGAAAACATCCTGTCAGTCATGGGCGAGGTGCGCGACGATCTGGGCCGCGCGCCCATCGTCGACGGCGTGCATAATTTCACAACCCGGCGCGATTTCATTCCCGCAGACCTGAACGATCCCGCCCTTGAATGGGGCCAAAGCGATGTCGAATGGTCCTATACCGTGCTTGCCCAGATCCAAGGCACCCTTGCCGCCAAACCGGTATCGGTGCTGTTCAAGCATGGCGGTCTGGTGCCGCGTTTTCACGACGACCACATTGTGTTTTACGGCACCAAAGGCGCGATCCATCTTAACGGCCATTACGGCAGCGGGCAGTTGTCTTTGTGGGGCGCGGACAAGGCGTGGAACGCCGTGCCATTGCCACACGCCATTGCCGCCACGGTGGCCGATGTGAAAGGCGAAACCGAACAATGCTGGCACTATCTGGCGCAGGAATTCGTCAGGGATATCTGCGGCGAACCGGTTGACCCCTACCCGACCTTCCGCGAAGGCAGCCAATATCAGCAGCTTATCGACGTGATCCGCCAGAACGGCAACTGGACAGATGTGACCCATCTGGCCTGAGCCATCCCCCACGACCGGAGACCCGCACCATGAAGATCACCGATGCAAAAGTGTTCGTCGGCGGCCCCGCCAAAAACTATGTCACCCTGAAAATCATGACCGATCAGGGCGTGTACGGGCTGGGCGATGCGACCCTGAACAACCGCGAAACCCTGCCCGCGACATATCTGCGGGATTACCTGATCCCGAACCTGATCGGGATGGACCCGCGCAACAGCGAAGACATCTGGCAGTTCTTCTATCGCGGTGCCTATTTCCGGCGCGGACCGATTGCCATGGCCGCCATCGGGGCCATCGACATGGCCCTGTGGGATATCAAGGGCAAGCTGGCGAATATGCCCCTGTATCAACTGTTCGGCGGCAAAAGCCGTGAGGGGGCGCTGGTTTATGCCCATGCCACCGGCGCCGATCTGGAAGACCTGATGGATTCCATTTCCCACTACATCGCGCAGGGCTATCAGGCGGTGCGCGTCCAATGCGGCATTCCGGGCATGCCCACGGCCAGTTATGCGGTGCCGCAAACCAAGGGCGACGGCAAACATTACATCAGCGATTTCAGCGGCATCCGTCCCAAGGTCGAGGTATGGGATACCGAACGCTACATGCGCTATATGCCCGGGGCGCTGGCCGAAATCCGCGCCCGGTTTGGCCCGGACATCAAGATACTGCACGACGTGCACCACCGCCTGCTGCCCCGCGAAGCCGCCGAATTTGCCAAAGCGGTAGAGCCGGCCCGCCTGTTCTGGCTTGAGGATCCGACCCCGGCAGAAGATCAGGATGCCCTGCGATTGCTGCGTCAGCATTCGACGGTGCCGGTTGCCATTGGCGAAGTGTTCAATTCGATCTGGGATTGCAACAAGCTGATCGAAAACGAGCTGATTGATTTCATCCGCGTTGCCGTCACCTATGCGGGCGGGATCACCCCCGTCAAACGCATTGTTGATCTTGCCGCCCTGCATCACGTGCGCATTGGTTTTCATGGCGCCCCCAGCCATTCGCCCCTGTGCATGGCGGCGCAGGCGCATTTCAACGCATGGGCGCCCAATTTCGGCATTCAGGAATATCTGGTGCTTGGCACCCCCGCCTGTGACGCGCTGTTCCCTTCGGATCACCGCATGGAAAACGGCATGATGTACGTCAGCGACGCCCCCGGACTTGGCGTGGATTTCGATGAAAAAGAGGCCGCACAGTACAGTTACAGCCCCGGAAGCCACCCGGTTGTCCGCCTTGAAGATGGCACGCTCTGGAATTACTGAGCCTTTGTGAAAACGCCCGGGGTTTCCCTGCGGATGATGCCGGGCAGGCCGACGGTGGCATTTGCGGATGGGTTTCTTTTGGAACATCCCATGCTGGCCCTTGCGTTTCACGCAGGGTATCCCCGTATCCAGTCCGACCCGGTGAAAGTGGAATTGATGACGATATCTTGCCCATGGATGAAGCCCGCCCTTGCCTCTGGCGCCGTCTTGCGGGGCCTTATGGTTTCGGAACTGAAAACGCCATTCCTGGGCGCAATTCTGGATTCCGCCGGAATGGATTTCGCGATACTGGATCAGGAACACGGAAGCTATGGCCCGGACATTCTGGCCGCGCTGCTGGCAGGTTTTCGCAACGGGCGGTGTCAGACAATCGTGCGGGTGGCGGACATTCGGCGCGATGCCTTTCTGACCCCGCTTGAACTGGGCGCTGCCGGTGTTCTTGTGCCGCGCGTGGAAACCGCGGATCAGGCACGGGCCATTGTCGATTTTTGCCGCTATCCCCCGTCCGGGTCACGGGGGTCAGCATGTCGCGGGCGCACACAGGATTCACCCGCGTGGCCGCCGCAGAATATCTGCCACAAGCGAACGCCGACATCCTGATCGGTGTCCAGATCGAAACCGCTGCGGCGCTTGGCGCCCTTGATGAAATCCTTTCGGTCGATGGCATTGATATGGCGTTCATCGGCCCCTCTGATCTCAGCGTGTCCTGTGGAATATCACCCAAGCTCACATCGCCAGAGATGGCCGCCCTGATTGATGCGATTCTGGCCGCCTGCACGCGGCACGGCAAAATCGGCGCGCTCCAGACAACCGATTGGGAAGCCGCCCTCGCCCTTGTGCCCAAAGGGTTGGGGCTGATTTCCGCGACGACGGACCTTGCCGCGCTTCAGCATGGCATGAATGCCGCTCTCGACGCCCTCAAAACCCTGCCCCGCGCGACCTGAGCCATGGCGCACCGGGACACATTCATCGGTTTTGATCTGGGCACCAGCAGCCTCAAGGCGGTTTTGGCAGATGGCCAGGGTCGGGTGTTGGCCGAGGCATCGGCGCACTATCCCACCCTGCGCCCGCACGCCGGCTGGAGCGAACAAGACCCATCCGAATGGCGCCGCGCCATGGCGGAAACGGTCGCATCCCTGACCGCCCAGGCACCCGGGCCAATGGCCCGCCTTGCCGCTGTCGGTTTTTGTTCCGCCGCCCACTTACCGGTGCTTCTTGATGGTGACGGGGCCGTCATTCGCCCCGCAATTCTGTGGAGCGATCAGCGCAGCATTGATGAGGTCGCCCATCTTCGCGCCAACTTTGGCCCAGCGATACAGCGCGCCACGCTGAACGAACCCTCCTGCACATGGACGCTGCCGCAACTCATGTGGGTCAGCCGGAACGAACCCCGCGCCATGGCGCGGGCGGCGCTGTTGTTGTCGTCCAAGGATTATCTTGTCTATCTGCTGACGGGCCGGCCGCAGATGGACCGGACATCAGCCGTGGCGACCCTGCTGTATGATCTGGGGCGGCACTGCTGGGATCACGAACTTTGCGCGCTTGCCGGGCTTTCCCTTGATGCATTGCCCGAGGTTGTCACCCCCACAACCATCGTTGGCCAGACCGGTGACGGCCCCGCGCATTTTGGTTTGCCCCGGGGCATTCCGGTGGTCAGTGGCGCGCTTGACAGTGCAGCGGAAATTGTGGCTTGCGCGGGGCGCGGGGTTGATCCGCCTGCGGTGATCCGGATCGGATCATCGGCGGCCATCCTTGCCCCCGGTGCGCCGCTGTTCAAACCCGGCGTGCTGAATTATCCCCATGCCATTGGGCCGGGCCATTATTATCAGGCCGGAACCAACGCGGGTGCGGTCGCGCTTCAATGGGTGCGCCACCTTGCCGGAGGGCTGAGCCACGATGAGGTGGATGCCGTGGTACAGGATGTGCCCGCCGGCGCCGATGGTCTGCTGTTTCACCCTTATCTTCAGGGCGAACGCGCGCCCTATTGGAACCCCCATATGCGCGGCACCTTTTCCGGGCTGCACGCGGGCCATGACATGGGGCATTTTGTGCGGGCGGTGATGGAAGGGGTCGCCTTTTCCCTGCGCGACTGCGTGCAACGCCTGGATCTGTCCCTTGCACCGGATGTCACCGCACGTTTGGCCGGTGGTGTGACGCGCGGGCAGGTCTGGCCACAGATCCTCGCGGATGTTCTGGCGCGCCCGCTGGAATGCGTGGATTATGCGGAATCGGCGCTTGGCGCTGCCTTTATCGCCATGCAGGCCTTGGGCGGCGCTGCGGCCCTGCCCCGGGTGGCGGCCCGCGCGACGATCCGGCCCGATCCGGCAAAGGCCGATCTCTATTCAGGCATGTTCTGCCGCTATCAGCGATGGGCAGACTTTATAGCCCGGGAAGCGCAATGAGCCGGCCCTTTATGACCCGCCTGCGTTTTTTGACCGCCGGTCCGGCGATCCGGTTGTTGTGGCTGGTGATCGGCTGGCTGTCGCTTGCGCTTGGTCTTGTCGGAATTATCCTCCCGCTTTTGCCGACAACGCCGTTTGTGATCCTTGCCGCGTTCCTTTTTGCAAAAGCTCGCCCGCCCTCGCCGCGCGATTGGAGCGCAGCCGGACGTTCGGGCCGATCATCGCGAACTGGCGGGCCAGCGGGGCCATTGCCCCGCGTTACAAACTGATGGCGATTGTCATGATGGCCGGTGCTTTCGCGCTCAGCGTGGCGATGTCGCTGTCCGGTACGATACTGATTGTGCAGGCGGTCTGCATGACCGGTGCGGCGGCTTTCATCCTGACCCGCCCGAACAGCGCCCCCGCGAAACCCGGCGCCAACCGCCTGCCCCCTCATCAGGTGGCGCCCAAAGGTGACGGCAACGTAATTGCGATCTTGTCCTGAAGCTGGCGGACCGTTTCCAGCAACGCCCGGGCAATGGCGCCTATGCGGTTGTCCTGGGTATCGGGGCCGAAAATCGGCACCGTCATTGCACCGATGGCGGCCTTGCTGGGCAGATGCAGAACGGGGGCGGCCATTTCCAGAATGGCGTGTATTTCGGGGTTGGGCAGGGTCGCAAAGCCATGGGATTGGCATTCTTTTATGCTGGCCACGAACGCTTGCCGGTCTTTCGGGTCGGCCCCGGCCGCCACGTGGGACAGGGCGTCATCGCCCTGGGCCGACAGCATGCACGCGCCAGCCGCCGTGCCAAACAGCGGGGTCTTGTAGCCCACCAGCACGCTCAGCCCATAGTTTTGCACAGCAGAGGTGCTGGCAATCACCACCAGGCCCTCGTCGCAACCCACAGAAAAATGCGACGAATGCTGGATCTGATCTGACAGACGATCAAGGTAAGGCGTCGCGATCTCGGCCAGTTTGCTGTTGCCCGATCGCACCCCACCAAGCAGCGCCATCCGGTCGGTCAGGCCGAAAATGTCACCGTCAAACCGCTCGATATAGCCGCGCTCTTCCAGCACGATCATCATGCGGAATATTTCACTTTTGGAACGTCCGATCCCGGCGGCAAGCTGGGTCAGGCTGGGTGTCGTGTCGGTCAGCGAAAGAAACTCAAGAATATCCAGCCCTTTTTCAAGCGCGGGCGCAGAATATTTTTGCAGCTTCGTCTGCGGTTCGGACATCAGGACACCATTCATCGGAATGCGCGGGGGAAACACCCCCGCGCAGTTTGCAGCGTATTTGTCAGGAAAGACCGACAAACACCATGCGTTGCCTACTTGAGCCCGTTTTTCATCAGGATTTCATCGGCGTTTTCCGGCGTGATGGCCTCGGTGCCCATGACGACCTCTTTCGGCACATCAGCGCCGCCAAGGTACGCCAGCGCCTGACGCAACCCCTCGGCGCCCGGTGTCGGATAAAGGAACGTGGCGGCCAGTTCGCCATTGGCAACCCAGGTCACGCCTTCGCCGGGCAACCCATCAACCCCAAGAAAGATGATGTCTTTCTCGCGGCCGGCATCCTTGGCGGCAAGATAAGCGCCATAGGCCATCGGATCATTGTGGCCATAAACCAGAGCGATGTCTTCGTAGTTGCGCAAGGCCGTCGACATGATGTCATAGGCCTGATCCTGTTTCCAATCGCCCGACTGACGGTCCAGCAGGAACTTTACCCCTTCTTCACCCTCAAAGGCCGCATGAAACGGGTCCGAACGGTCGAACGTCGCCTGAATGCCAAGCCCGCCGTAGATTTCGACGATGTTGCCTTTCGCATGGCCCTTGCCGCCCAGCAGCTTCAGCGCGTAAGCGCCCGCCGCTTCGCCGATCAGCACGTTGTCACCGCCGACCCATTGCACGAATTTGTCGGTGTCCACGTTGCGGTCAAGCACGAAAACCGGGATGCCCGCATCGGTCGCCTGTTCGACAACCCCGGTCAGGCCCGCCGATTCCTTGGGTGAAATCAGGATGGCGTCGACCTCCTGACGGATGAAGTTTTCAACGTCCGCAACCTGATCTTCGGTGCGGTCGTTGGCGTCGGCCATCAACAGCTCTACGTTGGGATGCAACTCGGCCTCGGCGCGCAGGTCCTTGTTGAACTGCACGCGCCAGGGTTCAACTGTCGTCACCTGCGAAAAGCCGATGACATACTTGTCTTGCGCGAACGCGGGCATCGCCACGCACATGATTGCGGCTCGCCGCAGCGGTGGCAAGTAACCCCTTGCCAAATGTTCTTCGTTTCATAGTTTACTCCCCAGTCGTTATGCGGATCGCTTTATCCGCGTTATGATCGCTCTAACCTTTTCGTTTTCCAGATGAGAGGTTAGAGCCTCCTCCCTTGCCAAACCAGGTCTTGGTCATGGCAAAGATCTCGGTGAACCGACCCTCTTGCAGCATGACAGCCGCAATGATGATGACACCCTTCAGGATCAGTTGTGTGTTGCTGTCGATGTTGTTGAGTTGCAAAATATTGCTCAGGAACCCGAAGATCAGAACGCCGACAAAGGTTCCCATCACGGCCCCCCGCCCGCCCATCAGGCTGGTCCCGCCGATGACCACGGCGGCAATCGCATCCAGCTCCAGCCCGATGCCAGCGTCGGGTTTGCCCTGCCGGAACTGCGCCACATAAAGAACCCCGGCAAGGGCCGACAGCGCGCCAGCGATGGCATAGGTGCTGATCTTGATCCGGGCCACATCAATGCCCGCAAGGCGCGATGCCTCTTCGTTGCCGCCGATCGCCAACAGATAGCTGCCAAAGGTGGTCAGCCGGGTGATCAGCACGAACACTACCAGAAGGCACAGGAAAATCATCCCCGGCATGGGCAGAAAACCCCAAAGCAATTCGCGCAGCACCTCAAAATTCTCGGTGGCGTTGCTGCCCGTATAAACGGGATAAACGGCGGTATCCTGCCCGGCGATCACCCGCGCCAACCCCAACGCGCCAACCATCATTGCAAGGGTCACGATAAAGGGTTGCAGGCGGCCATAGACAATCAGCGCACCGTTGATCGTGCCCATCACGGCCCCGATGCAGGGCACCACCAACAGCACGGCAAGCACGCCGAATTTGGCGTCAACCTGCGCGGCAAGCCAGATCATCGTCACCCCCGCAACAAGCAGGGCCAGCCCGCCCCCCAGCGCAAGCGACGCCTTGCTGTTGCGCCTGTCGGTGCCACCTTTCAGGTTCTTGCTGAAAAACAGAAACGATGCCGCGACGATCACGAACAGGATCGCCCCTGTGGCCGGCACGCCAAATTCGCTGGCCGCGGTCCAGCCTTCCTGGGTCAGCAGCATCGCACAGATCACCGTTCCCAGCGCCATGATCGACCCCACCGACAGATCAATCCCCGCGATAAAGATCACCAGGGTCATGCCGATTGCCACAATCCCCGTCACCGACACCTGACGCAGCACATCCGTAAGATTGCCCAAAGACATGAAGATATTGTTGCCTTTCGATGACAACGGCGACGTAATCGCGCCAAAGGCAATCAGGGCGACAAGCCCCCAATACAGCTTGGTCCGGTTCAGCAGTGATATCAGAAAGCGGCCCGTGCTTTTGGGCGCGGATCTTGGGGTGGGTTTCAGGTCGGTCGTGGTCATGTCAGGTATTCTCCGCACCCTATGCCGATCCAGAAAACTGCATCGCAAGGTCTTTGATGGCGTCATTGGTGATGTCTTCGCCCGTCAACGTGCCGGTCATCTGGCCTTCACACAGAACGATGACGCGGTCGCACACCGCAACGAATTCGGACAGTTCGGAACTGGTAAAGATGACCGACAGGCCCTTGTCGGCCAATTTTCCGACCAGATCGTAAATTTCATCCTTGGCGCCGATATCAATGCCACGGGTCGGTTCGTCCAACAGCAGGATACGCGGATTTGTGGCCAGCCATTTGCCCAGCACCACCTTTTGCTGGTTGCCGCCGCTCAGCTTGCCCACCACATGATCCGGCCCGTTGGCCACGATACGCAACTGTTCGATCGTTGAAAGCGTCTGGGATGTGCGCAACCGGCCCGACATCACGCCGAATTTCGATCTGAGGGGCATCAGCGGCAACATGACATTGTTGGCGATCGTGTCGGACAGGATCAATCCGTTGCCCTTGCGATCTTCGGTAATCAACGCCAACCCAAGGGCAACGCCATCCTTTGGCGTGACCGGGTGAACCGGTTCACCGTCGATCTCGATCCGCCCCTCATAGTGACCGCCGCGCGCCCCAAACAGTGCTTCAACCAGTTCCGTGCGCCCTGCCCCCAACAGACCGCCCACGCCCAGAACCTCGCCGTGGTGCAGGGTGAACGACACGTTTTTGACAACCTCGCGCTGATTGGCCCGCACGCTCAGCCCCTCAACCCGCAGCAGCGGTTTTTGGGTTGGGGGTGTCTTGCGGCGGACCGGTTTGATATCCACCGGACGCCCCACCATCATATGCACCAGTTCGGCGGGGGTGGTTTCAGTCACCAGTTTCGATCCGATCTGATTGCCATCGCGCAGCACCGTCACCCGGTCGGAAATCTCGAACACCTCATCCATGCGGTGCGAGATATAGATCACCGCGACCCCCTGAAGCGCCAGATCGCGCACGACCTCCATCAGAATGTCGGTTTCGTTCTGGGACAGGGCCGACGTCGGTTCATCCATGATCAGAACCCGCGCGTCCATCAACAGGGCGCGGGCAATTTCGACCAACTGTTGTTCCCCGACCCGCAAATCGCGAATGCGGGTGTCCACATCAAGGGTAAAGCCAAACCGGGCCAGCGCCGTGTTCGCCGTTTCGCGCAGTTTTGCACGGTCGATTTTCATCCCGAATGTTAGCGGCTCATGGCCCAGCATCACGTTTTCGGCCACGGTCATATCGGGGATCAGGCTTAATTCCTGATGCATGATGACGATGCCCAGGTCTTCGGCCTCGCGCGGCGAGGAAAAGCTGACCGGAACGCCATCAATAACCATCGAACCGGATGTGGGCTGTTGAACCCCGCTGATGATTTTCACAAGCGTGCTTTTGCCCGCCCCGTTTTCCCCCATCAACGTGTGAATTTCGCCGCCGGTGAAATCAACATTCACATCCCGCAGCACCGACACGCCCGAAAATGTCATGCCAATCTGCGCAAGGCGCAACTCGATCTTGCTGGGCGCGCCGCGCTGCTCGCGAAGCAGAGACGTTGAAACCATCGACACAGCTCCTCCCTGAAACTGACGATCCTTCGGTGTTACCGTTTCATATACGAAACGCGCACCATATGTAAGTCAAAAAACACCTCACCCAGAAAATCGATGTAAAGGCTTTTATCGACTTTCTTCCACTGACATGTCAGAACCGGGGGCACGGTGACCAACCGATCACGCCACCACCCCTGCCAAGCCCGAGGAAATTACATCGTGTCCAACGTCCTTTACGATACTCTGATCGCTCGTCACGCCCAGAGTGACACCCCTTTCCTGACGCTCGATGATGGCACCACGCTCAGCTATGGGGGGTTTGTGGCGCGGGTTGCGCAAATTGCCCATGTTTTGGCCGATGCGGGGGTGGTGCCGGGCGACCGGATTGTCGTTCAGGCCGCCAAACTTGCCGATACGCTGGCCCTGTACGGCGCGGCGTTACAGACCGGCGCGGTCTATCTGCCCCTGAACACGGGCTATACCCACAGCGAGCTGCGCTATTTCATCCACGACGCGACCCCCGCCGTTGTGGTCTGCGATGCCGGGGATGCCGCCGATCTGGGGGCGATCTGCACGCAAAACACCCGCGTTCTGACCCTCGCCAACGACGGGAGCGGCACCCTGTCGATACAGGCAAATGCCAAACCCACCACATTCGAAACCGTGCCGCGCGGCGCCGATGATCTTGCGGCGTTGCTCTATACCTCTGGCACCACAGGGCGGTCAAAGGGCGCGATGCTGTCGCACAAGAACCTGTTGTCCAACGCGCAATCCCTTACCGATCTGTGGCAGATCACCGATGCGGACCGGTTGATCCACGCCCTGCCGATCTTTCACACCCACGGATTGTTCGTGGCCCTGAACACTGCGCTGCTGGCCGGGGCGCAGGTGCGTTTCATGGGTGAATTCAATCTGGATACGATTATCGCAGAACTGCCCGCCTCGACCCTGCTGATGGGGGTGCCGACGTTTTACACCCGCCTGTTGGGTGACGCGCGGCTGACCCGCGATCTGGCCCACAACATGCGCCTGTTCGTATCCGGCTCGGCCCCCCTGCTGGCCGAGGTCCACAGCGCGTTCGAGGCCCGCACAGGCCACCGGATTCTTGAACGCTATGGCATGACCGAAACGAACATGATCGCCTCCAACCCCTATGACGGCGAACGGGTGGCGGGAACTGTCGGTTTTGCCCTGCCCGGCACCGAAGTGGTGATTACCGACAACGGCGCGCCCCTTGCCGCGAATGAAATCGGCATGATCGAGGTACGCGGCGACAACGTGTTTCAGGGGTATTGGAACATGCCCGAGAAAACCGCCGAAGAGCTGCGCGCCACGGGATTTTTCATCACCGGCGATCTGGGGGTGCAATCAGGCGACGGGCGCATCAGCATCGTCGGACGGCAAAAAGACCTGATCATTTCGGGGGGCTACAACATCTATCCCAAAGAAATTGAGGATGTCATCAACGATGTGGACGGCGTGCTTGAAAGCGCGGTATTCGGCGTGCCCCATCCCGATTTCGGCGAAAGCGTTCTGGCCGCTGTGGTGTTGGACGACACCAGCATCACGACCGAAACAATCGCCGCACAGGTCGAACATCACCTTGCGCGGTTCAAACACCCGCGCCGCTATATCCTGATTGAGGCCCTGCCGCGCAACACCATGGGCAAGGTGCAAAAAAACCTGTTGCGCGCTGAATATGGTGACAGCGTGTGTTGAAAAGTGGCGCAGCCCGGGCATAGCCCGGACTGCGCCAAAAGGATCAATCGTAAAGGACAGCCTGAATTTCAGGATCGTCGATGTTCGACTGGTCATAGTAGTAGAAACCGGTGTCGATGATCTTGGGCAGCTCTTCGCCGTTGATCGCGGCAACTGCGGCCTTGACGGTTTCATAGCCGATGCCGACCGGGTTCTGGGTGATCGCACCCGCCATCAGGCCATCGCGGATCGCGTCGGTCTGGGCCTTGCCCGAGTCATACCCGATAACCGTCAAACCTTCGGTACCCATCTCGCGCACGGCGTTGACGATACCAATGGCCGAGCCTTCGTTGGTGCCGAACATGCCGTCCAGATCGGGGTTGGCGGTCATGATCGCCTTGGCAACTTCGGTTGATTGCAACTGATCGCCGGCGCCATATTGCACGCTGACAACTTCGATGTCGGGATATTCCGCTTCGATCCGGTTCAGGAAACCGTCACGCCGGTCGATACCCGTGCGGCTGGTCTGATCGTGCGCAACAACGGCAACCTTGCCTTTGCCACCGATCAGTTCGGCCATCTTGTCAGCGGCCAGCCCGGCGGCTGCAACGTTGTCGGTTGTGGCGGTCGTGACGGGAATGTCGCTGTCGACACCGCTGTCAAAAGCGACGATCGGAATGCCCGCATCAGCGGCCTGACGCAGCAGCGGAATGGCCGCCTGGCTGTCGAGGGCGGCAAAACCGATGGCGGCGGGATTGTTGGCCAGGGCGGCGGCCAGCATGTCAATCTGACGGTCAACCATGGTTTCGTTGTCGGGGCCTTCGAAGGTGATGCGAACACCGAATTCCTCGGCGGCCTGATCGGCGCCGGATTTCACGGCCTGCCAGAACTGGTGCTGGAACCCCTTCGAGATCAGCGGGATGTAAAGCTTGCCATCCTGTGCGGCAACGGCAGATGCCGATCCCAGGGCAAGCGTGGCGCTCAGGGCGCCAATGAGAACGCGACGTGACAACATGTGGTTTCCTCCTCGGTTGTCGATTGGCCGGACCATTCGTGGGTCAGGCCGCTTGGTGATCAGTTGGATTTCTTGCGGCGCATCATGTCGGCGTAAACCGCCAGAATGATGATCGCGCCAGTAACGACGGTTTGCCATTCCTGCGCCACGGACAGAACCCGCAGGCCGTTGGTCAGCACCGCCATGATAAGCGCCCCGATAAGCGAGCCAAGGATCGAACCGCGCCCGCCGGACAGGGACGTGCCGCCAATGACCACGGCGGCAATCGCCTCCAGCTCATAGCCAAGGCCCAATGCGGGCTGTGCGGAATTCAGGCGCGACGCGATAAGCAGGCCGGCGATTCCGACAATGCCCCCCGCCACGGCATAGATGGCGATTTTCCAGCGGTCGGTGTTCACCCCCGACAGGCGCACGGATTCTTCGTTCGAACCTAGGGCAAAGCAATACCGCCCCAACACCGTCCGGTTCAGAACATAGGCGGTGACGGCGGCAACGATGAACAGGATCAGCACACCGTTGGGGATTGGCACGGCAGGGATGATTTCACCGATCAGCGACCCGCGCGAAATATTGCTGAACCCCGGCGTATCGTTGAAATAAATCGGGCGGGTGCCGGAAATGACAAGGCTCAGCCCCTTGAGGATCAGCATCATGCCAAGGGTGGCAATGAACGGCGGGATTTTCATCTTGGCCACGAAACTGCCCGACGCCGAGCCGCACAGCGCGCCCGTGGCCACCGCAGCAATGACCCCCAACAAAAGGGGCATCCCCGCATAGGTCAGAACCACGCCGGTGATGACGGCACAGAATGTCATCATGGTGCCAACCGACAGATCAATCCCGCCGGTGATGATAACCAGCGTCACCGCGATCGCCAGCACACCGTTCACCGATGTCGCCTGCAAGATGGCAATCATATTCGACGTCTGCATGAAATTGGATGACGCAACCGAGAACCCGATCAACAGCACGATCAGGCTGGCAAAGGCCAGCACCCTTTGGTGGGTGCCTGCGGCGATGATCCGCGACAGGGCCGACTTGGGGGCGTTAACTGTGGTGGTGGTCATAGTGTTTCCTCCGCGCCGGCCAGCGCTGTGTCGCGCTGTGTGGCCAATTCCATGATGTCTTCCTGGGTGGTTCCGGCGCCGCCGGGCAGAATGCCGGTCAGGCGGCCTTCGCACATCACCGCAATGCGATGGCTCAGGCGCATGACTTCGGGCAATTCCGATGAGATCACGATGATTGCCCGCCCCTGTGCCGCCAGATCTTCGAGCAGGGCATAGATTTCCGATTTCGCGCCAACGTCGATTCCGCGCGTCGGTTCGTCAAAGATCAGAACATCGCAATCGCGCAACAACCATTTTGCAATGACCACCTTCTGTTGGTTTCCGCCCGACAAAAGCCGCACATCCTGCATATCCGAAGGGGTGCGGATGCCAAGGCGTTCGATGTATTTCACCGCCGTGCGTTTCATCGCCGCCTCATCCAGAACGCCGGTGCGGCTGGTGAACTGGCCAAGGTTGGCCATGGCGACATTGGCACGCACGGTCATATCGACAGCCAGACCAAAGTGTTTGCGATCCTCTGACAGATACCCGATCCCCGCCTCGACGGCGGCATGGGGGGTGCGGATGTTAACCGGTTGCCCGCCCACCAGAATCTCGCCCTTGTCGCGGGGATCGGCGCCAAAGATGATCCGCGCCACTTCGGTGCGCCCCGCCCCCATCAGGCCCGCAAAACCCAGAATTTCGCCTTTGCGCACGTCGAAACTGACATCGCGCACCTCTTTGCCGCGCGACAGGTTGCGCACCTCAAGGGCGACAGGATTTTGCGAGGTGTCGGGCACAACCGGCGCGCTTTGGGTCACTTCGCGCCCCACCATCAGTTGGATGATCGTCGAAAGCGGCGTATCGGCGGCCTGAACCGTGTCGATATAGGCCCCGTCGCGCAGGATGGTAACACGGTCGGCAATCCGTTTGATTTCGTCCATACGGTGGCTGATATAAACGATGCCCACGCCATCGGCCTTGAGCTTTTCGATCACCCGGAACAATTCGGCAATCTCAGCGTCGTTCAGCGCCGCCGTCGGTTCGTCCATGATCAGAACGCGCGGATCATAGGACAGCGCCTTGGCAATTTCGATCAACTGCTGGCGGGCAATCGTCTGGGTGCTGACCTGTGTGCGCGGGTCCATCTTCAGGTTCAGCGAGGCAAAGATTTCGGCGGTTTTCCGGTTCAGCTCCGGTTCGTCCAGCCGGCCGAAACTGCGCCGTGGTTCGCGCCCGATCAACACGTTCTGGGCCGCCGTCAGATCATTCATCAGGCTGAGTTCCTGATGGATGATCCCAATGCCCAGATCCTGCGCCGCGCGCGGGCTGTCGGGCGTCACCGGATCGCCGTTCACGAACATTTCGCCGCCGTCGCGGGCATAAATGCCGGACATGATTTTCATCAGGGTCGATTTCCCGGCGCCATTCTCGCCCATCAGGGCGTGAACTTCGCCAGGACGAAGATTGAATTGCACGGCTTTCAGGGCGTGAACGCCGGGAAAGCGTTTTTCGATCCCCTTCATCTCGACCAGATAACTCATGTGGTTCAGCCCTCCCAAGCCTGTCCTGCGTCTCAGATCGTTACGCCGCCATCAACAAGAAATGTCTGCCCGGTCACGAAACGGCTGCCGTCGGACAGCAGATGCACGACCGTGGGGGTCATATCGTCGACCGTGGCCAGGCGGCCCATGGGCTGTCGCGCGATGAAATCCTTTTCCGCCTGAACAGGGTCCGCCGCCGAGGCAATGCGCCCCCGCAAGGAAGGTGTATCAACCGTGCCGGGGCATAGGGCGTTGCAGCGCAGATTCTGCGCGACAAAATCCGCCGCGATCGCCTTGGTCAGCCCGATCACGGCGGCCTTGCTGGCGCCATATGCCGTGCGATTGACAAAGCCCTTTTCGGACGACGCCATGGATGCCATGTTCAGGATCGACGCGCTCCCTGCACTTTCGGCGCGGCGCAACAGGCCGGGCACAAAGGCGCGGCACATGCGCATCATCGACGTCACGTTCAGGCTGAGCGCGAAATCCCAGTCGGCATCCGTCACGTCAAGAACGCTGCCGTTATGGACAACCCCGGCGCAGTTGAACATGCCGTCAAGGTCAGGAAGATCGGCGGCAAGCGCGGTGATCGCCGTGCCATCGGTCACATCAAGAACGCGGGTTTCGATCCCTTTGACATCACCAAGGTCGGCCAGAAGATCGCCGTTCAGATCCGTCGCGATAACCCTGGCCCCGGCGGCGGCACAGGCCCGCGCACTGGCGGCCCCGATGCCCTGCCCCGCGGCGGTGATCAGGATGGTTTTGTTCTCAAGCGTCATATCAATTCCCATGTTCACATTACCGCGCCAATCTGCCAAGGCACGAATTCGACCCCGCCAAACCCCAGGTCTTCGCTTTTCGTCTGCTCGCCCGAGGCGATGGCGATAAACATCTCGAAAATATCGCGCCCCTTGTCCTCAAGGCTGACGCCATCACTAACGATATCGCCGCAATTTATGTCCATATCGCCCGCCATGCGGTGATACATTTCCGAATTGGTAGCGATTTTAATGCAGGGTGTCGGCATATAGCCCGAAACCGAACCGCGCCCGGTGGTAAACACGATCAGGTTCGCGCCCGAGGCAATCTGGCCCGTCACCGAACAGGGATCAAACCCGGGGCTGTCCATGAAAACAAAGCCCTTTTTGTCGATCTTTTCACCGAACAGATACACATCCGTCAGGGGCGCGCTGCCGCTTTTGGCAACGGCACCCAGCGATTTTTCAAGGATCGTGGTCAGCCCGCCGCGTTTGTTGCCCGGGCTGGGGTTGTTATCCATTTCGCCGTGATTGCGGGCGGTGTAATCTTCCCACCACCGCACCCGGTCAATCAGCTTTTCCCCCACCTCGACCGACACCGCGCGCCGGGTCAGCAAGTGTTCTGCGCCATAGATTTCAGAGGTTTCCGACAGGATCGTGGTGCCGCCGTGGCGCACCAGCAGATCAGAGGCCACCCCAAGGGCCGGGTTGGCGGTGATGCCGGAATATCCGTCCGATCCGCCGCATTGCATCCCCACCATCAACTGTGAAACAGGCGCAGGTTTCCGGGTGGCGGTGTTGGCCAGTTCGGCAATACCGCGCAATTCGGCAAGCCCCTTTTCAATCGTCTTGCGGGTGCCACCCTCGTGCTGAATCGTCATATAGCGCAGCGCGCCATCGGCCCGGATCGCCCGCCCACCCACAAGGGCCGACACCTGCATCACTTCGCAGCCAAGCCCGATCAAAAGGATACCGCCGAAATTGGGGTGCTGCGCATACCCCGAAAGCGTGCGGAACAATGTGGCATAGCCCTCGTTTTCGCCGGACATGCCACAGCCGGTGCCATGGGTGATCGGGACGATCCCGTCGATATTGGGGAATTCATCAAGCAACCCGGATTTTTCAGCCGCCTCAGCAATGAATTTGGCAACCGACCCCGAGCAGTTCACGGATGTCAGAATCCCAAGATAATTGCGCGTGCCCACCCGCCCATCGGCCCGGTGATAGCCCTCGAACGTGCGCCCATCGGGGGCCGGGTCAAGGGTGGATGCCGCGCTGGCATGGGCATAATCGCGGGTGTGTTCCCCCATTCCAAGGTTTTGGACGTGAACATGTTCACCCGCTGCAATGTCGGCGGTCGCCTGACCGATGGTCTGACCATAGCGCAGCACGTTCTGCCCCGCCCGAATCGGAGCGATCGCAACCTTGTGCCCCTGCTTGACCGACTGGGTAAGAACCGGCCCGCCGGCGCTGGCCGCCTCGCCTGCGGGAATATCCGCCAATGCAATGGCCACATTATCCTGCGGGTGAAGGGTAAGCATTCGGGGCAGTTGGCTCATGTGGCGCATTCCTCTGGCTGATGGACGAACGATCCGATAATTTGCGTACTAGCTTGACTTGCTTCACATGTCAACTAACATGTCAGTTGGAAGGTTCAAAATACCCATGCCTGATCGCGCGCTTGATATCACCGGTTTGGAAGGCCCGCTTGGTCAGCGGATCTATACGGCGTTGCGCAACAGCATTCTGGATATGTCCCTGAAACCCGGAACAGTATTGCGCAAAGGTGCCCTGTGCGAACAGCTTGGCGTCTCTCGCTCGCCCGTTGCCGAGGCGTTGGGGCGGCTGTCCTCGGATGGGCTGGTCGATATCATCCCGCAATCCGCAACCCGCGTGTCGCAGTTTTCCATGGACGCGCTGCGCGAAGAGAACTTTCTGCGCGAAGCCGTCGAAGTTGCCGCCGTTGCACGGGTGGCCGAACGGCGCACCGATGACCAGATCACCAAATTATCGCGCAATCTGCGATTGCAGGTACTGCTTGTCGAGGACAAGGATTTTCAGGGGTTCTTTGAGGCGGATCTGGAATTTCACGAACTGATCCTTGGCTTTACCGGGTTTCCCAAGGTTGCCCTTGCCGCCGGCCAGATGTCGCTTCAGCTTCAGCGCGCGCGCATGTTGATTTTACCCGAACCGGGACGCCCTGCCGAAGCGGTGGCAGAACATCACGCGATTTTCGACGCGATCAAGGCAAGCGACCCAAAGGCAGCGCGCACCGCGATGTTGGTGCATTTGGATCAGTTAATTCAGCGCATTGAGCCCCTTGAATCTCGGCACCCTGATTTCTTTCGCCCGGCGTGATCCTCGGGTTTCCCGAGAACAGATCACGATGTGCGGTGCCCCTGCACCTCAAGGCAATCAGGATCGGCACTATTTCAACAACAGGCATGGACGCCCCCGTTACCCCGCCATAGATTGCGCCCGATGACAAACAAAGTTCCGGTGCGGTTTCTTGATCGCACGACCCCTCCGCATATTTTCACGCTGATCCTGCTGGCCGGGATTTCGGCGCTGGCGATGAATATCTTTTTGCCGTCGTTGCCGGGAATGACCACCTATTTCGACACCGATTATGCCACGATGCAGCTGTCGGTGGCGTTTTATCTGGTGGGCAATGCGGTGTTGCAACTGCTGATCGGCCCGATTTCCGATCGGTATGGCCGCCGCCCCGTGGTGCTGTTTGGCGGCGGGGTGTTCATTCTCTCGTCAGTCGCATGCATCTTTGCGCCCAGCGTTGAAATCTTTCTGGCGTTGCGGGTGGTGCAGGCGATCGTGATTTCGGGCCTTGTGCTCAGCCGCGCGGTGATCCGCGATATGGTACCACAGGAACAGGCGGCGTCGATGATCGGCTATGTCACCATGGGCATGGCCGTGGCCCCCATGGTTGCCCCGGCTTTGGGCGGCGCTTTGGATGCGTCATTCGGCTGGAAGGCCAGCTTTTGGGTGCTGGCCGGAATGGGAATCCTGATTCAGTGGCTGGTCTGGAAGGATCTGGGCGAAACCGCCCCCGTCCGCACCACCAGCCTTGCCGAACAGGTGCGTGAATACCCCGAGCTTCTCGCCTCGCGGCGGTTCTGGGGCTATTGTCTGGCGGCGGCTTTCACCTCGGGGGCCTTCTATGCCTACCTTGGCGGCGCGCCCTATGTGGGCACCAACGTGTTCGGCATGGACCCGGCCACCCTTGGCATTTTCTTTGGCGCACCTGCCATCGGCTATATGATCGGGAATTTCATAACCGGGCGCTTTGCCGTGCGCTTTGGGATCAACGGGATGATCCTGACCGGCGCAATCCTGTCGGCAGGCGGGTTGTTTACCGCGCTGATCCTGTTCTTGCTGGGCTTTGGCGGGCCTTATGTCTTCTTTGGCTTCATGATCTTTGTCGGGCTGGGCAACGGGCTGGTTCTGCCCAACGCCACGTCGGGGATGCTTTCGGTGCGGCCGCATCTGGCCGGCACCGCCTCGGGGTTGGGTGGGGCGATCATGATCGGCGGCGGCGCGGCGCTGTCGGTTCTCGCGGGGATTTCGCTGGAAAACGGTCAGGGCGCGCTGCCGCTGGTCTGGATCATGGTCGCCACCTCGGTCCTGTCGCTTTGCGCAGCGCTCTATACGGTGCGCCGTGATCGGGCAATGACCGGCAACTGACCCTTGCGCACGGCGCTTTGCAACGGCAAACTCGGCTTTGCAAATCCCCGCGAAAGGCGCGCCATGGCCCCCCAAAAACTCTATGCCGGTGTGAAACTGCGCGACATCCGCACCCGGCTGGGCCTGACGCAAAAGGCCTTTGCCGAAAAGCTGGGCGTTTCCCTGCCCTACCTCAACCAGATGGAGAACAACAACCGCCCCGTGTCCACCGGTGTGGTTCTGGCGCTGGCAAGCGAGTTTGGCTTTGACGTCACCGAACTGACAAGCGGCGACGCCGAACGTGTGGTCACCGACATGCGCGAGGCGCTGGCCGATCCGGTCTTTACCGACGATCCGCCGCCGCTGGCCGATCTGCGCCTTGCGGCATCAAACGCCCCGGCGCTGGCCCGCGCGTTTCTGCATCTGCATCGCAGTTATCGCCAGACCCACGAACGCCTTGCCTCACTGGATGAATCTTTGGGCCACGACGGGCGCGCCCTGCAACAAAGCCCCTGGGAAGAGGTGCGCGATTTCTTTCACTATTGCGACAATTACATTGATGCAGTGGACCGTGCCGCCGAAAGATTTGCACAAAACGGGGATTCAGTCGTGCGGGCGCAGGATGCGCTCAAGACCCGCGGAATTGATACGCTCATCCGTGATGACACCCTGCTGCGCCACTTCGACCCCGAGGCGGGGCTTCTCATCCTGTCGGCCCGTGCCGCGCCCGCCACCCGGGCGTTTCAAATGTTGCATCAACTGGCCCTGCTGACCCAGAACGACCTGATCGAGGCGACCCTTGATCTGGCCCGGTTCCGCTCAGACGAGGCGCGCGCGATTGCCAAACTGGGGTTGGCCAATTATTTCGCCGGCGCCGCCCTGTTGCCCTATGGCGCGTTTCTGGCTGCCGCGCAGGACACCCGCCACGATCTTGAACTTTTGTCAGATCGCTTTGGTGCCAGCATCGAACAGGTGGCGCATCGCCTGTCCACCCTGCAACGCCCGGGCGCCAAGGGCGTGCCGTTCTTTTTCGTGCGCGTCGATCAGGCCGGCACGATCACCAAACGCCATTCCGCCACGCAATTGCAATTCGCCCGGTTCGGCGGGGCCTGCCCCCTGTGGAACGTCCACCGCGCCTTTGAAACCCCCGGGCGGTTCCTGCGGCAGTTGGCGCAAACCCCCGACGGCTTGCGTTACCTGTGCCTGGCCCGGGATGTGAGCAAATCCGGCGGCAGTTTCGCCGCCCCCACCCGCCGCTTTGCCATAGGCCTGGGGTGCGAGGTGAAACACGCTTCGGCCCTCGTTTATGCCGACACGCTGGATGTCTCAAGTGGCGCGGTGTTTGAACCCATCGGCATTTCCTGCCGCATCTGCGAACGGGAAAATTGCCACCAGCGGTCGGTTCCGCCGCTGGAGCGACGCCTGACCATCGACCCGGATCGGCGCGGCACATTGCCCTATCGCGTCGAGCGGTAAGGCTACGCCACGGGGCTGAATATTGCGGATCACCTTTGGCCAACCTGCCAGTTGGGGTTGATCCAGGGTTCGGCGTTGTCAGCGGCCAGCGGCGTGCGACCCAGAATATGGTCAGAGGCCTTTTCCCCCACCATGATCGACGGTGCATTCAGGTTGCCATTGGTGATCCGGGGAAACACCGAACTGTCCGCCAGACGCAGCCCATCCACCCCGATCACCCGACATTCCGGGTCGACCACCGCGCGCCGGTCATCCGCCTGCCCCATCCGGGCGGTGCCGCAGGGATGATAGGCGCTTTCAACGTGATCGCGGATCACATCATTCAGCTCATCATCACTCTGGGCGGTCGCGCCGGGTTGGATTTCATCCCCCGCAAAGGGCGCAAAGGCCGGTTGGGCAAAAATTTCACGGGTCAGGCGAATACAGGTGCGAAAGTCCTCCCAATCCTCATCGTGGGACATGTAATTGAACCGGATCACCGGCGCCGCGGCAGGATCGGCACTGCGCAGGGTCACATTGCCCCGGGATTTTGAGCGCATGGGCCCGACATGGGCCTGAAACCCATGCCCCTCGGCCGCGGCCTGCCCGTCATAGCGCACGGCAATGGGCAGGAAATGATACTGGATGTCCGGGTATTCGATGCCCGCCCGACTGCGGATAAAGGCCGCACTTTCAAACTGGTTGCTGGCCCCCGGGCCGGTGCCGGTGAACAACCAGCGCGCCCCGACATAGGCCTTGCCCATGAGGTTCCAGTATTTGAACAGGGAAACCGGCTGAGTCGCGGCCATCTGGATATAAAGCTCCAGATGGTCCTGAAGATTGGCACCAACGCCGGGCCGGTCGGCGATCACGTCAATCCCGTGATCGGCCAGATGCGCCGCCGGGCCGATCCCCGACAGCATCAGCAGCTTGGGCGAATTGAGCGATGAGGCCGCAAGGATCACCTCGCGCCGGGCGCGAATGACCTTTCGCTGCCCGCCCTGCTCAACCTCAACCCCCACCGCGCGGCCCTCTTCAATCACCACCCGAGTGGCCAGGGCGCGTATCAAATCGCAATTTTGCCGCTTCAGCGCCGGTTTCAGATAGGCATTGGCCGCTGACCAGCGCCGCCCGTTGAAAATGGTCGCTTCCATGGGGCCAAAGCCCTCTTGCTGTTGACCATTATAATCGCCGGTGGTCTGATACCCCGCCTGGGCACCGGCCTGCACGAATGCCTGCACCAGCGGATTGTCGCGCCGCCCACGCGATACATGCAGCGGGCCATCGGTGCCGCGCCACGCCGTATCACCGCCGTGACCGCCATCATGCCAATGCTCCATCCGCTTGAAGTAAGGCAAGACATCGGCAAACCGCCAGCCAGCGGCGCCCATATGGGCCCAGGTGTCGAAATCCCGGGCGTGTCCCCGGACATAAACCATGCCGTTGATGCTGCTTGACCCACCAATCACCTTGCCCCGGGGCGTGGCCACGGACCGCCCCCGAGGTGCGGTTCGGGTTCGCTGGCATAGCCCCAATCATAACGGGCCATGTTCATGGGATAGGATAGCGCCCCGGGCATCTGAATAAACGGGCCCGCATCGGTGCCACCGTGTTCGATCACCAGAACCGAAGACCCGGCTTCGGACAGGCGAAAGGCCATGGCGCAACCGGCGCTGCCAGCGCCGATGATAACGAAATCCGCTTCCATCACGGCGCTCCTCGGTCCTGACGTCCCTCGTCGCGAAGAGCGACCGCAAGGGAGCGATGAGCACCGCTCAAAACGGCGCCTCCACATCGCCCATGGCCACATAAACCGATTTCACCTGAGAATAATGATTGATCGCCTCTTTCGAATTCTCACGCCCAACCCCCGACGCCTTGACCCCGCCAAAGGGGGCTTCGACCGGCGCCAGATTATAGGTATTGATGTAACAGGTGCCGGCCTCAAACCCCTGCGCCACCCGGTGTGCACGGGTCAGATCACGCGTAAATACCCCCGCCGCCAAACCAAACTGGGTGTCATTGGCGCGGGCGATCACTTCATCTTCGGTATCGAAATCCAGTACCGACAGGACCGGGCCAAAAATTTCATCCCGCGCGATGGTCATTCCATCGGTGACGTCGGTAAACACCGTGGGTTCCAGAAAGAACCCCTCGCGCGCCACGCGCCCACCACCGTGGGCCAAGGTTGCACCTTCGCTGACGCCCTTTGCGATAAAGCCCTGCACAAGCTCCATCTGCCGTTCACTGACCATGGGTCCGAAATTCACCGCCTTGTCCAGCGGATCACCGATCACCACATCGCCCAGCCGTTCGCACAACCGCGCCACGAACGCATCGCGCAAACCGCGCTGCACGAACACGCGGGTGCCGTTGGAACACACCTGCCCGGTGGAATAGAAATTGCCCAGAATTGCACCCGAAACGGCATTTTCCAGATCAGCGTCGTCAAAGATCACCAGCGGGGATTTGCCACCCAATTCCATGGTAACGTGTTTCATTCCGGCAGCCGCAGCGGCATAGACACGGCGCCCGGTGGGCACCGAGCCGGTCAGCGATACCTTGGCCACGCGCGGATCACCAACCAATGCGCCCCCCACGGCGCCCATGCCCTGCACCACGTTGAACACACCCGGCGGTGCGCCCGCCTCGATCAGGATTTCGGCCACTTTCAGCGCACACAACGGGGTGGTTTCCGAGGGTTTGAACACCATCGTATTGCCACAGGCCAGGGCCGGTGCTGCCTTCCAACAGGCAATTTGGGTGGGATAATTCCAAGCCCCGATCCCGACACAAACGCCCAGAGGTTGGCGCACCGTATAGACCCAGTCGGCGCCCAGTTGGATATGTTCGCCCGTCAGGCTCCCGGCCAGCCCGCCGAAATATTCCATTGCATCCGCCCCGCTGGTGGCATCCGCGACGCTGGTTTCGGAATAGGGTTTCCCGGTATCGAGGGTTTCCAGCGCCGAAAGGTCATGATTACGGTCCCGCATGATATCGGCGGCGCGGCGCAGGATGCGGCCCCGCGCGGTGCCGGTCATCGCCGCCCAGATCACCCCGGCACGGCGGGCCGCAGCCAGGGATTGTTCGATAATTGCAGGTGTTGCGGCGTAAACCCGCGCGATTGGCACCCCGGTTGCGGGATAAATGCAATCTATCGGTTCGCCGCTGGTGTCTTCGACATAGGCGCCATCGATAAAATGGCTGGCGGTGGGTTGGGCATTATGGGTCATTTTTGAGTATTTTCATCAGTAAAAAGCGGGGATTCATTCGCCGCGGGGGAAGCGGGCGATTTCTTCGACGGTGTTCAGGTCCATGTCGTTGCGCATATAGCGGCGGGCGGCGGGTTGGACCGGCTGGAAATCCCAGGGGGTGTAGGTGCCTTGACGCAGAGCCTCGTAAACCACCCAGCGGCGGGCCTGGCTTGCGCGGACCTCGGCATCGAAGTGTTCGAGATCCCAGCGGGCGGCGGCGGTGCGGCGGAATTGTTCCAGAACGGCGGCGCTGGCCGGGTCGTCGGACAGATTGTTCAACTCGTCCGGGTCGGTTTCGAGATCGAACAATTGTTCGGGGTCGAGCGCGCAGTTGGTGTATTTATATTGTCCCTGCCGCAGGGCAATCAGCGGCGACCAGGACGCCTCTGCGGCGTATTCCATCGCGACCGGTTCATCGCGCGGGGTGCCTTTGGTCAGGGGCAGCAGGCTCTGCCCGTCGGTCCAGGGCGTTACCTGGGCCATGTCAACACCGGCCAGATCGCACAGGGTGGGGCAGACATCGAGCGTGCTGACCGGCGTGTCGATTTTTCCGGCGGGCACTCCCGCGCCGCAGACCATCAGCGGCACCCGCGCAGCGCCTTCGAGGAAGGTCATCTTGAACCACAGCCCCCGTTCGCCCAGCATGTCCCCGTGATCGGAGACCAGCAGGATCACCGCGTCCTGACGGCTGCCCTCCAGCGCCTCGAACACCTCGCCTATCTTGTCATCAAGGTATGATATATTGGCGAAATAGGCCCGGCGCGAGCTGTTTCACGTCGTCTTCGGCTATGTCGAAGCTGCGCCAGTCGTTGGCGTCGAAAATCCGTTGTGCGTGGGGGTCGTGATCTTCGTATGCCATGGCCGGAACCCGGGGCAGCAGGTGGTCGCAATCCTCGTAGAGATCCCAGTATTTTTTCCGCGCAACATAGGGGTCGTGCGGATGCGTGAACGAGACAGTCAGACACCAGGGGCGCGCATCCTTGCCCCGGGCCAAATCATAGACCTTGCGCGTGGCGTGATAGGCGACCTCATCGTCATATTCCATCTGGTTGGAAATCTCGGCGACGCCCGCGCCGGTGACGCTGCCCATGTTGTGATACCACCAGTCAATCCGTTCGCCAGGCTTGCGATAATCGGGCGTCCAGCCGAAATCGGCGGGATAGACATCGGTGGTCAGGCGTTCTTCGAATCCGTGCAACTGATCGGCGCCGACAAAGTGCATCTTGCCCGACAGGCTGGTCTGATACCCCGCGCGGCGCAGGTGGTGGGCATAGGTGGGCAGATCGGAACGGAATTCGGCCGCGTTGTCATAGACGCCAGTTTTGCTGGGCAACAGGCCGGTCATGAACGAGGCCCGCGACGGGCCGCAGAGGGGCGAGGCGCAATAGGCGTTGGAAAACCGGGCCGAACGCGCTGCCAGCCGCTTCAGGTTGGGCGCATGCAGCCAATCGGCGGGGCCATCCGGGAACAAGGTGCCGCTGAGCTGATCCACCATGAAAATCAGGATGTTGGGGGCGGTGTGCGTGGTCATGTTTGTGCCCCGATCAGGCGGTCGACCACATCCAGCACGCTGGCGACGGCCACGTCGCCGCTCATTTCATCGCCCAGAGCCGCCCGCAGATACAGCCCGTCGATCAGCGCGCCCAGAAGCCGGGCCACCTCTTCGGCGCGGGCACCGCACAGGGGGCGCAACTCATTCAGCAGATTCGAGCGCAACCGCCGCTGATAGACTGCCAAAAGGCGCCCTGCCTCGTGCACCGTGTGGGCCTGTACGTAAAACGTCAGCCAGGCCGCGATCACTTCGCGGCGGAAATTGCCCGGTTCGAAATTGGCGCGCAAAATCCGCTCCAGCCGGTCGCGCGGGGCCGTCGCGCCAATCAGCGCACCCCGCACCGAAGCGCCGTAAATCGTCAGGATATGGCGCATGGCGGCCAGAAATATCTGATCCTTGCCGCCAAAATAATGGTGCGCCAGCGCCGTCGACATGCCCGCCCGGCGCGCGATCTGCCCCACGGTCACGTCAAGGGAACCGGCCTTGCCGATTTCGTGGATCGTTGCTTGGACCAACGCGTCGCGCCTGATAGGCTCCATACCAACCTTGGGCATATCTCTCTCCGGGTGTTGCCATGTAAGGCTAAATGTTTTTTAACTGACTCGTCAATCAATAAACCCAGGGAGCGTCCATGATGCTGAAATCCGCCCTTTCCATTCTTGCGCTGAGTGCCACGGCAGGTGCCGCGCTGGCCGACTGCGATTCCATCAACTTTGCCGATGTGGGCTGGACCGACATCACCGCCACAACAGCCGCCACCACCGTGGTTCTGGATGCGTTGGGATATGACACCGACATCAAGGTGCTGTCGGTGCCGGTCACCTATACGTCGATGGCCGCCGGGGACATCGACGTGTTTCTTGGCAATTGGATGCCCACCATGGAGGGCGATATCGCCCCCTACCGCGAAGCGGGCACTGTCGACACCGTGCGCGCCAATCTGGAAGGGGCGAAATATACCCTGGCCGTGAACAAGGCCGCCGCCGATCTGGGCATTGCCAGCTTTGCCGATATTGCCGCCCACAAGGACGCGCTGGAAGGCAAGATTTACGGCATCGAGCCGGGCAATGACGGCAACCGCCTGATCATGGATATGATCGACGGCGATGCCTTTGACCTTTCGGGGTTCGAGGTGGTCGAATCCAGCGAACAGGGGATGCTGGCGCAGGTGGCCCGCGCCGACCGCCGCGATGAACCCGTCGTGTTTCTGGGGTGGGAGCCGCACCCGATGAACGCCAAATTTGATATGCATTACCTGACGGGGGGTGATGATTTCTTTGGCCCCAATCTGGGCGGTGCCACGGTTTATACCAACACCCGCGCCGGATATGGCGATGAGTGCAAGAACGTCGGCACCCTGCTGGACAATCTCGTCTTTTCCCTTGCCATGGAGAATGAGATCATGGGCAGCATCCTGAACGACGCCGAGCAACCCGCAGCGGCAGCCAAGACGTGGCTCACCGCGCACCCCGATGTTCTGGACGGCTGGCTTGCCGGTGTGACCACCAAAGACGGCCAGCCGGGCGCGCCGGCGGTGCGCGCCGAACTGGGGCTGTAACGCCCTTGGCCACGCAAAAAGGCACCGTGGATTTCATCGCCGGACAGATGGCAGGCGCGGGCGAAATCCGCACGCGCCCGATGTTCGGCGAATACGGGGTTTACTGCGATGGCAAATTCATCGGCGTCATTTGTGACGCCCGGCTGTTTGTGAAACCCACAACAGCCGGGCGCGCGTTTGGCGCCGATCTGTCCGAAGAACCGGCCTATGACGGGGCCAAACCCAGCCTGGCAATCCCCGAAGACCGGGTTGATGACGCCGAATGGCTGGCCGGGTTGATCCGGGCCACATGGGGCGATCTGCCCGCGCCCAAACCGCGCAAACCAAAACCGCCAAAGGATGACAACCGGACATGAACTGGATCACCGAAGCGAAAATTCCCGTCGGTCTGGCCGCGCGCAGCGTGTTCGACTGGCTGCAAGACAACGGCGCGTGGTTCTTTGATTCGCTTGCCGATTTCATGGACGGTGTGATTGACGGCATCCTTTGGGTTTTCCTTACCCCGCCGCCGTTTGTGATCATCGCGGCGTTTGTCCTGCTCACCTGGGTGCTTCAGCGCAACTGGCGGATTTGCCTGCTGATTACGGTCGGGTTTCTGTTCATCCTCAATCAGGGCTATTGGGAGGCGACGATGGAGAGCCTTACCCTGGTTCTCTCGGCCTGTATCGTCTGTATGGGGGTGGGTGTGCCCATCGGGATTGCCGCCGCGCATCGGCCCAGATTATATAACGTGCTGCAACCGATCCTTGATCTGATGCAAACCCTGCCCACCTTTGTCTACCTTATTCCCACGGTGATTTTCTTTGGCATCGGCACCTTTGCCGGCCTTGTCGCCACCATCGTGTTTGTGCTGCCCGCCCCGATCCGCCTGACGCAACTGGGGGTCAGCCAGACGCCCCAACCCCTGCTTGAGGCGGCGCAGGCCTTTGGCGCCACCAGACGGCAGATCCTGTGGAAGGTCGAACTGCCCTCGGCCTTTCCACAGATCATGGCCGGGTTGAACCAAACCATCATGCTGTCCCTGTCCATGGTGGTGATCGCGGGCCTTGTGGGCGCCGATGGCTTGGGCATTCCGGTGGTGCGGGCGCTGAACACCGTGAATGCCGCACTGGGGTTTGAATCCGGTTTCGTGATCGTCGTCGTCGCAATCATGCTGGACCGGATGCTGAGGGTGAACCGCAAATGAGCCATGCCGTAATTTTCGACGCTGTGAACATCGTGTTTGGCGACACCCCGGAAACCGCCCTGCCCCTGATGGATGCCGGGCAGGACCGGGCGCAGATTCAGGCTGAAACCGGGCAGGTGCTGGGTGTGCATGATTGTTCGTTGTCGGTGAACACCGGCGAAATCCTCGTGCTGATGGGCCTGTCCGGGTCGGGAAAATCCACGCTTCTGCGGGCCGTCAACGGGTTGAACCCTGTGGCGCGCGGCGCGGTCACCATCAATGATGGCGACTGGAGCTGTGATGTGACCCACGCCAGCCCCGCCGATCTGCGCCGGGTTCGGCGCGAATGCGTGTCGATGGTGTTTCAGCAATTCGGCCTGCTGCCGTGGCGCAGCGTGCGCGAAAATGTCGGTCTGGGGCTGGAGCTGGCGGGGATGTCAAAACCCGAACGCGCCGCCAAGGTTGATGAACAACTGGCCCTTGTCGGCCTGTCCGATTGGGCGGATCGGCGGGTGGGCGACCTGTCGGGCGGGATGCAACAGCGCGTGGGCCTTGCCCGCGCCTTTGCCACTGACGCCCCGATCCTGTTGATGGATGAACCGTTTTCCGCCCTTGATCCGCTGATCCGCTCGCGCCTTCAGGACGAACTGCTGGACCTGCAACAAAAACTGAACCGCACCATCGTTTTCGTGTCTCACGATCTGGACGAGGCGTTCAAGATCGGCAACCGCATCGCGATCATGGAAGGGGGGCGCATCGTGCAACACGGCACCCCGCGCGATATTTTTCAGGCGCCCGCCAATGAATATGTGGCCGATTTCGTCGCCCACATGAACCCGCTGGGCGTGCTGACCGCCCAGGATGTGATGGATTCCCCCGGCGCGCCAACCCCGCGCACCACGCCCCACGACACCCCGATTTCCGCGATCCTGCCCCTGTTTGACAGCGACCCGACGCCAATTTCCGTGGTGCAGGACGGGCGCGAACTGGGCCAGATCACCGCCGCCACGGTGCTGAGCCGCCTCGCGCCATAGGGATGGTCACGCGTGATCTGCCGCCACCCGGACAGCGCGGCGTTTCAGCATTGCCTCGCGCCAGGTGATGAAACTGACCGCGCCCATAATGATCACCCCACCGAAAATCACCCAGCCGTCAACCGGTTCACTGAACGCAAACCACCCCAGCGCGGCGGCCCAGATCAGTTGCAGGAACGTCACTGGCTGGGTAATCGTGACGGGTGCGGCGCGAAAGGCCACGGTCATCGCCAGATGGCCGCAGGTGGCCAACACCGCCACAAGAAACAGCCAGGCCACCTCAACCATGGTTGGGGTTACCCAGTTCAACGCCGCAAAGGGTGCCAACCCGATCGTCACCGTGATCGACAGCATGGCGACCACCACCGTCGGATGTTGCCGGTCGGCCATCAGCTTGGCCACCAGATAGGACAGCGCAAACAACAGCGTCGTGCCCAGCATCGCAATATGGCCCGGGTCCAGCGCCCGCACCCCGGGGCGCAGCACGATAAGCGCCCCCATCAGGCCAACCGCCACCGCCACAATCCGCCGAAAGGCCAGGCTTTCGCCCAGAAACAACGCCGCCCCAACAGTGACATAGATCGGGGTAAGATAATTCATCGCCGTCACCTCGGCGAGGGGAATGCGGGTCATGGCGTAAAACCACAGGATGACGCCCAAGGTATGCGCCACCCCGCGCAGGGAAAACAGCGCCATGGCGCGCCGGTCCAGACGGGCGGCGCGCATGGCAGGCAACATCGGCAACAGAAACACCAGCCCCAGCGCATAGCGCAGAAAGGCCGATTCAGCCGCCGGAATCCGCGCGCCCAGATGTTTCACAATCGCCGTGACCCCGACAAAGAATATCCCGGTCACCACCATCCAGATTACACCGGCAACAGGGCCCTTCATGCGCTTACCAATCCCACAGCCAAAGCCCACATCACGCACCCGACCCCCGCATCCAGAACCCGCCATGCCGCCGGGCGCGCAAACAACGGTCGCAAGATCCGCGCGCCATAGCCCAGGGCAAAGAAAAACACGAATGACGCCACGATAGCGCCCGCACCAAAGGCCCAGCGGTGCCATTGCGCCGCCACGGTGCCCAGCAGAACCACCGTATCGAGATAGACATGCGGGTTCAGCCAGGTCAACGCGAGGCAGGTGGCAAGGGCGCGGCGCAGATCTTTGGTCGGGGCCTCTGCCGCGTCCAGATGCCCGCCGCCCACCCAGGCCGCCTTGAACGCCAAGGCACCATAGACCAACAGAAACGCCGCGCCAGCCCACCGCATCACCGGCCCGATCCACGGCGCCGCTTCCACCAGCCAGCCAAATCCGGCAACGCCGGCCGCGATCAGCACCGCGTCGCTTAACGCGCAGGTCAGGCAGATGGCAAAGACATGGGCGCCCCGCAGCCCGGCGCGCAGCACAAAGGCATTCTGGGCGCCAATCGCCAGGATCAAGGAAAGCCCCAGGCCAAACCCGGCGACAGCAGATTGCATCATGGCCAAAGGGTTAGGCCCGTTGCACCGAAAGGTCCAGCCACCTTGCGAAATGTTCCATACCGCCCCACGGCGGACTGATTGCACCCCCTTTCCTGAAAAATCGGTGCAGTCACCGTGCCGCGATTCGGATGTGGAAAGGATTAACGCCGGGCGGGATGCTGCCTCAGCCCTCAAACAGATCGCTTTGCCCTGTCGGGCGTGGCGGCGGCAGGCCCAGATGCGCCCATGCTTTTTGCGCCAGCATCCGCCCGCGCGGGGTGCGCTGAATCAAACCCTGTTGCAGCAGAAACGGCTCAATCACCTCTTCCAACGCGTCCCGGCTTTCCGACAGGGCCGCCGACAGGGTTTCAACGCCCACGGGGCCGCCCTGATAACTTTCGGCAATCAAGGACAAATAGCGCCGGTCGGCGCCATCCAGCCCCAGATGATCAACCCCAAGACGGCGCAGCGCCGAATCGGCAATCTCGCGGGTCAGGGTGCCGTCGCCTTCGACCAATGCAAAATCCACCACCCGGCGCAGCAGCCGCCCGGCGATCCGGGGGTGCCACGGGCGCGGCGCGCAATTTCAAGCGCCCCGTCATCCTGTGCCCTGATCCCCAACAGCCGCGCGCCGCGCGTCACGATCTGGTGCAATTCATCCACGGTATAAAATTGCAGCCTGACAGGAATCCCGAACCGGTCCCGCAGGGGCGTTGTCAGCAGACCCAGCCGCGTGGTGGCCCCGACCAGCGTGAAGGGCTGCAATTCGATCCGTACGGTGCGCGCGGCCGGTCCTTCGCCAATCACCAGATCCAGCTCGAAATCCTCAAGCGCGGGGTAAAGCACCTCTTCCACCACCGGATTGAGCCGGTGAATTTCGTCGATGAACAGCACATCGCGCGCTTCGAGGTTGGTCAGGATCGCGGCCAGATCGCCGGGGCGCGCCAGAACCGGGCCAGATGTCATGCGAAAATTCACCCCCAGTTCGCGCGCCATGATCTGGGCCAAGGTCGTTTTTCCCAACCCCGGCGGCCCATGAAACAGCGCATGATCCATCGCCTGTTCGCGCATCTTGGCGCTTTCGATGAACACCCGCAGGTTGGCGCGGGCTTCGGCCTGACCGATGAATTCGTCCAATGCCTGCGGTCGCAACGCGCGATCCGCATCCTCGGGGAGCCGACCGGGGCGCAGGGCAGGATCGGGGGTTTCCATGGTTTATCCCTTCGGCGCCAAAAGGCGCAGCGCGGCGCGGATCAAAACAGGCGTCTGTGCATCGGGTGCATCGCGCGCCGCCTCGGCCACGGCACCTGCCGCCTCGCCGGGGGCATAGCCGAGGTTGGTCAGCGCCGACAGCGCCTCGGCCTGTGCAGCACCCGACGGGTTTTTGGCAGGTGCCACGCGGGGTTTGGCCGCTGCCGGTGCCGGAGTTTCGACCACCTCATCATCCAGTGCCGGCGCAACATCCGCCGCACCGCCCATGGCCATGACGGTGGGTGCCTTGTCTTTCAGTTCATTCACCACCCGCTGGGCGATCTTTGGGCCAACCCCCTGTGCCGCCTTGACCGCGTTCCAATCGCCCAGGGCAATCGCGCGCCCCACGCTTTCGGGGCCAAGGGCGCTGAGGATCGCCATGGCGGCCTTGGCGCCGATCCCCTGCACCGAGATCAGCAGCCGATACCATTCCTTTTCAATCATCGACACAAAGCCGAACAATTGCAGATTATCCTCGCGCACCAGCAGATCGGTATAAAGCGCGGTCGCCTCGCCCACGCCGGGCAGCGCCATCATCGTGCGTTCGGAAACATACACGATATATCCAACGCCGCGCACGTCGATCAGCACATGGTCGGCGCCGCGATAATCAATCCGCCCTGCAATGCGCCCGATCATCGCGCCGCCCCCGCCACGGCCTGTGCCATCCGATCACCGGTCTGGCGGTGGAAGGCGTGGCAGATGGCAATGGCCAGCGCATCGGCGGCATCCGCCCCCACGATCACGACGCCGGGCAATTGCATCCGCACCATGTGATCCACCTGCGCCTTGGCCGCGTGGCCCACACCCACCACGGTTTTCTTGACCTTGTTGGGCGCATATTCCCCCACGCTCAGCCCCGCCAGGGCGGGCACCAACAGGGCAACGCCCCGCGCCTGGCCCAGTTTCAGGGTCGCAACGGCATCCTTGTTCACAAAGGTCTGTTCAACCGCGGCGGTATCGGGGGCATAAAGGCGCACAACCGCGCCAAGCTGATCGTGAAGCGACACCAGACGCACCGCCAGATCATCGCGCGGGGACGAGGTGCAGTGACCGTTGGCCACATGGCGCAGACGCGGCCCGTCAACGTCAATCACACCCCATCCCAGGGTTCTAAGCCCCGGGTCGATTCCCAAAACGCGCATCCTCGGCCCTGCTCTTGTTGCTTTTGCGCAACCCCTAGCACGAAAGGCGAACATTCGCCAAGGGCCAAGGCCCACGCGCGCTGCGCGGCGCCCCTGCGGCAGGGCCGAAAAACGTCACTTTAATGCGAAAATGCGACATTCAGACAGGCCGATCATCGAGAATGCCAGCGGCAAGGATACCCCGTGATCGCCATGCGGGAAACGCATGGTTGCCATGCAGCGAAACCGGCTTGTGCGAATCCGGGGGCTTACTACCTGCTGCCCGAGAACAACACATATCCCTGCATCATATCCTTGAAAGTAACCGTCATGACGACCCTCGACCATACCCGCTCTTCCGGCTCAGGCCGCATCTCTTCCGTTTTTTCCGGCCTCGTTTCTGCCGTTGTCGCATGGAACGATCAGCGCGTGACGCGCAAATCCCTGTCGCGCCTGACCGATTACGAACTTGCAGATATCGGCCTGGTGCGCAGCGACATCGACGCGATGTAAGCGCCCATGTTCATATCGGACAGAAAAAGGCCGCTCGGATGAAGATCCTGAGCGGCCTTTTCATGTAAGGCGCCGGCTTAGCCCAGCAATTGGCCCAGCCCGTCCGCCAGAAAAACCGTCAGCGGATCGGCCTGCATGACCCAGGCGCCGACACGCTCGGCGCTGCTGCCTTCGGCGAGCCGCGCGACACGTTCGGCATAGGAGGTGGCGCCATCCTGATTCAGCATCATTGCCTTGGTTCCGAACAGCAGCACCGCAATCAGCAGCAACCCACGAAACGGAATGCCGGTGCCGCCGCGCCGACGGCGCACCGTCAACAGGCCATCCGGCCCCATCTGAAATTCGCCCCCATTGCGCGCAATAGAGCGGTGACGGCGCACGATCTGACGGCTGCGTTTATGAAATGACGGTGTGGATGTAAAAGACATGGCAGTGTCGCTATCCTGAATATCGGCCCCCACCGACAAGGCCATTAGACGCCCAAAATGTGGCGCGAATATGGCAAATGCGGCAAATTACGGCTGAATTTGGTTGAAATCATCAGTGATGTGTCAGGCGTGAGCGGAAAAACCAAAGGCCGCCCCGGGGACAACGGAGCGGCCTTTCGTGAAACCGGATCAGGGCCTGCGGGGGACAACCGCAGGCAAATTCCCAACCCTTCGTTAACCTATTATCACGCTCAGGGCCGCAGTGGCGCCATCGACACCAAGGGCCAGCGCCCCAAGCCGATCAAAAAGACCGCCATTCTGCATCTCGTTCAACGCGGCGCCATAAGCATCACCGCCCAGCGCCACAAGAACCAGCGCCTTGCCGATAGTCAGCAAAACCAGAGCGCCCAGAAGGCTTGCCATGAATGCCAGCCCCGGACGGGGGCGATATGCAACCACCATGCCATCACCGGTCAGGCTCATCCCGGCGCTGCGCGCGACGGCAAAGTTGTGACGGGAAATCAGGCGGTTCATTTCAGCGATTGCAACAGACATGGCAGTGTCTTCTTTCGTTATCGGCCCCCACCGACAAGGGCAGAATACAGCCACAAATGTGGCGGAAATTGGGCAGAAACACTCAATTGAGGCAAAATTTGCCTGAAATCTGCTGCTTCGGCCTATTCACGCCCCATTGTTAAGGTCGTCCAGTCACCAATGTCCTCGCGGTGGCGCAGATTGTATCCATTGGCGCAATAAACCGCGATCACGTCGTCGGCCTGTTCCACCAAAATGCCCGAAAGAATCACGTGGCCACCCTGCGCGGTCGATTCGGCCATGGAGGGGGCAAGGTCGATCAGCGGACCCTTGAGGATATTGGCAAAGACCAGATCGAACGGCGCCGCCCTGGCCAGCGCCGGATGATCAAAACCTGTCGCCTCGATACAGATCACCCGATCACTCAGCCCGTTCACCGCCACGTTTGCCTGCGCCACCTCAACCGCGACCGGATCAATATCGCTGGCCAGAACCGGACGCGGCCAGACATGGGCCGCCGCCATGGCCAGAACCGCGGTGCCACAGCCGATGTCGGCCACGTTCTGCGCCTCAACGCCCGCCTCCATCAACCGGTCCAGCGCGCGCAAACAGCCCAGGGTGGTGCCGTGGTGGCCGGTGCCAAAGGCCATCGCCGCCTCGATCAACAGCGGGATACCATCGTCAGGCACCTTGTCGGCGTCGTGGCTGCCGTAAACGAAAAACCGCCCCGCCTGCACCGGCACCAGTTCGCGCCGCACCTTGGCCACCCAATCGGTTTCGGGCAGTTCGCTTATCGCAAAGGGTTTGGCATCATAGGCGGCGGCCAGCAGGCTCAGCGCCACGTCGTCGGGGGCTTCGGTGAAATAACCACCGACCTCCCACAGACCCGAGCCGTCTTCCATCTCGAACACGCCCACCCCGTCGGGCGTGGGGTCCATCTCTTCCATGATCTCGGCCAGAACGCGGGCCTTTTCGCCATCGGCAAGGGTGGTCAGGGCGGTAAATGTGGGCATGTCGGGCCTCCGGGGTTGGGACGAACCCGCTTACCCACCCCCAAAGGCCCGTCAATCGCCTGACGCCCTTTCAGGCCGAAACGCCGGTCCCGATGGGGCAACTCACCCCTGTGCCGCCAATACCGCAATATCCGGCGGGATTCTTGGCCAGATATTGCTGGTGATACGCCTCGGCCGCATAGAACGCGGGTGCGGGCAAAATCTCGGTTGTGATCGCCCCGTGACCCGCCTCTGCCAGCACCGGCGCAAAGGCATCGCGACTGGATTGCGCCGCTGCGGCCTGCGCATCGCTGAACGTATAGATGGCCGAACGGTATTGCGTGCCGCGATCATTGCCTTGACGCATGCCCTGGGTCGGGTCGTGCCCTTCCCAGAACACGCGCAGCAGATCATCATAAGACACCACCGCCGGGTCAAAGATCACGCGCACCACCTCATTATGGCCGGTCTGCCCCGAGCATACCTCATCGTAGGTCGGGTTCGGCGTATAGCCCCCCGCATACCCCGCCATGGTCAGATAGACCCCCGGCAATTTCCAGAAAATCCGCTCAACACCCCAGAAACAGCCCATGCCGAACATCGCCTGTTCCATGCCCTCGGGCACTGCGGCGTTCAGGGGGTGATCCGATACAAAATGCCGCTCGGCGGTTGGGATCGGCGTATCGCGTCCGGGCAGCGCCGAATCGCGCGCCACCATGTCGGTCTTTTTCTTCTGGAACAGAAACATCTTCAGTCTCCTGCGTTGGGTTGGTTGGAATATAGGGCGGCATGGGATGCTCTGCCACATCAGACGATCACGATTGCGCGGGCTGACACAGCGTATTTCCGCAGCACAAAGGCGCATGGGGCGTTCCGTTCACCAACGCGGCGGTGTATGCCAACCGCCATGGTACAGAACCCACCCAACCTCCGCCCCGATCTGGCCCCCAAGGGCCGCTTTGGCGAAACGCCCCGCGCGGGCCAGCCCACCATTGGGATGGTTTCGCTCGGCTGTCCCAAGGCCTTGGTCGACAGCGAACGCATTCTGACCCGGCTGCGCGCCGAAGGTTACGGAATTTCCCCCGATTACGCGGGCGCCGATGCGGTCATCGTCAACACCTGCGGGTTTCTCGATTCCGCCAAGGCCGAAAGCCTTGAGGCCATTGGCGAGGCGTTGAATGAAAACGGTCGGGTGATCGTGACTGGCTGTCTGGGCGCCGAGCCGGATTATATCACCGGCGCACACCCCAAGGTATTGGCCGTGACCGGGCCGCAGCAATATGAACAGGTGCTGGATGCCGTTCATGGCGCGGTGCCGCCCAGCCCCGATCCGTTCATCGACCTGCTGCCTGCCACCGGCGTGTCGCTGACGCCGCGCCATTTCAGCTATCTCAAGATTTCCGAGGGCTGCAATCACAAGTGCAAATTCTGCATCATCCCCGACATGCGCGGGCGGCTGGCATCGCGCCCCGCCCATGCGGTGCTGCGCGAGGCGGAAAAGCTGGTGCAGGCCGGAGTGCGCGAATTGTTGGTGATTTCACAGGATACCAGCGCTTATGGCGTGGACATCAAACATGCCAGCGACAGGGGCCACCGCGCCCATATCACCGATCTGGCCCGCGATCTGGGGTCGCTCGGGGCCTGGGTGCGGCTGCACTATGTTTACCCCTATCCCCATGTGCGCGACCTGATCCCGCTGATGGCGGACCCGGCCAATGGGGTGCTGCCCTATCTCGACATTCCATTTCAGCACGCCCACCCGGATGTGCTGAAACGCATGGCGCGCCCGGCGGCGGCGGCAAAAACCCTTGATGAAATCGCCGCCTGGCGCGGCATTTGCCCCGACATCACCCTGCGGTCCACCTTTATCGTCGGATATCCCGGCGAAACCGAGGCCGAATTCCAGACCCTGCTGGATTGGATGGACGAGGCGCAGTTGGATCGCGTCGGGTGTTTTCAATATGAAAACGTCGATGGCGCACGCAGCAACGCCCTGCCCGATCATGTGGCACCAGAGGTGAAACAAGACCGCTGGGATCGGTTCATGGCCAAAGCTCAGGCGATTTCCGAAGCAAAGCTCGCCGCGAAGGTCGGCAAGACCCTGCAAGTGATCGTCGATGACATCGACGATGAGGCCGCCACTTGCCGCACTTGGGCCGACGCGCCCGAAATCGACGGCAACCTGTTCATCGACGAAGGGTTCACCGCCCTGAACGTGGGCGACATCGTCACCGTCGAAGTGGACGAAGCCGGGGAATATGATTTGTGGGGGCGGTTGGTGAAGGCGGGCAGCGCCTAAAGCTGCCCCTCCTACAACCCCGCTGCCACCCGGCGCACGGTGGCGATGCGTTCAGCGTTGGGCGGGTGAGTGCCAAGAAAGCTGTTGCCGGGGTCGGGCGTGCGGGTAAAATATTCGGCCCCATGCACCGGATCATACCCCGCATGGGCGGCAATCACCGCGCCAAGGGCATCGGCCTCAAGCTCGAATGATTTTGAAAACCGGCGCGCCCCCAGAGAGGCGCCGAAATTCTGCGCCTCGCGCACGCCAGCGGCATCCGCGCCGGTGACACTGGCCAGAACCCCGGCCAACACCGCACCGCCAATGGCCGATTGCCGGGTGCGCGCGATATGGCCGGAAATGTGATGTGCCGCCTCGTGGCCCAGAATGAACGCCAGCTCATCCGTGTTGCGGGCCTCGGCGATCAGGGCAAGCGTGAACCCGATGATCGGGCGGCCCTGTTTATCCTGCGTCTGAAAGGCGTTGGGCGGCAGGTCGCGCCGGTCATCGACCACAATGACGAAATCACAGTTCACATCATGGGTGCGGGTGCGGCATTCACGCTCGGCCACGGGTTCGACTGTTTTCACCACGGTGACAAAGTTGCGCGCCGCCATCTGGCCCCGCTGACGTGGGGTCAGCGTGTCATCCACGGGGGCCACCACGGGCCGCTGTGGCGCAGGCTGCGGTGCCACAGCACAGCCCGCGACCCCCAACATCATCGCCAGAACCAGACCTGTCCGCATGGCACACCCTTTCCCTGTCGCCCAAAGCATAACCGCCCCGGCGCGGGCCGCCAGTGGCAGGGCGCGATTTTCTGCCCGACACGGCCCGCCTCGCGCATATGTCATCCTGCATCTGGACGGCCTGACAGGGCGGCCCTAAGGTGGCCCCATGTTTACTATCGAACATGAATTCGACGCCACCGTGATCACCCTTTTGGATGAACCCGCGCCCCATCGCCAGCAGGATATCACCATCAATGCCTTTGACGATTGCGTGACCCTGGAACAGCACGATCCGCACAGCAACCGGATACAGAAAATCACCCTGTCCATGGCGCAACTGCGCGATCTGGCGGCGGCGCTGGATCTGCCCGAGGGGGCCTATCACCTGCGTCAGCCCTGATCGAGGCGAAACACCTTGGTGCGTGATTTTGCCCCCTTTCCAGCACCAGCCGCGATTTTGCCACCCCCATGGCACCGGCCAGCAGATCGCGCGCCGCGCGGGTGGCCCGGCCCGCCTCTGGCACCGCCGTAACATAGAGGCGCAGCGGATCGCCCGGCACAACCCGGTTGCGCGCCGCGCCCGGCGTGACCTGTACGGTGATCCGTGCGCCCGTTTGCGCCAGATGGCTCAGATCAACACTGTCACGTCCCATTTTCCCACCTTTGGCAAAAGCGCGGCTTGACCCCGCGCGCCCCTGCCCCGACATATTCCCAAACTGACCGGAGATCACCATGCCCCAACCCAACCCTGCCGCTCTTGAGTTTCTGCTGAGCCGCCGTTCGCGCCCGGCGCGCACCCTGTCCCTGCCGGTGCCGGGGGATGCGGAGCTGCGCCAGATCCTGACTGCCGCGGCCCGCACCCCCGACCATGGCAAGCTGGAGCCGTGGCGCTTTGTCGTGCTGGATCGCGCCGCGCTGCTGGCCATGGCGGAACGGGTTGGTGCAAAAGGGGCGGCACTGAACCTTGACCCTGACAAACAGGCCAAGACACGGGATGAATATGCCAACGCCCACCTTGCCGTGGTCGTGGTCTCTGCGCCTATGGAGTCGGAAAAGATCCCGCGCAGCGAACAGATTTATTCCGCCGGTGCCGTCTGTCTGGCCATGTTGAACGGGGCGCTTGCATCGGGTTGGGGGGCGAACTGGCTGTCGGGCTGGCCCTCGCGCGATCCTGAAATCACCGGCTGGCTGGGCCTGACAGAGGGCGAGGAAATCGCCGGGATCATCCACCTTGGCACCGAATCCTCGGCGCCGCCCGACCGCCCCCGCCCTGACATTGACGCCCTCACCACATGGTTCGCCCCATGATTTTCAGGGATTTCTGGCGCGCGGTTCAGCAATTGGGCGATCCGCGCTTTCGCCGGGTTCTGTTGCTGGGCCTTGGGATGACCATAGCCCTGCTTTTCGGGGTCTATGCCACATTTCTGGGCCTGCTCAACTGGCTGGTCCCGGACGAGGCGACGATTCCGGGCATCGGCACCGTGACATGGATCGACGATCTGCTGTCCGGGGCGTCGATCATTTTCATGCTGGTGCTGTCGGTGTTTCTTATGGTGCCGGTTGCCTCGGCGTTCACCTCGCTGTTTCTCGATGATGTGGCCGATGCGGTCGAAGATCGCCATTATCCGCACCTGCCCCCGGCCCGCCGGGTCGGATTTTACGCGGGGCTGCGGGATTCGGTGAATTTCATGGGCGTTCTGCTGTTCGCCAACGCCGTGGCGTTCCTTGTTTATGCGTTCGTTTTTCCGGCCACGCCGCTGCTGTTCATTGCCCTGAACGGCTATCTTCTGGGGCGCGAGTATTTTCAGCTTGTCGCGATGCGCCGGATGAGCCGGGACGAGGCCCGCGCCCTGCGCCGCCGTCATGCCGGCACGATCTGGATCGCGGGCGCACTGATGGCGCTGCCGCTGACGGTACCGCTGGTCAATCTGTTGGTGCCGGTGCTGGGCGCGGCGACCTTTACCCACCTGTTCCAGCGACTGGCGCTCGCGACACCATCCGCGCGAACCAGCCCAGATCGTCGATTGTAAGGATACCCGAAAGCAACACACCTGCGATAACGCACCACAGGATCGCTGCAAACAGCGTGACCCACAGGCATTTACGCTTCAGGTTCAGATTGGCGGGGCTGCCCACATGGGTGCCCGGCACCACATGCCCCTCGTCCCCCTGGGTGCGCAACCCGATGGGCAGAACGATAAACATCGTCATGAACCAGATCACGGCGAAAAGTACGATAGCAGAGATAATGCCCATATGACTGGTATCCTTAGGGGTTAATGGCGTGAAAAATGCAGGTCAGACCTGCTCAAGTTCGATCAGGCAGCCGTTGAAATCCTTGGGGTGCAGAAACAGAACCGGCTTGCCATGGGCGCCGGTTTTCGGCGCCCCGCCACCCAGAACCCGCGCGCCGCCCGCCAGCAGCCGATCACGCGCGGCAAGGATATCGTCGACCTCGTAACAGATATGGTGGATGCCCCCGGATGGGTTTTTCGCCAGAAACGCCGTGATCGGGCTGTCATCCCCAAGGGGGTGCAACAGTTCGATCTTGGTGTTGGGCAGGGTGATGAACACCACGGTGACCCCGTGATCCGGCTCATCCTGAGCCGGGCCGACCTCTGCACCCAGCATCGCGGAATATTGGGTGGCGGCCGCGCCAAGATCGGGCACGGCGATGGCCACATGGTTCAGACGTCCGATCATCAGGAAACCTCGGCGCCGCCCGACCGCCCCCGCCCTGACATTGACGCCCTCACCACATGGTTCGCCCCATGATTTTCAGGGATTTCTGGCGCGCGGTTCAGCAATTGGGCGATCCGCGCTTTCGCCGGGTTCTGTTGCTGGGCCTTGGGATGACCATAGCCCTGCTTTTCGGGGTCTATGCCACATTTCTGGGCCTGCTCAACTGGCTGGTCCCGGACGAGGCGACGATTCCGGGCATCGGCACCGTGACATGGATCGACGATCTGCTGTCCGGGGCGTCGATCATTTTCATGCTGGTGCTGTCGGTGTTTCTGATGGTGCCGGTTGCCTCGGCGTTCACCTCGCTGTTTCTCGATGATGTGGCCGATGCGGTCGAAGATCGCCATTATCCGCACCTGCCCCCGGCCCGCCGGGTCGGATTTTACGCGGGGCTGCGGGATTCGGTGAATTTCATGGGCGTTCTGCTGTTCGCCAACGCCGTGGCGTTCCTTGTGTATGCGTTCGTTTTTCCGGCCACGCCGCTGCTGTTCATTGCCCTGAACGGCTATCTTCTGGGGCGCGAGTATTTTCAGCTTGTCGCGATGCGCCGGATGAGCCGGGACGAGGCCCGCGCCCTGCGCCGCCGCCATGCCGGCACGATCTGGATCGCGGGCGCACTGATGGCGCTGCCGCTGACGGTACCGCTGGTCAATCTGTTGGTGCCGGTGCTGGGCGCGGCGACCTTTACCCACCTGTTCCAGCGACTGGCGCACGCGACACCATCCGCGCGAACCAGCCCAGATCGTCGATTGTAAGGATACCCGAAAGCAACACACCTGCGATGACGCACCACAGGATCGCTGCAAACAGCGTAACCCACAGGCATTTACGTTTCAGGTTCAGATTGGCGGGGCTGCCCACATGGGTGCCCGGCACCACATGCCCCTCGTCCCCCTGGGTGCGCAACCCGATGGGCAGAACGATAAACATCGTCATGAACCAGATCACGGCGAAAAGTACGATAGCAGAGATAATGCCCATATGACTGGTATCCTTAGGGGTTAATGGCGTGGAAAATGCAGGTCAGACCTGCTCAAGCTCGATCAGGCAGCCGTTGAAATCCTTGGGGTGCAGAAACAGAACCGGCTTGCCATGGGCGCCGGTTTTCGGCGCCCCGCCACCCAGAACCCGCGCGCCGCCCGCCAGCAGCCGGTCACGCGCGGCAAGGATATCATCGACTTCGTAACAGATATGATGGATGCCCCCTGACGGGTTTTTCGCCAGAAACGCCGCGATCGGGCTGTCATCACCAAGGGGGTGCAACAGTTCGATCTTGGTGTTGGGCAGGGTGATGAACACCACGGTGACCCCGTGATCCGGTTCATCCTGAGCCGGGCCGACCTGCGCACCCAGCATCGCGGAATATTGGGTGGCGGCCGCCCCGAGATCGGGCACGGCGATGGCCACATGGTTCAGACGTCCGATCATCAGGAAACTCCCGGTGGTTTGGCCCGTTATGGCGGGCGTGGCGGACGACGGCAAGGGACGCATGGCCGCAGGTACTGGGCAGTTAACCACCTGTTAGCCTTCCTGACCTAGGGTGAAATATGCGATTCTGCACCACAGCCGGGGAAAATCCCATGCCGGACATGCACGATGAATTCCTGTTTCCGCTTCGCCCGACGGCCGAACACCCCCTTTTGGGCCAAACCGTTCTGATCGTCGAAGACAGCCGTTTCGCCAGCGAAGCGGTGCGTTTGATGTGCCTGCGATGTGGCGCCCGAATACGGCGGGCCGATACTCTGGCCGCGGCTGCGCGCCATCTGCGGGTGTATCGCCCAACCGTGGCCGTGATCGATCTGGGCCTGCCCGATGGATCGGGGCGCGATCTGATCGCCGAATTGGCGCAGGCCCGGCCCCGGGTGCCCGTTCTGCTGGCCATGTCGGGCAATCCCGGCGCGATGGACGGGGCCATTTCTGCGGGGGCCGATGCGTTTCTGGAAAAACCGCTCACCTCTCTGGGGCAGTTTCTTGAGATGATACTGTCCCGCCTGCCGCCCGACAGTCGGCCCACCGGGCCGCGCCCCGTGCTTGACGATCAGGTCCGCCCCGACCGGCTCGCCCTGCAAGATGACCTGGCCCATGTGTCCGACCTGCTCGGCTCTGCCGACACGCCCAGCCGAACACGTTATGTCAGCGGGTTTCTCACCGGGCTGGCGCGCAGCACCGGTGACCGCGATCTGACCCGTGCCGCCGAAAAACTTCTGGCCCTGTCCGGCGCCGGTCAGCCGGTCGGGCCGCAGATTTCCATCGTGGCGGCATTGGTGAACGACCGGCTGAGCGCCCGGCCCATTGCCATCTGATCAACCACGCAGTGCCGGATCACCCGCCACCCGGACCAGCGCCGTCAGGTCGCCCAGCCGCTCGCGCTGCTGCCCTGTGGCGTCAAAATTCGATGGCGCCAGCCAGGCATCATAGGCCGCCTGCAACGCAGGCCATTCCCCGTCTATGGCGGCGAACCACGCCGTATCGCGATTGCGCCCCTTGACCACGGCGGCCTGACGAAACACGCCCTCAAAGCTGAATCCAAACCGCTGCGCCGCCCGGCGCGACGCAAGGTTAAGCGCGTTACACTTCCATTCAAACCGGCGATACCCCGCCTCAAACGCCCAGCCCATCATCAGGTAAATTGCCTCGCTCGCCGCAACCGTCCGTTGCAATTCGGGGGCAAGGGCGATGTGGCCCACTTCGATGCTCCCGGCGTCGGGGGCGATTCGCAGAAAGCTGGCCACGCCGCCCAGCCGTCCGGTGGCGCGGTTTTCGATGGCATAAAACATCGGGTCGGTCCCCGACGCCTGTTCGCGCACCCATCTGTGATAGGCCGAAGCCGAGGCAAAAGGCCCATAGGGCATATAATCCCACATCCCGTCATCCGCCGAATTCGCCCGGTGCAGCGCCGCCGCATGGTCATCGGCGCGCAGCCGATGCAACCGCGCATACCGCCCCTCGATCACCTCTGGCCCGGGCCGTGGCGGAGCCTGCCAATCGCTCACCGGCTGTCCCAACTGCTGATCGATGCCCATGCCGCAATCCTTTCGCGCCTCCGACACGGTGATGTGCCGTTTTCATCTCATTGTTGACCGATTCTTTAACCACTCTGGGCGCAAGGTCCAGAGACAGGGGATATTCCCCCGCTGGAAATGAGGACGGCAATGGAAAAACTGGTCGAAACATTCATGCGCACGGAACGCGACAGCGATCTTTTGGATCATGTGGTCCTGGCCATCGGGGCATTGTCCCTGTGCCTGGCCCTGGCCGGAACGCTGATCACCGCCGACCACGACATCGCCGGGGATTCGGCCATTCAACCCACGGTCACCGCGGTCTGAGCCGTCACAACAACAGGCCCGGATCGCCCCCCATGTCGAGACCGGGAAAAATGTCACGCTCCAGCATCGGCGTTTCCAGCCCGAACACCCCACGCATCGCCCAAGCGGCATAGGCGCGCACATCGCCCGTCGGCATCAGATCGCGCCGCTCATAAAGATCAGCCTCGGACAGCCCGGGCCATCGGCCCAGAACCCGCCCGCCGCGCAAGGCGCCCCCGGCCAGCACCATCGCGCCGCCGGTGCCATGGTCGGTTCCCCGGCTGCCGTTCTCGCGCACCGTGCGGCCAAATTCCGTCATCGCCAGAACGGTGGTTTTGACCCAAACGCCCCCCAAACCGGTTTTCAGGGTCAGGATCGCATCCGTCAGTTGCCCCAGAACCCGCGTCATTCCCGCATCCTGACGGCGGTGGGTATCCCACCCCCCAGGGAAAACGCGGCGATCCGGGTGTCATGAAACAACCGTTCCGCGGCGAACCCGGCCAGTTGGCGCACGGAATTGCGCCCGCCCTGCTCTACCATATCCGCCAGCGCAGCGCCCCGCGCACTGCCCCCGTCCGGCGCGGCCAGTTCGGCCAGGTCCATCGCCTCTTGTGCGGCATCGCGAAAAATCGGGTCGCCGTGGTACATTTCATCCAGCAACCGCCGCGTTTGCCCGGTGACGGTCAGCGCCGCCTCGGGAGACCAGTTCAACACCGGCGCCGCCCCCGCCAGCACCTTCATCTCGTCGCGCCCGATGGCAAAGGCGGTTTCGCTTTCCAGCCCCGGCATGGTTTGCAGCAACCGGTTCAGCCAACCGTCGCGCTGTGCGACGCCCACCATATCCATGCCTGTCCCGGCCTCCAGAATATCCTGCCCGTCGAAATGGCTGCGTTTGCCGCGATAGGGCGTTGAAACCGCATGGACAAAGCCCAGATCGCCGACGTCCCACATGGGTTTCAGCGGGGCCAACGCCGGGTGCATGTCATAAAACCCCAAAGGCACCCCCGGTATTTTCAACAACCCCGGGCGCGCCGCTGCAAAGGCCGGGTCGCCCACCGGGCGCACCACATCCAACCCGTCCATCCCGCCGCGCAGGATAATCACCACCAGCCGCGCATCCCACGGCCCCGAGGCCAGCGTCACCGTCGACATAAACGGATGCGCCGCCGCCGAACATCCGACCAACGCCGCGCCCCGGCGCAAAAACCCCCGTCGATCTATCACGCCATCCCCCTCATCTGCGGTTGAACTCGGGTGAGGCAAGCACCACGCCCACCCCCTGCACCACGCTATCGGCCGCCCCGACCGACCAGATCAGCCGCGCCGAAGCGGCATCGCCAAGGGCAGTCTGCACGAAATCACGCGGATCGGGCAGATCGGGGCGCAGCCGCCGGGGTACGTTCATTGCCCAATGGATGCGCGCCGACAGGCCCAGCGGCGTGATCCAGGCTTTGGCCTCTTCCGGCCAACCATTCGGCCCGGCGGGGCGCAGGAACGGCTGGGCCATCACCGCCATCCGCTGCATCGTGGCATTGCGAAACGTATTGCCCTTCATGGTCATCACCTGTTCGCCAGGCACCCCCAGTGCGCGCATGGACGACCCAATGAAATCAATCGGTTGCCGCACCTTTTGCAACGTGTCATTCCGTGCCGCCGGATGATCCAGCAAGGCACCATAGGCCGCCATCAGATCACCGCCGCTGCGCTGCCATGCCCCGGCCACATGGGCGATGTGATCGGGATCGGGGGTGTCGGAAATGAAATGCACCACCAGTTTGCGCGCGATATGGCGGGCTGTGTCGGGATGCACCGCCAGATCGTCAAGAAACGCCAGAACATCGTCCAGGCGGGCGCGTTTCGGCTGTCCATAGGTCCGGCCAAGAACCGTTTCACGCCCCGGCTCGGCCCGTTCGGGACGAAACTGAAACCCCTTTCGCGGAAAATAGGTCACCCCCGTCAGCAGTTCGGCAAATTGGCGCACGTCGGTTTGCGAATATCCGCCATCCACGCCCATGGTGTGCAGTTCCAGAACCTCGCGCGCCAGATTTTCGTTCAGCCCCACCCCCGTTTCAATCCAAAGCGCGATCGCGGCCCGACCGAATTCACCTGATCGAGATAATAGAGCATCTGCGGATGCAGCACCGCCGCGCGCAGCAGATCACCAAACCGCCCCGTCATATTCGGGCGCAGGGCGTGGTCGATGAAATCCGGCGTCAGGGCAAAACCGCCCAGCCCACGGTTTCGCAGGGTGAAATGATCGGTCCAGAACAGGGTTAACCGTTCGCGCAGGGGCGTGGCGCTGTCCATCATCCGGGCAAACATTGCACGGGGCAGACGGCGCTGTATCGCGCGCACCTCTTTTATCACCGCTTTGTGGCGTTCGGTGCCGCCATCAACGCCTTGATTGTGCTCTTTCAGGGTCGTGGCATAGCGCGCCACCAACGCTTGCGCCGCGCCCGGCGCGACGGTGGGAAAGGTGGCGGTCATGGTATCGGCGGCCGTCAAACTGGCCAGAATTGCCCCGGTTTCAATGGGCTGTGGGCCAGTCGGCCCGAATCCGAATCGGATTGATGAAAGAATTGCCTGCTGCATCGGGGCCTCTTCGGGCGGTTAGCGCACCTTATCACAAAGGATATGCACCGCCCCAAGACTTTTTAACCCCACCGTTCCCCGTCAGCCGAAACCGGCCTGACACGGCTCAGCTTTCGGGGGCAGAACCCGCAGGCGCAATTCGCGCAATTGTTCGTTCATCGGTTCGCTTGGCGCCCCCATCATCAGGTCTTCGGCGCGCTGGTTCATCGGGAACATGATAACCTCGCGGATGTTCGCCTCATCGGCCAACAGCATGACCATCCGGTCAATCCCCGCCGCACAACCACCGTGGGGCGGCGCGCCGTATTGGAACGCGTTGACCATACCACCGAACCGCTTGCGCACCTCGTCTTCGCCATACCCGGCCAGCTCAAACGCCTTGAACATGATTTCCGGCTTGTGGTTCCAGAATCGCCCCCGAGATCAGCTCATAACCGTTACAGGCAAGATCATATTGATAGCCAAGCACGCTCAGCGGATCACCGTTCAGCGCCTCAAGCCCGCCCTGGGGCATGGAAAACGGATTGTGCGAAAAATCAATCTTGCCGGTTTCCTCGTCGGCCTCGTACATCGGGAAATCGACGATCCAGGCGAATTGGAAACTGTTCGTATCGGTCAGGCCCAATTCCTCGCCAATCGTCACCCGCGCCTTACCGGCGACCCGTTCGAACGCCGCCGGTTTGCCCCCAAGGAAAAACGCCGCATCGCCCACGCCAAGGCCAAGCTGCTGGCGGATCGCCTCGGTCCGCTCGGGGCCGATGTTTTTCGCCAGCGGTCCGGCGGCTTCCATCCCCTGCCCCTGATCGCGCCAGAAAATATAGCCCATCCCGGGCAGGCCTTCCTTTTGCGCAAAGGCATTCATCCGGTCACAGAACTTGCGCGATCCGCCCTTGGGGGCCGGAATGGCACGAATCTCGGTGCCGTCCTGCTCCAACAACTTGGCGAAGATGGCAAAACCAGACCCGGCGAAGTGGTCGGAAACAACCTGCATCTTGATCGGGTTGCGCAGGTCGGGTTTATCGGTGCCATACCACAGGGCGGAATCACGATAGGAAATCTGCGGCCATTCGGTGTTCACCTTTCGCCCGCCGCCGAACCGTTCAAAACAGCCCTGCATCACCGGCTGAATCGTGTCGAACACGTCTTGCTGGCTGACAAAGCTCATTTCAAGGTCAAGCTGATAGAAATCGGTGGGCGAACGATCGGCGCGGGGGTCTTCGTCGCGGAAACAGGGGGCGATCTGAAAATATTTGTCAAACCCGCTGACCATGATCAACTGTTTGAACTGCTGGGGCGCTTGCGGCAGCGCATAGAATTTGCCCGGGTGCAGGCGCGAGGGCACCAGAAAATCCCGCGCGCCTTCGGGGGACGATGCCGTGATGATCGGCGTCTGAAATTCGTTGAAATCCTGTTCCCACATCCGCTGACGCAGATCGCGCACCACGTTGGAACGCAGCACGATATTGTTGTGCAACTCTTCGCGTCGCAGGTCCAGGAACCGATAGCGCAGGCGCGTTTCCTCGGGGTATTCCTGTTCGCCGAACACCTGCAATGGCAGCTCGCTTGCCGCGCCCAACACCTCAACGTCGCGCACGTACACCTCGATTTCGCCGGTGGGAATCTTGGCGTTCACCAAATCCTCGGCCCGCGCTTTCACCGTGCCGTCGATACGGATGCACCATTCGGCGCGCACCTTTTCCAGCGCCGCAAAGGCCGGGCTGTCGCCGTCGCACAACACCTGGGTCATGCCATAATGATCGCGCAGGTCGATGAACAACACACCCCCATGATCGCGCACGCGGTGCACCCAGCCCGACAGGCGCACGTCACTGCCCACATCGGTTTTTTTCAGGTCGGCACAAGTATGAGAGCGATAGGCGTGCATCGGGGGCCTCCGGGGGCTTGGTCTGCGGGTTCGCGCCGATACACCTGTGGCGGCGCGAAAAGTCAAGGGAACCTTGGGCAGAACCGGGCGTTCCCCTGCAAGGCCCCCATTGATCTCTCGCAAAAAAATCGCAGGATGTGAGGGAATATTGACAGTGAAGCGGGGGATTTACCCATGTGGGAGAAACTTTTCACAACTTTCCTCAACCGGCTGATCCGGCGCGGGGCCATGCAGGTGACCCTGCCTTCGGGCCGGGTCATCACCGCCGGGGACGGCAGCCCGCCTTTGCGCGTCACCCTCACCGATCCGGCCCTGTTGGCGCGGATCATCACCAGCCCCGACATGGGCGTGGGCGAAGGGTACATGGACGGCACCCTGTTGATCGAAGATGACGATCTGCGCCGGTTCATGATGCTGGTGATGGAAAACTCCGCCATTGGCCCCACGCCCCGCTGGCAACGCCCGCTGCACATCGCGCAACGCGCCCTGCATCGGGCACAGCAATACGCCCCCGCCCAAAAGGCGCAGGCCAACGTCGCGCATCACTATGACCTGTCGGGCGAACTGTACGATCTGTTTCTTGACACCGACAAACAATATTCCTGCGCCTATTTTCGCGCCCCCGACGCCACGCTGGAACAGGCGCAAGCCGACAAGAAATCCCATATCGCGGCGAAACTGCTGTTGAAACCGGGGATGCGGGTGCTGGACATCGGCTGTGGCTGGGGGGCATGGCGCTGACCCTGGCGCGCGATTACGGGGCCGAGGTTGTCGGCGTCACCCTCAGCCGCGAACAACATGCCATTGCCCGTCAACGGGTCGAAGACGCCGGACTGGAACGCCAGATCGCCATCCGCCTCGAAGATTACCGCGCCGTGCGTGGCACCTTTGACCGGATCGTGTCGGTGGGCATGTTCGAACATGTGGGCGCCCCACAGTACGACACCTATTTTCGCACCGTTTACAATCTTCTTGCCCCCGATGGCGTGGCGCTGATCCATTGCATCGGGCGCAGCGGCCCCCCGGCACCACCAGCCCCTGGGTCAACAAATACATCTTTCCCGGCGGCTATGTGCCCGCCATGTCGGAAATGAGCGCCGCGTTTGAACGTCAGGCCCTGATCCTCACCGATCTTGAGGTCTGGCGCCTTCACTATGCCGAAACCCTGCGCCACTGGGACGAAAGGTTCACCGCCAACATCGACCGCGCCCGCGCCCTTTATGACGACAGATTCTGTCGCATGTGGCGCTGCTATCTGGTGGCCAGCGAAATGGCCTTTCGCTTTGGCGGTCAGGTGGTATTTCAGGCGCAACTGACCCACAGCAACGACGCCGTACCGATCACGCGGGATTATCTTTGCGACGGTTGAGCGCGAAAATTTCGCGCCATCGCCCCATCCTTGCCCAATTGCTCTGTTCCCATTGGGCAACCAAAAGATGGAGCACCCCATGCAACTTTGCCGCCCTTATATCTATGTGATGCTGGTGTGCGTCATGGTCGTCAACGTCGTCTTGGCCGGAATGACCCGGGCCGAGATCGCGTTTGATACGGTCTGGCCCTCGGCCCTGATCGCGGCCAGCGTCGGCGCGCTATTGTGGTCACGCCGGACGACCATTGCACAGTCCGGGCGGCTGACACGGGTCGCGGCCGCGCTGATGGAAGCGTTCATGCTGATTCTGGTGCTGGTATTGGCGCTGCGCTATCTTGATCATATCACCAAGGTTAGTGCGATTCCCCTGGCCGACCCTCTTCTGGCATCGGCAGATGCCGCACTGGGGTTGAACTGGGTTGCCTATTGGGATTGGATTTACAGCCATCCCGAATTCCACAACCTGTTGATTTTCTGCTATGGCAACATCGAAGCCGCCTCTCTTTTGATCATCGTGCTGCTGTTTGTCATCAACCGGGGCCAACAGGGAAAAATCCTGCTGGAAACCCTGGTCATCTGCGGCGTGGTCAGCGTGGCCGTGGGCGCGTTCTTTCCTGCGATCGGGTCTGTTGCCCATTTCCTCAACGACCCGGCATCCTTTGATGCCTTTCCGTTCATCCCTGGCGTATTCTTTGTCGAAACGATTAATGATTTGCGTGACACCAGCCAGGTCATTCCCATCGGCTCACAACATCTGGTCGGGCTGACAACCATGCCGTCGATGCATACCGCCACGGCCATCGCCATGATTGTACTGACCCGGCGCACCTGGGTCGCCCTGCCGACAATGGGTTTTGCCATTCCGATGCTGATTGCCACACCCGTTTGGGGCGGCCATTACTTTGTCGATGTGATTGCGGGCACCATCATGGCTCTCGTTATCGGCGCCCTTGTAACGCGGTCGTTCAACCCGGCACCCAAGGCCGCCGCGCGGACCGATACAAACGGTGCCCTGCCCGCCTGATCCCGCAATCACCCTTGCGCCGGGCAGACCAAGGCCTATAACCCCCGAGATTTAACTGCTCTGGGGGTCTGGCCATGCCGAAACGAACCGATATCAAATCCATCATGATCATCGGCGCGGGGCCAATTATTATCGGGCAGGCGTGCGAATTCGACTATTCCGGCGCTCAGGCCTGCAAGGCCCTGCGCGAAGAAGGGTATCGGGTGATTCTGGTCAATTCCAACCCGGCCACGATCATGACCGACCCGGAGCTGGCCGACGCCACCTATATCGAACCGATCACGCCCGAAATCGTTGCCCGGATCATCGAAAAGGAACGCCCCGACGCCTTGCTGCCCACCATGGGCGGGCAAACCGGGCTGAACACCGCCCTCGCGGTCGAGGAAATGGGCGTGCTGAAAAAATTCAGCGTCGAGATGATCGGCGCCACCCGCGAGGCCATCGAGATGGCCGAGGACCGAAAGCTGTTCCGCGAAGCGATGGATCGTCTGGGCATCGAAAACCCCAAGGCCACCATTGTCACGGCGCCGGTCAGGCAGGGCAAAAAGGATCTGGCCGCAGGTGTCGGCTTGGCCATCGACGCGCTGGAAGAGATCGGCCTGCCCGCCATCATCCGCCCTGCCTTTACCATGGGTGGCACCGGTGGCGGCGTGGCCTACAACCGCGAGGAATACGAATATTTCTGCCGCTCGGGGATGGATGCATCGCCCGTGGGGCAAATTCTGGTCGATGAATCCCTGCTGGGCTGGAAAGAATTCGAAATGGAGGTGGTGCGCGACCGGGCCGACAACGCGATCATCGTCTGCGCCATCGAAAACGTCGATCCCATGGGCGTGCATACCGGTGATTCGATCACCGTCGCCCCGGCGCTGACCCTGACCGACAAGGAATACCAGGCCATGCGCTCGGCCAGCATCGCGGTGCTGCGCGAAATCGGTGTCGAAACCGGCGGATCGAACGTGCAATGGGCGATAAACCCTGCCGATGGCCGCATGGTGGTGATCGAAATGAACCCCCGGGTGTCGCGCTCATCCGCGCTGGCGTCCAAGGCCACCGGGTTTCCCATCGCCAAGATCGCCGCGAAACTGGCCGTGGGCTATACGCTCGATGAGCTGGACAACGACATCACCAAGGTCACACCGGCCAGTTTCGAGCCGACCATCGACTATGTCGTCACCAAGATTCCGCGCTTTGCGTTCGAAAAATTCCCCGGCTCTGAACCCCTGCTCTCCACCGCGATGAAATCGGTGGGCGAGGCGATGGCGATCGGCCGCACCATCCACGAATCCCTGCAAAAGGCGCTGGCCTCGCTGGAAACCGGCCTGACCGGGTTTGACGAAATCGAAATCCCCGGCGCCCCGGATGTGGCCAGCATCACCGCCGCCCTGTCGCGCCAGACGCCGGACCGGATGCGCACCATCGCCCAGGCCATGCGCCACGGGCTGAGCAACGATGATCTGCACGCCATCACCAAATTCGATCCTTGGTTCCTTGATCGTATCCGCGAAATCGTCGATGCCGAAGAACAGGTGCGCCGTGACGGGTTGCCCCTTGGCGAACAGGGGTTGCGCCATCTGAAAATGATGGGCTTTACCGACGCCCGCCTTGCCACCCTTACGGGACGCGACGAAGATCAGATCCGTCGCGCCCGCCACAATCTGGGGGTCCATGCCGTGTTCAAGCGGATCGACACCTGCGCCGCCGAATTCGAGGCGCAAACCCCCTATATGTATTCCACCTACGAAACCCCGGTCATGGGCGACGTCGAATGCGAAGCCCGGCCAAGTGATCGCAAAAAGGTGGTCATCCTTGGCGGCGGTCCCAACCGGATCGGGCAAGGGATCGAGTTTGACTATTGCTGTTGTCACGCCTGCTATGCCCTTTCGGCCACGGGCTATGAAACGATCATGATCAACTGCAACCCTGAAACGGTTTCAACCGATTACGACACCTCTGACCGGCTCTATTTCGAACCGCTGACCTTTGAACACGTGATGGAAATCCTGCGCGTCGAACAGGAAAACGGCACGCTGCATGGCGTAATCGTACAATTTGGCGGTCAAACGCCCCTGAAACTGGCCAATGCCTTGCAGGATGCGGGCATTCCCATTCTGGGCACCACCCCCGACGCCATCGACCTGGCCGAAGACCGCGAACGCTTTCAGGCGATGCTGAACGATCTGGGCCTGAAACAGCCCGTCAACGGCATCGCCCATTCCGACGCCGAAGCGATGGAGATCGCCCACCGGGTCGGCTATCCTCTTGTGATCCGCCCTTCCTATGTGCTGGGCGGGCGCGCCATGGAAATCGTGCGCGACGATGCCCACCTTGCCCGCTATATCCGCGACGCGGTGCAGGTTTCCGGCGACACCCCCGTCCTGCTTGACAGCTATCTGTCGGGCGCGGTCGAGGTTGACGTTGATTGCCTTTGCGATGGCACCAGCACCCACATCGCCGGCGTGATGCAGCACATCGAAGAGGCCGGCGTGCATTCAGGCGACAGCGCCTGTTCGCTCCCGCCGTATACGTTGTCGGATGATCTGATTGCACAAATGGAACAACAGGCGGCAGCCATGGCCCTGAAACTGGGCGTTGTCGGGCTGATGAATGTTCAATTTGCGATAAAAGACGGCGTGATCTATGTGCTTGAGGTAAACCCCCGCGCCTCGCGCACCGTGCCCTTTGTGGCCAAGGCCACCGACAGTGCCATCGCCTCTATTGCCGCCCGCCTGATGGCGGGAGAGCCGCTGACGAACTTCCCCTTGCGCGCCCCCTATCCCGCTGGCACCGGGCCGGATGATACGCTTCCCTATGCCGATCCGATGACGCTGGCCGATCCGGCCATGCCCTGGTATTCGGTGAAAGAGGCGGTGTTGCCCTTTGCCCGCTTTCCCGGCGTCGATACCCTGCTTGGCCCGGAAATGCGCAGCACGGGCGAGGTGATGGGGTGGGATCGTTCGTTCCCGCGCGCCTTTCTCAAGGCGCAGATGGGGGCCGGTGTCGTTCTGCCCACCTCTGGCGTGGCGTTCCTGTCGATCAAGGACATGGACAAGACGGATCAATTCGTTGAAACCGCCCGCATCCTGACCACCATCGGCATGAGCCTGACCGCCACCAAAGGCACCGCCGCATTCCTGCGCGAAAACGGCATCGAAACCAGTGACGTGAACAAGGTATATGAAGGCGGGCGCACCATCGTGGACATCATGAAAGACGGCGAAATCGCCCTTGTCATGAACACCACCGAAGGCGCGCGCGCGGTCGAGGATTCCCGCTCCATGCGCAACGTCGCCTTGATGGACAAAATCCCCTACTTCACGACCCTGGCCGCAAGCCATGCCGTGGCCCTGGCGATGAAGGCGCGGGAAGAAGGCGAACTGGGCGTTCGCGCGCTGCAAGGGTAAACCGCGCCGCGCGGGGATTGCGCCGCGCCTTCGGGCGCTGGCGCAATCCCTATGACAAATTCATTCGCCGCAGATGCCTTGCAGTGTCACCCATTGCCCGTCGGTCAGGATCGGGCGCCCTTCCCCCGGGCGGATCGGATCGCCTTCGATCAGGGGCAGCGTCGCCTCGCCCGAAATATCCAGCGCATAGGCATAGGCCGTGGCGCTGATCCCGGCCAGCCGGAACCGTTGCAGCAAATCCTCTGTGCCGATCGGGGCCGGTGGCTGCAACAGCAGCGTTTCGGCATAGCCTTCGAGGGTGTCATCATCCATGTGGCCGGTGATCAGCAACTGAAACGCCGAAAAGGCCCCGGTACTGATCAGCAACCGCTCCAGCGGGTCAAGCTCGCGGGCGCGTTCATCTTCGGCCAGAATATACCCGGCAAGGGGCGCCGGGCCTTCGAAATCTTCGATCAGGGCGCGGTTCAGCAGAATGTAACCGCCGGGCAGATGTTCCGACGCGGCCACCCCGCGCGACAGCACCACCATATGCACCTTGCGATCAGGCAGCACCCGGCGGGCCAGTGTTTCCAGCACATCCGATGCGCCGGAACTGACACAGGGGCGGCCTGCAACCCGTTGAATCGTATCCATAAGCTGCGCGCCAATATCGGCGCGGCTGGCCAGTGGCACCACCTTGACCGTGTGACGGATCATTGCCTTGGGCAACCAGAACACGGCCAGCGCCGTGACAATGGCCAGACTGCCCGCCATCAGATAATACCGCAGACGCCCCTGCCGGGGGCGGTGCCTCTCGACCACCCGGCGCACCTTTTCGATGGCATCAATCATGGTGTCGTCGTCCAGCTCAAGGCGTTCTTCGGCATCGGCGCCGGGGCTGAAGATGGCCGGGCGGGTGCCGGGGTTTTCCCGCTGGACGGCCGCCAGCGACCAATGGGCCAGCGCCGTTTCGTTCATGTCAAAGATGGCCAGCGTGGCATCGCCAAGCGAAACCCCCACATCACGGCGTTGGGTATAGGGACTGGCGCGCCAGATGCCCGTGGTTTCAAGCCGTTCGTATTCGTTCAGCGCTGTCATATACCTGCCGGGCGGGATTGGGGGCCGCCTCACTGTCATTATTGCAGGTAATAATAGGGCAATCGCACCGGTCCGACAATCGCGATCCGCTTACAATGCGCGGGCGATGTCGCGCAGGGCGAATTTCTGAATCTTCCCGGTCGAGGTTTTGGGAAGTTCCTGAAACACAACCCGTTTGGGCGCCTTGAACCCGGCCAGACGGGCGCGGGCAAAGGCGATGATTTCACCCTCATCCGCCTGCGCGCCCGGTTTCAATTCGACAAAGGCACAGGGCACTTCGCCCCATTTCTCATCAGGTTGCGCCACCACGGCGCACAGCGATATGGCGGGATGGTGCATCAGCGCGCCCTCAACCTCGACGGACGACACGTTTTCACCGCCCGAAATGATGATGTCTTTGGCCCGGTCCACGATCTGGATATGGCCCCCCGGGTGCTGCACCGCAAGATCGCCAGAGTGGAACCAGCCCCCCGCGAATGCCTCGGCGGTGGCGTCGGGGTTGCGGTAATACCCTTTCATCACCGCGTTGCCGCGCATGGCGATTTCGCCCTGAGTCTGACCATCCAGCGCGACCTGCGCCATGGCATTGTCCAGCACTGTCACCTCCTCCATCATCGGAAAGGCCACGCCCTGCCGCGCCTTGATCGTGGCCCGTTCGGCGGCGGGCAGATCATCCCATGCGCCATCGTTCCATGTGCATTCGGTGACATGGCCATAGGTTTCGGTCAGCCCGTAAACCTGGGTAACGTTGAACCCCAGCGTTTCTATGGCGGCCAATGTGGCGGCCGCAGGGGGGCGCCGGCGGTGAACACCTCGACCCGGTGGTCAAAGGCGCGGCGCTCGGCCTCGGGCGCGTTGACGATCAGGTTCAACACAATCGGCGCGCCGCCGAAATATCTCACCCCCTCGTCCGCGATGGCGTTGTAAATCGCGCCCGCCGTCACATCACGACAACACACGGTGGTGCCACCCAGCAGGGGCATCATCCAGACGTGATTCCAGCCGTTGCAGTGAAACAGCGGCACGATGGACAGAAACCGGGGGTACAGCGTCATCCGCCACGACACGACGGTGCCCATGGTCATCAGATACGCGCCGCGATGGTGATACACCACGCCCTTGGGGCGCCCGGTGGTGCCCGAGGTATAATTCAGCGCGAGGCTCTCCCATTCATCCGCTGGCATCTGCCAGGGGGTGTCGGGCGCGCCCTTGGCCAACAAATCGTCAAAGGTGATGAACCGGCCCGTGGCGGGAAATCCGGCGGCAGCGTCGGGCACTTCGATCAGGATCGGGGCGTGGTCCAACAGGGCGATGGCCGCTTCGGCCAAGGGCAGGAACTGGGTGTCGCACAGCACCACCTTGGCCCCGCCATGGGTCAGGATATAGGCGACGGTATCAGGCTCCAGCCGGATGTTGATGGTGTTCAGCACCGCCCCGGTGGCCGGCACCGCAAAATGCGCCATGGCCTGTGCCGGCAGATTGGGGATCAGCGTTGCCACCACATCGCCGGGGCGCACCCCCAGCGCGATCAGCCCGCCCGCCATGCGCGACACATCGGCGTGATAATCGGCATACGTCCAGCGCGCAGCGCCATAGACCAGCGCCTCGCGGTCCGCAAACACGCGCGCGGCGCGATTCAGATGTGACAGCGGCGTCAGGGGCACATGATTGGCCGCACAGCGTTCCAACCCTGTCTCATCGCTTAGCCAACCCATCGCATCCTCCCGAAAAGATTGAGTTTGTGTCACGGCAGCAGTATTGCCAAAGGCGGGCAGGTTGGAAAGTGGTTTCATGCAACAGGGAATGAGCAGAGCACAGGCCGCCCCGACAATGGCCGCGCTGGCTGTGTTGTCGGGGGTGGGCGTTCTGGGCCTGATCGACAACCTTATTCCCATGATCACCGGCGATATCGGGCTGTGGCAGTTTCACGTATTGCGCAGCGTGCTGGCCCTGCCGTTGCTGATCGGTGCGGGGCTGTGGTTGCGCGCACCTTTTGCGGTGCGCCACTGGGGCGCGGTGATCCTGCGCAGTGCCCTGGTGGGAACGGCGATTTGCGTTTATTTCGGCTGCCTTGCCTTTCTGCCCATCGGGCAGGTGGCGGCGGGGTTGTTTACGGCGCCGATGTTCGTGATCCTGATTTCCCGGGGGCTGGGCGATCGGATCGGGCCATGGCGTATGGGATCGGTTGTGCTGGGATTTTCCGGCATCCTGTTGGTGTTGCAACCCAATGGCGCCGCTTTTGGCGCGACCTCGCTGATTCCGGTGGTGGCGGGTGCGCTTTATGGGGCGGGGGCCGTGGTCACCCGGCGGCTTTGCGCGGATGAGGCGACGCTGACCTTGCTGGCCGGGTTCTTTGGGGTGCTGGGGCTGTGGGGGCTGGCCGGGCTGGCGGCGGTTCCGGCTGATGGCGTGGGCTGGGTTCTCTCGGGGTGGTCCGGGCTGCCCGGTGGGTTTGTCTGGAGCATCATCGCGGTGCAGGCGATAGGATCGCTGTTTGCGGTGGGGTTGATCATCTGGGGGTATCAGGCAGGCGATCCGTCACATGCCTCGGTCTGTGAATACGGATTGCTGATCTTTGCCGCGTTCTGGGCCTGGGTTCTGCGCGGCGACACGGTAAATGCCATGGCGATGTTTGGCATGACCTGCATCATTCTGGCAGGGATCATCATCACCCTGCGCAGCGAGCCCGGCAACGTGATCATTTCGCCCGGTCGCCGCTTTGTCTTTGCCCATGCGCCCAAAACCGGTGGTACGTCGCTGACCCTCGCGCTGGAGGCGCGGGCGATGAAAGATGATATCCTGATCGGCGACACCCCCAAGGCCCGGCGTCGGCGCCGCCGGTTAAAGGGCTGCCCGCGCGGGGGCGGTTGTGGAAACACGCGACCCTGGCCGATATCGAAGGCATCCTGCCCCCCGAACAGATGGCGCAGATGTTGATCGTCACGCTTGTGCGCAACCCCTGGGACCGGTTTGTCAGCTATTACCATTGGTTGCAGACCCAGACATTCGACCACCCCGCCGTTCCGCTGGCGCAATCCCTGGGCTTTGGCGCATTCCTGCGCCAGGATCTTGTTCAGCGCTCGTTTGTCAACGAAGGGTTTGGCCATTATGTGACCGGTTCGGACGGCACCGAACACCCGGCGTTGTTTTTGCGGCTGGAGCATCTGGCCAGTGACATCGCGCCGTTCGAGGCGCATCTCGGCTTTGCGCTCGATATCCCCCACGCCAACCCGTCACAGCGACCTGCCGGGTATCGCGCCCTTTACAATGACGAAACCCGCGCCCTGGTGGGCCGTATCTGTGCGCAGGATATTGCCCGGTTCGGCTATGGTTTCTGAGCGGCGCCCCCGCAACCAAAAGTTGCGTTTACCATAATGTTGCCCGGATTGCGCCGAACTCTGGGCGTGGTTTCCGTTCAAGGATTGCTCAACCGGATCAGAAAGACCGGGTGAGGACAAGGAAGAGACGCATGTTTGGTTTGAGGTTGCCGGGCTTTAACGCAAAGATCACCAAAAGGCAGGCCGAACACAGCGGCGCGCACGACAGCGTGGATTCGCCCCCCGCCGGGTTGGCCACGGGCATGGTGGTTGGCACACGGGTGGCCACAACCATAGGCTGGCGCCCGGTCGAGGGTGTGCTGCCCGGCGATATGGTGCTGACCTTTGATGGCGGCCTGCAAGAGGTTGTTTCGGTCCAACGCGGAAAACTCTGGTCATCGCCGCGCGCCTGTCCACGCCATCTGTGGCCTCTGCGCGTTACCGCCGGAAGCCTGGGCAATCAGGTCGAAACCATTCTGTTGCCCGAACAATCCGTGATGATCGAGGCCGATTGCGCCGAAGCGATCCTGGGTGATCCGTTCGTTCTGATCCCCGCTGCGGCGCTGGAAGAATTTGCCGGAATCGAAGCGGTGAACCCCTCGGGCGATCTGGACGTGATCACCCTGCACTTTGCCGATGATCAGGTCGTCTTTGCCAATCTGGGCGTGCTGTTTTTCTGCCCGGCCCAACGGGGCGTGGCGGGGCTTGTGGACCTGTTGGAGGAAGGGGCCAAGGCCCGGTATGATCCTTTGCCGCTGGATCAGGCCGAGGCCCTGATTGCCCATATCGATGAGCGGGTTCACTTGGTTTGAACATGGGGCAATTTAGGATTGTGCGAAATCAATGGGTTAGCGGGAGGCGTTTTCACATGGTTTGCACCAATCCGCCGGATTATCGGGGTTGGGACAGGTATTATGTTATCTGATGCTTGAAATAATCGAATGAAATCAGTGGGGGCTTTCTGAAGTCGTGGGCAAAAATGCCCATGACCCACGATGTTCTGGAACCGCAGTATCGTGTTATTCGGACGTGACCTTGTTGCCACCATCCGGCGTCGGTTCGGCGTCGGGCGCGCCGGGTTCAGTTGATCCGGCGCGCTGTTGAATGCGCTCTTCAAGACGCTTTTGAAAGACCCTTTCGGCAACTCGAAGGGTGTGCCGATTCACGGCTTTACCGCCCAGGCCCTGCGCAGCTTCCCCGGCGAGGTGGGCAATCTCTGCCGCCCACTCCTCGGCGGTCAGGCCCTTATAGCTGCCATCACTTTCGGCAATGTCCTCAAGGATCGTCTCGAGCACCTTCACAGCCCCGGCTCTGGCACAGAGGCGAACGATGCGCCCTGCGTCGTCAGCCGCAGTTTCGGCACCGAACACCAGCCAATCGAGCGATACATCTAAGCCAGACGCAATCATAGATATGGCGTCTAAGCCGGGTAAGCTGCCACCTTCCTTTAGCAGATACTTATCGAAAGTCCGTTTCGGAATGCCGGTGCGCTCTGCCATCTGCTGGACCGTATAGTCGTTGCGATCACGCAAATAGCGCAACCGATCCGAAAAACCTTCAATCGCCATCTGTCGCCCCTTGAAAATACCCAAATTTGGGGCAATGTGACCCCAATTAGGGGATCACAGGTAACACTCCGATGCTTCTTAAACTATCCGAGATCGAACCCGATGAACAGACCAACGCACGCGTTCGCGCCGGTTTCACGTTGCGTGGCACATCGTTGAATGCATATTGCTGCGCAGACGGCATCGACGTGGGGAACGCGCGCAAGGCCCTGATCGGGCAGTGACGAGGTAAGACGGCACAGGCGCTGGTCGCCCGGTTGAAGGCGGCGGCGGGCATCGAAGACTGATGATTGTGCCGGTGACGCATATTCTGGGCATGGCCGGTGTACCCGACCATCGAACATCTGCAACCCGATGGTTGCTCGCCGCTGGGGTGCCAATCCGCCAGTTGAGCGACGATGGCCGCAAGCCGCAGGCGGTAAGCCTTTCCGATCTTCCCGAGGACGTTCAGCACGAATACCGGGTCAGGATTGCCGCCGATCTGCACATGTCGTTCGGTCAGCAGGATGACGATGCCCATGCCGCCCTGGCGCGCAAGCCGAAGGGCGTCCAGGACAGGGCGCAGGAGCGGTTTGCGCTGCTGGTGTTCTTCCTGCGGCATGAGGCGGCGGGCCTGAGCCACAGCAAGATCGCGAAGCTGGTGAAGGCCGAAAGAGGACTGCCCGACTGCCCGTCGCGGCATACAATCGCCCGGTGGAAAGAGATGGTGCAGGGCGTCGATCCGGCGAACTGGGCACCGGCCCTTGCGCCGGATTTCCAAGGCAAGACAGCTTTTGCCGAAGTTTCGCCCGAGGCGTGGCAAGCGTTCAAGGATATGGTCGGCCTGTCGGGCAAGAACGGCACCGGGCCGAACCTCAAGCGGCTGTATAATCGTGTCGCAGAGTGCGCAAATGCCGAAGGATGGGCATGGCCGTCTTATCCGACGATCAATCGCCGGTGGCAGAACCTGCCTGTAGCCGAACGTCGCACGTTGCAGATGGGTGAAGACGCCGCGATCAAGTCTCTGATCCAGTATCAGCCGCGCACCGTCGCAGGCATGAAGGCGATGCAGCAGGTCGAACTGGACGGGCGCGAGTTCAAGGTCAAGGTCTCTTTCCCTGATGGTTCAACGGGTTACCCATGGGTAATCGTCTATACTGATCGGGCGTCATCGCGGGTTGTCGGCTGGTCAGTATCCACTTCCGAGAATGAGGAAGCGACTGCCGACGCCACCATCAACATGTGCGAAACAAACGGCATTCCCGATCTTGTCGTGACTGATAACGGATCGGCTTTCAACAGCCGCCGGATCGCGGGCGGCTTGAAGCCCAGATATCGCACCACGCCCCAACGCGCTGCCGATTGGGACGTGCCCGGGGTGTTAAAAATCTTTGGCATCGATTTGCAAAACACCGCGCCGGGCAATCCACAGGGCAAGCTGTCGGAGAGCATCTTTTCGGTGTTGCGGCATATGGACAACGATCCGGTTTTTCATCGCGCGCAACGATCCGGCCCGACAGATACACCAAACCCGAACCCGGTGCCGGTCAGCTTCGATCTGTTCAAGGCGATGGTGGCGCAGGAAATCCAGCGGTTCAACGCCCGCCGTGACAGCCGCGCGCAAGGTTTGCTGGCGGGCGAGTGCCGGGACGACGCCTTCAAGCGGCTTTCCGAGGGTCGCGTGGTGCGGCACGTTTCGCCGCTGCAACGGCGCAGTGTGCGGATGAAGTGGTTCGAACGAGTTGTCAGAACTGACGGACGGGTGAAGCTACCTTTCGGGCTGTTCGGGGATGCCAGCACTCAATCCGCGATGTTGGAGCATGAGGGAAAGCGGGTTCTCGTTGGCATCGACCCCAGCGACTACAGCGCACCAGGTATTGTGCGTGGCTGGGGAGAGGAAAAGTGGAAAGGCCGGGAGCTAATACACTATCTGTCCGCCTATCAGGCGACCGAACACCAGAATGAGGCAAGCCGTCGCCGCGCTTTGGCCGAGAAGCGGCGCATCACTAAGCTGGCCCAGCAATATCAGGTGCAGGAGTCCGATCAGAAGGTGGCCGCGCTGCAACGGCTTGTGACGGAAGCCGCGTTGCCCGCGCCTTCGCCGCTGGCCCCTGCCGTTCACCAGCTCGACACACGCGGGCCGTTTTCGGCGGCGGCACCGGTTCACCAGGTCGCGCCACAAACGGCGGCAACCGACGACGAAATTCCGCTCGAATTCAAGGCGCGACGCAACGCGCTGGTGGCGGAAAAACTGCGGTCGAAAGGCCGGTAAGTGGCGCGGGAGGCGGCAACAACGCCCCCCAACGCCGATCACAGCGGGCAAGCCCGCACTTTGACGGAGACCAGAATGGCACAGATACTGAAACTTGCCAATGCCGAACGGAGTTGGCGCAATCCGCAGGATTGGGCTGAAACCAGCACACATACTGAAGTGGTCGCGGCACTGGATCGGGCGAGAGCGCGCGAAGGGTTCTGCGCGACCATGATTGCAGGCGCGCCGGGTATCGGCAAGACGCTTGCCGCCCAAGGCTATTGCATCGACATGGGCGAGAGGGCCTTTTATCACAAGGTCGCGCGGGGTGAAGGCACACCGTGGGCGCTGGCCAAGGCGCTGCTGGCGCGCTTTGATCGTTCGCCGCTGGGAATGAGCCTGAGTGACTCCGGGCTTCAGCTTGCTGATCTGATCGGGCCTGAAGGCCTGATCGTTCTGGACGAATCGCAATACCTTAACCAGCGAAACCGCAAGACGAACGCCCGTGGTGAGTCCTTTGAATGGGCGCGCGATCTGGCGGAAACGGCGGACTGTGCAATCGCTTTCTGCGGTGATCTGTCTCTTGTCGGACTAATCGCCGATATTCCCCAGTTGCAAAGCCGGGTGCGGTATCCGGTAATTTTCCGTTCTGTGCCCGATGCGGATATTCGCGCCGTCACTGCCGACACCGGGTTTGACCCCCGCCGGGATGAACATCCTTTATGCTGTTGCGGCTTTGCCGGGCGGACTGCGCAATGTCGAAAGCGTTCTGCACGAAGCTGCGGCGTTCGCGGGGTTCGATCCGCGAGAACCGATGCACCTGAAAGCGGCAGTTCTAGACCTGAAACTTACACCGAAGGGGGGCCGGTAATGTCGATCCTCACCATTCACGTCCCGGTTTCTGATGGGCAAGCCGCCTATTTCCTTTCGCGCGACATGATCGTCACGCCGATGAATGAGCTTGAGGTTGGGCAGTTTGCGGTGGCGCTGGAAGGGATTGCCAACGCGATCCGCACCAACCGCAAAGCGCTGGCCACCCTGCAACAACTTCTGGAAACGAAGGGCGCAAACGAGGCTGATATTGCCAAGACGTTCAATATGTTGATCGAACCGAATGACTTGGCCGGTGAACAGATCGAGTTGGTCAGGATCATCCTTGGCCGGTCTGCCCGCGTCGGTCGCACCGGCACCGGCGAAGGGGAGACGCTGCAATGACAGATGATCAAACCGGGGAAGATTACCGGGAAGTGAACGCGCGTGAAGGGCGCGCGGTCTATCTGCCCGGCAAGGAAGCGAGAAAGCTGTTTGCCGATGCCGAAGCGCGGGCGGCGGAGCGGGCGAAACAAACGCATACCCTGTCAGTCAGCCAGTCAGAGATGCAAAATCAAATCGACCGGCTGAACGAGGTGCAAAGCCATCTCTATAACGCACAGATCGTCTTCGAAGAGTTCACGCGCTTGGACCTGCCCGACTACTTCATGCGGGCGGTCTCGGAGTTTGTCGCGGTTGCGATGAAAACGGCAGCGAACGGCGACGCTGAAAAATCCGTCACATATGCCATGCGGTTGCAGAGCGCCGCCACGCCGATTGAAAAACCTTCATCGAAAGGACCGAAGACATGAGCCTGACCAACAAGCAAAAAGCGATCCTGCATATTGCCAAAGGCAAGCTGAACCTCACCGATTCCGAATACCGGTCGGCCTTGGTCCATATTGCGGGCGTTACCAGTTCAACCGAATTGGACAAAGCCGGGTTTGAGGCGCTCATGGGATTCTTTGAATGGCTGGGCTTCGCGCCGCTGACCAGCACCGGCAAAGACTATGGCGCGCGCCCCGGCATGGCCAGCTTTGCCCAGCTTGAACTGATCCGGGCGTTGTTTGTGAATCGGCATGCGAAATTGCCCCACTTAGGTGGGTTATGAGCGAGTAAAATTGACCCACCTGTTTCGTTAACATCGGCGCTTCAAGTGCGGAGGGAAGAGCAGGTGTTATTGATGGAAAGTGTATCGAAGATCCGTCTGTGGGTGCTGGTTGAAGGGCGCAGTATCCGGTCTGTTGCGCGGGCGACGGGATTATCGCGCAACACGATCAAGAAGTATCTGAAGGATGAGAGCCCGCCGAGCTACCAGCGCCAAGCCCCGCCGGTTCGGCACAAACTGTGCAACGGGTTTGATCTTCGGCTTCAGGAGCTGTTCGAGCAGGACCAGAAGCGACCACGCCGGGAACGGCGAACGGCCGTGAGGCTTTACGAGCAGCTTGTCTCGGAAGGTTATCCTGGTTCCTATTCGCCGGTTCAGCGATTTGTCCGCGATCTGAAGCAGGCCGGTGCCGGTTCGGGCGAGGCTTTTATCCCGCTTTATTTTGCGGCAGGTGACGCGCTGCAATTTGACTGGAGCGAGGAACGGGTTGTCCTGGGCGGTGTCGAGCGATCGGTGAAGGTTGCCCACTTCCGCCTGTGCCATAGTCGCAAGCCCTTTGTCGTCGCCTATCCCGGCGAAGCCCAAGAGATGGTGCTGGATGCCTTTGTGCGGGCGTTGTCCTTCTACGGCGGGGTCCCGCGACGGGGTGAACATCGACCCACCGAAGGTGGCAAACCGTCCGGGGGACGGTTTGAGATGTGAACGGGCGGAGCCCCGGGATCATCGACAATCCCAAAACGATGGTGACCTATGTCTCCCGCTCGAAGGACCGGATATTCCATCCGCGGTTCCTCGCGTTGATGAACCACTATGTCATGGAGCCGCCGTCCATTGGGCTTGAACCAATGGCGCCCTTCTGGACGGCCCTGCCCCCCGCGTCGGGCTGGGAGAAGGGTCAGGTCGAGAACCAGGTCCAGTTTTTGCGAGGCCGGTTGTTTGCCCCAATGCCAGCCTTCGATGATCTGGATGGGCTGAACGACTGGTTGCGCCTGCGCTGCGAGGAGCTGGCAAATCGCGCTCATCCTGAACATTCGACCCGCACGGTTGCAGAGGTTTTTGAAGATGAACGCGCCGGGCTGCGCCCCCTGGGGCGGGCTTTTGATGGCTATGTGGAGAAGACGGTGCGTGTCCGCTCCACCTGCCTGGTTCAATATGCCAGCAATCGCTACAGCGTGCCGTCCCGGTTTGCAGGCCAGCATGTCTCCTTGCGCGCCTATGCGGGCCGGATCGTGCTGGTGTCAGGCCAGAATGTCATTGCCGAACACAGGCGCCGCTTCACCCGCAACATCAGCTACTTTGAGCCGTGGCATTATGTTCCTCTGCTGGATCGCAAACCCGGTGCCTTGCGCAACGGGGCGCCCTTCGTGGATTGGCAACTGCCAGATGCCATGCATCGGATCAGGGAACATTACATGGCCGGCAAAGGTGGGGATCGGGAGTTTGTCGATCTGCTTCTGCTGGCCCAGGATCACCGGATCGAGGTGGTCGAGACGGCTTGCGAATTGGCAGTGGAACAAAACACGCTGCGCCTGCCCGCCATCATCAACCTGATTAACCAGCTGGTCGAGCCGGTCATCACCTCCTTGAGCGAAACATACGTCTATCCACAGCTGACCCTGCGCCCGGAGGCCGATTGTAAGCGCTATGAAACGCTGTGCTCGGCAGAGGGGGCCGTCATATGAACGCTCTCATTGATCAACTGACCGCCCTGAGGCTGCATGGAATGGCAGCTTGCGCACATGATTTGCTGTCCGCGCGCAAGCCGCCCAGTCTGACCACAGCGATAAAGCAACTGATCGACGCAGAAACTGTAGAGCGCCGGGTGCGCTCCATCTATTAGCTGACAGGCGATGCTTTGCATCGCCGAGAGGCCAGTATCAAATGCGCATCGCGAAGTTCCCGCATCACAAGGACTTCGCCACCTTCGATTACGGCGCGGCAGCCGTCACCAAGGCCCGGATCGAGCCCTTCTGCTCGGGCCAGTTTACCGAAGAGGCACACAACCTCATCCTGGTGGGTGGAACCGGAACAGGCAAAACCCACATCGCCATCGCGCTTGGAACCGCCTTGATCAACAACGGCAAAAAGGCCCGCTTCTTCAACGCCGTCGATCTGATCAATGCCCTCCCTCTCATGCATGTAAACATGCACTGCCGGGCAGTGGATCAAGGAACAGGCCGATGGCAACGCCGGGAAGATCATCCGGCAACTGTCGGCCCTGGATTGCGCCATCATCGACGAGTTGGGCTACATCCCCTTCCCGAAATCCGGCGGCGCACTGCTGTTCCACCTGATCAGCAAGCTCTACGAGAAAACCAGCGTCATCATCACCACCAATCTGGAGTTCGGGGAATGGGTCGCTGTCTTCGGCCCCTCTCATCGCTGCAAGCAGCGACTGCCGGGCAGTGGATGCCAAGATGACAACCGCGCTGCTGGACCGCGTCACGCACCACTGCGCCATCATCGAGACCGGCAACACCTCATACCGCTTCGCTCAGAGCAAAAGCCGCAGAGAAGAATAACCGCACCGCAAGCAAAGCCCACAGACGGACTCGCTATATGAGGGCGGCCCGCCTGAGGGCTTTGCCTCCCAATAGGCGGGTCAAAATCAAATGCTGAAACCGGGTCAGTTTTGAACGCTCATTGACACAAAAGGTGAATGATGCCTTCGCGCAAGGCTATCTGACCACGCCCATCCGCGAATGGGCGACCGCACTTTGCCAGTCCAATGAGGCCGCTTTTGACAATTTCATTGCCACGTCTGTTCCCATGTTCGGCCATTTGACAAAACCATCAGGCTTGCGCGCACAGCCGCCCCACACGCAAAATCACGGGTGGGCATCGTCCGTTGAGGAAACGGCGATCTGCGCACAACTGGGCCTGAAACCCGGTTCGCTTTCAAGTTGAGATCGGCAGGCCGGGGGCGATCATGGCCCGGCTTGCTGCACGTTCCGCAATCCCCCTCTGCGGAACGCACAACACTCCGGCTGGCGGTTTCCTCTGCCCAGCCGGAGTGTTTCCCCCGACCGACAAGGCCCTACCCGACATGCCGCAAGATGATCCGAACTATCCGCTGCCCCCGGCCCAGGTTGACCCATTTGTTGACGTTCTGGGCTATCCCCTTGCGATCCGGTTCCTGCTGGAATTCGGCGGGTCCGAAGTGGCGCTGTCCGCCACGCCGCGCGGTGACGGCATGGTATCCCGCGTGATCGGGGCCGAAAGGGAAACCGCGTTACAGGCCCGGTGCGGCCTGAAAATCTATCGCGTTCCGCTGGCATCGCGCTGGCTGGCGCTCTGCCTCTATGCCGAGGGCGAAACCACCGCCGGTATTGCCCGCCGTCTGCGCACCAGCGACGTGAGCGTCCGCCGGTGGACCCGCGGCACCAACACCCCACGCCCGCCCCGCCATGTGATCGAGAATAGATAATGGATGATATTGACAGAGAATGTGACCGGAACGTGCCGCGCAGCGATTGGCGCAAGGCGCTTCGGGATGCGCGGTCAGAGCTTGCGCAGGCGAAGGCATTGACATCCGGTGTTCTCGCCGCACAGGCCTGTGCACTGGCCGATCTTGAACTGGCCATGGAAGGGGCGTTTAACGAAGGCTTAAAGACCCTGCCCGAACCCACCGTTCCGCCCACCGAACACCGCCGCAATCACCGCCCCGGCAAAATGGCAAAGCGGGACGCCGACCCGGAATTGCGCGCCTTCGTCACCGCACGGCTCGACAGGCTGACATTCCACGAGATCGCCAACGACGTGCGCACCCACTTCCCGCCCGACCGCCGCGTCGGCAAAAGCGCAATCCATGCGTGGTGGCAAAAATCAGGATCACCGGGCGGTCCCGGATAGCCACAGGACTACCGGCTTAGTCCGGTATCAAACCTTGTGAAACTACTGTTCAGAGCATGTGAACACACACAATCGACGCGACAAATCACGACGCCGCCCCCCGCCTCTGCTGTGGGGGACGGCGCCGGACAGCGGCGCTTACGCCGCGCGCTGAGCCTCGGCGCGGCCATAGAAGGTTTCCCCCTTTTCGGCCATGTCGCGCAACATCTGCGGCGTGGCAAAACGCGCGCCGTGGCGGTCGCTCAGCCCGTCGCAAAGTTCGACGGCCCTGGCCGCGCCCAGAATATCAAGCCAACTGAACGGCCCGCCCGACCAAGGCGCGAAACCCCAGCCAAGGATGGCGCCCACGTCGCCCTCGCGGATGTCGGTCAGCACGCCATCTTCCAACGCGCGGACGCCCTCAAGAACCTGGGCAAACATCAACCGGTGCTGCACCTCTGACAGGTCGGGCTGCTCGTCGGCCTCGGGGTATTTCGACAGGCCCTCCCACAGGCCCGTGCGCTTGCCTTTGTCATCATAGGCATAAAACCCGGCCTGTGCCTTGCGCCCCATGCGGCCCTGATCGGCCATCCAGAACAGCACCTCATCCACCGCTTCGTCCGGGTAAGCATCGCCCATGGCCGCTTTGGTGGCCTTGGCGATCTTCACGCCCAGATCAATGCTGGTTTCATCCACCAGTTGCAGCGGACCAAGGGGAAAGCCCAACATCTTGGCCGCGTTTTCGATCAGGGCGGGGGTAACGCCCTCTTTCACCATGCGGATGCCTTCGTTGATATAGGGGATGATACAGCGGTTGGCATAAAAGAACCGCGCATCGTTCACCACGATCGGCGTCTTGCGGATTTGCCGCACGAAATCCAGCGCCTTGGCCACCGCAACATCGCCGGTTTTCGCCCCCTTGATGATTTCCACCAGCATCATCTTGTCAACCGGGCTAAAGAAATGGATGCCGATATATTGATCGGGCCGCGCGCTGGCCTTGGCCAGATCACTGATCGGCAGGGTCGAAGTGTTGGTGGCAAAGATGCAATCGGCGCCCACCACCTGTTCCACGGCCTTCGTCACCTCGGCCTTGATCGACATATCCTCGAACACCGCCTCGACGATCAGATCACAGCCTTTCAGCGCGTCGTAATCCGTGGTGGCGGTGATCTGGCCCAGCACCTGTTCCTTTTTCTCGGGGGTTGCCTTTTTGCGGGCAATCCCCTTGTCCATGTAATCGGCGGAATAGGATTTCCCCTTGTCCGCCGCCTCTTGTTTCTGGTCCAGCAGAACCACCTCGATGCCTGCCAGCGCGCTGACCAAGGCAATGCCGGCCCCCATCATCCCAGCGCCCAACACGCCGACCTTTTTCACCGTCTGATCGGCCACATCGGGGCGGTTTGCGCCCTTTTCCAACGCCTGCTTGTTGATGAACAGGCTGCGGATCATGGCCGAAGAACTGGGGTTCATCAGAACATGGGTGAACCACCGCGCCTCGATCTTCAGGGCCGTATCAAAGGGCACCATCGCACCCTCATAAACCGCGCTCAGCAAGGCCTTGGCCGCCGGGAACACGCCCTGCGTCTTGCCATTGACCATGGCGCTCGCGCCCACGAATGTCATGAAGCCTGCGGGGTGATAGGGCGCGCCTCCGGGCATTTTCCACCCCTTCACATCCCACGGCTTGACGATATCGGCGTCTTTGGCCGCCAGAACCCAGGCCTTGGCATCGGCCACAGGATCGGCGCTCACCTCATCGACCAGCGCGGCGGATTTCGCCTTTTTCGGGTCCAGCATCTTGCCTTCCAACAACACCGGAGAGGCCGCCATCGCCCCCACCATCCGCGAATACCGCGTGGTGCCGCCACCGCCGGGAAAGATACCCAACAGGATTTCCGGCAACCCGATTTTCGCCTTGGCGTTATCGGTCATGAACCGGCGATGGCAGGCCAGCGCGATTTCGGTGCCGATGCCCGCACAGGTGCCGTTGATGGCGCAGGCAACCGGCTTGCCGCCCTTGTTGGTTTTCGGGTCCATCCCGGCACGTTCCAGCTTCCGCAGAATGCGGTGGCCGTTCATCGTGAAATCAAACAACCCCTGCGCGGCATTGTCGCCGCTTTCCGCGCGGATCGACGCCAGCACGTTCAAATCCATCCCCCCGGCAAAATCCTTTTTGCCAGAGGTGATGACGACGCCTTTCACGGCATCGTCAGCCAGCGCGCGGTCGATATGGTCCTCAACCGTTGCAAAGGCTTCGCGCGTCAGGACATTCATGGATTTTCCCGGTGCGTCCCATGTGATCAGGGCAACGCCGTCGGGGTCCACGTCATAGGTGAAATCGGTCATATCAGCTCCTTACACGCGTTCGATAATGGTGGCCGCGCCCATGCCGGACGCAATACAAAGGGTGGCAAGGCCGACTTCCTTGTCAGACCGCTCCAATTCATCCAGCAGGGTGCCGATGATGATCGCCCCGGTGGCCCCCAACGGGTGGCCCATGGCGATGGACCCGCCGTTCACGTTCACCTTGGAATGATCCACATCAAAGGCCTGCATGAAGCGCAACACGACGCTGGCGAAGGCCTCGTTCACCTCAAACAGATCAATGTCGGAAATCGCCATGCCGTGATCGCGCAGTATCTTTTCGGTGACAGGCACCGGGCCGGTCAGCATGATGGTTGGATCGGTGCCGATCTTGGCCGTGGCGCGGATGCGGGCGCGGGGTTTCAACCCATGCGCCTCGCCCCATTCCTTGCTGCCGATCAACACGGCGGCGCTGCCATCAACGATGCCCGATGAATTGCCCGCGTGGTGAATATGGTTGATCGCCTCAAGATGCGGGTATTTCATCAGCGCGATCTTGTCGAAACCGGGCATCACCTCGCCCATGTCCTTGAAACTGGGTTTGAGCGCGCCAAGGCTTTGCATATCGGTGCCGGGGCGCATGTATTCATCGCGCGACAGGATCGGCAGACCATTGATGTCTTTCACCTCGATCATGGATTTGGCAAACCGGTTGTCCGCCCATGCGGCGGCGGCGCGGTTCTGGGATTCCACCGCCAAAGCATCGGCATCGTCGCGGGAAAATCCATATTCGGTGGCGATAATATCGGCGCTGATCCCTTGCGGCACGAAATAGGTGTTCATGGCGATGGAGGGATCCACCGCAATCGCGGCGCCGTCGCTGCCCATGGGCACCCGGCCCATCATTTCGACCCCACCGGCGATATACCCGCCCCCGGCGCCGCCACGCACCTGATTGGCGGCCAGATTGACCGCCTCCATGCCGCTGGCACAGAACCGGTTGATGGCAAGGCCCGGGATACTTTCATCAAGGTCAGAGGCCAGAACGGCCGTGCGCGCCAGACAGCCACCCTGTTCACCAACCTGCGTGACATTGCCCCAGATCACATCCTCAACCGCGTGGCCCTCAAGCCCGTTGCGGTGCTTGATGGCGTTCAGCATCTCGGCGGACAGGCGCACGCTCGTCACCTCGTGCAAGCTGCCGTCAGGGCGACCCTTGCCACGGGGGCTGCGAACGGCGTCGAAAATATAGGCGTCGGTCATCTTCTTTCCTTTCAGGTCCGGTCTGCGGGGGAACCGGGCATCAAATCATAGGGGGCTTTCCAACCGGGCAAGGCGGAAATGTCGTTCAGCCAGCGGTCGATGTTCGGCCAATCTGCGCGCTCGAACCCAAACGGTTCGGGGTAATAAAGATACCCGCAGCACCCCAGATCAGCGATACTCACATGATCGGTCGCGATCCATGACCGGTCAGCCAGATGCGCGTCGAGAACCTGATATGCCGCTTTCAGTCTCGCCTGGGTAAAGGCAATCACTTCGTCCGGGCGTTTGTCGGCAGGCATAAAATTCATCAGGAACCGACACATCCCCGCCTGGCCCGACAGTTTGTGATTGTCCCAGAGCATCCATCGCAGAATTTCACGGCGCGCCTCGGGCGTTGTTCCGCCAAATTTCCCGGATCTCTCGGCCACATAATCCATGATCGCCCCAGACTGGGTCAGCCGGTAGTCGCCGTCCAGCATCACCGGAGCTTCGCCCATGGAATTGATATTGCCGCGATATTCTGGCGTGCGCGTCTCGCCGCCAAAAAAATCGACCTTGGCCGGCTCCCAGGCCAGTCCCGAAAGCTCCAGTGTCAACGCCGCCTTATAGGCGTTGCCGCTTTCTCCAAAGCAGTAGAGTTTGATCGTCATGTCAGCCCCCTTTGCCGATGTCAGAGCGGGGGTTTGCCACCCCCGCACCCCCGGCGAGTATTTTTATCAGTAAAAAGCCATGCGGTAAGAAACGGTTAAGGTTAATGGGCGATCCTGAATTTGCGGTACAGGCTGGAGAGCCGATGACCGCTCAGTGAAAAGTCGCCCTGTCGACGGGCCGATAAGGCCGCGGATTAGGTTCCAAGGTTTCGGCAGGGCGCACCCCTCACTTTTTACTGATCCAAATACTCGCCCGCCGCAGGCGTCCCGCATGTGCAAACCGCGCTCCATTACCGCTTGCGCGCATCGAGTTCGGCCAGGAACAGCCGCAACCGGGCGGTAAGGTTTTCGCGGTTCATCACGCTGTCGAAATGTTCAAACAAGAAGCTCAGCGCCTCGCCCTCATCCAACCCTGCCTCATCCGCGAACCGCTTGAGTCGCCGATAACCGTCTTCGGTCATCGCGATGGGCAGGCGGCGGGTTGGTTTGAAACGTTTGGGCATGACTGCCTCCTTTTGCCACGACGCTAGAAGTTCGCGGCGTCCAGTTCCATCACCGTTTCCGCTCCGCTGGTGATCCGGGCCAGATGCATCGTTGTGGCCGGAAGTTGGCGCGCCATGTAATAGCGGCCGGTGGCAATTTTGGTGGTATGGAACTCGGTATCGGTGGTGCCGTCCGAAAGGGCCATCGATGCGGCTTTGGCCATGCGCGCCCACATCAGCCCCAGGCAAACGTGGCCGAACAGGTGCATGAAATCATAAGATCCCGAGAGCGCCGCATTCGGGTTTTTCATGTTCTGCATAAAGTACATGCCAGCGGCCTGCAAATCCTTGCTTGCGGCTTTCAACGGGTCGAGGAAATCGGATTTCAGTGCCGGGTCGTCTTCGTTTTCCTTGATGAACGTTTTCACCATCTCGAAAAAGCCCATCACCGTCTTGCCGCCGTTCAGGCCCAGTTTGCGGCCCACGAGGTCGAGCGACTGAATGCCGTTGGTGCCTTCATAGATCATGGTGATCCGGGCATCGCGCACGAATTGTTCCACCCCCATTCCCGGGTAAAGCCCGAACCACCCAGAGTTTGCTGAGCCAGCACGGTGGTTTCAAAGCCCTTGTCGGTCAGGAACCCTTTCAGCACGGGAGTGAGAAGCGAAATCATTGCCTCGGCTTCGGCATCGTCGTTACGACGGGCGCGGTCGATCAGCGAGGCACCCCAGAACGTGAACGCGCGCGCCCCTTCGACAAAGCTTTTTTGATGCAGCAGATTGCGGCGCACATCGGGGTGCACGATGATCGGGTCGGCGGGTTTTTCTGGCGCCTCAGCGCCGGTCACGGCGCGGCCTTGCAGGCGATCCTGCGCAAAGCCAAGGGCGTTTTGATAGGCGACCACGCCCTGGGCATAGCCCTGAAGCCCGACGCCGAGGCGCGCTTCGTTCATCATGGTGAACATGGCGCGCATGCCCTTGTGCTTTTCACCGATCAGATAGCCGGTGGCGCCGTCATAATTCATCACACAGGTGGCATTGCCGTGGATGCCCATCTTTTTTCCAGCCCACCACAGGACAGGGCGTTGCGATCACCAAGTGAACCGTCGTCGTTGACCAGGAACTTTGGCACGATGAACAGGGAAATTCCCTTTACGCCCTCGGGGCCACCCGGAATTTTCGCCAGCACCAGATGGATGATGTTGTCGGTCAGATCGTGTTCGCCCGCCGAAATCCAGATTTTCTGGCCGGTCACCTTAAAGGTGCCGTCGTCCTGCGGTTCGGCCTTGGTGCGGATCAGGCCCAGATCGGTGCCACAATGGGGTTCGGTCAGGTTCATGGTGCCTGACCATGATCCTTCGACCATCTTGGGCAGATATCGGGCCTTTTGTGCGTCTGTCCCGTGGGTGTGGATCGCGTTATAGGCGCCGTGGCTCAGGCCCTGATACATGTTGAAGGCCATGTTGGCGCTGACGAACATCTCGCCCACGGCCGAATTCAACAGATACGGCATGCCCTGGCCGCCATATTCGGGGTCACAGTCCAGCCCGATCCAGCCGCCCTCGCGCATCTGGTCATAGGCGTCCTTGAATCCTGACGGGGTGCGCACCACGCCGTTGTCCAGGGTGCAGCCCTCTTCGTCGCCCACAACGTTCAGCGGGGCCAGTACGTTTTCGGCCAGCTTGCCCGCCTCGCCCAGGATCGCCCCGGTGAAATCCCGGTCAAGATCGTCATACCCCGGTATATCAGTTTTGGAAATTTCAAGGACATCGTGCAGGATGAATTGCATGTCCTTGGTGGGGGCGGAGTAGCTGGGCATCTGTCGGCTCCTTAAGCTGCGGTTGACTGTCCGAGCGTGGCCAGTTTGGCGGCGGCCCAGGCTAACTTTTTCTTCAGGTCGGTGATCGCTTCGTCGAGTTCGGCGCGCTGCTGTTCCATGGCTGCCAGACGATTCTGGCCGAGTTCATGGGCACGGGAAAGTTGAGTCGCCTGCGTATCGTCGACCTCGTAAAGATCCAGAATCTGGCGGATCTCTTCCAGGGAGACACCAAACCTCTTGCCACGCAGAATCAGGGTCAGGCGGGCGCGGTCACGGTGGGTAAACAGGCGCTTCTGGCCCTCCCGGATGGGAAACAAAAGCTCTTTCGCCTCGTAAAACCGCAAGGTGCGTGGCGTGACATCAAAGGCCTCGCACATTTCGCGGATTGTCATCAATTGCTCGTCCATTCTGAGTACCTCTCATCTCCGGTTGCGGAATTGAGATGCGGCTGTTGCGGCAAGCATACAAGATTGGTTGACGCAAACGTAAACGGAACGTGGCGTCACTTTTCGGGCAGTAAAATTATGCGCAAGCTGACCCTGGGTCATACGCAATTTTACTCAATCAAAAGCGCTTTGGGCGCACGAATTAACAGAGGTTTCTTGCGGGGCGTGACGCAAAGTCAGGCAGGGGTTTCCGGCTTGCCCATCGCGTCGGCCACCTGATTGCGGGTTTCTTCAAGTTCCGTGATGGTGATGTCAAGTTGGGCGCGTTCATCGCGCAATGTGGCCAGTTGTCGGTCTGCCAGCCTGATCCATTCTGCCATCTGGGCATCGTTGCCCTGATTGTCATAGATCATCAGCCACTGACGGATTTCTTCCAGCGAAAAGCCCCAGCGCCGCCCCCGCAGGATAAGCGTCATGCGGGCGACATCGCGCGCCAGGTAAAACCGCGAGCTGGCCTTCTTTCTCGGGCTGCAACAGCTCGATGTATTCGTAATATCTCAGGGTGCGCGGGGTCACGTCGAACCTGGCGCACATTTCCTTGAAGGAAAGACGATTATCTGACATGGGGGCGGGCCTCCTGTGGTCAGGCTAGTCCAGCTTTGGCAGGGGTTCAATCGGTTGTCGCCATCCCACATGGCAAGTTTGCGCTTGTCGCGGACCGGTCCAGGGCCAATAACCATGGCGATAACACGGGAATTCCTTGATGACAGATGACGCAACCTTTGCCCAACAATTCATTTCGGCCCTGCCCCATGCCCGGGCGCTGGGAATGAAGATGCTGTCGGTGGGCAATGGCGCCGCCGAAATCGAGATGCCCTATGATGACCGGCTGATCGGTGATCCGCTGACCGGGGTGATTCACGGTGGGGCGGTGTCGGCGCTGATGGATACCTGCGGCGGGGCGGCGGTGATGTGCCACCCCGACGGCACGGGCAGCACGGCCACCATTGATCTGCGGATTGATTACATGCGTGCGGCCACGCCGGGCCAGACGATCCGCGCCCGCGCCACCTGTTATCACGTGACGCGTAATGTTGCCTTTGTGCGGGCCGAGGCGATGGATGACGACACCACCCGCCCCGTCGCCGCCGCAACCGGCGCCTTTACCTTTGAACGCAAGAAAGCCAAGCCATGACCCGCCCGCCCCCGAACCCGTTCAGGTGATCAAGCGGCGGCGCGATGGTGCGTTGTCGGCATTGGTGGGGAATATTCCCTATGTCCGCTTCATGGGCATCGAATTTGAACGTCGGGGCGATGAGCTGACCGCGATTCTGCCCTTTGCCGATGCACTGATCGGCAATCCGATTCTGCCCGCGATCCACGGGGGTGCCACGGCGGCATTTCTTGAGGTAACGGCGATTGTTGAACTGAGCTGGGCCATTCTGTGGCCCGAGATCGAGGCGGGGCGGATCGACCCGAACCACCTGCCGCGTCTGCCGCGCACGGTGGATTTCACCGTCGATTACCTGCGCTCGGGCCTGCCGCGCGATGCCTATGCCCGGGCGCGGATCAACCGGTCGGGGCGGCGCTATGCCAGTGTCCACGTCGAGGCGTGGCAGGACAATCGCGCCCGCCTGTTTGCCCAGGGCACCGGGCATTTCATCATGCCCGACCTGACCCAGCCGCAAGATGGCTGAGCCTGCGCCGATCACCCACGGCAGGGTGTTGAAAATCGCCATTCCCATCGTGCTGTCCAATGCCACGGTGCCCATTCTGGGCGCGGTGGATACGGGCGTTGTGGGGCAGATCGGGCTGGCCGCCCCCATCGGTGCGGTGGGGATCGGCGCGATCATCCTGTCGGCGCTTTACTGGATCTTCGGGTTCCTGCGCATGGGCACCGTGGGCCTGACCGCACAGGCGATCGGCGCCGATGACACGGGCGAGGTGGCGGCGCTGCTGTCGCGTGCGCTGTTGATCGGGCTGGGGGGCGGTCTGGCCCTGATTGCCCTGCAATTCTGGCTGTTTGCCGGCGCCTTTGCCATTTCCCCCGCCAGCCCCGAGGTTGAGGCGCTGGCGCGCGATTACATGCAGATCCGCGTCTGGTCGGCCCCTGCCGCCATTGCCATTTTCGGGATCACCGGCTGGCTGATCGCGGCCGAACGCACCCGGGCGGTTCTGGTGCTGCAACTGTGGATGAACGGACTGAACATCGCTTTGGATATGTGGTTCGTCCTAGGCCTTGATTGGGGCGTGAACGGCGTGGCCTTTGCCACCTTTCTGGCGGAATGGAGCGGCTTTGCCATTGGCCTCTGGCTGTGCCGCGCGGCGTTCCGGGTGCCGGACTGGCACAATTGGGCGCAGGTGTTTGACCGGGTGCGGCTGACACGGATGGCGCTGGTCAACCGGGATATCCTGTTGCGCTCCATCCTGCTTGAGGCGATCATGCTGTCCTTCATGTTCATGGGGTCGCAATTTGGTGATGTGCCGCTGGCGGCCAATCAGATCCTGCTGCAATTCCTGTTCATCACCGCCTTTGGCCTTGATGGGTTCGCCTTTTCCGCCGAGGCGCTGGTGGGTCAGGCCATGGGGCGGCAACGGCGCGATCTGTTCCGCCGCTCGGCGCTGCTGACCTCGGGGTGGGGCGTGGCGATTGCCGTATTTCTGGCCGTCGGGTTCGGGGTGTTTGGCGGCGCGCTGATTGATCTGATGACGACGGCGCCGCTGGTGCGGGCCGAGGCGCGGCTGTATCTGCCATGGATGTGTGCCGTACCATTGATCGCGCTGGCGGCATGGATGCTGGATGGCATCTTCATCGGCGCAACGGCCACCCGCGAAATGCGCAACATGATGGCGATTTCCGCCGTGATCTATTTCGCCGCCGTGCTGGTGCTTGCCCCTGCCTTTAGCAATCACGGGCTGTGGATGGCGCTGCTGATTTCCTTTGCGGCGCGGGGCGTGACCCTGGGTGCGCGTTATCCGGCGCTGGAACGCTCGGTGGCCTGAAGCAGGGCGTCGCGCCCGGTGCCGACCGCATCGGCGACAGTGGCAAAGCCACCCTGCGCCAGCAACCTGTCCAGCCCTTGGGCGATGTCGGCCACCATGGACAGCCCGCCGAACACCAGCGCGGTGTAAAGCTGCACCGCCGATGCCCCGGCGCGGATCTTGCCATAGGCATCTTCGGCGCTGGCAATCCCCCCACGCCGATCAGTGGCAGGGCGCCATCCGTCAGGCGCGACAGTTTCGCCAGAACAAGGGTCGAGCGGGCCAACAGCGGCGCGCCCGACAGCCCCCCGTTTCGCCCGCATGACGACTGCCAAGGCCCTCACGCGACAGGGTGGTGTTGGTGGCGATAATCCCGTCGATGCCGGTGCTGCGCGCCACCTGCGCGATGTCGGCCAGATCGGTATCGCTCAGGTCGGGGGCGATTTTCAGGAATATCGGAATGGCCCGGGGCAGGTGCGCGCGGGCCCCCATCACACCGTCCAAAAGGGCGCCAAGCGCCGCCGCGCCCTGCAAATCGCGCAGGCGTTCGGTGTTGGGTGATGACACGTTGACCGTGGCGAAATCCACATGGGGGCCGCAATGGGCCAGCACCCGGGCAAAATCGGCGGCGCGATCTTCGCTGTCCTTGTTGGCCCCAAGGTTCAGGCCCACAGGAATGCCGGGGCTGCGGGGGGCAAGGCGGGCGGCGATTGCCTCCATCCCGTCGTTGTTGAACCCGAAACGGTTGATCGCTGCCGCGTCTTCGGTCAGGCGAAACAGGCGCGGGCGCGGGTTGCCCGGCTGCGGGCGCGGTGTGGCAGCCCCCAGTTCGATAAACCCGAACCCGGCGCGCGACAGGGACGCGACGGCCTGGGCGTTCTTGTCAAACCCGGCGGCCAATCCGACAGGGTTGGGCAGGGACAGCCCGGCAACGGTGGTGGCCAGACGCGGCGATGTCACCGCGCCGGGTGCCGGGGCAAGGCCCAGCTTCAGCGCCCGGATCGCCAGCCCATGGGCCGTTTCAGGATCGACCCGGTGCAACAACGCCAGGCCAAAACGTTCAAGCCCGCTCATTCCACCCCTTCGGGCAGGGTGTGGCCGCTGGCGCCGCTTTCGATCGGGCGGTTCCAGATCACATCGGCCAGCGACAACGCGCGGTAAAGGTGCGGAAACTTCTGCCCCCCGCGCGATTCTTCCCATTTCAGGCTGTCGCCAAGGGTGTCGGCATTGACCGCCAGCAACAACAGGCCGGTTTCACCGGCAAAGTGGATGTCCAGCGTTTCCTGCACCTGTGCGGCGGTGGAAAAGTGAACATAGCCATCCTCGATGTCTATGGGGGCGCCGCCGGTGGTGCCAAGTTCGGAGAGGGCTGCCCATTCGGGCGCGCGAAAAATTTTGTATATCTGCATGATGCCCTCATGCCTCCTTGCTGCGCGATGGTCAAGGATTCTGGTGGCGGACGCTGCGCCATGGCACGCAGGCGCCCCGCAACGGCATTGGGCGGCGGCGGAATGCTCCGGCACCGCCCAATCTGATGTCACGGCAACTCTGGTGGTCAGTTGCGGATGAACGCATCGCCAAACCCGGCACGCCGCGCAATGGACAGGCCGTTTTGCACCTGCTGCACACTGGCGAACGGCCCCGCAACCACGATCTGCAACGCCCTGCCCTTGCGTTTGACCGTTCCGATCCGCACCGGCAGGCCCGCCTGTTGCAACCGCGCGACCGTATCCTGTGCATTCCCGGCGACGCCAAAGGTTGCCACCTGCACATACCGCCCGGTTGCGGCCTTGGGCACCGGAGTGGCCTTGGCGACGGGCGCGGATTTGGTGGAATAGGTCGTATTGACCGGCGATCTCAGGATCGTCTTGCCACTGCGTTTTGACACGCCAAGCTGGCTTTTGTGAACGATGATCCGCTGACCCGCCGAAGTGCGCACCACCAGATATTGCCCGCCCCGCAGATCGCGTTTCTGCTTGGCGTAATCGGTATAGGGATAGACCAGATAATTGTAATCCCGGGTCACATCGGCCCCGGTGCGGTTGTCAACCAACCGGCGCGGCACGGTCTGGGTCCAGATCAGGGCGGTTTGCAGCGCCCCCGACAATAATTGTTTGCCCCGGTTCGGGTTCAGCCGGTCGTCTTTCCACACCTCGCGATACCCTTGGGGAACCTGCACAGGGGCCGGCCGCGCCACAGGCAGGCTGGTCACGCCGGCAATCGCCCTGTCACCGCCGCCCCGCACCACCGCGCCGCCGGGGTGCTGGGCCTGGGGCCCACACCGCGCCCCCGGGTTGATATATTGCGCCGACACCGGCGAAGCCCCGGCACAGGTGCCGCGCACCGGCCGCACCACGGCGGTTTGCCGGGGCGCGCGCACAACAGGTGCCACCGCCACGGGGCGCGTCACAACGCGGGGGGCAGGCACCACCGCCACGGGCGCAGGCGTACCCGGCGCATCCGCCACCACGGGCACGTTTGAACGGCGCGTGTTCGTCGGGGTAAACCCGCACATCCTTTTGCGCCCTCGTGACACCCGCGGAATCCATGATACAGCCCCGTCAAAACCGGCCCGCACGAACACACAGCCCGCGCTGTCGACATATTGCCGTCCGCTATAGCTGCTTGGTGGGAATTCGGCAGGTTGGTCATTGCCGGTAAGCTGTTGAGCCTCGGCCGGGGCTCCGACACAAAAGGCCACCGCAAACGCAGCAGCGATGGCAAACACACTTGTACGCAAGGAATTCATGTAATGTGCCCCCACACATTTGATTTTCAACGACGATGCCGGAATTGACCCATTGGGTAAAGTCCAATTCGCCCTATTTTGTGCCGAACATCCGGTCTCCGGCGTCGCCCAGACCGGGCACGATATAGCCCTGCTCGTTCAGCCTCTCGTCCAGCGCCGCCGTGATGACCGGCACATCCGGGTGCGCCTCGCGCATCCGCGCGACACCTTCGGGGGCCGCCAGAAGGCAGAGGAACCGGATGTCTTTCGCGCCCGACTTTTTCAGCAGATCAATCGCCGCCACCGAGGAATTGCCCGTGGCCAGCATCGGATCAACGGCAATCACCAGACGTTCGCCCAACTCGCTGGGCAGTTTGCAGTAATACTGCACCGGTTGCAGGGTTTTTTCGTCCCGGTACAGCCCCACAAACCCGACCCGCGCCGATGGCACCAGTTCAAGTATCCCGTCAAGCAATCCGTTGCCCGCCCGCAGGATCGACACCAGCGCCAGTTTCCGCCCGTCCAGAACCGGCGCGTCCATCTCGCACACGGGCGTTTCGATGCGCCGGGTGGTCATCGCCAGATTGTCGGTGATCTCATAGGCCAGAAGCTGTGAAATCTCGCGCAGAAGCTGGCGAAAGACGGCGGTTGAGGTGTCCTTGTCGCGCATCAGGGTCAGCTTGTGCTGCACCAGAGGATGGCGAACGATGGTCAGATGATCGGGCTGTGACATGGCAGTGTCCCTTGGCAGCGGAAGTTGGCATGGGGATAGCCCGGCTTGACAGGCAGGTAAAGCCAATGAAAACTTCACCGCATTGGTTCAAGGGGGATTGGGATGAACTGGAAACCAGCGAGCCTTGTTTTTCAGGGTGGCACCCAGGAAGCGCGCGCGCTGACCGGCAAACGGGTGCGCGCACGGCGAAGCCTGAGCGCGAACCGGTTCCTTGGCGCCGATTTTCCCTCTGGTCCGCCCTTTGATCTGCGCACCGGACAGGAAGGGTTCGTGGGTCATCCGGTCGGTGACATGATCGTGCTGGCGTTCAGCACGGGCAACGCCCCGCCCCCGGCAAACCTGACGGCGCTTACACGCGGGGCGTTCGTTTCGATTTCGGTCAACTGGCCCACATTCCGCGCGACTTTCGACGTGGAAAGTTAACCCGCAAGCCGCTTTTGCACCCTTCCCCGCGTGTCGGCATCACAAAACGCCGCCTCTACGCTGGTGCGCTCAACACTGTCAAACACGCCCTCGTCCCAATCAAAGGTTTCGGCCAGCTTGTCGTATTCCGCGCTCATGGTGGTGTGAAAGAACGGCGGATCGTCGGTTGATACGGTCACTTTCACCCCGCGTTCGCGCAACCGGTGGATGGGGTGATCGCGCCAAGTTTCATAAACCCCCAGCGCGATATTGGACCCCGGGCACACCTCCAGCACAACACCGTCTTCGGCCAGCCGATCCACCAGCGCCAGATCGTCAATGGCCTGCACCCCGTGGCCGATACGTTCCACCCGCAGATCATCAAGGGCATCGCGCACCGATTGCGCCCCGCCCCATTCACCGGCATGGGCGGTCAGCCGCAAACCCGCCTCGCGCGCCATATCAAAGGAATATGCGAAATCACAAAGTTTTCCGGCCATTTCATCGCCGCCAATGCCATAGCCGACAATCCAGTCGCCCGCCGTTTCCGCCGCACAGCGCGCCGCCTCGCGGGCCTTGTCGGGGCCGAAATGGCGCACGCAGGTGACGATGCCGCGCAGGATGATGCCGTCGTCGCGCTCGGCCTGATCTGCCGCCTCTTGCATGGCATGCAGATATTCGCGCCACGCCCCCACATCACGCCCACCACAAAAATCGGGTGAAATGAAGGTTTCGGCGTAAATCACACCATGGGCCGCACATTCGGCCAGAACGGCGCGGGTCAGGCGGGCGTAATCGTCAGGCGTCGTCAGAACGCTGGTGGCCGCCTCGTAAACCCGCAGGAATTCGGGAAAATCGCCATAGGCATAATGGCCCTGCTCATCGAATATCCTGCCGATATCGATGCCTTTTTCCTTGGCCAGCCCCCGGATGAAGACAGGCGGCGCCGCCCCTCCAGATGCAGGTGCAGTTCAACCTTGGGACGGTTTGACAGGCTCATAAAAAGCTCCTTCCGCGTTTGGGGGCAGGCAGGCCAAGATGTGCGGCGATCGAGGCGGCAACATCGACAAAGGCGCAGTGGCCGACTTCGCCCGTACCCGCCCCGGCCACCAGAACCGGCACCCGTTCGCGGGTGTGTTCGGTGCCGTGCCATGTGGGGTCATTGCCATGATCGGCGGTGATGATCAGAATGTCGCCCGCCCGCATCCGCGCCAAAAGACCGGGCAGTGCTGCGTCGAACCATTCCAGATGCCGCGCATATCCCGCAACATCGCGCCGGTGGCCATAGACGGAATCGAACTCGACGAAATTGGCAAAGATCAGGGACATGTCCCCGGCGCTGTCGATCCGGTTTTCCAAAGCCGTCAGAAGGTCTGCATCAAACCCCTTATCCACCGTGTCGACCCCCTGCATCGAGAAGATGTCACCGATCTTGCCCACCGCGTGAACCGTGCCACCCGCCTGTTGCACCCAATCGCACAGCGAGGGTTCAGGCAGGGCAATGGCATAATCGTGGCGGTTGGCGGTGCGGTGAAAATCCCCCGCCGTGCCAAGGAACGGGCGGGCGATCACCCGACCCACCTTCATGGCGTGCAGGGTTGGGGCCAGTTCGGCACAAAGGGTTTGCAGCCGTTCCAACCCAAAGGCCTGTTCATGGGCGGCGATCTGCAACACGCTGTCAGCCGAGGTGTAACAGATCGGCCAGCCGGTGGTCAGGTGTTCGGCCCCCAGCCGTTCAATCACTTCGGTGCCCGAGGCGTGGCAATTCCCCAGAATGCCATCGGTTCCGGCCCGCGCGCAGATTTCGGCAGTCACAGCGGCGGGAAAGGCCGGGGTTTCATCGGGAAACACCGTCCAGTCCCACGGCACCGGCACCCCGGCCAATTCCCAATGGCCCGAAGGCGTGTCCTTGCCCCGTGACACCTCGGTCGCCGCGCCCCAGCGCCCGGAGGGAGTGGCCCCAAGGCCGGGGGTATCCGCACCCGAGGCAAGGCGCACTGCCGCCCCAAGGCCCAGCCCGTCAAGGTTGGGCAGGTGCAGACCGCCGGGGTTTTGCTGTGCGATATGGGCCAGCGTGTTGGCGCCTTCATCCCCGAAATCAGCGGCATCGGGCGCGCCACCACAGCCAACGGAATCAAGCACGATCAGGATGGCGCGGGGCATCAGCGGATTTCCTCGTGGATCAGGGGCGGCAGGGCGGGGGCCGCGCCGATATGGATGGCCTTTTGCAGGGCAACTGCGGCCTTGTCGGCCATGGTCTCATCTGCGGCGTGGATGCGCAACAACGGCGCGCCCTTGTCCACCGATGCGCCAAGGCGCAGCACATCCGACAGACCAACAGCGGGGTTGATCCGGTCGGTTTCGCGCTGCCGTCCGCCCCCCAGATGCACCACGGCCATGCCCATTGCCACGCCATCAATGGCGGCGATGTGACCGGTTTCAGGGGCGGGCAGATGGCGGATTACCGGCGCCACCGGCAGATGTGCGCGCCAGTTTTCGGCAAAATCCGCAGGCCCGCCCAGCGCGGCGATCATCCGGCCAAAGCGTTCGGCGGCGCGCCCGTCGCGCAGGGTTGCGGCCAGATCGCCCCCCTGCCCCGACATCTCCAACAATGCCCCACCAAGGGCCAGCGCCACCTGCGCCAAAGGCGTGTCGGTGGCGCCGTGCAGCACCGCCATCACCTCGGCCAGTTCCACGGCATTGCCGACCGATGCGGCCAAGGGTTGGTTCATGTCGGTAATCAATGCCATGGTCGGGCATCCCGCCCCCTTGGCCGTGTCGACCAATTGCCGGGCAAGGGCGCGGGCGTCATCGGGCGTGGCCATGAAGGCGCCACTGCCCACCTTTACATCCAGCACCAGCGCGCCAATCCCGCTGGCCAGCTTTTTGGACAGGATCGAGGCGGTGATCAGATCGATGCTCTCCACCGTCGCCGTCACATCGCGGATGGCATAAAGCCGCTTGTCGGCGGGGGCGATCCGCCCGGTGGCAGACACGATGGCACAGCCGACATCGCCCACGATGGCGCGCAACCGCGCCTCATCGACCATTGTATCAACGCCGGGAATCGACTCCAGCTTGTCCAGCGTGCCGCCCGAATGGCCCAGCCCCCGGCCCGAAATCATCGGCACGAAACAGCCCAGCGCGGCCAGGGCGGGCGCCAGCACCAGTGACACCGGATCACCGATACCGCCGGTTGAATGTTTGTCGATCACTGGCCCCGGCATATCCCAGCGCAACACATCGCCGCTGTCGCGCATTCCGGTGGTCAGGGCCACCGCGCCGCCCGCGCCCAGCCCGTTCAGACAGGCAGCCATGGCAAAGGCCCCGGCCTGTGCGTCACTCACCCGGCCATCGGCCAGCCCCAGCGCGAAATCGCGCAGGACGGCCCCGTCAGGTGAACGCCCGGCCCGCAGATCGGCAATGACAGCGCGCGCATCCATCGGATCAGGTGCCGCCCATATACGAGGCGTCAAACCGCCCCGGCAGCAAATCGCCCACAGTCACCGTTTCGGCCTTGCCGCCCGTGGTCGCCATGGTGACCGGCACGTCCGGCGCCGCGAATTCGGCCAGTTTCTGACGGCAGCCGCCACAGGGCGGCACGGGTGCGGGGCTGTCTGCAACCACATAAACCTCGGCGATCACCGTTTCACCGGCGGCGACCATGGCGGCGATGGCCCCGGCCTCGGCGCATGTCCCTTCGGGATAGGCGACATTTTCAACATTGCAGCCCACATAGACATGGCCGGTGTCGGTGCGGATGGCCGCCCCCACCTTGAACCGGGAATAGGGGGCATGGGCGTTTTCGCGCACCTGACGGGCGGCTGTTTTCAGGGTCATATCGGCTCCTTCCACGCGGATAGTGGCATGGTGCCGCCACACGGACCCGGGCGCAAGGGGAACTGCGCGCCCTGCCCCCGCGTTCGCCCTTTGAAAGGAGAACACCATGCCAAAGCAGGAACGCCCGGGCATCGCCCCGGCAAGCCCGCTTGGTGCCGTGCCAAACGTCGACACCCACGGCACCGAGCCGATGACCGATAAACAGGCCGCCTATCTTCGCAATCTCTGCGACAAGGCCGGAGAACCGTTCGATACCTCTCTGACCCGCCGACAGGCGCAGGAACGAATAGACATCCTGCGCACTCAGGTCGATGACGTCTGAAAAACCCCGGGAAGCGACACTTCCAGCAATTCGAAATCATCGCTGGCCCGGGCATACCGTGTGGCCATATCGGGCGGAATGACAAAGGCATCCCCCGCCGACAGGGCAAAGGCTTCGCGCCCTTCCCCCTCAAGCTCCATCGTGCCGTCCATGACGAAACCGAACAGGATGTCACTGTCGTGGCGCACCGTGGGCGGGGTGCCGTCGCCCTTTTTCACCACCTGCACCCCGGCCACATTGCCGGTATGCTGTGCAATCGTCGTATCGCGCGACACAAATCCCGGAATGCGGAACGGCCCCCATTGGGCGTTTTCCGCCCGGTGATGGACAAACCGCTGCCCCTGAAACAGGCGGTCAGGGTTTAGCGTGGCGGTGGGCAATTCCATGTCGTGGTCGATGGTGGTGACATGTTCGGCCGGCACGCCGATTTCGATCACTTCGATGTTATCGCTGGCAAACAGAACCCGGTGGCAGAATCTCGGGGGGCTGAATCACGCAATTTCCGGCATGCAGGCGGAACGGCGGCCCCTGATCCTCATAGACCAGATCGACCCAGCCACGATAGCAGAAGATCAACTGAAACCCGACGGTATGGTAATGCACCATATCCGGCACCGGGCCACCATCGGGAATGCGGATGTGGCTGGCAATGATCGACCCGCCCAGCCGGTCAGGCACCAGATCGCGATAATGCATGCCCGCGCGCCCGATCACCCATGGGGCCTGATCGGCCAACCGGCGCACCACAAAGGAATGCACCGTTTCCGGCATGACCAAGGGCGGGTTCAGATCGTCGATTTCAACCCTTGTGCCGTTGGGCGCTGTCAGCACCCGTTGACCATCGGCGAATCCATCGGGGTCGCCGGTAAGGATGCGGATCGTGCCCGGCGGCTCGGACGCGCCCTTTTCGATACGCAGGCGCAAACCATGCCCGGAAAACACCGCAACCTGCGGATCGTCAGCCGGATAGATCGAATCCAGCCGCATCCCCAACGCCTTGGTATAAAACGGAATGTCGTTGCGTATTTCCTGTGTGGGCAGCCGGATTTCCGCGCGCGTGTCCGTCATTTACTTTCCCCGTTTGAAACTGCTGTAAATTCGACGCGACAGTGCAACCCCTTTCATCATTTGACAAGTCGGCCCCAAGCGCCGGATATGGACGAACCCCGTTGCAACAAGGAAAGGCCCATCCATGGACGACGCCAAAAAGGAAAGCCTGCGTCAGGCCGCGCTGCATTATCACCGGTTTCCCAAGCCCGGAAAGCTGGAGATCCGCGCCACCAAGCCGCTTGCCAACGGGCGTGATCTGTCGCGCGCCTATTCCCCCGGCGTCGCCGAAGCCTGCCTTGAAATCAAATCCGACCCGGGAACCGCCAGCGATTACACCTCGCGCGGGAATCTGGTGGCAGTGGTCACCAACGGCACCGCAGTTCTGGGGCTGGGCAACATCGGGGCGCTGGCCAGCAAACCGGTGATGGAGGGCAAGGCGGTTCTGTTCAAGAAATTCGCCAACATTGATTGTTTCGATATCGAGCTGAACGAAAGCGACCCCGAGAAGCTCGCCGATATTGTCTGCGCGCTGGAACCGACCTTTGGCGCAATCAACCTGGAAGACATCAAGGCCCCCGATTGTTTCATCGTTGAAAAAATCTGCCGTGAGCGGATGAACATTCCGGTGTTCCACGACGATCAGCACGGCACCGCCATTGTTGTGGGCGCGGCGGCAACGAATGCCCTGCGTGTGGCGGGCAAGAAATTTGAAGACATCAAAGTGGTCAGCACCGGCGGCGGCGCGGCGGGTATTGCCTGTCTCAACATGTTGCTGAAGCTGGGCGTAAAGCGGGAAAACGTGTTTTTGTGCGATCTGGCCGGGCTGGTCTATGAGGGCCGCACCGAGGACATGACCGAACAAAAGGCCGCCTATGCCCAACCGGGCGGACCGCGTACGCTGGGCGACGTTATTGATGGCGCCGATCTGTTTCTGGGCCTGTCCGGCCCCGGGGTTCTGAAACAGGATATGGTGGCGAAAATGGCCACCGACCCGGTGATTTTCGCGCTGGCCAACCCCAACCCCGAAATCGACCCCGATGTCGCCCGCAAGGTCGCGCCCGGCGCCCTGATCGCCACCGGGCGCAGCGATTATCCCAATCAGGTGAATAACGTGTTGTGTTTCCCGTTCATCTTTCGCGGTGCGCTGGATGTCGGCGCAACCGAGATCAACGACGAAATGAAAATCGCTTGCGTGGAAGGCATCGCCGAACTGGCGCGCAAGACCACCAGCGCCGAGGCCGCCGCCGCCTATCAGGGCGAACAGATGACCTTTGGCGCCGATTACCTGATCCCCAAACCCTTTGATCCGCGCCTGATGGGCGTGGTGGCCAGCGCCGTGGCGCGGGCCGCGATGGAAACCGGTGTGGCATCGCGCCCGATCGAAGATTTGGCCGCCTACAAGGCAAAGCTGGACGGTTCGGTGTTCAAATCCGCCATGATCATGCGCCCGGTGTTCGAAGCCGCGGCAACCGCTGAACGGCGCATCGTCTTTGCCGAGGGCGAAGATGAACGGGTGCTGCGCGCCGCCTCGGCCATGTTGGAGGATACCACCGACAAACCGATCCTGATCGGTCGCCCCGACGTGATCGAAAGCCGGGCGGAACGGGCCGGTCTGGCCATTCGCCCCGGGCGTGATTTTGAAATCGTAAACCCGGAAAATGACCCCCGCTATCGCGACTATTGGGGCACCTATCACGAAATCATGCAACGCAAGGGCGTGACCCCGGACCTGGCCAAGGCGATCATGCGCACCAACACCACGGCCATTGGCGCCGTCATGGTCCACCGCGAAGAGGCCGATTCGCTGATCTGTGGCACCTTCGGGCAATTCCTGTGGCATCTGAACTATATCGAACAGGTTCTGGGAACGCCCCAACTGCACCCTGTCGCGGCGCTGTCGCTGATGATTCTCGAAGACGGGCCGCTGTTTGTGGCCGATACCCAGGTGCATTCATCGCCCAGCCCCGAACAGATCGCGGAAACGGTGATCGGGGCCGCGCGCCATGTGCGCCGCTTTGGCGTGGTGCCCAAGATCGCGCTGTGTTCCCATTCGCAGTTCGGCAACCTCGATTGTGACACCGGCGTCAGAATGCGCGCCGCGCTGGCGATCCTCGATTCCCAGCCGCGCGATTTTGACTATGAGGGTGAAATGCACGCCGATGCCGCCCTTGATGCGGACCTGCGGGAACGGATCTATCCCAACAGCCGGTTTGCGGGGGCCGCGAATGTGCTGGTCTTTGCCAATACCGATGCCGCCTCTGGTGTGCGCAACATCCTCAAGCTCAAGGGCGGCGGGCTGGAAGTGGGGCCGATCCTGATGGGCATGGGCAACCGCGCCCATATCGTGACCCCGTCGATCACCGCACGCGGCCTGCTGAACATGAGCGCGCTGGCCGGCACGCCGGTGGCACACTACGGCTAGCCGCGCCCCAACAACTGAAAACGGCCTGCCGCCCGGTGAACGGGCGGCAGGCCGCTGCGCCCTTGGTGTCTCCTATTTGCGGGGCGGTTGCTTTTTGACGGCTGCCGCCACGGGGGCGGCCATCGGCTCGGGCTTGGCGCCCGGTTTGGCCGGTTGTTTCAACTTTTTCTTCGGGTTTTTGTCGCCCATGGCAACGGATCCTTGATGCTGGCCCGGCCCTGTGCCGTATGCCTGTTTCCCGGCATGCCGCAAAACCAACCGGCCTGCGCGTCTGAATTCGACCTCGATGTCGAAAACGAACCGCCCGGTGCACGCCGAAACACGGCGCGACATCGCAAACCTTGCCCCATCGCGCAGCATCGGCGTATGACTTTGCAAGGTACGAACGGGAGGCAACGCACCATGGGATATCGCGAGATTTACGAGGGTTGGAAAACCGACCCCGAAGCATTCTGGATGGAGCAGGCCCAGGCCATTGATTGGGATGTCCCGCCCAGCCGCGCCCTGAACGACACCCAGGCGCCGCTTTTTGAATGGTTCACCGATGCCATGGGCAACACCTGTTTCAACGCGGTTGACCGCCATGTGAACGCCGGGCGGGGCGATCAGCCCGCAATCATTTGGGACAGCCCGGTCACCGGATCGAAATCCGTCACCACATTTGCAGAACTGCAACACCAGACCGCGCGCCTTGCCGGGGCGCTGGCGGCCAAAGGCGTGGAAAAGGGCGACCGGGTCATCATCTATATGCCCATGGTCCCCGAAGCCCTTGTGGCGATGTTGGCCTGCACCCGGATCGGGGCGGTGCATTCGGTGGTGTTTGGCGGCTTTGCCGCCAACGAACTGGCCACCCGGATCGACGATGCCACCCCAAAGGCGGTGATCGCCGGATCATGCGGGATCGAACCCGGGCGCGTTGTGCCCTATAAACCCCTGCTGGACGGGGCGATTGCCATCGCCGCGCACAAACCCGATTTCTGCGTGATCTTTCAGCGCGATCAACAGCGCGCCGATCTGACCGGGGGGCGCGATTTCGACTGGCACGAGATGCAGGAAGGCGCCGCCCCCGCCGATTGTCTGCCGGTTGAAGGCAGCCACCCGGCCTATATCCTCTATACCTCTGGCACCACCGGCCAGCCAAAAGGCGTGGTGCGCCCCACGGCGGGGCATATGGTGGCGCTACACTGGACGATGAAGAACGTCTATAACGTCGATCCGGGCGATGTGTTCTGGGCCGCCTCCGATGTGGGCTGGGTCGTCGGGCACAGCTATATCTGCTATGCACCGCTGTTGGCGGGCAACACCACCGTGGTGTTTGAGGGCAAGCCGATCGGCACCCCCGACGCAGGGGCCTATTGGCGGGTGATTTCCGAATATAACGTGCGCAGCTTTTTCACCGCCCCCACCGCTTTTCGCGCGATCCGCCGCGAAGACCCGGATGGAACATTCCTCAAGAAATATGACCTGTCCTGCCTCAGGGTTCTTTATCTGGCCGGGGAACGCGCCGACCCCGATACCGTGCATTGGGCCGAACAGCAGTTGAATGTCCCGGTGATCGACCATTGGTGGCAAACCGAAACCGGATATACCATCGTCGGCAATCCCATGGGGATCGAACCCTTGCCGGTGAAGGTCGGTTCACCCACGGTGCCGATGCCCGGCTATGAAATGCATATCCTTGACGAGGCAGGGCACGAACTGCCCCCCGGCACCCTTGGCGCCATCGCCATCAAACTGCCCCTGCCGCCGGGCACCCTGCCCACCCTGTGGAACGCCGAAGACCGGTTTCGCAAGGCATACCTTGACCATTTCCCGGGGTATTATGAAACCGGCGATGCGGGTTATATCGACGACGACGGATACCTTTACATCATGGCCCGCACCGATGATGTGATCAACGTCGCCGGGCACCGCCTGTCAACCGGCGCCATGGAGGAAGTGTTGGCCAGCCACCCGGATGTGGCGGAATGTGCCGTTCTGGGGGTGGCCGACCCGCTGAAAGGGCAATTGGCCATGGGGTTGATCTGTTTGCCCAAAGGGGTGGCGAAATCCCACGCCGAGATCGAACAGGAATGCATCCAACTGGTGCGCGATCAGATCGGCCCGGTGGCGGCGTTTCGGCTGGTCAAGGTGGTGGAACGTCTGCCGAAAACAAGGTCGGGCAAGATTTTACGCGCGACCATCGCCAAGATTGCCGATGGCGAACCCTTCAAGATGCCCGCCACCATCGACGACCCGGCGATCCTTGATGAAATCACCGTCAGCCTTGGGGAATTGGGCTATCCCGCCAAGGGCTAGGTCGCTGTGCCGGACACAACCGGACAATCAAGCGAGCCGCCGTCAATGGTGATGGTCATGGTGATCGAGGCCCCGTCCGGGTCGCCCGATTGTTTTGAATGGGCAACGACAGCCACCTTGCCCGCTTTTGCAGCAAAATCCCCGGACGAGGTCGAGGACATGCTGACCCCACCCCCCGAGCGTTTGACCTGAAGGGTATAGCGGCCACTGACATCGCTTTGCGCCATCACCCGGCCTTCATAAAGTGTTGCGCCATCATTGGACGTGGCCAGAACCTCGCAACTGATGCCCGTGGGCGGCGCTTGCTTGCTGCCCATTGCGTGACCTGCAACGGCGGTTGCGCCGCAAACCATGGCGACAGCGCAGATTTTGGCGATATTCATAGCGGGTTCCTTTCGCTTTCACGCCACGATCGGGTCAGTCTTTGTCGACCTGCTCGACCGGGCCGCCAGCCTTCTGCCAGCCGGAAAAGCCGTCTTTCAGGTGGGCGGCGTCAAACCCCATGTCCTGCAAGGTGGCCACGGTCAGGGCCGAGCGCCAGCCAGAGGCGCAGTGAAAGACAAATTTCTTGTCCTCGCCGAACACCTCTTTGAAATAGGGGCTGTCGGGGTCGACCCAGAATTCGATCATCCCGCGCGGCGCGTGAACACTGCCGGGGATGAACCCGCTGCGCTGGCGTTCGCGCACGTCGCGCAAATCGACAATCACCACATCCGGGTCATCCACCATGGCAATGCCATCGGCGGTTTCGACCTCGGAAATCCGGGCGCGGGCAGCGGCCACCATGGCGGCGGCGTTGGTTTTCAACGATGGCATGTCTTCTCCTTTTCAGACAAATTGTTCGCGGATCAGACGTTCTTCCAATCCGTGACCGGGATCGAACAACAGCCGGTGACGCACGGCGCGTTCGCTGCGAATTTCGACGCTGGCCACATCGCGCACCGACTGGCGGCTGTCGGCATCGGCCATGACCGGGCGTTTGTCCGGGTCCAGCACATCAATCCGCACCACCGCCCCGGACGGAAGCAACGCCCCGCGCCAGCGCCGGGGCCGAAAGGCCGCCATGGCCGTCAGCGCCAGAACATCGGCGCCAATGGGCAAAATCGGGCCATGGGCGGAATAGTTGTAAGCGGTGGACCCGGCAGGCGTTGAAACAAGCGCCCCGTCGCACACCAATTCATCCAGCCGCATCCGGCCATCGACGCTGATCCGCAGTTTGGCCGCCTGCGGCCCGGCGCGCAACAGCGCCACCTCGTTGATGGCCAGCGCGTTATGGTGGGTGCCATCGCAGGTGACGGCGGACATGGTCAGCGGGTTTATCACCTCTTCCACCGCTTCGGACAAACGGTCGGGCAGATCATCTTCGGAATATTCGTTCATCAGAAACCCGATGGTGCCCCGGTTCATCCCATAAACCGGCACATCCAGCACCCGGTTGCCATGCAGCGTCTGCAACATGAACCCGTCGCCCCCCAGCGCCACGATCACATCCGCCGCTTCTGGCGCAACATCGCCATATCGGGCGCGCAACCGCACAGCGGCCTCTTGCGCAATGGGGGCCGTGCTGGCGGCAAAAGCAATCGCGCGCATATCTTACTCCGTTGTCCCGAACCGCAGCGTGGCCGACCGATTGAGGAAACACAAGTCCACCATGGGCAACGGATTGCCGCGATCCCACGCGGTTTCGTCGCAATGCGGGCTTTCTCGGGCGCGCGCCTTGGCCTATACCGCCGCCAACACAGCCCCAGGAGACGCCCCATGAACGCCCCCCACAAAGACAACGGTTTCTTCAGCGAAGATCTGGCCAGCCGCGACCCCGAGATTTTCGGCACCATCGGCAAGGAACTGCACCGCCAACAGACCGAGATCGAGCTGATCGCCAGCGAAAACATCGTCAGCCGCGCGGTGATGCAGGCCCAGGGCAGCGTCCTGACCAACAAATACGCCGAAGGTTACCCCGGGCGGCGGTATTACGGCGGCTGTGAACACGTTGATGTCGCCGAGGATCTGGCGATTTCGCGCGCCTGCGAATTGTTCGGGTGCAGCTTTGCCAATGTGCAGCCGAATTCCGGTTCGCAGGCCAATCAGGGGGTGTTCACCGCCCTGTTGCAGCCCGGTGATACGATCCTTGGCATGTCGCTGGATGCGGGGGGCCACCTGACCCACGGCGCACGGCCCAACCAATCGGGCAAATGGTTCAACGCCGTGCAATACGGCGTGCGGCGCGACACGCTCGAACTGGATTACGATCAGGTCGAGGCCTTGGCCAAAGAACATCAGCCAAAGATGATCATCGCGGGCGGTTCGGCCATTCCCCGCCAGGTGGATTTCGCCCGGATGCGCGCGATTGCCGATATGGTGGGCGCATATCTGTTGGTCGACATGGCGCATTTCGCCGGTCTTGTTGCGGCGGGCGAACACCCCTCGCCCTTTCCCCACGCCCATGTGGCCACAACAACCACCCACAAAACCCTGCGCGGCCCGCGCGGCGGGATGATCCTGACCAATGACGAGGCTTTGGCCAAGAAATTCAACTCGGCCATCTTCCCCGGCATCCAGGGCGGCCCCCTGATGCATGTGATCGCAGGCAAGGCGGTGGCGTTCGGCGAGGCATTGCGCCCCGATTTCAAAACCTATCAGCAACAGGTGATCGCCAATGCCAAAACCCTGGCCGCGCAGCTGATCGAAGGCGGGCTGGACATTGTCACCGGCGGCACCGACACCCATGTCGTGCTGGTCGATCTGCGCCCCAAGGGGGTGAAAGGCAACGCCACCGAAAAGGCGCTGGGACGGGCCAATATCACCTGCAACAAGAACGGCATCCCGTTTGACGACGAAAAACCGACAATAACCAGCGGCATCCGGCTCGGCTCTCCTGCGGGCACCACGCGCGGGTTCGGCACACCGGAATTCACCCAGATCGCCGGTTGGATTGTCGAGGTCGTCGATGGCCTTGCCGCCAATGGCGAAGAGGGCAACGCCGCCATCGAGGCCAAGGTGAAAGCCGAGGTCGAGGCTCTCTGCGCCCGATTCCCGATCTATTCTGATCTGTAAGACTTATCTGACGACGCTGGAAAAAGGGGGCTTTGGCCCCTTTTTTGCCCCATGCGCCCTACAGATACCCGCGCCACACCAGCACCGCGATCAGCACCGCTGCCACTGCCAGAACGTTGAACGCATTCACGGTGACCACGCCAAGGGCAAACCGCACGATCCGCTCTGACCCGTCGATCTTTTCCAGAAAACGTTTGCAATCGCGATAGGCCCGCGTTTGCAATGTGACGTCGATCCGGCGGGCGAGCTTGGGATGCGCCGACAGCGCCTCTGCCTCGATCAGGGTGTCGGCCTCGCGGCGGATACGGCGGGGCAGCAGGCGGCCTGCCTTTTTCACCTTTTGGGCAAGACCCTGACCGCCAATGCCCAACCGCGATCCGATCAGATCGGCGATGTCCTGCGCCTGTTGCTGTGGTGTCATATCGTCCCCCGCTCGGGGTTGAATTACCCCCTGGCCAGATTCGCTCAATCCCTTGTGGCCTGCAAATTTATCCTGCGCTAAAAGGCAAGTATGCTGAATGTCATCACCCACGGAACACCAACCGCACGCCCCCCTTCTGATCGTCCATGGGTTGTTCGGATCGGCCCGCAACTGGGGCGTTATTGCCAAACGCCTGTCGGATTCCCGGCTGGTGCGGGTGGTGGACATGCGCAACCATGGGCAATCCCCTTGGCAGAATTCCCATTCCTATGCCGATCTTGCCGATGATCTAAGTGCGGTGATCGACGGGCCTTGTGATGTCTTGGGCCATTCCATGGGGGGCAAGGCGGCGATGGTTCTGGCGCTGTCCCGCCCCGATCTGGTGCGCCGGTTGATCGTGGCCGATATTGCCCCGGTGGGATATTCCCACACCCAGATGCCCCTGATCCAGGCGATGCGCGGGCTTGATCTGTCCACCGTCAAAACCCGGGGCGAGGCCGAGGCCGCCCTTGCCCCCGCCATTCCCGACTCCGGCGTGCGGGCCTTTTTGCTGCAATCCCTTGATGTGGCCGCGCAAAAATGGCGCCTGAACCTTGATGTTCTGGCGGCGGAAATGGACAAGATCATCGGCTGGCCCGCCATGACAGGGCAATACACCGGGCAAACCCTGTTTCTGACCGGCGCGCTTTCCGATTACGTTCTGCCCGAACACCGCGCCCGCATCCGCGAATATTTTCCCGCCGCACGGTTCGCGAAAATCCCCGGGGTCGGGCATTGGCTCCACGCCGAAAAGCCCCGCGAATTCGAAGCGGCAGCCCGCGCGTTTCTGGATCGCAGCGACCCGTCGCAGGTGTCCTAACCCCCGGTCCGTTCCCACAACAGGCGCTGATCGCCGCCCAGCTTTGAATTGACCAGCGCCACGCCCTGCGCCGCCCCCTGTGCGGCCTGATCGTCGGGAAACAACGTCAGATAGGCGGGCAACCACGCCAGCGCGTGCGGCTCCAGTTTCTGGGTGCCGTCGAAATAGGTTTGCACCTGCCCGGAATATTGCGCCGTGCGCGTGCCACCGGCTGCGTAATCCTCCAACGCATAGACGACCACCCGGGGCAATGCGCCGTTGCAGATGCCGGCCAAGGTGGGGCCATCATCAGACGCGAGCGCTATGATCGTGACAAGGGGGGCGATGGCGTGAAACTGATAATGCAGCCCCCATTTACCGCGCCGGGTTTCCTGGGGCAGGCTGCCGTCGTCGCGGGCGCTGCACAATATCCGCGCGACCGAGGCAAAAGCCCAGTACCGCGCCGCATCATCCCCGGTCAGATCGCCGGTCAGGAAAATCGCCAGACTGGCCCAGGCCCGCAGATTGCCACGCCGCGCGCCGTGGGTTGCATCCTTTTCCCAGAAATCAATCTGTTCACCCGCGCGTTTGGTCAGCCACCGCTCAATCGCGGCGGTGCGGTGGTTGGTTTCGGCATAGGGGCGCACCTGACGATAGGCTTCGGCGATCCCGGCAAGACGCCCGCCAACCGAAAGCTGCGCCGTCAGGCTGCCCAGATCGGACAGGGCATCGGCCCAGGCCCAGGCCGCAAGGCGCGCAACCACGCAATTGGCCAGATCCGTTTCAGCGGCCCCGCCCCGCGTCACCGTATTGGCGGCGCGCGCCAGATCGCGGATGAAATCATCCACCGGGGCCAGTGCCGCGTTTACCTCGGCGTTGCTGTCATCGTCGATGATCGAACGGGACGGATCATCCGCCACATAGCGGCTGCCGTAATCCAGCGCGACAACCGGTTCGGTCGCGGCGAAACATCCGGCGGCGACAGGCCCGGCCAAGGCGAATGACAGGCACAGGGCCGACAGGGCGGGTTTCAACATCACTGACTGGCTCCGTTGCTTAACCCGACAAGGCGGGTGATTTCGCGGGCCTTGTCGCTGCCCTGGGCCGCGGCGCGTTGCAACCAGCCAAGGGCCTGTTCCCGATCTGCGGTGACACCAATGCCAAAGGCCAATGCCTCGCCATATTCGGTCATTGCGGTGGTATCGCCTGCCTCGGCGGCACGGGCCAGCCACGCCATGGCAGCGGCCAGATCGCCCCCCGCCACCGCGTTTTCGCGCAGGACAAGCCCGTGAATGCGCATGGCGACAGGATCACCGGTTTCAGCGGCCACACGGTACAGCGTCGGCATGTCCAACTGCGCCTCAATCAACGCGCGGCTGTCTGCATCGGCCCCGCGCAGGGCCGCCAGATAACTGCCCAACACGTCAAGGTCTCCGTTATCCAGCGCTTCGGCCATCATGATGGCGGCGCGATCCGTGTCATACACCGGGGTGCCTTTGGTCACGATCATGCGGAAGATTTCGCCATCTGCGCGGGTATCGCCCCGGGCGCTGGCCTGTTGCAACAGATCAAGGGCGCGGGGCATTTTATCGGGGTTGCCACCGCGCAGATAGGTGCGGGCCAACGTGATCATCCATGATGTCCGTTCCACGGCCAGTACATCAGCCGCCGCCAGCCACCGGGCGATGCCACCCACCTGCCCCAGTTCTTCGCTGAAGGCGGTCATTTCCATGGCCCCGCCAAAGGTGCAGGGCATGACCCCGGCAGCGCGGGTCATGTAATACGCGGGGTTGGCCGAATAGCGGGCGGCGAACAACTGCGCCGCATAATCACCGTCACGGTCGATCACCGGGTGGTATTTATCAAACAATGCCTGTTGCTGCGCCGGGTCTGTGGACAGGGCCGCCAAGGCGAACATCGCGCGCCCATATCCAAGGGCGGACGACCCCGCCAGCACCTCGGCTGCACTGATGCGGGCCTTGGGGCCGATCCGGTCAAGCACGCCGGGGGCATACATTTCTTCGATCAACTGCTGGCTTAACCAGACGGCGAATCCGGGGCCAGAGGTGGCATGGCGTTCGCGCAGGGCGGCATAGATGATGTCATGGGCCGCAGGATCGCCGGTCAGGCTCAGGTCAAGTTTCGCCTGCGCCACCAACCGTGCGTCAGTGTGCTCAAAGTAATCCGCCCAGAAATCACGCATGGCACCGTCGGCAAAGGCGGCCTTTTCGATCAGACGGCGCCACATGGCCAGACCATCGGGCGATCCGCTGAGCGCGAAGGATTGAATTTCCGCGATCCGGGGCCAATCGGTTTCCATCCGCAACCCAAGAAGCGGCCCGTATTCCTCGGCGGAATCCGACACGCCAATCGCCAGTTTCTGCCCCAGCCAATAATCGGCTGCGGCGCGGTCGGGGGGTATCGGCCCGGCACACATGGGCGCTGCGGATCATGATCATCGGCTGCGCCCCGCCCCGGTCCGTGACCACGCGCGCCAACAGATCGACCGCGCGATCAACCTTGGTCACGTCGGGGTTGTCGGCCAGTATCAGGCGCGCCAACAGGACATGGCCGTCAAGATTGCCCCGCTCCACCGCCTGTTCCAGCAACACCCGCGCATCCGGCACCCCGGCCCAGCGGCCCTGATCCTCTAGCATTGTTTCGGCCAGTTGGGAAAACGCCCAGCCCGGCGCATCGTTGCGGGTGACAAGTTCACGCAGGGTGGCGATCCGCATCGCGCGATAGGCGGGGATGGCCGTTTCATGGCGGCGCAGGAACAACGCAAACTGGGAAAGACCGCGCAGATCACCCGACAGCGACGCCGCGCGATAAAGATCAAACGCACGGGCCTGATCCTCGGGGGCCAGCGCGCCCCGTTCCAGAACGCGGGCCAGTTCGATCTGTGCATAAGACAATTCAGCCGCCGCCGCCTTTTCCAGATAGCGCAGCAGGATGTCGTTGGATTTCTCGAACCCTTCGGCGCGGATATGGTATTCAAACACCTTCCATGCCGCATGGCCGCTGCCCAGATCGGCGGAAAAGCGATACCAGTCATGGGCCAGTTGCGCATCGGCGGTCACGATCCGGCCAAACCTGTATTGGGTGGCGATCCGGGTGGTGCGTTGGCAAATCTGCGGGTCCAGCTCGCCCACCATGTTGCTGAACGCGGTGGTGACGGACAATTCCAGCGGAACAACCCAATCCGCCGGCGCCTTGTCGGCCAGTTGCAACGCCGCCAGCGCCAACAGGGCCTTGGGTTCGCCCGAAAACCCCGCATCGGTCAACAGGCGGTCGGCCAGCACGGGATCCGCCGCAATCCCGATTCCGCTGCGCAGATAGCGCGACAGCACCAGCTTTGACGCGGGTTTCATCACGTCGATCAGTTTGGCCAGTTCCGGCACCAGACCGCTTTTGGTCAGGTCATCAAACTTGCCCGCCGCGTCCAGCGCCGTGATCCGCATGACAAGGGCGGTTTCCCCCACGAACGCCGGGTCGGCCTTTTCCAACAGGTCCATGGCCCGCGCCGTGGTGTCAAACCAGCGGATGCCGTCGATCTGGGTCAGCCGGTTCATATCGCGCCGGATGCTGCGCATGGGGCGGTCGGGCAACACGCGCCCATCCCATTGCCCCCAGAAATCGGTCGTTTCATCATCGGTTGGCGGAGAAACACAGATCGGCGCGGTGGTGATCGCGGGGGCGGAACGCCAGATCAAGCGTGTTTTGCGCCTGCGCCGCGCCGCCAACAGACAGCGCGAACAGTGACGCCAACACGCACCGAAGGCCCGACAGCCGCCGGGTGGGGGGCGATTGATGTGGGCCTTCGGTCATCACGGGTTACGCCGTATAGGTGTTTGGCACCGCCACGGCGGCAAGCGCCTGATCGGCACCGGTCAACACAACCGACACGCCACCACGGCGTTTCAATTCGACCCCCGCCACCGAGGCAAGGGTTTCATCGCCCACCCGGAAATCAAAATCGAGGGTCAGCGGCGCCTTGAGGGCCACCGATTTTGACCCCGAAACAGGCACCGCCTGAAGCGCCAGCGCACGGGCGGCGGGCACAAAAAGATCAACGCCGTCGCGATTGCTCAGGTTATACAGCGACACATCGGCCTTTGCCGGGTTCAGTTTCAGATCATCCACCAAAACCAGAGGCGCAGCACCATCGCGCAATACCACGGTATAATGGGTGCTGGGCGCCACCGTCAGATCAGCCGCGCCGCCCATGTGGGTGACGGAAACAACCCCGGGCATCACGTTGACATAGGACGAAAGACCGCCGGTAAAGTCACTCAGCCGGGTGCCACCCACGGCGGCAAATGTCTGACCGGGGGCGAGAACGCGGATAAAGCTGGATTGCGGGTCGAATACATCCTGATAGAGGCCCGCATCGCCAGCGGCAAACGCGGCAGTGCCGGAAATGATGGCAAGGCCCGAAACGATAAAACTGCGTCGGTCGATCATGGTTCAATCCTTTATATTTTTGGTTCAGGGGGCAGGCAAAAATCGTGGGCGCGTCGCCCAGTGGAACAGGAACAGTGATGGCAACACTGGTGGCCCCACCGGGCCACAACCCGGTCAGCGGCATATAAAACCGACCATTCAGGCGCAGACGCTTGCCCCGTTGAATTGTTTTGCTGCGCATCCGGCCCGCATCATTGGCAAAGCGGAATGTTGCGGCTGATGTCGCCGCGCTGGTGGTATCAAGCAGCAATGTATGCCCTGCCCCAAGGCCCGCAGGCAAGGTCGCGGTCAGGCCAAGCCGGTCGTCATCCACCTCAACCGGCACCGCAATGGTGCAAAGCCCGGCGGCCGCCGCGATCAGTTCGCGCATTTCGCCATCGCCGGTTTGTGCCAGATTGGCATAGATCGGGTTTTCCCACACCAGAAACGCAGGCGGCGCTTTCTGAAAATCATCTGACGTCAGATAGGATGTGATCGCGCCATACTGGCCACCGCCGGTGATGGCGTAATTCACAACCTCAAGGCCCGCATGCTGTGCCACGAACCCTGGAAAATTGCTGACCGCAAGGTTGGTAAAGGATGTTCCCGCCATCGCGACGGGCAGAACATCGGCGGGGTCGCGCGGCGCGGGTGCCTCGCCGTCCGGGCCGGTGTCAGGCGTGTCATCGTCAAGCCCGATGTCCACGAGCGTGTCGTCGTCAAGACCGATATCCAGCACCGGCGCATCATCCAGCCCGATGTCCAGTGCCGGCTCATCGCCCAACCCGATATCAAGCGGCGCATCATCGCCCAGCCCGATATCAAGCGCACCCCCGGCCACCTTGGTGCCAGTGGCCGCGACACGGGTGTCATAGGTCATGGTGGTGGGTTCGGGCAGGGTTTCCTTGCAGCGGCGCTGAAGAATGCGGCGCATCCCCGAAAACGGCACCTTTTCACCGGCTTCAACGGTTTCATAGGTGGTCTTGGCCAGAACATCATAAACCGGCTGCGCCTTCAGCACCTCTGCCACCGCCTTGGCGCCCAGCTCGGCCCCGTAGGCGTTCCAATGGGTATCGGTCCCGAAAAAGACGTGGCGCCCCGGATCGCCCTTCAACATTCCCGCCCGCAGATCAACGGTGACAACCCCGGCCTCGTTCAGGCGGTCAAGGATTTCGCGCTGCACATCCGTCGCCACGGCAAGGTCAAACCCCATCAGCCTCGCGCGATCGGGCAGGAATTGGGCCATGGTCACGGCCTTGGTCGGGATCGGCGCGAAAACCAATGTGGTGCCCCGCGTGGCCAGCGCCCGTGACAATTCGGCCAGATCGGCCACCGTGGCGTCGGAAAACGGCCGGTCCATGCGCAAGTCAGATACCATGCGAAAGAACACGCCGTCGCGCCCCTCGATGGTTTCAAGATCGACATCGGTTTCCAGCCCGGAACAGCCATAGGCGCTTTGCGCCCAAACGGGTGCGGCACACAGGGTGGCTGCCAGCGCGGCGATGGTTGCAAGCACTCTCATCCGTTCGCCCCTGTCCCTTGTGCGGTGGGGGTAAGGGTTTGAATGCGCGCCTCAAGCACCGGCAGAAAATTCCCGGCGATCAGTTTGATCCGTATGGAATCAGATTTGCGCGCGCTGGTCAGATACCCGCGCGCCTGAACCAGAACCGCCGGATCATCCCACCCCGTCTGAATCAGATCCCCCGCCAGCCGAAGCGCGATCACCGCGTTGCCGATGCCGTGGCTGCCGGATGCCAGCGCGGCAATCTCATCCGGCATCGCCCCAAAGGGGCGCTTTGCCAGATGAAACCTCATCATCGCAGCCGAGGCCACCGAATTGCCGACGCGGGCATAGGCCAGAACGATATTTTTCAACAAATCCAAACGCGCCGGGCTGGTTTGGGCCGGATCAACCTGCTCCAGCGTCCGCACCAGGCCAATCAGCCCGGCAACCCGGCCCGTCGAGGCGGCAAGGCCGTAATAATGCGCCAGATTTTCGGGGGCGACGACGTGCCCTTCGGTTTCAAGCTGCCTGATCAGGCGCAGGGCGGCAACGCCGTCACCCGCATCGGCAAGGGCGCGCAGGGTGTCTGTCTCGACCGGCTGCCCATTGACCATCCGTTCACGGGCAACCCGCAGTTCGCGTGTCTTGAGATCACGCCCGCTGCGCACGCCCGGGGTCAGGATGACGGCGCGGCGGCGCGCCGTGCTGTCATAGGTGCCAAGGCCGGTCAGATCCAGCAACATCGGCGGTGCAGATTGCGCCATCAGCGGCCCCGCCATCAGCAAAACCACGATCAGCGGCACGGCCAACACCCCGCCAATTTTGGCCAAACGCATCATTCCACGCCCTTGCCCTTTGCCAGATCGGGGTCGGTAAGATAGCGGATGGGGATTTCCCAGATCACCGTTTCCGGCAGGGCCAGCGGATCAAGTGCCGCCAGATAGGTTGCCATCGGTTCAAACGGCCCCTGCCCCTCTTCTGCGTGGTTGATGACATCGCGGTGCAGGGCCAGTTTCAGCGCCTCGGCAAAGCTCCAGTTCGGGTTGGCGGAATAGGACGTGCCAACCAGATCAACGCCGCCGCCCCCGCCGCCAAACAAATCAACCAGCCCCGTTTCAGCCGCCTGAACCGTGGCGGTATAAGGGGTGACGCTTTCACGTCCCAAACCCAGAATCGGCGCAAGAGTATCGGATGTGATGTATGTCACCAGATCACCGGCAAAGGACGTTTGCACGCCGGTCTGTACCGTGAATGCGTCATTGCCCCGGGCAACCAACCCGCTGTCAGCGATACGTTTGGCGACAGCGCGCGCGCCTTCAGGCGTCCAATGGGTATCGGTTGCCAAAAACGGGGCCGGCAATGCGGCAAGTGCGGGCCGGGTATCGACGGCGGCAATGCCACGCGCTGCCATTTCTGCCCTGAATTGATCGTAGAGCACCGCCAAAGCCCCGGACACCGTAGCATCCCCGGCGTCATCACGCAGCAGATCAACCTTGGCCGGAACCGGCACCACGACCAGGTGCACGCCCTCGGCGCGCAGCCCTGCGGCGGTCTGTTCGATCTTGTCCAGCGCGACACCATAGGCGGCCGCATCAACCGGGCGGAATTCCTCGGCGGTGAACAGATGCCCTGTGTCCCCCACCACCACGCCGGAACGGCCCTCGTTCAACAGTTCGTATCGTGCCGCGCCGATCAGCCCGATCGAGGGTGCCTTGTGGGGCAGGTTATCACGGTACAGCCCGTCAATGGCATGGGTAACCTTGCCATTCAGCAACCCATCGAACCCCGGCAAACGGACACCGGGAACGGTGAACAGCGCCAGATTGGCGATCACCGCATAGCCGAAAAAGGCAACCGGGACGGTCAGCTTGAGCGCAAGAGAGGGGGCGGGAAACATCATCGCATCGGCCCTTAGAATTGGAAATACAGGAAAGGTGAAAAGTTCTGCTCGGCCAGTTTCATCACCGTGAACGCCCCCAGCATGACAAGGCCCATGGACACGGCCCCCTGCACCAGTGGCAGCGCGGCGGTGCCATCGGGGCGGATGCCAACATCGTCGCGCCGCTCAAACAGCGACCAGGCGCGCGGCTCCAGCACACAGATGGCGGCGGCCAGACAGGTGAACGCCAGACTTTCGCGTGTTACCGACAGCCACAGGGCCGGGTCGCCCAGCCACCCGTGCAGGCCCAGCATGGCGGCGTAAATCTCAAATCCCTGCCCCACATGTTCGGCCCGGAACATCACCCAGCCGATCAGCACACACAGCAACGTCAGCGGCAGCGCCCAGGGCAGGCTGGCGGCGCGCCGGTCATGGCCCGTGGCCCGCTCGATCGCCAACAATCCGCCATGCCACAGCCCCCACAAAGCGAAGGTCCAGTTCGCACCGTGCCACAGCCCGCCCAACACCATCACCGTCATCAGATTGCCATAGGTGCGCAGCGCCCCCTTACGGTTGCCGCCCAGCGAAATATACAGATAATCACGCAGCCAGTTGGACAGGGAAATATGCCAGCGACGCCAGAATTCGGTGATCGAGCGGCTGATATAGGGAAAGCGGAAGTTTTCGAGAAAGTTGAACCCCATCATCTTGCCCAGCCCGATGGCCATGTCGGAATATCCCGAAAAATCGAAATAAAGCTGCAACATATAGGCCACCGCCCCGGCCCATGCCAACGCCATGCCAACATCGCCTGAGTTGTCAAAGGCCAGGTTGGCAAGGGGCGCGACGGCATCGGCCAGCAGCACCTTTTTGGCCAGACCAATCAGGAACCGCGCCATGCCATCGGCGAACATCTCGGCGGAATGGCTGCGCTGTTTGAATTGATCCTCAAGGTCTTTGTAGCGCAGGATCGGCCCCGCGATCAGTTGCGGAAACAGCGCGATAAACGCCGCGAAATCAACGAACCGCGCGTCGGCTTTGGCATCGCCCCGGTGAACATCAATCAGATAGCTGAGCGCCTGAAACACATAAAACGAAATGCCGATGGGCAGGATAAGGCGCCAATGAATGCCAAGCCCCGCCGTATCGGTGCCAACCAGCGCGGCGAAACTATCAAGGAAAAAGTTGAGGTATTTGAACACGCCCAGAACGCCCAGACATCCCACCACCCCAATGCCCAGCCACACCCGCCCGCGTGGGGTGTGCCGGTGCTGTGACACCTTTTGCCCGACAACATAGGCAAACGCCGTGGTCAGAAACAAAAGGCCCAGAAAATCGACCCGCCACCAGGCATAAAACACGTAAGACCCCGCCAGGATCGTATATGATTTTGCCCGGGTCGGGGTCATGTAATAGACCGCCAGAAACAGGGGCAGGAACAGAAACAGGAAGGATTCAGACGAAAATACCATGTCTTAATGCTCTTGAATTGCGGGGCAAACGGGGGTGTTGGTCGGGGCAACGGGCACGCCGCCGCCCACCAGAACGATGCGCGCTTTTCCGGTAAGATCGCGCAACAGATCGGGGGTCATGAATTGCACGTCGCCCGCCAGAAACCGGGGGAACTGATCCTGAAAATCGTTGCCTTGCAGGTCAATCTGGCCCGGGGCTGCGGTTTCAATGCCGACCCGGTTCACGGCAAAGCGGTTGCCCACAACCCGGGTCACCGCATCACCGGGCAATTCCGCCACCAGCAGCCCCGCCCGTTTTGACGCAATCACGGCACTGTTTTCCAGAACCACCTCGCGCGAGGCGCGCAGCGCGATACCCTCTTGGCGGGCCGCAAAAATGCGCGCGCCGCTGATATTCACACAGTCAGAGTGTTCAGCGTGAACTCCGTTGTGACGGGGGTGCCAGATCGTGACATCGCGGATCGTTGTGCCCGCACTGCCCGGCAAAAGGGCGATGCCACTTTCGCGCGGGTTGAAAATTTCATTCTCGCGAATGTCGGTTCCGATGGCATTTGGCGCAATGCGAATTGCATCGCCCGCCGCGCCGTCAAGGAATGTATTGCGATGAATGCGCGCAGTGTTCGTGGCCCGTAAAATCAGTGCCGTGCGCTGCGGGTCAATAAACCGATTGTCCATGACATCAACGCCCACACCACCCACGAAAACCGTGGATGCAACAGCGCGCAAGGCCGATCCAGTCAGCGCCGAGGCCAGTTCACCCTGATAGAAACTGTTCACCACAACCGAAAGGCCGCCAAACGCCAGATCCGCGCCGAACCCCAGATTCGCGAAATATGCGCCATGGGCCGTCATGACCCCACGCCCGGCCGTGGCGACAAAGGGCGCAAACGCAGGCGCGGCCTTATTGCGCAACCCCGCGCCGACGATGCCGCCACCGCGAATATCAAGCCTGCCAAAGTTGGCAAGAAAGGCGCCGCTTTCCCGGTTCAGGGTCAACACGGCCCCCTTTTCCAGCACCAGCGTCGCGCCTTCTTCGACGACCAGCGGAATATTCAACCTGCCCTTTTCAATCGCCCCGGGAAGCGCCCGTTGCGCCTCGGTCAGCAGCTCGGGCAGGGTTATCCTGCCTTCGGTCAGGGACAGCGCCACCGCGCCCCGCCCCCCTGTGCGGACAGAACGATTGCCCGGGCGTCGGCCTCTCCGTCGCGGGCCAGTTTCAACAACGCCACCCGCAGATCGACCTTCATCAGATTGGGTGTGGTCGCGCCGCCCACTGCCCCGGCGCCTGCGATGTTTTCAACCGCTGGGTCGGGGGCGTTTATGCCCTGGGCCTGTTCAACCAGATCGTGATATCGTGCCTCGGTTTCCGCCATAAGCAACGCCACCGGGCGGGCGAACGCCTGTGACGATACCGTCAACACCAGCGCGGCTGCAAAGGCCAACACCCGAACCGCCGCACCCCACCCGCCACGGGGCAAGGCGGCGGTGTGCAAGGTTGGATAAAAGACAGGCCGGGCGGTCATTGTTGGTCCTTGTTCAGTGGCGTCGCGGGGTGAAGGGCTGCATTTTTACCGCAGGAATTCGGGCAGCAGGCTGCGCCGGAATCGCAGGCGCGCCACCTGGCCGACACTGGCGCCGGCGGTTTCATCCAGTTTCATTTCCACCTGAACCATCCTGTCTCCATCCGTTGGCGAGGGCAGGATTTCCGGTGTCGCCGGCACGATGGTGCCATCGGCCAGCACCAGTTCGGCCTGCTGGCCCGCGACCAGCTTGACCGCGCCTTCGGCGCTGATTTCCGTGGTGGCCACCAGACCAGGCGCACCGGACAACAGGCGAATGATCGGCGTGCCTCGCATGATCGTGGCCCCCTCGACGAAATTGCGCATTGGCAGAATGGTGCAATCGCATGGCATTTTGACGCTCAGGTAATCGCCCGAATTGGCCGAAATCGCATAGACCACCTCGCCTTTGGCGGCGTTCGGGTCCACATAGGTCAACTGACCGGCCGCCGTCGCCGACAGGGTTTGCCCCGGGGCCGTGACGATCACGGGACGCGCCTCATAGGAAAACGCAAAACGCTGGTGCGCCAGATTAAGCGCAACAAGGGCCAGCCCCACCGTCAGGCCAATCACGACACCGCGCCGCACCACATTCTGAAGCTTGTGCGACAGACCGGGCTTTTCAACGATTTTCTTGGCCTTGACCGTCAGCGGCCCGGAATACGTCATCATACCCCCAAGCGACACGATATCACCGGCGATATAGCTGTTCAGCAGATAGCGCAGGGGCGCCAGATGTTCACCCGTGGGTTCGGTGAAATGAAGAATGAACACGTCTTCATCAATAATTTCGACCCAGGCATCGCAATAAAGCAGCACCGCAAAGCCTGAAAAATTCAGGCGCAACGCCGCCGACACCACCAACCCCTCAAGATCGCCATCCAACGGCCCCGACACAACCGCATCTGTCAACGAAAGGCTGCGCCCCTCCAGAACCTGCGCCCCGATCAGAACGGTGAACGGCACCTCGAGCCGCGGATGTTCGCCCTGATGGGCAAAACCGACAGGCAGGGCGACGGCACCTTCGGAAGATTGCAAATCGGCATGTTTCATAGGAAATCAGACTTTCGGGGAATTAAGAACTTTTGAGACCTGCATTAAGATTCATAACCCTCCTGCAAGGAAAAGCAGGCCGACCAGAAGCCAGCCAAATGTAAGAAACGTCATGTAAGTGGAACTTGCCGCGATCATCCGCTGGCCAGCGGAAATGCGGGACGCGGCAACATTCGTCGATTGGCGGGTCCATTTCTGTCGGTCAAGGCGGAACAGAACGAAACTTTTGATCAACGCCCCGTAAAGCTGACAGAAATAGAGCAGGAATGGAAAAGAGATCGGAAAGCCAAGCCGCCCCCGGAACGCCGTAATAAGCGTTACATAGGTATAGCGCGTCAGCATGATCCAGGCGACATAGGCCACCAACATCGCAACGTCGTAAAACAGCGCTGCCATCACGGCCAGGGTTGGCCCGGCGATGGTTGTCCAGATGGACACTCTCTGATCCAGAATAGACCACCAGGTGAACAGGCCGATCTTGGTCGGCGACAGTTTCAGGGCGCGCCCGTTGGTGCGCAGCATGTTCCCGAACCACCGTACCGTCAGCACCCGGGCCGACCCATAGAATGTCGGCATCGGCTGGGTTTCAGCCGAGCGTGACTGAACATCAGGCAGATACACCATCTGATAGCCGTTCTTGAGCAACCAGAACCACGTCGATTTGTCATCGCCCGTCAGAAAATTCACCCGCCCCAACCGCAGGTGATCAATATAGTCGGACTGCACCTGGTCGATAAAGTCGGGATTGGTGGCCAGGCTGGCGCGAAACGCCGACATCCGGCCGGTCAGGGTCAGCACCCGCTTTGACAACCCCATGGAACACATCATGATCTGGCGCTGATCAAAGCGCATCTCGAACCAATCGCGAAACAATCCCTTGTCACAGATTGAAATCGCTTCGTCCGTGGTTAACGCGCCGACTTTCGGGTCACTGAAAACCGGCACGATTTCGTCAATGATGTCGTGGGGTACGGTGGTATCCCCATCGGCAATCAGCAACACATCGTGTTGGGTGGGATAATGACGCGCGATAATGCGCAAGGAGCGCGCAAGTGCGTCGCGCTTGCCGGTCGCGGGAATGCGATCAACAATCAGTTTGACAGGTTGATTGGCCGCCTCCGAGGTATCAAAAATCTGCTGGATCAAACGCGCATCGGCACCGTCGACCACAGATGCCACAACCGTCGCGCCATCGCGGGCCTGCGCCGCCGCTTTGAATATGGAACGATAGACCTCGATCGTGGTTTCGGGCTGAATCATATAGGATGTCACGAGGACATAGGCGTGGGATTTGTGCCCCGACGCCGCAAAGCGTGCCCGCGCCGCCGCTTTGCGCCTGGGATGCGCCACCACGCGAAACCACAGCCCACGGGAAAAGTTGATCGCGCCCCACGTATAGCGCCATGTTCCCAGAACGCCGACCCCGATGACCGCCGCGGGGGCCGCGCCCAGCAGATCCTTGGACATGACCGAGCCGAGAATCACGACCATGGACAAATAGGCGATATGGCTAAAGACAATCACGATGGATCAATGCAGGTGATTGCGCGGGCAAACCCGCCAGCCAGCGCGACACATAGGACGGACGCCGCGTTTGTTTTTGTTAACCATTTTCTGCCCCACTCAACACTGATGGCGCACTTCTAAGATGCGCTCAGGAACAGACTTCACTTTGAAATGAGGAGAAAATATGGCAATCGAGCCAGTTTCGTTTCGCAACTGGAAACGATGCAATCGTGCAACAGGGCCTGCACGGCAACATTCAGGCCAAAACGGCCCTGTCACCACGTCTACCCTAACAGCCAATACACGTCTAGGTTGAAATGACCCTAGCATGAAGATTTTTGAGAAACGACCAAAATCTCTGCCTGATTGGCGAATTGCGAAGAAATCCGCCGATTGCCGTGATCGCAACACTGTTGTGAACCGGACAAACACGTCGCCCCGTTGGAATGTGAACACAAACGCGGCGTCGTTGGGCGCGACCTGTCGGTTTTGCACTATTTTCCCGGGCGCTGACACGATAACTCATGGGCCAGAGTCTAAAATGGTGCCCCACGGGGTGCGCAGGTTGAGGAGATACGCCGATGAAGGTGCTGGTGCCGGTCAAACGCGTGATTGACTATAACGTGAAGGTGCGCGTGAAAGCGGACGGAAGCGGTGTCGATCTGGCCAACGTCAAAATGTCGATGAACCCTTTCGATGAAATCGCCGTGGAAGAGGCCATTCGCCTGAAAGAAGCGGGCGTAGCGGAAGAAGTGATCGCCGTATCCATCGGCGTGAAGCAATCCCAGGAAACCCTGCGCACCGCCCTAGCCATGGGTGCCGACCGCGCGATTCTGGTGGTGGCGACCGACGATGTCCACACCGATATCGAACCTCTGGCCGTGGCCAAGATCCTGAAAGCAGTGGCCGAGGCCGAAGATGCGGGCCTTGTCCTTTGTGGCAAACAGGCCATCGACAACGACATGAACGCCACCGGTCAGATGCTTTCGGCGCTGCTGGGATGGTCGCAGGCCACCTTTGCCAGCAAGCTGGAAATCGACGGCGACCATGCCACCGTGACCCGCGAAGTCGACGGCGGCTTGCAGACGATCAAGGTCACGATGCCCGCCATCGTTTCGGTCGATCTGCGCCTGAATGAACCGCGCTATGCCTCGCTTCCCAATATCATGAAGGCCAAGAAAAAGCCTCTGGATGAAAAGACGCCCGACGATTACGGCGTGGATATTGCGCCCCGTCTGACCATCGTAAGCACGACCGAACCAGAGGCCCGCAAGGCCGGGGTCATGGTCGGTTCGGTGGACGAACTGATTGCGAAACTGAAAGACGAAGCGGGGGTGATCTGATGGCTGTTCTTCTTCTGGGCGAAGTGACCGAAGGCGTTCTGAACATGGATGCCACCGCCAAGGCAGTAAAGGCTGCCGGTGCGCTGGGTGACATCACCGTGCTGTGCTGTGGCGCCAAGGCCACCGATGCCGCCGCCGAGGCGGCAACGATCAGCGGTGTGGCCAAGGTGCTCTGCGCCGAGGACGCCGCCTATGACCACCGGCTGGCTGAACCTGTGGCCGCGCTTATGGTATCGCTGGCCGGGGAGTATTCGCACATCGTTGCGCCCGCCACGACAGATGCCAAAAACATCCTGCCCCGGGTTGCCGCCCTGCTCGATGTGATGGTGCTTTCCGATGTGTCCGGGATCGTCGATGGCGATACCTTCGAACGGCCGATCTATGCCGGGAACGCCGTGCAAACGGTTAAATCCGGCGATGCAACCAAGGTTGTGACGATCCGCACCTCGTCCTTCGATGCCGCAGAAACCGGCGGAAATGCCACAGTGGAAACCCTGTCGGCAGCCGAAAACCCCGGTCTGTCCGAATGGGTCGAGGACAAGGTCGCCGAAAGCGACCGGCCCGAACTGACCAGTGCCAGCATCGTCGTTTCGGGCGGGCGCGGCGTGGGCAGCGAAGAGAATTTTGCCATCGTCGAAAAGCTGGCCGATAAACTGGGCGCCGCCGTGGGCGCCAGCCGCGCCGCGGTCGATTCGGGATATGCGCCGAACGACTGGCAGGTCGGCCAGACCGGCAAGGTGGTCGCACCCGACCTTTACATCGCCATTGGCATTTCGGGCGCGATTCAGCACCTTGCGGGCATGAAGGACAGCAAGATCATCGTCGCAATCAACAAGGACGAAGAGGCCCCGATCTTTCAGGTGGCCGATTATGGCCTTGTCGCTGATCTGTTCGATGCCGTGCCCGAACTGGAAAGCAAGCTCTGAGTCTTGCACCATACCTGCACACAAAGGCCCGTCACCCCCGTGGCGGGCCTTTCGCGTTCGTCATCCTTCATGGCGCAGCACCCGGCTCAGCCGCACCGCGACGGCGTGGTGGGTTTCGGGACCGGGCATCAGGCGGGCGGCGGGGGCTTCGACCTCGCTGAAGACCTTGCCGTCGGTTCCGTGGTCCCCGGCGCTGTCGCCGCTGCAATGTTCAACCATGCTGGCCACCCGCCCGCGCAATTGCCGCAACATCCGGCGGGTCACGAACATCGGGCTGCCGTCCTCGGGCCGCTCTGCCGGGTCGTCGGGGCCACGTTCGGCCAGCCACAGCACAATTACCGGACGCCCGATCCGCGCCATCAGCAGATTCATCCGCTGCACCCAGACCCGGCGCAATTCCTCGCGAATCAGGGCAAAGCGCGCCTCTGATGTCTGGGCCAGCGCGCCGAGCATGTGACCGGTGAAATGAAATTCGGTGAAATCCACCTCGGGAAACACCGCACGCATCATCGGGCTGGCCCGCACGAACCGGTCATTGCGGCGGGGATGCACCGCGTAAAACCGATTGGACAGGTTTTGTGCCCCCGTCACCTGCAACACCACCCGCCGGGCGCGACGGCAGGCCTCGATCACCGTTTCATCATTGAGAAACACATCAACCCCGGAATTCATGTATCCAAAGTTCACCGTGCGCATGCCCAGTTGATCCTGCAACAACGCCGGATAGGGATCGCTGAGGTAGCGCCCATAGGTTTCCGACCCGCCAAGCACCGCGATGTAATCTCCGGTCAATCGCTGTGCGGGACCGCGAAACAAAAGTTTCGATTGGCCGTAGCTGCATGGCGCATAGTCCAACGCAGGCCCCGGCATATTTTCATAAGCCATGACTCACCCAAATGTTAATCTCACCCATGGGCAGCATCGCAGCCAAGGATGATCATTCTGCTAACGTGCAAATTTGAACGATTCCCCCGGTCGGGCTTGCGTTGGTGCTGCGCCGCCGCATAGTGTCGGGCGAGAAATCAGAGGGGCGGATCATGGATATTCAACGGGTCGGTATCGTGGGGGCGGGGCAAATGGGCAACGGAATTGCCCATGTTTTTGCCCTGGCCGGGTATGACGTGTTGATGACCGACATCAGCCAGGACAGTCTGGACAATGCCCGCCGCCTGATCGACACCAACCTGACCCGTCAGGTCAGCCGCGAAAAGATCAGCCAATCGGAAAAAGACGCGGCGATGGGGCGGATCTCTTCCACCCTGAAGCTGACCGATCTGGGCCAGACCGATCTGGTGATCGAAGCGGCGACCGAACGTGAAACCGTGAAAACCGCGATCTTTGAGGATCTGGTGCCACATCTGAAACCGAACACCATCCTCACCTCGAACACATCGTCCATCTCCATCACCCGTCTGGCCAGCCGCACCGACCGGCCCGAGAAATTCATGGGGTTCCATTTCATGAACCCGGTGCCGGTGATGCAACTGGTCGAACTGATCCGCGGCATTGCCACCGACAAGGAAACCTTTGACGCCTGCCTTGCCGTGGTTGAACGGCTCGGCAAAACCGCCGCCACAGCCGAGGATTTTCCCGCCTTCATCGTCAACCGCATCCTGATGCCGATGATCAACGAAGCGGTTTATACCCTGTATGAGGGCGTTGGAAATGTCTCCAGCATCGACAAGGCGATGAAACTGGGCACCAATCACCCCATGGGGCCGCTGGAACTGGCCGATTTCATCGGGCTGGACACCTGCCTTGCCATCATGAACGTGCTGCACGACGGGCTGGCCGACACGAAATACCGGCCCTGCCCGCTGTTGACCAAATACGTCGAGGCGGGGTGGCTGGGGCGTAAATCCGGGCGCGGGTTTTACGATTATCGCGGCGACGAACCGGTGCCGACCCGTTAATTGCCGCCCAGAAAATCCAAAAGCTTTTCCTTGGCTTTATCTTCCAGCTTTTTCTTTACCGCATCCTCGGCCGAGCGGCCATCTGTGATCGGCGTGCCAAGCTTTTCCTCCAACCGCTTACGCGCCTTTTCCTTGGCCTTTTCCTCCAGCTTCTTGCCCTCTTCGCGCAGCTTGTCCTTGGCCAAACCTTCAAGATCCAGCTTGAATTTCGGCGCGGCCCATGTGCCGGTGATCAGAATCGGCACCTGAACCCGGTCATCGGCCAACAGGCGCGGCACCACGCGGTAATTCAGGGTTTGCGCGCCCAATCCCACCTGCCCGGCGCCCGTGGCCGCCATCAACGGCGATAGAAAGCTCAGATCGTCGTTGCGCAACACCCCGTCGGTGATGGTGAATGACGCGCTGATCCGGTCGAATATCGTCTTGCTGCCTGCGCCGCGAAAATTCGGATCAAGAGTACGCAGCATTCCCACCAGATCAAAGCCCAGCAATTCGCCCGCCCCGGTGGAAAGCCGCCCTTCGCCTTTCAGTGAATTCATCAGGGTATTCATATCGTTGCCCACCCCCAGAACGTTGATTGCCAATTCGCCCTGCGCCACCAACCTGTCATAGCCCAACAGCTCGTTGAACAGCTTGGAAATGGCCAGCGCCGAGCCGTTGACATCAACCCGGGTGGACAATCCGCCCCGGCTGTTGACCACCACCTTGCCATCAATATTACCGCCATAGGCCTGAAGCTGGCGAATGTCGGTGACGGCGCGGCCATTGTCGAGTTCGGTATAAAGATTGGTCGCCCCCAACATGGTGCCGCCGATCTTGACCGACGTGGCGGTCAGCGACAGTTTGGCATCCAACGCCTGCAATCCGCTGACGTCAATCGGTGCGCTGCTCCACCCGGTGGCCGTGGCACCACCGCCCGTTTCATCCCCCGACAGGCCGGACAAATCCAGCGCGCCGGTGGTCAGTTTGGCGTTCAGGGCCGGGCGTTCGCCGTTCAGGTCCACATCCGCGGCGCCCGCAAATGTGTTGCTGTCCAGCGTGATCGTACTGCCCCGCAGGTTCAGCACATTTTTGGTAAAGGTGATATCGCCCACCAGCGCCACCTTGCCCTGCCCCAGCCCCCGCGGCAATGCGACGGGGGCTCCCCCAACGCCGCCATCACATCGCCCAGATCACCCAGATCGGCGGTCAATCGCCCCGCCGCCGCCAAAGGCGTCAGCCCCGCGCGCCCGGTAAAGGCGGCCTTGGCAGCCCCCAGCGCCAGATCGGCCGTGACCGGCACAGCACCCCGTTCGACAAAATCGGCCAGGCCGTCGATGGTGCCTGTCAGGCGCGCCGTCTGACCGTTGATCAGGGCGCTGAAATCCACGCTCGTCTTGCCCTGCATCGACGGGATCGCGATGCTGGCATCCATCGCCGTGAGCCGCAGATCGCGCCCCGAGCGGTGATCCAGCAGGCGCAGCGCCCCGCGTTTCACTTCGGCCTTGTCGATGGTCAGGGCGGGCAATCCAGTGGCGGTGCCGTCACTTTTGCCATCGGCTGCGCCTGCAAATTCCCAGTTGCCTTGGCCCTTGGGGCCGATTTCCAACAGGATTTCCGGCGCGATGGCGCTGACCCCGGTGATATGGATCGTGCCGCCGATCAGTTTTGCCAGATCGACCGAAACAGACAGGCTTTCGGCGCGCAGCATCGGCCCCGCATCGGACCAGGGCGCGTTGGCGATGGTCACCGCCCCCGTGGTGACGCCCAGATTGGGCCAGATCGTCGGGCGCACATCCCCCGTCACCGTCATGGCGCGGCCCGTGGCCTGCTGAAAGCGGGTTTCGACCAGATTGGCGATCTTGTCGGCGGGCAGGAAAAGCAGCGTGATGATTGCCACCGCCGCCAGCACAATCAGCCCCAGAACCAACCGGAAAATCCACCGCATACCTGCCTCCGCCCGTTTGTTTTGGGAATCCTAGGGGAAAGCGGCCCCATGGCGCAACCTCGGGCTTGTCCGTGCCTGCGCGGCGGTGCGCATGAAACACATTCGGGAGCCTCCGGCGGGAGTATTTTGATCAGTAAAAAGCGAAAGCCTGGTCCTGCCTTTGGGCGGCTGGGTTCAGTAAAAGCTTTGCGGGTCGATGTCGATGGCCAGACGCAGGGTGTTTGGGAGTTTGAACTGCGCCACCCATTTCGATAGTGCCCCCTGTAACGGGGCGCTTTTGTCGGCCTTGACCAGAAGGCGCACCCGGTGGCGGCCGCGGATGCGGGCGATGGGCGCCGGGGCGGGGCCGTAAAGTTGGGCACCGATGGCGCGCAGGGGGCCATCGCGGCGGGCCATGTCTGTGGCGACGCCGAACACCTCTTGCGCGTCGGGCGAGGACAGGATGATCCCGGCCATGCGGCCATAGGGCGGCACCCCGGCGATCTGGCGTTCATGGGCCTCGGCCTTCCAGAACCGTTCTTCATCGCCGGCAAGGATGGCGCGGATCACCGGGTGTTCGGGTTGATAGGTTTGCAGCATGGCCGTGCCGGGTTTGTCGGCCCGCCCGGCCCGGCCCGCCACCTGCCGCATCAGTTGAAAGGTGCGTTCGGCGGCGCGCAGATCGCTGCCTTGCAGCCCAAGATCAGCGTCGATCACCCCCACCAGCGTGAGCAGGGGGAAGTTATGCCCCTTGGCCACCAGTTGGGTGCCGATGATGATGTCGGCCTCGCCTGCTGCGATGCTTTCGATATGGGCCTTGAGGGCGCGGGCGGAGCCGTAGAGATCAGAGGACAGCACCGCAATCCGCGCCTCGGGGAACAGCGCCGTTGCCTCTTCGGCCAGCCGTTCGACGCCGGGGCCGACGGGGGAGAGGCGGTCTTCGGCCGCGCAGTGGGGGCATATGTGCGGCATGGGTTTGGTTTCACCGCATTGATGGCACACGAGCCGGTTCTGAAACCGGTGTTCCACCATACGCGCATCGCAATGATCGCAGCCGATCTGATGCCCGCAGGCCCGACACAGGGTAATCGGCGCATAGCCGCGCCGGTTGATGAACAGCAGCGCCTGTTCGCCGTTTTTCACCCGCTGTTCCACCGCGCGGCGCAGGGTGGGCGATATCCATTTGCCCCCGGGCAGATCCTCGGCCCGCATGTCGATGGCGCGCATGTCGGGCATGACAGCAGCGCCAAAGCGGCTGGTCAGTTCCAACCGCTGGTATTTTCCCGCCTGTACGTTGGCCCAGGTTTCAAGCGACGGGGTGGCCGAGGCCAGCACCACCTGCGCGCTGCATAACGAGGCCCGCAGCACCGCCATGTCGCGGGCGTTATAGAGCACGCCATCCTCTTGTTTATAGGAGGTGTCGTGTTCCTCATCCACCACGATCAGGCCCAGATCGCGGAACGGTAAAAACAGGGCTGAACGCGCGCCCACCACCAGTTGCGCGCCCCCCTCGCCCACCATCCGCCAGCAACGGCGCCGTTCGGTCATCGTCACGCCGCTGTGCCATTCGGCGGCCCCGGCGCCAAACCGGGCCTGCACCCGGGTCAAAAACTCGCTGGTCAGGGCGATTTCAGGCAATAACACCAGCGCCTGCCGCCCTTTGGCCAGACAGGCGGCGACGGCCTCAAGATACACCTCGGTTTTGCCTGACCCGGTGACACCGCGCAGCATGGTGGTGCCGTATCGAGCGCTGTTCACGGCGGTGCGCAGAGTGTCGGCGCCCGCCGCCTGATCGGGGGTCAGGGCATGGCCCGGCAGATCGGGATCGAGCCGGGGATAGGGCACATCACGGGGGCTTGCCTGTTCCATCACCGCGCCCTGTTTCACCAATCCCTTGACCACCGAGGGCGTCACCCCGGCGCTTTCGGCCAGTTCGCGCAGGGTAAACGACAGCCCGCCATAATCGCGCAGCACCTCAAGCACCTTGGCCCGGGCATCGGTCATGCGATCGGGTTCACCCTCGCCCAGCCGATAGACAATGCGCATTCCGGGCGGATCGCCCAGCCCCGGCGAGCGTGTGGCAAGGCGCAGCATCGCGGGCAGCGGGGTGAGGGTGTAATCGGCGGCACGGCGCAGGAAATGTTGCATTTCCTCGCGCATGGGCGCGGCATCGAGCACGCGAATCACGCGGCGTACCTTGGCAAGGTCATAGCCGCCCTCGCCCGGCCCCCAGACCACCCCCAGCACCTTGCGCGGTCCAAGCGGCACCTCGACGAACGCCCCGCTCATGCAGCCACCTTCGGGCGCGCGGTAATCCAGACAACGATCCAGAGGCTGGGTTGTCAGCACCGCAATCAGAGCGCCTTCGTCGAAAAAGTCCTGCACCGCGCTCCTCAGGCCGCCTGTCGGCACAGTGGGGCGATGGATGCAGCCACGAACGTCAGCCAGATCGACAGGTCCATTTCCGCCTCTTTCCGTTAGCGCCTACATTGGGCTTTCGGCCCCCCCACCAATGCGCTATCAGGGCGGTAAATTCAACACGAGAGCCAAGAGGATGATCTGATGAAATTCTTTGTCGATACCGCCGATGTGGACGCGATCCGCGAATTGAACGATCTGGGCATGGTTGATGGGGTCACGACAAACCCGTCGCTGATCCTGAAATCGGGCCGTGATATCAAGGAAGTCACCAAGGAAATCTGCGATATGGTGGTGGGCCCGGTCAGCGCCGAATGTGTCGCGCTGGAATATGACGGGATGATCGCCGAAGGCCGCGAGTTGGCCAAGATTGCCGACAATATCGCCATCAAGCTGCCGCTGACATGGGCCGGCCTGAAAGCCTGCAAAACCCTGACGGGCGAAGGCAATATGGTGAACGTAACCTTGTGTTTCTCGGCCAATCAGGCGCTTTTGGCGGCCAAGGCGGGGGCGACGTTCATTTCTCCCTTTATCGGGCGTCTGGATGATCTGAATATCGACGGCATGGAGCTGATCGGGGATATCCGCACGATCTATGATAATTATGGCTATGAGACCCAGATCCTCGCCGCGTCGATCCGCAGCGCCAACCATATGAAAGACGCCGCCCTGCTTGGCGCCGACGTGGCCACCGCACCGCCGGGCGTGATCAAGGGAATGGCGAACCATGTTCTGACCGACAAGGGGCTGGATGCCTTCATGTCCGATTGGGCCAAAACCGGCCAAAAGATCGTCTGACATCACGGCCATCACAACCCATGCGCGTGTTGTGGTGGCAACATTCGACCCTGGCGCGCGATGCAAAAACGCCGCGCCTTGCGTCATGATTGACATTTTCCAACATTAGTGGCTGCTCAGAGGTGTAATCTCAGTATATTACATCACAAATCGACCAATCGAGACGAGGTAGGAATGGGCGAAAGCGCTGTGATCGAAGATGAACTTCGCAACCGGATCATGTCCCATCCCGACGTGATACTGGAAGACCTCGACCTGATGCGCGCCCTTGTGGCGGGCAACGAACAGGCGATGGGCCAGAATATTGTCGATCTGCGTGGCATCGCGATGAAGCGTCTGGAAAACCGGCTCGACCGGCTGGAAGACACCCATCGCAGCGTGATCGCCGCCGCCTATGAAAACCTGGCCGGCACCAACCAGATTCACCGCGCCGTTTTGCGGATGCTCGACCCGACCGATTTTGAAACCTTCCTGCATGATCTGGGCGGCGAGGTGGCCGATATTCTGCGTGTGGATGCCCTGCGTCTGGTGCTGGAAACAGAAACCAACGACGATGACAAAGACATGCGCCGCCTGTCCGGTGTTCTGAGTCTGGCGCAGCCCGGTTTTGTTGCCGATTACCTGACCAATGGGCGCAACCTGCCAGAGCGCCGGGTCACCCTGCGCGGCTGTCAGGGCGGCGCGCCCCGGGTTTACGGTGCCATCGCCGCCGATTTACGCTCCGAGGCCTGCCTGAAACTCGATTTCGGCCAAGGCCGCCTGCCCGGCCTTCTGGTATTGGGCAGCGAAGATCCGCATATGTTCACGCCGACCCATGGCACTGATTTTCTGGTTTTTTTCGCCGGCGTTTTTGAACGTTCCATGCGCCGCTGGCTGGCCTGACGCCATGCTGTCGCCCGCCCTTCGCGATGCATTGCAGCGCTGGCTGGACGGTATGGGCGCCATGGCCGACGCCGCCGACAACACCCTGACCGCCTATCGCGCCGACGTTCTGGGCTGGCTGTCGTTTCTTCAGCACCACATGGATGAAGGCGGCGGCATCGCCATGATCGGCGCGGTGGGCATTTCCGACATGCGGGCATGGATGTCACAGGAACGCGGGCGCGGCGTGGCGCCCCGGTCGCTGGCGCGCAGCCTGTCGGCCGTCAAATCCTTTACCCGCTGGCTGGCCGAGCGTGAGGGATTCGATCCCACTGCGATCCTGTCTACCCGGTCACCGAAATTTCAGAAAAAACTGCCCCGCCCCCTGAGCGAAGACGGCGCCCGTGCGCTGATCGACTCGGTGGAATTGCAAGCCATTGACGGTTGGGTCGCGGCGCGGGATGTGGCGGTTGTCACGCTGCTTTACGGCTGCGGGTTGCGGATTTCCGAGGCGCTCGGCCTGACGGCGGCTGACCACCCCCTGCCCGACAGCCTGCGCATTCGCGGCAAGGGCGGCAAGGAACGGATGGTGCCGGTCCTGCCCGCCACCCGCCGCGCCGTGGCCGGATATGTGGCGCTTTGCCCTCACGATCTGGCCCCTGCGCTGCCCTTGTTTCGCGGGGTGCGGGGCGGCCCACTTGGCCCCGGTGCCATTCAAAAGGTGGTGGCGCGGGCGCGGATGCAACTGGGCCTGCCCGCCACGGCCACGCCCCATGCCATGCGCCACAGCTTTGCGACCCATCTGCTGAACGCCGGCGGTGATCTGCGTGCAATTCAGGAATTATTGGGCCACGCCTCGCTTGCCACGACCCAGACCTATACCGCTGTTGACACCGCGCGGCTGATGGAAGTCTACAATACCGCCCATCCCCACGCGGCAGGCTGAACGGTTCTTGTTTGCGCCGCGCATCCGTTTGCGGCAATACAGGACACCATGACAGTTCAATTTCGCGCCCTTCTCGTTCATCTTCTCACCGCCACGGGTGCGGTGATTGCCATGCTGGCCATGCTCGCCGCTGTCAAAGAGGAATGGGATCTGATGTTCCTCTGGCTGGTCATCGCCTTTTTCGTTGATGGAATCGACGGCCCCCTCGCCCGACGCTACGATGTAAAAACAAACGCGCCGCAGTACGACGGCGTTTTGATGGACCTGATCATCGACTATCTGACCTATGTGTTCATTCCTGCCTATGCCCTGTTTAAATCAGATCTTCTGCCGGGATGGACGGGGTGGATCGCGATTATCGTCATCACCTATACCAGCGTCGTTTATTTTGCCGATAACAGAATGAAAACAAAAGATAATTCATTCTCTGGATTTCCCGGATGCTGGAACATGGTGGTGATCGTGATGTTTGCCCTGTCGCCCAATTTCTGGATTATCCTGGCCATCGTTGCCGCATTGGCCGTGTCGATGTTCCTGCCGCTCAAATTCATCCATCCGGTGCGCACCGAACGCTGGCGCAATCTGTCGCTGCCGATCGCCCTTGCCTGGACATTCTTTGCCGGACGCGCCGCCTGGGTTGGGTTTGATCCCGCGAGCTGGGCGCTCTGGGGGTTGGCGCTGACGTCAATCTATCTGATTTTCGCCGGCATCGTTCAACAAATCATTCCACACCATGACTGACGACGATTGTTGTAAATTGAATATTTTGCGTCGATTTTTCCGCTGAAATTTACCTGAAAAGCCTGATTTCTGCTATCACCGCATCTATATCAACAGCCCGGCGGCCCCTTCCAGACGCAGCAGCGCCACCTTGGATTCAATCCCGCCACGCCCTGAATACCCGCCCAGCCCGTTGGCCGCCAAAATCCGGTGGCAGGGGATGAAGATAGGCAGCGGATTGGCACCGCAAGCCTGCCCGATCGCCTGAGCGGGCGCGCCCAACTCCCGGGCAAGATCGCCATACGTGCGGGTTTCGCCGTATGGGATCGCCAGCATCGCTGCCTGCACCTGACCTTGCAATTCACCACGTCCGCCCGCTAGCGGCAGATCGAAGGTTTGCAATGCTCCGTCGAAATACGCGGCCAGTTGTGCCGCTGCCCGATCCAAAAGCGGCGTATGGTCCGCCCCCCGCCCGCCCCAGTCCAGCGCGGCAAGCGCACCATCCCGGGCCACCAGCGTGAGGCGGCCCAGGGGGCTTTGAACGGTAAGGGCGGTTTCGTTCACCCCGCGTTCAGCGCGCTGTCGCAGCGGCCACAAACGCCCGCGTGGGTGTGGCTGCCCACATCGGGCAGGATTTTCCAGCAGCGTTGGCATTTGTCGCCCGATGCCGGTTGGAACTGCACCCAAATGCCCGGCACATCGTCCAGGGCAAAGCCTTCGCCCTGCCCCACCTGCACCGTCAGATCCGAGGTGATACAGACATCGTCAAACGGTACCGTGGCCAGAATATCGGCGGTGTCCTGATCGACAAAAACCACCGGCGCGGCCTCAAGCGAGGCACCGATGGTTTTCTCGCGCCGCTCTACCTCAAGCGCGCCCAGAACCACCCGGCGCACCCGCCGGATCGTGGCCCATTTCGCCGCCAGTGCATCGTCGCGCCAATCGGCGGGGGTTTCGGGAATATCCTGCAGGTGGATGGAGCTGTCGTCGCCCGGGAACCGCTCCAGCCACACGTCCTCCATGGTGAAGACCAGAACCGGCGCCAACCATGTGGTCAGGCGGTGGAACAGAATATCCAGCACGGTCCGCGCGGCATTGCGCCGCTCTGACGGGCCATCACAATACAGGGCATCCTTGCGAATGTCGAAATAGACCGCCGACAGATCGACCGTGGCAAAGGTGAAAATCGCCTGAAACACGCCCTGAAAATCATACCGCGCATAGCCGTCGCGCACGACCTGGTCCAATTCCGCCAACCGGTGCAGCACCCAACGCTCAAGCTCGGGCATATCGGCGGGCGCGACGCGTTCATCCTCGGAAAATCCCGCCAGATTGCCCAGCAGAAACCGCATGGTATTGCGCAAACGGCGATAGGAATCGGCGGTGCCCTTCAGGATCTCGGGACCGATCCTTTGATCGTTGGTGTAATCGGTTTGGGCCACCCACAGGCGCAGGATGTCAGCGCCGTATTGTTGCACGATCTTTTCGGGAACGATGGTATTTCCGATGGATTTGGACATTTTCATGCCCTTTTCATCCAGCGTAAACCCATGGGTCAGCACCCCGCGATAGGGCGCACGCCCCCGGGTGCCACAGGCCTGCAACATCGACGAATGGAACCAACCGCGGTGCTGATCGGTGCCTTCGAGGTAAAGATCCGCCAACCCATCATCAGACCCGTCGGCACGGTCGCGCAGCACAAAGGCATGGGTCGACCCGGAATCGAACCAGACATCAAGAATGTCGAACACCTGATCGTAATCGTCAGGATTCACGATGCCGCCAAGAAACCGCTCTTTGGCACCTTCTACATACCACGCATCTGCACCCTCTTGTTCGAAAGCATCAACAATCCGGGCATTTACAGCCTCGTTTCGCAGCAGAAAGTCGGAATCGTCCTGTTTTGCGTCCCGCTTGGTAAAGCAGGTCATCGGCACGCCCCAGGCCCGCTGACGGCTTAGCACCCAATCGGGGCGCGCCTCGATCATCGAATGCAGCCGGTTGCGCCCGGAACGGGGCGTCCATGTTACCAGCTCATCAATGCTGGTCAGCGCGCGCTGACGGATCGTTTCGCCGTATTGATCATGACCGTCGCCCACGGGCCGGTCGATGGCGGCAAACCACTGGGGCCGGTTCAGACGAATCACCGGCGCCTTTGAACGCCACGAATGGGCATCGGACAGGGTGATCCGCCGGGTGGCAAACAATGCGCCCGGCTCTTTCAGCTTTTCGATCACCGCCTTGTTGGCGCCGCCCGGTTTGCCGTTGGGTTTCAACACCGCCTGACCGGCAAAAAACGGCAAATCAGGGCGGAAGGAACTGTCATCAAGGATGTTATAGGTCATCTTCAACCCGTGCTTCACCCCGATGGCATAATCATCGTCACCGTGGCTGGGCGCGGTATGAACGAACCCGGTGCCGGCATCCGCCGTCACATGGCCGCCGGGCAACAGGCGCACGTCGAAATCCCATTCGCCATCGGCGCCATCCAGCGCGCGCAGGGGGTGGGCGCAATGCAAACCGGCCAATTCGCCCGCCGACACCCCGCGCAAACGGCGCACCATGTCGGGGGTCAGGCGACCGGCGGCAAACACCTCCTCGGCCAAATCATCGGCCACCAGAAATTTTTCACCGATCATTGCCCAGCATTCTTCTGGCCGCCCGATCACCTCATAGAGGCCATAGGCGATGTCGGGACCAAAACAGATCGCCCGGTTCTGGGGGATGGTCCAGGGCGTTGTCGTCCAGATCATCACGCTGGCCTGATGCAATTCATCGGCCAGAAGCGCGGCATCGGCGCCGCCGAAATCATCGTCCTCGCCCGTGGCCATCACGGTGTTGCCGCCGGAAACCACAGGGAACCGCACCCAGATCGCATCGGACTGGCGGTCGTGGTATTCCACTTCGGCCTCGGCCAGTGCCGTCTTTTCGACCGGCGACCACATCACCGGTTTGCTGCCCTGATACAGCGTGCCGTTCATCAGGAATTTCTGAAATTCCTCGGCGATCACCCGCTCGGCGTGGAAATTCATCGTCAGGTATGGATCGGCCCAATTACCGGTCACGCCAAGACGTTTGAATTCCTCGCGCTGGATATCCACCCAACCAGCGGCAAATTCACGACATTCCTGCCGGAATTCGACCACTGGAACGGCGTCTTTATCCCGGCCCTTGGCACGGTATTTTTCCTCGATCTTCCATTCGATAGGCAGACCGTGACAATCCCATCCGGGGATATAGCGGGCGTCTTTGCCCATCATCTGCTGGCTGCGCACCACCATATCCTTGAGGATCTTGTTCAGGGCATGCCCGATGTGCAGGTTGCCGTTGGCATAGGGCGGGCCATCGTGGAGCGTGAAGCTTTCGCGCCCCTGCTTTTCGCGCAGCCGATCATAGACGCCAATCCGCGCCCAACGTTCCAGCCATTCGGGTTCACGCTTGGGCAGGCCCGCGCGCATGGGGAAATCGGTCTGCGGCAGGCGCAGGGTGTCTTTATAGTCGTGTTCAGGCGTGTCAGCGCACATGAGAAAACCCAATCGGATCAGAGGTCAGGAAAATGTGAGAGGGTCGGCGCGAAAGAGATCATACGCCTTGTCCCGGCGGCTCGGTTGGGTCAGAGCGCCGGGCCGGTAATTCGACGCATGATCAGGTCGATGGTCCACATAGGCGCTGTATAGGCCGCACCCCCAGAGGGTAAAGGCCCCAACACCAGAGGCCATGGCGCAAATCAATCGCCGCCCTGCCCGGGAAACAGACCGGTCAGCGCCCGGCTGACCATGCGCGAAACGGACGGGCGCGGCGCGCGGTGAAACGGCAGGGGGCGGCAGACCTCGATCGCGGCCACACCCACCCGGGCGGTCAGCGCGCCATTCACCACGCCTTCGCCAAAGCGGCGCGATACCTTGGACAACAGGCCACCCCCGGCGACCGAACCGATCAGATCATCGCCCACCGCCACGGCCCCCGTGGCCACCAGATGGGTCAGCACCGTTCGCGTCAGGCGCCAACTGCCCAATGTCCCGCCACGCCCGCCATAGATTTCGGCGATTCGGCGGATCATCCGCAGATTGCTGGTCAGGGCGGTCACCACATCGGCCAAAGCCAGCGGCACAAGGGCGGTGACCGTCGCCACCTGCCGTGCTGCCGCCTCGACCTCAAGGCGCGCGGCGGCATCAAGGGGGTCAGCAGTTCAACCTCGGCCAGATCGAACAATCCGTCCGCATCAAAACTGTCGCCGCGCCGTTCGGCCAGCCGGGTGCGGCCCCATTCCAACTCGGGGCGCGCGGCGTAAAGCGTCAACAGCCGATCGACCACCTTGCGCGCCGCCCCCAGATCACCGGCCGCACGCGCGGTTTCAGCGGCCTTGTGAACGCCATCCAGTTTTTGCAACCGCGCCAGCGCCGCCCATTCTTTCATCGCAATGGCCAGCAGGACGATAACAAATGCCCCCACCAGCGTCGCCGCCGCGTACCCCACAATGGGATGGGCCGCGATAAGGCCGGTAACCACCGACCACGCCGCCAGCGACAGGAAAAACCCGATGATCGCCACCAGCAAGCGCCAAAACCACCGCGCCAGAACCGAAGGGCGGCGCGCGGCCAGAATGGCAACCGTGCGCATCGCCTGGCCTGTTGGCCCTTCAATGGCCAGATCCGGCACCGGTGGCACCTCTCCGGGGGTGGGGTGGGGCGCGGCGTCTGACTCATCCTCGATCAGGATCGGGCCTTTCACCATGGGAATTCTCCGAAATTCATGCCCAGTCCTTTGAGTAATGCGTTTTCATCGCCCGCGTTCACAGCCGATCCCCGATCAAAAACTGCGCCGCCCGATCCAGCCGAATGTGGGGTGGCCCTTCGCCGGGTTTCAGGGTCAGGGGTTGGGGGGCAAAGGCCATGACGCCGTAATCCCCCTCCAGCCACCTTTCCTGTCCGGCCCGCGCCGGGCCAAGCAGATGCATCGGGTCTTCGGGCAGTTCACCGGGATAAAACGCCGCCCGTTTGCCGCTGTTCAAAAGCTGCCCGCGCACCACATCCAGCGTGCCGCCCTTGTGGGGCACTGTGTCTTCGGTGGTGGCGCGCAGGGCGGCGATGGACATGGCGGCCGTCTGTGCCCCGGCAAAATCGGCGCGGGATTTGGCATCGGCTACCAAAGCCTGCATGATCGCCGTCAGGCGCGGGTGCTGACTGTGGTGCAGGTGATCGGCCTTGGTGGCGGCAAACAGGATCTTTTCCACCCGTTTGCCCAGCAAAAGCTGGCTTAACCACGCGTTGCGTCCGGGGCGGAAGGCCGACAGGATGTCGGACATGGCAAGGCGCATGTCCTCAACCGCTTGTGGCCCTGCGTGGATCGCGCCAAGGGCATCGACCAACACGACCTGCCGGTCGATCCGGCTGAAATGATCGCGAAAGAAGGGTTTGACCACTTCGCGCTTATAGGCGTCAAACCGGCGCTCCATCTCGCGCCAGAGGCTGGCGCGCGGCACGCTGGCGGGCTTTTCCAGAGGCGCGAATGTCAGCACGGGCGAGCCCGGCCAGATCGCCCGGCAACAGGAACCGCCCCGGGGTGCAATCGGAAAACCCAGCCTCGCGCGCTGCGTTGAGATAGGCGGTAAAACTGGCGGCAAGGCGGCGCGCCACCGGTTCGTCCAGCCGGGCGGCGGCATCGGTATCCCCGGCCAGCGCCAGATATTCAGCCGCCAGAGGACGCGGCACGATGCGCGCCAGCGTTTCGGCGGACCATTGCGCAAAGCTTTTGTCCAGCAATGCCAGATCCAACAGCCATTCGCCCGGATAATCGACGATATCAAGATGCACCGTGCGCGGCCCGCGCAGCCCGGCGATCAGGCCCGTGGGCTGCACCCGCAGGGACAGGCGCAGTTCCGAAATCGCCCGGGTGCTGGCGGGCCAGTGAGGCGCGCGGCCCGTCAGATCGGCCAGATGGGTTTCGTAATCGAACCGGGGCAATGTGTCGTTGGGCTGGGGTTGCAGATAGGCGGTGCTGATCGTGCCATCGGCGGCGGCCACCAATTGCGGCATCCGCGCACGGTTCATCAGATTGGCCACAAGCGAAGTGATGAACACCGTCTTGCCCGCCCGTGACAAACCGGTGACGCCCAGCCGCACGACGGGTTCAAGAAACGCGCCTGAAAAAGTGGCGCCGATGGAATCCACCCCGCGGCCCAACCCGTCTGCAATATCGCCGATGATCAAATCTGTCGTCCCCTGTGCCTGCACCGCAACATAAGGCGCCGCGCGCCCGGGTTCCAGTGCAGCCCTGATCCACTACCCTGATCCAGCGGCCGCGCCTGCGGCGCGATTCCAGTCTTTGTCTGGCGCCCGTGTCAGGCGGTTCGCCCACACGCAGGCGCGATTGCCTTTGGCTGGTGTCCGGGATACGCAACCGCCATGCCCCGCTTTGCCCTCAGGATTGAATATAATGGCGCCCCCTTTGCCGGCTGGCAGCGGCAGCGCGACCTGCCCAGCGTGCAAGGCGCCATCGAAGACGCCCTGAGGCGGCTGGAGCCTGACGCCCCCGGCATCGGCGCCGCCGGACGCACCGATTCGGGGGTACATGCCACCGCGCAGGTGGCCCATTGCGATTTGCGCCAGGCGTGGGAGCCATTTCGCCTGTCTGAGGCATTGAATTATCACCTGAAACCGCTGCCCGTGGCGATCACCGCCGTGGCGCTGGTGGCAGATGACTGGCACGCGCGATTTTCGGCCATCGAGCGGCGCTATGTGTTTCGTCTGGTGGCACGGCGTGCGCCGGTCGTGCATGACGCCGGGCTGGTCTGGCAGGTGCGTCATCCGCTTGCCCTTGGCCCGATGCAGGACGGCGCGCGCCATCTGTTGGGGCTGCATGATTTCACCACGTTCCGGTCAACCATGTGTCAGGCGAAATCGCCAATTAAGACACTGGATCAACTGGATATTACAGAACACCCCTATCCCGGCGGCCAAGAATTCCGCTTTGCCCTGCGCGCCCGCAGCTTTCTGCACAATCAGGTGCGCAGCTTTGTCGGCACCCTGGAACGTGTCGGCGCGGGCCACTGGCCGCCCGACCGGGTGCGCGCCGCACTGGAGGCCCGCGACCGCGCCGCCTGTGGCCCGGTCTGCCCGCCGCAAGGGTTGTATCTTGACCACGTTGGATATTCTGATCCGCCGTTCCCGCCTGCCCTCTGAAAAATTGTGATTTGCCCGAAATATGTAAAACTGGCAATGTGCCCGGATTGGGCAGAACCGGAATCACCGTAAACATACGGGGTCCGGCAAAAACGAGGCAAGACATGAAAACCATGCTTATCATCGCGGCCATGGCCGTGGGGACAGTTACCTTTGGCACAACCGCAGTTCACGCGGGCACGATCGAACGCGCCTGTCTGCATTCGGATCGCAAGGCAGCGAACCGCGCCCTGTGCGGCTGTATTCAGCAGGTGGCAGACCTGACCCTTGACCGCCGCGATCAGCGTCAGGCGGCAAGATTCTTCAGCGACCCGCACCGCGCGCAGGTCGTGCGCCAATCCAGCAGCCGCCGCGACGAAGAATTCTGGAAGAAATACAAACAGTTCGGCACCAACGCCAAGGCCTATTGCAGCTAAGCGATTGCCCTTGATCGTTTTCCTGACAGGCGCGGGTCTTTCGGCGGAAAGCGGGCTTGGTACGTTTCGCGACACCGGCGGCCTTTGGGCGCAATACGATCTGAACGACGTGGCCACGCCCAAAGGGTTTGGCCGCGATCCTGCACGGGTGCATGATTTCTTTAACCTGCGCGGCAAGGCCTGCCAGGTGGCGCAACCAAACGCCGCACATCTGGCGCTGGCCCGGCTTGAGGCGCGGCAGGGGCGGAAACCCCGAAGCTGAACCTTGCCCCTTCCGAAACCACCAGCCGTTTTGACAAGGCAATCACTGGCTGGGCGAGCGAGACTGTTCCGGATTTTGTGGCGCAAATCCTGACGTCATAAGCGCGATCTCTCAGAAACGCCAAAGGCCCCGCCAAACGGCAGGGCCATCATTGCGATCACGACGCCGAATCAGACGGCGGCTTGCGCCTTGGCGATCTCTTTTTTGATCTTCAGCGCGTCGGCCGAAAGGTCAACATCCTTGGCTTTGGCCATGAACGCATCCAGACCACCACGATGATCGACGGTGCGCAGGGCAGCGGCGGAAATCTTCAACTTGAACGTGCGGCCCAGCGATTCGGACATCAGCGAGACTTCGTTCAGGTTGGGCAGGAACCGGCGACGTGTTCTGTTTTTGGCATGGCTGACATTGTTGCCAGACATCGGGCCTTTTCCGGTCAGTTCGCAACGACGCGACATGGGTTCATCCTATTTCTGGGGTCAGGGGCGGGCACGTATGCCCAATCTGACACTGCTTGACGGCACCGCAGATGCGGCGCCATGAATTCCGTTTCAGGCTCATACGGCGACGGCCCGGGGGCGTCAAGCGATTCATCCCTTTTCGGTGCCGATCAACCCCTGCAAAATCTCTGCCGCTGCCGCAGACGGGGGCGCGCACCGCTGGCCACCTCTTTGTCCAGCCGCGCCATCGCCCCGGCCATGGCCGGATCGCCCTGCAAATGCGCCAATACCCCCTGCCGCACGTCCTCGTGAAACCAGTGCAGCGCCTGATCCCGCCGCCGCCTGTCCCAGTGGCCATTCTCGCGCCGCCAATCGGCCAACTCCTGCATCTTCTCCCACGCCTTCGACAGCCCATCGCCTGCAACCGCCGATACTGTCATCGCCAGCGGAAACCCTTTGGGATCTTCCGCCCGCTTGCGCAGCAGCCGCAGCGCCCCGGCATAATCGGCGCGGGTGCGCTGCGCGGTCGATTTCAGATCGCCATCGGCCTTGTTGATCAGGATGATATCGGCGGTTTCCATGATGCCACGCTTGACCCCCTGCAATTCATCCCCCCCGCCGGGGCCAGCAACAGCACGAACAGATCGGCCATTTCGGCCACCATCACCTCGCTTTGGCCCACGCCCACGGTTTCGATCAGCACAACATCAAACCCCGCCGCCTCGCACAGGCTCACCGCTTCGCGGGTGCGCCGGGCGACGCCGCCCAGTTCGCTCTGACTGGGGCTGGGGCGGATAAAGGCATTGGGGTTGCGCGAAAGCCGCTCCATCCGGGTTTTATCGCCCAAAATCGATCCGCCCGAGCGGGCCGAACTGGGATCAACCGCAAGAACCGCCACCCTGTGGCCCGCATCGCACAGCATCATCCCGAAGGCTTCGATAAACGTCGATTTGCCCACGCCCGGGGTGCCCGACATCCCGATCCGCAGCGCCTGCGGGGCGTCGGGGGCCAGACGTTCCAACAAGGCGCGGGCATTGGCCCGGTGATCGGCACGGCGGCTTTCCACCAGCGTGATCGCCCGGGCCAGGGCGCGGCGTTCGCCCGCAACCACCCCACGGGCCAGCGTTTCAAGATCAGAACCCACCATGGCGCCCCCTTTTCGCCCACAGGTTTGCCCGTGCCATGGGGGAATTGTCCAGCCACCTCTGGCATCATGGGCAAAGCCAAGCGATAACCGCGCCCATGATACACCTGCCCATCGACGATGCCCTGCCCGCCCTGCTGGATGCCCTGCGCGCCCGGGGCCAGGCCGTGCTTCAGGCGCCCCCCGGTGCGGGCAAAACCACACGCGTGCCGCTGGCCATACTGTCGGCGCTGAACCCGGCGGGCAAGATCGTGATGCTGGAACCCCGCCGCCTTGCCGCCCGCGCCGCCGCTGAGCGCATGGCCCAAACCCTTGGCGAATCCGTGGGGCAAACGGTGGGCTATCGCATTCGGGGCGAAGCGAAAGTGTCACGCGCCACCCGGATCGAGGTCGTGACCGAAGGCATCCTCACCCGGATGATCCAGTCAAACCCCGAACTGCCCGGGATCGCGGCGCTGATCTTTGACGAATTTCACGAACGCTCGCTGAATGCCGATCTGGGGCTGGCCCTGTGCCTTGAGGTGCGCGGCGCGCTGCGCGACGATCTGATGCTGGTGGTCATGTCGGCCACGCTGGACGCCGCGCCGGTGGCCGGGTTGATGGGCGATGCGCCGGTGATCACATCACAGGGGCGGGCCTTTCCGGTGGAAACCCGCTGGCTGGATCGCCCGGTGCCAAAGGCGCAACGGTTCGAATCCGCCATGGCCGATCTGATCAGCGACGCCGTGGCGCACACCAGCGGCGGCCTTTTGGCCTTTCTGCCCGGTGAGGGCGAAATCCGCCGGGTTGAACAGGCACTGACCGGGCGTCTGCCCGGTAATGTCACGATTCGCCCCCTGTTCGGTGCCCTGCCCTTTGCCGACCAACGCGCCGCGATCACGCCCGCCAAACAGGGGCGCAAACTGGTGCTGGCCACGGCCATCGCCGAAACCTCGCTGACGCTGGAGGACGTGCGCGTGGTCATCGACGGCGGGCGGTCGCGCCGCGCAAGGTTCGACCCCGGATCAGGCATGTCACGGCTGGTGACCGAACGGGTGACCCGCGCCGAGGCCGAACAGCGCCGGGGCCGCGCAGGCCGGGTGGCGGAAGGCACCTGTTTTCGCCTCTGGGCCAAGGGCGAAGAGGGCGCATTGGCCCCCTTCCCCCCTGCCGAGATCGAGGCCGCCGATCTGGCCGGTCTGGTTCTGGAGCTTGCGCTTTGGGGGGTGTCTGATGCCGCCGCCCTGCCCTTTCTCACCACCCCGCCCCAAGGGGCCTTTGGCGAGGCACAGACGTTGCTGACCGGGCTGGGCGCCCTGAAAAATGGCCAGATCACCGACCATGGCCGCGCTTTGGCCGCAATGCCGCTGCACCCCAGACTTGCACATATGTTACAAATCGCCGGCCCAAAGGCGGCCCCGCTGGCCGCTCTCTTGTCTGAACGCGACATTCTGCGCGGCGCACCGGTTGATCTGGCCCTGCGCCTTGCGGCCCTGCGCGATCCGCGCGCCTTTGCTGACCGTTCCCCCCACCGGATCGACCGGCCCACCCTTTCGCGGGTCACCCAGGAACAACGCCGCCTGACCCGATTGGCCGGCCCCGAGGCCGCGTTGACCCCGGCCCAGCACGCCGCGCTGGCCTTTCCCGACCGGATCGCCCTGCGCCGCAACGGCGACGATCCGCGCTTTGTGCTGTCAGGGGGCAAAGGGGCGATTCTGCCGGCCGATGATCCGCTGGCGAACGCGCGGCTGTTGGTGGTGACCGACACCGACGGCCACCCGCGCGAGGCGAAAATCCGCCAGGCCATCGAAATCACCCAGGCCGATGTCAGCGCCATTCACGGCGATGCCATGGCGTGGCACGACGTCTGTGAATGGGACAGGCGCAGCCGCCGGGTGGTTGCCCGCCAACAGTTACAATTCGGCGCGCTGGTGCTGGAGGATCGCCACTGGCAGGATGCCCCCCGAAGCCCGCGCCCGTGCCATGCTGGACGGGGTGCGCGATCTTGGGTTTACCTTTTCCGCCCCTTCCCAACGCCTGCGCGCGCGGGTCGCGCTGGTCAGGGAAACGGGGGCCGATCTGCCTGATATGTCGGAAACTGCGCTGATGGAGGGTATCGACCACTGGCTTCTTCCGCATCTTGGCCATGTGGGCAGTGCGGGGGCGTGGAAGGGGTTTGACCTCACCCAACCCCTGCGCGCCATGCTGGATTGGGACCAAGCCCAAACGCTCGACCGAGTCGCACCGGCCAATTACACCACGCCCCTGGGCAACAAGGCGCCCATAGATTATTCCGGCGACGATCCCGAAATCGAAATCCGCCTGCAAGAGATGTTCGGCGTTGCAACCCATCCCGCCGTCGCCGGACGCCCCTTGCGCATCACCCTGCTGTCACCGGCCCGCCGCCCGGTGCAAACCACCATGGATTTGCCCGGCTTCTGGGCCAGTTCCTATGACGATGTACGCAAGGACATGCGCGCCAGCTATCCCCGTCACCCATGGCCGGAAAACCCGACCGAGGCCGAACCGACCTTGCGCGCCAAACCGCGCAGCAAATAGGAAATATTGCGCCAAACCGCGCAGTAAGTAGAAACCACGCGACATCAGACCAAGGAACAAACATGCAGCTTCTCGAAGACCTCGCCGACGAACTGGCCCTCGAAGCCCTCGAAGCCGCCGAAACCAGCGGCGATATCACCATCGTCGATCAGGTGGGCGAAGTGTTGGGCGCGTCATCCCAAACATTGCAGGAGGCCTATCTTACCGCAGTTCGGGTGCGCCGCGCCGAAACCCGCGCCCGCGCCTTGCTGGCCCCGTTCAGGAAAACCCCCGGCGCCTGATCGCCCCCTAGAACGCGCGCCGCGCCCGCAGGGCCGCCGTGATTGTGCCGTCATCAAGATAATCGAGTTCGCCCCCGATCGGCACGCCCTGCGCCAGTGAGGTAACGGCCACCTCGGTGCCTTCGACCTGTTCGGCGATGTAATGGGCGGTGGTCTGGCCATCCACCGTGGCGTTCAGGGCCAGGATCAGTTCACGCACCCCTTCACGGGGGATCCTGTCAATCAGACGGGGGATGTGCAGATCTTCGGGGCCGATGGCATCAAGGGCCGAAAGGGTGCCGCCCAACACATGATAGCGGCCCTTGAACACCTTGCTGCGCTCCATCGCCCAAAGATCGGCCACATCCTCGACCACGCAGATTTCGCCGGTGGCGCGGGCCGGATCGGCACAGATCGGGCAAAGATCGCCGGTGCCGATGTTGCCGCAGCTGACACATTCGCGGGCCGTATCGCCCACCTGCTGCATCGCGACCGCCAGCGGGCCAAGCAATTGGCCGCGTTTCTTGATCAAATGCAGCACCGCGCGGCGCGCCGAACGGGGGCCCAGCCCGGGCAGGCGCGCCATCAGATCAATCAGGGTTTCGATGTCAGAGGGTGCCTTACTCATGGCGCGCCTGTGGCCGGCGCTGCGCCATGAGTATTTTTATCAGTAAAAAGCAGCACAGGCGCTCAGAACGGCAGCTTCATGCCCGCAGGCAGGCCAAGGCCCTCGGTCAGTTTGCTCATCTCATCCTGGGATTTCGTGGCGGCCTTTTGCTGGGCGTCTTTGATCGCGGCCAAAATCAGGTCTTCGACCACTTCCTTTTCGTCGGCGTTGAAGATCGACGGATCAATGTCGAGCGCGGTCAGCACGCCCTTGGCGGTTGCCGTTGCCTTGACCAACCCGGCGCCGGATTCGCCGGTGACCATGGTGGTTTCCAACTGTTCCTGCAGTTCGGCCATCTTGCCTTGCATGTCCTGGGCGGCCTTCATCATTTTGCCCATGTCGCCCAATCCGCCAAGTCCCTTAAGCATGTCGTCTCTCCATCTCTATCGGTTTGGGCCAGAGATAAGCGCCATGGCGGCGGGCCACAAGCGCCGCAGTGAAGGTGAGTGTCAATCGTCCTCGAACGGATCCCATTCCTCGTCAACTTCGGGGAGGGCCTGTTCGGCGGCCTCGGCTTTCATCGCTTCGGGGGTGCGGATGTCGGTGATTTCCGCCTTGGGAAAGGCCAGCAGCACCGCTTGCATCAGGGGGTGCGCCCGGGCCCTGGCGCGCAGATCATTGTCGGCGGCGTCGCGCAGGGATGCGATGGTCGGGGCGCCGCCTTTGTTCACCAATGTCACCGCCCAACGCGCGCCGGTCCAGAGTTGCAATCGCTGGGCCAGACGCGCGGCAAGATCGCGGGGGGCGTTTTCTGTGGGCACGAATTCGATCCGGCCGGGGGCATAGCTGGCCAGCCCAACGCAGGTTTCCACCTCGATCAGAAGTTTGGCATCGCGGTTGGCGCGGATCAGCTCGACCACCGCATCGAAACTGGCGAAGCGGGCCAGCGCGGTTTCGGGCTGCACCGCCAGCGCCGTTGCGCCCCCCGCCACGGGGCGCCAAGGCGCGGGCATTGCCCGAGCCGCCCCCCGAGGCCTTGGCCGAGGCCCCCCGGACCCGCCCGCCGGCGGCGGCGGACGCGGCGTGTCCTGCAATTTGCGCAGCAGGTCTTCGGGGCTGGGCAGGTCGGCCACATGGGTCAGGCGGATCACGGCCATTTCGGCGGCCATCATGGCGTTGGGCGCCTGGCCCACTTCCTCGATCGCCTTGAGAAGCATCTGCCACATCCGTGTCAGCACCCGCATCGGCAGCTTTTCGGCCATGACCGCACCGCGCGCCCGTTCATCCGGGCCGATGGTGGGATCGTCGCCCGCCTCTGGGGTAATCTTGATCACGCTGATCCAATGGGTGATTTCCGCCAGATCGCGCAGCACCGCCATGGGATCGGCACCATCGGAATATTGCGCCGACAGTTCCCCCAAGGCGCCTGCCGCATCGCCGCCAAGGATCATATCAAACAAGTCCAGAACCCGCCCCCGGTCGGCCAGCCCCAGCATGGCGCGCACCTGATCGGCAGTGGTTTCGCCTGCCCCATGGGCAATCGCCTGATCCATCAGTGACAGCGCATCGCGCACCGATCCTTCGGCCGCGCGGGTGATCAGTGCCAGCGCGTCATCGGCAATTTGCGCGCCCTCCAAACCGGCGATTTTCGCCAGATGGGCGATCATCACATCGGGTTCGATCCGGCGCAGATCGAACCGTTGACAGCGCGACAGAACTGTCACCGGCACCTTGCGGATTTCCGTGGTGGCCATGATGAACTTTGTGTGGGCTGGGGGTTCCTCAAGGGTTTTCAGCAGCGCGTTGAACGCGTTGACCGAAAGCATATGAACCTCATCGATGATGAAGATCTTATAGCGTCCCTCAGCCGGTCTTGTATTGGCCATGGCGTTGAGTTCGCGCACATTTTCAACCCCCGTGGACGAGGCCGCGTCGATTTCGAGCACATCGAAAAACCGCCCCTCGGCGATTCCCTTGCAGGGTTTGCACTGTCCACAGGGGGCCACCGTCGGCCCGCCATTTCCATCAGGGCCAATGCAATTCATCCCCTTGGCAATGATCCGCGCCGTGGTGGTTTTACCGGTGCCACGAATGCCGGTCATGATGAACGCCTGGGCGATCCGGTCGGCCTCGAATGCATTTTTAAGGGTGCGCACCATGGCATCCTGACCGATCAGATCGGCGAATGTCTCGGGGCGGTATTTGCGGGCAAGCACGCGATATGCGGGGGCGTCTGACATGGGGCTCCGGGGATTCGGGATAAGTGTCTGACCCGCAACTTAGGCAAGGGTGGGTGCCACGTAAACGCCGCAGGGCCGAATGATATGCGAATGATGCCCGCACACAGCGCCCGCTTGCCTTGGGCCGACGTTGCGCCTATATCGAATTGCGCAGCACGGGGCTGCACCCTGATCCGCGGAAAGCCTGACAGCACCCCGAACACACAGAAAACGACCCTCATTTTCGGTTTTTTCTGGCCCGGTCACAGCGGATCGTCGGGCAATGTCAGAGGAAACCCCGATGTCATCCCTTGATGAATTGCGCCGCAAGGCCACTTTACTGAAACGCGCCTATGGCGGGGGCGATACGCCGGCCGCTGGCCGGGTGCGTGCCGTGCTGGGCGATGGCCCTGCCCCCCTGAAACACGCCGATTTCCTGCATGTGATCGCCCGCGAAGCCAATTTCACCAGTTGGCCGCAGATGAAAACGGCGGTCGAGGCCGAAGGCATGGATCGCGCCGCCAGACAGCAACGGCTGAAAATCGCGCTGTTTCATGGCCAGAACCAGATCACGGCACAGCTTTTGGCCGAAACCCCCGATCTGGCGCGCGGGCTTCTGGGGCTGGAAATCGCGCTTTATGATCTGGCGGCGGTGCGCAGGGCGATCGAGCGTGATCCCGCCAGCGCCACCCGGCCCCTTGGGCCGCGTCGCCCCATCCTGCATCTGGCATTTTCGCGCTATCACCAACTGCGCCCTGATTTGCGCGACGACATGCTGGAGATTGCGGATCTGCTGCGCGCCCATGGGGCCGATGTGAATGATGCCACGCCCCGCGAGGACGGCGCGCTTTCGGCGCTTTACGGGGCCATCGGCCATGGCGACAACATGCCGCTGGCCCGTTGGTTGCTGGAACACGGCGCGAACCCGGATGACGGCGAATCGCTCTATCATGCCACCGAATTGGGCCATCATGACGGGCTGATCCTGCTGCTTGCCCATGGGGCCGCCCCGAACGGTACAAATGCGCTGGCCCGGGCCATGGATTTCAACGATCATGGCGCAGTGCGGATGTTGCTGAGTGCGGAGGCCAACCCGAACGCCACGACCAACGGCCAGATCCCGGCCCTGTGTCAGGCCGCCCGCCGGATGAGCGATGGTGAAATGGTGCGGCTGTTGCTGGATGCCGGGGCCGATCCCTCATTGGCGTGGCGGGGCTGTTCGCCCTATGCGCTGGCCCGCGTTATTGGCAGCACTGCGGTGGGCAAACAGATCGCCGCCGCCGGGGGCGACACCACCCTGAGCGACGCCGAAATCCTGCTGGCCCGCGCCGCCGATGGGCAGGCCAGCCCGGGCGCCTTCCTCGACCCGGCCATCCTGCCCGAGGTATACCGCAGTCTGATCTCGGACATCGTCATCCTGCCCGCACGCCGGGGTCATATCGAACGGCTGGTGGCGCTGGGGCTGGAGTATGATCGCCCCGGTCCCATGGGGGTGCCGCCGGTGCAAACCGCAGGTTGGATCGGCGATCCCGAAGTGTTGGCGTATCTGCTGTCGCTGAGGCCCGATCTGACCCGCCGCAACGGGCATGGCGGCACGTTATTGGGCACGATCATCCACGGGGCCGCACACGCGCCTGCCCGGGGCGGGGCCGATCATATCGCCTGCGCACGACTCGCGCTGGAACATGGTCTGGCCCTGCCCCGGGGGCCATCCCCATGGCAGGCACCCCCGAAATGCGCGATTTCCTTGCCGATTGGGCCGTGCGCCACCCCGGTCAGGTGGTCGAGGGCAACGCGGCCTGACACGGCCAGGCGACCGCAGGGAAACCTTCGGTCGCCTATTGCCCCTCTTTGCGCCGCCTGTTCGCCTTGCCTTCACGGTACATCTTGTTCAGCGACCGGTCACGGCGGCGGCTTTCGTGAATACTGGCGCTGTTGTGCTCTTCTTCACGCGCCAGTTTCTGCCAGCGAATCAACCGCTCGCCATCAATCTGCCCGGCGGCAATCGCCGCCTGCACCGCACAGCCCGGTTCGGCCCCATGGGCGCAATCGGAAAACCGGCACGCGCCCGCCAGTTCCACCAGGTCGGAAAACACGACGTCGATTCCACCGGCCACATCCGACAGGCGCACCGCGCGCATCCCCGGCGTATCGACCAGCCAGCTTCCCCCACGGGCGGCAAACAACCCCCGCGCGGTGGTGGTGTGACGGCCACGGGCGTCGTCCTCGCGGATGCCTCCGGTTGCGGCGCCCTGATCGGTCAGGGCATTCAAAAGCGTGGTCTTGCCCACCCCCGAACTGCCCAGCAATGCGCCCGTTCGCCCCCGACCCAACCAGCCGGTCAAACGTTCAACCGCTGCCGGATCCTTGGCGTTCAGCGCCTCAACCGGCACATCCGCGCCCAAGGCCCGCGCCTGCGCCACATACCCATCAGCATCGGCCATATCGGCCTTGGTCAACAGGATGACCGGCGCCACGCCCGCCTCGGCGGCCAGCACCAGATAGCGTTCCAGCCGCGCGGCGTTGAAATCGGCGTTGCACGAAGTAACGATGAACAGGGTGTCGATGTTGGCCGCAATCAGCTGCACCTCACGCCCCGTCCCGGCCGCCCGGCGCTGCAACAGCGAATGCCGCTCAAGCCGCCGCACCACACGGCGCAGATCAGCATCAACCAGCACCCAATCACCCACGGCATAATCGCCCGCACTTTCGCCCGACGGCAGGATTAACGTATCCGCCCCCGCCTCGCCCAACCCGATCACGCCATCGCGTAAAACGGCGGTGATGCGCATGGGCGCCAAATCGGTGAATTCGTCAATGTCGAGCTGCGATGAAAAATGGGCCGACCATCCAAGATCGGCCAGGGAATAGTGTGTGTCAGTCACAGGATTGCCTTGTTCAGCAGAAAACAGGGTCCGCGCGGCGTGGTGCGACGCAGATACCGAATCGGCGGCAAGGCGTGAAAACTCAGGCCCCGGCCCGCCGGAGGAATGCGATCACAATCATCAAAATCCCTCCTTAAACAAGGCAAAACAAAGGGTGAGAGGCTGGACAACGACCCAAGCGGGGCTCGTTACGGCTGCTTCCTTCCGGACCTGACCGGGTTGGCGAGGTGCCTGCCCGCGCCAACCTCTCGCCCCCTACATAGGGCCATTGGCCGGGCATGACAAGGGATGGTGGGCGGGGCGATGGCGTAAGCCGAGCGTCGTCCCGCCGTCCATAAATCTTACTTGTCGTCGTCGTCATCTTCGGGCCCGTCATCGGGCAGATTGAAGAAACTCTCGGCATCCGGCAGATCCGGCTCTTTCTCGTCGTCCTCATTGCCCGACAGGGAAAATGTCTCAAGCCCGGCAATCGCCGTGGGCATCCGGGGCTCCGGCTCCATGCCAAGGCTTTGTTCCGTGCTGACCAGTTTGCGGCGCTCGTCGTCGCTCATCACGCCGCCTTCCTTGGCCTTCTTGGCGTTGGCCTTTTGCACCGCCATGTCCAGTTCCGACTGTTTGCACAGGCCCAGGGCGACCGGATCGATCGGCTGGATGTTGTTGATGTTCCAATGAGTACGCTCGCGGATCGCCTGAATTGTCGGCTTGGTGGTGCCCACCAGTTTGCTCACCTGACCGTCGCTCAGTTCGGGGTGGAATTTCACCAGCCACAGAATGGATGCAGGCCGGTCCTGCCGCTTTGACAGGGGGTGTAGCGCGGACCACGGCGTTTTTCCTCGCCCACCGCTGCGGCATAAAATTTCAGCTTCAGCTTGTGCAGCGGGTCTTTCTCGGCCTTGTCGATCTCGCTTTGGTCCAACTGGTTGTTGGTCACAGGGTCAAACCCTTTGACACCAGCGGCCACATCGCCATCGGCGATGCCCTGCACCTCAAGTTCGTGCAGCCCGCAGAAATCCGCAACCTGGCGGAACGTAAGCGTGGTGTTGTCCACCAGCCACACGGCAGTGGCCTTGGCCATGATCGGTTTTTGCATCGGCTCTCTCCTTTGGCACTGACCCGGGCATGACATTTGGTCCGGGGAAAACGGCTGGTCCGGCTGGACCCTTACCTCGTTTTCGGGGAAGTTACCCCGGATATAGTCCGCCTCGCCCCCAAGGAAAAGAGAAAATGCGCATTTTGCCGCTGCTCCTGCTGCTCATCTCCCTGCTTCCCACCCAGATCAGGGCCGAAGGCGAACCGGCGGGCGCATTCGATTATTATGTGCTGTCCCTGTCATGGTCGCCCACATGGTGCGCCCTTGAGGGCGATCTGCGCGGCTCGCCCCAATGTGCGGCCGGCGCCGATAACGGCTGGGTGCTGCACGGGCTGTGGCCACAGTTCCACCGCGGCTATCCCAGCTATTGTCGTACCACGGCGCGCGATCCGTCGCGCGCGCAAACCCGCGCCATGGCCGATATCATGGGCGATGGCGGTGCGGCCTGGTATCAGTGGAAAAAACATGGGCGCTGCGCGGGCCTGTCTGCGGATGATTATTTCGCCACCGCGCGCCGCGCCTATGGTGCCGTGACCCGCCCGGCAGTGCTGCGCAAACTTGACCGCGCCGTGAAACTTCCCGCTGCGGTGATCGAAGACGCATTCCTCAAGGAAAACCCCACCCTTACACCCGACAGCATCACCATCACCTGTCAGGCAGGCCGCATCCAGGAGGCGCGCCTGTGCCTTTCAAAATCCCTCACCCCCGTCCCCTGCGGGCGCGACGTGATCCACGACTGCACCCTGAAAGATGCGCTGTTCGATCCGATCCCCTAACGGTTCAGCCCCGGCGAAACAGCCCCGCCACGGGCAGGATAACGAATGTCACAACCGGGATCAGCAGCAGCCCGATCACCAGCCCGACCATGCCATCCAGAAACGCCGTCACGGCCCATTCCACGGCGCCGGGGGCGGCCCCGACAACCGCGACCGCGCGCAGGGCCAGCCCGTGGATGATGTCATATGGCCCATGCACGCCCAGTTCGTGCAGCCCATGGACGATGATTTGCCCCCCGACCCAGATCATCGCCGCCGTGCCGACCGTGACCAGCAGCGCCAGAAACCCGGGCATCCCGCGCACGATGGCCTGCCCCACCGCGCGCGTGGCGGCCAAGCGGCCCCTGGCCACCATGGCCAGCCCCGCATCATCGGCCTTAACGATCAGGCCCACCGCACCATAAACCGCAAGTGTGATGATCCCTCCTGCCACGGCCAGCGCCGCCGCCGTCTGCCACAAAGCAACACCAGTGGGCAGGGCCGACAGGATGATCGTCATGATTTCGGCAGAAAGGATGAAATCGGTCTTGATCGCGCCGCGCACCTTCTGTTCCTCAAGATGGGTGTTGTCTGCCTTTTCTGCGGCCAGATCCTCGGCATGGTGATCGCCGGGGTTCAGCGCATGCCAGACCTTTTCCGCCCCCTCAAAACACAGATACGCCCCGCCCAGCATGAGCAGCGGCGCGATGGCCCATGGCGCAAACCGCGACAGCAACAGTGCCACGGGCAGCAGGATCACCAGTTTGTTGAACAGCGACCCCCGGGCGATGCGCCACACGATGGGCAGTTCGCGGGCGGCGGAAAACCCGTGGACGTATTTCGGCGTGACGGCGGCGTCGTCGATCACCGCCCCTGCCGCCTTGGACGAGGCCTTGACCGCCTGCCCCACCACATCGTCAACCGAGGCGGCGGCGACCTTGGCGATGGCCGCAACGTCATCGAGAAGCGCGATCAATCCGCTCATTTTCTGTCCTTCTCAGGGGGAATCAGCCGACGATGCGCAGCACGATCTTGCCGATATGGGCGCTGCTTTCCATGCGGTCATGGGCCTTGGCGGCGTCACTCAGCAGAAATTCACTGTCCATCACCGGCGCGATTTTCCCTGCCGCCAGCAGCGGCCAGACCTCGTGTTCCAGTGCCTGCGCGATCCGCGCCTTGGCCAGATCGGATTGAGGCCGCAGGGTGGAGCCGGTGATCGTCAGGCGGCGCGCCATGACTTCGGCAAAGTTCAGTTCAACCTTGGCGCCGGTCAGAAACGCGATCTGCACCAGCCGCCCGTCATTCGCCAGAGATTTGATGTTGCGTGGCAAATACTCACCCCCAACCATATCAAGGATCAGGTTCGCACCGCCTGCCGCCTTCATCACCTCGACGAAATCTTCCTCGTGGTAATTCAGGGCAACCTCGGCCCCCAGATCACGGCAGGCGGCGCATTTTTCGCCCGTTCCGGCCGTAGTGAACACCCGCGCGCCCCGGGCATGGGCCAGTTGAATTGCCGTAGTGCCAATGCCCGAACTGCCGCCATGGACCAGAAACCGTTCGCCCGCCTGCAAGCCGCCGCGCATGAACACATTTGAAAACACGGTGAAAAATGTTTCGGGCAGGCAGGCGGCCTGTTTCATATCCATGCCATCGGGCACCGGCAGGGCATGATCGGCATGACAGACCACCTGTTCGGCGTATCCACCGCCCGGCAGAAGGGCGCAAACCCGATCCCCGACAGCCCAGCGGGTCACGCCCGGCCCCACCGCCGCGACCTCGCCCGCGCCTTCCAGCCCCGGCAGGTCGCTCGCCCCCGGGGGCGGCGCATAACGCCCTGCACGTTGCAGGGCATCGGGGCGGTTCACCCCCGCATAATGCAGGCGGATGGCGATCTGCCCCTGTCCCGGAACCGGCAGGGGCCGGGCCACCAGTTGCAGGGCCTCGGGGCCGCCTGGGGATGAAATTTCAACAGCTTGCATCGTGTCACTCATCGGTCCGTTCCGTCCCTCTTTGTTCACTGGTGGCGCGTCCAGCGCCCGGGAAAATTGCGCCGGGGCGTCTTTGACGGCGCCTGCACCTTTGACATTGCCCAGTTTGGCAGTGCCATGAAGGGTTTCAGCAGCGGGTTCTTGTTCACCGCCGCTTTTACCTCTTCGATCTTCATCACGTCATCAATGCGCCTGTCCAGAAAATCCCAAGTTGCCTGATGACCGGCACTGTCATCGCCCAGCCAAAACAGCAAAGTCGAGGCGTAAACCCCCGACAGCGTGGCGCGTTTCGTGTACCAGTTCACATCGCGCGACGTATCGCCAAGGGCGCTCCAGATATGATCGGCGGTTTCCCAGAGCGCCCTGGCCCCGTCGGCGGCATGGTTGGGCAGCGCGAACAGGGTGCTGCCCCGGCGCACCGCTTCTTTCTCGGCGCCCTCAAGGCGCAGGCGCACGGCCAGCGTGATCCGGTCGCGAAACCGCAGATCGGACAGGTTTTCGCGCGCCAGTTGCGCCACCATCGCCGCATCCCCGGCCCGGTGATAGGCCAGCGCCAGATCGACGCCGCCCCGTGGAAACAGCGCCCGCGCCTCAACCAGATCCATGCCCGCGTCCCGGGCGGCGGCGGCAAGGGTTGCATCGCTCCAGCCGTCAAAGGCCACATGGGCCAAAGCGGCGTCCAGAATGGCGGTTCTTGGGTCTGTCATCTCGGCCTCCTGCATTTGCGGCAACGCTAGACAAGTTAGCGCGCCTTTGCTATAGGGCCACTTCCTGCAATTCCTTGCAACTCAAACTAGAAAGGTGGTGAAAACCACATGCAGGTCAGTGTTCGTGACAACAATGTCGATCAGGCGCTCCGCGCTCTGAAGAAAAAGCTCCAGCGTGAGGGCGTTTTTCGTGAAATGAAGCTCAAGCAACATTTCGAAAAGCCGTCCGAGAAGAAAGCGCGCGAGAAGGCCGAGGCCATCCGCCGCGCCCGCAAGCTCGCCCGTAAAAAGGCCCAGCGCGAAGGCATGATGTAAGTCATTGTCGATACTGGGGGTTTTGGCCCCAATCAGATAACCCCCGGGGCAATGCACCGGGGGTTTGTCGTTTCAGGGGGTGTGACGCCCCACGGTGAATTATTCCACCGATGTCAGGGTCATCGACGTCAGGCCAACGGCCACGTTCAGCCCGGTTTTACCCTCGACGCTGAACGGTTGCAGGCCGATGGAATCATCATCCCCGCCCAACAGCGCATTGGCCCCAAGGCCGACACCGACCGACGCATCGGCCGACACGCCGTTATAGGTGCCATCAAGGGTCACATCCTCGCCCTTGTGGTCCAGCAATTGCACCACGGCCCATTTCATATAGCTTTCGCCAGACACACCGATATCAATGCCCAGCTTGTCGATGGTGCCCACATAGGTCTGGGTTTCGCCTTCGGCCTGATCAAAGGTGCAGACGGCATCCTTGCTGGACGCGATCAACAGGCCGAACCCACCCTCGACGGTACATTCCAGATATCCCAGGGTGCTGCCTGTCTCGAAGGTTTCGGTTGTTGTCGCCGTCTGGGCCATGGCGGGCAGGCTGAGGGCAGACAGGGCGGCGGCAAGGGTGGCGGTTTTCAGTGGCGTATTCATCTTGGTCATCTCCTTATCAGATGCCGGGGCGCGGGGCCGCACGGCGTTTGGATCGTTGGAGTAAGAATGCGCCGCGTGGGCCATTGTTCCGCACCGTGACCCAGACAACACACCGGCGGAATCTTGCCGCGCGCACCCCGGCACGGGCGCATACGGCGGCGCATTGTTGCCCCAGCACAAAGCCGGATGGTATCAGCGCCTTACCGGACCCGAGGTTTCCCCATGCGCCTGATCGCCCTTCTGTTGCTTGTCACCCTCGCCGCCTGTAGCGGGCGCGCCCCAGAGGTGCAGCGCACCCAGGCCCAAGGCCCCGCGGCCCTGAATGCGCTGATTGCGCAATATGCCCACCGCTATGACGTGCCTGTGGATCTGGTGCATCGGGTGGTGCAACGCGAAAGCAGCTATAACCCCGCTGCCCGCAACGGCCCCTATTACGGGCTGATGCAGATTCTTCCGGCCACGGCGCGCACCATGGGCCACCGTGGCCCGCCGGCCGAACTGCTGAACCCCGACACCAACCTGAAATATGCGGTGAAATACCTGCGTGGCGCTTGGATGGTCTCACACGGCGACCGCGACGCCGCAGTCGGGTGGTATGCGCGCGGCTATTATTACGAGGCAAAGCGGCAAGGGTTGCTGTACGAAACCGGATTGCGCAGATGATCGTCGTCAAACTTATGGCGCAAACCCCGGCTATCGCGATCTGACAGATAAAAAGCTCTGGTTCGCCTCCATGACACTCATCACAATCGCACTCTGGTTTGCCGCGATCAATGTCGTCACTTTCGTGACCTTTGCATGGGACAAATCCTGCGCCCGGCGCGGCGCATGGCGTGTTCCCGAAGCGCGGCTTTTGTTTTTGGCATTCATCGGTGGTTGGCCTGCCGCGAAGTTTGCCCAGAAAACGCTGCGCCACAAAACCCGCAAGATGCCTTTTGCCCAGCACTTGAACGAGATCCCCATCGCGTTACTGTTCTTTCTGGGCATCGCGATGATCGCATGGGCCGTGCTGAGCAGCGACAGCATCCTTGAATATCTACGCGACTTCGGCATCAATATCGTGGACAAGCCCGCCCTGCCCCGCCGGTTCGGCCCTGGCAGCTAAACCGGCAGCGCCGTTGTCCAGCGCACGGTGCGCAGCGCGAACGAGCTTTGCATTTGCGCCACACCGGGCAGGCGCGACAGATGGCGGCGGTGGATCATGGCAAAATCTTCGGTGTCCTGCGCGACGACCTTGAGCAGGTAATCCGCCGCACCGGCCATCAGATGACACTCCAACACATCGGGAATACGCGCCACCGCCCGCTCGAACGCGTCCAGCAGATCGTCGGCCTGCCCCGACAGGGTGATTTCGACAAATACCGTCGCATTCCGTTCCAGCTTGCGGCGGTCCAACAACGCAACATAGCCGGTGATGACGCCCTCGGCCTCTAACCGTTGCACCCGCCTGTGGCAGGCCGACGCCGACAGATTTACCGCCTCGGCCAGATCGGCATTTGTCATCCGCCCGCGTCCCTGCAAGACGGCAAGGATGCGACGGTCGGTTGTGTCAATCACGGTCAGGATGCAGATTCCTTCGATATATTGGCGCCAATACATAGATTTCTCCCAAATGTTCTGCGCTAACGCGCACCATTTATCAAGCCTCTTCGCCGTCGCCGCCCATAGGGTGAGGATATAAACAGGGAGGTTAAGATGCTGATTGGTTGCCCCAAGGAAATCAAACCACAGGAATTTCGCGTTGGCCTGACGCCGAACGCAGCACACGAGGCGGTGGCCCACGGCCACGGCGTAATCGTGCAAACCGGCGCCGGGGATGGCGCCGGATTTACCGACGATGATTACATTCAGGCCGGGGCGCGCATGGCGCAAAGCGCCCCCGAGGTGTTCGAACAGGCCGATATGATCGTGAAGGTCAAGGAACCTCAGGCCATTGAGCGCAAGATGCTGCGCGAAGGTCAGCTTCTGTTCACCTATCTGCATCTGGCCCCCGACCCGGCCCAGACCGACGATCTTTTGGCCTCGGGCGCGACCTGCATCGCCTATGAAACCGTGACCGATGCCCGGGGCGGCCTGCCCCTGCTGGCGCCCATGTCCGAAGTGGCCGGGCGACTGGCGCCTCAGGTCGGGGCCTATGCGCTGCAAAAGGCCAACGGCGGGCGCGGCGTTCTGATGGGCGGCGTGCCCGGTGTCGGCCCGGCGCAAGTGGTGGTGATCGGTGGCGGCGTGGTCGGGACGCAGGCGGCGCGCATCGCCGCAGGCATGGGGGCCGATGTGACGGTGCTTGACCGTTCCCTGCCCCGGCTCAGCCATCTGGACGACGTTTTCGCCGACCGTTTCAAGACCCGGTTCGCAAGTGCCGCAAGCACGGCCGAACTGGTGGCCACCGCCGATATGGTGATCGGCGCGGTCCTGATCCCTGGCGCCGCCGCTCCGAAACTGGTGACCCGCGCGCAACTGTCGGATATGAAACCCGGCGCGGTCATCGTGGATGTGGCCATTGATCAGGGCGGCTGTTTCGAAACCTCCAGGGCGACAACCCACGAAAACCCCACCTACGAGGTGGACGGCATCGTCCATTATTGTGTCGCCAACATGCCCGGCGCCGTCTCGCGCACCGCGACCCTCGCCCTCAGCAATTCAACGATGCCCTTCATGCTGGCCCTGGCCGACAAGGGCTGGCGCAAGGCCTGCGAAGACGATCCCCACCTTTTGGCTGGCTTGAACGTCCATGCCGGAAAGCTGACCAACCATCCCGTGGGGGTTGCCCTGCAACGGGATGTTCTGTCGCCCAAGCTGGCGCTGAAAATCTGAGTCCGAACAAAAAAGGCCCGCCAAACCGGCGGGCCTTGCCACGACTGCCAAATCTGGTGTCAGCGGGGTTTAAGGGATCCCGGATCTCCAACAGAACGTCCAACTCGGACGGGCCGGTTTTCACCTCGGGCACCACATCATCCGGCTTTTCAGCGGCCGATTTCAGCCGGTTCACAGATTTGACCAGCATGAACACCACAAAGGCAATGATCAGGAAATTGATGCAGGCGGTGACGAAGGCGCCATAGGCAAAAATCGCGGCCCCCGTTTCGCGTGCGGCCTCCAGCCCCGTCCCCGACGCAACCTCGCCCGACAACACCACATACATGCTGGTGAAATCGACCCCACCCAGGATCAACCCGATGATCGGATTGATCAAATCGCCAACAAGGCTTTTCACGATGGCGGTAAACGCCGCGCCGATGATGATACCAACCGCCAGATCCATGACATTGCCTTTGGCAATGAAATCCTTGAATTCGTTGATCACAACTGTCCCCACTCACTGTTTGTCTGCAACTTGGTTCGTTACCGCACAGGTGATAGCAGCAATTTCCACAGCTGTAGTGGTTTTTTCGACCGGAAAATCGCTTAGGTGTAGCGGGATTGACATTCAAAGGACTCTCCATGGCCGATCTTTCCGCCTTCCCGATCACCACACGTTGGCCCGCCGCCAACCCGGACGTGATCCAACTCTATTCCTTCCCCACCCCCAATGGCGTGAAAGTATCCATCGCGCTCGAAGAATTGGGCCTGCCCTATGAGGCGCACAAGGTCACGCTGGCCGACGAAGATGTGAAAAGCGATGCCTTCCTGTCGCTGAACCCGAACAACAAGATCCCCGCAATCATCGACCCGAACGGCCCCGACGGCGCGCCGATCGGCCTGTTCGAAAGCGGCGCAATCCTGATCTATCTGGCTGAAAAAACCGGCAAACTGATGGGCCAGACCGCGACGGAAAATGCACTGACCATCCAGTGGCTGATGTTCCAGATGGGTGGCGTTGGCCCGATGTTCGGGCAACTTGGGTTCTTTGCCAAATTCGCCGGTGCCGAAATCGAAGACCCGCGCCCCCGCGAACGCTACATCAACGAGGCAAAGCGCCTGCTGGCCGTGATGGAAAAGCAGATGGAGGGCAAGGATTGGATCACCGGCGAATTCTCCATCGCCGATATCGCCCTTGTGCCCTGGCTGAACGGGCTGGATTACTATGGGGTGAAGGATGCCCTCGGTTGGGACGATAACCCCAATATCGTGGCATGGCACAAGCGGTTCTATGCCCGCCCCGCCGTGGAAAAGGGCAAAAACATCCCCGCCCGGGACTAAACATAAATACCGGGGCGAGGATCAGACCTCGCCCCGAAAAGTTCACTCCGGCAAAGCGCCTGTCAAAACATAGCGCAGGATCTCAACCACCTGACGCGGCTCTTGCGCCACGGCCAATGCGGCGGCGTCCACTTCTTTCAACGCATGGGCGTGATCCGGACCGTGCAGGATGATCAACGATTTGCCCAACGCAGCGGCATAGCCCGCATCGAACGCCGCGTTCCATTGCTTGTATTGGTCACCAAAGCGCACAACCACCACATCCGCATCGGCAATGCCCTTGCGGGTGCGGATTGCGTTAACCATGGCGCCCTTGTGATCGTGCCAATATTTGTTGTCCTCGGCCCCAAGGATCGCCACGCCACAATCGTCGCTTGCGCCGTGATCGGTTACCGGACTGTCAAACGATACGTCCAGCCCCTTGGCCCCTTTGATGATCTGTTCTCGCCAATCCGTGTGAATCTCACCGGACAGATAAACCTTTAACATCGTACTCTCCTTGTGTGTCGGATGCCTCCGGCGGGAGTATTTGGATCAGTAAAAAATAACCGGCTTTTTACTGACTCAAATACTCATTTTCCGCGTTCAGCCGCGCAATGTGCCGCCTGTTGCCTTGGCGACCTTTTCAATGATCTTGCCCGAAACCGCCTCGATGTCCTTGTCGGTCAGGGTGGTCTCTTTCGGTTGCAGGCGCACCGTGATTGCCAGGGATTTTCGCCCCTCACCCAAGGATCCACCGACAAATTGGTCAAACACCCGTACATCGGCGATCAGGGCCTTGTCGGCCCCTGCTGCCGCATTGGTCAGGGTCAGCGCCTCGACGTCTGCATCTACCACAAAGGCGAAATCCCGCTCTACCGATTGCAGATCGGACAGGATCAGCGGCGCGCGGGTGGCGCCGGTATTGCGCGGCATCGGGATTTCGCCGGGCCAGAGGGTGAAGGCCATGGCAGGCCCCTTCACGCCCATCGCGTTCAGAATGCGCGGGTGCAGCTCACCAAAGACCCCCAGCACCTTTTTCGGCCCAAGACAGATCTTGCCATGCCGCCCCGGATGCCACCAATCGTTGGCGCCGCGCAGGATTTGCACCTTGGCGGGGGCGCCCATGGCGGCCAGCGCCGCCTCGGCGTCGGCCTTTACATCGTAGAGATCGACTGCGCGTGCGTCGCCATGCACATCCTTTGGCCCTGTGCGCCCGATCAGCAGCCCCGTGGCCTGCATGTGCTGTTCGCCCGGTTCACCGCCATGAAAGGCGGGGCCGACCTCGAACAGAGCCATATCGGCGATGCCCCGCGCCTGATTGCGTTTCGCCGCCTGCAACAGGCCCGGCAACAGCGCGGGCCGCATATGGGACAGATCGGCGGAAATCGGGTTTTCCAGCCGGGTCGCCGCGTCGCCCCCGTCAAACAGCGCCGCTGTGGCCCCGTCGACAAAACTGTAGGTCACGCATTCGTTGTATCCCAGCGCCGCAATCGTCCGGCGCACCACCTGTTCGCGCTTTTGCATCGGCGTCAGGATCGGTTTCGGCACGCCCGCCTGCGCCCGCGCCATGGGTTGCCCCTTGAGCCGGGTCAGCGAGGCGATGCGCGCCACCTCCTCTACCAGATCCGCCGCGCCGCGCACATCGGGGCGCCAGCCGGGCACCTGCACCATGTCGCCGTCCACCACGAAGCCCAGCGCAGTAAGAGAGGCGCGTTGCACATCAGCCGAAATCTCCATGCCGACCAGGCTTTGCACCCGGTCGGTGTCCAGCGGATAGGCGCGGGAATGGTCCGGCACCGCACCGGCCACTACCACCTCGGACGGCTCACCGCCGCACAGGTCCAGTACCATACTTGTTGCCGCCTCAAGGCCCGGCAGGGTGAATTCCGGGTCCACCCCCCGTTCAAACCGATACCGCGCGTCCGAGTTGATTTTCAACGCCCGTCCCGTGTGGGCAATGGTCACCGGATCCCACCATGCGGATTCCACAAACACGTTGACGGTTTCATCCGACACGCCGGTTGGCGCGCCGCCCATGATGCCCGCAATGCTTTCGGCGCCGGTATCGTCGGAAATCGCCATCATGCCGGGTGCAAAGGTGTATTCCTTGTCATCCAGCGCCATCAGGGCCTCGCCCCCTGCCGCGCGATGCACCCGCAGATTGCCCTGCATCTTGTCCGCGTCGAACACATGCAAAGGCCGGTTTTGATCGTAGGTGAAAAAGTTGGTAATATCCACCAGCGCCGAAATCGGGCGCAGCCCGATCGCCTTGAGCCGCTGTTGCAGCCAGGCGGGCGACGGGCCGTTTTTCACCCCCCGGATCAGCCGCCCGGTGAACAGCGGGCAACCGTCAAGCGTGTCGTCGTCGATGGCGACAGACACCGGACAGGGGAACGCCCCTGCCACGGGTTTGATCGGTGTCTCGATCAGCCGCCCCAACCCCCGCGCCGCCAGATCGCGGGCGATGCCATGCACGCCAAGGGCATCCTGCCGGTTGGGTGTGATCGCGATTTCGATCACCGGATCGACGCGGGCCGGATCATGTTCGCCCAGCCAATCGGTAAACCGCTGGCCCACCTCACCCGAGGGCAGTTCGATGATGCCGTCGTGTTCCTCGGACAGTTCCATTTCGCGTTCCGAACACATCATCCCGTGGCTTTCCACACCGCGGATTTTGCCCACCTGAATGGTCGTGTCGATGCCCGGCACATAGGTGCCCGGTTTGGCCACAACCACGGTAATTCCGGCCCGCGCATTGGGCGCGCCACAGATGATTTGCAAATCACCATCGGCCGTCTGCACCTGACAGACGTTCAAACGGTCCGCATCGGGATGCTTTTCCGCCGATTTCACATAGCCGAGGGTGAAGGCCGAAAGCCGCTCGGCGGGGTTTTCGACGCCTTCGACCTCAAGCCCCAGATCGGTGAGGGCTTCCGTGATCTCGTCAACAGAGGCGGTGGTTTCGAGATGCTCTTTGAGCCAGGAGAGGGTGAATTTCATCGGTCAGCTTTCGGTTATTCAGCGCGGTCGGATAGATCGGAATAATCGCCCATGTGATAGAGCCGTATCTCCCGGCTCAGGCGCAAGGTCGGCTTCAGCGCAAAAAGAAGCGAGCCGACAACAAACAGCCATGTTCCTGTATATTGCCATGCGTCTTGAAAGAACATGACAGACCCGACAAGAAAACAGAGGGCCGCAGCGAAATCGGCCAGCGTGTGCGCCAATTCATACAAAGCATAAAGACGGCGGCTTTCAGCAGATTGCTGTCTTACCTCATGACGGAACAGTTTCATTCTGCCTCCTGCGGTATCGCCCCTGCAAAGCCACTATGTCGGATCATATCACACACCCCCGTGCAGCGTTGGCACAGCCAGCGGCGAGAACCCGTAATGCCGCAACCACCTCAGGTCGCTGTCGAAGAACGCCCGCAGATCAGGAATGCCGTATTTCAGCATGGCGATACGGTCGATTCCCATGCCAAAGGCAAAGCCCTGCCATTGGTCGGGGTCAATGCCCCCGGCCTTGAGAACCGAGGGGTGGACCATGCCGCTGCCCAGCACCTCTAGCCAACCGTCACCTTCGCCCACGCGCACCTGGCCATCTTGCCATGAACACTGAATGTCCACCTCGGCGCTTGGTTCGGTGAAGGGGAAATGCGAGGCGCGGAAGCGGGTTTTCACCGTGGTGCCGAAATAGGCGGTGAAGAATTCTTCCAGCACCCATTTGAGGTTGGCCATGGAAATATCCTTGTCCAATGCCAAGCCTTCGACCTGATGGAACATCGGCGTATGGGTCTGATCGTAATCGGCACGATACACCCGGCCCGGCGCGATGATGCGGATCGGCGCGCCTTGCTCCTGCATGGTGCGGATCTGCACCGGGCTGGTGTGGGTGCGCAGCACATGGGGCGGGCGTTCATCGCCCTCGGCCCGGTGCATATAAAACGTGTCCATTTCGCCCCGTGCCGGGTGATGGCTCGGGATGTTCAGGGCATCAAAATTGTAAAAATCGGTTTCAATCTGCGGCCCTTCGGCCACAGCAAAGCCCATGTCGGCAAAGATCGCCGTCACTTCCTCCCACACCTGGGAAACCGGGTGGATCGTGCCCATGGCCGCGCCGCGCGCCCGGCCCGGCAAGGTGACATCCAGCCATTCACCGCGCAGGCGTTCTTCCAGTGCCGCATCACCAAGCGCCTGTTTTCGCGCGGAAATTGCCGATGTTATCTCATCCTTCAGGGCGTTCAGGGCCGGCCCTGCCACTTGCCGTTCTTCGGGGGTCATGCGGCCCAGCTCTCGCATTTTCAGGGAAACTTCGCCCTTCTTGCCGATGGCCGCCAGACGCACCGCCTCCAGCGTGGATTCATCTGCCGCCCCGGCCACCTCGTTCAGGTATTTCTGTCTCAGCGCGTCCATGGCGATCTCCGAAGATATGGGTTGCGCTGTCAGCTATCCCGTTGCGGCGCCGCTTGCAAGTTTGCGGTTATTTCAGCAGCATCCACAGGGCCATCGCCACCATCATCAGGTTTTCGGTCAGCGATACAAAACCAAGCGGCACATTCGAACTGCCCCCCATACAGGCGCATTTCAGGCTGCGTTTGTCGATATAGACCGCCTTGATCACCGAAACCGCCCCGATTCCGCCAATAAACAGCGCCACAGGTGCGGCCAGCCAGATCAGCGCCCCCGCGATCATCAGAACACCGGCCAAGGCCTCTCCGAACGGATAGAGGTATCCATAGGGCACCCATCGCCGCGCCAGCAGGTCGTAATTCAGGAACATCGTCGAGAAACTTTCGACATCGCGCAGCTTTTGCACCGCCAGAAGACACATGGAAATGGCGATAAACCATTCACCCGCCCGCAGGGTCAGCAAGGTGCCAAAGGCCGCCCAGCTGGCGGCCAGCGCCATGGCCAGCCCCATTCCGAACAGGGCGATCACCGGCGTATAGGTGGTATCATCCTCGCCGGTCAGGGGAATGTCGAAATGGGCGCGCAGATCGTCATAGCCGCCGATCCTTTCACCATCGATAAAGGTTTGCGGCGTAGTCTGCACCCCGTGTTCGGCCATGAAGGCATCGGTTTCGGCGCGCGTCTCAAGATGGTGATCCTCCACCTCGTATCCCTTCGCCTCAAGCAGGGCCTTGGATTTCAATCCATAGGGACAAAGGTGATCGGGCATCACCATGCGGTAAAGGCGGGCTGTCTTTGGGGTATCACTGGCCATGGGGTTCCTCACTTTCCGTCGATTTCCGGGGTGGCGACCGGACCACCGCGCAGGTCGGCCAAAAGGGCCTTCATCTCGGCGATCTCGCGACGCTGTGTCTCGATGATTCCATCCGCAAGCTTGCGCACGCGCGGGTCGGAAATATCCGCCCGTTCACTGGTGAGAATCGCGATCGAATGATGCGGGATCATCGCCGACATCCAGGCCGTATCGTCCACGGTATCCTGACTGCGCACCAGATAGAGCGCGGCACCGAACACAATGACCGCGCCCGTGAAGATCGAAAGATTGATCCTTCGGTTCGTATACATCCCCATCATGAACGCCAGCATCACCACAGCCATCGCCGCCCCCATGTAAAGCGCCATCCACATCCGCGTCTGGCTGAACATCACATGTTCAACGGCGTAAGTGTTCAGATACATCAGCCCGAACATTACCAGGGTCGATGTGGCGATCATGGCGGCGAAACGCACATAGGACGGTTTCATCATGGCTCTCCTTCCCGGGGCTGCACGGTGCGCGTGCATGCTGTCTGTGAAAAGAAAACGCCCCTCCTGCGCTGGAAGGTTCCACAACGAAAAAGGCCGCCCCCAAAAGGAGCGGCCCCGTTTTCGGCAATGTGGTAACGATCAGGCGGCCAGCGCGGCCTGTGCCTTGGCCACGATCGCACCGAATGCGTCGGGTTCGTTCACGGCCAGATCGGCCAGAACCTTGCGGTCAACCTCGACACCGGCCAGGGACAACCCGTTGATAAAGCGGCTGTATGTCAGCGCCTCATCGTGGCTGCGCACGGCGGCGTTGATCCGCTGAATCCACAGGGCGCGGAAATTGCGCTTGCGGTTCTTGCGGTCGCGCGTGGCGTATTGGTTGGCCTTGTCCACCGCCTGTGTTGCGGTCTTGAACGCCGTGGAGCGGCGGCCATAATAACCTTTGGCGGCCTTGATGACCTTCTTGTGACGGGCGTGGGTGACGGTTCCACCTTTAACTCTCGACATGGATCTGTCTCCTTAACGGGCGTATGGCATGTAGGATTTAGCAAGCTTTTGATCAGGCTCGCTCAGCACGCGTGTGCCACGGGCATCACGGATGAACTTTGTGCTGCGCTTGATCATACCGTGGCGTTTTCCCGCCATGCCGCCGACAACCTTGCCGGTTGCAGTCACCTTAAAGCGCTTTTTGGCGCTCGATTTCGTCTTCATCTTGGGCATTTCCGTCTCCTGTTCTTTGGGTCGGGTTTACGCGCGACTCGGCATGCCACATTGGCCGGACGCACGACAGAAAGGGCCGTATAGGGGGGACATGAAAAACTGACAAGCCCAAAAGCAACCGGTTCAGCGGGTCACCATACCGACAACCCGCACAAACGCACCGGGAATATCATTCAGGGTATAGCCACTGGGCCGATGATTGACGGCCCAGTAGATCGAAACCCCGGCCAGCACGATCAAAACCATGGCGGCGCGGGGCGACCGGGATTCGGAAAAGGCCGACAGCAGGGATGGAATGGCAAGCGCAAGACAGATGACGCCAAGCACAATGGCAATATCGGGATCCACGCACGCCTCCAACCACAGGTTTTACAATGTTATTCAGGATCGCCCGCGAAAATCAACCTTTCTTCGCAGGGCGCCACACGCAGAATGTTTGTGGTGCCCGGAATGTTGAACGGCACACCGGCGGTGATGACAATCTGGTCCTCGCGTGTGGCAAAACCTTCGGCCTGCGCCGCCCGCACCGAGGCCACAACCGCGCCCTTGAACCGGTCAACCGTGCGCGTCATCACACAATGCAATCCCCAGGTGAGGCACAACCGCCGCGCGGTGCTTTCCACATGGGTCATCGCCAGAATCGGCACCCGAGGCCGTTCGCGTGCCACCAGGCTGGCGGTGGTGCCGGATTGCGAGAAACAGCAGATCGCCTTGATTTCAGTGGTTTCCGCGATTTCCCGGGCCGCTGAAACGATGGCATCGGCCACGGTTTCCTTGCGCCCTCCCCGGCTTGCCTCGATCACCTCGCGATAGGTCGGGTCACTTTCCACTTCGATGGCGACGGCGTTCATCGTCTGCACCGCTTCGATCGGGAAACCGCCCGCGGCGGATTCCGCCGACAGCATGACCGCATCCGCACCTTCATAGATGGCAGCCGCGACATCAGAAACTTCGGCGCGGGTGGGCATCGGTGATTCGATCATCGATTCGAGCATCTGCGTCGCCACGATCACCGGTTTGGCCGCCGCGCGGCTTTTGCGCACCAGTCGTTTCTGGATCGGCGGCACATTCTGCACCGGCAATTCGACGCCCAGATCACCCCGGGCCACCATGATACCGTCAGAGGCGGCGAGGATGGCGTCAAAGTTGGCAACCGCAGATGGTTTTTCGATCTTGCTGAGGATCGCCGCGCGGCCATAGGCCAGATCCCGCGCCTCGGCCACATCTTCGGGCCGCTGCACAAACGACAGGGCCAGCCAGTCTACCCCCAGTTCACAGACAAATTCCAGATCCTTGCGGTCTTTCGCGGACAAAGCCGCCAGCGGCAGCACCACATCGGGCACGTTCACGCCCTTGCGATTGGAAATCACCCCGCCGACCAACACTTCGCAATTGGCAAAGTCACTGCCGCAATCCTTGACGATCAAACGGATTTTGCCGTCATTCACCAGCAGGGTCGACCCCGGTTCAAGCGCCTCAAAGATTTCACGATGGGGCAGGCGAACGCGGGTATTGTCACCCTCGGCCTCGTCCAGATCCAGACGGAAACTTTGACCGACGCTCAGTTCCTCTTCGCCATTGGCGAAGGTTCCCACCCGCAGTTTCGGGCCCTGAAGATCGGCCAGAATTGCAATCGGACGCCCCAGATCGGTTTCGATTCGCCGGATGATGGCATGGCGCGCAGCGATTTCGCTGTGGTCCCCATGGCTCATGTTAAGGCGAAACACATCTGCGCCGGCCTCAAACAAGGCGCGGATCGTGTCATAATCATTGGAGGCGGGGCCAAGCGTGGCGACGATTTTGACGTTGCGAAGGCGTCTCATGGGGCCTTTTCCTTAATACAGGTCATCGTTTTGATGGGTCGCGGCGGTTATGACCCAAAAATGTTAGCGGTACAACTGGCACTGACATCCTGCATGTTTCGTGCCAGAAATCTGCAAAGAAATGATGAAGAACCGGCCACCGGCCCTGGCTTGGCCAGGCCCGCTTGACGAATGGGCGCCGCCCTTCCACCCTTTGATCATATGTCAGGAGAACACCATGGACCTTCAAACCGAACTCGAAGCTGCCGCCTTTCGCCGCTTGCGCGATCATCTGGGGAAACGGACGGACGTACAGAATATCGACATGATGAACCTGACCGGGTTCTGCCGCAACTGCCTGAGCCGCTGGTATCAGGAGGCCGCAAATGAACGCGGCGTCGAAATGACCAAGGAGGAAGGGCGCGAAGCGTTCTATGGAATGCCCTTCGCAGAGTGGAAAGCCCTGCATCAGAAAGACGCGACCCCGGAACAACAGGCCGCCTTTGCCAAATCACACGACTAAGGCGTTTCGACTTTACATTGAAACATCACAGATCGCTTTTCGCGTTCGACCGAAGGGAGAGGCAGCGAACAAGCGATTCAAGGTTAAGTCGAAACGCTATAGGCTTGCTCGATTGGCGGCCCTGCCCGCACCGGAACAGGGCCGCTGATCGTTTACTTCTGGGTGATGCGTCCGCCGACATCGGTTTTAACCGGGCTGTGCGCGATCATGTACTCGGCCAACACATCGGCCACATCCGGCCCGAAGTCATAGGCATTCTTGGCGTCACGGAACATCGAATACCCATCACCACCGTTGCGGACGTAATTGTTGGACACCACGCCATAGGTCTTGGCCGGGTCGATCGGTTCACCGCCAACCATCACATCGGAAATCCGGCTGCCCACGTCTTTGCTCGGGTCAAAGGCATAGGTCATCCCCGCCACCAGTGGGAACCGGCCCGCGCCGTCGGCGTGCTGACTTACGCCGTTTTCCAGCGCCTCCAGCATGGTCGCGCCCGTCACCTGAAAGGTCGACAGAGTGTTCTGGAACGGCAGAACCGTCAGAATTTCACCCATGGTCACGGGACCGGCATCAATGCTGGCGCGCACACCGCCCGAGTTCTGAAACGCGATCTGGATGCCCTGATCGGCCACCCGCGCCAACATGGCGTCAGCGATCAGATTGCCCATGCCGCATTCCTGCGCCCGGCAAATTGTACGATCACCCTCGATGGCTTCGGCGGCTTCTGCCACCACCTTGTTGCGAATCTCTTCCAGTGGTTTGGCGGCTTCGGTGATACGATCCTTGGTGGCCGCATCCTCGTTTACGGCGCCATCCAGAATCAGCGGCGCGCCGGTGGCGGCTGTCACGACACCGGCATCATCAAAGGTAACGTTCAGTTCGCCCAGAAATTTACCATAGGCATAGGCCGACACGATGGCGGTATCACCCACCATGGTCGGATAGGCGCCCTCGGCCCCGTCCATATCGCCCAATAGGGTGTTGGTATGTCCCCCGACAATCACGTCGACACCCGTGGTATTGGCCGCCACGGTCTGATCAACCTTGTATCCCGAATGTGACAGGACGATGATTTTGTTCACACCCTGTTCGGTCAGCTTGTCCACCTCACCCTGCACGGCATCGCTGGGGTCGGTGAAAATCACATTGGGGCCAGGGCTGGACAACTCATCAGTGTCCACCGGGGTCAGGCCAATCAGCCCGATCTTTTCGCCGTTCTTTTCGATCACCACGGATTTCTTGATCGCATCCTTCAACAGATCTTCGCCGGAAATATCGGCGTTGCTCATCACGATCGGGAAATCGAGCGAGATCGACAAAACCGCGCAGCACCTCGGGGCCATCGTCGAATTCGTGGTTCCCCACGGTCATCCCGTCATAGCCCATCTTGTTCATCATCTCGGCGGCCAGCTTGCCCTTGTAATAGGTATAGAACAGCGTGCCCTGAAACTGATCGCCACCATCCACAAGAATGGAATTGTCGCTGCGCGCCCGTGCTTCGGTGATTGCGGTCATCAGACGGGCCGACCCACCGAAACAATCGCCCGCTGTGTTGTCATCGGGCGCGCAAACGGAATCGTACTTGGTGATGGGTTCGAACCGGGCGTGAAAATCGTTGGTGTGCAGAATGGTCAGTGAATAGTCGGCCGAGGCTGTCCCCGCCGAAAGCGCCAGTACAGCGGCGGTGGAAAGAAGACGGATGGTCATGAGAATCCCCCTGAGGTTTTTGATTGCAAACAGCTTGGCCTCACGCTCTGCGCAAGTCAAAGGTCAATGCGCCCATGCAGTGGCAGCGCATTGTAACACGCACATGAAACCGGCCCGGGTCCGGGGAAATTCGCCGGACATATGCAGCATCGACCCCGGGCCTGCGCCTGCAACGGCCCATCTGCGCCAACCATAATCCTGTCATTTGTGCGACCCGGGCACTGAGGGCCTTTTTCGTGGCGCTTTCCGGCTTGTCCCTCTGGGCTTGGCCAGCCCGCGCCCCCCGGGGGGGTGACGTGCGGGGATCCCCAAAGGATCTTGCGGGAAACACCGGGCCATTGTATCTCGTGCTCATGACTCAGGTTTTCGACATGGATGATCGTGCGCGCCTGCCCTGGCGGTTTTTCGGCGCAACGCTCAGCGTTCTCGCGCGTCTCTGACAGCGCGCCACGGTTCCGTATCCATCGCCCACCCTTTGCGAAAGACAAAAACCATGTCCCCCAAAACACTCTATGACAAAATCTGGGATGCCCATGTCGCCCACGAGGCCGAAGATGGCACCACCCTGCTGTATATCGACCGGCATCTGGTTCACGAAGTGACCAGCCCGCAAGCCTTTGAAGGCCTGCGCATGTCCGGCCGCAGCGTGCGCGCACCGGACAAAACCATCGCCGTGCCCGATCACAATGTGCCCACAACGCTGGACCGCGCCAAGGGAATCGAGAACGAAGAAAGCCGCATTCAGGTCGAGGCGCTGGACAGGAATGCCAAGGATACCGGCATTCACTATTACCCGGTGTCAGATGTGCGTCAGGGCATCGTGCATATCGTCGGCCCCGAACAGGGCTGGACCCTGCCGGGCATGACAGTGGTGTGCGGTGACAGTCACACCGCCACACATGGCGCATTCGGCGCGCTGGCCCATGGTATCGGCACATCCGAGGTGGAACATGTTCTGGCCACCCAGACGCTGATTCAGCGTAAGTCCAAAAATATGAAAGTGGAAATCACCGGCAAGCTGGCGCCCGGTGTTACCGCCAAGGACATCACCCTGTCGGTGATCGGCAAGACCGGCACCGCCGGGGGCACCGGTTACGTGATCGAATATTGTGGCGAAGCGATCCGCGATCTTTCAATGGAAGGGCGGATGACCGTCTGCAACATGGCCATCGAAGGCGGCGCCCGCGCTGGCCTGATTGCGCCAGATGAGACGACATTTGAATATTGCAAAGGCCGCCCCCACGCCCCGAAAGGCGCCCAATGGGAGGCGGCGCTGAACTGGTGGAAAACCCTGCAATCCGACGATGATGCCCATTGGGACAAGATCGTCACCATCGCGGGCGAAGATATCGCACCGGTCGTCACCTGGGGCACCTCGCCCGAAGATGTGCTGCCGATCACGGCGAATGTGCCCGCTGCCGGGGATTTCACGGGCGGCAAAGTGGATGCTGCGCGCCGCTCGCTCGAATACATGGGCCTGACCGCCGGAACGCCGCTGTCCGAGGTTGCCATCGACACGGTATTCATCGGCTCTTGCACCAATGGCCGGATCGAGGATCTGCGCGCCGCCGCTGCGATCCTGAAAGGCAAAAAGGTCAAGGACGGCATCCGCGCGATGATCGTCCCCGGATCGGGCCTCGTGCGCGCCCAGGCCGAGGAAGAAGGGCTGGCCGATATTTTCAAGGATGCCGGGTTTGAATGGCGCCTTGCTGGCTGTTCCATGTGCCTGGCGATGAACCCGGATCAGCTCGCCCCGGGCGAACGCTGCGCCGCCACGTCGAACCGCAATTTCGAGGGCCGTCAGGGCCGGGGCGGACGCACCCACCTGATGAGCCCGGCCATGGCCGCCGCTGCCGCCATTACCGGTCGTCTGACCGATGTGCGGGAATTGATGTAATCACGCCCGCTCATCGGTCCTTACGTCCCTCTTCGCACGCCACAGCGATGAGGGACGACAGGACCGAAGAGCGGTATGCGGTTCGAAAAGGATAAAAACGATGGAAAAATTCGAGAAACTCACCGGCGTCGCGGCGCCAATGGACATGATCAACATCGACACCGACATGATCATTCCCAAAAACTTTCTCAAAACGATCAAACGCTCGGGGTTGGGTGTGAACCTGTTCGACGAGATGCGCTATGACGACGACCGCAACGAGATCCCTGAATTCGTGCTGAACAAACCCGCCTATCGCAACGCCGAGATCCTCGTTGCGGGCGATAACTTTGGCTGTGGGTCATCACGCGAACATGCGCCCTGGGCGATCAAGGATTTCGGCATCCGCTGCGTTATCGCCCCCGGTTTTGCCGACATCTTCTTCAACAATTGCTTCAAGAACGGCATCCTGCCCATCCCCCTGCCGCAAGAGCAGGTGGATATTCTGATGAAAGATGCCGAAAAGGGCCAGAACGCGCGCATGACCATCGACCTTGAGAATCAGGTCATCACCACGTCGGACGGGGCCGAGATCGCCTTTGAGGTCGATGCCTTCCGCAAGCACTGCCTGCTGAACGGGCTGGACGATATCGGACTGACAATGGAAAAGGTCGCGTCCATCGACACATTCGAGGCCGCGGCCGCCCAGCAGCGCCCCTGGGTCTGACGCCACCCCGATTGTGCCCACCCCGGGCGCAACCACAATATTTTGAGGCAGCCCCACAGGCTGCCTTTTTTTCATCGAAACAATGATGCAAAGGCGCACCAGTTATTCCCTTAAAAGACCTGAAATTTTCATCAAGGTTAACAAGACGTTGAGAACCGAAGTGAAAGTGGGCAAAACTTGGGCAACAATGAGGCACCCCGCCACATTACGCGGGAACAGTTTGGAACAAGGGCGCGGCATCGTATCGCACCCGTCCAGGTTGAGGGTACATGGCAATGATTTCGCGACTCTTTGGCGCTTGTCTCAGGGGATTCCTGGTGGCGCTGCTGATTGCAACGCCGGCGCTTTTGCTGCCTGGGGTTTCGACAGACACAACGCAGGTTGTCATGCTGGTCGCTATCTTTGCGGCCGTTCTTACCGCAATGGAATATAATTCCTCCTATCCCTGCCTTTACGAATTCCGTGATGCCCCGCCGTTCAACCGAATCCGGTTCACCAGCCTGTTTCTCACGGTTTTCCTGCTGGCTGTCGTCCTCAAGGGCGCCACGCATCCCAGCCTTTTGGCCGAATTCGTCCATTCCGTCGGTCTTCTCATCGCCCGGGCGATCGATTTTCCCTACAGCCCGGTGCGGCTTGTGGTGCTGATGTTGCCCGAAAACGCACCAATGGAACGGCTTGATTTGCTGCGGGCGATGGCGGGGCTGTCCTATCTGATTTCTCTGATCTCGCTCGCGGTGTTTGCGGTTGCCATGCGCCTGCAACGCTGGCCGCTTCATAACGGCAGCTTCAACGTCTGGGTCAATCTGCCCACCTTCGACCCCACATCAGGCGGCGAGGTCGTGGGGCGGTTGCGGCGCGATTCCTATGTGAACATCGCCATAGGAATTCTGTTGCCTTTCCTGATGCCTTCGGTGGTATCCTCGGCATCTGATCTGTTCGGGTCGGTTTCGACAACCAACCCGCAAACCCTGATCTGGACGGTAACTGCATGGGCCTTTCTGCCTGCCTCATTGTTGATGCGTGGCATTGCCATGTCGCGGATCGCGGCGATGATCGAGGCAAAGCGCCGCGAAACGCCAATCACCGACGCGGGCCTGCTGCCCGCCTGATCGCCGCCTTTCTGAGCGCGCTGTTCCTTGCCGCCCCGGCCTGCGCCGACACTCTGCGTATTGCCACATTCAACGTCGAACTCGCCCGCAAGGGACCGGGGCTGTTACTGCGCGATCTGACCGAGCGCGACGACGAACAGGCCCGACTGATCGCCGGAATCGTCGCCCATGTGGCGCCGGATGTTCTGGTGCTGCAGGGAGTGGATTATGATTTCGACGGGCTGGCGCTTACTGCCCTTGCCGGGCTTTTTGCCAAGGCGGGCCACGGGATGCCCCACCGGTTCGCCCTGCTGCCGAACAGCGGCGTTGCAACGGGGCTGGATATGGATGGCAACGGGCACACGGGCGAGCCACGCGATGCGCAGGGCTATGGCCAGTTTGCGGGCGAAGGGGGGATGGCCGTGCTGTCACGCCTGCCCATTGATCTGACCCGAACCCACAGTTTCACCGCATTGCGTTGGGCCGATCTGCCCGGCGCGATCGCACCGCGCAAAGATGGCGCGCCCTTTCCATCGTCACAGGCACAGCAAATCCAAAGGTTATCGTCGGTCGCCCATTGGGATGTCGCGCTGACCCTTGAGAATGGTCAGACGCTCAACCTGCTGACATGGCACGGATCGCCGCCGGTGTTCGATGGCCCCGAGGATATGAACGGCCGGCGCAACCACGATGAAACCGCGCTTTGGCTGCGCTATCTCGATGGCACACTTGATCAGGCCCCACCAAAGGGCGCCTTCGTGGTGATTGGCGATGCCAACCTTGATCCGGTCGATGGCGATGGCCGCTCGGGTGCCCTTGCCGCCTTGCTGGCCGATCCCCGGCTGCAAGACCCCCGGCCCGAATCCCGCGGTGGCCCGGTTGCGGCCATGGCCGATGGCGGCGCCAATGGCCGGCACCGGGGCGATCCGGCGCTGGACACGGCCGACTGGAATGACACGAACGACGATGACCCGGGCAATCTGCGCGTTGATTATATCCTGCCTTCGGCCGACTGGCAGGTCGCGGGCGCGGGCGTGTTCTGGCCCGCGCCGGATGACCCGCTGCGCCCGCTACTGGGCGGTAACGGGAACGGCGCGTCGCGCCACCGGTTGGTCTGGGTCGATCTGGTGCTTGATCCCTAGGGCCACGGCATCAGCCATCGGAGTTTCCCTGAAATCGGCCAGCAGCGCGTTGAACCGCGCGCCATCCAGCCGGTGCGCCATATCCCACAAATACCGCATTTCGCACAGGTGGCGCGCCATCGGCCAGACCGGCGAAAGCAGGCGCAACGGCGCCCATGACATCTGCGCGATCCTGACGTCACGCCCTGATGCGCGCGCCACCGCTTGCCCCAAGGCGCGACCGGTCAGGGTATAGCCGGGGAACCCGACATCCTCGAACCGCTGCAACCGGTCTGGCTGATTGCACAGGGCCACCATCGCCCGTGCCATGTCGGGCAGAAAGGCAAAGGCGTGGGGCGCGTCCAGATCACCGGGATAGCTGAACCGCCCCTTGCCCAAACCCGCGGTCAGCACCTTGTCAAACCAGTTGCCGCTGGCCCGGGTGTCAATGAAATCACCCGCCCGCAGGATAAGGCAGCGCACGCCCGCCTCGCGATAGGCACGCTCCATGTCAATGCGCAGCCGCCCCAACAGATTGGTGGCCCGGTGGGGTGTGGTGGGGTGCAGCACGGGCGGCGCCCCTGCCCCGTAAACATAGACATTGCCGGGGATCGCCACCAGGGCACCACTGACCCGGGCCGCCGCGATCACCCGTGCCGTCAGCCCCGGCAAATCGCGCGCCCAATCGGGATAGGCCGGGTTCCAGCCATTGACGATCACGTCCTGCCCGATGGCCTGTGCCGCCAGATCATCCGTGGCACGGTTGAACAGTGTCACCCGCCACCCGGCGTTCCAGAATGCCTCGGCGGCGTGGCGCCCGAACCTGCCGTTGGCGCCCAGTATCAACACCCGTTTGCTCATCTGTCTCTCCTTGGATTGCGAACCTTCCCCATGATCTGACATTCACCGGTGTTTCGGAATTGCGAAAATCCGTAGGTCGTGTATTCATTTTTGAATGGTTAATCCTCTCGCCTCGCTCGACTGGTCGCTGGTTCAGGCCTTTGTGGCCGTGGCCGACACCGGTTCTTTATCCGCCGCTGCCCGCGCTTTGGCCAGCAGCCAGCCCACGGTCAGCCGGCAGATTCACAGCCTTGAGGCGCAACTGGGCACGACCCTGTTCACCCGACAGCCGCGCGGCATGGCCCTGAGCGCGACAGGACAGGCCATGATCGCCCCGGCCCGCGCCATGCAGGACGCGGCGGGGCGTATGGCCCTGATCGCCGCAGGCAATGCCGAAACCCTGGCCGGAACTGTGCGCGTTACCGCCAGCGAATTTACCGCCCACCACCATCTGCCGCCAATTATCGCCGGAATGCGCGAACGCCACCCCGAAATCACGGTCGAAATCGTGGCCAACGACAGTTCACAAAACCTGTTGTTCCGCGAGGCCGATATCGCTCTGCGGATGTATCGCCCCGAACAGATGGAAATGATTGTTCATCATCTGGGCGATCTGCCTCTCGGTATTTATGCCACCCCCGGATACCTTGACCGGCGGGGCCGTCCCACGACGCTTGAGGAATTGCGACAGCACGATCTGATCGGCTATGACCGCAACGAAATCATCATTCGCGGGATGCAATCCTATGGCTGGAACGTCACCCGCGACGATTTCACCATCCGCTGCGATCATCAGACGGTGTATTGGGAGCTGGTGCGCGCGGGCTGTGGGATCGGCTTTGCGCAATGTCCGGTGGCCCTGCGTGATCCGGGGATTGAACAGATCCTGCCCGATCTGCCCATGCCCGGCCTGCCCCTGTGGCTGACCGCCCATGAACGGGTGCGGCGCACCCCGCGTGTGGCGGCGGTGTGGGATATGCTGATCGCCGGGCTGAAACCCGTGCTGCGCGCGCCCGGCGGCCGGTTGGTCGCGCGCCCGGTTCAGTCGGGCAAGGCACCACAGTAGGTGCCACGGGGCGCATATTGTGCGTCCTGCTGGTGTTTGATGCAGGCCAGAACATCGTCCAGCGTCGGGCGGGCAAAGGGCGCGGATTGAATCCACACGGTTTGCAACGTGCCATCACCGTTGATCAGAAACAGCCCCGGCTCGGCAAAAAACGCTGGCTCCTGTGACCCGGGGCGCGCGGGCGAAACCCACAGCCCCCAATCATCGCGCGCCGCGCGCGGGCTGAACGAATGGCCCACGGGCACCGCATCACAGGCGGCTTTGGCAACAAAGGCAACGGCCTTTTCTTCGGTGTCGGTGCTGATCGCGATGGGGCAAACCCCAAGCGCATCGAATTCGCCGCTACGTCCGGCCACGTCTGCCAATTGCCGCACACAGATTCCGCAATGCAGCCCCCGGTAAACAATCAGCAACGCGCCCTTGGGGCCAAGATCCTTGTGCAGGTCCATTGTCCCCCCGCCAACCCGGGGCAGGGTCAGTTCGGGAACGGGCTGTCCGGGAATAAGCATGGCAATCTTCCTGTTATGCTGGGGATGGGCGGCCCCATCGCTTGATTTGTCATTGCGACCGGGATACGCCGCTGCGAACGAATTGCAAGGAGCTTCGCGATGTCCAACCCCTCCTCCTCATCCTGCCCGGCGACGGGATCGGCCCCGAAGTCATGACCGAAGTGCGCAAAGTGATCGAATGGTTCGGCGCCAAGCGCGGCCTTCAATTCGACGTGAGCGAGGATCTGGTGGGCGGCGCGGCCTATGATGCCCACGGCACCCCCCTGACCGACGAAACCATGGCCAAGGCGCAAGAGGTCGACGCCGTTCTTTTGGGCGCGGTCGGCGGGCCGAAATACGATGATCTGGATTTCAGCGTAAAGCCCGAACGCGGGTTGCTGCGCCTGCGCAAGGAAATGGACCTGTTTTCGAACCTGCGCCCGGCCCAGTGTTTTGATGCCCTCGCTGACTTTTCGTCGATGAAGCGCGACATCGTCGCCGGTCTCGATATCATGATCATCCGCGAACTGACCTCGGGCATCTATTTCGGCGAACCGCGCGGCATCATCAAAGAGGGCAACGAACGGGTGGGCATCAACACCCAGCGGTATACGGAATCCGAAATCGCCCGGGTGGCGCGGTCGGCGTTCGAACTGGCCCGCAAGCGCGACAACAAGGTCTGTTCCATGGAAAAGGCCAACGTGATGGAATCCGGCGTGCTGTGGCGCGATGTGGTGACAGAAATTCACGCCGCCGAATACCCCGATGTGGAACTGTCGCATATGTACGCCGACGCGGGTGCCATGCAACTGACCCGCTGGCCCAAGCAGTTTGACGTGATCGTCACCGACAACCTGTTCGGTGATATGCTGTCCGATCTGGCCGCGATGCTGACCGGCAGCCTTGGAATGCTGCCCTCGGCCTCTCTTGGTCTGCCCATGGCGAATGGCCGGCCCAAGGCATTGTACGAACCCGTCCACGGCTCGGCCCCTGACATTGCCGGCACGGGCAAGGCCAACCCCTGCGCCTGTATCCTGTCGTTTGCCATGGCGCTGCGCTATTCCTTCGATCAGGGGGATGAGGCGACACGTCTGGAACAGGCGGTGGAAAAGGTGCTGGCCGACGGTGTGCGCACCGCCGATCTGATGCAATCGGGCGACGGCACCCCCGCCACAACCCAGGACATGGGCCAGGCCGTGATCGCCGCCCTCGACGCCAGCCTCTAGGGCCGACTGTTGCACGGGCGGCGGGCAAATCTCCGCCGTCCGTTCACCACCCGCGCAATCTGCGGGCTTGACCGCCCCGCCCTTCTGTCGGAACACACCCCGAGACAAGGGCGGGCGATATGATTGACACGGCAAAATCCAATATCAAAGGGGCGTTTCTGGCGCTGGTGGCGTTTGGCATATTCGCCACCCACGATGTGGTCGTAAAGGTGTTGGGCAGCCACTACACCGCGTTCCAGATCATCTTTTTCTCGGTGGCGTTCAGCTTCCCTCTGGCCACGTTGATGCTCATGCGCGATCTCGACCAGTGGCCATTTGCGCCCAATTCACCCATGGTGGACGGCCCTGCGCACGCTGGCGTCGGTATTGACCGGATTTTCGGGGTTCTATGCCTTTTCGGTTCTGCCCCTCGCGCAAACCTATGCCATCCTGTTTGCCGCCCCCATGCTGGTCACGGTTCTGTCGATCCCGATCCTGCACGAAAAGGTGGGCGTTCACCGCTGGGCTGCCATCATCGTCGGGCTGATCGGCGTCATGGTGGTGCTGCGTCCGGGCAGTGCCGCGTTGTCGCTGGGCCATCTGGCGGCGCTGACGGCGGCGGTGGGCAGCGCCACAGCCTCGGTCATTGTGCGCAAGATCGGGCGCGATGAACGCAGTGCCGTCCTGATGCTGTACCCCATGGTCAGCAACTTTGTGGTCATGGCCTGCATTCTGCCATTCGTTTACCGCCCCATGCCCATCGAACACCTCGGGCTGGTCGGGGTGATTTCAGCCTTCAGTTTTGCCGCCGGGCTGTTCATGATTGCTGCCTATCGTGCGGGCGATGCGGCAATCGTGGCGCCCATGCAATATTCCCAGATCCTCTGGGCCGCCGGATACGGGTTGTTGTTCTTCAACGAAACCCCCGACGCCTTTACCTTTGTCGGGGCCGTCATCATTATCAGCAGCGGCCTTTATATCGTGCTGCGCGAAACCATTGGCGGGGTGTCACGCAACACGCCCGTTCTGGAAAACAAATCCCCCGCGAAACCGGCGCCCCCGCCCGGATCAGCGCAATGTTGCGCGACCGCGCAAACCGTATTCCGCCGGGCTATGAGGCCCTTGCCAAACAGCGCGCAACAAAGTAACCCCCACCCACGGTCGGGCTGTAGCGCAGCCTGGTAGCGCACCTGCTTCGGGAGCAGGGGGTCGGAGGTTCGAATCCTCTCAGCCCGACCAGTAATCTTTCAATGAATTCAACAAACCTCAGCAAAGCTAGGGCCTGAACCTTGCCCTGCGCCTGGGTTTTGCCCATCAGCAGCGGCACAAAATGGGATTCTGCGGGGCACAATGGCACAGCAGACGGTCGGATACACCAGGCTGCGGGACATGACCTATCGCGCCCACTTCCCAATCCCGCCCGCGATTCGGCCCCTTCCCCGCCAACATCCGGTCACTCTCTTTCGCGCCCCCCGGATAACGCCCACCCAAACGAGGCCGAACGGCGGGTGCGCAACCAGAAGGCCGCGTTTGACGCACTGTGATCGCAGGCCGGCGCCACGCCGTTCGGAAACCTGTCTCATCGCGGTGCGGCCGAACGGCCGTCGCGGTCAGTGAGACATGGGCGCGCCCTGCCCCGGCGCCGCCATTGAGCCATCAGACGGAACGCGTCAATCCTCCGTCGATCCGCAGGTTCTGGCCGGTCATATAGCCGCCCTGCCCGGACGCCAGCAACGAGATCAGCGACGACACCTCATCTGCGCGCCCGTAGCGCCCCATCGGGATTCGCGCACGGCGATCCTCGGTTTCGGGCAGACTGTCGATGAACCCCGGAAGGACATTGTTCATGCGGATATTGTCTGCCGCGTATTTGTCGGCATAGAGTTTGGAGAACGCGGCCAGACCGGCCCGAAACACCCCCGAGGTCGGGAACAGTGGATCAGGTTCAAACGCCGCGAAGGTCGATATATTGATGATCGCGCCGCCCCCCTGCGCCTGCATCAGCGGCGTGACCAGCCGTGTGGGCCGAATGACGTTCAGCAGGTAGACGTCCATGCCAAGGTGCCAGTCATCATCCGTGATGTCCAATACCGGGCCTTTCGGGCCATGCCCGGCAGAGTTGACAAGCACATCAACGCGCCCCCAACGATCCTTCGCACCTTGTACCAATGCGGCAAGATCGCCCGTCGAACGGTTCGAACCCGTAACCCCAAAGCCGCCCAACTCCTTGCCAAGCGCCTCGCCCTTGCCGGATGACGACAGAATGCCGACCCGAAAACCGTCTGCCGCCAATCTGCGGGCAGCATCCGCGCCCATTCCGCTGCCACCTGCGGTGACAAGCGCTACTTTTTCTACTGACATTGTGTCCTCCATGGTTGCCTTGGGTTTTAAATATAGGTCAAAGATCGAAAATGCGCGCCAGAATTGATGTTTCCTGACAGTAGGATTACTGTTGCCGCATGATACAGATACCACCTCTCAACGGTCTGCGCGCCTTTGATGTGGCCGGTCGCCACCTGAATTTTCGCTCCGCCGCCGAAGAAATGGGCGTGACGCAAGGGGCAGTGGCACAGCAGGTGCGCCAGCTCGAGGCACATCTGGGGATGCCGCTGTTTGAAAGGTTGCCAAAGGGATTGGCGTTCACGCCCGCCGGGCGCAGCTATCATGCACGTGTTGCCATTGCATTCGAGGACTTGCGCGCTGCCACCGAAACCCTGCGCCCCGCGCCGGGGAACGTTCTGGTGAGCGTCACGCCGACGTTTGCCGCAAAGTGGCTGATCCCGAACCTGCCGGAGTTTTCAACCGCACATCCAGAGATCGACCTTGGGATCGTTGCCACAGAAAAGATGTCGCGTTTTCATGGCGATGGCATAGACCTCGCCGTGCGCCAGGCGAACCCGCCCTTTGGTGCGGCGCTGGAGGCTGATCTTCTTTTCCGGCAAAGGGTCATTGCGGTTGCTGCACCGTCGCTGGTCGGCGCGCAAGACCTGCCGTTGGCCCCCGGGACGCTCGGGCGCCTGCCCAAGCTGCACGATGCGCACGGCCTCTGGCCCGCGTTTCTCAAGATGCTCGGCGTGACCGAACGGGGCGGCGCGGGGTTGCGGCTCAGCCAGACGGCGCTTGCCATCGACGCGGCCCTGTCGGGCCAGGGTGTCGCCCTTGTCAGCGATTTTCTGGTGCAGCGCGACATCGCAGCAGACCGCCTGATCCAACTGACCCCGGCCAGTCTCGAAGGTGGCCTGGATTTCTATCTTCTGTCCGGGCGCGGTGTAAGATGCGGCCCCGCGGCACGCGCCGTACGAGACTGGATCAGATCGAAAGCCGTTCCGCCACAGGACGAAACGGCAACACCAGACGCAAGGAAAAGGCCGATGTAAAGGGGCGCTCCGCCTTGAACTGAAAGCCCTCGACGTTGTGCCGCGCGGACAGTCAGGTTCAGGGCCGGGGTCTGCGGACCGAGGCGTCGCAGGAGCCGTCAGCATCGTTCAGTGTGCAGCCGGCCTGCGCGGTGAGGCAGCCGAGGATCGCGTTCGATCCGGCTTCACCGACATGGTAGTGATAACTGCCGTCCTCGGCCGCGTGTCCGTTGCACTGGTCGAGCGCCGCCGGTGCCGAACCATCTGCCATAAGATGCGGCAGGATCAACTGGCCGTCCATGGCTATACCGATTGGCACGCCATGGCCCGTTGTTTCGGCCGCCGTCGGTGCGTCATCCAGGCAATCCGTGACGGCGTGATAGTGATAGCCGACATGAGGGTTCACATGGCCGCCGCAATCGTCGAAAGGCGCGATGGTATAGGCCCCGAGGATCGCATCGACCGGGGCGGGCCCGTCAAGCCTGACCCCATTATAGGCGACGCCGGAGCCGGTCATGTTGGTGGGCGCAGGCTGCGTTGCCGCCACCGGCTCGAACGGAATGACATAGGTCACGACCATCGTTTCGGGCAGCGTTTCAGGCAGACATTGGACGCAGTAGTTCTGATAGGCGGGGTCCACGTCGGGGCGCGCCGCCGCCTGGCATTCCGCAAGTGTGCCGGTGTAGCGGATATCGCCGGTGTCGGGGTCGTAGAGCTGCCATTTGGTATCGCCATATATTTCGGCCAACCGCGCGATGAAGGCGCCATCCACATCGACCGTCGCGCCATCGAGAAACCACATGCCACCTGCCGCCGGGCCATCGGTAATGTTTGTCGGGCACCACGGGCCCGGCGTGTAGGTTTGTGGATCAGCGGCAAGCGTGATCCGAAAACACTCCGTTTGCATCCCTTCGGACAGAGTGCAGTCAACGATTTCCGGCCCCGCGACAACGTCAGCGGCGGCGAAGAATGCGGCGATCCCGGCCAGCCGGTCGTCGGTCTGGGCAGAGGCGATCGCCGCGGTGCAGACGAACAGGGTTGCGCAAGCAGAACTGCGGGGCATGGCGGGCTCTTTCTGTGTCAGGTGGGTTTTGCGGCGTCGGTCATTGTCCGGGCGGCGGCGGCACCGCTGCGCGCAGGGCGGTTTCGTCGATGCCCAGAGCGGCAGCAACCGCCGCAAGGTCAGCGCGGGGACCGCCCGCATTCTCCATCGCCTGTAGCAATGCCTCGGGCGTCACGCCCAGAGTGTCAGCCGCAGCATCAAAACCAGGCGGCATGCCACCCGGACCTCCGCCGGGGCGTGGGGGTTCGTTGCGACCGCCCTCGCCTGCGTTCTGCGCCCCCACCCCTGCGGTCGCCGTGGTGGTGAAATTGCTCTGCGCCTGCACACCGACAAGGCAGGCGGGCAGGTTCGGGAAGTCCTCGGAGGCGTGGTAATGATAGGTCTCGCCCGTCGCCGTCATGCCGGCATGGCCACCGCAAGCGTCCAGCCCCACCGGGACCGATCCGTCCGCCTCGCGCGATCCGAACATCGGGAAACCGTCAAAGGCATAGCCGAACTGGGCGCTCGCGTCCTGATCCAGCGCGCAATGCGCAACCACGCCCGCGCCGTCAAACACCGTTTCCACATCGGTCGACGTGCCGTGCCAGTGATACCAGCCGCCCGGGTCGACATGGCCACCGCAGGTATCAAGCGCGGGCATATGCTCCGTCACCTGGATCGGCGGCGCGTCCGAGAAGATCGGCACACCATCCAGCGCCACGCCGACCTTGGACACGACTCCGAGGTCGGTCGGGGTGTCGGCCATGACCGGATCGACCGGCAGCAACATCGTGATCTTTACGTTTTCGTCAACCGACACGTTGATGCAGGCGTGATCGACGGTCGGTCGCTCGGTGGCGTTATCGACCGAAAAAACATTGCCGTTGTCATCAAAGAACCGATAGCCAAGGCTGTCGAGCATCCACAGGAAATCACCGTCGATCCGGTAGAGCCCGGCATTCTCGCCTGTCCAGTCCCAGATGCCACCCGCATCATCCAGCGTTGCCGGACAGAACGGTCCGATCTCCAACCCTTCCGGCAGATAGCCGACCGTGATTTGTTGGCACTGTGTCTGCATACCGTTTTCCAGCGTGCAATCCACGACTGCCGGCGTTTCGACCATGGCGGTCTGCGCGAACGCCGCAACATCGGGATGCGCGAGAACCGGCGAGGCACAGGCCATCACAGCAGCGGGCAGAACACTCGAAGTCTTGAGGTTGAGCATAGGTCAGATCCTTTTTTGCGGTCCGCGGCGCGGGAAGCGGGAATCACCGCATTCATCTTGGAGACTGGAATGCCCGAACATAGGGGAGCAGGAATGCAGGGAATGTGCAAGAAATATGCAGGCAGAAAGTTTTTCGCGCTATCCCGTCACCGACGGTTTCAAGGCGGCGTATAGATTTCGCGGACAACCCTGCCGTTTCCGGCAACGTCACCGGTTGGGTGGCAGTGCCCGCCCAAAACCTGGGGGCGCCGAAACCCCCAAGGACATGCGGGCAAGGTTCGGTCGCGACGTAGCCGGCGACGTGACCATGAACGCACCCGGCACGTATTGCCTGTGCGGCCAGCGCGGCGAGAAGCGAGAGATCGCGGCGCGTCAGTTCGAGATCGGCCCCGTCCAGTGTGACCCGCCAGCGCTCTGTGACGATATGCAGGCGGGTGGCCGTTCATGCCAGCGGCGCGTGGGCAAGCTGTTTGCAGGTGGCCGATATTTTCTATGCCGTCACTGCTATGGCATCGCCTATGCCAGTCAGTCAGAGGACGCGCCAACAAGCGACGGATGGCGCTGGGCGGGCAACCTGGCGCCGCCTGTTTCATAGCAGACAAGCCCAAAGGCATGTGGACCAGAACCTGTGTGCGAAAGCGGGGCCGACCGCGCATTTGTTGAGAAATTCTGCCACCTGTTCACGGACAATCCCTTTGACGGGCTGTTTGACGACTGACACCGCAGCACCGGGAGGACATGCATTTCCCTGAGCGCCCGAATCCAAGGACCGGCGGGTTCCGCCAATTTTGCCTATCCACAATTCAGAGGATCCATCTTGCCCTGCTATGGCCGTCATCGAAAACAGAATGACGGAGGGAACGGCCCCCCGTCGAACCTTCTCTGCCCCAAGGCATTGTTTTTGTTAAATCCAGTGAAGCGCTTCAGGTTAGGTTCTTTCAAAACCCGATTCGTCAGTCGCCGTCTCGTGCAGCATGAAACACCTTGGTCACCAAATCGATATCGCGATTTTGGCACATCGCGGGTGTAACAATGGATCGCGACATCAATTTTCCTTTTGCCAGAAATGCCTTCAGGCCTATTCTGTATCCGTGCTTCGTTTCCGCTCGGGCATGCGTTTGCAAGCAATGCCTTCGTTCAGAAAGATTGGTGCAATCGCTATCTCTGCGTAATAGTGCGCCATGGCCCTGCAGCAGCACATAGCATTCTCGACCTCCCCTGACGGCACACGAATCGCGACTGCCGCGATCGGGCGTGGCCCGCCGCTGGTGCGTGCCGCACACTGGTTGAGCCATGTCGAGTTCGACGCTGATAGCCCGGTCTGGTGTCCGTGGCTGGTGGCATTGTCCCGTGATCACCGCTATCTGCGCTACGATCAGCGAGGCTGCGGGCTGTCTGATCGGGATGTTACAAACGTCACGCTGGCGGCAATGGTGGCCGATCTCGAGGCGGTGACCGAAGACCTTCCGGGCCCGTTTCCGCTGATCGGAATGTCGCAGGGCGGTGCCGTGGCGATCGAGTATGCGCGCCGACATCCTCGCCGCGTGTCGCGCCTGGTGCTTGTCGGAGCCTACGCGCGCGGGGCACTTCGACGCCCAGCCGGGAAAGGTCACCGCCAAGAGGCCGAGGCGTTGCTGGCTCTGGTCCGTCTAGGTTGGGGCCGCGACAATCCTGCGTTCAGGCAGGTCTTCACGAACCAGTTCATACCAGGCGGCACGCCTGAACAGCATCGCTGGTGGACCGAACTCGAGCGGCGCACTGCGAGCCCGGAGACTGCGGCAGCGCTTCTGTCGACCTTCTACCAGATCGACGTCATCGACGCTGCGCGCGTGCTCGACCTGCCGGTTTTGGTCATGCATTCCCGAGGCGATGCGCGCGTGCCCTTCGATGAAGGACGCCTACTGGCCGAACTGATCCCGCGCGCGCGCTTCGTCCCGATGGAAAGCGACAATCACGTCCTGCTTACGACGGAACCGGCATGGCCCCGTTTTCTTGCGGAGATGCGAGGCTTCCTGCTGGGCGAGCCTTTGGACGCCGCGCGGCACAGGCTGTCGGCCAACCTTACGCCTGCAGAGGCCCGCGTATTTGGGCACCTCGTCGAGGGTGTCGACAATCGGACAATCGCCACGCGGATTGGCAAGAGCGAAAAGACAGTGCGCAACCAAGTCTCGGCAATTCTTTCTAAAACCGGACACCCAACCCGCGCCGCGCTCATTGCGGCGCTGCACCGAACCCGTTGAGAGCGCAGTCGCACCCGCAATTTAGGCAGTTGTCCCTGACCATTGTCGATTTAGGCGGCCGTATGCGGGACTTCCGCCTCATGCGCTTCGAGTCGTTCCGCTTGATACTCTCCACCATGGTGCAACCAAGGAGGGGAGACATTCGGAATGGCTATATCCGGCAATGCAATTACGTCGCAAAAAGATTGGGCTGCGCCACTGGCGCTGACGCTGGCCGCGCTCTTCTGGTCGGGGAACTTCATCGCCGGGCGGGCGCTGCGCGACGACATCGACCCGGTCACGCTGAACACACTGCGCTGGACTCTCGCCTGCGCGGTGTTCCTGCCCTTTGTCGCACCGATTTGCCGGGCGCATTCGGGCGCGATCAGGCGGCACTGGCGCTTCCTCGTGGCCCTGGGGGCAACCGGAATCACCGGATTTCACACCGCAGTTTACGTTGCGTTGACGCAGACCACGGCCACCAGCGCCCTTCTGGTCCTGGCACTGGCGCCGGTGGCCATTCTGGCCGGCTCGGCGCTGATCCGTGCCAGCCGACCGACCAAGGTGCAGTGGGCGGGTTCGGCAGTGTCGCTGACAGGCGCGGCAGTGCTGATCACCCGGGCGGACATCGACATCCTGCGCGGTCTGGTTTTCAACCGCGGCGACCTGTGGATGCTGGTCGCCGTGTTGATCTGGGCGGCCTATACGCTGCTCTTGAAACGTCGCCCGGCGGAGTTGCCGCCGACCGTGACTCTTGCCACAAGCATGGTTCTCGGGACGGGGCTGATGCTGCCGTTGGCACTTTTGAATCTGCCGTCCGCACATCTTGCCATCTCCCCGGGATTTCTTGGTGCGATAACGTATATCGTTGTTTTCCCTTCGGTTCTGGCATTCTGGCTTTGGGGCTATGGGGTGACGCGGATCGGGCCCGAGCGTGCAGGCCAGTTCGTGCATCTGATGCCGGTTTTCGGCCCGGTTCTGGCCGTGGCGATCCTCGGCGAGACGGTTTCGGCAGCACAAGTGACGGGGGCGGCAATCGTTTTCGTGGGGATCGTCGCCGTCGTTCGCGGGGGCGAATGAATGATCCCTACCGGCCTCGATGCCCGCCTGCCCGAACGACGGTCGACGCAGGCCCAGAGGGGCACGGCGTGGCACACCCTGCGCAATGTTCTGAAAGCCGGTTTGTCCGGCGCTCGACATTGCCAAACCCTCACATCTGGGGCTTGATGTATCAAGACGGCAAGTTCGAATATTTCAGATTTATCCTTTGACACCCTGTAACGCAGGAGAATTCAAGTGACATTTCAGCTGGCTGGCAACGCGCCCGAGATTTACGAAAAGGTTATGGTGCCATTGTGGTTCGAACGTTGGGCCGAAGCACTGATCGATCTTCTGTCGCTGAAACCGTCTGAAACCGTTCTGGACGTGGCTTGTGGAACTGGCGTTACAACGCGGCTGGCCAAGGCCGGGACCGGCCCCGGCGGACGAGTTGACGGTCTCGACATCAATGCCGCCATGCTCACCAAGGCGAAAGACCTGGCGGTCGGCCTCGATATTGGATGGCTGGAACGGGATGTCGTGGAAACCGGGTTGGCCGCCAACAGTTATGACGTGGTCATATCGCAGCATGGGTATCACTATTTTCCGGACAAGCCTGCCGCCCTCAAGGAGTTCCGGCGTCTGCTTGCCCCGCAAGGACGGATGGCACTCTCGATCTGGGACGGTCACAGCCCCTACACACAAGCGCTCTGCGCCGCTGTTGAACGCCACATTTCTCCGGAGATTGCGCGCAAACAACGATTGCAACGGGAGACACCGTCAGCCGACGACCTCGCGGATCAGGTGCGCGATGCAGGTTTTTCCGATGTCAGCGTTCTCAGACAGGAACTGGTGATCAAGGTGCCTCTGGCGCAGGAGTTCGTACCTCTGCATCTGGGCTCGATGCCAATTGCCGGTGCTTTCGAGGCGTTGTCAGACGACCGGAAGGGAAGGTTGATTGCCGACGTCGAGGACGCGTTAAGGCAATTTGTCAGAGGTTCGCAGATTGTCTATCCCGATGCAGTGCATGTCGTCACAGGTGTGAAATAGGAAACCAGAACGGTTCGCGCGCCATGGTGAAAGCACGCAGAGTGCCGGCCAAGCCAACCTGCACGGAAAAACATCGACCGCTGAGCGTCGTAGATACTGGGGTCAGACCGCGGGTCGGACGCAGCCAATTGCATCGGTGTTCGCCACACGAGGCCTATACCTGTCGCTCGTTGTGCGGCACTGCCACCCTTGATAGATCATATCGAACTTAGAAACCGTGCCGGCTCAGTTCGGCTTCGATACGCGAACGGGACGCCGTGTCGCGTGTCGGAAAGGCCGCGAAATAATCGCCTGCCGTGGCGTCGTGTTTGAGGCGGCGGACCTTCTGACGCCACCGGGCCGCCTGGTCATGACGCCCGGCCAACCCGTTGGCACAAAGCGCGATCATGAAGATCAGGTAATGCGCACCGGGTGTGGTGGCCGCGCGATCGGCCCAGCGGGCCGCGGCATGATAGTCCTCCTGCTGGATCAACATCTGAGCACGAACGCCGTGAATGCCGTAAAGCAGCGGATCGAGCGGGCTGAGATGCAGCGACGTATCCAGAGCGGTGAGGGTCACCGGCGCATCGCCCCTCAGCATCGCAGTAAACGCCGAGGCGTAGAAGCCTTGGGCAAAGTTGGGATTGAGCGCCGTTGCCCGCGCCAGCCAGTCTGCGGCGATCTCGGGCTCGTCCGTCAGCCAGAACGAGCGGCCCATTGTGAAGTTCGCAAACGGGTCAAAAGCGTCCAGTTCCAGACTGTGCTCGGCATGGTGGCGTGCATTGCGCGCCGCCAAAGCTGTATCGGGGCTCAGGCGCAGGAAGGCGTCAATAAAGCTGGTGAAGGACAGACCGGCGTGTGCGCGCGCGAACTGCGGATCTGCCCTGACCGCCTGCTCGAAACAGGACCGCGCCAGCGCATTATCGGCGGCCGTGAAGCGATATAGATGACCAAGGCCAACATGATAGCTGGCCCAGGCGTCCAAGCTTTCGAAATCACTGAGTCGCGCAATGCGCGCCTCGTTCAAGGGAATAAAGGTCTCGAGGGCAGCAACCAGATGCGCTACGATACGCCCCCTCAGGTCGCTGATTTCGTCAACGGGCGCCACCAGCCGGTCCGCCCAGAGGATCTCGCGGGAGCTGGTGTCCGTCAGTTCCAGCGTCACCGCGATGGTATGGTTCAAGTTCTCGATGATTCCTGACAGAACATAGCGCGCCGCAAGTGCGGTTGACACCAGATCCATGTCCGCGCCGGTCTGCCGGAAGCGGAAGGATGAGCCTCGGGCAATCACCGCGAGCCAGCGCAACCGCGACAGCGCCTCGATGATCTCGTGCGGGATCGCATCGCCCAAGACGACAAGTTCCGCTGACATTCCGAGCGGCTTCAATGGCAGCACGGCAATTGAAGGGCGCCCGCCCAGACCGGTGGGGGGCTCGGAGGCCGCGGCACTCGACGTCGCAATCGCAGGCCGCAAAACCGTGACTTCGGCCACGAAGCGGAACCCCCGGCCATGAACGGTCCGGATCACAGCCTGGTTGCCACCACTGTCACCAACGGCCTGACGGGCCGAACGGATACGGCTGGAAATGCTTGTGTCCGACACCACCCGGCCCTGCCAGATTGCCGCAACAATCTCGTCCTTCGTCACCATCCGATCGCGGTGTCGGACAAGATGGATCACTAACGACAGCACCTGCGGTTCAAGCGCTACCGGCTGTCCTGAGAGGCTGAGCTCAAATCGCTCAGGGTCAAGTTTGAAGTCTCCAAATGCCCAAGTCATGCCCAAACATACAGAAAATTGTCACTTTCTACAGGAATTCTTCAGATCCCCTTCAAGCATGTTCGGAGCGGATGACGCAGGATTAATGGATCAGATCACTTTTGCCACTGAAGGCGTTAAGCGCAATGATCCCATTTGCGTGGGCCCGGCTCGCCACAACAGATGAATCCAGAACGGAGAAAATCAATGGAAGGCACAACCAAAAAGAATTCGCAGGGGCGCGGCATGCTGTATGCCAGCGTCCTCGAAACTGTCGGCGATACGCCAGCCATTAGGATCAATGCGCTCGCGCCCGCCGGGGTGGACATCTATGTGAAGGCCGAGGCCTTCAACCCGGCCGGATCGATCAAGGACCGCCTGGCGCTCAGCATCATTGAAGAGGCCGAGAAGGATGGGAGCCTGCGCCCCGGTCAAACGGTGATCGAGGCGACGTCGGGCAATACCGGCATCGGGCTGGCCATGGTCTGCGCGGCGAAAGGCTATCCGCTGGTGGTGACGATGGCCGACAGCTTCTCGGTCGAGCGGCGCAAGCTGATGCGGATGATGGGGGCGAAGGTCGTCCTGACACCGCGCACAGGGAAGGGAATGGGCATGTACCGCAAGGCGGTGGAACTGGCTGAAGCAAACGGCTGGTTCCTTGCCCGCCAGTTCGAGACCGAGGCCAACGCGCGCATCCATGAGAATACGACCGCCCGCGAAATACTTGCCGATTTCGACGGTCAGCGGCTGGATTACTGGGTCACCGGCTACGGAACGGGCGGGACGGTAACGGGCGTTGGTCGCGCTCTGCGCCGCGAGCGGCCCGAGATAAAGATTGTCCTGTCTGAACCTGCCAACGCACAGCTTCTGGGCAGCGGCCATGCGCAGGCGCGAAATTCCGATCACTCACCCGCCGCAAGCCACCCGGCATTCGAGCCACACCCGATTCAGGGATGGACACCTGACTTCATTCCTCATGTCTTGCAGGAAGCTGTCGACGAGAGGCTTTATGACGAATTGATCCCCGTGGCCGGTCCCGACGGTATTGCGTGGGCGCAGAAACTTGCGCAGCGGGAAGGCATTCTGACCGGAATTTCGGGCGGATCGACCTTCGCCGTCGCCATGCAGATCGCCGAACGGGCGGAGTCGGGAAGCGTGATCCTGTGCATGCTGCCCGACACGGGCGAACGCTATATGTCGACCCCCTTGTTCGAGGCCATCCCCGAGGACATGACCGAAGAAGAAACGGCCCTGTCGCGCTCCACGCCCGGTTTCCAGATGGTGGCAGAATAAAGTCGCGTCCAAAGTGAAACTGGATGCAAACCGTCATGATATGAAGACTGCCGGGGCGATTTTTGCTGGGGTGCGACGACAGTTGTTGGCCCCCGTCTCCGGCGAAACAATGAGGTTGGAAAAATCAGTCATGGACAAGATCACCACGGACGCAAAAATTGTCCGGGAGGAAACCCTCGACCCGGCGGACTGGGAAACACTCCGCGCCTTGGCGTTGCGCGTGGTGGACGACGCGGTCGATTATACCCGCGACATTCGCGACCGTCCTCTCTGGCAGGACATGCCCCCCGAGGTGCGCGCCCGGTTTCACCGCGCGGTGCCGCAGAAAGGCAGACCGCTGGCAGAAGTCTACGACGATCTCGTGACCAATATGCTCCCCTACCCCATGGGCAACATCCATCCGCGCTTCTGGATGTGGTACATGGGGGCGAGCAACTTCACCGGCGCACTGGGCGACTTCCTTGCGGCCATTCTTGGGTCGAACCTCGGCGGCGGCGATCATGCGGCGGCAGAAATCGACAAGCAGGTGGTCAACTGGCTGAAGGAGATGATGGGCTACCCCACAACTGCCAGCGGCACACTGGTCTCGGGCGGGTCGATGGCCAACCTGATCGGGCTAACCGTGGCGCGCAACCAGATGTCCGGTATCGACCTGCGCGAGTTGGGCGTGGCCGCGCTGAAGGCGCCCATGCGGTTCTACGGCTCCGACCAGATCCATTCATGCCACCAGATCGGGATGGAGGCGATGGGGCTCGGCAACAGGGCATTGCGTCGCGTGGCGTCCGATGCGGCCTGTCGGATGGATGTTGCGGCTCTTCGCGCCGCCATTGTCGAAGACAGGGCGGCAGGAACCCTGCCCGCCTGCGTGATCGCCACTGTCGGAACGGTGAATACCGGTGCGATCGACGATCTGGACGCGATTGCCGACCTCTGCTCCGAACAAGGGCTGTGGCTGCATGTGGATGGCTGCATCGGCGCGCTGCTGGCCATTGCGCCTGAAGGAAAGGCGCTGGTGCGCGGGATCGCGCGCGCCGACTCAATCGCGCTCGACCCGCATAAATGGTTGCACGCCCCCTTCGAGGTCGGCTGCGCCCTGGTCCGCGATGCAAATGCGCATTTCGGCAGCTTTACCGTGACCCCCGAGTATCTGGTCAATGCCCCGCGCGGCATCGCTTCGGGCGCCTGGCTGCACGATTTCGGCCTTCAGACTTCGCGCGGGTTCCGCGCGCTCAAGGTCTGGATGGCCCTCGAGGAACATGGCGTCGCCAAATTTGGCCGCCTGATCGATCAGGATCTCGCCCACGCTCGCCATCTGGTAGATCGGATCACGGCCACGCCTGATCTCAGCATCTGCTTTCCGACAGAAATCAACATAGTCTGCTTTAGGTATGACCCGGGCGGGCTTCCCGAAGTGACGCTCAAGAGGCTGAACACCGAAATCATGGTGAGGATGCAGGAGGCCGGCACAGCGGCGGTTTCCGATACGACCGTGCAAGGCCGCCACTGCCTGCGCGCCGCAATCAACAATCACCGAACAACGCGCGCCGATCTGGATGTTCTTGTCGATGAGGTTGCGCGTCAGGGTGCAATATTAATCGGGGAAAGTCGCTTTTGACTACCGCAGGCCTTCAAGCGGATTTCCAGCGTGCCCGCAATAGGAGAGCGGCAAAAATGCGGCACCTTGAAAGACCTACCAATAAGCGGGATGTGCGGAGTATCGATATTCGGGAGAGTTGCTATGTGCACGCCCCCACCTGATCCCGCATCACCGCATAGTCACTCATCATCTCGACGACAGCTGATCCGTCCCGTAGCAGCGTCAATTCCCCGGCCGCGCGGTTCTGCAAGGCTTGCCGTTGACGGTCAGGATCTGCGGCCGTCCGCTTTTCTTGATACGCGCGTTCATGCGCGCCGAATCCCGCTTGAACTCGGTCAGCGGGCTGATGTCTTTGGTGATGTTCATGGTTCGGCTCCCGGCGCGCACCTAATTCAGTGCGAAGATGGCGCCAATTTCGATGCGCGTCGAGATGTTCCGCAATCAATCGCGGATGGTATAGACCCGCCCCCGATGCGTGCGACGTGCGGCCAGAAATGGCGTGGGTCTTCGGCTCCGATGCGTTTGCCCACAACCGAAAAATGGCTGACACGGATAGCCAGCAGTGACGATGTCCACCGTGCCGCGCCGCGGGCGGCCGTCGAAGGTCCAAACGTCGTCCCAGACAACAGCTTTATCCATGGCCGCGTCCTCCATCCGCGCCACGAGAATGGCCGCAGCGAAGGTTGCCGCTGTGTGGTCATCCCCCCTCAGATCGCGGCCATGATGTCACTGGTTACGGTCGCAGACATTGGAAACGCGGCGCTGGCGGCCTGCGACCCTGCCTTGATCGGGCCGATGTTGCCGGAATACCTTGCAAAGTTTCAACCAAACGGCGTGAGCGATGCCATCAATCAACCTGTTCGAGGTCATCTTCCAGTTGCGCCATCTCCTCACCACCGGCCATGAGGTTCAGCACCTCTTCCCGGCTCTTTTCTCCGCGTGAGAAACGTGCTGCCACCTCGCCCTGAATCAACACGCGAAACCGGTCACCCACGGACATCGCGTGGCGGGCATTATGGGTGATGAATACGATTCCGGCACCGGCGGCGCGGGCCCGGCGCATCATTTTCAGCACGAAAGACGCCTCTTTGACGCCCAGAGCCGAAGTCGGTTCGTCAAGGATCAGCAGTTTGGCGCCGAAATACATCGCCCGGCCAATGGCCAGCACCTGACGTTCGCCACCGGACAGGGTTCCGACCAACTGCTCACCGTCGCGCACGCGGCTGATGCCGAAGGCGCGCATCTGTTCAAGCGCCGTGGCGTTGGCCGTCGCCGTGTCGAAGCGGCGGAACGGCCAGCGTCCGGTTACGGGTTCAGCCCCCAGAAAAAGTTGCGCCCGACGCTCATCAAAGGGATCGAACCAACGTCCTGATGGACGGTGGCAATGCCGAATTGGCGGGCATGGCGGGGGCCGGACAGCCGTACCGGGTCACCGTTCCAGAAAACCTGGCCCGAGGTCGGCGCATGATACCCCGACAGCACCTTGATCAGGGTCGATTTGCCGGCGCCGTTGTCACCAAGTAAACACAGGATCTCGCCCGCCTCGACCGACATCGAAATGTCCGACAGGGCCTTTGTCGCGCCGAAGTTCTTGTCGACGTTTCGCAATTCCATCAATGGCATGACGCCCTCCGTTATCTGGCCTGCAACGCAAAGCGGCGGATCCAGTTGTTGGCAAGCACGGCAAGGCCGAGCAAGACACCCAGGAACAATTGCACCCAATCCGTGTTCCAGCCCGTGTAAAATATGCCGGTCGAGATGACGCCAAAAAGCGCCGTGCCAAATACGATCCCCAGAACCGTGCCATAGCCCCCCGTCAGCAGCACGCCACCGATCACCACGACGATTGGCGCCTGAAAGACATAACCCATTCCGTAGGTCGAGTTGCCGGAATTCCACTGCACGGCTTGAATCACGCCAACAAGGGCCGCGGCGACGCTGGTCGAGACGAAAAGCACGATCTTCACCCGCTCAACCGGCACACCGGCCGAGCGCGCCGCGATCAGGTTGCCGCCCGTGGCGTAGATCCAGCTGCCAAAGGCGCTTTTGGCCAGCACCCACCAACCGGCAAACGCGGCGAGCGCCCACCAAAGGATCGAAATATTGACCTGGCCCCAGCGCGCCGCAAAAAGCCATTTCACCGGGTCCGACACCGCAACGGACCCTGACGTGACGTTCGCCAGTAACCGCGAAACGCCCATCGTACCGCCGATGACGATAAAGTTTGTGGCCAGCGTCACGATGAACGACGGCAGGCCGGTGCGCACCACCGCATATCCGTTCGCCACCCCCACAAGCGCGCCCGCCGCCAGCGCCACGGCGATCATCACGCCATCCGGCACCCCGTAATACCGGGTGCCCAAGGCAAGGATCATCGACGCCATCCCGACAGTGGACCCGATCGAAAGGTCGAACTCTCCCGAGACCATCAAAAGCCCGATAGGAATTGCCACGATACCAAGCTCGGCAGCAAGATTCAGCCAGCCCGCCGTACCGTTGACCGACACAAAGCCGTTGCCGGAAGTCGAGAGCGCGAAGAACAGGTAAGTAAGTACAAAGGCCGCGATGGCGCCAATTTCGGGGCGGCGAAGCAGAATCGTAACGGGTGATCCGGTAATCCTCCCGTTTTTAACGGGCCGAGGTCGTAGAACTTACGCAGCCATTTTCAGTTTCATTGCGGGTGTGATGCCGCCGATGCCCATGTTCGGTCGGTCATTGTTGTAAGTCCAGAGCCACTGTGTGGCAAAGTGTTGGGCCTCCTCGATGCTGTTGATGATGTATTGGTCCAGCCATTCGTGCCTGACCGTGCGATTGTAGCGCTCGATGTAGGCGTTCTGTTGCGGCTGAATGTGCGCGAGGGCGATGCCGTGTTTCTCAGCCCATTCCAGCAGCGCATGGCTAATGTATTCAGGGCCGTTATCCACGCGGATGGTCCTGGGCTTGCCGCGCCATTCGATGATGTTGTTGAGGCTCCGGATGACCCGCTCGGCGGGCAGGGAAAAGTCCACCTCAATGCCCAAGCCTTCCCGGTTGAAGTCATCTAGGACGTTCAGCAGCCGGAAGGCACGACCGTCAGCCAGTCGATCTGCCATGAAATCCATCGACCAAGTCACATTCGGCCTCTCCGGCACAGCCAGAGCGTCCGGCACCTCCCGCTTCAGCCTTTTGCGCGGCTTAATCCGCAGGTTCAGTTCCAAGGCACAGTAGATGCGATAGACACGTTTCTGATTCCACGGGTGCCCTTTGACATTGCGCAGATGCAGGAAACACAGCCCAAATCCCCACGTCTTGCGGGCGTCGGTCAGGCCGACCAGCAGGTCAGCGATCAGCTCGTTCTCGTCGCTGAGCAACGGGCTGTAGCGATAGCACGTCTCGCTCACCCCGAACGCCCGACAGGCGAGTGCGATGCTGACCCCTCGATGTTCCACGGCCTTGGCGGCCATCTCGCGACGCTGAGACGGCCGATCTACTTTTTCCAAGAGCTTCCTTCAGCAGATCGGCCTGCATGCTCAGGTCCGCAAACATGCGCTTCAATCGCCTGTTCTCGTCCTCCAGGCTCTTCATCTGGCTGATCATGGACGTATCCATACCGCCATACTTTGCCCGCCATTTGTAGAAGGACGCTGAGCTCATGCCGTGCTCGCGGCACAGCTCAGCCACCGGCACACCGCCCTCGGCCTGGCGTAGGATCGCAAGGATCTGGGGTTCGCTAAATCTCGTCATCTTCATCAGATTCTCCTCAGTCATCTTGCTGAGAAAATTCTACGTCCGCATCCCCTTAGTTTTGGGGAGGATTACCACACGTCACGCTTTGTCACGGTTGTCACGCTATTCATCGGCGCATTTCCAAACGAAGCCATCAAGGATCTGGACAACCTCTTTCTCTTGTAGCGATTTCAATGCACGACCAAAGGCTTTGCGCGGAGCGCCTTCGCTGGACCCATCGGCCAGCCCAAGGCGGTCGCAATACCCACGCCATATTTCCAGAGACACACACTTGCAGGTGCTTGGGAAAACTGCGCCGGCCCGTGTCTCGCCATGAGCCGCCAGCGCTTCGTCTAACGCTTTTGATGCTATCAACGCCTGCCCTGTAATGCGTGCGACCTTCCTCACAGGCTCAGTCACCACGACAACAGCAGATGTCACCGTGTCACCGTCCTCATCATTCCCGACAAAGACGCTCTGCAAGGTATAGGCAAAGACCTTGCCCTTTTCTTTGTCACGCTGCTTGCGGTCCGTTGCCTCGATCACAGCGCCAGAGCGGGTCAGCTCTATCTCACTGTCAGCCGCCGCCCTCAGGCTGCCGCTGCCCCGTGCGCCTTTGCTTCTATCCTTGCCACTATGGTGGATCACCATCACATGAGCACCAGTCTCCAACCTGAGGCGCATACAGTTGGTGATGAACAGGTTCATGTCTTTTGCCGTGTTCTCGTCACCGCCGCCGAATGCCATTGCCAGTGTGTCGATGACGATCAAAGAAGGAGCGCTACAGCGTTCTTCGACGGCTCCGATCAGTGCTGCCGCGTCATTGCTGCCGCATAGGTCCAACATGGTGGGCAACAGAGTAAAGTCAGTTTCAGCCTCTTCGAACAGGGCTGGGTCATTCCGTCGTATCGCCTCAATTCGGTTTTCCAGACCTATCCCGCCCTCACATGCCACATATAGCACCGGGCCTGCGTGCATCGGTGTAGTCGGAACTTTGTGACCGTGCCAATCTGTCCCAGCTGCAACATGAATGGCCAGATCAAGCGCAAAGAAGGTCTTGCCCACGTTGCTCTCGCCATAGACGACTGACAGCGCACCACGGTCCAGCCAACCTTTGACAAGGTAACGTGCCTCCAGAACAGGCTTGATGTTGCGCAATGACACCATCTTGTTTGCTAAATCTGACGCACGCCCATTGATCATTTGGTATGGTTTTGCTTTTGTTGGCTTGGCCATGATCGAATCAGGAACCACCAGAAACGCAGACGGCTCAGCATTCACACCTGAATAGTCAGGGTAGCCCTTATTTTTGGTGCCGGGCGTATTCTTCTTGACGCTAGATAATGCCTCAACCGAGTTCCGAATATTTGACAATTCCTTAGCTGCGTCACCAATCTCATCTTCGTCTGGGCAACCGCTTTTCACCCAATCATCGAAATTGTCGTTCATCGCGACACCTCCACGATTGCGAACGCACTTGGGGACTCCTCCAGCGCTGTGGTAATGTCGACATTGAACTCTGCCATTTTTATGAAGCAGATGGCTCTGCGGTACGCCGTGCTCCAAACACTGTTGAAAGCACCATTGCACTCCCAAATCATGGGATGATCCCGCACGCTCATTTTTAGCGGCTCATTTCGACCCACCCTGAAATCTAACGCGCCAACAGGTGAATAGCAGGTTGTTAAGGCACCCAGTTTTTGGTAATTCTCTTGTTGAAGTTTTGCCGCTTCGAATGTTGAATTGTCCCCGGTTTCAGTTACCGCTGCGCCGGGGCTTTTTGTTCTTAGATCGTTCATGTTGCCTCCATGGCTCGATCATGCCTCTGACTTGCTAGATCAACCATTAAGGCGAGGCGGAACGTGAAAATTGCCGCATTAAAGCATCCTTCTGAGGCTATGTGGCCTCCGTCCTTCTGTAGTATCAGACCATCAATAAATGTTCGGACAGAGACCCTAAAGGGACACACGACTGCTCGACGGCCTGAAAACGATAAAGCTCTCATTACGGCCGACCGCCCGCAGCAGGCTCAACGCGATTATTTTCAGCCCAGGCGTTCAGATCAGTTCCACGATAAATGATCTTGCGACCGAGCTTGTAGAATGCCGGACCCAAGCCTTTGTGCCGCCACTGGGCCAGCTTGTCGCGGTCACCTATGATTTCAAGTTCTTTGTCACCCAGAACGTAGTTTCGGGTCGGGTCGAAAAGGTTTGCTAGGCTGTTGTTGAGTAAACTACTCATGATTCAGTTCTCCACCGTTTTGTTTAGATGGGGCCTGATTATTGGGAAGGACGCTGTATGGGAAAACAGTAAGAACGCTATTTTTTTGTTATACGATCATGCTCGTATGCCCATTTTGCCGGACTGTTCCAATCGGCATCCAGCCCTGCCGCCTTCAAAGCACCCTCAACGAGCTTCCCATATTCGCCAGTGGGACGGTCGCTTTCCGCCCTTGTTCCTAAGGTCGGAGTTCGCCCAGTTTTTTGGACCGCGATAAAGCAAAGCCTTGCGACATTCCGAGCAGCCCAGTTTGGCTTGCCTCTGGTCTCATGACCATAGAAATGATTGTAAGACCCAAGTGAAAAGTCGAGGAGGAAAAATGCCTCCATCAGAGACAAGGAAATTTGTTTGTCGTAAATTCCAAGCATGCCCTCATACGTCGAACAGAGCCCCTCAAGCCGATGTCTGAAATTTTTCAAGTTACCTATTTCTTGACGACGATTAGGGCGACCATCCCAAAGCATGTTCATGAAGGCGTCATCAGCTTCAACATGGAAAGCGCTGCCAAGCATGTGAGGCTCGAACCCTTCCACATTGCTGCAAAGAAAAGCATGAACGGACTGGAGATCAAACCCAAAGCCGCCATTTTCGTCTGAGGAAAGTTCAACCATCCTGACCTCCTATCACTAAACTCGTTGAGCTAGCGGCGAACGCCGACCACCGCTCCATCAGCACCCGCCGTTTCTCTAGCAGATCAGACCGCGCATAGGCCCGCTCAACATCCGACCCCACCCGATGCGAAAGGCTCATTTCAGCGACCTCTCGCGGCGTGTTGGCAACCTCGGATGCCCAATCGCGAAAGGTCGAGCGGAAACCATGCACGGTGACGCCCTCGACCTGCATCCGACGCAGCAGCATCAGCATCGACATATTCGACAACGGCTTGTGCCGCTTCTGACCTTCGAACACAAAGTCTGACTGCATTGCCTTCAACGGCTCGATAACCGCCAACATTTCATCTGTGAGCGGGACGCGGTGCAACTCACCCGTCTTCATCCGTTCCTCTGGACAGCTCCAAAGCTGCGCGTCAAAGTCGATCTCTTCCCAGCGCATCCCAAGCACTTCGCCAGTGCGCGATCCTGTCAGGCAGGTGAACATCAGCGCTTTGGCAGACATCGCGCTGCGTGTTTTCAGGTCGGCGTAGAAGGCTGGCACATCTTTCCAATCCATCGCCTTGTGGTGTTTCACCTTGGCTTTGACCTTTGGCAGCACGCCCCCGTCTTTGATCGCCGTGACGGGGTTCTCCCCAGAACGGAAACCCTTTGAGCGTGCCACGTCCAGCACCGTCTTGATCCGTTGCGCCAACCGCCGTGCCGTTTCGTGCTTTTCCGTCCAGATCGGCGCGAGGCACATCATCACTTCGGGCTCGCCTACGCAATCAATCGGCATCCGCCCGATTTTGGGAAAGGCATAGTCGCGTAGGGTGTTGATCCACTGCTGGCCGTGTTTGGCATTCTTCCACGTCGGCATCCGGTCGATGTGGACTTGCTGCGCGACTTCTTCAAACGTCGGAACCTCTTGGCGTGCACTAAAACGCGGATTCAAGCCTTGTTTGGCCATGCGGCGATACTCTAGCGCCCGCTCACGTGCTTGGTTCAATGGGACGATGTCTGCACCACCCAAACCAAAATCGGTGCGCAACGGTGCACCTTTCTTGTTCTTCTGTCCTTTGACGACTACGCGTACGATCCACCTTCGGGCACCCGATGGGTCGACGACGAGATATAGACCGTTGCCGTCACCGTGCCGCCCAGTGCTCAGATTCTCGACCAGCTTCTTCGTCAACTTGCCAGATAATGCCATTAGACGACTCCTTTTCTCAGGAACATGCTGACGAAGCCGACGCTGCCCACGTTAGTGCAGCCCCGAAGGTGGGATTCAACCAGTCCCCAAGGCAAGGCCTTCCTTAAGGCTCCGCATTGAGACGCGTTTCGGTTGGGCGCGATCACCACTGCTTGAAAAGCTGCATCCAAGCGGTCGCTCTCGACGCCAGCCGCTTCTGCAAGCCAAAACAGCATGGGTGCGCATTGTTCGTGGTTGTAGACGAACCGGGCATCACGCCCGCGTACCACATTTCGCGAATAGGCTCCCGGCCCGCTATACTCCCGCAGCCATCCGAGCCAGTGCTCTTTCTGGGTTGCGTACCAAGCACCGTTGTAACCAGCACCTTCTTGAAGAGCGTCTGCAAGGCGCAGATGATGCAGTGTGTTTGGGTCAAGCTGCTTGATACGTTGCCTGAACTCTCGCAGTTTCATCATCGCCCCCTAGAAATACCACATTCCATACCACTCAAGGAACGAATATAGACACCATCGAAATAAACTCAAGATAAACGTGAATTCACACAAACCCCACAAAACAAAAGAAAAAGACCGCTCAAGGCGACCCATTCAAACTCAATAAAATGGTGGTCTGGCGGAGACGAAGGGATATCCTACTTCAATCTGCCGATGTAACGATACCAGAGGGTTAGCTAGCACCACGCCCGAGGTACTCATCTGAACTGTACCAGATGACTGTGCCATGGGAAGGGGATGTCGCCAGAAAACCCACCAAATTTCGTGCGGGTAGCGGGGCCGTTACGCTTGCCTTCCCGAACGGGGACCAGAATTCATGCTGGCGAAAAACGCTTGATCGTGTCTCCGGCGGTCACCCGTTAAAGCGCTTCGGCACATGTGGACGATCCATCAAGCATTGATCACAAATCATGTGTACTCTATTTGTTCTAGTGAAACTTACGCCAACTTAGTTCATAGAAGCGGTATGAAAGACCATCTCGATCATGAACAGCGCCAGTGCGCAACTGAAGTCCTCATTCGGACGGCTTTGGTACGCCACCTAGCTCCGCTCGCTAAACCACGGAAGAGTATTCTGGCCGTCGAAGCTGTTTACGGCTACGAAAACCGGAGAGCTGACCTGCTTCAACTGGACGATTTCTCTCACGCCTTTGAAATAAAATCGGACTATGACAACACATCAAGGTTGCCCGGTCAGCTTGCCGAATATTCGAGAACTTTCGATTTCGTATCTGTTGTAACTACGCCAAAGCTTTTGCCGGAAATAAGAATGATCGCGCCAAGAAAAGTTGGCCTGATGGTGTTCAGGGACGGAAAGGTCGTGCCCGTTCGAAAACCAGCCGTCAACAAACAACTCTCGAAGTTTCATTTGGCGGGTGGCACAACCAAAGCTCGGCTTCTTGATGTGCTGCCCAGCCATTTCAAGAACCGGGACGCCGCAGAGGTGCGAAGTGAGGCGGCGAGGGTTCTGACGAGCAAGGTTCTTAGAAATGTATTCCATTCTGAACTGATTTACCGATTTGCAGCAAGTTCAGAAATATTCTTCACGGAAACGGATGCGGAGATTTCCTCCGAAGATTTGCTGCTCCTGCGGCGCAGTTCTCGCCTGTTTGCCTAAGCCGGATCACATCCGAAGTACTTGAGCACCTGCGAGATGTGAATTTCCATTCGAACGGAAATCCAATGGGATGGCGAGTTGCTTCCCACTTTACTTCCCGCTGCCGAAACGATCTCACCGTCGCCCCAACTGTCAGAAACGGACTGATAGTAGGGCGCAAACGCCATGACCTTCTTCGCGACGGATTGATAATGGACGGAGTACGGGGCCAAGATGTTCTTGGTCTTCACCTCTCCCTTTACAACAACCTGTTTGGTCCCAACAACTTTTCGCTTCTCGCGGAAATAGTAGGTGTTCATGCCATTGTGCCGCGAAACAAAGTCAATCCTCGGCCGCCAACCCTGTGTGATGATGATTTCGTCGTTCCGAATAGGATTGATGGAACCGTAGTCTCCATAGCAAATCGCACTATGTGTCTTTTTGATTTCTTCATACAAGAACACCTCTTCGACCCGGAAGATGTCGTGCTCTTCGTCCCCTACGTCAGTAACAGACTTGGGAAAGGACGTGGCGAGGACAATTATCTCAACGCCCTGCAACTCCGCGTAGATCGAACTGATCACTTGGGCTGTGCGCTTCGCATGAACTAAGCCATTACCAGGGCGAACATACTCATGATCCAAGACCACAAAGAAACGTCCACCCTTGTTCATAAAGGCATCAATTTCAGGCTTGAGCGACACAAGGTCGAATAGAAACTCGTCATCCTCAGTAACCGCAACCCTATACGCTATTTCATTAAAAGCGCCAGAGAATGCAGAAAACTGGGACTTCAAGTGAGCAACATAAGCGGCCTCATCGTCCCCCTCCGCAGGGTTTACAATGAGTGTCGGCCTAAGGTTCAAGCCTTCTTTTTGACGCTCAATAACGAAGGATGTCCAGTTGCTGTAACCATTCGATGAACTTCCCAGTGCTTCAATCTCTGCACAGCTCAGGCTCGGTTCACGGGTGAGATCAAGAAAAAACCATTCACAGTCTTCCATTAGCTCCAAAGATGTTTGCCAGTTTCGCTCGAAACCATACATGCCGAAGGTTGACAGAAGCTGTTCGGCTGTAAGCGGTTTGCCAGCCTTGTCCTTGCCTGCATTTCTTTTTTCTTACCCCGAGAAAGCTCAACAATCGGCGTAACGGCTGTGCGTCGTTTTGCGCTCAGGTTCCGCCAAGCCCTTTTCTCGGCGTCAGCCGTCTTGAACAGAAGGAAATAGTTCTCGTCCAAATTATACACCATGACCTTTCATACCAAGGTTCTTAGCCCGATAACGAAGTGCCAAGGGGGACACACCGAAACGCTTGGCAAGCTCCGAAACATCACCTTGAGTGCGACGCACCTCCTCTCGAAAATGATCTTCCGGCATCAACATCGCCGCTGCAAAAGAGTTCGCTTGGTACTCCAAATGGTTACGCTCATCCGAGCGATGGAGAATTCGCTCTCCCTCGGCCAATCCGTTCAGATTTTCCCTGTGCAGTTGATAGTGAGCAAACTCATGCGCCATTGAAAACCTCTGTCTTGTTCGGCTGTGTTTTGAGTTCACGCCGATTTCGAAGTGGTTCGGTCTTGTTTCTTTGATGTAAGCATCAATTCCATCGGGAAGTGGCTTCTTTTTCAGTGCTAGGAACTCATTTCTCTCAATGAGCGTCTCAATATCCAGCTCAACCCCATCAATCAGGTCGTGTCGGATACAATATTGAATAACCCGCTCGGTCGTGTCGAGCGCGTCCACCTCAAGATCAGGCAACGCAGGTACGGGGCGAGCAATAGGGCGCTTCGGAGTTTTTCTCATTAGTAAATCTTCCCGTTTTCCTGATCAGCGTCATCACCCTCAAGGTATCGTTCAAATTCAGCTTGGAGCTGTTCAACATCTCCCCGTAGGCCTTCATATCCAGGCACCAACTTCTCATATACCTGCCTTTGCAGTTCTTCGGTTGCCTTGGCGTCTTCCTTCATCAATTGCTGTAGTGCGGCCTTTGCGGCCTCAAGGGAGATTTCTTCCAGAGCGTCTCGGATAATTGGGTCCGCGTCCTTCGTTCTAAAGAAGTACGGGATTTCTTTCTCGACCTCTTCAGAAATCGATTGTTTGTTGGAACTTCTAATCACCGTGAAGGCCAGCCACGAAACCAAAGCTTGTACAGCAACTAGCACTGCAATCAGTGTTGAATAGAACCCACTTACCGCAGCGAGATAAGTCTCTTCGTCCCAGCCCGTGCCATAAAAACAATAGGTAAAGCTGTCATAAAAACGTGTCTGCGGAACCTCCCGGCAAGCCGCATCAGACAAAAAGGAAAAATCAACAATGTGCGTCGCAAAAACGACAAGGATACCCACAAGAACAACGGCAGTCGAAACAGCTACTAACAAATAGCCCCAGAAAATGCCAACGGGCTTCGACGGTTTTCCTGCATTACTGGTGGGTTCGGTCATGCGGTTTGACTTCCGGTAGTTACTCGTTCTCACGAACTTGGGGCCGCATGCACCGAGGCGGCGGAACTTTCCAAGCCTCGCCAACTATAGGCTGCACGCAAAAAGTGTTCAATTGCAGTTAACTGCACGAGCCAAGCAATCGATGATATGCCTTGAATGTATGTGTTCATCGAATAGTTTTCATGGGCATCGCCGCAAAAATCCTACCATTTCCATGCGTTTTGGTGGCAGGAAACTGTCCCTGTCCCTGTCGCTGTCCGTCAACGGCCCCTGAATTCATGGTTGGTCTGCGTCACTCGCTAGGTTCGAGCCACGCGCTGAACGCCCATGCAGGGCGCTGATACCAGGGCGACCACGGGTCGGTTCGCGCACGCTCTATCGTGGCTTCCGGTGCCCCTCGTGCAACCATCCGTTCGATTTCTGTGTGGTCCGTGAACTCACGATAAATGATGCGACTGAAACGATCGCTCGCCTGCAAAACTATAACCTGGATCGGCGGCAACACGAGCCAGCAGTCATCGCTATATTCGATCTGATTTGCCAGCGCGAGCGCGTAGGTTGTTTCTATGGAACTGTAGGTCGCGCAAACGATCAATCTCCTGTCTGCGATATCTAACGGCTGGAGTTCTTGGGCCTTCGCAAGGCTTCCCCCACAGCCGAGGACGGCAATAACCAAGACTGCAAACTTTTTCACTTCTCATCCTTCCTGAACAATACGGGCTTAAATATGCCTCCATATTGTTCGTAGCACGTATTGTCGATCCAGAACAAAACGTTCCTATGGAAGTGTTCAGCAATAATTTGAGAAATCGTGCGGCTGGACTGGGCCTCTCGAACGCCGAGGTCGCCCGGCGGAGCGGCTTGAGCGAGCGGCGCTATGCACATTATGTCAGCGGGGATCGCGAACCCGACCTTGCGACCCTTGTGCGGATCGCAAGTGTGCTTGCGGCAACGCCAGACCAGTTGCTGGGGCTGGAGGATGCGCCGAAGCGTTCGCCGCATGACCTGCTGACCCAGCGCATTTTGTCCGCCGCTCAGGGCGTTTCGGAGGCCACGCTTGAGGTGGTCGCTGTCCAGATCGAGGCACTGGCCGGGAAGCAGATGTAGCCGCACTGACCCAGCCTTGGTCACAACAGTGCCCCCGCCGCATTCCCGTCAAACAGGCCCGCATCGCGCACGTAGCGCGATAGCATCAGGTCCGAGGCATGTCCGGTTTGCGCCCGGACCTTGTACGTCGGCACCCCGGCCTTGATCGCACTGGTGGCGAGACCTGCGCGGAGGCTGTGGCCGCTATAGCCATCGGCTGCGATCCCGGCCCCGCGAACCCGGTCCCGCAGGATCGTGGAAACGGCATCGCTGCGGATGCGTTCGGTCGAGATATTGCCGTGACGATCAACGGGGCGGAACAAGGGGCCGATGTCATCCGCCAGAACGCCACGCCACGCGGTCAGGGCCGCGACGGGGCAGTGGCGCGTACGGCCAAGGGGGATGCCGATTTTGCGGCCTTGGCCTGATTGATCGGTTTTGGAGCGCCGCAGGGTCAGGATAAGGCCCTCGCGCACCTCGTCGATGTCAGCACGATCAAGTCCGATCAGTTCCGAACAGCGAAAGCCCCCGGCCCAGCCGACCAGCAGCAAGGCGCGGTCGCGGTGGTCGCGTGGGGTGTTGCCCATCGCGTCAAGGATCAGAAACAGGTCTTCGCGCAGCAGGGGCTTGGCCTGATCCTGTGCGGTGCCTTTCACCCGCTTGATCCCCCGTATCGTCGCCCGCACGATCTCACTTTGGCAGGGGTTGGGCCATTCGTTCGCGGCGTGAACCTTGCTCAGGGTTGCAACTCGCCGCGCAAGGCTGGACGGGGCCAGATTGTCGGCATGGTCGGCCAGATAACGGGCGACCTGTTCCGGCGTGGCGGGCAGAGTGCCGCCCCATGCCGCGTAATGCGCGAGATCAGAGCGATAGGCCTTGCGGGTGTTGTCGGAAATGCTGGCGCGGATGAAGGTTTCCGCAGCCTCAGACAGGGCATCCGGCCCCGCAGGAGCGGCAGTTGTGGGCCGTGATAAGAAGTGAATATGCCGGGTTAGAACCAAATGATCAGTCATGGCGTTGGCCCTCCATGATCGCAATCCGGCAGGCGTTGAGTGCGGGGATCGCGTCTCGCATCAGTTTGAGCAGCGTATCCGCTTGGCCGGGGTCGATCCCCAGGCATTCCCGCTCCATCTGGGATCGTAGCTTTTGGCCCATCGGCCCATCCAGACGGTTGCGGAGCAGACCGCTTTCCACGCGAAACACCGCCTCACCCAACAGCCGCGTTCTGCCTGCGTATGGAAATGTGTCCCGCGCATACCGGGCAACATCGCTGTTGCCAGCCATCAAGCGGCGAATTGCGGCCTTGCCCTCGCGGGTGAACATATCCAGCGCCCAACCGGGTATGCCCTCGATTTCAACCTCGGCTGGCATCTGGGCATCAGGATTGGGCTGCCTCAGCCCGTTTTCTTGGGTCAGCAAGCCCACCAACAGCGGCAACATCGTGCGCGTGCGGGTCCAACCCTCGATCACCAGCCATGCAACGGAAGGCGGAACGCCTACGGCATCGGTCAGGCTTGCTGCTACTTTATGTAGGGGCAATTTGCAATTAACTGCAAACATCTCGGCTGCGACGCATCTAGTAGTGGTATCTTCACATCCCGCCACGACCCTCAGAAGATGGCGTTCGGACATCGCGGCCAGCTTCTGCGTCAATCCGGGGATCATGGGATGGTCGGTCAGCACACATAGCAGATCATCCGCAGCACGGTTTTTCGGGGACCGGGCAAGATCGGTCGCTAAGCCGATGGCAACACGAACGTCACCGCCAAACGCCCGCCGATAGGTTTTGCCGCGCAGTGCGATGGTGACTTGGCCAACCAGCGGCAGATTGGCCAGTCCGATGTCTTCAAAGGCGATGACGCCCAACCTGCGCCAGAACCGGGCGGGGTCGGTGGCCATCAGCGAGGATACCGCCCGTTGGGTGCATGAAACATCGCCCCTGCGGATCGCCTTTTGCAATAAGCTGGCGGCCATCCACGGCGACATCGGTGGCGGGGGTATCAGCCCCTTGATTGGCCAAGTTTGGGCACGTTCAACCAGCAGGGCTGCGAAGCGTTCGGGTGGTGAAATCGGTGGCATAAGCTCCTCCTTGAGCGGGAGCTGGAACGATGATGCCCTCGTTCGTCGTATCTTCTGGCGCAGTGCAGGGAAGAAAATTGCGGCAAAACGAACATAAATTCCGCACGAAATCCGCCGAAAAAATCGCCGGTTTATCATTCTGGAGTGTCAGGCCGAATTGCATCGGCTTCGGAATTTACGGGCGCGGTTGCTGTTTCCAGAAATGTCCCCATGCAGCCTGCGGTCTTCAACGGCTTCGGGCAGTAGCGTTATGCTTCTTTGTATCTGACCTTTGTGCTGGCCAGTGCGGCTTCCGAAGATCGAAACCATCGTACAGTGTCTCTGCCGTAAGAACCCAGGCGCATTTCCACATTTGCGCCTATGCTCCCCCACACCTCCCCCGCGGCAAATTTCAGAGCAGCCAATCCGATGATCGGGGTAAAACCGCAGAATAATGCAAGTTTTAGGGTTCCATTCTCCTCGGAACGTATTCTGGACCGGGGTTCGAGACACTTACATCCGATTTGTCTTTCAAACTGTCCCGAGGACAGCTTCGCCGGTACTTTGGATTGTTTCGTTTCCCATCGAGCAAATCTGCCTCACCAACCTATCTGGGTGTGATCACGACGTGGGCTCCACGGCCCCTAGATGCAAGCAATATCATAACTGTGCAAGACGTAGAATTGGCGCGAACCCTCAGGACTGCAATTCCAAAATGGCTCATCTGTGCAAATTAGGATTTTTCTCGTTTTCCTTCAACTACATGAAATACCGTCAATAAATCGACCTCATAGCGGTTTCTAAAGTTATGGGTGGTGCAAACCCTGTACCACCTTGATGTGCAGTCGGTTGCCTAACTGAGGCGTCGGCCACATGCTTAAGGCGAACACGGAGATCGTTACATGAACAACGTTGAACGCGCCTTGAACCAGCTATCTAACCCTCCCCTGCGCAAGACTGATTTCGTTTCAGTCGCTGAAGCAGCAGTAATCTTAAACAAATCCGTTCGCACCGTTCGATATTGGGAAAAGGCCGGGCTGATGCCTGCGAGAAAGCGTTTCGGGAAACAGCTAATGTACAAGCGGCAGGATGTCCTAGAGTTGGCGTCTGGTTGCGGGCAAACTGATGCTTGATGCCCCAGCCTCATCTGACGCCCTGTCTGTGCTTCAAAACGAAAAAGCATGGCGTCGAGCAATTCACCGGGACCGTGTTCGATACAACAAAAAACTCGGTGAGTTACACAAAGCGATTGCTGAGGACGATACGGCCATGGTGGTCGCGTCTCAAGATTGGTTGCTGACCTCCCCTAGCGCAAAGCGGGTACCCATTGCTCAGTTGCTGCAAGCTGGCAAAGACATAAACGTCTGGACCTATGATGATGTGAAAGCACTGGCCGAAACTGTCACGGTACATGAGGCAATGGATGAGCCGGTTCGCTTGTTTGCCAAAGAGAAAACCTCGAAAACAGGCTATAGGACGATTTTCGCATTTGGGGATCGGCATCGGGTCGCGCAGCGGTTGCTGGCGAATGTGATCCAAGCGCATACGACGAAGCAGAGCTTTCAGCTCTTCGATGCCGGGGTCCCCAAGGCCATAACGCGGGCTCTTTCCCTGATTAAAGCGGGCAACGTATGGCTCGCGCATCTGGATATCAAAGACTTCTACCCGTCCTTCACAATCAAAGGACTTTCGACCTTCGTACCGCTGCCGCAAACAGTGGTAGAAGCCGCCCTGACCGGGCGGAACATGGTGCTGAAGTGTGCATCGCTACCTGAGGGGCTACCCTCCCTACACTTCATCGAGGAAGCCCGCCGGGGCTTGCCACAAGGGGCGTCATCTTCGCCTGCAATCTCTCACCTGTGCGTATCACAGTTGGTGCTGGATGTCGCGACCCTTGAGCATCTTTTCAACTACGAAGACGATTTCTTGCTTGTGGCAAAATCAAAGGCCGAGCTGGAGTATCGGATCGCAGCTTTGAAGGATGCGGTTGGCAATCTCCCCGGCGGGCAATTCGAGCTATCGGTCAAGAGCGCCGCCCACGTAAATGATGGGGTCGAGTTTCTCGGACATCACCTCGTTATCCGTGACGAGGCACCAGTCGCAGAGCCGACCGAAGCGAACATGATGCGACTGTTCAAACGTCTCTACGAGATTGATGAACAGTTTGGCGTATACCATCACGCGGGAGGGCAAGTGTGTTCGGATGCAGTGTTGCAGAGTTGTGCAGATAAGTTCGCATTGTATAAAGGCTGGCGGGCCGCATTTCAGGCCTGTTGTCCTGAAACCGACACTTGGGCCAGCATCAAAGAAGTTCCTTCTCAGATTGTCGAACCTATCCTAGCCAACGGGCTGGAAAACGAAATTCTTCCGCCCCCGTCATCCAATACCAAAACGCAAGGGCGGAAATTCTATTACTACAAATGGTTCAGCTAATACAAGGTCACCAATCTGAACCTGGTATTGCTACCGGGTAGATGACCTTTTCAATCTCCTCTTTCAGCCGCGATATGGATGCCCCTTTGCCATAGCCCCAGTGCGCAGCATCATCCGCATGGCCGCAGAGCTGCATAGAGATGGCGTCGGTCACATTGGCATCATGCAGCGCGTCTACGAAGTTGTGGCGGAAGCTGTGAAACACCTGGAGAGGCGTTCTGAACCCCCACTTGTTGCCGAGATTATACCAAAATTTCGACCATGGCTGACTGTAGGTGCCATCGCTGCCGAGCTTCAAATCGGGAAACAAGCGTCCAGAGCCACGACCCACCACATAATCCAGAAAACCGAGGTCCAAGATGACCGAATGGATTGGTACCTTACGATAGCTGGACCCAGTCTTGATGTTCTTGATTTCCTCCTCCGGTTCGTCCTCCCACTTCGAGATGTCAAAATAGGTGATGCCGTCCTCGGTGCGGATGTCCGATTTCAGAAGCTGGATGATCTCACTCGACCGCATCCCGGCGTACAGCGCGATCACGGGCACCCAGTACCGCCCATCTTTCAAACGTAGGTCACCCGGCACACCGGAATGCGTGACGCTGCGGCGCCCCGTGTAGATCGGCGTCTTGAAAACCTTTTGGAGCTGATCTGCATCATACGGCAGCCTTTTGGGCTTCCCCTTAGGTGGTTTTTTGACCAGCAGCTTGATGTCTGCTCCCGGAACCTTCGCGATGTACTCTTCGGCAACCATCCACGCGACAAACCGTTTGAAGAAGTCGAACCGCTTCTTCTGGGTTTCATATCCCATCTTGGGCAGATGCTTACCTGCTTCGACGGCGGCATTGGGGTCGAGGTCGCGTGTTTCGGGCTTCTTTTGGTAATGTGCTGGGATATGCCCGATGATGTCGCGCAACTTCTTCATGTCAGCGATGTCTAGCAGGGAGGCAGGCTTATCAAAGTCGATCACAGCGCGTGCTAGGTCAAAGGACAGTCGCAGATCACCGATTGTTTTGGCTTTGATCCCCTGAGCAGTGAGAACCTCTTCATAAGACTTCGCCAATTCGTCCAGAGGTGGTGTCTGTGGAACCTTTGGCATAGCGGCCTGTGCATGTGCGACCACTTGTGCGGGGATCGTTCCGTCCAACTGCGACTCAACATCTGCGAACAATGGGTCTGCGATCCCAGTCTGCGAATAGTCACCGTTCAGTTTCGTGATCAACAGGCGGTCGGCCTCGATTTTTGCCCGCATAAGGCCTGCATGGGCTCGCTGTATCGCCTGATAGCGGCTTGTAAGCTGTTCTGGGGGGATAGACCCCACAAGAGCCTCAGCGTCCACTTGAACGTCGCTGGGGAAGTCTCTGATGGCGAGACGGCGGCGATGCTCCGAAAGGCGGGTCTCAAGTGTCGAAATGCAATCATCAACATCAACTTCTGCATCTGGCGCAAAGATGTCCGCGAACTCCTGCCCCCAATCAAGCGCATCGCGGAAATACTCCCGGATCGCCTGATCAATCGTTGCATCTTGCCCTTGAGCCATCCTCCGCGTCTCCTTCACCACGAGATCGACATGGTTGCTGAACACGCGACACCTCAGTTGTGCCAATGATCGCTCAGCAGTCCTTAATGAAATCTTAACCTCTTTTCGGCCCGCGACATCCCACAAATCCTGCGGAACGGAAGCGCGAAAATAGAAGGTTCGCCCGCGTGTAACCAGCCTTGGTATCGTGGCCATCCTTGCCCCTCTGTACCAGTGAACTGTACCAGGGCGCGGATTTCGGCCTTCCCAAAAATCGGTATCGTTTATTATCAGCGGGTTAGCCATGAAATGGCGGAGACGAAGGGATTCGAACCCTCGAGACCCTTCCGGGCCTACTCCCTTAGCAGGGGAGCGCCTTCGACCACTCGGCCACGTCTCCACCGACGCGTATAGCCAAGAAAACATAGAGGTTACAAGGCGAAAACCTCCAGTTTTGAAATTTTCCTGCTTGGGCAAAAAAACCCTCAAAATTGCACTCAGTGGCACAGAAGGGCACCGGATTTGGGAAACATTTGGTCAATTTCCCTTACAGGGAAAGCGCTTTGGACGTGGGTTGCCGGTGTCCGCAGCGACTATCACTGGCGATAGCTCGAAGCACTTTGAGTTGCGGGCTCATATGTATTGCTTTGCGCAGCCTTTGCACTTGTATACCTGACGTGTTTTCAGGTCATAGGCTTCACAGCAACCGCATTCTGGGCAGTATGGTGCGCCATCAGTATCAGCAAAGCGGATATTGCAGAAAGCATCGCGGGCTTCGTGGTGTGACATGCGCATGACCTTCACAAGCGAAAGTGTTTTGGCTGGGGGCGACAAGAGGAAGTGTTGGGACATGACACTCACCTTATTTGGTGACTTACTTATGGAAATGGACAGAACCCACGTCAACACCCATATTCACCCAATATGGTTATTCCAAAAAAGGTGATCCATGACTGCAATTGAAAAGGTGCAGCGACCTGCGCCACCGACGCCCGTTGCCCGCAAGGCAAGCCCTGTGAATGTCGAGTATGAGGACAAGGCCCGCGAAATGGTGCGTGACGCTATGCGCGCCAAAGGTGTGACTGTCGATCAACTCACGGCCCGATTGTCCGAGATAGGCGTAGATATGAGTTCCGGCGGCGTTGCCAACAAGATAAGCCGTGGTGGGTTCAGTTCTGCGTTTCTACTTCAATGCGTTGCGGCCATGGGCCTTGAAATAAAGGTGGAATAGTTATCCAACCATATTTGGTGAGCTTGATCCATAATGCCGGATTTGACCCATTTGTAGGGCTTTGGATTTTCGTTGTGGGCGTCAATGAATGTAGTGGTATCGGCCTCGAGTTCGGCCACCGAGCGATGCAAGCCGCGCTGTAATTGTTTGCGGGTCAACTCGGCGAACCAGCGTTCCACTTGGTTGATCCTTGACGCTGAGGTCGGCGTGAAGTGGACGCGCCAGTGGGGCCTGTGCTTCAGGAAAACGGCGCTCCTCAGGTAATCCTCCCGTTTTTAACGGGCCGAGGTCGTAGAACTTACGCAGCCATTTTCAGTTTCATTGCGGGTGTGATGCCGCCGATGCCCATGTTCGGTCGGTCATTGTTGTAAGTCCAGAGCCACTGTGTGGCAAAGTGTTGGGCCTCCTCGATGCTGTTGATGATGTATTGGTCCAGCCATTCGTGCCTGACCGTGCGATTGTAGCGCTCGATGTAGGCGTTCTGTTGCGGCTGAATGTGCGCGAGGGCGATGCCGTGTTTCTCAGCCCATTCCAGCAGCGCATGGCTGATGTATTCAGGGCCGTTATCCACGCGGATGGTCCTGGGCTTGCCGCGCCATTCGATGATGTTGTTGAGGCTCCGGATGACCCGCTCGGCGGGCAGGGAAAAGTCCACCTCAATGCCCAAGCCTTCCCGGTTGAAGTCATCTAGGACGTTCAGCAGCCTGAAGGCACGACCGTCAGCCAGTCGATCTGCCATGAAATCCATCGACCAAGTCACATTCGGCCTCTCCGGCACAGCCAGAGCGTCCGGCACCTCCCGCTTCAGCCTTTTGCGCGGCTTAATCCGCAGGTTCAGTTCCAAGGCACAGTAGATGCGATAGACACGTTTCTGATTCCACGGGTGCCCTTTGACATTGCGCAGATGCAGGAAACACAGCCCAAATCCCCACGTCTTGCGGGCGTCGGTCAGGCCGACCAGCAGGTCAGCGATCAGCTCGTTCTCGTCGCTGAGCAACGGGCTGTAGCGATAGCACGTCTCGCTCACCCCGAACGCCCGACAGGCGAGTGCGATGCTGACCCCTCGATGTTCCACGGCCTTGGCGGCCATCTCGCGACGCTGAGACGGCCGATCTACTTTTTCCAAGAGCTTCCTTCAGCAGATCGGCCTGCATGCTCAGGTCCGCAAACATGCGCTTCAATCGCCTGTTCTCGTCCTCCAGGCTCTTCATCTGGCTGATCATGGACGCATCCATACCGCCATACTTTGCCCGCCATTTGTAGAAGGACGCTGAGCTCATGCCGTGCTCGCGGCACAGCTCAGCCACCGGCACACCGCCCTCGGCCTGGCGTAGGATCGCAAGGATCTGGGGTTCGCTAAATCTCGTCATCTTCATCAGATTCTCCTCAGTCATCTTGCTGAGAAAATTCTACGTCCGCATCCCCTTAGTTTTGGGGAGGATTACCCTCATCGCTCAGAACCAATTGGTTCGCAACTCGACCTGCCATCGCACCATCTCCCGAATTTGGACAGGGCAATGATGCGAATTACAGTTCCGAGTGACCAGGGGTGAAAGTCACTTGGGCGTCGAGTGATAGGCTGCCTGAAAAAATCAAAGACCGAAACGTAAGCGGGAGAATACCAAGATCCCTCGGGTCACCCGGAGCCTTCGCGTCCGTTGAAGTTCCACAACCTTCGCGACACGGCCTGTCAATGTGATGGTGTCCCATGTCGTGGTGTAGCTCCCGATGGGCCTCGCGCTTCCGGGCGGGCGGAGCTGGTCAGTCGCACTGCGCGGCAGGCAAGCTGACGATGGCATCATCGCAGACTGGTGCGAGCGTTTCCAGTGTCATGTAGCGACCACGCTGGACGGTCCATTCCTCGGCCTGTTCCATCAGGATCGCGCCGACGAGACGTCGTATTGAGGGCTCGTTCGGAAAGATCCCGACGACATCGGTGCGCCGCTTGATCTCGCCGTTCAGTCGTTCGATGGGGTTGGGGGAGTGCAGCTTGGTGCGATGTTGCTGGGGAGCTCGCGCCGGTCCGCCGAAGGCGGCAAACCGTCCGGGGGACGGGTTGAGGCAAGAACGGGCTGAGCCCCATGCAGGCCAGAACGTCCTCCTCGGCTCCATCCATGAGCGTTGCGAGCTTCGGCAGCTTGGGCCGCATCTGATCGGCCACCAGACGCCACTGCACCTTGGCGGCCGTGTGATCTGGTTGGGCGAAGGCGGTGGCGATGAAGGCGGACACGACACGTCGGCTGTTCTTGCCGGCATGGGCCAGGGCATTGCGCTGGAAGTGGACGCGACAGCGCTGCCAGGTTGTGGACAGCACGCGGGCCGTCGCGGCCTTGATGCCTTCGTGCGCATCCGAGATAACGAGCTTCACGCCACTCAGCCCGCGGCGGACAAGGTCACGGAGGAATTCGGTCCAGAAAGGCTCGGCCTCCGAAGCGCCGATCGCCATGCCCAGAACCTCGCGTCGCCCGTCGGTGTTCACGCCGACTGCGAGGGTAACCGCGACACTGACGATCCGGCCGCCCTGGCGAACCTTGAGGTAGGTGGCATCGATCCAGAGGTATGGCCATTCGCCGTTGATCGGTCGGGTCAGAAAGGCATCGACCCGTTCATCAATTTCCTCGCAAAGCCGACTGACCTGGCTCTTGGAGATTCCGGTCCCGCCCATGGCCTGCACGAGATCGTCCATGGCTCTGGTCGATACGCCATGGACATAGGCTTCTTGAATAACGGCCGTCAGCGCCTTCTCCGCGGCCCGTCGAGGCTCCAGGAAAGAGGGAAAGTAGGAACCGGTGCGCAGCCGGGGGATGCGCAACTCCACACTGCCTGCCCGGGTCTGCCAATCCCGGTCGCGGTAGCCATTACGCTGCGCCAGACGTTCGACGCTCTTCTCGCCATAGTCGGCGCCGGTCCTGGCGCCGACCTCCAGGTCCATCAGCCGTTCGGCGGCGAAACCGATCATCTCGCGGAGCAAATCGGCATCGGCGCTCTTTTCCACAAGCGCACGCAGGTCCATCATCTGTTTGGTCATCGGGTGTAATCCTCGGTTCAGGTTGGTCATCACAACCCGACCCTACCGAGAAACCCGATGGCCACCGCAAGCTACACCACGTCCGGGGACGTCACCGTCAATAATTCAGGGCCTGGCCGGTACGAGGCAATATTCAATCCCGGTGAAATCTTTTAATTCCCGGGCGGATCGGTTCCGGCGCCTGGCGGATCGGAATGGCATGACCAGACTGTGTTGTTTTCCACAATATCCAAATTTGCGCGGACAGCCTGTAAGCCGGATTTTGTCCCCTCCGGGTTGCCCCGAAGGTGGATGACCATTCCTCTGGCCCTTTGGTTGCCCAAAGGGTCAAGCTGCCAACCCGGATTTCGGGGCAGAAGCAGCCCTGGGGAAACCCCGTGAAATCCCTATTCGGCATTGCTCCCGGTGGGGCTTGCCTTGCCGGTGGTGTTGCCACCCCCGCGGTGCGCTCTTACCGCACCGTTTCACCCTCACCCGCACATGTACGGGCAGTCTGTTCTCTGTGGCGCTTTCCGTCGGGTTGCCCCGCCCGGGCGTTACCCGGCACCGTTGCTTCTGGGAGTCCGGACTTTCCTCGCATTCCTTGCAGAACACGCGATCATCCAGCCATCCGCGCAAGGGGCGGCTTAGGCGTCGGCGCCGCCTGCGTCAACGGGAAAGCGCGCGGCGATGTCGGCTATAACTGCCATGTCAGAGGCGCAAAGCGGGCCGTCGCCCCAGGGACGGAACCGCAGGCGGACTGCCGCCAGCAATGTGGCGGCGTCCACATCGGCGGTAAACCCTGCGCAGCGTGCAAGCCGGTTGAACCGGGCCTCATCGGTCCCTGCCGGTCCCTCTTCGGGCGCGGAGGGACCGGCAGGGACCGACAAGCCCCCGCGCGGCCAGATGGCAAGCCCCCGGTGCGCCAGGCGTTGCCAGTCAAAGCGCGGCCCGGGGTCAATCTTGCGCCCCGGCGCCATGCAGGAATGGCCGACGACCCGCTCGGGCAGAATGCTCCAGCGCGCCAATATTCCGGCCAAAAGGCTTTCCAGCGTATCCATCTGCGCGGCAGCGAAGGGGGCGCAGCCGGTGTTGGATATCTCGATCCCGATGGAGCGGGAATTCACGTCATCAACCGCGCCCCACCGCCCTGCCCCGGCGTGCCATGCGCGCTGAGCCTCATCCACCATTTGGGTGATCTCGTCCGTTGCTGCCGATCAGATAATGGGCAGACACCTGACTGTCAGGATTGCACAGCCAGTCACAGGCGCGCCGCGCGCTGTCCATGGCGGTGTAATGCAACACCACCATATCGGGCGACACACCGCCCCGGCGTGCTCCGCAATTGGGTGACGCGCGCCACTGGATCGGCGGCTTGCTCAGCTTTTCCCGACTTTGCGGAATGGCGTGGGATCCCAATAGCATGCAAAGCCATCGCCGTCGGGGTCAATACCCATCTTGTCTTTCTGTGGGCCACCACTGCGCAGGAAATCCTCCTGTGCGCGGTCGGATGAGCTGTAACCGGCGCAGGCGCGCAGAAATTTGGAATCGGCGTTGAATCCGCCCCGATCATAGATCTTCTGCCCAACGGCGTTGGTGGTGGACAGGGCATAGGTCACGATGTTGGGTCCATCGCTGCCCGGGCGGGTTGGCACGGCTGTGGGTTGCACCACTGTATAGGCCGCCCGCTGGCGGGCCAGTCGCTCGGCGTCGGATTCGATGGTCTGACGCTCTTTGACGGCGCCAAAATCCTGTTCGTCGGATATCGCCGGGTTATTGGCGGTGATTGGCGCGGTCCTGACCGGTGCGGTGGTGGTGTCCGCAGGGATCGCCGACATCGGCCCGCCCGTAATCGGGCCAGAGTCGATCCCACCGCCGACGGGCAGGCCGGCCGAACGCAATTCGTCTTCGGATATCGCCGGTCGGATTGCTGTTGCGGGCGCCCCGGCCACCGGCGCGCCGTCTGTCACGGTGCCTTGCGGGAACACGGATTCACCCCGGCGCAGAGCCGTTTCACGGTCAATCCGCGATTGCTCATAAGCTTCGTAGTTGGAAAAGCCGACGCCCGCGCCACTGTCGGGAACCGGAGGCTGACAGGCGGCCAGCCCAAGGGTTGCCACGACCAAATACACGCATCTTGCGGAGTTTTGCATCACTGTTCTGCCCAGACCTTCATTGTACTTTTGACCGGCTTACTTACCACCATTTCGCCGGTTTGGCCACAAAGCCCGCCGCACGTTCCAGTGCATAGGCCGTATTCAGCAGCTCTGCCTCTTCCCAGGGGCGCCCGATCAGTTGCAGCCCCAGGGGCAACCCTGTCTTATCAAGGCCCGTCGGCACCGCGACCCCCGGAAGACCGGCCAGATTGACGGTCACGGTAAACACATCGTTAAGATACATCTGCACCGGATCATCGTGGTTCATTCCCAGCGGGAAAGCCGCCGACGGGGTGGCCGGGGTCAGGATTGCATCGATGCCATCGGCGAATACGGTTTCGAAGTCACGCTTGATCAGGGCGCGCACCCGGCGGGCGCGGTTGTAATACGCGTCGTAGAAACCCGCAGACAGAACATATGTGCCAACCATGACCCGGCGCTGAACCTCGGCGCCGAACCCTTCGGCGCGGGTTTTTTCGTACATCTCGGTGATGCCGTCGCCCTGTTCCAGCGTGGCGCGGTGGCCGAACCGTACACCGTCATAGCGGGCCAGGTTGCTGGACGCTTCGGCTGGCGCAATCACATAATAGGCGGGCAGCGCGTATTTCGTATGGGGCAGGGAAATGTCGGCGATTTTCGCGCCTGCATCCTTGAGCATCGCGGTGCCATCGGCCCAGAGTTTTTCGATCGCTTCGGGCATTCCGTCCATGCGGTATTCTTTTGGAATGCCGATGGTTTTGCCGCGGATATCGCCGCTCAGCGCCGCCTCGAAATCGGGCACGGGAAGATCGGCGCTGGTGCTGTCCTTGGGATCGTGGCCGCACATGGCGCCCAGCATGATCGCCGCATCGCGCACATCGCGGGTCATCGGCCCGGCCTGATCGAGCGATGACGCAAAGGCCACGATGCCCCAGCGCGAACAGCGCCCATAGGTGGGTTTCAGCCCCGTAATGCCGGTAAAGGCCGCCGGTTGGCGGATCGACCCGCCCGTGTCGGTGCCGGTTGCCGCAAGGCACAGATCGGCGGCCACAGCCGAGGCCGACCCGCCCGAACTGCCGCCCGGGGTCCGATCGGCGCCATCGGCCCCTTTCCACGGGTTGATCGCATTGCCATAGGTACTGGTTTCGTTCGAACTGCCCATGGCGAATTCATCCATGTTCAGCTTGCCCAGCATCACGGCACCTGCATCGAACAGGTTTTGGGTGACGGTGGATTCGTATTGTGGTTTGAAGCCATCAAGGATGGCGCTGGCCGCCTGCGACGGCACGCCTTTGGTGCAGAACAGATCCTTGATCCCCAGCGGAATTCCGCACATTGCGGGGGCCTCTTCGCTCCCTTTCAGTCGCTCATCGGCGGCGGCGGCCTGTGCGCGGGCAATGTCGGGGGTGTTATGCACAAACGCGTTCAGCGCCCCGGCACCATCAATGGCGCCAAGGCAGGCCTCGGTCAGATCGACCGCGGTGAAATCGCCCTTGCGCAGCCCGTCGCGGGCGGCGGCGATGGTAAGTTTGTTCAGATCGGACATTATTCAACCACCTTCGGCACAGCAAAGAACCCTTCACGCGCATCGGGCGCATTGGCCAGCACTGCCGCCTGCTGATCGCCGTCCGTCACCACATCGGTGCGCCGTTTGAGCCGCTGGGGCGTCACGCTTGTCATCGGCTCTACGCCGGTCACGTCCACCTCGTTCAGCTGTTCGATAAAGCCGAGGATGGTGTTGAACTCACCCGCCAGCGCAGGAAGATCAGCGGGATCGACCTTGATTCTGGCCAGTTTGGCCACTTTGGCGGCGGTTTCGGTGTCGATGGACATGGGCGGCTCCGGTGCAATTCTGTCTGGCATTTAGCGGGTGTCGGGTGCGGCATCAAGCGGATGGCGCCGCATTCCTGCGCGCCGGTCAGCGCAATCGTTGAAAAAACGCCTTTAGCAGCGCTTCGGCCTCGATCGCGGCAATGCCATCGTAGACCTCGGGCGCGTGATGCGCCTGGGGGTGGGTGAACACCCGCGCGCCATGGGCCACCCCGCCGGATTTGGGATCGGCGGCACCATAATAAAGGCGCGCGATGCGGGCGGCGGCAATGACCCCGGCGCAGGCGGCGCAGGGTTCAAGCGTCACATAAAGATCGCAACCGCTCAATCGTTCGCTTTGCAGGGCGGCACAGGCGGCGCGGATCGCCAGCACCTCGGCATGGGCCGAGGGATCGTGGCGTTCGCGGGTGCGGTTGCCCTCTGCCGCCAGGACGGCGCCCCCCGGGCCAACCACCACGGCGCCCACGGGCACCTCGCCCCGGGTGGCGGCAATGCGGGCCTGTTCCAGCGCCAGCGACATATGCGAACGAAACGTCATGGCGCAACATTGCCCGCCCCGTAACGGGCGGCAAGGGGCAGCGGAACGTTACGCCTGCCCTTTTCACGGGCCGCCGGGCAGCGTAGAAGGCCCCATGAGTGAAACACCCCCTCCCGGCGACCGGATCGCCAAGGTTCTGGCCCGTGCAGGCCTGGCCAGCCGCCGCGATGCCGAACGCATGGTCGAAGACGGTCGCGTGACCGTGAATGGACGCCACATCAGTTCGCCCGCTTTGAACGTGACGGAAAGCGACATCATCACCGTCGATGGCAAACCGGTTGAACCGCCCGCCCCCGCGCGGTTGTGGCTGTATCACAAACCTGTCGGCCTTGTGACCAGCGCCCGCGATGAAAAAGGGCGCCCCACGGTGTTTGACCGCCTGCCCGAGGATATGCCCCGGGTCATGTCGGTGGGGCGGCTGGATATCAATTCCGAAGGCCTGCTGTTGCTGACCAACGACGGGGGCATCAAGCGCAAGCTGGAATTGCCCAGCACCGGATGGTTGCGCAAGTACCGGGTGCGGGTCAACGGCACGCCGAGTGACGCCATGCTGGAGCCTTTGCGCCGGGGCGTGACCGTGGATGGCGACCGGTTTCAGGGTATGGACATCACGCTGGACCGGCAACAGGGCGCCAATGCCTGGCTGACAGTGGGCCTGCGCGAAGGCAAGAACCGCGAGATTCGCCGGGCCTTGGAAACCGTGGGCCTGAAGGTGGGCCGGTTGATCCGGCTGAGCTATGGGCCATTCCGGCTGAACGAATTGAAAGCCGGTGAGGTGGAAGAGATCAAGGGCCGCGTCCTGCGCGATCAGTTGGGCATGGAAAGCGCGCCCAAACTGAAGCCGGCGCAAAAGCGAACGGGCCGCCCCGCACCACGCAAACCCGGCAACACCCCCCGCAGATAACCCTTGGCACAAGCACGCACATCGGTTTTTTAATACCACAGGGATAGTTGGAGTATTGGCCCCATGGCAGACCTGTTGACCATCGAAAATCTGGGCCATCTGGTCATGTTGTGTTTCCTTCAGGCGGTTCTGGGATTTGACAACCTGCTTTATATCTCGATCGAGAGCCAGCGTGCGCCAGTGGCCCATCAACGGGCGGTGCGGTTCTGGGGCATCATCATTGCCGTTGCCCTGCGGGTGGTGCTGCTGTTCGTGATGATCCGGCTGATTGATGCCTTGGCGACCCCGTTTTTCGTGATGAACTGGCCGGGCCTTTTGGAAGGCGGGGTGAACTTTGCCACCTGCGTGTTCATATTCGGCGGCGTATTCATCATGTACACGGCGATGAAAGAAATATCTCACATGCTTTCGGTGCAGCATTTGCAGGTTGATGTCGAAGCGAAATCCGCGAAATCCGCGGTAAAGGTCGTGGCGTTGATCGTGATGATGAACCTGATCTTTTCCTTTGATTCGGTCTTGTCGGCGCTGGCCATCACCGATGTGTTTCCGATTCTGGCAACGGCGATCATCCTGTCGGGTGTCGCCATGGTGCTTTTGGCCGATGGGGTAACCCGGTTTCTGGAGCGCAACCGCATGTACGAGGTTCTGGGCCTGTTTATCCTGCTGATCGTCGGTGTCGTGCTGTTGGGCGAAGCGGGGCCTGCTGCCGCCCATGCGAGCCATGACGCCGCGCTGCAAATCAAGGTGTTCGGCTATGACATCATTCCGATGAGCAAAAGCACCTTCTATTTCTCGGTTCTGGTTCTCGTCGCGGTCGAGGTGATCCAGTCCGGCTATAAACGGAAACTGGACCGCGAGCGGCAGTCCCATCAGGGTACGCCGGTCAAGACGCATTCGATTGGGGGCTAGGCAGATTGTCTGACCTCTGGGCAGACCGGGCGCGATGGCCTAGTCTGCCATCAACGGTTTGAAGGAGGCCGAACGCGATGGCCAGATTTGCGATCGTATTGCTGTTCGTTGCCATTCTGGCGGCACTGGCGCTTGGGGTCATGTCCGCCGTGGGCCGGGCTGCGGATGCGGGGCGGGCGCGACTGGCGCAGGCCGAAATGGGGAATGGGGCGATGCAGCGAATGTCTTTCGTGCTTTTGGTGGCACTGATCTTTTACGTTTCCATCTGGGGGAGCGCCTGACATGGCGCAGCGTTTTGGCGGAGAGTTCAGCCCCGACAACGCCGACAAGGACACGTCGCCCAAACCCGCATGGGCGGGCAAAACCCGCTCAAAGGCGGGCGGACGGGTCAATGCCCTGTTTATCGCGCCGTTTCCGCTGTTGCCTCTGGCTTTTGTGAAAGAACCGGTTGGCCTGGCCATCAACCTGTGTGCCTTTGGCCTGTTGATGCTGGCCGCATGGTTGACCCGCGAAGGCGTGCTGGCCCAAGAGGCCTATGACGCGCGCAGGGTGGCCAAACGCCCCGCCATCCCGCGCAAGATTTTCGCCTCGGTGATCACCGGTGCCGCGCTTGGCCTTGTTGGCCTGTTTGGCGGCGATATCGTGTCGCCAGTGATTTTTGCCGTTCTGGGCGCCGGGCTGCATTTCATGGCCTTCGGCGCTGACCCCCTGCACGACAAGGGCGCCGAAGGCGTTGACGCCCATCAGGCCCACCGTGTGGCGCGCGTGGTGGATGAGGCCGAACAATATCTGGCGGCGATCAAGGATGCGATCCTGCGCGCGGGGGATCGGCAGGCCGAAACCCGGGTCGATCATTTCGTGCAGACCGCCCGCGATATGTGCCGCACAGTCGAGGAAGACCCCCGCGATCTGACCTCGGCGCGCAAGTATCTGGGCGTTTATCTGATGGGCGCGCGGGATGCGACGGTGAAATTCGCCGACATCTACAGCCGCACCCGCGATGCCAAGGCCCGGACCGATTATATGGCCCTGCTTGATGATCTTGAACAGGGATTCGCAACCCGCACACGAAAGTTGCTTTTGGAAGACCGCAGTGATCTGGATGTCGAAATCGAGGTGCTGCGCGACCGTCTGGAGCGTGACGGGCTGGTACGCGGCCCGATCAACGAGTAACCCGGTAATCAGACCCATAAGGGAGTGTCTTGTTCCATGTCAGAAACTATCGCCAAAAAGGCCGCCGACCGCCAAACCGAAGTCGACGAGGTGGCGGCCGTCGTTCTGTCTGAACCGGCCGGTGAACTGGTGCCCTATGAACTGGCCGATGCACCGGTTGCCGCCGAGATCGAACGCCGGATCGGGGAAATCGACATCGACGATACGAATTCCATCGTGGCTTTTGGCAGTGCCGCACAGGCCGAGTTGCAGGAAATCAGCCAATCCATGCTGAGCGGTGTGCGCAACAAGGATGTCGGCCCTGCCGGCGATTCCCTGCGCCAGATCGTCACCACGATCCGCGGCTTTTCGGTGTCGGAACTGGATGTGCGGCGCAAACGGTCATGGTGGGAACGGCTGACCGGGCAATTGGCGCCCATGGCCAAATTCACCGCCCGGTTCGAGGACGTGCAGGATCAGATCGACGGCATCACCGACAGGCTGCTGGAGCATGAACACACCCTGCTCAAAGACATCAAATCCCTCGATATCCTTTATGATAAAACGCTTTCGTTTTACGACGAACTGGCGCTGTATATCGCGGCCGGCGAGGAAAAGATCAAACGTCTGGACGCCACCGATATTCCCGCCAAACAGGCCGAGGTTGACGCAGCGCCGGAAGAAACCGGCGTGATGAAGGCGCAGGAACTGCGCGATCTGCGCGCGGCACGCGACGATCTTGAACGCCGGGTACATGATCTGAAACTGACCCGCCAGGTGACCATGCAATCCCTGCCCTCGATCCGGCTGGTCCAGGAAAACGACAAATCGCTGGTGACGAAAATCAACAGCACCATGGTGAACACCGTGCCCCTGTGGGAAACCCAACTGGCGCAGGCGGTGACGATCCAGCGGTCACGCGAAGCCGCCGAGGCAGTGCGCGAAGCCAACGATCTGACCAACGATTTGCTGACCTCGAACGCCAAGAACCTGCGCGAAAGCAACAAGGTCGTGCGACAGGAGATGGAGCGCGGCGTGTTCGACATCGAAGCGGTGAAGGCCGCCAATGCCGATCTGATCGCCACGATTCAGGAATCGTTGCAGATTGCCGACGATGGCAAGGCAAAACGCGCCGCCGCCGAGGATGAGCTGCGCAAGATGGAAGCAGAATTGAAAGATACCCTGTCATCCGCCAAGGCACGCGCCACCGGCACGGGCGATGTGGCCGCCACATCGATTCCGGGCTAAGTGCGTGACACTCAGGTGGGCATGGACAGGCGCAATGGCGGCGCTGATCGGGTTGGCGGGCTGCGATATGCCCCCCAGTCAAGCCGGTTCCACGCCCCCGGCCCGACCGGCCCACAAGCCAGAGGCCAAACCCACGCCCAAGCCAAACGTGGACCCGGGCGCCGAAAGTCATGAACTGGGCATTTATTATCAAAGGATCCAGAACAGCCTTTTGGCGCAGGGGTTGCTGCGGCGCGATGGCGGCGGAACAGACACCCCCTTTGGCGCCCGGCAACTGGTGGAAAACTTTATCCAGATCGCCCTGTTTGAGGAATATGCCAATGTCGGCGGCACACTTGTGGCCCGCGCCACCGCCAGCCGCCTGCACCGCTGGGAACAACCGGTGCGGATGCAGGTGGAATTCGGCGCAACCGTATCGGCAACCAAACGCATTCATGACCGTCGCGCCATCACCCGTTTCGGCGCGCGGCTGTCACGGCTGACCGGCCTGCCCATCCATCAGGTCAGTTCCAACAGCAATTACAATGTGTTCATTGTGAATGAACAGGAACGCCGCGCCCTTGGCCCGCGTCTGCGCCAACTGGTGCCCGGAATCAGCGATCTGGCCATCCGCACAGTGATCGACATGCCCCGATCATCCTATTGTCTGGTGTTTGCGATGGATGGCGACACCGACGGTGCCTATACCCGCGCCGTGGCGGTGATCCGTGCCGAACACCCGGATCTGCTGCGTCTGTCCTGCATTCACGAAGAATTGTCACAGGGGTTGGGCCTGCCCAACGACAGCCCCGCCGCGCGCCCGTCGATCTATAACGACGACGAAGAATTCGCGCTGCTGACCCGTCAAGACGAACTGATGTTGAAAATGCTGTATGACCGCCGCATGCACTCGGGCATGTCGATCAGCGAAGCCCGCCCCGTGGCCAAAACCATCGCGGCCGAATTGCTGGGCGCCGACAGCTAGGGCACGGCCCGGCATCGCTTTCCTGTGGAAATTTGCAATCAAACTGCCCCCACGTCACCTTCGGTTATTTCGTTCAGAAATAACTGAACGAACTTGACCGCCGATGACATGCACATTATCTGCACGCGGAACGGAGGCCAAATGAACCACAGACCTGACATTGACAGCGTGCGCACCGCGTTCATCGAACGCATGGGCATGGTCGCGCACCATGAAGGTATGCCGCGCATGTGCGGACAGCTTCTGGCCATGCTGGTGTTTGACGGCAGCGCGGTTTCCTTTGGCGATCTGGCCACCCGGTTGCAGGTCAGCCGCGCCACGATCAGCACCAGCGTCCGTTTCCTTGAGGAACGCGGGTTGATCCGCCGGTTGAACCGCAAGGGCGAGCGTCAGGATTATTTCCAACTGGCCGAAGATGCCTATGCCACCATGCTGCGCCATGCCCGCACCGGCACCCTGCGGGCCAAATCGGAAATCAGCCTGACCGTTGACGAATTGCCCGACGACGCCGACGACATTCGCCAGCGACTGGATGATTACGCCGGATTCTATGACGCCATCGACGCTTCGATCGCCGATGCCATCACGCGGTTCGATCAGGGCCGCGACTGATACCAGACCAAACACCGCACCGGGCCCTTGCCCCCTGCGACAGGAGAATTCCAATGGCAGACGACACGTCGGCACCGCCCGAGCCGCTTGCTTTTGACAGCGACGCCGGATCTTCGCGTTCAAAATGGCTGGCGATGGGGCTGACCATCCTCATTGTGGGCTGGATGGGCAGTGGTTTCGTTTTTCCCGCAAGCGAAAGCGCCGAAAAGCCCCCAGCGGCCAAGACCGAACCGCGCGCCGTCACGGTTGCGGTGCGCCAATCGGTGGCACAGGATGTGGCACAGGTGTTCGTCGCCGAAGGTCAGGCCCTGCCCGACCGTGACACGATGATCCGCGCCGAAACCGCGGGCAAGATCGGCAAGGTTCTGGTTTCCAAGGGCGCGGATGTGACCGACGGCCAGATCATCGCGCAGATTGATGTTGCCAGCCGCGCCGCCGATGTGACCCGCGCCAAAGAAGAACTGGCCCGGGCGCAGCGCGAATTCGACAACGCCGAGGCGCTGTTGAAACGCGGGGTTGCGACCCAGGATCGCGTGTCCGAGGCCCGCGCCACCCTGGCCGCCGCCCAAGCCGCCGTGACCCAGGCGCAAGAGGCCGAGGACAACACCGAAATCCGCGCACCATTCGCCGGCCGGCTAGAGGCGCTGGATCTGGCCGAGGGTGAGTATGTTTCGCTTGGCGCGGAAATTGGCCGGGTGGTCGATAACACCCCGCTGACCATCACCATCCAGATTCCCCAGCAATCCCGCTCCGAGATCAAGATTGGCCAACCCGCCGACGTGAATTTCATCACCGGAACCGAAACCACCGGCAAAGTCACCTTTGTGGGCAGCAGCGCCGATCTCGCAAACCCGGACCTTTACCGCCGAAATTCACGTCGCCAACGCAGATGGCGCAATTCCCGCAGGCATCAGCGCCAAGGTGCGCATTCCCACCGGATCGGTCACCGCGCATTTCGTATCGCCCGCCATCCTGTCGCTGGACACCGACGGCACGCTGGGGATCAAAACGGTGGGCGATGACAACGTTGTCGTGTTTCACAAGATTGCAATCGTGCGCGCCCAGACCGATGGCATCTGGGTGTCGGGCCTGCCTGATACCGCGCGGATCGTGACCATCGGTCAGGGCTTTGTGAACGCCGGCGAACGGGCCGACCCACAGCCGGAGCCCGCCGCAAAACCCGACACCGGTGAAACCGCCGACGGCATCGCAATTCCCACCCCCGAAAACGACGAAAGCGCAACACTGATCGCCCCCGCCACGCCGCAGGAGCCCGGCAAATGAACACGCTGATCGACGCCGCATTCAGCCGCGCCCGTGTCGTTGTCATGGCTTTGGTCATGATTTTGGCCGTGGGGGCCTATGCCTATGTCGCGATTCCCAAGGAAAGCTCGCCCGAGATTCCGATTCCGTTCTTTTATGTCTCGACCGGGGTTGATGGCATCACGCCCGACGACAGCGAACGCTTGCTGGTCGAACCGCTGGAAACCGAACTGTCGAGCCTGACAGGCCTGAAACAGATGACCGGCAACGCCGCCGAAGGCCATGCCAGCGTGCAGTTGGAGTTTGACCCCGGCTTTGATTCGGATGAGGCGCTTGACAAGGTGCGTCAGGCGGTGGACCGCGCCAAAGCCGAACTGCCCGACGATGCCAACGACCCGACGATCACCGAAATCAACACCGCTTTGTTCCCGATCCTGACGGCGATCCTGTCCGGGCCGGTTCCCGAACGCACCCTCAACAGCATTTCCCAAGACCTGAAAGACGAAATCGAAGGGTTGGCAGGGGTGCTTGAGGTGGATGTGGGCGGTTCGCGCGACGAATTGCTTGAGGTACTGATCGACCCGACGGTGTTTGAAACCTACAACATCAGCTTTGAAGAACTGATCAGCCAGATCAACCGCAACAACCGCCTGATCGCCGCCGGAGCCATCGAAAACGGCGCCGGGCGGATTGTGCTGAAAATTCCCGGCCTGATCCAGAATCTTGATGATGTGATGAACCTGCCCGTTATTGTGCGGGGCAATACCGTTGTCACCTTTTCCGACATCGCCACCGTGCGCCGCACCTTTGAAGACCCGACAGGTTTTGCCCGGATCAACGGCCAGCCCGCGCTGGCGCTTGAGATCAAGAAACGCTCGGGCAGCAACATCATTGAAACAGTCGCCGCCGTGCGCGCTCTGATCGAAGAGGCATCACAGGATTGGCCCGACAGCGTGCATGTCGATTACATGCAGGACGAAAGCGAGCAGGTGAAAACCATGCTCAGCGATCTTGAGGCGAACGTGATCGCGGCCATCATTCTGGTGATGATCGTGATCGTCTGGGCGCTTGGTATCCGGTCCGCGTTTCTGGTGGGGCTGGCAATTCCGGGGGCGTTTCTGGCCGGTGTGACCGTGCTTTGGGTCATGGGATATACCATGAACCTCGTGGTGCTGTTTTCACTGATCCTTGTGGTCGGGATGCTGGTGGACGGGGCCATCGTCACCACCGAACTGGCCGACCGCAAGCTGCAAGAGGGCAGCCCCCGCGCGAGGCGTATGCCTTTGCCGCCAAGCGCATGTCGTGGCCGATCATCGCGTCCACCGCGACCACGCTGTCGGTGTTCTTTCCGCTGCTGTTCTGGAACGGCGTCGTCGGCGAATTCATGAAATTCCTGCCGATCACCGTGATCCTGACCCTCACCGCCTCGCTGTTCATGGCACTGGTGTTTATCCCCGTGGTCGGCGGTATCATCGGCAAACGCCCGCCCCAATCGGCCAAGGACAAGGCCAAACTGCACGCCGCCGAATTGGGCGATCCGCGTACGCTGACCGGGTTTACCGGCGGCTATGTGCGGGTGTTGCAATATGCGATCCTGAACCCCGGCGCGACACTGACCCTGGCCATTGCCATGCTTCTGGCCGGATTCGGCGCCTATGGCCAGTTTGGCAACGGGATCAGCTTTTTCCCCTCGGTCGAACCTGATTTCGTGCAGGTGCAGGTGCGCGCCCGGGATAATTTCTCGATCTACGAAAAGGATGCCTTGGTGCGCCGGGTCGAAGAACGCCTGTTTGATTACGACGAAATCAAAAGCGTCTATGCTCGGTCAACCACCGGCGGTGGCCAGCAGGATGAAGACGTGATCGGCACCATCCAGCTTGAGCTGACAAAATGGAACACCCGCCGCAAGGCCGAAATCATCAACGAACAGATTCGCCAACAGATGTCTGACATCGCCGGTGTCGATGTGCAGGTACAGGCCGCCTCGAACGGACCATCGGGGGGCAAGCCGATAAACCTGCGGGTGCGCGCCCGCGACCCCAACGTGCAGGCCGCCGCCGTTCAGAAAATCCGCGACGCCATGGACCGGATCGGCGGTTTCACCGATGTGACCGACACCCGCCCCCTGCCCGGGGTGGAATGGCGCATCGCCGTGAACCGCAGCGAGGCGGCGCGGTTCGGCGCCGATATTTCAACCCTCGGTCAGGCGGTGCAGCTTTTGACACGGGGCATCACCGTGGCCGATTATCGCCCCGGCAATGCGGATGGATCGGTGGATATCCGGGTGCGGTTCCCCTCGGGGGAACGCACGCTGGAGGCATTGCAGGGCCTGCGGGTGCCCACCAGTGCGGGCCTTGTCCCGATCTCCAACTTCGTGACCTTCGAACCTGCCCCGCGGTCCGGCACCATCACCCGGATCGACCAGCGCCGCGTCGTCAGCATCGAGGCAAACGTGGCCCCCGGCCTGTTGGTCAACGACCAGGCGATCGCGCTGACCGCCGCCATCGACAAGATGGATCTGCCCGACAGCGTCGAGGCGAAATTCGCGGGCGAGGCCGAGGATCAGCAGGATTCGATGATCTTTCTGGCGGGTGCCTTTCTCACCGCGATTTTCCTGATGTTCGTGATTCTGGTGATCCAGTTCAACAATTTCTATCAGGCGTTTGTGGTGATGAGCGCGATCATCTTTTCCATCGCCGGTGTGCTGTTCGGACTGATCGTCACCGGGCGGCCCTTTGGCGTGGTCATGGGCGGAATCGGGGTGATCGCCCTTGCCGGGATCGTGGTGAACAACAACATCGTTCTGATCGACACGTTCAACGATCTGAAACGCACCGGGATGGCACCCATGGAAGCGGCCCTGCGCACGGGCGCGCAACGTCTGCGCCCTGTCGTGCTTACCTCGGTCACCACGGCGCTGGGGCTGTTGCCCATGGTGATCGGCGTGAACCTCAATTTTTTCACCCGAGAGGTGGTTTACGGCGCGCCCTCCACCCAGTGGTGGACCGAACTGTCATCGGCCATCGCCGGGGGGTTGGTGGTGGCAACTGTCCTGACCCTCGTGGTCACGCCAGCGATGCTGATGCTGGGCGAAGGGCGCAAACGCAAGAAGCGGGCGAAGGGCAAAACCGCAACACCCGACACAGCCGCCGCACCGACATGACCGGCGCAGTTTCAGGTTCGGCAGAGATTGGGCACCTCTGCCGCGCCCGGTTCCGGCGGCAGACCATAGCGCAGCCCGCGCCCGATCCGGTGAACAAGCGCCGACCATGATTGCGCCAGAGGCTCTGGCAATTCCTCGGCCAGCACAATGTCGAACAGCGACAGCCAGACATCGAAATGCCGGGCCTTGACGTTGCCCGCCGCCATGTGAACCTGCATCGGGTTGCCATCATAACAGCGTTGCAGCAACAGCGCATTGCGCCAGAACCTGCCGATCTTTTCTTCATGGCTGGGCCAATCGGCCACATGGGACGCAAAAATCGGCCCAAGGGCCGGGTGCATGCGGACACGGGCATAGAACCGCGCCACGACCCGGTCGATCTGTGCCTCGGTGACGGGAATACGCGGCGGCATGGTCACGCGACGATGATCCAGACGATAACCAGACCCACCACCAGATAAAACAACGTGTTGACGAACCATCGGATCAGACCGGCATCCGATTCGGGGTCGACGCCCAGATGTTCGCAAACCTTGGTTCCCGGCCAGAGAAAGGCTTCGGAAAATGACATAGCACGCGCTCCCTAATGGGTATTCATGATGCGCATTATCTAGCTCTTTTAATTGCGCATTGTAAATGCTAAATATGCGATCATGCAGTTGGACAAATTCACCGATTACGCCCTTCGGGTTCTGATGATGCTGGCGATACGCACGCCTGCGCGGGTTGCCACGTCGGAAATCGCGGCGATCTATGGGTTGTCCGAAAACCACCTGTCAAAAGTGGCAAGCCAGCTTACCCGCGAAGGGTTTGCAGCGTCGGAACGCGGGCGCAACGGCGGCCTGATCCTTGCCCGCCCCGCCGATCAGATCCTCATCGGTGATGTCGTGCGCGCGATGAAACGCAATGACCCGGTGGTGGAATGTTTCGGGCCGAATAAATCCTGCCTCATCCTGCCCGCCTGTGGCTTGCGCGCCCCCTCGCCGAGGCCCAGGAGGCGTTTTTTGCAACGCTGGATCGCTATACGCTGGCCGATGTCGCCCGGCTCGCGGCGCGCCCTTACCGATCTGCTGGGCGCGTAACCGGCACCGCTCTTGTTATCGCCACAGCGCCGTCTGATCGCCCCCCAGCTTGGAATGGCTTAACGGGCGGAACGGCGCGGCCAGTGCATCCAGCGCCGGATTGGGATAGAGGGTCAGATAGGCCTCGATCCAGGCAAGGTTGAACCCTTCGACCTGATCGCTGCCATCAAAGAAGGTCTGGACCTTGCCGGTGATCGCCAGCGTTTGGGCGCCATCGCGCAGGTCACGTTCGGTAAATTCCACCACCCGGCGCAGGGAATCGTTGCATTGCCCGGCCACGGGCACCCCCTGCCCCGCCAGCCGCACCGCCGTAACCACAAGCGGCGCAAGGGCATGGAGCTGATAGTGCAGTGCAAACCGGCCCCGGCTCATCTCCTGCGGCAGGCTGCCATCGGCGTTGGCGGAACACAGAATGTAACTTGTGGACCAGGCCGACCACCCCAGCATCACCGCGTCATCGCTCAGCTCTCCGATGGCATTTCCTGCCAACGCTGACCATGCACGCAGGTTGCCCCGCGCCGCGCCGTCGGGCGCCGTTTCCCAGAAATTCATCTGCGCCCGCTGACGCCGGTTCAGCCAGTCGCGCACATCATTCAGATCCTCGGCGTTGCTGGCAAAGGGTGCAACCTGTAGCGCGGCCATGCCAAAGGCCGACAGGCGCGACCCGATGGTCAGTTGCGAAGTGTTCGAGCGCAGATCGCCCATGGCATCGGCGCGCGCCCAGACCGCCATGCGCGACAGCACACAATCGGCCACGGCAGGCCTGTTTGCGTCATCGGCAAACACCTCGTTCGCGTCGCTGGTCAGGGCGCGCAGGAAATCGTCGATAGGGCCAAGGGCCTCGTCAACATCTTGGTTTGCCTTTGCGTCCAGCGTGCTGCTGCTGCCTTCGGCATCGGAATACCGGCTGCCATAGGCCAGGCTGAACACCGGTTCGGGCGCGGTCGGGCAATCCTGCGCCAATGTCACCCCGGGCACGATCAACGCCACCACCAATGCACATGCACGGATCATTGCCCTGCCCCCAAACGCAACAAATCAGCCAGGCCGCTGGCCCGGTGTTGCCCCACCAATGCGGCCCGCTCCAGCCAGATGATAGCCAGATCGGTGTCTTTCTCAACCCCGATACCAAAGCCCAGAACATAGCCGTATTCGGCCATCGCCACGGGGCTGCCGGCCTCGGCGGCTTCGCCCAGCAGGCGGGCCGATGTGACCAGATCGCCGGGGCTGCGGGCGGTGTTGCGCAGCAGCAGGGCAAATTCGACCTTGGCCGTCGTATCGCCCGCCCGCATCGCCTGTTGATAAAGTGCACGCACATCAAACCGCCCGGCGGCACTATCGCGCACCTCTTGTACGGCCTTGCGGTAATTGGCCAGAACCCAGGTCAAATCGCCCGGCGCGCCGCTGTTGGCCAGTGCCAACAGATGATCCACCGCCTGCGAAGGGTTATACGTGCGCAGATCAGGATCAGCCGTCAGACGGAACAGGCGGCGGTGCGCGGCCATATCACCATCGTCCAGCGCCCGCTGATACACGTTCAGTTCGCTGGGCGCGGCACCGTCATCGAACGCCGCCATCTGTCGGTCCGACAGGCGCAGTTTCGACAGAACATTCCCGCCCTCGATAATCAGCCCGATCTGGCGCCAGTGATAGGCAAGGACCGGCGTATTGCGCAGGGCGTGGGCCTCGCCCAATTCATCGGTGTCCTTGGTGCCACAGGTCATGAGGGAAACCGCACGATCAAAGTAATCCTCGGCCTTTTGCGGGGTGACAAAGGGCAGCGCGAACATCAACGCCAGAAAATCGCCCCGATCCTCGATGGTCTGTTCGTACTCTTCGAACACCGCCCGCGCGCTGACATCGGGCGCCAAAAGCCGGGCCTTCAGGCGGATCGACGCCCCTTCGCCGCGGTTGCCGGCACGGGTCAGCAGATCAATGATTTCATCCGCGATTTCAGGTACCTTGGCGTTATCCTCGACCAGGGCAATGGCCAGATCCAGCGCGGTGGTCACCCCGTTGTTCAGATAGATCCGGCGGAACAATTCGACCGCGAGGGTTCGTTCAAACGGGTTGGTGGCCAGTTCGAATTCCAGCTCGGCAAAGGCTTCAAGCGCCTGATCGGAATTGTCGATCCGGTCGGCCCAACGGCGATGGGCGCTGTTGCGCGCGAATGGATCGACCTGAATACGCTCAAGAAAATTCGCCAGTGATTTGATCCGGCCATCCAGCGCCTGCGTTTGAATCTGGGCGACGGTCAGGGGTTCCTTGAACGGATCAAGGGCAATCAGATCGGTGGCCGACACACCCACAGCGCCATACAGCGATGCGTCATAATTCCGCGCCCATGTATCGGCCTCGTGCAGGCGCGGCGCATCATTGGCCTGACAACGATAGAGCGTATCAAGGTCATCCATCGCCTCGGGCATGCCATGGCGTGTCACCGCCTCGGTCAGCAGATCAATGGCGCGGCCCAACTGAACCGGATCATCGCGATACCGCACCAGCATCTTGCCCAAAATCCGGGTGCCCTCGCCGTCGCGCAGCTTGGCGGCGGTTTCCAGCAGGATCATCGCTTCGGCCTCTCCGGCCCAACGCCCGCGCCGCACCAGCACCTCTTTCGCCAAAGCGGTAAACACCCAACCCGGCGCATCGGGCAACGCCGTCAGTTCGCGCAGATATTTCATATAGGGTGTGTCGTCGTCGTCGGGGTCGATCCCGTCAATGTTGACCGCAAGGCTCAGCAGGGGCGCAACCGAGGGACGATGGCGTCCGGTATCTTCGGAATAATTGAACCCGAGGATATCCTGCAATTCCTCATCGCTGACCGCGCCGGTGGCTTTCAACGCATCGACCTGACCATCGGTAATCGCAATGCCCCGTTCGGCCGCGAGCCGCAGATAATGCAGCATCACGGCGTTGTCTTTCTTGGCGGCATCTGCCGAAAGGTGAAATTCCACCACCCGCCACGCCCCTTCGGCGCTGCCCATATCGGCGGCGAATTTATACCACGCATAGGCGATCTCGGGGTTGCGGCTGACGATTTCGCCGTTGATGTATTCACGGGCGATCCGTTCGGCCCGCCCGCATACACCCGGATTCATCTGCCCCAGCAGACCACCAAAGGCCATGGTCACCGTCAGATCAAGCGGCGCATCCCAGCCTTCGACCGGCCGCCCCTCAAGCTCCATACGGGCCAGTTGCAGCAACGCGTTGGCATTGCCGCCAAAGGCCGCATTCAGGATCAGTTCACGGGCGAAATCCTCGTCACGGGCCACGCCTATTGCGGTCATGTAATATTGCGCCAGAACAAGCCGTTGGTTGTTGGTCAGTTGATCGGCACGGACGCGCAGATCGTCGATCAACCCCGCCGTGCGCAATTCATCCAGCCGCCCCGCATCAATATAAAGCGCGACCCGCGCCAACAGTTCTTTGCTGCCTGCGAAATCATCGTCGACCTCGGCCAGACGGGTGATCAACGTGCTGATGAAATCAAACCAGCGGTCAGCGTCATCGGACTGAAGCCGGCGAATATCGCGGTTGAGATAAAGAATACGCAGGCGGTTTGTCAGTTCCTCGTCGTCGCCGCTTTCCACCGTGAGGTCATTGGGCTTGTCCTCGGGCGCGGACCGGCAAACGTCCTGGGGTTCAAGCGCCGGCGGCAGGAAGGCCAGCTCAATGGTACGCGCCTGCACGGGCGACGCCCCAAGAACAGACAACAGGACAGATGCACCAATGGCGGCACGGATCAGCGGTTTCAGCATCAAAGTCAGCCTTTCCCGGAGTAAAAGCAGGCCACGACGCGGGGCGCGCCGCCAAATGGCGCGGTCAGTTCGATGTCAACAGATGATGTGCCACCGACCCAAAGCCCCGACATGGGCATCCCGAACCGCCCGGTGTGAATCTGATCGGGATTGCGCAGGATGGTGCGCGACCGCGACAACCCGTCGCGCGACCGGAAGGTAAACGTTGCCTCGGGCTGGCCGCGCCCAAGGAATCGACAAAAAGGGTGTAATCCAACCCGATATCCAATTCGTTCAGATCAACACTGATCCGGTTCGGGTTCTCGGTTGAAAACACGTTCAGCGGCACCCGGCAGGTATTGCCCGCCGCCGCGATCAATTCGCGCATGGGCTGGTCACCGAACTGCGCGAGGTTCTCTTCTATGGGCACTTCCCACACCAGAACGCCGGGGCGCGCCGTCTGAAACGCATCCGAGGTCAGATATGAACTGATGGCGCCAAAGGCCCCGCCGCCGGTGACCGTGTACTGCACCACATCTGCCCCGGTCTGTTCGGCCAGAAAGCCGGTGAAATTCGTGGCGGGTTCGCCGGTGAATTCCGTACCGACAACTGCGATGGGGCCATCCTGCTGCGTGCTGGCAAAGATGGAATTGTCAGCGGACTGTGCTGCGCCACGGGGGGCCGGGTGGCGTAACTGGCGGTGGTCACGGCGGGAATGGTCATTTGGCAATGCTGCTGAATCTGGGCGAACATATCCGATTCCAGCGTCACGGTTTCACCGGCGGACGACGCGAACCCACCCTTGCCCGGCAATGCCACATCCGGCAGCGCGCCCAAACGCGCGGCCACGGCTGCGGCGGCCATGCGGGCGCCTGCCACTGTCCAGCGAAGATCGGCCTTGAAATAGGCCGGGGCGCTGGTTTGCGCCTGCACCATCGCGCGGCGCGGATCGGCCGTGGCAACGCCGCGTTCTTCCAGCCGCTTGATCACATCCAGATAGACGGTCGTGGCCAGATCCGGGTCAAACCCGAAATCTTCCGCCTCGGATGTCAGGTATCCGGGCATGGCCAGACTTTTTGTCGGCACCGGCAGATAGATCAGCACCGTGCCCGTGGTGGCCAGCGCCTCGGACAATTCGCCCACAAGGTCGATTGTTTCATCAGAGACGCTGTAGAAATTCCGCATGTCGGGATTGACGCGAAAGAACACGCCCTCCTTGCCCTCGATCACCGGAAGATCGCCGCGCGCCGACAGGTCGCTGCACCCATAGGCCGATTGTGCCTGTGCCTGAAACGCCCCGATCATGCCGCAACTCAATGCAAAGACCAGCCCCACCAGTCGTTTCATCCCTGTCCTCACCTTAGCTTTTTGTCGCGCCCGCCTGTACCGTTTTGGCATCCAGAAGGCCGATCAGATTTTGCGCCGTCGTCATGACCGCCAGATTCGTTGATTTCCGCGCCCGTTCGAGATAGCCGCGCACCACCGACGCGTCGGATTTGCTCAGTGATGGCTTGCTCATCAGATCAAGGGCAAAGTGCAGCTCGACCCGGCCATCCATGGTTTTGGCCTGCTCCAGAATTCTGTCACGGGTGGCGTTTGACAGCGCGCCGAACAGCCGCCCTTCGCCGTTGAATTCGATCACCGCATCCAGGGCCAGCGCATTTCCGGCCCAGGCATGAGCATAGAGCACCTTGATCAGTTGGTTCAACCGCGCCGCAGGTTCGCTTCCCGGTTCGATCCGGCGCATCCCGGAAATCATGTCATCAAGGCCGTAAACCCGCCCCTGCCCCACCGCGATTGCCGCATAATGCGCGATATCCGAGGCCGATGCCCCCCGCGCCCATGGCCTGCAACCGCTTGGTATAGCGCCAGGCGGCCATGCCATCGCCCCGGTCGGCAAGGGCGCGCAGATCATCATTGCTCAGCCGTACATCGTTGTTCATGGCGCGCCGTGCCGCGCGCAATTCGGCGGTGGGCAGTTGATTGGTGCGGGTCAGGCCCCGGTCAGTGACCACGCTGATGGTGCGGGTTTTGGCATCGACAGGCATGGTCAGCGGCACGCCCTGCGCCGCCACCCCCTTGACCAGAAGCACCGCGATCGGCAGAGCAAGACAGATGGTTCGGATCATCGTTGCGTTCCCCGTTCAGTTCTGCGCGCAGGGGCTGATGGCATCCGGCACGGGCGCGCCCCCCGCCGCCGTCAACAAAAGCGGCGTTCCCCCATCCAGATCCTGCGCGATATAATGGCTTTGCCTTGCCACATCGCCCGACAGGAACCGGGGGAACTGCCCGGTGAAATCATTGCCTGACAGGATCAGGTTTTCCGCGGTGGCCGAGGCCAACCCCGAACGGTTGTCATGCAGCACGTTTTGCACAATGAAGGTGCGTGCGCCCGGAGATTGCGCCGAAATCCAGATGCCCGCACTGTCGTTTGACAACACCTGATTGTCCCGTACGAGCGATCCGTCGCTGCTGCGCACCTCGATCCCTTTCTGGGTGTTGTCCATCACGAAATTCGCCAGAATGCTGGCGCAGTTGGATTTATCCACGGTTATGCCACCGCCCGTGCGGTGCCAGACAAGATTGTTGGCCACATAGGGGCGGTGGCTGCTGCTGCGCACGACGATGCCCGACTTTTCACCGTTCAGCACGACATTGCCCGAAACCACGGCATCAACCGACCCTTCAACCACCTGCACCGCGTTGAATTCGGACGCGCCGGCAAAGAGGTTCGACACGACCCGCGCACGCGGGCTGTTGGCCAGTATCAGCCCGGTGCCACGGGCCTGTTGAATGCGGTTGCCGTCGATGTGGATATCGGCGGCGGCGCTGATCACAACCGAAACCACCCGTTGAAACAGGCTGTTGCGGATGAACGACCGGTGGCGCACCACCATCAGATTGTTGCGGATGACCGAAAGGCCGCCAAAGGCGCGGGTGCGGCCAAATCCAAGATCCTGAAACCGGCTGTCCTTGATGTGAAAACTGCCACTGCCGGTCATGGCCACAAAGGGGGCAAAGCGCGGCAGATAGGTGTTTTCGCGGCCCTCGCTGCGCACCTGGGCGCCAGTCATCGCCAGATGGCCAAAATTCACCAAAAAGGCACCGTCCGGGCGGCTTAGCCCCAGGGTTTGCCCCGGCGTCAGGGTCAGCGAGGCGCCCTCCCAGATCACCAGTGGCACGGTCAGGGTCAGATTGCCGTCGGTGCTGGGGGCTTGCAGGTGATACTGGCTGAGAAACAGATCGACATCGGCCAGCGTCGCATCACCCTTGCGGATCACCAGGGCGCGCAGGGTGCTGTCGGGGCCCTGGGCCGTCAAAACGGCACCTGTGTCGGTTGCGCCGGCAATCTGCGTCAGCATGGTCAGGGCAAGGCGCAGATCAAGGGGCTGCCCCTCGACCGCGTCGCGCGAATGAACCGGCCCCGGTGCGGGGCGGATCGGGCCGGGCGGGGCGGTTGGCGCGACCAGATCGAACAGACCCGCCGCCTGAAACAAGGCCGGTGCCGATTGCGCCAGACGCGCAGGATCGTCCAACATCTGTGACAACCCGGTGATGCCATCGCGAATGGCGCGGTCCTCGGGGCGGTCGGGCGCGGCAGCGGCAACGCCGACACTCATTGCCCCGCCGACCATGACCATGGCGACGCGGCGCAGAAAAGATGCCAGTACGTCAGGCAAGTCGGACATGGGTGACCGTTTCATCGCTGAGCGTGCGCGCCACAGTCTGCGCACGCTCGGGTTCGGGGCCGTCCCGGCGGGCACGGCGTTTATGCTGTCGATCAACGCAAGAGATGCCGATTGCGTCATCATCAGCAGTTCGACAGGTTCATCGGTGCGGTTGCTGACCCGGCTGATCGTCTTTGGGTCAAGCAGCGCGCGTTCCCCCTCGGCCAGATCGGTCTGGGTGCGCCCGTTGCTGACCACCACAGAACCGGCCACCACCGTCAGTTCGCGCATCCCCGCAGGATCAACATCAAGCGATGTGCCGGCGTTCAGCGTCAGCGTGGACAGGTTCAACCCGTTGGTATCAATCAACTGCTTGTAACTGCCCCAACCGGCGGTGCTGCCGTTGTGTTTTTCCGCCTCTTGCCGTTTGGCCGCTTTCAGATGCTCGGCCACCTTTTTCACGTTCTGGCAATGGCCCACCCTGGTGACCAACAACGCATCGGGGGTGTCGATGATGATCACATCCGACAGGCCAACCACCGAAACCAGCCGGGTATCGCTGCGCACCATGGAATTCCTGGTTTCCACGGCGATCACATCGCCCTGCAAGACATTGCCGTCGTGGTTGGGTTTGGAAATCCCGTACATCGCCGACCAGCTTCCCACATCGCTCCAATCGACATCGAGAGGGGCCAGCGCGATCCGGCGGGTTTTCTCGAACACCACCTGTTCGGTTGGCAGGCTTGCCGCATGACGAAAGTGATCGGGATTCAGCAGACAGCCCCGTTCGTTGCTCAGCCCGTGGGCCAACGCCTGTTGCACGGCAACAAAGCTGTCGGGGTCGAACTTGCGGTATTCCTCGATCAGGACCGCCGCCGAAAACATGCTAATCCCCGAAGCCCAATAGGCGATGTCGCTTTCCACCAGCAACCGCGCCTTGCGCAGGGGGGCTTTTCCACAAAGCGATGCACCCGGTGAAGGCCGGGGTGTTCGGCAATCGGCCCACCATCGGTGATATAACCAAACCCGGTTTCCGCATAGCGCGGCTTGATCCCGAAGGTGATGATATGACCATCCAGCGCCGCCTGACGCATGGCCAGAATCGTGGTGTTCAGATCGCCCTCGATCACATGATCAGACGGAACAACCAACATGAGAGCATCGGGATTCTGCCCATACAGCGACAGGGCAGCGGCCAGAACCGCAGGGCCGGTGTTGCGGCCCATGGGTTCGAATATCAGTTGCGCGTCGCTTTTGATCTGGGCCAGTTGGCCAGCCACCGTATTGCGATGCCGGACCGATGACACAATCAACGGTTTTTCAAACCCGTCGCCCCGGTGCCGTTCGACGGCGGATTGAAAGAACGTCAACGATGCCTCATCCCCGACGCGCTGAAACTGCTTGGGGCTTTCGGTGCGCGACATCGGCCACAGCCGGGTGCCGTTTCCACCGCAAATGATGAGTGGATGAATATTGGTCATTGTCGAAGCCCTTTGATCCCGTTTCAGATCACGCTATCGAATAGGGACTTGGTCAGGCGAACACGTGCAGGTTTGCCAATATCATCGACCCCCAACGCCCCTTTCTCGGCCAGAAGAACAACAGGCATATAAAGATCACCGCGTTGGGCAGCGGCATTCGTGGCCGAGGTCTGAACAACCTTGACCGGAATCGCCCGTCCATCGCTGAGATCAAGATAAACCTGTTCTCCGTTCATGGTTTTTGTCAGCCCTTCGATGCTCATCTGTGTTTGCACTCTGACATCGACGTTATTGTCGAAAATTGTCAGAATTGGGTCCGAAGGAAGGACAGTTGCGCCTTTATAGATGCCATCGGTGAATGCGATTTCGCAATCACAGGGCAACATGAAATTCAATGTGTCGCCACTGTTGGCACTGATTGCGTAAACCACATCGCCGGCTTTCGCGTCTGGGTTGATAAATGTAATCTGGCCGGGACTTGTCGCACGCATTTCATTGCCGCTGCGGGCAATGAAAACCGGCCGTGGTTCATAAGACGTGGTATATCGTTGCCATATCGACCCACAGGCAACCGCAATCAACACCACCGAAAGCGCGATTGCGCCGATCCGCCGAATGCTGCGCGCGCCCACTTTGTCGGCTCCAATGCTGCTTTTATCCGCTTTCGGCTTTGCCGGGCCGGTAAAGCTCATCATTGATCCCAATGAAATAAAGTCGCCCGCAATAAAACTGTTCAGGATATAGCGCAATTGCGGAAGATGCGGGCCGGTAGGATCAAGGAATTGCAGAACCGCGTCTTCATCCGTAACATTGACGACCCTTACTTCGGGAAACAGGTCGATGGTAAACCCTTCAAAGTTGAATTCGAGCCTTGCGATATGCTGACTGCCGATAACAAGGTGCCCAATGCCTGCCGAGGATCTCACATAGGCGGTTGTCAGCGAAACACCTGTGCCGCTGAATGTATCCGCACCTATACGCGCATTGAATGGCACGGACAGAATTGGATGTTCCTTGTCAAACAGGAATTCTGTCGAAATCTGTGTTGCCGCATCCGTTGAAACATTGATGTGATCGTTCATTGCAAATCTCCGGAGATTGCGAAATCCGTCATCAGACTTTGGTCAAAAACATGATGGCAATTGTCAGCCACACAAGCGCGAGAACATGGTGCACAGAGGATTCCCGGGCGCGGATCTTTTGACTCCAGGTCATGGTTGCACTGCCGCCGGCGCCTTGTCTGGTCCATTTTTGTTTATCCAGACGGAAGAATACAAAAGTCTTTACCGCCGCCCCGACAACTTGGGAAAAATACAGGATTGGTGGATGGGTAATCGGGAACCACGTGCCGCGAAACACCGAAATGATGATGCAGAACACATAGCGCGTGGTCATGACCCAGGCGAAATAAAGTGGAATAACCGAAACATCGTGCAAGATCGCTGCCAACAGAATGGTGATGGGGCCGACAAGGGTGGTCCACATGGAAATCCGTTGGTCGAGAATTGACCACCAGGTGAAAAACCCCACCTTTTTCGGGCTTTCCCGCAAGGCGCGGCCATTGGTACGGATCATATTTCCGAACCAGCGCGTCATCAGCACCTGAGACGATTCCAGAAACGTCGGGCGCGGCTGTGTTTCCATGGACCATGACCGCACGTCCGGCAGATACAACATCTGATAGCCGCTCTTGAGCAGCCAGAACCATGTGGATTTGTCATCCCCGGTCAGGAATTTGACCCGCCCCAACCGCCAATGATCCAGAAAATCGTCGCGCACCTGATCAATAAATTCGGGGTCAGTGGCCAAAGATGCCCGAAACACCGACATGCGGCCGGTCAACGTCAGCACCCGTTTGGACAGGCCCATAGCGCACATCATCACCTGACGCTGATTGAAGCGCATGATGAACCAATCGCGAAACAGGTTCTTTTTCTCGATCACCACGCCTTCGTCGGTGGTTAACGCCCCAACTTTTGGATCAACAAACCAGGGCGCCGCTTCCGCTGCGATGTCGCGCGGCACCATGGTATCGCCATCAACAAACACCAGAATGTCACGGACACTGGGCGCATAGCTGCCGATCAGGCGCAGGGTGCGCGCCAGGGCGTCGCGTTTGCCGTTGGCGGGAATCCGGTCAATCACGAGTTTGACGCTGCTCATGTCCAGCATCATCGTTTCAAACACCGCGCGGATCAGACGTTCATCGGCGCCATCCACAACCGAGGATACGATCGTCGCGCCATCCCGCGCCCGCGCCGCCGCCTCGAACACACTGCGATAAACGGGAACGGTGGTGTCCGCGTCCACCATATAGGACGTGACCAGAAAAAACGCATGGCTGCGCCGCCCGTCAGTGTGAAACGCCCGGATCGCCCGCACCTTGCGACGCGGATACGCCACCCGGCGAAACCAAAACGCGCGGCAAAAGTTCAGGGACGCCCAACTGTACCGCCAGGCGCCCAGAAAGCCGATAATGAAGATCGAACTCTTGGCGTCTTCGAGCGAGCCAAGATACCCCTGAGGCACGGTTGATGCCAAAAGAATAACGACCGCAAAATAGGCAAAATGTGTCAATATATTGAACACGACAGGGCCTATCTTACCAACATATGCCTTCGTAGTGTCCGCCCGAAACCATCTTTCGGTTCAGCCGTGTCAGGTCAAAAACAGGGCGCGTTTTTGCCGCCTCTTCCAGTTTCTGCACCGTTTCGCCATAAAAGTTGCCAACCAGAACCGCGCCGCTTTCGTCGATCAGCGCGTCCAGGCTTTCGACCATGCGGTCGGCCAGATCCGGGATCACATCGTTGCCCCGGCCAGCGGTGGAATTGGCATTGGCGTAAGCTTCGAACACGAACGGATCAAAGATTTCCACCTGCACGCCCTTGGCAATCAGCCGCGCCGCCAGTTCGGCAAGGGGGCTTTCGCGCATGTCGTCGGTGCCCGGCTTGAAGCTGATGCCGACAAAGCCAACCTTTTTCGCACCCGAGGCCAGAACCATCTGTTCGGCCCGCTTGATCTGCGATTCATTGGCATCAAGAACGGCGTTCAGCATATGGGCGGGGGTGTCCAGTTCGCTGGCCAGATGGCGCAGGGCGCGCACATCCTTGGGCAGGCACGACCCGCCAAAGGCAAAGCCGGGGCGCATGAAATACGACGAGATGTTAACCTTTTTGTCGCTGCACAGGATCTCCATCACCGTTTGTCCGTCCAGACCGCTGGCCTTGGCGATATTACCGATTTCATTGGCAAAGGTCACCTTGACCGCGCGCCATGTGTTGGAGGTGTATTTCACCATTTCGGCAGTGCGCAGATCAACAACATGGATCTTGCAGCCCAGACCTTCGTTCAATTCGGTCAGGATTTTCGTGGTGTAATCGTCCAGCGCGCCAAACACGATTAGCCCGGGATCGTAATAATCCTCGATCGCGGTGCTTTCGCGCAGGAATTCGGGGTAGTAACCAACGCCAAATCCCTCGCCCGCTGTCTTTCCGCTGGCCTTTTCCAGCGTCGGAATACAGGTGCCTTCGCACGATCCAGGTACGATGGTCGAACGGATGACAACAGAATGGTTGGCATCCTTGCTGGCCAACGCGCGCCCGATGTTTTCACAAACCGCAGTTACGTATTTCAGCCCGACCGATCCATCCGGCGCCGAAGGTGTGCCCACGGCAATAAACGACGCATCGGAATTGTCGATGGCATATTGCACATCATCCGTGGCCGTCAGTTTTCCCTCGGCCACGACCTGCGCAATCAGTGAATCCAAGCCGTTTTCAACGATAGGGGACTTTCCGCCATTGATCGCTGCAATCTTGCCGGGGTCAACATCGACCGCGATCACCTGATGCCCGTCTTTCGCAAGACAGGCCGCAGAAACCACGCCAACATACCCAATGCCAAAGACACTGATTCTAGCCATGTTCGCCTCATTTACGTTTTATTAATTGATCGTATTTTTTGTACTGCTTTAAGAGTAAGCGCTAAGCTCTTGCTTATGTTGAGTAAAGATTCTCGTATCCATAGGCGGCTTTTTGCCAGACCGATGTGGTAATTCTACATCAAGACAGAATTCAACCTATGCGTGTATATTGACAGCGTTTTCCCGCCGACCGTGCAACCCTTGTTGCGACACCATCCCTGACGTAAAAGGTTGATGGAATAGTCCGAAAAGAACCCCGCGGGCAGTGAAGGTTAATACAATGAAAAAGCGGCACAATCCTTTGGCTTTTACGTTCGCGCTGGCATTGGCCGCCGCGGCCTGTGGGGTGATTTCGCTGCCGATGGGCAAACTGCCCCGTGGTTATGATCTGTTGTTCAGCCCCCAGGCCCACGCGTTCCGTTTCGCCGAATTACCCGAGCCGGTGCGACGGGGGACGTACAGCGAACGATATGAGCTTCGCGATGGTGATTGCGGCGGGTCAGACTGTGGAAACCCCCGTTACCGCAGCGAAATTCAAGACACCGCATCCAAGGCCAGAATCGGGCAGGATATCTGGTATGGCTGGAGCTTTCGCAACCAGACCATCCCGACCTTCACCCCCAGCAACGCCCTGCGCATCGTGCTGGGCCAATGGAAGCTGAGCGGCGGAACACGCCCGGCGTTTCGTTTGATTCAGACGGGGCTGGGCGAAGGCAACTGGAGCAATTGCGACCCGACCATCTGTCGCCCCACCAATGACGCGCGCGAAGATGTGGTGATGCAACTGGCCGACATGGCCAATCAGCGCGGATGGGGCGACAAACAGAACGACGGTCAGATCTGCAAATTGTTCAGCATGGAAGACGCCACAAATCAGTGGATGGATATCGTGGTGAACACCAACTTTTCCGCTGGCACTGACGGTTATCTGCGGGTCTGGGTGAACGGTGTGCAAAAATGCGATTATCGCGGTCAGATTGTGGCAACCTTTGACAGCGCGATGCAAGATCGGCCAAACACCCGGCGCGGCATTTTCGCCAGCTATACCTCTCGTTGGAACGACAGCGAAGGTGCCAGACCAAAGCCGACGCTTATCGCCTATTATGATGAGTTCCGGCAAGGTAAAAGCCGCGAAGATGTCGATACCCACCTGCGCGAACAGATCGGCGAGCGCCCCAACGATTAGGGCGGCGCCCCTCAGACGCCGAGGAACTGCGCGCTGATCTCGCCGGTCAGATCACCCATGGCGCCGGTCCAGACAGTGGCGCCCCGTTCAAGGATGGTGGCGCGATCCGCCACCTGTGTCAGTTCCCGCAGGGATTTATCAACCACCAAAATCGCCAATCCCGTTTCAAGCTTTACCTGCCGGATTGCGGCCCAGATCTCGGCGCGGATCAGAGGGGCAAGTCCCTCGGTCGCTTCGTCCAGGATCAGCAGCCTGGGGTTGGTCATCAGGGCCCGGCCAATGGCCAGCATCTGTTGTTCGCCCCCCGACAGGGATTCAGCGCGCTGTCCCTTCCGTTCCGCCAGTCTCGGAAACAACGCCGCGATGCGTGTATTGTCCCAATGGCCCGGGCGAGCCGCCGCCGCCAGGTTTTCCGCCACACTCAGCGGTGCAAAACACCGCCGCCCCTCTGGCACCAACCCGATGCCAAGCCGCGCCGCCCGATGCGATGGAAGGCGCAACAGATCCTGACCGGCAAACATGATTTCACCACGGGACGGAAGCATCCGGCATATCGCCCTGATCGTGGTGGTTTTGCCCATGCCGTTGCGCCCCAGCAGTGCCAGCACCTCGCCCTGCCCCACCGCAAGCGTGACATCGAACAACGCCTGCGCCGCGCCATAGCTTGCGCTCAGATGTTCGACATCCAGCAAGCTCATGCCTCTTCTCCCAGGTAGGCGCGGCGCACGTCTGGATCGTTGCGCACCTCATCCACCGTACCGGTGGCGATGATCTGACCATAGACAAGCACCGAAATCCGGTCGGCCAATGCAAACACCGCATCCATGTCATGTTCCACCAGCAGGATCGGCGCCTCGCTTCGCAGCCCATCCAGAAGCACCGTCAGATCGCGTGATCCCTGTCCGCCCAGCCCCGCCATCGGTTCATCCATCACAAAGGCCGACGGACGCAGGGTCAGCGCCACGGCCACCTCAAGCTGACGGCGTTGTCCATGTGACAGATCGGCGACCCGGGTATCGGCCTGATCCATCAGCCCGACCCGGCTCAGCGCCGCTTCGGCCCGGTCGCGGATCGCGCCCCGTTTCAGGGCGTTGCCCCACAGCGGCAGCCGCCCACCAGCCCCCAGCGCGCCCAACACCGCGTTCTGCAATACAGAATCCTGCATCGCCAGCGCAGACACCTGAAACGTACGTCCCAACCCGGCACGCGCCCGTTGTGCAGCCGTCTGTGCGGTGACATCAACGCCCCCCAACAGGACCCGTCCGGCATCCGGCGTCAGCCAACCGGCAATCTGCTGAATCAGGGTGGATTTTCCCGCCCCGTTTGGCCCGATCAGCGCGTGGATTTCACCCGCACGCAAATCAAGTGAGACATCCCGGCTTGCCTCAAGCGCGCCAAAGCGCTTGCAAATTCCCGCCACCTGCAGCAGCCGATCACTCATGCCCACCCCGCCCCGCGATCAACCCGATGATCCCGCCGCGTGCGAACAAAACAACCCCCAACAACAGCGCGCCGAGGTAGATATGCCAATATTCCGATACCCCTCCCAATATATGTTCAAGGGCGATGAACAGCACCGCGCCCACCACCGGGCCAAACAGGCGCGCGACCCCGCCGAGAATCACAAACACCATAATTTCCCCGCTTGTCTGCCAGTTGAACATCACCGGGCTTACGAAACGGTTAAGATCAGCGAAAAGCGCGCCCGCAAGCCCGGTGATCCCACCAGAAATGGCAAAGGCGATCAGACGCAGACGGAACGGCACAATCCCCACTGTGGCGCTGCGCACCGCCGATTGCCGCGCGGCATTCAGGGCCAACCCAAAGGGCGATCGGGCAATTTGCCAGTGCAGAGCAAGGGCGATTAACAGAACCGTAAGACTTAGGCCGTAAAACTGTTCCGGTGCCAGCGTGTTCAGTCCGGGAAATCCGTTGCGCACATAGATCGAGAGGCCGTCTTCTCCGCCGTAAGCGGGCCACGAGATGGCGAAATAATAAAACATCTGACCAAAGGCGAGGGTAATCATAATGAAATAGACACCAGACGTTCGCAGGCTGAGCACCCCAATGACCAGTGCCGCAAGGGCCGCTGAGATGACCGCACAGAACCATATGACCGGCATCGATTTCGTACCTTCGATCAGCATCGGCCATTCGGCAATGGGGGTATAGGCCTGCGCATGGCTGGCCAGAATGCCCATGGCATAGCCGCCGATCCCGAAAAAGGCCGCGTGGCCCAGGCTGACCAACCCGCCCAGCCCCAACGCGATGTTCAGGCCCACGCCCGCCAGCGCCAGAATAATCGCGCGGGTGGCCAGGGTGATCAGAAACGGTTCATCCGCCCAAAGCGCCCACAGCGGAAAGGCGATCAGCCCGACGACGAGCGCAGCATTCAACCAGCGTTCAATCATAGCCGCACACCAAACAGCCCGGAGGGGCGCCAGATCAGGATCACTGCCATCAGAATATAGATCAGCATCGATGCCAACGCCGACCCTGTCGAGGCTGCCGCGCTCGGCTCCATCACGGTCGAAAACGCAAGCGGCAATAACAACCGCCCCAAAGTATCGGTGAGGCCAACCAGAACCGCCCCGACCAACGCCCCTTTGATCGATCCGATTCCACCGATCACGATAACCACAAACGCCAGAATAAGCACCGGTTCCCCCATGCCCACCTGTACCGATTGGATCGCGCCCACAAGCGCGCCCGCCAACCCCGCCAAAGCGGCCCCCAAGGCAAAAACCACCGTGTAAAGCCGTGAAATATCCACCCCGAGCGCTGCAATCATCTCACGGTCCGCAGCGCCGGCCCGAATACGAACCCCAAGCCGCGTGTGGGTGATCAGCAGGTACAACCCCACCGCCACCACCAACCCGACCGCGATCAGCGCCAGACGATAGGCCGGATACTGAATGCCACCGGGCAACATGACAGGCCCCGACAGCCAGGGCGGGATATCAAGGTAAAGGGGAAACGATCCAAACGCCCAACGGGTGCCTTCGGAAAAGATGAGGATCAACGCGAAGGTCGCCAACACCTGATCCAGGTGGTCACGCGCATAAAGCCGCCGGATCACCAGTATTTCGACCAGCGCGCCCGCCGCCGCCGCTGCCGCCAAAGCCGCGACAAGGGCCAGCAGGAATGATCCGGTCACCCCGGCCACCGCCGCCGCCACAAAGGCGCCAAGCATATAAAGCGAACCATGGGCCAGATTGATCAGCCCCATCACCCCGAACACCAACGTGAGGCCCGCCGCCATCAAGAACAGCATCACCCCGAATTGCAGCCCGTTCAGGGCCTGTTCGGCCAGCAACAGCAACGACATCTTTGCAAGTCCTGTTCAGATGGCCCGACGCGAACGCCGGGCCGCTGCGATCACATCTTGCATTCGGCGGCGTAAACATCGCCATGATCGGTCAGGGCGGTACCGATGATTTTATTGGTATAAACGTCACCCTCCTTGATCACTTCACGCACATAGATATCCTGAATCGGGTGGTTGTTGGTGTTGAACCGGAATTTGCCCCGGGTGCTGGCGAAATCCGCCTCTTTCAACGCCGCGCGGAACGCATCGGCATCTTTCACATCAGCCTTGGCCATCGCCGAGAGCAGCAGATTGGCCGTGTCAAACCCCTGCGAAGCATAGAGCGATGGCAGCCGCCCATATTCTGCCTCAAAGGTTTTCACAAAGCTCTGGTTCGCTTCGTTGTCCAGATCCTTGCTCCACTGGCTGGTGTTTTTCACCCCCAGCGCCGCGTCGCCAACGGCTTGCAAGATCCCCTGGTCAAAACTGAACGCCGGGCCGACCACCGGCAAATCGACACCGCTGGCAGCATATTGTTTCAAAAACGAAATCCCCATGCCACCGGGCAGGAAGAAAAACACCGAATCCGCGCCGCTGGCCCGGATCTGGGCGATTTCGGCAGCATAATCGGTCTGGCCCAGCTTGGTATACAACTCACCTGCCAATTCGCCCTCATACATCCGTTTGAACCCGGTCAGCGCATCCTGACCGGCGGGATAATTGGGTGCGAGGATAAAGGTATTCTTGAACCCGGCCGAATTGGCATAGGCACCTGCCGCCTCGTGCAGGTTGTCATTCTGCCATGCCACGTTGAAATAATTGGCGTTACACCCCTTGCCCGCCAGCGCCGAAGGCCCCGCATTGGGCGAAAGATAAAACTTGCCCTGTGCCACAGCGCCCGGCACCACGGCCATGGCAAGGTTGGACCAGATGATCCCGGTCAGAACATCCACCTTGTCGCTCTGGATCATCTTGTCGGACAGTTGCACCGCGACATCCGGTTTTTGCTGATCGTCCTCGATTACCAGATCCAGGTCGGTATTGCCCGATTGTTTGACCGCCAAAAGAAACCCGTCGCGCACGTCAATACCCAAACCGGCGCCGCCCCCCGACAGCGTGGTGATCATTCCCACCTTCACCGGATCGGCCCATGCCGCAAGCGAGGTTGCCGCCAGCCCCATGGCCAGCGCGAGTGTTTTCAGTTTCATTCCGGTTCTCCCCTTGTCTGTCATTTGCAATCGTCAACCGATGCCGCCCGGCTTTTGCCATCCGGTGCATACAGGTGTTCTATCCCAGTTTCATCCCGCGCAGAAGGCGTGTTTTGACCTCCTCTGCGCGCACTGGCGCCGCGCGGGATTTTCTGTTGATATGCCGCGAAAATTCAGAAGCAGGAACATCCACCAATGACACAAAAAATCGCACTGGCCGGAATCGGCAAGATCGCCATGGATCAACATGTTCCCTCCATCGCGCAAAGCCCCGACTGGGAGTTGGCCGCCACGCTCAGCCGCGCTGGCACGGTTGATGGTGTTCCGGCCTTTACCGACCTTGATGCCCTGTTGGCCGAACATGACGATATCCGCGTGATTTCCCTCTGCCTGCCGCCGGCGCCACGATTTGCCTATGCCGAACAGGCGCTGTTGGCAGGGTTGCACGTGATGCTGGAAAAACCCCCGGGCGCCACATTGGCCGAGGTTCACGCCCTTACCGCGCTGGCACAAAAACAGGGCGTGACCCTGTTTGCCACATGGCACAGCCGCATGGCCGCCGGGGTGGAACAGGCCCGCGCATGGCTGGCCGACAAGGCGATCACCAAAGCCCATATCACATGGAAGGAAGACGTGAAGAAATGGCATCCGGGACAGGAATGGGTGTTTGAACCCGGCGGCATGGGCGTGTTCGATCCGGGCAGCAACGCCCTGTCGATTCTGACCCACATCCTGCCCCGCCCGGTGCATGTGACGCAGGCCACGCTGGAATATCCCGAAGGCCGGCAAACCCCGATTGCCGCGCAGGTGCAGTTTTCGGGCAATGTCAGCGGTGATTTCGACTGGCGCCAGACCGGGCCGCAGACATGGGATATTGCGGTAGAAACCGACGGTGGGCCAATGCTGCTCTCCGACGGAGGGGCGCGGCTGGCGATTGGCGGCACGGTGCAGGAGGTCGGGGAAAATCGCGAATATCCCGCCCTTTACGACCGTATGGCCGATCTTGTGGCACGGGGGCAAAGCGATGTCGATCTGGCCCCCATGGTGCATATCGCCGATGCGCTCACCCTGGGGCGCCGGGTGAACTGCGCGCCGTTCACCTTCTGACGGAAAAGGCCGGCGGCTGATCCGGCGTCATCTCAGCCGCTCGATGGCCATTGCGGTTGCTTCGCCGCCGCCAATGCACAGGGTCGCCACGCCGCGTTGCAGATCGTGACGCTGCAAGGCGGCCAGCAGGGTGACAAGGATCTCGCGCCCCCGAGGCGCCGATGGGGTGGCCCAGCGCACAGGCGCCGCCGTGGATGTTCACCTTGTCATGGGGCAGGTCAAGATCGCGCATGGCGGCCAGCGCGACCACGGCAAAGGCTTCGTTCACCTCGATCAGGTCCACATCCCGCAAGGCCCAACCGGTTTTCTGCTCCAGCTTGCGCAGGGCGCCAATGGGGGCCGTGGGAAAAAGCGCCGGTTTGTCTGCATGGGTGGTGTGAGCGTGGATCGCGGCCAGTGGCGTCAGCCCGCGCTTTTCCGCCTCGGACCGGCGCATCATCACCAGGGCGGCAGCCCCGTCTGAAATGCTGCTGGCGTTGGCGGCCGTTACGGTGCCACCGTCGCGAAAGGCGGCGCGCAACTGCGGGATCTTGTCGAGCCGTGCCTTGCCCGGCTGTTCATCTATGGTGACGGTGGTGTCTCCCTTGCGACCGGCGATCGCCACCGGCGTCACCTCATCATCAAAAGCGCCGGATTCTATGGCGTGTTGCGCCCGGGTCAGCGACGCGATGGCAAAATCATCCTGCATCTCGCGGGTGAACTGATAGACCCCGGCGCAATCTTCGGCAAAGGTACCCATGAGGCGGCCCTTGTCATAGGCATCTTCAAGCCCGTCCAGAAACATATGGTCGATCACACGGCCATGGCCCATACGAAACCCTTCACGCGCCCGCTCCATCAGATAGGGCGCGCGCGACATCGCCTCCATTCCGCCTGCAACCATCACATCGGCGCTGCCCGCGACCAACAAATCATGGGCGAACATCGCCGCCTTCATCCCCGAACCGCACATCTTGTTCACTGTCGTCGCCCCTGCGCCCAGCGGCAACCCGGCGCCCAACGCGGCCTGACGCGCGGGCGCCTGTCCCTGCCCGGCTGGCAACACGCATCCGAACACGGTTTCTTCAACCGCATCCGGTGCAACACCGCTGCGCGCCACGGCGGCGCGAATGGCAGCCGCGCCCAGATCGGCGGCGGTCGCATCTTTCAGCGCGCCCAGAAACCCGCCCATGGGGGTGCGGGCGGCTCCGACAATAACGATGGGATCAGCGTTGGACATGGCGCACCTCATGGGGTTGATTGCCACCATGCTATCCGCCTGACCGAACAACGCAAGACGACGCCACCCAAGGACCGGAAAAAGCGACGCAACAGATCATGCCACGTTTCCTTCGCGCAAAAACCCGTTACCTTGCCAAGCATGGATTCGGCGGAACCACAACAGGCCCGGCTGATCCGCCGATAAACCCCAAAGCAGGCCGCCCATGACCGATACAGCCAACCGCAAGCCATCCCTTGTCACCCGGGTGACACAGGCGCTGCATTACATCGAAGCCGAAACCGGCGCCGTCGTCCCGTCGATTCAACCGACGGCGACCTATGCGCGCGATGAAAACTATGCGCCGCGCAAACCCTATTATTACCGCCGCGACGGCAGCCAGACCACGGCCCACGCCGAAGCGGTCATTGCCGAGTTGGAAGGCGCGCGGGAATCGCTGTTGTTTGCCTCGGGCATGTCGGCCTGTAGTGCGGTGATCGAAACCCTGCCCCCCGGCGCCCATGTGGTGGTGCCCCGGGTGATGTATCATGGGGTTCTTGGCTATATTCGCGGGTCCGAGGCAAAAGGCCGGATCACCGTCAGCGATTACACCGCCGGCAATCTGGATGAACTGCGCGCGGCCATGCGCCCCGGTGAAACCCGGCTGGTCTGGGTCGAAACCCCCAACAACCCCAACTGGGAGGTAACGGATATCGCCGCAGCCGCCGAGATCGCCCATGATGCGGGCGCCCTGTTGCTGGCCGATTGCACCGGCACCCCGCCCTGCATGACCCGGGCGCTGGATTTCGGGGCGGATTATTCGTTCCATTCGGCGACGAAATACCTCAACGGCCATTCCGATGTGACCGCCGGAGTTCTGTCGGTGCGTGAAATCGGTGAAACCTGGGATGAAATCGTCACGACGCGCACCCGCCACGGCACCGTTCTGCATTCCTTTGATGCCTGGCTGTTGATCCGGGGGATGCGCACCCTGTTTCTGCGGGTCGAACGCGCCAGCCAGAACGCCATGGCGCTGGCACAGCATTTTCACGGCCACCCCCATGTTGAGGCGGTCTATTATCCCGGCCTGCCGTCTGATCCGGGCCATGAGATTTCCAAACGCCAGACTGACGGGAAATTCGGTGGCATGATGTCACTCGTCCTGAAAGGGACCGAGCAGAATGCCATCGACGTGGCTCGGTTCTGTCAGGTGTTTTATCCCGCCACATCGCTGGGCGGTGTCGAAAGCCTGATCGAACACCGCAAAACGGTGTCAGGGCCGGATTTTCCGGTGCATCCCTGTCTGCTGCGCCTGTCCATCGGCATCGAGGACGCCGATGATCTGATCTGGGATCTTGAACAAGCCCTGTCGCGCGCGATGGAATAGGGCGGCGGCGGTCAAACCGCCGTCTTGCGGCTTTCATCAAGATAGATTTCGCGCAGGCGCGGGGCGACCCGCCCCACCGTGCCGTCGCCAATCGCCGTGCCGTCGATTTCAACCACCGGCATCACGAACATGGAGGCCGAGGTGATGAACGCCTCGTCCGCCTCTTTCACCTCATCCACCGTAAAGGCACGTTCCTCCACTTCCATCTGCGCCTCGCGGGCAAAACGCAGAACAGCGGCGCGGGTGATGCCGTGCAAGATCTCATTGCCCAGATGGCGGGTGATGATTTTGCCATTCTTCACGATATAGGCGTTGTTGCTGGTGCCTTCGGTCACTTTGCCACCTTCGACCAGCCATGCATCATGGGCGCCCGCGGCCTTGGCCATCATCTTGCCCATGGACGGATAAAGAAGCTGCACCGTCTTGATGTCGCGCCGCCCCCAACGTTGATCTTCGATGCTGATCACCTTCAGGCCGGTCTGGGCCAGCGGGTTGTCGGCAAGGCCGGGTTTGGCCTGGGTGAACAACACAATGGTCGGCGGTGTGCCTTCGGCGGGATAGGCGAAATCACGATCCGCCGCGCCCCGGGTGATTTGCAGATACACCAGCCCGTCGTCGATTCCGTTGGCGCGCACCAATTCACGGTGAACCTCCAACAGGTCGTCCTTGGAAATCGGGTTGGTCATTTCCAGCTCGCTCAGCGACCGGGCCAACCGAACAGCATGACCGTCAAAATCAAGCAGCTTGCCCCCCAGAACAGAGGTAACCTCATACACCCCATCGGCAAACAGAAAGCCCCGGTCGAACACCGAAACCTTCGCCTCATCCTCGGGAAGGTACTGGCCATTGAGATAAACGGTGCGGGTCATCGGAACACTCCTTGCGATTGGTCCCCGATCAAGTGCGGCGCCTGCGCGCCCCTGTCAAGACCCGCCCAGCACCTGTTCCACCCCATAACGCAAACGACGGGTGGAAAATCCGTGACCGCCATCAAACGTGCAGAATTCAAGGATCTTGCCAGCATTGTTGCGCGACCGGTTGCACAGCATCCCTCCGGGCGCCGCGATCCCTTCGGCACCGGGCACATAACCGCCATAAGCGGCATACATCTTTAACGCACTGCGCACATCGCCCTGTTTCGTCTGGCCAATCGCCCGCCCGGCCAGGGGAACGGTGGTGTCACGCGTGCCATGAATGTGGACGATATTGGTCGGCGGCGTGGTACAGCCCTGCGGCACCGGCGCCCAGAACGTGCCAGACATGGGAACGAACCCCGCGAACCGGTCAGACATGCCACAGGCGATGGTCCAGGTCATCATCGCCCCGGCTGAAAACCCGCTGAACACCAGCTTATCCCGGTCCAGCGTCATGTGTTTCGCCACATCCGTCAGCACCGCATCCACATAGCCGAACTCTGCCGCCTTGCTTTGGCGCGGCGCGGCGGGGCGATGGGCAAGGTTCCAGTCGTCATCGGCAGATTTCAGCGCAACCAGTGCCATGCCCAAAGTATCGGCCAGCTTGCGCAGCGCGGTGTTGCGCATCGCCCCCGCCGCGGTGCCCCGGTATCCATGGGCGAACAACAGCGCCCCCATCGGCCCCGTCCCCCCTGCGGAACATAAAGCCGATACGTTCGCTCCCCCACCACACAATCGCTGTCCGGCCCACAGGCCAGCGCGGGTGTGGCGATCAAAAAGGCGAAAACAACAAGGATCAGACGCATGGCAAGGCTCCGCAGTGGGTTGCCCATACCATGGGCGATCCCCCCGAAAACCAGAGTCACCTTGCCGTGAGGCCCGTTCAGCCCCAGAGCGCGGCCACCGGCGGATGCACCCCCGCATCGTCGAAATGCAGCGGCGTATCGCGGTCTTCGGCCAACAACAGCGGGCCATCCAGATCGGTAAACGCCATCCCCTGCGCCAGCAACACCGCCGGCGCCATGGCCAGAGATGTGCCAACCATGCACCCCACCATCACGCCAAACCCCTGGGCGCGGGCGGCATCGCGCAGGGCCAGCGCCTCGGTCAGCCCGCCTGTCTTGTCCAGCTTGATGTTGATCACATCATATTTTCCCGCCAGATCGCCCAGCGAAGCCCGGTCATGGCAGGATTCATCAGCGCACACCGGCAAGGGGCGCGCTATTTCGCCCAACATGTCATCCTGTCCGGCGGGCAACGGCTGTTCAACCAGCTTCACGCCCATGCGCACCAGATGGGGGGCCAGCTCGGTATAAACCTCAACGCTCCACCCCTCATTGGCATCCACGATGATCGCGGCATCCGGCGCACCGGCGCGCACCGCCTCAAGGCGGATCATATCATCCGGCGTGCCCAGTTTGATTTTCAACAACGGGCGATGGGCATGACGCGCTGCCGCCGCGCGCATGTTTTCCGGGGTATCCAGCGACAGGGTAAAGGCGGTGATTTCCGGCCCCGGCGCCGGCAACCCGGCCAGTTCCCACACCCGTTTGCCCGCCTGTTTCGCCGCCAGATCCCACAGGGCGCAATCCACCGCATTGCGCCCCGCCCCCGGTGCCATCACCCCTTGCAGGGCGTCACGGGTAATATCACCGGGCAGGGCATCAATCTGCGCCGTCACGCTCTCCAGCGTTTCACCATACCGGGCATAGGGCACACATTCGCCCCAGCCCCGGTGCGCGCCATCCTCCAGCCGCACGGTTAAAACCCGCGCCTCGGTGCGTGACCCGCGCGAAATGGTAAAGGCTTCGGCCAGGCGAAAGGTATCTGATGTAACGCTACGCTGCATGACAGGCTCCGTTTTGACGACAGGTTACAGCGCCAAAAGCGCATCAACCAGATTGGCAGTACCAAACCGGTATGGATCGGTACAGGGCAGGCCCATGCGGGTTTCCGTCTCTTCGATCAGGCGCCGCGCCTCATCCTCGCCCAGCGCCTTGGTGTTGATCGACACCCCCGTCACCTGCGCCGCCGGATTGGCGATCCGCGCCAGCGGCAGCGCGGTGTCGCGCAACATTTCCAGCGTCGGCAGCGCATACCCCGGCAACCCGCGCATATGGGTGCGGGTGGGTTCGTGACACAGAATCATCGCATCCGGTTGCCCCCCGTGAATCAGCGCCATGGTGACCCCGGAATAGGAAACGTGAAACAGGCTCCCCTGCCCTTCGATGTGATCCCAATGATCGGCGTCATTGTCGGGGGTCAGATATTCCACCGCACCGGCCATGAAATCGGCAATCACCGCATCCAGCGGCACGCCCCCCGGTGATCAGAATGCCCGTCTGCCCGGTGGGCCGAAAGGTCGATTTCACCCCGCGCCCGCGCATATCGGCATCCACGGCCAGACCGGTATACATCTTGCCCACCGAACAATCGGTGCCGATCGCCAGACAACGTTTACCGCTGCGCTTTTCACCATTGGCAATGGGATAGGCCACCGTGGGAATGCGCACATCATGCAACGTCGGCCCATGCAGACGCGCCGCCGAAATCAGCTCATTCTCGTTGCGCAACAGGGTGTGCAACCCCGCCGCCAGATCGAACCCCAAACGGATCGCCTCAACGAGAATAACCTTCCAGGCGTCGGAAATCACGCCCCCCGGTTGGCCACCCCGATCACCAAAGTTTTCGCGCCCGCCGCCTTGGCCTCGGCCAGGGTCATGTCGGGCAGGCCCATATCGGCGCCACAGCCAGGCATCCGATATTGCCCCAGCGCCACGTCGGGGTTCCAGTCCTTGATCCCCTGCGCCACCTTGGCGGCCAAAGCATCCGGCGCATCGCCGAGAAAAAGAAGATAGGGTGTCTGTATCATGGCAACCATCCTTATAGATTTGGGACAGCATAGCGCGGGTTGATGAAATGAGCTTCCTATTTACGCGCCCAGACATACACATGCAGGATATTCATTCACCATATCGGGCATTGGCGCAATATATGTGCGCCCGTTGCGCCCCCCGATACAGAGCCCGCCAATGCGCCACTGGCAGCCTTGCACTCCACTTCGCAATATCATAACAAAACACAACGCAAAAATGAACTAATATTACGAGGCCGCCATGTCCTTCCGTGTCCAACCCCCGCCCCTGCCCGCCCGAACCGGTGCCAATTGTTCGGCCCCGGCTCGCGCCCCGAAATCTTTGAAAAGATGGCCAAGAGCGATGCCGACGTGATCAACCTGGATCTGGAAGATTCCGTCACCCCCGACGACAAACCCAAAGCCCGCACCAATATCATCACGGCCATCAATGATATCGACTGGGGCACCAAACACCTCAGTGTCCGCATCAACGGCCTCGACACCCCCTATTGGTATCGCGATGTGGTGGATGTGCTGGAACAGGCAGACGACCGGATTGATCAGATCATGATCCCCAAGGTGGGCTGCGCCGCCGATGTCTATGCCGTCGATGCCCTGGTCACAGCAGTCGAGGCGGCAAAGCACCGCAAAAAACCCATCGCCCTTGAGGTGATCATCGAAACCGCCGCCGGAATCGCCCATGTGGAAGACATCGCCGCCAGTTCGCCGCGCCTCCAGGCGATGAGCCTCGGCGCCGCCGATTTCGCCGCCTCCATGGGCATGCAGACAACGGGCATCGGTGGCACCCAGGAAAATTATTACATGCACCGCGCAGGGCAGAAATACTGGTCCGATCCCTGGCACTGGGCACAAACCGCCATCGTCGCGGCCTGCCGCACCCACGGCGTGCTGCCCGTCGATGGCCCGTTCGGCGACTTTTCAGATGACGAAGGCTTCCGCGCCCAGGCCCTGCGCTCGGCCACGCTGGGCATGGTCGGCAAATGGGCGATCCACCCCAAACAGGTGGCCCTGGCCAACGCCATCTTCACCCCCACCCCCGAAGCGGTGCAAGAGGCCCGCGATATCCTCGCCGCCATGGAACAGGCCAAACACGACGGACAAGGCGCCGCCGTCTACAAGGGCCGCCTCGTCGATCTCGCCTCGATCCGCCAGGCCAAGGGGATCGTACGTCAATCAGAAATGATCGCCACCTGATCCACTTTTTACTGATAAAAATACTCAGGCCCGCCCACAGCCCACACAACGTATCCGCAAGGCACGCCAACCGCCCCGGGCGCCAACCGCCCGAAGGGCGCAAATATCATGTGCGCCGCAGGCGCTCCGTCGGATCAGGTCAGTGGCGGATCAGGTCAGTGGCACACAGATCTCGGTCAACAGATCGTCAGGCGCGGTATCCTGAGGGGAATTGAGGTAATATTCAAACGGCGGGCTGTCCGCCGCCTGCCGCCCTGATTGCGGCAACCATTCACCGTAAAGGTAATCATAGGCCGCCTTCAACCCCGCATATGGCCCTTTGAACGTCAGCACGGCATGTTCGCCCCCGGCCAGATCCACCACCGACAGTGGCGCATCGGGATGATAGCTGTCGATCACCACCGCACCGGCAAAACTCTGCAACTCGGCCTCGGGTTTGCTGGCCGGGTCGTCGTAATACACGCCCACCATCCCGCGCACCTTGTCCGTGTCATCGCGCGCACAGATCAGGGTAAAGGTCTGCTCAAAGGCCCGCCCGATCTCCATATACGGCCCTGTGTGCGGCACACCCGCGACGCGGTACGCCGGCCGGTCCTCGGTTTTCACATCAAACATCTCTCTGTCTCCTTTGGTTGGGGTATGCAGGGGCGCGCGCAGATCGCCACGACGGCGAAAGGCACCCGGCCCTGTTCCATAGGCGTCGCTAAAGGTGCGGGTGAAACTTTGCAGGTTCGGGTATCCAACACGCCGCCCGATTTCGGCCACTGCCAGATCGGTCTGCACCAGCCAGCAGGCCGCACGGTGCATCCGCACCCGGCGCACCGCCTGGGCGATGGTTTCACCGGTCATGGCGTGAAACACCCGGTGCCAGTGAAACCGCGACATCGCCGCCACATCCGCCAGGGCATCCAGCGAAAGATCGCCTGCCGGGTTGTCGTGAATGTGATCCAGCACCCGCACCAGCCGTGTTTCGTATGAATGCCCCATCTGCGCCCTTTCCCTGCCCATGCCCCGGAATGCCACGACAGGGTTGCACAAATCTTGCCGAGTTGCATTGCCCGCCGCACACCGCCATATACACCCCATTCGCGCGACCCAGCAGGAGCCTCTGATGACCACTTATCTCGAATTCGAAAAGCCGCTCTCGGCGATTGAGGGCAAGGCCGAGGAACTGCGCGCCATGGCCCGGACCAACGCGGAAATGGATGTGGAAAAAGAGGCGGCGGCGCTGGATAAAAAAGCCGCCGACATGCTGACCGAGATGTACCGCGCCCTGTCGCCCTGGAACAAATGCCAGGTGGCACGCCATCCTGCCCGGCCCCATTGCAAGGATTATGTGCGCGATCTGTTCACCGAATTCACCCCCCTTGCCGGCGACCGCAACTTCGCCGACGATCACGCGATCATCGGCGGCATCGGGCGGCTGAGCGGGCGGGCCGTGGTGGTGATCGGCCATGAAAAGGGCCACGACACCAAAACCCGGATTGAACGGAATTTCGGCATGGCCCGCCCCGAAGGCTACCGCAAGGCGATCTGCCTGATGGATCTGGCCGACCGGTTCAACATGCCGGTAATCACCCTCGTGGATACCCCCGGCGCCTATCCGGGCAAGGGCGCCGAAGAGCGCGGCCAATCCGAGGCGATCGCCCGCAGCACCCAGAAATGCCTTGAGATCGGCGTGCCGCTGATTTCGGTCATCGTCGGCGAAGGCGGGTCAGGCGGCGCTGTGGCCTTTGCCACGGCCTCGAAACTGGCGATGCTGGAACATTCGATCTATTCGGTCATTTCGCCCGAAGGCTGCGCGTCGATCCTGTGGAAAGACGCCGAAAAGATGCGCGAAGCCGCCGAGGCCCTGCATCTTACCGCACAGGATCTGAAAAAACTCGGGGTGGCCGACACAATCATCGACGAACCACTGGGCGGCGCCCAACGGGATTCGGCCAGCACCATCGCCAACGTGGGCAAAGCCGTGGAAAAGATGCTGAGCGAATTGGATGGCACATCCCGCGACGATATCATCGCCCAACGGCGCAAGAAATTCCTCGGCATGGGAAGTCTGGGCCTGGCGGCCTGAGATCGGGCGCCCGTCCGGCTACCACATGGTTTCTGCCGCGCGTCCGCTCCACGCGGCGTCATAGGTCTCGCCGCCCACCGCGCCCTCGGTCAGTGCCGACAACATCTGCCCCGGCGTGGGCAGGCCGGCACTGTCATCGCGCCCGGCCCAAAGCCCGCTGCGCAGGATGGCGCGGGCGCATTGAAAATAAACCTCATCAATCGCGATCACGCTGACACTGCGCGGCTGTTTGCCGCTGCGCGCGAAACCTGCGCACAGGTCGGCGTCAGCGGTGACAATACCCCGCCCGTTCACCCGCACCACATTTCCTGACCCCGGCACCATGAACATCAGCGATACACGCGGGTCGCGGACGATATTGCGCAGGGTGTCGATCCGGTTGTTGCCACGCCAATCGGGCAGGGCAAGGGTTTGGCGATCCAGCACCCGCACCACCGGGCCGTCATCGCCCCGGGGCGATGCATCGGTGCCTTCCGGCCCCACGGTCGACAGGATGCAGAACCGCGCCGCCATGATCCAGCGCCGGTATTCATCGTTCAGTCCCCGGGCCACCTTGCGCGTCGCTGCAACCACCGGCGCGCCATACAGCGCCTCAAGCGTGGCAAGATCGGCAATCGGCTGAAAGGACATATCGGGCCTCCTGTCGGGGCAAACGCCGGGGTTACGACCCAGAGGCCACCAACGACGGCACGACAAACCCCGCCTCGGCCATCAGCGCATCAGAGCGGGTTTCCACGGCGGTTTCAAGGCGGGCCATGAACTCGGCCTTCGGCAGGCCCGGCGGGATCGGCTCCAGAAATTCAACCACCGCGTTGCCCGGTTTGCGATAGACGCCGCGTTTGGGCCAGAAAACCCCCACGTTGCAGGCCACCGGAACACAGGGTTGGCCCAGTTGAGCATAGAGAACCCCCGTGCCCGCCTTATAGGGCTGCTTTACCCCTGGGGCCACGCGGGTGCCTTGGGAATAGATGGTCAACTGCCCCGGCGTGGTGTTGCCCGCCTCGACATCGCGCAGCATTTTGACAATCGCCTGTCCCCGTTTGCCACGGTCCACGAAAATGCACCCGACCCGCCAGGCGTATTGCCCAAGGATCGGCGCCCAGGCCAGCTCCTTTTTCATGATGAACCGGCCCCGGGGCATGGCTCCGAAAATGATCAGGATATCCAGAAACGACTGGTGTTTGGCCGCCACCAGAACGCCACCCGTGGGCGGTGTGCCGCGCACTTCGGTCTTCAGCCCGATCATCCACCGCGCCGACCACCGCACCCAGCGGCAATAGGCATGACAGGCGGCATAGGCCCCCCGGGGCGACATCAGCGCCCAGGGCAGAAACACCACGGCGCACACGGCCATCGCCAGATACATGCAGAAATTGAACACCAACGAACGCAGCCATTGAATGCCATAGGCCATCAGGTAATCTCCTTTAAGGCGCGCAGGGCGGCCAACCGGGTGGACCAGAATGCAATCACCGCCGTCAGGGGCGGAATCAGCAGCGGCACAAGCCACCCCGCCCCGACAAACCCCAGCCCGGTCAAAAACCCGCCCGCCGCATCGGCCCGGGGCAACAGGGCGATGGCAATCATGCCCAAAGCGGTGCCAACCGCCGCCCCGGTCAGGGCGCGCAGGGTGAAACGGCGCACAAAGGCCCGGGCGATATAGCTGTCGCGCGCCCCCACAAGGCGCAGCACGCGGATCACCTGCGCATTGGCCGACAGGGCTGCATTGGCCGCGAGGGTGATCATCGCCACCACCACACCGCCGATCAACAGCAGGCTGAACAACCCCAGCGTGTTCAGCCGCCCCGCCGCCGCAACCAGGGCCGCCGCCAGCGGGTGTGATCATCCAGAACCGCGCCCGGCGCTTCGGCCCTGAGGCGCAGGCGCAGGCCCTCGCCGTCATAGCCATCGCTGGTTTCGACCACGGCGATCAACTGTGGGATCGGCAGGGTTTCCACCGGCAGATCGGGGCCGAACCACGGCTCCAGCAGGGCGCGCTGTTCTGCCGGGTCCAAGGCCCGGGCCGAGGCGACGCCGGTGGTCGATTGCAACACCCGCAGCGCTGCGGCGGTCTGGGTTGCCATCTGATCGGCGGGGGCGGAAATGCGCACCGTGGAACTATGGGCCAATTCCTGCGACCACCGGTCGGCCAACCGCGCCGTGGCCAGGGACAGGGCCAGCGCAAACACCCCCAGAAATGCCATCGCCGCCGCCGTCAACAGCGTAAGGTGCGCGGTAAAGCCGGTGGGCGGCACGGCGCGGTCGGCCCGGGGATCACCCTTGAGAATGGTCAGAATTTCGGACAGGCGCATTACAGATCGGCCCCCGCCAGTTGCAGCCGCCGGTCCTTGATCCGCAGCACCCGCGCGGCAACCTGCGATTTGGCCTGACGGATCAGGTTCAGATCATGGGTGGCCACCAGAATGGCCTTGCCCATGCGATTCAGTTCCACCAGCAGGGTCAGCAGGCGCAGGGACATTTCCCAATCCAGATTGCCCGTCGGTTCATCCGCCAGAATGACATCGGGCGACATCACCACTGCCCGCGCCAGTGCCGCGCGCTGCCGTTCGCCCCCGAAAGCTCGGGTGGGAGCGACCGCAATTTCGACGCCAGACCGACCCACCCCAGAAGTTGCTGCATCTCGGTCATGTTGGCCTCGGTGCTTTGCCCTGACACGCTCAGGGGCAGCGCGACATTCTCAAGCAGCGGCAGATGATCGAGAAACTGGCAATCCTGATGCACAATCCCCACCCGGCGGCGCACGGCAGCCACGCCATTGCGATCAATCTCGTGGGCGGCGCGGCCAAAAAGGGTGACCGTGCCCTTGGTTGCCATCAGCTCCATATAACAAAGTTTGAGCAGGGTGGATTTTCCCGCCCCCGAAGGCCCGGTCAGAAAATGGAACGATCCCGGCGCCAGTCGCAACGATATGTCCGACAACAACGCGTCGCCGCCGTAGCTATAGCTGACCTCATTTAACTCGATCACTGTTTTACCGGTCCCTGTTTGCGCCGGTTCGTTCTGCCCCAGACGGCAGGGTGTTTCAATCATATCACGCAGATCGGCCAATATTGGCCCGCAACCCCTTGATCTTCACCCAAGGGCAATGAAAGTGTTAACTTCTGATAATGGAACGGTTGAGGGGTCCGCAATGCGGCTGATTTGCCCGAATTGCGCAGCGGAATACGAGGTGGACGCCTCGATGATCCCGGATGACGGGCGTGACGTACAATGTTCGTCATGCGGTCACACGTGGTTTCAGCGCCCCGATGCCGCCGATGACATGCTGGCCGAGGAAATGGGCGTCACCGCCCCCGACCCCACATTCGCCGAACCCGAGCCGGACACGGAACCCGAAACAGAGCCAGAACCCAAGGCCCCTGCCCCCCAAAAGCGCGCGAGCTGGACGAAGCAACCCGTGACATCCTGCGCGAAGAGGCGCGCCGCGAGGCAGACGCCCGGCGCCGCGATGCCGAGGCAGGAGGGGGCTGGAATCCCAGCCCGAACTGGGCCTGACCGATCCCGAAGGGGCGCAATCGCGCGCGGCCGCCGCCAAGGCGCGGCTCGCCCGTCTGCGCAGCACCCCCGAAGACGCGCCCGAGGAAGACGCCACCAGAGCCGCTGTCGCCGCTGCGGTTTCGGCCTCGTCGCGCCGTGAACTGTTGCCCGACATCGAAGAAATCAATTCCACCCTCACCGCCACAGGCGATCGGCACAGCGCCGAAACGGTCGAGGAAATCGAACAGGCGGCGGAAACCCGGCGCGGGTTCCGGTTTGGGTTTTTCACCGTGTTCGTGATCATCGCCGCGCTGATACTGCTCTATATGTTCGCGCCACAACTGGCCAAGGCCGTGCCGTCCCTTACTCCGGCGCTGATGGCTTATCTCGACTGGGCAAATGGCATTCTGGACCTGATCGACGATGGCTTACGCAGCGCCGTGGCGGCGATGCAGGGGTTGATCGGCGGCAGCACCGACAACGGTTGAACCAACTGCCACACGACCAACCTGCCCGTTTCAGAACCGGTCAAGCAACCGCTTGAGATAATCCAGCTCTTGTTCAGGGCGCTGCTGTTCGCCCGAGCGGCGGCGGATTTCATCCAGCAATTCCTCGGCCCGGCGATAGACATCTTCGCCCTGCAACAGGTTTTCATCGGTGCCAAGCTGCCCCTGTGACCCCGCCTCGCGGCCCAGTGGATCGCGCTGGCGCCCTTGCGGATCGCCCTTGGTGCTGGCCTGGCCCTGCCCGTTACGCTGGCGTTGTTCCTGCGCCATCGCCTCGCCCAGATTGCGGATACCTTCGCGCAGGGCCTCCATGGCATCGGATTGCTGATCCAGCGCCTCGGCGTAATCGCCTTCGCGCAGGGCCTTTTCGGCGCCGTCCATCGCATCACCCGCACGATCAAGCGCCTCGCGCGCCGCGTCGCCCTCAGAGGTGCCGGCCCCGGGCAGGTTGCCCTGCTGGCGGTTCAATTCATCGCGCAGGGCCTGTTGACGATCGGCAAGGCCCTGTTCGCCATTGCTGCCCTGGCCCTGTTTACCCTCTTGTCCGTCAGAGTTGCCACCCTGCCCCTGACCGCCCTGCCCTTCGTGGCTTTCGCCCCGGCCCTGGCCGCCGTTGCGCCCTTCGTTGCCGTCATTTTCACCAGCCCGGGCGCCGGGGTTGAATTGTTCCTGCAAATCGCGGAACGCCTGATCCGACAGGCCCTGCTGTTCGCGCAGGGTATCGGCCAGATCTTCCATGGCCTGTTCGCCTTCGCCCTTCTGGCCCTGTCCCTGCTGGCCTTGGGTGACCTGCATGTTTTCCATCATCTGCTGCAACTGATCCAAAAGCTGTTGCGCCTCGGCCATGCGGCCCTGCTCCATCAGTTCCTGAATCCGGTCCATCATCTGTTGCAACTGATCTTGGGTGATTTCCTGTGTCTCACCCTCGGCCTGCTGTTGTTCACCACGCTCGGCGTTCTCGGCCAGTTGGCGCATGTAATCCTGCATCGCCTGGCGCATTTCCTCCATCAGGCCGGCGATTTCCTCGTCGCTGGCACCATCTTTCATTGCCTCGCTCAGACGGTCCTGCGCCCGGCGCAGACGTTCCAGCGCATCGGCCATATCGCCGTATTCGATTTCCTCGGCGATGTTCCAAAGGGCATCGGCCACTTCGGTTTGAATGGCCGGAGTAAGAGGCGCAGCCTGAAATCCGGCCTCAAGCCTGCGGATCGCCACGCGCAATTTCATATACATGGTTTCGGACCGAAAGATGTCTTTGGGCGACCAGGACACCGCGCGCAACACCTGCGCCACCCGTTTGGCATTATCGCGCGACCAAAGCAGATCGCGGCGCTGTTCGATGATCGCCTTGGCCAGCGGATCAAAAAACCGCAACCCGCCAAGGTTTTCATTGATGTCCGAGCTTTCGCCGCCCTGGCCCTTTGCATCCTCAACACGCAAGCGGATGACGACAGGCATGTTGGCCCAGGGGTGTTTGCTGAAATTATCGGTCAGAACTTCCTCAAAATCGGCGCGATCGCCGTTGAACGGCAGGGGCAGGTCCAACACGATGGCATCGCGCGGCTCAGGATCAACCGCCAGACCATAGCGGCGATCAAGCGCCGCCAGATCCAGCGTGATCGTCGCCGTTCCTGATACGATACCGTAATCATCGCGCGCCAGAAACGGTTGGCGCAATTCGCCATCGGCCTTGTGTTCGGCCATGGCAGAGATTGCGACGGTGGGGGCCATGTCTGGCTCCATCACCACCTGCCAGCCGCGCCCGCCGGGGCCGTCGATTTCAATCCGTCCGCTTTGGACCACTTCAAAGGTCTGTGCCAGATCGCCGGTCGGTGGGGTTTCACCCTTGGTCGCTGGGCCGGGCGTGCGGCCTGACACATCTTCGATCACCGAAAGCGCGCCAACCTTGCCATAAAGGCGCAGGGTCAGGCGGCTGCCTTCGGGCACGCGCAGGGTGTCACCGGGGATATCCGCCAGATACAGGCTTGGCTTGCCGGTATAGGCGGGCGGTTCCACCCACCCCTCCCACGCCGGCCCCGCCGCAAGGGCGGCGCCACCGCCCCCGGCGCCATATCGCCCACCGATGCCACCCGCCAGAACGAGCCGAACAACAGCGCCACGGCAAACAACAACACCGCCCCATAACGCAGCGCGAAAGGATCGCGGGCGGCAATCCGCAGATCGGGCTGCACGGCACGGGCGGCCTTTACCCGTTCGGCCATGCGGGCGATATGGGCCTGCCACACCGCCTCGGATCCGGGATCATTGCCGCCGATGGCCTGGGTGTCGGTCAATGTCTGAATCGGGCGCCCGCGCAGGGTGGCATCCAGCCGCGTCAGGGCATCGGCGCGACTGGGCATGCGGAACGCGCGAATGCCACGCCACAAGAACCACAGCAGCGCCAACAGGGCAATCGCGCCGCCCCCCCAGACCACCTCAAGCGGTACATGATCCTGCACACCCAGCATCAGCGCGCCAAGGGTGACCAGAACAACGCTCCACGCGGGCCAGAACCCACGCGTCAGCCGTTCGGCCACCATGCCCATACGGGTCAGGGCCAGCGGACGGCGCAGGCTGTCAAAGGCGGGGTGGGTCAGTGTCGGTTCCGGCATCGGCCCTCGCAGTCGGTTTGCCCCATGCGGAACGTACCGCGATCAGAGCCATTCAGGTATGGTATCGCGATTGAGCATTTCGTCAAAGGTCGGCCGCGCCCGAATGACAGCGAATTGATCGTCCCTGACCAACACCTCGGGGATCAGGGGGCGGGAATTGTATTCCGACGCCATGACAGCGCCATACGCCCCCGCACTGCGCAACGCGATCAGATCACCGGCGGCAAGCACGGGCAAGGCGCGGCGTTTGGCAAAGGTATCACCAGATTCGCAAACCGGGCCAACGATGTCATAAAGGCGCGGCTCATGGCCGGGCGCGGGTTCGCTCAGCGGCACAATATCGTGGTACGCGCCATACATGGCAGGGCGGATCAGATCGTTCATCGCCGCATCGACGATCAGAAATTCCCGCTCTTCGCCTTCTTTGACAAAGATCACCTCGGCCACCAGAACCCCGGCGTTTCCGGCAATCAGGCGGCCCGGCTCAATCTCGATCTCGCAGCCCAGATCGCCCAGGGTCCGCTGCACCATGGCACCATAATCCGATGGCAGGGGCGGGTCGGCGTTGCTCCGCTCATAGGGGATGCCAAGGCCGCCCCCCAGATCGAGCCTGCTGATGGTGTGACCATCCGCACGCAATTCAGCGGTCAGCGCGGCAACCTTGCCATAGGCCGCCTCGAACGGGGCCAGATCGGTCAGTTGACTGCCGATATGCACGTCGATGCCGATCACCTTCAGCCCCGGCAGGGTGGCGGCATGGGCATAGACAGCGCGGGCGCGGGAAATCGGGATGCCGAACTTGTCTTCCTTGCGGCCCGTGGCGATTTTTTCGTGGGTCTTGGCATCAACATCGGGGTTCACGCGCACCGTGATCGGGGCAACCACCCCAAGGGACAGGGCGACTTCGTTCAGCGCCTCCATTTCCGGTTCGGATTCGACGTTGAACTGGCGAATCCCGCCACTCAGGGCCAGTTTCATTTCCTCGCGGGTTTTACCGACACCGGAAAACACAATGCGTTCACCCGGAACACCCGCCGCCTTTGCCCGGCGATATTCGCCGCCCGACACCACATCCATGCCGGCCCCCAGATCACCCAGCAGTTTCAGCACGGCAAGGTTGGAGTTGGCCTTCATTGCGTAACAAATCAGGTGATCGACACCGCTCAGCGCGTCGTCGAACAGGCGGAAATGCCGGGTGAGGGTGGCGGCGGAATAGCAATAGAACGGCGTGCCGACACTTGCCGCGATCTCGGACAGGGGCACGTCTTCGGCACAAAGCTGCCCTGAATTGTAAAGAAAATGATCCATTCGATGCCCCCATTGCTGTCAGCGACATAGCACACCCTGCGCGGGGTGCAATTCATGGGGATCACGCAGGGCGATTTCGTGGTAACATCGGACAAACGCAGGAGGGATCATGGCACGATCGGTTCAGGTACTTGTGGGAACGACAAAGGGCGCTTTCGTGCTGAAAGGCGACGGGGCGCGGGAAAACTGGGCCGTCAGCGGCCCGTTTTGCGACGGCTGGCCGATCAATCATGTGATTGGCGATCCGGCCACCGGCACGCTCTGGGCCGCTGGCGGGGGCGATTGGCACGGTGCGGGGGTGTGGCGTTCGGGCGATGGCCAAACATGGGAATTGTCAAAACTGGCCAACGGACAGGCCGACGCATGGCTGGCCGAAAGCCCCGAGATGGCCGAAACCATGGGCATGGAACCGGCACCCCCGCCCCCTTTACCGACAAGGTCAATACCCTGTGGTCGCTGGGGCGCAGTGGCGGAACGCTTTATGCGGGGGCCAAGCCTGCCGCGCTGTATTCCAGCGATGATGGCGGGGTGAGTTGGGCGGTGGTGCAGGGATTGAACGATCACCCCTCAGGCGACAGTTGGGAGCCGGGAGCGGCGGGGCTGGTGCTGCACTCGATCGCTGCCGATCCGGCGGATGCGGCCAAACTGTGGGTCGCGATTTCCGCCGCCGGGGTGTTTGCAACCGAGGACGGCGGCGCCACATGGGAACGGCGCAACCGCCTGTCCAACGCCGTGACCCCCGGCACCCACAGCCACCCCGCCGCACCCTGCGGCAGTGATACGGGGCTGTGCGTGCATAATATTGTGCGCGCCGGTGATCCCGGCGATCTGATCTATCAGCAAAACCACCATGGCACCTATCGCAGCCGCGATGGCGGGCGCAGTTGGGATGACATCACCGAAGGTCTGCCCAGTACCTTTGGGTTTCCCGTCACGGTTCACCCCCATGACCCCGATACGGTTTGGGTGCTGCCCCTGAACAGCGATATCGCCGGGCGTTATCCCCCCGATGCCGCCGCTGCCGTCTGGCGATCACGCGATGGAGGCGAGACATGGGAGGCGACGCGCCAGGGGCTACCGCAGGAAGGGTGTTTCTTCACTGTGCTGCGGCAGGGCATGGCCCATGACACCGCCGAAACGCCCGGCCTCTATTTCGGCACCAACACCGGATCCGTCTTTGCCAGCCTTGACGAGGGCGACACATGGGCCGAAATCGCCCGGCATCTGCCGACGGTTCTGGCGGTGGAAACCCTGACCCGCTGACCGGTTCAGAGCGTGCCGGTAACGCCGATCCGGGCGTCGCCGCTGACGCTGACACCGGGCTGCTGTGCGTTGGGCCGTTCAGGCGCGCCATTGGCGCCGCAGGCGGCCAGCAGGGCAGTTGTGGCAAGGGCAACAATCAGGCGCATTGGCAATCCTTTCCGGGATGATGCGAAGGGTATCAGGGGAAAGGTTACCCCAACACCCCTTGCCAGCGGGCAATCTGTTCGCGCACCCGCACCGGCGCAGTGCCACCATAGCTCAGCCGGGATGCCACCGAATTATGCACCCCCAGCACCGAGAACACATCTTCGGTGATCTTGTCATTCACCGATTTCATATCCTCCAGCGTCAGGTCAGGCAGATCACATCCCTTACCCTCGGCCATGGCCACCAATGCGCCGGTCACATGGTGCGCCTCGCGAAATGGCATGCCCGCCTCGCGCACCAGCCAATCGGCCAGATCGGTCGCGGTGGAAAATCCCGAACCGGCGGCGGCTTCCAACACCTCGGTGTTGGCGCTCATGTCCTTTACCATGCCCTCCATCGCGGCAAGGGCGAGCATCAGGGAATCGGCGGCGTCAAAGGTCTGTTCCTTGTCTTCCTGCATGTCCTTGGAATAGGCCAGCGGCAGCCCTTTCATCACCGTAAGCAGCGCCACCTGCGCCCCCAGAATCCGCCCGATCTTGGCACGGATCAGTTCGGCCGCGTCGGGGTTTTTCTTTTGTGGCATGATGGACGAACCGGTCGAGAACCGATCCGACAGCGCCACAAAGCGGAACTGCGCCGATGACCAGATCACCAATTCCTCGGCAAAGCGGCTCAGGTGCATGGCGCAAATCGTGGCCGCGCCAAGAAACTCCAGCGCGAAATCCCGGTCCGCCACGGAATCAAGCGAATTTGCCGTGGGCCGGTCAAACCCCAGGGCATGGGCCGTTGCTTCGCGATCAATCGGAAACCCGGTGCCGGCCAGCGCCGCCGCGCCAAGGGGCGATTCGTTCATCCGGGCGCGGGCATCGCGAAACCGCGAAACATCCCGGCCCAGCATTTCAACATAGGCCATCATGTGGTGCCCCCAAGTGACCGGCTGGGCGGTTTGCAGATGGGTAAAGCCCGGCATCACCCAATCGGCGCCCGCCGCCGCCTGTGTCAAAAGCGCGCGCTGCAAGGCCTCGCAGCCCGAAATCGCGGCGTCCAACTGATCGCGCACCCAAAGCTTGAAATCGGTCGCCACCTGATCATTGCGTGACCGGCCCGTGTGCAAACGGCCCGCAGGTTCCCCGATGACCTCTTTCAGGCGCGCCTCGACGTTCATGTGGATGTCTTCCAGCGCAGCCGAAAACTGAAATGTTCCGGCCTCGATTTCTGACAACACCGTGAGCAGGCCTTCCCTGATCGCGGTGGCATCGTTATCGGTGATGATACCTTGTGCGGCCAGCATGGCAGCATGGGCACGCGACCCGGCAATATCCTGCGGCGCCATCCGTTTGTCATACGAGATCGAGGCATTGATTGCCTCCATGATCGCGTCCGGCCCGGCGGCAAACCGCCCGCCCCACATCGCGTTTTGTGTTTTTTCGGTCATGGAAGGGCCCCGATCATGAAAATTCTGCTGTCTGCGGTTCTTTATATGGCACTTGCGGTGGGTGCAAACGCTGCTGATCTTGCCACTCTGAACGGGCTGCGCGAAGGGGATATGAAAAAGCTGAACTTTCATTCCGAACCCAAAGACGTTTCCGATGCGGTGTTCACCGACAAGGACGGCGGCGAACACACCCTGGCCGACTGGCAGGGCAAGGTCGTTCTGGTGAATTTCTGGGCCACATGGTGCGCCCCCTGCCGCCACGAAATGCCCGATCTGAATGCCTTGCAACAAGAATTGGGCAGTGACCGGTTTGAGGTCGTGCCGGTTGCCACGGGCCGCAACACCCTGTCTGGGGTTCAGCGTTTCTTTTCCGAGGCCGGCGTGACCGCCCTGCCGATCCTGCTTGACCCGAAACAGGCGGTGGCGCGCGAAATGGCGGTTCTGGGCCTGCCGATCACCGTGATCCTGAATGAACAGGGTCAGGAAATCGCCCGCCTGACCGGCGATGCCGAATGGAACAGCGACAGCGCCAAGGCGATCATCAAGGCCCTGACCGACGGTTAGGGGCGCGCCAGTTTCGCCACCTTTTCATGGCAGGGGCAGGTGATCAGATGGTCGTTGACCATGCCCACCGCCTCCATGAAGGCATAAACAATGGTCGGGCCGCAGAACCGGAACCCCTGTTTTTTCAGGTCTTTCGAGATTCGCGCCGAAAGGGGGTCTGCGGCGGCACCTCGGCCATGGTGGCGAAACGATTTTGCCGCGCGACGCCATCCATATAATCCCACAAGAACCGGTCGAATCCCTGCTTTTCCTCGATCGCAATCCAGGCGCGGGCATTGCCGATGGTCGCCTCTATCTTGCCCCGGTGCCGGATGATTCCGGCATTGGCCAAAAGGCGCTGCACCTCGGGTTCGCCCCAGCCTGCAATGCGCTCGGGGTTGAATCCTTCAAATGCCGCACGAAAATTTTCGCGTTTCTTCAGAATGGTGATCCAGCTCAGCCCCGCCTGAAACCCGTCGAGAATCAGCTTTTCCCACAATGCGCGACTGTCCCATTCGGGCACGCCCCATTCCCTGTCGTGATAGGCCATATAAATCGGGTCATCTCCGCACCAATCGCACCGTTGTTCCATTATCTGTTCCTCGCCTGACACCTTCTCGGGCCTTTTAGACGAATTAGAACAAAATGAGAATATTCATGTCTTGTTAGAACACTTTTGCAAATGTGGCCCGGCACGTCATGGAGTTCCCGGAATGCAACCTGACTATCCACGAAGCATTGCAGATGCCAACACCGAAGCAAACAGTCCGCTGGCGTTTGCCGTCTCCGAACGCGACCGCGATGTCCTGAACACCGTCGAACGGGCGGTGGCCAACGGCGATGTCATGCTGGCCTTTCAACCTGTCGTTCCCGCAGGACGGCAGGACAGGCCGGCGTTCTATGAAGGGCTGATTCGCATTCTCGACAAGAATGGCCGCATCATCCCGGCGCAGGAATTTATCGGCACGGTCGAAACCCGCGAATTGGGCCGACAGATTGATTGTCTGGCCCTGCAAAAGGGGCTGGAAACCCTTGCTGCCCATCCACGCCTGCGGCTGGCCATAAACATGTCGGCCCGCTCCATCGGCTATGCCCGCTGGATGGCTGTGCTGACCTCTCGCTTGAACGAAGATCCCTCTCTTGGCGAACGCCTGATCCTGGAAATCACCGAAAGTTCGGCGATCCTGATGCCCGATATCGTGCAGGCCTTCATGTCTGACCTTCAATCGCGTGGAATCAGCTTTGCCATTGATGATTTCGGCGCCGGTTATACCTCACTGCGGTATCTCAAGGATCTTTACTTCGATATTCTCAAGATCGACGGCCAGTTCATTCGCGGCATTGCCCACAACCCCGACAATCAGGCATTGGTCAAGGCGCTGCTGTCGATCGGGCGACATTTCGACATGGTCACCGTGGCCGAATTCGTCGAATCCAACGAAGATGCCACCTATTTGGCCAAGATCGGGGTGGACTGTCTTCAGGGGTATTATTTCGGTGCGCCCACGATCCGCGCGCGCTGGGAACCCTGCGAAGAGGAAAAGCGCGCCTGAGGCCCGTTGTATATTGCCGGATGAGTGCCTAATCTTGCCCCGAACCAGCCTCTGGTCCGGGTGGATTTCCATCCGATGCCGTTCAGAGGCCCGCCGCAAGACTGAAAAGGGGCTTTTCTCATGACCAACGTTGTAATCGTATCGGCGGGGCGTACGCCCGTGGGGAGTTTTCTGGGCGCATTTGCCAACGTACCGGCCCATGACATGGGCGCTGCCGTGCTGGAAGGCATCGTCGCCCGCGCCGGAATCGACAAGGCCGAGGTCAGCGAAACGATTCTCGGGCAGGTTTTGACCGCCGGTCAGGGGCAAAACCCGGCCCGTCAGGCCCATATCAATGCAGGCCTTCCCATCGAATCGGCCGCCTGGGGCATCAACCAGGTGTGCGGTTCGGGCCTGCGCGCCGTGGCACTGGGCGCGCAGCACATCCAACTGGGCGACGCTGCCATCATCGCCGCAGGCGGTCAGGAAAACATGTCGATGTCCCCCCATGTGCAAAACCTGCGCGCGGGTCAGAAAATGGGCGATCTGCAACTGATCGATTCGATGATCCGCGACGGTCTGTGGGATGCCTTCAACGGCTATCACATGGGCCAGACGGCCGAAAATGTTGCCGAAAAATACCAGATTTCCCGCGACCAGCAGGATGAATTCGCCGTCGCGTCGCAAAACAAGGCCGAAGCGGCCCAAAAAGCGGGACGGTTCGCTGATGAAATTATCGCCTACACGGTCAAGGGCCGCAAAGGCGACACCGTGGTCGATCAGGACGAATACATCCGTCACGGCGCCACCATCGAAGCGATGCAAAAACTGCGCCCCGCCTTCGCCCGCGACGGCAGCGTGACTGCCGCCAACGCCAGCGGTCTGAACGACGGCGCCGCCGCTGTCCTTTTGATGACCGACAAAGAGGCCGAAAAACGTGGCCTCACCCCCCTTGGCCGGATCGCCAGCTATGCCACCGCCGGTCTCGATCCCGCGATCATGGGCGTTGGCCCGGTTCACGCCTCGAAAAAGGCGCTCGACAAGGCGGGGTGGTCGATCAACGATCTGGACCTGATCGAAGCAAACGAAGCCTTCGCCGCCCAAGCCTGCGCCGTGAACAAGGAAATGGGCTGGGATCCGGAAATCGTAAACGTGAACGGCGGTGCCATCGCCATCGGCCACCCCATCGGCGCCTCGGGGTGCCGGGTGCTGAACACGCTGCTGTTTGAAATGGTGCGGCGCGATTCCAAAAAGGGCATCGCAACCCTGTGCATCGGCGGCGGAATGGGCGTGGCGCTCTGCATCGAACGCTAAGGCCTGAAGAAATAGACCGCCTGCCCAACCCATCCCCGGGCAGGCGGTATCGCTGCATCCCTTTCCGGTTTCGGCGTTGCGCCAGTGTCGCAAGACCCCATAACTCCGTGAACCCGACCTTATGAACCGCAACCGCGCCACCATCATCGGGTTCGTCGCCGTTCTTCTGTGGGCGTTACTGGCCTTGCTGACTGTCGGGTCTGCCCCCGTACCGCCCTTGCAACTGAACGCCATCTGCTTTGCCATCGGTGGCCTGCTGGGGATGATCTGGGTGGGTGCAACGGGCACCTGGGCCACTTTGCGCATAGTTCCGCTGCGGGTCTATGCCATTGGCACATTGGGGCTTTTCGGCTATCATGCGCTGTACTTTTCAGCCCTGCGCATGGCTCCAGCGGCCGAAGCCGGGTTGATCGCCTATCTCTGGCCTTTGCTGATCGTTTTGCTTTCCGGGCTGTTACCGGGGGAACACTTGCGGCGCGGGCATGTGGTTGGCGCCTGTTTTGGCTTTGCAGGTGCGGCGCTGATCGTTGCGCGCGGCGCCACGTTCGATGCCCAATCCCTGCCCGGTTACGGCCTTGCCCTGCTGTGCGCGCTGTTCTGGAGCGGATATTCGGTGCTGTCGCGCCGGTTGGGCCATATTCCCACAGCAAGCGTCGCAGTGTTCTGCGCGGCCACCGCCATTCTGTCGACACTGGCCCATCTGATGTTTGAAACCACCGCCTGGCCCGAAAACGCGACCGGCTGGATATCAACACTCCTGCTTGGGGTGGGGCCGGTGGGGTTGGCGTTTTATGTTTGGGATATTGGCGTAAAAAGAGGCGACATCCAGCTTCTTGGCGTCGCCTCATATGCAGCGCCGGTTTTGTCGACGCTGGCCCTGGTGGGGGCCGGAATCGCACCTGCGACATGGCCCCTGTTGCTGGCCGCCGCCCTTATTGCGGGCGGCGCGGCGCTGGCGGCACGGGCCAGTGCGCGGGGCGGTTAGACGCTCCCCAAACGCTCGATCTGTTGCTTGATCTGAAGTTTCTGCTTTTTCAGTGATTGAATATGGAGATCGTCTGTCGCAGGGCTACGCTGTGCGGTCTCGACCCTCTCCGAGAGGGCTTGGTGCTTTTTACGAAGCTCCTGAACGTGCGAACTCATTGACATGGTCGTCCTCCTCTCTGGGTTGCAATACAGAGAGTGCAGCATAATTTCATCCATCTGTCACGCCCCCGTCACAGAAAACCGACCTTTTTACTGGACAATTTGCGTCAACTAAGCGGCATACCGCCGCGCAGCACCCCCGAGATCAGCGGTGTATAGCTTTCCGAATCAGTCTCGTGGCGTGGTCCTTGATGCAATATCAACGGGTTACACAGCCTTAGGGGGGATCTGCCTGCTTTTGTGGCAGTGAGCAGCACAAGTTGCGCAGGTTGATCGGTCCGCGCCTGAATTGGGCGCACCACCAGCCGCCCCAGCCGGTCATCGCAGGCCGCAAGAAGATCGCGCAACCGATCAGCGCGTTGAATCACGCTCAGGGTGCCACGTGGACGCAACCGGCGCGTGGCGGCATCAATCCACCCGGCCAGAGGGGCACCTTCGGCATGGGCGGTTTCGCGCCCGGGATCATGCGAGGCAGTGCGCGCCGGGGCATGATAATAGGGCGGATTGGCGATGACATGATCAAAGTTCTGTTGGCGCAGCTCCCGTGGCATCGCCGTCAGATCACCCGTGTGCACCGTCATTTCCATACCGTTGGCCACGGCGTTGCGCCGGGCCAGGGCGGCATAATCCTCTTGCAGCTCGATCCCCGAAAGCGTCAGCCCCGGCACCCGCCGCCCCAGACAAAGACCGGCCACCCCAACGCCACAGCCAAGCTCCAGCACCGTCTGTCCGGCGGTTGCGGGCACTGAGGCGGCCAGAAGAACGGCATCGATTCCCGCGCGATACCCCCGCGCCGGTTGCAGAATGTTCAGCCGCCCCCCCAGAAAGGCATCTTGCGTGATGTCCTGCGCAGGTGGCGGGCTGTCAGGCCCCGAGGTCGATGTCATTGTCTTTTAAAACCGCGCGGGCGCGGAACAGATCCCGCTCGTGAACCATAAGGCGCCGGGGCAGAACCCCAAGCGACCCTTCAAGGACGCTCATATGGACGTCCAACTCAAAGCAATCTATATCCTCGCCTGAAAGAAGCGCGGTTGCAAAGGCAACAATGGTCGGGTCGCTGGTGCGGATCAGTTCCTTCATATGCGTGACTTAAGGGCAGACCGCCCGGTTTGTCGAGACACCTGAGACCTTATGTGATGGAGCCAACCGCGATGAGCCTGGACCACGCCGAAGTGAAGCCCCACGAGAGGCTCGCCACCATTCTTGCGCCCGAACTGGCCGAGGTGAACACCCTGATTCGGGCGCGCATGGCCAGCGAACATGCCCCGCGCATCCCCGAGGTAACCGCCCATCTGATCGAGGCGGGCGGCAAACGGATCAGGCCGATGCTGACCCTCGCCGCCGCGCGGCTGTGTGGCTATGACGGGCCGCATCACATTCATCTGGCGGCCACAGTCGAATTCATCCACACGGCCACATTGCTTCATGATGATGTTGTTGACGAATCGGGTCAGCGGCGCGGGCGCCCCACGGCCAACCTGTTGTGGGACAACAAATCTTCGGTTCTGGTCGGGGATTATCTGTTCGCGCGCTCGTTTCAGTTGATGGTCGAAACCGGGCTCGCTCCGCGTTCTTGATATTTTGGCCAATGCCAGTGCCACCATTGCCGAAGGCGAAGTGTTGCAACTGACTGCGGCACAGGATCTGGCAACGCTTGAGGATACCTATCTTAAAATCGTGCGCGGCAAGACGGCGGCGCTGTTCTCCGCGGCAACGCAAGTGGGCGGGGTGATTGCCGGTGCCGAGGAAGACATCGTGCAGGCGCTGCACACCTATGGCGATGCCCTTGGCGTGTCGTTTCAGATGGTCGATGATCTGCTGGACTGGACCGGCGGCGACGGGATCGGCAAAAATATCGGTGATGATTTCCGTGAACGCAAGCTGACCCTGCCGGTGATCCGCGCGGTGGCGGCCGCCGACAGTGGCGAATGGGCGTTCTGGGTGCGCACCATCGGCAAGGGCCGTCAGGAAGACGGTGATCTGGCACGCGCGCTGGGATTGCTGGAACATCACGGCACCCTGACCAGTACCCGCCAGACGGCGCTGGATTGGGCGGAAACCGCCAAGGATGCGCTGGCCCCCCTGCCCGCCTGTGATTTGCGCGACATGCTGCGCGATCTGGCCGATTACGTGGTGGCGCGCATTACCTAAAGTGTTGGCGCGCCCAGTTGCGCCGCTGCGATCCACAGGCCTGCCTTTGCATCGCGCAATGCCGATTCGGCGCGACAGGCCGCGCCTTCGTCGGCAAACAGGCCAAAACAGGTTGCCCCCGATCCCGACATCCGCGCCAGAAGGCACCCTTCGGTCTGGCGCAGTTGCGCCAAAGTCTGCGCGATTTCAGGCAGGATAAGACAGGCGGCCGGTTCAAGATCGTTGCGCTGCGCCGCCAGCCAATCGGCAAGTGTGGGAGCATCAGACCACAGGGGCGGCAGTGTCGCCATCGCCGGATTGTCACGCCGCCGCATGGTCCGAAAAACCGCTGGCGTCGGAACCCCCAACCCCGGATTGATCATCACCGCCCAAACCGGCGGCACCTCCGGCACATCGTTCAAGGTTTCACCGATCCCCGACATGCGGCAGGGTCTGGCGCGCAGGCAGACCGGCAGATCGGCGCCCAGCCGCTCCAGATTGCCGGGGATGGCCCGCCCGTCCAATCGCTGCAACGCCCGCAAACAGGCGGCAGCATCAGAGGAACCGCCGCCAATACCCGACGCAACAGGCAGATGTTTGTCCAGCGTGATTGCACAAGGTGCCCCCCTGCCAACCGCGCCGCGCGCAGCACAAGATTGGTTTCGTCGCGCGGAACATAACGCGCGGCGGGGCCGGTCACGGCAAGCGACCAATCCGGCGCAGATGTCACCGTTACCCGATCGCCCACATCGGCAAAGACAACCAGCGAGATCCAGCAGGTGAAACCCGTCGGCGCGCTGGCCGGTCACATGCAGGGTCAGGTTGATCTTGGCCGGGGCGAACGCCTCAGCCCTCATTGGCCACCGTCAGGGGCGGCGCGCCCTCTTCCTTCAGGACGGCATCCAGCCCGATGTCCAGCTTCCGGCGCATCCTGTCGGGGTCGGCCTCGCCATCCACCTCGTCGGGATCAACGAACGACAGCGCGCGTTTCCATTGAAAGCGCGCCTCAAGCGTGCGGCCAACGGCCCAGTACACATCGCCCAGATGGTCATTTATCACCGGATCGACCGGCATCAGTTCGACCGCCTTTTCCATGGGCGCGACCGCTTCGTCATAGCGCCCCAACCGATAGAACACCCAGCCCAGACTGTCGGTGATATAGCCGCTGTCGGGCCGCGCCGCGACGGCGCGTTCGATCATGTCCAGCGCCTCGTCCAGGTTTTCGTGCTGCTCTACATAGGAATACCCAAGATAATTCAACACCTGCGGCTGGCCCGGGCTGAGTTTCAGGGCCAAGCGCAGATCGGCTTCGGCCTGCTGCCAGCGGTCGGTTTTTTCATAGGTGATGGCCCGGGCGAAATAAATCGGCCACTGTCCCGCGACCGGTTCCTTGAACATCGAAACCGCGCTGTCATAGGCATTCGAGGCCTCCCTGAACCGGCCCAATTCGCGCAGGGTGTCGCCCAATGTCACATAGACCAACGGCAGATCGGGGCGGGATTTGGCCAACTGCTCCAGCGCCTCGATCGCGGCATCGGTGCGCCCCGATTTGCGCAACACCGCCGCCCGGCCCAGTTGCGCCGCATCCGACGCCGCATTGTCGCGCGGCACCTTGGCATAACTTTCAATGGCAAGGTCATAGCGGCCCATCCCTTCCAGCAGGCTGGCCACCAACAGCGTTGCCTCGATGTGGCCGGGGCGCAGATATTCGGCCATCCGCGCATACAGCAGGGTATAGCCCTGGTTCGCCTCGCCGCTCAGGGCATTGGCGATCGAAAAATACACCTCGCCCACACCGGCCACGGCATTCGGCGCAATGTCGAACGGCAGGGTGTCACCGGACTTCAGCGCGTCGATCATCTGTTGCAATGCCATATCCACGTCATCGCCGAACACGTCGTGCAGGGCCTTGATGGCATCGTCCTGACGGCCAAGGTGCGACAGGATTTCAGCCCGCGCAATCAACCCCCGCCGGGTCAGGCGCAGCCCGCCATCCCTTGGGTCGGACAGAACCTTGTCGGCGGCGGCAAATTCACCCGCCGAGGCAAGGGCCAGCGCCTTGTGATACTGACCAAAGGCGCGCACGCCTTTGGTTTTGCTCACCTCATCGAACTGCACCAGCGCACCGTCCAGATCACCCGACCCGACCAGCGCCCAGGCCTTGAGCAGCCCGTCAAACAGCGGACCCACGCTTTGCCCGGCGTCAAGATCGGCCAGCACGTCTTCCCATTCTTCCTGTTTGACCGCGTCGCCCAAAGTAACAAGAGCGGCGATCTGGCTATCGCTGCCCTTGCTGATCATCTGCCGTGCCACCGTCACCGCACGTTTGACATCGCCCATTCCAACATAGGCGGTATTGGCATATTCCAGCAGGTTCAGATTGCTTGTATCCTGCATCATCGCGCGGGTGAAATACTGCGCCGACGCCGCAAAATCGAACTCTGTCGCGGCATGACGCCCCGCCAGATAGGCACCGGCATTCACCCCGGCCATGGCCGGAACAGCCCCAAGACCAAGCGATGCGGCAAGAGCGAAACGTCGCAGCGATTTCTTTACGGGCATAGGGCAACCTTCTGAACACCCCGGGCAGGATTGGCCCGGTTCACCGGAATCTAGTGCGTCACCCCGCCCCTGTCCATGGACGGCGGCGCAATGGGGCCGCTCATGACAAAGGTTTTACATGTTCGGATAATTCGGCCCGTCGCCCCCCTGCGGCACGGTCCAGGTGATGTTCTGGGCCGGGTCTTTGATATCGCAGGTTTTACAATGCACGCAGTTCTGGAAATTGATGACAAAGCGGGCGGGCTTTCCCTCTTCCTGCACGAATTCATACACCCCCGCCGGACAATACCGCGCCGAGGGGCCGGCATAATCAGGCAGGTTGCGATCAACGGGGATTGCCGGATCGGTGAGTTTCAGATGCGCGGGCTGGTTTTCCTCGTGGTTGGTCATGGAGAAACTGACATTGGTCAGCCGGTCGAACGACAGTTTTCCGTCAGGTTTGGGATAGGGGATCGGCGCATACCCGAATTTCTTGCGCGTCGCCTCGGCGTCGGATTTCCCGTGTTTCAAGGTGCCCAGCAAGGACAGGCCGAACAGATTGTTCGTCCACATATCAAAGCCCCCCACGGCCAGCGACGCCACCAGGCCGAATTTCGACCACAGGGGTTTTACGTTGCGCACCCGGTGCAAATCCTTGCCCACCGGCCCTTTTTTCAGGTCACGATCGTAGCCGTCCAGCACATCACCCGACCGCCCGGCACCAATCGCCTCGAACGCCTGTTCTGCCGCCAGTTTGCCCGACAGCATCGCGTTATGGTTGCCCTTGATTCGCGGCACATTGACCAAACCGGCCGAACAGCCCAACAGCGCCCCCCGGAAAGGCCGTTTTCGGGATCGACTGATAGCCACCCTCATTGATCGCCCGCGCGCCATAAGCCACGCGTTTGCCGCCTTTCAACAGGTCGGCCACCAGGGGGTGATGCTTGAACCGCTGGAATTCCATGTAGGGGTAAAGATAGGGGTTTTCATAGTTCAGATGCACCACAAACCCAACATAAACCTGATTGTTATCAAGGTGATAAATGAACGACCCACCGCCGGCATTGCCCCCCAGCGGCCAGCCCATGGTGTGGGTCACGGTGCCTTCCCGGTGCTTGGCGGGGTCAATTTCCCAGATCTCTTTCATGCCAAGGCCGTATTTCTGCACATCGCTGTCACGGGCCAGATCGTATTTCGCGATCACCTGCTTTGACAGCGATCCGCGGACGCCTTCGCTCAGGAAAACGTATTTACCGTGCAGCTCCATCCCCGGCTCATAGGACGGCCCTTCACTGCCATCGGGTGCGCGGCCAAATTCACCGGCGACCACGCCCTTGACCTCGCCCTTGTCACCGAACACCAGTTCGGAACAGGCCATGCCCGGGAAAATCTCAACCCCCAGCCCCTCGGCCACCTCGGCCATCCAGCGGCACACATTGCCCATGGACACGATGTAATTGCCGTGGTTGCTCATCAGTGGTGGCATGACAAAGTTGGGAACGCGGATTTTGCCCGCCTCGCCCAGCATGTAAAAATTGTCATGCTTCACCGGCACGGTAATCGGTGCGCCCATGTCGCGCCAGTCGGGCAACAGCGCATCCAGCCCCGCAGGATCAAGAACCGCGCCCGACAGAATATGCGCGCCCACCTCCGACCCTTTTTCCAGAACGACGACATTCACGTCTGCATCAAGCTGTTTCAGCCGGATCGCCGCCGACAGCCCCGCAGGCCCCGCGCCCACGATGACAACATCATATTCCATCGACTCGCGTTCATGCGCCATGCCTTGCCCTCTCCCAAAATCAGCGGCGCTGTTTCAGGCCGCCTTGCAGGGATAGACAATGGCGCACCGCCCGGTCAATCGGAACCCGGCGTTCAATAAATACCGGCATCACGTCATCCCGCCGCCCATTGCATCGCGATTTTGGGCAAAACTAAGCCAACGGTCTGGCACCCGCCTATTGACTTTGCACCCCGGCCTTGGATTAACAGCGGGGTATTGCCGTGCCCTTATGATTGAGACTGACCTGACCCATGGAAAAGATTCCTCTGACCAAAGACGGCCAGACCGCGCTGAACACCGAGCTGAAGACGCTGAAAAGCGTGGAACGTCCGGCCATCATCCGCGCCATCGCCGAGGCCCGCGAACATGGCGATCTTTCGGAAAATGCCGAATATCATTCCGCCAAGGAAAAGCAGAGCTTTATCGAAGGCCGGATCAAAGAGATCGAAGGCATCCTGTCGCTGGCCGATGTGATCGACACCGCCAAAATGTCGGGCAGCATCAAATTCGGCGCCCATGTCACGCTGGTGGACGAAGACACCGACGAGGAAAAGACCTATCAGATCGTTGGTGAACCCGAGGCAAAGCTGGAAGCCGGCAAGCTGAACATCAAATCGCCCCTTGCCCGCGCCCTGATCGGCAAGGACGAAGGCGACAGCGTTGAGGTTCGCACACCCGGCGGCGAGAAAAGCTATGAAGTCTTGAAAATCGTTTACAGGTGACCGGACCGGGGCCAGCATCAGGCCGGAAAGGGACAACCATGGCCGAGACAAACAAAGACAGCGCCGTGGATCTGGGCATCTATACCCGGCCCGCGCCACCCCCCGATGAGTGACGGCGACAAACTGGCGCTGGCGCTGGCGTTGTTGTGGCTGATCGGATCGGGGCTGTTCTTTCTGATGTTCGGGCGCGGCGACGGCGCCGTGGGGTTTGATCCGCTGCGGTTGGTCATCACCATGATGGCGGTGTTTCTGCCTGTGGCGCTGATCTGGGTCGGGGCGTCGGCGGCGCGCAGTGCGCGGGTCATGCGCGATGAATCCGCCCGCCTGCATCTGGCCATCGACGGCATCCGCCAAATCTATCTTTCGTCGCAGAAAACCTCGGCCACCGGCGCCTCGCCCGAGGTCACGCGCAAGCTCAGCGAAATTGCCGAAGCGCAGAAAAAGACCGAAACCGCGCTGGCCACCTTCATTTCGATCCGCCCCCATACCCCCCATGGGGCGCCGCTGACGCCCGCCGCTGCCGCCCAGCGTGACGAACAGCCGAGCCTGGCCCTTGGCACCCCCGCCGAGGCGATCTCGCCACCACTGGACAGCGAAGATTTCATTTCAGCCCTGCAATTCCCCGAAAGCCCGGAAGACAAGGAAGGGTTCCGCGCCCTGCGCCGCGCCCTTCAGGATCGCCGTGCCGCGCAGTTGATTCAGGCCGCGCAGGATGTGCTGACCCTGTTGTCGCAGGATGGCATTTACATGGATGACCTGCGCCCCGACCGGTCGCGCCCCGATATATGGCGCAAGTTTGCCAAGGGCGAACGGGGCCGCCCGGTGGCCAGCCTCGGCGGCATCCGTGATCGTTCCTCCCTTGCGCTTTCGGCGGCGCGGATGCGCAACGACACGATTTTCCGCGATGCCTGTCACCATTTCCTGCGCAAGTTCGATCACATCTTCGCCGAATTCGAACAAAGCGCCAGCGACGCGGAAATCGCCGCGCTGACCGACACCCGCACCGCCCGCGCCTTCATGCTGCTGGGCCGGGTCACCGGCACGTTTGACTGACACTGTGGCGGCCCCCATGGCCGCGACCCATCTGATCACCGATGCAGGCAAAGCCCACCCACACGGGGCGGTCGAAGCGGTCTTTCCGTGGTGGAGTTTCACAAAACCGCTCTGGCGCTTTGCGCCCTGCGCCTTGTGGCGGAACGCCGGTTGGCGCTGGACATGGCCCTGCCGGGGCAGGTGTTCACCCTGCGCCAAGCGTTGCAACACCGCGCCGGATTGCCCGATTATGGCATGGTCCCGGCCTATCGCGCGGCCGTGGCGCAGGGTGGCCCGGCGTGGCCCCCTGAACAAATGATCGAAGCGGCCCGCGCGGTGCGGGGCGATCTGCCACCGGGCGGCGCGTTCGCCTATTCCAACATTGGATATTGGTTCGTCCTGCGCGCCATCGAAGCGGCCGCCGATGCCCCGATTGATACGGTGATCCATGATCAGATCACCCGCCCTCTGGATCTTGGCACGCTCTGTCTTGCCCAAACACCAGCCGACATGGCACAGCAATTCTGGCCCGCCGGTCGCACCTATGACCCCGGATGGGTGTTGCACGGGCTGCTGCTTGGTTCGGCGCGGGATGCGGCCCGGCTGCTTCATGCCCTGATCACAGGGCGTCTTTTACCGCCTGACCTGCACGCCCAGATGATGGCAAGCCTGCCCATCGGCGGTCCGTTGGCCGGGCGCATCTGGGCCACTCATGGTTATGGGCTGGGCCTGATGGCGGGAACCTTGGCCAATGGTGGGCGCGCCATGGGCCACAGCGGCGCCGGACCGTTCAGCGTCAACGCCTGCTATCACTTTCCCGACGCACCAACACCCTGCACCGTGGTCTGTTTCAGCAATGACCGATGCGAAGCCGCCCCCGAACGCAGTGCCATGGCGCAGGCTTATCCCAGCGCGAACAACAGGGTGTAAAGCGTGACCGCACCGCCCAGCATGGCCCAGATCGTGCTGCGCGTGGCCAAACCCACCCCAAGGGCAACAAGGGCCGCGCCCAACCGTGCGGGGTCAGGCACACCGCCCGTGGCGGCGGGCCACAGCACCAGCGGCGCCACCATCCCGGGCAGAACCGCCACCGGGGTATAGCGAAGCAGTTTCAGCACGATAGGCGGCATAGGACGTTCGCCAATCAGGCCCAGAAACGAAAACCGGATCAGATAGGTGCCAACGCCCAACAGGGCGATCACGGTCCAGATTTCAAGGGTCGAATATGTCATTTCCGTCGCTCCATCATCGTTTCGATCAGCGCCCCGACGATCATGGCACAGCCCGCCGCCACCAACAGGCCCAGCCCCGATGGCATCCAGGCCAGCGCCAGCGCCACCACCACCGATGTCAGCGCCGCCGCCACATGGGCCAGCGATTTCAGCGAGGGGGCAATCATGGCGATAAAGGCAATGGGCAGTGCGAAATCCAACGCAAAGGCCGGGGGGATCGACGCGCCCACCAAAACCCCGACCACGCCCAGCGCATACCATGTGGGGAAAATCGGCAAACAGATGCCACAGAAATAGGCCATCTTGGCCTGCCATGTCATTTCAGGGCGGCGCTCATATTCCACCATCGCCGAGGCAAACGATTGATCCACGTTCATATATGACACCAGCGCCCGCTGCCACAGGGGGGCTGCGCCAAGATGCGGCACCAATGTCGCCGAATACATCGCCATGCGCAGGTTCACCGCCAGCGCCGTTGTGACAACGATGATCAACGGCGCATTTTCCTGCATCAGCGACACGGCGGTAAACTGTGCCGCGCCGGCAATGACCAGCACGTTGAACCCCGTGGTCTGCGCCAGGGTCAGCCCCGCCTCGGTGGCCACCACGCCGAACAGCAAGGCAAAGGGCGCCAGCACCAGAATGAACGGTGTGCCATCGCGCGCGCCGCGCCAGAAATCGGATTTCGTGGTAGAGTCTGCCATGGGAACGTCCTAGGTTGAGCGCGCTTTCATACGCATCCCGCGCCCGAGGTTCAAATGCCAATTCCCGACGCCGACGCGCCCTATGTCATCGCCCCCGACCCGAAACGCCCGGGCCTGACCCGCCGGGTTCAGGGGGTCGATCACACCGGCGCCACTGGCCCGATCACGGTGATCGAAGAACGCCCCCTGACGATTTACCTCAACGGCGCCGAGATCGTGACGGCCATGACCATCGGCGATTACCCCGAATATCTGGCGCTGGGATTTTTGCGCAATCAGGGAATGCTGCGCGCGGGCGAGGTGATCCGGGGTGTCGATTACGACGATGATCTTCAGGTTGTCGTGGTGCGCACCGATGGCACCACCAGTTTCGAGGAAAAGCTGAAAAAGAAAACCCGCACCAGCGGTTGCGCTGTTGGCACGGTTTTTGGCGACATGATGGAAGGGCTGGAGGGCCTGACCCTGCCCGCCGCCGAGGTGCGCACGTCGTGGCTCTATGCCCTGGCCGACCGGATCAACCGCACCCCGTCACTGTATCTTGAATCGGGCGCGATCCATGGCACCGTGCTGTGTCAGGGCGCCCGCCCCTTGGTTTATATGGAGGACGTGGGCCGCCACAATGCAGTGGACAAGATCGCCGGTTGGATGCTGTCCGAAAACGCCCCGGCCCATGACAAGATCCTTTACACCACCGGGCGGCTGACCTCGGAAATGGTGATAAAAACCGCGCTCATGGGTATTCCCGTTCTGGCGTCGCGGTCGGGATTTACCGCATGGGGGTGGAAATTGCCAATCAGGTCGGCCTCACCCTGATCGGGCGGATGCGTGGGCGGCGGTTTACCTGCCTTGCGGGGGCCGAACGCCTGATCCGTGACGCCGATCTGTCGGCGGTGGCGGATGAGCCGCGCCGCGCTGCGCGCAAGGGCGCTGAATGAGCAAGGCAAAGGAAACCCCATGAAACAACCCCTTGGCGTGATTCTGGCGGGTGGTCAGGCCCGGCGCATGGGCGGTGGCGACAAGGGCCTTTTGCCCCTTGGTCAAGGCACGATCCTGTCCCATGTGATTGACCGGCTTGAGCCACAGGTTGCCGCGCTGGCCCTGAATGCCAACGGCGATCCGGCGCGCTTTGCGCCCATGGGCCTGCCGGTGATTTCCGACACGATTGATGGGTTCGCCGGGCCGCTGGCCGGGGTGCTGGCGGGGCTGGATTGGGCCGCCGCGCAGGGGGGCGATCACATCGTCACCGCCGCCGCCGATACGCCGTTCTTTCCCTGCGATCTGGTGCCGCGCCTGATTCTGGCCGGGCGGGGCATCGTGTTGGCCGCCACACCCGATGGCGCGCACCCCACGTTTGGCCTCTGGCCCGTGGCCCTGCGCGATGATCTGCGCGCCGCCCTGTCGGGGGGCCTGCGCAAGGTGGTGCAATGGACCGATGCCCACGGCGCCGCCACCGCCCTGTTTGATGGTGCGGGTGATCCGTTCTTCAACGTCAACACCCCCGAGGATCTGGCAAAGGCCGAGGCGATGCTATGAAGCTTTATGGCGTGACCGGCTGGAAGAACGCCGGGAAAACCGGGTTGATGGAACGTCTGGTCAGTGAATTCACTGCCCGGGGGCTGCGGGTGTCGACCCTGAAACACGCCCATCACAGCTTTGACGTGGATCACCCGGGCAAAGACAGCCGCCGCCACCGCGAGGCGGGCGCCCATCAGGTGTTCTTGTCCTCGGCCACCCGCTGGGCCTTGATGACGGAATTGCGCGGCGCACCCGAACCCGCGCTGCACGACTTGTTGCAACGGCTCGATCCCGTCGATCTGGTGCTGGTCGAGGGCTGGAAACGCGACAGCCACCCCAAGATCGAGGCATGGCGCAGTGAAACCCGTCATCCATTGATTGCCCCCGGTGATCCGACCATCCGCGCCGTGGCCAGCGACGCCCCCGTCGATCTGCCCGACCGGGCGCAATTTCACCTGAACGACACCACCGCCATTGCCGATTTCATCACGCAAGAGCTGGACCTGTGACAGGGTTTGACACCATCGCCATCGTCGATTGGTCGGCGGGCAACGATACCGGCGCCGCGCCGCGCAAAGATGCGATCTGGGCCGGGGTGGTGCGCGGCGGCATCGCAGCGCCCCCCGTTTATCTGCGCAACCGGGCGCTGGCCGACTCCTGGCTGGCGGCATTGGCACAGGGTGAAATCGCCGCCGGGCGGCGGCTTTTGCTCGGGTTCGATTTTCCGTTTGGCTATCCCGATGGCTTTGGCCATCACGTCTGCGGCAGCGATGATCCCCTTGCCCTGTGGGATTGGGTCGCCGCCAACCTGCACGACACGCCCAAGGGCAACGACCGTTTCGCACTGGCCGGGCGGATCAACGCCACATTCCCCGGCACCGGCCCGTTCTGGTTCAACGGCACAAAGACGGACGTGCCACATCTGCCCCGCAAAGACACCCGCACAGGCCATGGCATGGCCGAACGGCGCGCCGCCGACCGGGCCGCAACGGGCGCGTTCACCTGTTGGCAAATGGGCGGCGCGGGGGCCGTGGGCGGGCAGGTGATGACCGGCATGGCCACCCTGTCGCGCCTGCGCGCCACCCTGGGCGATGATGTTGCCGTATGGCCGTTTCAACCGCGAACCGCCCCTGTCGTGCTGGCCGAAGTCTGGCCGTCGCTGATTGCCGGTGTCGTGCGCGACCGCCAGCACCGGGATGAAATCCGCGATGCCGCACAGGTGCGCATTCTGGCCGAAGCCCTGTGGCAGGCTCAGAGCGATGGCGCGCTGCCCGCCATGCTGGACGATGTGCCACAGGCGGCGCGGGCGGGCGAAGGCTGGATTCTCGGGCTTGGCCACGAAACCGCGCTCACCGGGCCGACCCTGCGCAATGATTGTTTTGCCCTGCCCCCCGGCGTGACATGGACACCGGTGGACGATGCGCTGGCCCTGCTGCGCGACCGGCTGCGCCCTGTGGTGCGCCCCGAAACCCTGCCTGTTGGCGATGCGGATGGGCGTATCCTCGCCCGCGATCACGTAGCGGCGCGGGCAAACCCGCCGGGGGCGAATTCTGCCATTGATGGCTATGGGTTTGCCCATGGCACCCTCACCCCCGGCGCCCAGTGCCTGCCGCTGGCCACAGGCCGCGCGGCCGCCGGGGCGCCGTTCACCCAAAGTGTGCCGCCCGGCCATGCCCTGCGCATTCTGACCGGCGCTTTGGTGCCTCTGGGGGTTGATACCGTGGTCTTGCAGGAAGATTGCACGCTCACCGATGGCCACGTCAGCTTTGCTGCTTTGCCCAAACCCGGCGCCAACACCCGCAAGGCCGGCGAAGACGTGGTTGCAGGCGCACCCGCCCTGCCCGCCGCGCACCGGCTGCGCCCGCCCGATCTGGCGCTGCTGTCCGCCGTCGGCCTGCCCCAGGTTGATGTTTTCGCGCAATTGCGCGTTGGCGTTCTGTCCACCGGTGACGAATTGGTCGCACCGGGCAACAGTACCGATCCCGCCTGCACCTATGACGCCAACCGCCCGATGCTGTTGGCGCTGGCGGCCCGCTGGGGGCATCTGCCGGTGGACCTTGGCCATGTGGGCGATGACCGCGCCGCCCTGCGCGCCCGGTTTGACCGCGCCCGTGAACAGGCCGATGTGGTGCTGACCTCGGGTGGTGCTTCGGCGGGGGAAGAGGATCACGTCTCGGCCCTGCTGGCCGAAGCGGGCGCCATGCAGGCCTGGCGCATCGCGCTGAAACCGGGCCGACCGCTGGCCCTTGGGCTGTGGGGCGGGATGCCGGTGTTCGGGCTGCCGGGCAATCCGGTGGCGGCGCTGGTCTGTGCGCTGATCTTTGCGCGCCCGGCCCTGTCGCGTCTGGCGGGGGGCGATTGGACGGCGCCCATTGGGTTTGACGTGCCCGCCGCCTTTGCCAAGCGCAAAAAGGCCGGACGCCGGGAATACCTGCGCGCCCGCATCCGCAATGGTGCCGCCGAACCTTTCGCCTCGGAAGGGTCGGGGCGGATTTCGGGCCTCAGCTGGGCCGAGGGGCTGATCGAACTGCCCGAACCCGCGCAAGACATCACGCCGGGCGATCCCGTGCGTTTTTTGCCCTATGGTGGTTTCGGATTCTGAACCACGCCAGATTGCCCCCCAAAAGGAGCCAAAACATGGACGACCCGATTCAAACCACCGCCGAAGCCGCCGAGGCCGATGCCATGCCCCGCGCCCATGCCGTGCACACCGATCCCGACCACGATTGCGCGGAAAAGAAACCCCTGCCCGCCGGGGCGGCAAAAAAGCCGCTGGATCAGAAAAGCCCGGCAGAATGGGCCTATCAGCGGCTGATTCTCTATATCCAGAATTTCGAGAAACAGCTGGATAACGAACACGAGGTCGCCATGGGGTTTGTCGGCGGCGCGCCCGGCGTCATGCGGATCGAAGGCATGGGGTTTTACGACCCGGACATCGTAACGTTCTATGGATCGGACCCGGGCGGCGCGCGCACCCAGCTGATTCAGCACGTAAGCCAGTTGAATGTGTTGTTGCGCGCCCTGCCCAAAAACGCCGATCAGGCCGAACCGACCCGCATCGGTTTTCGTCTGGCCGCCGATCTGGACGACACCACCGACGACGCCTGAGCCACACCGCCCGATTGCCGGCCCGCAGGGTCGTGACAGGGCCGATGAAATCGTCTATCCCGACCCAAACGCAGCCTTTCAGGAACACCACCATGGCCGAACACAAACCCGGATCAATGAACATCGAAACCCACGAAGAAACCTTTAACGGCTTCGTTACCTTCGCCACCCGCGCGGTGATTGCGATCATCGTCCTGCTGATCCTGCTTGCCATATTCAGAACCTAGGGTCCGTTTCGTGTTTTTACGCGCCCTTGCGGCCATGGCGCTGCTGGTCCTTGCGGGCTGCGGTGCCGTGTCTGTCGTCGCCCCGCTGGAAGAGGTACAGCAGGCGGCCTATGTGCACCCGGGGCCAAAATCGCTCACGCTTTATACCGTAATCAACAACCATTCGGGGTCGGGCGCGCATACGGCCCTGTTGGTCAATGCCAGCCAGCGGGTGCTGTGGGATCCGGCGGGTTCGTTCTATCACCCTGCCGTGCCGGAACGAAACGATGTGCTCTATGGGATCACCCCGACGATTCAGGCCGTCTATATCGACTATCACGCGCGCGAAACCTTTCGCATCGTGGAGCAGACGGTGAATGTGTCCCCCGAGGTGGCCGAACTGGCCCTGAAACTGGTGCAGGAACAGGGCGCGGCGGGCGATGCCACCTGTTCGGTAACCACCAGCCGCATCCTGTCGCAACTGCCCGGTTTCGAAGGTTTCCCGGTCAGCTATTTTCCGGTCAAAACCATGGAGAATTTCGCCGCCCGCACTGGTGTGACAGGGCGCACGATCACCGATGACGATGCCGACGACAACCACGGTGTGCTGTTCCGCGTGACACGCCCCAAAGGGCCGGCCACCGCGCCCTAGGGCGCCACCTGCCACAACCACGCGCCATCGTCCCGGCGATGGCGCGTGGCCCGGCCCAGATGCCACAGGTGCTGGCAATGGGCATAGGCCTCGACCAAGGCCAGGCCATATTCGGCGGGGCCGATCTTGCGCTTGAACATCACCTCGAAACATTCAACCGCCGTGCGCGGGGTGGCCAGATGCAGCGCCAGCCGCTCCAGCGCGCCGTGGTGATTGGCAATCAACTGCCGCAAACGCGTGGGCAGGCCAAGAAACGGCAGTTTATGACCCGGCAAAACCAACTGCCCGGGCGTCGCATGAGCGGCAAGGCGCGAGCAGGATTCCAGCCAATCGGCCACAGGATCGGCAAGGGGTTCGGTGGCATAAACCCCCAGATTGGGCGAAATCGACGGGATCAACTGATCACCCCCGATCACCACGCCATCCTCGCGCGCCCAAAGGGTGGCATGTTCCGGCGCATGACCGTTGCCGATGCGCACATCCCACGTCCGCCCGCCGATCCGCAGCAGTGATCCTTCGGCGATCCGGGTAAAGCCCAGCGGCAAAGGCGCCACCACATCGGCAAAGTTGAAGGGCCGCTCTTGCGCGCGCTGATCGTAAATCGTCGGGTCCATCCCGGCGCCGCGCCAGAACGCAAGGGTTTCGGGCAGCGGCAGGGCCTGTTCATCCAGCACCAGCATCCGCGCCATCAGCCATGCGGTGCGGGTGGTAATCAGTTCGGCCCCCTGCCCCTGAAACCACCCGGCCAGCCCGATATGATCGGGGTGATGGTGCGTGACCAAAAGCCGCGTCACCGGGCGCCCGGCCAATGGCCCCGCCAGCAGGGTTTCCCAGATCGCCCGGGTCTTGCGGCTGTCGAATCCGGTATCGACAATGCACCAGCCGTCGCCATCCTCCAGCGCAAAAACATTCACATGATCCAGCGCCATGGGCAGGGGCAGGCGCATCCACAGCACCCCCTCGGCCACCTCGACCGCCGCGCCGGGTTCGGGTGGTTCAAACGGGTATCGCAGTGTGGTGTCCATGCCCCCTTTACGCGCCCAGATCATCGGGCGAAAGGGCGAATACCCCTGCGGCCCCCGCCCCGGCATGGGCCAGAAGGCCGGTATATTCCGGCAGCAACCGCTGAACATAGAAGTCGGCCAGCGCGACGCGCGGCGCCTCATCCGACAGGGCGCATTTCAGGTGGATATGGGCGCCCAGCACCCGGGCAAAGGCCCGCAGATAAGGAACAGCCCCGGCAAAGCGATCCTGCATGTCATCCTGTGCAATCAGCCATTCCGTGGTCTCGCGCAGCCCTTCCGCCGCGTTCCAGACCGCCTGTGCCATGTCGCTGTGGGTGGTGCGCGCACTTTCGGCGTCGGACTGGATTTCATCCAGCAGGTGAAACGCCGCCTCGCCGCCGTCCATCATCTTGCGCGCGACCAGATCCATCGCCTGAATGCCGTTGGTGCCTTCATAAATCGCCGTGACCCGCACATCGCGGGCATATTGGGCAGCGCCGGTTTCCTCGATGAACCCCATGCCCCCATGCACCTGCATTCCGGTATCGGCCACTGCGATGCCCACATCGGTGCCGAATGCCTTGGCGAGCAGGGTCAGCAGCGCGGCGCGGGCCTTCCATTCGCCGCCGCCCTGTGCGCGGGCCATATCAATGGCCACGGCGCACATCAGGGCGATGCCCCGGGCGGCCTGAATATCGGCCTTCATGGTGGTCAGCATGCGGCGCACATCGGCGTGTTCCACGATGGTGCCGGTGCCAGAGGCGCGGCCCTGTTTGCGTTCCTGCGCATAGGCCAGCGCGTGCTGATAGGCGCCTTCACCCGCACCGATGCCCTGCACCCCCACACCAAGACGGGCGTTGTTCATCATGGTGAACATCGCGGCCATCCCGCCATGCTCCGCCCCGATCAGCCAGCCGGTCGCGCCATCATATTGCATCACCGCCGTGGGGCTGCCGTGTAGGCCCATCTTGTGCTCAAGGTTGACCACGTTCAGCGCGTTGCGCTTGCCCGGATTACCGGCATCGTCGGGAATGAATTTCGGCACCATGAACAGGGAAATCCCCTTGGTTCCCGGCACCGCACCCGGCAGGCGCGCCAGCACCAGATGGCAGACGTTTTCGGTAAAATCGTTATCCCCCCAAGAGATGAAAATCTTTTGCCCCGTCACCGCATAGCTGCCATCGCCGTTCGGTTCGGCCCGTGTGCGCAGGGCGCCCACATCGCTGCCCGCCTGGGGTTCGGTCAGGTTCATGGTGCCGCACCATTCCCCCGAGATCAGCTTTGGCAGATACAGCGCCTTGATCGCGTCGCTGGCGTGATGTTCCAGCGCCTCGATCTGGCCCTGGCTCATCAGGGGATTCAGTTGCAGCGACAGACAGGCCGACGACATCATTTCATTCACCGCCGTCGTCACCGCCATGGGCAGGCCCATGCCCCCGTGATCGACCGGAGCAGACATGCCGATCCAGCCGCCCTCGGCAATCGCGCGATACCCCTCGCCAAACCCCGGCGAGGTGCGCACCACGCCGTTTTCCAGAACCGCCGGATGTTCATCGCCGGCCCGTTGCAGGGGCGCCAGAACATCTTCGCACAACCGGCCTGCTTCGGTCAGGATCGCCTCGGTCATGTCCGGGGTCGCTTCGGCGAACAGATCGGTGTCGGTGACCTGTTGCAACCCCACGACATGATCGAACAGAAACATGAATTCGCGGGCGGGGGCGCGGTAGGGCATGAAATCCTCCTGGCACAGTAAAATCGTCACGCTTGGCATCAGGCGCGCGGGGGAATATGGCAATGGCTGCAATCTGGGGCGCAATGGGGCCCCCGGCAACCCGAACGCAGCGTCACACAGATACATGACCCAAAGCCTGAATGATACGTCCGAAGATGTGGCCCGGGCCGCAAACCTGTTGCGTGACGGTCGCCTTGTCGCCTTTCCCACCGAAACCGTCTATGGGCTGGGCGCCGACGCCACCAATGACCGCGCCGTTGCCGCGATTTACGAGGCCAAGGGCCGCCCCCGGTTCAACCCTCTTATCATCCACCTGCCCGACATCGCGGCGGTTCACCGTTTTGCCATCCTCGATGGTGCCGCCCTTGCCCTGGCAGAGGCGTTCTGGCCCGGGCCGCTGACCCTTGTTCTGCCCATGCATGCCGATGCCGGGCTGTCGCCGCTGATCTCGGCGGGGCTTGATACCGTTGCCGTGCGCCTGCCCGACTTGCCCGTGGCGCGCGCGCTGTTGCAACAGGTGGGGCGGCCCGTCGCCGCGCCGTCGGCCAACCCTTCGGGCCGGGTCAGCCCGACAACCGCGCAACATGTGATCGACGGATTGGGCGGGCGGATCGATGCCGTGCTTGATGGCGGCGCCTGTGGCGTGGGGTTGGAATCAACCATTCTGGGGTTTGATCCGGTGCCAACCCTGTTGCGCCCCGGTGGCCTGCCCGGCGAAACGCTGGCCCGCCAGATCGGCGTGCCCCTTGCCCGCCCCGCCCCGAAGGCCGGAATCACCTCGCCCGGGCAGCTTGCCTCGCATTACGCGCCCCGTGGCACCCTGCGCCTGAACGCCGCCAAGGCCGAACCCGGCGAAACCCTGCTGGGCTTTGGCCCTGTCGCGGCAGACCTGAACCTTTCGCGCGCTGGCGATCTGGCACAGGCGGCGGCCAACCTGTTTCGTCACCTGCGCACGCTGGACGATCAGAACGTCACCCGCATCGCCGTTTCGCCGATCCCCGAGACCGGCCTTGGCGCCGCCATCAACGACAGGTTGCGCCGCGCCGCCGCACCGCGCCCCTGATTTCTCAGCCATCACGCCCGCCCCCCTGGGGCGCGATTTTTTCCACCGCGCCCTGCCCATCATGCCCCGATGAATGGTACAGTCTGCCACGAAGGTTTGACTCTCACTTGCGACAGGAACGCGCCATGACATCCACTCTTCTCAGCCAGGTCGGTCGCTTTTGCGATTCATATGACTTGCAGGTTCCGATCCTCATGGCGCCGATGGCCGGTGCGTGCCCGGCGTCTTTGGCGATTGCCGTCGCGAATGGCGGCGGAATGGGGGCCTGTGGTTGCCTGTTGATGCAGCCGGATGGAATAGCGAATTGGGCGCAGCAGATGCGCGCGGGGTCGAATGGCGCATTTCAGCTCAACCTCTGGATTCCCGATCCGGCCCCCCTGCGCGATTCCGCGCACGAAGCAAAACTGCGCGCGTTTCTCGGGCAATGGGGGCCAGAGGTTTCGGCCGACGCCGCCGAAGGGATAATGCCGGATTTCGAGGCGCAATGCGACGCCATGCTGGCGGCGGGGCCGCATGTCATTTCGTCCATCATGGGGGTCTTTCCCGCGCCCTTCGTTACCCAGATGAAAGAGCGCGGGATCAAATGGTTTGCCACGGTCACGACCGTCACCGAGGCGTTGGCAGCCGAAGCGGCAGGCGCGGATGTGATCGTTGCCCAGGGCATGGAGGCAGGCGGCCATCGCGGCGCGTTCAGGGCCGATGATGCGGATCGTTCTCTGGTGGGGCTGTTCGCGCTGCTTCCTGCGGTGGTCGATGCGGTGCGCCTGCCCGTGGTTGCGACAGGCGGAATCGCCGATGCACGCGGCGTCGCGGCGGCACTGATACTGGGGGCGTCGGCGGTGCAGATCGGCACCGGCCTGTTGCGCACCCCCGAGGCCGGGATCAAACCGGCCTGGGCCGATGCCATCGGCACCGCATTGCCCGAAGGAACGGTTGCAACCCGGGCATTTTCCGGGCGGCTGGGGCGCAGCATCCGCACAGCCTATACGAATTCGGCGGAAAACGGGCCAACGCCGGCGCCCTACCCCATTCAGCGCAACATCACGAAACCCATGCGCGCGGGCGCAACGAACATCGACACGATGCAGGCCTGGGCCGGCCAATCCGCAAAACTGGCCCGCGCCGCCCCTGCAACAGAGCTGATCACAGAGCTTTGGAACGAGGCGCAGGCAATCTTGCAGGGCTGATCAGCCGTTGACGCGAATGCGCGCGTTTGTCGGGTCATAGGGGCTGTCTTCGCTCACCGTGGCCTTCCACAACTCGCGCTGCATCCGTACCAACAATTCGGTGCCCGGTTCGGCCAGATCGGGGCGCACATACCCCATGCCGATGCTTTTGCCAAAGCCCACGGAATACCCCCCGAGGTCAGCCGCCCGATACGGGAATCGCCAAGGTACAGCGCCTCGTGGCCCCATGGATCGGCATCCTCGGGACCATCGATCAGCAGGGTCACACATTTGGAGCGGATGCCGGTGGCCTGCATGGCGGCCTTGCCGTGGAATTCCTTCTCAAGGTCCACGAACCGGTCCAACCCCGCCTCAAGCGGCGTGGCGTCGCGGCCCAGTTCATTGCCAAAGGCGCGATAGGATTTTTCCTGTCGCAGCCAGTTCTGCGCCCGCGCGCCGACCAGTTTCAGACCATGGGGTTCACCCGCTTCCATTAGCCGGTCAAACAGGTGGTTCTGCATTTCCATCGGATGATGCAATTCCCACCCCAATTCGCCGGTATAGGCAACGCGAATGGCAAGGGTGGGCACCATGCCCAGTTCAATATCCCGGGCCGAAAGCCATGGAAACGCCTTGTTGGACAGCGCGATTTCGGGATTCGGGTCACGGATCAGCGATGACAGAACATCCCGCGTGCGCGGCCCCGCCATGGCGAAAACACCCCATTGGCCGGTGACATCGTGGATCAGAACAGGCGCCCCACCCCGGGCCATGAAATCTTCGGCGGATTTTTGCAGGAAATCGCCGTCATAGGCCTGCCATGCCCCGGCGGAAATAAGGTAATATCCGTCCTCGCGGCGGCGCACGATGGTGTATTCCGTGCGTGTCGTCCCTGCGCCGGTCAGGGCATAGGTCAGGTTGATCCGCCCGATACGCGGCAGTTTGTTGGTGGTGAACCCGTCAAGAAATTCCGTCGCCCCCGGCCCAGACACCCAGTGTTTGGTAAAGGCGCTGGCGTCGATCATGCCAACGCCTTCGCGGATCGCCTTTGCCTCGTCCACCGCATATTGCCACCAGCCCCCGCGCCGGAAACTGCGCGAATCGTGGTCGCTGAACCCTTTGGGGGCGAAATAATTGGGCCGCTCCCATCCGTTGACCTGCCCGAACTGCGCACCGCGCGCTGCCATCCGGTCATAACAGGGCGCGGTTTTCAGGGGCCGGGCGGCGGGGCGTTCTTCGTCGGGATAGTGCGGGATATAGACGTGTTCATAGGCCTCTTCGTTCTTCTTCATCGCGTATTCGGTGGTCATCCAACTGCCGTATCGCTTGGGGTCAAGCGACGCCATGTCGATCTCGGCCTCGCCCTGCACCATCAGATCGGCCAGATATTTGCCGCTGCCCCCCGCCGCCGTGATGCCAAAGGAAAACCCTTCGGCCAGCCACATGTTGCGCAGGCCCGGCGCCGGGCCAAGCAGGGGGTTGCCATCGGGGGTGTAACAGATCGGGCCGTTGAAATCGTCCTTTAACCCGCAGGTTTCGCAGGACGGAATCCGGTGGATCATCGCCATGTATTGCTCTTCGATCCGCTCCAGATCAAGCTGGAACAGATCGGCCCGAAAACTGTCTGGCACGCCATATTCAAACCGGGCGGGGGCGTTTTTTTCGTACACCCCCAAAATCCAGCCGCCTCGTTCTTCGCGCACATAGGATTGCGCGTCAGCGTCGCGGATCACCGGGTGTTCGGAGTGCGTCTTGCGGAATTCGACCAGTGCCGGGTCTTGCTCCATGACGATAAACTGATGTTCCACCGGGATCGCCGGAATCTTGATGCCCAAAAGCCGCGCCGTGCGCTGTGCATGGTTGCCCGTGGCCGTGACCACATGTTCGGCGTGAATGACGATCTGTTCCTCGGAGGCCACCAGATTGCCACCCTTTTCCACCATCTTGGTGCAGGTGACATCCCAGTGATCGCCAGCCCAGTGATACCCGTCCACCTGCCATTTCCGTTCAATGGCAACGCCACGCTGGCGGGCGCCCTTGGCCATGGCCATGGTCACATCGGCAGGGTTGATATAGCCATCGGTGGGGTGATAAATCGCGCCTTCCAGATCCTCGGTGCGGATCAGCGGCCAGCGGTCCTTGATCTGGGCGGGGGTCATCCAGTCAAACGGCACACCGCAGGTTTCGGCGGTGGTGGCATAAAGCATATATTCATCCATGCGCGCCTGTGACTGGGCCATGCGCAGGTTGCCCACCACGGAAAACCCGGCGTTCAGCCCGGTTTCTTCCTCAAGCGTCTTATAGAACCTGATCGAATAATCATGGATGTGGGTCGTGGCGAAAGACATGTTGAAATAGGGCAAAAGCCCCGCCGCGTGCCAGGTGCTCCCCGAGGTCAGCTCATCGCGTTCCAGCAACATCACATCGGCCCATCCGGCCCGCGCAAGGTGATAGGCGATTGACGTACCAACGGCGCCGCCGCCGACAACCAAAGCTTTGACGTGGGTTTTCATCTGCCGATTCCTTGCTAACGCGATTGTCGCCACTGTGCCGATTGCAGCGCCATGCGGTCCGCAGGCGCCGACGCAGTTTCATCCGAAACCGACGCAGGGCCATCAAATCTGCCGGGGTCACGACAAAAAGCCGCGCCATTGCCCGGCGCGGCCTTCAGATGTTCAACCGGTGTTGCAATCAGCCCGGCAAGCGGCCGATCACATTCGCGGTTTGTCTCAGTTTTCGCTCAGGAACTTGTCAACTTCTTCGCGGGCCTGTTCCTTGGTCTTGCCGTAACGCTCTTGAATCCGGCCTTCCAATTGCTCGCGGTTGCCTTGGGCGCGGTCCAGATCGTCGTCTGTCAGGTCGCCCCATTTTTCCTGAGCCTTGCCTTTGAATATCTTCCAGTTGCCTTCTACCTGATCCCAATTCATGGCGGATCTCCTTTTCGCTGTTGCGGTTGCAGGCTCAATGTCGATCTGCGGCCAAAGGTTCCATCCACCGCTTGTGAATTGTATTTTTTCGCCGCTCCAATTAGAAAGTGTCCAGGTTAAATAACGGGTCAGAATGCCGCAATGTGTCTCGTGCGTCTCATAACGGAATTCGGCCTTGTGCAATCGCGCATGGCCCATTCCATTATCCATGACAGTTCGTTGAAAAACCGCGTTTTCCTGTTGAAGCGTGCAGCGGCACTGATGGACCGGATCGAGAGTTACGACCCGGCAAACAAAACGGAATTGCAGACCAAGATCGGGTTTTTCCTGGCCCGGGCAAAACACGCGCCGTCGGAAAATGGCGCGCCGCGGGATCTGATGATCGCGTTTGATTTATTGAACCGCTTTGATGGCGTTCTGACCCACAAAGCCCCCTGCCAAAGCCGCTCGACCCTTTCACATGAGGTGCTGGGCCGGTTGATCGACCGCCACGCACCACAGGGCGAATTGGCCCGCTATATCACCGGAATGTCGCAGCGGGCATCGCTGATCGGACCGTCATTCCATCATATCTGTACCAGCAGCGGCAACGCCGCATTCCACGAAACGCCCCAGGACCGGTTTACCGGGCTTCACATGCGTGATCTGATTGGCGCACACCGCTATGATACCCGCAGTCACCACCACATGAGCAGCAGCCTCAGAGGGCACAAACAGGGGTATTATTATGCGCTTGATGTGCCGGTTCTGGGCAATCGGGTGATGCAATGCCACATGCGGCCCTGGCACCATGCGGGGGGCGAAACCGGCGGATTGGCGCTCTGGGTGAATGATGTCACCGACAGGCTGACGCCCGCCCATGGATTTGCCGGCATTCCCGCCCCCGGTCACAGCATCGACGGCACGACCTGATCGGGGGGCCGGTGGCCATCGGCAAAGGTTTTGATATTGATAATCACCTTTTCGCCCATCTCGATCCGCCCCTCCAGAGTGGCGCTTCCCATATGGGGCAAAAGCACGACATTGGGCAATTCACGCAGGCGCGGATTGATCTCATGCCCGCGTTCGAACACATCCAGACCGGCACCGGCAATTTCACCGCCGCGCAGCCCCCGGGTAAGCGCATTTTCATCAATCACCTCGCCCCGTGATGTGTTCACGATAACGGCGCTGGGTTTCATCAGCTTGATCCGCCGCGCATTCATCAAATGGAACGTGCTGGGCGTGTGGGGGCAATTGACGCTGATGATATCCATCCGGCTGACCATCTGGTCCAGGCTTTCCCAATAGGTGGCGTCCACCGCCTTTTCGGTATCGGGGTGCAGACGTTTGCGATTGTGGTAATGCACCTGCATTCCAAACGCCGCCGCGCGTCGCGCCACCGCCTGCCCGATCCGCCCCATCCCCAGAATACCCAGCCGCCGCCCGCTCAGACGCCCGCCAAGAAACGCAGTCGGCGCCCACCCGGCCCATTGGCCCGATTGCATCATGGCCAGCCCTTCGGGAATGCGCCGGGTGACGGCCAGAATCAGCGCCATGGTCATATCGGCGGTATCATCGGTGACAACGCCGGGGGTGTTTGACACCAGAATACCCCGCTGGCGCGCCGTCGCCACATCCAGCCGGTCCACCCCGGCGCCATAATGGGCGATCAGTTTCAGCCGCGCGCCCGCCTGGGCCAGCAGCGCCGCGTCGATCTGATCGGTGACCGTCGGCACGATCACATCGGCGCTGCGCACCGCCGCGACCAGTTCATCGCGCGTCATCGGCGTATCGTCGGTACGTAGGGTCACGTCGAACAGGCTCGCTCATCCGGGTTTCGACAACCTCGGGCAACCGTCGCGTTACGACAACACTCAGACGTTGACCTGGCATTGGATGCTCCCTTGAACTTTTCTTCCCGAATGGTTTGGAGCAAAGTGACAAGGAACGGAGCAAGGCACAAGAGCGCCCAACAGACTCCGGCGCCGAATATACCGGCATTGCGGGCAGAGTTCACAAAGTGACACAGATCAGATGAGAGCGAACAATATCGGCTTAGGGGTGGTTCTTGCTGCCTTTTTCATGGCTATGCTGGATCAGGGCACCGCCTGGGCAGGCGATAAAGTGGGCCAGGTGACCCATCTGCCAATTCCACGATACGTGTCGATCAAGGCCAATGAGGGCAACGTGCGACGCGGGCCATCCCTGACCCACCGGATTGACTGGGTGTATAAACGCAAGGATCTGCCGTTGCAGATTACCGCCGAATACGGCCACTGGCGGCAGGTGCGCGATCACGATGGCGCCGGGGGCTGGGTGCATTATTCCCTGCTGTCAGGGGTGCGCACGGTGTTGGTCGAGGCCGAGCAGATCAAACTGTATGACCGGCCCGATCCCCAGTCTGCGGTCGATGCCATCGCGGAACGGGGCGTGGTCGCCAAGCTGGGCGAATGTCAGCCCGACTGGTGCTATATTCGCGTCGATGGCGGCTATGATGGCTGGACCCGAAAAAGCGGGATCTGGGGCGTCGACGCCGACGAGATCCGCGAATAAAGGCCGGTCTTGCCCCGCGCGGCGCGGGGTGCCATTACGCCCCTATGCCCCGCAAACCCTCTGACGCACGCCTGAATCAATCCGCGCTTGTGGCTTCGGTCACGGTTGCGATTGTGCTGGTCCTGGCCAAACTCTGGGGCTTTGCCGCCACGGGCGCGCTTTCGGTTGCGGCGTCGCTGGCCGATTCGGGGCTTGATCTGATGGTTGCGCTGGCCGGATTGGCGGCGGTTACCTATGCCGCCCGCCCCCCGGACGAGGACCACGCTTTCGGGCACACCTCGGCCGAGGATCTGGCCGCCCTTGGGCAGGCGCTGTTTCTGACCATCTCGGCCGGGGTCATCGCATCAGCGGCCGGCATACGCCTGTGGCGGGGCGACACCACGCCATTGATGGGTGAAGGCACCGGCATGGCGGTGATGGTGTTTTCCATCCTGCTCACCGGAGTATTGATATTTTATCAACGCCATGTGGCGAAACGCACCGGCAACCGCGTGGTTCTGGCCGATCAGTTGCATTATCTCAGCGATCTTGTTCCCAATGTGGGCGCCATCCTGTCGCTGTGGGCGTCGGCGCGGTTCGGTTTGGGGCAGATCGATTCGGTGGTGGCCCTGGGCGCCGCGGCCATGCTGGCCATTGGTGCCTTTCGTGTCGGGCGCGGCGCATGGCACGCCCTGATGGACCGCGCCGCCGATCCGGCAATGATCGCCGGGATCGAGGACATCACCCGCAACTGGCCCGATGTGCGCGGGTTTCACGACCTGAAAACCCGCACAGCGGGCAGCGTCACGTTCGTCAATCTGCACATCGAACTGGATGGCGATCAGCCCCTTACCCAGGCCCACGCCATAGGTGCCGCCCTGCGCCGCGCGATCCTGACCGCCTATCCCAAGGCCGATGTAATTATCCACAAAGACATCTGGCACGGCCCTGAAACGTAAAACGGCCCGCCTAAAGAGGCAGGCCGCGGCGCAATCATCGCCTTTGGATCAGTGAACGCTGACCGGCGCCATGTGGTTTTGCCGCGCCACGATAAAGGCCAGCGCACGATCCCGCACCAGCGCCAGACGATCACCATCGGCATTGTGAACCGCATAGATTTCATCCAGCCCGTCGGCCTGTTCGCGCACATCGTCGGGCAAATCATCTACCCGCACGGGGCGGACATAAACGATGCTCGGGATCGCGTCGTTCGGTGTTTCGCTGTTATTTTCCATCTCGGTCACCCCTCTCACAGATCAACCTCTGGTAATTTCTATGGTGCGCACGATCGTTTCCGGCACGTTCCGTTGCAGATCAACGTGCAACAACCCGTTTTCGATCCGCGCTCCGGCGATTTCCACGCCATCGGCCAGAACAAAGGTGCGCTGAAACTGCCGCGCCGCGATGCCCCGGTGTAAAAACACGCGGTCTTCGTCGGTGTCGTCCTGTCGCCCCCGGATGACCAACTGCCGGTCCTCGACGGTGATCGACAGATCCTGTTCGGCAAAGCCTGCCACCGCCAGCGTAATCCGATACCCTGTGCCGCTGGTCTGTTCGATATTATAGGGGGATATCCCCCGGAATCTGCCTTTGCCGTGCGTTCAACCAGACGTTCCAGTTGTTCAAACCCCAGCAGGAAAGGGTGTGACCCCAAAGCCATTTTTGTCATCGACACGTCCTTGTCCAAGCGACTGTGTTCCATAAATGCGGCCCCGTTATGGCGACCTGCCCCAAAGATATGGGTGGATTGAAACAACTCTGCAAGGGTTTCGCAGGTTCCCCGTATCCCGGAGGCGCGAATCAGGCTAGCGTGGGATCAAAGCGGGACAACCTGAAAAGACTGCAAAAAATGAACGCCTCCAGCAAACTGGACCACGAAGACATCCTGCGCATCCGCCTTGACGTGCTAAAGCGCGAACACCGCGATCTGGACGATGCCATCCACGCCCTGCAAGAGCGTGGAACCGCCGAGCAATTCACCCTGCGGCGGCTGAAAAAGCAAAAGCTGGCGCTGAAAGATCAGATTGCCGTGATCGAGGATGAGATTTTCCCCGACATCATCGCCTGAGCAGGCGCGCCCCGCAAAGGGCGCGCCACAGAATCAACCCAGAACGCGGGTCAGCGCCCCGTCTATGGCGTCGCTCAGATGGTCAATATCATCCGGTCCGGCGATCAGTGCGGGCGACAGGCACAGGGTGTTGTTGTACCCCGGCAGGCTGCGGTTGGTCGCGCCGATGATCACCCCCTGCCCCATGCAATCGGCCACCACCTTTTGCACCAGCGCCTCATTCAGCGGCGTTTTTGCGGCCCGGTCCGTCACCAATTCAGCCCCGCAGAACAACCCTTTGCCCCGCACATCACCGATAACCGCGTGTTTTTCCGCCAAAGCGTGCAGGTTGCCCATCAGCCGTTTCCCCATGCGCAGGGTGTTGTCCAACAGCCCCTCTTCCTCGATGATCGCCATGTTTTCCAGCGCGGCCGCAGGGCCGGCCGTGCAACCGCCAAAGGTGGAAATATCGCGGAAATAATTCATCGGATCGTCGGAATCGTCTTTGAACATTTCAAAGACGGCTTCGGTGGTCACGCAGCAGGAAATCGCGGCGTATCCCGATGCAACACCCTTGGCCATGGTCACGAAATCGGGCTTGATGCCATAATTCTGATAACCGAACCATGTGCCGGTGCGCCCGACGCCGCAAACCACCTCGTCAATGTGCAACAGGATGTCGTATTTGCGGCAAATTTCGCCCACCGTTTCCCAATATCCCGGCGGCGGCGGAACAACTCCGCCCCCGCTGTCACCGGCTCAAGGCACAGCGCGCCCACGGTATCGGGGCCTTCGCGCAGGATCACATCTTCGATGGCGCGTGCAGCGGCCACGCCGTAAGCCTCGCCCGATAAATGCCCAAGGCCCTGTTCATGGGCGCGGTATTCCAGACAGTGCGGCACCGGCACAAAGGCGGGGGTAAAGGGGCCGTATTGCGCGCTGCGCTCTTCCTGACCGCCCGCCGACAGACAGGCGATGGTGGTGCCGTGATAATCCCGCTCGCGGTACAGAATCTTGTTCTTTTTCCCGCCATAGCGTTTGTGCGCAATCTGGCGCACCATCTTGAACGCCTTTTCATTCGCCTCGGACCCTGAGTTGGCGAAATAAACCCGGCTCATCCCCGGCATTTTGTCAATCAAACGCTGGCTGAAATTCGCGCCCGGGATCGACCCCGCGCTACCGGCAAAATAGCACAGTTTCACCAGTTGATCGCGCACCGCATCGGCAATCCGTTCGCGGCCATAGCCAACATTCACGGTCCACACGCCGCCCGACACGCCATCAAGGTGTTCCTTGCCCTTGATATCCCAGATTTTCATGCCCTTGCCTTCGACCATGATCCGGGGATCTGCCGTTTCAAAGGGCTTGTGCTGAATCAGGTGATGCCAGACATGGGCGCGGTCGGATTCGACAATGCCCTCTGGGTCGTTGACGTTGAAAGGAATATTCATCGGCTATGCTCCGGCATGAGGTGAAAAGGCGCAGACTCTGACCCTGACAATGGCGCAGGTATTGTTTTTGCGATAGGACCAATTTCATCTGCCCGCTAAGGCCAGTTCAGTCGATAAAGACCCGGAGGCACGCCCCACCTACGCCCGCTGCGAACGCCGCCAAAACCAGGCCCCAAAATCCTGTCGGTGCCTTGTGTGCCCGGTACGTAAACCGCCACTGTCGGTGTGGTTCCGGTGTAAAGCAAGAAGCGTGGTTTTTTCGCCACGCCCCGGTCATTCCGTACCAAAATCCGGCGAGATCGCGGGACAACCAACCGCGCTGCTCGCTACACCCTCGGAACCGGCGCGCCCTGCTCTTCTGCTCGGGGGCGAGGCGTGTCGGCATCGCTGCCAAACGGCAAAAAGGGCGCCTGTCATGGCGCCCTTCTTTCGTTCAGACCGCCAGATTCGGGATGATCTGTTTCTTGCGCGACATGATCCCGGGCAACACCACGGTATCGCCCCCGCAAACGGTGGCAAAAGATTTTTCAGCCACGGATTTAACCAGATCGTTGGGCACCAGCAGCGTCGCTTCTTCGTTCAGGATATCGACCACGAACAACAAAACCTGATCGACACCATCCTCGGCGGCAACGGTTTCCATGGCCTTCATCAGGCTGTCTTTGCGGTCCAGCACCATCTTGGGCGACGTGGTTTCCAGAACGGACACCCGGAACTTGGTATCGCCCACTGCGTATTCCTTGGAATCCATGCGCAACAGCTCGGCATCGGAAAAGGCCGATACGTCAGATTTGGCCGCGAACATTTCAGCAGCATATCCGGCGATATTGACGCCCAGATCATCGGCCAGCGTTTCGGCCAGCGCCCGGTCGTGATCGGTGGTTGTCGGGCTGCGGAATTCCAGCGTGTCAGACAGGATGCACGACAGCATCGCGCCCTTGATCGCCTCGGGCATCTTGGCCGCGTCGGCGCCCATCAGGTCGTGCATGATCGTGGCCGTGCAGGCCAGCGGGCGGATGGTGATGTCGATCGGCCCCTTGGTTTCCAGCCCGCCAACCAGTTTGTGATGATCAATAATCGCCGTGATGTCGGCGCCATTGATGCCATCGGGCAATTCCGCCGGGTTATTCGTGTCAACGATCACCACCTGCGCGCCGTCATCAATGTTCGCCATGATCCCGGGCTTGGGCAATTTCCAGCGGTCCAGCATGAAGGCCGCTTCGGTGTTGGGTTCGCCCAAAAGGCGCGGTTCGGCGGGGTTGCCCAGCACCTCGGTCATGTACCAGGCCCAGATGATGGGCGAGCCGGTCGAGATCAGTATCAGGCGATTTATGTCCGAAGACGAGCGTAGTCATGGGGAATCCCTCGGGGTTGTGATTTTGCGCCGCTTATAGGCGCGGCAATGAACGATGTCACCTCTGCGGCGGGCCGGATTTTTCAACCTGACAGATGGCGCGTCCCGCGCTATCACCCTGTTATGACCGCTCCGCGCGAAACCGAACTGTACCCGCCCGTCAAAGCCTTTCTCGAAGGTCAGGGGTATGAGGTGAAATCCGAAATCGGCGCCGCCGATGTGGTGGCGGTACGGGGCGACGAGCCGCCCGTCATCGTCGAGCTGAAAACCAGCTTCACTCTCACCCTGTTGCATCAGGGTTTGGCCCGGCAAAGCCTGAGCGAGGCGGTCTATCTTGCGGTGCCCCTTCCAAAAGGGCGGATTGCCCGGCGAAACCTGCGCGACAATCTGGGTCTGTGCCGCCGGCTCGGCCTCGGGTTGATCACAGTACGGATACGCGACGGGCATCTTGAGGTTCTCTGCGATCCCGGCCCGTATCAACCGCGCAAATCGGCGCTGCGGTTGGGGCGGCTTCTGCGGGAATTCGCACGCCGGGTGGGCGATCCGAACACGGGCGGCGCCACCCGGGCAGGATTGGTGACCGCATATCGCCAGGACGCGACCCTCTGTGCCGCCCATCTGCACAATCACGGTCCCAGCAAGGGGGCGGTCGTGGCCAGGGCAACTGGCGTGGCGCAGGCCACCCGCATGATGGCCGCCGATCATTATGGCTGGTTCGAGCGGGTGGAAAAGGGCATCTATGCCCTGACCCCGCACGGCGCGGCGGAAATTGAAAACAACAAGGACTGACGCGATGGATCAGGCTCAGATTTCGGCGCTCCTGTCGCTGGACCCCGAAGACCGCTTTTGGCACACCGTGGATCGGGTGGCAGAAACCGGCAGCCTTTGGGCATTGCGGGGGAGTCCGGCTGGCTGACCTCGCTTGCGCCCGAAGGATACGAATATCTGCCGCTCTGGCCCGACCGCGCGCTGGCGCAGATAATCTGTGATCTGCGGTTCCCGGGCAATGCACCCGTCGAGATTACACTGGAGGAATTCAGGGCAAGCTGGATTGACGAGCTGGAGGAAGGCGGCCTGCGGGTGGGCGTTTTCCCCGACAGTGACGGTGCGTTTTGGGATGTCAGTTCCACCGCCCTGTTTGATGCCGTGGACGACGTGGCGCAAACGCGGATTTGATCGCCGCCAGATCACCGCAACAAGCCACCAAATCCACCGCATTCAGGCCACCCGTTTGGGCGGCTTGCCCCGACTGGATGCCACCCGCGCGCGCCCCTGATCCTTGGCCGCATAGAGCGCCTCGTCGGCGACTTTCATCAGGCGCAGCACCTGGTCTCCATCGTCGGGAAAACTGGCCACACCAGCCGAAGCGGTGATGCGGGGCAGCCGGGCGCCGCCATAATGCACCTCGATCCGCGCCACATCTTCCAGAAACCTGTTGGCACGGGCCATCGCCTCGTCGTGGGGAATTCCCGAACACAGGACCACAAATTCTTCGCCGCCGATCCGGCAGGGCGCGTAATCGTCCTTGAAGGTCGCGGCCAGAAGCCCGCCAAATTCACGCAGTACAATATCCCCGGCATCATGACCGTGATGATCGTTGAACTTTTTGAAATGATCCACATCGAGCGAAATCAGTGACACCGGAAGCCCCTTGGCACCGGCACGTTTCAACTCCTTATGTGACGCTTCGAGAAACCAGCGCCGGTTCCACAGGTTGGTCAGCGGGTCGCGCACCGATTGATCCAGCAATTCGTGGCGCAACTGCACATTTGCCACCGCGAGGCTGATCTGTTCCGCACATAAAAGGCCCACCTCCCAGCGCTGCTGCACAAATGTTTCGATGAAGTCGCGCGGCACGACAGACCGGTCAAACGCCGAAAAACACAGGTGCAGCAGGCCGATGGTTTCGCCATGGGCGATGATCGGCAGACAGAAATAGGGGCTGCCTTCGCCCTGGGCGTGGCCACAGGCAAATTCAATTGCCTTGACCCCATAGGAATAGGCGCGCCCGCGGCGCAGCGCCCAGCAATCCTCGGCACCGATATGGGCGTGGGGGGCGCCGTCGCCCCATTGTGCGGCAATTTCCAGCGTATCACGGGAATTGGAATAGATATAAAGCTGCCCCTCGGCCTCGGGCAGCAGGGTTTGCATGGATTTCTTGACCACCATCAACAGTTCATCCAGCGATTTCGCGGAATAGAGCCATTCACTGATCTGGCTGAGCAGACGGCGTTCGTGCTGGCGGTGCGCCTCGCTTTCGATCATCTCCCGGGCGTTTTTTTCCAGCGCCTTACGCTCGGTTATGTCGCGACTGACCGACATGTTGTAAATGTGGCGGCCCTCATCATCGAACAGCGGCATCAGCTTCTTTTCAACCCACAGTGGTTCGCCGGATTTGCGCATGTTCTGCACTTCCACCTGAAGGGGGCGGCGTTCGCTCAACGCCAAAAGAACCTGATCCGTCACCGCCTGATCGGTTGCGGCGAAATTGAGCAAATCCTCAGGCAGCATGTCATGAAATTCCTCCAGCCGGTAACCGTACATCTTTTCAAACCCCGGGTTCAGCCAGACGACCCGCCCCCCGGATCAGTCATCAGAATGGCATCTGTAGTATGTTGCAGGATCAGGTCCGCGAAATAGCGTGTGAGGTCGGCCTGCGAATCGTCTTTCATGGTGGCCTGTCCCTTGCCCGTATCATCCGGTTGTCATCGCGCCTGTTTCATGGTGTACCCCCTGACAGTTAAGATTTCCCTGCGCCTCACCGGGCCTGACGCGGAAATCTTGTCCCGCACGCCTCCCCCAACAGTTGACACAGGCATGTGCACTCCCTAAATCGCGATCATTGGCACTCGGACCACCCGAGTGCTAACATGATTGAAACTTGAACCTGAGGAGCGTTCACAGATGGCATTCACTCCGCTGCATGACCGAGTTCTGGTCCGCCGTGTCGAAGGCGACGAAAAGACCAAGGGTGGTCTGATCATCCCTGATAGCGCAAAAGAAAAGCCCGCTGAGGGCGAAGTCGTTTCCTGTGGCGCAGGCGCGCGCAAGGACAGCGGCGAACTGATCGAAATGGGCGTCAAGCAGGGCGACAAGATCCTGTTTGGCAAATGGTCCGGCACCGAAGTCACCCTCGATGGTGAAGAGCTGCTGATCATGAAGGAATCCGACATCCTGGGCATCATCGCCTGAGGCTGATCGTCGATCCCTTTACCTTTCAACAACATTCCAAGGAGTAAGCTGCAATGGCTGCCAAGGACGTCAAATTCAACACCGACGCGCGTAACCGGATGCTCAAGGGCGTCAACATTCTGGCCGATGCGGTCAAGGTGACCCTCGGCCCCAAAGGCCGTAACGTCGTCATTGACAAATCGTTCGGTGCCCCCCGCATCACCAAGGACGGTGTATCGGTCGCCAAGGAAATCGAACTGGAAGACAAGTTCGAAAACATGGGCGCACAGATGGTAAAGGAAGTCGCTTCCCGCACCAACGATGAGGCCGGCGACGGCACCACCACCGCCACCGTGCTGGCCCAGGCCATCATCAAGGAAGGCCTGAAATCGGTTGCCGCCGGCATGAACCCGATGGATCTCAAGCGCGGCATCGATCTGGCCGTCACCAAGGTTGTCGAGCACATCAAGGCCGCTTCGCGCCCCGTGAACGACAGCGCCGAAGTTGCGCAGGTTGGCACCATTTCCGCCAACGGCGAAGCAGAAATCGGCCGTCAGATCGCTGATGCGATGCAAAAGGTCGGCAACGAAGGTGTTATCACCGTCGAAGAAAACAAAGGCCTGGAAACCGAGACCGACGTGGTCGAAGGGATGCAGTTCGACCGTGGCTTCCTGTCGCCCTATTTCGTGACCAACCCCGACAAGATGGTTGCCGATCTGGAAGACTGCATGATCCTGCTGCACGAGAAGAAACTCTCGTCGCTGCAGCCGATGGTGCCGCTGCTGGAATCCGTCATCCAGTCGCAAAAGCCCCTGCTGATCATCGCCGAAGACGTCGAGGGCGAAGCCCTGGCGACCCTCGTGGTGAACAAGCTGCGTGGCGGTCTGAAAATCGCTGCCGTCAAGGCACCCGGTTTCGGTGATCGTCGCAAGGCCATGCTCCAGGATATCGCCATTCTGACCGGTGGTCAGGTGATCTCCGAAGATCTGGGCATGAAGCTGGAAAACGTCACCATGGACATGCTTGGTTCGGCCAAGAAGGTTACGATCACCAAGGACGAAACAACCATCGTCGACGGTGCTGGTGAAAAGGCCGAGATCGAAGCCCGCGTGGCCCAGATCCGCAACCAGATCGAAGAAACCACGTCCGACTACGACCGCGAAAAACTGCAAGAGCGCGTGGCCAAACTGGCCGGTGGTGTTGCCGTGATCCGCGTTGGCGGCATGACCGAAACCGAAGTGAAAGAGCGCAAGGACCGTGTCGATGACGCGCTGAACGCGACTCGCGCTGCGGTTCAGGAAGGCATCGTCGTTGGCGGTGGTGTGGCTCTGGTGCAGGGTGCCAAGGCGCTCGACGGGCTGAGCGGCGACAACAGCGACCAGAACATCGGGATTTCCATTGTTCGCAAGGCCCTGGAAGCTCCGCTGCGTCAGATCGCCGAAAACTCGGGCGTTGACGGTTCGGTGGTTGCAGGCAAGATCCGTGAATCCGACGATCTCAAGTTCGGCTTCAACGCCCAGACCGAAGAATATGGCGACATGTTCAAGTTCGGCGTCATCGACCCGGCCAAAGTGGTGCGTCACGCGCTGCAAGACGCCGCTTCGATCGCTGGCCTGCTGATCACCACCGAAGCGATGGTGGCTGACAAGCCTTCGAAGGATGGCGGCGCTGGCGGCGGCGGCATGCCCGACATGGGCGGCATGGGCGGCATGATGTAAGACGCGTTTCGCAAGAAACACGTCCGGGAAAAGGTGATCGGCCCATGCCGATCACCGACGCCCCCGAACATCGCATAAAAAAGGGGGCCTTCTGGCCCCCTTTTCCTTACCCGAACGTGAAACCGCGAAACGGCCAGCGAACAGATCAACACTTCAGACGTGTTGGCCTGCATTCACCTCAATTTCGGTTCCCGTCACATAGCTCGACTGGGCCGAACAAAGAAAATAAATCACATCGGCCACCTCGCCGGGCTGCCCCAACCGGCGAAGGGGCAAATTCTCGACAATCTTTTCGGTGCCGGGCGACAGGATCGAGGTTTCAACCTCGCCCGGTGCGATGGCATTGACCCGCACCCCAAGCGGCCCGAAATCATGGGCCATTTCACGGGTCAGCGCCGCCAGCGCCGCCTTGGACGTGGCATAGGCCGCACCGGCAAAGGGATGCACCCGCGCCCCGGCAATGGAGGTGACATTCACGATCGCCCCTTTTGCCGCCGCCAGTTCATCGCGCAGGCCCCGCGCCAGAACCACCGGCGCAAAGAAATTGACGTGAAACACTTGCCCCCAGGTCCGCAGATCGGTGTTGATGGTATCAAGCCGCCCGCCCTCTGGCCCCTTGGGGGAAATCCCGGCATTGTTCACCAGCGCATCCAGCTGACCGTCCAGTTTTTCGCGTATTTCACCGATGGCGCGGATCGTGTCGTTCGGGTCTGCCAGATCAATCTGAATGTGGTTGTCCGCGCCCCCGGCCAGGGGCAGCGTTCATCAAAAGGTTGGCGTGAACAGGTCAGCACGCGCCAACCCTCGGCCGAGAACCGTTTCACCGTTGCATGGCCGATACCGCGGCTTGCGCCGGTCAGCACCAGTGTTCGTTGTCGGGGTGTGTCGTCCACGATGTGATCCCTCCGGGTTCACCCCTTGAGCGGGGTCACGCAACAGATTAACAGGGGTGAACCGATCAGGGACAGCCATGAAAAAGCAGACAACCATGAAAAGCGATTGGATCGCCACAGCACAGACCCTCAACGCCGCTCTGCCCTATTTGCAGAAATACGATGGGGCCACTGTTGTCATAAAACTGGGCGGTCACGCCATGGGCAGTGACGAAGGCATGGCCAGTTTCGCGCGCGATGTCGTGTTCATGCAGCAGACCGGGGTAAACCCGGTGATCGTGCATGGGGGCGGGCCACAGATCAACGCGATGCTGGAACGCCTCGCCATCCAGAGCGAATTCGTGCGCGGCAAGCGGGTGACCGATCTGGCCACCATGGAAGTGGTCGAAATGGTGCTGTCGGGCCTGATCAACAAACGGATCGTGCAGGCGGTAAACGCGGCGGGTGGCGGTGTGGTGCGCGCCGTGGGCCTGTCGGGCAAGGATGCCAACCTGATGGTCTGTGAACAGGCCGACCCAACACTGGGATTTGTCGGCACGCCCGTGGCCTATAACCCCGAATTCCTGCGCTCGCTTCACAGCGCCGAGATTATCCCGGTGATCGCCCCCATTGGCGCGGGGCGGGGTGGCGAAACATTTAACGTCAACGGCGATACGGCGGCAGGGGCGATTGCCGCCTCGCTCAGGGCTGACCGGTTGTTGTTGCTGACCGATGTGGCGGGGGTGAAAAATGGCGATGGCGACGTGGTGACAGAAATGACGCCCGAACAGATCCGCCTGATGATCGACGAAGGTATTATCGCGGGCGGAATGATTCCCAAGGTGGAAACCGCGCTGGATTCCATCGAGGGCGGCGTGCGCGCCGTGGTCATTCTGGATGGCCGCGCCGCCAATGCCTGCCTGTTGGAGCTTTACACCGACCACGGCGCCGGAAGCCTGATCCGCGCCCCGAGATGAGCCCCGCACACGACCTTGGGGCAATCACCGGCATACTGGCGCCCCATCATCTGAGTGTTTTGGGCGGTTTTCACCCCGCCCCCGGCGACGCAGTGCCAAAGGGCACCGCAACCCTGCTGCTGATCGGGCCAAATGAGCCGAATTTCTGGCCGCACTTCACCGCCACCCCCGAATATCACGACACAGCGCCACAACCGCTGGACCGGTGGTCGCGCCGGATATTGGAGGGCGTGGCGCGCACGTTCAGTGCCACCGCCCTGTTTCCATTCGGTGGCCCGCCCTGGCATCCGTTCGTTAGTTGGGCGCTGAAAACCGGGCGGGCCTGGCATTCTCCCGTGGGGCTTCTGGTTCATGACACGGCGGGCCTGTTTGTCAGCTTTCGCGGCGCACTGGCCTTGTCTGAGCGGCTGGACCTGCCGCCCCCGGAGCATCGCCTTGCACCCAATGCGCCGATCAACCCTGCCGCACCGCCTGCCCCGTCGCGGCCCTGACCCCCGACGGTTATGACGTGCCGGGCTGCCGCGCATATCTCACCACCGGGCCGGGCGCGGCCTGCATGACACAGGGGTGTGCCGTGCGCCGTGCCTGCCCTGTGGGCCAGAACCGCCTGCCCGCACAATCCGCCTTTCACATGAAAGCCTTTGCCCGATGACCCTGCGCCTGATCCTGATCCGCCATGCGAAATCCGACTGGGACGATCCGACAGTGGACGATCACGACCGCCCCCTGAATGCACGCGGCAGGGCATCCGCCCAGGCCATGGGCCAGTGGCTGCGCGATCAGGGCCATGTACCGGCTCAGGCGTTGGTCTCCACCGCGCGGCGCGCCGTCGAGACATGGAAGGGGATGCAACCCGCGCTGCCCGCCTGCGCGCCGGAATTCGGCCACAACCTGTATCACGCAAGCCCCGACAGGATGCTGGCGGTTCTGGCAAAGGCATCTGCCGACTGCGTTCTGATGGTCGGGCACAATCCCGGCAGCGCGCTCCTGGCCGAAGCGTTGGTGCGACGTCTGCCTGCGCATCCCGGGTTCCGCGCCTATCCCACCTGCGCGACGCTCGTGGTTGATTTCGACGTGGAGGATTGGGCGCTGGTACTGCCGGGTCAGGGACAAGTGGTGGATTTCACTGTCCCGCGCGATGTGCTGGGCGGCTGACATCAAAACGCCCGCAGGTTTCCTTGCGGGCGTTTCAATCTGATCCAGCGTCTCATCGGTCCTGTCGTCCCTCTTCGCGAAGAGCGACCGTCAGGGAGCGATGAGCGCGCCGCTTATTCGGTGATCTTGCTCACCACGCCGGCGCCGACGGTGCGGCCACCTTCGCGGATGGCAAAACGCAGGCCCTGCTCCATGGCGATCGGTGCGATCAGTTCAACACCGAAAGACACGTTATCGCCCGGCATCACCATTTCCGTACCTTCGGCCAGAACAACCGTCCCCGTCACATCCGTCGTGCGGAAATAGAACTGCGGACGATAGTTGGCAAAGAACGGCGTGTGACGGCCACCCTCTTCCTTGGTCAGGATATAGGCCTCGGCCTCGAACTTGGTGTGCGGCGTCACCGAACCCGGCTTGGCCAGAACCTGACCGCGCTCGACGCCATCACGATCCACACCGCGCAGCAGCGCGCCGATGTTGTCGCCCGCCTCACCACGATCCAGCAGCTTGCGGAACATTTCCACACCGGTGCAGGTCGTCTTCTTGGTGTCGCGGATACCGATGATTTCGATCTCGTCGCCCACGTTGATCACGCCCCGTTCCACACGACCGGTCACAACCGTGCCGCGACCGGAAATCGAGAACACATCCTCGACCGGCATCAGGAACGGCTGATCCACAGCACGTTCGGGGGTCGGGATGAATTCATCCACGGCCGCCATCAGCTTGCGGATCGATTCTTCGCCGATCTCGGGATCGGTGCCGTTCATCGCCGCCAGAGCAGACCCGGGAATGACCGGAATGTCGTCGCCGGGGTAATCATAGGACGACAGAAGCTCGCGGATTTCCATCTCGACCAGCTCAAGCAGCTCTTCGTCGTCAACCTGATCGACCTTGTTCATGTAAACAACCATGGTGGGGATACCCACCTGGCGGCCCAGCAGAATATGCTCGCGGGTTTGCGGCATCGGGCCATCGGCGGCGTTCACAACCAGGATCGCGCCATCCATCTGTGCCGCACCGGTGATCATGTTCTTCACATAGTCGGCGTGGCCGGGGCAATCGACGTGGGCATAGTGGCGTGCCTCGGTCTCATATTCCACATGCGCGGTCGAGATCGTGATGCCGCGGGCCTTTTCCTCGGGCGCGCCGTCAATCTGGTCATAGGCCTGAAAATCACCGAAATACTTCGTGATCGCAGCCGTCAATGTCGTCTTGCCGTGGTCAACGTGACCAATCGTGCCGATGTTCACATGCGGTTTGTTACGTTCAAACTTTGCCTTTGCCATGGTGGCGTCACCTTGTGCTTGGGCCCGGGACGGCCCGATTCAAACCGAGGCCAGAGCATGGCCCGACGATAACGCGCGCTCTCTATCGCCCGGCGGGGGCAAAATCAAGCGTCACTTGAGCGCGGCCAGCTTGGCCTCTTGTTCGGCCCGGTCAAACGGGGTGCGGGGGGTGTCGGGATCGGGAACGAACCATTCCTGATGCTTGGCCAGCCATTCCTGCACCAGACGCGCGCCTTCGCGGGAAAGGTTGGCCAGTTGCTCTTCCTTGCCGCGCGCGATGCCCGACCCGATGATCGGGGCACTGTTTTCCAGGCCCTCAAACGCCGTGATGCGGAAGGGTTCCTTGGTCAGCTTCAACCCCGTCGCGTTGTCATAGATGTTCACGTCGAAAATCATCACGGACTTCGGCGTATAGACAACCGGCAATCCGGGCTGTGCCAGAACATATCCGCCAATCGAAATCCCGAAATGATACAGCCCATTGCCATCATATCGGATGAACCGTTGCTTGATCGCGGCGGCCAATGCCTCGCTCAGCTCATCTTCGGTGGCATCGCGCGAAAACGGCCCCTGCTGCACATCAATGGCACGCACCACCACATGCCCCAGACGGAAATCGCCCAGCGGCAAAAGTTCGCCATCGGGGTCGGTATTGGCGCAGGCGGCAACCAGCAACAGCAGGCAGGGGGCCAAAAGACGGCGGGCAATCGAAAACATCGGGCAGCGTTCCTTGGTCAGGTCTGGATCATGCGAACCGACCCAGAGTTAGCGCAGCCTTGCGTGCTGTGCAATCAGGCGGCGTTCCCCCTGCGCCTTCACGCTCATGTAAAGCGGTTGTCGCGGGGAAAGCCGCGCGGGGCCATGCGGCCCGAACTGGCACGTTTGCCCATCCATTCCGCCAGCGCAGATTCGGTGCGGGTGCGCCCGGCCGGGTCTTTCCACGAAAGACCATCGGCCAGGGTAAAGGTCGTCGCATCCGACAGACCGCCATCCTTGTAACTTTGCAGGCGCACGCCCTTGCCCCGGCCCATTTCGGGCAGTTCGGCCACGGGAAACACCAGAACCTTGCGGTTTTCACCCACCACCGCCACATGATCGCCACTGATCCGATGACAGACGGCGGCGCGCACGCCCGGTTTGACGTTCAGCGCCTGTTTGCCGCTGCGGGTCTGGGCGATCACGTCATCCTCGGCCACCACAAACCCGTCACCGGCGCTGGAGGCCAGCAACAGCCGGGTTCCCGGCACATGGATGAACAGATCAGTGATTTCCGCCTCGTTCGGCAGATCGACGATCAGGCGCAGGGGTTCGCCCATACCGCGCCCACCGGGCAGATTGCTGGCCTGAATGGTGTAAAACCGCCCGTTGCTGCCGAACAGCAGCAGCTTGTCGGTGGTTTCGGCATGGAACATGAACCGGGCCGAATCGCCGTCCTTGAACTTCAGTTCCTTGTCCAGCGCCACATGGCCGGACAGGGCGCGCACCCAGCCCATTTGCGAACAGACCACGGTAATCGGCTCTCGTTCGATCATTGCCTCAAGCGGCACATCCTCAACCACGCCGGCCTCGGCAAACCGGCTCAGCCGCCCGCCACGGGGTGCGGTTTTGCCGAACTGCTTGCGGGTTTCGCGCAGTTGATCGGAAATCGCCGACCATTGCACCTCGCCGTTGGCCAACAGATCCTCAAGCCCGGCGCGTTCGGCAAGCAGGGCGTCACGCTCGCGTTTCAGCTCCAACTCCTCCAGACGGCGCAGGGATCGCAGGCGCATGTTCAGGATCGCCTCGGATTGCACCTCGGTCAGGTCCGGCTCCTCCGATTTGGCCGGCAGGGGCGAACGATAATCATCCTCGGATGTGGCGCGGGGCGGCGTATTGCCCCAATCCTGAAACATCAGCGCCTCTTTCGGGGCGTCGTCATAGCGGATGATATCAATCACCCGGTCAAGGTTGAGGAAGGCGATGATGAAACCTTCCAGCACCTCAAGGCGATGGTCGATCTTTTCCAGCCGGTGCTGGCTGCGGCGTAACAGAACCTCGCGCCGGTGATCGAGAAAGGCGCGCAGCACCTCTTTCAGGCTGCACACCTTGGGGGTGCGCCCGTCGATCAACACATTCATGTTCAGGGAAAACCGCGTTTCCAGATCGGAATTGCGAAACAGCGCATTCATCAGAACATCGGCATCGACACTGCGCGATTTCGGTTCGATCACCAGCCGGATATCATCGGCGGATTCATCGCGCACATCCCCGAAGATCGGGATCTTCTTGATCTGGATCAGTTCTGCCAGCTTCTCGATCAGCTTGGATTTCTGCACCTGATAGGGGATTTCCGTGACGATAATCTGCCACTGGCCCCGGCCCAGTTCCTCGATCTCCCATTTACAGCGCAGGCGAAACGCGCCGCGCCCGGTGCGATAGGCCTCGGCTATGCTTTCCCTGGGTTCGACAATCACCCCGCCGGTGGGAAAATCGGGGCCGGGCACATAATTCAGCAGGGTTTCATCCCGCGCATCCGGCGTCTTGATCAGATGCAGGCAGGCGCCGATCAGTTCGTCAATGTTGTGGGGCGGAATGTTGGTGGCCATGCCAACAGCAATGCCGGACGATCCGTTGGCCAACAGGTTGGGAAACGCCGCCGGCAGAACGACAGGTTCGGTCAGGGTGCCATCGTAATTGTCGCGGAAATCGACGGCATTCTCGGTCAGCCCCTCCATCAGCGCCTCGGCGGCGGCGGTCATCCGCGCCTCGGTGTACCGAGAGGCGGCGGGGTTATCGCCGTCGATGTTGCCAAAGTTGCCCTGCCCGTCCACCAGCGGATAACGAACGTTGAAATCCTGCGCGAGCCGCGCCATCGCGTCATAGATCGCCGCATCGCCGTGGGGGTGGTAATTGCCCATGACATCGCCGGAAATCTTGGCCGATTTGCGAAATCCACCGCCGGGTGACAGGCGCAATTCGCGCATGGCATACAAGATGCGCCGATGCACCGGTTTCAGGCCATCGCGGGCATCGGGCAACGCCCGGTGCATGATCGTGGACAGGGCATAGGTCAGATACCGCTCACCGATGGCACGGCGAAGGGTCTCGGTCGGGTCGGTCGGGATCGCCGGAAGATCGGTTTCATCACTCATGGCGCCGGGATAGCCCCCGGCGCGCGCCGCGACAAGCGAGAGGGTGCATTTTTGAAAGATTTGCGGGGGACAAATGTTCAACTTCTGCTAAAACAGCACAAAAGCGTGAGGGTTCGGGTATGATACGCATGGTCCTGTTACTGATGTTCGGCATCGGTGCGACAATGGTTTTCTATGGCAACGACAACGGATTGCCCCAGGGCAGCGATGACGGCGGCGCCAACGTCAGCCAGACAGCCAGCAACGAACCCGGCCTGCTGACCCGGGTTGGTGCCCTGATCGAAGATGCCGGATCGAACACCACCGAAGGCGAACGCGTGCCGCTCAAGGATGAAAACCGCGCCGTGGAAATCGCCCTTGCCGCCACAGTGGCCCATGACACCCCCGCCCCCGCCCCGGTGCGCGAAACCGAGGTAAGCGCCGCTGGCACCACCCCGGAAGAGGCGGGCGTGTGGTATGTCACCGGCACCCGGGTGAACCTGCGCGGCGGCCCTTCAACCGCCGACAGCGTGGTCGGGCAGGTCGTGCGTGGCCAAAAGGCCAAGGTGATCGAGGAAACCGATGACGGCTGGTATCGTATCCGCACTGCCGACGACGATCAGGACGGTTTCATATTCGGAAAATTCCTGAGCCAGAACCGCCCCGGGTGAACGCGCGGAAATCCATTCTGATCACCGGATGCTCCAGCGGCATCGGGTATGATGCAGCACTTGCCCTGCGCGATCGTGGCTGGCAAGTGTTCGCCGCCTGTCGGGCGCAGGCCGATTGCGACCGACTGCGCGCCATGGGGCTGGCGGCACCACTGATTGATTACGCCCGGCCCGACACGCTCCGTTCGGGGTTGGCCGAGGTGCTGGACACCACGGGCGGCACGTTGGACGCCCTGTTCAACAACGGCGCCTTTGCCCTGCCCGGCGCGGTCGAGGATCTGCCCCGTGACGGGCTGCGCGCCCTGTTCGAGGTGAACCTGTTCGGCGTTCACGATCTGACCACCCGGGTCATTCCGGTGATGCGCGCGCAGGGGCATGGGCGGATCGTCAATTGTTCCTCGGTTCTGGGCCTTGTTTCGCTGCACTGGCGCGGGGCCTATGTGGCCAGCAAATTCGCGCTGGAGGGGCTGAGCGACACCCTGCGGCTGGAAATGGCCGACACCCCCCTGCATATCATCCTGATCGAACCGGGGCCGATCACATCGAAAATCCGCGCCAATTCAATTCCGCATTTTGAACGCTGGATCGACTGGAAGGCGTCGCCCCGGCGCGCCCAATACGAATCGTCCCTGATCCCCCGACTGTATGAAAAACGCGGACCGGACCGGTTTGAACTGCCCCCAACGGCAACCACAAAGGCGCTGATCAAGGCGCTGGAACGCAAGCGCCCTGCCCCGCGCTATCGTGTCACAACCCCGACCAAATTCATGAACATTGCCCGGCGCATCCTGCCCACCCGCGCCCTTGATTGGCTGATTTCGCGGGCCTGACACGCCATAATCCATTTCGCTTTTGCCGCCCAGCCCGCTAGATCATTAAAAAACAATGCGAGGCCCCATGTTTCACGATCCCTTCTTTATCGTCGTCGTCATTTCGGTTCTTGTCGTGCTTGGTATTCTGATGCTGGGCATCGGCGGGTTTGCCAAGGGTGGCGATTTCAACCGCAAACATGCCAACCGCATCATGCGATGGCGCATCTATGCCCAGGCATTCGCGATCGTGGTGATCCTTGCCTTTGTCTTTTTCCGCCGCACCGGAGGCTGACCATGGTTGTTCTGTCAAAAATCTATACCAAAACCGGGGACAAGGGCGAAACCGCCCTGGGCAACGGTGCGCGGGTGGCCAAACATGCCCTGCGGGTCAATGCCTATGGCACCGTGGATGAAACCAACGCCACCGTTGGTCTGGCCCGCCAGCACGCGACGGGCGAGATGGACGCGCGGCTGGCCCTGATCCAGAATGATCTGTTCGATCTGGGCGCCGACCTTTGCCGCCCCGACATGGATCGCGACGCCGAGGCCGAATACCCGCCCCTGCGCATGGCCGCCGCACAGGTGGCCCGGCTGGAATCAGAGATCGACGCGATGAATACCGCGCTTACCCCCCTGCGCAGTTTCGTTCTGCCGGGGGGTCGGCGCTGGCGGCGCAGTTGCACCTGTGCCGCACCGTATCGCGCCGGGCCGAGCGGTTGTCGGTTGAACTGGCCACTGTCGAATCCCTGAACCCGGCGGGATTGCATTATCTGAACCGGCTGTCGGATTGGTTCTTTGTCGCCTCGCGCATCGCCAACGATAACGGCAAGGCCGATGTTCTGTGGGTTCCCGGAGCGAACCGCTGACGGCACAAACAACAAACCCGGCACAGGGGCCGGGTTTGTCCTTGGTCTGGTAAAGCGTGAAAATCCGGTGCGTTACAGCACTTCTCGCAATACCTGAAACACTCAGTATCACCCAACGCGTTGAAATCTCTGATTTCAGGCAGTGTTGGGTGATACAGGTTTTTGCGAAAGTGCTTTAAAAGGCAGGCTCTACGGTTTCGACGTTTTCCTTGGTCACGACGGTCAGCGGAATTGGCAGCCGCGCGCCCACTTCCTTGCCGTCCAGAATGTTCGCCATGGTGTCGATGGCCAGTTTTCCGTCTTCGGCGGGGGATTGCACGATGGTCGAATACATCTCACCCGAACGGATGGAATCAAACGCATCGCGCTGGCCGTTGATCCCGACGATGGGCGGGGTCGGCGTGGCGCCATGTGCCTCTTTCCAGGCGTCGATGAAACCACGGGCCATGGTATCGTCGTTGGCGTAAACGCCCATGATTTTATCACCAAAGCGGGTGATCAGATCGCGGCTGGCCACCAGCGCCTTTTGCTGATCGAAATCGGCGTTGACCGTATCGAGAACCTCGATCTTGCTGTCCAGTTCCTTGAGCCGGTCAACAAAGCCGCCGACGCGCCCGATCGTGGTGCCGTTACCGGCCTGTCCGGCGATGATGATGATGCTGCCTTCGCCGCCCATGGCGGTGCTGAGCGAATCCGCCGCCATCGCGCCTTCTTCATAGACGTCAGGGCCGGTAAAGGATTTGATGAATTCGTTGGCTTGATCGCTCATCGGGGAATTGATCAGGATCGACGGAATGCCCGCCGCCTGTGCCCGGGCCAGACCGGGAATATAGGCTTGCGGGTCAAGCGGCCACAGGATGATGCCATCGGCCTTGCGCGCGATGCAGGTGTTCAACTGTTCGGTGCCGGTCTGCACATCGAAATTCTGGCTGAGGGTCAGAACCTCAAGCCCCAGTTCATCGGCGCGGGCCGTCAGCGCCTCGTTGGCGGGGGTGGCATAGGCGTGGGCATCTGCCGCTGTGATATAGCAGACGGTCTTTGCCTCGGCCGCGCCAACAGCGGCCATAAGCGCAAGCGCGCTTACCAATGATGTCGTAATCCGAAGTGCCATGTTATTCCTCCTGTTGATGGCGTCGTTGTTCATGTGGATGGGGCGCCTGCGCTATGCGCACGGGCGCGCGGTTTCACGGTGCGGTCAAGCACGACCAGCAGGATAAGGATGAACCCCGCGACAACCTGCTGAAAATAGGCCGGGACGGATGAAAACTCCATCGCCGTGGTCAGGGATGCGATGGTCAGCACACCGCCCAGCGTCCCAAGGGCCGAACCCCGGCCCCCTTCCAACCGGGTGCCGCCAACCACCACCGCCGCGATAACCATTACCGTCAGTTCCGACCCGAACACCGGCGATCCGGTGTTCGTGGCAAGGCTTTGCAACACGCCCGCAACCCCGGCCATGGCGCTGGCAAAGATGAAACCGGCGGCCATGGTCCAGCCAACGGAAATGCCGCTTGCCTCGGCCGCCGGCGCGCTGGAGCCGACGGCAAACAGGTTGCGCCCCGCAACCGAGCGGGTCAGCCAGATATGCAGCAACAGAATTCCGACCAGAAACAGCGCACTGCGCACCGTGAACAGGTCGAAATAGATACGCGCCAGCGAAATCGAGAACATGATGTCCGTTCCCGCAACCGGCTGACTGTCGGTCAGCCAATGGGCGATCGAGCGAAAGATCAACATGGTGGCCAGCGTGGCGACCAGCGCATTCACCTTGAACACCACCGACAGAATGGCGTTCACACCGCCACAGGCCGCCCCGGCCAAGACCCCGACCACAGCCGCCGGGCCAAGGCCGAGGCTCGGCTGTAACGACACCGCAACGATCCCGGAAAGGGCGAAAACCGAGCCGACGGACAGGTCAATCTGCCCGGCGATCAACAGCACGGTCAGGCCAATGGCGATCAACCCGATGGTGGAACTGCGATCCAATCCAAGGCTGAGCGTCGTCAGCCCGAAAAAACCGGGCACCAGCACCGCGGCGACAAGAACCGTCAGCCCAAGGATAATACCAACGCGGTAGCGTACGAATTGCGCAAGAATATCCATCAGGCGACTCCCCGTCGGCGCAGCGCCACGTCAAAGGCCACGGCAACGGCGATCAGCAGGCCCAGAACAAAACCCTGCGTCGGTGTGCGGACCCCCTCCAACACCATGACATTGGTGAGGACCGACACAAAGATCAGCCCGATAACGGCGCGCGGCACCGATCCGAATCCGCCCATGATCGACACGCCGCCCACAACCACGGCTGTGATCGCGCTAAACTCATACCCCGTTCCGACCAGGGGGCGCGCACTTTGCAAGGTAAGGCCCAACAGCCCGCCACTCAGCCCGGCGCACAACCCGGTGATCACAAACGCCCCGGCCTTGACCGCGCGCACCGGCACGGCACTGGCGGCGGCGGCGGTGGCATTGCTGCCAATGGCAAATGTCCAGCGCCCCCAAATGGTGCGCGCCAGCACGAAATGCCCGATCACCGTGATGACCAGAAAAATCACAACGATGGTCGGAATGCCCATGATCCGGCTTTTCACAAATTCCGCCGAGGCTGGGTTGGTGCCATAAACGATAACACCGCCCACCGCCGCCTGAACGATGCCCAGAACGATGGTTCCGACGCCCAACGTTGCGATGATCGGGTTGATCCCGACATACCCCACCAGAATGCCACTGATCAGCCCGCAAAACCCCGCCAAGGCAACCGCCACCATAAAGGCAGGCACCGCGCCGATTGTCGGCTGCAAGGCCAGTGACAGGATGGCGCCACAGGCAATGGTCGCAGGCACCGACAGATCGGCCAGCCCGCCGACGACCAGAACGAATGTCATGCCAACCACGACAATGCCGACAATGGCCATGGACGTCAGGATGTTGACCATGTTTCCGGTCGTAAAGAAAACCGGGCTGCTGATCGCGCCGAAAATGACCACAACAACAATGGCCAGGCCAAGCCCGGCTTTCGACAACAGTTCCAACATGGTGGAATTGCGCTGAAACCGGCTGTTGGTGCCTTGGGCGGATGCCGTTACGCTGCTGTCTGTCATGCGATATCCTCGCCCGTTGCCAGGGCCATGATGCGTTCCTCACTCAGTTCTGCACGGTCCAGCGGCGGCGAGGCGCGCCCGTCGCGCATGACGACCACGCGATCACAAACGCCCAGCACCTCGGGCAATTCGGATGAGATCATCACTACAGCCATGCCCTTGGCCACCAATTCGCCAATGATCCGGTGAATTTCAGCCTTGGCACCCACATCGACGCCCCGGGTCGGTTCATCCAGAATCAACACCGTTGGGTTGGCTGCGAGCCACTTTGACAGAACCGCCTTTTGCTGATTGCCCCCCGACAACAGGTTGATCCGGCGTTCGGGGTCAGGTGGCGCGATGCCAAGGTCCGCCGCGTATTTCGCCGCCAGTGTCCTGTCGGCGGTCAGGCTGATATAGCCCAGCCGCGACAGGTATTTCAGCACCGGCAGGCTGATGTTTTCGCGCACCGACATGGCGGGGATGATGCCTTCGCCCTTGCGGTCTTCGGGAACGTAAACGATCCCCGCTTCGACCGCTGCGGCGGGCGATGAAATGGTCACAGGCACGCCGTTTATCTCAAGTGTGCCGGCGGTCAGCGGGGCCAGGCCAAAAATCGCCTTGGCCACCTCGGTGCGCCCTGCCCCGACAAGGCCGGTCAACCCCAGGATTTCGCCCGCGCGCACATCAAAACTGACATCCTCAAAACTGTCGCCATCGCCAAGGCCGGTGGCGCGCAATTTCAACTCGCCAATCGTGGATTCCACTTTGGGAAACACATTCGCCACCTCGCGCCCCACCATCAGGCGGATCATTTCAGCGGCGGTGATGCCCCGGGCCGGACGGGTTTCGATCATCGCGCCGTCGCGCAGGATCGTGACATCATCGGCAATATCCAACACTTCCTTAAGGCGATGGCTGATATAGATGATGGCGATTCCCGCATCTTTCATCTTGCGCAACACCCGGAACAGGGCCGCCGCCTCGTGTTCGCTCAGGCTTGAGGTCGGTTCATCCAGCACGATGATGCGCGGCGCAGCGGCATAGGCCTTGGCGATTTCCACCAATTGTTGCTGGCTGATCGACAGATCACCAAGGCGCGCCGCCGGGTCGATTTTCGCACCGATTTCGGCCAGAATTTCCCGGGCACCGCGCACCATGGCAGCGCGATCCGCCAGGCCCCATTTGCGCGGCATCCGGCCCAGAAAAACATTTTCCGCAACGCTCAGATCCGGGGCAAGGTTCAACTCCTGATGGACCATCCGAATGCCATGGCGCTGCGCATCGGCCGGTTTGCGCATTCGGATTTCGACACCGGCAATTTCCGTTGTGCCGCTGGTGGGAAGATAGATACCGCTCAGCACCTTCATCAGCGTCGATTTACCAGCACCGTTTTCACCAACGATGGCGTGGATACGCCCGAAATCCACCGCAAAATTAACGTCTGAAAGGGCCTTAACCCCGGGGAATGTCTTGGTAATCCCCCGCATTCTGAGGGCCGTTGCCTGATTTTCCATACGTCCCCCCTCGCGCCTGTCGTTTCCTGTTACACTAATATAATAGACGGATCAAGATAGTGCGGCATCCATGGCGGGCGCACCACAGAAAAGATGCGCCCGCCAGATTGCTCAGTAAGTGGCGCGCCCGCCCGAAAGATCGAAAACCGAAGCCGTCGTAAAGCTGTTTTCACGGGACACCAGCCAGGCCACCATATGTGCCGCCTCGTCCACTTCCAAAAACCGGGCGCGCGGGATCTTGGACAGCATATAATCGATATGCTCTTGCTTCATCTGATCGAAAATCGGGGTCCGCGCGGCGGCAGGTGTCACGCAATTCACGGCGATATCCATACCCGCCAACTCTTTACCCAAAGATTTCGTCAGCCCGATCACCGCCGCCTTGGACGCCGAATAAGCCGAGGCATTCGGATTACCCTCTTTCCCGGCGATCGAGGCGACATTGACGATACGCCCATATTTTTGCGCCTTCATCGATGGCACAACGGCGCGGTTCACGTGGAAAGTGCCATTCAGGTTAATATCAATGACCCGCTTCCAATCTTCGACAGGGTAATCCTCCAACGTATGATTTGGTCCGGCAATCCCGGCAGAATTCACAAGGATCGACACCGGCCCGAATTTGGTTTCGGTCTGCTTATGGGCCGCAAGAACGGCATCAGAATCGGTGATGTCCACCGTTACAATGCTGACATTTTCGCCAAGATCTGCCTGCGCCTTTGCCAGTTGATCGCCGTTGGCGTCCCACAAGCTGACCTTGGCGCCGGAATTGAGAATGCGCCGCGCAAAGGCAAGGCCAAGGCCCTGCGCCCCGCCCGTTACAACCGCAGTCTGACCGTCCAGATCAATCTTGTTCACAGCACATTCTCCCTTATGAAATCGACCGTCGTTGTTATTGCAATGGCACATTACATTAGTATAATGCAAGATAAGATATGCCGTTGCGGAACCCGGCCCGACGATCATGTAGGGGTTATCCCCCAAACCGTGACGGGCATCTGTCTGAACAGGATCAAACGATATGCCCCCGAAACCGGCGCCGACAACCGAATCCAGCGCGCTGACAACCTTTTTGCAGGGGGTCAGCCTGAACCGCGCGGTGCCGCTGCGCGATCAGGTCTATACGCTGGTGCGCAGGGCCATTGTCACCGGCAAACTCGCCCCCGGCGCGCCCCTCAACGAGGTAGAGATCGCGGCGAAACTGGGCATTTCCCGCACCCCCGTGCGCGAGGCCGTAAAAAAGGTCAGCGACGAAGGGCTGGTCAATGTCTTTGCCCAGAACGGTACGTTTGTTGCGGAAATCCGGCGCAAACAGGTTGAAGAGGCCTATATCATTCGCATCGCGCTGGAGCGGGAAAGCATTCGTCGCGCGGCCAAGATCATCACCCCGACGCAAATTCAGGATCTGGAAGACATCATCGACGCCCATGAAATCGCCTTCAAACGCGCCCGCTTTGACGAGGCGATCCTGCGTGATGATGACTTTCACCGCTATATCGCCGAGGTGAACGATCTTGCCATGCTGTGGAAGGTCGTGGATGTTTCAAAGGCGCAGATGGATCGATGCCGTCTGTTGACCCTGCCCTCGCCCGGCGCGGGCCATCAGACCATCGCACAGCACCGCACCATCCTTGACGCCCTTGGGCGCAACGCCCCGGCCGCGTCGATGGACGCCTTGCAAACGCACCTGGAAACATCCCTGCACAACACCCTGACCTATCTGGACAGCCTGCGGCCGGGGGCCGCAGACGATTAGCGGCTGCCCTACATCGTTGCCCCAACCGACCACGGCACGAATTCACTGTCGCCATAGCCCAACAGCTCTGATTTCGTCCGCTCGCCTGACGCGACCGCAAGAATGTGGTCGAAAATCTCGGCACCTTTGTCGGCCAGCGACGTACCATCCAGAATATCGCCACAGTTGATATCCATATCCTCGCGCATCTTGTCATAGATGATCGAGTTGGAGGCCAGTTTGATCGACGGTGTCGGCTTGCACCCAAAGGCAGATCCGCGCCCCGTGGTGAAACACAAAACATTCGCGCCCCCGGCGACCTGACCCGTTGCCGATACCGGATCATACCCGGGCGTATCCATGAAAACCAACCCGCGGGTGGTAACAGGTTCGGCGTAATTGAACACACCGTTCAGATTGCTTGCCCCGCCCTTGGCCGTTGCACCCAGCGATTTTTCCAGAATGGATGTCAGCCCGCCCATCTTGTTGCCCGGCGAGGGATTGTTGTTCATTTCCATGTTGTGGCGGGCGGTATACTCCTCCCACCACCGGATACGCTCGGCCAGTTTCTCGCCGATCTCACGGGTCTGTGCCCGGCGCATCAACAGATGTTCGGCGCCGTAAATTTCCGGCGTTTCCGACAGAATGGCCGTGCCGCCCTCGGCCACCAGCATATCCACCGCAACCCCCAGCGCAGGGTTTGCCGTGATCCCGGAATACCCATCCGAGCCGCCGCATTGCAGCGCCAGCATCAGTTCCGACGCGGGTGCGGTGGTGCGTGTCACGTCATTGACCGTCGGCAACATGTCATGAATCGCCTGCACCCCCGCCTCAACCGTTTTGCGGGTGCCGCCCACCTCTTGGATGGTCAGGGTGCGGAATGTGGTGTCTTCGGTGATGCCATAGGATTTCATCCAGCGCGGGATCTGAAACGCCTCGCACCCCAGACCCACCATCAGCACGCCGCCGATATTGGGGTTGGTGGCAAAACCCCATTGGGTGCGGCGCAACAATTCATAGGCCTCGCCATGGGTATCCAGCCCACAACCCGTGCCATGAACCAAAGAAATAACGCCGTCGATGTTCGGATAATCCGCCAGAATGCCGGACGTATTGACCGCATCCGCGATAAACCGCGATGCCGTGGCCGAACAATTCACCGAGGTCAGAACCGCGATATAGTTGCGGGTGCCATATTTTCCGTTCGCCCGCAGATAGCCCTGAAAACTGTGCGTGCTTTGCGGTGGCGTTTCCGGGGCGGGGTGGGCGTCGGTGCCGAACTGATAATCCCGTTCAAAATCATGCAGGTAAACATTGTGTTCATGCACCCAGGTGCCGGCCTCAATATCCGCTTTGGCAAAGCCGATAACCTGACCGTATTTGATGATCGGCGCATCTTTGGCGATTGGCGTCAGCGCCATCTTGTGGCCACGCGGCACCCTTTGCGTAACGGTGACGCCATCCACATCATCGCCCGGCTTTTGGGCATCAACAGCAAGGATGATGTTGTCTGCCTCGGTTAATCTGATGAAGCGCGCCATATGTTCCGTCCGTGTGGTGAAGTGAATGATCGCCGTTTCTGACCGCGCGATGTTTTAAAATACTAATATAATAATACAAGACAGTCAACAATCCGCCCTGCCCCCGCGCATACGGCAACGCGGGGGCCTTATTGCTGCGTCGTTTCGGCGTCCTGGGGTAAGGTCTGGGCGTATTCCCACCCGATCAGGGCGGTCCAGTTGGCGCGATTGCGCAATTCGGCGGCGCGCGACACCTCGATCGAACCGGCGGCGCGCAGATCATCCTGCAAGGTGGCCAGCATATCGTTCGATGCCCGCATCCGGGCAAAGCCATAATCCCCCTGATCGAACCGGTATTCGGCAATCGCCCGGGTCCAATCAAGCGTCGCCTGCCAACCACGCAGATCAAACCCGTTGTCCGGCAGGGCCGCTTGCGCCCGGTCCAGCACATCGCGCACCTCTTCCCAACTGGCATCTTCGGCCAATGCGTTGGCATAGCTCATCAATTGTTTCATCTTCACGATGGGCGGAATCCGGTCGGCATAAAGCGGATCATTCAGGTGCCGCGCATAGATTTCAGCCACGCGTTTCTCATCGCCCGTGCGCGACAGGATGGCATAGGCAAAGTTGCCCACCACCGCCGACACCAGATTGGGCCGTCCGGTTTCAGGATCAACCATTTCATAGGCCTCCCGCGCGATCAGGGCCGCCTGATCGGTATGGCCCAGTTCGATCATCAGACGCGCCTGTTCAGACAGGGTAAAGGCCAACGTATCGGTATCGTGAAACGGATGGTGGCGCACGGTGGTCGTGGCCCGATCCAGCCAGATCAGCGCCTGTTCCGTATCACCACGCCACTGAAACGCATTGCTGAGCGTAAATTCTGTCAGCGAAATCAACGCATGGTGTGATGGCAACCGCGTCTGCAACCGACGCAGCAACCCGCCAAGTTCGACCTCGACATCGGCATTTCCCAGAACATCCGGCGCGTTGGCAATCACGGTAACCCGCCCGTAATCGCGCAACAGCGGCAGGTCAGGCGCCTGCGCCACCTGCGCGACGAATGCATCGGTGATGGACGTCGCGCGCTCGGGGTCAAGCATGCCTGATGCGGCTTCTACCATCATTGCGCTGGCAAAAAGATGCCAGATGGCGCCCCCAACCGGCACCGGCAGGGCCAACCATTTTTCCACGCCATCCCCCAACGCCGCCGTGTCATCCAACCGATAGGCAGTGAAGGCAATAAGCGCCAGCGCGGCACTTTGGCGGGCCGGGTCCAGATCATCCAACCGCGTGGCCAGACGATCCGCCACGCCGGTGGCCAGTTCCACATCCGCCTCGGCCCCCCAGACCCGCGCGACCAGTTCCACCAGATCGGTCATTGCGCTGTCCCCGCCCGCCGCCGCCAGATCGCGCAGCGCCCGGTCGCGATACCCCATGAGGCCGAAATACAGCGCCCGGTTGGTCAGAAACACCGGATCGTCCCCCTGCCCTTTTGCGTTCAACAGACCAAGCTGGGAATCAAGGTTCAGGTATCGCCCTTCAAAGAACTGTGTCAGCACCGTCGCGCCATCATCGGCCAGGGCCAAGGTCACCTCTGCCGCTGCATGCAATTCATCTGCCAGCGGAAAACCCGCCATTCCCGGATCATCCAGATCAATCAGCGGCCTTACCGCCAGAACCTCGGTGTCGCTGGCGCGCCGGGTTTCGCGCAGAATGGCATAGGCGCGCCGATAATGGGGCTGGGCAAGTTCGGGATGGCCAAGCGCCACCTGAAAATCGCCCATGTCCTTTTCGAAAATCGAAAATATCCCCGAACCGGGCACCCTTTTCCGGGCAAACGCCATCATTTCATTCAGAAAATCATAGGCCCCCGCAATATCACCCGATGAGCGCCGCGCCATGGCAAGACGCTGGACGTTAAACAGGAAATCTTCGTCAATCAGGTCGTTCGCCATCAGAAAATCATGGCGGGCCTGAAATGTCGCCAGGGCGGCCTCGGTTTCGCCTGCCTCAAACTGCAGCAGGCCCAGAAAGCCGCGATAGAACGACATGCGCGCCGGTTCGATATCAACCTTGCCGTCGATCAGATCAAGAAACTCCTGATACAACATCATCAGCGCCGCAGGGGAATCACCTTTGCCCCGGGCCACAAAAACATCGAGGTAAAACAGATAGGCCACTTCACTCGCCTTGACCCAGCCCCCGGAAACCGCCGGCGCCTCAAGATAGGATTGGCGCAACTCGGTGGCATCCGGGGTGGACAGTTGAAAGGCGGTGACGGCCAGATAGAAATGGGCCAGATCCTCGACCACGGCCAGTTCGGGGCGATCCTTGCAGGCGGCAAGGGCGGCGCGCAGGATCAGTTCCGCCTCATTCAAACGGTCGTTGAGATAGGCAACCACCCCCTGAAACGCCATCGCCTCGATCCGGTAGGGGTGATCGCGATACCCCTCGACATCCAGCGCAGTGGCGACCGACGCGGCAAAACGGCCCAGTTCGTCCCAATCCTCGGTTTTCATGGCATAGCGGGCCAGGGCAAGGTTGGGCAGGTGCTTGGCGCTCAGGCCAAAATCGTCACTGCCGAATGTAATGTCATTGGCCGTGGTGAACCGTTCATAGGCGCGGGTCAGATCGCCGGCATTCAGGGCCGCCATACCCTCGTCGATCATTGCAAAGATATCGCTGTCGCTGACCCGCGCGGCGGGCTGTGCCAGGGGCGCCTCCCCCAGGATTGGCCCTGTGCCAAAACGGCACCGGGCATCTGCCCCACCGTCACACACAAGAACGACAGCAGGGCAAGGGCGGGGCGGCACAAGGCCGCCCGCACCCGGGGTTTGTCAGTTCGCGGCAATCGTTTGTTCCAGCCAAGGGAGGTAATTCGCCACCTTGGTATAGGCCGAGAACAGCGCGTTTTCGTTGCACCCCTCACCGGATTCCGACGTCAGGCCCCAGCTCACAACGCCGGCCTGCACATAGCTGCCATCGTCGAGCGGCACGACCAACGGACCGCCACTGTCGCCCGAACACGAGGTGCGCCCCCTCATAGGTGCCCGAACACAGCATGTTCGGTGACAACGGCAGGGGGGCACGATCAACCAGCGCGCGCCATGCCTCTTGTGCGTCGCCTTCCTTGACGCCGAAAATGCTGACTGCTTCGCTGAACCCGCGCGCTGCGGCGTTGGCCCGCGCTTCCATCATTGCGCCGTTGCATTGCTCGCGCGGCAACATCTGGATCTGGCCCTGACGCATATCTTCGGGATGTTTCATTCCGTTGATCAGGCCCCAGCCGGTCACGATCGAGGGCACGCCGGGTTTGTCCAGAATCTCGCCCAGCTCGGCGGTGGGCACCTGAATCGTCTGATATTTCGCGTTCGGTTTGCGCGCCAGTTTGATCAGGGCAATATCGTTGTCAAACTCGGTCGTCAGATATTGCGGATGCCGGTACACCGCCGTCACCGGCACCAGATCGCCCTGCCCCGGGCGCAGGGTATTGGTGCCGACAAGCACTGCAAAGCGGTCAGGGGCGACATCAAAGGCATTGCCCTGGTCATCAACCATGCGAACGCAATGAGCCGCCGTCAGCACCCATTCGTCAAGAATGATCGTGCCGCCGCAAAACTGCGCATCCGGTGAAATCGGTTGACCGGCCACCATCAGGCCCACCTGCCAGGGCCAGGCCCCCTCGGCAGCCACTTCACCGCCGATGACCCGGCCACCGCTGGATTCGGCGATCTTTTCGGCGTCGGCCTGGGCGGCGGCCTTTGCCTTGGATCTCGGCAAAGGCAAAGGGTGATTTCGCCACATTTTCGGCGGCGCCAAGGGAGGAATTATCCTCGGCGCTGACTGATCCGGCCATGAGGCCCGCAGCCAGAAGGCCGGTGAACATGCGCTGTTTCGTTGTCAACATGGTATTGTCTCCGCCTGGTGAGGTGTCAATTCATTTCACGTCCGGCACCAGGTGCAGCCGGGTCCGCGTAATTTTGAGAGGCGCAATCGCGCCGGTGAAGCCGAAATTGCGGCTGTTGGTGGCCGGGTCGATGGCCGCTTCGAGAAACTGTTGCAACGCCGGGGCATCGCCACCGCCCCGTGTGGCGGTCGGATCGGCCAGCGCGGTCAGCACGGTGCGCGGGCTGCCCACCTCGGCAGGCACCGCGATCACGATGATTTCTTCCTGCCCCGGCAATCCGTCAGGGCTGTGAATTTCAAGCCCGATTTCCTGCGTTTCGCCAAACGCGATCCGGTTGGACAGGCCCGGGTCGGGCCACAGCACCGAGGTGTTGAACGCCCGGTCCACATACAGAACCGTCACATCCTGCGCCGTACGCGAGTTATTCTTGAGCGACAGCCACAGCCGGTCACATTCGCTCACGATTCCGCTGACATCAAATGCGCCGACACCTGAAATCGGTTCGTTACAACCATTGGCGCCCGGATTGCCGACAGCGCGTTCGATATTCTGGGTCAGCCCCGCACCGGGCAGGGAAAACCCCTTGGGTTTCTGGGATTCAGCCAGCGCCAGTGCCCGGCGCAGCCGGTGAACCCGCGCGGCCCGTTCGAAAAACCCGGCGGGATCGCCGCCCATACGCGGGGTGCTGCCCGGCCCGTCCGGGTCAAGCACCCCGCCGGGACCAGCCAGCGCCAGGGCGCCGCCCGACAGGATAAGAACCGCATCCGGGGCGGGCGAATTCCATTCCACCCCCTCGGGCAACCCCGCCGCGGCCAGCGCCCCAAGGGCATCAAGGACAGGCGCGTAATCTTTGGTGTCCAGCACCACGGGGGGCGAAATGCGGAACGGGGCAGGCGTGGCGGGGCGCACCTGCACGCCGTACCCGTCGGCGGGAATCGTGCCACTGACCAGCTCAAGCGCCGCAGAACTGGCGCCAGCCCGAACAAGGGTGGCGCGGGCCACGGGCGTGTCGGACGTGGCCGTGGTGTAAAGATCAAACACCGCCCCGTCGCCATAGCCCGAAAGCAGCCCTGCCCCCAACTCTCCGCCCGAAAACGGCACCCGTCGCCCGCCCGGCGCAAGCGACCCGAACACCGGCGCATTCAGCGCGCTGCCTTCGCCGTCAGGAGTCTGCACCGCCGAAGCCGCGCCATCCTGCATTGCATCCATGGCGCCGCGCAGGGCCTGTTCCCACGTCAGATCCGGCGTTTCAGACAGAACCGACGCCAGCGACCGGGTGAAATCACCGTACCAATTCGACAGGTCGGCCTTGTCCCCCAAGGGATATTCAAATGACCGCTGATCCGATTGCGAAGAATAGAGAAACGCGAAATCGCCCTCCAGCGGCGGCGCGATGGTGCCGGTTTCCTCGGGGTCCACGCCGCCTTCGGGCAGGCCAAGGGTGGCGGCGCTGATGAACCGCTCGGCCCCTGCCGCGCTGCTGATCGCGCGAAACCCCGTGGCCGAATAACAGGCATCGACGATGGCGATCAGGGTGGCGCCCTTGTCAAGGATGGTCTGGAACAGCGGCTGAAACTCATCATCGATCAGCGCGTTTTCCACCGCGCCGATCACCCCGTTCCAGTTTTTGGCATCGGCCGGCAACAAGATTTCGTCATAGCCGCCGCCCTCATCGCCGTTCATGTCGGGGGCCTGCGCGCCGTGGCCCGAGAAATAAAAGATCACCGTATCGTCCGGCCCGGCCACCCGGCCCAGATCGGCAAGCCCCGCAAGAATGGCAGCGCGGGTGGCAATCTGCGGCGGCGCGATTCCATCGGGCAGAACGGCGCCCGGATCGGCCAGCACCCGCACATCATCGGCCCCCCGGGCAAGCAGGGTGCGCGCCATCAGCCCCACATCATTGACCGGACCGCGCAGATCAGCATCCAGAAACTGATAATCGCTGACCCCGACCAAAAGGGCGTGAACATCTGCCCGGGCGGGCATGGCAGCCAAAACAACAGCACTGGCAAGTGCAAGGGGGCAAGCGGTTTCATGCCGATGACATTACCCGTTGCGCGCCACGTTGCAAGAATTCCGCCACAGGTGACGGAAGTTGTCATACCCGCCCGCTCAGTTGCGCTGGGGTGCGATACGGCGCGCCGGGCCACTGGCGGCCAGCGCCGTTCCCCCCAACCCCGTCGCATGCAGAAACCCGTTCAATTCCGGGCTGGAGCGGGTGGCGATCTGCCCCGCGCGGATCGCCAGATCAACCTGCGCCACCTCAAGAGCAAGGCGCGTCGGGATTGCATTCATGTCGCCCTGCATCGCTTTGGGCAGATCATCGAACGACACCTGCCCCACGAACAATTTGACATCCTTGCAATCCCACCCCGTCAGACCGCCGCGCAGCCGCGCCACCGTCGCCCGGGGCAGCGAACAGCGGTATTCCACCAGATCCTGCTCCCAGTCCCGCAATTCGAGGCGCATCGCGTCATACCCGGTGCGGCTCGCCGCGCTCATGGCGGAATTGGCGATCGACATGGCCAGCTCAATGCCGCCCGGCCCGGGCAGTTTATGGGCCCAGGCCAAATCGCGGCTGACCCCGGCATTGGCCACCAGAAACAGGATGCGTTTCATTTTCACCGCCTCTTCGGGGCTTAAGGGCGAATGGGCCATCTGCGCGCGGGCCCGTTGCACCGACAGGCCGGTTGTGCCGAAATTATCGGTGATCCCGCCATCCAGAAGTTTGACAAAGCTCACTTTTTCAGGATCGGCATAGCTTTCCAAGGCAGCAGCATAGGCTTTCATCGCGCTGCTGGCCTCGGGGTTGAAACGCGCAGCGGTCAACCAGTCAGGGGCGACATAATCGCAGTCTTTGCTGTGCGCTTTCAAAACGATGGGTGAAAACACCAGAGGAAACGCCGCCGAGGCACTGACCGCCTGAGAAATCGGATAGGATGACAGATCGGAACACAGCGCATCAAAGGTTTCCGCCGAAAACAGGAATGCCGTGTTGTTGGCGATGTCGCTGGCGTTGATCCAGGTCGCAATCCGGCTGCGTTTGCGCAGATCGCCAAAGGTGGCGCCGTGAAACAGGGATTCATCCAGAAACCGGCCAAAGGTGTCGGCGCTGTTTGCCCCGCCCGACAGGCCCCGCACCAATGTGACGGGGTTGAGGGGTGAATTGGCCATGTATTTTTCGGCATTGCGGATCAGGAATTTGTCGCGGTAATCATCCACCCCGGCGGGGCCGTAGTACCCGAAATAGGCCGCCGTCACCGATCCGCCCGACACGCCCGTCACCAGTTTGACGTCTGACAGGATACCATCGGGATCGCGCGGCGTGGCGGTGGCGGCACGCAGCCCCTCAAGCATCCCTTGCGCAAAGGCCGAGGCCCGCATCCCGCCACCGGAAAATGCCAGCCCCACCCAGACATCATCATCCCCGACCGCCGCAAGGTCACTGTCAACCACCGACAGGTTCGGTCCCGTGGCGACCTTGTTAACCGGCGTGTTGACCGCTGCACAGCCCAAGACAACGCTTAGCGAAACGAAACGGACATGGCGCAGCAGATTGGGCAGGGGCATCAGGGTTCATCAATCAATTCCGGCGGTTGCGCCACCTTAGGCCAGGCGATCGAAATGGCAAATCCCTTTTGCACCGTGGGCCGGGTCAATCGCGCCCCGTGGCGCGTTGCGATCGCCTGAACCAGGGCAAGGCCCAGACCATGGCCCGCCACCGCGCGGTCCCGCTCGCCGCGAACGAACCGTTCAAACGCCAGATCACCCAGATCATCAGGCAGGCCGGGGCCGGTGTCGCGCACCGCCAGGACGTGGCGGTCGCCCTGGGTGTTCAGCGTGATCGCTATGGCATCGCCGGTGCCACAAAACTTGATCGCGTTGTCCAGAAGATTGGAAACGCATTGGGCAATCAGGTTGCGATCTCCCAGAATCCACAGGCCCGGCGCCACCTCCATGCGGTAGGTCAGCGCCTTGTCTTCGGCCAACGGTTCATACAATTCGCCCACCTCACCGACCAGTTGCGACAGATCGACAGGCACAAGGCCGGGCGCGCCGCCCGATGCCGCCTCGGCCCCGGAAATATCCAGCAGCGAATCGAAGATACGGATCGCACCGCGCATTTCAGCGCGCACCTCGTCGGCGCCCGGTGAACGATCCAGCTTTTGCAAAATCCGGTTCAGGGGGTGCGCAATTCATGGGCGATGGCATCTGACAACCGGTGCGTGGCACGGTTGAGGTTCTGAATCCGGTCCAGCATCTGATGCACGTGCCGCTCTAGCCGGCCGAATTCATCATCGCTGCGCGGCCCCGGCAGACGTGCAGCCAGATCGCCCCCCGCCACCCTGTCAGCCAGCATGTTCAACCGGTCAATCCGCCCGATCACCACCCGCGCCACCGCCAACCCCGCCAAAAGCGCCACAAGGCACAGGCCCAGCCCGACCCAAAGGATATTGGCGCGCAAATCGCCCAGCACCGCCTGCGTCTGGCCCTGCCCCCGCGCGATCAGCAAGGGAAAGCCGCCGGGCAGCATCCGCGCGACCCCCAGATAGGGCTGTGCATCACGGTGAAACGCCCGCGCGCCGTCCATCGACAGATCGCCCACCAGCGCGGGCAGATCATCGGGCCAGTCCGCTATATTCCCGGCCAGAACCTCGCCCGTCTTGCCCTGAAGCAGGAACAGCGCCTGATCGGGGGGCGTGGTGGCGGCGCGAAACTCTACCGCTTCGCGCAGGGCGATGATGCGGCGTTGGTCGTAAAACGCCGCAAAGGCCGCCACATCGGCGGCCAATGTGGCGCGATCCTGCGCGGCAAGCGCGGTTTGCGTGCTGCGGTATTGCAGCGCCATCGCCCCCAGGGACAACAGGATAATCCCGCCCGCCACCGCCAGCGTCAGGCGCAGCATGGCCGAGCGTGGCCGGATCACCCGGGCGTCCCGTCGGGGGAAAACACATAACCCTCGCCCCGTTCGGTGTGGATCACCGCGCGCCCTGCCGCCGCCTCAAGTTTGCGACGCAACCGGCCCACATGCACATCAACCACGTTGGTTTGGGGGTCGAAATGCAGGTTCCAGACGTGTTCCAGCAGTTGCATCCGCGTCACCACCTCGCCGGCGTTGCGGGCGAAATAGGTGATCAGTTTGAATTCCTTCGGTGACAGGGCCACATGATCGCGCCCGATGTGCAGGGTGCGCGCCTTCAGCCGAATTTCCAGATCGCCAAAGGCCAGCATATCGTTATCCAGCACCGTCATCGAATTGCGCCGCAGCAGCGCGCGCAGACGGGCGCGCAATTCATCCGGGTCAAAGGGTTTGGCCAGATAATCGTCGGCGCCCCTTTCCAACCCTTCTATCTTGTTGCTTGCCCGGCCCAGCGCGCTGACCACAAGGATCAGTGATTTGGACCCGGCGGCACGCATCTTGGCGATGGCATCCACCCCGTCACCGCCGGGCAGCATCCGGTCCATCACCACCACGGCGAACCGGGCCAGGGAAGCCGCCTGCACCCCATCCGCCCAGTTGCGCATGATCACAGGGTCGCCCCCCAGATCGCGCACGGCGGTGGCGATGGCATCGGCGGTTTCGGCATCGTCCTCGACGATCAGGATACGGGGTACATCGGTCATGGTATTATCCCAGATCAAAAGAGATGCGTGCCCGCGTCAAGCAGATTCGCCCGGCTTTGCATCGCGGTGCGCGGTACATCGGCCCAAGGGTCGATCAGCACATGCAGCGTATCGCCCCCCCGCGTCACCAGCAAAAGGATCGGGGCGGTGATCTGCAAGGCGTCCAGTTCGGCGCGGCTTACCTCTTTGCCGTTCAGGGCTATCACCGTATCACCAGGCAACAGTCCGGCCACGAAGGCGGGTGAGTGATAATTTACATGCCCCACCCGGCCCGTGTCCTCGAACATCACACCGAGGGTGGCAAAGGTATAGCTGGTGATCCGCGCCACGCCCGTGCTGCTGCTGACCGCCAGCATCCCAAGACGGGCCGTCACCGGCGCCAGATCCAGAGCAAGCGTGAGCAACGTGCCACCCCGGCGCAGATGCAGGCGCGCGGTATCCGCCTCACGCCCGTCGATCAGCATGGCCAATGCGCCCACGTGATCAAGAACGCTGCCGTTATAGCCCAACAGGATATCCCCCGCGACCAGCCCGGCACGATCCGCGCGCGATCGCGGCGCGACAGATTCAACCAACAGCCCGGCAGGGACCACGCCCAGCGCCTCGGCGATCTGGGGTGTGACCCGGCGCAGGGACAGGCCCAGATCAGGCACATCGCGCAGGGTGCCATCGGCCATCAACGGCACAAGCCGCGCCAGATCGGCTGCCGCGATGGCCCAGCCAACCCCGGCCAGCGCCCCTTCGGGGGTGGCGCGGTTCAGCCCGATCAGCCGCCCGTCCCCATCCACCAGCGGCCCACCGGCCACGCCTTCGTTCAACAAGGCATCATGTTGCACCGCGTGCATGGGTACGCTCGGGTCATATTGACGTGCAGCGGCGGCGATGATCCCACGGGTCAGCATCACATCCATGCCCAAGGGCGCGCCCACGGCATAAACCGCCTGCCCCACCGGTAATGTCACCGGGGCCAGCGGCAGGCCGGCGATGTCAAATCCATCACCCTCGACCCGCAGCAATACCAAACCACGCGCGCCATCCCGCGCCACAACCCGGGCGCGCACCTGCCGCCCCTCGCCGTCACGCAGCGCCACATGGCCCCGCCCGCCAATTACATCAACCACGCTCAGCACCAGACCGCCCTCGATCAGCACGGCCGAGCCAAGGGGCCGGTCCCCGTCGCCCAGCACGATCACGGTTGCGGCGACCGCCCGTTCCAACCCTGTTCGGGCCTGTGCCACCAATGGGGCGCCCAGCACGATAACCATCAAGAGCGCCGCGCGCAGTGTGGGGCCGAAGAGGCCAAGCCGGGCCGTCAAAACCTTGGTAACCATGGCACGATCCTTTTGTTGAGTGCCTGACAGATATAGCGGACGCGCGCCCCGGGTTCACATGACAAGTCCCGTCACGCACCGGGTTGGGGCAAGGAAACCGTTGTATTGCGGGGGTTTTGGGGCAAATATTCAACCAACCCGCTGGTCACGAAGGATCATCCATGTCCATCAAGCTGTTTCACCTTGTCACGCTGGCGGCCCTGGCCGCCGCCCCCGCCGCCGCGCAAGAGACTGACCCGATCACCGCATCGCGGCTGTCGGCCGAATTGTTCGCCGTCGGTCAGGCGCAACATGACGCGCTGTTGATGATCGCAGCCGCCAAACTCCGCAAACAGGCCGAAGCCGGGGTCGAGGTAATAGAACGCACGCCCGAACGCGATGGCCCCCTTCCCCGCGAAAACCCGATTGCACCGCTGTTCTGGGAAACGATGCTGAACGCCGCCAGCGATCTGAACCCGGACGATGCACAGATGAACGGCCTGATTGACGACATCCGCGCCGAAACCACCAAAGGTGTGCGCAGCGGGCGGGTGGAAAGCTACACCAGCATCCGCGCCGGAGGCACCGACACCTATCGCCCGCTGGAGTTCAGCGCCGGTGTCTATGCCGATGTCTATGTCGAAGGATCGGGGGCGGCGGATCTCAACCTTTATATCCGCGATACCAAGGGGCGGCTGGTCTGTTCCGACACCGATATTTCCGCCATCGCCTATTGCGGCTGGCAACCCGACAGCGCCCAGACCTATGCGGTCGAGGTGCGCAACAAGGGGCGCAGCGCCTCGGCCTATAAGCTGATGACCAACTGAGGGGATGATCATGCACCGCCTGATTGCCACGACCGCCGCATTGCTCCTGCTGGCTCTGCCCGCCTTTGCCCGCGAAAACTATGCCCTGCTGATCGGTGCCTCCAGCTATCCCAGTCTGGACGAACGGTATTGGCTGAAAGGGCCGGCGAACGATGTTGATCTGGTGCGCCGGTTTCTGACGACGAACCCGACAATGCCCTTTGCCCCCGAAAACATCACGGTACTGGCCGATGGAATTCCGGGTGAAACCGCACCCACCCTGGCCGCGATCCGCACCGCGATGGGCGATCTGACCAACAAGGTGCAGCCCGGCGATTTCATCTACCTTCATTTTTCCGGCCACGGCACCCAGGCTCCGGCGCTTGACCCCACAACCGAACTTGACGGGTTGGACGAATTGTTCCTGCCCGTCGATATCGGCCCCTGGAACGATGGCACCGGCACCGTGGAAAACGCGCTGGTCGATGATGAGGTCGGCGTGATGCTGGACCGGCTGCGCGACCGGGGGGCCGATGTGTGGGTGGTGTTTGATCTCGTGCCATTCCGGCACCGCCACCCGGGGCGCCCCCACCGGCGATGATGACGTGCGCCAGCGCCAGTTGCCCCCCGGCGCCCTGTCGATCCCGGATGCGGCGATGGCCCGCGCCGAAGCGGCGGCGCAGGCAGCCGAAGCCACGCGCGGCCTGCCCGCCGATCCCCGCGCCCGCCCCGAGGCGCCGCTGGTGTTTCCCGGCACGGCGGAAAAAGGCAGTCTCGTGGCGTTCTTTGCCGCACAAACCAATGAAACCACGCCGGAAAAGAACATGCCCAAAGGCCAGGCCGACCGCCGCTCGCAAGGGGTGTTCACCTATACCCTGTTTCAGGCGCTGGCCGAACGCCCCGGCATCACCTATCGCCAGTTGGCCCAAGAGGTGCTGCGCAAATATACCACCGGCAATCTGGCCCGCTCGACCCCGCTGTTCGAGGGCGATCTGGACGCACAGGTTTTTGACGCCGAACCGGGGGCGCGCCTTGCCCAGTGGCCCGCGCGCGCCACGGGCGACACCCTGACGCTGGATGCCGGCACATTGCACGGGATCGAACCGGGCATGGCCTTGTCGGTCATGGCCTCGCCCGCCGACCCGACCGAGGCGGCAATGGGCACTGTCACCGTCACCGACGCGGGCACCTTTCGCACGATCACCGGCGCGCCCGCCGACCTGCCGCGCGGCGCGTGGTTGCGCAAAACCTCGGATGTGATTGACTTTTCCCTGACCGTGGCCCTGCCTGCGGCCCGCGGTGAAGCCACGCGCGCCCTGTTGCGCGCCGCCGAAATCATCCGCAGCGAAAACATGGCCGGTCCCCGGCTGCGCTTTGTCGCGCCGGGGGTCGAGGCCGATCTGCGGCTGGAACTGTTCGAGGACAGCGCCCGCCCCGATGCCATCTGGTTTCTGCCAGCCACCGGTCTGGTGTCCGAGGCGGATCTGAAAACGATCCCGTCGGTGTCCACCCGCGACAAGAGCGATTTCAAACTGGCCGATGTGATGGCCGAAAACCTGCGCGCCATGGCCAAGGCGCTGAACCTGCTGAAAATAGGCGCGGCCGCCAGTGGGGGCACCCTGAACGTCAAGGCCGCCCTGCAATCGGCGCGGTTCGATCCCGACCTGGAAGAGGTGATTCCCGGGTCGCGCGTGGCCCTGAGTGCCGCCAACGTGCCGCGCCTTATCCCCGACGATGTGATCGGCCTGCGGTTGGAAAACACCACCAATGGCCCGGTGGATTACAACATCCTGTATGTGGGGGCGGATTATTCGATCACCTTCATGGGCAATGGCCGGATGCCTGCGGGCGCCGTTCTGGACGAAGATTTCGTCAGGATTACCGATACCGGTTTCGGGCGCGACCGGATGGTCGTGGTTTTGTCCCCCGCATTGCCGCAATCCCAGCTTGAGGATCTGTCGTTTCTGGAACAGGCGGCGGTGGAACGCACCCGCGCCGCCCCGGTTGAGCGCACGGGCATCGCCGGGCTGCTGGACGAGGCGGGTTTTGGCGAAACCACCCGCGCCGCCGTCAGCCTGCGCAAGAAAAAGGCGGCAGATGCCCCCCTGCCCCTGTTCCTGTCGTTTGAATTCGACACAATTCCGGGGCGCTAACCGGCTATCCTGCGGCTGTGCGCAGGGCGGTGATGTTTTCGCCGTAAATCTCGGGTTGCGTGACCGATCCATCGCGAAACACCGAAGATCCGGCAACCAGAACATCAGCCCCCGCCGCCACGCACAGGGGCGCGGTGGCGGTATCGACGCCGCCATCAATTTCGATATGGATCGGGCGTTCACCGATCATCGCGCGCAGATCGCGGATGGTGCGCAGTTGCGATTCGATGAATTTCTGCCCGCCAAAGCCGGGGTTCACCGTCATCACATTGACCAGATCAATCATATCCAGCAGCGGCGCCACCGCCCCGGCAGGCGTTCCGGGGTTGATCGCCACCCCCACCTTGCAGCCCGCCGCACGGATGCTTTGCAAGGTGCGGTGAATATGCGGCCCCGCCTCGACATGCGCCGTGATCACATCTGCGCCCGCCCTGGCAAAAGCCTCAATATAAGAATCGACGGGGGCAATCATCAGGTGAACATCCATTACCGTCTTGATATGCGGGCGAATGGCCGCGCACAGCGCCGGGCCAAAGGTGATGTTCGGCACAAAATGGCCATCCATCACATCCACATGCACCCAATCGGCGCCCTGTGCCTCGATCGCGCGGATTTCCTGCCCGAAGTTGGCGAAATCGGCAGAGAGGATCGACGGGGCGATTTTTACGGAACGATCAAAACGCATGGCAACGGGCCTTTTTGAGCAGAGGTTTCGTGCCAGTTACCCCGGATCGGCCCGGTTGAACAGATGTCAGAAGGGGGGATGAGGTTTGACCGTTTGGTCAATGTTGCCAAATGCCCTGACCCGTGCAAGGGTTTGACCAGCCGAATTTTCCGGGGCCGCGCCATGACAACCACCCACGCCACTGCAACCCAATTGCCTCAGGTCACGCTTGCCCGCAATCCGGGGATGGAGCTGGACATGGATTGGGTGCGCGCCGTGCAGGCCAATACCAGCGCGATCGAGCGCCGCGCCGCCACCCTGCCTGGGCGACGCTCGGTGAAAAAGGAGTATCAGGCGGCCTGGTTGTTGCGCGCGATTTCCTGCATGGATCTGACCACCCTGTCGGGCGATGACACCCCGGCGCGGGTGCGCCGCCTGTGCGCCAAGGCCGCCAACCCGGTGCGCCGCGATCTTCTTGACGCTATGGGGGTGAGGGGGATCACAGTCGGTGCGGTCTGTGTCTATCACGACATGATCGAACCTGCGGTTGCTGCGTTGGAGGGCACCGGCATTCCCGTGGCGGCGGTGTCCACCGGGTTTCCCGCCGGGTTATCGCCGTTTCATCTGCGGCTGGCCGAAATCGGTGAATCGGTCAAGGCAGGGGCGGCAGAGATTGATATCGTGATTTCCCGGCGCCACGTTCTGACCGGCAACTGGCAGGCGCTTTATGACGAGATGCGCGCCTTTCGCGCCGCCTGTGGCCCCGCCCATGTAAAGGCGATTCTGGCAACCGGCGAATTGGGAACCCTGCGCAATGTCGCCCGCGCCTCGTTGATCTGCATGATGGCCGGGGCGGATTTCATCAAGACATCCACCGGCAAGGAAGCGGTAAACGCCACGCTGCCCGTCAGCCTGGTGATGATTCGCGCCATCCGCGCCTATCACGCGCGCACCGGGGTCATGGTGGGGTACAAGCCCGCCGGTGGTATATCGAAAGCCAAGGATTCGCTGGTCTATCTGGCGCTGATGAAAGACGAATTGGGCGACCGCTGGCTGCGCCCCGATCTGTTTCGGTTTGGGGCATCGTCGCTTTTGGGTGATATTGAACGGCAGTTGGAGCATCATGTGACCGGGCAGTATTCAGCGGGGTATCGCCATGGAATCGGGTGACAGCATTTGGGGCGGGCCGGGGAATTTGAGTATTTGGATCAGTAAAAAGCCATGAGCATTTCCGAGATATATCAAAACATGGAGTATGGCCCGGCCCCTGAGAGTGACGGTGAGGCGCAGGCGTGGCTTGAAAGCCATGGACGCGCCTTTGGGTTGTTTATTGGTGGGGCGGTAACGGCGCCCGGTGACGGGTTTGAAACCCGTAATCCGGCGCGCGACACGGTTCTGGCGCGGGTGACGCAGGCGCGGGGCGAGGATGTGGACGCCGCTGTTGCCGCGGCGCGGCGCGCGCAGCCGGGGTGGGAAAAATCCGGCGGCCCGGCGCGGGCGCGGGTGCTTTATGCGCTGGCCCGGCTGGTGCAGAAACAGGCGCGGATGTTTGCGGTTCTGGAGTGCCTTGATAATGGCAAGCCGATCCGCGAAAGCCGCGATATCGACGTGCCGCTGGTGGCGCGGCATTTCTATTACCACGCCGGGATGGCGCAGTTGCAGGAGAGCGAACTGCCCGACCGCGCCGCTCTGGGGGTGTGCGGACAGATCGTGCCCTGGAATTTTCCGCTGCTGATGCTGGCGTGGAAGGTGGCGCCCGCCATTGCCATGGGCAACACTGTGGTGCTGAAACCGGCGGAATATACGCCGTTGAGCGCGCTTTACTTTGCTGAGCTTTGCAGCCAGGCAGGGGTGCCGCCCGGCGTGGTGAATATCGTCACCGGTGACGGGGTGGTGGGCGAAATGATTGTCGACCACCCGGGCATCGACAAGATCGCCTTTACCGGCTCTACCGCCGTGGGGTGGCGGATTCGCGAACGCACCGCCGGGAGTGGCAAGGCGCTGACGTTGGAGTTGGGGGAAATCGCCCTATATCGTGTTCGACGATGCCGATATCGACAGTGCGGTTGAGGGGTTGGTTGATGCGATCTGGTTCAATCAGGGGCAGGTTTGCTGTGCCGGGTCGCGCCTTTTGGTGCAGGACAATATCGCCGATGATTTCCACGACCGACTGCGCACCCGCATGGCGGGGCTGCGCATTGGCGATCCGTTGGACAAATGCATTGACGTGGGCGCCATCGTCGACCCTGTCCAACTGACCACGATCCGCGACAAGGTGACGCGCGCAGGTGGCGAGGTTTTTCAGGCCTGCCCCGCGCCCGAAGGCTGTTTCTATCCCCCCACCCTGATCACCGGATTGTCGCCTGCCGATCCGCTGATGCAAGAGGAGATTTTCGGCCCGGTTCTGGTGTCCTGCACCTTTCGCACACCTGCCGAGGCGGTCGAACTGGCCAACAACACCCGGTACGGGCTGGCGGCGAGTGTCTGGAGCGAAAACATCAATCTGGCGCTGGATGTGGCGCCGAAACTGGCCGCCGGGATCGTCTGGATCAACGGCACCAACATGATGGACGCTGCCGCCGGGTTTGGCGGGGTCCGCGAAAGCGGCTTTGGCCGTGAAGGCGGCTGGGAGGGATTGGCCGGATATACCCGTGCAAACCGCAAAACCACCGCGTTAAAGCCGGTTGAGGCCGTTGTCGCGCCCAAATCCGCGACGGTGCCAACGCTGGATCGCACGGCCAAGCTTTATGTCGGGGGCAAACAGGCACGCCCGGATGGCGGATATTCGCGCGCGGTCTGGTCGAAAAAGGGTGCGCTGCTGGGGCACGTCGGCCTGGCCAACCGCAAGGATGTGAGAAACGCCGTCGAGGCGGCGCAGGGGGCCAGGGCATGGTCACGCAGTGCCGGGCATCTGCGCGCGCAAATCCTGTATTACATCGGTGAAAACCTGTCGGCGCGGGCGGCGGAGTTTGCCGCACGGCTGAGCGATATGACCGGAACAAGCGCCAAACAGGCCGAGGCCGAAGTCACCACCGCCATCGACCGGCTGTTTCACTGGGCGGCCTGGGCCGACAAGAATGACGGTGCGGCCAAGGGCGTGCCGATGCGGGTTGTTGCATTGGCGATGAATGAACCGGTGGGTGTTATCGGGCAATTTTCGCCCGACGATGCGCCCCTTCTGGGCCTTGTGTCGATGATTGCGCCCGCGCTGGCCATGGGAAACCGGGTGGTTGCTGTGGCGTCGCAGCCCTTTCCGCTGGCCGCGACGGATTTTTATCAGATCCTCGACACGTCGGATGTGCCTGCGGGGGTCGTCAACATCCTGACCGGCGATCATGGCGAATTGGCACCACACCTGGCGGGGCATCTGAATGTCGATGCCGTCTGGTCATTTTCCGGGCAGGATATATCGCGCGCTGTCGAACTGGCCTCGGCCGGCAATCTGAAACGCACCTGGGTGAACAACGGACGCAACCGCGACTGGGCCGGGCCAGATGGGCAGTCACACGAATTTTTAACCGCCAGCTGCGAAACAAAAACAATCTGGATTCCCTATGGTGAGGGGTGAGCGCATCTGACCACTGTACTTGTGAGCCGATCTGCCCTAGAAAACCCGGCAAGCTGCGCGGGAAACCGGGTGTGCCCGAGCAGACGAATAAAAAGCCACAACAAAGAGCACCGCACCTCGAATGACCGCATCCGCCCCGCGCGCCGCAACCGCCGCCATGCCCGCCCGTAACTGGATTCAGATCCTCGCAAAATACCGCGATCCCCACCATGGGCGCAGTATCTTTGAACTGGCGGTCAGCCTTCTGCCATATATGGTCATCTGGGCCGTCGCCTGGTGGCTGTTGCCGATCGCGCCATGGGCCTCGGTCGTGCTGGCGCTGGTGAATGGCGGGTTTCTGGTGCGGCTGTTCATCATCCAGCATGATTGCGGCCATGGTGGGTTTTTCCGCAATCGCCATGCATCTGACTGGACGGGCCGGGTGTTGGGGGTGCTGACCCTCACGCCCTATGATGTCTGGCGGCGCACCCATTCGATTCACCATTCCGCTGCGGGCAACCTTGATAAACGCGGGATTGGCGATGTTCACACCCTGACCGTCGCTGAGTATCGCGCGCTTTCCCCTTGGGGGCGGCTTTCCTACCGGCTTTACCGCAATCCGCTGGTTTTATTTGGTCTTGGGCCGATTTATCTGTTTTTGCTGCAAAACCGCCTGCCGCTGGGGTTGATGAAATCCTGGACCTATTGGTCAAGCGCGATGGCGACCAACCTTGTGATCATCCTGTCTTTGGCGGTCATCGCATGGTTTGGCGGCTGGCAACCAATCGTGCTGATCTTTCTGCCCACTGTCCTTGTCGCCGCATCGGCCGGGGTCTGGCTGTTTTATGTGCAGCATCAGTTCGAAGAAACCCAGTGGGACAAGAACGAAGACTGGCAGTTGCACGATGCCGCGCTGCATGGTTCGTCACATTATGTTCTGCCGGGCATTTTGCGTTGGTTTTCAGGCAATATCGGGGTGCATCATGTGCATCACCTTTATTCACGCATCCCGTTTTATCGCCTGACCGAAGTGTTGCGCGACCATAGCGAGCTGGCCACCGCCCAACGCCTGACCATCCGCGAGAGCCTTGCCTGCGTCAAACTGCACCTCTGGGATGAACAGCAGCGCCGCCTGCTGTCCTTCAAGGCCGAGCGCAAACTTTACGGCCGCACATAACGACTGGGGGCGCGAAATCACGCCCCCTGCTGCGGCTTTTTCCTGATGAAAATACTCAAAAAATGAACGCCCACCAACAGCGGGGCGTTCATTTTTCTTTTTCCAACTGCCCAGCCAGCGTGACAGGCGCCCGCGCCGCTCATCCGCATAGGCATCTACCTGATCCCAGCGTTCGCTGGCATCTTCGACCATCGGGTCGATGGTGCGTTCGCGGAATTGCAGCCACATCCGGCGTATCAACAACACCAGCACCAACAGGAAAACGAATATGGTGATGTTCAGCCAGGGAATAAGCCGCACATCAGGGCCATCGACCGGGCGCAAAGACACCGCGTTGGGAAAGATCGACAGGAATTCGTTGCGCCAGCCATAGTGGCGCACAGCCACCCATTGCGGTTTGTCGCGGGTCGAGATCATGTCGCTGGCTTCGGCCTGCAAATTCGATGAATCCAGCTTGAAATAGGGCGGCCAGCCCCACCCCGTGTCTTCGTTGCGATAAACGATAGGTTTGCCATTGGGGCGGATCGTTTCGATGAAACGCACATCCCGGTTCACCGTCGTGGGGTCGTTGCCCACGTCGGTCTGCGCCCAGAACAGGCTGTTTTCATTCACATCCACCCGGCGCACTTCGGTGTTGACGATGCGCACGATGTCGCGCTGGGGCATGGTGTAATGCAGGAATCCCCCGACCACGACGATCACCACGATCCAGAAGGTCCACTTTACATATCGCATCATCGTTCCTTACCAGTAATTGATCGCATAAATCAGCGTACCGATCACAATAACCGGCACAACATATACCCCGAGGATCAGCTTGCGCCGCACCGATCCGTCATATTCGGCCAGCCCGGCGCGCACATATTCCGCACGATCACCGCCAATCCCTTCTTCCTCCCAGCGTTTTTCAAGCCGCTCACGCCGCACCGAACGGGAATAGATCGACACCAGCACATATATGATACTGAGCACCACGAACCCCATCAGCCCCAACCGGGCAATCGCAAAGATCATTGCTGTCTCCTTACTGCGCCCCAGGGGCCAACCCGTTCGACCATGGCGCGTCGGTCGGGGACAGCCTTTGGCGTGACATCATCCATCCCCGGTTCGCCGCCGAACAGGGCGGCGCGGGTGCCGGCCTTGTCCACCTGATATTCCCGTTCCAGAAAATCGGCCACATATTGGCGCCGCTGATCGGGCCATGTGCGGTACAGTTTATAGAACAGTTCCTTATGGCAGATGAACAATTGCCGCACGTCCAGCGGCGCCAGTTCGGCCAAAAGCATATTCACCAGATCGCGGTCCGGCCCGGCAGCGGCGCGCAGGGTATAGAAATAGGCGGGGTGTTCGCTGGTGATCCGGGGCCATGTGCCGCCCCCCTCGACCCAGCGCAAAAGATCGCCAAGACCAAGAAAAGCGTCGGGCAAGGCACGCCCCAGCCGCCGCGCAATGGCGCGCAGATCGGTGCGGGTGGCGCCGCCCAGATCAATCTCAAGCGTCGCGGCCGCGTCAATCAGGATGAAATCCATCTTCTGGCGCAGGATCGCCACCGCGTCCACATTGCGCGCCTTGACGATAGGTTCGACCAGCGCGTTCTGTTCCAGCGTGCGGGCAATGGTGTTCGGCTGATCCAGCCCCATGACCGCGGCGCTTACCCCGTCATCAACCGTAAAGGCAGGCGGTGTCGCCGTGATCACAAACGGGGCATCCATGGTCTGGAAAACGTAAGAGCCACCGAAATGCGAGGTCCAGAAATCTCCATGGTCAAACTCCATCCGCTTCAACGTTACCGGGTTGCGGGTGACATCACCGGTGTGTTTGGCCAGTCCGATCATTTCGGCGATCAGCACATCATCCCACCAACCATCTTCGCGGGTGCGAAACAGGTCGATCTTTTCGGCCAGTTTGCGCGCGTCGGCCACATGCGAACCTGTGGTGTCCGCCTCGACCACGATCTTGCGGATGTCGAACAGGCGGGCGGGGCGCGAAATTTCAAACACCGAATTGGCCAATTCGCCCGCCACCGCATCACGGGCGGTCAACGCGAACAGCTCGCCTTCGTTGGTCTTGATAAAATCCACCAAAATCGGGCGGCTGGTGGAAAATGCCATGTTCAACAGCGGCGCGGTTTTCTGCTCCGTGCTCAGCAAGATGAACTGCCGGTTACAGCCGTTGGCGTTCAGATACTGATGATCGCCCAGCTCTTCGCCCACTTCCGGCGAATACCCCGACAGATCAATATGAAAATCCGCCAGCGCCGTCTGTTTGCCGGTGAGTTGTTTCAGCGCCCGGTTATAGCGTTCGATCAAAGCGGGCGACGACACCTCGACCAGCCCGCCAAACATCAGCCCCTTTTCGATCAGGCGTTTCATGTCGCCCCCTTCCCGCCCAACAGCATCCGCGCCCAGGTGATCGCAATGCCAAACCCCGCCAATTGCGCCCCGACCCAGCCAAACCACAAAACCGCACCCCACGGATCATGGTGTATCGCCGCCCGCACCTCGACCCCGTTCGATACGTAGATGCCCAGCGCCAAAACACCACCAAGTGCCAGCAACAAAACGGCGATCCCCGCCATGCGCGACAATACCGCCTGCCCCCGGCCCATGACCCAGCCCAGAACGGCCAGGCCGCCCACAGCCATCAGCGGCAGGGTTGTGGTGGCGGCCCAGACAACGGGCAAAGGTTCACTTACCATTCTTTCACTCTCCAACGGCGCGGCAGGGTCGATATGGTCAGCACAACAACCGGCGCCCAGATCAGCCCGGCCCACAGGCCAAGCCCAAGGAAATACCGCGCCGTCCCCCCCGGGGCCACCCCCAGCGCATCAATCACCCGACTGTCCTGTTGCCCATAGGCCCACAGGAAATATCCCGCCGAAATCAACGTCATCGCCACCGCCGACAGCCCGCCATTCACCACCAGCCACGCGCCGCCCTCGGGCAACACCCGGCCAAGGCCCAATGGCACGGCAATCGCGGCCAGCACGATCGCCAGAACCGGCAGAACCACCCCCATCACGCCTGTTCCCGATTGCGCCGCCGGGCCAGCGTGGTGAAAACGGCCAGAAAAATCGGCAACCAGATAAACGATGAAAACACCACGATGCCAAACGTCCGGCGCACATAAGCCTCGAACGGTTCAGGCCAGGGCAGCGGATCGGGGTTCATCACCGCAAACAACGCAAAGGCACAGATCGCACAGATCAGCACGCCCCCCACCAACGCCCGCCCATGGCCCAACGCACGGTAAACGCCCGGATCGGTGAAAAACGCCGCCACCCCCAGACTGACCACCACCGACGCGACAATCAGCGTGGCCCCGAACACCAGAACACTCATGCGCCCCTGCCCTCCAGATACCGCCGCTTGGCCTCTTCGCTCAGGCCGAAGTCACGCACCATATTGGCAATCGCCACCTCGTCGCTCTTGTCGGCATAGCGGAATTCACTGTCGGCATATCGGTTGATTTCCTGCACCACCATATCCACCGTGATCGGCTGTGCCATATCCCGGATCATCGCCAATTTGTCGCCGTAAGGTTTGAACAGGAACAGATCGGGGTTTTCCATCCATTCGTCGGGCAGCTCAAAATCCATCGCCCGCACCTTGACCGCATCGGTGATGTTCTTGATTGCGCGGCCGGTAAACCGGTGATCCGCCTCTTGGATCCCCTTCAGATATGTCCCCAGCTTGGCAATCGTATCCAGACGGCCCAGCCTGGCCTCCGTGCGCTCCCACACCTCGATCAACCCGTCCTCTTTCGGGCGACCGTGGCTGGCGAAACTGGCGGCGACCGCCTTTTTGATTTCCTGCGCCGCAAACAGATCATGATCGCCCACCGGGATCGCATGGTTCTTGCCCATCAACAGATGCAGAATGTCGATGTAATCCTCCCGCGTCTGCGGCCCGTCCACCAGAAACCGCGCCCCGGCCCTCTGGCGCAGGGCATCATCCACATTCTCGGGGTAATTCGAAAACATCCCAAAGGTGCAGTTCCCCCGCACCACCGTATTTGCCCCGGCAAAACTCTCCATCAACACAGCGGTGATCTCCAGCTGCCCGGATGAGCTCTGCCGATCACCGCGCTTGCCCGCCAGTTGATCAATATCGTCAATCGTGCCGAACCCGATCACCGACGGATCAATCATATTGTTGATAAAGGCCTTGGCGTTCTGCCCCGATTTCCCCTGATAGGAATCGATATTGTCGGTACTCAAGTTCTGATAGCGGAACGGATAGCCCGCCACCTCGCAATACCCCGAAATCAACCCCGCCATCATCTGGATCAGGGTGGTTTTCCCCGTCCCCGGCGCGCCATCGCCCATAAAGGTAAAGATAAACCCGCCCAATTCGGCAAAGGGGTTGATCCGCCGTTCGAAATCATAGGCCATCAACATCTTGGACAGCTTCATCGCCTGATATTTGGCGATATGGTTGCCCACCACCTCGTTGGGCTTCTTGAACGTCATGCTCAGGGCGCTGCCCCCGGCCCGGCGCGCGGGCGCAAATCCCTGAACGGTAAAATCATCCGCCTCAACCCGCCACGCCGCCGAGGTAAACGCCCCCAGCCCCGGCGCACTGCCCGCGCGCATTTCGACCCGCCCGATCAACGCCTCGCCAAAGGCCAGAACCGTGGCCACAAGGCGCGGCTCATCACTGGCAAAGGCGTGGATGTCCTGATCCAATTCCCACAACACACCATGCAAGGCCAGCGGCGCATTGTCGGTCAACACCTCCTCGACCTCGCCAATCTCCACCGTTGCCTCACCCGCATGGGCCGCCAAAAGAAACGTGGCCGCATTGGCAAACACCGACATGCACACCAATGCCTCCGCCGCCAGAAGATCCGAAAATTCGCCCTTGCGCGTGGCCGCCACCCCCGGCCAGATTATCCCGCTTCAGCGCATCCAACCCGGTGCGTTCGCAAAACTGCTCGCCCACCGCCAATGCAATCGCCAGCGCCCGGCGCATTCCCTGCAATACACTTGCCTGCAAGGGCGAGGGCAGACCATCATCGCCCACCCCCTCAATCCGCTCGATCAGCCGCACACCTTCGGGGCGCGCAGTCGACCGTGTCACCAGCCCCGGCGTGGTCGAGCGAAACCGCCGCCGCGTGCCAATCCCGGGCGAACGCTCTGCCGGGGCCTCGCCATGGCCCTCGGCCACCCGCGGCGTGTGATCAAACCCTTCCAGCATGGCCAAAGCCGCAGAATAATGCTTGCGGATATCCGCCTCGGGCAGTTCCATCTGATCGCCTGAAATGCTCACGAAACCCCCAGCTTTTTACTGACAAAAATACTCAAATTCCGACATCCACCAAACGCAGCTACCGATAACTCAGAACACGCCCCGCCGGCGACACCACGAATTTGCGAACCGAGGCAAAGCCGGGCGGGTTCATCTCGGCCAACACCTGATAGGGGCGCTGGGGCAGGATCACCGCGCGTTCGGTGCGGGTGGCGCCGGTATCGGCCCCGCGCCCGGCAAAAGGGTCAAGCGCGAAAATCTCGCGCTCCACGGTTGAAAACCACCCCTTGCGTTCGCTTTCCACCCGCTCGCTTTCCAGTTCCTCGATGGTCCAGGCCAGGCACCAATCCTGCCCCTCGGGCGCGCGGGCCTGTTCCAGAACATCGCGGATCGGCCCGCTTTGCCGGGTATAGGCCGCCGAATACATCGGTCCTACATGGATACGGCGCAGGCGTTTGGGGTGAAGATTGTCAAAATCCCCGTCAAACCCCTTGGCGATGGTCAGCAATTTCAGCCCGTCCATGGATTGCGCGATCAGATGCGCCTGAACGGCGGGCCAGCGGGTGGCGTCCTTGGGCAGTGATGTGTGCCCCGTGTCCTCAAGCTCCATCAGATAGATCACCGGCAGGTTCACCTGGCTGTCATAGACCGCCCAATGAACCAGAAACCGCCGCCGGTCATGCAAGCCATCCAGCCAGATCGTGCGCGGGTCATTCTGCGCCCAGAACAACCGTTGCTCCAACAGCGATTCGTAATACAGCCGCTGGGACATCGCGAATTGCAGCCGCGTGGGGATTTCGCGATCACCGATGATCTGGCTCAGCATCTGCTCGATCAATGCCGTGCGATCCGGGGTTGCCTCAAGATGGTGCGTGGCCTGGGCAAAATCGCTGCCCATGGTCAGCAACTCGCGAAACACCGGAAAACCGCTTTCGGTGGTGTCCATGGCAAGACTGCCAAGAAACGTACCGGTATCGCGCCCCGTCATCAGATATTTCATGCCCAGCGCACGAAACGTGCCGGCGATCCGTTCGATATAACCGCCAATAACCTGCACCTCGTTGCGGTCAAAGGTGCCCTCTACCTGCATTTCGGTGGCGACCCGGTCCAGGTGGGCCGTGATCGCTTCGAACTTTCTGAAATACCGGCGCACGATCTCGGTATCGGAAAGCCCCACGTGATCGCGGCTCAGATCCTTGCCTGTGATCACATCGCTCATGGCCTACTCGCCATACAGGTTCTTGTCGTGTTTATCGACGATCCCGGCAAAGCGGCGGGCAAAGCGTTCGTCCGCCTTGGCCTTTTGTTCCAATACCTTGCGGGCAAATACCATGTGATCTTCGTGGGCTTCCATCATATCGGCCATCCGGCTGTTGGTGGCCACACCGATCTGCGCCATGGCCGTCTGCGCCTCTTGATCCGTCTGCACGCCGATTTCGTTGATCCGGTGCGCCACATCCTGCTGCTGCGCCGTTTTCAGCGATTTGGTCAGGGCATCGTACAGCACCACACGTTGTTTCGTGTCGGTCTGCAATTTGTTGATCAGCACCATCTGTGTCGCCGCCTGATTTTGCAACGAATCCACCCAAGTTTTGCCCTTTTCGATATAGCGTTCAAGGGTTTGCGACTTGGCCAGCTTCACCTGCTCTTGCTGCACCATATCGTTATAGGCCTTGTTCAGGTCGGCCAGTTCAGTTTCCAGACGGGTGCGCGCGGCGGCGTCCTGTTCAACGCTGATCTTGTTTTCCAACTCGATCAGTTTCGGGTCCATGGCCAGAATTTCGGCCCGCAGCGACTCAAGCTCTCCCACGGTGAATTCACGCTCGTCCAGGGTTTCGCTCAGATTAACCTCAACCTTGGCTTTTTGTTCGTTCAGCACCGCCAACTGCCCTTCCAGCAGCTTGACGATGATGTCGGATTTTGAAATCAGATCCTGCAATTTGTCATCGACGCTGGCGGTGCGCATCCGCTCCTGCCGCATGGAATCGGATTTTCCCTCAGAGAATATCCCGACAAAACTCTCCCATCCCGTCTTGTCACGCATTTCGGCAAAGTCACGCGAAAATCCGGCGGTTACATCATCCAGCCCCATGATCAGCTCGGCGATGTTCGCGTTCATCATTTCGGTGTGAGCGTGAACATCGTCCAGGGTGGCGTTTTCAATGTCCACCGTGGCGTCGGTGCCTGCGGCCATTTTTGAACGGGCCGTTTCAATCCGGCTGGTCAGTTCGGAAATCTTGGATTGGGCTTCGGCCACCTGCGCCTGACTTTCGCGAACCTGAGATTCAAAATCGGCCATCTGGCCCTCCGTAATGTTACAAAGATTTACATAGGTATTTCCTTGAAGAATAGAAGGGCACAGGCACAGCGGCAAGCGTAGATGCACGATCAGCCAAGGCGAAGCCGCGCCATGGCAACCCTGCGGCGAAACTCGCTCAGCGCCGCGGGCGGCAGCGGCGCGGGCAGTGCATCAACCACCGAAACGCCCCAATCCACATAGGCCATCATCCGCGGCCGGGACCAGTTTTCGGGCGGCGACGCAACCAGCGCGCCGATGTTGGAGCATTTATCCGCCAGTTTCACCAGCGCCGCCTCGGGCGATTTTCCCGGGGCATTGGCAAGTTGGCACTGCTTTCGCTCGGGTTTCGGCAGGCTTTTGTCGTCGGTCAGTTCGGCCACGATTCCGGCGACCCGCGCGCCCATTTCCACCGTCAGATCAGCGGCGCTGAACGGGGGGCAATCCTCGACCGTATCGTGCAACCAGGCGGCGGCGATGGTGTCATTGTCGCCACCCCATGTGGCAACCAGCGCGGCAACTTCCTCCAGATGGATGATATAGGGTTCGCGCGCCGCGCCCTTGCGCATCTGCCCGTCGTGCAGCCGCCGTGCCAAAGCCTCGGCGCGTTCGATCGTGTCGTTCATGTCACCTCTCCTTGCCGGAGCCGACACCAGACGCACGCCGCGCCGGTCTCATGCCCGGCGCAAATATTCAGGGAAAACAGGGCAGCGAACACCGCCCCGCAGGTTCAGCTTGAAACAAAACATCGCGGGCGTCAACCGGCCCTTACACCACGTTGAAATCCGGGCCATAGGGATAGCCGGTGATATTTTCCGCGTCGTCATCGCCGATCACCAGAATATCATGCTCGCGGTATCCACCGGCACCGGGCATGCCCTCGGGCAGGGTCAGCATCGGTTCCATGCTGACGACCATACCGGGGGTCAGTACGGTATCCACATCCTCGCGCAGTTCCAGTCCCGCCTCGCGGCCATAATAGTGCGACAGGATGCCAAACGAATGGCCATAGCCAAAGCTGCGGTATTGCAACAGATCGCGACTGGCAAAGAAATCGTTAATCGCGTGAGTGATGCCCGAACAGGTGGCTCCCGGCTTGATCAGGGAAATGCCCAATTCATGGGCCGCGACGTTCGCCTGCCAGATTTTCAGGCTGGCGTCGTCCACTTCGCCCACGAACAACGTCCGTTCCAAGGCGGTGTAATACCCCGAAATCATCGGAAAGCAGTTGAGCGACAGGATATCGCCCCGCTTCAGCCTGCGGGCCGTGACAGGATTATGGGCACCATCGGTGTTCAGCCCCGACTGAAACCACACCCATGTGTCGCGGTATTCGGCATCGGGGAACCGCTGTGCGATTTCCAGCTCCATGGCATTCCGTCCGGCCATGGCGACATCAATCTCGCGCGCGCCTTCGCGCACCGCATCCCTGATTGCATACCCCCCACATCGGCCACCGCCGCCCCGGCGCGGATCAGATCGATCTCGGCGGCGGATTTGACCATGCGCTGTGCCATGCAGGCGGGGGCGATATCGATCATGCGTTCGGGCGACAGCATGCCTTGCATCGCCTGATGCTGGGTCAGCGTCATATGATCGCCCTCATACCCCAGAACCACACCGCTGCCGGTCACAGACCGCACGGCGCGCCAGAAATTATCGCCCTGCCAGTCCGTATAGGTGATCGCCGTGGCAAAGGATCGCCGCCAGGGTTGCCCGGCATCGATGCCCGCCGAAATCACCACACAATCTGTCGCGGTCACAACCAACCCGTAGGGGCGGCCAAAGCTGCAATAAAGAAAGCCCGAATAATAGGCGATGTTGTGCATCGAGGTGAACACGGCAGCCGCGATTCCGCGTTCGGCCAGATTGGCCCGCAACCGCGCCAGCCGCGCCTCATATTCGGCACCGGCAAACGGCAAAGCTGCCTTGTTGCCATTTTCGAATGTCAGAAATTCCGTGCGTGTATCGGTCATGCGTCATACCTCCTGACCTGAAGTCCCGGCGTTCAGGACGGATCAGAGCGGTATCGGAACGACGCCATCATTCCCGCTGCTTTGGCACTTAACCCTCTGGGCGCGGCCAATCAAGGGGCCATGGCGCGCTCAGGCCAAAACGGCATTTGTCAGCGCGCTGTCAGGCAATTCCAGCGCCTCGATCACATCGAAATGGTGGCGCCCCGGTTCGATGTGCAGGCGCGCATTTGGCCAGGCATCAGCCAGCCAGCGCGCCTGATCAATGAACACCGGGCGTTCATCGCCGCCCACCCATGCCGTTACCGGAACATCGCGAATGTCGCGCATCAAACGGGGGCTTTCGGCCTCGGCCGCTGCCATGTCGAGGTTGAAATCGGCATTCATCGCGGTGTCGATCAGCGGGCGCAAATCCACGACCGGCGATATGGGCACACAATTCACCACCCGCGCCTCGGCCCGGCCCAGATCGACATCGCGGCACAGCATCCGCGCCACCAGATGCCCCCCCGCCGAATGGCCGGTCAGGCGGATCGGCCCCTCTGTCGCCTCGGCGATCACCCGCAGGGCTGTGGCAATTTCCTGCGTGATCCCGGCAATCCGCGCCTGCGGGGCCAATGTGTAAGACGGTATCGCCACCACATAGCCCCGCGCCAGCGCCCCCGCCGCCAGATGCGACCATGAGGTGCGGTCAAACATCCGCCAATATCCCCCATGCACAAACACCACGACACCCTTGGCGGCGGTTTCAGGCAAAAACATATCGTACTGCTGGCGCGCCCCCGGCCCATAGGGTTGATCCAGCAAGGCCCGCCCCTGCGCCGACAACCCCGCGCGAAACGCTTTGGCCGCAGCGGCCCATTTCGCCGGATAGGCGATGGCGCCGGGAATGAAATCTCCGTTGGCATAGGCAATATCGTTGGACATGTCGGAACCCTCTGTGTGCAGGATCGGTTATAACTGGACAATCCGCCGGGTCACATGATTTGTCATGTCAAACCCGCGAACCTGCCCCAGACGGAGTGCTTGTCATGCTCGATTCCACCACCAACCTGTCCGACCTTCTGACCGATCCCGCCCTTCTGGTCACCCGTGCCTATCTGGCCGGCGACTGGGCCGACGGCGCGGGTGGCAAGACGTTCGATGTCACCAACCCCGCGCGGGGCGATGTGATTGCCAGCGTCGCCGATCTGAACCGTTCCCAATGTGCCGATGCCATCGAAAAGGCCCGTCTGGCGCAAAAGGAATGGGCCGCGCGCACCGCCAAGGACCGCGCCAACATCCTGCGCAAATGGTTCGACCTGATGATCGAACACGCCGATGATCTGGCCACCATCCTGACCGCCGAACAGGGCAAACCACTGGCCGAGGCCAAGGGCGAGGTTCTCTATGGCGCGTCCTTCATCGAATGGTTCGCGGAAGAGGCAAAACGGGTCTACGGCGAAACAATTCCCGGCCACCAGCCCGACAAACGAATCATGGTGATGAAACAGCCCATCGGCGTTTGTGCCGCGATCACGCCGTGGAATTTCCCCAACGCCATGATCACCCGCAAGGTGGCCCCTGCCCTTGCCGCAGGCTGTGCCATGGTGGTGCGCCCGCCCTCGCTGACCCCGCTGTCGGCCCTGGCATTGGGCGTTCTAGCCGATCGCGCGGGCCTGCCCAAGGGCATCCTGTCGATCCTCCCCTCGTCCTCCAGTTCGGAAATCGGCAAGGAATTCTGCGAAAACCCCACTGTGCGCAAGCTGACCTTCACCGGGTCCACCGAAGTGGGGCGTATCCTGCTGGCACAGGCCGCCGATCAGGTGATGAAATGTTCGATGGAGCTGGGCGGCAATGCGCCCTTCATCGTGTTCGACGACGCAGATCTTGACGCCGCAGTGGAGGGCGCGATGATGTGCAAATTCCGCAACAACGGCCAAACCTGCGTCTGCGCCAACCGGATCTATGTGCAATCCGGGGTTTACGACGCCTTCGCCACCAAACTGGCCGCCGCATTGGCAAAGAAAACCGTGGGGGACGGGCTGAAGGGCGCCGACCTTGGCCCGCTGATTGAAATGAGCGCGGTGGAAAAGGTGCAGGACCACATCAAGGATGCACTGGCCAAAGGCGCCAAGCTACAGACCGGCGGCGCGCCGCACGATCTGGGCGGGATGTTCTTTCAACCCACCATCCTGACCGGCGTGACCCAGGACATGGCCGTGGCCACCGAAGAAACCTTTGGCCCCCTCGCGCCCCTGTTCCGCTTTGACGACGTGGACCGCGTGATCGACATGGCCAACGACACGATCTTTGGTCTGGCCGCCTATTTTTACGCAAACGACCTGTCCAACGTCTATAAGGTGGCCGAGGCGCTGGAATATGGCATCGTCGGCGTGAACACCGGCATCATCTCAACCGAAGTGGCCCCTTTTGGTGGCGTCAAACAATCGGGCCTTGGCCGCGAAGGCAGCCACCACGGCATCGACGATTACCTTGAGATGAAATACGTCTGCCTGTCGGTATAACCGAAGCACCAGAAATCAAATGCCGGGCAAAGCCGCTGGAAATTGCGGTTTCGCCCGGCCCGTTCCCATGACATAATCCACCCCGTCGCGGCCCTGTTCCGGGGTCGCAATTCCATATCTCATTTTCAAGGACAGCCATGTGAACTGGGCGGACATTCTGCGCGAATTTGTAACACTTCTGGTCGTTATTGATCCGGTCGGCTCTATTCCTGTATTCCTGTTTGCAGTCGCCAATGTGCCACGCACGCTGCACCGCAGCTTTGCGGTACGCGCAGTGGCCATCGCCACCGCCGTACTGTTGGCATTTCTGATTGGCGGGCAGTATATTCTTGAAATTCTCGGCCTGCGCCTTGGATCGTTTCAGATTGCCGGCGGTATCATCCTGTTCCTGTTCGCCCTGACGATGATCTTTGGCAATTCCAAGCCCGACCTCGAAATCGAAGAGGCCGAGCGCGATCATCTGGCCGGTGCCGTCTTTCCTCTTGCCATGCCTTCCATCGCCTCGCCCGGCGCGATGCTCGCGGTTGTGGTTCTGACCGACAACCACAATCAAACCATCGCAGAACAGGCCCTGACCGGCGGGCTTCTGGTGCTGGTGATGATCCTGACGCTGTGCCTGTTGCTCGTTGCCACGCTGGTCTATCGCGTTATCGGCAAAACGGGTGCCAGCGTGATCAGCCGCGTCATGGGAATCGTACTGGCAACGATTGCGGTGGATTCCATCCTCGGCGGATTTGATACCCTGCACCTCATCGACGTGGCCGAAACCCCGCCAATATCTTCGGCCATCGAATAATGCCCTAGCGTCAAAACGCCTTGAACGTCAGGGTTGTCAACGTCCGCTCCACGCCCTTGATGGTGCGGACGTTGTCGTTGATGAACAGCCCGATATCGGCCTCTTTGGGGATATACATCTTCAGCAGCAGATCGAATTCGCCGCTGGTGGAATACAGCTCGGAATGCAACTCGCGCAGCACGATTTCATCGGCAACGCGGTAGGTTTCACCGGGGACACATCTGATCTGGACAAACACGCATTCCATGGGCCGTACTCCTCTTTGCGCGCAGTATGGACCGGCCCCGCGCCCGCGCGCCAGACCCCATGCAAAAAATTCCCCCGCCCCGCCAAGGATTGACCACCGCCACCCGTCATATGAGGGTGATACACATGAACCCATCGGATGAGGATATGGCCCACAGGGCTGCGAACGGCGATGGTGCCGCCTTTGCCGCCCTGCTTGAGCGGCGCTATGACACCCTGTTCGCCCTGTGTTTCCGCCTGACCGGAAACCGCGCCGAAGCCGAGGATCTGACACAGGACATATGTGTCACCCTGCCCGCCCGCTTGGCACGGTTTCACGGGCAGGCCCGGTTCACCACCTGGCTCTACCGGGTGGCGGTGAACGCGGCTCACGATCGGCGCCGCCGTCACGCCAGCCACGCCAGGGCCGCCACCGGATGGGGCGATTGGGAACAGGCCCGACAGGCCGATATGAACGACGCAGCCGAACGGCAGGATTGGCTCTATCACACCATGGCCCATCTGCCCGCTGATCTGCGCGACACCCTGGCGCTGACCATGGACGACGAGATGACCCACGCCGAGGCCGCCCAGGTGTTGGGTATCTCCGAAGGCACCATAAGCTGGCGCTTGTCCGAGGTGCGCAAACGCCTGCGCGATCTGGCCCAACAGGAGGGCGCGATATGACCGACCCGCTGAACGATCTGAAATCTGCCATGGCGCGCGCCACCCCCGCGCCCGACGCCACGCGCCGCGCCCGCATTCTGGCCGAGGCGCAAAAAATTTCGACACGACCCAAGGATCGGCAAACACCGCGCGTCCTATTCATGACCGCCCCAAGGGATGGGCGGTGTTATGGACAGGAGCCAGACAGATGTTTTCCACCCTCACCCGCCCCGTTCCCCTGACCGCGACAACCGCGCTGGTTGCCGCTGCCGTGTTTGTGGCGCTGCCAAACACCCGCGACATGCTGCGCCCAGGCGCGTCCCCCGACACCCTGCAACGGCAGGAAGAAACCGCCGACCGCGCCATGAGTGACGCCCCCATGGCCGAACCCGCAACCGCAGCGCCGCCGCCACCGTCGCCCGCCCCCAGCCTTGCCGCCAAACGCGCGCGCCCCGCCGCCGATGCCTATCTTGGTGGTGTGGTCAGCAAACCACCCGCCGCAGTCCCCGAGCCAAACACCGAAGCCTATGCCAATGCAAACCCGAACCCCGTGAAACCCGTCAGCGACCAACCGGTTTCCACCTTTTCGGTCGATGTGGACACGGCCAGTTATGCCGTCGTGCGCCAATCCATCATGTCCGGCACCCTGCCCCCCCGATGCCGTCCGGGTCGAGGAAATGATCAACTATTTCCCCTACGATTACCCGGCCCCCGCCACCGGCACCGCCTTTCGCCCCACGGTCAGCCTGATGCAAACCCCCTGGAACGCCGGCACGCAACTGCTGCGCATCGGGCTTCAGGGCGCGCTGCCGCCACTGGCAGATCGCCCGCCCCTCAATCTGGTGTTCCTGATCGACACTTCCGGCTCGATGAATGACCAGAACAAATTGCCCCTGCTGATCCAGTCGTTCCGCCTGATGCTGGCACAACTGCGCCCCGATGATGAGGTGGCCATCGTCACCTATGCCGGATCAGCCGGCCAGGTGCTTGACCCGACACCGGCCGGGGACCGCTCCACCATCCTCGCAGCCCTCGACCGGCTTTCGGCGGGCGGCTCCACCGCCGGGCAGGAAGGGCTGCAACAGGCCTACGCCACGGCAGCGCAAATGACAAAATACGGCGAGGTCAGCCGCGTCATTCTGGCCACCGATGGCGATTTCAACGTCGGCCTGTCCGACCCACAATCGCTGAAATCCTACATCGCCGACAAACGCGACAGTGGCATTTATCTTTCCGTGCTCGGCTTTGGGCGGGGCAACCTCGACGATGCCACGATGCAGGCCCTGGCCCAGAACGGCAACGGGCAGGCCGCCTATATCGACACGCTGTCCGAGGCGCAAAAAGTGCTGGTCGATCAACTGACCGGCGCGCTGTTTCCCATTGCCGATGACGTGAAAATACAGGTCGAATTCAACCCGGCGGCAGTGACCGAATACCGCCTGATCGGCTATGAAACCCGCGCCCTGCGGCGCGAGGATTTCAACAACGATGCGGTGGATGCAGGCGAAATCGGCGCCGGGCATCAAGTGACCGCGCTCTACGAAATCACCCCCGTCGGATCACCCGCCACCCTGAACGATCCCCTGCGTTATGGCGCCGAAACGCCGGGCGCCCCCAGCGGCGAACTGGCCTTTCTGCGCCTGCGCGCCAAGGCACCGGGAACCAACAAAAGCACCCTGACGGAACTGGCAATCCCCGAAACCCTCACCACCGGTGATACCGACGCAAGGTTTGCCGCCGCCATCGCCGGGTTCGGGCAGTTGCTGCGCGGGTCCGATTATCTGGGCGACTGGGATATGAAAGATGCCATCGCCCTGGCACATGGCGCCTTGGGCGAAGATGCGTTCGGATATCGCCACGAAGCGGTCAGCCTGATGCGCCTGGCCGACAGCATGAAAAACTGACGCCTGGCTTTTTACTGATAAAAATACTCAAAAAAGGCGCGCCACCTGGCGCGCCTTCAATCTTCACTAAGGTCGGAAAATCAGACCGCAGCCTTTTCAACCGCCTTGCGTTCAACAGTATCGCCCTTGGCAATCTCGATGCGGCGGGGTTTCAGCGCCTCGGGTACTTCGCGTACCAGATCAATATGCAGCATCCCGTCCACATGGGACGCAGCCGTCACGCGCACATGATCGGCCAGATGGAACCGGCGCTCGAACGCGCGGGTGGCGATCCCACGGTGAAGATAGGTGCGCGGTGTCTCTTCAGTCGATTTGCGGGCAGACACGATAAGGGCGTTTTCGCGCACTTCAACGGTCAGATCCTGTTCGGAAAATCCGGCGGCGGCGATCGAAATACGCCATCCATCTTCGGCGGTCTTTTCAATGTTATAGGGCGGATAGCTCTGCGCGCCGACATTGTCGGTCAAAACGCGGTCCATCAGATCGGCCACCTGGTCAAATCCGACAGTGGCACGATAAAGCGGGGCAAGATCAAAGGTTCGCATGGGTCATCCTTCCAAAAGCGACAACATTTTAAAGCCCTCCCAGCGGGGACGGGCCGATGTGCCGGGCCCGTATTGGCGCCCGGTAACGCTTAGGTAGGCAGGGAATCCGACGGTTCAAGCCCCTCAATCGCGCGGGCGCGCCTTGATGAACCGCGCACCCGACGCCCTGTGATCGCGCCGGGGCACCACGCGGCGGGTGTTTGCCGGCGCCGCCTCGATCACGCCGCGCCCGGTGCGCAGGGCCGCTTTCAGTTCGGCCAGAACCGGCGGAATATCCATGCCATAGGCCACCTTCCGTCCGCGGAATTCCCCCCCGATGACACGATTGAAACGATCCGGGCGCGACGGCCCGACAGATCGAACACCGGCGCGCCGGACGACCCGAACGTCACATCACACGACAGCATGATCAGGGCATCGCGACTGTCCAGCACCCCGCAGCGCCGCTGCCACGACAAGGCAGCGGCCCGGCCCCGGGCATAAGACACCACCGATACCTCCTGTCCGCGCGTTGGCATGGCTTCAACGACAAAAGGCGCGGCAATGCTGGCCGGGATCGGCTGATCCAGTTCCAGCAGCGCCAGATCGAACCGGATCTGCCCCGCACGGCCCATGGTCGGATCAGCATAGACCGGATGTACCACGGCGCGTTTCACGCCACGATCCGCCACCGCCAACCCATCGCGCAAACCCGCGCGAAACCGGACCGCGCCCAGGTCATGGGCCTTGCCCGCCATCCGGTCAAACAGGCAATGCCCCGCTGTCAACACCAGATCGGTGGCAATCAATACCCCCGAACAGAACCCCTGCCCGCCAATATCAACCCGCCCCACAGCCTCCCATCCCAACCCCTCAGAGCGAAGGGAAAGCCGTTTCAGCCCGGAATCCTGAGCAAATACCGGCGCCGGTCCACAGGCGAGCAGACCCAGGACCAGCGCAAGGAAGGCGTGGCAGACCGCCCTCATGGTTTCAGAAATTTCGCAAAACGACCGCTGCCATGGTTGAGTTGGCTCAACCGCGATGTCGAACGCCCGAACACCCCGTCATTCTCTTGCAACAGCGCCATGAGCACCGCCAGAGGCTGTTCCAGCGAGGTGCCGATCGACACCTTCTGTTCCTTCATATCGGCCATGGCCGACACCACCGATACAATCTCGGGGCGCCCGCCATCCAGCACAAAGACCGGCGCGCCTGACGATCCGAAATCCACCTGACACGACAGGATCAGCGCGCCGGATTGGCGGGCCAGAACATGGCAGGTCTTTTGCAGGCTGGGCCGTTCGGCACGATCATGGGCATAGGACACGACACCGACGCTATCGCCCTTTTGCGGGCGGGCATGGGTCGCAAATGGGGTGATGCGGCTGTTGCGGATCGGGCGGTCCAACTGGATCAGCGCCAGATCCCGGGCAATCCGGCCCATCGCCTTGTCGTTGATGTCATAATCCGGGTGCACCACGCTGCGCCGCGCCCCGCGATAGGCCTGGGCGCGGCCATCGCGCCAGCCTGCCAGAAACTCGATCTTGTCATCGTCGAACCTCCGCCCGGTGCGTTTGTCAAACAGACAATGGGCGGCGGTCAGAACAATATCCTCGGCAATCAGCGCCCCGGTGCAAAACGCTGTGTCGCCAAAATTCAGCCGCCCGACGGCATCCCAGCCGCGACTGTCATCCGCCGTAAGCAGGGTGCGCAACCCGGTTTCCTCTTGCGCCTGCGCGCCCAACGCGGCCAGCACCGCCATCGCGCCTCCAACAATTGCCCCGATCAACCGCATGCTATACTCCCTTGCCTTAACAAAGAGATAATCACGTTATTGGGCAGAGTTGCGGCAGAACCCTAGCGAAGGCGCGGCACTTGCGGGGCACCGCCATGGTCAAGCGCCGCTGGCCGCGGCCCCCGTGGCCCAGTCAAGCAATTCAACCGTATGCACCACCGGCACCTCCGCCGCGCTGCCGATCTGCATCATACAGCCGATATTGCCGGCGGCGATCACATCGGGGTCTTTCGCCATCAACGTCGAAACCTTGCGCGTTTTCAACTCCTTGCTGATTTCAGGCTGCATCAGGTTATAGGTACCGGCCGAGCCACAACACAGATGGCTGTCTTTCGGTTCAACCACCTCAAACCCGGCCCGTTTCAACAAATCCTTTGGCGCGCTCTTGATCTGCTGCCCATGTTGCAGGGAACAGGCCGCATGATAGGCCACGCGCAGGCCTTTTGTATCAACCGGCAGGTCATCAGGCAGCAATTTCACCAACACTTCGGACACATCCATCGCCAGTTCCGAAACCTTTGCCGCCTCCGCCGCCAAAGGATCATTGCGCAGCATATGCCCATAATCCTTCACCGTCGTGCCACAGCCGCTGGTGTTGATCACGATCGCATCCAGCGCATCGCGCCCATCCTCGGCCATCCAGGCCTTGATGTTGCGCGCCGCCGCCGCGTGGCTCTCCTCCTCGCGCCCCATGTGATGCACCAGCGCCCCGCAACACCCCATCCCATCGGCCACCACCACCTCGGCCCCCAATCGGGTCAACAAACGGATCGTGGCATCGTTGATATCGGTGTTCAGCGCCTTTTGCGCGCACCCCGTCAACAGGGCCACGCGCATCTTGCGCGCGCCCTCGGCGGCAAACACCTGCGGGTCGTCGTTGCGGCTTACCGGCGGCACCTTTTTCGGGGCCATCTCCAACATCGCGCGCAACCGCGCATCAGGCACCAGAAAGGCAAAGGGCCGCCCGATCTTGGCCCCCAACAGCGCCAGCCGGAACAGCATCGGATTGGGCAGCACCTTGGCCAAAGTCCAGCGCAGCACCCGTTCCATCATCGGGCGCCGATAGGTCTTTTCGATATGGGCGCGGGCATGATCGACCAGATGCATGTAATGCACCCCCGACGGGCAGGTCGTCATACAGGCCAGACACGACAGGCAGCGGTCGATGTGTTTCACCGTTTTCGCATCGGCCGGCCGGTCATTTTCCAGCATGTCCTTGATCAGGTAAATCCGCCCCCGGGGGCTGTCCAATTCATCCCCCAACACCTGATAGGTGGGGCAAGTGGCCGTGCAGAACCCGCAATGCACACAGGCCCGCAAAATCTCATTGCTGCGCGCGGTGGCCGGATTTTTCAACTGTTCAGGCGTGAAATTCGTCTGCATGTTCCGCTATCCCATCCGTCCGGGGTTCAAGATGCCGCGCGGGTCAAACTGGGCGCGGATACCCGCGCTGATCGCCGCCAGCGGCGCGGGTTCGGGGTGAAATGTCCCCAGCAACGCGTGGGTTTCGGGCGCCGCGCGCACCAAGGTGGCATGGCCGCGGATACCCGCCAACGCGCCGCGCAGATCCGCGCCCGCCGCCGTCCCGGCCCAGATCAACCCACCACCCCAATCAAACAACAACCGCGCATCAGGCAGCCGCGCCGCAATGGTGGCCCCGTCACCGGGCTTGACCGAGATCCGCCAGACATCCTCATCCGTTCCGGCAAATGTGGCACCATTGGCAATATCGCGCCACAGATCACCGACACGGCCCGCATCCATATCCACCTCTGCCGCACCGAAGGTGGCCAGCAACGCCTGCAACCGCCCCGCCCGATAGGCAACCGAATTGGCAAAGCCCTCGATACGGATCAACGCTCGCCCCTCGTGAAAGGCCGCACCGGAAACTTCAAACGGTGATCCCAACGCGGCAGACAGGGCCGCAATCCCCTGCGCCACATCCAACCCGGACAGCGAAACCACCGCCTGTGTCGCGGTGCAAGGCAACACCTTGAAACTGACCTCACTCAATACCCCCAGCGTGCCATGGGAACCGGCCATCAGTTTGACCAGATCGTACCCGGTGACATTCTTCATCACCCGCCCACCGTTCTTGATCGCATCCCCGCGCCCATCGACAAACCGCACCCCGATCAGACTGTCCCGGCACGCCCCCGCCTGAATCCGGCGTGGCCCCGAAACATTGGCCGCCACCACACCGCCAATGGTCGGCACACCATCGGTGCCCAACACCACCCGATGATCCATCGGCTCAAACGGCAGGCGCTGGTTTTCCGCCGCCAGCGCCGCCTCCACTTCGGCCAAGGGCGTCCCGGCCCGCGCCACAAGGGTCAGCGCCCCCGGTTCATACAGCGTGATCCCCGACAGGCCCGCCGTGCTCAACCGCTCACCCACGCGCGGCACAACCGCTCCCCGGGTGCCGCCCCCTTCAACCCACAAAGGGCCATCGGCATCACGCACCATCGCGCCCAATTCCGCCTCATCCCTGGGCAAAAGCATCGCATCCCCCTGCTTTTTACTGATAAAAATACTCAAATCCCAACGCCTGCGTCATATGGCCCGGCGGCTTTCGGTGCTGGCCAGCGGAAACACCTTGGCCGGGTTCAACAACCATTTCGGGTCGAACACATCTTTGATCCGCAACTGCGCCTCCAAATCCACCGGATCGTATTGATCCACCATCAGATCGCGCTTTTCGATCCCCACGCCATGCTCCCCGGTCAGGCAGCCGCCCACCTCGACACACAGGCGCAGAATGTCGGCGCCCATCGCCTCGCATTTTTCCAGGCTCGCCGGGGGTGTTGGCATCGAACAGAATCAGCGGGTGCATGTTGCCATCCCCCGCATGAAACACATTGCCAACGTCCAGCCCGTATTCAATCGACAATTCCTTGATCCGGCGCAGCACATGGGGCAGCGACGACACCGGGATCGTCCCGTCCAGACACATGTAATCATTGATCTGCCCCATGGCGCCAAAGGCCGATTTGCGGCCCAGCCAGATCTTGGCGCTTTCCTCGGCGGATTTGCTTTCGCGCAGTTCCACGGGGGTATGCCTGCGGGCAATCTCGATAATCAGGGCAAGCTGTTCGTCGATCTCGGCATCGCTGCCCTCGACCTCGACAATCAGCAACGCCTCGCAATCGGGGTATCCCGCGTGGGCAAAGGCCTCGGTCGCGCGAATACAGGGGCGGTCCATGAATTCGATGGCCACCGGCAACACCCCCGCCTTGATGATGTCGGACACGCAGGCCCCTGCCACCTCATTGTCGTCAAATCCGATCAACACCGGGCGCGCGCCTTCGGGCTTGTGCAGAATCCGCAGGGTCGCCTCGGTCACGACCCCCAGTTGGCCTTCCGAGCCACAAATCACCCCCAACAGGTCCAGCCCTGGCGCATCCAGATGGGCACCGCCGATTTCCACCACGGTGCCATCCATCAAAACCATGGTCACGCCCAACAGGTTGTTGGTCGTCACGCCGTATTTCAGGCAATGCGCCCCGCCGCTGTTCATCCCGATGTTGCCGGCAATCGCACAGGCCAGTTGCGAACTGGGGTCGGGGGCGTAAAAGAACCCGTCATCCTCGACCGCGCCGGTCACCGAAAGATTGGTGCGCCCGGTCTGCACCCGCACGACACGGTTGGGATAATCGGCCTCTAACACTTCATTCAGCCGCGCCACCCCAAGGATCACGCAATCCGCCGTGGGCAAGGCCCCCCGGCCAGCGATGTGCCCGATCCGCGCGGCACCACCGGCACGCCCATCTCGTGGCACAGTTTCAGCACCGCCGACACCTCATCGGTGCTGGACGGCAAAACGGCGCACAGCGGCGGACAGCGATAGGCAGTCAGCGCGTCGCATTCATAGGCCTTGGTTTCCCGCGCCTCATGGATCACCGCATGGGCAGGCAGAAGCTTTTGCAAGGCGGTCACAATTTCGGCCTTGCGGCCAATGATGGTGGCATTCGGGGCGGGCATATCCATGGGCGGCACTCCTGCGGGGCGATTGGTAAGAAAATATAACCAATTTTCCCATCTGGCAACCCGCTATCCTTGCCCCTAATGTCACGGGCATGACATTGATTGATCGTCTTACCCTGCTGTCGCTTCTTGATGCCGCTTCGGTCGCGGTGCTGCTGGTCGGCTGGGCGGTGATCGGCTGGTGGATCGAAAGGGAAGATGCGGCGCATCCTTCGGTGACCGTCATCATGATGCGATACCGGCGCGACTGGATGCAGGAAATGGTCACCCGGGAACCGCGCATCTTTGACGCCACGGTCCTGGGCGCCCTGCGCCAAAGCACGTCGTTCTTTGCCTCGACCAGCGTGATCGCGATTGGCGGGGTGCTGGCCCTGATCGGCAATGCCGAACGTCTGGGCGGAGTGGCGGCCGAACTCTCGTTGACCAGCGTGCCGGATTTTATCTGGGAACTGAAACTGGGCCTTGTGGCACTGCTGTTGACCAATGCGTTTCTGCGCTTTGTCTGGTCCAACCGCCTGTTTGGATATTGCGCCGTGGTGATGGCCGCGGTGCCCAATGCCATCGACAATCCGCTTACCTATCCCCGGGCGGTGCAGGCGGGCGAGTTGAACATCCGCGCGGCGTGGAATTTCAATCGCGGCCTCAGGTCGATGTATTTTGCCCTTGGCGCGCTGGCCTGGTTGCTGGGGCCTGTTCCCCTGCTGGTCGCCACGGCAACAACCCTGTGGATTCTCTGGTCGCGCGAGTTCCGCTCGCGCCCGCGCGACATTCTGCTGTCGGTGCCACCCGCGAAACCGTGAACTGCATGATCGCGGCGCCTATGGTATCACAAGGTACCCTGACACCGGAGCCTGCCATGAAACCTCTCGTCCTGTCCATCGCCTTGCTTTTCGCCACCCCGGCCCTGTCCGACCCGGCGCAGATCGAGGCGGTCACGGCCCGCGCCGACAGCGCGGGTTGGACATTTTCCGTCACCCTGCGCCACGCTGATACCGGATGGGATGATTACGCCGATGGCTGGCGGGTGGAACTGGCCGATGGCACGGTTCTGGGCGACCGCCCCCTTGCCCACCCCCACGAAACCGAACAACCCTTCACCCGGTCGCAATCGGGCATCGCGGTGCCGACAAGCGCGAACAAGGTGTTCATCCGCGCCCGCACCAAGGTTGAAGGCTGGGGCGAAACCACAACGCCGTTTGAAATGCCCCGTTAACGCCGCCCCTCGCGCAGCCAGGCGCCCACGGTCAGCAGCGCCGCCAACAGCAGGAACAGCCAGGCCGACACCAGCGGTATCACCGTGACATCCGCGGTCAAATAGGCCTTGCGTGGGGTAATCCCGATCCAGCCGCGCCCGGCGGCGGGCCGCCCTTCGCGCACCTGTCGCAGATCGGGAATGCCGTCTTCAACCGACATGACGCCCCCGCGCCGCAGATCCACCAAGGGCTGCAACAGACTGGCCGAGGCGACGGTTTGTTCAAACTCGCGCGGGGCAGCCGGGCCAAGGGCGATTACCGCGTCCTGATCGCCTTCGCGCAAACGATACAGCCCGATTTCCGGCGCGTCCCAATCCGCCGAAAATCGCCCCGGCGCCACCTGTTGCAGGGTCAGGGTGGTGGTGGTGCCATCGGGCGCGGTGATTTCGACATCGCCCACGGTATCTGACAGGGTGCGGCGCAACACAGTCATCCGCTGACCTTCCGCCGTTGCCGTCAGGGCCTCTTCGTCCAGTTCGGGTTCTTTCATCATCCAATGGGCCAGACGGCGCAGCAATTCCAACTGCGGCCCGCCGCCCTCAAACCCGCGCGACCACAGCCAGGCCTGATCCGAGGCCAAAAGCGCCACGCGCCCCTCGCCCACCCGGTTCAGGATCAACAGGGGCGCATCGTCCACGCCTTTCATCACCACCTGCCCGCCCAGCGGCGTCAGTTCGATCTGGCGCATCCAGCGGCCCCAACCGGGCAAACCATCAGCCGTCAGCGGCCCTTCGGCGGTGTCCAATCCCTGGGTCACCGGGTGCCGTTTCCCCAGATCGCTCAGGCGCGGCAGGAACCCCTGTTCGAACACCCGCGCCGTGGGCGCACCGGGCAGCACATCCCCCAGAGGCGAGCGATAGATCAGATCCGCACCGGCAAAATCCGGCCCCGCCGCCACCAGAACGGCCCCGCCCCGTTCCACATACTGACGAATATTGTCAAAATAAAGCGCGGGCAGAATGCCGCGCCGTTTATAGCGGTCGAACACGATCAGATCGAATTCATCGATCTTTTCCAGAAACAATTCGCGCGTGGGAAAGGCAATCAGCGACAGTTCCGTCACCGGCACGCCGTCCTGTTTTTCCGGCGGGCGCAGGATGGTGAAATGCACCAGATCGACGCTGCTGTCGGATTTCAGAAGGTTGCGCCAGGTGCGTTCGCCCGGGTGCGGCTCACCGCTCACCAGCAGAACGCGCAGCCGGTCGCGCACGCCGTTGATCTGCACCACGGCGGCATTGTTGCGGTCGGTCAGCTCGCCATCAATTTCCGGGGTGATGAACTGAATCACGTTCATGCCCCCGTGGGTCAGGGTGACGGGCAGTTCCAGATCCTCGTTCACCGGCACCTGAAAGGTCTGCATCGCGCCACCGTCCAGCGCGATCTGCAACAGCACCTCATCCGCCGCACCATCCGGCACCGCGCCCTGATCCTCGACCCGCACAGTCAGGGTGACAGGTTCGTCGATGATCGCAAAGGCGGGGGCGTTGGTGACCACCAGCCGCCTGTCCCAATCACTGCTGTGCCCGGTCAGCAGCACATGCAGCGGCGCGGGCAGATCGGGCGCCGCATCCACATCATGCAACCGCCCGTCCGTCAGCAGGATCGCACCGGCCAGCCGGGCGCGCGGTTCTTCGGCCATGGCCTCGGCAAGGGCCGTCATCAGCAAGGTGCCCTGATCACCCTCGCCATCCCCCAGATGCACCACCCGCAGTTCGGTGTTGTCCAGTTGCGCCACCTCGCGGGTAACGCCTGCAATAGCCTCGGCATTCTGCGCGGCGCGGTCGGCAATCCCCTGCGACGCACTTTCATCCACCACAAGGATCACGATGTCGCTCAGGGGGGCGCGATCCTCTTGTTGCAGCGAAGGATTGGCCAGCGCGACCAGCAGAACAACCGCCGCCAAACCGCGCAGCCACCACCCCGACAGCCCGCGCCAAAGGCACAGGGCGACAATACCACAGGCCAACGCGCCAAGCCCAGCCAGAACCGCGAGTGGCACAAGGGGATCAAAGATCACGCTATCCATGTTTCATTGCCCCAACCGATCCAGAAGAGCAGGCACATGCACCTGATCCGATTTATAATTCCCCGTCAGCACATGCATGATCAGGTTCACGCCAAACCGCATGGCAATTTCGCGCTGCCGTTCCCCGGCATAACCGCGCCCGACGGGAAACATCGCATTACCCCGTTCATCAACCGCCCAGGCCGCCGCCCAATCGTTGCCGCCGATCACCACCGGCGTCACGTTATCGTTGAGGTTGCGAAACGGCATCCCGTCCACCGTCTTGGCATCGGCGGGCGCCGCCTCGACCCAGACATCGCGGCTGTCAAAACGCCCCGGAAAATCCTGCAACAGATAAAAGGTGCGCGTCAGCACATGGTCACTTGGGATCGGCTCCAGCGGCGGCACGTCCAGCGCCCGGGCCAGTTGTTGCAGCTTGCGCCCGTTTTGCGACCCACCGCCAAACCGGGCAACATCGGCATCGCGGGTGTCAAACATGATCATCCCGCCCGTGCGCAGATAGGTGTTCAACCGCGCATAGGCCTCTTGGCTGGGCAGGGGTTGATCGGGGGTCACGGGCCAGTAAAGGAACGGAAAAAATGCCAGTTCATCGGTTTCAAGGTTCACGGCAATCGGGTCAGCCGGTTCAATCGAGGTGCGCGCGCTCAGAGTTCTGGACAGGCCCAACAGCCCGGCCTGTGCCACCCTGTCGACCTCGGGGTTGCCGGTAATCACATGGGCCAGAACCACCTCGGAGGTGGCACGCAGGGCGAAAGCGTCGTTCTTTTCCAGCGCCCAGCCGCTTTGCGGTGCCAAAACCAGCAGCGTCAGAACCACCACAGCGGCCCGCGCCCCGATCAGCCGCCCGGCAATCCACAGCGACGCCAGAACATCCAGCACCAAAAGCCCCAGCGCCGCCGACAAAAGCGGCCCCTGCAGGGCAGTTTCCCGCGCCACGGCCAGCCCCTCAACCGGGATACGCGGCGGCCAGATGGTGGGGGCCAGCGTGGTTTCATCTGAAATCACATTCAGCGCGATCCGCCGATCATCCCCGGCATAAAGCCCGGGCGGCGTTTGCGCCGATGGCACGGCAGCGGCCAGCGCGGCCCCGTCAATGCCGGGCAAGGTGCCGGCATCACCCGGCTGACCAAAGGCATTCAACACCACATCGGGCGTCCATGTGGTGCCTTCAAGATCCTCGGCGGTGGGGCGCGCGGGGCGGGTGGATACGGCCAGCCGCTCCAACATCTGAACAAACAGGCCCGACAGCGGCAGGGTGGACCATTCGGCGTTTGCCGTCACATGAAACAGCACCACCTGCCCCTGCCCAATCCGTTTGCGGGTGACCAGCGGCGTGCCATCGGCCAGCGCGGCAATCACCCGCCCCGCCAGATCGGGGTCGGGCTGCGCCATGACCTGGGCGTTCACCGTCACATCCTTTGGCACCGGCAGGCCAAAGAACGGCGATCCCTCGCCAAAGGCACGCAGGCCTTTCGGTTCGCCCCAGCTCATGGCGCCGCCCACGCTGCGGCCACCAGCGCGCAGGCGCACGGGCATCAGCGGATCCTCAGTCTCGCGGCTGATGTCACTGGCCGCAAGCCGCGGCCCGGCAAAGCGCAGCAGCAGACCGCCCTCCTTGATCCATGCCTCGATCGCCGTCGCCTCATCATCCGTGACGGTGGCCACATCGGCCAGAACGATCACATCGGGATTGGCCAAAAGGACATCATCCAGCGACCCGTCGATCAGATCGGCGGTGGGTTTCAACGCCTGTTCCAGATAATGGGTGGGCGACAAAAGTTGCAGCGCCTCGCGGTCATCGCGCCCGGCAATCAGGGCCACCTCGCGCCGTTTCAGCCCGTCATCCGTCAGGCTGACCGCCCCGGCGGACCGCACGCCATCCAGTTGAAACCGCGTAATCCGGTTGCGCAATTCAGGCGGCAGCGACAGGGCCAACTCGGCCCCTGTTTCACCATTGGCGAACGTCATGGTCGCCCGGGCCAGTTCCCGTTCGACCCCGTTCGGATCAAGGCCGAAACCGCTCACATCCACCGATTGCGCCTGCCCCGGCGTGGCGCGCAAGGCCGACAGGGTGATCGCGCCATCCCCGAACCGGGCGGGCGCAAGGGCCAGAACCGGGCGCGGGCTTTCGAACACCCGCAGGGGGCCGCGTGCCTCAAGGTTTTGCAAAACATCACCGCGCCAAGGGTGATCCAACCCATCCGACAGCCAAAGGGTTTCAAACTGCCCGCTCAGCGTATCGGCCCATTTCGACACTGCCGCGCCGTCAACGCCCCAAGGGTGCGGCTCAAGGCTGGGCAGGCGATTGGCCCAGGCATCGGCGGATTGAAACGGCAGATCGCCCCCCTCGGCAGGCAGATCGGTCAGCGACACCACGGCCACGGTGCGCCCATCGCGCCCCGCCTCATCCAGCGCACCGGCGATCCGGTCGATCCGGCGGGGCCAGTCGCGGGCGTCGGCCCATGTGCCATCAACCACGATCAGCATCGGCCCGGTGCCCGGCACCCGGTCATCGGGGTTCAGCACCGGCCCGGCGAACCCAACGATCACCGCCGCCACCGCCAGCATCCGCAGCAGCAACAGCCACCACGGGGTTTTATCGCTTTGCTGATCGTCATCCCTGAGGCCCAGCAACAGCGCCACACCGGGAAACCGCCGCCGGATCGGTGCCGGGGGCACAGCGCGCAACAACAGCCAGAGAATGGGCAGCGCCACAAGGCCCAGCAACAGCCAGGGCGCCGTGAAACCTATGCCGGAAAGGGTGAACATCAGTGGTCATGCTCCAACGCGCCAAACAACCACAACAGGGCCGAGGCCGCGCTTTGGCCCGTGTGATGGCAATGATATTGCCAACCGGTTGCGCGGGCCAGATCGCCCAACAGCGCCTTGCGCGCCGCCAGCCGGTCAAGATACCGGGCGCGCAGATCGCCGGCTTTCAGGGTTTCGTGGCGGACGGAACCGCCCATGGATTCGAAAATCGTGCGCCCGTCAAAAGGAAACGCCTCTTCCTGGGGGTCCAGCACTTGCAAAATCACGCCCTTCACGCCGCGAACCGCCGCTTCGGTCAGGGCCGCTGTCACCGGCGCGGGATCGCCCAGAAAATCCGACACGAACAGAGCGCGCGAACGGGGCAGTATCCCCCGCACCTCGGGGGCACCGTAATCGGGGGTGTCCGCGTCATCAGACAGCGCCGCCGCCAGTCGCAACAATTGCACCGCCCCCGAGCGCGGCGGCAGGCCAACACCCGACAGGCCTACACGTTCGCCGCCCCGCACGAGCAGAATTGCCAGCGCCATGGCCAACAATCGCGCCCGCGATGCCTTGGTCGCCAGCCCCTTGTCCGAGGAAAACCCCATGCTGCGGGCATTATCGACCCAAAGAAGCACGGATTGTGCCGCCTGCCATTCCTTTTCCTGCACGTAATGGGCATCGCTGCGCCCCGAGCGGCGCCAATCAACCGAGCGCGCCTCGTCCCCCGGCATGGCGGGGCGGTATTGCCAGAATTCATCGCCCGCCCCGGCCCGCCGACGCCCGTGCGCCCCCAGCATCACCGACTGCGCCAGATGTTGCGCATCCGCCAGCAGGGGCGGCAGCGGTGCAGCCAGCCCTTCGGCAGAGGCGCGGAGTTCGGCGGCGTGGCTCACGCAGCGGCCTCGACACGGGTGACATGGGCCACCACGGTTGCAATCACCTGTGCCAGGTTTTCACCCCGCGCCCGCGCCGCAAAGGTCAGCGCCATACGGTGCGACAGAACCGGTATCGCCATGGCCGCCACATCGTCGACAGAGGGCGCCAACCGGCCATCCAGCAAGGCCCGCGCGCGCACCGTCAGCATCAAAGCCTGTGCCGCCCGTGGCCCCGGCCCCCAGCCCACAGCGCCGCGCACCGCATCCGGCGCGCTGGCATCTTCGGGGCGGCAGGCGCGCACCAGATCGAGAATCGCCTCGACCACCGTATCGCCCACCGGCATCCGCCGCAGCAGGGTTTGCGCGGCCAACAGTTCGGCGGCGGAAAACACGTTGACCGATTCGTCCTCTTGCACGCCCGTGGTGGCGATCAGGATGTCACGCTCGGTCGCGCGGTCTGGGTAAGGCACGTCAATCTGCACCAGAAACCGGTCAAGCTGTGCTTCGGGCAGGGGGTATGTTCCTTCCTGCTCGATCGGGTTCTGGGTGGCCAGAACATGGAAAGGCAGGCTCAGGGCGTGGGGCTGACCGGCGATGGTCACGGTTTTTTCCTGCATCGCCTGAAGCAGGGCCGATTGGGTACGGGGGCTGGCCCGGTTGATTTCATCGGCCAGCAAAAGCTGACAAAACACCGGTCCCTGAATGAACCGAAAGGCCCGGCTGCCGTCCTGTGCAGTTTCCAGCACCTCGGACCCCAGAATATCGGCGGGCATCAGATCGGGGGTGAATTGCACCCGCGCGCCATCCAGCCCCATGACCGTGGACAGGGTATCGACCAGCCGCGTCTTGCCCAGACCCGGCAACCCGATCAGCAACCCGTGGCCGCCACACAGCAGCGCCGACAAAACCAGATCGACAACCTGCCCCTGACCGATAAAGCGGCGGGTGATGCTGTCCTTGGCATGGCTCAGCTTTTCGCCCAATGTCTCGATCTCAGCGATCAGCGTGTCGGCCTCGGCCATGACATCTCTCCGTTAATGACTATGTTGCTATTAGATAGACCTATCGTGACGGCGACAAATGGCAAAAGCAATGAGGGGACAAAACATCGTGAAACCCAGTGCCGAAGGCATCGCTGCCAGCGCGCGTGCCGCATCCAAAGGCGGATTGCCGCCGGTTCATCTGTGGAATCCGCCTTTCTGTGGCGATCTGGATATCCGCATCGCGCGGGATGGAACATGGTTCTACCTTGGCACCCCCATCGGACGCAAACGGTTGGTTCGGCTGTTTTCCACGGTTCTGAAACGTGAGGGCGACAATTATTTTCTTGTCACCCCGGTCGAAAAGGTGGGGATCACCGTTGAGGATGCGCCCTTCGTCGCCGTTGATTTCAACGTCACCGGCACAGGGCGCGACCAGAGTATCCGTTTTGAAACCAATGTGGGCGACATCACCACCGCCGACGCCGACCACCCGATCCGTGTGATCCGCGACGCGACAACAGGCGAGCCTTCGCCCTATGTCATGGTGCGCGCCGGCATGGAGGCGCTGATCGACCGCAAGAGTTTTTACCGGCTGGTCGATCTGGGCGAGGCATCGCACCATAAAGGGGCCGATTGGTTTGGCCTTTGGTCGGGGGGCGAATTCTTTCCGATGATACCGCTGGCCGAATTGGGTTAAACAACCCGCGATCAGTACAGCTCCCAGTCGTCTTCGTCGACGGCGGCGCCCATGGCTGTCCAATCGGCACGCACCCGGGCGATGCGGGTGTCGCCCCAGGTGCGAAACACCATCCAGAACCCCTCTGGTGTGACCCGGTTGAACGACAGATCGGCACGGGGATTGGTTGTCTGGTCCATGTCCCACATGGACATCGACACCTGAATCACCGGCGCATCACGAAACGCTTCGCCGAACCGGACCTCGCGCTGCAATTCACGTTCGCCCTGCCCCGACCACATCTGGCCGTTGTCCTTGTAATCGGCAAACAACAGGACCGTGCCCTGCTGCACTCCAAGAACCCGCGCATCTATCCGCCGCATTGTTGCTTCTCCCAGTTGACATAATTGGCAAACCACGCCGTACAAACAACAAAGGCCCCACGGATATCCGGGGGCCTTATCCTGCTTATCACTTGTCGGATCAGAGCGACGTTTACTTGGTCGACAATCCGATATGAGTGCCCATGGCAACCATATCTGCCAACAGCTTGGCCGCGTCATCAACGGGGCCGGGTTCGTTCTGGAACGTGGCCTTGGCGGTTTCGTGGGCGTCGACCGCCTCTTGCACCATTTCGTCCATATGCTCTTGAGTGACATCCCCCCGGGGCATGGCACGTTCGGCCAGAACCGTCACCCCATCGGCACCGATCTCGGCAAAGCCGCCGGTGACGACATATTCGTTCACCCCGTCGGGGCCAGAGGCCCGCAACAGGCCCGGGCGCAGGGTTGTGATCGTGGGCGCATGGGACGGCATCGCCGTCATATCGCCTTCGGTGCCCGGAATCTGAACCTCGGTCACCTGCACCGCAGCCAGGCTGCGTTCCGGGCTGACCAGGTTGAATTGCATCGTTTCGGCCATGTCGGCTCCTTACGGTACTTGACCGGCACGCCCCGAAAAAGGGGCGCGCCGAAAGATCATCACGCGGCGTCGGCAGCCATCTTTTGCGCCTTGGCTTTCACATCCTCGATGCCGCCAACCATATAGAAGGCACCTTCGGGAAGGTGATCGTATTCGCCGGCGACAACCGCCTTGAACGACGCGATGGTTTCTTCCAGCGGCACCTGAATGCCCGGCGAACCGGTAAACACCTGTGCCACGTCGAACGGCTGGCTGAGGAAACGCTGGATCTTGCGGGCGCGCGTCACGGTCAGTTTGTCTTCTTCGCTCAGTTCGTCCATCCCGAGGATGGCGATGATGTCCTGCAACGATTTGTAACGCTGAAGGATACCCTGAACGTCACGGGCCACCTGATAGTGCTCTTCGCCCAGAACCACCGGATCCATCAAACGCGAGGTAGAATCAAGCGGGTCAACGGCCGGGTAGATGCCCAGCTCCGAAATCGCACGGCTGAGGTTGGTGGTGGCGTCGAGGTGGGCAAAGGAGGTTGCCGGTGCCGGGTCGGTAAGGTCATCCGCAGGCACATAGATCGCCTGAACCGAAGTGATCGAACCGGCCTTGGTCGAGGTGATACGTTCCTGCAACTGGCCCATGTCGGTGGCCAGCGTCGGCTGATAACCAACGGCAGAAGGGATACGACCCAGAAGCGCCGAAACCTCGGAACCCGCCTGGGTAAAGCGGAAGATGTTGTCGACAAAGAACAACACGTCAGTGCCCGACTGATCGCGGAACTGCTCGGCCAGGGTCAGGCCAGACAGGGCAACACGCATACGCGCACCCGGAGGCTCGTTCATCTGGCCATAGACCAGCGCCACCTTGGATTCGGGCAGGTTGTCCGGAACGATAACACCGGATTCGATCATCTCATGGTACAGATCGTTACCCTCGCGGGTCCGTTCCCCCACACCGGCGAACACGGAAAATCCGCTGTGCACCTTGGCGATGTTGTTGATCAGTTCCATGATCAGAACTGTCTTGCCCACACCGGCACCGCCGAACAGGCCGATCTTACCACCCTTGGCGTAAGGCGCCAGAAGGTCGATGACCTTGATCCCCGTTACGAGGATTTCCGAGCTGGTCGACTGCGCGGCGAAATCGGGCGCGGGCTGGTGGATCGGGCGTTTTTCGTCGGTGGTGACGGGTCCGCCTTCGTCTACCGGCTCGCCGATGACGTTCAGGATACGGCCCAGGGTGCCGCTGCCCACGGGCACGGTGATCGGGCCACCGGTGTCCGACACGGCGGCGCCCCGCACAAGGCCCTCGGTGCCGTCCATGGCAATGGTGCGCACGGTGCTTTCGCCCAAATGCTGGGCCACTTCCAGCACCAGACGCTTGCCGTTGTTCTCGGTTTCAAGGGCGTTCAAAATTTGCGGAAGGTCACCGTCAAAGTGCACGTCCACGACGGCGCCGATGACCTGGGTAACCTTGCCTTTAGCGTTTGCCATTTTTTGTCTCCGGTTCGTCTTAGAGCGCTTCCGCGCCCGAAATAATTTCGATCAGCTCGTTGGTAATCACGGCCTGACGCGAGCGGTTGAATTCGATGGTCAGCTTGTCGATCATCTCGCCTGCGTTGCGCGTGGCGTTGTCCATCGCAGACATCCGCGCACCCTGTTCGCTTGCAGCGTTTTCCAGCAGAGCGGTAAAAATCTGCGTGGCAACGTTGCGCGGCAGCAAATCGGCCAGAATGCCTTCTTCGCTGGGCTCGTAATCGTAAAGCGTGCTTTCCTCGGCCGGTTCGAACGTGGCCGGGATGATCTGTTGCTCGGTCGGGATCTGGGAAATCACGTTCACGAACTGGCTGTAATAGATCGTGCAGACGTCGAATTCACCGTTGTCGAACCGCCCCAGCACATCCTTGGCGACATCCTGAGCATTGGTATAGCCCAGACGCTTTACCTCGCTCATGTCGACATGACCGATAAGGTAATCGCCATAATCCCGGCGCAACTGATCGCGGCCCTTCTTGCCAACGGTCAGAATCTTGACGGTCTTGCCCTCGGCCAGCAGCTTTTGGATGCGCGCCTTCGCCTTTTTGACGATCGAGCTGTTAAAGCCGCCGCACAATCCGCGTTCCGATGTCATCACCACCAACAGGTGGGTTTGGTCGCTGCCCGTTCCGGCCAGAAGGCGCGGGGCGGTATCGCTGCCCTGCACCGATTGGGCCAGCCCCGACATCACGGCGTTGAACCGTTCGGCATAGGGGCGCGCAGCCTCGGCGGCATCCTGGGCGCGGCGCAGTTTTGCAGCCGCGACCATTTGCATCGCCTTGGTGATCTTGCGGGTCGATTTGACCGACGCGATCCGGTTTTTGAGGTCCTTCAGGCTAGGCATCTAGACTGTCCTTCCGGGAATTTCAGGCTGCGAAGTCGTCGGCAAACTCACCGATGGCGGCGCGGATGCGGTCTTCGGCATCACCCTTTACCTTGGGGTCTTCGGCGGTGATCCAATCCAGCATTTCGCTGTGCTTGGAACGCAGATGGTTCAGCAGGCCCGCCTCGAAACGACCAACGGCCTTGACCGGGATCTTGTCGAGATAACCCTTTGTGCCCGCCAGAATGACGCAAACGATTTCGGCGTTTGTCAGGGGCGAATACTGGGGCTGCTTCATCAACTCGGTCAGGCGGGCGCCGCGGTTCAGCAACTGCTGGGTCGAGGCGTCGAGATCGGAACCGAACTGCGCAAACGCCGCCATCTCACGGTACTGGGCAAGCTCCAGCTTGACCGGGCCAGCGACCGATTTCATCGCGTTCGTCTGGGCGGATGAGCCAACGCGCGACACCGAAAGACCGGTGTTCACGGCGGGGCGGATGCCCTGATAGAACAATTCGGTTTCCAGAAAGATCTGGCCGTCGGTGATCGAAATCACGTTGGTCGGAATAAACGCCGAAACGTCGCCACCCTGAGTTTCGATAATCGGCAACGCGGTCAGCGATCCGGCACCGTTGTCTTCGTTCAGCTTGGCCGAACGCTCCAGCAAACGAGAGTGCAGATAGAACACGTCACCGGGATAGGCTTCACGTCCGGGCGGACGACGCAGCAGCAGCGACATCTGGCGATAGGCCACGGCCTGTTTGGACAGATCATCATAGATGATCAGCGCGTGACGGCCATTGTCGCGGTAAAATTCGGCCATGGCAGTGGCGGCATAGGGCGCCAGGAACTGCATCGGCGCCGGGTCGGACGCGGTGGCGGCCACGATGGTCGTGTATTCGATGGCGCCGGTTTCTTCCAGCTTCTTCACCAACTGCGCCACGGTCGAACGCTTTTGGCCGATGGCGACATAGATGCAATAGAGCTTCTGGCTCTCATCCGTGGCGGCATCGTTATAGGATTTCTGGTTCAGGATCGTGTCAAGCGCCACGGCGGTTTTACCGGTCTGACGGTCACCGATGATCAGCTCGCGCTGGCCACGGCCAACGGGGATCATGGCGTCGATCGCCTTCATGCCGGTCGCCATCGGCTCGTGTACCGATTTACGCGGGATGATGCCCGGCGCCTTGCTGTCGGCCACGCGACGCTCGGTCGCGTCGATCGGGCCTTTGCCGTCGATCGGGGCACCCAGACCGTCAACAACCCGGCCCAGCAGGCCGTCACCGGCGGGCACGTCCACGATCGAGTTGGTGCGCTTTACAACGTCACCTTCCTTGATGTCGCGGTCCGAACCGAAAATAACGATCCCGACGTTGTCGGTTTCCAGGTTCAGCGCCATGCCCTGAATTCCACCGGGGAATTCGACCATCTCACCGGCCTGCACGTTATCAAGGCCATGAACCCGGGCGATACCGTCACCAACCGACAACACGCGGCCAACTTCGGCCACTTCGGCGTCTTGCCCGAAGTTCTTGATCTGGTCCTTGAGGATCGCAGAAATTTCGGCTGCTTGGATACCCATCTATCCGACCTCTTTCATAATGTTCTGGAGTGCATTCAGTTTGGCGCGGACCGACGTGTCGATCATTTGCGAGCCCACCTTGACGACAAGGCCGCCAATCAGTTCGGGGTCGACAGCCACATTAATATTCACCTCTTTGCCGACCGCCTTTTTCAGGGTCTCGGCAAGGGATTTCTGTTGTGCCGCTGTCAGCTTGGTCGCGGCGGTGACATCGGCCGTCACCTCGCCTTTTTCGTCAGCGATCAACCCTCGCAGCGCCGTCAGCAGTTGCGGCAGCACGAACAGACGCCGCTTGCTGGCCATCAGGCGCAGGGTGTTGGCCATTGTCGCGCTCAGATCCATCTTGTCAGCCAGGGCGCCGATTGCGGCCTCCTGCTGATCGCGGGTGAACAGAGGCGACGAGATCAGCGTGCGAAAATCGTCGCTGTCGGACATGGCTGCGCCAAGCGCCGCAATGTCACTCTCAATGGCCGGCAAGGCCTTGTCTTCCTTCGCCAGGGAAAACACTGCCGTGGCATAACGCCCGGCAATCCCTGTGGAGATCGAAGCTGGTTCGGACACGTCCACCCTTTCGATGTCTTTACGCCCCGAACATCATCGCAGGACGATGTGTTCAGCGCAGTTGAAAAGACGCCCCCTCACGGACACGTCATCAAAGTCGGCGTGGGTGTAGCAGAGGTATCCCCCCCGCAACAGTCTAAGGCACCTGCCGCACAGGAAGGATGGAAGACGGGGACACCCCCTAATATCCGCAATATTTCATTTTATATCAGCGGCATAAATCGCACAAAGCGTGCCCTGCACCCGCCCGCGTATGTGGTTTTTTTCCCACGCGCCCCGATGCCATAGGGTAAGAGCGCCGCTTTATGGCCTCAAACCGGTTTGACCCCGGGCACAGCAAGGCCATCCAGCACCCGCAGCGGGCGGCGCACCGAATCCTTCAGACCCGGCCCGTGGCGGGCGGGCACCTGCTTGCTCACTTCCACCATAAGAATGCCACCGGCATAATGCCCCGACACCTTGCGCCCGACCCGTTCCATGAAATCCCCGGCCTTCAGCCAGAACCGCCTCTCGGACGGGGGCTGAAACAGCGCGGCAACATGGCGTTCGGGTTTGAACCCGGCCTGCTTCAGTTGCGATTCGAGCTGGCTCAGACTGTAGGGGCGCCCAAAACCAAACGGCGTGCGGTCGCGCCGCGCCCACATTCCCGCACGGTTCGGCACGATGAACAGCGCCCGCCCCGAGGGTTTCAGCACGCGCCAGGCCTCTTCCAACAGCGATGTCGGGTTTTCGCTGCTTTCCAGCCCGTGCATCATCACCAGGCGATCGGCTGTTTCACGCTCCAGCGGCCACAGGGTTTCTTCGCACAGGACCGAAACATTCGCCATGCCCGCAGGCCATGGCATCACCCCTTGCGGCCCTGGCATCAGCCCGACAACCCGGCGCGCATCGGCCAGATAGGGGCGCAACAACGGCACGGCAAAGCCGAACCCCACCACGGTCTGTCCTTTTGCGTCGGGCCACAGGTGCAACACCCGCCCCCGCACAGCGCGCTGTGCAGCACGGCCAAGGCGCGTGCGGTAATAGAATGTCCGAAGATCAAGTACGTCCAGGTGCATTGCCGACACGCCCGATTGCTGCAAGTGTTGGGTAACATAGGAACCAAAAGAGTAGAACGCCATGTCCCTTGATCTTGCCGTCATTCCCTGCCTGTCCGACAATTACGCGTTTCTGCTCCATGATACCGAAACCGGGGCCACTGCCCTGATCGACATTCCCGAATCGCTGCCCATTCATCGGGCGCTTCTGGCGCGCGGCTGGACGCTCAGCGAAATCTGGATCACCCATCACCACGATGACCATATCCAAGGGCTTGCCGGGCTGCTGGCCGATCATCCCGGCGCTTTGGTGACCGGCGCCACCGCCGATGCACACCGTTTGCCGGCGCTGGACCGCAAGGTAAGCGACGGCGACACCTTCGAATTCGCGGGCCATGCCGTGCATGTGCTGGACGTGTCTGGCCATACCATGGGCCATATCGCCTTTCACGTGCCGGATGCCCGCGCCGCCTTTACCGCCGACAGCCTGATGGCGCTGGGATGCGGGCGGCTGTTTGAGGGCAGCCCCGAAACCATGTGGGACAGCCTGAGCAAACTGGCCGCCCTGCCCCCCGACACCCTGATCTGTTCGGGCCATGAATACACCGAAACCAACGCCCGCTTTGCCCTGAGCGTGGACCCGGACAATGCCGCCCTGATTGCCCGCGCCGAGGCGATTCAGCGTGACCGCGCCATGCAGGTGCCCACGGTGCCGTCGCTGCTGTCCGAGGAACTGGCCACCAATCCATTTCTGCGCGCCCATTTGCCAGAACTGAAAGCGTACCTATCTATGCAAGACGCCAGCGACGCAGCCGTCTTTGCCGAGATCCGCGCCCGAAAGGACAGGTTCAAATAGTGACCGATTCTGCGCCACTTGCATCTGCCAAACGTCACACAAGGTTAAAATGTGAACGCTTGGACAAAGAAAAACCTTGAAGCAGGGCCATAAACAACCAAGCTTTAAGATTAAGAGGCCACGGTCGGAAAAGGAATCCTTTGCCGACCCAAGACAGGAAGGAGCACGGCGGTGCCTTCATTTTCAACGACACTTGAGCAAGCCATCCATTCAGCACTGGCCCTGGCCAATGCCCGCCGACACGAACTCGCCACGCTGGAACATCTGCTTCTGGCGCTGACCGACGAACCTGACGCCGCCAAGGTGATGCAGGCCTGTTCGGTCGACATCGAGGAACTGAAAACAACTCTGGTCGATTTCATCGACGATGATCTGTCCACCCTCGTCACCGATGTCGAAGGATCGGAAGCGGTGCCAACCGCCGCGTTCCAGCGGGTGATTCAGCGCGCCGCGATCCATGTGCAGTCTTCGGGCCGCACCGAAGTGACCGGCGCCAACGTGTTGGTCGCGATCTTTGCGGAACGTGAATCCAACGCCGCCTATTTCCTTCAGGAACAGGACATGACCCGCTATGACGCGGTGAATTTCATCGCCCATGGGGTGGCCAAGGATCCGTCCTTTGGCGAAACCCGCTCTGTCAGCGGCGCGCCCGAAGAGGCCGGGGAAGACACCCAGATCGAAGAGGGTGACGGCAAGGAATCGGCGCTGGCGAAATATTGCGTGGATCTAAACACCAAGTCCCGCAAGGGCGATGTGGACCCCCTGATCGGGCGCAGTCACGAGGTGGAACGCTGCATTCAGGTGTTGTGCCGCCGCCGCAAGAACAACCCCCTTCTGGTGGGTGATCCGGGCGTCGGCAAAACGGCGATTGCCGAAGGTCTGGCCCTGAAAATCGTGCGCGGTGAAACGCCCGAGGTTTTGGCGTCGGCCACCATTTTCAGCCTCGACATGGGCGCACTTCTGGCTGGCACAAGGTATCGCGGCGATTTCGAAGAGCGGCTCAAGGCCGTCGTGACCGAGCTTGAGGAGCATCCCGACGCGGTGCTGTTCATCGACGAAATTCACACGGTGATCGGCGCCGGGGCCACGTCTGGCGGCGCGATGGACGCGTCCAACCTGCTGAAACCGGCCTTGCAGGGCGGCAAACTGCGCTGCATGGGCTCAACCACCTATAAGGAATTCCGCCAGCATTTCGAAAAGGATCGCGCACTGTCCCGCCGGTTCCAGAAGATCGACGTGAATGAACCCTCGGTCGACGATACGGTCAAGATCCTGAAAGGTCTGAAAGAATACTTCGAAGATCACCACGGCATCAAATACACCGCCGACGCGATCAAGACGGCGGTGGAACTGTCGGCGCGCTATATCAATGACCGCAAATTGCCCGACAAGGCCATCGACGTGATTGACGAGGCGGGCGCCGCACAACATCTGGTCGCGGAATCGAAACGCCGCAAAACCATCGGCACCAAGGAGATTGAGGCGGTGGTCGCCAAGATCGCCCGCATTCCGCCCAAGAACGTCAGCAAGGACGACGCCGAGGTGCTGCGCGATCTGGAAGGTTCACTCAAACGGGTGGTGTTCGGGCAGGATACGGCGATCACCGCCCTGTCCAGCGCCATCAAACTGGCCCGGGCGGGCCTGCGCGAACCGGAAAAACCCATTGGCAACTATCTGTTTGCCGGTCCTACCGGTGTGGGCAAAACCGAGGTGGCGAAACAACTGGCCGATACGCTGGGGGTTGAGCTTTTGCGCTTCGACATGTCGGAATACATGGAGAAACACGCCGTTTCGCGACTGATCGGCGCGCCTCCGGGCTATGTCGGGTTTGATCAGGGCGGGATGCTGACCGATGGTGTCGATCAGCACCCCCATTGCGTGCTGTTGCTGGACGAGATCGAAAAGGCGCACCCCGATGTGTTCAACATCCTGTTGCAGGTGATGGACCACGGCAAGCTGACCGATCACAACGGGCGCGCGGTGGATTTCCGCAACGTGATCCTGATCATGACCTCCAACGCGGGTGCCGCCGATATGGCCAAGGCCGCCATTGGTTTTGGCCGCGACAAACGCGAGGGCGAAGATACCGCAGCGATCGAGCGGATGTTCACCCCCGAATTCCGCAACCGTCTGGATGCGATCATCAGTTTCGGCGCCCTGCCGAAAACGGTGATCCTGCAAGTGGTCGAAAAGTTCGTGCTGCAACTTGAGGCGCAGTTGATGGATCGCAATGTCCATATCGAACTGACCAAACCCGCCGCCGAATGGCTGGCCGAGCGGGGCTATGACGACAAGATGGGCGCGCGGCCCCTTGGCCGGGTGATTCAGGAACACATCAAGAAACCGCTGGCCGAGGAATTGCTGTTTGGCAAACTGGCCAAGGGCGGTGTCGTCAAGGTGGGCGTGAAGGATGGCAAGATCGACCTGCGGATCGAACCACCCGAAACCCGGCGTCTGGCCTCGAAAAAGCCGCCGCTTCTGACGGCGGACTGAACCGGTTTGCCACGTTACCTGCTGACGGCAACATTGATCCTTCTCGCGGCGCCCGCCGCCGCGAGAGACCCTGTTTTAAGCCTGCCACTTGACTGCACTCTGGGCAAAACCTGCTTTATTCAGCAGTATACCGATGCAGATCCAGGCAAGGGCGCGGCTGATTTCACCTGCGGCCCGCTCAGTTATGATGGCCACAAGGGCACCGATTTTGCCCTGCCCGATCTGGCCGCGATCACCAAAGGCGTTGATGTCTATCCTGCCGCCCCCGGCACCGTGATCGGGGTACGCGATGGCATGGTCGATCAGCTTCAGAACACCGAAAACGCCCCCGATGTCAGCGACAAGGAATGTGGCAACGGCGTTGTCCTGCGCCATGGTGATGGCTGGGAAACCCAATATTGCCACCTGAAACGTCGTTCAGTAAAGGTGCGCAAAGGACAGAAGGTCGGCACCGACACGGTCATCGGTCAGGCCGGGCTGAGCGGGCGAACCGAATTCCCCCACCTGCACCTGTCCGTGCGCAAGGACGGCAAGGTCGTTGATCCGTTCAACGCAACGGGCAACATTTTCTGTGGCGAAGCCCCTGAAAAATCGCTCTGGAAAGACACGCCGCCCTATCGCCCCGGGGGCCTGATCGCTGCGGGGTTTGCACCCAATGTCCCGTCCTATGATGCCATCCGGGCAGGCACGGCAAACACCGCCACACTGTCCGGCGATGCGCCGGCGCTGGTGATCTGGGCGGCTGCTTTTGGCGGACAGAAAGATGATGAGGTTTTGCTGGAAATCGTCGGGCCGGATGGGCCGATCCTGTCGCAGACTGTCACGCTGGAAAAGGCGCAGGCGCAGTTCTTTCGTGCGGTGGGCCGAAAGCGCCCAAAGGGCGGCTGGCCTGCGGGCGATTATCTGGGCCTCGTGCGCCTGATCCGGGACGGTGTTGAACTTGAAAGCCTCGGCGCGGATCTGACCATCACCGCCATACCCCCGGGGTAGGGGGGATTAACGCTCGGTCAGTTTCAGCTCGATCCGGCGGTTCTGCGCCCGCGCCTCGGGGGTGTGGGCCGGGTTTACCGGGTAGAATTCGCCAAACCCGGTGGGGGCCAGCCGGTTGGCCGGAAAATGCAGGTCTTCGGTCAGAAAGCGCACCACCGACAGGGCACGCGCCTGGCTGAGTTCCCAGTTGTCGGCATATTTGGCACTGGGGTTCAGCGGCACGTCGTCGGTATGTCCATCCACGCGCACCACCCAATCAATATCTTTCGGGATTTCGTCGGCCACCTCAAACAACAGCCGCGCCACCCGGGCAATCTGTGCCCGCCCCGCATCGGACAGGTCGGCAGAGGCGCTTTCGAACAGCACCTCGGACGAGAATACAAAACGGTCCCCGACGACACGCACGCCTTCGCGGTCGCCCAGAAGGTCGCGTAGTTTTCCAAAGAATTCCGACTGATACCGCTCCAACCGCTTGCGTTCGGCGGCTTCCAGTTCGGCGCGCCGCTTTGCCTCGATCGCGGTGCGGGCAAGGGCCGCGTTCAAATCGGCCCCCAGCGTTTCGATCCGCACCCGAGAGGCGGCGTCTTTGTCGCTTGCCAGATCCAGCAGGGCCTGAAGTTCGTCCAACTGGTCGCGCAATTTGGTTACCTGTTGGTTCAGCACTGCCAACTGGCGCTGGCTTTTTGCCGATTTGGCCTCTTCGGTTTTCAACTGCTCGTTTGCGGTGTCCAGCAATGCGGCACGTTTTTCGGCCTCGCTCAGGCGCGCTTTGGCCTGACGCTCGGCGGCGAGTTTGGCCGCCAGGGCCTCGGCCAGTTGATCGCGCAACGCGTCTTGCCCGTCCACGGCCCCCGACAGCGCCGCCGCCTCGCTGCGCGCCGCCTCAAGCGCGGCGGCAAGGCGATCACGCTCGGTCGCCTCGCGCCCCGCTTCATCGCGCAGTTTTGCAACCTCCGCTTCGGCGTCGCTCAGCCGGTCGCGGGCCGCTTGCAGATCCCCCTGAAACATTTCCTTTGCCGCCTCTGCCGCCCGCAGCGCCGCAGAGATCGACGCCAACTCCTCGGTCGTTTCATCTTTTTGCGCCAGTGCCGCGCGCAACAGCGCCGCACCTGAATCGCGTTCCTCTGCCGCCGCATCCCGGGCGGCAAGGGCCGTGGACAGGGCCGCTTCGGCCTGTTTCAGCTCATCCGCAAGGGCCGCACGCGCGCTCAGGGCCGCCGCCAGTGCCGTCGCAGCGTCATTGCGTTCGGCGTCGCCTGCCGCGAGGGCTGCGCTTAACCGCGCCGTAAGGTCGGCGTTGGTATCGCCCGATGTCGCCAGCGCCGCCCGTGCCTGGGTCAGTTCCTCGGCGGTCTGGTCGCGCGCCAGCAGCGCGGCAGCCAACCGTTCGTCCAGCGTGGCCGCATTGGTTTTGGTATCGGCAAGGTTGGCCCGGGTTTCGTCCAAAGCCTTGCGCAGATCATCCTCAGCCAAAAGCGCCGCGGCCAGATCGCGGTTCAGGGAATCGCGATCCTCTTTCGTCTCGGCCAGCGTTTTTTCCAGCGTGGCGGCGGCGCTGCGCCCTTCGTCGCGGGCCAGAATGGCGGCGGCAAGACGGGTGTTCAGATCGGCGCGATCTTCCTTCAGCGCGGCCATCTGTTCACCCAGCGCAGCGACCTGTTCGGCTGTCTTGCCCTCGGCCAGCAAAGCTGCGGCCAGCTTTTCGTTCAGGGTTGTACGGTTGGTTTCGGCCTGATCCAGCGCAATCTGCAAGGCGGCGACCTCGGCGTCGGATTTGTCTTTCGTCAGCAGGGCCATGGCCAGACGCCGGTTCAGATCGGCCTTCTCGTTCTCAAGCTGTGAAACGGTTGCGGTGCTGTCATCCTTGGCCAGCAGGGCAGCGGCAAGGCGTGCGTCCAGATCTTTTTCCGCCGATTTGGCAGCGGCCAGCAGGGTCAGCGTTTCTTCGGCACGGGCGCGCTGTTGCTCCAGCGCCAGTGTCATCGCCGAAAGTTCGGCATCGGATTGTTTCAGCTTGTCACGCAGGGCTTCGGCGGCGGCGGCTTCGGCAAGACGCGCCTTTTCTTCGTCACTCAGGCGGGATTCGGTGTCGGCCAGCGCCGTGTCGCGCTCTTTCACCTTGCTGCGCAGCTCTGCCGTCATCGCCTCCAACGCCTCGCGCCGGGCGGCGGCAAGGCGGGCCTGTTCGGTCTGCGCGTCGATTTCATCGCGGGCCTTGGCCAGGGCCAGTTGAACCTGCTCTTGTTCGCTCAGCAGTGTGCGCTGCGCCTCTTTCAGCTCCTCCACCGTGGCGCTCAGGGCCTCGCCCTGGGCAAGGGCCGTATCACGCTGCGCAAGAAGCGACGCGACCTGAGATTCAAAATCCGCGATCTCGCGCGCCCTGATCCTCGGTCTGGGCCGTGAGGCTGGAAATCAGCGCATCCTGTTCGGCGGCGCGGTCGTTGGCCGCCTGCAATTCATTGCCAAGATCGCTGTTGCGCGCCTTTTCCAGCCCCAAAAGCCGGGTCAGCCCCGCAACTTCGCTTCCCAGTGAATCAAGTTCGTTTTCCTGACCGGAAATTTCTTCACGCAGGACGAACTGGACGACCATGAAGATGGTCAGCACGAACATCATGACCAGCAACAGCGCCGTCATCGCATCGACAAATCCCGGCCAGATGCTGTTGGAAACCCGCTGAGACGATCTGCGCGTCAGAGCCATGGATCAGCCCCGCCCGCCATTGACCGGCTGGATGTCGCCCCGCGCCCCCTGCCCGCGCACAGCGCGGATCAGTGATTTGATATCGCTGCGCAATTCGGCGGTTGCCTCTTGCCGTCCGGCGGCCATTTCTTCCAGCAGGCGCAACAGTTGCACATCAATCGAGCGCAGGCGCATCCGGCTTTCGGCGTCCATGCTGCCACCGCCCTGTTCGGCCTGGGTGTCAAGGGCATCGGCCAGCCGCTCCTGCCCGCGCGCGACACGGTCCAGCGCTTCGCTGACCGACCCTTCGGAGGCCATCCGTTGGGTCATCTGTTCGATTGACGTCGCCAGGGTGCCCAATCGTTCGTCCACGGCGATGCGGCTGGCTTCGCCCTCGGCGAACATGGTTTGCAACTGGTCCATCTGCTGGGACATGTAATCAAGAACGGCGGCCACCATGCCCGCCTCGCCCTGCCCGTCCCCCTCGGCGCCGGCATAGCCAAGGCGCGTGATGCTGGACAACCATTCCTCAAGCTCGCGATAAAACCGGTTTTGCCCGTGACCGGCGAACAGCTCAAGCAGGCCCACAACCAGCGACCCGGCAAGCCCCAAAAGGGACGAGGAAAACGCCACCCCCATGCCGCCAAGTTGCGATTCAAGCCCGGCCATGAGGCGGGCAAACACCTGCATCCCGTCTTCGCCCTGATGGGGGGCCAGACCGCGGATGGTTTCGACAATGGCCGGAACAGTGGTGGCAAGGCCATAGAACGTTCCGAGAAGCCCAAGGAAAATCAACAGATTGACGATATATCGGGTGATATCGCGCGCCTCGTCGATCCGGGTTGCGACCGAATCCTGAATGGAACGGGATGACGAGGCGGAAATCTGCATCTGATGCCCGCGCGAGCCGCAACAGCGCCGCCAGCGGTGCCAGAAGGCGCGGCGCCTTGACGAATTCATGGCCCGGATTTTCGGCCACGAACCCCTCGATCCAGCTGACCGATTGGAACAATTGCACCAACTGCCAGAAACAGGCCGCGATCCCCAGAACGAAAACGATGGCGATAAATCCGTTCAGCCACGGATTGGCCAAAAACACCGGTGCGACCCGGGGAAACGCCACATAGCCACCGATGCCGACCAGCACCAGCACCACCAGCATCATGGTGATCTGTCTGATCGGTTGGGTGAATTGCGCCTTGACCTTGTGCTCGGCTTTGCCCGCCATGGGTTGTCGTGCCCCCTCAAATATTGCAGTGCAGAATAGACATCGTTCAGGGAATGTCCAATCACCCTTGGCGATTAGCCCGAGGTGAGGATTTCGCGCACCCGCCCGTCAAGCCACGCCAGATCGGGATCGGGAATACCCACCTCGACCAGATGGGCCACGGTGTTGAACAGATATTCGGTGTTCGGCCCCCGTCCGCCCACCGCCGTGGCGATAATCCGCGCCTGTTCCTCAAGGGGCAAGCCGCCGCAATATTGCACATGGTCGGTATCCACCACATAGGACACGGCCTGTACCTCGCGCCCATCGGCAAGGGACAGGGGCAGGATGCGTTCAACATAGGCCGATGAAATCAGTTCGCGGGCGCGCAGGTCTGTAAGGGTCTGCGCCTCGGCCCCCGGTTCCACCCGAAACCCCAGACCGACACAGCAGGCATCGGGCGCCGGGTCCAGCGCCAGAACAAGCCCGGGGTCATCTTCGGTGCCGCGATGATGGATTGAACGCATACAGAATGTCCGACTGTGGGCATTCAGGGTCGCGACAGATCGCTCGGCCACCGGAAACCCAGGGTTCCACATCAGTGATCCGTATCCGAACACCCACATTTCTGCTTGCGTCATCGCTCTGGTCCTTATGTTGCGGGGCCTGTAAACACCACCTGAGGCATGGGGGAAAGGGGCCGGAATGCGCAAATTACTGGCCGTTGTCGTGATTGCGGCGGCTCGCGTGGGGCGGATATTGGTTTGTCGGCTCATCTGCGGTTGAACGCGGGTTGACCGCGTGGTTTGACGCGCGGCGCGCCGATGGCTGGGTGGCCGATTATACCAGCCTGAACACCTCGGGGTTTCCCAGCCGCTTTGACACCACGATCACCGATCTGAACCTGTCCGATCCGCGCAGTGGCCTTGACTGGTCGGCGCCGATATTCCAGATCCTGTCGCTCAGCTACAAACCGCATCACATCATCGTGGCGCTGGCCCACAGCCAAAGCATTTCAACCCCGGCCGAGAGGATCGACATCACCAGCGATCAGATGCGCGGGTCGGTGGTGTTCGAACCTTCAACCGCGCTGCCGGTCGATCATTCGGCCTTTGTGATGCACAATGTTGCGCTCAGCGCCAGCACCGGCTGGACAAGCCGCCTTGACGAGGGGCGATTTGCCACGCGCAAAACCGCGGCGCAGGAAAACACCTATGACATCGCGTTTACCGCCCTTGGCTTTGCCCCCACCAATGCAACGCGCCGAGCGCTCGATCCTGCGGGCAAATTGCCAGATACCGTTGAAACCCTGACCATTGACACCACCGTCGCCTTTGATGCGCCCTGGGACAGGTTCGCCATAGAAGGCCCCCACCCAAGGATCACCGACCTGAAACTGAACGCCCTGCGCGCCACCTGGGGTGATCTTGATCTGCGGGCCACGGGCGATCTTTCGGTGGATGGCGGGGGCATTCCGACGGGCAACATCACGGTGACCGCCACCAATTGGCGCGAGATGCTGAAAATGGCCGTAGCGGGGGGCGCCATGCCCGCGTCCCTTGCGCCCACGCTTGAAAAAGGGTTGGAGGTATTGGCCGGGCTGTCAGGCGATCCGGGAACGCTGGACATCCCGCTCCGCTTTCAGGATGGCATGGTCAGCGTCGGCCCCGTGACCCTTGGCCCCGCCCCCGGTTGCCGTGATGGCCCTGCCCCGGCTGGATAACACACTGGCGCGGCGGCTGTTTCTTGACCGCCACCAGCTGCTTGCGCCCCCTTCAGGGCCGGGCAAGGGCGCCGACCTTTTGGGCCTGATCACCGATCTGGGGTTTGTGCAGGTCGACAGCGTGAACACCGTTGAACGTGCCCACCACATGATTTTGCACGCCCGGCGCACGGCCTATCGCCCCGCGCACCTTGCCCGACTGCTGGAGCGTGACCGCAGCCTGTTCGAACACTGGACCCATGACGCGGCGGTCATTCCCGTGGATTTTCTGCCCCATTGGCAGTTGCGCTTTGCCCGTGATGGCGTGCGGCTGGCACAGCGGTGGTCCACCGAACGCCGTCCCGGGTACCGCGCCGAATGTGGCAATGTCCTGCACCGCATCCGCACCAGTGGCCCTTGCCGGTCCGATGACTTTGCCGACCGCAGCAGCGGAAAAACCGGCGATGGCTGGTGGGATTGGCACCCCTCCAAAACGGCGCTGGAATATCTCTGGCGCAGGGGCGATCTGGCGGTTGCCCGGCGCGAAGGCTTTCGCAAGGTTTATGATCTGGCCGAGAATATTTACCCGCCGCTCAGCGCACGCACCGAAAGCGAAACCATCCACTGGGCCTGCACCGCCGCGCTTGACCGGCTGGGGTTTGCCACCTCGGGCGAATTGGCCGCGTTCTGGGCATTGATCACCCCTGCCGAGGCCCGGACATGGTGCGCCGAGGCGCTGGCAACAGGCGAAATCATCGAGATCGACGTGCAATCCCACGACGGCACTTGGCGCCGCCACTTTGCGCGGCCCGGTGTCATGCAAACCGCTGCCGCCCTGCCCGCCCCCGGCAATATGGTGCGCGTGCTCAGCCCGTTTGATCCGGCCCTGCGCGACCGCAAGCGCGCGCTGCGCCTGTTCGGATTCGATTACCGGATCGAGATTTTCACCCCCGCACCAAAGCGCAAATACGGCTATTATGTCTTTCCCCTGATGCAGGGTGACCAGATGATCGGACGGATCGACACAAGCGCCAATCGTGCCGCAGGCGCGCTTGGGGTGACCGCGCTTTGGCCCGAACCGGCTGTCCGTTTCGGAGCGACACGAGTGGCGCAACTGACTGCGGCCCTGACCCGCACCGCGCGCCTTGCCGGGCTTGACCATCTGATCTGGGCCGATGGTTGGTTGCGCGCCGAACCTTAACGGCAGTAAGATCCGCCGCGATACCGGGCCGTATCAAGATGGAAATGGTTCTGGTGAAACCGGTTGGCGTTCGGCCCCAGAACCGTGCCGAACGGGCCGCAGGCCGCCCGGTGCATCGCCTTGAGCAATGGCCCCTGCTGTTTGTTGCGCCAGCCATTCAGCACACTTACCTCGACCCCGTTGCGCAACACGATCCCGGCAATATCAATGGCGTGGCCCTTGCCATGTTCGGAAATCTTGGCGCCTTTCACATTGTTGCGCCCCCGACAGGAATACCCGGCGATGACCCTGAGCGAGGCAGCGCCGCCACCCAGCCGCCCGATGGTGGGCTTCACGCCCCGTTCAACCCATGTTTTCAACGCTTTGGCCGTGGTGCAATCCATCGTCGCACCGGTGGACAGGGCAATTCCCGCCACCGATGTCACCCGCACCGGCGCCGCGACCCCGCAACCCTGGATTCGCCCGGCGATGGGTGACAGGCGCGCCCCCTGAATGGCGCTGTCACCACAAATCGCGCCCTTTGCCCCGGCCACGGGCGGCGGCGGCGCCACGCGAAACCCTGCCGCGGCCACAGTCGCACGACGGCGCAGGTTTTCCGGGCGCGCTGGCGGGCGGGGCGAGCGGGCAACACCGCCCGCCAGCGCCGCCTCAACCACCTTGGTGTTCGGTGCAGGCACCTGAACATCGCGCAGAATGCGTGCAATGACATCATTCGTGACAGCGGGGCGTGGTTCGGGGCGACGCGAAACATTTGGCGCCCCGGCCCCCGCAACACCTGCATTCAGCAGGGCTATTGCAAGGGTCAGCGCGCCAAGTAATTTCATCGTTTCTGTATGCTCCGTCCAAAATTCGGGGCGTCGGTATCCTGGCCGGCTTCGATGATTCCCCGCCGGATCGCCCGTGTCCGGGTAAAGTAATCGAACAGATGGTCGCCGTCACCCTTGCGGATCGCCCGTTGCAGCGCGAACAATTCTTCGGTGAAACGCCCGAGAATTTCCAGCGTCGCTTCCTTGTTGTTCAAAAACACATCGCGCCACATGGTCGGATCGCTGGCCGCAATCCGGGTAAAATCGCGAAACCCGGCGGCGGAATATTTGATCACCTCGCTGTCGGTCACACGGCGCAGATCATCGGCCACACCCACCATGGTATAGGCGATAAGGTGCGGTGTGTGACTGGTGACGGCCAGCACCAGATCGTGATGTTCAGGGTCCATCTCATCGACCAGCGCGCCCATCGCCTCCCACAACGACCGCAGTTTCGCCACCGGCGCGTCGGGCGTGCCATCGACCGGCACCAGCAACAGCCAGCGGTTTTCAAACAGTTCGGCAAAGCCTGACCGCGGGCCGGAATGTTCGGTGCCTGCCAATGGGTGGGCCGGGACGAAATGCACGTTTTCGGGCAGATGCGGGCCGACCGCCTCGATCACTGCCTTTTTCACCGACCCGACATCGGACACCGTACAGCCGGGTGCCAGATGCGGCGCGATTTCGGCGGCAACCGCCCCCATTGCCCCCACCGGCACGCAAAGCACCACCAGATCGGCGCCCTTTACCGCCTCGGCGCTGGTTTCGGTGATCCGGTCGCACAGCCCCAATTCCGCAGCAATCGCGCGGGTTTCCGGCGACCGCGCGGTGCCGACGATTTCACCGGCCAACCCGGCGCGTTTCATCGCCAATGCCATGGATCCGGCGATCAATCCCAGACCGATCAGGGCAACCCGTTGGTAAATCTGGCTCATCCGTCCTGGCCCTTGAACCCTGCGATCGCATGAACCACCCGGCGGCAGGATGCCTCATCCCCCACGGTGATCCGCAGGCAATCAGGGAGCTTGTATCCCGCCACCTTGCGCACCAAAAGGCCCTCGGCCCGCAGATGCGCCTCGCAGGCGTTCGCCTCATCCGGATCATGGAACCGCGCCAGAATAAAATTGGCGCAAGAGGTATCACTGGGCACCCCCAGTTCAGCCAGCGCCTTGGCCAGCCATGCCCGCATCCGTGAATTTTCGGCCCGGCATTTTTCAACATAATCGGTATCGCGCAATGCGGCCTCGGCGGCAGCCATCTGCAATTCCGACAGGTTGAACGGCCCGCGCACCCGGTTCAGGGCGTCGATCACATGGTCCGGCCCATAACCCCAGCCGATGCGCAGCCCGCCCAGCCCATAGAGTTTGGAAAACGTGCGCGTCATGAACACATTTTCCCGCTTGTCCACCAGTTTGGCGCCGCCGTCGTAATCCTCGACATATTCGGCATAGGCGCCATCCAGCACCAACAGCACATGTTCGGGCAGATCGGCCGCCAGACGCGCCATTTCATTGCTGCCGATCATCGTGCCGGTCGGGTTGCCCGGGTTGGTGACAAACACCAGACGGGTGCGGAAATTTACCGCCTCCAGAATGGCGTCTACATCGACCTTGCGTTCGTGTTCGCACACTTCGATCGGGGCCGACCCGGCGGCCAGCGCCGAAATGCCGTACATGGAAAATCCGTGTTCCGTGTGAATCACCTCGGTCCCGGGGCCGCCGTAGGCCTGACAAAGAAAGGTGATGATCTCATCGCTGCCATTGCCACAGATCACGCGCGCGGGGTCCAGCCCGTGAACAGCACCGATGGCCGCACGCAATGCCCCATGATCGGACATTGGATAGCGGTGCAGTTGATGCACGGATTTGCGCACTGCTTCCTTCGCCGCCTCGGACGGGCCGAACGGGTTTTCATTGCTGCTCAGCTTGACCACATCATGGGCGCCGGCAATCTTGCTCGCGCCTCCGACATAGGGGCTGATTTCCAGAACACCGGGCTTTGGCTGTATGGCGTGTGACATCGTGACGTTCCCCTTTGCCCGGGTTCTAGCGGGGGTGGGGAACAAAACCAGAAGCCTTGTTGCCCGCAGAGCACGCAACGGAAATTTTGTTTCGCGCTGCGGTTTTATAGTCACGCGGAACCAAAAAGGGCCGCCGCAGTTTCCCGCGACGGCCCCGAATTCGGTATCTGCTCAGATCAGTTCTGAGCGTAGTATTCGATCACCAGGTTCGGTTCCATCTGAACCGCATAGGGCACATCGCCCAAACCGGGGGTGCGCACGAACGTGGCGGTCATCTTGGAATGATCAGCCTCGACATAATCGGGCACGTCACGCTCGGCCAGACCGACAGCTTCCAGCACAACGGCCAACTGCTTGGATTTGGCGCGCACTTCGATCACGTCACCCTCTTTCACGCGGTAAGAGGGGATGTTCACGCGCTGACCGTTCACGGTCACATGGCCGTGGTTCACGAACTGGCGGGCGGCAAAGATCGTGGCAACGAATTTGGCGCGGTACACGACAGCATCCAGGCGACGCTCCAGCAGGCCGATCAGGTTTTCACCGGTATCGCCTTTGACACGCTCGGCCTCGGTAAAGATGCGGCGGAACTGCTTTTCGGTCAGATCGCCGTAATAGCCTTTCAGTTTCTGCTTGGCGCGCAACTGAAGACCGAAATCCGAAACCTTGCCCTTGCGGCGCTGGCCGTGCTGGCCGGGGCCATATTCACGACGGTTCACCGGCGATTTGGGACGGCCCCAGATGTTTTCGCCCATGCGTCGGTCAATTTTGTACTTGGCAGAGGTGCGTTTTGTCACCGTCTGATCTCCTTCTTTTGTGCCCGTTGGCGGGCGTGAAGGGCGTTGTCCTTTGGGGTTTCCCCGACAGGCATCCCCTTGCGGGGGCCACCAACACCAATAAAACACGCCCCGAAAAATCGGGGCGCTGGCCGGGTCATACCCGTCTGAGTGGTGGTGTCAAGAGGCCGGTTGCACCGCCCGGCGACGCACCCGCCCCCGCGCCTCGTGCAGCAGGATCGCCGCTTCGGGCGATGACAGCATCCTGCGGGCCGTATCGCCAAAACTGTGCGGGTCGGTTTGCACATCCGGGGTGCAATCAAACAGGGCCGTGCGCTGTGCATCCGGGATCGCATCAAGCGGCGCGTGGGCAGGATGAAAACTCTCGCTCGCGACGCCATTGGCCCAAACCACATGATGGGCCGGCAACATGATGTGATAATAGACCACCTCGCGCATGCCATGATCGCGGATAACGGTGCGATCGTTGATCATATCGGCAGCGGCAACCAGCACCTCGGAGGTATTGAACAACGCCTGCGCCACGTCACCACGCACCAGAATGCGATGCTGTGGTGAAACGATCAGATCCGGCGCCGGACATTCAAGGCCGAGCGCGCCGGTGCGAACACGGATCGGCCGCAGGTCGGGAAGGGCCAGCAGCCGCGCGCCGGTGATGCGACGATGGCCAATCCATTGCACCGGTTGCGCCCCACCGTCACGGGTTTCGATCATGTCGCCCTGTTCCAGCCGTTCAACCGCGCGCGGCCCGTCGGGCGTGCGCAGAAATGTTCCCGCGGCAAAGCAGATCACGCCAGTGTCACGCACAGGTGGGGCATCGCGGCCCCCGATCGCCCGCGTCACCCAAAGATCGCGGTCGCGCGGTGGCATCCGTTCGGGAAACAACAGCAAAGGCCGGGCAAGCCGCGCCGTTTCAATCAACATCACCGGATAGGAGAGCCGACCATCGGTTACAACAAAGCAGCGGTCGAACAGCGGTTCGTCCGAATCGTCATCACCGATCTGCGGCAGGGCAAAGGATGCCCCGACCAGACGGCGCACAATGCGCCCCGCGCGTCTGCGCAATTCATCTTCGCCTTCCGGGCCGCTGAGAACCAGAACATCGTTCGGACCGTCCACGCGCACAGGCGCACCATGCCAGCGCCACGTGACGCCAACATCCAGAGACGCAACAGGCGCCCCGGCCAATCCATCAATCTCGGTCTGCGACCAGGAAACGACGAACGTGCCTCGAAAGCCCGCCATCCTGATATAAACCTGCCACTGCTCGTTTTTTTATTGGGTTTATTTTACCAGACGACGCATGGGCTGCCTAGAATAACGGCGTGTCACCAGTGGCCATATATGTAATCTTGCCGCCGAACCGGGTTTATTGTTGCAAATATTCCACAGATCGGCGGCAAGGCCCGTGTCAGGGGGTGGCAGCACCGCCAATATTTCCCCAGCCAAGCGACGGCTCACCCCGCTGCGCATCATAGGGCCGCCCCCCGACAAGCGCCGCCTTGATCGCCGAAGGCGCCGTGCCCCGCGCCAACCGCCCGGTGGAAAACCCAAGGCTGATCAGGCCCGCCGCCACCCCGGTTGCCGCCGAGGTGCCGCTGAATTCGCAAAAGAAGCTGGCGAACTCAAACGCCACCGGTGCGCCCCCCGGCCCCGGCTCATCGCGCCAAACCTTCTGGAACGCGCTGCTTGAATATCCGGGGCGTCCGGCCACATCGGTGGAAATCAGGGTTTCCACGGCCACCGGACAGGCGCCTTCACGGTCAAACAGGCGCTGCTCGTCCGTGCTGTCCAACTCGGCAAACGGATCAAGCCGATAGGCGTCGGCATCCAGCGCCGGCGCATCGCCCGACAGCGCAAACAGGGTGACCGGCGCGCCGCTCTCCGCCCCGGCGGAATAAGAGGCGCGCAATCCGTCCGACGTACAGGCCCCCACAGCCACGATGCCATTGTCCGGCGCGGCCAGATTGGCAGGATAGGCGATCATGCCATCCCCCGCATTGCCCGCCGCGCACAGGATCAGACGGCGCGATGATACATCCAGAAATGCGTCTTTCAGCCCGTCCCAGGCGGCCAGTGCGGCGGCGTCCGATGGATTTGCCTCGGCCCCTGTATCGGTCTGACCAACGGGCACCATCCCCGTGGCAGGGGGCGTTGCAGGCACCATACCCACCCCTGAACGTGTCGGGTCAGGCAAGGAGGCGGCCAGCACGATAACATCGGCCCCGATCAGATCGGCATAGGCAAGGGCCGCGCACATCTGATTGGGGTTCGGCATCGCGCTGGTGGAAATCGGCACGATTTCGCAGAACGGATCAATTCCGGCATAGGGCAGCGCCACTTCGGTTTCGCCCGCATCCCGGGGCCGGGGCGACAGGCGGGCCGGTTGGTGCAGATACACCTCGGACGCCGGCCGCGCACCAATCAGCCCCGCCATCGAAGTGCCATGGCCGCTGAACGCCCGCGCGGTGGCGGGGCGGGCTCCGTCATGGGTGGCATAGGCCTGGCCCAGATCGCGCAGGAACCGGTCGCGCGCGCTGTCCCCTGCCCCTGCGGCGGCGGCGGCATCTGAAATCAGCCCGGACCGGGCCTGTGCCTCGGCGCCCGACAGATCGGCCCGCGCCACGGCGAACACGCCCAGATCACGCGCGGCAAAATCAATGGCGCGGGCGCGGTCGATGGCCGGGGCGAGGCAGGGATGATCCAGATCCACCGACGTGTCGATCAGGGCAACGCGGGTTTTCTGCGTCCCGCTGCGCACCTTGCCCCAGGCATCGGGGCTGGAAAACCGGGTCAGATCAGTCACGACGCCCAATCGTTCAAGATGCCAGAGCGCATGATAGGTGGGATAGCTGCCCGCGTGTTGCGGTTCGCTGTCGGCGGGGCTTTTTACGTTGAATGCCATGGTGTTATCCCCTCCACTCTTCGGACGTTCGGATCATCTGTTCCTCGACCACCCGTTCCAGAACAGGCAGAAACAACTGTGCCAGTTGAAAACCGGCCCTCGTATCGGCAGGGAAATGCACGCCAGCCCACTCCCGATTGTGGGCAATCCGCATGGCCCGACGAAACAGTTCGGGGTTGCCCGGATGTTCCGGCACGGCGCGCGCGAAAATCTGCGCGATGGCCATGGATTGAAACGCGTGATTGCTGGGATAGGAATAATGGGCCGGATTGGCAAGAAAGGGCCGCATGGAAGGTTCCAGCATGTTGGGCCGGATCGCCTTCCACCGATCCTTGTAGCGCATCCCGACCTCTTCGCAGATCTGCGCCACAACGACCATCAGGCGCATGGTTTCGCCAAACCCGCTGGCGCCATTGATCCCCAGAGGGGCAAGATAGCCGGACAGTTCCAGATCGCGCTCATTGAGGATTTCTTCGCGCCGCCCCTGTTCATCGGCGGTTTGCAGGCGGGTTTGCAGATCGAGAAGAACCGGGATTTCGGCGCGCAGGTCGTTGCGGGTGGGTGGCGGTGAAACCGGCAGATTCACCCAATCCGCGCGCAGATCGTGCAATTTTTCGCGTTCTTCCCAAGGGGCGAGGATGTTGTAAACCGCCGCATCGTCGGCGTTGCCCCGGTTGCCGCGATTTCCCCTGTTACCACGGTTGCCCCTGTTACCACGGTTGCCGCGATTGCCCCTGTTCCCCCGGTTTCCACGATTGCCACGGTTGCCACGGTTCAGCGCCCCCTGAAACGACAGCCCCGACAGGGCCGCACTGACCGACAGCGCCGAAACCGATCCCATCATCTGTGCCCCCGGCCCGGTCGGTGACCAGCCCTGTTGGCTGGGTTGCAATGCGACATCACCGTCGCCCGGCGTTGCGCTCAGTTCGATCGTGTCGGCCCGCACGCTCAGCGCCCAGTCCTGCAGGATCGACAGGTCGAATCCCCCTCGTGTGCTCATGATCTTCCCTCTCCCTCGGAATTTTTGTTCAGGTCAGCCCGGCCAGAATCAACCCCCGCCGCAGGGTGTCGCCCGGGGCGTCATCAACCATTTTTATCAAGCCCTGCGTTTTGCGCCCGGCTGTAAAGGTCGGGTCCAGCGTCAGGATGCGTTCCGCCATCGCCTCGGCCTCGGCCCGCCGGCCCAACAGGCCAAGGCCGGCGGTGACATAGCGCAGAGCCGAGGAAAATTCAGGTTTGCGCGCAAGGGCGCGGCGGCCAAAGCGGATCGCATTGTCAAAATCGCCCTCGGCGTGGGACACCATCGAAAGCGTGGTGTCATAGGCATAGCGCAGGGGGCTGAACCGCCCCAGCGCAACCGCCCGTTCGGCCGCATGGCGCGCCTTGGCCCGTTCCCCCTGCGTGTGCCAGAACAGCGCCAGATGATCCCAGGCCAACGCCTGCGCCGGGGCCACCTCGACCGCGCGGGTCAAAAGATCGGCGGCCAGTTCATTGTCATCAGTCAGATAAAACAGCGCATAGCCCGCCGTGGTCAGATAAAGCCCGTTGAAGGCCCCGCGCGACAGCCCCTCGCGGGCCAGATCGGCGGTGTCACTTTGGGGGCCAACCGCCCGCCCCCAGCTTTCGCCAACGCGAAACGTATCCAGATAGGACAACAGGCCCAGATGCACCGGATCATGGGTTTCATCCCAGGCGCCGCGCAGCAGGGCATCGGCCCGGGCCATGGTTTCGGGCGACAGGCTGAACATCATGTTCAGGGATTGATAGGGCGCCTGCGCCGCCGTCGCCGACGGATCAACCCCGGGCAGGATGGACATCGCCAGTTGTTCGATCGCGCGGGAAACGAATTCGGCCATCCGGGGATGATAGATGTTCAGCATCCCGGTGTTTTCACATTCCAGCCGCTGATTCCACAGTGATCGGAGCGTCGCTGTCTCGATCACCTTGAGCGTCAGATGCACGCCGTCCCCCAAGGGCCGCACATGAAGTTGCAACAGGTGGGCCGGTCCGGGGCCAGGCGGATCGCCATAGTGGCGGCTGGCACCGTCGCGATGGTCATAGATATCGGTGCCACACATGGCCTGCGCCTCGGCACCGATGAAATCCAGCACCTCGTCGCAACTTTGTTCGACGTTCGCGGTCAACCCGTCGCCAACCACCGTCAGCAGCCCAAGTCCGGGCCTGAGCGGCGGCGGTATCGGCGGCGGCAAGATCAACGTGGCGGCGGGGGCGTCATCGACAAAATCGGCCCAGGCGCTGCGCTCAACGCGCAACCAGTCTTCGAAACTGTCGCGCCCTTCGCCGCCGATATCCATCCCTTCCAGCAGGTCGAGCGCGCGGTCTGATTTGGGCAGCGGCGCGCGACCGCTTCGGAAAAGAACGGTATCGATCGACAGCCTGTCGCGGTTGAGGGTGATGCTGTGGGGATCGGTCAGCAGGATATCATCGCCAAGAGGCGCCAATTCCCGGCGCAACACCGAAAGAGCGGTGCGAAACGAACCGGCAGCCTGTTTCGGCGCGCGGTCGCCCCAAAACATATCCTGCAAGGCAACCCGCGAGCGGCTGCCCCGATCAGACAGGGCAAGAACCGCAAACAAGGCCTTGCGCACCGCACCACCCGGCGTGCAATCGCGCCCGTCGGTCGTGCGCACACGCAACGGCCCGACAAGTTGCACATGGCCCCTGGGCGCACCCTCTGGCATCCGTTCTGGTTGCGTTGTCAAAACGCCCGTTCCACCCTTGTCTCTCAGGGCCTGCGTTCCGCTCAGACCCTTGAAAACCTTAGCAGGTGTACCATTCGGCGCAAGCGACCAGAGCCCGTGCACCAAGAGACAACTGGCATCCTGCTTATGTGTTGCCACAGCGGCAGGGAGTACCTCGGCAGGATACCAGTTGCCGTTTCCTGGAAACGCAGTCACCAGCCACGCCTTTGTCCGGGAAAACAAAGATTGGCCAATGGGTCGAACCTGCGCCAGGGTTGATATGGCTGCCCGCCCCCTCGGAACGGACAGCCACAACATCGGGAACCGGCCTGAAGGCCGTATCGCCCGGGAAATCGGACGTCCCAACCAAGCAACGTACGGGTCTGATCCGAAACACTGAACAGGCCACACGTCAAACAAGTGCGAGACAGCCAAACAGCCAGCCCCACAGGGTGATCGAAAAAACGCGGGGTTCGGCGATGACCACTGCGGCGGCGATTGGATTTGGAACGGGCCACCGCGATCATCGTTGTTCTTTCCGAGTTACGTCCTTTCGATAAACTGACCTTGCGTCAGCCGCGTTAACGATTCGTCAGCAAATGGGCGCGATATTGGCCCCGTTCGCGAAAAAACCGAATATTCTGGCGAAATTCACAAGGTTTATTTCGCTTTAAGGCGCATCAACACGAAAACGGCGCCGATCCCGGGGACCGGCGCCGTAAAATTCCACCTGTTCGGGAAAGCCCCGTCAGTGCCCCAGAATCTGGCTCAGGAACAATTTGGTCCGGTCTGACTTGGGGTTGTTAAAGAATTCTTCCGGTTCGTTCTGCTCTACGATCTGGCCCTGATCCATGAATATCACGCGGTTCGCAACCTCGCGGGCAAAGCCCATTTCATGGGTCACGCAAAGCATGGTCATGCCTTCTTCGGCCAGTTCGATCATCGTATCCAGAACCTCCTTGATCATCTCGGGGTCAAGGGCCGATGTGGGTTCGTCAAACAGCATGATGCGCGGGCGCATACACAGCGAACGGGCAATCGCCACGCGCTGTTGCTGCCCCCCGAAAGCTGGCCGGGGTATTTATCGGCCTGCTCGGGGATTTTCACCTTTTCAAGGAAATGCATCGCGGTTTCCTCGGCCTCTTTCTTGGGCGTCTTGCGCACCCAGATCGGGGCCAGCGTGCAATTCTCAAGAATCGTCAGATGTGGGAACAGGTTGAAGTGCTGAAAACACATGCCGACCTCGGATCGGATCTTGTCGATGTTCTTCAGATCCGACGACAACACGGTGCCATCCACGGTGATCTTGCCGGCCTGATGTTCCTCAAGCGCGTTGATACAGCGGATCAGCGTGGATTTGCCCGAGCCGGAAGGCCCGCAAATCACGATCCGTTCACCGCGATAGACGGTCAGATCAATATCACGCAGCACGTGAAAGGTGCCGTACCACTTGTTCATGTTGTCGATGGAAATCGCGACTTCGTCGCTGATGGCCATCTTGGCCGACGTGGGGGCGGTTTCGGTCATGGTCATGGCCAGTCCCTTTCCTTAACGGTGATCGGTCTGAAGCTGACGCTCCAACCATTGCGAATATTGCGAAATGCCATAGCAAACGACAAAGAACAGAAGCGCGGCAAAACCGAACAGTTCCCAGTACACACCGTTCCAATCGGTGCTTGCCAGGATCGGACCGCGGATCATGCCCACCAGATCGAACATCGAAATGATCGAAACCAGAGTGGTATCCTTGAACAGACCCACCGCCACGTTGACGATGCCCGGGATCGAGATTTTCAACGCCTGCGGCAGAATAATCAGCCGCATGGATTGCGCATAATCCAGACCCAGACTTTCAGCGCCCTCGTATTGCCCCTTGGGCAGGGCAGCCAGACCACCGCGGATCACCTCGGCGATATAGGCACTGGCGAACATCGTGATCATGATGATCACCCGCACGATCAGGTCAAAATTCGTCCCCGGCGGCAGGAAATAGGCCAGCACGACATTGGCAACGAACAACAGGGTAATCAGCGGCACACCGCGAATGAACTCGATGAACACCACGCAGATGCCCTTGATGATCGGCATATCGCTTTGCCGCCCCAGGGCCAGAACAATGCCCAGCGGCAGGGACAGCGACACACAGACCACGCCAAGGATCAGGTTCAACATGAACCCACCCATATCGCGACTGTCCACCGGTTCGAACGCCAGAACGCCCTGCGCCTCGGCGGTGATGAACCCGCCCAGCCACCACACGATCATGGCAACGATGACACCACCGAAAAACCCAAGCGCGAAAGAGCTTTTTACATATTTTCGATAGGCGAAATACCCGGCAACGAACCCGATCAGCGCCACGATAGGCGTCAGGATCGTCCCGCCCCAGATCAGATAGAAGGCGATGAACGGGTAAAGCCCGGTCAACACCAGCATTTTCTGCGGAAACATCTTGGAAAACAACAGCGGCGCAATGGCGACGAACAACAGCACAAAGGCCAGAGTCGGGCGCCAGTATTCATCTGCGGGATACTTGAACCCGAAGATCAACTGCTGCCAACGATCCGCGATCACCGCAAAACAGCCACCGCTGGCCCCATCCATGATTTCGCGGCATTCCCGGATATCGGACGCATGCCAGACGCCGTTGGTAAACCACGGCACAAGAACCCCAAGCAGCAGATAGACACAGTAAATCGCCGCCACGGTGAGAAGGGCATTGAACCAGCCTGAAAACAGGTTGGTGCGCATCCATTTCACGATCCCTGTCTCAAGCGCCGGGGGCGGCGCCTGCGGGATCACGGTGTCGCGCACAAAGGCGACAGACTGGGCGTGGGTATCACTCATGACAAGTGCTCCTTTGAACCGGCCATATCAACGCTCCCTCAGTTTGACGGAATTGTTATAGGCGTTCATCACCGTCGAAATCAGCAGGCTGATCACCAGATAGAACAACATCAACAGCAGCACCGATTCGATGGCCCGGCCTGTCTGGTTCAGGGTGATGCCCCCCAGGGTTCCGGTCGCGTCCATATATCCGACCGCGATGGCAAGGGACGAGTTTTTGGTGATGTTCAGGTATTGCGACACCAATGGCGGGATGATGACCCGCAGCGCCTGAGGCAGAACAACCAGATTCATGATCCGGTTGGGCCGCAGACCCAGGGCACCGGCCGCCTCTGTCTGACCCTTTGAGATCGCCTGAATACCGGCCCGCACGTTTTCGGCAATGAACGCCCCGGTATAAATCGCCAGCGCAAACCACAGCGCGATAAGCGAGCCGCGAATCTGAAGCCCGCCCTGAAAGTTGAACCCTTTAAGCGCCGGCAATTCCAACCCGATGGGCCGCCCCAGAACGAAGAACACGATCAGCGCAGGCAGAAAGAACAGCGCGACACTGGGCCAGAATGTGGGAATGACCCGCCCTTGGTCATAAAGGGTTTTGGTGGCGTGTTTGCGCAGAAAGACGATCCCCACGAGCGAGGCCACAAAAGCCGCAACCACAAACCAACTGCCCGGCCCCATGATCGGGACCGGAATGTAGATCCCCCGGTTGGTGAAGGCGAAAGCGTTCAGAAACATGGTTGAACTGGGGGTTTCCCCGCGAAACGCACTGGGCGCCGGCAGGCTGACTGTCATGACCGAAAAGATGATCAGGATCCAGATCAGGATCGGAACATTGCGGAACGCTTCGACGTAAACGGCCATGATCTTGCGCACCAGCCAGTTGTTGGACAGGCGCAAGACCCCGGCGATCACGCCGATGATGGTGGCCGAAACACAGGCCAGCACCGCAACGATCAGCGTGTTGAGAATGCCCACGATAGAGGCCCGCAAATGGGTGCTTTGACTGGTGTATTCGATCGGTGTCTGGTTGATGTCATAGCCCGAAGGCATGCCCAGGAAATCAAACGAGATATCCAGCCCCTGCGCCGCAAGGTTGCTGAGCAGATTGGCCCCCAGAAACGCCATGGCGGCGATCAGGATAAGCAGAGCTATGAATTGGAAGGTATAGGAACGATAGCGGGTGTCGCTCAACAGCATGGATAGCCGGAACGAGCCTTGCGGCGGGTCGGTAAGTGCTGACATTTTGCCATCCCTGTGGCTGTCCGGGTTCTGGCGTGGCGGCTTGGCCGCTCTTGGTTCCCGGACCTCTGAAAACGAAGCGGGCGCGGAAATTTTCCACGCCCGCTGTTACTCAGGTCTTAGCGGAACGGTGGCGAATACAGCAGCCCGCCATTTGTCCACTGCGCGTTCAAACCGCGCGCAAGGCCGATCGGTGTGTTCTCACCGATGGTTTTTTCAAAGATTTCGCCATAGTTGCCGTTTGCGGCAATGGCATCACGTGCCCAGGTCGAAGACAACCCGATCATCGCGCCCAGGTCACCTTCGGTGCCAAGCAGACGGTTGGTTTCGGGGCTGTTTCCGGGCGCCGCCGACATATCAGCCACGTTCGCGCTGGTGACACCCAGTTCTTCGGCCGAAATCAGTGCGTTCAGGGTCCAGCGGGCGATGTCGCCCCAATCGTTGTCGCCGTGGCGAACAAGCGGGCCAAGCGGCTCTTTGCTGATGATCTCGGGCAGGATCACATGATCGCCGGGCGCCTCAAAGGTGGCGCGGGTGGCGGCCAGACCGCTGGCGTCGGTGGTATAGGCATCGCAGGCGCCGGCCAGATACTGCTGGATGGCTTCGGCGTTGGTTTCGATCGGCACCGGCTCATAGCTCATGTTGTTCTTGCGGAAGAAATCCGCGAGGTTCAACTCGGTCGTGGTGCCGGTCTGAATGCAGACGGTCGCTCCGTCCAGATCCTTGGCCGAGGTCACACCCAGCGCCTTGGGAACGATAAAGCCCTGACCATCATAGTAGTTGATGCCGACAAAATCGAACTTGAGGTCGGTGTCACGGCTGAAGGTCCATGTGGTATTCCGGGCCAGCAGATCAATTTCGCCCGACGCCAGCGCGGTGAAACGTGTCTTGCCGGTGGTGGGAACGAATTCAACGGCATCCGGGTCGCCCAGCACAGCGGCGGCAACGGCGCGACATACAGCCACATCAAAGCCTTCCCAGCGCCCGTTCGCATCTGGCGCGGCAAAGCCTGCCAGACCGGTGGTAACGCCACAGTTCAGCTTACCGCGCGCCTTCACATCATCCAATGTGGCCGCAGCGGCAGCACCCGCGATCAGGCTGGTGACCGTCAACGCACCGAGAAATACGGTTTTTTTCATTTTTACCTCTTCCTGATTTTCCCGCCTTCTCAACAAAAGCGGTTCATCCGGTCCTCCCTGGACCGTCGTTCGTCTTGATAGAGGCCATCTTATCCAATGGCGCCCCTACAGACACAAGTGTGGCGTCTTTCATCACGAAAGGTCAAGGGTATGATAACAGAAACGGATTAAAAACAGGCAGCTTGCCCGCCGGAATGCCGGGTTACGCAGCGCCGTTTGTCGCGTCAGGGCCGTTGGCCAGGGCCATGAACCGATGCGCATGACGAAAATCGGCCCGCTTTATCGCGGCCTTTTTGTCGGCCTCGTCATCACGTCCCCACTGTCTCGCTTGCCAGTCTTCGTCGAGGCGCGACAGCTCCCATCCTGCATCGGCGGTGATCCGGCCCCGCGCAACCGCAAGGCCCAGAACGAACGATCCCGACAGCCCGACCAGATCGTGAAACGCGGCAATGTCGAAATCGGACATGGGCGTCATGGTTTCGGCCAGCGCCACCAGAACGTCGGGCGCTTGCGCCACGGGCATCACCCCCGACGTAACGGCAAGCGGGGCGCCAAGATCATCGCGCGCCCAATCCAGCAGCGGGTTCCAGCGTTCAGCCTGAAGCGCGATCAGCGAGATCGGGACCGGTCGCGCGATAGCACAGCAGATCGGTGCCGGCGTAATCGGCAATCATCGCGCTGACCTCGGCGCGCTGGGGCGCGACCTTGTCCAGCGCCGCGTTGACACTGCGGGTAAAGGGCATCGACAAGGGGTCGATCCGCTCGGCCTGGGCCTCCCATTCCGCCGCGACCGCGCTGGCCAGTGCCGCGGCAGGCAGAATGACCGGGCGGCGCGCCGGCGTGCGAACGGGCCGCCCGTCAAGATGAATGGCATATCCATCCGCCTCGGTCACGACTGCCGCAGATTTCCAGAACCGCTTTGTGCCCCATTCGGCCATCACTATTCCTCGGCAAACGGATCGGCGGGCACTTCGCCCGGCACCCATTCCAATTGTTCCCAGGTGCGGGCCATATGATCGGGCAAGGGCGCGGTCACCGTCATCGCTGCGCCGGTTACCGGATGCTGAAACGTCAAAGACCGGGCATGCAGGTGCAGTTTGCGGCTGATGTCACCGCCCAGTTGCGCGCCCCAGCCATCCCCCATGTTTTCCTGACCCGACCCGCCATATTTGCCATCACCGATGATCGGATGCCCCATCTCGGCCATATGGGCACGCAACTGGTGGGTGCGCCCTGTCACCGGCACCAGCGCCAACCACGCCGTGCGCCCGCCCAAAGCCGACAAAACGGCATAATCGGTCGTCGCGCGTTTGGCGCCTTCGGTCTTGTCCACCTCGCCGGGGTGAATGCAAAGCATCTTTTCCGCCTCGCCCCGCGCCCCGTGACCGGCCGCCTTGATCAGCCCGTATTTCACCGTTCCCATGCGCGGTTGCGGCACCCCGGCGACAGCGGCCCAATAAATCTTGCGCGTCCCGCGATGGCGCAACGCATCGGTCAGGCCCTTGGCCGCCATCCGGGTGCGCGCCAGCAACAGAACGCCCGACGTGTCTTTGTCAAGCCGATGCACAAGGCGCGGCTTTTCCTCGTGATCGCCCTGAAGCGCAACAGACAGGCCATCAACGTGGCGGGTCTGTTTGCTGCCGCCCTGTGTCGGCAGGCCGGGGGGTTTGTTCAACGCGATGATATGATCATCCTGCCAAATGACCGCCTCGCGCATCATCTGGGCATCGGCCCTGGATACCTTTTCCGAGGTGCGATCAACCGCCGGGCCGCGTTCCTCGGGCAGGGGCGGCACACGCACCGCCTGCCCCACGGCCAACCGGGACGCAGGTTTCACCCGCCCGCTATCGACGCGGATTTCGCCCTTGCGGCACATCTTTTCGATCTGAATCTGGCTGATCTGCGGAAACTTGCGCCGGAACCAGCGATCAAGCCGCTGATCGCCCTCGTCCTCGCCTACGGTCAATGTCTGAACGCCACTCATGCCCAAATTCCCCGTGCCAACATCATTCCCAGAAACAAACCGCCCACGGCCCCGCCAACGGACAATAACACATAAAGCGCGGCACTGCCCGTCTGGCCCCGTTCAATCAGCGTCACTGTCTCCAGCGAGAACGACGAAAACGTGGTAAACCCACCCAGAATGCCGGTCATCACGAAGGGGGCCAGATGGGTCTGGGATTTTTCGGCGGCAAACACTACGAAAACGCCCATGACAAATGACCCGATCAGATTGGCCGTCAGCACCCCCAACGGAAAGCCCAGCCCAAGCCCCGCACGCATAACAGCAACCCCGGTAAGATACCGCCCCGAAGCCCCGATGGCACCCCCGAGGGCGACCTGAAGAAGTGTTGTAATCATGGCCGCTGCATCCTTCGGAACCGGGCAGATGTCAACCGCCACCGATTGCACCCGGCCCGCTCCACAAGGTCGCATCTGACTCAGAACCATGCTAACGAACCACTGTCCTTTGCAGATGAAGATGAACGGAGCGGCGCATGGATCTGTTTGGCGAGTCGGGCGCGACTGAAAACACCTTTGGGGAATCACAAACGCGCCCGCTGGCAGACCTGCTCAGGCCGAAAGCCATCGAAGAGGTCATCGGCCAGGACAAACTATTGTCCGACGATGGCCCCCTTGGGTCGATGTTGGCCGCCGGGCGCGTTTCGTCCCTGATCCTCTGGGGGCCGCCCGGGGTTGGGAAAACCACGATTGCCAGGCTTCTGGCAAAGCGGACTGATCTGCATTTCGTCCAGATCAGCGCAGTCTTCAGCGGTGTGGCCGATCTCAAGAAAGTATTTCAGGCGGCGCGCGATCGCGCTGCAATCGGACAGGGCACATTCCTGTTCATCGATGAGATCCACCGGTTCAACAAGGCCCAGCTTGATTCACTGCTGCCTGTGATGGAAGACGGGACGGTTACCGTCTGCGGTGCCACGACAGAAAACCCATCGTTCAGCGTAAACCGCGCAGTGCTGAGCCGGTGCCAGGTGATGGTGCTGGAACGGCTGGATGAAGCGGCACTTGCAGGCCTGCTGACGCGCACAGAGGCGGAAACGGGCAAACCCCTGCCGCTGACGGATGACGCCAAATCCCTGCTTTGCGCCATGGCAGACGGCGACGGTCGCGCCCTTCTGAATATGGTGGAAAACGTTCTTTCCTGGTCGCAGACCGAAACCTATTCCGCAAAGGAAGTGGCCAGCCGCCTGACCCGTCGTGCGGCGCAGCATGATCGTGCATCGGACGGCCACTATGCAATCGCCAGTGCGATCCAGAAATCGATCAGGGGTTCTGACCCTGAGGCGGCCATTTACTGGGTCAACAGGGCGCTGGAGGGTGGCGAAGACCCGCGTTTCATCCTTCGCCGTCTTACAATGATCGCATGGGAAGACGTGGGGCTGGCAGACCCCGAAGCATCGCGTGTCTGCCTGAGCGCCTGGGATACATTTGAAAGGCTTGGCAGCCCCGAAGGCGATCTGGCCCTGTCACAGGCGGCGCTTTACCTTGCCCTCGCTCCGAAATCGAATGCGGGCTATGTGGCGCACAAGGCCGCGGGCGCCGACGCCAGAAACGCCGGTTCGGTTCCGCCACCTATGCATATCCTGAACGCCCCCACAAAGATGATGCAGGACCTTGGCTATAAGCAGGGCTATCAATACGATCACGATTCCCCGGACGGCTTCTCCGGGCAGAACTTCTTTCCGGATGGTATGAAAAGGCCGCACCATTATCAGCCGGTGGAACGTGGTTTCGAGCGCGAGCTGTCAAAGCGCGTCCGCTATTTTGACAGGCTTCGGCAAGAACGAAACCCCAAGCCGGATCAATAAGGTGCAAGGATTACATGCCGAACTCGTTGCAGATTCTGGCATGATGTTCGTCCAGACGCGGGCCGGCCCTGCCAATTCCCGAACGCGAGCCATCCATCCTGATCGGTGTGTGAAAGGCCTGCAACAGATTGCCATCCCGGGTCGGAATTGCCGATTGGATGTTCAGATTTTGAAATGCGTTTGATCCCATAAGCTCTGACCAGTTCAGGATTTTTGCACACCAGATATTGTCGGCAGACAGTTTTGCCTCCCATTCAGCGGCGCTTGACGTCAACAGCCGCTTTTGCAGGCTGCGTTGTATTTCGTTCTTGTCGGAAAATTGCGCCCCGGGCCGTTCTGCGAATGACAACAACGACGGCATATCAAGGGCCTGGGCCAACACATCAAGCGGCGTCATCGCCAGTGCGAGATAACCGTCGGCGGTTTGGTATACACCATAAGGCGCCGCAAGATACCCATGTGCAGACCCGCTTTCCAGACGCTGTGGCGGGCGTTGGCCATTGTTGCAATAGGTTGTCAGAAACTCGAACTGCAGGTCGATCAGGGATTCCAGCAGGCTTGTCTCGACCAATGCGCCCTTTCCGGTATTCGCGCGCCGGAACAACGCCCCGAGAATACCCTGCGCAAGGTTGGTGCCTGCACTGATATCGGCAATGGGCAACCCCAGAGGGACCGGGCCGTCATCGGCATTCCCGCTCAGCCACATGATGCCAGAGCGTGCTTGCGCCAACAGATCCTGACCGGGCAGCCCGCTCCAGTCGCCATCTGTACCGTACCCCGAGACCGAGCCATAAACGATATCGGGTTTCATCTGTTTCACCGCGTCATATCCAAGGCCGAGCCGATCCATGACGCCCGGTCGGAAATTCTGGATCACGACATCCGCCCGGGACACAAGCAGCCTGGCTTTTGCCAGATCACCGGGCGCTTTCAAATCCAGCGCGATACTTTCCTTGCCACGGTTGATGGCGTGAAAGATCGTGGAATCCTGATCAATCTCGGTGTCCGTCAGATAGTGCCTGCGACAAAGATCACCCCCGGCCGGGTTTTCAACTTTGACAACCCGCGCCCCCATGTCGAGAAGGCGAAGCGATGCATAGGGGCCAGCCAGAAACTGGCTGAAATCGACAATCAGCAGCCCGTCCAGTGGTGCGTTCAAGGGGTGGGGCCTTTTGCTGTCGGTGTTTGCAGATACCGGGCCGTATCAGCCCCCAGCGCCGGTGCCCCTGCCCCATTCACAAGCGCGTTTCCATCCAGCCGGATCGGGCATTTCGTGGTTACGGCGGTTTCTCCCGACCGGGCACGCAGAGTCTGAAGCGGGTCCAGCGCCCTGAATCCATCGGTTGCGACAAACCCCGGCCAATCCAGAACCGGAGCGCACCAGATTCCGGCAGGTTCAAGGATATCCAGCCAATGTTGCGTGGGTTGCGTGGCAAAAACATCTGCGACAATGCGCTTGATCTCATCAAGGTGGGAAAACGCCTGTTCCTGTTCGAACCGGGCCAGTTGCGGCGCATTCAACAGGTCTGCAACCCGGGCCAGCGGTGTCATCGCAAAGGCAAGATACCCGTCCGTCGTCTGGTAAACGCCATAAGGCGCCGGTTGATAGGGATTGGCGTTGCCGATTTCGTGGCGTTTGGGTTGTTGGTGATTGTCGTTCAGAAAACAGGTGAATTGCTCAAACGTCATGTCGATGGCCGATGACATCAGATCAACCTCGACCAACCCGCCCTTGCCGGTGACACCCCGCCGCACGAGACAGGCAAGGATGCCCTGAACAAGGTTTCCGGCGGTGGCGACATCCAGCATGGCAAACCCCGTTGGCACCGGCCCATCGTTCGCATTGCCGTTCAGCCAGGCGATGCCAGATAGGGATTGCACCAACAAATCCTGCCCCGGCTTGCCCACCCATGGCCCGCTGGTGCCATAACCCGATACCGCACCATAGACGATGCCGGGGTTCAATGCCTGCACAACGTCATAGCCAAGGCCGATCCGCTCCATCACGCCGGGGCGAAAGTTGTGGATCATCACATCCGCCGTCGCGATCAACGCGCGCACCGCTGCAAGATCGGCGGCATTCTTCAAATCGGCAGCCACGCTTTTCTTGCCGCGGTTGAAGGTATGAAACACCAGACTTTCGCCATCGAGCCGCTGATCGTTCACCACCATGGACCGGCACAGATCGCCCCCCCGGGGCGTTCGATCTTGATCACCTCGGCGCCAAGATCGCTCAGCCGCAGGGCCGCAACGGGACCGGCAAGGAATTGAGCAAAATCAAGAACGCGCAGCCCCTTCAGGGGAAGATCAAGCGAGGTATCGGGCATTTGGGGCCTGTCCTTTATTGTGTAAGTGCCGTTTCAAACGGGCTGGAACCAATCCGGAACCCCAGGGCGCGGGACAGCTCAAGCGCGGTAAAGCGAATGGTTGAGAGTGTTTCGGCGGCGCTGGCTGACGCGCCAGTCTGTTCGATGAACCCTGATGTGATCGCGGCGGCAACACCCCGGGAATCAAACACCGGCACACACAGGTTGCGCACCCCGTGAATCATCGTGCTGGGCGTATCCTCGAACCCGTTCAACCGGATATGTTCCAGCCGTGCCATCAGGGCCGGGCGATCATCGGCGGGGCAACGTGCAAGATACCGCTCACAGGTTTCAGCGGGCGAGAACGCAAGGATCACATGGCCGGAACTGGTTTGTTCAACGGGAAACAGCGCGCCCGTGCGCACCGAATATCCGGCAGGCAGCGGGCTTTGAACCGAGGTAAGAACCAGAACATTGGTGCGGTTCAATACGCCCAGATGGCACGATTGCCGGGTGCCCGCCGCGATACGTTCCAGCATGGGCAGGGCGGCGCGGATCAACCGTTCGGTCGGATCATGGGTGTGGGACAGTTCAAACAGTTTCAGCGTCAGGGCATAGCGGCTTGTCGCATCGTTTTGCTGCAAATAATCCCGCTCGGCCAGATAGACGACAATGCGGTAAAGCTCGCCCATGGTGCGGCCAAGGGCATCGACGATTTCATTCATCGTCAACCCATCGGGCGAGCGCGCCAAAAGCTCCAGGACGTCCAGCGCCTTTTCGGCGGCGGGTACGGCGGTTTTCTTTTTGTTCCCTCTGATCCATCAGGGGTGTCTTGTTTGCTCACGATCTCGCTCCATCCAATGAAGCCCTGAGCCTAGCCTGTTCAACCTTCGCAAAACAGAGCGACATCAATTCGTTCTCGTTTCTAAGGCCTTGGGCAACCGGCAAATCCATGGCCCCGCGCACGGCGGCCTTGACCGCCTGGGTGGCCACCGGCGAGTGGTCGGCGATTGCAGTGGCGATTTCCCGGGCTTTGGTCAGTTCCTCGCCCGCGTCCACCAACCATTCGATCATGCCGAACCCGGCGGCCTGTTCAGCCGTGAACCGGTCACCGGTCAGCAACAGGCGCATCGCCTGACCATAGCCGCACATGCGGGTCAGATGTTGCGCCGCACCGCCCGCGCCGTTCCAGCCCAGTTGCACCTCGGGGGCCGCAAAAACAGCAGATCGCGCCACAACCCGCAGATCACAGGCCAGCGCAATTTCCAGCCCGCCCCCCAGCGCCCAGCCTTTGACCGCCGCGATGGCCGGTTTGCGCAGGGCCAAAATCGGCGGAATGTAATCGGTCCGATTGCGCCAGGCCCAGAAATCTTCGTATCCCTCCAGTGCCTTGATGTCGGACCCGGCGCAAAATGCCCGTTTTCCGGCCCCTCGAAAAATCACCACATGCACGGCGGCGGTTTCATCCGCCTCGGCACAGCAGGCGGCGATCTGGCGGTACATCTGCGGGGTCAGGGCGTTGTGTTTGGCGGGGCGATCGAGAATGATCTCGCCCACATTGCCATCAACCAGAAACCGCACCTGCCCATCGGGTGTATCAGCCATCTTTCATCTCACTTTATCTGAAGGTTTGGAAGCCAGAGCGACAGTTGCGGTACAAAGGTCAGCACCAGCAACATGCCGAACAGCACAAGGTAGAACGGCACCGACGCCTTGATGAATTTTGCGATCGAAACGCCCGTGATGGCGCAGGTGGTGAACATCAACGTGCCAAGGGGCGGGGTCACGCCTGCAACGGTCAGGTTGAACACCATCACGATTCCGAAATGCACCGGGTCAATCCCCACCTTCAGGATCACCGGCACCAGAATGGGTGTCAGCAGGATGATGGTCGCCGACCCTTCGATGAACATTCCGGCGATGATCAACAGCAGATTGATCAACAGCAGCAACAACAAGGGATTTTCCGTCAGGGCCAGCATCCCTTTGGCCACCGCTGTCGGGATCTGCTCCCACGTCATGTAAAAGCCGAACGCGCTTGCCGCGCAGATGACCAACAGGATGATCGCGGTCGCCTGCATTGTCTGTTCAAGGATCGGCTGGATATGGGCCAGTTTCAGCTCGCCATAGATCAGCCCGACAATCGCCGCGAACAGCACCGCCATGGCGCCCGCCTCGGTGGGGGTAAAAAACCCAAAGCGAATTCCGCCCACAATCCCCACCGGCACCAGCAGTGCAAGGAATGCACCGGAAAACGCACGCCCCCGGTCGCGCCAGCCCATTGGCCGCTCGAACGCTGGTTGCAGGCCAAGGCGGCGCGACTGAACCGCAACCGCCGCCATCATCGCGGCACAGATGGCGATGCCCGGAACGATCCCGGCCAGGAACAGTCGCCCGATCGAAACATCGCCCATAAAGCCGTAAAGCACCAACCCGATGCCGGGTGGAATGATCACCGAAATGATCGACGAGGCCGCCGTCACTGCCGACGAAAACGCCGGGTCATAGCCGCGTTTCGTCATCTCGGGGACAAGAACCTTTGACTGCATCGCAGCATCGGCATTGGCCGACCCTGATACACCGCCAAGCAGCGTGGACAGCAATACGTTGACCTGCGCCAACCCACCTTTCCAATGGCCTGTCATCGCCTCGGCAAAGGTCATCATCCGCGATGTGATGCCCGCGTAGTTCATCACGACACCCGTCATCACGAACAGCGGAACCGCCAAAAGCGGAAAGGAATGGGTGACGGCAACGATGCGCTGCACGAAGATTTCGGGGGGCATGGCGCCGGAAATCAGGAAGAATGACAGCCCGGCCATCCCGATGGCAAAGGCAACGGGAATGCCGATGGCGATTCCGATCAGCAGGATAATGACGGGCGCAAGGGTCACAGCACTTCCTCCACCGGGGCAAGATCACTGTTTGGCAACACCCCCAAAAGGCGCAGCGCCGCGGTGATGGACATGCCCGCAAAGCTGATGACGGTCGCAAGATAGACATAGGTGAACGGTATATTCAGCACCGGAGAAGGGCGCGTCGCCCCCTGCCGCATCATCAAAACGCTGAGATAGGTGACATAGACCAGAAACGCCAAAACCAGCACATCCCCCAGCCGCAGAAGCGCGCGGCGCACCGGTCGCGGCAATATATCGACAAAAAGTGTCACGCGGATATGCAGCCCGTCGCGAAATGCCGTCATCGCCCCGACATAAACGACCCAGGTGAACAGAATGCCCGACAGTTCCGTCGTCCAGACGGCCGGGCGCTCGGTTATATACCGTGTCATGACCCCCCACAGGACAGACATCACAAGCAAGGCAAGTGCAGAAAATGAAATCAGATTTTCAGCGCGCCTGACCCAAACACCAATGAAATCCATACCGCCCCCCGGATTGGTCCGGCCAGACATTGGCCGGGCGCGTTGGTCTTCGCAGATCAGTTATCCAGAATCGCGCGGACCCGGTCATAGAGCCCGTCCGACCACTCGGGGAACTTGGTATAGACAACGGCAGTCGCCGCCTGAAACGCCGGGATATCCACATCGCGGTTAAAGGTAACGCCTTCGGCCTCCAGCTTTGAAATCCACTCTTCCTGACTGTTCAGCATCAGATCGGTCATGAACACACCGGCATTGATCGCCTCCTCGCTCAGGATGGTCTGAATGTCCCCGGGCAGTGCGACAAATGTATCGGCGTTCATCATCAAACCCGTGAACCCCTTGAAGTGACCGGTCAGGGAAATGACCTTTTTCGCCTCATAGAGCTTGGCCCCATAGATCGACGGCAAAGGTGCCTCGGCCCCGTCAACGACCCCGGCGGACAGGGCGGAATATACCTCGCCCCAGGCAACCTGTGTCGGGCGCGCGCCCATGGCCTCGAATGTTTCGACCCACATGATGTTTGGCGGGGTGCGGAACGTCATGCCTGCGGTATCGGCGGGCGTGCTGATGGGTTTGTCGGCCAGCATGTGACGCGACCCGAACAGCCAGTTCAGCGACAACAACTCTAGCCCCGATTCACTGCGCAGCCGGTCTTTCATGTCGGCATAAAGATCGGAATCGACGATCTTTTGAAAATCGCGCGGATCATCCAACAGGTATGGCCCGCCCAGCACCCCGAAATCGGCCACGAAATCACTGAGATATCCCGGGTCCGAGATGGTGATGATCGGGGCCCCGGCGCGCACCTGTTCAAACACTTCGGGGTTCGATCCCAGTTGCGCGTTGGGAAAAATCTGAATCGCGACACGGCCTTCGGTGCGCTCTTCGACATTCTTAACGAACTCTTCCATGGCCTGCTGAATCGGCTCCTTGTCCGATGTCACATGGGCCAGACGGAATGTGTAATCCTGCGCCGTGGCGGCCAATGGCGCCAGTGCAAGTGCGGCGGTGGCGAGCAAACGGCCGGCACGGCCAAAGTTAAACGACATGGTGTCCTCCCTATATCGTTGTGCGCCCAGAGGGCTGTCAAAGCCGGTTCACCCGGCTCGCGGTTCTTGCCAAATCATTATCACGGCTATTTCATATGTCAAAGTAATTTTTATACTTGCAAAATACGACAGCGATGGAGCATGGTCGCGTCAGACTCAAGGGAGGCGAAAAACATGATTCTCAGAGGCATGACATGGGATCACCCAAGGGGTACGACCCGGTGATCGCCGCGTCTGCTGCCTATGCCCGCACGACCGGCGTTGAGATTTCCTGGGACAAGCGATCGCTTCAGGCCTTTGCCGATGCATCGATCGAGGAGATGGCCGAAACCTATGATTTCATCGTGCTGGATCATCCCCACGTGGGCCAGATTGCCGAAACGGGCGCATTGCTGCCCCTGCCCGCGCCGCAGGATGGCAACGCGTCACTGGGCGGCTCTGCCGAAAGTTATCTGTGGAATGGTGAGTGCTGGGCCTATGCACTGGACGCCGCCTGTCAGATGTCGGCCCATCGCCCCGATCTGGATGTGCCTCTTCCCACCCGGTGGGAAGCGTTTCTGAAACCGGATGCCAAACAGTTGCGCCCGCTTACCCCGCTGCTGCCGGTCGATGCGTTTGATATGTTCATGACGCTGGTGGCCGGGCGCGGTGGCGTCACGATGCCCGTTGATGACCAGCGGTTCGTGTCAGATGACAACGGGCTTTATGCGCTCGACATCCTGCGGGCGCTCTATCGGCTTGGCCCGGATGAACAACTGGGCATGAACCCGATTCACGTTCTGGAAACCCTGTCCGAAAGTGACGATTTCGCCTGTTCGCCCTGCCTGTTTGGCTATGTCAACTATGCCCGACCGGGGTTTCGCAAACATCGCATTTCATATTTCGACATGCCATTGTGCAAGGGCGCCGCCCGCCCGCGCGCAATCCTCGGGGGGCCGGGATTGGCGTTTCCGCCGAGACCGCACACCCCGGGGACGCCGTTCGATTTGCCCAATGGATCGTATCCCCCGAGGTGCAGTCGGGCGTGTATCTGGCCAACAACGGCCAACCTGCCAATCGCCACACATGGCTGGCCCAACAACACGACCCGGATGTTTCGGGGTTCTTCAGGGGCGGGTTCAACACCATCGACAACGCCTGGACGCGCCCACGCACACCCTGGTTTCTCAGCTATGTCGATGCGGTTTGCGCAATCATGCCGGATTTCTTTCGCAAGGACATTCCGGCGGAAACCTTCCTTGCCACACTCAATTCACTTTATCGCCAGCACGCAAAAGGGGCCTGAACCATGCCAGTTGCCATCATCACCGGCGGAAACAAGGGCCTTGGCCTGTATCAGTCAAAACGCTTTCTGGAGGCCGGATTCGACGTTCACGTGGTGGCGCGCAGCCGGGGGGATTTTGACAGCCTCGGGACAGGCGCGCAGTTTCACGAACGTGATATTGCCCAGGATCGCAGTGCCGATTGGCTGACTGAAATTCACGCATCCAGCGGCCCGATCGCGGCCCTGGTGAACAACGCCGGGGTGCATCTGAAAAAGCCGATCTGGGATGTGGCGCCTGATGAACTGGACCACGTGCTGGATATCAACGTGCGGGCCATGTTCGCGATTTGCGGGCGCTATGTTGCGCTGCACCGCGATTGCGGCGGCGCCATTGTCAACGTCGCCTCCATGGGCGCGATTCTGGCGCTGCCCTCTGCTGCGGCCTATGTCACCGCCAAAACGGCGGTGGTCGGGCTGACCCGCTCCGTCGCGGTGGATGCGGCGCAGTTCGCCATCCGCTGCAACGCGGTCAGCCCCGGCTTCATCGACACCGACATGACACGCGCGATCCTGCAAAAAGATCCGGCGCGACGGGACAAGATCGAAGGCCGCATTCCAACCCACAGCTTTGGTCAGCCCGAAGATGTCGCTAACGCGATCTTTTATCTCGCCTCATCGCAAGCCGCCTATGTGAACGGCGTCAACCTGCCCGTGGATGGCGGTTATGCCATTGGGTTCTGAAGGAAAAATCATGGGACATCTCGAAACGAAACTGACCGCCGCCCGCGCCGTAAACACCGCAGAACAGCAGGCGCCAGGCGACATTCCGCCCGGCTATGCGCGCCTGCGTCTGGCGGTGGCCAGTCTGTGTGGCACCGATCTGCATTACTATTCCCACTTTGCCAATGCCGGGTTTCAGTTGAAAAACCCGGTCACGCTGGGCCACGAGGCCTGCGGTTATGTGGTTGATCCAAACGGATCGGGCCTGAAAGAGGGGCAGTTGGTCGCGCTGAACCCGATCATGAATTGCCAGCAATGTGCCCCCTGTCAGCGGGGCGAAGAAAACCTGTGTACGGCGAAAAAATTTCCCGGGTCGGCCACGACCGTGCCGCATCTTGACGGGTTCTTTCGCGCAATCATAGACCACCCGGCACGCTGTTGCCGCCCCGTCGCCAATCACGTGAACCCTCGTCACCTGACCTTTGCCGAACCCATGGCCTGTGCGTTGCACGCGCTCAACAAAGGGGGCGTTGCCGCCGGACAAAAGGTGTTGGTCACCGGATGTGGCCCCATGGGCCTGTTGGCCATTGCCGGGGCGGCGGCGCGGGGCGCAGATGTCACCGCGCTGGACCTGCGCCCGCCAGCGGTAGAGGTGGCCGTGAAAGCGGGCGCCAAGACGGGGCTGGTCGGCGGCCAATTCGACGAGACCGGCCTGGAAAAGCAATTCGATGTGGTGATCGAGGCCAGCGGCGCGATCCCGGCGTTCAACACCGCCCTGAAGGCGGTGCGCCAGAAAGGCCGGATATCAATTCTGAGCAACATTCAACTGCGCGAGGCACAGGTGTTGCTGCACCTGATCATGCTGAAAGAGATCGAGATCGTCGGTTCATTTCAGTTCAACCGTGAGTTCGAAGAGGCGGTGCGCCTGGTGGAAAGCGGCGGGGTGGATTTCGACGCTCTGACCGCCCGCGCCTTTCCCCTTGCCCGGACGGGCGACGCGCTGGAGCTGATGGCCTCGGGCGCGGCGTTCGGAAAGATCATCCTGTTGGGGGATGAGCGATAGTTTGGTCTGACGATTTATACGTATTTTCTAAAATTTGACGCCAATGCTGCAAACATATTGCAATTTGTCATTTTTGGTCATACCAAAATAAGAATGTAGGGGGGAACAGAATATGCCAACCGGAAACTGCCATGACTGAAACGTTCGACCACATCGTAATCGGTGGCGGCTCGGCGGGCTGCGTGGCAACGTCCCGCCTTGTGGAAGCAGGCGCAAAGGTTTTGCTGCTGGAAGGTGGGCATCATCACCGGCATCCGTTGCTCGACATGCCGCCGGGGGTGTTCAAGCTGCTGAAGAACGGCTCGAAATTCTTCAACACCCACCAATCCGTTCCGCAAAAGCACCTGAACGGGCGGCGCGCAGAAATCCCTCAGGGCAATGTTCTGGGGGGTGGGTCAACCGTGAACGGTCAGGCCTATGTGCGCGGGCGCCCCAGTGATTACGACGAATGGAATGATATCCTGCGCGGCAACAACGACGCCGTCAGTTGGAATTGGGAAAACGTCCTGCCGCATTTCAAGCGGCTGGAAGGGAACAAGAAATTCAACGACGATCTGCACGGCTGTGACGGCAAACTGGTGGTGTCCGACCCCGGCCATATCGACGATATGGCGCGGTGGTTCGTTCAGGCGGTTCAGGCCCAGGGCGAACCGTTCAACCCCGATTTCAACGGCGCAAATCAGCGGGGCGTCGGGTATTTTCAGTTCACCTATAACCAGGGGCAACGGGTGTCGGCGGCCTATGCGTTTATCGACCCGCTGATGAAAAACCCGAACCTGACCCTGCGCCTGCAATCGCGGGTGCAGCGGATCATCATCGAAGGCGGGCGCGCGGTTGGCGTGATTTACAAGGACAAAAGTGGCACGACACATGAGGTGCGCACCGATGGCGAAATCATCCTGTGCGCCGGTGCCCTGATCACGCCGAAACTGTTGATGCTGTCCGGCCTTGGCCCCGCCGATCACCTGCAATCCCACGGGATCGACGTGATCGAGGATATCGCCGGTGTGGGGCAGAACCTCAAGGATCACCCGGATGTGTCGGTGGTGGCACGGGCGAACGGGCCTTACGGATACTGGAAGCAGGATCGCGGCTGGAACATGATCCGCAACGGTCTGGAATTCAAACTGTTCGGGCGTGGAAAAATCACGACAACCGGGCTTGAGGCCGCCTGTTTCGTGAATCCAACCGACCCCGAAGCGCCCCCAACCCACGAGGCATACTGCATTCCGATCATGTATCTGAATGACGAACAATTGCAGGATATCAAAGAGGATTACGGCGTTTCGATCCAGATGGTTCTGCTGAAACCCCATTCCTCGGGCGACGTGCGCCTTGCCTCGGCCAACCCGGCGGACATGCCTTTGGTGGATCCGAATTTCCTGAAGGATCAGCGGGATATGGACGAGATGATCAAGGGCTTGCGGTATTTCCGCGAGACCATGCAAACCCGCCCCCTGGCGGACAGGATCGACCGGATCGTCGCGCCGCTGGATTTTTCCGACGCGGCGCTGAGCGAACATTGCCGCAAGGTGGTGAAAACCAATTTCCACCCGGCAGGCACGGCCAAAATGGGCGCAGATGGCGACCCGGGCGCGGTGCTGGATGCGCGAATGCGGGTGCGCGGTATCGAAGGGCTGCGGGTCTGCGACATGTCGGCGGTGCCGACCATTCCGGCGGGCAATACGAATGCACCGGCAATGGTGCTGGGGGATCGGTGCGCCGACATGGTTCTGGGCGCGCTGTGATGCGCGTTCACAGAAAACATCTTTGGACGGATCAAACAGAACGGCGCAGCGGGGGAGCACATGCCTGATATCGGAAAACTTCTGCGAGAGAAGAACATCATCTTTGTCACGATTGCCCTGTGTCTGATTTTTTACATGATCAGCCCGCGGTTTCTGAGCGTTGACAACATGTCGGCCATTTCACGGCAAATCGTGCCCATCGGGCTGATCGCGCTGGGGCAGTTCTTTGTCGTGGTGTCGGGCAATATCGACCTGTCCATGGGCATGGGATCGGTCCTGTTCGCGATCCTGCTGGGCGTGTGTTTCGGCGCCACGGGGGGCGTCGGTGTGGGGATCGGGGCGGTTATCGTCGCATCGCTGGCCGTCGGGTTTTTCAACGGCGTTCTGGTGGCCAAACTGAAACTGCCCGCCTTTATCGTAACCCTGTCGATGCTGTTCATGGCGCAGGGGCTGTCCGGGCTGATCATCCCGCGCGGGCAACAGATATTCCTGATGGGCGGCTTTTTCCGCTTTGTGGGGTCCGAGAAATTCATGGGCTTCTACCTGTCGTTCCTGTTTCTCGTCGCGCTGTTTGTGCTGGCCTATATCGTTTACAATCACACCCGCTGGGGCGCCTATATCGTGGCCATCGGCAACAGCGAAGAAAACGCCAAACTGGCAGGCATCAACGTCGACCGGGTGAAAATCGGCATCTTCATGTTTTCCGCCCTGTGCAGCGGTTTTGCCGGCGTCATGCTGTCCACGCGCATGGGGTTCGTTCAACCGGGCCTTGATGGCAACGGCCTGCTGCTGGACGGGATCGCGGCGATCATCATTGGCGGAACGTTGATTTTGGGCGGGCGGGGCACCATCGGCGGTGCCTTTTGGGGGCTGCTGTTTATCGGCGTGATCAACAATTCCCTGAATCTGCTGAACGTCGAGGACGTCTGGCATCAAGTGTTCAAAGGCGCCGTCATTCTGGCGGCACTGGGTGCGAACTGGGTGCTTTGGCAATCGCGACAGGCCGAGGCCCATTAAGCGGACAACAACCAAATACGACATTGGACAAACCTGGAGGAGAATCCCAATGAAGCTGACACCACGCCTTGTGGCAACCACCGCACTTGCAACCCTGTTTGGCGCGGGCGCGGCCCTTGCCGCAGACGATAAACTGGATATCGTCTTTATCAACGACGGCCACGTCGCGCCTTATCATGTGGCCTGGCTGACTGGTTTTGAAGACGCCATCGCCGCCTATGACAAGGCCTTTGACGATGTGAAAATCACCGGGCGCTGGCTGTCGGCGGAAGGGTCTTTGGAAAAGATGATCCAGCAGACCGAGGTGACAATCAACGAACACCCCGATGTAATGTTCGTGAACGCCATCAACGTCGATGCCTTTGCCCCGCTGGTGGCCAAGGCACAGGCAGCCGGCATCACCTGGATCGCCGTGCATTCCCCCATGGAAAGCGCCGATTACAGCTTTACCCTCGGCGATGTGGTGAACGGCACCAATCAGGGCATGGCCATCTGCGCGCTGTCCGGCGGCAAACCCTATAAGGTTGGCGTCATGTTGGGTCAGGCGGGCAACCCCTCGGGCGAGGCGCGGCGCGAGGGTATCCTGAAAGGGATCAACACCTGCGATAACGTCGACGTGGTGGCCGAACAGCCCGCCGATTGGGACACCGTAAAGGCACAGGAAATTGCCGAAAACTGGATGACCCAATTCCCCGATCTGAACGCGATTTCGGGCGTGACCGATGGCTATATGTATCCGTCGATCGCCATTGCGGCCAACAGCGGCAACAGTGATCTTCAGTTCTTTGGCTATGATGGCGACATCCCGATCCTGCAACAGATGAAAGATGGGCCGGTGATGGCCGATGTCCTGCTGTCGGGCACCCGCGAAGGGTGGAATTTTGTTCAGATGGCCTATCGCATCCACAAGGGCGAAACCCTCGACAAGGTTTATGATTTCTTCACGCCGCTGGTTATGACCAAGGCCAACCACGAAAAGGCGGTCGCAAACGGTTTCCCGGCAGATGTCGAAGTGTATGACGTGGATCAGGCATTGGAGGTGGCCGCCAAGGGCTATCTCGAATTCGGCCCCGAATCCGTCAAGTAAAATGAACCTGCCACCGGTGCCCAAAGGGTGCCGGTGGCCCATGGGCCGTCAGGGAGGATGAAGATGGCAAGCACAACGGCAAATGGCGTCGGCGCACCGAAAAAGTCGATTGATAGCCTCGCTTTGCGCTATCTCGTGTTGGTCGGATTGATCGCGGTGGCGTCAATCGGGTTCAGCATCGCCAATGACAACTTCTATTCCCTGACGAACCTCGGCATCCTGCTGCGCTCGATCTCGGTTCTGTTCCTACTGTCCATGGGCATGACGTTCATCATGCTGACCGGTGGCATCGACCTGAGTGTCGGGTCCAATGTCGCCTTTGCCGGGGGTGTCGGAGTGATTGCCCTGACCACGACCGGCAGCGCGCTTGTGGGGTTCGGCGCGGCAATCCTTGCGGGCATGGCCATTGGTGCGGTCAACGGGTTCTTTATCGGGCGCCTGAAACTTTCGGCGTTCATGGTCACGCTGGCCACCTATGCATTGGCGCGCGGGTTGGCATTGGTGATCTACAACGCGACGTCGATCAACGTGACGAACGACACCTTCCTGTGGCTGGGCGGGGTCAGCTGGGGCAACATGCCCGTGGTCATTCCCTTTGTCGCGCTGGTCTTTTTCGCCCTGTCGGTGCTGCTGTATAAAACCACCTTCGGGCGCGACGTCTATGCGGCGGGGTCCAACTTTGCCACGGCCTTTGTGCTGGGGCGGCGCCCCGAACGCACCCTTGTGTGGATATACGTCCTGTCCGGCGCATTGGCCGGATTGTCGGCGATCATCACCGTGGGGCGCGTGTCTTCGGGGCAACCCTGGGCCGGGCTTTACCTTGAGTTTGACGCGATCACGGCGGTGATCCTTGGCGGAACCTCGCTGTTCGGCGGGCGGGGCCGATTGCTCGGCACCATCCTCGGGGTGCTGCTTTACGGGATCATCATCAACGGCCTCGTGCTGACGGGCACCAACCCTTACCTGCAAAGCCTGATCAAGGGGGCGATCCTGTTGGGCGTCGTGGTTCTGGACAACTTTACACAGCGGGGGAAAACAGCATGACCAACCGGATCGACATGAAGGGGATGGGCAAAAGCTTTTTCTCTACCCGCGCGTTGGACAACGTTGATTTCACTTGTGTCGCAGGCGAGGTTCACGCGCTGGTCGGGTTGAACGGCGCGGGCAAATCGACCCTGATGAAGGTATTGGGCGGGGTGTATTCCGCCGATGAAGGGGTGATCGAAAAGAACGGCACGCCCATCGAAATCAACGCACCCGCCGATGCAGGCGCCGCGGGAATTTCGATGATCCATCAGGAATTGTCGCTGATCAACGAGTTGACCGTTGCGGCAAACATCTTTCTGGGGCGCGAGTTGAAGCGCGGCAATTCACCGTTCCTTGATAAACGTGAAATGGCCCGTCAGGTGAAAATCCAGCTGGACCGGTTCGGCCTGACCCTGAACCCCAATCGCCCGGTGCGCGAATTGAATTCAGGGGAAAAGCAGATCGTCGAGATTATCCGCGCGCTCATGTCCAACAGTTGGCTGATCGTGATGGATGAACCCACCTCGGCCCTGTCCGAGGAAGACAAGGACCGCCTGTTTCAGTTCATCGCCCGGATGAAGGCCGAAGGCATCGCCATCATCTATATCTCGCACCACATGCCCGAGATTTTCGGCATCGCCGAACAGGTGACGGTCATGCGTGATGGGGTGGTCGTTTTGTCGGAACGCACCGCCGACACATCAGAGGAACACGTTATTCAATCGATGACCGGCAAGGCGCTTGAGCAATTCGTGAAACCCGCCAAAGAGGTGTCAGGCACGCCGATCCTGTCGGTAAACGGCCTGTCCAAACCGGGCGCCTATGACAACGTCACGCTGGATGTGCGCCCCGGTGAAATCGTCGTGATGACCGGGTTGCGGGGCTGTGGCGCGCCGGACCTGGCCAAGGCGATCTTTGGTCTCGATGGCGAATATTCCGGCACTGTCACCTATCAGGGGCACGTCCTGAAACCCGGGCGCGGCCCTGCTGTTGCAGTGCATCAAGGCATGGGGTTGGTGACTGAAAACCGCGACAAGAACGGCATCCTGCCGCCCCTGTCGGTGCGTGACAACATTGCCCTGCCGTTTCTGGAAAAGGCGGTACGCGGCGGCGTGATTGATGCCCGCGCGATTGACGCGGTGGTCAGCAAGGCGATCCGCGATACCTCGACCAAAGCATCCTCGCCCGATCAGGAAATCCGGTTTCTGTCTGGTGGCAACAAGCAAAAGATCTGTTTCTCGCGCTGGCTGGATGAGGATCTGAAACTGCTGATCCTGCTGGAACCCACCCGTGGCATCGACGTTCACGCCAAGGCCGACATCTATCGCATCATCGAGGATCTGGCCGGACGCGGCGTTGGTATTCTGGTGCTGTCTTACGAAATCGACGAGGTCATCATGCTCGGGGATCGGGTGCTGACCCTGTATCAGGGCCAGAGCGTTGCGGAATACGCCTATCCGAACTTCGACAAGGATCAGATGCTTGCGGATATGGCCGGTGCCAGCCGCGTGCATTGATCCCTCTGCCCCCTGAAGGAGAATACAGTGCTCTATAAAAGTTTCATCGACAATCAATGGGTCGAAGCGTCGGACGGCGCGCGCATGTCGGTTCAGAACCCGGCAACGGGCGAGGTCTGGGCCGAAGTGCCCGCCTGTGGCAGCGCCGAAGCGATGCGCGCACTGGAAAGTTCGCAGCGTGCGCAAAAGACATGGCAGATGCTGCCGCCCGTGGAACGCGCCGCCTATATCTACAAAATCGCCGCCGGGATCGAGGCCGAGCGCGCCCTGTTCGAGGAACTGCTGGTCAAGGAACAGGGCAAACCCCGCGCCGAAGCAGCGGGCGAGGTGGATGATACCATCCGCTATTTCACCTATGCCGCCGAGGCCGCGCGCCGGCTGCGCGGCGATATCTTTCCGTCCGACAATCCACGCGAACAATTGTTCATTTACAAGGTACCTTACGGCGTGACCCTGGGCTTGTGTGCGTACAATTACCCCCTTGCCCTGATCGGGCGCAAAGCCGGGCCTGCCCTGGTCACCGGCAATACGATGATCCTCAAACCTCACGAGGCAACGCCGGTGACCGCATCGGTGTTCTGCCGGATCGTCCAAGAGGCGGGCCTGCCTGCCGGGGTGATCAACATGCTGACCGGCACCGGCACCGATGTCGGCGCGCCCCTGGTCGAAAGCCCGATCGTGCGGATGATCACCCTCACCGGATCAATCCGCGCCGGGCAGATGATTGCGGAAGCGTCGGCCAAAAACATTACCGCGCTTTCGCTGGAGCTGGGTGGCAGTGCGCCGTTCATCGTGCTGAAAGACGCCGATATCGACGCCGCCGCCGAGGCCTGTGCCACCGCCCGTTTTGCCAATGCCGGGCAGGTTTGCATCTGTAGCGAATCGGTGCTGGTCGAAGCGGCCGTGGCGGATGACTTCACGCAAAAGCTGTTGGCCCATGCCGCCAGAATCTCGCTTGGCGATCCCATGACCAACGGCGGCATGGGGCCGATCACGACGCCGGGTGCACGGGACAGGGTGGAACAGATCGTCGCCGATTCCGTGGCGAGTGGCGCAAAGATCGCACTGGGGGGCAAGCGCCCCGAGGGCGCGGCGTTCAAGACAGGCAACTGGTTTGAGCCGACAGTCCTGATCAATGCAACCCCGGAAACCGCCGCCGTTCGCGAGGAAATCTTTGGCCCGGTCCTGCCCATCGTACAGGTTGCGGATTACGAAGAGGCATTGGCGATTGCCAACGCCCGCCCGGATGGTCTGTCGGCCTATCTCTGGACCCGGAACCCTTCGGTTTACATGGATGCAATCCAGCGGTTGGAAACCGGAACGATCTTTCTGAACTCTGGGATCGCGGGGAATGTTCAGGGGTATCACAATGGGCACAAGTTGAGCGGTGTGGGGGGTGAGGATGGGGTTTATGGTATTGAGGGGTATTTGCAGAAGCGCACCGTTTATCAGAGATACTGATGCGCCTCAGATGTCGCCGAAGGTTTCGCTGACGTGTTTCCACGCCTTGTCGAGATGGCGGCGCATGGCGGTTTCGGCGGCATCTGGATCGCGCATGAGGATGGCGTCGAAAATGTCCAGATGGGCCTGATAATTGTCGCGGTTGCGGTCCTGCAACCGCGGCATCTGCGACCATTGCGGCGCAAGCCAGGTGGTATAGGCCTTGTGGAGCGCCACAAGAACGGGGTTGCCGGTGATCTGATACAGCACCGAATGAAACGCCGTGTCGGTCTGATAAAACAGATCGCTGTCATCAATGGCCGCGCCGTTGATTTCCAGCGCCTGTTTCAGCGCGGCGATATCATCCTTTGTCCCATTGGCCGCCGCCTGCCGGGCCAGCGAGGTTTCCAGCAGAACGCGGGTGTCGAACAGGTTTTTCACCCCGCCCTGCTGGCCCAGAAGATGGGTGACGATGCTGCTTACCGCATCGACCGCCGTATCAAACCCCGGCGTGCGCACGACAGGGCGGTGGCGCGGCAGGGCCTCGACCAGCCCGCGCGACGACAAGAGGCGCACCGCCTCGCGGACCACGGTGCGGCTGATGCCGAATTCCTCCATCAGATCCCGTTCCGGCGGCAGGGGGGTGCCGTCTGCCAGAATGCCGGCGTGAATCCGGCTTTCGATGGTCGTGACCACGAGATCCGCCGCCCGGCCTTTGCGATCCTGCATGTCCACCTGCCCCTCCTTCATACCGCTGACGGGAATCATCCATCCTGCATACACTGAAACCCCCGGGGAATGCGATTTGTGAGCATCATCTTTACTTTGGTACGACGAAATACAGGAATATACGATTCAACTTTGGAATATACGCATATAAACCTTTCGGAGCGCCCATTATGGGCGTACAAAAGACGCAACAGGGGAACTTTCATGGCGCAAAACCACACCACAACCGACCGACACCGGATCGCGGATATCACGGTTCAACTGTTTCATGTCCCCCTGGCCGAAGTCCTGTCCGATGCCAAACACGGCGATCATACGCATTTCGAACTGATCACGGCAACCATCCGGCTTGCCGACGGAACCGAAGGCACCGGATACACCTATACCGGTGGCAAGGGCGGGCGGGCCATTGCCGCGATGATCGACCATGACCTTGCGCCGTTCCTGATCGGACAGGACGCAACCGCGGTCGAGGCCCTTTACGACGCAATGCAGTGGCATGTGCATTATGTGGCGCGCGGCGGGGTCGCATCCTTTGCGATTTCGGCGGTGGATATCGCCCTGTGGGATATTCGCGGCAAACAAACGGGAAAACCCTTGTGGGACATGGCGGGCGGCACGGCGGACCGCTGCCGCGCCTATGCGGGGGGATCGACCTGAATTTCCCCCTGCCCAAGCTGCTGAACAGCATTCAGGGCTATCTGGACCGTGGCTTTGACGGCATCAAGATCAAGATCGGCCAACCCACCCTGGAGGAAGACATCGCCCGCATCGCGGCGGTGCGCGGCCTGATCGGCCCGGACGTGGCATTCATGGTCGATGCCAATTATTCAATGAGCGTGGATCAGGCAATCACCGCCGCCCATGCCTTTGCGCCCTATGACATCACATGGTTCGAGGAACCGACGATCCCCGACAATTACAAGGGCTATGGCCAGATCGCCAGGGCCACGGGTATGCCCCTTGCCATGGGGGAAAACCTGCACACGATCCACGAATTTGAATATGCGTTCGACGATGCGCAGCTCGGCTTTGTTCAGCCCGACGCGTCAAACTGTGGGGGGATCACCGGATGGTTGCAGGTGGCCCGGCTTGCCCGCAGGCACGATATCCCCGTCTGTTCGCACGGGATGCAGGAACTGCACGTCAGCCTCGTTTCCGCCCAACCGAACCCCGGCTGGATCGAGGTCCATTCCTTCCCTATCGACGAATACACCACCCGGCCCCTTGTCGTCGAAAACCACCTGGCCATCGCACCAGACACCCCAGGCATCGGCGTCACATTCAATTGGCAAAAACTACAAAACGCTCACACAAAACAACGCTGAAAAATTGTACCTGCCCGTCTCCGGCACAAAGGGTGGCAAGACCCCGCTCAGCGCCTCGATGGCAATCTCGGGACGCATTCCCCCACTGCGCCGCGACATCTTGGGTACTGCCCGTGGGGATATCGGCGATTTTCTTTTGCGGTTGCGGGATTGATCAACGCATGGGCATCGCCCCCACGGAAGGCGCCCCAGGCGCCGCCGATATAGAATCAGTCATATGTATGTCATCCTCGTTCCCCTCTGGGGTCCAAGGGGTCATGGGGTTCTTTTCGTTTACGTGTCACTCAGGCCGTAGCCTGCGATCTTGTCGATGACGTCCTGTATCTGGGCCTCGCTCAGCAGCGGCGGTTCGCCCAGTTGCAGGCAGCCGTGATATTGGCGGGCCAGCGTTTCCAACTCTTCGGCCAACCAAAATGTCTGGGCCAGATCACTGCCTGCGGCGATCATGCCGTGATGGGCCAGCAGGCAGGCCTTGCGCCCCTCCATGGCCTGCAAGGCCAGGCGCGACAGTTCGGCCGAGCCATAGATCGCATAGGGCGCACAGCGGATGTCGGGGCCACCAAAGACGGCAACCATATAGTGAATCGGCGGGATGGCGCGGCCCATGATCGCCAGCGTGGTGCAAAAGGTCGGATGGGCGTGCAGCACCGCGTTGGCATCGGGGCGGGCCAGCAGGATGTCGCGGTGAAAGCGCCACTCGCTCGACGGTTTGAATGGCCCGTGCGCCGTTCCATCCATCTCAAGAAAGGTGATGTCGCCCGGTGTCAGGCTGTCATAGGCGCGGCTGGTGGGGGTGATCAGCAACCCATCCCCATGGCGCAGACTGATGTTGCCGGAGGTGCCTTGATTCAGCCCAGAGGCATTCATTTTCAGGCAACAATCAATGATCTCCTGCCGCTTTTCGTCTTCGCTTTGGTTGTCCCGCATCTTGATTTCTCCCTTTATCGTTAGCCGCCAGCCCGACGATGGGGCCGGGCACAAGCACCAGAAACGTCACCGCCACCCGCCGAGCACACCGCCAGCGACAAAAGACTTGAGGCCAGCGCGTCATTGGTCAGCCCCAGGCCCGTCAGCGCCAGAACGCGCCATTTATGGTGGGATTGCGCGGACACTCAGAGATCGACGCGCGGCATCGCATAGGTTGTCGCCGTTCCGCCGACACAGTCATCACCCGCGCTGTCAGTCACCGAAACGGCAAGCTGACAGACAGGTTTGTCATTGCGCACTGCCTTGCGGAAATTCAGGTGTGTGTTCAGAAACACGGCACCCCGCCCCAACAAATCGTCGGCCGGACAGGCATCGAGGATTCCGGTCGTCACCCCGCCCTGCACGATCAATTTGCCGGACCGCGTCGTTTTCACCAGCGTTTCCTCACAATGTACCGGGTCGCCATCACCGGTCGTGGTGGTGAAATTGCGAAACGCCTTCATTGCCGTGGTCCGGCTGCGTTCGCCCGTTTGCCCCATCGCCGGCTTTCCCGCTGCTACACTGCTCCAGCCGCCTTTTGCTGCTGAGTTCATGGCTAAATCTCCTCGGTCGTTTTCACCAGCCCCGGCACATCGGGCGAGAGCGGCCCCCACGGATACCCCATGAATTGCGGACGCCCGGTGAATATCCTGCGGCGGGCAGACTGCCAATATAAAGCGTCTCGACCTTACATTGAAACATCACAGATCGCTTTTCGCGTTCGGCCAAGGGAAAGGCGACGAACAAGCGATTCAAGGTCAAGCCGAAACGCTATAGTGATCGTCAAACACGCAGGCGCGGCTGGCCAGGGCATCGACGTTTGAGGTCTGACAGCGTGTATCAGGAATGGACCGGCCCAGCGCCGCTTTGTTCAGGCTATCCCCCGGCATCTCGATGATGGTCATCATCTTTCATCGTGGTTCTCTGCCGCCATGCCATCAAACGAGGCACGGAAACGGGTGAACATATTCGCAGCCAAGCCCTTGTTTTGCAGGGCAGTTCAAGAAACCTAAACGGCATCACGCCCCGACACCCGCAAGATCCAGATCAGACCACTTGACAGAAAGTTGGGGTCTGTGCTTGTTTCATCGCACTGATATCTCAGATAAGTGGTCACTTGAGATATCATTCTGAATTCATAGACCAAAGCCACGAAACGGGAGGGAACTGAAATGAAAAGTTTGATAAAGTCCGCAGCAATGGCGGTTGCCATGCTGGGGTTCGGCGCGGCGCAAGCGGCTGCTGAGTATCCGGATCATCAAATCACAATGATCGTGCCATTCAGCGCCGGCGGTGGGTCTGACCGTGTGGCAAGAACGGTTGACCGGTTCTGGCAGGAACAAACCGGTGACAGCTTCAACTTCCAATATCAACCGGGCGCCGCCGGTGCCGTGGGGGCTGCGGAAATCAGCCGCGCCAAACCCGACGGCTATACCATCGGCATTGTGAACCTGCCCAATCTGGTGGTGCAGCCGGTGGCCGGGACCGGCGCGTTTGCGCTTGACGGCTTTGACTATATCGGGCGGGTGAACGCCGACCCCATCGTCTTGATGGTTCCCGAAAACAGCCCTTACCAGACCCTTGACGATTTTCTGGCGGCTGCAAAAGAAGCGCCCGGCACGATGACCCTGGCAATCACCGGCACCATGGGGGCGGCGCATCTGGCGGCCTTGCAGATGATGGAAGACGCGGGCATTCAGGTGACGCTTGTTCCGACACAGGGCGGGTCGAACACCGTGGCGCGGATTGCGGGCGGTCATGTTACCGCCGGGCTGATCGGTCTGGGTCTTTATACCGGCCAGGAAAACGGCCGCGCCCTTGCCGTGACGGCCGCAGAGCGTTCGGATTTCACACCTGACGTTCCGACCTTTGCCGAAAATGACATCCCGATTGATCTGTCCACGGCCCGCATCATCGTGGCCCCAAAGGGGTTGCCGGATGACGTTCTGGCCTATCTGCGCACAAATCTGAAATCGGTCACACAAAGCGAAGGGTTCATCTCTGCTTCGGCCGATCAGGGACAGGGCGCGATCTGGCAGGATGGGGCCGCGCTGGAAGATGCCGTCATGGCGATGGAGCAAAGCACCACGACATTGCTGCGCAAGTATGACTTGATCGACTGATATTCCTGCATTTCAACGGCGACCCATAGTTTGGGTCGCCACGGTCGGGGAGACCACCTTCAATGCCTCTTACTGAAAGCATCGCTGCGGCGATGGACCCGATGGTCTTGCTGATGATTGTCCTTGCGACTGTCTTTGGCGCGATCATTGGCGCGTTGCCGGGGTTCAGCTCGGTTATGGCGATATCTTTGTTGTTGCCTGTGGTCTATCCCATGGACCCGCTCATGGGGCTTCTCGTGCTTGGCTCGATCTATATGGGTGCGATGTATGGTGACGCGAACGCCGCCATCTTGCTGAATATTCCGGGTACGGCATCATCATTGCCCACAACCTTTGATGGTTTCCCGATGACCCTGCAAGGCCGCGCAAAAGAGGCCCTGCTCGCCGCCCTGGCCGGGTCGGTTTTTGGCGGGGCTGTCGGCGTTCTTGTTCTGATGTTTACCTTCGGCGCATTGGCCGAGTTTTCATTGCGCTTTGGCCCGCAGGAATATTTCTGGCTGACTGTTCTGGGGCTTACGACCATTGCAGCCCTGTCCGAAGGCAACATGATAAAGGGTCTTGTGGGCGGCGGTCTTGGCATCGCGATCAGCCTGATCGGGATTGATCCATATTGGGGCATGCCCCGTTTTACATTCGGGCAAACCGCGCTGATTTCGGGTGTTCATCTTATTCCGGCGCTGTTGGGCCTGTTTTGCGTTGCACAGGTCTTGTCCAGCCTTGCAGGACAAGACGGTGATCGACGTGCGCCGGAAATCGGTGCGCAAAAAGATGCATTGGGCAAGGTCATGCGAACCATGGGGCGGCGTTGGGATGTGCTGCTGCGGTCCTCGGCGATTGGCGTGGTGATCGGGATGCTTCCCGGCGCGGGGGGGCCGATTGCCTCGACCATCTCGTACAACGAAACCCGTCGGTGGGATCGCGACAGCTCCAGCTTTGGCAAAGGCCGGGTGGAAGGCGTGCTTGCGTCCGAAGTTGCGAATAACGCCATGGTGGGCGGCAGCCTGATTCCGATGATGGCACTGGGCATTCCGGGCAATGTGAATGCTGCGGTGATTCTTGGCGCGTTGATGTCGTTTGGCATGCGACCGGGCATGAACCTGATTTCCGACGGCTCGGGCGTTGCGATGTCGTTCATGATCGGGCTGCTGATCTCAAGCATACTTCTGGCGCCGCTGGGCTATTTCATCATCATTCGGATATCAACGCTGGTGCTGCGTATTCCGCGGACATATCTGGCGCCGACCATTCTGGTTTTTGCCTGCGTCGGGGCGTATTCCGTCACCAATTCGATGTTTGGTGTTGTCATCATGGCCGCAATGGGGATCGGGGGATATGCCTTTCGCAGGGTCGGGATCGAAGCGGCGCCCATCGGTCTGGGTCTGATCCTCGGGCCGATTGCCGAACGTGAATTTACCAGTTCGCTTCTTATTGCGCAGGCTCAGGGCAGCTATCTGACCATGGTGTTCAGGCCCATCTCGCTGGTGTTGGTTGTGCTGTGTCTGCTGTCCATCGCAACGCCACTGTTCGTTCTGCTGCGAAACAGACGGGCGGCACGGCGGGCCGGAACACCCACCGCGACGGAGGCATCGGAATGATAGCACATCTTGAAAAGGCCCTGCTCGCCCTTGTGATCGTCTTTTGCGCGACGCTGACATGGGAGGCATCAGGGATCAAACCACCGGCCTGGACCTTCCCAGTGTTTGTCGGAGTGTTCACCGCTGCATTGGCCGTCTGGGCCATGGTGCGCACCCTGACGCGCCCCTTGGCCGGGCCTGTCTTTCCCGAAGGCAGCGCCCAACTGGTGCTGGTCGGAATGGCCGGATTGCTCGGGTATATTCTATTGTTGCAGGTGAGCTATCTTGCCGCGACGCCGGTGTTTCTGTTTCTGGGATACCTCTATCTGATGCCGGAGCGCACCAAGCGCAGCGTCGCTATCGCCGTCATAATTGCAGCCGTGACCACCGGTTTTACGTGGCTTTGTTTTGCCTACTGGCTTGGCGTCAACCTTCCCTGATGTCAGTCGGCGCTTCCAAGGGCACGGCGCCAGGATGCGGTCAGATGCGTTTTCATCGCCTGCCCCGCAGAATCGGCGTCGCCATCAATCACAAAGTCGAGGATAACAAGATGCTCTCGGATTGCTCTGTCGTCGGTATAGTTCCGAAGCCGAAACACCAGCCGCGACAGTTGCAGGCGGCCAAGAACGCGGTCAAACAGATCGTCGGCAAAGGCGTTGTCGAGGGCCTTGATGAACAGACAGTGCATTTCGTGGTCAAGCGCGGTGCGCGCGTTGATTTCGCCCAGGTTCAGGGGCGCCTGCCCCGTATCATTTTCGCCGGCGGCCCATGTTCGCGCGCGCAAATCAATGGCTGCGGATTTGTCTGGTTGATCGGCATAGGCGCGCACTGCCTCTATCTCGACCATCAGGCGCATCTGAAACGCGTCGTTGATCGTTTTTTCGTCGATGTCCAGAATGCGGATTCCGCGTTGCGGGATAAGGGTGACAATGCCCTCGCCTTCAAGCCGTTTCAACGACTCGCGCATTGGGCCCATCGGAACATCAAGCAGCGCGCACAATTCGCGCTGGGATACGAGCTGTGCCGGCTTCAACACACCTGCATTCAGTTTCTCCATGAAACGTTCATGGGCCACATTGCGCAAGGTGACGGTCTTGGGCGGAACTGCATCGGTCATTCGGAACGTCATCCTTGGTTGCGCAAAAAGGTTGGAACCTCTGGGGCTGTTTATCCGATGCCACTGATATCTCAATCAAGTACTCAATCAAGGATATAACTGTGACACATCCAGCGGTCCCAACATTTTATGGCTACCGACGCACTTTGGGGCGGCCGGGAATTCGCAATGTTCTTCTTGTGCTGAACATTACGGGGCTGACGGCGCCGTCGGCACGCCGGATTTCACGCGATTTAATCGGAAGCCAGTTGATCACCATGGATCATGGGGCCGCAATCAATGGCCGTGGCGAGGCACCGGTAAACGCCACCATTCAGAATCTGGCCCGCCATCCCAATGTTGGCGCAGTTCTGATCCTGAGCGCGCACCGTGGCAAAGCCCAGGATCTGTTGGAAAGCCTCTCTGACGATGACCGGCCCGTCGCCGTTGTGTCACTGGATGATACAAACCGCGATGCTTTGGAATTCCGCGCCACCGCAGTGCGAACCGGCGCAGGCTTGCTGTCGCAGATTTCCAGACAACTGCGCGAACCGGTCCCGTGGAGCGATCTGTTGATTGCACTGGAATGCGGCATGTCCGACCCGACCTCAGGCTTGGTTGCCAACCCATTGCTGGGCCTTGTTACGGATCGGTTGATTGGCGATGGCGGCGCTGCGGTTTTTGGCGAAACAACCGAGTGGCTGGGATGCGAAGCGCATCTGGCCGAACGCGCGGCAACCCCTGAAATCGCCGCGCAACTGGCCCATGCGGTGCGGCGGCGTGAAACCCTGGCGCGCCAGGTCGGGCTTGACCTTGTGGGGAACAACCCGAATGACGCCAATATCGCGTCGGGGCTTACCACCATCGAGGACAAGGCGATCGGCAGTGTCGCCAAATCCGGAAGCGCCCCGATCACCACGTTCCTGGAGTATGGCGAGCATATGCCAGGCCCCGGTCTGGCTGCCATGGATGGCCCGTCCTATACGCCTGAATCCCTGACCGGCCTTGTCGCGGCAGGCGCGCAGATTTCGCTGTTTACCTCTGGTGTCGGAAATTCCTTTGTCAGTGGCCTTGCCCCCACGATCAAAATCACTGCCAACGCCGAAACAGCGCGCAAACTGCCGGTTCAGTTCGATTTTTGCTGCGCCAACGCGCTGTCCCACCCCGAACAGATGAATGCAACCGCCGATGCCCTGATCGCGCGCATCGTCGAGGTTGGCTCGGGGGCCCTGACGTTTGGTGAAATATTGGGCGAAGACAACGAGGTTATCGCGCGTTTCGGAGAGACATTGTGACAGATACAGCCAATACAGTGCAGGCCATCAGGCTGCACGCCGAAGATACAGTTGCGGTGCTGACCCAGTCCGTCAGATCAGGGGATAGGGTGTTGATCTCTGGCCCGGGCGCCCCTCTGACAATTGCCGCCGCTGAAAATATTCCCTGCTATCACAAGATCGCGCTTGCCGAGGCCGCGACAGGGGCGCGTTTGCTGCGCAGCGGCATCGTGATTGGCACCGTCACATCCGCCATCAAGGTCGGAGAGTGCGTTCATATCCACAATCTGGCCAGCATTTTCGCAACCAAAATCACAGAGAGCGCATGATGGGAAACCCACCGGATATCCTGTTCATATTTTCCGACCAACATGCCCAACGGGTCGCCGGGTGCTATGGCGATCAGGTTGCCGAAACTCCCGCGCTGGACCGGTTGGCACGCGAGGGTGTTGCATTCGACAATTGTTATACCCCATCGCCGATCTGTGGCCCGGCGCGTATGGCAATGCTGACCGGGCGCCCACCTTACAGCACCGGTATCTGGACAAACAACGACATGCTGCCTTCGGACATGCCAACCTATGCCCATGCCCTGAGCGCGGCCGGTTATGATACAATCAGCGTTGGGCGCCTTCACGCCCTTGGCCCGGACCAACATCGCGGCTTTGGCCAGCGGGATATCGGGGATCATTCGCCCAATTGGCCCGGCGTCGCCCGCCACAACATGGGCATTCTCAGCAAGACCCACGGTCCGAACCGGATCAGCGTTGAACGCAGCGGGAAGGGAAACAGCGCATATCAAAGCCTGGATGAGGCAAGCCTTGATGCGACACTTGCGCGCCTCGATGCAATTCACGAACGCCGCAAATCCGGGGTCCACCAGCCGTTTTTCCTTCAGGTTGGATTTATGTTGCCCCATCCACCTTATGTTGCCGGGGCCGACGATTATGATCGCTTTGCTGGTCGCGTGCCGCCTCCGGCCCTTGCGCCAGAAGATACCCCGCACCCATGGGTAAAGTGGTGGCGCGCCAACCGCCGGGTCGAAGATGTGACCGGCGAAGAAGCCGAAAGATCGCGCACCGCGTATTATGCCCTTGTGCGCCGGATGGATCTTCATATCGGAATGATCCTTGAGAGGCTTGAGGCGTTGAACCTCGGGAACGACACGCTTGTCGTGTATGCGTCGGACCATGGTGATCATCTCGGAGAGCGCGGTCTGTGGTGGAAGCACACGATGTACGACGAGTCTGCGAAGGTGCCGCTGGTCATGCGTTGGCCGGGCCGGATCGCACCGGGCGAACGGCGGGCAGAACCTGTCAGTCTTTTGAATGTCTCGGCCAGCTTCCTTGATGCCGCCAAAACGCATCCCCTGCCCAATTCCCACGCGGAAAGCCTGCTGCCGCTGGCACAGGGGCGCGCCGGGGGCTGGCGCAACACGGTTCTGTCGGAATATTGCGTTGACCCGGACGAAGGCTATTCCGGCGGGCGCTGGACACTACAGCGCATGGTTCGGTCCGAGGGGTGGAAGTACATCTATCACGATGGGTTTCCAGAACAGTTGTTCGATCTGCACAACGACCCGCAAGAACGTCACGACCGCGCCAATGATCCGGATTGCCGCGAAACTGTCGCGAAATTGCGTGCCATGGCGTTGGATGGTTGGGATCCGACCGCGGTAAAAACCAAAATGGTATCCCGCGCCCGCGACCGGAATGTTCTGCGCCAATGGGCGAATGTCGCGCAGCCCGACGACGCGCTGCGGTGGGAATTCGACCCGGATATCAACACCCTGATCCGTTAAAATGGCCCGATGTTCAGGCGCGGCCAGATGTCGGATACCGGGGTATCATGGCGCGGCGCTTGCTCGGAAATGTGCGCTAAAATCTGCTGCGGCCTGGCCTTTTGCGATAATTTGAAGATGCTGTCAGAATCGAATGCCGTTGCGAGAGGAATCACATATGCGCAGGAATCCCTCCCCGAATATCATCGTTATTCAGACCGACGACCATGCCCGCTGGGCCTTGCCGTGCTATGGTGCAACGGGGATCGAGGCGCCGAACCTTTCGGCGGCTCGCGGCGTCTGGCACGATCATGGACAATGCCTTTACGACAACGCCGGTTTGTTCGCCTGCGCGGGCATCATTGCAGACCGGATTGATGCCGTCACAACATGGTGTGCGCGATTTCCTCATGTCACGGCCCGAATATCAGGATCGCGACTGGCTGGCCGGGTTCGACACGCTTGCCCAGCAATTGCAACGCTCGGGTTATACCTGCGGGCTGAGCGGCAAATGGCACATTGGCCGCGACTATGAACCTGCCCCCGGATTTTCGTTCTGGCACGCCCTGAGCGGGGCCTATCCGATCCATCATCAAGGCTCACACGAGCTGAGCCTTGATGGAGCGATCGCGCGGAAAGACGGCGTTCTGACCGATGTGATCACCGATGGCGCGCTTGAATTTCTTGCGCAGCAGGCCCCTGACAGGCCGTATTTTCTGTATGTCGGATATTACGCCACCCATTCCCCGTGGGATGGGCACCCTGACGAATTCATCACGAACCGCACCCATGTAACGCCACCCGACGCCGTGCCGGACGGATATCACGCCCGCAACGCCGAACTGGACTTTACCCCCGGTCGGGACATTGCCGAAGCCCAAGCCCAGTATCGCGCATCGGTTGCCGAAATCGACCGGGGCGTCGGGCGGATCTTGCAACAAGTGGCAGGCGAAAACACGTTGATCGTTTACACTGCGGATCATGGGATGTGTCTGGGCCAGAACGGCGTTTTCGGCAAAGGCAACGGAACGATACCGCTCAATTTCTTTGACGACAGCATCCGTATCCCGATGATCCTGTCCTGGCCGGGTGTGTGGCCCGAGGGCGCGCGGTCAGATGCGCTGTGTGATTTGACGGATCTCTATCAAACCATCCGCACCGTCGCCGGGGCCGAAACCGACGAAACCGACGGGCTGCCCCGGCCCGGTCGGGCCATCGACATTACAAACCACGGGATGACGTCGATCAAACCCTATCAGGTGTGTGAATATGGCCCCGATTCCATGATCCGGGACGGACAGAAAACTGCGCTGCGCCGGGGAATGGGGGGCGAGACATCGGGCGCGCCGGACCTGTTGGCGAAACTGGAACAGTTTTATAGCGGGTTGGAATGCCCGCCGCCTTGGGAATGGACGCCCGAAGCGCAACCGACATTCAATCTGATCGAACCCTGGCGGGCCAAAAGAACCTGACCCGCCAGCGATGCGCGGACGGGTCAGGGTTTAACGCCCGCGAATGGTTTTTATTCTATCGATACCTGTGTCGCTGCCAGAAGCTCCTGATCCACCGGATCAAAGAACGTCATGACCACCTTATCAAGTGCGGCATCGGGAAAGGTGTTTTCCCCCTCGTAGGTATGCGTCACCTTGCGGGCGCTGTCGCGGCCGACATCCAGCCCCCAGAAAGACACATGGCCTGAAACACAGGGGATGCTGCCTTGTGCAATATCCTGATCGCCACAGAAAAGCGTGGCCTTCGCCGTCCGGTCGTCTTTGACATCAATCCGCACGCCGCATTTTTCCACATGCCCGGCCAACGCCCCGGATACGGAAATATGGTCTTTGCGCCAGATGTGTTCAAACACCAGCTTGCCGTCGTCGATAAACAGACTGTACCCGCCAAGATCGTCACCAGCGGACAAAAGAACACCCTCTGCGCCCGCCTGATCGGTGTTGAGGTGTGCGGTGATATTCATCGAGCGTTCGGACGATGTTACCATGCTGAGTTGCGGAATATGCCCCTGACCGGCGAACAGGGTGATCTCTTTTTCGGACATGAGGCCGTTTGGCTGCCGAAAGACGATGATATCGACAAGAGTTCGATCATCAAGCGGCATGACGTCGTTGGCTTCCGCCTCTTGCCACCAGATATCCTTGAGCGACGCGAGCCGTTCGGGGTGTTGCGCCGCAAGGTCGTGGCATTCGGAAAAATCGTTCCGCGTATCGTAAAGGCGCCACGTGTCGGCGGCGTAATCATCGCCTTTTTCATGCTCTGAAACCGCCTTCCAACCATCGTGGAATATCGCACGCCGCCCGAACATTTCCCAATACTGGGTGTTGCGGGGTGCGGGGGCCTGCGGTTCGGTCAGCGCGTCACGAAAGCTGGCTCCGTCGAACGTGGCCGCGTCACGATTGCCGATGATGTCGAGCAGTGTCGGGGCGATATCGACCGCGTGCAGGAATTGATCGCGGATTTCATCCCCCTTGGTTTGCAGCCCCATGGGCCATGACACCACCAGCGATGACCGAACGCCCCCCAGTTCGACATATTGCTTGTACCGCCGGAACGGCGTGTTCCCCGCCATCGCCCAGCCTTCGGGATAATGCGCCGGGCCATTCGGCCCGCCAATATCATCGATCCGCCCGATCTGTTCGGCAACGCTTTGGGGCATACCCGAATAGGGCGCGTTCACATCAACGGCACCATGCGGGCCGCCTTCACGGCTGGCGCCGTTGTCGGACATTATCAGGATGATGGTATTGTCAAAAAGATCAAGGCGTTTCAGTTCGGCAACAACCCGACCGATCTGAACATCGGAATGTTCCAGAAAACCGGCATAGGCGGCCTGCAACCGGGTATAAAGACGCTGGGCATCTGCATCCAGATCATCCCAGGCCGGAACGTCAGGATTGCGTGGCACCAGATCAGTATTCTTGGGAACGATCCCAAGTTCCTTTTGGCGCTCAAGGCGATCCTGACGGGTCTGATCCCAGCCTTTTTCGAAAACGGGAATATATGGGTCGATGTATTCGCGTGGCACCTGAATGGGCGCATGGGTCGCGCCAAAACAGAAATTCAGGTAAAACGGGGCCTTGCGCCGAAAGGCCCTGTGATCACGAAGATAGGTGATTGCCCGCTCGGCCAGATCCTCGCTCAGGTGATAGCCGTCCGTTCCGGGCGGGTCGATGGTGTGATTATCCTGAATCAGTTCCGGGGTGTATTGGTCGGTGCATCCGCCCAGAAAGCCATAATAGCGATCAAACCCACGGGACACGGGCCAGTTCCCATAGGGGCCGGCGGGGGTGACCTCATGCGCCGGGGTCAGGTGCCACTTTCCCACCATATAGGTGCCGAACCCATTTTCACGCAGCATCTCGGGCAAGAGGGGCACATCCCTGCGCACAACCCCGCGCCCGTTGGGGAAACCGGTATCGGAATCCGCAAGGCAGCGCATCCCGACATTGTGGTGATTCTTTCCCGACAAAAGCGATGCGCGCGTCGGAGAACACAGCGGCGTCACATGAAAACCGTTGAAACGCAATCCACGTGCGGCAAGCGCATCAATATGCGGCGTCCTGATTTCTGAACCAAAGCAACCAAAATCAGCAAAACCGGTATCATCGAACAGGATCGTCACGATATTGGGGGGGGCATCGGTGGCATCCGACGGCCACCACGGCGTAGAATCCTCGACCGTGCGGCCAATTTTGCCCGGAAACTCTGTCATGATGTCTTGTCCTTTTTCGAAAGAAAACCGACGCGAAGGGCCGCGCCGGATGCAATGCCCTGATCGGCAACAGCGCCCGGATTCATGCCACGCCCTGGGATTTCCAGTATTTGACACCAGCGGCATTTGCGCCAATAGTTAGAAATGCAAACGCCATTCCAAAAGGTTATGTATGCCCAATGCCGTTTGAAGTTCCCAATCTGACACTGCTGAAACAGTTCGTCGTGACCGCCGAAGAACAGGGCATTTCAAAAGCCGCGCTGCGCCTGCGCATTTCACAGCCCGCTTTGTCCAAGAATATCAACAAGCTCGAAAGCATGCTTGGCACCAAATTGTTCGTGCGCCATGCCTCGGGGTCCGACCTGACAGAGGCGGGTCGTCTGTTTTATGAACGCGCCCAGGTGATCGGGCTTGAGTATCAACATGCGCTTCAGGACGTGCGCAATGTCGTGGCCGAGCAGGATGCGACAATCACTATCGGGGCAGGTCCGGTATGGTCGTCGGCGATCCTGCCGCTTGTGGCCGAGAAATTTCATGCCCTGTATCCGCGACACAGGCTTCGGGTTCAGACCGGATCAGTGAACGATCAGGCCGAAGATCTTCGTCTGGGGCGGATCGATATTTATGCAGGCGCTCTGATACAGATAACACGTCTTCCGGGGTTCACTGTGCGGTCCCTCGCCCAGTGCGAGATCGAAGTGCTGTGCGCGCCGGATCATCCTCTTCTTGCGGCGGGTGGCATCGTTGACCTGTCTGCAATCGCCGCCTATCCGTTTGTCGCGTTTTCGCCATCCATGGATGTAACCCAGCGTATTTCGTCCCATTTCCGCTCCAAAGGCGCACCTCCGCCCAAGATCCTGGTCGAAACCAGTTCGATATTCGCCTGTGTCGAGCTGGTCCGGTCAGGCAAATACCTGATTGTCGAAACGGCCATGCTCAAGGATACAGTGATCGGCGCCGGGCTTGCCACCATTCCGACCGAAATGAATAAATGGCCTTTCGCCATGGGCATCGTTCATCGCGATGGGATCGACCGCATTCCCTATCTTCGCAGGCTGATGGATATCATGGCCGAAACTCTTAAACAGCATGTTAATTCCGGGCGAAGTTCCTGACGGACCGCCTTGGGACTGGCCATGCGCGTATGCGAATGCAGCGGCGCAAGATCACGCATAACCAAATTTTATACCACATTCCATTTAAGTTATGCCAAAGCACCGCCAACTTGCCGTAGTCTTTCAGCAGAAAATATCCAGTGAACTGGCGGGGAGCCATGAAATGCTTAATCGACGCAACCTAATGCTGACCGGGCTGTCCCTGGCGGCACTTACCGCGCTGTCCGCGCCCGTGTTTGCACAGACGACCTCGCTGAAGGTTCAGCTTTCGTGGCTTCCGAATGCGGCCGCCGCGGGCGAGATTGTCGCGCTGCAAAAGGGGTTCTATACCGACGCCGGGCTTGAGGTGGAACTGTTGCCGGGTGGCCCCGGGTCAAACGCGGTTCAGGAACTGATCGGCGGAACGTCGGATATTTCGATCGCCTATGCACCGCAGATCATGTATTCTGCCAACCGTGGCCTGCCGCTCAAATCCTTTGCGGCCAGCTTTCAAAAGGCGCCGCTGACATTCTATTCCTTCAAAAAGTCGAACATCAACAGCGTCGCTGATTGGAAAGGCAAACGCATCGGCGCAGCGCAAAGCGCCGTTCCCCAGATCGAAGCGATGTTGAACGCGAGCGGCCTGACGATTGATGACATAACCTTCGTACAGGCCCAAACGCCGGCGCTATTGCAGGGGCAGGTCGATGTCGTTGCGGCCTGGCCAACCAATGTTGCACAGGTTGCCGTGCTTCTGGCCGAGGGCGGTGAGATGAATACCCAGTCAATCTGGGACAATGGTCTGCAATTCCAGTCAAATTACTATATCGCGACCGATGCGACCCTGAAGGATAACCCCGAAGAGTTGGTCGCATTCCTTGAGGCGACGGACAAGGGCTGGGCCTGGGCGGCTGACAACATGGAAGAGGCTGCAAAGCTGTTGGTCGATTATGCCCCCGCGCTTGACGCGGCGCAGGAACAAGCGGCGCTGGAAATCATGATTCCCGGTTTCATCTATACCGACGAAACAGTCGAAAACGGGTTTGGCAACGTATCAGCCGACCGTTGGCAACAGACGCTGGATACATACGCCGCGCTGGGTGAGATCGACGCCAAGCTGACAGCGGCAGATGTCTTTGACGGGTCTATCCTGGCCGCGTCGACAAGAACGAAGCGATGAACACGGCGGTTCAACCCCAAGAGGTTCTGGCGCGCGATACGGCGATTCACCTGCGCGACATTTCCGTTACCTTTGGGCGAGGCCCAAACAAGGTAGAGGCCATCGGAAATGTCACGTTGGATATCGCCGAGGGTGAATTCGTATCCCTGATCGGTCATTCCGGCTGTGGCAAATCCACCCTGTTGCGTGTCATCGCCGACATCCTCAAACCCAGCACCGGGGAGGTGTCCATGTTTGGCACCCCCACCGAGGCCCGTCAGCAGCGGCAATTCTCGATGGTGTTTCAGCAATCCGTTCTGATGCCTTGGGCCACCGTGTTGGAAAACGTGCGCTTGCCGTTCGAGGTCGGGCCATCACCGGACGGCAGAGCCGAACCGATGGACCCGATGGAGGCACTGAAGCTGGTTGAACTGGATGGCTTCGCTGAGTCCTATCCCTCACAACTGTCGGGGGGCATGCGACAGCGGGTCGCCATTGCCCGGGCGTTGGTGACACGCCCACGCGTTTTACTGATGGATGAACCGTTCGGCGCATTGGATGAACTGGTCCGCGATTCCCTCAACGTCGAACTTCTGCGGATCTGGCGCAAAAGCGGAACGACAATCGTGTTTGTAACACATTCCCTGCAAGAGGCGGCGTTCATCTCTCAACGTGTGGTCGTCATGAGCCGCAGGCCAAGCAGGATTGGCGGCATCCTGGACATCGACCTGCCCGAGGATCGCGATATTGCCTTGAAAGACGCCCCCGCGCTTGGCGCATGTGTCGCCAAACTGCGCGCGATGCTGGACGAAGGATAGACCCATGTCACTGAATGAAACGCATGCAACGACGTCGGATACACCAACTGGATTCCGGTTTCCCGAAGACGGCACAGCGCGGGTTGCGCTTATGGGTTTCTTTGGTCTGGCATCGGTGATCCTGCTTTGGCAACTGATCGTCACGGTTTTTTCGGTCCCTGATTATCTGGTCCCGTCGCCCTTGGCCGTCATCAAGGCATTGCGCGACGATTTTGGGCTGCTGGCATCAAGTGCGATGCCGACGATCATCGAGGCCTTCCTGGGGTTTTTGCTTGGCAATACGATCGCCATTCTGGTTGCGGTTTCGTTTGTCTATAACAAAGCCATCGAAGAAATGTATTATCCCGTCGCAATCCTGATCAAGACGATTCCGATTGTCGCCATCGCGCCGGTTCTGAAAATCATGCTGGGCAATGGGATTGAACCGAAAATCGTTGTCGCCGCCCTTATCTGCTTTTTCCCGACACTGGTGAACGCGGTGCGCGGGTTCAGGTCGGTATCGCCACAGTTGCTTGAATTGATGCATGTGCTGTCCGCGTCCAAATCCGAAACATTCCGGCGCGTCCGCATCTATGCCGCGATGCCGTATATTTTTTCGGCGCTCAAGATTTCCGTGACGATGTGCGTTCTTGGCGCGATTGTCGGAGAGTGGATTGGCGCGAACGAAGGCATTGGCTATCTTTTGCTTCAGAGCATGTTTGATTTCAACACGCCGCGCCTGTTTGCCACGATTCTCACGGCATCAACGATTGCCATCATCGGATTCACGATCGTTTCATGGCTTGAAACCCGTGTCATCCGTTGGAACCCAGGTGAATCCTTCTGAGCGCCACAAACTGATGACAACGACGCGGCAAAAGCCACGACCGGAACTGTTATTGCGAGATCAGTAACAATTCAAACGTCACACAGATGGCGTTCACCGAAGGCGCCAACACGCCCTGACCATACGGGCCGTCAAAGCCGACAGACAGCGCCGCAAGATCGGCCCGGCCCGCCGAAAGGCGCCCCTCTGTCAACAGTACTTCGGTTGCATAGCTGCCGATCCCGACCTGATCGGTGAATGCCGTGCCGATCAGGCTGCCAAGGCCTTTGACGGTCGCGCGTTCCACTCCGGCGCTTTTTGCAATCGCCGTTATGGCCATGTCGATCGGTTCATGGGGGCGGGCGGTCGCCAGAACGGCGTTGGCAGGCGCGTTCGTTTCGGTCAGCACAGGCCGGAACAGGGTAAATGCGGTTTCGGGGTCATCCGCGCTTTCCATCCGCGCGCCCTCCAGCGCGATCGCCTCTACCTCGATGTTTCCACTCAGAACACTGGCATCAGCCAGCAGGTGGCCCGCGTGAACATTGCCGTTGCGATCCGCCCAAACCCCATGGATGTGCGCAAACGGCGCGCCGTCCCGAAGGCCAAGATGCGCACCGGCCCGGATGATCCGGGCCTGCTCCAGCGTGGTGGTTGCGCTGTACCACGCCACATGCCCGTCCCCCGGCGCCGGAGCGGGGCGCACAAAGGACAGCGCATCGGCGGCAACGTCGACAAGATCAAACCACGCCGCATCACCGCAACCGGCATCTGCCATGGCCTCGATCAGCGGCACACCACCACGCAGCATCACCCTGCGCCGCGTTGCACGGCAGGGCACCGCCGTAAAACGCGCCTCAGCGCGTGGCCCCGGATGGCGGATCAGCGGCAGGTCAGCCATCGGCGATGTCACCCCGGGCGATCAGCTCGGCGCGGATCATCTTTTTGGTGATCTTGCCATAGGCCGATTTCGGCAAGGACTCCCAGAACACCACCTTGCGCGGCACCTTATAGCGCGACAGGCTGGTGCCCAGCCAGTCCAGCAAGGCCGAGGCATCGGGCGCCGGACCGCGGGCAACACAGACCGCAACACCGACCTCGCCCCAGGTAGGGTCGGGAACACCCAGCACGGCGGTTTCGGAAATATCGGGATGTTGCAGAATCTTTTCCTCGATCTCGCGCGGATAGATATTCGACCCCCCGAAATATACATGTCCGAGGCACGGCCAGTCAGATACAGGAACCCCTCGGCGTCCAGATGGCCCAGATCGCCGGTCAGGAACCATCCATCGCGAAAACTGTCGGCATTGGCCTTGGGGTTGTCGTAATAACCGGCAAAAACTGCGGGGCCGATAACGGCGATTTCGCCCGTTTCGCCGGGGGCGCATTCCCGGCCCTGCGGCGTCTGCACCTGAACCTGCATGCCCGTCCGGGCAAAGCCGCAGGTGCCAAGGCGCATCACCGCATCATCAGCCGAATGGTGTGACGGCGGCAGAACGGTGATATTGCCCGTGACCTCGCCCAAGCCGAAATACTGCACCAGCACCGGCCCCAGAACCTTGAGCGCAAGCACCTGATCGGCACGGTACATGGGGGCGCCGGCATATATCACATACCGCAGGCAGGTGTGATCATGAACATGGACCGAGGCGTGTTCGACCAGCAATTTAACGATTGTCGGCACGGTGAAAATGTTGCTCACCCGCCATTCGGCAACCAGCCGCCATATCTCGTCAGGGTCAAACCGCCCCCCGGCGGGCAGGATCGTCTTGACCCCATGGGCGACCTGGGCAAGCTGATGAACACCCGCGCCGTGGGACAGCGGCGCCACAACGATGGACGCGTCCTGTGGCCCGGTTCCGGGCATGAGATCACAAAGGTGGTTGGTCACGACAAAGGCCATCTGGCCATGGGTCAGCACGGCGGCCTTGGGTTTGCCCGTGGTCCCCGAGGTAAAGAAGAACCACGCCGGATCATCCCGCTCCACCGCTGCGGGCACAACCACAGCCCCCGCATGCGCCGCGACAAGGGTGTCATAATCGTCTGCGCCCTGATTGCCCCCTATGGTGACGGTAAAGGCCACCGAACCGGCACAGGCGGCAATGTGATCGCCAAACCCCGCCCCGGCCAGCAGCCCTTTCGCCCCCGAAGACCGCGCCAGCCAGGCGACATCTTCCGGGGTCTGGCGAAAATTCGCAGGCACCCAGATGCAGCCCAGCTTCCAACAGGCAAAGGCCGCCTCGAACATCTGGTTGCAGTTTTCCGACTGCACAAGGATGCGGTCGCCCTTTTCGGCGCCATAGCGATCCCGCAGCGCGGCGGCAAACGCGGTGGCCCGCGCTTCGATCTCGCTCCAGCTCCACTGTGCTGTGCCCCAGACAAGGCCGATGTCGTCGGGGTGGCGCCGCGCGCTTTCGGTCAGGAAATGCGACAGGTTCATCACTCGGGTCGAAACAGGATTCATCACGACACCCGCTCAAGGATCGAGGCATAATTGGCCACCGCCGCCCCCCATGTTGAACACGCCTGCCATGGTCGCGCCGGGAATCTGCATCTCCCCCGCCTCGCCCATCAGTTGCATCGCGGCCATGATGTGCATCGACACGCCCGTCGCGCCAATCGGATGCCCCTTGGATTTCAACCCCCCCGAGGGGTTCACCGGCAGCCGACCATCCCTGGCGGTCCAGCCTTCGCGGATCACCCGACCGCCTTGCCCCGGTTCGGCCAGGCCCATTGCCTCGTATTCCAGCAACTCGGCCACGGTAAAACAATCATGGGTTTCGACCAGGCTCAGATCGTTCACGCGAACACCAGCCGCATCATATGCCGACTCCCAGGCGCGGCGCGCCCCGTCAAAGCGGGTCATGTCACGGCGCGACAGGGCAAGGGGTTCGTTCGCATGGGTACGGGCGCGAAAGGCAATGGCACGGCGCAGATCGCGCGCCACCTCGGGTGCCGCCAGAACCAGCGCCGCCGCCCCATCGGATACCAGCGAACAATCGGTCCGGCGCAATGGCCCGGCAACATAGGGGTTTTTCTCTGACACGGTGTTGCAAAAGGCCACTCCGAAATCCCGGCGCATATGGGCAAAGGGATTGGCCATGCCGTTCGCATGGTTCTTGGCGGCGATCATCGCCAGTTCTTCCGAACGATCACCGTATTTCTGAAAATAGTTCGCGGCGATATTGCCAAAAAGACCGGCAAATCCCCCGCCAACACCGGATTCTTCCTTGCGATAGGACGCGCCCAAAAGGATGTCGCCCACTTCGGCCCCCGGCGTGGCCGTCATTTTTTCGGCCCCCACCACCAATGCAACCTTGCCGCGTCCGCTCGCGATGAAATCCATCGCGCCGTGCAATGCAGCAGAGCCGGTGGCGCAGGCATTTTCATAACGTGTGGCCGGCACCCGGGACAGCCGTTCGTCCCCCATGCCCACAAGCGCCCCCTGAAAATCCTGATCGGAAAAGCCGTTGTTGAACACGCCGACGAATATCCCGTCCACGTCTTCGGCGGCGATTCCCGCATGGGTCAGTGCAGGCGCGGTGACGTCCGCCATGAGCGTTTCGGTGTCAGGGGCGTCGCTGCGGCCAAAGGCGCTGTGCGCCCAGCCCACGATATACGGGTCTGTCATGTCGGTTCCCTTTCGGATGCTGCGCGGGTCGAAGACTGCGCCAGTCTTGTTTCAATACCTTCGGCTTCGCGCTGCAACAGCGCCGCCAGTTCGCTGTCGCGTGGCGGCTGCATGCGGCTTTCGATCGCGGCAATCGACAGCGCCCCCACGACCGTTCCATCGGCCCGCCGCAGCGCAACGCCCAGCCCCCAACTGCCCGGCACGACACGCCCGGGGTTCAGCGCATATCCACGCGCCCGGGCGGCCAGAACCGCGCGGTGCAACTCCTCTGCGTCAAGCCCGGGATAATCGCTGGCCAGTGACCCTGCATTGTCATCCAGCACCGCCCTGATTTCATCATCCGGCAGCGCGGCAAGCATCGCCAGCGACCCGGCGCCAACCCCCAAAGGATGCTGCGCACCGGCGGTCAGGGCATGGGTGCGGATCGGAAAGGCCCCCTCTTGCCGGTGCAGGCAGACCGCGGCCGACCCGCGGCGCATGGACACAAAAGCGGTGTCGCCGCTGTCCCGGGCCAGCCGGGCCACGGCATCGGCGGCAATTTCAAGCAACCCGTGGCGCGGCGTCGCGAGCATGCCAAGCACATAACATTCCGGCCCCAGCAGATAATGCCGGCTTGCCGCATCCTGTTCGATCAGCCCCCCCGGATCAGCGCCAGCAAAAGCCGCCGCACGGTCGGCTTGCCAAGCCCCGAAGCGGCGACAAGCGGCGCCAGAGCAACGCCCCCCGCGCCACTGCGCCCGACCAGCCGCAACAGCGCCAAAGACCTGTCCACGGCCTGGGTTCCGCTTACCGCGCGTCCGCCGTCCGATCTGTTCACAATATGGACCACGATCTTTTACTTTTCATGCCAGGAGGGTGATTTAACCCCGGAGCCTGCGGAATTACAGGAGAATTGCAAGAATTATCTTGTCCTGCAATTCGAATTCTGATCCACATTGTGAAATCCTAGGGAGGAATTCACATGAATATGGTTCTAAAGACCGGCCTGGCAACACTGCTGGCCACAACGCTGTTGTCGGGCGCTGCCCTGGCCGAAACGCTGCGCCTGTCGCACAACACCGGCGACACCACCACCTGGCAAAAAGGGGCCGACCGGTTTGGCGAACTTCTGGCCGAAAAAACCGATGGCGCCTATGACGTTCGCGTCTTTCCGAACGCGCAGCTGTCGGGCGGCGATCAGATGCGTCAGGCTGAAATGGTCGGTCGCGGCGCGCTGGATCTGGTCGTGACCTCGGCCATCAACGTCACGCCTCTGGTGCCTGAAATGGCCGTCTTTTCGCTGCCCTATCTTTATGCCGGTTACGATCAGGTGGATGCCACCACGCAGGGCGCACCTGCTGACCTGCTCGAAGACATCCTGCGCGACAAGGGAATCGAAGTTCTCGCATGGGGCGAAAATGGCTTTCGCGAAGTGACCAACAACGTCCACCCGGTCAAATCGCCTGCCGACATGCAGGGCCTGAACATGCGCGTGGCAGGGCCGATGTATATCGACGTCATGAATGCCCTTGGCGCCAATCCCCAGCAAATGCAGTGGGGCGAAACCCTGACCGCATTGCAACAGGGTGTCGTTGACGGGCAGGAAAACCCGATCGGTGCGGTGATCATTCCTCAGCAAGTCTATGAGGTGCAGAAATATCTCACCACATGGCATTATTCCTATGACCCGATCTTCCTTGGGGTATCCACAAAGGTCTGGGACGGGCTTGATGCCGACACGCAAACGCAGATGCGCGAAGCCGCCGAAGAGGCGATGGCCTATCAACGCGAGATCACCCGCAAGGGCACAGCCGACGGCGTAGCCTTCCTGCGCGACAAAGGCATGGAAGTCTATGAACCCTCCGAGGAAGAGCTTCAGGCCTTCCGCGTCGCGACCCAGCCCGCCTTTGACAAATGGGCCGACAAGGTTGGCCCCGAGATTGTCGGCGCCTTCCGCAAGGCCATCGACGAGACCGGCAAAGGCAATTAAACCGGATTGGCGCGGCACCGGACATCGGGCCGCGCCAATTTTCGGGAGGAGAACGCCTTGCGGTTCATTCTGCGGGACTTTGAAAAAATCGTCTGTGCGGTGTTATTCCTCGGGATGACCCTGCTTGGCTTTACCAATGTCGTGGTGCGGTATGGCACCCATTATTCATTTGCCGCCTCCGAAGAAATCCTGACCAACGGCTTTTTGTTGCTTACCGTCTTCGGGGCCGCCATCGCGGCGCGGCGCGGCGAACATCTTGCCGTGACTTTGGTGCAGGACGCGCTGCCAAAACCGCTGGCACAGGCGGTCTTTGTGCTGTCGGTCCTGCTCAGTGTCGGGTTGCTTGCGGCCTCGGCCTGGTTTTCCTGGGCGACGTTGATGAACCTGATGGACAACGGAATGCGCAGCTATGCGCTTGGGGTTCCTGCATGGTGGTATCAGGCCGCACTGCCGTTCGGCTTTGCCCTTGTGATCCTTCGCTATGTGCAGCACGCCATCGAAACATGGCGCGCGCCCCACGCCGAACCGCCGGTTACGCCCAGTGTCTGAACTGTTTGACATGAGCGCCGGCACCCAGATGATTGCCATCTTTTTCCTGTTCATGGCGCTGCGCGTACCCGTCGCCTTTTCGCTGGGGCTGTCGGCGATGTATGCCATGTGGCGCATCGGCTTTGGCTTTGATCTGGCCGGTGATCTGATCGCGACCGGCATTGGCAAATACGCGCTGTTGGCCATCCCGTTCTTTATCCTTGCAGGCACCCTGATGGGGTCTCTTGGTATCGCCGAACGTATGGTGCGTTTCTTTCGCGTGCTGATCGGTGACCTGCCCGGCGGCATGGGGGTGGTCGGCACCGTTGTTTGCCTGTTCTGGGGCGCGGTCTCTGGCTCTGGCCCCGCATCGGTCGCGGCCATCGGACCGATGATCATCCGCGGCATGGAGGAAGACGGCTATCCGCGCGCCGCTGCCGCGGCGCTGGTCTGTACGGGGGCTGCGCTGTCGATTGTTATCCCGCCCTCTATCGGCCTCGTGATCTATGGCGTGATCGCCGAAACCTCGATCTCGGCACTTTTCATTGCCGCTATCATTCCAGGCCTGTTCATGGGCTTGCTGATGCTGCTGGTGCTGCCATTCATCCGGGGCACCGGGCGCAGCGCCCTTGACCGGATGGCGCCACCACCGCCAAGCGATGGATACTGGCGTGACCTGTGGCGCACCTTCCGCGAATCGTTTTGGGGTTTGATGACACCGGTGGTGATTCTCGGCGGCATCTACTCTGGTGTCTTTACCCCGACCGAGGCCGCGCTGGTGGCCACGGTTTATGCGCTGGCCGTCGGGGCCTTTGCCTATCGCACCCTCACCTGGCGCACGCTTTATGATGCCCTGACCGAGGCGGCGGCCTCCTCTGCTGTCGTGATGCTGGTGGTTGCCTATGCCAGCCTGTTCGGCTGGGTTGTCACGGTCGAGGATCTTGTCGGTCAATATTCCGGCCAGCTTCTGGGCCTGTCGGACAACGGCGCGGTGATTCTGCTGGTGATCATGGTGATCCTGCTGATCGCGGGCATGTTCATGGACCCGGTCACGGTGATGTTCATATCCCTGCCCATCTTTATGCCGGTGGTGCGCGAACTGGGGTGGGATCCGGTCTGGTTTGGCGTGCTGGTCATGGTCAATCTGGCCATCGGGCTGATCACGCCGCCGGTGGGCATCAACCTGTATGTTGCCGCCAATGTCACCCGCCTGCCCATTGAGAAAATCGCAAGGGCGGCGGTTCCCTTTCTGCTGGTCAGTCTGATCGGCCTCGCCGTGGTCGCGGCGTTGCCCAGCCTGTCCCTGTTTCTGCCGGAGTTCCTGAAATGACCCAGACCGTCGCCCTTGTCACCGGAGCCGCACGGGGCATCGGGTTGGCCACTGCCCTGCTGTTCCATAAGGAAGGGCGGCGCGTCGTGATGCTCGACCGCGATACCGACGAACTCGGTCGCGTCACAGACGGGTTGCAGGGCGTTCTGGCCCTGTCCTGTGACGTGTCCCGCCCCGAAGAGGTGGCACGCGCACTGGAGCAGACCGAGGCCGCCTTTGGCCGGCTCGACATTCTGGTAAACAACGCAGGCGTGGCCGATTTCGGCCCGATTGCCGAAACCGACTTTGCCCGCTGGCGGCGGGTGATGGAAACCAACCTCGACGGCATCTTCCTGATGAGCCAGGCAAGCCTGCCGCTGTTGTCGCGTCAGGGCGGCGCAATCGTGAACATCGCCTCGATTTCGGGCCTGCGCGCCTCGACCCTGCGGGTGGCCTATGGCACGTCAAAGGCGGCCGTGATTCACCTGACCAAACAGCAGGCCGTCGAACTGGGCGAATATGGCATCCGGGCCAACTGTGTCTGCCCCGGCCCGGTCGATACCAAGCTGGCCCTTGCCGTGCACACCCCGGCCATCCGCGCCGCCTATCACGACGCAATTCCGCTGAACCGCTATGGCACTGAGCGCGAGATTGCCGAGGTGATCGCCTTTCTTGCCGGTGAAAAGGCCAGCTATGTCACCGGTCAGATCGTCGCGTCGGACGGTGGATTCGAATCATCGGGCGTTGGCCTTCCGGCGCTTAGAACGCCCCGCTAAAGCGTCTCGCCTTTACACCGAACTGTGAATCGGCATGCGAAATTGCCCCACTTAGGTGGGTTATGAGCGAGTAAAATTGACCCACCTGTTTCGTTAACATCGGCGCTTCAAGTGCGGAGGGAAGAGCAGGTGTTATTGATGGAAAGTGTATCGAAGATCCGTCTGTGGGTGCTGGTTGAAGGGCGCAGTATCCGGTCTGTTGCGCGGGCGACGGGATTATCGCGCAACACGATCAAGAAGTATCTGAAGGATGAGAGCCCGCCGAGCTACCAGCGCCAAGCCCCGCCGGTTCGGCACAAACTGTGCAACGGGTTTGATCTTCGGCTTCAGGAGCTGTTCGAGCAGGACCAGAAGCGACCACGCCGGGAACGGCGAACGGCCGTGAGGCTTTACGAGCAGCTTGTCTCGGAAGGTTATCCTGGTTCCTATTCGCCGGTTCAGCGATTTGTCCGCGATCTGAAGCAGGCCGGTGCCGGTTCGGGCGAGGCTTTTATCCCGCTTTATTTTGCGGCAGGTGACGCGCTGCAATTTGACTGGAGCGAGGAACGGGTTGTCCTGGGCGGTGTCGAGCGATCGGTGAAGGTTGCCCACTTCCGCCTGTGCCATAGTCGCAAGCCCTTTGTCGTCGCCTATCCCGGCGAAGCCCAGGAGATGGTGCTGGATGCCTTTGTGCGGGCGTTGTCCTTCTACGGCGGGGTCCCGCGACGGGGTGAACATCGACCCACCGAAGGTGGCAAACCGTCCGGGGGACGGTTTGAGATGTGAACGGGCGGAGCCCCGGGATCATCGACAATCCCAAAACGATGGTGACCTATGTCTCCCGCTCGAAGGATCGGATATTCCATCCGCGGTTCCTCGCGTTGATGAACCACTATGTCATGGAGCCGCCGTCCATTGGGCTTGAACCAATGGCGCCCTTCTGGACGGCCCTGCCCCCCGCGTCGGGCTGGGAGAAGGGTCAGGTCGAGAACCAGGTCCAGTTTTTGCGAGGCCGGTTGTTTGCCCCAATGCCAGCCTTCGATGATCTGGATGGGCTGAACGACTGGTTGCGCCTGCGCTGCGAGGAGCTGGCAAATCGCGCTCATCCTGAACATTCGACCCGCACGGTTGCAGAGGTTTTTGAAGATGAACGCGCCGGGCTGCGCCCCCTGGGGCGGGCTTTTGATGGCTATGTGGAGAAGACGGTGCGTGTCCGCTCCACCTGCCTGGTTCAATATGCCAGCAATCGCTACAGCGTGCCGTCCCGGTTTGCAGGCCAGCATGTCTCCTTGCGCGCCTATGCGGGCCGGATCGTGCTGGTGTCAGGCCAGAATGTCATTGCCGAACACAGGCGCCGCTTCACCCGCAACATCAGCTACTTTGAGCCGTGGCATTATGTTCCTCTGCTGGATCGCAAACCCGGTGCCTTGCGCAACGGGGCGCCCTTCGTGGATTGGCAACTGCCAGATGCCATGCATCGGATCAGGGAACATTACATGGCCGGCAAAGGTGGGGATCGGGAGTTTGTTGATCTGCTTCTGCTGGCCCAGGATCACCGGATCGAGGTGGTCGAGATTGCGTGTGATCTGGCGGTGGAGCAAAACACCCTGCGCCTGCCGGCCATCGTCAATCTGATTAACCAGCTGGTCGAGCCGGTCATCACCTCCTTGAGCGAAACATACGTCTATCCACAGCTGACCCTGCGCCCGGAGGCCGATTGTAAGCGCTATGAAACGCTGTGCTCGGCAGAGGGGGCCGTCATATGAACGCTCTCATTGATCAACTGACCGCCCTGAGGCTGCATGGAATGGCAGCTTGCGCACATGATTTGCTGTCCGCGCGCAAGCCGCCCAGTCTGACCACAGCGATAAAGCAACTGATCGACGCGGAAACTGTAGAGCGCCGGGTGCGCTCCATCTATTAGCTGACAGGCGATGCTTTGCATCGCCGAGAGGCCAGTATCAAATGCGCATCGCGAAGTTCCCTCATCACAAGGACTTCGCCACCTTCGATTACGGCGCGGCAGCCGTCACCAAGGCCCGGATCGAGCCCTTCTGCTCGGGCCAGTTTACCGAAGAGGCACACAACCTCATCCTGGTGGGCGGAACCGGAACAGGCAAAACCCACATCGCCATCGCGCTTGGAACCGCCTTGATCAACAACGGCAAAAAGGCCCGCTTCTTCAACGCGGTCGATCTGATCAATGCCCTCCCTCTCATGCATGTAAACATGCACTGCCGGGCAGTGGATCAAGGAACAGGCCGATGGCAACGCCGGGAAGATCATCCGGCAACTGTCGGCCCTGGATTGCGCCATCATCGACGAGTTGGGCTACATCCCCTTCCCGAAATCCGGCGGCGCACTGCTGTTCCACCTGATCAGCAAGCTCTACGAGAAAACCAGCGTCATCATCACCACCAATCTGGAGTTCGGGGAATGGGTCGCTGTCTTCGGCCCCTCTCATCGCTGCAAGCAGCGACTGCCGGGCAGTGGATGCCAAGATGACAACCGCGCTGCTGGACCGCGTCACGCACTGACCTGCCCCCCGGTCGTCCCTCATTCATAACGAGAGTCCTTGGGTTTGATAGTCGTCGATTTCGGGTGTGGCAAGCGCGCCGGGCGCGGTGCCATCATGTAGGTCAAGCGCCCGGCGCGCTTCTGCTGGGGTCTTGTTGCCGAGCGATGAGTGTGGCCTGACGTTGTTGTAATCGTAGCGCCAGAGGGCCAGCGTTCGGCGGGCATCTGCCAAGGTGTCGAAGATCTCTTCGTTCAGGCATTCATCGCGGAGGCTGCCGTTGAATGACTCGATGTAGCCGTTCTGCTGCGGCTTGCCGGGATCGATGTAATGCCACTCGACCTTGTTGTCGTTTGCCCATTTCAGGATCGCTTTGCTGGTAAACTCGGTGCCATTGTCCGAGACAATGCAGGCGGGCCTCCCATAGATCCGGACCAGCGCATCCAACTCCCGTGCGACCCTGGCCCCGGAGATGCTCGTGTCCGGGACCAGGCATAGGTTTTCGCGGCAGCAATCGTCGTTCACAGCCAGGATGCGGAATTTGCGACAGGCTCCGAAGGTGTCGGACAGGAAGTCCAAGGACCAGCGCTGGTTCGGGCGCAATGGCACTGGCATCGGTGTGCGGCTGCCTCGCGCCCGTTTCCGGCCTCTACGGCGGCGCACTGACAGACCCTCTTCCCGGTAAATTCGGTAAAGTTTCTTTTCGTTCATAATCATGCCCACGCGCTCCAGCAGGACGCCAATGCGCCGGTAACCGAACCGGCGCCGTTTCTCAGCAATCTTGTTCATTTCCAGGCGGACCTCCGGATTATCGGGCGATCTTTCGCGCCGCACGGTCTTGGGATCGACACCGATCAGGACGCAGACCCGGCGTTGAGAGATCGGATGATCCCGCATCGCCCGCAGCGCTGCGTCCCGCCGTTGCATCGGCGTCGTCAGGGCTTTCCCAGGAGATCCTTCAGCACAACATTGTCCAGCATGACATCTGCCACTAGGCGTTTCAGCTTCGCGTTCTCATCCTCGAGCTGCTTCAGCCGCTTAGCATCGGACAAATCCATCCCGCCATACTTGGCCTTCAGCTTGTAGAACGTCGCAGGGCTCAGGCCATGCTTCCGGCACAGATCAGCGGTTGGCAAACCAGCCTCCTGCTCTTTGATCATCCCGATTATCTGCGCATCGGTAAAACGGCTTTTCCTCATCTCGTCTGCTCCTTCAGGTTGGGCAGACTCTACATCAGATTGAGGGAACTTCCGGGGGGCAGGTCAGCACCACTGCGCCATCATCGAGACCGGCAATACGTCATACCGCTTCGCGCAGAGCAAAAGCCGCAGAGAAGAATAACCGCACCGCAAGCAAAGCCCACAGACGGACTCGCTATATGAGGGCGGCCCGCCTGAGGGCTTTGCCTCCCAATAGGCGGGTCAAAATCAAATGCTGAAACCGGGTCAGTTTTGAACGCTCATTGACAACAGAGCTGAAGAACCGTGGGCTGCAAGATATCCTGATTGCGGTCGTAGACGGTCTCAAGGGCTTCCCTGATGCCATCACCGCAGCCTTTCCGGACACAGCCGTGCAAACGTGCATTGTCCATCTCGTGCGCCACTCGCTGAACTTCTGTGCCTGGAAAGATCGCAAGGAGGTGGCGGCTGACCTGCGGCGGATTTACAGTGCCCCTACAGCCGAGCAAGCCGCTGCGGAGCTGGATGCCTTTGAAGAAAAATGGGCCAGCAAATATGCGTCGATCGCCCCCGCCTGGTGCAGGGCTTGGCAAGAGGTAATACCGTTCTTTGCCTTTGATCCGTTCGGCGCTACAAACGATCCCCCGGATCGTTTGCTTCACGCTTGAACTCCGGAAAATCATCTACACCACCAACGCAATTGAAAGCTTGAACCGGGTAATCCGCAAATCGATCAAGACGCGAGGATCGTTCCCGACCGAAGACGCAGCCACGAAGCTGATCTACTTGGCGATCCGCAACTTTGAGAAAGGCGGCCGGAATGTTCGAGAATGGTTTGCGGCTCGCAATCATTTCGCCATAATGTTCGAGGATCGCTTCAATGCGTGACTGTATCTGAAACCCGCATGGGCCAGGCCAGATACACAAAGTTCATGACACTCCCCTACCGCACCACGAACTGGTCTGACTACAACGCTGCGCTCAGAAAGCGCGGATCGCTGCTGATCTGGGTGGACAAGGAGATGGCCTGGCTCGCACCGCATGAGGGGCGCCTCGGGCGCCCGCCGGTCTTTTCGAACGCGGCGATCCAAGTCTGCCTGTCGATCAAGGTGCTGTTCAAGCTGCCGCTGAGACAGACCGCGGGAATGGTCGCCAGCCTCTTGCGACTGGCCGGGCTGGACTGGCCAGTCCCTGACTATTCTACCTTGTGCCGGAGGCAGAAGACCTTGGCCGTCCAAATCCCCTACCGCCGTGCCGACGGGCCGTTCAACCTGCTCGTCCCCTCTCGTGACATCACTGCGTGATGCACTGCCGGGCAGTGGACAGCACCGGGATCAAGTTCCTCGGCGATGGTGAGTGGCAGGTTCGCAAGCACGGGGTGCAGGGCCGACGGCGAGCCATGTCGCGCCATCGGTCCGAGCGACGATGGCGAGCGGCGCAAGGTCCATCTGGCCATGGATACTGCCACGTCTGACATCCGCGCCGTCGAATTCACTCCCAGCCGCGACGGCGACAGCCCAGTGCTGCCAGACCTGCTCGACCAGATCCCGGAGGGCGAACCGATCGGCACTGTAACCGCCCCTCTCGGCCGATTGCTCCGCAATCGCCTGCCGGGCAGTGGACGGGGCCTATGACACGCGCCGTTGCCATTTCGCCATCATCGAGCGAGATGCCGTTCCGATCATTCCGATCCGCAAGAACGGGCGGGAGTGGAAAGAAGACTGCCCGGCAGCAAGGTCTCGAAACGAGACCCTGCGAGCCACCCGGCACTATGGCAGGGCGTTCTGGAAACGCTGGACTGGATACCACGCCCGCAGCCGGATCGAGGCAAAGATGCGCTGCCTCAAGGCATTCGGCGAACGCATCGCCGCACGAGATCCCGACCGACAGACCGCCGAAATCCACATCCGCATCGCCCTCATGAACCGCTTCAACGCCCTCGGTACCGCCGAGATCGTTCGCGTCGCATGACGTCAGTGGGGAAAGGGGGAGGTCACGCCTCAAGCGTGAATGCTGCAACAACGCCCACGGCGTTCGATCTTGGCACGATCTAAGATACCCAACACATGGCCTCGTTTTGGGCTTTTTGTTCTCTCTCGATATTCGATCAGGAAATCTCTGAGTCGACGCTCAACCTCATAAAGTTCTGGGCGACCCTGAGGCGGAAATGTGACGTCAGTAAATGGAATTCGGGGCATAGGTGTCCTCTCTAAATCTGTGCGCCAAACCATTAGCGGACAGCTTCAAGCAGCTCTCTGTGATGGTGTCCCATGTCGTGGTGTAGCTCCGGATGGGCCTCGCGCTTCCGGGCGGGCGGAGTTGGTCAGTCGCACTGCGCGGCAGGCAAGCTGACGATGGCATCATCGCAGACTGGTGCGAGCGTTTCCAGTGTCATGTAGCGACCACGCTGGACGGTCCATTCCTCGGTCTGTTCCATCAGGATCGCGCCGACGAGACGTCGTATTGAGGGCTCGTTCGGAAAGATCCCGACGACATCGGTGCGCCGCTTGATCTCGCCGTTCAGTCGTTCGATGGGGTTGGGGGAGTGCAGCTTGGTGCGATGTTGCTGGGGAGTTCGCGCCGGTCCGCCGAAGGCGGCAAACCGTCCGGGGGACGGGTTGAGGCAAGAACGGGCTGAGCCCCATGCAGGCCAGAACGTCCTCCTCGGCTCCATCCATGAGCGTTGCGAGCTTCGGCAGCTTGGGCCGCATCTGATCGGCCACCAGACGCCACTGCACCTTGGCGGCCGTGTGATCTGGTTGGGCGAAGGCGGTGGCGATGAAGGCGGACACGACACGTCGGCTGTTCTTGCCGGCATGGGCCAGGGCATTGCGCTGGAAGTGGACGCGACAGCGCTGCCAGGTTGTGGACAGCACGCGGGCCGTCGCGGCCTTGATGCCTTCGTGCGCATCCGAGATAACGAGCTTCACGCCACTCAGCCCGCGGCGGACAAGGTCACGGAGGAATTCGGTCCAGAAAGGCTCGGCCTCCGAAGCGCCGATCACCATGCCCAGAACCTCGCGTCGCCCGTCGGTGTTCACGCCGACTGCGAGGGTAACCGCGACACTGACGATCCGGCCGCCCTGGCGAACCTTGAGGTAGGTGGCATCGATCCAGAGGTATGGCCATTCGCCGTTGATCGGTCGGGTCAGAAAGGCATCGACCCGTTCATCAATTTCCTCGCAAAGCCGACTGACCTGGCTCTTGGAGATTCCGGTCCCGCCCATGGCCTGCACGAGATCGTCCATGGCTCTGGTCGATACGCCATGGACATAGGCTTCTTGAATAACGGCCGTCAGCGCCTTCTCCGCGGCCCGTCGAGGCTCCAGGAAAGAGGGAAAGTAGGAACCGGTGCGCAGCCGGGGGATGCGCAACTCCACACTGCCTGCCCGGGTCTGCCAATCCCGGTCGCGGTAGCCATTACGCTGCGCCAGACGTTCGACGCTCTTCTCGCCATAGTCGGCGCCGGTCCTGGCGCCGACCTCCAGGTCCATCAGCCGTTCGGCGGCGAAACCGATCATCTCGCGGAGCAAATCGGCATCGGCGCTCTTTTCCACAAGCGCACGCAGGTCCATCATCTGTTTGGTCATCGGGTGTAATCCTCGGTTCAGGTTGGTCATCACAACCCGACCCTACCGAGAAACCCGATGGCCACCGCAAGCTACACCACGTCCGGGGACGTCACCCTCTCTGGCTGCTGTGTTTTCAACAAGAGGATCCGGATCCATGGCACCTTACTGAGAACAATCGGCTGCTTTGGTCAAGATCAACCCCGGCAGTACAGCCACCCAAACGAAAATGCCGACCCTCTCGGATCGGCATTTTGCAGATTAAATATTTTCAATGACTCAGCTGTCAGTGGTCATTTTAGCCCCACCCAGTGGCCGTTTTTTTGGGCCGAATGGCTCTTAATTACCCCCTATAACACGACATCAAGATTCAAAGACCATTCACCCCGAGCACCTTGAAAATCCGCAGGTCGCGCAGGTCGCGCAACCTTCCACCATGCGCATTTCAAAACCGCCGCAGGACGGGCACGTTTTGCCGCGCGGACGGGATTGGTCGGCCAGATCGGCGTGGGGGTCTGATTTCAGGCCCATGCCTTCGCCCGCAATGAAACCAATGGCGATCATGTGCCGCTCGATCACACCACCGATGGCCGCAAGAATCGAGGGGATGTATTTGCCCTGCATCCAGGCGCCACCGCGTGGGTCGAACACCGCTTTCAGCTCTTCTACCACGAATGACACGTCTCCGCCGCGCCGGAAAACGGCACTGATCATCCGGGTCAAGGCGACGGTCCAGGCAAAATGCTCCATGTTCTTGGAGTTGATGAACACTTCGAACGGGCGCCGGTGACCGCCGATCGTGATATCGTTGATGGTGATATAAAGCGCATGTTCGCTGTCCGGCCATTTCACCTTGTATGTATTGCCTTCAAGGGTCTGCGGCCGGTCCAGCGGCTCGGCAAGATACACCACATCCCCGTGGGGCATCTGCGGTTCACCTTCATCTGTGGCCATCGGCATGGACGCGCCTGCACTGCCGGTTTCTTCTGTGGTCGAAACGCTCAGAACCGACCCCGTAACGGCATTCGGCCGATAGGTCGTGCACCCCTTACAGCCCTGGTCCCAGGCCTCCATGTACACATCCTTGAACGCGTCAAAGGAAATGTCCTCGGGACAGTTGATGGTCTTGGAGATCGACGAGATCCACCCACTTCTGCGCCGCCGCCTGCATTTTCACATGGTCCAGCGGCGCCAGGGTCTGCGCGTTGACGAAATGATCGGGCAGATCGGCATCGCCCATCCGGTCGCGCCACATCTGAACGGCGTAATCCACCACCTCTTCCTCGGTCCGCGATCCGTCATTCTGAAGAACCTTGCGCGTATAGGCATAGGCGAACACCGGTTCGATCCCCGACGACACGTTTCCGGCATAAAGCGAAATTGTGCCGGTCGGCGCGATCGAGGTCAGCAGGGCGTTGCGGATACCGTGCTTTGCGATGGCATCACGCACGTCGCCGTCCATCCCCTGCATCGCACCCGACGCAAGGAATTTTTCGGCGTCGAACAGTGGAAACGCGCCTTTCTCGGTCGCAAGGTCCACCGACGCCAGATATGCGGCGCGGGCGATACAGTGCAGCCAATGCTCGGTCAGACGCGCCGCCTCGTCCGAGCCATAGCGCACGCCGACCATCAGCAATGCATCGGCCAGCCCGGTCACGCCCAGCCCGATCCGGCGCTTGTTCTTCGCCTCCTCGGCCTGCGCCTCCAGCGGAAAGCGCGAGGCGTCCACCACGTTGTCCATCATCCGCACGGCCACCGTGACCAGATCGCCCAAAGCCGCCTCATCCAACGCGGCGCCATCGCCGAACGGGTCAGGCACCAGACGTGCAAGGTTCACCGACCCCAGCAGGCAGGCACCATAGGGCGGCAGGGGTTGTTCACCGCAAGGGTTGGTGGCCGCGATCGTTTCGCAATACCCAAGGTTGTTCGCCGCGTTGATCCGGTCGATGAAAATCACCCCCGGTTCGGCAAAATCATAGGTCGAGCGCATGATCGCATTCCACAAATCCAGCGCCCGCAAGGTGCGAAACACCTTGCCCTCAAACACCAGATCCCAGGATTTATCCGCTTTCACCGCATCCATGAACGGATCGGTGATCAACACGCTGACATTGAAATTGCGCAGGCGGGCCGGGTCGGATTTGGCGGTGATGAAATCCTCGATATCCGGGTGATCGCACCGCATGGTGGCCATCATCGCGCCCCGCCGTGATCCGGCTGACATGATGGTGCGGCACATGGCATCCCAGACATCCATGAATGACAGCGGCCCACTGGCATCCGCCGCCACGCCTTTTACCTCTGCGCCCCTGGGGCGAATGGTGCTGAAATCATAGCCGATGCCGCCCCCCTGCTGCATGGTCAGCGCGGCTTCTTTCAGCATGTCGAAAATGCCGCCCATGCTGTCGGGGACCGTGCCCATGACAAAACAGTTGAACAGGGTCACGCTGCGCCCGGTGCCGGCCCCGGAAATGATCCGCCCGGCAGGCAGATATTTGAAATCTTCCAGCGCGGCGTAAAACCTGTCTTCCCACAGGGCCGGGTCTTTTTCGACCGCTGCCGTGGCCCGGGCAATGCGCCGCCAGGTGTCTTCAACCGTCGCATCCCCGACCGTGCCATCGGCAGATTTCAGGCGATATTTCATGTCCCAAATCTGCTCGGCGATGGGGGCGGCGAAACGGGTCATGGGCGCAATCCTGAAGTTGTGGGCCTGAGGGTGTAAGGCGAGTCGCGGGAAGGTATTCAGACTACCACGCGCAACACCGCGACACCACCACACCTTGAAGTCCTGACGCATTACCATACCATATGCGCATCACTTGGGGGTGAATCGGTGGATGATTTTGTAAACATGCTGAAACTCAGCGTCGGGTCCGAATCCGTCGACACGCTGATTGAATGGCAACAGCTGCGCCGCCGTCAGGTGGCGGACGGCACCCATTGGCATGTCACCCGGATGTGGCCCAAGCGTGCCGATGAAATTCTGGCCGGTGGATCAATGTATTGGGTCGTCAACGGGTTGATCCAGTGCCGCCAGCGCATCACCGGATTTCGCGAAGTGATCGGCGAAGACGGCATCCGCCGCTGCGGCATCGTTCTGGCGCCCGAGGTGATCCGCACCGATACCGCCCTCAAACGCCCGTTTCAGGGCTGGCGCTATCTGCTGCCCGCCGATGCCCCCGCCGATCTGCGCAAGGGGCGTTCCGCCGAAACCGCCCTGCCCCCCGAACTGGCCACCGCCCTGTCGGAAATCGGGGTGCGTTAATCACGCAGGTGCAGCCGCGCCTTGATCTGCTCCATCGCTGCCAAGGCCGCGTCATCCCAGGGGGCCGTCAGGGATTTGAACAGCGTCGCCTGTGATTCATGCACCGGCCCGTCACTCAGCATCCGCAGGTGATTGGCGCGCAGGGTTTCGCCCGTGCTGGTGATGTCGGCCACCGCCTCGGCGGTTTCCTGCCGCACGGTGCCTTCGGTGGCGCCCTGACTGTCGACCAGTTGATAATCGGCCACGCCGTGGGTGCGCAGATAGGTGCGGATCAGCCGGTGATATTTGGTGGCGATCCGCATCCGAAACCCGTGCTGCGCGCGAAATGCGGCGGCGGCGGCATCCAGATCATCCAGCGTTTCCACATCGACCCAGTGATCGGGGACCGCGATCACCAGATCGGCGTGGCCAAACCCCATTTCGGCCAGTTCCGTCACCTGCACATGCCACAAAGGCAGTTTTTCACGCACCAGATCGCTGCCGGTCACGCCCATGTGGATACGCCCGGCGGCCAATTCGCGGGGCACCTCACCGGCGCTTAACAGCACCAGTTCGACACCTGTGATCCCGCCGACAACGCCGGAATATTCCCGCTCTGATCCGGTGCGCGCCAGCGTAATGCCAAAGCCCGCGAACCAATCGAACGTCTTTTCCATCAGCCGCCCCTTGGACGGCACGCCAAGTTTCAGGGTCATGTCACGCCCCCCAGCAACAGCGCCAGATCGGGGCGGATCACGCCCCCCACCGCCGGAATGGACCGCCCCTGCCCCAGAACCCGGGTCAGCGCGTCATACCGCCCGCCACTGGCCACGGGGGGCAGATCGCGGCGGCCCTCGGCATACAGGCCAAAGACGAAACCATCGTAATATTCCATGTTGGTGCGCCCATAGCTGCCCTCAAAATCCAGCCGGTCCACGTCGATTCCCCGGGCGCTCAGGGCATCCAGCCGCGCCTCAAGGGTTTCTACGGCGCGAAAGATGGCCGGCATATCCACTGCCAGATCCTGAAGATGATGCAGGGCGGCGGGGGCGCGATCCTGCAAATTCAGCAGGTCGTCCAGCAGTTGCACCTGCGCGGCGGGCAGCGGCGGTTCGGCGGCATCTTCGCGCAATGCGGCAAGGCGGGTTTCCACTTCGGCGCGGCTGCGCATTCCGATCTCTGGCCCGGCGTTTTTGAACGGATCGCCCGATTGCAGCAATTTACCGCGCCGCTTGCCCGGTGTTTCGACGCTGAAACGGTCCAGCAGCGCGCGAAACCGCCCCGGCCGCCACAGATGGCGCAACAGCGCCGCCTTGCGCCGGTCGCTGGTGTGCAACCCGTGGATCGCCGCGATCAGAATGCCAATATCGCCCGAGGCCATGCGCAGGGGAATATCCGCCAGCGCCCCGGCAATCAGCGCGAACACCTCGGCGTCGGCGCGGGCCGGATCGCTGCCGTCAAACACCTCAAACCCCACCTGAATATATTCGCGGGCACGGTCGGGGTCGTCCTCCTGACGGCGAAACACCTCACCGGCATAGGTATAACGCGCCGGATCGGCACCGCTGGCCATATGCATCTGCACGACCGGCACCGTGAAATCCGGGCGCAACATCTGTTCGCCGTGCAGCGGGTCGGATGTGGTGAAGGCGCGCGCACGGATGTCTTCGCCGTAAAGGTCCAACAGGGTGCCCGCCGGTTGCAGGATCGTCGTTTCCACCGGCACAGCGCCCGCCCCGTCGAACAGGGCGCGCAGGCGGGCGGCTTCGGCAAGGATCGCCGCTTTGGCGATGGCTGCAACTGGCATCAGACCTTCCCGAGCCGCTTTTTGATTTCGCTGACCAGATCATCCAGCGGGCATTCAAACTGTGCCGGCTGATCCTTCCATTCCTCATGGCTGACCGTTTCGGCCAGCCGCGCGCCCAGTTTCAGATCCTTGATCTGCACCACGCCGCGGTCATGTTCATCACCGCCCTGGATCACAGCAAAGGCGGCGTTGCGTTTGTCGGCGTATTTCAACTGATTGCCGAAATTCTTGGGGTTGCCCAGATAGACCTCGGCGCGGATTTTTGCCGCGCGCAGCCTCGCCACCATCCTCTGATAATCGGCCATCCTATCGCGGTCCATCACCGTGACAACCACCAGATCGTCGTCCTCGCCCTGCCCCTTGTTCTGCGCCGCAAGGGCCGCCAGCAAACGGTCAACCCCGATGGAAACCCCCGTCGCCGGAACCTCCTGCCCGGTAAACCGCTTGACCAGATCGTCATAGCGCCCCCCGCCCGCGACAGAGCCAAACTGACGCGGCTTGCCCTTTTCATCAAGGGTTTCAAAGGTCAGTTCCGCCTCATAGACCGGGCCAGTGTAATAACCGAGGCCACGGACGACGGAAGGGTCGATGATAATGCGGTCGGGACCGTAGCCTTGAGCATCAAGGAGTTTGGCAATGGTTTCGAGTTCACCAACGCCTTCACACCCGATTGTAGAATTTTCGACAAGCTGCATCAGATATTGGAGTGTCTGAATGTTTGCGCGATACCCTGCTGCCGATCCACTTGCGGCAAGACCCCCACTTGCACGATACACCATTTCCTCAGTAATCGAACTCGCTAAGCGTGGATCACCACGTTGTGCCCATTGCTGCGCACCAAGGCTGTCGGCATCGTTCATTCGCTGATTAGCATCGACAAACATCAGGACTTTCTCCACTTGCCAATCGGCAAGCCCCGCACCCTTGGTGAAATCACCACTCTCGTCCTTGCGCCCTTCGCCCAGCAATGCACGAACGCCCTCGACACCTAGCCGATCCAGCTTGTCAATCGCACGCAACACGATCCCGCGCTCGGCCTCTTTGTCGTCGCCGGACAGGCCCGCGACTTCCATCACCCCATTCAACACCTTCCGGTTATTCACCCGGATGATGTAATCGCCACGGGCGATCCCCACCGCCTCCAGCACGTCGGCCAGCATGGCGCAGATTTCGGCGTCGGCGGCGACGGATGGCGCGCCAACGGTATCGGCATCACACTGATAAAACTGGCGAAACCGGCCCGGCCCCGGCTTTTCGTTGCGCCAGACCGGCCCCATGGCATAGCGGCGATAGGGCGCGGGCAGATCGTTGCGATACTGCGCCGCGACACGGGCCAAAGGCGCGGTCAGGTCATAGCGCAGGGCCAGCCAGTCGGCGTCTTCATCCTGCCATGCGAACACACCCTCGTTCGGGCGATCGACATCGGGCAGGAATTTGCCCAAGGATTCAACCGTTTCCACACCGGACGTTTCCAGCGCGTCAAACCCATAGAGATGATAAATCTCGGCGATCTTATCCAGCATCGCCTTGCGGCGCGTTACCTCGGCGCCGAAATAATCGCGAAATCCCTTCGGCGTCTGGGCCTTGGGGCGGGGCGTTTTTTTGACTTTGGCCATGGGACTCTCGCAGGTGCGTTTCGCGCCAGCGTCTAGCCCAAGGTGGCCACGGGGGCAAGGTGGCGGGCTAGATCGGCAGCGCCGTCGTTTCCTTCAACTCGCGCAGGGCGAACGACGAGGTGACCGCGCGCACATGGGCATCGCGCAGCAGAACATTTGTCAGAAACCTCTCATAGGCCGGAACATCACGACAGCGGATTTTCAGGATATAATCGTCGGCCCCGGCCACGGCATGACATTCCATGATTTCGGGGTGGGCGCGCACGATGGCGGCAAAGGCGCGAATGGAATCCTCGGCGTGATCGGCCAGCGAGACATGGGCAAACACGCACAGCCCCGCCCCCGCCAGCACCGGATCAAGCAGCGCCACCCGCGCCCGCAACAGGCCCGCTGCCTGAAATTCCTGCACCTTGCGCCAAACGGTGGACTGCGCCATCCCGACCTTTGCGCCCAGTTCCGCCAGCGGCGTCGATGCGTCGTCCTGCAAGGCGCGCAAAAGGGCGCGCTCGGGATCAGAAAATTCCATTTTACCCGCAATTTCCGATTATCATTCCAATCATACCCCGCAAAACCGGACCTCTGGAAGTTTATTCTCTCACATCTGGCGTAGAATTGAAACAACAGCGAATGGAGGTTTCCAATGACCTATGCTTCAAAACACCCCGATGCCGATGGCCGGTTTTCCTATTCCGACGAAGAAAACGCCGTCTGGAACAGCCTGTTCACCCGGCAGATGACGTTTCTGAAAGGGCGGATCGCGCCGCAATTCCTGAACGGGGTTGCGCGGCTGGGGCTTTCCCCCGATGCGGTGCCGCAGATCGCCGAGATCGACGCCCGTTTGCAGCAGTTGACCGGCGCCGGGGTCAAAGGGGTGCCGGCCATCATCCCACCATCGGAATTCTTTGCGCTGCTGGCCAAACGCAAGTTCCCCGTCGCCACCTTTCTGCGCCGCCGCGAACACATGGATTACATCGAAGAGCCGGATATTTTTCACGAAGTGTTCGGCCATTGCCCGATGCTGACCGATCCGGCGTTCTGTGATTTTATCGAGGAATTCGGCAAAACGGCGGTAAAGCTGGGCAAGGGGTATTCATGGCGGCTGTTCCGGCTGTTCTGGTTCACCGTCGAATTCGGCATGATTCACACGGCTGACGGGCTGCGCGGTTATGGCGCCGGTATCGCGTCATCCCCTGCCGAGGTGGAAAATGCCACGGGGGGCGTGGCCGAGGTGCTGCCCTTTGATCTAATGACAGTCCTGCGGACCCCCTATCGCATCGACATCGTGCAGCCGGTCTATTTCGCGATCACCGACATGGCCGATCTGGTCGCCGCATTGGACACCGACATTGCCGGGGCCATTGACCGGGCCAAGGACATGGGCGATCTGCCCGCGCGCTTTGCCAAGGCGGCATAGGGGCTGGATTTTCCCGATCCGGCGGTGCTATGGCTGCGGGTATGGAACAGGGTCGTCAACAGCTTGAGGAACGGATCGCACATCTGACGCGGGTGGTCGATGACCTGTCCGATATCGTGGCCACACAACAAGACAGGATCGAACGGATCGAACGCCGCCTTGCCATGGTCATGCAGCGCGAGGCCGAGCGTGAACTGTCCGAAGGTGGCAGCGTCCCGCTGGCCGATCAGCGCCCGCCCCACTGGTAGGTGCTAGCTTCCGGTGACGTCGCTGGCCGCAAGCTGACCGTTCACCAGCAACAATTCAAACCATTCCGACGTGGTGCCGAACCGCGGATAAACGGTCACGAAACTCACCGCCTTGTTCAGGCGGGCGGTGCGGTCTGCCGGGCAAGGCACATTGGCGCGCACACCGCAGATGCGCGATTTCACCTTTTCATAGGCGGTATCCGTGGCGGAATAGGGCCGGGTGTTGCCAGTGTCATATCGGGTTGCCTCATGCACATCTGCCGCGCCGAACAGCACCAGCGCGCCGGTCACCTGCCGCGCACAGCGGTCGCGGAACCCGGTCACAAATTGCGAACGCGCCCCGGTCGAGGCCGGGATCGGATCGTGCAATTGCCAACGCGCACGCCCGTCATTGGGGGATTGCGCGACAGCATCGCCCAGATCGCTTTTGCCCAGCCCGCAGATCGTCGCCACCTCGCCAAAGGGCAAAACTGTGCCTTTGGCCACTGTGGGCGTCGCTTCCACAGGGCCGGGGGCGGCGAAAGCGGCCCCGAAAAGGTGCGGGGCGCCCTCGCCCGGCGCGGCGGCGCGGCCCCCACCGAACAGGGTGCCAAAGAACCCCTTGCGGGGCGGTTCGGCATCGGCCACCTCGGATGGCGCCTCATCCGGGGGGCAAGATCGGCGCGCCCGGTGGTTCTGTGACTTGGCGCTGACGCGGACTCTGGCGCAAGAGCCTTACCCTCGCTGTTCAGCCCGGCCTGATCGGCGGCCAGCCCCTGAACAGGCAGATCCTTGCCCCCAAAAGGCAGCCCCCCGCACGACGACAAGGCAAAGGCCATCAGGCCCAGCAAAACGACCCAGCGCAATCCAGCCACCATCACAGATCCTCAACCGTTACGACACCACCCAGGGATTTGATCGCGCCCTTGATCTGCGGCGTCACCGGAAAATCAACGCCCAGTGACACTTCGACCTCGCCGGGCAGATCGGGGTGCATCAGGCACAATTGCACCGGCCCGCGCGCCCGGATTTTCTGATCGCCCATGGCCCGCCCCAGCACCGAGGCGACAGCGGCAACCGCCGCTTCCTCGTCCACGAACACCCGCAGGCCCGCCCCCCGGCATCGGCCACCGCGCTGTCGATGGGGGCGACTGAGCGGCCCAACAGTTTCAACTGCTCGGATTCAAAGGTCGCCTCGACGGTGATCACCACGTTCATGCCCGGTTCCAGATGATCGCGGCATTTTTCCAGCGTGTCGGAAAACAGCGTCACCTCATACAGCCCGGTGGGATCGGACAGTTGCACAAAGGCAAACCGGTTGCCCTTGGCCGATTTGCGTTCCTGGCGGCTGGCCACGGCGCCCGCCAGTTTGGCGATGCGCGCGCCCTTGTTGGCCACCTCAAGCGACAGATCGGCCAGCGTCGTCACCTTTTTGCGCTTCAGCGCCGCCATATAATCATCAAGCGGATGACCCGACAGATAGAACCCGATCGCCTTGTGTTCCTCGGCCAGTTTTTCGGCCGGCAACCAATCGCCCGCGGGCGACAGGCGCGGTTCGGGCAGATCATCGCCCGCATCGCCGAACAGCGACACCTGATTGCTGCTTTTCTGCTCAAAAATCGCAGCCGAATAATTGACCAGCGCATCCAGCGAAGCAAACACCCGGCGGCGGTTGGAATCAAGCTGGTCAAACGCCCCGGCCCGGGCCAGCATTTCCATCGGGCGCTTGCCCACCCGTTTCAGATCGGACCGGCGCGCCAGATCGAACAGGGTGGCAAAGGGTTTGTCGCGCCCGTCAACGATCCGCGCCCCGGTGATCAGCTTCATCGCCTCAAGCCCGACGTTTTTCAGCGCGCCCAACCCATAGACGACCTTGCCATCCTTCACCGTGAACGTCGCCGCCGAGCGGTTCACGCAGGGCGGCACGATTTCAATCTTCAGCCCCCGGCGCACTTCCTCGGCATAAACCGAGAGCTTGTCCGTCAGGTGAATATCACAGTTCATCACCCCGGCCATGAATTCAACCGGGTGGTTCGCCTTGAGCCACGCCGTTTGATACGACACCACCGCATAAGCGGCGGCGTGGGATTTGTTGAACCCGTAGTTGGCGAATTTTTCCAGAAGGTCGAAAACCTCGGTCGCCTTCTTTTTATCCACCCCGTTGGCCTTGGCGCCCGCCTCGAATTTGGGCCGTTCCTTGGCCATTTCAGCGGCGATCTTTTTCCCCATGGCGCGGCGCAACAGATCGGCACCGCCAAGGGAATAGCCCGCCATGACCTGCGCGATTTCCATCACCTGTTCCTGATAAACGATGATGCCCTGGGTTTCCTCCAGAATGCCGTCAATGCTGGGGTGGATCGACGCGCGGTCCTTCAGCCCGTTCTTGACCTCGCAATAGGTGGGGATGTTTTCCATCGGGCCGGGACGATACAGCGCCACCAGTGCCACGATGTCTTCGATACAAGTGGGTTTCATCCGGCGCAGGGCATCCATCATGCCGCTGGATTCCACCTGAAACACCGCCACGGTTTTGGCGCTGGCGTACAGATCGTAACTGGGCTTGTCATCCAGCGGGATCAGGTTGATGTCATTCTCGCCCCCCTCGGGCGGCTGATACAATGTCGCCCCGTCAGCCCCCACATGCAGGGGCCGCCCGCCGCCGATAATCAGATCAACAGCGTTCTGGATCACGGTGAGGGTTTTCAGGCCCAGAAAGTCGAATTTGACCAACCCGGCCTGTTCCACCCATTTCATGTTGAACTGGGTTGCGGGCATGTCTGATCGTGGGTCCTGGTACAGCGGCACCAGTTCATCCAGGGGCCGGTCGCCAATCACCACCCCGGCGGCATGGGTCGAGGCATTGCGCAACAGCCCCTCAACCTGCTGACCGTATTCCAACAGCCGCGCGACGACTTCTTCGTCCCGGGCCATTTCGCGCAGGCGCGGCTCATCGGCCAGCGCCTTTTCGATGGAAACGGGTTTCACCCCCTCGACCGGAATCATCTTGCTCAGGCGATCAACCTGACCATAAGGCATCTGCAACACGCGCCCCACATCGCGCACCGCCGCCTTGGACAACAGCGCGCCAAAGGTGATGATCTGGCCCACCTTATCGCGGCCATATTTGCCCTGCACATAGCGGATCACCTCTTCCCGGCGGTCCATGCAAAAGTCGATGTCAAAATCCGGCATCGACACACGTTCCGGGTTCAGGAACCGTTCAAACAGCAGGGAGTAGCGCAACGGATCAAGGTCGGTGATGGTCAGCGCATAGGCCACCAGCGACCCGGCACCAGAGCCACGCCCCGGCCCCACGGGAATGTCGTGATCCTTGGCCCATTTGATGAAATCCGCCACGATCAGGAAATAACCGGGAAACCCCATGCCCTCGATGATACCCAGCTCAAATTCCAGCCGCTTTTCGTAATCCTCAACCGAAACGGCGTGGGGGATGACCTTGAGCCGTTCAACCAGCCCCGCCTGCGCCTGACGGCGCAACTCCTGCACCTCGTCATCGGCGAATTTCGGCAGGATCGGCGCGCGGCGTTCGGATTTGATGGCGCAGCGGCGGGCAATTTCAACGGTGTTTTCAATCGCCTCGGGCAGATCGGCAAACAGCGCCGCCATCTCGGCGGGGGATTTGAAGTAATGCTGCGGCGTCAGACGGCGGCGCGGTTCCTGCTGATCCACATAGGCGCCCTCGGAAATGCAGATCAGGGCGTCATGGGCCTCGTACATCCGGGCCTTGGGGAAATAGACATCATTCGTCGCCACCAGCGGCAGATCCATGGCATAGGCCATTTCCACATGCCCCTGCTCGGTCAGACGCTCGGGTTCGGGCGGGGTGGAATCGTCACGGGGGTGGCGCTGCAATTCGACGTACAGGCGGTTGGGATAGATCCCGGCCAACTGCTGCATCAACGCCTCGGCCCGGTCCCGATGCCCGGCACGCAAGTGACGCCCCACCGGGCCATCCGGCCCGCCGCTCAGGCAAATCAGCCCGGCGGAATGGGCCGCCAGATCCTCCAGCGTCACCTCGGGCAATGCGCCGTGCTTGTCCAGATACAGCGCCGAGTTCAGCTTCATCAGGTTGCCATAACCCGCCTCATCCTGCGCCAGCAAAACCACAGCCGCCGGGGCGCGCGGTTTTTCCCCGGCGCCGCCGGATCATAGGCAACATCAACCTGACAGCCGATGATCGGCTGTACCCCGGCATCGACCGCCGCGACTGAAAATTCCAGCGCCGCAAACATGTTGTTGGTGTCGGTCACGGCCACGGCGGGCATTCCACCGGCCGCGCAAAGACCCGGCAGTTTCTTCAGGCGCATCGCACCTTCCAGCAGGGAATATTCGGTGTGCAGGCGCAGGTGAATGAATCGGGGATCATTGTTCATCCGCGCAACGTAATCCGCTGACGCCCCCGAGGAAAGGACCGAAAATGTCGCCCCCCCTGCAAGAACCGCGCAGGCCCCCATTCCACGCGCCGGATCAATAAATATATAAATCCTTGCTTTGCGCCGCGTTTCACGCTTCACTGCTTCAAAGGGCCGCACCACTGCTTTACGCCGCATCGGGCGGGGTGCAATGGCCTGATGAAAAAGAAGGCGGCGGAACAGTCCGAATGAGCAACACGTTTCTTCTGAACGGGGAAACTGTGCATGTGGACGGTGAACCATCCACTCGCACTCTTCTGGATTGGCTGCGCGAAAATCGCCGCCTGACGGGCACAAAAGAGGGCTGCAACGAAGGCGATTGCGGCGCCTGCACCGTCATGGTCAGCGACGAACGCGGTCATCGCGCCCTGAACGCCTGCATCCTGTTTCTGCCGCAACTGGCCGGAAAATCCATACGCACCGTCGAAGGCATCACCGGGCCAAACGGTGAATTGCATCCGGTCCAACAAGCGATGATCGACCATCACGGCGCGCAATGCGGGTTCTGCACCCCCGGTTTCATCGTTTCCATGGCCACCGCCCACCTGAACGGGCGCACCGACCACGACAACCAACTGGCGGGCAACCTGTGCCGCTGCACCGGCTATGCGCCCATCGTGCGCGCGGCCCATGCGGCAGAAGGCGAGCCTGTGCCAGAGTGGATTGCCACCCCCGTGACCCTCCCTGAAACCGTGACCGATGGGGCCGCTTCGGCGTTCCAACCAAAAACAGCCGATGAACTGGCAAACTGGTACGTTGAAAACCCCGACGCCACGCTGATTGCCGGGGCAACGGATGTGGGGCTTTGGGTCACAAAGGGCCTGCGCGATCTGAAAAAAACCGCGTTTTTGGGCGGCATCACCGATTTGCGCGAGATTGATGTCACCGACACCGCCATCCACATCGGCGCGGGTGTCACCCTGAGTGATCTTTTGCCGGTGATGGCCGACCACCACCCCGATTTTGCCGAAATGATCCGCCGCTATGGCAGTGTGCAGGTACGCAACGCCGCCACCGTGGGCGGCAATATCGCCAACGGTTCGCCGATCGGTGACAGCCCCCCGGCGCTGATCGCCCTTGGGGCCACCCTGCATCTGCGCCGTGGCGACACCCGGCGCAGCCTGCCGATCGAGGATTTCTTTATCGAATACGGCAAGCAAGACCGCGCGCCCGGTGAGTTTGTCGAATCTGTCAGCATTCCGCGTCAGGATGACCGGCTGAAGTGCTACAAGATTTCGAAGCGTTTTGATCAGGACATCAGCGCGCTGTGTGGTTGTTTCAGCCTGCGCATCGACGATGGCAAGGTGGCCGAGGCGCGGATTGCCTTTGGCGGAATGGCCGGGGTGCCGAAACGGGCCACCCATGTGGAACAGGCCCTGATCGGACAGCCTTGGGGCGCCGAAGCCGTTGCTGGTGCATGGGAGGCATGGGAGCAGGATTTTGCCCCCATGAGCGACATGCGCGCCAGTGCGCGGTATCGTCTGGATGTGGCGCGCGGCCTTCTGACCCGGTATCTGCTGGAGGATCTGGGCGGCGCCACACGGGTGCTGGAGGTGCAGCCATGAAAGACGACCGCTCGCCCGATCCCGCCGCGCGCCCCTGCCCCACGATGCCGCGCGCCTGCATGTGACCGGCACCGCGCGCTATGTCGATGACATCCCGGTGCCGTCCGATTGCCTGCATCTGGCCTTTGGCATCGCCTCGGTGGCCCATGGGCGGATCACGGCGATGGGTCTTGACGATGTGCGCGCCGCCCCCGGGGTGGTGCGTGTGCTGACCGCCGCCGACCTGCCCTTTGCCAATGATGTTTCACCCTCGATCCACGATGAACCGCTTTTGGCCACCGACACGGTGCATTATATCGGACAGCCGATCTTTGCCGTGGTTGCCACCAGCCATCTGGCCGCGCGCAAGGCGGCAACGCTGGCCCGGATTGACTACGAGGAATTGCCGGCCCTGCTGAGCATTGATGCCGCGCTCAAAGCGGACAGCCGGTTCGAGGAAGGCCCGCGCATCTTTGCCAAGGGCGATGCCGACACCGCCATTGCCGCAGCGCCCCATATCCTTGAGGGCCAGATCGAGATCGGCGGGCAGGAACATTTCTATCTGGAAGGGCAGGCCGCGCTGGCCCTGCCGCAAGAGGGCGGCGATATGACCGTCCATTCCTCGACCCAGCATCCGACCGAGATTCAGCACAAAGTGGCCGAGGCGCTTGGGGTGCCGATGCACGCTGTCCGGGTTGAAACCCGGCGTATGGGCGGTGGGTTTGGTGGCAAGGAAAGCCAGGGCAACGCGCTGGCCGTGATCTGTGCCGTTGCGGCCCGTGCCACCGGGCGCCCCTGCAAGATGCGCTATGACCGCGACGACGACATGGTGATCACCGGCAAGCGGCACGAGTTCTGCATTTCCTATCGTCTGGGCCATGACGATGAGGGGCGGATTCTGGGCCTCGAGTTCATGCAATACACCCGTTGTGGCTGGGCGCAGGATCTGTCGATCCCCGTGGCCGACCGGGCGATGCTGCATGCCGACAACGCCTATTTGCTGGAGCATGTACGGATCGAATCTCACCGGTTGAAGACCAACACCCAGAGCGCCACCGCGTTTCGCGGGTTCGGCGGGCCGCAGGGGATGTTGGGAATCGAGCGGGTTCTGGACCATCTGGCCCATGTCGTGGGACGTGATCCGCTGGCGGTGCGCCGGTTGAATTTCTATGCGCCTGCGCCTGCGGCGGGCGGGAAAGGGGGGCTGTCAGCCCCCCCGGCCTGCGGCCTCCCCCCCGAGAGTATTTCGGTCAGTAAAAAGGAGAGTGGTGCCGATCTGACCTCGCGGGGGGTGGGCGATGCCTTTCCTGTGGAAGGGAATGTTGAGGCGCCATCGGTCGGGGTGCAAACGACGCCGTATCATATGCCGGTCAAGGATTTCATTCTGCACGAGATGGTAGAGCGGCTGATTGAAACCTCGGATTACGAGGCCCGGCGCGCGGCGGTGGCGGCATGGAATGCGGAACATCCGGTTCTGAAGCGCGGAATTGCCCTGACCCCGGTGAAATTCGGGATCTCGTTCACCCTGACCCACCTCAATCAGGCGGGCGCGTTGGTGCATGTCTATCAGGACGGGTCGATCCACATGAACCATGGTGGCACCGAAATGGGGCAGGGGTTGTTTCAGAAGGTGGCACAAGTGGCGGCGGCGCGGTTTGGGGTGGATGTGAGTGCCGTCAGGATCACCGCCACCGACACGGGCAAGGTGCCGAATACCAGCGCCACGGCGGCATCATCGGGCAGTGATCTGAACGGTATGGCGGTGCAGGCGGCCAGTGACATCATCCGCGACCGGATGGCGGAATGTCTGGCGGGATTGCATCAGGCCGACCCGAAAACGGTGGTGTTTTCCGGCGGCGAGGTGCGCGTGGCGGATGAGACCTACAGCTTTGCCGAGGCGGCAGCGCTGTGTTATCAGAACCGGGTTTCCCTGTCGTCCACCGGGTTTTATGCCACCCCCGACATCAATTGGGACAGGATCGCCGGGCGGGGAACGCCGTTTTATTATTTTGCCTATGGCGCGGCAGTGACGGAAGTGGTGATCGACACCCTGACCGGTGAGAACCGCATTCTGCGCACCGATGTGCTGCATGATGCCGGGGCATCCCTGAACCCGGCGCTGGATATTGGCCAGATCGAGGGCGGCTATGTGCAGGGCGCCGGGTGGCTGACCACCGAAGAGTTGGTCTGGGACGATCAGGGGCGGCTGCGCACCCATGCGCCGAGCACCTATAAAATCCCGGCCTGTTCGGACCGCCCCGATGTGTTCAACGTGGCCCTGTGGGATCAGGAAAACCGGGCCGACACCGTTTACCGCTCCAAGGCGGTGGGCGAGCCGCCGTTGATGCTGGGCATTTCCGCCTTTCTCGCCCTGAGCAATGCGGTGGCGGCCTGTGGTGAAGCCTATCCTGCGCTGGATGCACCGGCGACGGCGGAACAGGTGCTGCGCGCCGTGCAGCGGGTGCAGGGATGAGTTTTGATCTGGAAGAGTTGCGCGCCCTGGTCGCCCGTCACGGGCGGGTGGTGCGCATCGCCGTGGCCGAGGTGCAGGGATCGGCCCCCCGAGAGGTGGGTGCGTCGCTCTGCGCCTGGCCGGGGGGCAAAGCGGCACTATCGGCGGGGGCGCGTTGGAATTTGACGCGGTTCACCGGGCCTTGTCCATGGATGCGGACAGGGTTGAGCGGATCGCCCTTGGCCCGGCATTGGGGCAATGCTGTGGTGGGGCGGTCAGCCTGTTAAGCGAAATATGGGACGCCGACCGCCTGGCCCGGATCGACGGCCCGGTGGTGGCGCGCGGGGCCGGGGCGATGCCCCTGTCCGTGCGCCGGATTTTAGCCGAAGCGCGAGGCGGGGCACAGATACAGCCACGTTTCATCGACGGCTGGATGGTTGAACCGATTGCGCCGCCCGCCCGCCCCCTGTGGATTTTTGGCGCCGGGCATGTGGGGCGCGCCTTGGTCAGCGTTCTTGCCCCCCTGCCAGATTTTGCAATCACCTGGGTTGATACGGCCCCGGAACGGTTTCCGGCGGTTCCTGACAATGTGACCCAACTGATCGCTGTGAACCCCGCCGACGTGGTGCGCCATGCGCCGGCGGGTGGCGACCACCTGATCCTTACCTATTCCCATGCCCTTGATCTTGAACTGTGTCACCGGCTGTTGGCTCATGGGTTTGGCAGTGCCGGATTGATCGGGTCGGCTACCAAATGGGCACGGTTTCGCAAGCGGCTGGGGCAACTGGGCCATTCTGACGCCCAAATTCTGCGCATCTGCTGTCCGATCGGGCAGCCCGCGTTGGGAAAACACCCACAGGCCATTGCTCTTGGCGTTGCGGCAACGCTACTGTCGCAAAAAACGGCATACATCGCAGCGAGGGATAGCGCGTGAATGACAATGCACCGCTGTTGCGGATTGAGGGGCTGACCAAGGCCTATCCCGGCGTTGTCGCCAACTCTGGCGTGGGGTTCGATCTGCATGCCGGCAAGGTTCACGCGCTTTTGGGGGAAAACGGTGCGGGGAAATCCACGCTGGTCAAGATGATCTATGGGTTGGTGCGGCCCGACAGCGGCACCATGGCCCTGCGCGGTGCGCCCTATACCCCCGCCAACCCCAATGCGGCGCGGGCCGCGGGCGTGGCGATGGTGTTTCAGCATTTCTCGCTGTTTGATGCCCTGGATGTGGCCGAAAACATTGCCCTGGGCATGGAAAACCCGCCGCCCCGGCGCGCCCTGTCCGCCCGCATCCGCGAGGTGAGCGAGGCGTATGGCCTGCCCCTTGATCCAACCCGTCAGGTGGGCGAGCTGAGCGCAGGCGAACGCCAGAGGATCGAGATCATCCGCTGTCTGTTGCAAGACCCCAAGCTGCTGATCATGGATGAACCGACCAGCGTTCTGACCCCGCAAGAGGTGGAAATCCTGTTTCGTACCCTGCGCCAGCTTTCGGCGGAGGGCACCGCGATTCTTTATATTTCGCACAAGCTGGAGGAAATCCGCGCGCTGTGTGATGGGGCCACCGTTCTGCGGCTGGGCAAGGTGGTGGCAAATTGCACGCCCGCCGAAAAATCCGCGAGCGAACTGGCCGAGCTGATGGTGGGTCAAACCCTGGTCGCCCCCAGCCGCGACCAGACCGAGGTGGGCGATATTGTTCTTTCGGTCAAAGGACTGTCTTTGGCGGCGCCCCATGCCTTTGGTACATCTCTCAAGGACATCAGCCTTGATTTGCGCGCCGGCGAGGTGTTGGGCATTGGCGGGGTTGCCGGCAATGGGCAGGATGAACTGCTTGCCGCCATGTCGGGCGAGGCGATTTCCGAACGCAGCGCAGTGGTGCTGAACGGCGCCCCCATCGGCCACCTTGGCCCCAATGCCCGCCGCGCCCTTGGTTTGCTGACAGCGCCCGAAGAACGGCTGGGCCATGCCGCCGCCCCGGATATGAGCCTGACGGAAAACGCAATGCTGACGGGTGCGCAGCGCAAGAAGCTGGTCAATAACGGATTTCTCAACTGGACGGCCGCGCGCCGCTTTGCCGAAACGGTGATCGAACGTTTCGATGTGCGCACCCCCGGCCCCGGCCATGCCGCGCGGCTCGCTTTCCGGCGGGAATCTCCAGAAATTCGTGATCGGGCGCGAGATATTGCAAGACCCCGACGTTTTGGTGGTAAATCAACCCACTTGGGGCGTCGATGCCAGCGCGGCGGCGGCAATCCGGCAGGCCCTGCTGGATATGGCGGCCAAGGGTGCGGCGGTGATCGTGATTTCGCAGGATCTTGACGAATTGATGGAAGTGTCCGACCGGTTTTGTGCCATGAACGAGGGCCGCCTTTCGGCCGCGCGCCCGGCCCATGGGCTGAGCGTCGAAGACATCGGGCTGATGCTGGGCGGTGCCCATGATATGGAGGTGGCGCATGGGGCCGGATAGGATCGTACGTTTCAACCAAGGCGAGGGTGTTTCACCCCACAGCGGAAACCGCCCATGATCCGGCTTGAAAAGCGCCCCGAACCGTCGCGTTTCTGGACCGCCACCACCCCCGTTCTTGCGGTGATCCTGACGATCATCGCCGGAGGCATCATGTTTGCCATGCTGGGCAAGGATCCGGTGGCGGCCATCCGCACCATATTCTGGGATCCGCTGTTCAACGAACAATTCGCCGCCTATTCGCGACCGCAGCTTTTGGTCAAGGCCGGGCCGTTGATCCTGATCGCAACCGGGTTGGCGCTGGGGTTTCGCGCCGGGGTGTGGAACATCGGCGCCGAAGGACAGTATATCATCGGCGCAATCTGTGGCGCGGCGGTGGGGCTGGCGTTTTATCCGACGGAAAGCTGGATCGTCTTTCCCCTGATGGTGCTGGCTGGGGCGCTGGGGGGCTGGGCCTGGGCGATGATTCCGGGCGTTTTGCGCACGAAATTCAACACCAACGAAATTCTTGTTTCGCTTTTGCTGGTCTATGTGGCCGAACAGCTTTTGGCCTCGGTCGCCCTTGGCGCCCTGCGCAACCCCGAGGGGGCGGCTTTCCGGGCAGCCGGAATTTGCAACAATACCCTGCGGCCTCCAACCCGGAACTGATCGCAGGCACCGGCATGCATTGGGGCGTCGTGGCGGCGTTCATCGCGGTAATCTTTGCCTATATCATGCTCAACCGGCACATGACCGGGTTTCACATCCGCCTTGCGGGGCAAAGCCCCCGCGCCGCCCGGTTTGCCGGTGTCAAACCCGCGCGCCTGATCCTGATGTGCCTGGGCATATCGGGGGCGCTGGCGGGGTTGGCCGGAGTGTTCGAAGTATCCGGCCCCGCCGGACAGATCAGCATTGATTTCAACATCGGATACGGCTTCACTGCGATTATTGTCGCCTTTCTGGGGCGACTGCATCCTTTTGGCATCCTGTTGGCCGGGCTGCTTATGGCGCTGACCTATATCGGGGGCGAACTGGCGCAATTCATGCTGGGCCTGCCCAGTGCCGCCATTCAGGCGTTTCAGGGCATGCTGTTGTTTTTCCTGCTCGCCGTCGATGTCCTGACCAATTACCGTATCCGCATCGGCAAGGGTGCCGGCCAATGACCACCCCCGCCCGGAGATCACCGCAATGAACCTTTCTGCCATTGATCCAGTCCTGTTGATCGCTTCGCTCATGGTGGCGGCGACCCCGATTATTCTGGCCGCCATCGGCGAACTGGTGGTGGAAAAGGCCGGGGTTCTGAACCTTGGTGTTGAAGGAATGATGATCACCGGCGCGATCTGTGGCTTTGCCATTGCCGTGGAAACCGGCAGCCCGGTTCTGGGCTTTGTCGTCGCGGCCATTGGCGGTGCGGTGATGGCGATGATTTTTGGCCTGCTGACGCAATATCTTCTCAGCAATCAGGTGGCGACGGGGCTTGCCCTTACGCTGTTCGGCCTCGGGGTTTCGGCCATGGTCGGACAGGGGTATCGCGGGGTGAAACCACCCTCCACCGCCGAGCTTGACCTCGGGCCACTAAGCGACATTCCGGTGCTGGGGCCGATCCTGTTCAGCCATGACTGGGTGATCTATTTTTCACTGGCGCTTGTCGCCGGGGTCTGGGCATTTTTGAAATTCACCCGCGGCGGGCTGATCCTGCGGGCGGTGGGCGAAAGCCACGATGCCGCCCATGCGCTGGGGTACAAGGTGGTGCATATCCGCCTGATGGCCATCGCGTTTGGCGGCGCCTGTGCCGGGTTGGGCGGCGCCTATATCAGCCTGATCCGCGTGCCTCAATGGACCGACGGAATGACAGCGGGCGCCGGTTGGATCGCGCTGGCCATCGTGGTTTTTGCCAGTTGGCGCCCGGGCCGGGTTTTGTTGGGGGCCTATCTTTTTGGCGGGATCACCGTGTTGCAGTTGAATCTGCAGGCGGCGGGCCTGCCTGTTCCGGTCGAGATCTTGTCGATGTCACCGTATCTGATAACCATTGCTGTGCTGGTCGTCATATCGGCCCGCCACCGAGGGGCGGCAGGGGCGGCACCGGCCATGCTGGGCCGAATCTTTCACGCCTCGTCTTAGGGGCAAATTAACCACTGGCCCCTATCAAGGGGCCGCGTTCACAGGGGGAACACATGATAAACCGCAGAACACTTATGGGCGCAACCGCCGCATTTGCAACGCTGGCCACCGGGGCCTTTGGCCAGACCGACAAGGTCAAGGTTGGCTTTGTCTATGTCGGGCCGATCGGCGATGGCGGCTATACCTATGAACACGATCAGGCCCGCCTGAAAGTGATCGAACATTTCGGTGACAAGGTTGAAACCGTCTATCAGGAAAGCGTGCCGGAAGGCGCCGACGCCGAACGTGTGATGACCCAGATGGCGCTGTCGGGCACCGATCTGATCTTTGCCACCTCGTTTGGTTTCATGGACCCGGCGGCCAACGTGGCGGCAAAATTCCCCAACGTGAAATTCGAACACGCCACCGGGTACAAGACCGCTGACAACCTTGGCATTTATAACGCCCGTTTCTATGAAGGGCGCGCTGTTCTGGGCCATATCGCGGGCCGGATGACCAAGACCAACAAGATCGGGTATATCGCGTCATTCCCCATCCCCGAGGTGCTGCGCGGCATCAACAGCGCCTATATCCATGCGAAAAAGGCGAACCCCGATGTCGAATTCAACATCATCTGGGCCTATACTTGGTTCGATCCCGCGAAAGAGGCAGACGCCGCCAAGGCCTTGATCGAACAGGGCAACGATGTGATTTTGCAACACACCGATTCAACTGCGCCCAGTGCCGCCGCCAAAAAGGCCGGCAACGTGATCACCTTTGGTCAGGCCTCTGACATGGCGGAATACGCCCCGTCGCCGCGCGTCAGCGCGATCATCGACAACTGGGCACCCTATTACATCGAGCGGGTTCAGGCGGTTCTGGACGGCACCTGGAAAAGCGACGACACATGGGATGGCATTGGCCCCGGCATGGTGAAAATCGGTGAAATCTCCGATGCCGTGCCGGCCGATATCAAGGCCGAAGCCCTGGCATTGAAAGACCAGATCGCGGCGGGCGAACACCATCCGTTTACCGGTCCGCTGAACAAGCAGGACGGCAGCGTCTGGCTGGCCGATGGCGAAACCGCCAAAGACAGCGAATTGCTGAGCATGGATTTCTATGTCGAAGGCATCAAAAGCGAAATCCCGAACTGATCTTCAAGGTCTTGTCGGGCCACGGCCCGAAATCTTGGCTGAAATCATGGCGCGCCTGACCGGGCGCGCCATTTTCACATCGGGGGAACCCCGTGCAAAGCCCCCTTGTCGGCGCGCATCGCCCATGGCACCGTCGCGCCATGAAAAATCCCATCACCTCCCCCGACGGCAGCCCCCTGTCCGCCTTCTGCTTTGGCGCCATGCAATTTGGCGGCAAGGCCGATGAGGCACAGGCGCGCGCCATGTTCGACGCCTGCCGCGCGGCGGGTATCAACTTTTTCGACACGGCCTATGTTTATACCGACGGCGCGTCCGAACAGATGCTGGGCAAATTCGCCGCGCCCGAGCGTGACAGCCTGATCATCGCCACCAAGATCGGGTTTGAGGGTGCCTCGACCCGCGCCAACATTCAGCGCACCTTTGCCCAATCCCTCGACAGGTTGTCGATGGACCATGTCGACATCCTGTACCTGCACCGATGGGATGATGACACGCCCCTGCAAGAAACCTTTGAAACCCTCGCCGAGCTTCAACAAGCGGGCAAATTCCGCCATATCGGCGTGTCCAACTTTGCCGCCTGGCAGGTGATGAAAGCACAGTCCGTCGCCGCGCAACTGGGCACCCGGATCGCGATGATCCAACCGATGTATAACCTTGTCAAACGGCAGGCCGAGGTTGAAATCCTGCCCATGGCACAGGCCGAAGACATTGCCGTGGTGCCGTATTCCCCCCTTGGGGGTGGTTTGTTGACCGGAAAATATGCGACCGGCGCGCAGGGGCGGTTGGAAGAAGATGCACGGTATAACGCGCGTTACGGCCCGGCCTGGATGCACGATGCCGCTTCGGCCCTGTCCGATCTGGGGCGTGAATTGGGCGTGAGCCCGGCGACGCTGGCCGTGGCATGGGCCGCGCGCCAGCCCGGCGTGACCGCCCCGATCATCAGCGCCCGCACCCCGGAACAATTACAGCCCTCGCTGGAGGCCCTGAATTTCGCCATGGACGACGCGCTTTATGCGCGCATCACCGCCCTGTCGCCCACCCCGCCCCCCGCCACAGACCGGTTGGAGGACGCATGAGCGACATCGCAATCATTGGCGGCGGGATCGCCGGCGTTTCCGCCGCTGCAACCCTTTCTGCCGACGCCACCGTCACCCTGATCGAGGCCGAAGACCATCTGGCCTATCATGCCTCGGGGCGGTCAGCGGCGTTGTTTCTGGAAAATTACGGCAACGATACCGTGCGCGCCCTGAACCGCGCCGGTGCCCCCCATCTGCACGACACCGGCATCCTGCGTCAGCGTGGCATGCTGATGCTGGCCCGCAGCGACCAACAGGCGTCGTTCCAGAGCGAAGCCGCCTCTTTCGGGTTGGAACATCTGGCGCCTGACGCCGCCGAGGCACTGTTTCCGATCCTCAACCGCGATACGGTTGCCCATGCCGGGTATCGCGCGGATGTTTTCGATCTGGATACCGATCTGTTGGTGCAGAACTATCGCCGCGCGGCGCTGGCCAATGGCACGACCATCCACACCCGCGCCCGGGTGAACGCCATCACCCGCGAAAACGGGCGCTGGCGGATCACCTGGCCCGGTGGCGAAACCGGGGCCGACCTGTTGGTCAATGCCGGCGGGGCCTGGGCCGACGGCGTGGCCCAGATGGCCGGGGCGGCGCCCATCGGGCTTCAGCCTTATCGCCGGTCGATGGCCGTGATCGCTGCGCCCGGTGGCCATGATGTGACAGGGTGGCCCTTTGTCATTGGGGTAAACGACGGGTGGTATGCCAAACCCGACGCCGGGCGCTGGCTTATCTCACCCTGCGAGGAACACCCTTTGCCGCCACAGGATGCCTGGGCCGATGATATGGTGCTGGCCGAGGGGGTGGAGCGCTATCAGGACATGGTGCGCGAGCCGGTCACCCGGATCGAACACAGTTGGGCCGGGCTGCGCACCTTTGCCCCCGACCGCGCGCTGGTGATTGGCCCCGATGCGGTGCAGGCAGGCCTGTTCTGGATGGCCGGACAAGGCGGGTACGGGTTTCAGACCGCGCCGGCGGCCGCGGCGCTGTTGGGGGATCTGGTGAATGGCCGCACGCCGACGCTGGAACCTGCCGCCGTTGCCGCGCTTTCGCCGGCGCGGTTTGCCTGACCGGCGGGGCATCGCCCAAGGCGAAACCCTGCGTTTATCACAACCCGGTCTTTCGGTATGGTTGCCCCATGCGTTGGTTTGTATGGTTTGTTCTGTGTTGCGCCCTGTGGGCCTGTGGTGGTCCGCGTACGGCGCCCCCCGAAACCGTCGGTTTTTCAGCACCCACCCGCCCGCAGTTTGAAGACGCCGATCCACACCCATGGGATGGCGCAAGCCCCGCCGCCCACGCGGTTCACGGCATCGACGCGTCGCGCTGGCAGGGTGCCATTGACTGGACCGTCGCGCGCCGGGGCGGGGTGAATTTTGCCTGGCTCAAGGCCACCGAGGGGGGCGATGTGCTTGACCCGCGCTTTGCCGATTATTGGGACGGCGCCAGACGTGCAGGGGTCGTGCCCGGGGCCTATCATTTCTTTTATTTCTGCACGCCTGCCGCTGTTCAGGCCCGGTGGTTCATCGCCAATGTCCCACGCCAGAAAGGCAGCCTGCCCCCGGTTCTGGATCTGGAGTGGAACCATCGTTCGCCCACCTGCCAACTGCGCCCGGACCCGGCCATCGTGCGGCGCGAGGCGCGGATTTTCATCAATATGATCACCCGCCATTATGGCCAGCGCCCCGTCATCTATACCACGCCCGAATTCTGGGTGCGCAACGACATCGGGCAACTGGGCGAAGAAGTCTGGCTGCGCTCGGTCGCGGGGCATCCCTCGGCGGTCTATCCCGGGGCGCGCTGGAGCTTTTGGCAATATACCGCAACGGGGCTGGCACAGGGGATCGAGGGCAAGGTGGACCTGAACGCCTTTGCCGGCAGTCCCCGCGCCTGGCAGGGCTGGCTGGCCGCGCGCAGCATCCGTTAAAGCGGGCGCAGGGTGGCGCGTTCTACAATGTGACAGGGAAACAGCCGCGCTTCGGGGAAACGGTCGGGGTCGGTCAGCATGGCAACGACCAGTTCAATGGACGACGCGATGATCTGTTTAACCGGCTGGTGAATCGTGGTCAGGTTGATGTTATCCCAACGGGCCATTTCCATATCGTTCAGGCCAATGATTCCGATGTCGCCCGGGCAGGACAGCCCCGCCGATTCAATCGCGCTGAGCGCGCCAATGGACAGCACATCATCGCCGCAGAAATAGGCCTGTGCGGGATCGCCCTGCAACAGGCGGCCCATTTCCGCGCGCCCGGCCTCGAACGAATAATCCTCGGCAAAGGTGACGGTGAAATCCACTCCGGGCGCCTGCCCCGCTTCTTCGGCAAAGCCGCGCAGGCGATCCTGGGTCGAAGTGGCGGTTTCCGGCCCGCCCATGAATGCCACCCGGCGATACCCCCGTGCCACCAGCGTGCGGGCGGCCATGCGGCCACATTCGATGTTGTCGATTCCCACCACATGCACCTTTGGCGTACTGGCGTGCCGCCCAAAGGAATGAACGACCGGCATACCCGCATCGCGAAAGGATTTGGCAAAACTGGGCGGCAGGGTGGACGAGGCGACGATCACCCCATCCACCGAATATTGCCGCAGCAGAACCACAGAATCTTCCGGGTCACGCTCATCCGACAGGTTCACCAGAAGGGGCGCAACCCGCGATCCTGAAGGCCGCGGGTGAACAGATCGAACACCTCAAGGAAAATCGGGTTGTGAAAATTGTTGCTGATCAGCCCGATCAGTTTGGTACGCCCCGTGGTCAGGGACGAGGCGAGCGCATTGGGGCTATAGCCCAGTTCGCGCGCGGCCTGTTTCACCTTTTGGCGGGTTTTTTCGCTGACCGAGGCGCCCTCGGTAAATGTGCGCGACACGGCCGAACGGGACACGCCCGCCCGCTCGGCCACGTCTTTCAAGGTGATCGCCAAGGGTCAATCGTCCCGGGGGGCGAGGAAAAAGTGATAGCCGCACAGGGCGCCCATTCCCGCAAAGATCACGCCCCAAAAGACGGCTTCCTGTGAAAACTCCACAATCGCCCAGCCAAAGCAGAACACCACGATGACGATCCGCCGCCAAAGCGGGCGATAGAACGGATGATCGAAGTTGAACATCAGATCAGCTCTGCGATGGCCACGCGGCGGCCTTCGGCCACCGACAGCAGTGCGGCATCGGCCAGCGCCAGCGCCATCATCCCGTCGCGCCCCGTGGTGGGGGGCCGTGCCGTTGGTCACGCAATCGACAAAGGCGGTTATTTCTGCGGCATAGGCCGCTGTATAGCGCGACATGAAGAAATCAAGCAGCGGCGGGCGGTGATATCCGTTGGCATCGGCAATCTCAATCCTTGCGGTATGGGTATTCTGGGCGCTGACGCTGCCGGCGGCGCCGTGAACCTCGATCCGCTGATCATAGCCATAGGTGGCGCGACGGGTGTTGTTGATGGTGCATTGCCTGCCGGACGCCGTGGTCAGGATCACATTGGCGCTGTCGAAATCCCCGGCGGCGCCGATCTCGGGGTCCACAAGGTTGGACGCGGCAGCCATCACATGGCTTACCTCTTCGCCCAAAAGCCAGCGGGCGACGTCGAAATCATGGATCATCATATCGCGGAAGATCCCGCCCGAGCGTTTGATATAGGCCACCGGCGGCGGGCCGGGATCGCGGCTGGTGAGCGTGACCATTTCCACCGGGCCGATCCGGCCCTGATCAATGGCCGCCTTCAGGGCGTTGAAATCGGGGTCGAACCGGCGCTGAAACCCGACCATCAACGTGCCTTTGGCCGCGTCCACATGGGCAAGGCAGGCCTTGACCCGGGACAGGGACAGATCGACCGGCTTTTCGCAGAACACCGCCTTGCCGGCCGTGACAAAGCGTTCGATCAGATCAGCGTGGGTGTCGGTGGGGGTGCAGATCACCACGGCATCGATATCGTCTGCCGTTTCGATGGTTTCGATGCTGCGCACATCCGCGCCAAAGGTATCACGGATATGATGCGCCGCCGCTTCCATCGGGTCGGCGACGGCGACAAGGGTGGCGCCAGGAACGGCGGCGATGGCTCTGGCGTGAACCTGACCGATGCGACCCGCACCGAGAATGGCAAATCTGACTGTCATGTGACCCTCTGGTTTATTCGGGGCAGGCCCCGGCAACATTCTGATCGAAATCGGCGACTGACCCGGTCATTACACCGGACACCGGGCCAGGCAAGGGCCAACCGGCCCTCGGCGGTCGCGGCTGCTCCCTTCTCGGGCTATGCCGCGCCTTCGTATTCGGCGCCGGTTTTGGCCCCGGTGATATAGGCCACCACATCCTGCCCATCGGTTTCCTCGCGCCGCAGGTTGGCCACGATCCGCCCGCGCCGGAACACCACGATCCGGTCCACCAGATCGAACACCTGCCGCATGTTGTGGCTGACGATGATCAGGCTTTCACCCGATTCCTTGAGGGTGCGGATGATGTTTTCCACCTGTGCGGTTTCCTGCACCCCCAGCGCCGCTGTGGGTTCGTCCATGATGGTCAGTTTCGACGCAAAAGTGGCAGTGCGCGCGATGGCAACACATTGGCGTTGCCCGCCCGACATGTTGCGGATCGAATTGGACAGGTTGGGAATTTTCACCCCCGTGCGTTTCAGCCCCTCTTCCGTTGCCTTGCGCATGGCGCGTGAATTGATGATCGAGAACGGCCCGAGATTGAACAACCGCAACTCGCGCCCCAGAAACAGGTTGGACGGGACATCCAGATCATCGGCCAGTGCCAGGTTCTGGAACACAGTCTCAATCCCCGCCTCGCGGGCCTCCAGCGGGCCCGAGAAATCAACCTCGGTGCCGTCAAAGATCACCTTGCCACGGGTGCGCTGTTCCACCGCCGTGATCTGACGCACAAAGGTGGATTTGCCCGCCCCGTTGTCACCCATGATCGCCACATGTTCGCCCTTGCGGATTTCGAAATCCGCGCCCTCAAGGGCGTGAACACCGCCGTAATGTTTGGTCAGGCCGACCGTTTTCAGAATGATATCACTCATGATCAGGACTCCATGGCGCGACGGCGTTGACGGTATTGGTCGGCCACGACAGCGGCGACGATGATCGCGCCCTTGATCATGTCCTGATAATAGGCATCCAGCCGCAAGAAGGTGAACCCCGAGATGATAACGCCGAAAATCAGCATCCCGATGGTGGTGCCGACAACCGATCCACGCCCCCCGGACAGGGAAACGCCGCCGATCACCGCCATGGCGATGGCATCGAGTTCATACATGACACCCATGCCCGATTGCGCGGTCAACCCCCGCGCCGCCAGCACCAGCGCGGCAAACCCGGCCAGCATGCCGGCGATGGAATAGACCAGCATCTTGTGACGTTCGACATTGATGCCCGACATGCGGGCCGCTTCTTCGTTGCTGCCGATGGCATAGGTGTGTTTGCCATAGATCGTGAATTTCAGGATCAGGTGGAACAGCAACGCGATGCAGAGAAACAGGACAACCGGCGTCATCCCCTTGCCCAATGCGGCAAAGCTGTCGGTGGGAAAGCTGACCGGCTGGCCCTTGGTCCACCACGACGCTACACCGCGCGCCGAGACCATCATCCCCAGCGTGGCGATGAACGGCGGGATCTTGGTATAGGCAATCAGCGACCCGTTTATCAGGCCCGCAAATATCCCGCATAACAATCCGATTCCGATCGGAACAATCACCGGCAGATCGACCCAGCCCAACGATGCGAAAACCGCCCGGTCATAGGTGCCCACCTGGGCAAAGCTCATGGCGATCATGGCCGTGGCCCCAACGACAGAGCCGGACGAAAGGTCGATCCCGCCCAGAATGATCACCTGGGTCACGCCGATGGCGATGATGCCGACAATCGACACCTGAAGGATCATGATTTTCAGACGGACGACATTGCCCAGAAACGATTGATCGCGCAAAAGCCAGCCAAGCAGTTCGAAAATGATACAGATGCCGATCAGCCCGACCAAGGCGTTGAATTCAGGTGGCCAGTGTCGCTTTTTCTTGCCGCCGCCGAACATGTCGGCGTTTGTCGCTGCATCGGCCATCGTGTCTCCCCCGTCTGAAAATATCTGGTGTCGTTGCACCGCGCCACATCCGGCGCGGTGCAATCATGGGATCAGTTGGCGCCCATGAATTGGTCAAGGTTGGCCGGTGTGACCAGCTTGAAGGGGATATAGACCTTTTGGTCTACATCATCGCCATTGGAGAGAGAGATCGCCGCATCGACAGCCCCCGCGCCTTGCCCGGCAGCATCCTGGAACACGGTCACGTCCAGATCACCGGCTTTCATGGCCGCCAGCGCATCGGCGGTGGCATCGACACCCCCGACCAGCATTTCCGCCATATCCATGCCGGCGCTTTTCATGCCCTGAATGGCGCCAATGGCCATTTCATCGTTGTTGGCGATCACGGCGTCAAATTCCACACCACCCGAAAGGAAGTTGGTCATGAGATCCTGCGCCTTGACCCGGTCCCATTCCGCCGTCTGCTTTTCGACGATGTTCATGAAGTTGCACATATCCATGCCCACCACATCTTCGACGTCCTTGGTGCGCTGCACGGCGGCCTGATTGGAAAGCTGCCCCATAAGCACGATCACATTGGCACCGCCTGCCTTGCCCTGGGCGCGCAGCATCTTGCAGATTTCAAAGGCTTCCAACGTGCCGGATTCGATTTCGTTGGACGCCACGAAGGCCTGATTATCGGGCAGGTCGTCAACATTGATCGGCTCGCGGTTGACATAGACCAGCGGAATACCGGCCTCGGCGGCGGCGTTCGACATGGCGACGGTGGCCGATGTATCAACCGCGTTGACAATAATCGCATCAACGCCCGAAGCGATGAAATTCTGGATCTGGTTCAACTGCTTGCCTACATCGTCGGTGGCGTCTTCCACCTGAAGATCAATGCCCTGTTCCGTGGCATAATCCTGCATCCCGTTGCGCAGAACGGTCAGAAAGTTGTCATCGAAACGGGCCATGGAAACCCCGATATTTTCGGCCATGGCCGTTGTCGACATCAGCGCAGTCAGGCCAATGGCCAAAAGTGTCTTTTTCATTGTTTTCCTCCCAATTGACGTGCCCGGCGCACGTCGTTTCTGATGCCGGGGCGCCCGCGCGCGGGTGCGTCTGGTGATCCCTCAATCCATCATGCCACAGGTTGCACGACATGGGTTTCGATAAATGCGATGGACCGCGACAGCGCCGCCTGCGGGTCGGGCAGCGCGTGTATGTCCGGGGCGAAACATTCAAACGACAACGGGCCGCCATAGCCGCCGCGCAAAAGCGCCGCGATCTGCCCGATATTATCAAGCCGGTCGTCGGCATCGACCAACCCACGGTGATGATCGCGCATCTGCGCCACAGCAAGCGCTGGATCGGCCACGCCCGAAATGTGAACAATACCGGTCTGGGCGGCAAAGATCGCGCCCTCGCCGGCCAGATGATGGTGAAACGTATCGTGGACCACCTTGAACCACGCGCCCAGACCAAGGGTTTCGATGGTATCGACCAGCTCTGCCTTGGAGCGCAGGTTGCAGGTGGCAAAGCCCAAAGGCTCGACCAGGCCGGTCAAACCGTGGCGCTTCAACATCGGGGCCAGTTCGCGCAGGGCATGGGCCAGATCGGCCCGTCGTTCAGGTTCGCGCAGCCGCCGCCCGTCGTTGCGTGGGATCAGCGCGACAGCAGCGGCACCGCAGGCAACCGCCGTTTGCATCACCCCCTCGGCGGCAACCCGGGTTGCATCGGTGAAATCGTTGAATGCCTTGACCTCTGCGAGCGCGAAAATCCGCTGTCCTGCGTCCTGCGCCGCCCTGGCGATGGCGCCGGGGGATTGGCCGTCAAACAACGGCCCGGCCAAATCGTTGCGAAATTCGACCCCGGCACAGTTCAGCCGCGCCGCAAGCTCCAGCAGCGCCGCGGCGCTCATATGCGGTGCCGTCATATGATTGAGCGAAAATTTCAGCATCTGCCTTTTCATCCCTGGACGTGCCGCCATCTTTGGTGTCTGCGGGCAGTATTGCAACCGGTTGCAAAGTCGTCAAGTTTTGTGTGCAATCCGGGGGAAATCGTGGCACCTGCGGAAACACGCGCCCAGTCTCATCCCTAATGAATTCCCGCTAACATATTGAAATACAATGCATATTACCGCCAGGCGCAGACCGAAGACACACTGGACCTGAAAACCGGATCACCCTGTTGATACGCCATATACCACGACTCATGCCATCAATTCCACGCTACCGGGAACCCGGCGGCGTCTTCATGCGTTTCTGACCCAACACAATTTACAAGGAATGAATCATGTTGGACATCGGAGGCATCGGCGGCCTGATCGTACTGATACTGGATATTTGGGCGCTGATTTCGATCATCAATGCACGTGCGACCACGGGAACCAAGGTTCTTTGGGCGCTTCTTGTGCTTATCCTGCCGATCATCGGCTTTATCATCTGGTTTTTCGCAGGCCCGCGTGGTCAAACGGCCTGAGCCAAACCGAAGGAGCGACCATGCACCCGACCCTGAGACTCTGGTGGCGGGCCGGTAAGGCGGTGTTTTTCGGAATGGATGAATTGAACCTCGGCCTTATCTCGGCCGGGGTTGCATTTTATGGAATGCTGGCGATTTTCCCGGCTGTTGCTGCCATCATCGCGTTGTGGGGGGTGGTGGCAGACCCGAACATCGTCAACAGCCAGCTGGAACTGCTGCGCGATTTCATGCCCGCACAGGCATTCAACATCCTCGATTCTCAAGTGAACCGCCTCATCGGTGCCAATAACAGTGCGCTGGGGTGGGCCACGCTGATTTCCACCGTCGCCGCGCTGTGGTCAACCCGGGCGGGTGTTGCGGCATTGATCCGGGGGCTGAATGCGATTTACCGGGTCAGCAACCGTACCAGCCTGCGCCAGATATTGGTTGCGCTCTGGATGACACTGGCCCTGATCGGCGTGGCGCTTGTGGCGCTGGCCTCGGTGGTTGTCGTGCCGATCATCCTGTTGTTTCTGCCCCTCGGCCCGCTGACCGAACTGGCCCTGTCAGCCGCCCGCTGGGCCATTGCGCTCAGCGTGGTTTTGTTGGGCCTCAGCGTGGTCTATCGGTTCGGCCCCAACCGGCGTGATCACCGGCCCCATTGGTTCACCTCTGGTGCAGTCGTGGCCATGTTGATCTGGGCGGGGGCGTCTTATGGATTTTCAATATATCTGACGAACTTTGGCAAATACAACGAAATCTATGGCACCCTCGGCGCGGTCATCGCCCTGCTGATGTGGTTTTATATCAGCGCCTATGTGGTGTTGCTGGGGGCGTTCCTGAACGCCGAACTGGACCGGGCGCGTCGTTCCATGTTCGGTGAGGGGCCGCCGGTCAATCCGGCCCCCTGCCCAACCCTCTTGGGCCTGACTGACCTTTCGGGGACATTATATCAGCGGGCGAACATCCGGTGCCGAGTGTTCGATCCCTGCGATCCGTGACAGTTTCTCCAGATCGTTGACGATCAGCGTGCCGTCCATCCAACTGAAAAGCTGACGTTCCCGAAAGCGGGCCAGGGTTTTATTGGTGTGCACCAACGACAGCCCCAACGCATCTGCAAGATCCTGTTGGCGATATGGCAGCGGCATGGACAGCCCCGAAGACAGCCCCACCGCCTTGGCCCGCCCGAACAGGCGCACGACGGCCCAGGCCATCTTTTGCGTTGCATCCATCTGGCCAACAGTGGCCAGCGCCTCGCCCAGAAAATTCTCTTCGACTGCGGCAAGCCAAGTCAGATCAAAGGCGCGCTCCGGGCGCATCTTGAACAGCGACCACACTTCGCTGCGGTTGAATACGCAAAGGCGCATGTCGGTGGTCGCATCGACGGAATGGCGCATCTCCCCCATGACGCCCGCCTGGATTCCAAGAAAATCGCCCGCAAGCACAAAGTTGAGAACCTGCCGGCGGCCGTCTTCCAATGTCTTGTAACGTACCCCCATGCCCGACAAAACGGTGAAAAGCTGGGGCGAGTTCGTCCCTTCCATCAACAGCTGCGTCCCTGCCTCAACGGCCAGTTCCCCGGCCTTGAACCGAGTCATGAAGGCGATTTCATCCGTGGTCATCGGCGCAAATATTGACATTTTGCGCAGGGGGCATTCAGAACAGGGAATGGTCATCATCAACTCCGTGGTATGTCACAGTTTAATGCAGCCGCCCCGGTTTTGATACATATCCCATTACAAACCAACCTGCCAAACACAGACAAGGCCCGGACGATGGACATGAACAACGCAGGAAAACGCGTGCTTATACTCGAGGGTCAGTCGCTGGTTGCAAGCGATCTGGCGGAAGGATTGTCTCAGATCGCGCCAATGATGCGCGTCGAAATCCGACAGACGCTGAATGATGCGATAGAGCACACACCCGACGATGCCAGGTTTCACCTTGCCTTCATCGGCGCCGAACTTGCCCATGATCCGGCCTCTCAAGCCCTGGAGTGGGTCGAAGAGCGGGCCGGGCGGATCATCATTCTGGGCGACCGGCAAGCGGTTGAAACCACCAGGGCCCATGCCCACGAACAACTGACCTGGCCCATCTCGGATACGGCGCTTGCCGGCGTAATTGCGCACGTCACTTGCGGCGCATAGATTTGCCCGCGTTCAGCCCGCCGATGAAGGCGTCGATCAACTGGCTTTGCGATACTGCCACGGGTTGTGGCGGCGGGGCCTGGCGGGGTGGCGGTGCCACATCGCGGCGTGCGGCAACGGCGATCAGAATGAACCCGACACCGCAGAACAACAACCCCATCACCAGCGCGGCAATCAACCCGCCATAGGCGATGGCCAGCGCGATCCAGGCAGCAGCGGTCAGAAACCCCAGCCCAACCAACAGGAACAGGGCACCAACCGCCCCGAATGCGGCGCGGCGTGCGGCGCGGGCCGCAGCGGCGCGCATCGGGGCGAAAAGACTGTGCAACATGGATCAGCGACGCGCCGTGATCAGGCCCACAAGAACGCCGACACCCGCAGCAATACCCAGCGCCGTCGCGGGATTGTTGCGCACGTATTCTTCGGCAGTGTCGGCGCCACTGCGGGCGTGTCTCTGCAAATCGGCCAATTGTGCCTCGCCGGCTGCGCGCATGGCACCCGCTTGCGAACGAACATCACCCGCCACCTGTTCGCCCTTTGCCTTGCTCAGATCGCCAATGATCTTGGTCAATCCGGCAATATCGGATTTCAGGGTTTCAACCTGCGCAGAGAGATCTTCGGTGGTCACGGTTTTTGTAGTCGCCATGGTGGAATCCTTTCAGGAAACTTTAATTTTGCTTTCGCCCATCAACGCCTGACCACGGCACCGGTTCCCGATGCTCGATCATAAAATCGTCATAGGCGCGCGGGAACCGGACCGGGATCTTCCGGGTTTGACAGGTAACGCCCTGTTCAGGGCACCGTAAAGTGTAAGGAGTACCTCAAATGTTAGGATGGGCATTAACGTTTTTCCTTGTCGCGCTTGTCGCGGCTCTGTTCGGATTTGGCGGGCTGGCCAGCGCATCGGCCGGGATCGCGCAAATTCTGTTCTTCGTCTTCCTGATCCTGTTCGTGGTCACATTGGTGGCCCGTCTTTCAGGTCAATCGCACCATCGCTGAACTGAAAATGCCCCGCCAGATATTGGCGGGGCATTCTTTTGCCAAAACGGACGGATCAGACCGGCGCCTTGAGGGTTTCGGTACTTGAAAAGAACATCGCCTGACTGACCGCCGAACGAACCTGTTCCTCAGAATAGGGTTTCGAGATCAGGAATGCCGGTTCCGGCTTGTCCCCGGTCAGCAGACGTTCGGGGAACGCGGTGATGAAGATCACCGGAATATCGTCGAACTGCGCCAGAAGATCATTCACGGCATCAATGCCGGATGAATTGTCGGCCAGTTGGATATCGGCCAAAATCAGATCGGGCCGCTTGCTGGTGCCCAGTTCAACCGCCGCCTTACGGGTGCGGGCGATGCCGGTCACGTTATGGCCCATATCGGAAACGATGGAATGAATATCCATGGCGATGATCGCCTCGTCCTCGATGATCATGACGTTGCCGGTCATGGATTGCTGCATTTCGGCAATCGCAACATCCACCAGATTGTGCGCCTCTTCGGGCGTGACATCCATGATCTGCCCGACTTCCTCGAAGGTGAAAGATTCGATGGTGGTCAGCAACAGCGCCTCGCGAGTGTTGTTGGTCAGACCCGCCATATGATCGAGCGCGGCGGATTCCAGCCGCGTGATCGGGTCTTCGGTATCTGCGGTCGGCGCACCTGCCGTGGACCAGATCATGTGAAATGCCCGGAACAATGCGACCCGGGGCTGCAATGCGGATTCAAATATGGACCGGTCAATCAGAATCGCCTCAAGCGTGGCGGCAGCATACCGATCACCGGTTTCCTGACTGCCCGTAAGGGCGCGCGAATAGCGGCGCAGAAAGGGAAGATCGCCGCCAATTTGGGTTGAAATATCGACGGTTTGCGATGAAGAGCTCATTCTGGTCACGATCCTTGATTTTTTTACACGTGTCGGGAACCAAACGTCGACATGCACGGTTGGTTCCCCATGCGCGCAACTTTTTAAGAGACTGCAATAGATATGACTCCGAGCAAGGAAACGTCAAACGTGATGAAACAAATCGACGAAAACCTGCGTCGGGTTTATCGAGAAGCCGAACCTTTGGATGTCCCCGACAGGTTCAAGCTGTTGCTCGACAAGCTGCGTGAACAGGAAAAACCGAATGACCAATGAACCCGATCCACGGGATGAACTGGTCGATCATCTGCCCGCACTTCGTGCGTTCGCGATGTCACTGACCCGAAATTCCGCCATGGCCGACGATCTTGTCCAGGACACGATCGAAAAGGCGTGGAAAAACATAAAATCCTTCACCCCCGGCACCAACCTGCGCGCGTGGCTGTTCACGATACAACGCAACGCGTTCTATTCCAGCCGCCGCAAGGTCAAACGCGAGGTCGAGGATGTCGATGGCATCATGGCCGGCAATCTGGCCGAAAAGCCCGCCCATGACGGACGCTTGGCGCTGAATGATTTTCGCCGCGCGTTTGAACAATTGCCCGTCGAACAACGCGAGGCGCTGATCCTCGTGGGTGGATCCGGCTTTGCCTATGAAGAAGCAGCGCAAATGTGCGGCGTTGCCGTCGGCACGATCAAGAGCCGGGCCAATCGCGGGCGCAAACGCCTTGCCGAACTTTTGCAACTGGCCGAGGGCGAAGACCCCACCATTTCCGACGCCAATACCGCCGCCGTTCTGGCCGCGTCACCGCAGATCGGCTGAGATGCTGCCCGCAGGTCGTGGATTCAAGCCACTCAATCGTCTGGGAATACGTCTGGTTCTGTTGCTGGGCCTGGCCCTTTTGCCCATCGGCATTATCGCGATGCTGCAATCCTATCGCGTCATTTCCGATGCCAATGACCGGGTTGAAACGTCGCTGCTGGGGGAAACCCTGAACGCAGCACAGGCCGAACGGCGCCTTGTCACGCGCACGGTCGGGGTTGCGCAGTCGCTTGCCCTGCTGATCCCCACGATGCTGCGCGACGGTAATACCTGTTCGGCCCATATGGCCGATCTTGTCAATCAGCGGCGCAATGTGATCTTTGCCGGTTTCGTCAATACCGACGGCATCATGGTCTGTGCCTCTGCGGGTGTCGGGCGCGACATGAACACGGATGGATCGGTCACCGAATACCTTGCCAATCCCCGGTCGATGATCACCTCAAGCCAGAGCGGTGCGGTCAGCAAACAGGCCGCCCTGTTGATCACCGAACCGGTGTTCACGGATGGAAAGGCCATCGGATTTGTCACGCTTTCGGTGCCCCATGCCGCGTTGAAAATCGCCCCCATGCAGGGGCAGAACATTTCACCGCTCGATGTTTTGACGTTCGACAGCAAGGGCGCGCCGCTGACGTCGGGCATCGGTATGGACAATGTTGAAGATCGCCTGCCCGCCAATCGCGCCCTTTCGGCCCTGACCGCCGATCGCGGGCTGGTGTTTCAGGATGAAGACCGCAGCGGCCATTTGCGGATATTCACCGTGGTGCCGCTGGTTCAGGAGCAGGTGTTCACGCTGGCAATCTGGCCACGCAACACCGCGATCATCGGACTGCCCCAGATGGTGCCGGCGCTGCTGTTCCCTGTCCTGATGTGGCTGGTCAGCCTTGCCGTTGCCTTTGTCGCCGTGAACCGGCTGGTGATCCGCCATATCCGCAACCTGCGCCGCAACATCCGCGCCTTCAGCGCCACCCGCCGCATTCATCGCACCGGCGAGGCGGATCAGCCTGACGAATTGCGCGAGGTGAGCGATGCCTTCGCCTTGATGACCGAACAGATTTTACGCGACGAGGCAGATCAGGAAAATCTGCTGCACGAAAAGGATGTCCTGCTGAAAGAGGTGCATCACCGGGTCAAGAACAACCTGCAACTGATCGCGTCCATCACCAACATGCAGATCCGCCGGGCGCGCCATGGCGAAACTCGTCTTATGCTGCGCCGCTTGCAGGATCGGGTCATGAGCCTGGCAACCGTCCACCGCAGCCTGTATCAGGCCAGCATCCTGTCCGAGGTGCGCGCCGATCTTCTGGTCACCGATCTGGCGCGGCAGCTGGCCCGCTCGGCCGACATGCCGGAACAGCATGTTGGGTTCACGATGGAAACCGAACCGGTGCTGCTGTACCCTGATCAGGCGGTGCCGCTGTCGCTGTTGGTGACCGAGGCCGTGACAAACGCCTATAAATATCTTGGCCGCCCCGACAGCGGCGCGCCCTGGGTTTTCATGTCCTTGCGCCCGCTTGAATCAGGCGAGATCGAACTTTGCGTCAGCAATTCCACCGGCACCCCTGTCCTGCCACGGGATCCTGACGAGGTGTCGGGCCTTGGTTCACAACTTATCAATGCGTTCGTGATGCAACTGGGCGGCACCATGCAAGCCATCGAAGATGACGCCGATGCCTATCGCGTCAACGTCACCTTTACCCCCGCCGATTTCACCCTGGAAACCGGCGAGAACGAGGTTCAGTAATCCTTCTCGAAAAATATCCCAAGGGATGTTTCGCCACTGTTGTTCGCGCCGCCCTTGATGGTCAGCGATGGCGACAGATCAAGGTTCAGATTGATCTCGGCCTCGCCCTGTGAATCGACGGTGACATCGGTATAAAGGTTCTCGGACAGGTATTTGCCCGCTTTCAGGCCGGCGTTTCCTTCTTCGTCGGTGGTGATGTCCAGATCGTCCAACCCCGTGCTTTTGCGCAGGTTGCTGACGATACCGTCACCGCCCTTACCCGCAAGTGTCGCAACAGCCGAGGCCAGTTGTGCCGCCTGAAGCGGCGAAATCGAGGTGATGGATTTCCCAAACAACAGCCGCGACAGAACCTCTTCCTGTGGCAGTTCAGGTTCGGAAAGAAAGTTGATTTCGGGCGCAAGGGCCTGACCTTCGATCACGATCTTGACCAGCACATCGCCCGCCTCGGTCGAGGCGACAAGACGGATCGTCGGGGTGAAATCCCCCTCAAGGGTGACGCTCCCCTCCTCCATGGTAAGCCGCTTGCCCAACAGATCAAGCCGCCCACGCACCAGATCGAATTGCCCCGCCGGAATGATATTGTCGGTGGTGCCGCGCAGGGTCAGCGCACCGCCCATTTCAGCGTCCAACCCCCGGCCCCGGATGAACAGCCGGTTTTCGGCCCGGATCGTCAGATCCAGAGGATAGGCAACAGATGCGCCGCCCCCGCCCGACCCGGGTTGTTCAATCATCCCGGCGCGGGCGCGGGTGGCCCGCACATCCGCCGGTTCACCCACATGGACCAACCCATCGGGGATCGGCCCTGTCACGCCCAGCCCGGTCGAGGGAACCCGCAGTTCGCTTTCCACAATATCCACCAGACCGGCAATACGCGCCCCACCAAGAAGCGGGCCTTTGACGGTGATATTGCCATCCATCACCGCGCGGTAAAGGCGCGGATCCTCGACGACAAATCCGGTTGCCCGGGCGTTCAGATCGGCATTGAAACCGCCGCTCAGGGTGATCGGGCCGGTTATGGCCAACTGCCCGCCGCCCTGTTTCTTGGCGCGCACATCCAATTGTATCGCGCCGCCAGACAGGGTGCCGTTCAACGCGACATCATCAAGCACGATGTTCAGGGCTGGGGCGATCACCCGCGCGCCCTGCGTGCTAAGCCGCCCGGAAACCGACGATAATTGCAGCGGGCCGTTCACCGCAATATCAAGCGCAAGTGTTCCGTCAAGGCTGCGCGGTTGGATAAAACTGTTGGCCAGCGACAGGGGCGCCTGACCGTTCAGTTTGATATTGGCGCGCGAAAAATCCTGCGCCACCGTGCCATCCGCCCTGAGCGTGATGCCACCCGGCCCCGTTCCCGTAACGTCAAGGCCCAGTTGGTTGCCGGTGCTGCGCACTTGCCCGCTGGCTGTGACAGGCCCGTTCAGGCCCGGCACAAACGGCCCGATATCGGCAAGACGCGCCGAAATATTAAGATTGGCATCGCTGCCCAGAACCCGGCCATCGGCGCTGGCGGTCAGGCTGGAGGTGTCGATCTTGAAGTTCCGCACATCAATCGCGCCGCCGCCCGTGCGGTTGGCCACGACACGTACCTTTGTGCTGCTGCCCAGAATACGGTCGGCCTCGGGTTGGCCCACGCGCAGATTGCTGCCGGTCACATCCGCCGAGACATCGAATTCCGACAGATCGGCGCGGCTGCGCCCCTTCACATCGGCGCTAAGCGACCCGGCAAGGGGCCGGTTGGCAAGGGGGGCAAAACGCGACAGATCGTCAGCGCGCACTGTGGCGGTTCCGTCAATCAGGGGGTTGCCCGTCAGGGCATCCTTGATCGACGCGCTGGCCTTGATCACCGCATCGGCGGCCGCACCATCCAGCGTGACCTGCCACAATTCGCCCACCTCTTCGGCAAACAGGTTCACCTGCGCCTGCCCGGTCATCCGCGCATCCAGATCGCGCAGATCAGCAATGGTCACATCCGCCTTGAGCGCGCTTTTGCCCTGCGCATACTGCCCATCAGCCTTTGCCACGATCTGATCATTCGTAATGTTCAGGCGCGGCAGGTTGATCGTTTCGCCATCGCGTTTCACGGTCAGGGCAACATCCGTTGCACCGCGCAACAGGCGATCGACGTTTTCCTGCCCGATTTTCAGCGACCGGGTTTCGCCATCCAACACCACGTCAAGCACGCTCAGATCCGGGCGCGCCTGCCCCTTGATCTTAACATCCACCGCGCCGCCCAAGGCCCGGCCCGCAAGGCCCGACAAGGGCGCCAGCGTGGTGGCCGACAGGTCTGCATCCAGCGCCACCAGCGGCGTGCCCGTGGTAATGTCTTCGCCCCGCGCGCTGCCCTCCAGCCGCAAACCAAGAGCCGCCGCCGTCAGGCGCAGCCCGTTGATGGTGGCACTATCGCCATTGCGCGACACCTTGCCCTGCAAGGTGACCAATCCATTCAGCAACGGGTCGATATCCGGCATCCCGGTGGAAACAGACCTCGCGTCAAGCGTGACATCGGCATCAACCTCGCTGGCGTCCAGCCGGGCCGATCCGGTGATCGTCGCGTTGACAGCGCCGCTCAGCTTGCGCCCGGCAAGGCCGGAAAACCGCGCCAGACTGTTGACCGAGGCGTCGATCATCCCGCTGACCAGTGGCGCAACCTCGCCCAATCCTTCGATCTGACCGGCCCCTTCGGCGTGCAAACCGGTGCCCGCGCCGTTCAACAGGAACCGCTGAAGCGAAACCACCCGACCCTCACGCTGTACCCGCGCCGAAAGATCGGTGCGCCCGACCAAAAGATCATCAAACCGCGCATCCCCGGTTTTGACGCCCCGGCTGACCAGATCGACCGAAACGTCAGCATTGCTCAGATCGGCCAGAATTTGGCCGGACAGTTTCAAGGTCACAGCGCCGCCCAGATCGCGCCCGGTCAGCCCCGAAAACACGGACAGGTCATCAACCCGCGCGTCGGTCCTGGTGTCGATCCGGGGCGAAGGATCATCCAGCCCGGCCACGGTGCCGCTGCTGTCAATCAGCGCGCCCACGCCGTTGCCGTTCACGTTGTACGTCCAGACACCATCGACCATCGACGCCGTGGCGGACAGATCGACCGGACCGTCCATTTTCGGGTCAAGCACCTTTGCGTTGCGCAACCGGACATCCGCCCGCAGGCTGCTGACCGCCGTGGTCAGATCGCCCGAAGCGTCGACGGACAGTTCCGGGTTTGCAAGGTTCAACTTGTTGATATGTGTGCCGGTTTCATCCCGCGCGGCCTGCACCACAACCTTGGTGTTTCCCGCCAACAGGGCATCCGCCTGCGCCTGATCTATTTTCAGATCCGTGGTTGCGCCATCCAGCGCCACCTGAAACGCCCCATCCAGCGGCTTTGCCTTCAGATCAAGGTTCGCCGTGATCGCCCCGCCCAGCGGGCGCCCGGCCAAACCGGAAAACGCGGTCAGATCCTGCGCGCTCAGGGTTGCGTCAAGTTCAACGGTGGTGTCGCCCCCGCCAATATTTGCCTGCCCCGATCCTGTCAGATCAAAACTGTGGCCCGTCACGCTCAGCTCATCCAGAACTATCGGCCCGCCGCTGGCCCAGCGCAACGCGATGCTGCCATCCGCGCTGGTGCCAAGGGCCTTTTGCATCGCTTCATTTGGCGTTGCCAGCCCGCTCGTGGCAAAATCAAGCTTCGCCGTCACCGATTTGGCACCGCCATCACCATCGGAAATCTGGCCACCACCATCCAAAACCACACGCCCGACCGTAAGATCGGGGCGGGTCAGGGTGTTCAGCGTGATCTTGCTGGTCCAATCCTGACCAAGGGCGGCATCGAATTTCACCGCCAGATCGACGCTGTCGACAGTCGTGGCGTCGCCCCCCAAAGGCAGCAGAACCGGCGTTCCGTCCTTGGCGGCGATTTTGCCGGTCACGTCGATCAGATCAGGCAGGCCATTGGCCCCGACCGACACCTTGCCCCGAAGGCGCAGGGCATCGGCGCTCAGGTCCAGTTGGTCGATCACCATGCCACCGTCGGGCCGGGTTGCCCCCTGCGCGACAAGTTGCACATCCGGGCCAAAGAACGGACGAAACCGCGGCGCGAATACCGGTGCGATATCGCCCCCCAGCTCGACCTTGAAACCGCGGGTCTGGGCGCTGCCTTCGCCCGTGGCCAGCAATTCAACCGTGCCGGACAGGCGTCGTTCGCCGTCAGTGTCCAGCTTGATCGCGGCGCTGAATTCCGACAGCGGGCCGGCGCCGTCGACATCAAGCTGAATGGCCGGGCGCCCCGGCAGGCCCAGAAGGTTCGCCGTGATACCATCTGCGGCCTCGGTGACGTTCAGTTTCAGCGCCAGATTTTCGGTGGCATTGTCATAAGACGCATCCAGCGTCAGTGCACCCGTGGCCCCGTCAACCCGCTCGATCGCGATCTTTGCGTTGCCTTCACCGCCGTCCAGACTGACCGATCCGTCCAGCGAAACCACAGCCGCCGCGCCAAACAGCGCCGCGCCCAGATCAACCCTGGCCGCCTTCAATTCGCCGATTTCGACCGATACCGGCAAATCAGGAAGCGCGAAAGGCGTCGCTTCGGGCGCCGGTGCCGAAGGGTCAGACGCGGGCAGACGCGGCACGATGATTTCGCCCGCTGTCAGCGACGTAACCTCAAGCCGCCCCAGCAACAGCGCCGACCGGTTCCAGTCAAGCACCACGTCGCGCAGGGTCAGCCAAACGCCTTCATCGTCTGCGATGGTCAACTCATCAAGGCTCGCCTCGGAACTGAGCGCGCCAGCGAACCCACGAATGTTCACGCTGCGCCCGGCGCCTGACAGGTTGTCCTCGATCAACCGTTCCAGAAACCCGCCGCCGTCGTCATCCTGTGCCAGAACCGGCCCCGACATGAACGTGAGCGCCAGCAAGAGAAAACCAATAATACGCATTAAAATGCCTGCCCGATTCCAACATAAACCTGAGCACCGCTGGAGGTGCCGCCGATGGGGGCCGCCACGTCAAGGCGGATCGGCCCGATAGGGGTGAGATACCGCAGGCCCAGACCCGCGCCGGCGTGGGAATCGGCATCACCGCCAAAACTGTCGGCGCCGACCAGCCCGAAATCGGCAAAGGCCACCACGCCGATGCTGTCATAGACCTTGGCGCGAAATTCGCCCGACAGCCCAAGGAACGACCGCCCGCCGGTCAGATCACCATTCACGGTAACGCCCAGGGATTGATAGGATTGCCCACGCACCGTGCCCCCCGCCGGAATAGAACCGATACCCGTTCGGCACCCCCAACAGCGACGCGCCGATGATCGAGCCACCCTGAACACGCCCGGCCAGAACGAATTTATCCTCGCTCCCAAAGGCGCGATAGGCGCGGGTGTCGAATGTCAGCCGCGCGCCGCTTTCGGTGCCGCTGACCCCCAGAAAGGGCATGACATCCACATCGGCGTAATATCCTTTGGTCGCGTCCAGCGCCACGTCGCGGCTGTCATAGGTCGCGTTCAGGGGCAGCACGATCTGATGAAACGATGCCGTGCCGGTGGCGTCCGTGTCTTCGGAATAGGCATAGGCAAGACCGGCGGAAACCGTCAGTTGATCACTGACATAGCGGGTAAACCCAAAGCCCAGTCGCCCGGTTTTTGAGCTGTAGGTGGGTTCATTCACCTGCTCGACCTCGGCGAGAATGTAAAGGTCGGTGTCGGGGTCCGGCGTGGCAGGGCGGCCATAACGGGCCGAGAATTTGTAATCGGTGCCGCCCGTGCCGCCACCGATCCCTGAAACTTCACCGTCAAGGCGCAGGCGTTCCGCCCCACCCAAAAGATTGCGATGCAGCCAGTAACTAGACAGGGTCAGCCCTTCGACGGTCGAAAGCTCGGCGGAAAATCCGATGCGGCGCGGCTTTTGCTCGGCCAGGGTGGCCGTGACATCCAAAAGATCGCCGCTGCGCAGCGTCTTGGCTTCGGCCAGGGAAACGGATTTGAACACCTCGGTGCGGCGCAATCGTTTGGCCGACTTTTCGATCGCCGCCGGTGAATAGATTTCGCCCGTAGGCAGGCCCGCAATCTTGCGCAGGCGCGCCGGGCGCACCCTGTCGCCCCCCTTTAGCAGAAGATCGCCAAACCGCACCCGCGGCCCCGGCGCGATACCCACCTGCACGCCCACCTGATCGACGTTGTGGTTTGCCGTCACCTTTTGCGATGCCACCGCCGCCTTGGCATGGCCCGTATCGCGCCAGCCATCAATCACCGCAGCCACACCATCACGGATCAGCGGCGTACGCGCGGGTTGTCCAACGACGAACCCCTTTGGCAGTTCCGTATCCGGCGCCTGCGGGCGGACATCGGTCTGCGAAAAGGTATATTGCGGGCCGGGCTTTACGGTGACGGAAATGGTGCCGATTGTTTTTGGTGGCGACAGGGGTGAAATGCGCGCGGCCTCGCGCCCGTCAACCAGAATATTGATCACACCGCCAAAGCGGCCCTCGGAATAAAGCGTCCCCACAAGGCGCCCGTAATCGGCAATGGCCGCCGCGAGCAATTCTTGCGGGTCGTTGTTGCCCTCGGCCTGCGCCGCCACAAGCAGCGACGAGATCCTTCAACTCTTGCGCCAGATCACCGTCGGCACCCGGCGTCTTGAACGCAAGACTGTCGAGCGCCAAGGCAGGTACCACCCACAGCCCGACTATTGCCACGCCTACGCAACTGCACAGTCCCCGAAGAGAGATCATTCCCGTTCCACCGCCATCTTGTTTTATACGAGTCTACAGGGCAAGCGGCCTTTGTACAGGGCATCGCACCCCGAAAGCGAAGCTCCGCCGCCCAGATCACGAAAAAGTTGGCTGTCTTTGGAAATTAGAAGATTGACGCAACGGAACCCCGCAAAGGATCAGTCGTCGGGCCCATTTCTGCCCTCGGTCGGGGCGGGTTCGCCCAGCATCCGAACCTCGCGCTGGGGGAAGGGAATCGAGATGTCATGGGCGCGAAACGCATCCCACAACGCCAGATATACATTGCCGCGAATATTGGTCAGCCCGCCGGTGGGATCGGTGATCCAGAACCGCAGGATGTAATCCACCGAACTGTCGCCAAAACCGACAATGTGGCACACTGGCGCCTGGGTGCTCAGCACCCGTGGCACCGATGCCGCCGCTTCGATTGCCACGGCGCGCACTTTGTGTGGATCATCGCCATATGCGGTGCCGAAATGAATATCGAGCCGCACAAAATCGTTTGAATGCGACCAGTTGACCACCTGCCCGGTGATCAGATCCTCGTTCGGAATCAGATATTCGCGGCCATCCCGCGTGGTGATCGACACATAGCGCGCGCCCAGAGAATTGATCCAGCCGAAAGTTTCGCTGATCGAAATCACATCCCCCGGTTTGATCGATTTATCCAGCAGGATGATGATGCCCGACACCAGATTGCTGACCACCTTTTGCAGGCCAAACCCAAGCCCCACACCGATGGCGCCTGACAGCACGGCAAGCCCGGTCAGATCGACGCCAACCGCCTTCAGCCCCAGAAAGAACACCGCGCCATACAGCGACAGTTGCATCGCCTTGACCGCCAGCACCTGCATGGAGGGGCTGATGTTTTCATTGCGCCTGATCCGCGCCGAACTGGTCTGGGTCACCAGACGCGCGAGGGTGAACAGCACGCCAATCACCACAAACGCGTGAATCAGCGTCAGGGCGGACAGGCGGAAATTGCCCACCTGAAGGGCCAGTCCCTCAAGAAAGACGGACGCTTCGTCAAGCAGGCCCAAAAAATACAGCGTCACATAAATCCAAAGCCCCCAGCGCACCACCGACCGCAGGGACGGATGCCGCACCAGCCGGGTGGCAAAGACGACAATCAGCCATGCGGTGGCGATACTGGCCGCAAGCGCCAGCAGAAACGACCGCGAGGGAAACACATGAATCCAGCGCATGATCCAGGTAGCAACCCAGATCAGCCCGACGAAATAAATCAGCTTGAGCCGCCGGTTGATGACAAGCAACGCGCGCAGCCGCCACTTTGGCCATCCATCCCGGGTGCGCAACCAATCGCGCATCCGTTCCATCGTCATGCGATTCAGCACCCAGGCCAGCAAGACACAGGCGATGATGATGGCAATCTGATAAAGGCGCGTGGGCAAGATCAGGTTCAGCGCCTGCGCCGCAAGCAGTCGCCACAATTCGGTGATCCATTGGATCAGGTTTTGAAATCCGGTTTCCATCGCCCGCCTGTTTACACCGGATCAGAGTGGCACGGGCAGGGCATCGCCACAAGGGCGCGCTCAGGCGCGCCCGGCCGCCGCCGAAAGGCTCTGGGCGTCGATTCCCAGCAATGCCAGGGCTGCCGCCCATTTGGTTTCATCCTGCGGGCCAAAGACAACGGCGGGGTCCGCCGGGCAGATCAGCCAGCCATTGTTCAGGATTTCCTCCATCAACTGGCCCGGCCCCCATCCGGCATAGCCCAGCGCCAGAATCGCGCGCTCGGGCCCGCCTCCGGCCGCGAGATCATCCAGAACATCGCGGGTGGCGGTCAGCGCGAAATCATCGCCAAAGGGCAAGGTGCCCTCAACCGCCGTATAATCGCGCGAATGCAGCACAAAACCCCGCCCCGTTTCGACCGGACCACCGAAATGCACCTCCATCGGGCGGCTTCGCGTGTCGGTCTCTATCTCAAGCTGTTCCATGAGGGCGGCAAAGCCAAGTTCCGGCAGGCGTTTGTTCACGATCAGGCCCATGGTGGCCTCGCTGTCGTGTTCGCAGACGTAAATCACGCTGCGTTCGAACCGGGGGTCGCCCATGCCCGGCATCGCGATCAGCAGCTTTCCCGCCAGATCCTGTGATGTGTCGCCCTGTGTCATCCCCTAGCAGTGACAAAGCCCGCAGAAATGTGCAAGGCACCAGCCGCCATACACGCATCCATCGCCCCTTTGTGATTTCCAATCCCGGCCCCCATGGCTAGGGTCGCGGGATGAAACGATTGCTTTGCATCCTTGCCGCCTGCGTCACGCTCGGCCCCCTTTCCGCCCGCGCCCAATCACTGGACGATCTGGCCGATTTCCAACTGCTGCCAGGGTGGCGCACCGACCATGGCACCCAGATGGCCGCCCTGCGCGTCACCCTGCGCCCCGGCTGGAAAACATACTGGCGCGCCCCCGGCGATGCCGGCATCCCGGCACAGTTTGACTGGCGCGGCTCGGACAATCTGGGCGCTGTGGCGATACACTGGCCGGTGCCACAGGTGTTTGATCTGAACGGGATGATGACGCTGGGGTATCGCGATCAGGTGATCATTCCGATCGAACTTACCCCGCGGCGGGCAGATCGCCCGATTTCCCTCCATGGCACGGTCGACATGGGGGTGTGCGAAAACGTCTGTGTGCCGGTGATGGGCCGTGTCGCCGCCGATCTTGCGGTTGAAACAACCCACAAGGACGCGCGCATCGTGGCGGCATTGCAAGACCGGCCCATGACAGCGCCCGAGGCAGGGGTTTCGGCGGTGCAATGCGCGGTGACGGCCAGGGATACCGGGGTGCGCCTGACGGCCACGGTGATGATGCCCCCATTGGGCGGGGATGAATTTGTCGTTGTCGAACTGCCCGGCGCGCCGGTCTGGGTGTCTCAGGCGGCAAGCCGGCGGCGGGGCGGCACGCTTGCCGCGACGGTCGACATCCTGCCCGACGGCGCCGCGCCGCTGGCGCTGAATCGCTCGAACCTGCGGATTACCGTGCTGGGGCGGCGCGGCGCCGTCGATATCCACGGCTGCGGTTAAGCTGCGCGCCGGCGCAGCGCCACTGCAACACCACCAATCACATAGACCAGCACGGCCAGTACCGCGACCCCGGCCAGAAACACCGCCAACGCCAGTGCAGGCGTCGCCGCGCCCGGCATAATTCCGGTCAGCGGCGGGGCATAGGTGCCGGTGAATATCACCGCGCCGAGCGTCATGGCAAACCATCCCGCGCTGGTCAGCGCCACAAGGACCACCCCGGCCCCAACCCCGCGCGCGCCGCGCCGAAACGCCAGCGCCCGGCGCAGCGCGGCAATCTGTTTTGCCAGATCCTGCTGCATGACCAACAGGGCAGGCACCACCAGCAGCACCAGAACAAACCCGAAGCCCAGACCATAGACCAGCGTGACAACCGTGGGTTTCAGAAATTGCGCCTGCGCCGAGGTTTCATAAAGCAATGGCGCCAGCCCCAGAACGGTTGTCGCCGTTGTCAGGAACACCGGGCGCAGCCGGTCGGCCACACCGTCGATAATCGCCGGAATCAACCCCCGTTCGGCGGCGTATTCATCCACCGTTGACACCAGAACGATGGAATCGTTGATGATGATCCCCGTCATCCCGATCATTCCCACCACCGAAAACAGGCTGACCGGAATTTCCCACAGGTAATGGCCGTAAATCGTGCCCACCAAACCAAAGGGAATGATCGCCATCACCACCAAGGGCCGGGTCCAACTGGAGAAAATCCACGCCAAAGTCAGGTAAATCCCCAGCAGGCACAGCCCGAATCCGACGGCGGCATCGGTCAGGAACGCGTTTTCCTGTTCCGCCAGCCCCGCCTGCCGGGTCGTCACGCCAAAGTTTTCTTCCAGTGCGGGCAGGAATTCAGTTTGCAACCGTTCGGTGATTTCGGCGGCGCGGGCCGGGTCGTCGTCGGAAATGTCACCAAACACCGACACCATCCGCAATCCGTTTTCCCGCCGCACCGTGGAAAAGCCGCCGCGCCGGTCCACGGTCACAATATCGGCCAGATTCACATAATCGCCACTGCTGGTGCGAATCCGGGTGCGATCAAGGAAATCGGCGGTCAATTCATCAGGCGGCAGTTCCACCCGGATCTTGGCCGAACGCGGCCCATCGGGATAGCTCGCCGCCTCGATCCCGTTCAGCCGGTCGCGCAAAATGCCGCCCAGCGCGTCAATCGACACGCCCAGCGCCTGCCCCTGCGGCGTCAGATCAAGGATCATCTCTTCCTTGTCATAGGCCAGCGAATCTTCCAGCGCCGAAACTTCGCCAAATTGCGCCATGGTGGTTTTCAGGGATTCCGCCGCCTCTTTCAGGCGCTCGGCACTGGCGCCGTAAATCTGCACATCCAGAGAATCGCCCCCGGCCCCGACCCCCAGCGCCGGAACGACAGGGTTTCCAGCAAGGGGTGCGATGGCACCGCCTCTTGCAGATCGCCCAGAAAACGAAAGCTGGAATAGGGCCGCAGATCGGCGTCGATCAGTTCGATCGCGATGGACCCCAACAGATCGGCATCCTTGGTATCCGCCCCCGACAACCCCCGCCCGGTGGTGCCGCCCACCTGCGCCAGGGCGAAATCAACCGGATTGCGGCCAAATTCGGCCTCATATTTCGCGCCCAGATCCTCAACCGCCTTTTGCAGGTCGTGCATCATTTCCAAGGTGTCGCTGCGGGTGGCACCGGGGGCCATGGCGAAATTGCCGCTGATCGATTCCTGTTCCGGGCTGGCAAAGAACCGCCATGTCACATCGCCCCGAATGAACAGCGCCGCCTGACTGACCAGCACCACAATCACCCCGGCCATCACCGGATAGCGTGCCCAGATCACCCCCGCCATAAGACGGCGAAAGATCACATCGCGCACCCATGAAAACCCGCGGTTCACCGTGCGCGAGGGCCAGTCATACCAATGCTGTTTCGCCGAATGGGCCATGGCGTGGGCCATGTGGTTGGGCAGGATCAGAAAACACTCCCCCAGCGACGCGATCAACACAACGATCACCGTGAACGGAATGTCGGAAATAAGATCGCCAAACCGCCCCCCACGGCCACCAGCGCCAGAAACGCAATCACCGTGGTCAGGGTGGCCGAAAACACCGCCGGAAACATCCGCTGGGCCGCGTTTACCGCCGCCTGCATTGGCGTTTCGCCCAATTTCCGCACCCGAAAATCGGCGTGTTCGCCCACCACGATGGCATCATCCACCACGATGCCCAGCGTGATGATCAGCGCAAACAGCGAAATCATGTTCAGGGTCAGACCCGCCGCATACATCAACGCGACCGCCGCCGTCATTGCCACGGGAATGCCCGCCGCCACCCAGAACGCGGTGCGCGCGTTCAGAAACAGGAACAGCAACAGCACCACAAATCCCAGCCCCATCACCCCGTTTTCCAGCAGGATGTTCAGCCGCCCGGTGATTTCTTCGGCGCGGGTGCGGATCAGGTCGATCTTTACGCCCTGAGGCACGCCCAGTTGCATCTCATGTGCCACCGCCTCAACCTGATGCTGAATGCCGATGGCATCGCCCTGATCGGTCCGGTCAACGCGAGATCGAAATGGCGCTGTCCTCACCGACGAAATAAGCCAGATTACGGTCGATCCCCTCGGTGCGCACCGTCGCCACATCGGCAATGCGCAGCTTGCTCCCGTCGGGGTTTGAGCGCAGAACAATATCGCCAATCTCATCGGCGCTGCGTTTTTCCACCCCCGTACGCAACCGCGCACTGCCCGAAACATCACCGGCGGGTTTTGTCGCGGCGCCCCGGGCAATGGCCGTGGCCAGTTCGCGCATCGTCACGTTGTTGCGGATCAGCGAGATCGACGCCACCTGAACCACCGTTTCCGGGGCAGCCACGCCGCGCAGGGTGACGCGGGTCACCCCCGCCTGAAACAGCCGCACGGTGAATTCGTCGGCCAACCGGCCCAGTTGGTCCACACCCACCGGCCCGGAAATCACCACATCCGTCACCCGGTCGCGCCACGCACGGCGGCGCACCTCGGGGTCTTCGGCGTCTTCGGGCAGGTTGCTGACCGAATCCACCGCCCCCTGCACATCATCGACGGCGCGGGCCATATCCCAGCCCGGTTCGAAATCCAGCGAAATCCGCGCCCGCCCTTCGGATGAATTGCTGGTGCTGCTTTCCACGCCTTCAACAGCCATAAGCGTGGGTTCCAGAACCTGCACGATGGCGCTGTCTATATCCTCGGCCCCTGCCCCATCCCATTGAACCGAAACTGAAATGCTTTCGATCACCACATCGGGAAAGAACTGCGCCCGCATCTGCGGTGCCGCTGTGATGCCCAGAACCAGCATCACCACCAACAACAGATTGGCCGCCGTGCGGTGTTGGGCGAAATAGGCAAGAATTCCGCGCGCCGCGCCAAGCTGCCGTGTGGCCATGGCCTAGCCCCCATCCGGGATTCGATCCGCTCGATCGTCTGGGCCGGCACATTGGGTTCGCGCAATTGGGCCAGAACACGTTCTTTCGCGTCGCTGGGCATTCGGGTGTTGCCTTGGACAAAGGCAATCAGGCGGGCGCGGCGTTCCTCGGTCAGTTCCACCATTGCCGGCACGGTCGGTTCATCCGGCACCGCCTCGGCGGTCGGGCGCAGGGGGCGCACCTTGATCCCGGCGCCCAAAAGGGGCGAGCGTTCGGCAACCACCTCGCGCCCAGCCAAACCGCGGGCGCGCACCAGCACATCGTCACCCTGACGGCGCAGCACCTCGACCGGGGCGACCTCAAGCCGCTCATCGGCACCGACCAAAAGAACCGTTCCCGCCGAATCCACCGCAGCGGCGGGCAGGCGCGCCACGCGCTCCAGCGCCGGTTCATCAATATCGACGCTGGCGAAATCACCGGGGCGAAACCCTTTGGCGCTGTTCAGATTGGCAAACAACAAACGCCCGGTCTGCCCGCTGCCCACCGCCGCGCTTTCGCGGCTGATCCGCCCTGATGTGGCAAGGGTCAGCCCGTTCAGCTCAAGCGACACAACCAGTTCGGCATCAATCAACTGCCCGGTGTCATCCAAAAGCCGGGCATATTGCGGCGTCGACACCCGGAACGACACCTCAAGCGCGTCAGGGTCGATCAGTTGCGCCAGCTTTTCATTGCTGGTGACAAGCCGCCCCTTCACGACCGTCACATCCCCCAGCACGCCAGAAAATTCCGCCGTGACCTTGGTATCGTCCACCCGGCGCTGTGCCTCGTTCAGCGCGATCTTTTCGCGGCTAAGCTGGGTGGTTGACTGATCCAGCCGCGCCTGCGCCTGCGCCTGTGCCTGACGGCGCGACAAAACCGATTGTTGCGCCGAGGCCGCCGCCAGTTCCGCCGCCTCGATCAACGCGGCGGTGCCAACGCCCCGTGCAGCCAGATCACGCTGACGTTGCAAGGCCCGTTCGCGCAGATCGGCCTGCGCACGGGCCGATCCCACCTCTTCAGTGGCAAGCTCAAGCCCGCGGTGGGCATCGCGCACCTCGCCTTCGGCATCCGCCAGATCGGCGCGGGCCACTTGCAACGCAGTCATGGCGGCGGTCGGATCAATCCGAAACAACAACTGCCGCGCCTGCACACGGCCCCCGTCCTGCACACCTGCGCCCAGTTCCATAACCTCGCCCGCCGCGCTGGCGCGCACCTCCAGCGTGCGGCGGCTGCGGATTTCGCCAAAGGTGGACAGAACCGGCACCACGGTTTCCGGCGCAAAGGCAATGACGTTGACCGCCAGCACCCGTTCCCGGGCCGGACGCTCGCGGCCCTTTTCGGCATTGCGCGCCTCGAATGCCGAATAAAGCCCCTGCCCGGCCAGCGCCAGAAGGCCCAGCGTCGCGGCCAGCAGAAACAGCCCGACAAGAGAACGGCGCAGAAATCGCATATATCAGGGCCTCACATTTTGTTGTCGCACAGAATACCGGGTCTGGCACATCCGCCAAACCCGAAACCCGATTATGCCATCAAACGTGCGTGAGCGTCACTTGCGCCGCAGATGTTCATCCAGACGGGGGAAAATTTCCACAAAATTGCAGGGACTGTGGCGATAATCCAACTGAGGCGCCAGAATCTCATCCCAGCCATCCTTGCAGGCCCCCGGACTGCCCGGCAGGGCAAACAGATAGGTGCCCATGGCAACACCGCCACAGGCGCGGCTTTGTACCGCGCTGGTGCCGATCTTTTTCATGCTGACAATGGTGAAAACGGTGCCAAAGGCCTCGATCTCCTTCTCATACACATCCCGGTGCGCCTCAACGGTCACATCCCGCCCGGTCAACCCGGTGCCGCCTGTTGAAATAATCACGTCAATATCCGGGTCGGCGCACCAGTCGCGCAGCCGGGCGGCAATCGCCGCGCGGTCGTCCTGCACGATGGCGCGGGCCGCCAGCAGATGCCCTGCCCCCTCGATCCGTTGAACCAGTGTATCGCCGGACCGGTCATCATCGGCACTGCGCGTGTCAGATACCGTCAAAACGGCGATGCGCACCGGCACAAAGCGTTTTCCCTCATCAATCCGCGCCATATTCTCTATCCTTCTTGCACCAAAGCCAGCCACCCAAGGCAAAACATCACATCCGTTCAGCGCAAACGCGCCTGAAGCATCAGCAGATCGGCCCATGCCTCGCGCTTGGCCACCGGATTGCGCAACAGATAGGCGGGGTGGAACATGGGCAACGCGGGACGGCCCAGCGCCTCGGCCCATGATCCACGCAGACGGGTGATGCCTTTGCGGCCCAACAGGGCGTGACAGCTTAGGTTGCCCATCAGCACAAGGATTTCGGGCTTTGCCAGTTCCACGTGGCGCTGCAAGAAGGGCAACATTATCGCAATCTCGGCCGGTTCCGGGTCGCGGTTCTGGGGCGGGCGCCAGGGCAGGATGTTGGTGATATAGATCCCATCGCGCGCCCCGGCGGTGCGGGCCATGCCGATCGCCTCGAACATCCGGTCCAAAAGCTGCCCGGCGCGGCCAACGAAGGGCTTGCCGACGATATCCTCATCCCGTTCCGGCGCCTCGCCGATCACCATGACACGGGCGCCCGGCACACCATCGGCAAAGACCGTGTTGCGCGCGCCCCGCTTCAGTTCGCATCCCTCAAAGGTGGCCATGGCGGCGCGCAGCGCATCCAGATCCTGCGCCCCGCTGGCGGCGGCACGGGCCAGATCCACCGGATCGGGGCCTTGCACCGGATCGGGAAACGCCGCCGACGCAGGTGCAGCGGGCGCGATGGCGGCCACCCTGGGCGCCGCTTGGGGAATTTCATAGCGGTCGACCGGCACATCGCCGATGGCCTCGGTCACGCCAAGTTCGACCTGCCACGCCAAAGCGGCGCGCAGTGCATCAAACCCCATATCATCCACGGTCAGAATCCCCATGCCTGCCATCATATGCCCACGGCGCGCCGTTTCCCATGGCACCGCGCAGCTTTTTTGGCCCATGGCCCGGCTTGACCCGCAGCCGCCCTTTCAGGTAACTCCAATCCCGGAACAGGGGGCAGCAAGGCATGACCTTTCGACACCGACATCTGCTGGGCATTGAACCCCTGCATCCGGTTGAAATCACCACCATTCTTGATTTGGCCGATCATTACGTGACCCTGAACCGCGGCACGCTCAAACACGGCGATGCCCTGGCCGGGCTGACCCAGGTGAACATGTTCTTTGAAAACTCAACCCGCACCCAGGCCAGTTTCGAACTGGCGGGCAAACGGCTGGGTGCGGATGTGATGAACATGTCGATGCAGGCCAGCAGCATCAAGAAGGGCGAAACCCTGATTGATACGGCAATGACCCTGAACGCCATGCACCCCGATCTGCTGGTGGTGCGTCACCCCCATTCGGGGGCGGTGAACCTGCTGGCCGAAAAGGTGAATTGCGCGGTTCTGAACGCCGGTGACGGGCGCCACGAACACCCCACGCAGGCCTTGCTTGATGCGCTGACCATCCGGCGCGCCAAGGGCCGGCTGCACCGCCTGTCCATCGCCATTTGTGGCGATATCGCCCATTCGCGGGTGGCGCGCAGCAACATCCTGCTGCTGGGCAAGATGGAAAACCGGATTCGCCTGATCGGCCCGCCCACCCTGATGCCTGCCGGTGTGGCCGATTGGGGGGTCGAGGTGTTTGACGACATGCGCGCCGGGCTGGAAGGCGCCGATGTGGTGATGATGCTCCGCCTGCAAAAAGAACGGATGGACGGCGGTTTCATTCCCTCCGAGCGGGAATATTACCACCGTTACGGGTTGGATGCCGAAAAGCTGAGCCATGCCAAACCCGACGCCATCGTCATGCATCCCGGCCCGATGAACCGGGGCGTGGAAATTGACGGCACCCTGGCCGACGACATCAACCGATCCGTCATTCAGGAACAGGTGGAAATGGGCGTGGCCGTGCGCATGGCCGCGATGGACCTGCTGGCCCGCAACCGCGCCGCCCCCGCATGAGGTGATGGTGTGACCACGCCAATCATCATTCCGGCCAATGAATTCGGCGTGGTGCGGGTGTTTCACCTGTCCGAGCAGGCTCGCCGCAATGATCGGGCACGGCGAAACGCTTGAGCCGCTGGAACAGGCGCTTGGCAGCGGTCCCCTTGCCCCCGATCACGTGCAGATCGTGCTGTTGCGCCAGCTTGACGATCTGGGGCTGGCCGGGTTGCTGGAACAGGGTCACGGCATTGCCCATGCCACCCTTGCCCCCGACCGCGCAGCGCTGGCGGCGCTGACCGGCAGCGTTGCGATTGTACGGTCCCGCGCCTTTGGCACCGCCACCACCACCCTGCACCCCACCGACGATTGCGCGCTGGTGGCCACCTATGGCGAAGAGGCGGCACCGCCCCCCGGTTCGAACCACTGCCTGCCGGTGGCGCGCAGGGCATCCTGCCGGGCGGCCGCACCGATGACGACACGGCGCACCGCGCATCCCTGCGCACCCTTCTGATCGGGCTGGCCGTGGCCGTGCTGCTGGCGCTGGTTGTGTTGCTGGCCACCGGGGGCAAGGGATGAGCACGCCCGCCCCGGGATGGGACGACATTCTGGATCACGACGAAGAGATCATCTGGCAGGGCGCCCCCGACGCCCGGGTGCGTCTGTCAGGCGGGTTAAGCGTGTCGGCCTTCGGTGTGTTCTTTGCCGGGTTCGCCGCCTTCTGGATGGCCGGGGCGGCAATGATCGGCAACGACATCGGGATCATCGGTCTGATATTCCCGCTGTTTGGCCTGCCGTTCCTGTTGATCGGGCTTTACATGATCTTTGGACGGTTCATCTGGGATGCCTATGTGCGGCGCGGCACGTTTTATACCCTGACAAACAAGCGCGCCTATATCGCCACCGCCACGATGGGGCAACGCAGCCTGAAATCCCATGAAATCGGGCCAAACACCCCGCTTGAACTGATTCAGGGGCCGCCTGACAGCGTTTATTTCAAAGCCGGGGATAACAGCGGGCGGTCCCGCAGCCGCAAGATCGGGTTTGAATACATTCAAGACGGGCGCAGGGTTCTGGGCCTGTTGCGCGACATCCAGAAAGACGCACCATGAAACTGCATTTCACCAACGCCCGCCTGATTGACCCCGCGCAAGGCACCGACACCCTTGGTGATCTTTTTGTCAGTGACGGGGTGATCACCGATTCCCCCGGCACAGGGCCGCTGACCACGGTTGAATGCGGCGGCAAATGTCTGGCCCCCGGGATCATCGACATCGGCGTGAAAATCAGCGAACCGGGCGAGCGGCACAAGGAAAGCTTTCGATCCGCAGGCCGGGCGGCGGCGGCGGGCGGGATTACCACCATGGTCACCCGCCCCGACACCGAACCGGCCATCGACACCCCCGAGGTTCTGGAATTCGTCATGCGCCGCGCCAACACCGACAGCGCCGTGCGCGTGCTGCCCATGGCCGCCCTGACCAAGGGCCGGTTGGGGCGGGAAATGACCGAAATCGGGTTTCTGACCGATGCAGGCGCCGTGGCCTTCACCGATTGCGACCGGGTGGTGCAGGACACCAAGGTGTTTTCCCGCTGCCTGACCTATGCGCGGTCCCTGGGCGCGCTGGTCATTGCCCACCCGCAAGATCCGGGCCTGTCGAAAGGCGCCGCTGTGACCTCGGGCAAATTCGCATCCTTGCGCGGGTTGCCCGCCGTGTCGCCCATGGCCGAGCGCATGGCGCTGGATCGGGATATGGCGCTGCTGGAGATGACCGGCGCGCGCTATCATGCCGATCAGATCACATCGGCCCGCGCCCTGCCCGCGTTGGAGCGCGCCAAGCAAAACGGGCTGGATGTGACGGCGGGCGTGGGTATTCACCACCTGACCCTTAATGAATTCGACGTGGGCGATTACCGCACATTCTTCAAGATAAAGCCGCCCCTGCGCAGCGAGGATGACCGCGTCGCCATGATCGAGGCCCTGGCAGACGGGCGAATCGACATCCTGTGTTCCATGCACACCCCACAGGACGAGGAATCAAAGCGCCTGCCGTTTGAAGAGGCGGCAAGCGGTGCCGTGGGCCTGCAAACCCTGCTGCCCGCCGCCATGCGGCTGGTTCACGCCGGGCATATCGACCTGCCCACCCTCTGGCGTGCCCTGTCCCTGAACCCGGCGCGGCGTCTGAACCTGCCCCAGGGGCGGCTGACTCCCGGGGCGCCCGCCGATCTGGTGCTGTTCGATCCTGACGCGCCCTTCGTCCTGGACAGGTTCACCCTGCTTAGCAAATCCAAGAATACCCCCTTTGACGGCCAGCGCATGGAGGGCCGGGTGATCGGCACATGGGTGGCCGGTGCCCGGGTTCATGGAGAATGACATGACATACTTTCAACCCGTGTCGGGGCGGCAAAAATGGTGATCGTGGCGTTTGGCGTTTACCTGCTCACGGCGATCCTGGCCTATCTTCTTGGCTCGGTGCCCTTTGGCATGGTCATGGCGCGGCTATTCGGGCTGGGCGATCTGCGCCAGATCGGGTCGGGCAATATCGGTGCCACCAATGTTTTGCGCACGGGCAACAGGTTGGCCGCGTTCCTGACGCTGCTGCTGGATTCCGGCAAGGGCGCGATTGCGGTCTTGCTGGCCCGCTGGCTGGTTGGGGAACAGGCGGCGTTGTTTGCCGGGGGCGCCGCGTTTCTGGGCCATTGTTACCCGATTTATCTGGGGTTCAAGGGCGGCAAGGGGGTTGCCACATTTCTTGGCACCGTTCTGGCCCTCGCCTTTCCTGTGGGTCTGGCGGCCTGTGCCACCTGGGCGATTGTTGCGGCGGTGTTCCGCTTTTCCTCGCTTGCCGCGCTGGTGGCGGCGGCGCTGTCGCCCCTTGTGGCGCTGGCGCTGGGAAAGGGGGCGCTTGCCGTGTTGTTGATTGCGCTCGCCGCGCTGATCTTTTTGCGTCACTCTGCCAATATTGCCCGGCTGCGCGCCGGGACGGAACCAAAGATCGGGGCGAAATCGTGAAATACATCGCCGCCCTGTGCCTTTTACCTGCCGCCGCCTTTGCCCAAGGCACCACCGCGCCCCGCATCGACGCCATTCTGGCGCAGGCCACGGCAGAATGCCGCGCCGCCGTGATGGAGGGCGATCCTGACGCGCCCGAACCGGAACTGTTGGTTGAACCCGGTGCGCTGACATGGGTGGATCTGGACGGTGAGGGCGAAAAGAACGACACGGTGGTGGATTTCAACTATATCCTGTGTTCGCTTGATTATTCGCTCTGGCATGGCTCGGGGGGCAGTATCCTGCACCTTGTCGTCAACGGCGAAACCTCTGCCAGTTGGACCGGCGGCTTGTGGCGGCTGACCGAGTTCAACGGCCAGCCCCTCATGTTGATCGGGCGGCACGGCGGGAATTGCGACGGTTACGGTGCGCAACCCTGTGTGCAGGCGATCTCGGCCTTTGAGGGCGGATTTTCCACCATCCGCCTGCCCGCCCCCATGGAAGAGGACGACCGCCCCTAGTAGCTGTATTCCTCGTAAATCCGCTTGAGATCGCCATTCCATTTGCCGTGGTAATCGGCCAGCAGATCGTCGGCGGGGGTGCGGCCGGTTTCCAGAGTTTCCTTGATCGCGTTCAGGAAATGGGTCTCATCGGGGATAAGCCCACCCGCACCCGGGCGCGCCCGGGCCTTCAGGCCGGCATCGGCAATCGCCACAACCTCGCGCGCCAGATCATGCATGGAAATGCCGCCCACCTGGGCCTGCAACCCATCCACCGATGCGGCCACGCGCAACCCCTCGCGGGTTTCAGCATCCCAACCCTTGGCCAGATCCCAGGCCGCATCCAGCGCCCCCTGATCATAGGTCAGCCCGACCCAGAACGCAGGCAGCGCACACAGACGCCGCCATGGGCCACCATCGGCCCCGCGCATTTCGATGTATTTCTTCACCCGCGCCTCGGGGAACAGGGTGGTCAGGTGATCGGCCCAATCGCTCAGCGTGGGGCGTTCGCCGGGCAGCGCGGGCAGTTCGCCGCGCAGGAAATCACGAAACGACATGCCCAGCGCGTCGATGTATTTGCCATCGCGATAGACAAAGTACATCGGCACATCCAGCGCGTATTGCACCCATGCCTCAAACCCGAAACCGTCTTCGAACACGAAAGGCACCATGCCCGTGCGCGCATCGTCAAGACCGCGCCAAACCCGGCTGCGCCATGATTTGTGGCCGTTCACCTTGCCCTCAAAGAACGGCGAATTGGCGAACAGGGCAGTGGCAACAGGTTGCAACGCGATGGCGACGCGCATCTTCTGCACCATGTCGGCCTCGGTTTCGAAATCAAGGTTCACCTGCACCGTGCAGGTGCGGCGCATCATCTGTTTGCCGTGGGTGCCGACGCGATCCATGTAATCGTTCATCAGCCGGTAACGCCCCTTGGGCATCAGCGGCATCTGATCGTGGGTCCATTCGGGTGCAGCCCCAAGACCGATGAAACGCACACCGATTTCATCGGCCACGGATTTCACTTCGGCCAGATGCACGTTCACTTCGTCACAGGTCTGGTGGATGGTTTCCAGCGGGGCGCCCGACAGTTCCAGCGCGCCGCCCGGTTCAAGGCTGACGTTGGCGCCGTCCTTTTCCAGCCCCAAAAGGTTGCCCCCTTCCAACACCGGCGACCAGCCGAACCTGTCGCGCAGGCCGGCCAGCACCGCGTGGATCGAACGTTCACCCTCATAGGGCAGGGGTTTCAGGGTGTCGGCGCAATAGCCGAACTTTTCGTGCTCGGTGCCGATCCGCCAGTCTTCGCGGGGCTTACACCCTTCGGCCATGTATTCGGCCATCTGTTCGTGCCGTTCGATCAGGCCGCCGCCGGATTGAGGAATGGACATGGGGCAGGCTCTCCGATGAATGGGTCTGATACTGGGGGACGAGGGTTGGAAGGATTTGCCCCGCTTGTCAATGCAGGCGGGTGCGGTCACGTTGCCAGATCACGAACAGGCGCTGTGCATTACTGCGCGCCGCACGGATTGCGGCGTCGTAATCCAGACCCGGCAAAGGCGCGAGCGCATCAAATAACTTGTCCGCCCCTGCGGCATCGGATGGCACGCACAGGGGCGGCGCGCCGTCGGAATGAAACAACCAATCCCGCCCCTGTGTGGTGTCGAATTCCACCCGCACGATGGCATCAATGCTGATCGCGGCCCCGCCGCCCGGTCCGAAATAGGTGATCTGGCGTTCATCCACCTCAACCACCCCCGGCCCATCGCCCGCACCGGGAAACATCGCGCGGCGGACACCGGGCAGCGCAATGGCACAGCCCCCCAGCATCACCGCAAACCCGACCCAGCGCAGCAGCCCCGTATCGGTCAGCCCCCAATAGAGGCCAAGCAAGGCCACCACCGCGCCGATCATCGCTTCGCGCCATGGCCAGAGGGCAGCGCGCAATTCCGGGCGGATCAGGCCGATCATGTCCAATCCCCCAACGCCGCCTGCCAGAGCGTGAGCGCCGCAACCGCCGCCGTATCGGCGCGCAAGATGCGCGGACCAAGGGAAACGGGGTGCGCCATGGGCATTGCGGCCAACCGCGTGCGCTCGGTTGGTGAAAAGCCACCCTCGGGGCCGATCAGGATCGCCCATGGGCCTTTGGGGGCGTCAGCAAGCGACGTTGCCGCCCCCAGCCGCGATTCATCGCAGAACATCAGATGCCGGTCAGCGGGCCAATCCGCCAGCACCCGGTCAAGGCGCGCCAGATCATCGACGGGCGGCACAAAGGTCGCGCCGCATTGTTCTGCCGCCTCGATCGCATGGGCCTGAAGCCGGTCTTGCCGCACCCGTTCGGCATTGGTGAATTCAGTCTGCACCGGCGTGATGCGGGCGGCGCCCAGTTCAACCGCCTTTTCCACGATGAAATCGGTGCGCGCCTTTTTGATCGGCGCAAACAGCAGCCAGACATCCGGCGGCATCCCCTGTGGTGCGGTCTGTTCCACCACCTCCAGCGCGCCTTTGCGCCGGTCGGCCCGCGCCACTTTGGCGCACCACGCGCCATCGGCGCCGTTGAACACCGTCACCGACGCCCCAACGGCCAACCGCATCACCCCGAACAGGTAATGGGATTGGGCCTGCGTCAGCGCGCAGGATTGCCCCGGGGCAAGGGGATGGTCTAGGTAAAGCCGAACATTCGATGCCATGGGAACACCATATGTCCGAGACTTCGCAGATACCAGACGGACAAGTGGCCGATGCACCGCCCGACAACTGGGTGGATCGTTTTGCGCCCGCGTCAACCCGCCCCTATCTGCGGCTGTCCCGCGCAGACCGGCCGATCGGAACGTGGTTGTTGCTGCTGCCCTGCTGGTGGGGGCTGTTTCTGGCCATGGGCATGACCGGGCGCATGGGCTGGGGCGATCTGTGGATATTCACCGGCTGTGGAATCGGGGCATGGCTGATGCGCGGAGCGGGCTGTACCTGGAACGACATCACCGACCGCAATATCGACGGTGCGGTGGAACGCACCCGGTCACGGCCCATCCCTTCGGGGCGGGTAAGCGTAACACAGGCGTTGATCTGGCTGGCGGCACAGGCTCTGGTGGCCTTCGCGATTCTGCTGACGTTCAACACCACCGCCATCGCCCTTGGCATCGGGTCACTGGCACTGGTCGCGATTTACCCCTTTGCCAAACGGTTCACATGGTGGCCGCAAATCTTTCTGGGGCTGGCGTTCAACTGGGGCGCGATCCTTGCCTTTGCGGCCCATTCCGGCACGGTCAGCACGCCTTCGGTGCTGCTGTATCTGTCGGGCATCACATGGACGCTGCTCTATGACACGATCTATGCGCACCAGGACAAGGAGGACGACGCCCTGATCGGCGTAAAATCCACCGCCCGCCTGTTTGGTGACAACACCCACACTTGGTTGCGCCGGTTTCTGGTGGCCACAGTCACGCTCATGGCGCTGGCGGTGATGACGGCCTTGGTGGGGCGGGCGAACGTGTTGTCGGTGGTTGTCGCCCTGGGTGCGCCCTGGGCCATGGGGTGGCATATGGCGTGGCAGCTGGGGCGGTTGAACACCGAAGACACATCAAACTGCCTGCATCTTTTTCGCAGCAACCGCAACGCCGGGCTGTTGGTTGCGCTGTTTCTCGCCGTTGCGGCCCTGCTCTGATTGCCCCCGGACGCCCGGCGCACTAAAGACATGGCCGATACCGATCTGATCCAAGAGGTACGGATGCGTTCATCCCCGTTTATCCCCGCATTCTTTGCCTTCGGGCTTGCCGCGATTATCGCGGTGTTTTCGGCCAGTTTCGCAGTGACCCAGATCGAGAAACGATCCGTCGCCGATGTCACAACGGCGATGCGCGATCAGGGGCACAACTGGGTATCTGTTGCGGCAGACGGGCTGCAACTGGAACTGACCGGCATCGCCCCGGACGAGGCAACACGGTTTCGCGCGATCACCGTGGCCAACGGCATCGTGGATTCCGCCCGGGTGATCGACCAGATGGATGTGGCCGCCGCCGCCGTGATCGAAGCGCCGCGGTTTTCCATCGAAATCCTGCGCAACGCCGATGGCGTTTCCCTGATCGGGCTGATCCCCCAGGCAACAGACCGCGCCGCCCTGCTCAGCCGGATCCGCAGCATCAAAGATGCAGGCGAGGTCAGCGATCTTCTGGATATCGCCGATTACACGCCCCCCGAAGAATGGGACGATGCGTTGGATTTCGGGTTGATGGCGCTGGCCAAACTGCCCCGCTCGAAAATCTCGATTGCGGCGGATGAGGTGGCGATTGACGCGATTTCGGACAGCCGCGACGCCAAACGGCGGCTGGAAAGCGATCTGTCACGCGCCGCCCCCGAGGGGCTGAAACTGGTGATGGAGATTGCAGCCCCCCGCCCCGTCATCACGCCCTTTACCCTGCGGTTCCTTGTCGACACCGACGGGCCAAGGTTCGATGCCTGCTCTGCCGCCACCGAAAAGGGCCGCGATCAGATCATCACCGCAGCCCGCGCCGCCGGGTTGGAGGATGAGATCACTTGCACCATCGGCCTTGGCGCGCCCAGCCCGGAATGGCCGCAGGCCGCCGCCGCCAGCATCACCGCGCTTGCCGAATTGGGCGGCGGCTCTGTCACCATTTCGGACGCCGACATCACGCTGGTTGGTCAATCCACCACCCCACAGGCGGATTTCGACCGTGAGGTGGGCAAGCTTGAGGGCAAGCTGCCCCTTGGGTTCTCGCTCTTTGCGGTCCTGCCCGATCCGGTGGTCATCGACGGCACCGGCGATGGCAAAGGCCCGCCAGAATTCATCGCCTCCAAAGATCCCGAGGGCACGGTAGAGCTGCGCGGACGCATCGGCAATGACCGCGCCCGCGCCGCCATCGGCAGCTTTGCCCGCGCCCGGTTCGGCATGGAAGAAGTCACCGATGCCACCCGCACCGACGACACCCTGCCCGAAGGCTGGCTCCCCCGGGTGCTGGCCGCGCTCGATTCTCTGGCGCAACTGCACAATGGCGCCATCGTCGTGCAACCCAACGTGGTGGATGTGAGCGGCGTCACCGGCAACCCCGATGCCCGCACCGAAGTGTCGCGCATTCTGTCCGACCAATTGGGCAGCGCCGAGAATTTCACCCTAAAAATCACCTATGACAAAAAGCTCGACCCGGTGCTGGGTCTGCCCACCCCCGAGGAATGCGTCGCGCAGATCAATCAGGAACTTGCCACCCGCAAGATCACCTTTGCCCCCGGTTCTGCCGACATCGACGAAGACGCCCGCGAAACAGTCGAACGGATCGCTGCACTGCTGCGCACCTGTGACGATGTGCAGATGGAAATCGGCGGCTATACCGACAGTCAGGGCCGCGAAATCATGAACCAACAATTGTCCCAGGCCCGGGCCGAATCGGTGCTGACCGCCCTTGCCGCCCGCCGTGTGGCGACGGCGAACCTCACGGCCATCGGGTTTGGTGAAGAACAACCGATCGCCACCAACGACACCGAAGACGGACGCGAGGCCAATCGCAGGATTGAATTCAAACTGATTGTGCCCGAAGAAGACACCGAAGCCGAAACCGCGCCTGACGATCCCCCGTCCGAAACGGCAACCGGCGATATCATCGAAGGCGGCGCGGGAAGCGAAAATGAACAGAACTGAATTCATCGTTGTCACCGCGATCATCCTGTTCGTGGCGTTCTCACTGGGATGGTTTGCCAGTTGGCTGGTGCACCGCCTGACCCGGGTCAGCCAAAGCGACATTGGCGAACTCGACAAGATGGCGCAGGCCATGCACGAGGCCGAAGAGGCCCGCAACGAGGCCATCGCCTATGTCCACGCCCGCGAAACAGAGTTGAAAAACCAGCTTGCCCAGACCGAAGCGGAACTGCGCGCCGCCATGGACGGGCTGCGCGACGCCCGCCAGGAGGCCGAGGAACTGCGCGGCTATATTGAACGGATCAATCAGAACGCCTGAGCCCGGGTCAGGAACGACGGCAGCAGGGGCGCGCCAAACCCAGAATCATGTATGCCGGAACGGCATTCCTTTTGGTCAGAGCGAAATTCGCTTGGAGCGTGTCGCCGCCTTACCAGCGAGACAGCGCCACCTCGTCGTCATCGCGCGCCGCCACCCAGTGCGCCCCTGACGCGGTGGTTTCCTTTTTCCAGAACGGCGCGCGGGATTTCAGGTAATCCATCAGAAATTCCGCCCCGGCAAAGGCATCACCCCGGTGGCGCGAGGCCGTTGCAACCATCATGATCGGCGCCCCTGGCGCAAGGCTGCCATGGCGATGAATGACCAGGACATCGTCCAGTGCCCACCGGTCACAGGCCGTTGCAACCATGGCGGCAATCGCGCTTTCGGTCATCGCCGGGTAATGTTCGATCTCCATCGCGACAAGATCGCCCGCCGCAGTATTGCGCACGATCCCGGAAAAGCTGACCACGGCCCCGGCGTTGCCCTGCGCGGCGGTAAAGGCGTTCAGTTCCGCCCCCGCATCGAATGCCGCAGTCTGCACCCGCACCGCCATGTCAGCCGCCGGTCATGGGGGAAAGAACGCCACTTCGCGCGCATTCTTCAGGGGGGCGTCGAAATCGGTCAGTTCCTGATCCACCGCCACCCGCAGCGCCGACAGATCGCAGAATGCCACGTCATAGCGGTCTTCCCGCTGGCGCAGCTCGCTGACCAGATCGGCCACCGTTGCGGCCGAAGTTTCCACCTGTTCCCGGGGCAAACCGATACGTTCGCGCACCCATGCGAAATAAACCACGTCGATCATTTGCGTGCCTCATCTTTCAAAAACGGCAGGGCCTTGCGGAAATAATCCCAGCCGGTCATCAGGGTCAGGGCCGCTGCAACCCAAAGCAGGGCAATGCCCACCCAGCCGGTCCAGAACTGCGCCGAATCAAGCCAGCGCAAGCCCACCTCATCGCTGAGTGTACCACCCAGAATCGAATCCACCATATCCGGGTCCATCCCGATGGTCCGGTCGATAAAATGATGCAACAGGATACCCGGCACAAACAGCATGGCAATGGCTGTCATCTGTGCCGTGGTTTTCCATTTGGCCAGCCGCGTCACCTTTAGCAACCCCGCCTTGGCGCCCAGAAATTCCCGCAGCCCGGAAACAAAAACCTCGCGAAACAGAATCATCGTGGCGGGCAGCAATATCCAGGGGTTCATGCCGGAAAACCCCGTAAGAACCAGCAGCGCGATCACCACCATCGCCTTGTCTGCAATCGGGTCGAGCATGGCGCCAAACCGGCTTTCCTGTTTCCAGGCACGGGCAAGATAGCCGTCAATCCAATCGGTCACCGCCGCCGTCACGAACAGCACCAGCGCGAACCAGTCGGCCCAGGGGCGGGTGAAATACAAAAACATGATGGCGACGCCCGGCGCGGCCAACAGACGGAGCACCGTCAGAATATTCGGGATCGTCCATGTCATGGCCAAGAGATAGACGTTCGGCGCGGGGGTTGAAAGACAGATCGTGTCGTGAAGGGCCACAAGGCGTTTTTTGTGGCGGACCATGGGTTTCACAGGCCGCGCTTCGGGTTGACTTTGCCCCTGTCGCGGGAAAACAACAGGGCAACTGCGAGGGCCGATGACCAACGATGATTTCCGACTGCTTGGCCAGAGTGTTCTGGCCGACGGCTTTACCCGGCTGAGCCGGTTCGAATTTGACCTGCGCCGTCGTGACGGCACCTGGCAGCGGATGGACCGCGAGGTGTTCGAGCGTGGCCACGGCGTGTGTTGCCTGCTTTACGATCCCGAAACGCGCACCGTCGTTCTGACCCGGCAGTTTCGCGTTGCGGTGCAGATCGCCGGGGATGATGGCATGATGATCGAGGCCCCGGCCGGCCACCTGGATGGCGCAGCACCCCGTGACCGGATGCACGCCGAACTGGAAGAGGAAACCGGCTATCGCATCGGTGAACTTTTTCCCGTCGGGAATTTCTATATGTCGCCCGGGTCGATCTCGGCCTATCAGCGGCTCTATCTCGGGCGATATCGCGCGGCAGACCGGGTGTTGCCCGGGGGCGGCCTGAAAGAAGAAGGCGAAGATATTGCCGTGCTGCACGTTCCCCTGGACGACGCGATGAAGATGGTCGGCGACGGCCGTATTCAGGACGGTAAAACGGTGATCCTGCTTCAGGCGCTGGCGCTTCGGCTGGCACAGGGGTTGGGGGCGTTCGACGACACCGTCTGTTAACGTGTCTCTCGCCAATGCTCGGGCCGCAGCCCAAGCCCCACGGCACGCGCCGGAAGCCCCCGCAGCACCGCGACCTTGTTCAGCAGTTTGATGATGAACGGCGGGCGTGGCGGTGATTTCGTGTTCAACGCCGGCACCAATATGAACTTATGCGCCAGTATTTGCGCCTTCTGGGTCAGATTTGCAGGCCAGGCGCGGCGCTTTTGCACCCGAGAAAGGTGGTTTGGCCCGGCGGAACCAGCCAGCAAGGGTGGCCCCAAAAGGCGGGCCGTCGCCACCGCATCCTGAATGGCAAGGTTGATGCCAACCCCACCCACCGGCGACATGGCGTGGGCCGCATCACCGATGCACAGAAAACCGTCGCGCCACCATGTCGTCAGGCGGTTCACCTGCACCGTCAGCAATTTGACCTGATCCCATGACGCAAGCGCCTCGGTGGCGTCGGACAGCTCTGGCGCGATCGCGGCGATCCTCTGACGAAACGCCGCAAGCCCCTCGGCGCGAATGACATCCGCCGCCCCCTTTTGGAACGGCAGGGCGCATTGCCAATATTTGCCACGATCAAGTTGCACCAGAAATCCGCCTGATCCGATTTTCCCCAATGATTCCTGTTCCTTTGACGGGGTTCGGGGCAGGCGCATCCAGAAGACATCAATCGGCGCGCCAAGGTCTTCGACCGCCAAGCCCGAGGCATCGCGCAATGTCGAATCGCGCCCGTCGGCCCCGATCGTAAGGTCCGCATGTATGGCAAACGGCCCGTCTTTGTCGCGCGCCCTCACGCCGGTGATTTTCCCGTCCCGAACGATCAGATCTTCGGCTTCGGTGGATTGCAGAAGGGTGAAATTCGGATAGGTGCGCGCCGCGTCGGCCAGACAATCAAGGAAATCCCATTGCGGCATCATGGCGATGTATTTGCACTGTGTGGGCAGCCTGCCAAAATCCGCGATGTCAAACGCCGTCCCGGAAATCGTGACCGATGCCTGACGTATTTTTTGATGAGGCCGCGTGAGCAATTCTTCCAGCAAGCCCAATTCGTGGAACAGCTCCAGCGTCGATGGGTGAACCGTATCACCCCGAAAATCACGCAGGAAGTCGGCGTGTTTTTCCAGAACGATCACATCAACCCCTTGGCGCGCCAAAAGATAGCCTGTCATCAACCCTGCCGGGCCACCACCGGCAACAACACATTGCGCATGTAACGCCCGCATGGATTTCCTTTCTCGGTCCCCGATACGAGCTTAGCACGTTTTCGACGATATCGGCGGGCCAGAACGGCGACTTTGCCAAATTTCACCTGCCGCTGCATTACCCCTTTTCATGGAAATAGGCATAGATCGTGTCTGCCAGATTGTTCGAAATCCCCTCCACCGCTTTCAGGTCTTTCAAATCGGCCCGGGCCACGGCCTTGGCGCTGCCGAAATGTGTCAGCAGGGCGCGTTTACGGGCCGCGCCCACACCGGGCAGATCATCAAGCGGGGTGGCGCCGACCGCCTTGGCCCGTTTGGCGCGATGGGCGCCGATGGCGAAACGGTGCACCTCGTCGCGCATCCGCTGGATGAAATACAGCACCGGATCGTTGTGGCGCAGGGCCATGGGCGGTTTGCCGGTGCGGTGAAATTCCTCTTTCCCGGCGTCGCGATCTTCGCCCTTGGCCACGCCGACCATGGCAATGTCACCGACGCCCATCTGATCCATGATCTCGCGCACCGCCGAAACCTGCCCCTGCCCGCCGTCGATCAGCAACAGATCGGGCCATGCACCAGAGTTGCGTTCCGGGTCTTCCTTGAGCAGGCGGGAAAAACGGCGGGTCATCACCTCTTTCATCATGCCGAAATCATCGCCCGGAGTCAGGTTGGCCCCCTTGATGTTGAACTTGCGATACTGGTTCTTGATAAACCCATCCTGCCCCGCCACGATCATTCCGCCCACGGCATTGGTGCCCTGAATGTGCGAGTTATCGTAAACCTCGATCCGTTTCGGGGGCGCAGGGAGATCGAACGCCTCGGCCAGACCTTTCAACAGTTTGGTTTGCGTGGCGCTTTCCGCCAGACGCCGGGCCAGACTTTCGCGCGCATTGCGCAGGGCACCGGCCACCAGTTCATGCTTTTCACCCCGCTGGGGCACGGCGATTTCAACCTTGGTGCCCCGCTTTTCGCTCAGGGCCTCGGCCATCAGATCACCATCTTCGATCGCGTCAGACAGCAGAACCAGCGGCGGTGGTTCACGGTCGTTGTAAAACTGCCCCACAAAGGCCTGCATCACCTCGGCCAGCCCGGCCCCCTTGTCGGCGGACAAGCCGGCACCGGTGCGCGGATAGAAATCATGGTTGCCCCAGTTCTGATTGGCGCGGATGAAAAACACCTGCACGCAGGCCTGCCCCTGATCCATATGCAGCGCGATCACGTCGGCCTCGGCCACGCCCTGGGGGTTGATCGCCTGCCCCGCCTGCACCTGTGTCAGCGCGCGAATACGGTCGCGCAGGGCGGCGGCGCGCTCAAACTCCATCGCCTGACTGGCCGCTTCCATGTCGCGGGCCAGTTCCGCCTGCACATTGGTGGATCGGCCTTGCAGGAACCGCTCGGCATCCTTGACGAGGGTGCGGTATTCGCCTTCGCTCACATACCCGACACAGGGCGCGGCGCAGCGTTTGATCTGATATTGCAGACAGGGGCGCGTGCGCGCGGCAAAGAAAGAATCCGTGCAGTTCCGCAGCAGAAACACCCGTTGCAACTGGGTCAGGGTGCGGTTGACCGCCCCCGCGCTGGCAAAGGGGCCGTAATAGCTCCCTTTTTCCTTTTTCGCGCCCCGGTGCTTTTTGATCTGGGGAAAGGGATGATCGCCGGTGACGAGGATATTGGGAAAGGATTTATCATCGCGCAGCAGCACGTTGTACTTCGGCTTGAGCTGCTTGATCAGGTTCTGTTCCAGCAGCAGCGCCTCGGTTTCTGTCCGGGTGGTCAGAAACATCATCGAAACCGTTTCGCGGATCATCCGGTCGATGCGCGGCGTATGGCCGTTCGGGTTGGCATAATTACTGACCCGTTTGCGCAGGGCGCGCGCCTTGCCCACATAGAGAACCGCGCCGCGGGCATCGAGCATCCGATAGACACCGGGCGAATTGTCCAGCGTCTTTAGATAGGATTGCACACAGGCGTGGCCGGTGGGGCGGGTGTCTTGTTCGCTCATTCTGGCATCATCGTGATTCCCGGGTTTGTCTGCAACGGGATGGCAGCAACGGCAAGGGTGAACATACCCACCGTTTTTGTGGATAACTCTGCTGATAACTTCTGAAGGTCCGCGAATTTCCGTTTGTTTTGGCAGGTTTCATCGGTATGCCTGTTTTTTAGGCTTGTCCGTAAGGCATTGGAAATAATGTAGATTTTTCCAATTTTGACGCAAACATCTGAAAACATTAAAGAAACCCTAACAGTTTTGTTACAACTCCGGGGGCAGTGTACAACTAACGTCGCGACACTTGGATGGGGCCACATGTTGGCCCACACATTCCGCCTGACGGCAGGGTACAAATGTTGCCCTCAGGCGGCAAAACCCCTCAGAAAATGTCTCGGGAAAACCTAGCGGATCACCATCACGACATAGACCGCATAAAGCGCAACCAGCGCCACGCCCCATCGGCGCCCCATGCGCCAGCGCCAGAACACGAAAGGCGCAAGCAGCAGTGACGCCCCCAGCATGACCCAGAGATCAAAGGTCAGGAACTGCGCGCTTACCGGAATCGGGCCGACCAGTGCCGTGATCCCGATCACCGCCAGAATATTGAACATGTTCGATCCGATGACATTGCCCATCGCCACATCCGCCTGTTTGCGAAAGGCCGCCATCACCGTTGTCGCCAGTTCGGGCAGTGAGGTTCCCACCGCCACAAGCGTCAGCCCGATCACCGTTTCGCTGACCCCGAAATCGCGGGCGATCCCGGTGGCACCATCCACCAGAAGATCAGCCCCGATCGGCAGCCCGATCAGCCCCAGCGCCAGCGCCACGGCGATTTTCCACCCGGCCATGGACGGATCGGCGCCCTCGACCTCTTGCACATCCTCATCGTCGGCGCGGCGATGGCACAGGGCATCACGCAGCTGATCGCCCAGCATCACCGCCAGCCCCGCCAAAAGGATCAGCCCGTGCCACCACGTGAGGGGGCCGAAAAAGCTCAGCCCGATAAACAGAACCGTCGCCAGCAGCATCATCACATAGCTTTTGCGCGTATCCGACCCGGTCATGTGCAGGACAGTAATCATCGCGGGAATGCCCAGCACCAAAAGGATATTGGCTGTGTTCGATCCCACAACATTGCCCAAGGCGATGCCCGGCGCATTGTCGCGGATCGCACTGACCGAAATCAGAAGCTCGGGCGCCGATGTGCCGAAGGCGACAATCGTCAGCGAAACAACCAGGGCCGGAACGCCCAGGCGCAGCGACAGATTGACCGCCCCCCGCACCAGTGAATCCCCTGCCAGCAACAGAATCAGCAGGCCGATGCCCACAAATGCAAAATCATGCATTCTAGGTTTTTCTCCCGCCGCAATCACACGGCCCCTTACCGATCCGGTAACGCCCGCAGTGGCGGCATTTCATGGATTTCACCCGTGCCTGCCCCGGAAACCGCAGCTTGCCAAACATGCCCAGAACGACAATGACAAGCAGGAACAGGGTGACAATCTTGACCATCATCTACAGGCCGAACCGGGCAAAGGCGGCCCGGTCCTCCAGCGCACTCAGGGCGGCATCGCCCATGGACAGGCCCAGCCGCGACAGAAACGGGCGCTTGCGGCTCAGGACGGTGAATCGCACCTTGTCGCCAAACAATTCCTTCATTTTCGGCACCAGATGGCCGATGCCGTCGATCAGGCCAACATCCTGTGCGCCCGCCCCGGCCCAGATTTCACCGGTGAACAAATCGCGCCCTTCGGGCAGTTTGCCCGCGCGGCGGCTTTGCACCTGGCGGATGAACGCGGCGTGAATCTGTTCCTGCAAGTCTTTCAGGCGCGAGATGTCTTCTGGCTTTTCGGCCTGAAACGGGTCGAGCATGGATTTCGAATTTCCCGCCGTATAGACCCGGCGTTTGATCCCGTGCCGCTCGATGAAATCCTCCAGTCCGAAACCTGCGGAAATCACTCCGATCGACCCGACGATGGATGTTTCATCGGCCCAGATATGATCGGCCGCAGTGGCCAGCCAATATCCGCCCGACGCGGCCACATCTTCGACAAAGGCGTGAACGGGAATTTTCTTTTCCCCCGACAGCCGCCGGATGCGCGCCGCGATCAGCGCAGATTGCACCGGGCTGCCCCCGGGGGAATTGATGACCAGGGCCACCGCACGCGGTTTGCCCCGCGCAAATGCCTTTTCGATCAATGGGGCAAGCCCGGCATCGTTCAGGGCACCCCGCCCGCCAGATGAGATAACCCCCTCAAGACGGATGACGGCGACTCTGGGCGGTTTGGGCAGGAATGGGATAAAGCGCTTCATCCTTGGCATGTAGAGCCTGCCGCCCTCGGCAACAAGGCTCGGCGCCATCAGAACATCACTTGCGCAGGCGATAACCGGTTTTGAATATCCACCCGATGACACAAAGGCACAGCAGGGTAAACGCCGCGACAGCCGCGACGCTCCACCCGACCGACACATCCGAAGTGCCGAAAAATGCCCAGCGAAACCCTGAAACCAGATAAACAACCGGGTTGAACAGCGTGATCGTCTGCCACACCGGGGGAAGCATGCTGATCGAATAAAACGACCCGCCCAGAAACACGAGGGGCGTGACGATCAACATGGGCACCAGTTGCAACTGTTCGAAATTCTGCGCCCAGATGCCGATGATGAACCCGAACAACGAAAACGACAGGCAGGTCATCAGCAAAAACGCCACCATCCAGAACGGATGCAGAATGGTGATGTCCACAAAGACAAAGGACGTTCCAAGGATGATAAGGCCAATCATCAGAGATTTGGTCGCCGCCGCCAGAACATAGCCGGCGGTCAGTTCGATAAATGACGCAGGCGCCGACAGGAATTCATAGATCGTGCCGATGAATTTGGGAAAATAGATGCCCATCGCGGCATTGCTGACCGATTGCACCAGCACCGACAGCATAATCAGACCGGGCACGATGAAGGCACCGTAATTCACCCCCTCGACCTGGTCGATGCGGCTGCCGATGGCGGCGCCGAACACCACGAAATACAGCGACGTGGACAGCACCGGCGACACCACCGATTGCAACAGGGTGCGGAATGTGCGGGCCATTTCAAACACATAAATGGCGCGGATTGCGGTGAGATTCATCATGTATCCTCTTGCACAAGCCCGACGAAAATATCCTCAAGGCTGCTTTGCCGGGTCTGCACATCGCGCAACACCATTCCCGCCGCCGACAGATCGGACAACAGCGTGGTGATGCCCGTGCGTTCGCCCTGGGTATCATAGGAATAGGTCAGCGTGCCATCATCCCCCAAAGTCAGGTCATAGGCGGCCAGCACAGCGGGGATTTCATCAATCGGCTGTTGCAGTTCGATCACCATCTGTTTCTGGCCCATGCGGCGCATCAGGGCGGCTTTTTCCTCGACCAGCAGGATCTCGCCCTTGGCGATAATCCCGATCCGGTCGGCGATTTCTTCTGCCTCTTCGATGTAATGGGTGGTGAGGATGATCGTCACGCCGTCGCGTTTCAGATCGGCCACCACCTTCCACATATCCTTGCGCAGTTCCACATCCACCCCGGCGCTGGGTTCGTCCAGAAACAGCACCCGTGGTTCATGGGCCAGCGCCTTGGCAATCAGAACCCGGCGTTTCATTCCGCCCGACAGTTCCATCGTCTTGCTGTCTTTCTTGTCCCACAGGGACAGTTGGCGCAGCACCTTTTCGACATAGGCATCATCGCGCGGCTTGCCAAACAGGCCCCGGGAAAAGCGCACGGTGTTGATCACCCGCTCGAACGGTTCAAGGTTGATTTCCTGCGGCACCAGCCCGATCAGGCTGCGCGCGGCGCGATAATCAGCAACGGTGTCATGGCCGCCTACGGTAATGCTGCCCGAGGTGATGTTGGCAATCCCGCAGATCAGAGAAATCAGCGTGGTTTTCCCGGCCCCATTCGGCCCGAGCAACGCCAGAATTTCACCCTCGCGGATACCAAGCGAAACGGTTTTCAGGGCCTCGAACCCGCTGTCATAGGTTTTCCGCACGTCGCGCACGGTGACGATATCGCTCATTGGGGCCTCCGGGATGTTCGTCGGCCATGTGACCCGGACCAGCCCCGGTTTGCAAGCGGCCATAAGGCAGAAACCTCGGCGTTTTGCCCTGTTCGCCCCGCCCCCCTGTGGTTAGGGTGCGGGAAACACCGGGAGGAACGGCATGAACAAGGGTGCGCGCAAGATTTACGAAACGATTTGCAACGATCCGATCGCTTCGCCCCATGGCCATTGCGAACCGTCATGGTTTGCCAGGGATACGGCATTTCCCGACCCGACCAGCCTGATCCTGATCCCCGATCATTACCTGTTTCGCATGCTCAATTCCCAAGGTGTATCACTGGCCGAACTGGGCATTGGCGTTGCCCCGGAACAGCGCGACAACAAGGCAATCTGGCGGCTGTTCGCCCGGCATTGGGACAAGTTTCTGGGCACCCCTTCGCACGTCTGGCTGACCTATATGTTCCGCGAAACCTTTGGCTGTGATCTGCCGTTCGGCCCTGACACGGCGGATGAGATCTATGATCATATCGATGCGGCCCTGAAAACGCCTGAATTCCGCCCCCGCGCCCTGTTCGACCGGTTCAACATCGAAGCGCTGGCCACCACCGATGCCGCCACCGACCCGCTGCCCCATCACCAAAACATCCGCAAATCGGGCTGGGCCGGGCGCGTCGTGCCAACCTTCCGCCCCGATGCCCTGTTCGACCCGGCCGATAGCCGGTTCGCCCCGGCGATGAAGGCGCTGGCCGAAATGCACGAAATAGGCCGTTTCCCCGATTTCCTTGACGCCCTGCGCAGCCGCCGCGCCGCCTTTGCCGCGCTGGGGGCCACGGCCACCGATCACGCCCAAGAGGTGCTGCGCACCGCCTGGATTCCCGAACGCATGGAGGAACTCTATGCCAAGGCCCGCAAGGGGGACTGCACCGCCGAAGAAGCCGCCGATTTCAACGCGCACATGTTGGTCGAATCCGCGCGGATGAGTTGCGATGACGGGTTGGTGATGCAGCTTCACGCCGGATCGCGGCGCAACACCAACGCCTCGCTTTTGCGCCAGTACGGGCGCGACATGGGGGCAGATATTCCCGTAACCACCGACTGGGCGCGTGGTCTTGGCCCGCTGCTGGATCAGGTCGGTCATGTGGACAGCTTCAACATGATCCTGTTTACATTGGATGAATCCACCTACGCGCGCCAGCTCGCCCCCATGGCGGGCCACTGGCGGTGCCTGCGCATCGGGCCGCCCTGGTGGTTTCATGACAGTGCGCGGGGCATCGCACGGTATTTCGACCGGGTGGTGGAAACCGCAGGATACCACAATCTGGCCGGGTTCAACGACGATACCCGCGCCTTTTGTTCGATCCCCGCCCGCCATGATGTCTGGCGGCAAGGTGTGGCCACCCATCTGGGCAAACAGGTGAAACGCGGGCTGTTCGGAATAGATGATGCAACCCGTATTGCCGGATTGCTCAGCACCGGATTGGCGCGCTCTGCCTATCGGCTGGAGATATGAGTATGAACCGCATCCTGCACTTTGGCATCGGCAATTTCCACCGCGCCCATCAGGCATGGTACACCCACAAGGCGGGCGGTTGGCACATCACCGGCGTTTCCCTGCGCTCACCCACCGTGCGTGACAGGCTGGCCGCACAGGGTTTCGGCTATACCCTGGTCACCAAGGATGCGGGGGAAACGGATTTCGCATGGATCGACACGATTGACGAGGTTCTCGTGGGCGGCGAAGACACCGACCAGATCATCGCCCGGATCGCCGCCCCCGACACCCATGTGATTTCATTTACCATCACCGAAAAAGGCTATGGCATTGTCCCGGGCACAGGGCGCCTGAACCCCGACGATCCGGCAATCCGCGCCGATCTGGACGGGGCGAATGGCACGATATTCGGCCTGTTGGCACGGGGCCTGGCGGCCCGCATGGCAAATGGCGCCGGGGGCGTCACCCTCTTGTCCTGCGATAACCTGTCGTCCAACGGCACCAAGCTGCACCGCGCCCTGATGGATTTCTGCGCGATTGCCGCACCCGATCTTGCGCCGTGGCTGGCCGAAAACGTCACCTGCCCCGAAACGATGGTTGACCGCATCACCCCAGCCACCACCGACGCCCTGATCACCGAGGTAAAACAGAAAACAGGCCGCGATGATGCGGCCCCCGTCGCCACCGAAGCCTTCAGCGATTGGGTGATCGCCGATACTTTCGCCGGGCCACGCCCCGTGTGGGAAGAAGCCGGCGCGCGGCTGGTGGCCGATGTTGCGCCTTATGAGTTGCGCAAGCTGCGATTGCTGAACGGCGCACATTCGTTTCTTGCCTATGCCGGAACGCTGGCCGGCCACACCTATGTTCACGAAGCCATCGCCGACCCCGCCCTTTTAGCCGATGTGCGCGCCCTGATGGCCGAGGCGACAGACACCCTGCCCGACGACATTCGCGGCGAAACCCCCGCATACGCCGAGGCCCTGATCGCCCGCTTTGCCAACCCAACCCTGCACCACCAGTTGCGCCAGATCGCCATGGACGGCAGCCAGAAACTGCCTCAGCGGCTGGTCGAAACATGGCAGGCGCGCCAAGCGGCAGGATTGTCCGCCCCCGCCATCGAAACCGCCATCGCCGCATGGCTATCGTTTGTGATTGCAGAAACAGCGCAGGGGCGCCCTCTGGACGATCCCGCGGCCAAAGCTCTCGCGCAGGCCTGTGCCCAGGACAGACCCGTCCCGGCACTCCTGGCCGCCGCCAGCCTGCCCACCACTCTGGCCGACCGTCCCATTATCCGCGCAGCCACGTCGTAAACCCCGTTGCTTCTGCCGTAAGCGTCCGGCCCGGCTGTTCTGACGTGCCATAGAGTGTGTTGATAAGTGTCCACCATTGATAGTGGACATCTTGAGGACGGAAATGGCGGGCAAGAAGGGTCAGAAGAAGCGGTTCTGGTCGGATGAGGAGAAGGTTTCGATCTGCGCGCAAACCTGCGCGCCGGGGGTATCGGTTGCGCAGGTGGCGCGGCGTTACGCGATGAACACCAACCTGATCCACAAATGGCTACGTGATCCCAAGTTTGCACCGGATCCTGAGATCATTGAAGGTGAGGTTGCTGAGACGGCATGTTTTCTTCCTGTGGAGATTGTGGACCGGGCCCAGCACGAAGACACAGCCCGGACGCCGGACGCCAATCCTGTTGATTTCCACTTAGAAGTGAGCCGGTTTAGCGAATAATTTTCACTGAGAATTGAGCCATGTGACCCTTCCCCCAGCGCGATGCGCAACGGGGAGCAATGGAGTGATACACATGGGACTTTTGAACATAATCCGACGGATGTCTTTGCGGGAGAAGCTATCGATCCGCGAGATTTGGTGACGTCCCCGGACGTGGTGTAGCTTGCGGTGGCCATCGGGTTTTTCGGTAGGGTCGGGTTGTGATGACCAACCTGAACCGAGGATTACAGCCGATGACCAAACAGATGATGGACCTGCGTGCGCTTGTGGAAAAGAGCGCCGATGCCGATTTGCTCCGCGAGATGATCGGTTTCGCCGCCGAACGGCTGATGGACCTGGAGGTCGGCGCCAGGACCGGCGCCGACTATGGCGAGAAGAGCGTCGAACGTCTGGCGCAGCGTAATGGCTACCGCGACCGGGATTGGCAGACCCGGGCAGGCAGTGTGGAGTTGCGTATCCCCCGGCTGCGCACCGGTTCCTACTTTCCCTCTTTCCTGGAGCCTCGACGGGCCGCGGAGAAGGCGCTGACGGCCGTTATTCAAGAAGCCTATGTCCATGGCGTATCGACCAGAGCCATGGACGATCTCGTGCAGGCCATGGGCGGGACCGGAATCTCCAAGAGCCAGGTCAGTCGGCTTTGCGAGGAAATTGATGAACGGGTCGATGCCTTTCTGACCCGACCGATCAACGGCGAATGGCCATACCTCTGGATCGATGCCACCTACCTCAAGGTTCGCCAGGGCGGCCGGATCGTCAGTGTCGCGGTTACCCTCGCAGTCGGCGTGAACACCGACGGGCGACGCGAGGTTCTGGGCATGGCGATCGGCGCTTCGGAGGCCGAGCCTTTCTGGACCGAATTCCTCCGTGACCTTGTCCGCCGCGGGCTGAGTGGCGTGAAGCTCGTTATCTCGGATGCGCACGAAGGCATCAAGGCCGCGACGGCCCGCGTGCTGTCCACAACCTGGCAGCGCTGTCGCGTCCACTTCCAGCGCAATGCCCTGGCCCATGCCGGCAAGAACAGCCGACGTGTCGTGTCCGCCTTCATCGCCACCGCCTTCGCCCAACCAGATCACACGGCCGCCAAGGTGCAGTGGCGTCTGGTGGCCGATCAGATGCGGCCCAAGCTGCCGAAGCTCGCAACGCTCATGGATGGAGCCGAGGAGGACGTTCTGGCCTGCATGGGGCTCAGCCCGTTCTTGCCTCAACCCGTCCCCCGGACGGTTTGCCGCCTTCGGCGGACCGGCGCGAACTCCCCAGCAACATCGCACCAAGCTGCACTCCCCCAACCCCATCGAACGACTGAACGGCGAGATCAAGCGGCGCACCGATGTCGTCGGGATCTTTCCGAACGAGCCCTCAATACGACGTCTCGTCGGCGCGATCCTGATGGAACAGACCGAGGAATGGACCGTCCAGCGTGGTCGCTACATGACACTGGAAACGCTCGCACCAGTCTGCGATGATGCCATCGTCAGCTTGCCTGCCGCGCAGTGCGACTGACCAACTCCGCCCGCCCGGAAGCGCGAGGCCCATCCGGAGCTACACCACGACATGGGACACCATCCAAGCCCTTTGTCGTCGCCTATCCCGGCGAAGCCCAAGAGATGGTGCTGGATGCCTTTGTGCGGGCGTTGTCCTTCTACGGCGGGGTCCCGCGACGGGGTGAACATCGACCCACCGAAGGTGGCAAACCGTCCGGGGGACGGTTTGAGATGTGAACGGGCGGAGCCCCGGGATCATCGACAATCCCAAAACGATGGTGACCTATGTCTCCCGCTCGAAGGATCGGATATTCCATCCGCGGTTCCTCGCGTTGATGAACCACTATGTCATGGAGCCGCCGTCCATTGGGCTTGAACCAATGGCGCCCTTCTGGACGGCCCTGCCCCCCGCGTCGGGCTGGGAGAAGGGTCAGGTCGAGAACCAGGTCCAGTTTTTGCGAGGCCGGTTGTTTGCCCCAATGCCAGCCTTCGATGATCTGGATGGGCTGAACGACTGGTTGCGCCTGCGCTGCGAGGAGCTGGCAAATCGCGCTCATCCTGAACATTCGACCCGCACGGTTGCAGAGGTTTTTGAAGATGAACGCGCCGGGCTGCGCCCCCTGGGGCGGGCTTTTGATGGCTATGTGGAGAAGACGGTGCGTGTCCGTTCCACCTGCCTGGTTCAATATGCCAGCAATCGCTACAGCGTGCCGTCCCGGTTTGCAGGCCAGCATGTCTCCTTGCGCGCCTATGCGGGCCGGATCGTGCTGGTGTCAGGCCAGGATGTCATTGCCGAACACAGGCGCCGCTTTACCCGCAACGTCAGCTACTTTGAACCGTGGCATTACGTTCCTCTGCTGGACCGCAAACCCGGCGCCTTGCGCAACGGGGCACCCTTCGTGGACTGGCAACTGCCCGATGCCATGCATCGGATCAGGGAACATTACATGGCCGGCAAAGGTGGGGATCGGGAGTTTGTCGATCTGCTTCTGCTGGCCCAGGATCACCGGATCGAGGTCGTCGAGATTGCGTGTGATCTGGCGGTGGAGCAAAACACCCTGCGCCTGCCCGCCATCATCAACCTGATTAACCAGCTGGTCGAGCCGGTCATCACCTCCTTGAGCGAAACATACGTCTATCCACAGCTGACCCTGCGCCCGGAGGCCGATTGTAAGCGCTATGAAACGCTGTGCTCGGCAGAGGGGGCCGTCATATGAACGCTCTCATTGATCAACTGACCGCCCTGAGGCTGCATGGAATGGCAGCTTGCGCACATGATTTGCTGTCCGCGCGCAAGCCGCCCAGTCTGACCACAGCGATAAAGCAACTGATCGACGCAGAAACTGTAGAGCGCCGGGTGCGCTCCATCTATTAGCTGACAGGCGATGCTTTGCATCGCCGAGAGGCCAGTATCAAATGCGCATCGCGAAGTTCCCGCATCACAAGGACTTCGCCACCTTCGATTACGGCGCGGCAGCCGTCACCAAGGCCCGGATCGAGCCCTTCTGCTCGGGCCAGTTTACCGAAGAGGCACACAACCTCATCCTGGTGGGTGGAACCGGAACAGGCAAAACCCACATCGCCATCGCGCTTGGAACCGCCTTGATCAACAACGGCAAAAAGGCCCGCTTCTTCAACGCCGTCGATCTGATCAATGCCCTCCCTCTCATGCATGTAAACATGCACTGCCGGGCAGTGGATCAAGGAACAGGCCGATGGCAACGCCGGGAAGATCATCCGGCAACTGTCGGCCCTGGATTGCGCCATCATCGACGAGTTGGGCTACATCCCCTTCCCGAAATCCGGCGGCGCACTGCTGTTCCACCTGATCAGCAAGCTCTACGAGAAAACCAGCGTCATCATCACCACCAATCTGGAGTTCGGGGAATGGGTCGCTGTCTTCGGCCCCTCTCATCGCTGCAAGCAGCGACTGCCGGGCAGTGGATGCCAAGATGACAACCGCGCTCTTGGATCGCGTCACGCACCACTGTGCCATCATCGAGACCGGCAACACCTCATACCGCTTCGCGCAGAGCAAAAGCCGCAGAGAAGAATAACCGCACCGCAAGCAAAGCCCACAGACGGACTCGCTATATGAGGGCGGCCCGCCTGAGGGCTTTGCCTCCCAATAGGCGGGTCAAAATCAAATGCTGAAACCGGGTCAGTTTTGAACGCTCATTGACAATGGGGCACAAAACGTTGTGCTGATCGGAGGCCCTGGAACGGGCAAAACCCTTGCTGCGACAGCCCTCGGTGTCCAGGCCGTCGAACATCATCGCCGAAAGGTGCGCTTCTTCTCGACCATCGAATTGGTCAACGCCCTCGAGTTGGAAAAGGCAAAAGGCAAAGCAGGGCAACTTGCTGAAGGCCTAACCAAGCTCGATCTCGTGATCCTTGACGAATTGGGCTATTTGCCGTTCAGCGCTTCGGGCGGCGCATTGCTCTTCCATCTGCTGAGCAAACTCTACGAACGCACCAGCGTCATCATAACCACAAACCTCAGCTTTAGCGAATGGGCCACGGTCTTCGGAGACGCCAAAATGACCATTGCTCTGCTCGATCGTCTCACCCATCGCTGCCACATCCTCGAGACCGGCAATGACAGCTTCCGCTTCAAGGCACGCTCAGCCGCTGCAGCCCGAACAAGGAAGGAACCCAGTAGTGTCTTGACGCCAGCATGAAACAAGAAACATAACCTAGAGATGGCTCAATTCTTGATGGAAAAACCGGCTCACTTTTGCATGGAACTTAACAACATGGCCCCTGAACACGGTTCGCAATCAGGCCGTTGAACTGCACGGCCACATCGACAATGCCCTTTTTCACCGAGGCAAGCTGCTCGGGCGGCGCCGCCACCGACGTTGGCGGGATGTTGCCGCGGACGCGGCCGTCGGTCACCCGTTCGACTTCGGCAAGCCAGGCCGGAAGCACTTCGCTCCAGCGAAATGGCTTGACGGCCAGAAGTAGTTGACAAGCAGGCGCGTGTTGGCGCTTGCCGTGCTGGCACTTGCCGCCAATGCTGTCGCCGCGAAAATTGGCCCGTATTTCATCCGTGGGTCTCCTCCCAGTGTTTCAAGGTCGTCTCGTTTCAGAACGCCACGCGGTCGCCACCTTTGAGGGCGAGGATTTCGCGGGCCTCGTCGGGGGACGCAACTTCGCATCCCAGATCCTCGACGATACGACGGATCTTGGCGACTTGTGCCGCGTTGCTTTCCGCCAGTTTGCCGCGCGAAAGGAACAGGCTGTCTTCCAGTCCCACGCGGACGTTGCCGCCCATCTGGCTTGCGGTGGTCGCCAGTGTCATCTGCGCCCCGCCGGCGCCCAGTACCGACCAGCGGTAATCGTCGCCGAACAGCCGGTCGGCGGTGCGTTTCATGAACACCAGATTGTCGACCTCGGGGCCGATGCCGCCGAGGATGCCAAAGATGAACTGGATGAAGATCGGCGCCTTGAACAGGCCGATATCCATGCAGAATTTCAGGTTGTAGAGGTGGCCAACATCGTAGCACTCATGCTCGAACTTGATGTCATGCGGCGCGAGGGTATCCGCCGCTTCCTTGATGTCGCGAAACGTGTTGCGGAAGATGTTGCCGTCGGAATTGGCGACGTAGTCCTTTTCCCAGTCGAACTTCCAGTCGTCATCGCCATAGCGTTTGGCCAGCGGATGGAACGAGAAGTTCATAGATCCCATGTTCATCGAACACATTTCGGGGCTGAAGGTTTTGGCCGGCGTGATCCGGTCCTGGATCGAAAGCGACAGCGAGCCGCCGGTCGAGATATTCACCACCGCATCGGTCGCCTGTTTGATCCGCGGCAGGAAGGGTTGGAAATCTGTCACATCAACCGACGGCGCGCCGGTTTCGTTGTCGCGGGCATGCAGGTGCAGGATCGACGCCCCGGCCTCTGCCGCCTCGACCGCCTGACGCGCGATATCGTCATAGGTATAGGGCAACGAGTCTGACATGGTGGGCGTGTGGATTGCACCGGTAATGGCGCAGGTGATGATTGTCTTTTGGCGTGCCATGATCAGGCTCCTTTGGTGGTGTCGGTGCGTTCGACGCGGTAGCCGAGCGGGAAAAGCTGCAGATTGAAGCGATCCTGGACCAGGCCCCAGATGCCCTTGGGCGCCTTGAGCATGATGACGATTGCCACGAGACCCAGCACCATGAGGTAGATCGTGCCAAGGTCGGCCAGGGTTTCGCGCAGGGCAAAGAATAGCAGCGTGCCGAGAATCGGGCCTTCGATGGTGCCGATACCTCCGATCACTACGATGAAGATCACGAAGGCGGTCCAGTCGTTGACGCTGAATGCTGCATCAGGAGATATCCGCAGCTTTTGCAGGAAGATCAGGGCACCGACCATCGCTGTCATGGCGCTTGTCACGATGTAGACTAGGAATTTGGTGCGAAAGATGTCGATACCCAAACTGCCGGCCGCCAGTTCATTGTCGCGGATCGCGGTCAGCGCCAAGCCCTTGCGCGAACGCAGGAACAGATAGACTGCGGCAACCACCAATACCGCCATTCCCAGTGCCAGCCAGTAGCTCAGTGCCTCTCGGGCAGAGCGCCCGTCGGCCATGGAACGCACGATATCGACCGGCAAGGATGACCCTGAGCCGCCGCCAAGGGAACTGACCTGTGCAAACCCAAGACGAAACACCTCGGCCATAACCCAAGTGCCAATGGCAAAATAGGCACCGCGCAGGCGGAATATCAGCGCTGCGACCGGGACCGACACCAGCGCACCAAGCCCCCCGGCCAGCGCAATCGCCAGAACCGGGCTCAGCCCGCCAAAGATTGTCAACGCAAACAGCATATAGCCGCCAAAGCCGACATAGGCTTGCTGGCCCACGGACACCAACCCGGCATAGCCTGCCATCAGGTTCCATAGGGACGCCAGCGCCAGATAAAGGAACAACTCACCTAACAATCGCATGTCGGCACGTCCCGCCCACCAAGGTGCTGCGATCAGAATAACCAAGATGACAGCGCCCAGCACTCCGGCGATTTGGGCGGCGCGACCGCCGCGCGAAACGGTGTACGCGTCTGTGCTCATGACGAAACCCTCGGGAACAGGCCATTGGGGCGAAAGGCGAGGATGACCAGAAACGCGATGTGGCCTGCCAATAGCTGCCAGCCGGGATCGATCTTGGCACCGACGGTCTGGGCCACACCCAGAATAACACCACCCGCAAGCGTACCCCAAAGGTTGCCAAGTCCACCGATGATCACCGCCTCAAAGCCAAAGATCAGCCGCCCGCCCCCGATAGAGGGATCAAAGCTGGTGCGGATGCCAAGAAAAATGCCGGCAATTGCCGTCACGGCCAGCGCCAGCGCCATTGCAAGGCCGAAGATGTGACGTTTGTTCAGCCCCATAAGCTGGGCAATGTCCTGATTGTCGGATACGGCACGAAAGGCCCGGCCAAGCGCCGTGCGGTAAAACATCCATTGAAGGCCCGCGATCACCACGACTGCCACGGTAAATGTCAGGATCGGCAACAGCCCCAGTGACAGCCCGCCAACCGTAACGCTGGCGGTTTCCAACGCCCCTGCATCAAGCTTTTGCGGATCGGCGGAATAACCTTCGAGCAATGCGTTCTGAATGATTACCGACAAACCAAACGTGACCAGAAGCGGCGGCAAAAGGTCATCGCCCAGAGTCTGGTTCAGGATGGCGCGTTGCAGCACATACCCGATACCGGCCATCATCGGGATCACCAGAACCAGGGCCAATAGCGGATGCAGCCCCAGGGCCACGGAGGTTGTCAGCCCGAGATAGGCCGCCATCACAATCAGGTCGCCATGGGCAATATTCACCAGCCGCATAACCCCGAATATCAGCGACAGACCCGCCGCAAACAGCGCGTAAAGCCCGCCCAGCAGGGCCCCTTGAACAATTGCGTTCAACCATTCCATGTCACTCAATCCCGAAATAGGCGCGGCTGATGTCTTCGCGCGAAACGGAGTCTGACTCACCTTCCAGTGACACCCGACCCTCTTGCAGGCAGTAAACCCGTGACGACACCGACAGCGCCTTGGAGATGTCCTGTTCGACGATCACGGCACTCATGCCATCACCGACAATGCCGGGGAGCGCGGCATAAATGTCCTTGATGATGATGGGAGCAAGGCCGAGGCTGATCTCGTCGAACAGGATCAGGTCCGGGTTCGACATCAACGCGCGGCCAATCGCCACCATCTGTTGTTGCCCGCCCGAAAGCGACGTGGACGCCTGATTGCGCCGTTCCTTCAGGATAGGGAACAGGTCATAAACCTTTTGCAAGGTCCACGGACCGGGTCGATTCACCCGCCCGCCGATCAGCAGATTTTCCTCGACCGAGAGCGATGGGAACAACTGCCGCCCCTCCGGCACCAGCGCCAGCCCAAGTGCGGCAACCTGATCGGCGCGCAAGGCGCCGATGGCCGCGCCGTTGTAGCGGATCTGTTCTGCGCCATTGGGCATCAGCCCGGAAATCGAGCGCAAAAGCGTGGTCTTGCCCGCACCGTTTGATCCGATAATGGCCAGCACTTCGCCTTCGGTAACGGACAGGTCGATGCCATACAGCGCCTGAAAGTCGCCATAGTGGGCATCAAGGCCCGAGATACTGAGGATAGGCTCAGGCATCGGCTTCAATCCCCAGATAGATTTCCTGGACTTCGCGGCTGTCCATCACGATCTTCGGATCGCCCTCGGCGATCTTCTTGCCGAAATCGATCACGATCAGCCGGTCCACAACTGCCAGCAAAGCATTTACCACATGTTCAATCCAGATAATCGACACCCCAGAGGCGTGAATGTCCTTGATGGTCTTGACCAGCGAATGGCATTCCGCCTCGGTCAGACCACCCGCTATCTCGTCCAGCAACAACAGCTTCGGTTTGGCACAAAGCGCACGGGTCATTTCCAGACGCTTGCGGTCGAGCAATGTCAACTTGCCCGCAAGCGTATTTGCCTTGCTCAACAATTCAGTCTGCTCCAGCACCTCAAGGCACAGCCGCTCTGCCGCGTGACCTGACAGGCCCGCAGCCTGCGTTGCGGCAATCATCGCGTTTTCAAACACCGTGAGACCGGAAAACGGCTGCGGCACCTGAAAGCTGCGGGCAATGCCCGACCGGCTGCGCGTCGCGGCGCTTTGGGCCGTGATGTCATTGCCGCAAAAATGCACCCGACCAGAATCCGGTGTCAGCGTGCCGGTGATCAGGTTGAACATTGATGTCTTGCCCGCACCATTCGGCCCGATCACGCCAAGCGCCTCGCCCTGGGTCAACTCGTAACTTTGGTTGTCGGCAACCGTCACGGCTCCAAATGCCTTGGTCACGCCATCAAGCTTTAGAATGGTCGACATCATCGCACCCTTTTTGAGGTTCGGGCGCCGGACGTTCGGCGCCCGGCTTCGATCAGCCCAAGAGCTTTAGTTCGCCGGTCAACGGGATATTCGGCGCGGCGGAATTGGCGACGATCTTCAGGTCAAAAGCTTCGCCCTCTTTCTGCCACTGTCCCGCAACCAGCGGCGTCTTGGTGACGTTGTTGATCGGCCCGTTGGCCCAGTTCACATTGCCGACGATGGTGTCGAGGTTGGTTTCCGGGATGGCGGCGGTGATGGATTCGTAATCCTCAAGGTCTTCGGCCCGCTTGACCACGTCCGCGACAACCTCGAACAACGCGTGTTTGAAACCGATCGGCTGGGTCCACGGACGGCCCGACGCGGCGGTATACCCTTCGGCCAGTTCGCGGGAACTGGCCCCGGTCAGTGAGGAAGAGAACGGGTGGTTCGGTGACCACCAGATTTCGGACGACAACCCGTCGCCACGGTCACCAAGCGATTCAATCACCGAGGGGAACAGCAGCGCCTTGCCGATGGTTACAATCTTGGGATTGAAGCCCTGTTGCGCGGACTGCGACCAGAACGTCGCGAAATCGGGTGGGATCATGTTGCCGGTGACGATCTCGCAGCCTGCCGCCTTGAAGGCGGCGATCTGGTTCGAGAAATCGTCATTCACCGGCTGGTAGCGACCGGGATCCACCAATTCGTACCCGGCGGCAGCAAACGGTTTCGGCAGTCCAAGCTCCGCGTCACCCCACGCATTGCCGTCGGCGTCGTTGGGGAACAACCCGCCGACCTTCTTGGCCACGTCCGCGCCGCCCCACATGTCGAGGAACGCGGCAATTACATCCTCAAGACCCCAAAAGAAGTGGTAGGTCGACCGGAAGCCGGTCCCCGGCACACCGTTGCGGCCAAAGAAATAAGGCTGCCACGGGCAGTCGGTGGTGATGCAGGGCACTTCGTTGATCTCGGCCTGATCGGAAACCGGGTTGACGGTGTCGGGGGTCGATGCGGCGACAATGATGTCGACCTCGTCACCAAGAATCAGATCGGCGGCGACTTCGGCGGCGCGGTTCGGGTTCGACTGGCTGTCCTTCGAGATGATCTCGATGTTCCAGGTCTTACCGTTATTTTCGATCCCCCCGGCAAAGGCGTCCTGGATCGCACCAATCACATAATCGTCAGCCTCGGCAAATCCGGCCAAAGGGCCGGTGCGCGGGCTGACGTGCCCAACACGCAGTGTCGGATTGGCGGCATAAGCACGGGTGCCGCGCAGAATGGCCGGGGCGGCCAACAGTGCTGTTGCCCCGGTCAGAAACCGACGGCGTGAAGAGTACTTGGTCTTCATGGTATTTCCTCCCAGAAATTGGCCACCCTCCCGGGCAGCCGGTGTTTTTAGTCCAATATTCTCTCTAGTTTCGTCAGATGCCGACCGACGCGGGCGCGCACTTCGGCGGCCTCTGCTTCGGTCCACTTGCGAAATCCCTCCCCGGATTTCATGCCAAGTTTGCCGTCCTTCACCAATTGTTCGAGATATGGTGAGGGGCCGGGCCGGTTTTCCAGATCGGCCAGAACATTCTCGTGGATGTCCAACGTCAGATCAATGCCCACCAGATCTGCGTTTTCCAGTGGTCCCAGCACCGAGAGACGACGGCCAAAACAGGATTTGACTACCGTATCGACGGATTCCGCGTCGCAGATCCCCCGTTCGACCAGGGAAATCGCCTCGCGCCAGAGCGCATGTTGCAGCCGGTTGCCGATGAATCCCGGCACGTCCTTTTCCACCAGAACCGGCGTCTTGCCGGCATCCGCCAGCAGCGCCATCATCCCGTCGGCCACGGCGGCGTCGGTCCATTCGGTCTTAACCACCTCGACCAGCGGGATCATGTGTGGCGGGTTCCACCAGTGGGTGCCAATTGCACGCGACCGGTCCTTTAGCCCCTCCATGATCCTGGTAATCTGAATGACCGAGGTGTTGGACGCCAGGACACAATCTGCGGGCGCATGTTCCTCGATCTCGTCAAAGATCTTCTTCTTCAGATCAAGCTTTTCCGGTGCCGCTTCGAACACGTACTGCGCGTTTTTGACCGCTGCACCGACCGAATTGCAAAGTTCGATCATTTTCAACGCACGCGCAATCTCGTCCTCGCTGGCGCCCAATACCTTGAGGCTGTCCGAAATTCGTTTTGGCGCGCTTTTCAGCGTTTCCTCGTGCGGGTCGCTGATGGTCACATACTGACCGGCACGGGCCAGGGTCAGGGCGATGCCGTGACCCATGAGACCAGCGCCGATGACGGCCATTTGCTGTTTCTTGGCCACCATTGTTCAACCCGCCGTATAGCCACCGTCGGCATACAGGATATGCCCGGTGTAAAAGTCTGACGCCTTCGAGGCGAGGAAAAGGAGCGGTCCGGCCAAATCCTCGGGTTCACCCAGTCTGCCTTTGGGAACACGGGCAAGGAACCCGGCGCGCACTTCCTTGGCCTTTTCGTCGTCGGCGAACATCCATGCGGTCAATGGCGAGCGGAACACCGTCGGCGCGATGGCGTTCACCGTGATGCCAGTTGGCCCCAACTCGCAGCCCAACGCCTTGACGATGCCGTCGGTCGCTGCCTTTGAGGCGCAATAGGCGGTGTAGCCCGCGGGGTGCCCCAGAAGTCCACGCGCCGATGAGACCAGAACGATCTTGCCGCCATGGCCCTGCGCCTTCATCTGACCAGCAGCGGCCCGCGCCAGAAGCCAGCTTTGCGTGACATTGGCGTCCATAACGCTTTCAAACGTTTCGGGCGACATATCGTTGATCAGTGCGACCTTGTTCATACCTGAGGCCACAACGAGGATATCAAGCTGGCCATAGGCCGCAACGGCATCCGCCACCAGTGAATTGCAGACGCCCTCATCCGTCGGACGTTTGTTGATCGCGATCACATCCGCGCCCATGCTGCGGCATTCTTCGGCGATCCCGTCCAGCGCGGACTGATTTCCCGCCACCAGCACCAGCTTGCAACCGGCACCCGCCAGAATACGCGCCGCGACCATGCCGAATGCGCCGGAGGCACCGGTGATCAGCGCCACCTGGCCCTTGACCTCGAACATCGAAAGGGGATTTGCCATCACGTTCATGTCTTTTGTCTCCGATCAGCTTTCGGGGGGATACGGAATGACCACAAGCATCTTGCAGGTGTCATTGGTGCGGTTCTCGATCTTGCGCACCTCGTCAGGCGGGATGGTGCAACTGTCGTAGCGGCCCAGAACTGTTTCCTCGCCATCGACGATCACCGTCATCTCGCCTTCGAGCACGACATAGACTTTCTCAAATGGCGTTGAATCCGGCCCCGCTCCGCCACCGGGCAGAAACTGGCTGAACCCGATCCATTGGTTGGTCGGACCACCTTCCTCGAACCCCTGAAGCCTCAGCCCGTGGCATTCGAAATGGTTTGGCGCCACATAGGGCTGCGCGTCCTGAAAGCGTTTCAGGTGCATGATATCTCCTCGCGTTTATTGTCTGTCCCGATGGGCAGGCCCCCCCCCAGAGCGGCCCGCCGGGTGCTTTAGAATTCCGCGCCGTCGTCGATGCGGAAGTTCTGGCCTTTGTCGATCATCGCCACGAGCCGGATGATGCAGCCGTCACCGCGATCCCAGTTCCAAGGGAAGAAGGCGAATGTGCAGCGCTTGCCGGTCACCGCGTCCAGATCGCCGCCGACGTTTTCAATGCCGAGGATACCATTCTTGAACAGGATCTGGTGTACCGGCTCCCAATCCGGGAAGTCATCTTTCCAGTCGTTGCCGCCGGACCATTCCTTGTACTCTTCGGCCAGGTGCGGGAGCAATGGGCCGTTGCGCTGGGGGCCGATTGCAGTGGCAAGCGGGTGGTCGTTGGCCTGGGTATCGTGGCCGACAACCTTGACGCCTTTTTCCACCATCCATTCGCCAGCCGAGGCAACAAAGCCGGGGCAATAAGCAAAGTAGTCGCCATCCTCGTAATCGTGATGCCAACCGGTATTGATGATCAGCACGTCATTCTTGCGGATGACATGACCACAGGCTTTCTCCAAATCTTCGCCGGTGATCGGCTCCCACTTCTTCTTGGGCAGCGACACGACAATCCCAGTTCCAAAGAAATGCGGCAGCGGAACCTCGTCAATAAACGGCGTGCCCTGTACCACGTGCGCCGGTGCGTCGATGTGTGTGGTGGCATGCATGGTGGTCGTGATGCGCTGACTCAGCACACCGGATTTGGCCATGTAGTGGATGCGCTCAATCTTGGTATCCTGAAAATACGGCCAGTTCGGGTTCTGAAACCCGAAACGATGGCTGAGGTTGTAGAACTCCAGCCCCATGTCGTTGTCGGTATTCGCCTGAAATTCGATCCCGCGGATTTCGACCATCTGAGATGTCTCCCTTGTTCGCCCAAAAGGTGGCTTTTCGTTCCTGAAGGTGCAGAGAAGCTCTTCGCCCCCCGTCCCGCATAACGGTACGGCAAACCCACCATGCGGTCAATAATTTGTTGAATTTCGGTTGCACCGCACCGCATTGCGATACATAAGAGTCCGGCGAGCAGACGTATCGCTTAGGTAAAATATTGCGAGATTACGGGCTAATGCTTGAAGTTTCCGACAAAACAGACCGGGGTGGCATTCAAGTTATTGCGCGGGCGGCTGCGATCCTGCGTGTGCTCAAGGATCACCGTACCGGGCTGAGCCTCGGCAGGATTGCGACTGAGACCGGGTTGCCCCGGTCTACGGTACAGCGAATCACCGGCGCTTTGGCCGCCGAGCGCCTGGTCATCAGCGATCCAAACGGCGGTGGTCTTCGCCTTGGCCCCGAACTTGCGGCACTGGCCGAGGCGGCCAGTTACAACATTGTTGAACGCTGCCGGTTGATTCTGAACGAGATCACGCACGAGACCGGTGAAACAACCGACCTTGCCGTGTTCAAGGGTGAAGGTATGATTTTCATTGATCAGGTTCCAGGGCTGCACCGGCTCCGCACTGTGTCGTCGGTCGGCGATGTTTTTCCTCTGACCACAACGGCCAATGGACGTGCCTGCCTTGCGCTGATGCCCGAAGACGACGCCATGAAACTGGCGAAACAGGAATGGCAACGAACCGGGAGTGCTGAACGGTGCAATGAACTGCGCAAGATTTTGAAGGGCATTCGCGAGACCGGTCTGGCATATGATACTGATGAACACAGCCAGGGCATCTCGGCCGTTGGAGTCGCGTTCCAGGGTGGGAGCGGAAACTACTATGCAATTTCGGTCCCCGTTCCGTCGACACGGTTTGCGAAAGTCCGTAAGAATGTGGAACACGCGCTGACGCGGGCGCACACCAATGTTTCCGAGATATTTGGCAATGCAAGCGGCCCGATCCGTTAAATTTCGATGGCGTCCGCGATGGCCAGCGCGCGAGTGGCCTGTAGTTCCAAACGAACACGGATCACCGCAACGCGCTTTGGCTTCAGCGAGCGGTTCCGGATCATTCCCGCCGCTATCGGCTTTCCGCTGGTTGCACTTTTTGCCGCTGCCGGGCTCTATGAAATGTCCGGTCGGTTGCAACGGAGAGATAGCTTTGACTGGTCTGACATCCTCGCCGTCACCCGCGCGTCATGAAGGACGGATCAATCGGCAGACAGTGCTGGCAGAACGCCTCACCGCAGAAATGCTGCCAAAAGGGGCTTTCGGCCCACCGGGCCACGACAGCCTCGTCCGAGAGAGCATGGACACGTTGAACATACTGCACCCGGCCACCAGACGGTGCGAGGTGGCGGGACGACCGGTGTGGGATAGAAAGAATCCGAGCCATTCCCAATCAAAAACTTCCCGGTCGGTCAGGACAGCAAGCTTCACCAACACGTGGCGCATGTCAATCATCTCGATCAATCGCGCGCAGCAGATCAGCCTGGTCAGCGGGGCGTGTTCTGCTTTCATATTATGGCTCGGAATTGCAGAGTCTCGGCTGAGATAATAGAAAAAACCTGCGCCTGCCGCCCAATAAATTCGGGACGTTGAGCAATAAACTTAAATACCGGCTGGTTGTTTAGATCGTAACCGGGCCATTGGCACTGCCTGTGACCTGCCCCCCGGTCGTCCCTCATTCATAACGAGAGTCCTTGGGTTTGATAGTCGTCGATTTCGGGTGTGGCAAGCGCGCCGGGCGCGGTGCCATCATGTAGGTCAAGCGCCCGGCGCGCTTCTGCTGGGGTCTTGTTGCCGAGCGATGAGTGTGGCCTGACGTTGTTGTAATCGTAGCGCCAGAGGGCCAGCGTTCGGCGGGCATCTGCCAAGGTGTCGAAGATCTCTTCGTTCAGGCATTCATCGCGGAGGCTGCCGTTGAATGACTCGATGTAGCCGTTCTGCTGCGGCTTGCCGGGATCGATGTAATGCCACTCGACCTTGTTGTCGTTTGCCCATTTCAGGATCGCTTTGCTGGTAAACTCGGTGCCATTGTCCGAGACAATGCAGGCGGGCCTCCCATAGATCCGGACCAGCGCATCCAACTCCCGTGCGACCCTGGCCCCGGAGATGCTCGTGTCCGGGACCAGGCATAGGTTTTCGCGGCAGCAATCGTCGTTCACAGCCAGGATGCGGAATTTGCGACAGGCTCCGAAGGTGTCGGACAGGAAGTCCAAGGACCAGCGCTGGTTCGGGCGCAATGGCACTGGCATCGGTGTGCGGCTGCCTCGCGCCCGTTTCCGGCCTCTACGGCGGCGCACTGACAGACCCTCTTCCCGGTAAATTCGGTAAAGTTTCTTTTCGTTCATAATCATGCCCACGCGCTCCAGCAGGACGCCAATGCGCCGGTAACCGAACCGGCGCCGTTTCTCAGCAATCTTGTTCATTTCCAGGCGGACCTCCGGATTATCGGGCGATCTTTCGCGCCGCACGGTCTTGGGATCGACACCGATCAGGACGCAGACCCGGCGTTGAGAGATCGGATGATCCCGCATCGCCCGCAGCGCTGCGTCCCGCCGTTGCATCGGCGTCGTCAGGGCTTTCCCAGGAGATCCTTCAGCACAACATTGTCCAGCATGACATCTGCCACTAGGCGTTTCAGCTTCGCGTTCTCATCCTCGAGCTGCTTCAGCCGCTTAGCATCGGACAAATCCATCCCGCCATACTTGGCCTTCAGCTTGTAGAACGTCGCAGGGCTCAGGCCATGCTTCCGGCACAGATCAGCGGTTGGCAAACCAGCCTCCTGCTCTTTGATCATCCCGATTATCTGCGCATCGGTAAAACGGCTTTTCCTCATCTCGTCTGCTCCTTCAGGTTGGGCAGACTCTACATCAGATTGAGGGAACTTCCGGGGGGCAGGTCAGGACGGATACCGAAGAACTCGCGCCTTGGAACTGGACGCCGCAACAGGCGTCAAGCGCGACGTAGCCGGACGGATACGGGGAGTCGGTTGATCGTACGAGAGATTATGTATTCTTCGCTAGGTTTGGCGGTGACCTACTCTCCCACGTCTTAAGACGCAGTACCATTGGCGCGACGGCACTTAACGGCCGAGTTCGGGATGGGATCGGGTGTTTCTGCTCGCGCTATGACCACCAAACCGAGGGAAGAATACGGGCCCTTTTTGGGCCCCACCATGGGGGGCGTTTTGAGGCGCTTTTGCATGGTGATCAGTTATGATTGCAACTTATCCAAGTCCTGTACACCTGGTGTACTTTTGATTTTCTTCATTGGTTTGTGCCAACGAAGTCCAGCTTCCACTGGATCAAATCAAGCCTATCGAGCAATTAGTACCGGTCAACTGAGCACATTGCTGCGCTTACATCTCCGGCCTATCGACGAGGTGGTCTACCTCGGCTCTCAGGGATACCTTGTTTTGAGGGGGCTTCCCGCTTAGATGCCTTCAGCGGTTATCCTTTCCGATCATAGCTACCCAGCACTGCTCCTGGCGGAACAACTGGTACACCAGTGGATCGTTCACCCCGGTCCTCTCGTACTAGGGGCAACTCCTCTCAAGTATCCTACACCCACGGCAGATAGGGACCGAACTGTCTCACGACGTTCTAAACCCAGCTCACGTACCTCTTTAAACGGCGAACAGCCGTACCCTTGGGACCTGCTCCAGCCCCAGGATGAGATGAGCCGACATCGAGGTGCCAAACGGTGCCGTCGATATGGACTCTTGGGCACCATCAGCCTGTTATCCCCGGCGTACCTTTTATCCGTTGAGCGATGGCCCTTCCACTCGGGACCACCGGATCACTATGGCCGACTTTCGTCTCTGCTCGACTTGTCAGTCTTGCAGTCAGGCTGGCTTCTGCCATTGCACTCAACGAGCGATTTCCGACCGCTCTGAGCCAACCTTCGCGCGCCTCCGTTACTCTTTGGGAGGCGACCGCCCCAGTCAAACTACCCGCCACACAGGGTCCCGGAACCGGATAACGGTCCGCGGTTAGACATCAAGCAAAGCAAGGGTGGTATCTCAAGGATGGCTCCACAGACACTAGCGTATCTGCTTCAAAGCCTACCACCTATCCTGCACATGCCTGGCCTGATGCCAGTGTGAAGCTGTAGTAAAGGTGCACGGGGTCTTTCCGTCTAACCGCGGGAAGCCTGCATCTTGACAGGCAATTCAATTTCGCTGAGTCGATGTTGGAGACAGCGGGGAAGTCGTTACGCCATTCGTGCAGGTCGGAACTTACCCGACAAGGAATTTCGCTACCTTAGGACCGTTATAGTTACGGCCGCCGTTTACCTGGGCTTCAATTCAAGGCTTGCACCTCTCCTTTTAACCTTCAGGCACCGGGCAGGCGTCAGACCCTATACGTCGTCTTGCGACTTCGCAGAGCCCTGTGTTTTTAGTAAACAGTCGCCACCCCCTGGTTTGTGCCCCCGGCCACCACTTGCGTGATAACCGGGCCTCCTTCTCGCGAACTTACGGAGGTATTTTGCCGAGTTCCTTCAACATCGTTCTCTCAAGCGCCTTGGTATTCTCTACCAGTCCACCTGTGTCGGTTTAGGGTACGATCTAGCGGAAGAGCTATTTCCAGGAACCTCTAAGCAGCCCATTCAATCCGATAAGGATGAACTACCCTCGAGATCCGTCACTTCTTCCTGGCCCAGGAATATTAACCTGGTTCCCATCGACTACGCCTTTCGGCCTCGCCTTAGGGGTCGGCTTACCCTGCTCAGATTAGCTTTAAGCAGGAACCCTTGGACTTTCGGCGACAGGGTCTCTCACCCTGTTTGTCGCTACTCATGTCATCATTCTCACTAGTGATCTCTCCACCGGATCGCTCACGCGCCGGCTTCACAGAAAAGACTTTGTCTTCTTTATTTTGCGCTACCGCCTTCGGCTACTTGAGCGCGTTTGCGCCCCTGCAACCAACGATCCGCTTAAACAAAAAAGACGAAGTCTTATGTCACACTACGCTCCGCTACCATGCACTATGTGCATCCTAAGCTTCGGCTCATGGCTTGAGCCCCGTTACATCTTCGCCGCAAGACAACTTATCTAGACCAGTGAGCTGTTACGCTATCTTTAAAGGATGGCTGCTTCTAAGCCAACCTCCTGGTTGTTTTGGTCGTCTCACATGCTTTCCCACTTAGCCATGAATTAGGGGCCTTAGCTGTAGGTCAGGGTTGTTTCCCTCTTCACGACGGACGTTAGCACCCGCCGTGTGTCTGCCATCTAGTACTCCTCGGTATTCGGAGTTTGGTTAGGATCAGTAAGCCTGTGGGGCCCCATTACCCATCCAGTGCTCTACCCCCGAGGGTATTCGGATGACGCTCTACCTAAATAGATTTCGCGGAGAACCAGCTATCTCCGAGTTTGATTGGCCTTTCACCCCTAGGCACAACTCATCCCGACCTTTTTCAACAGGTGTGGGTTCGGACCTCCAGTTAGTGTTACCTAACCTTCATCCTGGTCATGCCTAGATCACTCGGTTTCGGGTCTGATCCATCTAACTCATGCGCCCTATTAAGACTCGCTTTCGCTGCGCCTACACCTATCGGCTTAAGCTTGCTAGATAGACCAAGTCGATGACCCATTA